>NZ_JAYRCS010000001.1:0-1180000 GCF_049472635.1 Sphingobium salicis subsp. salicis
ATGAAGGATAATGCGGCGGTGCTTGGAATTCAGGACGGAGAGGCAGCGGCAGATATGGCCCGCCTGGAATCCGCCTGGACGACCATCCGCACCGGTCTGCGCCGCGACATCGGCGCGCGCATGTTCGACCAATGGTTGAAGCCTGCGCGCCTGGGTGACTATTGCCCCGATTCGCAGACGCTGGATCTCCATTTTGCGTCGGATTTCAGCGCGAATTTTGTTTCCGGCCAGTTTGGCGATCGCCTGCGCATGGCCTGGCGCTGCTCGGGCGCTGGCGTGCGTGAAGTGCGCCTGCGCCGTGCGCCCGATTCGTCGGGCCCGCGCCTGCTGGAGGTGAAGCGCGACGTGGCCGCAGCCGTGACGGCGCCGGCGATCGTTGCCGCTGCGCCGACCGTCGCCTGCAACTTCCAGCCGCGCCACGCCTTCGACCAGTTCGTTCCGGGTGAAACCAACCAGCTCGCCTATTCGGCGGCGCTGGCGATGGCGGGCGAGGCGGAGCCCCGCTTCACGCCGCTCTTCATCCATGGCGGCACCGGCCAGGGCAAGACGCACCTGCTGCACTCGATCGCGCGGGCCTTCTCGGCCCATTCGCCGAGCGCACCGGTGCTCTACATGTCGGCCGAACGCTTCATGGTCGAGTTCGTCAATGCGATGCGCTCGAACGAGACGATGGCGTTCAAGGCCCGCCTGCGTGCCGCGCGCCTGCTGCTGATCGACGATATCCAGTTCATCGCCGGCAAGGGCTCGACCCAAGAAGAATTCCTCCACACGATCAACGACCTGATCGATACCGGTGCCCGCATCGTCGTGACCGCCGACCGTGCGCCGCAGATGCTGGACGGCATTGACCCGCGAATCCTGTCGCGTCTGGCAGGCGGCCTGGTGGCCGATATCCGTCCGGCCGGTCTCGACCTGCGCCTTGCGATTCTGGAGGCGCGCCGCGCCCATGCCGGCGATCCGCCGGTGCCTGATGCGGTGATCGACTTCCTTGCCCGTTCGATCCGTTCGAACGTGCGCGAACTGGAAGGCGCCTTCAACAAGCTGGTGGCCTATGGCCAGCTGACCGGTCGCTCGATCGATCTGGAATTTGCCCAGACCATGCTCGCCGATGCAGTGCGCGCCAATGTGCGTCGCCTGACCATCGACGAGATCCAGAAGGCCTGCGCTGCGCATTTCAAGATCGACCTGTCGGAAATGAAGTCGAAGCGCCGTGCGCGCGCCGTCGCGCGTCCGCGTCAGGTGGCGATGTATATCTCGAAGAAGATGACGCCGCGCTCGCTGCCGGAAATCGGCCGTACCTTTGGCGGTCGCGATCATAGCACGGTGATTCACGCGGTGCGCACGATCGAGAAGCTGCGCGAAAGCCATCCGGACATGGACGCCGACGTCCGCGCCCTGATGCGCCAGCTGGAAGGCTGATAGCAGTCCCAACCATGGGCTGACTCCATGGGCTGACAGGGCAGGGTGGTTGGACTAGGCTTGATGCCATGATCCGCACCCTGGCCCTGTTCCTCCTTGCCGCGCTGGCCTCCGGTCCGCTGCTGGCCCAGTCTCCAACGCCCGTTGCGTCGAGCGATGTGCGGGTGGCGCTCGATACGAGTGCCGGGCGCATCGTGGTGGCGCTGCATCCCGACAAGGCACCGGTCACGGCCGGCAATTTCCTGCGCTATGTCGATCAGAAGCGGTTCGACGGCACCGTCTTCTACCGCGCCGTCGGCGGCCCGGACTACGGCTTCATCCAGGGCGGGACACAGAATGACCCCAAGCGCGTCCTGCCGCCGATCAAACATGAGCCCACGAGCCAGACGGGCCTCACCCATGATGATGGTGCGCTGTCCATGGCTCGCTATGCGCCGGGCAGCGCAACCGGGGATTTCTTCATCGTGCTGGGCAAGATGCCGGCGATGGACGCGCATCCCGAATCGGTCGGCGACAATCAGGGCTTTGCCGTTTTCGCGCATGTGGTCGAGGGGCTGGATATCGTGAAGGCCATCCAGGCCGGTCCGAAATCACCCACCGCCGGCAATGGCGTGATGAAGGGGCAGATGCTGGAGCCGACGGTCAAGATCCTGTCTGCCCGGCGCCTGCCCTGAATCGTCCGGCTTAGAGGCTGCGTCGTTCCGTCGGTTCGACGGCGGGCGCGGTGGCATATCGATCCAGATATTGCGCCTCGCCCATCGGCCGGGCGAGGTGATAGCCCTGAAATAGGGTGCAGCCGATGACACGCAGCATGTCCATCTGTGCCTGCGTCTCGACCCCTTCGATCACCACTTCCATGCCAAGGCCCTGAATCAGCCCGACGACCGCGCTGCAGATCGTCCGCGCCTCTGCGGAGGTCGCGATGTCGCGCACCAGGCTGCGGTCTATCTTCACCCGGTCGACCGGCAATTCGCGCAGCCGGGCCAGGTTGGAATAGCCGGTGCCGAAATCGTCGATGGCGATTCGTACGCCATCCTGTCGCAGCGCGCTGAGCTGTCCCAGCACGCGTTCGTCCATGTCCATTGCCAGCGATTCGGTAATCTCCAGCTCCAGCATGGGCGGCGGGGTCTGGTGCGTCGCCATGGCGTGGCGCAGGCGCAGGAAGAAATCGGCCTGCGCCAGTTCGCGGGTCGAAATGTTGATCGCGATTCGCTGATGCACGCCCGATCGTGCCCAGCGCGCAGCGGTCTCGCATACCCGGCTCATGACCCAGTCGCCCAGCGCGACGATCATGCCGCTTTCCTCCGCAACCGGCACGAAGGCGCCGGGCATGATCAGCGCGCGTTCGGGATGGACCCAGCGCACGAGCGCCTCGGCCGTGACCGCCTGCGCCACCCCGCCATGGCTCATCTCGATCTGTGGCTGAAATTCCAGCAGGAATTCGTCGCGCTCCAGCCCCAACAACAGGTCGCGTTCCAGTTCGGCCCGGTCCGCCGCCTCCAGTGCCAGTTCGGCGGTGAACATCTCGGCGCGGCCCCGGCCTTCATGCTTGGCATGATACATGGCGATGTCGGCCGATCGCAGCAGCGCGGACAGGCTGTCGCCATGTTCGGGATAGCAGGCGATGCCGATCGATGCGCCCAGATCGACATGCTGGCTGCCCAGTTCGAATCGCTCGCCCAGCGCGAACTGGATGGCACGCGCGATGCGTGAGGCCGCATCGCGATTGGGCAGGGTGGGGAAGAACATGGTGAACTCGTCGCCGGCCAGGCGGCCGATCACGGCGTCGCCCAGGCCTGCGCTGACCTGCGCCATCACCACTTCGCGCAGGCGGCCCGCCACCCGCGCCAGCAACTGGTCGCCGGCCGCATGGCCCAGCGTATCGTTGACCGCCTTGAATCCGTCCAGGTCGATGAAGAACAAGGCTGCCGGTCCCGCACCGCCACGCTCGACGAGCAGGCGTTCGACCTGCCGACAGAAGCTGGTGCGGTTGGCAAGGCCGGTCACCTGGTCGAACAGCGCCAATGTCTGGACATGGTCCAGATTGGTGCGGACCTGGCTGAACAGGCTTTCCATCGCCACCGACAGGTCAGGCAATTCCAATCCGATCTCGGCGGGTACATGGGAATGAAGATCGCCATGGGCGGCGGCCAGCAGCCGCTCCGTCGCGGTATCGATGGCGCTTGCGGTGGCAGCGATGCTGCGCTGGGCCGACGCCCAACTCATCGTGCCGCACAGGATCGCAATGATCAGCGATCGGCCGACATCGACCAGATCGTCGGCCGCGCCATGGCCCAATAGCAGTGACAGGATGAAGACGAGCGCGCCGGCCGCACAGGCAAAGGCAGCAGCGCGGCTTTTCACTGTCACGCCCTGCATGTGCCTCCCTGCCTGCTCAAAGCCCCCGATAATCGGTGCTGCTGGATCAGGCGGATATGAAGGACAGTGGTTAAGAAAAGGTCAGTGGCTGCGCAAATTGCGTCATTTTTTGCGGCGCAGGATCAGGTAGATGGCGCCGTCGCCGCCATGGCGGGGATGGGCGATGCGCACGCTGGCGATGCGATCGGCATAGGGGCTGGTCTCCAGCCAGTGGCCGATCTCGCCCCGGATCGCACCGCGTCGGCTCGAATCCCCGTGGCTGCTGGCTTTTGGCGGCTTGCCGGTCACGACCAGCAGCACCCGGACATCACGGGCAATCGCTGCCGCCAGCGCCTGATTAAGCCTGACATGGGCGCCGGCCAGATTATGGCCGTGCAGGTCGATCGACATATCGGGGGCGATGTTGCCGCTACGGATTCGCTTTTCCCAGCCAGTGTCGAGTACGGCCGCTGGCGTGCGGGCGGGGGTGATCGGCACCGCCTTGGCAGGCTGCGGCGTTAACCTTGTTTCCGGGATCGGCACCGGGGCGACAACGGGCAAGGGCGGACGGATCAGCCCCGGCCGCAGCGGCCGGACCGAGCGCGTCAATGCGCCCCAGAGCGCCTGCTCTTCAGAAGATAGGGTCCGGCGTCGCATGGCGCGCGATCACGGGCGCGCCAGCCGTGCGGCGGACCCGATCGGCAGCAATATCAGCGCGCTGCCCCGAGCGGACATGCCGCCGGCAATGCCGCGCGCGCGGTCGCCCGCCCCCCAGAAACTGTCGAACCGGTTGGCGCCCTTGATCGCACCGCCGGTATCCTGGGCGATCCAGATGCCATTGGGTTCGGCCCTATCAAGCGACAGCAGGACGGGGGCGCCCAGCGGAATATATTTGGGGTCGGCCGCCACCGTCGCCTCGGCCGTCACCGGTACGCCCAGCGCGCCGATCGGTCCCGCGCCGGTCAATTCACGGAAGAAGACGAAGCTTTTATTTTCGTTCATGATCGCCGCGCCCTCGGCGGGGTGGGCGCGTAGATATTGCATGATGTCCTGCATCGACCCGGCCTGGATCAGGCCGCGATCCTTCATCAGCTTGCCGATGCCGGTATAGTCGCGCCCATTCTGCCCATCATAGCCGATGCGCATCACCCCGCCGTCGGGCAGGGTCAGCCGGCCGCTGCCCTGGACCTGCAGGAAGAAGAATTCGACCGGGTCGGCGGCCCAGGCCAGCTCCAGCCCGCGCCCGGCGAGCGATCCGTCGACGATCTGCGATCGCTCGTCGAACGGCACGAAATTGCTGCCCTGCACCTTGCCGCGGATGGTGCGGCCCTTCAGGCTGTCGCTGAACAGGCCGAGGTTGACGTCGATCAGTTCCGCCGGGCGCCGATAGATCGGCACCTGATAGCCGGGCTGGCGGGTGCGCGATCCGGAGATTTCCGGTTCATAATAGCCGGTGACGAAGGCCTTGCCCTCGCCCACCTGCACCGCCTCGAAATAGCGGGAGAAAAACTCGGCGGCGGTGGCTTCGGGCCAGCTCGACGCCGCGCTGCATGCGCTGTTCCAGTCCGATCCGCGCGTCAGGCCGCTCTGGTCGGTGCGCTTCATCAGCGTCGGACAGGAAATGCGGAAGGCCTGCAGGGCGGCGCGGGCGCGCTCACCGGACGGGATCAGGCTGGCAATGTCGGGGCCGGGCGTGACGCCCAGGCCGGCGGCATTGGCTTGATCCGTCGACAGGTCGCCCGGCGATACGGTCGGCAATTTCGGCGGCAGAGTGGGGCGGGGCGTGGCCGGAACCGGCCGGGTCGCGCCTTCGCCGCTACCGCTTGGCCGGCTTGGCGCAGGGCCGCCAGCCGATGGCGGAATGACGCCGCCCGCGCAGGCGGATAGCATCAGCGCTGCAAGCAGCGCTCCCCCCGAATGACGCAGGCTCACGCTGCCTCGTCGGTTTCGCTGAGCTTCCAGTTGGGATCCGCGCTGCGGATGTCGCGGGTGAAGGTCCAGATATCGTTGGTGCCAACCGCGTCGGTCAGCGACCCGGCAATGACATTGCCGTCCTTGTCGCGGGTGACGGCGGCAATGTCGGCCTCGAACCGCAGCGAGACTTCGGCGATACGGCCATTGACGCTGGCATCGACGATCTGTGCCTTCTCGATCCGTACCAGGCGGTTGTCGAGCACATGGCCTTCCGCTTCGCGCGCCGCGATCGCTTCCTCGAAGGAACCGAGAACATCGGCATCGCACAGCCAGGCCAGTTCGTCGCGATCACCGCGCCAGAAGGCTTCCAGCACCATCTTGTAGGCGCTCTTGGCGCCCTCGACGAATTGCGGCACGTCGAAGCTGCGATCGGCGCTGATCAGCGCGCGCACGCCGGGTTCGCCTGTCGGGGTGATGAGCCCTTCGGCCAGACGAACCGAATCGCCCGTCGCTTCCGGCATCGGGCGGGGCTGCAAGCCGCCCACCTTGGCGCGTTCCTCCGCCGGACGCAGCGCAGGCTCCTGCTCATGGCCCGTCCGCTTTCCAAGAACGGAATAGAGCCGCAGTGCCAGGAAGCCGGCAATCATGGCGAGGATGACGATCACGTACACGGAGGCAAATACCCTTTGTTCGGGATGATGTTCCATCAACATAGGCATGTTTGCACGATACTTCAAATATCGGCTTGCTCTGTAATGCGCAGCAATTGGCCGACGCTGCTTCCTGTCGGGCGGCATTGCCCTGATCTTTCGCCACTGCTAAGCGCGCGGATCGATATCGCGGGCCGTTCCGGCCCTGCGAGCAACGAACGATCAGCAAGGATTTGAGGACAATGGCCGACGAAGCCGACACCATCCAGACCAATGTGACCGGCAATGGCGCCGACACCGCGCCGCAGATTGCGCTGATCAGCCAATATGTGAAGGATCTGTCGTTCGAAAATCCGAACGCCCCGGCCGTTTACCAGTGGCAGGACCAGCCGCAGATCGACGTCCAGTTCAACATCGGCGCCGATCGCGTCGGTGACGAAGTGCTGGAAATCGCGCTGAAGATCGAAGTGAAGGCCGTCGCGCCGCAGGGCACCGCCTTTGCCGTCGAACTGGTCTATGCCGCGCTGTTCGGCATGCGCAACGTGCCCGAGGACCAGATCCAGCCCTTCATGCTGGCCGAAGCGCCGCGCCTCGTCTTCCCCTTTGCCCGCCGCGTGCTGGCCGACGCGATCCGCGACGGCGGCTTCCCGCCGCTGCTGCTCGATCCGATCGATTTCGGTGCGCTCTACCTGCAGCAGGCCGAACAGATGCAGGTAACCACGGGCGAACCCGCCGGCCACGCCTGATTGCATCATGCTACTGATTCCCGTTCGGGCTGAGCCTGTCGAAGCCCGAACGGCATGGAGGGCCGCCGCATGAAATTGGTGAAGGCCCTTGGCTCGGTCGGCGGGCTGACGCTCGCCAGCCGGGTGCTGGCGCTGGTGCGCGATTCGCTCGCGGCCCGTTATGTCGGGGCCGGCTTCGCGTCGGACGCCTTCAACGGCGTCGCCTTCCGCCTGCCCAATATGTTCCGCGCTCTCTTTGCCGAGGGCGCCTTCTCCGCCGCCTTCATCCCTCTGTTCAACAAGAAGGCGGCCGGGCCGGGCGGCATGGCGGATGGCTATCATTTCGCCGAGCGGGCGCTGGCCGTGCTGCTGCCGGTCCTCATTCTCTTCACGATCGTCCTGTTGGCGGCGGCCTGGCCGATCACCTGGGCGCTGTCGGGCGGCTTCTCGCGCCAGAATCCGACGCCGGATCAGTTCGCCTTCGCCGTCACCTTGTCGCGCATCACCATTCCCTATCTGGCGTTGATCAGCCTGGCTTCTTTGCTGGGCGGTATATTGAATTCGCTCGACAAATTCTGGGTCAATGCGGCCGCGCCGATCCTGCTCAACGTCGCGATGATCGCGGGTCTGTGGTTCTTCCACGGCGCCGATGAATATGAGACCGCTCGGGTACAGGCGATGTCGGTCACGGTCGGCGGCGCGTTGCAACTCCTCTGGCTGATCTGGGCCTGCAAGCGGGCCGGCGTCTCGATGAAATTGAAGCGTCCGCGCCTCGACGCAGACGTGCGCGAGCTGCTGCGCCTGATCGTGCCGGCCGCTGCCGGCGCCGGCGCATCGCAGATCAACCTCTTGATCTCCACGGCGCTGTCGGGGTGGCTGCTCGCCTCGGGCTCGATCACCTATATCTATTATGCCGACCGGTTGAATCAGTTGCCGCTCGGCCTGATCGGCATCGGTCTGGGCACCATTCTCCTGCCCACCATTTCGCGCATGCTCTCGAAGGGCGAGGATCAGGCGGCGATGGAGACGCAGAACCGGGGCATCGAACTCGCCCTGTTCCTGACCCTGCCGGCGACCGTCGCCTTCATCACCGTGGCCGAACCGATCGTGCGCGGCCTGTTCCAATATGGCCGCTTCAGCGCCGAGGATGCGATGCGCTGCGGCTGGGCACTGTCCGCCTTCTCGATCGGCCTGCCCAGCTATGTGCTCGTGAAGGTGCTGACGCCGGGCTATTATGCGCGCGGCGATACGAAGACGCCGGTGCGCTATGCGATGCTGTCGATCGCCATCAATATCGTCGGCAATCTCGCGATGATTCCCACGCTTGGCCATATCGGCCCGCCGCTCGCCACCGCGCTCTCCTCCACCGTCAATGTCGCGATGCTCTATCGCACCTTGGTCGTGCGTGGGCATTTTACGGCAGACCCGCAACTGCGCCGCCGTATCCCGCGCCTCGCCGTGGCGGCGGTGGTGATGGGGCTGGCGCTCTGGGCCGGCGAGGATCTGCTCGACCCGATGCTCTCGGGCCCGATGGTCAGCCGCTATATCGGGCTTGCCCTGCTTGTCGGCGCGGGCGTCGCGCTGTACGGGCTGGCATGCTTCGTCACTGGCGCCTATCGCCTATCCGACCTCAAGGCGCTGATGCGGCGGCGAGGCACCCCGTAACCAACAGAATGGATTAGAGTATGCGCGTCCTTTCCGGCATCCAGCCCACCGGCAATCTGCACCTTGGCAACTACCTTGGCGCGATCCGCAACTGGGTGAAGATGCAGGACGAGATGGATGAAGGCAGCCAGTGCTTCTTCTTCCTCGCCGACATGCACTCGATCACCGTGCATGAAGGGCGCGAACAGCGCATCCGCAACGTGCGCGACATGGCCGCCGCTTTGGTCGCCTCGGGCATCGATCCCGATCGCTCGGTCCTCTTCAACCAGGCGCGCGTGCCGGCCCATGCCGAACTCGCCTGGCTCTTGAATGGCACCGCGCGCATCGGCTGGCTCAACCGCATGACCCAGTTCAAGGACAAGGCGGGCAAGGACCGCGAGGGCGCGTCGGTCGGCCTGTTCGTCTATCCGGTGCTGCAGGCGGCCGACATCCTGCTCTATCAGGCGACCCATGTCCCCGTGGGCGAGGACCAGAAGCAGCATCTCGAGCTGTCGCGCGACATCGCCACCAAGTTCAACACCGATTTCGGCGCTGACGTCTTCACCCTGCCGGCGCCGATCATCCCGAAGGAATCGGCGCGCATCATGTCGCTGCGCGATGGCACGGCGAAAATGTCGAAGTCCGATCCTTCGGATCTGAGCCGCATCAACCTTACCGACGAGGATGATGCGATCATGACCAAGGTGAAGAAGGCCAAGACCGATCCCGAGCCGCTGCCCGAAACGGCGGAGGGTCTGGCCGGTCGTCCGGAAGCGACCAACCTGATCGGCATCTACGCCACCCTGTCGAACAGCACGCCTGACGCGGTCTGTGCCCAGTTCGCGGGCAAGGGCTTTGGCGCGTTCAAGCCGGCGCTGGGCGAGTTGCTGGTCGAAACGCTGCGGCCGATGCGCGAGCGTTTCGTGGAACTGCGCACCGACGATGCCGCGCTCGACGCGATCCTCGACAAGGGCGCGGCCAAGGCGGCGGCGGCAGCCGAACCGACCCTGCGCGCGGCCTATGACGCCATGGGCCTGATGCGCTGAGTGATGCCCTGATGCCACAGGGGGCGGGGAAAGAATCCATTCCCTGTGGCAGGCATACGGAATGGGCGCCACCGCTCCGTCCCTTCATTGACCGGACATGGCTTGCGTCCAATCGACGGGTTGGTGCGTTCAAACGATGTTCAGTTGCGTTTTGCTAGAGCAGGGCGCAAGAAGACTAACAGGCATCCGCCTGATTCAGGACGCGAAAAAATGAAAGCTTTCAGCAAGATCGGCCTTTTCGCAGCGCCCGCGCTGGCGTTGGTGGCCCTGTCCGGCTGCGCCACGTCGTTCAAGGCGGACGTCGCCCGTTTCCAGCAGCTCCCCGCACCCGCAGGGCAGAGCTACACGATCGTCGCCGACGATCCCAAGCTCGCCGGTGGGCTCGAATTTTCCCATTATGCCCAGATGGTCGGGCAACGCCTGACCCAGACCGGCTATGTCGCCGCCGGCGATCCGGCCAAGGCCGACCTCATCGTGCGTGTCGCCTATGATGTCGACAATGGCCGGGAGCGTGTGCGCTCGACCGGTGGTTTCGGACCGAGCCCCTATTTCGGCGGCGGCTGGGGCTATGGCCGCTGGGGTCGCCCCTGGGGCTATGGCTTCTATGATCCCTGGCTGTTCGGCGGTGCCGGCTTCAACGACGTGTCGAGCTACACCG
Source organism: Sphingobium salicis subsp. salicis (assembly GCF_049472635.1). NCBI lineage: Bacteria > Pseudomonadati > Pseudomonadota > Alphaproteobacteria > Sphingomonadales > Sphingobiaceae > Sphingobium > Sphingobium salicis. Next base: position 10,415 of record NZ_JAYRCS010000001.1, read on the forward strand.
TCTACACCAGCGATCTCAGCATGAAGATCGATCGTGCGGCCGATAATCTGCGCCTGTTCGAGGGCAAGGCCAGCGCCCAGTCACTGTCCAACAAGCTGACCTATCTGGTGCCCAATCTGATCGACGCGATGTTCACCAATTTCCCCGGCCAGAATGGCGAGGATGTGAAGATCACCCTGCCGCCCGAAAAGAAGGGCTGAGCAGTCAAGATACGGTCGGCTCCCAGTCAGACCAAATTGGCCCGGCGATCCCTGCGATCGCCGGGCTTTCTTTTTGACTGCAAGCTTTTAGGCTGATCGGCAGGGGAGCGATGCCGTCACGCATCAGGGGGAATGCACATGTCGTTGACGGTCAGGATCATGATAGCGCTGGTCGCGGGGCTGGTGTGCGGCATTGCCCTGTCGGAATATGGTGGTGCGCTGGATGCGCGTATCGTCGATATCGCCCAGCCGGTCGGCAAGGCCTGGCTCAACGGGCTCCAGATGCCGCTTATCCCGTTGATCTTCGCGCTGCTCGTCACCGGCGTTGCATCCGCCGCCAGCACTGCGCGGACCAGCGGCACGGCGACCCGAACGCTGATCCTGTTTGCGCTGCTGCTCACTGCCTCGGCGGCTGTCGCGGCACTGCTGGGGCCGTTGCTGCTGCAACTCTGGCCAGTGCCGGCTGGCGCTGTGGGGGCGCTCACCGGGGCGGGGCCGGCCAGCGAGGTGCCCGGCGTCCGCCCCTCCGCCGAATGGTTGCTGGGTTTCATTCCGGCCAACCCGATCCGCAGTGCGGCCGAGGGACAGGTGGTCGCCGTCGTCCTCTTCGCCCTCGTCTTCGGCTTTGCCGTGACGCGGGTGGCGGAGGAGCGGCGCGCCGCGCTGACGGGCTTCCTCGCCGCGCTGGTCGATACGTTGCTGATCGTCGTTGGCTGGGTGTTGTGGCTCGCGCCGATCGGGGTGTTCGCCCTGGCACTGGTCGCCGGCAGCCGCTCTGGCCTCGCCACCGCCGGGGCGCTGCTCCACTATATCGCCTTCATCGTCCTCATTTGCCTGGCCGTGACGGCGCTGGTCTACCCGCTGGTGATCCTGCTGGGCCGGATCGCGCCGGGTCGCTTCGCTCGTGCGGCCTTGCCGGCCCAACTCATCGCCTTTTCGACCCAAAGCTCGATCGCCTCGCTGCCGGCGATGATCGCGGCAAGCGACGGCCCGCTGGCGGTGCGGGAAAGCACGCGTTCGATCGTGCTGCCGCTCGCCATCTCGCTGTTCCGCATCACCAGTCCGCCCGCCAATCTGGGCGTCGCCCTCTATGTGGCGGCGATGAACGGCGTGGCGCTCGGCCCGGTGCAGATCATGCTGGGCGTCGCGGTCGCCGCGATCGTCAGCCTGGCGGCGGTGGGCCTACCCAGCCAGATCACCTTCTTCACCACCACCGGTCCCATTTGCCTCGCCATGGGCGTCCCGGTCGAGGCGCTACCGCTGCTGCTGGCCGTCGAAACCGTGCCGGACATTTTTCGCACCGTCGGCAATGTCACCGCCGACATGGGCGTAACCCGCATCATAGATAGATCCGGCGCGATACGGACTGAAAGAGATATAGCGGAAAATGTTTGAGAAGATTTATACAATTATTCGGTATATTTATTTATGACTATTGTGTGAGATATTATTGTTGTCAAAGATGCCGCGTCGTCAGCGATGCAGGCGTACGATGAGGTATAAGCCCGCTTTCATGGACTAAGGCCAACTGGCGGGCTGTCATGTAACCGCATTACCGTTCTTTAACTGGTGTCTCTTCGTGGATCGCTCCAAACGGTGCGCCACGGAGAAATTTGATGAATCAGAAAGTCTGCTGGCCCGATACTAGCTGGTCTTATGTTGATGAATTCGGGGTCTGGTGCCCGTCCTGCTCCACGCAGATCGCAAAGGTCGAGGAACTTACGGCCGATTGGCGTGAGCCTGCGAAATGCGCATGCGGATATCCCGAAGAGGAATGATCGCGGAGCAGAGGGCAACTGCTCCCCTGTTCAAGATGTGATCATGCTCACCCGTCATGCCGGGCTTGGGCGCCCGCTCTGGACGAATTGCTTCCAGGCAGGCGGTTAATCTAGCCCCGCAGCGCCCGTTCCGTGATCAGCGTGTAGATGCGGGTCAGGTCGTGCAGGTCGGCGACCGCGACGGCCTCGTCCAGCTTGTGCATCGTCGCATTGTTGAGGCCGAATTCGGCGACCGGGCAGAGGCGCGAGAGGAAGCGCGCGTCCGACGTGCCGCCGGTGGTCGACAATTCGGTGTCGAGGCCCGTCACGTCGCGGATCGCATCGCTGATCAGGGTGGAGAGCGTGCCCGGCTGGGTCAGGAACGGCTCGCCGCTGATCTTGGCCTCCACGCTGCCGCCTTCGCTCGCCGCGATCGCGCTGATCCGCTCGATCAGCGACGCGCCGCTATGCTGGTCATTGAAACGGATCGAGATGCGCGCGGTCGCCGCCGCCGGAATGACATTATGCGCCGGGTTGCCGACTTCCAGGTCGGTGATCTCGATATTGCTGGGCTGGAACCAGTCGGTGCCGGTATCCAGCACTTCCGCATCGATCTTGGCCAGGATGCGGACCAGCGCCGGGATCGGATTGTCGGCCAGGTGGGGATAGGCGACATGCCCCTGCGTGCCCGCCACCTTGATCCACATGTTGACCGATCCGCGCCGGCCGATCTTCACCACGTCGCCCAGCCGTGCCGAGGAGGTGGGTTCGCCGACCAGGCACATGTCGGGGTGCAGCCCATGGGCGACCATCCGGTCCATCAGCGCCAGCGTGCCATAGGTGGCCGGCCCTTCCTCGTCGCCGGTGATGATCAGGCTGATCGTGCCGGGCAGGCCGTCGGGCAGTTCGTGCAGCGCCGCGACGAAGGCGGCGATCGCGCCCTTCATGTCGACCGCGCCGCGGCCGTAGAGCAGGTCGCCGCGCACCACCGGGGTGAAGGGATCGCTGGCCCAGCCATGGCCGGGCGGGACGACATCGAGATGGCCGGCAAAGGCGAAATGCGGTCCGGCACCGGTGGTGCGCCAGGCGAGCAGATTTTCGACCGGGCCGTCGGGCGCGACGCCGCTGACGAAACGGTCTACGGTGAAGCCCAGCGGGACCAGCATCGCTTCCAACTCGGCGAACACATCGCCGACGGCCGGGGTGACGGAGGGGCAGGCGAGCAGGCGCTCGGCCAGGGCCAGGGCGTCGTGATTGGTGCTGGTCTTGGTCATGGGGCAGCGTTAGCGAAAGCCGTCTTTCTTGACCAGCGCAGAGGAGAGGGGCCATGCCGAAGATCGATCTCGCCGCCATTCCCCAGAGCAATGCCACCGGCTATCCGGGCGATCATGCGCTGACGGTCGCCGGTCGCTACTATCGCCGGCTCGGGATCGCGACGGGGCTCGCCGATTTCGGTGTCAGCCATGTCGTGCTGAAACCCGGCGCAGCCTCATCGCAACGCCACTGGCATGAGGGCGAGGACGAATTTGTCGTCATGCTGTCGGGCGAGGCGGTGCTGGTCGAGGAGGGCGGGCGTACGCCGATGGCACCGGGCGACATGGCGGCCTTTCCCAAGGGTGTGGCGGATGGCCATCATCTGCTTAACGAAAGCGATGAGGACTGCGTCTTCCTTGCCTTTGGCCGTCCGTCTGTCAGTGATTGCCATTATCCCGATATCGATCTGCACCTGTCCGGTGGGGTCTATCGCCACAAGGATGGGAGCGTTTTTGCATGATGGATCGTCGTGGGTTGCTGGCCGGAATAAGTGGTGCTGTGGTCGCGGCGGGCGTGCCCTCGGTTTCGGCAGCGGCGCCCGCCGGGCTGATCCGGCCGCCGCGCTTGCGCGAAGGGGATGTGGTCGGCCTGGTCGAGCCGGCGGGCTTCACCGATGACGCCTTCGACCTGGACCTGGTCATGGATACGATCCGGGCGATGGGGCTGAAGCCCAAGGCCGCGCCGCATCTGGTCGAGCGCTATGGCTATCTGGCGGGCAAGGATGCCGACCGCGCCGCCGACGTCAACGCCATGTATGCCGATCCGGAGGTGAAGGCGGTGTTCGCGGTGCGCGGCGGCTGGGGCTGCGCGCGCATGCTGCCCTATCTCGACTTCAAGACGATTCGCGCCAATCCCAAGCTGTTGACCGGCTTTTCCGACATCACGGCGCTGCACCTGGCCTTTGCGGCCCGCGCCGGCTTCACCACCATCCACGGCCCCAATGCCGCCAGCGGCTGGGGCAAGCTCAGCTGGGACAGCTTCCGTGCGGTGGCGTTCGACGGGGCGACGCCGACCTATGTCAATCCGGTGGGGGCGGAGGATCGGCTGGTGCCGCGCAGCGGCCGCATCCGCACCTTTGGTGGCGGAAAGGCGAGCGGCCGGCTGCTGGGCGGCAATCTCACGGTGCTGACGGCGCTGATGGGCACGCCCTGGCTGCCCGATTTCACCGGCGCGATCCTGTTCGTGGAGGAAACGAACGAGGCGGAATATCGCATCGACCGGATGCTGACCCAATTGTCGCTGGCGGGCATATTGCCAAAGCTTGCCGGATTCGTCTTCGGCCAATGCACCAGCTGCACGGCCACCGGCGTGTCCTATGGCGGCTTCACTTTGTCGGAAGTGCTGCAGCAGCATCTGGCGCCGCTCGGCATCCCCGCTTTCCAGGGCGCGCTGTTCGGCCATGTCGCCAACCAGTTCAGCCTGCCGGTCGGCGCCCGCGCCGAAATCGACGCGGACGCGGGCACGATCCGGTTGCTGGAGCCGGCGGTCAGTTAGAGCCTGATCGTTTGAGGTGGAAGCGCTTCGCGCTTCCAGCGATGGCGTGAATCAGGCTCTACTCTTTTGCTGCAGCTTTGGCATCGTCCAATGAGGCGACGGTGCCATTGCCGATCGGCTCGCCTTTCATCCCGTCGGCAACCTTCTCGGCCGCCGCCATGACACGCAGCACATTCTCGCCGGCCAGCTTGGCGATGTCGGCATCGCTCCAGCCGCGGCGCATCAGTTCGGCCAGCAGCGCGGGATAGGTGGCGACGCTGCCCAGCCCTTGGGGCAGCGATCCCACGCCGTCGAAATCGCTGCCGATGCCAACATGGTCGACGCCCGCGACCTTGGCGATATGGTCGATATGGTCGGCCACCATCGACAGGGTGACGACCGGTTCGGGATTGGCCTTTTCCCATTCCGCCAGCGCCTTCTTCGCGCCCTCGGGATCACCGATATAAAGGCCGCCAAAGGGCGGGGCGTTATAGCGGGCCATTTCCGCGCTGCGCGCCGCGCTCCAGACCCGGCGGGCCTCCGACACATATTGCGGCGCGAAATTGACCATGACCACGCCGCCATTGGCCGCGACCTGCTGCAGGATCGCGTCGGACACGTTGCGCGGTGTGTTGCACAGCGCCCGCGCGCTGGAATGGGAGAAGATGACTGGTGCCTTGCTGATCTTCAGTGCGTCCAGCATCACGCCTTCGCTGACATGGGCGAGGTCGACCAGCATGCCCAGGCGGTTGAGTTCATGCACCACCGCCTCGCCGAACGGGGTGAGGCCGTCATGCTGCGGATTGTCGGTGGCGCTGTCGGCCCAGGCGATGGTCCGGCTGTGGGTCAGCGTCAGATAGCCGGCGCCAAGGTCATGATAGGCGCGCAGCACGGCCAGGCTGCCGTCGATCTGGCCGCCGCCTTCGACCCCGATCATCGACGCGATCCGTCCGGCCTTGTGCGCGGCACGGACCTCGGCAGCGGTGGTGGCGAGGGTGAAGTCCTGCGGGTAGCGGCGGGCGAGGCTGTGGACCAGTTCGATCTGCTCGACCGTGTCCTTCACCTGCTGCAGTTCGGGCAGGTCGGCCGACACCCAGACGGACCAGAATTGCCCGCCCATCTGCCCGGCACGCAGGCGGGTGATGTCGGTATGATATTGGCTGGGATCGAGCCGGTCGAGCGGCATGGTCCAGCGGGCGTCCCCGGCCTTGCCGGCCATCGCTTCGGGCCAGTCATTATGGCCGTCGATCAGCGGGGTGGCCTTCAGCACCTTGGCGATTCGCGCGGCATAGGGATCGGATGCGGGCGCGGCCGAGGCGGCGAAGGGGAGGGCGACGGTGGCGAGGAGCAGCGGCAGGGCTGCGAGGCGGAGGGATATCATGGCGCGGGAGACTAGGGGGGCGACGGATCAAGTCAATCGCGGCTGGCGGGCGGGTACGACATTGGCTAGACCCTTGAATCGATGACGATCGATCCGCTGTTGCTGCTGCAGGCCTATGCCATCGGCGTGTTCCCGATGTCCGATGACCGGCAGGCCGACGATGTCTATTGGGTCGAGCCCAAAAGGCGGGCGATCCTGCCGCTCCATGGCCTTCACCTGTCACGTTCGCTGTCAAAGACGATCCGGCAGGACAGGTTTCGCGTCACCGCCAACCGCGCCTTTGCCGGCATCGTCGCCCTATGTGCGCAAGCCGCGCCCGATCGTCCGTCGACCTGGATCAATGGCCCGATCGAGCGCGCCTATCGCCATCTCCACGAACTGGGTTTTGCCCATTCGATCGAATGCTGGGACGGGGATGAACTGGTCGGCGGCCTCTATGGCGTGGCGCTGGGTGGTGCCTTTTTCGGCGAGTCCATGGTGTCGCGTCGCACCGACGCGTCAAAGGTGGCGCTGGCCTGGCTGGTGGCGCGGATGCGCTTTGGCGGCTTCAGCCTGCTCGACTGCCAGTTCATGACCGATCATCTGCGCAGCATGGGCGCGCAGGAAATCAGCCAGCGCGACTATCTTCAGTTGTTGGGCGTTGCCGTCGGCGACGTGCCGCTGGGAACGGGCGACGCGGTGCTGTCGGCCGGTTCGGGCGCGGCGGCCGAACTGGCGTTTGCGCCGCTGGCCGGCGATGCGGCGGCAGGCACCTTGCCCTTGTCGCCCAGCTTGACCGTGGCAGGACCGCTTTCGGGCCATTCCATCGTGCAGCTCTTGACCCAGACGTCATAGACCGGGTGCTGGACGACATTGCGGTCGGGCCGTTCGCGGAACAGCCAGCCGGAAAAATTGCGGCGCCACTTGCCGTCGGAACTGCTGCGCACGTCCAACTGCACGAAGGCGCCGGTTTCCTGCACATTTTCCCAGGGGGCCGTGGTCTCGCACGCCTGCAGGCGGACGATGGCGTCGCCGACGCGCAGCGCCTCGCCGGGCTTCATCGTCAGGTCGCGGGTCAGGCCGTTGCGCTTGTTGAGCAGGCCTATGACGGCGGTGCGCTCGGCCATCGGCGTACCGGACAGGCTGGCCTCGTCCGCGTTGCGGATAGGCTGGCCCTCGATCTTCATCGGGCCGCTCTGATTCGCTTCTGGCGCATCATTGCGACCGCAGGCCGCCAGCAGCGCGCACCCCAGAAGCGGCGCGCCAAGCAGGATCGGCGGGAATCCCCCCGCCGGACGCCGAATCATGCCGCGTCGGGGCTCCATGCCTCGTAATCGCCGGTCGCCTTCTGGCGCTGGCCGCCCTTTTCGAGCGCGCCCGAGGGACGATAGGCGTTGGCGGTGCCGGTCGCGTTGGGGGTGAATTCCTTTTCCCAGATGCGCGGCGGCGGCAGGAAGCTCTCGGGCGTGCCCTCGATCGAGTGGTGCAGCCAGCCATGCCATTCGGCCGGCACGCGGCTCGAATCATTGGCGCCGTTATACATCACCCAGCGGCGCGTCAGGCCGTTCGGATCGACGCCGCCTTCATAATAGACATTGCCCTGATGGTCCTCGCCCACTTTCGTGCCCTTGCGAGCCGTAAAGAGCCAGGTGCCGAAGGTGGCGCCATTCCACCAGGTGAAGATGTTTGCCAGGATACCCATGGCCGATGCGCTTAGCCGTTGGGATTGACGTGGGCAAGGACGATATGGCCCTAACGGGCGGTTGTCGGGCAGAAATTGAGGTCGATCGCGCTCTTGCCGTCGGTTGTTGCGCATTTGCCCCAGGATAGGCGGTCGCCTTCCTTGATGCCCAGTTCCGCGGCGCGGCCGCCGCGCAGTTCCAGCACCGCCACCACCGGCACGCCGGCGGACACCGGCTCGCGCGAATAGGGGGCGACATTGGCGCCGATGAAGGCGATCGTGCCGTCGGTATGAATGAACAGCATGTCGAGCGGGATGATCGTGTTCTTCATCCAGAAGCTGGCGGTGCGCGGCGGCTCCATCGGGAACAGCATGCCCTTGTCGGCATCCAGCGCCTTGCGGAACATCAGCCCCTGTTCCTGCTCCGCCTCGGTCCGGGCGACTTCCACGTCGAAGCGATGCACCCCCTTCGCCGTGTGGATGACGAGGGGGAGCAGCGCGCCCTGCGGCGCGGCGGCCTGGACATTGCCGCTGTCATTTGCGGCGTCGGCGCCGGCATCGGGCTTGGCAGAGCAGGCCAGGAGCAGCGCGGGCAGGGCGGCGGCGAAAAGCAGTCGGGTAAGGATCATGCGATCCTGCCTAGCGGGTTTCGGGGAAGTGCGGGAGAGAATTAACCCTCAATCCTCCGCTTCGGGGAAGTCACCGGGGGCTGCATCGACCCAGCGCCGGGCCAGGGCATAGTCATGGCCGGCGCGCAGGAAGGCGGCGATCGCCTTTTCCCGTCCCTTGGGATCGGGCGCCTGCATCGCATAGGGGCCGATCCGCTTGCGTCGGGCGAATCGGTCGGCTGCCGCCCAGCGATCGGCCTGCGCCTGGGCATCGGCGGCGCCACGATCGGCTTCCTCTATGCCGGCGGCGCGCAGCGTTTCGGTGACGCGGCGGGCGCCGTAGCCGCGTCGGCCGAGCGCCGCACTCTTCATCAGGGCAAAGCCGCTGTCGTCGACATAGCCAAGTTCTGCAAAGCGGGCGACCAGCGCTTCGGGATCGGCCGGCGCTTCCCCGCCCCATCCGCGCTCGCGCAATTTGCGCGCAAGATAGGCGAGCAGCTTGCCGCGGCTGGTCGCGAACCGGCCGACATAGCGCAGCGCCAATTCGCGCAAGGCGTCTTCGTCCAGGGGGGGGGGCGGGCGTTGGCTGGTCATGACCGGTCGTGCATTGTGCGCCATCATGCGCTAAGCGCCATCTTTATGCCACAGTCGGGCCGGAATTTTACCGCGCCTTATGGTCTAGAAGCACAGGCTGGATTGAAACTATCCGGTGCAAGTCGACGTCAAAACTGATAGCGGCCGCCGGAATATGACAGATATGACATTGGGTGACACCAATATGACGGGTTCGCAGATTATGATGGCACCTACGCCGACCAACGATGTTCTTCCGCGCCGCTTCTCCGATTTCGAGACGTTGGGCGAAGCGTTGGACTATGCGGCGCAGGGCAAGCGCGGTCTCAATTTCCATGATGCGCGCGGCAATCTGGCGCGGCCCTATCCGTTCAGCGAACTGCGCGAGGACGCGATGGCCTGTGCCCATCGCCTGATCGCTCATGGCGTGAAGCCCGAGGACCGCGTCGCCCTGGTCGCCGAAACCGGCGCCGACTTCGCCATGCTGTTCTTCGGCATCGTCTATGCCGGCGCCTGGCCGGTGCCGCTGCCGCTGCCGACCAGCTTCGGCGGCAAGGAAAGCTATATCGACCAGCTCAATGTCCAGTTGTCGAGCTGTGACCCGATGCTGTTCCTCTTCCCCAAGGAACTGGAGGACATGGCGGGCGAATCCGGTCGCCAGAAGTCGGTCGAGAGCATCGCCTTCGAGGATTTCATCGCCCGCGACGCGGTCCCCTGCGACCTGCCGCAGGCCAAGGGCGAGGAAATCGCCTATCTGCAATATTCGAGCGGTTCGACCCGCTTCCCCCATGGCGTTGCCGTGACACACCATGCACTGCTGTCCAACCTGTCGGCGCACAGCCATGGCATGGAAGTGCAGGAAAGCGATCGCTGCATCAGCTGGCTGCCCTGGTATCATGACATGGGCCTGGTCGGCTGCTTCCTGTCGGTCGTCGCCAATCAGGTGTCGACCGACTATATGAAGACCGAGGATTTCGCCCGCCGTCCGTTGGCCTGGCTGGACCTGATCAGCCGCAATGACGGCACCTCGATCAGTTACTCGCCGACCTTCGGCTACGACATCTGCGCGCGTCGCATGTCGAGCCAGACCAAGGCGGCCGACCGTTTCGACCTGTCGCGCTGGCGCCTGGCCGGCAACGGCGCCGACATGATTCGCCCCGACGTGATGCAGAGCTTCGTCGATGCGTTTGGCGATGCCGGCTTCAGCCCCAAGGCGTTCCTGCCGAGCTATGGCCTGGCCGAAGCGACCCTGGCGGTCACCATCATGCCGCCGGGCGAAGGCATCATCGTCGAACTGGTCGAGGAAACCGACCTGTCGGGCGGTGCCGCGCCGGAAGGCCGTCCGCAGCGTTTCCGCTCGATCGTCAATTGCGGCAAGCCCGCCAAGGACATGATCGTCGAGATCCGCGACGAGGATGGCGGCCTGATGAACGAGCGCCAGATCGGCAAGGTCTGGACCACCGGCCCCTCGCTGATGGTCGGCTATTTCCGCGATCCCGAAGCGACCGAGGCCTGCATGGCGGATGGCTGGCTGGACACGGGCGACATGGGCTATCTGTCCGATGGCTATCTCTACATTGTCGGCCGCGCCAAGGACATGATCATCATCAACGGCAAGAATCACTGGCCCCAGGATATCGAATGGGCCGTGGAACAGCTGCCGGGCTTCAAGCAGGGCGACATTGCCGCCTTCGCGATCACCACGCCGGGCGGCGAGGAAGCGCCGGCAGTGCTGGTCCATTGCCGCACCTCCGACAATGAGGAGCGTTCGCGTCTGCGCGACCAGATTCGCGAGCGGGTTCGCGCCATCACCGGCATGAACTGCGTCGTCGAACTGGTGCCGCCGCGCACCCTGCCGCGCACCAGTTCCGGCAAGCTCAGCCGGTCCAAGGCACGCAACCTCTATCTGACCGGCGAGATCCGTCCTTACGATATCGCTGCCTGATCGGGCGACGCATACCGATTGATAACCATTGCCTGCTAGGCCGGGCATGTGGGTATCGAGCAAGGGCAATCCGAAACCGACCGACAGGGACGGGGCTCGCTAAGGGCGATGATGGGGCTCGCACGCCTCGTCGATGAAGCCGATATGCGCGTCCTGACTGCCCAGTTGCAGTCGGCAGACAGCGTCGCGCTGCTGCGTCTGGCGATGAACGTGTTCGGCCTGCTGTTCCTCTGGCGCGTGTTCGGCAGCCATGTTTCGGCGACCGTCATGATTGGCTGGAGCGTCGCGCTGATCGGCGCCGTCGCCATCAGTGCCCTGTTGATCCATCGCCGGAAGATCGGCGCCGGCGGCGTGCCGCAGGCGCGCGACCTGCGCCGTCATGCCCTGACCGGCCTGCTGCACGGCCTGGTCTGGGCGGCCTGCATGACGCTTTTTTCGAGGGGAGAGGGGGCCGAGCATCTGGTGGCGCTCTGGACCCTCATCAGCTGCATCATGGTGTGCGGCGCAATCAGCTATGCGGCGACGCCGTTGGCCGCGATCGCTTTCCTGGTGCCCTGCATCGTCGGTCTGTCGGCGATGTTCGATGGCGAAACCCTGTTGCCGCTGCGGGCGCTCGCCACCAGCTATGCACTGTCGCTGCTGGTCGGCTGCCTCATCTATGCCCGCACCTTCGCGCGCCAGCACAGCACCACGGTCCAGTTGGCCGAGCAGACCGAAGTCGTCAGCCTGTTGCTGCGCGAATATGAGCAGGGCGCATCCGACTGGCTGTGGCAGACCGATGCGCTGCGCCGGATCAGCGGCGTATCCCAGCGTTTCGCCGAAAGCGTCGGCATGACGCCGCAGGCGCTGGAAGGGGCGCCGCTGGTCCAGGTTCTGGCTGGCACCGGATGGGAAAGCGGCCGCTTCGCCTCCAGCCTGCATAGCCTGGCGGATCATCTCAAGCGGCGGGAGAGCTTCAGCAATCTGGCGTTGCCCGTCGATGTGCAGGGGCGCACGCGCTGGCTCGAACTGTCGGCCTCGCCCCGCTATGATGACAATGGCAATTTCCAGGGCTTTCGCGGTGTCGGGTCGGACATCACCGTCCAGCGGGAATCGGCCGACAAGATCGCCCAGCTGGCGCGGTTCGACACGCTCACCGGCCTGCCCAACCGCGCCCATCTGCGCGATGCGCTGGACCAGGCGATGGCCGACACCGGCAATCGCCGGCCCGGCTGCGCGTTCCTGATGCTCGATCTCGACCGGTTCAAGGCGATCAATGACAGTCTGGGCCATCAGGTCGGCGACCAGCTGCTCAGCCAGGTGGCGCAGCGCCTGCGTCATGTCTGTGGCGGTGCCGGTTTTTGCGGGCGCATCGGTGGCGACGAATTTGGCGTGGTGATCGCGCGCATCGACGACGACCGGGCGGTGGCGCGCCTGTCGATCGCGATCATCGACGCGCTGTCGGCCCCCTATCAGATCGATCAGCATGTGCTGCATGTCGGGGCGTCGGTCGGCTCGGCCGTCTCGCCGATCGACGGGCATCAGTCCGAATCGATCATCCGCAGCGCCGATCTGGCGCTCTATCGCGCCAAGGATGAAGGGGGCGGTGTCCATTGCCCCTATGAGCCGCAGCTGCATGCCAAGGCCGAAGAACGGCAGCGGCTGGAGCAGGCGCTGCGCGAGGCGCTGGAGAAGGATCAGCTCCATCTGCTCTATCAGCCGGTCGTGGATGCGACGTCCGGCGTGATCACGGGGTTCGAGGCGCTGGCGCGCTGGACTCATCCCGAACTGGGGCCGATCCCGCCGTCGAAATTCGTGCCGGTGGCCGAGGAGGCTCGGTTGATCGGGCCGATTGGCGAATGGGTGCTGCGCACCGCCTGCCGCGAGGCGATGCGCTGGCCCGCGCATATAAGGGTCGCCGTCAACGTATCGGCGGAACAGCTGCACCAGTCCAACTTCATCTCCGCGGTGATCAATGCGCTGGCGCAGAGCGGGCTCGATGCGCGGCGGCTGGAGCTGGAGGTCACCGAAAGCGTGTTCATGCATGAGGATGACGGCGCGCTGCGCGTACTGGATCAGTTGCAGGCGATGGGCATACAATTGTCGCTCGACGATTTCGGCACCGGCTATTCCTCGCTCGGCTATCTCAGCCGCACCCGTTTCAACACGATCAAGATCGACCGCAGCTTCGTCGTCGGCGCGGCGCATAACACACCGGAAAATCTGGCGATCATCCGGGCGGTGGTGACGCTGGCGGAAAGCCTGGGCATGTCGACCACGGCGGAAGGGGTGGAAACCGCGACCGAACTGGACATGGTGCGCCGGCTGGGCTGCAAGAAGGTGCAGGGCTATTATTATGGCCGGCCGATGCTGCCGCAGGATGCGGCGCGCCTGTTCCCCGATCCGCCGGCGCAGGCCTGCGCCGTAGGCTGAGGCAGGGCCTCAGCCCTGCTGAACCTGCCGTTCGACCATCGTCCATAGCGCGCCGAAGGCCTGGGCCGGGGGCGAGGCAGGGGCGAAGGCGCCCAGCGGCTTGCGACGGACCGTCATCTGCTCGATCGTGCTGGCCATCGGGATCGCGCCCCAGCCGGGCTGTTCGTCCAGTGCCTTGCGATGCAGGCTGCGGCGGCGGTCGACCATCGAATAGACTGGCAGGATCGGCGCATGATTGCCGCCGCGCTGCACCAGATAGCGTGCCACCTCGCCCATCGCGCGCTGCGACAGGGGGGAGGGGATGACGGGGATGACGATCAGGTCCGCGGCGCGCAGCACCTGCTCGCTGGTTTCGGTGAGGCCCGGCGGGCAATCGAGGATGATGCGGTCATAATCCTTGCCCAGGCTCTCGATCAGCTTGGCCAGCCGCTTCTTCTTGTCCATCTCGCGGAATAGATGGTCGAGGCTGCGCAGCGAGGTGTCGGCGGCGATCAGGTCCAGACCCGGCACGGTGGTGGGTTGGATCAGCTTGCGGACTTCGACATCCTTGCTGAAAATGGCCTGGGCCGCATCGCGGCTTTCAAGATCGGTGGAGAGGAGCCAGCTCGACGCGGCCTGCGGGTCGAGATCCCAGAGCAGGGTGCGCCGTTTCGATATGCTCGCCGACGCCCAGGCGAGGTTGACCGAAAAGGTGGTTTTGCCAACGCCCCCCTTGAGGCTGTAGACGGCGATGGTCGCCAATGCCGGTTCCTTTGCCATGGGAGAGGAAGCTACGGCTTCCCCCCGTCAAAGCAAGGGCTCAAATCAGCCGCTTGTTACATGGGCGTGACAAGCGGCTGATATTCAGAGGATTTCCAGAACCTTGTCCTGGGGACGGCAGAAGCGCACGCCTTTCTCGGTTTCGACGAAGGGGCGGTTCACATAGGCCGGATTGGCCGCCATCTCGTCCAGGATCGCATCCGCCGTCATGTCCGGCAGGCCGCGTTCCTCGGCATCGGTGCCCATCTTGCGGATCGCTTCGGCCGGGGTCATCCCGGCGTCGGCGAACAACTGGACCAGCTTGTCGCGGGTGAAGGGGGTCTTGAGATATTCAACCACCTCCACCTCGACGCCGGGCGTTTCCTCAAGGATCGCCAGCGTCTTGCGCGAGGTGCCGCATTTGGGATTGTGCCAGATCGTGGCCTTCACTGGCCATCCTCACGGGCAAGCCACTCTTCGAGCCACTTGATCGTATAGTCACCGTTGAGGAATTCGGGATCCTTCAGCAGCGCCTGATGCAGCGGGATGGTCGTCTTCATCCCCTCGATCACATATTCCTCCAGCGCGCGGCGCAGACGCATGATCGCGCCCTCACGGGTGCGGCCATAGACGATCAGCTTGCCGATCATGGAGTCGTAGTAAGGCGGCACCTTATAGCCCTGATACAGGCCGCTATCGACGCGGACATGCATGCCGCCCGGAACATGATAGCTGGTGACGGTGCCCGGCGAAGGCGCGAAGGTCTTGGGATCTTCCGCGTTGATGCGGCATTCGATCGCATGGCCGGTGAAGCGGATATCTTCCTGGTTCACCGACAGGGGCTTGCCTTCGGCAACGCGGATCTGTTCGCGCACCAGGTCGAGGCCGGTGATCATCTCGGTCACCGGATGTTCCACCTGCAGGCGGGTGTTCATCTCGATGAAGTAGAATTCACCATTTTCCCACAGGAACTCGATGGTGCCTGCGCCGCGATAGCCCATGTCGGCCATCGCCTTGGCACAGATGCCGCCGATCCGTTCACGCTCGGCCTGCGACAGGACGGGCGAGGGTGCTTCTTCCAGCACCTTCTGGTGACGGCGCTGCAGCGAGCAATCGCGTTCGCCAAGATGGATGGCGTTGCCATTGCCGTCGCCGAACACCTGGATTTCGATGTGGCGCGGATTGCCGAGATATTTCTCGATATAGACGGTGGCGTCGCCGAACGCGGCCTTCGCTTCCGAACCGGCCTGCTGCATCAGCGTTTCGAGCTGGTCGGGCGAGGTGCAGACCTTCATGCCGCGACCGCCGCCGCCGGACGCGGCCTTGATGATCACCGGATAGCCGGCAGCATCGGCAATCGCGCGCGCTTCCTCGACATCGCTGACCGCGCCGTCCGAACCCGGCACCAGCGGTAGGCCGAGTGCGCCAGCGGTACGCTTCGCCTCGATCTTGTCGCCCATGGTGCGGATATGTTCGGGCTTGGGACCGACAAAGGCGAGGCCATGAGCCTCGACGATCTCGGCAAACTTGGCGTTTTCGCTGAGGAAGCCATAGCCCGGATGGATTGCGTCGGCGCCGCTGATCTCCGCCGCCGAGATGATCGCGGCGATGTTGAGATAGCTGTCCTTGGCGGCGGGCGGCCCGATGCAGATCGCCTCGTCGGCGAGGCGCACATGCATGGCGTCGGCGTCGGCGGTCGAATGGACCGCCACCGTCTTGATGCCCATTTCATGGCAGGCGCGGTGGATGCGCAGCGCGATTTCGCCCCGGTTGGCGATCAGCAGTTTTTCGATGGCCATGGGATCGCGGCCTTATTCGATGACGATCAGCGGCTGGTCATATTCGACCGGCTGGCCGTTATCGACCAGCACGGCCTTGACGGTGCCGGCGACGGGCGCGGTGATCGCGTTCATCACCTTCATGGCCTCGACGATCAGCACGGTTTCACCGGCCTTCACCTGCGCACCGACGCGCGCGAAGGGCGCGGCGCCCGGCTCGGCCGACAGATAGGCGGTGCCGACGATCGGCGACTTCACCACATTGCCGGCGGGCAGGGCAGGCTCGGCCGCCGCGGCGGGGGCAGCGGCCGGTGCCGCAGCCGGGGCAGCGACGGGTGCCGCTACGGCAGCGGGCGCTGCGAAGATGGGGGCGCCGCCACCGATCTTGCGCGCCACGCGAATCTTGCGGTCGCCGTCCTCGACCTCGATCTCGGTCAGGTTGGTGTCGTCCAGCAAAGCGGCCAGTTCGCGCACCAGGGTGACGTCCACCTGCATCGCGCCCTTGTCATGCTTGTCGTTCATGCTTGACCCTTGTCGTCTTTCAAAATGCGTTCTGGCGGCCAGCGCCTATGCTCATTTGCGCCAAAGCGCAACTTTTGTGCGTTCTACAGTTCCAGGGCTGCTTCGAGCGCCAACATGTAGGACATGGCGCCAAAGCCCGCGATCGTGCCCTTGGCGGCCATGCCGACATAGGATTTGTGGCGGAAGGCTTCGCGCGCGTGCGGGTTGGACAGGTGGATCTCGATCACCGGCACGGTGATGCCCTTGATCGCATCATGCAGCGCGATCGACGTGTGCGTATAGGCGCCTGGATTCATGATGATGGCATGGGCGCCCTCGCGATGCGCCTCCTGCACCCAGTCGACCAGATGGCCTTCATGATTGGACTGGCGGAAATCGATCTCGACATGGGCGCGGTGGGCGGCGTCCTCCATCCGCTCGGCAATGTCGTCCAGCGTGTCATAGCCATAGATTTCCGGTTCGCGGGTGCCGAGCATGTTAAGGTTCGGGCCGTTCAGAACATAGATTTTGCGTGTGTCCGCCATGGCGATCCCCCATTCGGTCGAGACTTGTCTGTTGCGGGCGCGGCGTCGCCGCCCCTATATGCGCGCTGATCTTTAGCCCTTCGTGTCGCGCCAAGTCGAGACACGTTTCCAGCCACGAACGGGATAATGTAGTGAGCATCGACGGCACCATCTCCATCCATATCAATGGCGAGCATCGCCGCATCCGCGACGGCCTGAGCCTGGCCGAGCTGGCGAGCGAGTTGGGCTTCGCGCCGGAGAAGGTGGCGGTGGAGCGCAATCTGGAAGTGGTGCCGCGTTCGACCCTGGCCGATGTGAAGGTCGAGGACGGCGACGAGCTGGAGATCGTCCATTTTGTGGGCGGCGGCGACGTTTCTCCGGTGGACGACGATAGCTGGACGGTGGCGGGCAAGACCTTCCGCTCGCGCCTGATCGTGGGCACCGGCAAATACAAGAATTTCGAGCAGAATGCCGCCGCGCTGGTCGCGTCGGGCGCGGAGATCGTCACCGTGGCGGTGCGTCGCGTCAACGTCTCCGATCCGAACGCGCCGATGCTGACCGACTATATCGACCCGAAGAAGGTCACCTATCTGCCCAACACGGCGGGCTGCTTCACCGGCGAGGAGGCGATCCGCACCCTGCGCTTGGCGCGCGAGGCGGGCGGCTGGGAACTGGTGAAGCTGGAAGTGCTGGGCGAAGCGCGGACGCTCTACCCGGATATGGTCGAAACGCTGCGCGCGACCGAGGTGCTGGCCAAGGAAGGCTTCAAGCCGATGGTCTATTGCGTTGACGATCCGATCGCGGCCAAGCGGCTGGAGGATGTCGGGGCGGTCGCGATCATGCCGCTGGGCGCGCCGATCGGGTCGGGCCTGGGCATCCAGAACAAGGTGACGATCCGCCTGATCGTGGAGGGCACCAAGCTGCCGGTGCTGGTCGATGCGGGCGTGGGCACCGCATCGGAAGCGGCGCAGGCGATGGAGCTGGGCTGCACCGGCGTGCTGATGAACACAGCCATTGCCGAGGCGAAGGACCCGGTGCTGATGGCGGCGGCGATGAAGGCGGGCGTCGAGGCCGGCCGCATGGCCTATCGCGCCGGCCGTATGGGCAAGCGCATGTATGCCGACCCGTCGAGCCCGCTCGCTGGCCTGATCTGATTCCAGGACGTCGCGGCGGAAGATTCGACGCGACAGTCGAAGTTCACAGTGTCGTGGGGGTGATTCCGGGCCAATGCGCCAGGAACGCGCCCGCGACGCAACAGCGAAGCGACAGTCGCGCGACAATCGGGTCACGATGACGCGCGTTCGGCGCGACAGTGGCGCGACATTGGGGCGACAGTGAAGCGACGCCTGGACTGCAGGCGGGCGGTTGAATGCGTACGGATAGCCCATCCCCAAAGGTAGATCAGAAGACCCGCGTGTAGGACAGGGTGATGGCGGGCGTTTAGCGCTGCGCTATTGGGGCTGTGCCCCTCCACCACTCGCTGCGCGAGCGGTCCCCCTCCCCGTGCCGGGGAGGAATACTAAACCTCATCCTCACCCCGCAATTCCAGCCGGCTGGCCCGGTCGAAGATCGTGAGCACCAGCGGGTCGGCTTCGGCGGCGCGGACGGCGACGTGGAAATCGACCGGGGGCATGAGCGGGGCGCCGGGCACCGGGACAAGGCGCCCTTCGGCCAGTTGCTGGCGGGCCATTGGCCGGGGAAAGATGCCGATGCCGCCGCCTTCCAGCACGATGTCGATCATGGTGCGGACATTGTTGCAGAGGTTGAGCGGGCAATCGGCCAGGTCCGACGCGGCGATCGCGTCCTTCATGATGCGATAAAGCGGCGACAGGTTGGTGAGCGACCAGATCGGCGGGCGCACGTCTGCCATCGTCGCGACGGTTGCGGGACTGGCGAGCCAGAGCAGGTCGACGCTGCCGATCGGCGCGGTGCGCAGCATCGGATGGGCGATGCGGCCGGCGGCGAAGGCGAGGTCGGCATGGCCCGAGGCGAGCTGCTGGATGAGGTCGGCGGTGAGCGCGATGTCGACCTCCAGGCTGACATGGGGCAGGTCGCGGCCAAGCTGGGCAACGAAGCCGGGCAGGCAACTGGCTGCCGCAATCTCGCCCGCGCCGATGCGGATGATGCCGGTCGCACCGGATATGTCGCTGCAGCCCATCAGCACGCCCTGGAAGCGCGCCCAGAGCGGTTCGCTCTCGCGCACCAGTTCGCGCCCGGCGGGGGTGAGGGCCATCGTCCGCCCCTCGCGCCGGAAGAGCGCGGTGCCCAGATGGCTTTCCAGTTCGCGCACCCGCGCGGAAATGGCCGGCTGGGTGGTGTTGAGGCGCGCCGCCGCCGCCGCGAATGTGCCCAGCCGCGCAATCCAGAGCAGGGTTTCAAGATGGTAGAAGGCGATGCGATTGATAGACATTGTTTAGGTTTAACCGAAAAAACAAATCATTGGTATTGATCGGTCGGCCTGCCTAGTCTGCGCCGAAATTTCAAAAGGATGGATGCCGATGGCCAAGAAGCTCTACCCCGATGCCGCCGCTGCGCTGGAGGGGCTGCTGTTCGACGGCATGCATCTGTGCGCGGGCGGATTTGGCCTGTGCGGCATCCCCGAACGGCTGATCGACGCGATCCGCGATTCGGGGGTCAAGGACCTTACCATCGCCAGCAACAATGCCGGCATCGACGGCGAGGGGCTCGGCAAGCTGCTGCGCACGCGCCAGGTCAAGAAGATGATCTCTTCCTATGTCGGCGAGAACAAGGAGTTCGAGCGGCAATATCTGGCCGGCGAGCTGGAGGTGGAATTCTGCCCCCAGGGGACGCTGGCCGAGCGCTGCCGCGCGGGCGGGGCGGGCATTCCCGGCTTCTACACCAAGACCGGCGTCGGCACGGCCGTGGCCGAGGGCAAGGAAGTGAAGAATTTCGACGGCCAGGATTATATATTGGAACGCGGCATCTTTGCCGATGTCGCGATCATCAAGGGCTGGAAGGCGGATGAGAGCGGCAACCTGATCTTCCGCAAGACCGCGCGCAATTTCAACGCGCCGATGGCGACGGCGGCGAAGATCTGCATCGCCGAGGTGGAGGAAGTGGTGCCCGTGGGCAGCCTCGACCCCGATGCGATCCATCTGCCCGGCATCTACGTCAAGCGGATGATCGTCGGCGCGCCCTATGACAAGAAGATAGAGTTCCGCACCGTGCGCCAGAGGGACGCGGCCTGATGGCGACGATGATGCGGCTTGCGCCGGCACTGTTGCTGGCGCCGCTGGCAGCCTGTGCGACCACCACCGCGACGACAAGTGCGACTGGCCCGGCGCCAGTGACGCCGACCGGACCGGCGGTGCCGCCGGCGGGCATGCAATATCTTTATGGATCGGGCGAGGCGGCGGCTCTGTCGCGCCAGGCCTGGACCGCGCTGGTCGCCCATGCTGCCGCCGTCGTGAAGGCACGGCCGGCCGATTCTGTCGTGCTGGCCGAAGGCGCGAGCCTGGATGCGCCCAAATATGTGCCGTGCGGCAACCGGCCGTTCGCCGCCGTGTTCGACGTCGACGAGACGGTGATGCTGAACACCGGCTTCGAATATCATGATGCGAAGACCGGCAAGGGCTATGACGCCGCCGACTGGGATGCGTGGGAAAAGACCGGCGAAGGCGCGGTCGGCCCGGTGCCGGGCGCGGACAGCGGCCTCAACGCGCTGCGGGCGATGGGCGTGACCGTCATCTTCAACACCAACCGCTCGGCCGCCAATGCCGATGCGACCGCGCGCGCGATCAAGGCGGCAGGGTTGGGCGAGGCGGTGCATGGCCAGACGCTGTATCTGGCCGGCGACGACGCGATGGGATCGCGCAAGGATGGCCGGCGCTGGACGATTTCGCGCAGCTATTGCGTGATTGCGCTGGGCGGCGATCAGCTTGGCGATTTCACCGACCTGTTCAATGTCGGGCAGAGCGTGCCGGCGCGGCGCGCCGCGACGCAAGGCCCGGGAATCGCGAAACTCTGGGGCGCAGGCTGGTTCGTCCTGCCCAACCCGGTTTATGGCAGCGGCCTCAAGGGCGGCTTCGACGATGTTTTTCCTGCCGACAAGAGGTGGGCGCCGCCCGCCCAAGGGGAGAAGTGATAATGGCCTGGACCCGTGACGAGATGGCCGCGCGTGCGGCGAAGGAGCTGGAGGACGGCTTCTATGTGAATCTGGGCATCGGCATCCCGACGCTGGTGGCGAACCATATTCCCGATGGCGTCGAGGTGACGCTACAGTCGGAAAATGGCATGCTGGGCATCGGCCCCTTTCCCTATGAGGGGGATGAGGATGCGGACCTGATCAATGCCGGCAAGCAGACGATCAGCGAGCTGCCGCAATCGGCCTATTTCAGCTCGTCCGACAGTTTCGCGATGATCCGCGGCGGGCATATCGACCTGACCGTCCTTGGCGCAATGGAAGTGGCCGAGAATGGCGACATCGCCAACTGGATGATTCCTGGCAAGATGATCAAGGGCATGGGCGGCGCGATGGACCTGGTCGCCGGCGTCAAGAAGATCATCGTGGTGATGGAGCATACGTCCAAAAATGGCGATCCCAAGTTCATCCCGGCCTGCACCCTGCCACTGACCGGCAAGAATGTGGTCGACATGATCGTTACGGACCTGTGCGTGTTCCAGCGTCCCGACCATGACAGCCCGTTCAAGCTTGTCGAGCTGGCACCGGGCGTGACCGCCGAGGAAGTCGCTGCTAAGACGACCGCCCATTATCTCAGCTAAGGGCGTTTCATGAGCCTCGACGGCACCTATGACGAAGCCAATATCTTTGCCCTGATCCTGCAGGGCAAGATCCCGTCGACCAAGCTGTACGAGGACGAGAAGACCTTCGCCTTCCTCGACATCATGCCGCAGACGCGGGGCCATGCGCTGGTCATTTCCAAATGGTCCAAGGCGCGCAACCTGCTGGAGATGGAGGATGAGGCGCTGGGTGAGGTGATGGCGACCACCAAGAAGGTCGCCACCGCCATCCGCAAGGCGCTGAACCCGGACGGCATCCAGATCGCCCAGTTCAATGGCGCGCCGGCGGGCCAGACGATCTTCCACCTGCACGTCCATATCCTGCCGCGCTGGGAAGGCGACCCCAAGGGCTTCGCCGCCCATGGCGTGGGTGCGCAGGCGGACAAGGATGCGCTGGCGGCGCTGGCCGAAGAGATTCGCGCGCAGTTCTGACGTGGCACTCAAACCCTTCAAGGCGCCGGGCGCGCGGCTGGCGCTGCGGTCCAAGCCGGCCAACAGCTATCTGACCGGGGACCGGGGCGGGGCCGAGGTGATTCTCGACGTGTCGCGGCTGCTCTCGCGTGCCTTTCACCCGACGCCGACCGGCATCGACCGGGTCGAATATGTCTATGCCCGCGAATTGCTGGCGCGGATGCCGGACCGGCTGGCCTTCGCCGCCGTTCACCCCGCCGGCGGCTATTATGGGCGCCTGAACCATGCCGCGGTGCGCCAGTTCCTGGCCTTCACCGCGGCGAAATGGCGCAATGTGGATTCGCCCGACGAGCGCAAGGAGCGGGCGGCGGTGATCCGCCACATGTTCGCGACGCGCCCGCGCCCGGTGCCCAAGGCCAAGGGGCCGCGCATCTATCTGCAGGCGTCGCCCCATCATCTGGACGATGCGGCGCAGGTGGGGGCGATCCTGCGGGCGGAGGGCGCGAAATTCGTCACGCTGGTGCATGACGTCATTCCGCTGAGCCATCCCGAGTTCGCCCGGCCGCAGGGCGCGGACGAGCATCGTCGCCGGCTGCGCAGCATCGACCTTTATGCAACCGGCATCATCGGCAACAGCCAGGCGACGCTGGACGCGCTGGAACCGCATCTGTCGAACGGCCTGGCCGATCGCCAGACATGCGTCGCCCATTTCGGGGCCGATCCGCCCGATGTGTTTGGCGGTTCCGGCACGACGCTCCCTGAGCGGCCCTATTTCGTCTATCTGTCGACCATCGAGCCGCGGAAGAATCATCTGCTGCTGCTCAATATCTGGCGGCGAATGGTGGACGAACTGGGTGATGCGGCGCCGATGCTGGTGCTGATCGGCCGGCGCGGCTGGGAAAACGAGAATGTCATCGACATGCTGGAGCGGGGCGAGGCGCTGCGCGGCCATGTGGTCGAGGCGGGCGAGCTGCCCGACAACCAGATGCAGGATCTGGTCGCGGGCGCGCGGGCGATGCTGATGCCGTCCTTTGCCGAAGGGTTCGGCATGCCGGTGGTCGAGGCGCTATGTGCCGGCGTCCCGGTGATCTGCAGCGACATTTCGGCCCATCGTGAAGTCGGCGGGGACGCGCCCGATTATATCGATCCGCTCGATGGCATCGGCTGGATGCGGATGATTCACGCCTATGCCGCAGCGAATTCGCCACAGCGGGCGGCGCAGCTTGCACGGATCGGCGGATGGCATGCGCCGACCTGGCGTGACTATTTCGACATAGTGGCGCAGCTATTGGAAGATGTGACAGCGACTGTTCCTTGACCTAGAATTTTCAGGCGATCATGGAATGGGTTGAATGCAATTCCCCTCCTTGGCGCTGGCCGGCTTGGAGGGCGTCGTCGGGGGTATATGGACATGGCGGAAATGGCCGACGCGGGAGTCGGAGCCTGCCGTCGCGCAGACCGTGTTCCGTTCCTGCGGTCGCCGCCTTTCCCCGGCATCGATCCCGCCGTTGCGGCCATCAGTCAGGATGACCAGGGCGGCTTCTCGGCGCCCATATCCGACGGGTTACTAGATGCGTTGCGGCGGGCACGGGTGGGCGGTGATTTCTGGGGGCATCGGCCAAAAGGTCTGCTGCTGGTCGCGCGCGAAGGCGTGCGCATCGATCCCTCCATCTGCGTCGGTCTTGTTGCCGGGCAGATTGGCATCATGCCCGCTGATGTCAGCGCGAAGCGTGGGGCAGCGCCAGCAATCGGGCATTGGCTGCCTTCGGTCTGCGATCCCTGGGCATTGCTGGCCGACGCGCGGACCGTCCATGCCGAGGTGGACGATGACCTGGCCATCGTTGCCGGCTTGTTGGGCATTGCAGTCTTCGGGCCGGATGGTGCGGCGTTCTCTGCAGAGCAGTTGAAGGAAGCGGCCCGTTATCGGCTGGCCAGCGCCCGCTATCGCGATTGCTTCAGTGGCGAGATGGTCGATGCCGCCCATGCAATTGCGCAACTGGCCGATTGGCGACGGCATGTGGACGGCAACAGAGGGATTGCGGCGGCAAGCGGCATGGCATTCTGGAAGCGGGAAGCGATGCGTCATTTCCTGTGGGATGGAGTCCGCACACCGCCCTTCCTGCCACCCGCACGCGGCTTGGCGCGGGCACGGCGGGAAGCGGGCGCGCTGGCGATCTGGCCATCGCGCGTGCCCGTGACCATTACAGCGGATGCGGCTGCCGTTGGCGTTACCCTGGCTCGGGTAGAGGATGGGTTTCTGCGCTCACGGGGGCTGGGCGCGGCGCTGCATCCGCCCGGATCGGTGGTGATCGATCGATGCGGCATCTATTATAATGCGCGCGCCGCAAGCGATCTGGAAGGCTTGCTCGCCACGCATGAATTTTCGTTGGACCTGATCGAACGCGCCCGGCAGTTGCGCGCGCGGGTCTGTGATGCAGGTGTCACCAAATATGGTGCCGAGGCGGGCCAGATGATCGACCTGCCGCCCGGCCGGCGCACGGTGCTGGCGGTGGGGCAGGTCGATGACGACATGTCGGTGCAACTGGGTGGGGCCGGGGTCGATGGCAATCTCGACTTTCTGGCGCGGGTGCGGCGCGCAGAACCGGACGCCTGGATCATCTATCGCCCGCATCCCGATGTGCAGGCCGGGCATCGCAAGGGGCATTTGAGCGACGCTATCGTGCTGGAACATGCCGACGCGATCGACAGCGGCGCGCCCCTGATGGAACTGGTGCAGGCGGTGGACGAAGTGCATGTCCTGTCATCGCTGACAGGCTTTGAGGCGTTGATGCGCGGCTGTTCCGTTACGGTGCATGGCATGCCTTTCTACGCTGGTTGGGGGCTGACTCGCGACCTTGCCAAATCCTCTCCGCGACGGGGGCGACAACTCGACGTGGATCGACTTGTCGCGGCCGCACTCATTCTCTATCCTCGCTACATCGATCCCGTGACGCGCTTGCCTTGTGGTCCCGAACTGATGGTGGACCGCCTAGCGAGTGGATCGACGCCGCCGATGACATGGCTCATCCGGCTGCGCGCGCTACAGGGGAAGCTACGAAGATTTATGACATTGTCCGCTGAGTTCCTTCATGGCTGAACCAACGTCGAAAACATTCTTGTTCCTGCAGGGGCCGCATGGTCCCTATTTCTCGATGCTTGCGGATGCGTTGCGCAAGCGCGGGCATTCTGCTCTGCGGATCAACATCAATGGTGGCGACAAGGTCGATTGGCCAGGAGATGCCACCGATTACCGTGGAACATTTCGTAACTGGCCGCTCTTCTTTGACGATTTTATCGTCAATCATGGCGTTACGGACCTGATTCTCTATGGTGATTGCCGTCCCTACCATACCTCGGCACATGGCATGGCACGGCTGCGCAACTTGCATGTTCATGTCGTGGAGGAAGGGTATATTCGCCCCGATTTCCTGACCTTGCAGGACGATGGCGTGAACGGCAATTCGACTCTGCCGTTGGACCCGCAATGGTATCTAGACCAGGTCCGGGGCTTGCCGGACTATATCGATAATCTGCCGCCCGTGCCCTCGACCTTCAATGCCCGTGTGCGCAACACGATGCGCAATGGTCTGGCCGCGGCATTCATGCGGCCCTATTTCCCATTCTACCGAACCCACCGGCCGCATAGTTTCCTGATGGAATCGGTCGCTTGGTGTCGCAAGCTGGTCATGCGTCGCGGTGACGGGCGCCGGTCTTTGAAGGCGTGGGATACGGTCAAGGATAAGCCCTATTTCGCGCTCCCGTTGCAACTCAACTCCGACTATCAGATTCGCGTTCATTCGCCCTTCGGCAACATGCGCGCTGCGCTGCGTTTCGCTATCAAGAGCTTTGCGCAGCATGCGCCTGATCATGTCTCTCTTGTGGTGAAACGCCATCCGCTCGACCCCGGTCTTGTCGCCTGGGACCGACTGACTCGCCGGCTGGCCGCGCATTATGGCGTAAAGGACCGTGTCGTCTATCTGGCCGATTGGGACATTGCCGAAGTGGTGGGCAAGTCGTTGGGCGTGGTGACGGTGAACAGCACTGTAGGCACGCTGGCGCTCAATGCCGGCAAGCCTGTCGTGGTTCTGGGGCACGCAGTCTACAAGGTGCCAGGAGTGGTGCATCAGTCGAGCCTTGATGATTTCTGGTCGGCGCCGCGCCAGCCGGACATGACGCTCTATTCAGCGTTTCGGCGAGTTCTGGTCGATCGCTGCCTCATTCGCGGAGGGCTTCTGAGCGAGGAGGGGCTGCAGATGCTCGTCAGCAACGCGGTTGATCGACTGTTGCGGGCGCCTGCGCAGATTATCCGGCCAGACAGAGGCCGGGCACCACGATGGACAATGCAAAAGGGCACGGCGTTACGTGGAGTACGCTAAAGGACAATTTTGGTGACCATCGCCATTGATCGGCGAATGCGCAATCTTGCCGAAGTGAATCGGTGACTACATGCTATTGTCATCGATCAGTGCTGAAGAATGCGCGATCATCGGGCTTTCGCTCCGGGTCAGTCTGACAGCGGTCTTCGCGATGCTGCCGATAGCTTTTGCCTTGGCATGGTTGCTCGCGCGCTATCGTTTTCCTGGCAAACTGATGCTTGATGCACTGGTGCATTTGCCGTTGGTGGTGCCACCGGTAGTCACCGGCTGGCTACTGCTGCTTCTGTTTGGTCGGCAGGGTGTCTTTGGTTATTGGCTGGAAAGCTGGTTTGGCATCAGTCTGTTGTTTCGCTGGACGGGCGCAACGCTCGCGGCAGCAATCATGGCGATGCCGCTGATGGTGCGCGCTATCCGGCTGTCGATTGAGACAATCGATCGACGATTGGAGGCTGTCGCCCAGACGCTCGGAGCCGGCCGTATCCGGGTCTTCTGCACCATCTCATTGCCACTCGCGGTTCCGGGCATATTGGCTGGCATGATCCTGGGTTTTGCTCGATCGATCGGGGAATTTGGCGCCACCATTACCTTTGTGTCCGATATACCAGGGGAGACCCGAACACTGCCGATCGCCATCTATTCCGCACTGCAACTGCCGGACAGCGAAAATGCGGTATTGCGGCTGGCGCTGATTTCGATTGCGCTGTCGCTCGGCGCGTTGATGGCATCCGAATGGCTCGCGAGACGCATGGGCAGGGGCGACCATGTCCTTTGACATCCATGTCCGTCGCCGACTGGGGGCCAATCATCTGGCCATAGACATCGCCAGTTCCAGTGCGATCGTCGGCCTCTTTGGTCCATCTGGCGCAGGCAAGAGCAGCCTGCTCAACATGGTGGCCGGTCTATTACGTCCCGATGAAGGTCGTGTCGCGATTGCCGGGGGCACGTTGTTTGACAGCGCCGTCGGCGTAGACCTGCCCATCGCGCAGAGGCATTGCGGCTATATTTTTCAGGATTTGCGCCTCTTTCCGCACATGAGCGTGCGCGGGAACCTTATTTATGGCCGAAGGCATAGTGGGGGCAGCGCGCTTGATATGCCAGCTATCGTCGACATGTTAGGCATCGGCGATCTGCTTGAGCGCCGGCCACATTCTCTCTCCGGGGGGGAGGCGCAGCGCGTGGCGATTGGGCGTGCCTTGCTAGCCAATCCTCATTTTTTGTTGATGGATGAGCCATTGACGGGCCTGGACCAGGGCCTGAAGGACCAGATACTGGAGCTTATACGCAAGTTGCACGCGGCCACATCGATCCCGATTCTTTATGTCAGTCACGATCGTGCAGAATTGGAGGCGCTGGGAGCCGACCTTGTCTCGATCCGTCCGTCGAAAACCGGAGATGGTGCGGGGCTTTGAGATGATGGCGTGCGCGATCCGTAGAAAAACAATCGGCGATCAGGGCGCGCTGAAGCCGTAATGGCCAAGGATCGCCCGGCCCTGCGCCGACAGCAGGAAACGGCGGAAGCCGTCTGCATCGCGGTGGCGACTGGCAGTCAGCCGCGCCACCGGATAGCGGATCGACGGATGGCTGTTGGCGGGAAAAGTCCCGACCGTCTGCACCGATTTCGAGGCACGGGCGTCGGTTGCGTAGACGATGCCGAACGGGGTGGCGCCGCGCTCGACCAGGGCGAGGGCGGCGCGCACGCTGTCGCCGCGCGCGATCTTGTCCGCGACCGAGGGCCAGACATTGAGCGCGGTGAGCGCCGCCTTGCCATATTTGCCCGCCGGCACGGCGTCGGGATCGGCCATGGCGAGGCGGCCGCCGTTCAGCGCTGCGGCGAGCGGGATGTTGCGGCCGATGCGCAGCCGCACCGGCTTGCCGGCCGGGGCGACCAGCACCAGCCGGTTGCCGGCCATGTCAGCGCGGCTGCCGCGCGCGACGAAGCCGGCCTTCTGGATATCGTCCATCCAATCTTCGTCGGCGGAGGCGAACAGGTCGGCAGGGGCGCCGGCCTTGATCTGCCGGGCCAGCGCCGAGGAGGCGGCGAAGGACAGGACCGGGCGGGCATGGCCCTGCCGCGCCCAGGCGTCGGCGGCGGCATTCATCGATTCCTGCAGGCTGGCGGCGGCAAGCACCAGTGGCCCGCGCCTGTCCTGCGCGGCGGCCCAGGATGGCGACAGCAAAAGCGACAGCAGCGCGAGCGCGCGCAGCAGGAGCGGAATCGGAGAGAAGAAGCGCATGACCGCCTTGTGCGCCCAGCGCCGGGGCCATGCAATTGTCGGCACATGCTTTTGTCGCCGCGCCCGATCCGCTAAGCAGGCGCTGGTGACGCCGATCCTTCCCCCCTTCGTCCGTTCCGGCCGGACCCGCGCAGCCCTTTGACATGGCAGTGATACGCACGCTTTGCGGCCGGTGCGGCGTCGGCTGTGGCCTGCGCGCCATCACCGGCGAGGATCGCGACCTGATGGTCGAGGGCGACCGGATGCATCCGGCCAATGCCGGGCGGCTGTGCGGGCGCGGGCTGGAGATCGCGGAAGAGGTCGGGCTGGAAGGGCGATTGCTCCAGCCGATGATCGACGGTCGGCCGCAACGCTGGGAGAAGGCGATCGCACAGGTCGCGCGGCGCTTGTCGGCGGTGATCGCCCAGCATGGCCCGGACAGCGTGGCGCTGCATGTCGGCGGCGGCCTGCTGACCGAGGATTATTATGTCGCCAACAAGCTGATGAAGGGCTTCATCGGTTCGGCCCATGTCGATGCGGGCTGGGCGGCGAATGACGGCGCGGCGCTGGCGCAGCGTGCGGCCTATGGCGAGGATGTGATGCCCGCCGCCTATGAGGATATCGAGCGGGCCGAACTGATCCTGATGATCGGCGCGGATCTGGCGCAGGATCATCCGGTGCTGAGCGCGCGGATCGCGGCTGCGCGGGCCGAGCAGGGCGTCGAACTGCTGTTGCTGGCGGCGCCGGGCGAGGGGACGAGCGTCGAGGCCGACCTGCGCATCGAAGTGCCGCGCGACCGCATGGCGTCCTGGATCGCCGGGCTGCTGCGCCATTGTCATGACACGGGCGTGACCGATGGCGACTATCTGGCGCGCAATGTCAGCGTGCCCGATGATTTCTGGGCGCAACTGCGGACCCGCCATGATCTGTGGTCGGTGGCGCGCAGTTGCGGCCTGTCGCCGGTGGAGCTGCGTGCGCTCTATGACCGGATCGCCGCCGTGCCGCGGATCGTGACGCTGTTTGGCGGCGCGGACGAGGGGCTGGCGCGGGCGGTGATCGATTTCCATCTGGCGACGGGGCGGATCGGCAGGCCGGGGGCGGCGCCCTTTGCCATGACGGCCGCGGCCAATGGCATGGGCGGGCGCGAGGTCGGCTGCAATGCGAGCGGCCTCGCGGCGCATCGCGGCTTCACGGCGGAAGCGATGGCCGCAATAGCCCGTTTCTGGTCGGCCGAGGCGATGGCGACCGGGCCGGGGCTGGACGGCGCGGAACTGGCCGACGCGGTGCGGGACGGGCGCATCCGGGCGCTGTGGAGCATCGGCGGCGATGGCATTGATCCGGCCTGGCTCCGCGCGGCGCTGGACGCGGTGCCGCTGGGGATCCGCTCCACGCCCTGGGCCGATCCCGAGCGGGACGGGCGCGGCATCGTGCTGCCATCGGCGAGCTGGGTCGAGAAGGACGGCACGCTGACCGGGGCGGACCGGCTGATCAGCCGTCAGCGCCGGCTGTTCCCGCTGCCCGGCGAAGCGAAGCCCGACTGGTGGATCGTCACCCAGGTCGCGCGCGCCATGGGCTGGCAGGCGGCCTTCCATTATGAATGGGCGGCGGAAATCTATCGCGAGCATGTGCGCCTGACCGCCTATGGCAATGACGGTGCGCGGCTGCTTAACCTGCGCCGCCATGCGCCGATTTCTAACCCCGCCTATGAGGAACTGACCCCGTGGCGCTGGGGCGAGCTGCCGTTCGACGAGGGGCGGTTCCCGACGCCGGACGGCAAGGCCCGCCTGCTGCCCCTGTCCTAGGCGGTAGATCGCCGGGCGATGGGGCGCCGACGCGACAGTAGAAAGTTCACACCGTTGTGCGGCCTATGGTGGCGCGGCTTTTGGCGGATTTGCGCCAGGTCGGTGCGGGGGGATGGCCGCGCGACGATCAGGCGCCGTTGCCGCGCCTGCGACGCGACAGCGAGGCGACAGGGAAAGGACAGCGACGCGACAGTGTCGCGTGGGCGGCGGCAGTGGAGGCGGGAAAGGGCGCGGCGTTCCATCGAAGCATGTGGAACAGAAAGGGCGAGAGTAGGAAAGCGATGGGGCTGCTACCGACCAAATGCGGCTGTAAAATCCTCCCCTGCAAGGGGAGGGGGACCACGAAGTGGTGGAGGGGTGTCGCCCTATCGAGAGGGAGATAACCCTCCGTCTGGCCTTCGGCCAGCCACCTCGCCTTGCAGGGGAGGATGGTCTGAAAACGACCATTTGTTGCCTTTGTTATGGTGTTTTCCGCTTTCCAATTGCAGACATTTCCAGCAACTTTGAGGAAGCTGGCTTACGGGCATGGGTTGACAGAAAATATGATGGGTCGGTCGCTCCTTTGGCTTGCAGCGAGTATTCCTCCATTGATGCTCGCGGCATGCACTGCTCAGCAGGTGCCGACGAGCAATGAAGAGAATAATGCGCTTTGCCGAATGCTCCCAGGAAAATCTGAAGCGATTAGATCTTCAAAATCAGGTATCCAGTATCTCCCGCCTTCGTTTGGGAAGGTTATGCACATTTGTAAATTCAAGGGTTATCCGGAATGCTTTCCTAAGATCAGTAATTTTGAGAGTGAATGGTATTCCAACCATTGGGAAGCCGCAACGGAGCCATCTCTTTTTGAAATTTCAAACGCCCAAAAGTATGCCGGAGACAGTGTTCTCAGATTCACATGGCTCCCGACGTTTCATCATCCGGTGATTGTCCGTTTCGAAACGTCCGCAGGCACCACTAATTTTATAGCGAAGGAGCTTTCCGGTGCCGGGGGTTATGAACCGGGTAGTATCTCTCGGCAAATCAATCGGAAACTCAGTTCCTTAGAAGCGCACCAAGTGGAGCGCGCGATGGCGAGGGCTAGCCCGTTCAATGAACCGCCCGAAAATTGCGGCGGCGGCACGGATGGTAGTCGATGGATACTCGAACGCGCTCGTAAGGGCAGTTACGAATATGCCGACCGTTGGTCGCCTCAGAAGGGGGCAATGCGCGATTTTGGACTGCTGACCTTAAAACTGACCGGTTGGGAATTTGAGGAAATCTATTAAAGAAATAGCAGGTCGTTTTACTTGCTCGGCTCGCATTCTGAATGCCAGGTAACGGCATCCTATCGCCACGAGCAGACTGTCCGCTCCCCACCCAACTTTGCCACCCCAGCGGAGGGCCGGGGTATATTCTAGACCGGTTCAGCCTCGCGCGATGCCTGTGAGATGATCGAGCAGGGCGTCGCCATTGGCGGTCCAGGTGAAGCGAAGGGCGGCGGCGCGGACGGCGTCGCGTTCGGGCGGGTCGGCCAATATGTCGGCGATCGCTTCGGCTAGGGCTTCGGGTTCGCGATCGACGATCTTGCCGGCTTCGGGGCGGTCGAGCAGTTCGCGGGCGCCGCCGACATCGGTGATGACGATCGGCGTGCCGCAGGCGAGCGATTCCACCCAGGCATTGGCGAGCCCTTCGGATTCGGACGGCAGCGCCATCACGTCGGCGGCGGCATAGAGGCGCGGCAAGCGATCGTGCTGCACCGAGCCGAGGAAGCCGATGCGCCGTTCGACGCCCAGTTCCTGCGCGAGATTTTCGAGCATCCGGCGATATTGGCCCTGGCCGGCGAGCAGCAGGGTGGTGCCGGGTAGCTGTGGCAGGGCGCGGACCAGAATATCCTGCCCCTTGCGCGGGATGAGTGCGCCGACGCAGAGGATCAGCGGCCCTTCGAAGCCGAGCGCGGCCTTGGCCTGATCGCGGTCGGCGATTTCGAAGCGATCAAGGTCGACCCCGGTATAATGGACCCGGATCTTGTCGGCATCGATGCCCATTCGGCCCATGGAGCGCCGCATCGCGGCCGAGACGGCGAGCAGGCCGGCGGCGCCGTCGGCGGCGCGCTTCACCATCTTCTTCGTGCCGCGCTGCGTGCCCCAATGATGAATGTCGGCGCCGCGCGCCTTGACCGAATAGGGGATGCCGAGCGCCTTCGACAGGCGCTGGGCCACCGGGCCGTCGGGGAAGAAGAAGCTGGCGTCGATCACGTCGAACGGGGTCTGGGCGTGCAGCCGCTTGACCAGCGGCAGGATGGCGCGGGTCATGGTGAGGACATTGGTGCGGCCGCCGAATTTCGGGATGATCGGGAAGGTCGGCCGATAGACGGTCAGATCCTTCCACCTTTCCTTGGGCGGCAGGGCGCGCAGCGGGGCATAGCGGCCGGCGCGCGAGAGCGGCCAGGGCGGCATGCCGATCGGGGCGATGACGGTGACGCTGACGTCGGGGCGGCTCGCCAGTTCGCGGGCCTGTCGCTCCACGAAAACGCCGAAATTGGGCCGGCTCATGTCCGGGAAGAGCGTGGAAAGCGTGAGGACGTTGAGTGTCATGGGCCCTCCCTACTGCATGTCGGTTAAGCGAGGCTTAGGCGTGGCGGGGGCGCTTGGCTATAGCCGTCGGACGAGTTGCACCGCCACTGCGCCCCAGGGTGGGTCGGTCAGCACCTGTTGCCGGGCGCCGTGGCCGAGCGGCAATATCTGGAGCCGGTCGCCCTCGCGGCCGATGAGGCGGCCGAACAGGAAGCGGCCGGCGGGGCGGGGGAAGAGGACGTCGCGGTTCAAGGCGCTGGCGAAATCGGCCGGGGCGATGCGGCGGCACCAGATGGCGTCGCCGCTGCGATAGTCGCCGATGCTGGCATTGACCTGGATGCCGATCATGCCGTCGGCGGGCACGGGCGGCGGGAAGGACAGGGCGCGGACCGGCGCGCGCGCGCCCTCCGGCCCGAGCAGGGCGGCGACCGGCACTTCGCTCTGGCCGGGCAGGGCGACCAGTTCCGCGCTGGTGACGCCGAGCGCGTCGGCGATGCGGTTCAGCCATTTGACCGAGACGGTGCGGGTGCCGGTTTCGAGCCGGCCGATGGTCTGGGCGGTGGTGGGCGGCAGGCAGAGCAGGCCCACCTGTTCCAGCGTCAGGCCCTTGGCCTTGCGGACCTCGCGGATGCGGGTGATCATGGCTGTCCTCGGGTTGATAACCTATTTGGTTTTCTCTTTCCTACAGATTATCCGCCGTGGCAAGCCCCTGGCCTACCCCACCCAGTCAGGAGATGCCGCCATGGCCACCCAGTTTGTCGACCAGATGATCGAAGACCCTGCCGGCAAGATGCAGGCGGTGAAGCTGCATCTGGGGGAATCGCCGCTCGGCTGGCTGCATGCACGCGGCCATGTGAGCGACCGGCAGCTGGCGGCGGGGGAGAGGGTGCGGCGCGACTGGGAGCAGGCGGGATTGGGCGCGCGGGTGACGATGCGCTGGGACGGGGCACCGGCGGAGCGGCGACGGGGCGGCGCGGCGGCGATGCCCGATCCGAGCGCCGCGCAGCTGTCGGCGCGCGAGCGGTTCGATGGTGCGGTGCGGGCGGCGGGGCCGGGACTGGCCGACATATTGTGGCGGGTGGTGTGCGCGGGTGAGGGGCTGGGGCCGGCGGAACGGGCGCTGGGCTGGCCCAGTCGCGCGGGCAAGCTGGTGCTGGGACTGGCGCTCGACCGGGTGGCGGACTGGTATCGGGTTGGGTGAGGGGTTGGGTGTGTCGCGCAAGCGGCGGTCTACGTCGATGGGGCAGAAGCTCGCTGCGCTCGCTACCCACCCCAACCCCTCCCTGGAAGGGAGGGGCGAGATATATTGATATTCAGACCATGAATCCTGCGCCGAGCAGCAGGAGCAGCTTCACGTCCATGGCAAAGCCCTGTTCGCGCCAGGCGGCGATCTGGTCCGGCAGGGTGGCGAGGGGGATGCGGTGGACGCGGATATCCTCGCTGTCGACGCCGCCGCCCTCGCCGGTCTTCACCAGATCATGGGCGCGGAACAGGGTGAAGCTTTCCGAGACCATGCCGGGCGAGCTGAAAAATTCGCCGAGCGATTCGAGGCGACCGGGGAGATAGCCGGTCTCTTCCTCCAGTTCGCGGCTGGCGGCGAGGCTGGCGTCCTCGCCGGCGTCATGATCGCCGACGAGGCCCGCGGGCAGTTCGATGCAGCGCTTGCCGAGCGGCACGCGATACTGGTCGACCAGCAGGACATGGCGGCCGTCGACGTCCTCGTCGATCGCCAGGATGACGGCGGCACGGATGCCGCGCGCGCGGCCGACATATTCCCATTTGCCGCGCTTCTTCGCGGTGATGAAGCGCCCGGTCCACATGACTTCCTCGGGCGCATTCCAGTCATTATCGCTCATAATTCGATCAGTCTGTCCGGCAGTTCGTTGATGTCGTCGGCGGCGCGGGGGAAGTGCGGCGCCAGAATCGCGCCGACCCGGCCGATGGCGAGGGCAAGCCCTTCGCCTGGCCGGTCGTCGCGCACCGCGTCGATCAACAACGCCATCGCCTCGCCCCAGGCTTCGGGCGTGACGCGGTCGTTGATCGCCTTGTCGGCGACGATTTCGGCGCGATGCTCGTCGAGCGAGAGATAGATAAGGACGCCGGTGCGGCCGGCGGTGCGGGCCTCTGCGGCGGCGCGGAACAGCAATATGGCGCGGCGGCGCACCCGGCGGGCCTTGGTCGCGCGCGGGGTGAGCGCCATGCGCAGTGGCATGATCGCGAGGAGGTAGCGCACCACCAGGAAGTCGAGGATCAGGTCGCCCAGCAGGATGGTCAGCATCTTCCAGTCGGCGACCTGATGGTCCCAATCGCCCAGCAGCCGGCCGGCCAGGTCGCGCAGATAGTCCGGGAAGAAGGCGAAGAAAGCGAGGGCGACGAACACGGTGCCGATCGCCCAGTGCAGGCCGACATCATGATAGGCGTCGGACCGACGCGCGACGATCGGCACGATCTCGCCCGATGTCTGCTTTTCGGCCTCCATCACGGCGACCGAGACAAGGTCATGATCGCGTTCGCTGAACTGTACCGGCTTCACCAGCTGCCTCCCGCACCGCCGCCGCCGAAGCTGCCGCCACCGCCGGAAAAGCCGCCACCATCGCCGCCGCCCCAGCCACCGCCGCCACTGCCCCAGCCTGAACCGCCGCCGCTGCCCCATCCGCTGTCGGACGGCCCCCAGATGATGACAGGGCCGGCACCGCCGCGATAGCGGCGACCACGACCGCCGCGGCTGGCGAACATCGATATGCCGACGATGACGATCACGATGACCCAGAAGACTAGCATCACGGCGCCGCCGCCACTGTCACCCTTGCGCTGCTCCGCCTCGGCTGCGGCGGCGCGCGCCTTCGCCTCCTCGGGCGGCAGGGTCAGCAGGGTGGCGAGTTCGTTGACGCCCGCGTCGATGCCGCCGGGAAAGTCGCCCGCCTTGAAGCGCGGGATGATGGCGGTGCGATAGATGCGCGAGGCGAGCGCGTCGGTGACGATACCCTCGACACCATAGCCGGTGGCGATCCACACCTTGCGCTCGTTCGGGGCGACCAGCAGGATCGTGCCGTCGTCCTTTTCCTTGCTGCCGATGCCCCAGCTGCGGCCGAGCTGATAGGCGTAGTCGCCAATCTCATAGCCCTGGAGGTCGGGCACGGTGGCGACCACCACCTGCCGGCCGCTCTGCTTGTCGAGCGCGGCGAGCTTGGCGGTCAGCGCCTGCTCCTGCTGCGGCGAGAGCAGATTTGCGGCATCGACCACCTGGCCGGTCAGCTTGGGGAAGGTCTGTGCCTGCGCCGCCGGTATGAAGACCAGCAGCGCAAGGACCAGCAGCAGGCGCCGCATCATCGTTATCGGCTCAGTTGCCGAAGTCGACCTTGGGCGCTTCTTCCGCGCCGGGCGTGGTCGCCTGGAACGGGGCCATGGGCTTGGCGCCATGGATCAGCTTGGCGCCGATCGCGTCGGGGAAGGTGCGGATGCGGGTATTATAGGCCTGGACCGCTTCATTATAATCGCGGATCGACACGGCGATACGGTTTTCCGTGCCTTCCAGCTGCGACTGGAGCTGCAGGAAATTCTCGTTGGTCTTGAGGTCGGGATAGGCCTCGACCGAGGCGAGCAGGCGGCCAAGGCCCTGGCTCAGCTGTGCCTGAGCGGCCTGATATTGCGCGACCTTGGCCGGATCGGACAGGTCGGCGGCGTTGATCTGGATCGAGGTGGCCTTGGCGCGGGCTTCGGTCACGGCGGTCAGCGTCGCCTGCTCCTGCTTGCCGGCGGCCTTGACCGTGGCGACGAGGTTGCCGGTGAGGTTGGCGCGGCGCTGATATTGCGCCTGGACGTCAGCCCATTTGGCCTTGGCATTTTCCTCGGCAGTGGGGACGCTGTTGATGCCGCAGGCGGACAGCGCAAGCGCGCCCATGACCGGCAGCAAAAGGCGGGAGAGGCGACGCGGGAAAAGCATGGAACATCCTCGGCTCTGTTTCGCTGACGGAAATAGGGCGTTGTCGGATGGCGTGCAACGGGCCATGCAGAGTTTATCGAAGGCGAGACAAGAGGTTCATCATGGGGCTGATTTCGGAATTCAAGACGTTCATCAATCGCGGCAATGTCATGGACCTGGCGGTTGGTGTCATCATCGGTGGCGCGTTCGCCACCATCACCAAGTCGCTGACCGATGACCTGATCATGCCGGTGGTCGGCTATCTTTTCGGCGGCGCTGACTTTTCGGGCTACTTCCTGCGCCTGGGCGACCTGCCCGAAGGGTTCAAGGGCAATCCCAACAGCTATGCCGACCTGAAGGCGGCCGGTGTCGCCATGTTCGGCTGGGGCCAGTTCCTGACCGTGCTGGTCAATTTCATCATCCTGGCCTTCATCATCTTCCTGCTGGTGAAGCTGGTGAACAAGGTTCTGGCCAAGCCCGAGGAAGCGCCGGCACCGGCCGTCACGCCGGAGGATATCGTGCTGCTGCGCGAGATTCGCGACTCGCTGAAAAAATAAGCGATTGCGACGAACCGAGGCCCTGATGGGAACCATTGGGGACGCGGCCGGTTGATCGGCGTCAGGGTTCGGGATGGCATGGATCGTCCCGAACCTCGTGTCGAACATGTCTGCCCTAAAGGGGGCGCAACAGGAGAAAACGCTGTGAAAAGCTTCGTCGCAATCCTTGGCCTTGCCAGCATGGTCTCGCTCGCCGCGTGCGATTCCAAGCAGGAAAACAAGGTCGAGAATGCCTACGAGAATCAGGCGGATGCTCTCGACAACCAGGCCGCGAACATGGAAGCGATGGCCGACAACCTGTCGGGCAACGCCGAAAACGCAGCCGAAAATGCGGCCGACGCGCTGGAGAACAAGGCCGACGCCACCCGCGAGGCGGGCGAGGCTGCCGCCGACGCGGTGGAGAAGAAGCAGCACTGATCCGCTGCGGCACCGAGCATCGGGCCAAAGGGGCGTCGCGCTTGCGGCGCCCTTTTTCTTTGCCCGCTCTCGCCTTTAACGGCCCCTTAACCACGGCCGGCCATGGTGCCCTCGCGCGCATCCAAAGGTTGTGGGAATGGACGAGTTACTTCAGGAATTCATATCCGAAACGCAGGAAACGCTGGAGGCTCTGGCGGGCGAGGTCGTCGCCTGGGAGGCCAATCCGGGCGATAGCCAGCGGCTGGACGCCATTTTCCGCTTCTTCCATACGGTGAAGGGGAGCTGCGGCTTCCTCAATCTGCCGCGTTTCGAGAAATTGAGCCATGCGGCCGAGGATGTGCTGTCGGAGATTCGCGCCGGCAACCGCAAGCCCGATCCCGCGACCGTCAGCGCGGTGCTGGCGATCATGGACCGGATCGGCGAACTGGCCGAGGCGGTGGCGCGTGGCGCGGCATTGCCCAACGAGAATGACGAATATCTGATCGGCGCGCTGACGCAGGTGGAGGCGCCGTCCGCCCCAGCCGAGGAAGCGGAGCCCGAAGAGCCCGCGGCCCCGGTCGCGGCGGTGCGCCAGGGCCAGGCGCTGCGCACCATCCGCCTGCCGCTGTCGCTGATCGACCAGCTGATGAACGGCGTGTCGGACATGGTGCTGGCGCGCAACGAATTGTCGCGCAAGCTGCGCGACCGGTCAGCCGATCCCGAACTGGACAGCGCGTTCGAGCGGCTGTCCACCTGTGTCGCGGACATGCGCGACGTGATTTCCAAGACCCGCATGCAGCGGGTCGAGCGCCTGTTCGCGGCGATGCCGCGCATGGTGCGCGACCTGAGCCGCGATCTCGACAAGCGGATCGAGCTGAGCCTGGAAGGCGGCGATGTCGAGATGGACCGCGAGATGGTGGAGATGGTCGTCGACCCGCTCACCCATATCGTGCGCAACAGCATCGACCATGGCATCGAGACGCCCGAGCGGCGACGCGCGGCGGGCAAGCCGGAGGCCGGCCGGTTGCGGCTGGAGGCGCGCCAGTCGGGCAACCAGATCGTGATCGAGATCAGCGATGACGGCGCCGGCATCAACACCGCGCGGCTGATGGAAAAGGCGATCGCCGCCGGGCGGCTGACGCCCGACGCGGCGGCGCGGATGACCGAGCAGGACAAGCTGGACCTGATCTTCCAGCCGGGGCTGACGACGGCCGCCAAGGTGACGGCGGTGTCGGGCCGTGGCGTCGGCATGGACGTGGTGCGCGCCAATATCGAACGGATCGGCGGCGTCATCGCGCTGGACAATCATCCGGGGCAGGGGCTGCGCATCACGCTGCGCGTGCCGCTGACGCTGACCATCATTCCGGGCCTGATCGTGCGCGCCGGGGGGCTGCATTTCGCGATCCCGCGTGCGGCGGTGGTCGAGATACTGCACGACAATAACGAGATGATGCAGATTGCCGATGTCGGCGGCGCCAAGATCGCGACGATCCGATCGCTCCGCCATTCGATGATCGACCTGGAAGATGTGCTTGGCATGGACAAGCCGCAGCAGATCGGACCGCGCGCCGTGATGGTGGTGCGATCGGCGACCGGCGTGCCCTTTGCCATGGGCGTGTCCGCGGTCGAGAATCATGAGGAACTGGTGATCCGTCCCGCATCGCCGCTGGTGATGGCGAGCGGCGTCTATGCCGGCATGACCTTGCCCGACAATGGCAAGCCGATGCTGCTGCTGGATGCGGCGGGCCTGGCCAATGCGGCGCGCCTGCCGAACCTGATCGACGATCGCGCCCATGGGGCGGTGGCGGATGCCGCCGCGCAGGAGGCCGGCGTCGAAATGGTGGCGGCGCTGCGTTTCGAGGAATTGTCGGGCGAACGGCGCCTGCTGCGCCTGTCGCTGATCGAGCGGGTCGAGGATATCGACGCCAGCCTGTTCGGCCGGTCCGGCGGCCAGGCCTTCGTCCGGCTGGACGAGCGGCTGGTGCCGGTGGTGAACGGCCGCCATGCCTTTGCCGAGGACAAGGTCTGCGCGCTGCGCCTGCGCGATGGCAGTCTGGAAGCCTGCTACCCGGTCGCGGCGGTGCTGGACATCGTCCAGATGCCGCTGGTGCCGGACATGGTGGCGATGCACGGCATGCTGAGCGGTGTCGCGGTGGTCGATGGCGAGCATCTGGAGGTCATCAACCCCTTCGCCCTGTTCGCCGCGCTGCCGCAGGAACCGATCGCGCCACACGGCCGGGGTCGTTGCCTGCTGGCCGATGCGGAGGATGGCTGGACCCGCGAGATATTGGCGCCGCTATTGCGTCAGGCCGGGCATGATGTGGTGCTGGGCCTGCCGGGCGACGCCGTCGATGCGCAGGATATCGTGCTCTATTCGGCCGGCGATGTCGGCCAGGTGGCCGAAATCATGGGATGCCGGGTGGTGCATCTGCGCGCCACGCCGCGGGCCACAGGGCCGATGGATGCCAGCATCTACCGCTATGACCAGGACGCGCTGATGGCGGCGCTGTCCGGCGCACGCGGATAAGGGGAAGAGCGATGGAGCAACTCTATCTGTTGGCGACGCTGGCCGGCGCCCGCATCGCGGTCGATGCCAGCGAGGTCGAGGCGGTGGTCAAGCTGACCGAGATATCGCCCGTGCCCGGCATGGGCGTGCATGTCGCGGGCCTTTCCGCGCTGCGGAGCCGGGTGCTGACGATCATCGATGTCGCGGCGCTGATTCATGGGTGCGCGACCCCGGCGGACCAGCGCGACCTGGCGATCATCGCCAATATCAGCGGCCATAGCTATGGCCTGATGGTCGATGGCGTGTCGGATATCTGTCGCGTGCCGGAGGGCGAACTGCCACTGCGCGGACAACTGGATTCGGCCTGGATGCCCTTTGCGCGGGGCGTGGTGGAGCATGAGGGCGTACCCCATCTGCTGGTGTCGCTGGCCGGCTTCATCGAGGCCGGTGCCCAGGCACAGGCGGCCTGATCGCTTGGCCGCGTCGTTTACCATTTCCTCGCCTTTCGCGTTTACGCCTCTCCTCCCGGCACGTAAAAATCAAAGGGACGCTTCATGAAGAACTGCCTGGTCGTCGATGATTCCAAGGTCATCCGCAAAGTGGCACGCCACATATTGGAATCGCTGGACCTGACCGTGACCGAAGCGGTGGACGGGCAGGATGCCCTGACCCAGTGCGAGGCCAGCCTGCCCGATGTGGTGCTGCTCGACTGGAACATGCCGGTGATGAGCGGGATGGAATTCCTGCAGGCGCTGTCGGCCACCAAGATGGAGGCCCGGCCCAAGATCATCTTCTGCACCACGGAAAATGGCATCAGCCATATCAAGGCGGCGGTCGAGGCCGGTGCCGACGAATATGTGATGAAGCCGTTCGACCGCGAGACGCTGGAGAGCAAGCTGGCGATCGTCGGGGTCATCTAGGCCCGGTCCCTCCCTTCGAGGATATCGCCGTCTTTCCCAGCCTCTTCGTTCTGAAAGCCCGTCAATGACCGCCTTCGTGCCGACCATGGTCAGCCTCGACAGCCACACCGCTCCGGCGGTGCGCACGCTGGTGGTTGACGATTCGGTGGTGGTGCGCACGGTGATCGAGCGTATCCTGAACGCCGATCCCGGCTTTACCGTCGTCCACAAGACCAACAGCGCGGAAAATGCGCTGCGCTATCTGGCCGAGCATAGCGTTGACCTGGTGCTGCTCGACATCGAACTGCCGGGGCAGAGCGGCCTGGCCGCGCTCCCCGCCATCCTGCGATCGAACCCGCAGGGCAAGGTGGCGATCCTGTCGGGCCGCTGCGAGGAGGGCAGTGCGGCGGCGATCGAGGCGCTGGCGCTGGGCGCGAGCGATATCCTGTCCAAGCCGGGCAGCGGCAGCTTTGGCGAGCAATTTCCGCAGGCATTGATCGATCGGCTCGGCCGGCTGTTCGGCGGCGAAGCGCCGACGGCACCGGTGCAGCGGGCGACCATGGTTCCGCCCGCTCATGCGCCTAGCGCAGCGGTTGAACCCCTGGCCTGCCTGGGCATCGGGGCGTCGACCGGGGGCATCCATGCGCTCAGCCAGTTGTTCAGCGGCCTGACTGCGCCGCTGGGCGTGCCGATCCTGCTGACCCAGCATCTGCCGGTCAGTTTCACCGTCTATTTCGCGCAGCAGCTGGCGCGCATGACCAGCCTGCGGGTCAAGGTGGCGGAGGCCGGCGACCAGCTGGCGCCCGACACCGTCTATGTCGCGCCGGGCGATGCCAACCTGCTGTTGCGGCGCGGGCTGCATGGCCGGGTGAGCGTGGTGCTGGACCCGGAACGGACGCCGTCGGGCAATCTGCCGGGTGTCGACCCGATGTTCGCCGCCATGGCCGATGTCTATGGCGCGGGCGCGGCGGGGATCGTGCTGACCGGCATGGGCCGCGACGGCACGGCCGGGGCGCGGGATATCGTGGCAGCGGGCGGCTGGATCGTTGCCCAGGATGAAACGAGTAGCGTGGTATGGGGGATGCCGGGATCGGTCGCGGGGGCAGGGCTGACCTGCGCCCTGATGGAACCCCATGCGATCATGGATTTTGTCGCACGACGCGGAAAGATGAAAGACTGATGGCCTTGCCCCCTTCCAGGATGGGATCGGGCGCTGCCCGGATTTTGACGGGTCTGCTGGAAGCGCGGACCGGCCAGGTTCTGTCCGAGGGGCGGGCATGGCGCATGGAGACGGCGCTGAAGCCGGTGCTGCGCGACCATGGCCTGCAGGATATCGACGAACTGGCCGGTAAGCTGCTGCGCAGCCGCAATCCGCGGCTGGACGAGGACGTGGTGAACGCACTGCTGAACAACGAAAGCAGCTTCTTCCGCGATCTGCAGATTTTCGACCTCATCCACCGGCAGATATTGCCGCGTATCCAGGAGGCGCGGGGCGACCGGGTGCTGCGGATCTGGAGCGCGGGCTGTTCGACCGGGCAGGAAGCCTATTCGCTGGCGATCCGATTCTGTAACGAGGCGGCGCGCTGGGCGGGCTGGCGGATCGAGATATTGGCGACCGATATTTCGAGCGCAGCGATCGACCAGGCGCGCAGCGGCATTTTCTCGCAGATGGACGTGCAGCGCGGCCTGCCGATCGGCGACCTGATCAAATGGTTCGAGCCGGCGGGCGATGACTGGCGCGCGAACCCGGAGCTGCGGCGGATGATCGATTTCCGGCAGGATAATCTGTTCGCCGCGCGGGTGCCGACCGGCGCCTATGACCTGCTGCTCTGTCGCAATGTGCTGCTCTATTTCTCGCCCGAACGGCGCCAGAGCGTGTTCGACCTGCTGGCCCGGCACAGCCATGACCGGTCGGTGCTGCTGCTGGGCGCGGGCGAGACGGTGATCGGCCAGAGCGAGGAGTTCGTGCCGCACCCCGAATTTCGCGGCAGCTATGCGCGGCGGAGCCATTCGGCCGATGCCGGCAATTCGGCCCGGCGCGCGGGTTAATCGTCCGGAGACCATTTACCACGCTTGATTGCCGCGCCGGTCTCGGCCATGATTCCGTTCGTGGCTGCATGACGCGGCGCGACGCAGGGCGGAACAGGGCGTGAGACTGGACTTTTCGTGGTGACGGGCCCTTTGCGATGACCGACATCCCCATGATCGAGACGCCGTCGCCCAATTATGACGAGCGCAGCCTGCCGATCACCATGCTGGTGCTCCACTATACCGGCATGCCGGACGCGGCGAGCGCCATCAACTGGCTGGCCAATGCCGAATCCAAGGTGTCGGCCCATTATGTCGTGACCGAGGATGGCCAGATCATCCGCATGGTGGCCGAGGACAAGCGCGCCTGGCATGCCGGCCGGTCGCATTGGCGCGGTATCGACGATGTGAACAGCGCCAGCATCGGCATCGAGATCGTCAATCCCGGCCATGAATGGGGCTATCGGCCTTTTCCCGAGGCGCAGATGGGATCGCTGATCCCGCTGGTTCACGACATCGTCCAGCGCCACCGGATCACGCGCGGCAATATCGTCGGGCACAGCGACATCGCGCCCGCGCGCAAGCAGGATCCGGGCGAACTATTCCCCTGGGGGCAACTGGCGCGGCTGCGGCTGGCGCTGCCCCGACCGACCAAGAATCTGATGGACCCGCACTGGACCGACAGCGGCTTCATGCTGGCGCTCGAACGTTTCGGCTATGACATTGCCGAGCCGGAGCCGGCGGTCGTCGCCTTCCAGCGGCGCTTTCGCCCGGAACTGATTGACGGCGTCATCGATGGCGAATGCCGGGCGATTTTGCTCGCCCTGCTGCTGCCCAAGCCGACAGGGGATGACTGACCCGATTTTTGCGCCTATAGGCGCCTGAGCCAGAGGGCCGGGCGGCCGCGGCGTGGCGGGTAACTTCCACGGCGAGGAAAGTCCGGGCTCCACGAAATGACGGTGCCGGCTAACGGCCGGCTGGAGTGATCCAAGGGACAGTGCAACAGAAAGCAGGTCACTAAGGCTTCGGCCCAGTGAAATTGAAAGGGTGCGGTAAGAGCGCACCGCGTCTGCGGCAACGCAAGACGGCACGGTAAACCCCACCGGGAGCAAGACCGAATAGGGGCGGCGCGCAGCTTGACTGCTAGGTCTGTTTCGACTGAGACCGTCCGGGTTGGTTGCTTGAGGGACGGAGCAATCCGTCCCCTAGAGGAATGGTCGCCTATCCCCCTTTGGGGGTGGACAGAACCCGGCTTACAGGCCCTCTGGCATTTCCCCTGTTGCGAGGTTATCGCAATAACCGGTCCGTGGTCTTGGGGGGATATGGTTTGCGTAACAGATATTTGGCCTTGCTGATGGCGATGGCCGCCATGCCCGCTATCGGGCATGCGATGCAGCAGGCGGCGCCGGCAGCGCCGGCCCCCGCGCCCGCAACCGGCACGATCCAGCAATTGTTCGAGCAATCGACGCAAGCCACCGAGGCGGCGGATTATCCCCGCGCGCTTGAAATCCTCACCGCGCTCGAAGGTCGGGTGGTGCGCAATCCGCGCAGCCTGGCGATCGTGCGCGTACGCAAGGCGATGGTGCTGGCGGAACTGTCGCGCTGGGCCGAGGCGCGCGACCTGCTGAACCAGGCGGCGCCGGCCCTGCCCAGGGATGATGCCAGCCTGTCGACCGACCGCTATCGTGCCGCCTACACGCTGGGC
Source organism: Sphingobium salicis subsp. salicis (assembly GCF_049472635.1). Classification (NCBI taxonomy): domain Bacteria; kingdom Pseudomonadati; phylum Pseudomonadota; class Alphaproteobacteria; order Sphingomonadales; family Sphingobiaceae; genus Sphingobium; species Sphingobium salicis. Next base: position 55,407 of record NZ_JAYRCS010000001.1, read on the forward strand.
CGCGTGTCGATGGGCGACCTGGACTATGTCGGCGCGCTGGCCCATTTCAGCGCGGCGCTGGCCGAAGCGGAGGGGCCGGCGGCGCGCATCCAGGCGCTGCTGGGGCAGGCGCAGGCCGGCACGTTCGTCGATCCGGCCGAAGCGCTGAAGGCCGCCGAAGCGGCCAATGCCATCGCGGTCGCGGACCCCAAGATGTTCGACAAGGCGTCACTGGCGCATATCGACCTGATCCGGGGGCGGGCGCTGCTCAATCTGGGCCAGTTCGATCCTGCGGAAAAACTGTTCGCGCGGGCGGTGAAGCAGCAGGGCGGGCTGACCACCAGGGTCGATTTCAATGATCTGGTGACCCGGTCGGATGCGTCGATCGCGGCCATGCTGGCCGGCCATCGCGACACGGCGCGCAATTATCTGGTCTATACCGGTGCCGGGCGCATGCCGCAGCAGGACTTCACCCAGGGCGCGGACATGGCGCTGCCGCGCTGTGGCGAGGATGGCGTCCAGCCCGAGGATTATGCCGTGGTGGAATTCGGCATCAGCGACAGCGGCGCCGTTTCCTATGCCCGGCCGGTCTATGGATCGCGCCCCGGCCCGTCGGCGCTGGCGTTTGCGCGGGCGGTGCGGGACTGGTCGTGGCGGCCCGATGACGTGAATAAGATCCCGGCGCTGTTCCGGTTCGTGACGCGGCTGGAACTGCGTTGTTCGACCGCGGAAGGCGGCCCGTCGATGCTGGCGGGTCCGACCAAGGCGCTGGCCGACTGGCTGGAGGCCAGGCGCGTTCCCGGCCCGGTGCTGGACAATGTGCCGATGACCCGACAGCGCGCGCTGCTGTTGCAGCAGGCCCAACTGATCCGCAGCCAGAAGGGCGATGCGGCGGTGGAACTGGTGCCGGTGCTGATCCCGCTGCTGGCAGGATCGATGGCCGCGCGCGAGGATGTCGAGACCTATGGCCCGCTGCTGCGCCGGGTGGTGCGGACGGCGGATGCCCCGCCACTGGCGCAATTGCGGGTCGACCGCCTGGTCCATGATGCCGCCGAGCATGTGGATATTCGTATCCGGGCCGATTCCCCCTATGCGTTGCGCGCCGCCGATTATCAGGCCGATGCCGATGCACGGGCGACCTTCGCGATCCTGGCCTATGATGATCTGAGGCCCAGGGAAAAGGCCGGGTCGCAGGGGCTGTTGAACGCGGTGATCGACGATGGCGCCTTGCCGGCCAATGATCCGCTGCGCGTGGCGGCGCTGGTGCGGCGCGCCAGCTTGCAGGCGACCGGCGGCAATCTGGAAGCGGCACGGGCCGATTATGCCGCGACCGGATTGTCGGCGCAGCAATGTTCGATCGTCGATGCCAAGCCCAGCCTGCGCAGCGCGCCGGTATCCTCCGCCGACTATCCCACCGACATGGTGTCTGTCGGTGTCGAGGGATGGACGCGGGTCCAGTTCGACATCGCGGCGGATGGCACGACCCGCAACCAGCGGGCGGTCATCACCTATCCACCGATGATCTTTGGCACCAACGGCACGAAGATCGTGACGCGGGCCAAATATGAGCAGAGCTATCGTCCCGATGGGGGGCTTGGCTGCGGCGGCAACATGCAGGGTGTGACTTTCCGTCGCTAATCCCGGTCCGGGGCTGGCTTTCCGGGCGCGGCTTCCCTAATTTGGTCCGATGGCAAGACAGAGCCGATCCAATGACTGGGGTTTTCCCCGCTGGCGTGCCTATGGCGCGACGCGGGAAGCGCAGCGCGTGCGCATCTGCGACCGTTTCGGCTGTGACCAGCCGGGTAACTGCCCCGCGCCCAAATCGCCCAACAGCCCGGACCGCTGGTATTTCTGCAGCGAGCATGCGGCCGAATATAACCGCAACTGGGACTATTTTCAGGGGCTGGACGAGGAAGAGCGGGCCGAGCGCGAGCGCACCGAACGGCGCGATGCCGGCGGCTATCAGTCGAGCGCCCATCATGGCTGGGGCGGTCCCGGCGACGGCAGCCGGTCGCGCGACGAGATGCACGCGCTGCAGGCACTGGGGCTGGAGGATGACGCCGATTTCGAGGCAGTGCGCAAGAGCTGGCGCAGCTTGGCCAAGGAATATCATCCCGACGTGAAGCCGGGCGATGCCGAGGCGGCGGTGCAGTTCCAGACAATCCAGGCCGCCTATGAGGTGCTGCGTGCGGCCGAGGAACGGCGCACCTGGAAGCCGCGGGGCGCCAGCGATTGAAAGATCATGTCCGGTCCAACTGGCATAATGCCGTGCTGGTCTGCCGCAAATGCTCGAAGAAGCTGGACGGCGGCTTCGGCAAGGATGGCGAGGAGCGGTTGGCCAAGGCGCTGCGGCGGCATCTGTCGCTGAAGAAGGGGCGCAAGGCGGCGGCCGGCATCATCGAGGTGAATTGCCTGGGCGTCTGTCCGAAGGGCGCTATTACGGTGGTCAACGGCGCGGCGAGCCGCGACTGGCTGTTGGTGCGGCCGGGGGCGGATCTGGATGCGCTGGCGGCGGCGCTGGACCTGCCGGCGCAGGCGGAAGCGCAGAATCCGGGCTGACTTACGCAAAATGCGTAAATCCGGACGGGCCTGTTAAGCCTATCCTTACCAACATTTCCTAGGGGGGATGCCATGCGGATATGGCTTCCTTCCTCGCGCGGTGCGGTGCTGCTGGCCCAGCTCGCGATCATCCTCCTGGGTCTCGCCCTGCTCTACGGCAATCCGCCGGCGCAGGGGCGCATCCTGCTGATCCCGATGACGGCCGGTGCGCGCGCGCATCTGGTGCCTGATGCGGTGGCGCATGGCGCCCGGCTGGTGGCGAGCGGACGCCTGCCGGGATCGATGGTGGTGGAGGGGCAGCGCGACGCGCTGCTGCCCTTGTTGCGGGGCGGCATATTGCCGCTGCGTGCCTTTGCCGCGGCCTGTGGCGAACCGGTGGGAGGATTGGCCTGATGGCGTTCAACAGTCTCGAAAGCCTGCGCCTGCATGGCCTGCGCATCCTGTTGCTGTGCAGCCTGATCTGGACCGTGCTGATCGGCATTGGCGGCATGATGATCGGCAATGAGCGGGCGGCGCCCGCCATGCTGCTGTCGGCGCTGGCCAACATCCTGCCGACCTGGATGGTGATGCGGCGTCGCAACGACCTGGAGGTGCGGCTGGTGATGGGGACGCTGGCGGCGGTGCAGCCGGCGATCACCCTGTTCCTGCTGAGCGGCCATGTCTGGCAGATGGACGCGCACATGTATTTCTTCGTGGCGCTCGCCTCGCTGGCGGTGCTCTACGACTGGCGGCCGATCCTGCTGGCGTCGGTGCTGATCGCGCTGCATCATCTGGTGCTGACCTATGTCGCGCCCAATTGGGTGTTTTCGGGGCAGGCGGAGATCGGCCGGGTCATCATCCACGGCTTTGCGGTGGTGCTGCAAGGCACGATCCTGGGCTATCTCAGCATCAAATTGCATGGGCTGCTGCTGGCGCAGGATGCGCATGTGGCGGACACCGCCCGGCTGGCGCGGGAAGCGCAGGCCGGGCGCAATGCGGCGGAATCGGCGATGGATGCCCAGCGCCAGTCCGACGCGCGCGAGGCGCATCTGCGGATCGAGCGGGACGCCGAAAAGACACGGATGGCACAGGACCGCCGCAGCGAGACGCTGGCGCTGGTCGGCGCCTTCCGCCAGTCGGTGGCGGGCGTGGTGAGCGCGGTCAGCGCGGCAACGGGCGAACTCAAGGAATCGGCCGGGCTGCTGCACGATCTGGCGCGCCGGGCGAGCGTGGGCACGGACGAGACGATGGCGGCGGCGGGCCAATCCTCGGCCAGCGCGGCGGTGCTGGCGCGGCGGATCGAGCAATTGTCCGAATCGATCAGCGCAATCGCGGCGGCGGCCAGCCAGCAGGCGAGCCTGGGCGGGGAGGCGCAGCGCGTGTCGGTGGCGGGGCATGAGGCGATGCAGGCGATGGAAGGGCGCACCGCGTCGATCACCAGCTTCGCCGATTCGATCACCGAGATTGCCGCCCGCACCAATTTGCTGGCGCTCAATGCCACGATCGAGGCGGCACGGGCCGGCGAGGTCGGGCGCGGCTTTGCGGTGGTGGCCGGAGAGGTGAAGCAACTGGCCAACCAGACGGCGAGTGCGACCGGCGAAATCCAGTCGCTGGCCTCGTCCGCGCGGCAGGGGGCCGGGGTGGCGCAGGAAGCCCTGTCCGAGGTCGCCGGGAGCGTCGAGGAACTGGCGCAGGCGGCGCAGGCGATCCAGCGTGCGGTGGCCGACCAGCGTGATGCGACCGCGGCGATCGGCCAGTCGGCGCGCGATACCGCCCGCGACGCCGATCATATGGCGCAGCGCATGGCGACCGTGGCCGATGTCGCGCGCAATACCGAAAATCTGTCCGATCGCGTGTCGAGCGCGGCGGCTGGCCTGTCGCGCACGGCGCAGGAGTTGCAGCGCGCGACCGACCTGTTCGTGGCGCAGCTGGAAGCGGCCTGATCGCCGGTCAGCCGGCGCGGGCTATCTGGCCGGTTGCCTGGTCATCAAGGGAGCGTGCCAGCGGGTAGAGGATGCGCTCCTCCCGATCGATCCTCCGGGCAAGGGCATCCAGTATCCGGCCGCTGTCGGCGCAGAAGCCGCGCCAGTCGCGGGTGATCCGCTCGTCCGTCCAGGCGGCCATGTAGCGGGCGAAGCTCTCGGCCAGCGCGCCGATCTCGGCCTGGATGCGCGCGGCGGTGGCGCGGACGCGATCGTCGCCCTGGCGCTGGAGCGCGGGGTAGAGGATACGATCCTCCAGCGCGAGATGGGCCATCAGCTTGCGCGCCAGTTGCCAGCGCAATGCGCTCACCGCCTGGGGCAGGTCGGGATCGGCGATCGCCTGGCGCAGTTGCGCGGCGATCAGGGCGATCTCCTCATGCTGCGTGCCCAACTCGTCCATGTTCATCGCGATCATCCTCCCTGCCCCGTGCGATCATGCGTCGGCCGGCGTTAAGAGGGGATTGGAGCGCAGGGCGGGCAAAGCGCGCAAAGCCTGTAAAAAGAAAGACCGCCCGGCGCCTGCGCACCGGACGGTCCTTCTGTCATCGATCCTGGGGATCAGGCCCCATCGGAGCCTGTCGCGATCAGGCCGGCTGGTCGGCGCGGCTGGCGCCCTGGCCGTCGAGATTGAGGGCAGCGAAGTCCCAGTTGATCGCTTCCTTCAGCAGCTTTTCGGCATAGGCCGGGCGCAGGTTGCGATAGTCGATATAATAGGCATGTTCCCACACATCGAGGATCAGCAGCGGCGCGTGGCCTTCATGCGCGACGGGGGTGTCGGCGTCATGATAGCTGGTCACTTCCAGCTTGCCGTCCTTCAGGATCAGCGCGGCCCAGCCGCTGGCGAAGTGGCCGACGGCCTCTGCCTTGAGCTTTTCGATCAGCGCGTCGACCGAACCGAAGGCTTCCTCGATCTTGGCGAGCAGGTCGCCGGTCGGGGCGGTCTTCACCGGCGACAGCGAGTTCCAGTAGAAAGTGTGGTTCCAGATCTGGCCGACCTGGTTGAACAGGCCGCCCTTGGACGACTTGATCAGCTCGACCAGCGACTTGCCCTGCAGGCTCTCGTCGGCGGCGACCAGTTCATTGGCCTTCACGACATAGGCATTGTGATGCTTGCCGTGGTGGAAGTCGAAGGTTTCGACCGACAGGATGTCGCCAAAGGCGTCCTTGGCATAGGGAAGATCGGGCAGAACAAAGGCCATGGCGGAACTCCTCGGGTTCGTTATGGGGCGGCCGGGCAATGGCTGGCGCGGCCGGTTGATTCTATGGTCCGGGCGGGGCGTTGACGCCTCCGACGCTTCCCATATGCGCACCCAACGCCCAAGAAAACCAATATGTGCCTATTGCGAAACGATCGCAGAAACAGGCGGTTGGCGGGGCTTTCGGGCGATGATGGCCGGGGCAGGATAATGGCCGCTTTGTTGACAGGCGGGGCGGGGGTGAACATGATCGCGGCCATGCCGTTCAAGGTCATCTTTGCGCGCTTCCGCCATCATGGGGGACAGCTTCTCGCGGGCCATCCGCCCCGGACCTGACAGGCGCGCTGCCGGCAGGTCCGGGGCACCCTTCTTGACGCTTTGCGCCCGAGCACCGGGCGCGCACCCCAATCAGGAAGTTTTCCCATGACCCTGCAACAGAAGTGGGCGGCCGTGCCGCCGATCCATATTGTCGAATCCGAAGCCGACATGATTTCCGACCTCGCCTGGGCGGCGCGCGACCGCTTTCCGGACGTCAGCCAGTTGTTGCTGGAGGAGGTCGGCCGGGCGCAACTGTGCAGCCGGGCGGCGCTACCGGCCGATGTCGCGGCGATGGGATCGACCATCCTCTATCGCGATGGCGCGCGCGGGACGCCGCGTCGGGTGGAGCTGGTCTATCCCAGCCATGCCGATGTGGCGCTGGGCCGGATATCGATCCTGACGCCGGTCGGCGCCGCGCTGATCGGGATGCGGGCGGGCAACGCGATATTGTGGCCGGACCGCGACGGCCATCTGCGCGACATCATGGTGGACGAGGTGGTTCAGGCCTAGGGCCAGTCCTGCCCCACATCCGTCATCCTGACGGAAGGCTCTCCTGAGCTTGTCGAAGGATCAGGATCCATTCGGCACTACGCCCGAGAGCGAGCGTAGAATGGATCCCGGATCAAGTCCGGGATGACGGCAGTTTTTAGGGGTCAGCCCTGCGGCGGGGTGGTTTCCCCCACCTCGTCGCTGTCGAGGCCATCGTCCAGGGTCAGGCCGTGGCGCAGCAGCATCGGGATATTGGCGCCGGCGAACACGACCGAGACGATGGTGACGCCCCAGACCTTGACCGCGAGCCAGGTGTCGAAGCTCATCGACCGGCGCATGAGTTCGTTGGCGACCGCCATGGCGACGAAGAAGAGGGCCCAGTTGCGCGACAGCTTGCGCCAGCCTTCCTCGGTCAGGCCGTCATAGGCGGCCTGGAGCAGATATTTGAGCAGCGGCTTGCCGCGCAGCAGCCCGGCGAACAGCATCAGCGCGAAGAAGGCGTAGATGATGGTCGGCTTCAGCTGGATGAAGCGCTGGTCGTGGAAATAGATGGTCAGGCCGCCGAAGAAGAGGATCAGCAGCGCCGAGAGCCACAGCATCGGCGAGACCCGGCCGAGCTTCACCTTGGAGATGATCACGGCGATGACGATCGCGGCCATGAAGGCGGCGGTGCCAAAGCTCATGGCGGTGATCGGATTGCCCGCACCCCAGAACCAGCCCGCGCCCTTGTAGCTCAGGAAAAAGACCAGCAGCGGCCCGAAATCGAGCGCGAGGCTGAGGCTGCCGCCATGGGCGGGCTTCTTGGCGTCAACGGGCATAGGCCGTCCCCGCGATCGCGCGTGCCATGTCGCCGGCATCGAAGGGGCGCAGATCCTCGATCTTTTCGCCGACGCCGATGGCGTGGATCGGCAGGCGATATTTCTCCGCCGCCGCTACCAGCACGCCGCCGCGCGCGGTGCCGTCCAGCTTGGTCATGACCAGGCCCGTGACCTGTGCAGTTTCCTTGAAGACTTCGATCTGGTTCAACGCATTCTGTCCCGTGGTGGCATCGAGGACCAGGACAACGTCGTGCGGGGCGGCCGGGTTCAATCGGCCGAGCACGCGGCGCACCTTGGCCAGTTCGTCCATCAGTTCGGTCTTGTTCTGCAGGCGGCCGGCGGTGTCGACGATCAGCACGTCGATGCCGGTGGCCGTGGCCTGCTTGACCGCGTCGAACACGATGCCTGCCGCGTCGCCGCCTTCCTTGCCCGCGACGATGGGCACGCCGAGGCGTTCTGCCCAGACCTTGAGCTGGCCGATCGCGGCCGCGCGGAAGGTATCGCCCGCCGCCAGCATCACGCCATAATCCTGTTCCAGGAAATTATTGGCGAGCTTGGCGATGGTGGTGGTCTTGCCCGATCCGTTGACGCCGATCACCAGGATCACCTGCGGCCGCGGAAAGGCTTCGATCTCGAGCGGGCGGGCGACCGGGGCCAGCACCTTCTCGATCTCCTCCGCGATGATCTCGCGCAGATATTCCTCGGTCAGTTCCTTGTTGTAGCGCCCCTCGGCCAGGCGATCGCGAACCCGGCCGGCCATGGCCGGGCCGAGATCGGACATGATCAGGGCTTCCTCGATCTCGTCGAGGGTCTGGTCGTCGAGCGCGGCCTTGGTGAAAAGGCCGGTCAGATTCTCGCCGAGCTTGTCGGATGTGCGCTTGAGGCCGCCGAAGAGGCGGTCGCGCCAGCTGGTGCCGGTGTCAGTCATTATTGCGCCTCTTGCGCGATCAGCGCGCCATTCTCAAGGCCGCTGATGCGGGCCGCGACGATCGTGGAGGGGGGCTGGGGCGTGGTGAAGCGCACCGGCGCGAAATTTTCCGCATGGCCCGACAGGCCGTTGCGTTCGACCAGCACCGACTGGCGGGTGCCGACCAGGCGAGCGAGCCAGGCGTCGCGCTGCGCCGTGCAGGCGTCGCGCAGCAGCGCGGCGCGGGCCTTGATGGTGGCGCGATCGAGCTGGGGCATGCGCGCGGCGGGCGTGCCGGTGCGCGGCGAATAGGGGAAGATATGGCCATGGACGATGTCGCAATCGGCGACCAGCGCCAGACTGTTGGCGAACATGGCATCATCCTCGGTCGGGAAGCCGGCGATGATGTCGGCGCCGATGCTGATGTCCGGGCGGGCGGCCTTCACCCGCTCGACGATGCGCACGGCATCGGCGCGGGCATGGCGGCGCTTCATGCGCTTGAGGATCATGTCGTCGCCGGCCTGTAGCGAGAGATGCAGATGCGGCATCATGCGCGGCTCATGGGCGATGAGGTCGAACAGCCGCTCGTCAATCTCGACACTGTCGATCGAGGAAAGGCGCAGCCGGGGCAGGTCCGGGACATGACGCAGCAGTCGTTCGACAAGCTGGCCGAGCGAGGGGCTGCCCGGCAGGTCGGGGCCATAGCTGGTGACGTCGACGCCGGTCAGCACGATCTCGCTATAGCCCGCATCGACCAGTTGCTTCGCCTTGTCGATCACCGCGCCGGCGGGGACGGAGCGGCTGTTCCCCCGGCCATAGGGGATGATGCAGAAGGTGCAGCGGTGATCGCAGCCATTCTGCACCTCCAGAAAGGCGCGGGCATGTTCGGCAAAGGCGCTGGCCATGTGCGGCGCGGTGTCGCGCACGGCCATGATGTCGGAGACGTTGACCTTATCCGCCACCGGGGCGAAGGCGGCGGCCTCCAGCTTCTCCCGGTTGCCGATCACGCCGTCCACTTCCGCCATGGCGGCGAAGGTCTGGGGCTCGGTCTGGGCAGCGCAGCCGGTGACGAGGATGCGGGCTTCGGGGCGGTCTCGCCGGGCGCGGCGGATCGCCTGCCGGGTCTGGCGCACGGCCTCGGCCGTCACGGCGCAGCTGTTGACGACGATCAGGTCGTCCTGTGCGCCGGCCATTTCGCGGATCGCTTCGCTTTCCGCGATGTTGAGCCGGCAGCCCAGGGTGATGATGTCGGGACCGGCCACGGTCAGAAGCGGTCCCAGTCCGCCTCGCCGTCGAACACATGGGTGGCGGGGCCGGTCATGCGGATCGTGCCGCCCGGTGCCCAGTCGATCTCCAGGTCGCCGCCCGGCAGGCTGACCGTCACCGGGCCGGCCATCAGCTTGCGGCGGATCGCCGCGACGGCGGTGGCGCAGGCGCCGGTGCCGCAGGCGCGGGTGAGGCCGGCGCCGCGTTCCCAGACGATCAGGCGCAGGTGCTGCGGGCCGACGATCTGCGCGAAATTGACGTTCACGCGGGCGGGGAAAAGCGGGTCATGCTCGATCAGCGGGCCGAGCCGTTCGAAATCGACCGCGTCCAGATCCTCGACGAAGAAGATCACATGCGGGTTGCCGACATTGACGGCGGCCGGGGCGGGCAGGTCTTCCCAGCTGGCCGACATCGTCAGCGTGTCCATCGGATAGCCAAGCGGGATCGCGTCCCAGTCGAAGCGGGGCGCGCCCATGTCGACGCTGGCGCCGCCGTCCACGCCCTTGGCGTCGAGCAGCCCGGCCCTGGTCCGGATCAGCACGTCCTTGCCGACGAACAGCGGCACGCAGCGGGTGGCATTGCCGCAGGCTTCCACTTCCGACCCGTCGGAATTGAAGATCAGCATCGACACGTCGGCCTGGTCGCCGGTCTCGGCATCGCCGATGACGATCAACTGGTCGCAGCCGATGCCGGCATGGCGATCGGCAATGGCGCGGGCGCGCGCCTCCGTCATCGCGACCGGCGCTTGGCGCGCGTCGATCACGACGAAATCATTGCCCAGACCATGCATCTTGGAAAAGCGGCTCATCATGGCGCCGCATTTAGTGCGGGACGGGGCAAAAGACCAGCGGTCAGGCGTCTTGGCTGCCGATGATCGCGGCATAGGCCGCCGGATCGACATTGGCGCCGGAGATGACGAGGGCGGTGGCGCCGTCGGTGGGCGGGGCGAGGCCGGTCAGCATGGCCGCGAGGGCGACCGCGCCACCCGGTTCGACCACCAGCTTGAGCGTGGTGAAGGCGAAGCGCATCGCGTCGCGCACCTGATCGTCGCTGACGACCAGGCCGCCGGCCAGCAGGGCATGGTTGATCGGGAAGGTCAGCGCGCCGGGGCTGGGCGCCAGCAGCGCGTCGCAGATGCTGCGCGCGTCGGGCGAGACGCTTTCGCGCGTGCCGCTGGCGAGCGAGCGGGCGGTATCATCGAAACCGGCGGGTTCGACCGCATAGACGCTGATGTCCGGGCGGGCGGCCTTGACCGCCGTGGCCGTGCCCGCGACCAGGCCGCCACCACCGCAGCAGACGAGAATCTGCGTGAGGTCGGCGCCGGCGGCCTGCGCTTGCTCCAATATCTCCAGGCCGATCGTGCCCTGGCCGGCGATGATGAAGGGATCGTCGAAGGAGGGAACCAGCGTCGCGCCGCGTTCGGTGGCAAGGGCGGTGGCGATTTCCTCGCGGCTCTGGGTGAAGCGGTCATAGGGGACGACCTCGGCGCCCAGCGCGCGGGTGTTGGCGGTCTTGATCGCCGGCGCATCGGCCGGCATCACGATCGTGGCGGGAATGCTGAGCAGGCGCGCGGCAAAGGCGACGCCCTGGGCATGATTGCCCGAGGACCAGGCGACGACGCCCGCCGCGCGTTCCGCAGCGTTCAGTCGGGCGAGGCGGTTATAGGCGCCGCGGAACTTGAACGATCCGCTATGCTGGGCCCCCTCGAACTTCACCAGCACACGCCGGCCGCAGAGATCGTTCAGCGCGGCATTCTCGATCAGCGGGGTGCGGACCGCCGCCGGCGCGATCAGCCGCGCGGCATCGGCGACGTCGGCGGCAGTGATGGCAAGCGAATCGGACATGTCGGCTCCTTCGGTAAGAGGCCCCTGCATAGCCGCCCGCCGGCGCCGCGCAACGATCCGCCGGGGCGATCCTGGCCCGCTTGGCAGGGCTTGTGCTTTGGCTTATGGGGGCCGCGCGCCGGGGCGGTCAAAAGCCCCGGACGCGCATGATCGCGCCGGTGCCCGCAAGGGCTGAAAACGGGAATGCGGTGCGGGGGGCGAAGCCCTTCCAAATCCGCGGCTGTCCCTGCAACTGTAAGCGGTGAGCGCGATACGCAGGGTTCCCAAGCTCTTCAAAAGGGGAGAGCCGGAACCGGCCACTGGACCGACAGGTCCGGGAAGGCTGGCGCATCGTTGCCCTGACCCGCGAGCCAGGAGACCTGCCGGCGTCTGGTCGCTCTTGCCCTGGCCCAGGGGATGGCCATGGCGCGGTGTTTCCGTCGAGCGACGCCCATGGCGGCCGGGGCCGCATCGGTGCGTGGGGCGGGGCGCTGGCGTCTTCCCGATCCTCACGCAGCGACCGCTTGTGCGGACGCCCCGGTTCCAAATCGACGGACGCCGGGGGACGATAAAATGAAGACGTTGGGGATTTCGCTGATCGCGCTGCTGGCCGCTACGCCGGCACTGGCCCAGGATCTGGCACAGGATGACGATATCGTCGTCACCGCTTCGGGCATTGCGCAGCCGCGCGACGAGGTCGGCCAGGCGATCACGGTGATCGATGCCGACACGATCAGAACGCGCCAGGCGGTCGATGTCGTCGAACTGCTCGCCACCACGCCGGGCGTCCGTTTCAGCCGCAACGGCTCCACCGGCGGCGTGACCGGCGTGTCGCTGCGCGGGGCGGAGACGACCCAGACGCTGGTGCTGATCGACGGGGTCAAGGTCAACGACCCGAGCGGCATCGGCGACGGCTATGATTTCGGCCATTTGCTGACCGGCAATATCCGCCGGATCGAAGTGCTGCGCGGCTCCAACTCGGTGGTCTATGGCAGCCAGGCGATCGGCGGCGTGGTCAATGTGATGACCGGCGCGCCGAGCGAGGGTTTCGAGGTCAATGCCTCGGCCGATTATGGCTATAGCGACACGCTGAACGCCAAGGCCGATGTGTCGGGCACGCGCGGCGCGGTGTCGGGCGGGCTGGGCGTCGCCTATTTCAACACCGACGGCATTTCCTCGGTCGGCCGGTCGTTCGGCGGCGTGGAGAAGGATGGCTATGAGAATATCGCCACCAACGCCAAGCTGAAGATCGCCTTTTCCGACACGCTCAGCCTCGACCTGCGCGGCTATTATATCCATGCCGATCTCGACTATGACAGCTTCTTCGGCGCGCCGGCCGACAGCAGCGACGTCAGCAAGCTCGACCAATATGTCGGCTATGCCGGGATCAACCTGGCGCTGCTCGACGGCAAGCTGACCAACCGCGCTGCCGTCACCTGGATGCGCAACGATCGCGACTATTATTTCGTGCGCGGCACTGACCCGGACTATGGCTATTCGGGCACCAATCTGCGGTTCGAATATGAGGGCGTCTATGCCCCGGTGGATCAGGCCAAGCTGATCTTCGGCTATGAGCATGAGCGGCCGGACTATGAGTATTTCGGCTTTGGCGACATAGCGAGCGCGAAGGCGAACATCGACAGCGTCTATGCGCTGGCGGTGGTGAAGCCGCTTGCCGGCCTCGCCGTCACTGGTGGGCTGCGCCATGACGATCATAGCCAGTTCGGCGGCGCGACCACCTTTGGTGCCAACGCCAATTACACGCCGAACGCCGGCGCCACCAATATCCGCCTCTCCTATGGTGAGGGGTTCAAGGCGCCGTCCCTCTATCAGCTCTACGACACCTATAGCGGCAACAGCGCGCTGCGGCCGGAACGGTCGAAAAGCTATGATATCGGCTTCGACCAGAGCCTGGACGGGGACAAGGCGGTGCTGTCGCTGACCGCCTTCCGGCGCGATACCCGCAACCAGATCAATTATGATTATGCGACCTACACCTATGGCAATCTGGACCGGACCCGCGCCAAGGGCGTGGAAGCGACGCTGACGCTGAAGCCGGTCGAGGCGCTGACGGTGGCGGCATCTTACAGCTATGTCGATGCGCGCGACCGGTCGGGCGGGGCCACCGACGGCAATCGCCTGCCGCGCCGCGCCGCCAATGCGGTCAGCCTGTCGGCCGACTATCTCTGGTCCTTCGGCCTGTCGACCGGCGCGACGCTGACCATGGTCGGCGACAGCTATGACGACACGGCGAACACCCGCCGGCTCGACGGCTATGGGCTGGCCGGGCTGCGCGCGACCTTCCCCGTGGGCGACCATCTGGAAGTCTATGGCCGGATCGACAATCTGTTCGATGCGGATTACGCCACCGCCTATGGCTATGGCACCTATGGCCGGTCGGCCTATGGCGGCGTGCGTGTCCGCTTCTAAGGGGCGGCGGCATCCTCTGTTGCTGCCGGGGCTGATCGCCCTGCTGCTGGTCGCGGGCATCGCGTCGGTCGCGCTGGGATCGGTGACGATCGCGCCGGCGCGCATCCTGTCCGTGCTGGCGGGCGGCGGCGACATGGTGGCGCGGGCGATCGTCATCGACCTGCGCCTGCCGCGCATGGCGATCGGCCTGCTGGTCGGCGCCATGCTGGGCCTGTCGGGTGCGGCATTGCAGGGCTATCTGCGCAATCCGCTGGCCGAACCCGCCGTGCTGGGCGTGTCCAATGCGGCGGCGCTGGGGGCGGTGATCGCGCTTTATTTCGGCCTGTCCGAACTGCACCCGATGGCGTTGCCACTGCTGGCGATCGTCACCGCGCTGGCGGCGATCGGCGCGCTGTTCCTGCTTGCCGGGCCGTCGGAAAGCCCGTTGACGCTGATCCTGGCCGGCATTGCCGTCGCGACGCTGGCGGGGGCGGGAATCAGCCTGGCGCTGAACCTGTCGCCCAATCCCTTTGCCGCGATGGAGATTATGAGCTGGCTGATGGGGAGCCTGGAAAATCGCAGCATCGACCATCTGCTGCTGGCGCTGCCCTGCATCGCGGTCGGCGCGGCGCTGCTGCTTTATGACGGGCGCGCGCTCGATGCGCTGACCCTGGGCGAGGATGGCGCGCGGGCGCTGGGCGTCGACCTGTCGCGGGCGCGGCTGCGGCTGATGGCGGGGGTGGCGATCGGTGTCGGCGGCGCGGTGGCGGTGACCGGATCGATCGGCTTCGTCGGCCTGATCGTGCCGCATCTGGTGCGACCACTGACCGATCGATCGCCCTCCGCGCTGCTGTTGCCGTCGATGCTCGGCGGCGCGGTGCTGCTGACCCTGGCCGATATCGGCGTGCGCATCATCCCGACCAGCAGCGAATTGAAGCTGGGCGTGCTGACCGCGATCCTTGGCGTGCCGGTTTTCCTCATTCACCTGATGCGGGAGCGGCGGCTATGGTGACCCTGTCGACCGAGCAACTGGACGTCCGGCTAGGCCGCCATCTGGCGGTGTGCGGCGTCAATCTGACCATGGCGCCGGGGCAGTTGATCGGCGTGATCGGCCCCAATGGCGCGGGCAAGTCGACCCTGGTGCGGGCGCTGCTGGGGCTGGTGAAGCCGGCCGCCGGACGCGCGCTGCTGGACGGCACGCCGGTCGAGCGGCTGTCGCGCCAGGCGGTCGCGCGGTCCATCGCCTATCTGCCGCAGGGCCAGACCTTGCACTGGCCCCTGGCGGTAGAGCGGCTGGTGGCGCTGGGGCGCTTGCCGCATCTGGGGCCGCTGTCGCGCCTGACCGCCGACGATGAGGCGGCGATCGAGGATGCGATGGTCCGCGCCGATGTTACCGGCTTCAAGGGCCGGATCGCGACCGAGCTGTCGGGCGGCGAGCGGGCGCGGGTGCTGCTGGCGCGGGCGCTGGCGGTGGGGGCACCGGCGCTGATCGCCGACGAGCCGCTCGCGGCGCTCGACCCCGGCCACCAGATCGACGTGATGGCATTGCTGCGGGCGCAGGCGCAGGACGGGGCGCTGGTCGTCACCGTGCTGCATGACCTCGCCATGGCGGCGCGCTATTGCGACCGGCTGCTGCTGATGGATGGCGGCGCGCTGGTGGCGGACGGGGCGCCGATGGACGTGCTGACGCCGGAGCGGCTGGCATCCGTCTATGGCGTCGCCGCGCGGATCGACGTCAGCGACGGGCTGCCGCTGATCGTGCCGACGACGCGGGTCTGATTCGTAACGAAAAAGGGGGCCTTCCGGCCCCCTTTGCTTAATTGCCGAAGCCGCGTGGGGCGGGATCGACTACGTTGATCGTGCCGGCGCCGACCTCGCTCACTTCCAGCGCGCGTTCGGCGATGCCGTTGCGGTTGAAGCGGAAGGCGCCGTCGATGCCGGCAAAGCCGCCCGGATCGCGCAGGCGCGCGGTCGGGAAGGGCGCGCCCGGCTTCCAGTCCTGGGCGATCCGCACCGTCAGCAGCACCGCGTCATAGCCCATCGAGGACAGGCGGAACGGCGTGCTGCCGTACCGGGTGCGATATTTGGTCGCGAGCTGGCGATAGAGGCCGTCCGAAACGCTGGCATACCAGGCGCCGCGCAGCACGGGGCTGGCGGCCAGCGATTCTTCGGTATTCCAGATTTCGGTGCCGAGCAGACGGGCATTGGCGCCGCCATTCTTGCGCACGATCGGCGCGACCTGCAGCGCGACCCGGCCGCTGTCGGCGATCAGCAGTGCGTCATAGCTGGACGAGGCCTGCAATTTCTTGACCGCAGCGGTGATCGAGGCGGGGGTGCGGTCGAAGGTCTGCATCGACACGACGGTGCCGCCGGCCTGTTCGACCGCGCGCAGCAGCGCATTGCCGGCGCGCTCGCCATAGGTGCCGCGCGGCACCAGCGCGCCGAAATTGGACAGGCCCTTTTCACGGGCGAAGCCGATGACGCGCTCGATCGACTGGTTGGGCGTATAGCCCATCAGGAAGATGTTGCTGCCCGCGACGCTGGCGTCGTTGGAGAAGCTGATGACCGGGACATTGGCCTTGGCCGCGATCGGCCCGACGATGCGGGCATCGTCCGCCAGCAACGGACCCAGGATCAGGCGATTGCCGTCGGCCAGCGCCCGGTTGGCGGCGGCCGCCGCGCCGGTGGCGGTGTCATAGGTGGTGATGCGGACCTTGTCGGTCTTGATATCCATCAACGCCAGGGTGGTGGCGTTGGCGATCGATTGGCCCACGCCCGCATTGGGGCCGCTGGTCGGCACCAGCAGCGCGACGCGGTGGCGCGCAGTGTCGGTCGGCAGGCCCTGGGTCACTTCCGGGCCGGTCGGCTTGGCGGGGCCGGTGGGCTGGGCGGGGCCGGGGCCCTTGGGCACGATCGACTGACAGGCGGCAAGCATGATGGTGCTGGCAACGAACAGCAATCGCGCGCTGCGCTTCATCGCCGCGAACATGTTCGCTTGCCGGGGGGCATCCGTCTCTGTCATCTGGGATCCTTATGGAAACTATATTGGCATCCGGGCTTGAGCCCGGGCTTTACATCGTGGCGGGGCCGATCGGCAACCTTGGAGACCTTACGCCGCGCGCGGCCGAAGTCCTGCGGTTGGCCGACGTGGTCGCCGTGGAAGATACACGGGTCAGCGCAAGGCTGCTGCGCCATGCGGGATCGGATCGGCCGATGATTCCCTATCATGACCATAGCGCCGAAAATGTGCGGCAACGGCTGATCGAGCGGATGGCGAGCGAATCGGTGGCGCTGCTGTCGGACGCGGGGACGCCGCTGATTTCCGATCCGGGCTACAAGCTGGTGCGCGACGCGCGGGCGGCGGGGCGCAAGATCACGACCCTGCCGGGGCCGAGCGCGGCGATCGCGGCGCTGACCCTGTCGGGCCTGCCGACCGATCGGTTCCTGTTCATGGGCTTCCTGCCGAACAAGGCGAAGGCGCGCGGCGACGTGCTGGCCGAAGTGGTGGCGCTGCGCGCGACCCTGGTCTTCTACGAAAGCGGGCCGCGCCTGTCGGACAGTCTGGCGGCGATGGCGGCGGCACTGGGCGATCGCGAGGCGGCGGTCAGCCGTGAGATCAGCAAGACCTTCGAGGAGACGGCGACCGGCACGCTGACCGAGCTGTCCGCCCGCTATGCCGATGCCCCGCCCAAGGGCGAGATCGTCGTCATCGTCGGCCCGCCCGGCGAGGCGCCGCCGGCCAGCGCCGAGGATGCCGATGCGGCGCTGCGCGAGGCGCTGACCCGGCTGCCGGTATCGAAGGCGGCGGGCGAGGTGGCCAAGAAGCTGGGGCTCGACCGGCGGACGCTCTATGACCGGGCGAACGAACTCAAGGGAGAACGCGAGGCGTGAACCGCCAGCAGGCGGAGAAGCGCGGCCGGCAGGCCGAACGCATCGCCGCCTGGTGGCTGCGCCTCAAGGGTTGGCAGATTATCGGCCAGCGCCTGCGCACGCCCGCGGGCGAGGTCGACCTGGTCGCGCGCAAGGGGGCGATGCTGGCCTTTGTCGAGGTGAAGAGCCGCGCGACCGACGCCGAACTGGACGTCGCGATCGACCAGCGCCGACTGGCACGGGTGGCGGCGAGCGCCGAAATATTATGGCATCAACTGGCAAGACCCGGAGACGACATGCGAATTGACGTCATCCTCCTTGCGCCCGGCCGCCCGCCACGCCATCTGGCCAATGTCTGGCATGGGGGGTGATGAGCTGCCCCATCAATCAAGGGAAAGATGCGCATGACCGAACTCAACCCCCTGACCGTCGCCATGCAGATGGACCCGATGGAAGGGATCAGGATCGCCGGCGATTCGACCTTCCACATCATGCTGGCGGCGCAGGCGCGGGGGCATAAGCTCTATCATTATCTGGCGCCTGACCTGACCTATCGCGACGGCCGGGTGCTGGCCAAGGCGCGGCCGGTGAAGGTGCAGAAGGTCGAGGGCGACCATTATGCGCTGGGCGAGCCGGAGATGCTGGACCTGGGCCGCGACGTCGATGTCGTGTGGATGCGGCAGGATCCGCCCTTTGACCTGAGCTACATCACCGCCACCCATTTGCTGGAGCGGGTGCAGGAAGAGACTCTGGTGGTGAACGACCCTGCCAGCGTCCGCAATGCGCCCGAAAAGCTGTTCGTGCTCGACTATGCCCGCTTCATGCCGCCGACGATGATCACCCGCGACCTGGCCGAGGTGAAGAGTTTCCTTGCCGAGCATGGCGAGATCGTGGTGAAGCCGCTTTATGGCAATGGCGGCGTCGCGGTGTTCCATGTCGGCAGCAATGGCGCGAACCTGTCGTCGCTGGTGGAACTGTTCAAGGCTTCGTGGGTCGAGCCCTTCATGGTCCAGGCCTTCATCCCCGGCGTCGCACAGGGCGACAAGCGCATCGTGCTGGTCGATGGCGAGGTGGCGGGCGCGGTCAACCGCATCCCCGGCGCGGGCGAGATCCGCTCCAACCTGGCGGTCGGCGGATCGGCGGCCAAGACCGTGCTGACCGATCGCGAGCGCGAAATCTGCGAGGCGATGGGGCCGGAATTGAAGCGTCGCGGCCTGCTGTTCGTCGGCATCGACGTGATCGGCGGCGAATGGCTGACCGAGATCAACGTGACGTCGCCGACCGGCATCGTGTCGATCGACGCATTCGACGGCACCGACACCGGCGGCATGATCTGGGACGCGATCGACGCGCGCCTGGCGGCACGGGCGGCGGCTTAAGCCTTGGGCAGTTTGGGCTTGGTACAACGAAATCCGTTCGGGCTGAGCTTGTCGAAGCCCTCAACTGAGCGGAGCGAAGTGCCTCCCTTCGGTCGGCCGAGCCCTTCGACAGGCTCAGGGCGAACGGAGGGGGGGCGTTCGGGCGCCAACGGATTTTGGTCATGACCGACTGGGTGCTGCGGCTGATCGATGCGGGGGGCTATTGGGGGATCTTCCTGCTGATGATCCTCGAAAATGTCTTTCCGCCGATCCCGTCCGAACTGATCATGGGGATTGGCGGCATCCGCGTCGGCCAGGGGCGGATGGCGATGGAATGGCTGCTGCTGGCGGGCACGTTGGGCACCACGATCGGCAATTATTTCTGGTATCTGGTCGGCCATATATTGGGCTTTGGGCGGCTCAAACCGCTGGTTGATCGCTTCGGCCGCTGGGCGACGCTGGAATGGCGCGATGTCGAGGCGCTGGACCGGCTGTTCGGCAAATATGGCCAGATCGTCGTCTTCGTCTTCCGCTTCATGCCGGCCTTCCGCACGATGATATCGCTGCCGGCCGGCCTGTTCCGCATGGGGCATGTGCGGTTCCTGATCTGGACCGCCGGCGGGGCGCTGATCTGGAATGTGATCCTCGCCTATGCCGGTTTCCTGCTCGGCCAGAATTTCCGTGATATCGACAAATATGTGGGGCCGGTGGCGACCGCCTGCGTGGTCGGCGCGGTGCTGCTCTATCTCTGGCGGCTGGCGACCTGGCGGCCCAAGGGGTAAGGTGGTTCAGAAGGGCAGCTTGATGCCCACCATCACCCGTTGCGAGCTGGTGCCGTTGCCCATGCCCTGGCTTTCGACATGGACATTGCCCTTCACCTTGCCGAACAGGGTGGTCTCGGCCCGGCCGAGCGGCGGCTCGTCGCTGGTGGCGACGACCTCGCGGTCGACCCGTTCGTCGCGGCGGCGGCCGGTGACGACGATGGCGTTGGGACTGGGCGCGGGCTGCACTTTCTGCAGGTCGAAATCGGGCGGGATGTCGGTGCCGCCAACGCTTTGCAGGGCCATCAACAGACGCAGCATCCTGGGGTTCCTCCGGTCGCAACGGGGATCTGCCAGGCAGGCTGACGCAGGATTACGGCGAATCCATGGCCGTTTCAGGCGCGGGGATGGGCGGCGCGATAGACGTCGAGCAGATGGGCGGCATCGACCTGCGTATAGACCTGGGTCGAGGTCAGGCTGGCATGGCCGAGCAGTTCCTGGAGGGAGCGCAGGTCTGCGCCGCGACCGAGCAGATGGGTGGCGAAACTGTGGCGCAGCGCATGGGGCGTGGTGCGGTCCGACAGGCCAAGCCGCCCGCGCGCGCCCTGCACCGACCGGCGGATGAGCGCTGCCGAAAGCGGACCGCCGCGCGCGCCCCGGAACAGCGGCTGGTCGCGCTCCGGGGACCAGGGGCATTGGTCGGCATAGGCCTCGATCGCGGCACGGACCTGCGGCAGCAGCGGCACCAGCCGCGTCTTGCCGCGCTTGCCGGTGACGCGCAGCGTATCGCCCAGCGGCATGATGTCGCCCATCAGCCCCATCGCCTCGCCAATGCGCAGGCCCGCGCCATAGAGCAGCAGCAGCACCGCCCAGTCGCGCGCGCCTATCCAGTCCTCGCGCGCGCCCTCGGCAATGTCGCCGGCCAGCGCCAGCGCCTCGTCGGGGGAGATGGGGCGGGGCAGGCCGCGCTTGACCCGTGGTCCCTTGAGCTGGGGGATACGGGCCTCCGCGCCGCCGACAAATTTCAGGAAGCCGCGCACCGCCGACAATTCGCGCGCGGCGGAGATATTGCCGATGCCGTCGACCCGGCGGCTGGCGAGGTAGGCGCGCAGGTCCGCCTGCTCCAGCCGGGCGAGGCTGGCGGCGGTCACGGCCTGGCCCTGATGCTCGGCGAGGAAGGCGATCAGCCGCTCGGCGGTGGCGACATAGGCCCGCACCGTATGGGTGGAGCGCCGCCGGTCGAGGCTGAGATGCTGGCGCCAGCGTTCGGGGAGCGAGGGGGTCATGTTGGAAAAGCCGCGCTTAACTTCGCATATTTCCCGCACATTTTGATAGGATGAAACAAGAGTTGGAAATCTTGTTGCGTGAAGTGGGAGATGCGGGGAGAGGCTGCGTTGCGCATGGCGGCAGCCTAGCAGAGGGGGGCGATGTAGGACAGTTATCGCGGTTCATCGGCTTGGCTGATCTCCAGCACCTGATCGATCCAGACGTCCTTTCCGCCATCACCCAGATAGAGGGACTTATGCGGGGCAAGGCCGCGTCGCCCGATGAAGCGAATGCGGAACGCCCCTTCCGGTGGTTCCTGCGACTTGGCGCCCATGATCCTCCGGGCAGGCTGATCAAGCATCGCGCAGCTCTTGTCGGCGCAGGCGATCGATGCCCATTCGCTAAGACTGTCGCCCTCGCAGCTGTCGCTGCATTCGAGGAACCGGCTATTTTCGAAATTGGTGAACCAGATGCCCGAGAGCGTGGCCTTTTCTCCATAGGCGATGCCATCGATCGTCTTCCCCTGTGCGCAGGAGATGGCGGCAAGAAGGATTAGGGCCAGAGCCAGCGGCGCTTTCATCATCGGGACAGGCTGGACGATATCGGTGCGGAGGGGAAGGGGGATGTTGATCCTGCTACAGCCCCTCCACCACCGCCTGCGGCGGCGGTCCCCCTCCCCGAACAAGCTCGGGGAGGAATGGCAGCGTGCCCTTGAAATCCGCCGGGAAATGGGCACATGGGAGCCATGGCTACCCCGTTTGATCCGGCCGATTTGCCGACCGGCATCCTGATGACGCTGTCGCCGCTGGTGGCGCGCGTGCTGGCGCCCAATCCGTCGCCCTTCACCTATACCGGCACCCAGACCTATCTGGTCGGCGGCGCGGATGTCGCGGTGATCGATCCGGGGCCGGACGAGGCCGCGCATCTCGACGCGCTGATCGCGGCGATCGGCGGGCGGCGCGTGGTGGCGATCCTCTGCACCCATACCCATCGCGACCATAGCCCGGCGGCGCGGCCGCTGAGCGCGCTGACCGGTGCACCGATCATCGGCTGTGCGCCGCTGACGCTGAGCGACGACGGGCCGCGCGCGGACGCGGCCTTCGACGCGGACTATCGGCCTGACCGGGTGCTGGGCGATGGCGAGCTGGTAGCCGGCACCGGCTGGACGCTGGCGGCGGTGGCGACGCCGGGCCATACGTCCAACCATCTTTGTTTCGCGCTGCCCGAGGAAAGGGCCTTGTTCACCGGCGACCATGTGATGGGCTGGTCCACCAGCGTCATTTCCCCGCCCGATGGCGACATGACCGCCTATATGCGATCGATGCAGCGGCTGCTGGAGCGGGACGATGTCGTCTATTATCCCGCCCATGGCGAGCCGGTGGAAAATCCGCAGCGGCTGGTGCGCGGCATGATGGGCCATCGCAAGCAGCGCGAGGGCCAGATCATGCGCTTCCTGGAGCGCAATGGCGACAGCGCCATCCCCGACATGGTGGCGGAAATGTACAAGGGCGTGGACCCGCGCCTTTACGGGGCGGCCGGGCGATCGGTGCTGGCGCATTTGATCGACCTCAATGGCCGGGGCATGGCCGCGCCGCTGGAGGATGGGCGATGGCAGATGCGCTGAAGCGCTATGCCGGGCCGGTCGCGGTCGCGCTGCTGATCCTGATTGTCGGCGGGGCGATGCTGGTCGGCTGGCAGCGCTATAATCGCGACTATGTGGTGAGCGTCGAGGATGACGGGACGGCGGTGACCAAGGTCATTGCCGAAAGGATCGCCGGCACCAGCAGCCTGAAGGTTTCGGAACTCAGCGGCACGATCCAGAGCAGCGCGCGCGACGTGCGCGGCTTTGGCTGGCTGAAGTCCGACCAGGTGGTGAAGATGCCCTTTTCGGTCGATTATTTCGTCAATGTCGGTGCGATCGGCGCGGATGACCTGGAATGGGATGCAGAGCGCCGCACCCTGATCGTCAATGCGCCCGATGTCACCGTCGGCAAGCCCAATGTGGACGAGAGCCAGCGTACTCTGGTGCGCACCGGCGGCCTGTTCGTAACGCGCGAGGCGGGCGAGGAACTGAGCCGTCGCACATCTGCTTACGCGCAGGCGCGGGCTGCCAAATCGGCCGGATCGCCCGAACGGATGGCGCAGGCGCGCGAATATGGCCGGGCCGCGCTGGTGAAGCTGATGGCGGCGCCGCTGGCAGCGGCCGGGCAGGGCGATGCGCGGGTGATCGTCACTTTTCCGGCGGAACGCCCCAATCGCGATCGCTGGGACGTGACCACGCCGGTTAACGAGGTACTGGCAAACCGGAGACAGGCCCGCTAGGGCGCCCGGTAAGACCGAGGAGTCACAGGGTATGAACGCTTTCACCGATATTCCGCAGGGGACGGACCTGCGCGCGGAGATCGACCGCCTGCGCAAGGAGCGCAACGCCGTCATCCTGGGCCATTATTACCAGTCGCCCGAGATTCAGGATCTGTCCGATTTCGTCGGTGACAGCCTGGAACTGTCGCGCAAGGCGGCCGAGACCGACGCCGATGTCATCGCTTTCTGCGGCGTGCGATTCATGGCCGAGACGGCGAAGATATTGTCGCCGCAGAAGATCGTCGTGCTGCCCGACATGGACGCCGGCTGTTCGCTGGAGGACAGCTGCCCGCCCGCCCAGTTCAAGGCGTTCCGCGAGGCGCATCCCGATCATATTGCGCTCAGCTACATCAACTGTTCGGCCGAGGTGAAGGCGCTGTCCGACATCATCGTGACATCGTCGTCGGCCGAGAAGATCCTGGCGCAGATCCCCAAGGATCAGAAGATCATCTTCGGCCCCGACAAGCATCTGGGTGGATATCTGAAGCGCAAGCTGGGCCGTGACATGCTGCTGTGGCCGGGCGTGTGCATCGTGCATGAGGCGTTCAGCGAGACCGAATTGCTGAAGCTCAAGGCCCAGCATCCGCAGGCGCCGGTCGCCGCGCACCCGGAATGCCCGCCCTATATCGTCGACCATGCCGATTATGTCGGGTCGACCAGCGGCATATTGGACTTCGCCAAGACGATGCCGGGCGACACGCTGATCGTCGCCACCGAACCGCATATCATCCACCAGATGCAAAAAAGCGTGCCGGACAAGAATTTCATCGGCGCGCCGGGCGCGGACGGCAACTGCAACTGCAATATCTGCCCCTATATGGCGCTCAACACGATGGAGAAGCTCTATCTGTCGCTGCGCGACCTGAGCCCGCGCATCGAGATGGACGAGACGCTGCGCGTCGCCGCCAAGAAGAGCCTGGACCGGATGCTGGAAATGGCCAGCGGCACGGTCGGTCAGGGCGATCTGGGCGCACGCTGAGGATAGACGGGGGAGGTCGGTCACATGGTCAACCTCCCCGACAGCGACTTCGGCCTTTTCTATTATATCCTCGAATGGGCGATCCGCATCGGCGCGCTGATCGCCGTGCCCTTTCGCCGGACGCCGGCGGCGACGCGGGCCTGGCTGCTGCTGATCTTCTTCCTGCCGGTGCCGGGGCTGATCCTGTTCTGGATCATCGGCAGCCCGCGTTTCCCCGAATGGCGGCGCGCCCGGTTCGGCGAGCTTGATCCCTGGTTCGGCGGCATTGCGGCGCGGCTGCTGCCCCATGCGCCATCACCCGACCCTGATCGTGCGCCGATCGTCGACCTCGCCGCAAAGCTGGGCAAGATGCCGGCGACCGGGGGCAACCGGGTCGACCTGATCTTTGACTATATCGTCGCGATCGACCGGCTGGTGGCGGACATCAACGCCGCGCGGCACAGCGTGCGCATCCTCGTCTATATCTTTGCCGATGATGCGGTGGGGCGGCGGGTGGCCGATGCGCTGGGCGCGGCGGTGAAGCGTGGCGTCACCGTGCAGGTGATGTATGATCCGGTCGGATCGCGGCCCTGGCGCAAGGGGATGGAAGCGATGCTGACCGCGGCGGGGGTGGAGCTGTGCGCCGCCCTGCCGTTCCGCTGGATCCGCGGGCGGACAAGGCGCGACATGCGCAACCATCGCAAGCTGTTCGTGATCGACGGGGTGATCGGCCATATCGGATCGCAGAATATCGTCGCGCGCGACTTCAAGCCCGGCATCGTCAACCAGGAACTGGTGGCGCGCGTGACCGGGCCGGTGGTGGCGGAGCTGGAGGCGCTGGTGCGCGCCGACTGGTATATGGAGACGCACCAGTTGCCCGAGGGGCCGGTGATCATTCCCGATCCGGCCGGCGAGGCGGTGACGCAATTGCTGCCGAGCGGGTCCAATTATCCGCTGGAAGGGTTCAAGACGCTGCTGGTGTGGCAACTGCACCAGGCGCGCAGCCATGTGATGCTGGTGACGCCCTATTTCATCCCCGACGATGACCTGGTCGATGCGATGCGCACGGCGGTGGTGCGCGGGGTGAAGGTCGACCTGATCGTGTCCAAGCCGGTGGACCAGTGGCTGGTCCATGCGGCGCAGGCCTCCTATTATGCCGAGCTGATGGCGGCGGGCATCGGCATCCACGCCCATCGGCCCGAATTCGTCCATGCCAAGACGGTCAGCATCGATGGTCGGCTGGCGGTGGTCGGCTCCTCCAATGTCGACATGCGCAGTTTCGAGCTGAACGAGGAGGCGAGCCTGCTCATCTATGACGCGGAAACGGTGGCGGCGGTGGAGCTGGTGCAGCGCCGTTTCATGGCGCGGGCGGAGATGCTGGACCGCGAAACATGGCGGGCGCGGCCGCTCTATCGCAAGGTTGCGGAAAATGTCGCGCGGATGGTCGGCTCGCTGCTTTGACCCTGCCGCTGGCGTCATCCCGCACTTGATGCGGGATCCATTCGGCACTCCATCGGTATAGATGGCTGACATCGTCCGGAATGGATCCTGACTTCCGTCAGGATGACGGCGGTTTTCAATGGACTGTGCGCATCCACAGGCTGGCATCGCCCCGCATCATCGCCTATCGCATCGGGCCATGAGACATAAGCTGACGCTCCGTTCCGCCCTGATGGCGATCGCCATCGCTTCCGCTCCTGCCCTGATCGCCGCCGCGCCCGCCACAAGCGATGATCCCTATCTCTGGCTGGAGGATATCGAGGGCGCCAAGGCGATCGCGCAGGTCGAGCAGTGGAATGGCGAGACGGAAAAGCTGTTGCGGGCCAGCCCGCGGTTCGAGGCGGACCGGGCGCGCGCGCGCGCGATCCTGGACGATGAAAGCCAGATTGCGGTGCCCGACAAGGTGATGGGCGACCGCGTCACCAATTTGTGGCGCGACGCGAAGAATCCGCGCGGCCTGTGGCGGTCGAGCGACCTGGTGTCCTATCTCGCCGGCAAGCCCAACTGGACGACGATCATCGACGTCGATGCGCTGGGCAAGGCGGAGGGCAAGAGCTGGGTCTGGCATGGCGCCGACTGCCTGGCGCCCGATTATGGCCGCTGCCTGATCTCGCTGAGCGCGGGCGGCACTGATGCCGATGTCGTGCGCGAATATGACCTCGCCACCGGCAAGTTCGTCGAGGGCGGCTTTACCTTGCCCGAAGCCAAGAGCGACGTCGCCTGGGCCGACAAGGACACGTTGCTGGTCGGCACCGACTATGGCGCGGGATCGCTGACCGCGTCGGGCTATCCGCGCATCGTCAAGCGCTGGAAGCGGGGCACGCCATTGTCGGCCGCAACTTTGGTCAAGGAAGGTGTCGACAGCGACATTTCGGTGCGGCCGCGCGTCGAGCAGGATGGGACCAAGCGCTGGGTCTTCATCGACCGGGCGCTGACCTTCTACACCAATGACCTCTATATCGAGGGCGCGAACGGCCAGCTGATCCGCACGCCGGTGCCCGACACGGCCGATTTCCGCGGCCTGATCGGCGGCCAGATGATCGTGCTGCTGAACAAGCCGCTGGGCGACATTCCGACCGGATCGCTGGTGTCCTGGCCGATCGCCGATGTGGCGGCGGGCAAGGCGGGCGCGCCGCAGGTCGTGCTGAAGCCGACCGCGACCACCGTGGTCGAGGAAGTGCGCACCACCGACCATATCCTGTGGGTGAAGCAGCTCGACAATGTGTCGGGCGCGCTGCTGGCGATGACCCGCGACGCCGCCACCGGCCGCTGGACCAGCCGTTCGGTGCCGCTGGCCGACAAGGCGACGGTCCATCTGGTCGGCACCGACGACAAGGGCGACCGGGTGTTCGCCTCGGTCGAGGGAATGCTGACGCCGCCGAGCCTGATGGTGGCGGGCGCGCA
The DNA here is from genome assembly GCF_049472635.1 of Sphingobium salicis subsp. salicis. Lineage (NCBI taxonomy): Bacteria > Pseudomonadati > Pseudomonadota > Alphaproteobacteria > Sphingomonadales > Sphingobiaceae > Sphingobium > Sphingobium salicis. Next base: position 82,610 of record NZ_JAYRCS010000001.1, read on the forward strand.
GGGGCCGGCGCACACGATCCAGCAACTGCCAGCGCGCTTCGACGCCAGCCAGTTCGTGGTGGAGCAGCGCTTCGCCACGTCGAAGGACGGGACGAAGGTGCCCTATTTCCTGGCGCGCAAGAAGGGCGTCAAGGGACCGGTGCCGGCCTTCATCCATGCCTATGGCGGGTTCCGCGCGGCGCAGACGCCGACCTACCTCACCACCGAACCCTATCGCGCCGGGCCGCTGGGCCTGTTCTGGGTCGAGGATGGCAATGCCTATGTCCTCGCCAATATCCGGGGCGGCGGCGAATATGGCCCGGCCTGGCATCAGGATGCGCTGCGCGAGAAGCGCCAGAATGCGTTCGACGATCTGGCTGCGGTGGCCGAGGATCTGGTCAAGACCGGCGTGTCGACCAAGGGCGATATCGGCATTTCCGGCCGCTCCAATGGCGGCGTGCTGGTGGGCGCGGCGATGACCCAGCGGCCCGACCTGTATGGCGCGGTGATCGCGGGATCGCCGCTGGAGGATATGAAGCGCTATTCGCATCTGTCGGCTGGCGCGTCGTGGGTGGCGGAATATGGCGATCCTGATGTGCCGTCGGACTGGGCGTTCATGTCCAAATGGTCGCCCTATCAGAATGTGAAGACCGGGGTGCACTATCCGCCCGCCTTCTTCTACCTGTCGACCAAGGATGACCGGGTGCATCCGGGCCATGCGCGCAAGATGGCGGCGAAACTGAAGGCGACCGGCAGCATGGTCTATTATCATGAATATCGCGAAGGCGGCCATTCGGTCGGCGCCGACCATGCCGAGGATGCGGTGCGCGCGGCGCTGCTGCACGCCTTCCTGACCCGCGAACTGGTGGAGAAAAAGAAGTGAGCGCGGCTTTCACGCTGGAGGGGTTCGACCTCGACGCCTTTGTCGCTTCGACGCTGTCGGAAGATCTGGGGCCGGACGGCCGCGACGTCACCAGCGAGGCGGTGATCCCGGCCGATGCGATCTTCGACGGCGTGATGGACAGCCGCGACGCGGTGACGCTGGCCGGCCTGCCGATCGCGGTCGCTTTCTTTCGCGCGCTCGACCCCGATGTCGAGATCGAACTGCTACATCAGGATGGCGACCGGGTGGCGGCGGGGACCGACATCATGCGCATCCGGGGCAAGGCCCGCGCGCTGCTGACGGCCGAACGATCGGCGCTCAACACGGTGCAGCATCTGACCGGCATCGCCACCATGACCCGCGCCTATGTCGACGCGATCCTGGGCACGGGCGCGACCTTGCTCGATACGCGCAAGACGATCCCCGGCCTGCGCCGGCTGGAGAAATATGCCACCCGCATGGGCGGCGCGACCAATCATCGCATGGGCCTGTGGGATGCGGCGATGATCAAGGACAATCATGTCGCGGTCGCCGGGTCGGTCGAGGAAGCGGCGCGCCGTGCGGTTGCCGCCGGCATCGCCCAGATCATCGTCGAGGTCGACCGGGTCGACCAGATCGAACCGGCGCTGGCCGCCGGGGCGACCCATTTGCTGCTCGACAATATGGATGCGCCCACGCTGCGCGGCGCCGTCACCCTGGTCGGCGGGCGGGTGCCGACCGAAGCATCGGGCGGCGTCACGCTGGAGACGATCCGCGCCAAGGCGGAGACCGGCGTCACCTATATCAGCGTCGGCCGCCTCACCCAATCTGCCCCTGCCGCCGACATCGGACTGGATTTTTCCCATGCGTAAATATCTGCTGCCCCTGATTGCCCTGCTGCTGCCCGGCATCGCCCATGCCCAGGCCAATCAGTGCCGCCTGCCCGAGATCATCGCCCGCCCGCAGGTGGAGGGGCCGAGCGCCGACGAGCCCAAGCGCGTGCTGCCGATCGGCTATTACACGCTGGCGGTCAGCTGGAGCCCGCAATATTGCAAGACGTCGCGCGGCGGCGCCCGCGATGCCTTCCAGTGCGGGTCGGGCAATGATTTCGGTTTCACCCTGCATGGCCTGTGGCCCGACGGCTATGGCAAGGAATGGCCGCAATATTGCAAGCCGGCCGCACCGCTGCCGCGCAAGGTGATCCGCGAGCATCTCTGTTCGACGCCTTCTGTGCAGTTGATCCAGCATGAGTGGGTCAAGCATGGCACCTGCATGCCGACCACGCCGACCAAATTCTTCGCCCTGTCGCGCAAGCTCTATCAGGCGTTGCGCTATCCCGACATGGCGGCGCTGGCCGCGCGGCCGACCCTGTCGGCGCAGGATTTCGCCAAGGCGTTCGCGGCGGAGAACAAGGGCATGGTCGCCGATGGCATCCGCCTGAACGTCAGCCGCGACGGCGCGCTGAGCGAAGTGTGGATCTGCATGGACCGCAAATTTCGCTACATGGCCTGCCCGCCGCAGCAGGGTGGCGTGCGCGACCGGGCGCAGCTGCGGATCGAGCCGAGGGGCTGAGACCCAGGCGCCCTTTCCCGCGTGGAAAGGGCAATGATAGCGGGCCAGGCGGAGAGGCAGCGCTCCATCGAGAGCGGGACACCCCTCCACCGGCTTTGCCGGTCCCCCTCCCCTGGCAGGGGAGGATCAACGATGGTGCATGTCAGCCGTCGATCGTCACCGTCGAGGGATGGTGGCGATCGAGATGCTTGCGGATGATGCGCAGATTCTTCGTGTTCGACTTGTAGAGAAAGTCGAAGATATCGCCGGCAAAGGGGATGGCACCGACCAGCGTGTCGACGCCGACATTGGCGGCCATGCGGGTGAGCTGCCATTTCGACAGGCCGAGATTGCGGGCTTCCCACACGATCCAGGCGCCCATGGCGGCGGTCGCGATGTCGCCGACGACGGGAACGAGACCGATCAGGCTGTCCATGCCGACCCGGTGCTTCGTGCCGGGAATGACGAACAGCCCCTCCAGCACGGCCTCCATCATCTCGATCCGGCGACGGATCGAGGCGGGGTCGCGGCCGAAACCGGGCATGTCACGAACAAGGTCATCGAACTGCTTGGCCGAAACGGGCATTCCATCACTCTCCAAAGCCCCGTGCTGCCGGATAACGTCCGGCGCAGCAAAAAGGGCGCAGACCCTTAGTTGGTGCTGCGGAAGAGATGGTTCAATGGGTGGCGACCGCGCGGCGAAGGCAGGAAGCCGCTGAGCCGTTTCGACACCAGCGACCAGCGGATTGGTGCGCCGAGCGGAATATAGCCATCATGGCCCTGAATCAGGCCCACCGCCTGGGCGACGCGGGCGGCGCGCTCCTCCGCCGTGCTGGCGAGGCTGGCGGCCTGCAGCGCGGCTTCGCCCTCCGGGCTGCAGTGAATCTTGCGGGCACAGCCGATGCGGCCGAGATACCAGAGCGCGCTGTCATAGGCGGCGACCTCGTCGATCAGGGACAGGTCCGCCTTGTCGGCCAGATCGACCCGCTCTGCGGCCAGGCCGATGGCGCCCAGATCGCGCGCCAACAGGCCGAACAACAGGGTCGAGCCGGGGCCGGCGGGCAGGGCGATGCGCAGCGGCGGCGGATCGCCATGGGTGCCACGCCAGCGGTCGATGATGGCGCGGCCCTGTGCGCGGCGATCATCCATCGCCTGCCCGACCCAGGCGGGCGTGGGCGGCGCCACCGGCAGGTCGAGCTGACCGGGCAGCAACTGCTCGCTGATCGCCCAGCCGCCCAGCGGGAACATCTGGAGCAGCTGGTTGCGATCGACCGCCATGTTGATCGCGGCGCGCACGCCGTCATCGTCGAGCAGATCGCCCTTGCCGGTGACGGCAAGGCCCAGCAGCCCCTGCACCGGGTCCATTCGCACGGCGTCACGATCGATGCCGGCGGGCACCAGCAGGGGCAGGTCGGCATAGCGGCCGCCCAGCACCAGCGCCGACTGTTTCTCGCGGAAGCGGATGATGGCGAGCGACGCGCGCTCGGCTCGCAGCACGCGGGTCTGCCAGGCGGGGACGCCGGCTTCCTCCTCATCGCTGTCGGCATCGTCGCCGCTGAGGCGATCGACCGGGGCGAGCATCGCCGCGCCGCTGCGCCAGACGCTGCGATAGGGGCCGGTGCCGCCGTCGCGCGACAGCACCGCCATTTGCGGCTGGGCCAGCATCTGCAGCACATAGGGGCGGGCGGCGGCCATGCGAATCTCGATCACCTCGCCGGTCATCGGCACGACAGCCTGCACCGCGTCGAGCGGTCCGTCGGGGTCGAGCTGGCGCAGCATCTCGATCCGCGCCATCAGCATGCGGGCGACATCGGGCGCGGTGACGCGGGCGCCATTGGCCCAGAAGGCGCGGCGCAGGCGGAAAATATAGCTGCGCCCATCATCCTCCACGACCCAGCGCTGGGCGAGGGCCGGCAATATGTCGCCGCCTGCATCGAAGGCGACCAGCCCCTGGGCGGTGGCCTCCAGGATCAGCTTGGCCGCCGGATTGGGCAGGTTCTGCAAGGGCTTGGCAAGTTCGGTGCGGCTGCCGATGACGCTGACCACCACCGGGCCGCTGCCTTCGTCGGAGCAGCTGCCGAGCGCGAGGCTGGCCCCGGCGATCAGGGCAGCGCGGCGCGACAGGCGACGCAGGCGAGGCGAGACGGCGAACATGCAGGAATGGCTTAGCCGGACGGGGCGCCGCCGCCAACCGCGATCGGCGCTTTTGCCAATGTCACAAAATCGACATCTGAAAGACGCTGCGATGTAACATAAACTTCATACTGGCGTCCCCGAAACAGGGGAATGGACAGGAATGACGCTCCGATTGCGACTGGCCGCCGGCACCGCGCTGGCGACGCTGATGATCTCCGCGCCGGCACAGGCGCAGGATAATGCGGCCTTGCAGCGCCAGATCGACGAACTCAAGGCGCAGGTGCAGGCGCTGACCGCCGCACTGGCCGCCAACAAGGGCACGCAGCCGGTGGCAGCAGCGCCAGCGCCCGCGGTGGACGCCGCTTCGGCTGCTGCTGCGCCCGTCGCCCTTGCCGCGGCGCCGGCCACGCCGGCGGCCGTCCCGGTGTCGGCAGAGGCGCCCAAGTCCAAGGCCTGGTATGAGAAGCTGTCGCTGCGCGGCTATACCCAGATGCGCTACAACGCCTTCTTGTCGGGCGACGACACGGCGCCGACCGGCGAGTCCCGGCTCCGTTCGCCCCATGACAGTTCGATCTCGGATCGCGGCGGTTTTTCGCTGCGCCGGGCGCGGCTGGTGCTGCAGGGCGATGTGTCCGATCGGGTGTCGCTCTATCTCCAATCCGATTTCGCGTCGGCGGTGAACAACCAGGCGGGCAGCGAGCGGCGCGAGGGCTTCGTCCAGTTGCGCGATGCCTATGCCGATGTCTTCCTTGACAAGCAGAAGAATTGGCGCCTGCGCTTCGGCCAGTCGAAGGTGCCGTTCGGCTGGGAAAATATGCAGTCCTCGTCCAACCGGCTGACGCTCGATCGCAGCGACGCGATCAACAGCGCGGCGCCCAGCGAGCGCGATCTGGGCATTGTCGGCTATTATACGCCGACATCGGTGCAGCAGATCTGGGATCGGCTGGGGCATGACGGGCAGAAGCTGTTCGGCAATTATGGCGCGTTCGGCCTGGGCGTCTTCAACGGCCAGGGCACCAACCGGACCGAGCAGAATCGCGGGCTGATGAAGGTCGCCTTCGCGACCTGGCCGTTCGAGCTGGACGGGCTGGGCGGTGCCTTTGAGGGGCAGGTGCTGGAAATCGGCGGATCGGCGATGATGAACGATGTGCAGCCCGAACTGCGCAGCGGCGGCGTCAGCACGATCGCCTATGACGATGATCGCGTCGGCTTGCACGCCATTCTCTATCCCCAGCCCTTCGGCATCCAGGCCGAATGGAATTGGGGCAAGGGGCCGGAATATGACCTGGACAGCCAGTCGATCGAGACCAAGAATCTGAGCGGCGGCTATGTCCAGATGATGTATCGCCTGCCGACCGAGTCGATCGGTGCGCTGATGCCCTATGCCCGCTGGCAGCATTATCGCGGCGGGTGGAAGGCCGGCACTAATGCGCCGCGGCTGGAAACCGACGAGTTCGAACTGGGGATCGAATGGCAGCCGTGGAAGGCGCTGGAATTCACCTTCGCCTATAGCCGGATGAAGCGCGCCGAAGCCGATGAACGCCGCACCGGTCGGGCGGAAGGTAATCTGATCCGCACCCAGGTGCAGTGGAACTACTGACCGGCCATGCCCCTGTTAGGGCGTGACCGGCGGTAGCGGATCCTTCTGCGCTGCGGCCTTGCCGTCAGGGTTGAACAACATGATCCGGTCCTCGCTCGCATCATAGCGGGGCCAGGCGGCGAGGCCGGTGCCGTTCGGATCGCCGCTGCGCGCGAAATTGACGATATAGGCGCTGATGGTGCGGCCCATCTCATTGTCGCGCGGCGTGGTCGCGGCGCCATATTTGATCGCTTGGGTGTCGAAGAAATAGGGGATGTCGGTGGCATGGCCGGCACCGGGCTTGCCCACCGAGGTTGCGACATAGTCGAAGCGATAGGCGTAGACCGGCAGCTTCGCCGCCGCGAGGGTGGCAGCGACGGTGCGGGCACCGCCGACCATGAAGCCGGTCGGGCCGCCAATGTCGGCGCCGGTCGCGCCGACCATCACCGGCACATGGGCGAAATTGCCGCTGGCATAGGCGGCGGCGGGATTGACCGCGATTTTTCCGTCGGGGAAGGGCGGGCTGTAGGGGCCAAGCTGGCCCTTGAACATGCCTTCCAGGTTGAGGCCGTCGATCACCTGGTCGGCGGGCAGGGCGCGCAGCGCCTTGAGCGCGGCGGCGTCGCTGCCCTTGATCCCCTTGGTCGCGGCAAAGGCTTCGCCGATCGTGGCGGCGCTGCCGTCCTTTGGCCCCATCATCTGGCCATCGCCGCCTGACATGATGACCGCGCGCTGGAACAGGCCCTGCGACAAAGGCGAGGTCAGCAGCGCATGGACCGACATGCCGCCTGCGCTTTCGCCGATGATGGTGATATTGGCGGGATCGCCGCCGAAGCGGGCGATGTTGCGCTTCACCCATTGCAGCGCCGCGACCTGATCCATCAGGCCGTAATTGCCGGCGAGGCCCTTGTCCTCGTTCGCGGCGGCAAGGGCGGGGTGGGCGAAGGTGCCGAAGCGGCCGAGCCGATAGTTGAAGCTGACCACCATCAGCCCCTGCTTCGCCAGTGCAGCGCCCGCATAGGTCGGGGGGGAGGAGCCACCATTCACGAAGCCGCCGCCATAGATCCAGAACAGGACCGGCAGCTTGGCGGTGGCGCCGGCGGGCTTCCAGACATTGGCGGAGAGGCAATCCTCGGCCGGCGGGGTGCCGAGCGGGGCGGCGTCGCTGGGGAAGGGAAGCTGCATGCAGTCGTTGCGATAGGCGGTGGCTTCGCGCACGCCCTGCCAGCGGGCCACGGGCTGGGGCATGCGCCAGCGCAGGTCACCGACCGGCGGCGCGGCGAAGGGAATGCCCTTCCAGCTTTCCACCCCGGCGTCGAGCGCGCCATGGACGATTCCCGCTTCGGTCTGGACCATCTGCGGCTGGGGCGTGGGGGAGCGGGCGGCGAGGGGCGCCGTGCCAAGGGTGCTGGTGGCGAGCAACAGGGCGCCCAGCCCGATGATAGTGGTCCGCTGCATCGCCTGCATCCTCCATTCCATTCTGTGGGCGGGAATAGAGGCAAATATGGCGTGGAAATCAATCCGCTTGATCGGACAAAGAAAAAGGGGCGGCGCCCGAAGGCACCACCCCATATCTCTCCGGCCGAAACCGGAAGCCGGGCCTTGCCGAAGCAAGGCCGCAACAGCTTACTTCAGCTCGACGGTCGCGCCGGCTTCTTCCAGCTGCTTCTTCAGCTTTTCGGCTTCGTCCTTGCTGGCGCCTTCCTTGACAGCCTTCGGGGCGCCTTCGACCAGAGCCTTGGCTTCGGTCAGGCCCAGGCCGGTGATGGCGCGGACTTCCTTGATGACGTTGATCTTCTTGCCACCGTCGCCGGTCAGGATCACGTCGAATTCGGTCTGCTCTTCAGCAGCCGGAGCGGCGCCGCCAGCAGCCGGAGCGGCCACAGCGACAGCAGCGGCGGCCGAAACGCCCCACTTTTCTTCCAGAGCCTTCGACAGCTCAGCGGCTTCGAGGACGGTGAGGGCCGAGAGCTGATCGACCAGAGCGTTGATGTCTGCCATTTTTCAATTCCTTCTAAGGGGCGATTGCCCCGAACAAATGAGGTTCAAAAGTTAATGAGGATGAGGGGCGGCTCAGGCCGCTTCCTTCTCCGCATAGGCGTTGAAGACGCGCGCAAGCTGCGCAGCCGGTGCCTGGGTGACGGTTGCGAGCTTGGTAGCCGGGGCGACCAGAAGGCCGACCAGCTTCGCACGCAGTTCATCCAGCGACGGCATCGATGCCAGGGCCTTGACGCCCTCCGCATCGAGCAGCACTTCGCCCATCGCGCCGCCAACGATCTCAAGCTTGTCGTTGGTCTTCGCGAAATCGACTGCAACCTTGGCGGCTGCAACCGGATCGACCGACGAGGCGAGGCCGACGGGGCCGGTCAGCAGGTCGCTGATGCCGGTATAGTCGGTGCCTTCGAGGGCGATCTTGACGAGGCGGTTCTTCGTAACCTTGTAGGACGCACCGGCGTCGCGCATCTTCTGGCGCAGGACGGTCGACTGAGCGACGGTCATGCCGAGGTTGCGGGTCACGACGACCACGCCAACTTCTGCCAGCTGAGCGTTCAGCGCGGAGACGATCTCAGATTTCTGATTACGATCCATGCCATTCTCCACTTCATGTTCGCGTCGCTTGCGCCACGCGAACGGCTAAAACCCATGGCAAGCCATGGGGTAGTTAAGTCCGAAGGGGAGAGGTCGACTGGCCCATATCCTCGAGAAGGAAGACAGGCAGACCCGAATCGGGCGCTTGGCCCGTCCGGTAAAGAACTTTTCCCCGTCTAGGCTGGAGATTAAGAAGGGCAAATTCCCTTCACCAACTGTCTCGGACGGAAGACCAATGGCATCAGCCACGGGTCTGCTGGGGCGCCCTTACAGATTTTGGGCCACGCTGTCACGCGGAATCTGGCGAGAAACGGTTGCGCGGCAGGCGGTCAGGATTGTCCCAATGCAGCCCTGCTGCGCTCGCCGACGATGCGGTTCACCGATATGCTGTCGAGAACGGTCTTCGACGATGGAGCGCCTGGTTTCAGGAAGATCAGGAATTTCTCTCCCACCTCGCCTTGCAGGGCGTCACCATTTCCCGGCCATTCGCAGCTGTCTTGGGCTATGGGCTTGAGCTGGAAACTCTGGAGCTTTCCTGTTCCCTTGAGCCAGCGAACAGGGCGCAGCCATACTTTCGGCTTCAATAGTGAATCGCGAAAGGCGACCGCCTCGGCCAGCAGGACGCGATCGGCTGAGGCCCAGTTCTTCGCGTCTCGTTGCAGTTGAAACTGGCGGATTTGCTCCTCTTGCTTGCGCACGCGCTCGGTGTCGAACAGCTCTAAGCGTCTGGCATAAGCACCCTCGCTCTCTCCCTCCAGTCGGGAAAGGGTCGGTGGTGGTGGAGGAAGGCACGCTATCGCGCTGTTCATCGACGCCGCCACAAGGCTGGCCGTGATCAGCGAGGCGATGCGTGCCTTCATCCAGGGTCAGACCCGGTCCGCCTGCACCACCGTGTCGAGGGCGCGCAACGCCGAGACGATGCGGCTCAGATGCTGGGCGTCGGCCACTTCCAGGTCGATGATGTCGGTGTGGAAGGGGCCTTCGCGATTGACCAGTTGCAGGTTGAGGATGTTCGCCTTGGTTGCGCCGAAGACATTGGCGACCGCGGCGAGGGCGCCGGGCTGGTTCTTGACGATGACCTGCAGCCGGGCGGTGCCGCCCTTGGACTTGCTGTCCCAGCTGAGGTCGACCCAGTCGTCGTCCTGGCCGGCCTCCAGCGTGCGGCAGTCGATGGTGTGGACCTCGATCGGCTCGCCGGTGCGGCGGATGCCGACGATGCGGTCGCCCGGCACCGGGTGGCAGCATTCGCTCAGCTTGTAGGCGATGCCCGGCGTCAGGCCGCGGATCGAGACCGGGGCATGCTGGCGCGGATGGGCTTCTTCCAGTTCCTGGCCGCTGGTGGAGCCGGGGATCAGCGCCTCCATCACCTCGGAATCGAGCAGGCGATGGGTGGCGATCGCCACCATCAGCGAGGCACGATCCTCCAGCTTCAGCCGCTTGAGCGCGGCATTGAGCGCCTTGTCGCCCAGTTCGCTCGCCAGTTCGGGCGAGAAGCGGCCGATGATTTCCTCATAGAGTTTTTCGCCCAGCGCCACTTCCTCGCCGCGCTGCTTCTGGCGGATGAAGCGGCGAATGGCGGCGCGCGCCTTGCCGGTGATGGCGAAGCTGAGCCAGCCGGGCTGGGGTTCCTGGCCGGCGGATTTCAGGATTTCGACCTGGTCGCCATTTTCGAGACTGGTGCGCAGCGGCACCACCCGGCCATTCACCTTCGCCCCGACGGTCTGGTTGCCAAGCGAGGTGTGGACGGCATAGGCGAAATCGACCGGAGTCGACCCCTTGGGCAGCTGGTGCAGCTCCCCCTTGGGCGAGAAGGCGAAGATGCGATCCTGATACATCGCCATGCGGGTATGTTCGAGCAGTTCGTCCGCATCCTGGCTCTGTTCCAGGATTTCGACCAGGTCGCGCAGCCAGGCGGCATTCTGGTCGGTGGCGTCGCCCTTCTGCTTGTAGGCCCAGTGCGCCGCGAGGCCGAGTTCGGCGTCATTATGCATGTCGCGACTGCGGATCTGCACCTCGATACGGGCATTTTCCTGATGGATGACCGTGGTGTGCAGCGAGCGATAGCCGTTGCGCTTGGGGGTGGAGATATAATCCTTGAACCGGCCCGGCACCATCTTGAAGGTCTGGTGGATGACGCCGAGTGCGCGATAGCAATCCTCGGTCGTTTCCGTGATGACGCGGAAGGCCATGACGTCGGTCAGCTGTTCGAAGCTGATGTGCCGTTCCTGCATCTTCTTCCAGATGGAATAGGGATGCTTTTCGCGGCCCGACACGGTGACGGACAGATTATGGCCGCCCAGCAGCAATTGCAGCTCCGCGCCGATCCGGTCGACCTTGTCATGGCCGCCTTCCTTCAGCTGCTCCAGCCGCTTGGTGATGCTGTCATAGGCTTCGGGTTCCAGCACGCGGAACGAGAGAAGCTGCATCTCGCGCATGAAGTCATACATGCCGATCCGCTCCGCCAGCGGGGCATAGATGTCCATCGTCTCCTTGGCGATGCGGCGGCGCTTCTGCTCATTCTTGATGAAGTGCAGCGTGCGCATATTGTGCAGCCGGTCGGCCAGCTTCACCAGCAGCACGCGGATATCGTCCGACATGGCGAGCAGGAACTTGCGCAGATTCTCGGCCGCCCGCTCATTTTCGGACATGGCCTCGATCTTGGAGAGCTTGGTCACGCCGTCGACCATGCGGGCGACGTCCTTGCCGAACGCCTCCTCGATCTCGTCATAGGTGACCAGAGTATCCTCGATCGTGTCGTGCAGCAGCGCGGTCACGATCGTCTGGTCGTCCAGATAGAAGTCGGTCAGGATACCCGCGACCTCGATCGGATGGCTGAAATAGGGGTCGCCGCTGGCGCGCTTCTGGCTGCCATGCTTCTGGACGGAGAAGACATAAGCGCGGTTGATCATCGCTTCATCCGCATCCGGATCGTAGCGCTTTACCCGTTCGACAAGTTCATATTGACGTAGCATCGTTTCCCGATTGTGTGGGAAGCGCCTTGCAGCGCAACAAAAAAATCCCGATCTGTGTGATTTGGGTTGCTTTTGTGCAACTTTTGCAACGGTCGCCGCTTTGCGCTATTAGATCGGGATCATGAAACATAATCTTGCCCAGGACCTGGAACAATGCGCCCTTCCCGCCGCGCTGGAGGCGATGGGTGAGCGCTGGTCCTTCCTGATCCTGCGCGGCGCCCTGTCGGGCATTCGCCATTTCGAGGAGTTCCAGTCGACGCTGGGCATCGCCCGCAACATCCTGGCCAACCGCCTCGCGCGGCTCGTCGAAAATGGCATCATGCTGCGCCAGCCGATGCAGTGCGACCGGCGCAAGGTCGAATATCGGCTGACCGAAAAGGGCCAGGAACTGGCCCCCGCGATGATCGCCCTGCGCCAGTGGGGCGAGAAATGGGGCAGCGCGCCGCCCTTCTGCCAGGTGCTGGCGGACAAGCGCGATGGCATGCCGATCCGCGCGATCGCGATCCAGGCGCATGACGGCCGCACGCTGGACCTGAGCGACCTGGTCTGGCTGTGTCGCGACGAAGTCACCCCGATGGCGCAAGAGCCGGCTGCGGCGGCCTGATACCGGACGACGGGGCGGCTTCACCATGGCGCTGAAATCGCCTAGGCTGTCGGCAATGTCAGTCCATCCCCTGCAGCCAAAACCCTTTTTCGCGGACAAGAATCGCGCTTTCTGGAACCTCCAGTCGCTTGGCTGGGCCGGGGCCTTTCTGCTGCGTGGGTCGTCCACCATCGCCAATGGTCAGCCGCTGTCCAGCCTGATCCCGGTGCTGATCTCCACCGTCACCGGCTATTCGGCGACCTTGCTGATCGCGGTCGCCTTCCGCTTCCTGCAAAAACAGCGGCCGATCCTGACCTGGGGCGCGTCGATCGTCACCGTGGTCGCCGCCGCCGCGATGGTCGCCTTCATCGATGCCTGGGTCTTTTCGACCCAGAACAAGGGCAGCGAAACCGCCGGGTTGCAGCTGTTCCTGGGCGCCTTCTATCTGTCGATGACGCTGCTGGGTGCCTGGTCGGCGCTCTATTATGCGATCAACTTCTACCTGACGGTGGAGGAACAGGCGGACCAGCTGCTCCATCTGGAGAATCAGGCGTCGAGCGCGCAGCTCGCCATGCTGCGCTATCAGCTCAATCCGCATTTCCTGTTCAACACGCTCAATTCCATCTCGACCCTGGTGCTGCTCAAGGAAACGACACGCGCCAATGCGATGCTGTCGCGGCTGTCCTCCTTCCTGCGCTATACGCTGATCAATGAGCCGACCGCGCAGGTGACGATCGAGCAGGAGATCGAGACGCTGAAACTCTATCTGGAGATCGAGAAGATGCGCTTCGAGGACCGGCTGCGTCCGTCCTTCGATGTCCATCCTTCGGTCGCCCATGCACGCCTGCCGTCGCTGCTGCTGCAGCCGCTGGTGGAAAATGCGATCAAATATGCGGTCACGCCCAAGGAGGAAGGGGCGGAAATCTCGGTGTCGGCGCAACCTGCCGGTGAAAATGTCCGGATCGTCGTGTCGGACAGTGGGCCGGGATTGAACGATGGCGCAATGAAGCCACACATTCCGGTCAGCGAGGGGACGGGCGTCGGCCTGCCGAACATCCGGGACCGGTTAATTCAGGCCTTCGGGGAACGACAGCGGTTCGAAACGCGTTCCACGCAAAGCGGATTTTCGGTCATCATCGAAATTCCGCTTAACATGGATGAAACATCGAAAGTGGCCGCATGACCATCAGAACAATCCTCGTCGACGACGAAAGCCTGGCTATCCAAGGCCTTAAGCTCCGTCTGCAAGCGCATGAGGATGTCGAAATCATCGAGACCTGCACCAATGGCCGCGAAGCCATCCGTGCCATCAAGACGCATAAACCCGACCTTGTGTTCCTCGATATCCAGATGCCCGGCTTCGACGGCTTCTCCGTCGTCCAGGGGATGATGGAGGTCGAACCACCTTTGTTCATCTTCGTCACCGCCTATAGCGACCATGCGATCCGCGCCTTCGAGGCGCAGGCGGTCGATTATCTGATGAAGCCGGTGGATGAAGGCCGCCTGGCCGATGCGCTCGACCGGGTGCGCCTGCGCCTGTCCGAGAAGAAGCAGGTGCAGGAAGCGGAAAAGCTGCGCGAGGTGCTGGCCGAAGTGGCGCCCGACGCGATGCACGATTTTGCCAATGGCGACGAGGATGCGCCGGCGTCGAACCGCTTCGAGAAGCTGATCAACATCAAGGATCGCGGGCAGATTTTCCGCGTCGACGTGGATTCGATCGAGCGGATCGACGCGGCGGGCGACTATATGTGCATCTATACCGCCGACAACTCGCTGATCCTGCGCGAGACGATGAAGGATCTGGAAAAGCGGCTCGACCCGCGCAATTTCCAGCGCGTCCATCGCTCGACCATCGTCAACCTGAGCCAGGTGCGCCAGGTGAAGCCCCATACCAACGGCGAATGCTTCCTGGTGCTGGAATCCGGCGCCCAGGTAAAGGTCAGCCGTTCCTACCGCGACGTCGTCGCGCGTTTCGTCCACTGACGAAACGGCGCCGGCCGCCCGTGCAGGGGCGGCCGGCCGTTTGGTGCGGGCTGGTAGCGCCATTTCTCAAATGGCCTCTTCCTCAGTCCATCGTCCGCACCGGACGGACGATCAATTCATTCACATCGACATCGTGGGGCTGTTCCACCGCATAGGCGATGGCGCGGGCGATCGCGTCGGGCGTCAGGGCGATGGCGCGGAAATCCTCCATCGCGGCGGCGGCGCCCGCTTCGGTGATGGTACTGGCCAGTTCGGATTCGACCACGCCGGGCGACACGATGGTGACGCGGATATCGTCATGCTCCATCCGCAGTCCGTCGGAAATGGCGCGCACCGCATATTTGGTCGCCGAATAGACGCCGCAGGTCGGCCAGACGCGATAGCCGCCGATCGACGAGATATTGACGAAATGGCCGCTGCCCTGGGCCTTGAAGCGGGGCAGGGCGGCGGCGATGCCGTGCAGCACGCCGCGGATGTTGACGTCGATCATCCGGTCCCATTCCTCGACCTTCAAACTGTCGAAGCGCGACAGCGGCATCAGCCCGGCATTGCTGACCAGCACGTCGATGCGGCCAAATTCGGCTTCGGTTGCGGCAATGAACCCCTCGACATCGGCGCGGTCGGTGACGTCGAGCGCGCGGAAGGCGACCGTGCCGCCGGCGGCGTTCAGTTCTGCGGCGAGCGCGGCCAGCCGGTCGGTGCGGCGGGCGCCCAGCATCAGCTTCGCGCCGCGTGCCGCCAGCAGCCGCGCCGTGCCCTCGCCAATGCCGCTGCTGGCGCCGGTGATCGCGATGACCTTGTTCTCGATAGCCATGATTGAAGCTCCATCCTTGGGGCGGATCGACACCCGATCCGATGGAGCAGGAATGCGCCCGATTGCCCCCGGAGCGGTAGAATGGTCCTGCGCCATGATTGCACGATATTCCGAATGAATGATCGGGCGTGGTGGTTGGCGGGCTTATGGACTATCTAGATTGCCTGAAATTCCTGGGAGGTGGCGTGCATGAGCCATGAGCATCTGGGCGAGAAGATCGCCCGCCATATGGACGCGGACGGCATAGTCGACACGCTGATCCCGCGCCTGACGCTTGTGCGCTGGTCGCAGCCGGGCGAACCGGTGCATATGCTCCAGCGCCCGGCGCTGTGCATCATCGCGCAAGGCGCCAAGCAGGTGATGATGGGCGACGCGGTCATAGCCTATGGCCCGGCCAGCTATCTGGTCGCCTCGCTCGACCTGCCGATCACCGGCACGGTGACGCAGGCGGATGCGGACAGCCCCTATCTCTGCTTCTGCCTCTATCTCGACCCGGCGATGCTGTCCGAGATCGCGCTGACCTTGCCGGCTGCTGCGGCGGTGGAGGAGGGGCGGGCGCTCTCGCTCCATCCGATCACGCCCGAACTGCTGGACGCGGCGAGCCGGCTCACCGGCCTGCTCGGCCAGCCGGACAGTGCCGTCCTGCTGGCGCCATTGGTCGAGCGGGAATTGCTGCTGCGGCTGATGATGGGGCCGAGCGGCGGGCTGCTGCGGGCGATTGCCAGCGGCGACAGCCGCACCGGCCAGATCGCGCGCGCGATCCGCTGGCTCAAGGCCCATTATCGCGAGCCGTTCAGCGGACCGGTGCTGGCCGATCTTGCCGGCATGAGCCTGTCGAGCTTCCACGATCATTTTCGCCGGGCGACGGCGATGACGCCGCTGCAATATCAGAAGCAGCTGCGGCTCCAGCAGGCGCGGCAGATGATGCTGGCGCAGCGGATCGACGCGGCCGAGGCCGGCTATCAGGTCGGCTATGACAGTCCGTCCCAATTCAGCCGCGAATATCGCCGCCTGTTCGGCGCGCCACCCCAGCGCGACGTCGGCCGGTTGCGCGCCATGCCGAACCGGGCGCTGGCGATCTGAGGAATCGGGGGGTATTTCCCCTAGCGGAACACCCATTGCCGGTTGAGGCCGAACACCACGGCGGGGGTGAGGCAGATCATCGCCGGTATCGGCGACCATTCGGGCCAGCGCATATGGGTGACGCACAGATACACCCAAAGGGCGTTGAGCGCATAGCTGACCAGCGAGACGGCGACGAAGCGGAAACCGCGCGCGGCATGGCCCGACTGGCTGCCATGGCCGCGAAAGGTGAAGGCATTGTGCAGCACATAGCCGATCGCCACCGCGCAGAGATAACCGATGCCGTTGGCGACCTGTGGATGGAGACCCACCGGCGCCGCCAGCGTCCAGTAGATCGCCGCCTGGCAGGCAGTGATGAACAGGCCGCTGATGCCATAGCGCAATATCTGCCAGAACAGGGCCTGATGGGCCGGCGACAGTCGGTCGATGATTTTCATGGAGCCCCGTTGCGCTTTGGTGTGGAGCGTCTAATCCACCGGCCATGAATTTGCAAAGCTGGCCTGCTTTTCGCGCCCGCGCGCCCCATTGGTTCGCGATCCTCACCGCCTATGCCGATCGCCACTGGAAGTGGCTGACCTTCCTGATCTGGATCGCGATCCTGGTCTGCATGCTGGTCGATCGCTGGCCCGCCATCCACTGGCTGACGCTGAGCGACACGGACGACAATATCCGCTTCGTCCAGGTCAAGGACTGGCTGGCCGGGCAGGGCTGGTATGATCTGCGCCAATATCGGCTCGATCCGCCGGGCGGCGCCAATATCCACTGGTCGCGGCTGGTCGACATCCCGCTCGCCGGGTTGATGCTGTTCTTCCGCGCCTTTGTCGAACAGGATCTGGCCGACCGGCTGGCCTGCGCGATTGCGCCGCTGCTGCCGCTGTTCCTGCTGATGTTGAGCCTGGGATCGATCGCCCGGCGGCTGGCGGGCGACGCCGTCGGCGCGCGCTGGGCCTGGCTGTTCGCGGTGCTGGCGCCGCTCGCCGCGCAGATGGGCCTGGGCATGTTCGCGCCGATGCGGATCGACCATCATGGCTGGCAACTGGCGCTGGCGCTGACGATGATGGCGGGCCTCATTGACCGCAACTGGCTGCGCGGCGGCGTGGTGGCGGGCGTGTCGAGCGCCCTGTCGGTGGCGATCGGGATGGAGATGATCGTCTATCTCGCCGCCGGCGGCGCGCTGGTGGCGCTGCGCTGGGTGTTCCGCGATGGCGCCGGGCGGCGGATGCTGCCCTATGGCCTCAGCCTCGCGGGGGCGACCTCGCTCTGCTACGTCCTCTTCGCCAGCTACGATAATCGCCACATGGTGTGCGATGCCATCTCGCCCATCTGGGTCGCGGTGTTCGGCGCGGCCGGTGCGGGCATGGTGCTCTTGAGCCGCCTGCCGCTGCGGCTCTGGTGGCAGCGGCTGATCGCCGGCATGATCGTCGGCGGCGCGGTGGGTCTGTTCTTCCTGCTCAATTGGCCGCAATGCCTGACCCCCTATCAGATCTCGCCCGAGCTGCAGCAGCTCTGGCTGGCCAATATCCGCGAGGCAAAGCCGATCACCGCGCAGGCGCAGAGCCTGGTCGTGCCGCTGATGGCGCTGCCGGCGGTGGGCCTCCTCGGCCTGCTCTGGGCGCTATGGGAATTGCGGCGCGACAGCGACCGGCTCTGGGCGTTCGCGACGATCGGCCTGATGATGCTTTTCTCGACCGCTCTGCTCTTCTGGCAGCTGCGCGCCGGGCCGGCGGCGCAGTTGCTGGCGATTCCGCCCGCCGCCTGGGCCGGATGGCGGCTGGTGACGGCGATCTTCACCGGATCGCGCCGGGTGCGCATCCTGGCCGGGATCGGCGCGCTGCTGGTCGGCGCCATTGCCTGTGCCTATCCGCTCTATCCGCAGGTGATCGCGCTGTGGCAGCAGGCGACCGGCACCAAGCCCAAGCCCTGGCGCCCGTCCGCCATCGCCCGCACCGACGCGATCAAGAAGGCCAATGGCCGCTGTCGCACGCTGCCGGCGCTGGAGGTGCTGGACCAGCTGCCGTCGGCGACCATCTTCACAATGGTCGATCTGGGGCCGCGCATCATCGCCACGACGCATCATAGCGCGGTGGCCGGTCCCTATCATCGCAATGGCGCGACGATCCTCGACATGCATCATGCCTATGACGGGCCGGCCGACGCCTTCCGCCCGATCGCGGCGAAGCATCATGCGACCTATTTGCTGGTCTGTCCCAATTTCCCGGAAGGAACCATCTATCAGTCGCGCAGTCCGCGCGGCTTCTATGCGGACCTGATGCGCGGCACGATTCCCGCCTGGTTGCAGCCGGTGACGCTCAAGACGGCGATGACGCTGCCCTACACGCTCTACAAGATTGATTATTCAGCGCCGGGCGGCAAAAAAGTCGCGCAGCAGCGCTGATCCTTCCGCCTCGGCCAGCCCGCCATAGATTTCGGGGCGGTGCAGGCATTGCGGCTGGGCAAAGAGGCGCGGTCCCTGTTCGACCGCGCCGCCCTTGGGGTCGGACACCGCATAATAGAGCCGGGCGACCCGTGCGTGGGAAATCGCGCCCGCGCACATCGGGCACGGCTCCAGCGTCACCCACAGGTCGCAGCTGGTCAGACGGAAATCGCCGATCCGGGTGGCGGCGGCGCGAATCGCCACCATTTCGGCATGGGCAGTGGGGTCATTGTCGCGGCGGTTGCGATTCTCGCCCTCGCCGATGATGACGCCATCGCGCGTGACCACGGCGCCGATCGGCACCTCGCCCGCCGCTTCGGCTTCCCGCGCCAGCGCAAAGGCGCGGCGCATCGGTTCGGGCAAGGGAAAGGGCGAGGTCATGACCCCGCCTTAGTCGGAGAGGGAGGGCCGCACCAGCCCGCACCCCCACCCGGCCTCCCAACAGCATATCCTAGAATGGGCGGCCGGGTGGGGGTGCGGGCTGGTGCCGTCCATGCGCCGGGCGGCGCATCAAAAGCCCGCGAATCGACTCAGGGCTTCTTCACGTCCACGGTCGGAACCTCGACCGTTTCGTTGCGGCTGCCCACTTCAACCTTGGCGACGCTCGCCTCATATTTGGGCAGGGCGCCCTGTTTTACGGAGACTTCGGGCAGGCGACCCTCCTGAGTCTTCTGCAGGTCGATGAATCCGGTTGCTATCCCGGCGCCGATGACGATAAGCGCGATCAGCAGCAATCCGCCGATGAAACGCATGGCACTCTCCTCTATTGAACGGGGGGATGAACGCGGGGCCCGGTGAAATGGTTGCGATAGTGCCACGAACCGAGCGGAAGGTTGACGGCGAGCGGGAATCCCGCTATCGGCGCCGCTTTCCGAACGAACCCGAATTTCAAAGGTTGATTGACTATGTCGCGCATTTGCGAGCTGACCGGTAAGGGTCGCCAGGTGGGTCACAATGTTTCCCACGCCAACAACAAGACCAAGCGCGTGTTCCTGCCGAACCTGCAGAACGTGTCGCTGATCTCCGAAACGCTGGAAACCACCGTCAAGCTGCGCGTGTCGACCCATGGTCTGCGCTCGGTCGAGCATAATGGCGGCCTCGACAACTGGCTGGTCAAGACCAGCGACGACAAGCTGTCGCTGAAGGCCCGTCGCCTGAAGCGCGACATCGTCAAGAAGCAGGCTGCCGCAGCCGCCTGATTCGCTTCGATTCGTTTCGGCATAAGAAGCGGCCTGGCAACAGGCCGCTTTTTTGCGTTTTCTGATATTCCCTGCTGCGCAGGGAATGCGCCGCACCAGCCCGCACCCCCACCCGGCCTCCCAACAGCATATCCTGGAATGGAAGGCCGGGTGGGGATGCGGGTTCCGATCAATCCAATCGGAATTTCAGCAGCAAGGTGCGCTGGAAGAATTCGTGATTGTCGTCGGATGCGACCCACAGGATCGTCCGGCCCTGTTCCCGGCTGAGCGCCAGTCCTTCGAAATTGTCGGCCAGCAGCGGCGGCGCCAGCCGTGCCAGCGTCCGGGCGCGCAGTTCCGTGTTCGGTGCGGGATTCTCAGGCAGCTCGATCATCGCGATCGTCGCGGTGAACAGTTCCTGCAGGGTCAGGCGCCGGTTCAGTACCAGCAGATGGCGATCGTCCAGCGCGACCATGTCGGTCGGGCGATAGCCCTGCGGCGCGACATAATGGAGGTGGATCGGATCGGCCGTGTCATGTTCGGCCGGATCGCCCGACCAGAGCAATGTGTCATGATGGCCGTCGGCAGTCATGCCCATCTCGCCGATCGCGATGAAGCGGCCGTCGGGCAGGCGGGTGAAGGATTCGATCGATCCGGTCTTGGGCCAGGCGACGATTTCCGGCCAGGTCCGGCACGCCTCCACCCGCGCGAAGCCGGGCGAGTAGCGGCAGATCGCCTGGAGCAGCTCGAACCCCACCCAATAGCGGTCGCTCGCCGGATCATGGGTCATGGATTCCGAATCCCAGGACCACCAGGGCCGGTCCCTGTCCTGCGCCCGCACCGGCAGCGGCGCGATGAAGGGCCGGCGGCTGGCGCGACCGGGACCGACATGGAAGCCCATCAGCACGCCGGCATCGCTCAGCGCCAATATCTGGCCCGGCCCGTCGACCAGCAGCGAGGATATGCTGCCAAAGCCCGGATTGTCGCTGCCAAGCTGCCAGCCGCCCAGATAGGTGAGCGTGCCGACCCGGCGGCGATCGGGATCGCTGCTGTCGAGCGGCACCGCCCGCGCCGTCACCAGCAAGGTGCCCGGCCGCACGGCGGCGGGCTTGGTGGACGGCGGGGCAGGCAGCAGCAGGATCGCAAGAGCGAGAACGATCAGGATTCGACGCATCGCGCTCTGCCATAGGGGAAATGTCGGCGGGACGCAGCAGGGGAGTGGCGAAGCGTTGCCAGCTGAACGGTGGCTGTCACCGCCATTCAGGCTCCACTCAACGCGAATCAGTCATAAGGGCATCAATCCTGGTGATCGGCCCGTCCGGTTCACCGCGGAAATGGCAATCTGAGGAGCAACGCCATGAAGATGAAGTATCTGATCAATCTGGGTGCTGCGCTCGCCATGGGCGCTGCCTCCCTCGCCGTCACCGCGACGCCCGCCATGGCGCGCGATGGCTGGGGCCGCAGCTATGAGCGCGGCGACTATTACCGGGGTGATCGCGGCTATCGCGGTTACCGGGGTGACTATTATCGCGGCGACCGTGGCTATCGCGGCGGTTATCGCGGCAATTATTACCGCAATGATTATCGCGGTTATCGTGGCGGCTATCGCTGCCGGGACAATGGCACGGGCGGCACCATCATCGGTGCGATCGCCGGTGGCCTGCTGGGCAACGAAGTCGGTAAGGGCAGCAGCCGCTATGGCCGGGGCGACGGCACCACGGGTGCCATCATCGGCGCAGGCGTCGGTGCGCTGGCTGGCCGCGCGATCGACCGCAACTGCTAAGCGTCACCCCATCTGGTGACTTTGAAGGGCCGTCCCCGTGAAGGGGGGCGGCCTTTTGCTATCGGGCGGCATTGCCCCCGGCCTGTCGCCGGTCGGCGCGGGCGGCCGCGACGGCGGCGGGGTTGAGCCCGGCCTCCTGCGGCGACGCGGCACCGGCGCGCGCATCCAGCTGCGCCGCGGCGGCATTGAGCGCGCTGGCTTCGGCCGCGCTGACGCCGCCGACGCCATCATCCTGGCCGGAATGGCAGGCGCCCAGCGCCAGCAGGAGCAGCAGGGCAGGTCGCTTGATCACTCGCCGGTCCTTTCGCGCATAAGAAAAGGGCCGCTCCCGTTTCCGGTGCGGCCCTTTTCCAAGAAACTCTTCCCGAAAGGGAAATTACATCGCGTTGGCGACGTTGTTGGTCGCGTTCGAAGCGGCGTTCGCAGCGTTGTCGGCAGCGTTCATCGCGGCGTTCATGGCGTTGTCGGCAGCGTTCGAAGCGTTCTCAGCAGCGTTGGCGGCGTTGTTGGCAGCGTTTTCGGCGGTGTGGCCACCGCAAGCAGCCAGACCCAGCGAAGCGGCGAGAACGAGCGAAAGAGCAATCGACTTGGACATGGGCAAACCCCTCTCAGAGAAAAAAAAGATGCAGACCACTCTCGGAGAAAAGCTCACCCCCCATTGCGCCTGCGCGCTGATTCGTAATGCTTTGGGCGGAGCAAGGCAATCCCATTCCTGAGCGGGAGGGCCTGATAAGGCGCGGTTTTTGTCGGAAGTGCCCGCAATGGACGGCCATTGACGCATATAAAGATTTCTTTATATGATTGCCGCATGAGTGGCGCCCTCGACATTTTCCGGTCTCTTGGAGACCCGACGCGGCTGCGCATCGTCCACCTGTTGCGGGCGATGGAACTGGCCGTGGGCGAAGTGGCGCAGGTGGTCGACCAGAGCCAGCCGCGCGTGTCGCGCCATATCCGCATTCTCGTGGAATCCGGCCTGGTCGAACGGCGCAAGGAGGGCAATTGGGTCTTCCTGCGGTTGGGGCAGAAGGCGTCGGTCCAGCCCTTCATCACCTTGTTCGACCGGCTGCAGCCGTCGGCCGCCGAAGCCGCCTGGCAGAGCGCGGACCTGGCCCGTCTTGCCGCCGTGCGGGCCGAGCGCGCGCGCGCAGCCGAAGCCTATTTCGCCGAACATGCCGAGGAATGGGACGCAATCCGTTCGCTCCATGTCGCCGAAGCCGATGTGGAAGCGGCGATGCGCGCGATGCTGGACGGGCAGGCGATCGGCCATCTGCTCGACATCGGCACCGGCACCGGGCGGATGATCGAATTGTTCGGCCCCGCCGCCGATCAGGTGACGGCGCTTGATCGCAGTCCCGATATGTTGCGGCTGGCCCGCGCCAAGCTGCCCGAGGATGCGGGCGACAAATATGCGTTGCTGCTGGGCGATTTCGCCGCGCTGCCGATCGATCCCGCCAGCGTCGACACGGTGCTGCTGCATCAGGTGCTGCATTATGCCCAGGCCCCCGAGCAGGTGATCGCGCAGGCGGCGCAGGTGCTGCGCCCCGGCGGCCGCGTGCTGATCGTCGATTTCGCCGCCCATGAACGCGAGGAGCTGCGCACGCGCGACCAGCATGCGCGCCTGGGCTTTTCCGACATGCAGATCGAAGGCTGGTTCGCGCAGGCGGGCCTGGAACTGGAGCGGGTGGACATGCTGCCCGGCCAGGAACTGACGGTACAATTATGGCTCGGGCGCCAGCGCGGCGCCGACATCTTGCCCATCGAAGAACGGATTTCCGCATGACCCAGACTGACCGCGCCCGCCATGATGCCGAAGGGCCGCTCTATGCGGATCTGGCCGGCGACCTCAATGTGAGCTTCGAATTCTTCCCGCCCAAGACGGAGAAGATGGAGGAACAGCTCTGGTCGGCGATCGAGACGCTGACGCCGCTGGCGCCAAAGTTCGTGTCGGTGACCTATGGCGCGGGCGGCTCCACCCGCGAGCGCACCCATAATACGGTCGCCCGCATCGCCAGGGAAACGCCGCTGGCCGCCGCCGCGCACCTGACCTGCGTCGCCGCCAGCAAGGCCGAGATCGACGAAGTGGCCGACGCCTATTGGGAAGCGGGCGTGCGCCATATCGTCGCGCTGCGCGGCGATCCGCCGGAGGCCGGCACCGCCTTCCAGCCGCATCCCGATGGTTATAAAGGCGCGGCCGAACTGGTCGAGGGGCTGCGCAAGCGCCATGATTTCGAGATTTCGGTCGCCGCCTATCCCGAAACCCATCCCGATGCGCTGAGCGCGCAGAGCGACATCGACAATTTGAAGCGCAAGATCGACGCTGGCGCGACCCGTGCGATCACCCAATTCTTCTTCGAGGCGGACACCTTCTTCCGCTTCCGCGACACGGTCGCCGCCGCCGGCATCGATGCGGACGTCATTCCGGGCATCATGCCGGTCAGCAATTTCGCAGCGGTCCAGCGCATGTCGGCGATGTGCAACACCGATGTCCCCGCCTGGATGGGCCGCCTGTTTGACGGGCTGGACCAGCATCCGGCCGCGCGCCAGCTCGTCTCCGCCACGCTGGCGGCCGAGCTGTGCCGCAACCTCTATATGGGCGGCGTGCGCGACTTTCATTTCTATACGCTCAACCGGGCGGAACTAAGCTATGCGATCTGCCATCTGCTGGGGTTGAGGCCTCAGGTTGCGGCTGAACTGGAGAAGACGGCATGAACGCCGAAGCACGTTTGCGCGCCCTGGCGGCGGAAAAGATCCTGATCTTCGACGGTGGCTATGGCACGTCGATCCAGAAGCACGGCCTGACCGAAGCCGATTATCGTGGGTCTCTGGACCTGGCCAAGGACCAGAAGGGCAATAACGACCTGCTCTGCCTGACCCGGCCGGACATCGTTGAGGGCATTCACACCGCCTATCTCGACAATGGCGCCGACATGATCGAGACCAACACGTTCAGCTCGACCAAGATCGCCATGGCCGACTATGGCTGCGAGCATCTGGTGTGGGACATCAATGTCGCCGCCGCCAAGATCGCGCGGGCCGCCTGCGAAAAGGCGACGGCCAAGGACGGCAAGCCCCGCTTCGTCTGCGGCTCGATCGGCCCGACCAACAAGACGCTGTCGATCTCGCCCGACGTCAACGATCCCGCCTATCGCGAGGTCGATTATGATACGCTCAAGGCCGATTATCGCGAACAGTGCGACGCGCTGATCGCTGGCGGCGTCGACTTCCTGCTGATCGAAACCTGCTTCGATACACTCAACGCCAAGGCCGCCGGCATGGCCGCGCGCGAGGCGGAGGAAGCGGCAGGTCGCTCGGTGCCGGTGATGCTCAGCTTCACCATCACCGACATGTCGGGCCGGAACCTGTCGGGCCACACGATCAACGCCTTCTGGTATTCGCTGCGGCACCTGAAGCCGCTGACCATCGGCGTGAACTGCGCCTTCGGCGCGGACCTGCTGCGGCCTTATCTGGCCGAACTGTCGAAGAATGCCGACACGCTGATCCTGGCCTATCCCAATGCCGGCCTGCCCAATGAACTGGGGCAATATGACGAGCTGCCGGAAACCACCGCGAAGCTGATCCGTCAGTGGGTGGACGAAGGGCTGGTCAACATGGTCGGCGGCTGCTGCGGCACGACGCCCGCCCATATCGGCGCGGTGGCGAAGGCGCTGGCGGGGCACAAGCCGCGCCAGGTGCCCGAACTGACGGTCGTGACGCGCCTCGCGGGTCTCGAACCGATGCATATCGCGGCCTAG
Organism: Sphingobium salicis subsp. salicis; assembly: GCF_049472635.1. Lineage (NCBI taxonomy): Bacteria > Pseudomonadati > Pseudomonadota > Alphaproteobacteria > Sphingomonadales > Sphingobiaceae > Sphingobium > Sphingobium salicis. Next base: position 107,888 of record NZ_JAYRCS010000001.1, read on the forward strand.
TTTCATCCTCCCCTGGAAGGGGAGGTGGCTGGCGAAGCCAGACGGAGGGGTGTTACCCCCTCGATAGCGTGATACCCCTCCACCATGCCTGCGGCATGGTCCCCCTCCCCCTAAGGGGGGAGGATTTTTGGAAGAAACCGATGACCCAGCAATCCACCGCCACCTTCGTCAATATCGGCGAGCGCACCAACGTCACCGGCTCCGCCAAGTTCAAGAAGCTGATCATGGCCGGCGACTATGCCGCGGCGATCGACATCGCCCGTGAGCAGGTCGAAAATGGCGCGCAGATCGTCGACGTGAACATGGACGAAGGCCTGCTCGACGCGGTCGAGGCGATGACCACTTTCCTCAAGCTCATGACCTCGGAACCGGACATCAGCCGCGTGCCGGTGATGATCGACAGTTCCAAATGGGAAGTCATCGAAGCGGGCCTGAAATGCGTCTCCGGCAAGCCGGTGGTCAACTCGATCAGCATGAAGGAGGGCGAGGAGGCCTTCCTGCATCATGCGAAACTCTGCATGGCCTATGGCGCCGCCGTGGTGGTCATGGCCTTCGACGAGACCGGCCAGGCCGATACCCAGGCCCGCAAGGTCGAGATTTGCGAGCGCGCCTACAAGCTGCTGATGACGATCGGCTTTCCGCCCGAGGACATCATCTTCGATCCCAATATCTTCGCCGTCGCGACCGGGATCGAGGAGCATAATAATTACGGCGTCGACTTCATCGAGGCCTGCCGCGAGATCAAGAAGCGCTGCCCGCATGTCCATATCTCGGGCGGCCTGTCCAACTTTTCCTTCTCCTTCCGTGGCAACGAGCCGGTACGCCGGGCGATGCACTCGGTGTTCCTCTATCATGCCATTCCCGCCGGCCTCGACATGGCGATCGTCAATGCCGGGCAGCTCGACGTCTATGACGCGATCGATCCGGCCTTGCGTCAGGCGTGCGAAGACGTCCTCCTCAACAGCGATCCCGAAGCCGGCGACCGCCTCGTCGCGCTCGCGGAAAGCTTCAAGGGCAAGGATGCCGCATCGGAAAAGGCCGCGCAGGAATGGCGCGGCTGGCCGGTCGCCAAGCGCCTCGAACATGCGCTGGTCAAGGGCATCGACATGTATGTGGTGGAAGACACCGAGGAATGCCGCCTTGCCGCAACCAAGCCGATCGAGGTGATCGAAGGCCCGCTGATGGACGGCATGAACGTGGTCGGCGACCTGTTCGGCGCGGGCAAGATGTTCCTGCCCCAGGTGGTGAAGTCCGCCCGCGTCATGAAGAAGGCGGTGGCCCATCTGCTGCCCTATATCGAGGCGGCCAAGGAACCCGGTGCCAAGGGCAAGGGCAAGATCATCATGGCGACGGTCAAGGGCGACGTCCATGATATCGGCAAGAATATCGTCGGCGTCGTGCTCCAGTGCAACGGCTTCGAGGTGATCGACATGGGCGTGATGGTGCCCTGGCAGGACATCATCAAGGCCGCGAACGAGAATGATGCCGACATGATCGGCCTGTCCGGCCTCATCACCCCCTCGCTCGACGAGATGGTGACGGTGGCGGCGGAAATGCAGCGCGCCAACATGACCATGCCGCTCCTCATCGGCGGCGCGACCACCTCGCGCGTCCACACCGCGCTGCGCATCGACCCGGCCTTTACCGGCCCGGTCGTCCATGTGCTCGACGCCAGCCGCGCCGTCGGCGTCGCCACCGCGCTGGTCTCCGAAACGCAGAAGGCCGATTTCGTCCAGAAAACCAAGGATGATTATGAGCATGTTCGCGTCGCGCGCGCGAACAAGGGGCAGAGCCAGCTCCTGTCGCTTGAGGACGCCCGCGCCAACGCCTTCGAGATGGACGAGAGCCTGAAGGCGCCGCGCCCGCTGCTGCCCGGCACCCACCGCTTCCCCGACTGGGATCTGAAGGATCTGGTCAACTATATCGACTGGACCCCCTTCTTCCGCGCCTGGGAACTGGCCGGCAATTATCCCGCCATCCTGGATGACGAGATTGTCGGCGAAAGCGCCCGCAGCCTGTTCGCCGATGCGCAGAAGATGCTCCAGAAGATCATCGACGAGAAATGGCTGACCGCGCGCGGCGTTGCGGGCCTATGGCCCTGCCGCCGTCAGGGCGACGACATCATCGTCCATGTCGAGGACGAGAAGCACTACACCCTGCCGATGCTGCGCCAGCAGATCGCCAAGCGCGAAGGCCGGGCGAACATGTGCCTCGCCGACTTCATCAGCCATGATGGCGACTGGATGGGCGGCTTTGCCGTGTCGATCCATGGCATCGAGCCGCATCTGGCCCGCTTCAAGAATGCGATCGATGATTATTCGGATATCCTGCTCAAGGCGCTGGCCGACCGTCTGGCCGAAGCCTTCGCCGAACGTCTCCACCATTATGTCCGCACCGCGCTCTGGGGCTATGCCGAGGGCGAGCAGCTGACCAACGAGGCGCTGATCAAGGAAGAATATCGCGGTATCCGCCCGGCGCCGGGCTATCCGGCCTGCCCGGAACATAGTCTCAAGCCGATCCTGTTCGAGATGCTGGACGCTCATCATGCGACCGGCGCGACCCTGACCGAAAGTTTCGCCATGCTGCCGACGGCGGCGGTCAGCGGCTTCTATTTCGGCCACCAGCAGGCCGAATATTTCGGCGTCGCCCGCGTCGGCCGCGACCAGCTGGAAGATTATGCCCAGCGCCGCGGCATCGACCTGGACACTGCCGAACGCTATCTGCGCCCGAACCTGGACTGACGCCCGGCGCCTCCCTCCATCGGGGAGAGGTCGCCTGCTACCCCACGCCCAGCGGTGCCATGCGCGCCTCCGGGTAATTGCGGTCTTGCGCGCGGGCGGCGGTCGGTGGCTAAGTGCCGCCGACGACAGGCATGGGGGCAGGATGGCACGGCATCTCGACGAGCGGACGTTGCGGGTGGTCGGCTGGATCGCGACCGTCACCGCCATCCTCATGTATGGTTCCTATCTGGACCAGATCCGGATGAACCTGGCCGGGGACAAGGGATCGGTGATCCAGCCGCTGGCGACCGTGCTCAATACCTGTCTGTGGGCGGCCTATGGCTGGCTGCACAAGGACAAGGACTGGCCGATCATCGTCGCCAATGTGCCCGGCATCATCCTGGGCGCGACTTGCCTCTACACCGCGCTTTAGGGCTGATCTTTACCCGGTTTGCTTGAAACTAAGTCGCAATTGCATTCATGTTGCAGATGCGTAATAGGCTGGGCTTTCGGATGGCAGCCCACGGAGCCCAGGTGACCAAGCGCATATTGTTCCAGATCCACTGGTTCCTGGGGATCACCGCCGGCCTAGTGCTGGCGCTGATGGGCGTGACCGGCGCGACCATGAGCTTCGAGGACGAAATCAGCGAGGCGCTGTCGCCGCGCCTCTATGCGCCCGGCGTGCCGGCCGGGCCGGACCTGTCGCCCGACCAGTTGATCGCCAGGGTGCAGGCCGACAATCCGGGCTATTATATCGCACGGCTGGACTGGGAAATGGCGCGTGACCGGTCGCACAGCGTGCGCCTGTCGTCGAGCGAAGGGCGCGGCCGCAAGCAGGGGCAGGTCGATCGGGCCACCGGCGCCTGGCTCGGCGCGCCGGCGGGCGAAGGCTTTTTCCATCTGATGGATGATCTGCATCGCTGGCTGGCGCTGCCGGGCGGCGGCAATGGCATCGGCCGGCAGATCACCGCCTTCAGCGCGATTGCGCTGATCTTCTTCGCTCTGTCCGGCCTCTATCTGCGCTGGCCGCGGCAGGCGCTGGACTGGCGCGCCTGGCTGGTGCTGGACCTGCGCAAGACCGGGCGCAACCTGTGGCGCGCGCTGCATGTCGTGATCGGCACCTGGGTGCTGCTCTTCTATCTGCTGAGCGCGCTCACCGGCCTGTGGTGGAGCTATGACTGGTATCGGCAGGGGGTGATATACAGCCTGACCGGCAAGGCGCCGGGCGAGGAAGGGCGGCGTTCGGAAAAGCGCGACGGGATCGCGCCGCGACCGTCGATCGATCCGGCCTGGACCGCCTTCCGCCGCGCCACCGGCAATGACTATATCTGGGTGCGCATCACCCAGCCGGCGCCGTCGCAGCCGATGAAGACGATCAGCTTCGACGCCCGGCCCGAAGGCGCGCGCCATCTGCGCCAGACCGACAAATATAGCTATGATCCGGCCAGCTATGCGCTGGAGAAGCGCGACCTCTATGATCGCCGGCCGCTGGGCGTGATCATCACCCAGAGCGTCTATGAACTGCATCGCGGTGCCTTTTTCGGGCTGCCCGGCCGGATCATCATGATGCTGACCAGCCTCACCATGCCGCTGTTCACGGTGACCGGCTTCCTGCTCTATCTCTCGCGCCGCAAGCGCAAGCAGGCGGCACGGGCGCTGGCCGGCGATGCCGCGGCGGTTGTGGGTGGCGACATGGGCGGCGGCGACCTGCTGATCGCCTATGCCAGCCAGACCGGGACAGCCGAGATCCGCGCGCGCAACGCGGCGCAGGCGCTGGCCCATGGCGGGGTGCGGGCACAAGTGGTGCCGGTCGGCCGGCTGACCCGCGATATGCTGGCGGGGGCGCCGCGTATCCTGTTCGTCGTTTCGACCTATGGCGAGGGCGAGCCGCCGGACATGGCGCGCGGCTTTGCCAGCCGGTTGCTGCGTGGCGGGGCGATCGATCTTGGCCATCTCCATTATGGCGTGCTGGCGATCGGCGACCGGGAATATCCCGATTTCTGCGCCTTCGGCATCGCGGTCGACGGCTGGATGGCGGGGGCGGGGGCGCAGCCGCTCTTCCCGCTGATCGCCATGGGGCATGAAGATGATGCCGCCGAACGGGCCTGGCATGATGCGCTGCATGATCTGGGCGCGGGCGAGGGCGATCGGGGCCAGATGGTGATCCCGTTCACGCCGTGGCGACTGGTGGCGCGCCATGCGCTCAATCCCGACAGCCCGGCGCTCACCGCCTATCATCTGCAGTTCGAGCCGGTGGGTACGGACGTGCCTGAATGGCAGGCGGGCGATATCGTCGAACTCCACCCCTGCAACGCGCCCGAGGCGGTCGAGGCGCTGCTGGCCAGCCAGGCGCCCGAGGGCGATCTGATCGCGGTGCCGGCGGCGTTGCGGGCGGAACTGGCACGCGCGATGCTGCCCGACGCTGGAACCCCGCTCACCATGGCAGAAGCGCGGGCGCTGCGCCCGCTGCCGGCGCGCGAATATTCGGCGGCGTCGATCATGGCTGATGGCGTGCTGGACCTGGTGGTGCGGCAGGTGCGCGATGATGACGGGCGGCTGGGCATCGGCTCGGGCTGGCTGACCGCGCATATGGCGCCGGGCGAGACGACGATGATGCGGGTGCGGCCCAATCCGGGCTTCCGCACCGATCCGGCGGCGCGCGGCGCGATGATCCTGATCGGCAATGGCACCGGTATTGCCGGGCTGCGCGCCCATCTGCGCGCCGCCGCCCATGACGGGATGGGCGGCCACTGGCTGCTGTTCGGTGAGCGCAGCCGGGCGCATGAGCGCTATTTCGATGCGGAACTGTCGGCCTGGCTGGCGGACGGCACGCTGGCACGGCTGGACCGCAGCTTCTCGCGCGATGACGATTGCGGCCGCTATGTCCAGCATCTGCTGGCGGACGCCGGCGCGGAACTGCGCGAACGGATCGGCCAGGGCGCGACCATCCTGGTCTGCGGCAGCCTGGAAGGCATGGCGCAGAGCGTCCATGAGGCGCTGATCGCGATCCTGGGCGAGGCGACGCTCAATGACCTGGCCGAGGCCGGCCGCTACAAGCGCGACGTCTATTGAGGGCGGATTGGCGAAGTCTGGGCGGTTTGGAAGCAAGTTGAGGCGGACCTTGCTTCCTCTCCTCCCTTCCAGCGAGCGGCTATGCCTCGTTCCCACCCCTGACGCCGTCCACTGGGCCGATCGGTGCCTAGCGGTCCCTTTAGCGGTCGGTCCGCATCTGGGCGGAAAAGCTGCCCGGCAAGAAGCGACCAGAAGCTGTAATTCCTCCCCGGAACGGGGAGGTGGCAGCGCGAAGCGCTGACGGAGGGGCAGGAGCCTATTAGTGCTGCGCTATTGGGCCTGTGCCCCTCCACCACTCGCTGCGCGAGTGGTCCCCCTCCCCGTACCGGGGAGGAATGCCGCAATCCACCCAACTCCGCCCTCTGGGGTGCCACCTTGCCTGAAGTCGGCCTTAGTCGGCCAGCATCGCGGCGAGGGTGGGGGTTATATATTCCTGGCCACCGGTTTCGGTGCGCAGGATGAGGCGGGCGGCGAGGTTGTGGCGGGTGGCGAGGGCCATGCCGCGATCGGCGCCCAGCACGGTGATCGCGGTCGCCCAGGCGTCGGCCAGCATGGCAGAGGTGTGGAGCACGGTGACGGCGGCGACGCCCTCCGCAATGGGGGCGCCGGTCGCGGGATCGATGCTGTGCGACAGGCGGCGATCGCCCTCCATCCGGTAGCGGCGATAATCGCCCGAACTGGCCATGGAAAGGCCGCAGAGCCCGACCCGCAGCGCCGGTAGGTCGAGGCCCGGCGGCACTTCGGCATCGACCCACCAGGGCTGGATATCGGGCTTCACCCCTTCGCCGCGCAATTCGCCGCCAATTTCCACCAGGAAGTTGGAGAGGCCGAGGCTGCGCAGGCAGGCCGCGACCGCATCGACGGCATAGCCCTTGGCAATGCCGGAAAAATCGAGCGCGACGTCGGCGGTGCGCCGGGCGCGGTCGCCATTGAGTTCGATGCAGGTCCAGGGCGCTACCGAGGCGGTGGCGCTGCCGCCAGCAAGCGCCGGGCCGAAGCCCCAGCGCGCGACGATGCCGCCGATCGCCGGGTCGAAGGCGCCGTTCGACAGGCGGGCCATGGACAGGCCCGCGCGCAGCACGCCCGTCATCGCGGGCGGCAGGCGGGTCCATTGGCCGATCGGGCTGCGGTTGAAGCGGCTGATGTCGGAGCCGGCTTCCCAATTGCTCATCTCGCCGATGACGGCGGCCAGCACGGCCTCGACATGGGTCTGGCAGTCGGCGGGCGGATCGACGATGCGGGCCGACCATGTGGTGCCCATGGTCGGTCCGCCCAAAGTGACGATAGCGCCCTGACGCTGGCGCCCGACAAATTGCTCGGGCGACAGGTCGGGCGCTATCGCGATCCGGACGGGATGGCCGGCGGGCCGGGTCAGGGCGCCAGCACTTCCAGCGTGGTGATGTAGGAGGCGCGCTTCTGCGGCGGGCCGGCCGGCGGTGCGGGCGGTGCGCCCTCCGGCTTGCCGCCCTGCGCGCCCGGACCACCGGGACCGCCGGGGCCGCCTTCGCGGCCGCCGCCGGTGCTGGCATTCAGCCAATACATGCCGGGGGCGCCCCATTTGACGGCCAGCTTGCCATCCTTGTCGGTGACGAGGTCCATCTGGCCCAGCGCATCGCGATAGCGGATGCCGCCGGGAATGACGGTGACCTTGAGGTCGGCGGCGGGCTTGCCGTCGAGCAGGAACTGGAAGGTCGCGGTCTCGCCCGACACCAGGTCATTGGGATGGGTCACCGGGACCAGTTCGATGCCGGTGCCGGTCGGCTTGAAGATGGTGGTGGTCGGCGCGCCCAGCGTCACGAAGATCTCGTTGCGGTTGCTCGCCTCGGCGGTCTGCACATTGGTGGCGCCGGCGGGGATCGCCTGGGCCAGATTGGCCTTGGTGGTGCCGCGCGGCAGGCGCTCCTGCTTGCCGTTCAGGGTGTAGCTGCCCATCACCATGGTCGACACATTGGCAATGCGATAGGTGCCGGGCTTGGTCAGATGCACGTCGAAGGTCGAACGATATTTGCCGGTGGCGGCATTTTCGATCTTGCCGGTGGTGCCATCCGGCTCGGTCACGGCGATGCCGTCGGTGCGCATCGGGAAATGTTCGAAATAGAAGAGGTCGTTGGAGACCGCCGCGTCGACCGTCACCCAGCTGTCAGTGCCCGACAGGGTGGTGGAGGAGGGCAGCATCCACTGGCGGTGGGCCTGGGCCGCGCCGGAGAGCATCAGGGCGGCAAGCGCGCCCGCGATCAGATATTTGGCTTTCATGGTCTTGGTCCCCTGTTACTTGCCGAAGCTGACGCTGACGGCGCCGAGTTCGCTGCTGCCCTGTGCCTTGGCGGCGACGCCGGGCTTGGCCGGCCAGGTGAAGGGCAGGCGGAGCAGTTCGCGGCCGCCGACTTCACGGGCGGCTTCCACCACCAGCGTATATTTGCCCGGACCCAGGGCGCCGAGCGGCCCCTTGCCGGCGGTGAAGGCGATCTTCTGGTCGCCCGGCGCGCGGGTCGCGCCCGATACGCCATCGGCCGGGAAGCTCATCGTGCGGCCCGACACGCGCCACCACTGGCGGATGTCGCGCAGCCATTTGGTGCCTTCGCCCTTGGCCTTGTCGACATCATACCAGACCGCGAGCGTGCGGGGGGCGGCGCCCTCCTTCTCCAGCCAGATGGCGACATAGGGGCGGTGATATTCGGCGACCGACAGGCGCGGGATATTGACCGTGACGGTCATGGTCTGCGCGGCGGCCGGCGCGGCCAGCGCGCCGGTGACGCCGAGTGCGGCGCCGCCGGACAGGATGAGCTTGGGACTGATCTGCATGGAAAGATGGACCCCCGTTAGTGGATGAAGAGGATGGCAAGCAGCGCCGGCAGCGCCAGGCCGATCGCGACCAGCGGCCAGGTGCTCGGCCGCTTGGCGGCGTGCAACTGGAGCAGCAGCAGGCCGGTCAGCGCGAACAGGAAGCAGGCGATGGCGAAGATATCGATGAACCATTTCCACACGGTGCCGGCATTGCGGCCCTTGTGCAGGTCGTTGAGATAGCTGACCCAGCCGCGGCTGGTCGCTTCGCTGGTGACCTTGCCGTCATGCCGGTCGATCGACACCCAGCCATCGCCGCCGGGACGCGGCAGGGCGAGATAGACCTCGTCCGCCGACCATTCCGCCTCGCCCGCGCCGCTCTGGCCGATTTCCTTTTCGACCCATTGGGCGATCGGGGCGGGCAGGGGCTTCTTGGCGTCGGGCGCGTCATCGGCCGCGACCAGCTTCAGCAGCGGGGCGGGCAGGGTGGCGCTCTTCTCGACGGTCTGGGGCGAACCCTCGACATCGGCGGCGTGGTTGAGGGTGATGCCGGTGAAGGCGAAGAGCAGCAGGCCGATCAGGCTGATCGCCGAACTCACCCAATGCCAGGTATGCAGCTGCTTCAGCCAGAATGCCTTGGCGCTCTTCTTTTTCTTGGGCTGGGCGCGGGCGGGAGCGTGCATCGAGGGAACGGCGAGTCCTGTAGGAAATGAGGCGGCCCGAATAACGCGAACGACTCGCAATTGCAAACCGCTCGCAACAGGAAAAATGTATCAAAATGTAAGCGGTCGGGAACCAAAGCGCCGCACGCGCGTCTCCGCCTGCCGCCTCCTGCTTGACCACCATACTTGACGGGTGCGGCACGCCCCCCTAGAGAAATCAGCTTGGACAGCGATGTCGCGGGGATGCGATGTCTGTTTATCGGCCCTTATCCAGGCCGTTGCTGGCCGTTGGGCCCGTCGTCCAGACGCGGCCGTGACAAGGGACGATTTATGCTGCTTTCGGTTGCCGCCACTGGAATGATGCTGATGGCGGGACAGGGGGAGGCCGTGGACAGCGGCGCTCCGTTGGTGCCGGCTGCGGCCGTGGCGCCTGCGCCGGCGGAAACGCCCCAGACGGTCCCTGCCGATCCGGTCCAGCCCGCGCAGATGCCGGCACAGGCGCCGGCACAGGCGCCGTCACCCGACAGTCCCTATCCGCCGCCGGTCGTGCTGCCGACGCTGAGCCCGATCGCGGAGCAGCCCAAGGAAGAGGTGCCGGTCGATCCCAATGCGATCGTCGTGACCGGCGACACCGGCCTGCGCAAGCGCGATCCCTTCGCCGCGATCAACGAACAGTCTTTCGAGGCGGTCCAGGCCGTCGACAAGGCGCTGATCGAGCCGGTGGCCAAGGCCTATAACAAGGGCCTGCCGCGCCCGGTGCGCAAGGGGCTGCGCAACTTCTTCTCGAACCTGGGCGAGCCGGTCGTGTTCGCGGCCTATATGCTGCAGTTCAAGCCGGGCAAGGCGTTCGAGACGGCGGGGCGGTTCGGCATCAACAGCACGCTGGGTTTTCTTGGCCTGTTCGACGTCGCCAAGCGCAAGCCGTTCAACCTGCCCTATCGTCCCAATGGCCTAGCCAACACGCTGGGCTTCTATGGCGTGGGGCCGGGGCCGTACATGTATCTGCCACTGGTCGGCCCGACGACGCTGCGCGACATCATCGGCGACACGGTCGACAAGATGATCCTGCCCTTCGCGGTGGGCAAGCCCTTCACCCAGCCCACGGTCGTCATTCCGATGGCGGTGCTGGACCAGCTGGGCGAGCGCGCGGCGTTCGACGAGCGCATCCAGGCGATCCGTTCCGACGACAATCCCTATGGCAGCTATCGCGACCTCTATCTCAACCAGCGCAAGGCGGAGATCGAGGCGCTGCACGGTCGCTACACGCCGGGCGTGACGCCGGTCTATGGTCCGGGGCTGCGCGTGCCGGGCAAGGACAAGCCGGCAGCCGATGCGCCGGAGGCTGCGGCCCCGGTTGCTGCGGAGCCGGTGCCTGCGCCCGCTGCTGCGCCAGCCCCCGCACCGGCGCCCAAGCCGCTGATGGTTCAGCCGCTGCCCGCCGACCCGCGCTGATCGCATCAAAGGCACGGAAAAGAAAAAGGCGCCCGATCACTGGATCGGGTGCCTTTTTCTTTTTTTTTTGGGGGGGGGCGGTTGAAACCCCTTCCCGCTGACGGGAAGGGGCGATGGCCTCAGCGGCCGAGCAGGCCGCGGGCCTGACCGGCGATTTCCGCGAGCATCGCGACATTGGGCGACGCCGCTGCCTTGGCGCGCTGCACCAGGGCGCGGAACTGCTGGATGCGCGCACCGCGCTCGATCAGCCATTTCTCGACATGGTCCGACACGTCCTTGCCCTTGCCCTGGGCCAGGAAGTCGAGCCGCACCTGCTGCATGTCGCGCGCGACGCCGGAGATGAGCAGGCGTTCCCACGGATCGGTCGGTTCCATGCGGGCGGCGGCCGACTGGACCCAGTCGATGCCGACAGCCTCGCCCAGATGGGTGAAGGCGCGGGTCAGCGCGATCTCGTCCATCTTCAGGCGACCGGCGAGCGCGGCGATGCCGACCGCACCATCCAGCTTGAACAGGCCGGCGGTACGCACGGCCAGCATGTCCGGTGCGCCGAGCGAGAGCAGGCGATCGGTAACGGCGGTGACACGGCGCAGCGCTTCGCTGGTGAGTAGGTCATCGACCTGGTTGGCGAGCGTTTCGACGCCCTTGGCCAGGATCGCATGGCCGGCGTCCGGCAGGGTGCCGGCCGGCACGCTGCGCAGGATGTCGGCGATCTGCGCGCGCATGCCGCTGGCGATGTCGCCGAACAGGGCCAGGCGGGCGGCTTCCGACATGTCGGCCGCGTCGATATCCGCCCACAGGGTGCGGATGTCGTAGAGACGCTCAGCGATCAGGAAGGCGCTGGCGAGATCGGCGAGCGAGCAGCCCTCTTCTTCCGCCAGTTCGAAGGGATGGATGATGCCGAGGCGGTTGACGATGCGGTTCGCAACCTTGGTGGCGATGATCTCCTTCTTGAGCGCATGGGCCGCGATCGCGTCGGCTTCCTTCTCCTGCATCGCGGCAGGGAAGGCGGCGGCCAGTTCCGCGCCCATGCTGGGATCGGTGGCAAGGTCGCCATGTTCGATCGCGTCCTGCAGCGCCAGCTTGGCGGTCGAGAGCAGCACGGCGAGTTCGGGGCGGGTGAGGCCCTGGCCATCCTGGCCACGCCGCAGCAGCTGGTCATTGGCGGCCAGCCCTTCGACCTGGCGGTCGAGACGGCCGGTTTCCTCGAACGTCTCGATCAGCCGGACATAGGAGGCAAGGTCGGCCGCGCCGCCGCTTTCGGCGATCGACAGGCCGAGCGCCTGAAGCCGGTTATCCTCCAGCACGATCGCGCCGACCGCGTCGGTCATGCTTTCGAGCAGGGCATTGCGCTTGTCGAAGGGCAGGCGGCCTTCCGCCATTTCCTTGTTCAGCGCGATCTTGATGTTGACCTCATTATCCGAACAGTCGACGCCGGCACTATTGTCGATGAAGTCGGTGTTAATGCGCCCGCCATGCAGCGAGAAGGCGATGCGCCCGGCCTGCGTGGTGCCAAGGTTCGCGCCTTCGCCCACCACCTTGACGCGCAGCTGTTCGGCATTGACGCGCAGCCGGTCATTGGCCGGGTCGCCGACATCGCCATGGCTCTGCGCGGCGGCCTTCACATAGGTGCCGATGCCGCCGAACCACAGCAGGTCGTTGGGGCTCTTGAGGATGGCGGAGATGAGCGCGGTCGGCTCCATCTCGCTCTCGGTCACGCCCAGGATTTCCTGAACCTGCGGGGTGAGCGGGATCTTCTTGAGGCTGCGGGCGAACACGCCGCCGCCTTCGGAGATCAGGCCCTTGTCATAATCCTCCCAGCTGGAACGGGGCAGGGCGAACATGCGGTTGCGCTCTTCCCAGCTCTTGGCCGGATCGGGATTGGGGTCGAGGAAGATATGGCGATGGTCGAAGGCGGCGACCAGCTTGATCGCCTTGCTGAGCAGCATGCCGTTGCCGAACACGTCGCCCGACATGTCGCCACAACCCACGACTTTAACGGGCTCGCTTTGCACATCGACGCCCATTTCGGCGAAGTGCCGTTGGACACTGATCCAGGCGCCCTTGGCGGTGATGCCCATCGCCTTGTGGTCATAGCCGTTGGAGCCGCCGCTGGCGAAGGCGTCGCCCAGCCAGAAGTCCCGCTCCAGCGCGATCGCGTTGGCGACGTCGCTGAAGGTCGCGGTGCCCTTGTCGGCGGCGACCACGAAATAGGGATCGTCGCCGTCGCGCACCACCACCTGGGCAGGGTGCTTCACCTTGTTCTTCACGATATTGTCGGTGATCGACAACAGGGTGCGGATGAAGATGCGATAGCTTTCGGTGCCTTCGGCAAACCAGGCGTCGCGATCGACCTGCGGATTGGGCAGCTGCTTGGGATAGAAGCCGCCCTTCGCGCCGGTCGGCACGATGACAGCGTTCTTGACACGTTGCGCCTTCATCAGGCCCAGGATTTCGGTGCGGAAATCGTCGCGCCGGTCGGACCAGCGCAGGCCGCCTCGGGCGACCGGGCCGGCGCGCAGGTGGATGCCCTCGACGCGCGGGCTGTACACCCAGATTTCCCGCCAGGGCAGCGGCGCCGGCAGGCCGGGGACCAGCGCGCTGTCGATCTTGAACGCCAGCGCCTCGGCCGCGGCCGGGGCGTAGAAGTTGGTGCGCAGCGTCGCGGTGATGACCGCGCGGATCAGGCGCAGCACGCGATCCTCGTCGATCGAGCTGACCTGTTCCAGGCCCGCGTCGATCTCCGCCTGGATGGCCGTCGCCTTGTCGCTGCCGTCCTGCGCGGCGGGATCGTGCAGCGCTTCGAACAGGGCGACAAGATTGCGGGCGACGCCCTGTTCACGGCGCAGCGTGTCAGCGAAGGTCGCCATGCCAAAGGCGGTGCCGGTCTGGCGCAGATAGCGGAACAGCGCGCGGAACAGCACGACCGCGCGCGGCGCGAAGCCGGCGGTGACGATCAGTTCGTTGAACCTGTCATTTTCGGCGACGCCTTCGATCACCTGGGCGATCGCCTCGGTCACCACTTCGGCGCGGTCGACCACTGCCTGGGCATCGCCGCCGACCGGCAGTTCCAGCACGAAGCGCTGGACATGGCCGAGTGTGCCGCCGTCGATCGGCGTGGTCATCTCGTCGATCACGCGGAAACCGAAATTCTCGAAGGCGGGGACGACTTCGGACAGGGCGATGGCGTCATGGCTGTAGAGCTTGAGGCGCAGCCGTTCGGCGCTGTCTTCCGGGTTGCGATAGATGCGGATCGACTTGTCGCCCGGACCCGACAGGCCGTGGATCAGGCGGATATCGACCGCCGCCTCGACCGGGCCGGCGCCGTTGCGATAGGCCATCGGGAAGCCGGGAGCGAAGCGCTGGGCCAGCGCCGCGGCGCGGCCGGCTTCCTCGCTTTCGGCCAGCGCTTCCTCGACGGCGGGCAGCCAGCCGCGCACCATCTGCTTGAGCTGACGATCGAGCGCGGCGTCATCGGGCACGACGCCGCCGTCACGCAGGTCGAGGGTGATGCGCAGCAACGCCAGGCCACCTTCCTCCAGCGCGATCGACCAGCTCAATACCGGGCCATTCGCTGCCTTGGCCAGCATGTCCTGGATCGCGACGCGGCGCGCAGTCGACAGTTCGTCGCGCGGCAGCCAGACAAAGGCATAGAGGTGACGGGCGAGCGCGCTGGTGGCGAGCACCAGCTTGGGGCGCGGCCGGTCGGTCAGCGACATGAAGGTCAGTGCCAGATGTTCCAGCGTGTCGCGCTCGAAGCCGATCAATATGTCGTGCGGCAGGGTGGTGAGCGCATGGGCCAGCGTCTTGCCGGCATGGCCGGCCGGATCGAAGCCATATTTGTCCATCAGCGCCGACAGCGCCGAGCGCAGCAGCGGCACCTTTTCCGGCGAGGCGGCAAGCGCCGCGCTGGTCCACATGCCGGCGTGGATCGACAGGCCGGTGACGCTCTTGCCCTCGCGCACCGGCAGGATGATGAGGTCCAGCAGCACGCCGCGATGCACGCGCGAGAGGATGTTGGACTTGATGATGAGCGGGCTGCGCTTGCCTTCCTCGAACCAGGTGAAGGCGGCCTCGCGCGAGGCCGGCGCGATCATCGGCTTGTCGCGCAGCGCGCAGATGCCAAGCCGCTCTTCCGAGGTGCCGACCCGGCTGCACAGTTCATGGCCGATCTGGGTGAAATGCCCCGCGAGGAACCAGCGCAGCAGCGCGGCGCCTTCATCGTCGGTGACGGCATTGGCGTCGGCCGACATGGCTTCCTGCATGCGCGGCCAGTCGCGCACGGCGACGCGGACGTCGGCCAGCGTGTCTTCCAGCGCCTTTTCGAGCGCGCGGCGCGCCTTTGCGTCGGCACGGTCGGCCTCGATATAGATCATCGATTCCCGCAGCGCGCCCGGCGCATCATCGTCCAGGATCGCGGACAGGGTGCCATCGGCGCCGCGCGATATCGACAGGACGGGGTGGAGCAGCCGGTGGATGCTGATGTCGGCCGCCGCGAGCGTGGTGGCGATCGAATCGACCAGGAAGGGCATGTCGTCGTTGATCAGCGCGATCCGCATGAAGCGGCCGGTGGCGCCTTCGCCCAGCGTCTCGATCGCGATACCGGGCTGGCCGGCCTTGCGCGCATTGGCGGTGCGACCGAGGAAGGCCGCAGCGGCGGCGATGGCCGCCTGATCAAATCCCTCGCTCTCGCCGGGCAGGGCGCCCTTTGCCAGGACGCCTTCCAGCGCCGCGCGAACAGTTGAATCGACTTCCTTGATATTGGGATCAGCCAGCGCCGTCATTCGCCTACCTCTTAGCCGCGGGGAAATGTCCCGCTGTTGCCGAAACGGAGGAGGCGCTGGAACACCACCAGACGACTCCTTGTCCTAGGGGCCTCTATATGCCCCTCTCACCGGATCGTCTCAAGTATTGGTCGAAATAAAATTTCGCGCGCGTGAAATATTATGATGCAGCGCAGCATGGTCGGGCCGCCCGTTACTGGCGGATATCGATGTCTGGAAGGCATGGCCCGAAGAGCAGGCATGTCCCTATGCACTTGGAAAGCCGCGATGTCACCCCAGGATGGCGCGTTTGCGGCACGGCTGGGAGTGAGGGCCGGCGCCGAGGCAAGATCTCAGTCGGCGGCGGCCAGGATCACGCGCTGGCCCAGGTCCGATCCCTCCGGCAGCGCGCCGACGATCGCCAGCGTGCCATCCGCCTCGCGCCGGGCGACGACGACGGCCAGGCCGTCATTGTCGGTGGCGACGGCCCGCGGATCGAGCGCGGTGGCGCATTTCATCGTGTCGCGGGCGGTCTGGCGCTTGTCGGGGCGGGCGGGCATGTCCGCCCGGCGCGCGGCGCGCTCGTCGCGGACCAGGGCCTTGAGGCCACCATCATAGGAGGCCAGATAGGCGGCGAAGCTGCCGACCGACAGGCTGGCGGTCGCGGCATGATCCAGCGCGGTCGCATATTCGGTGATGCGCGTCTTGTCGTAGGTGGCGCCGAAGACCAGCTTGATGACGGCGGTCATCGGGCTGCGCGCCTGCGCCTTGATGCCATAATCTTCGAGCAGTTCGGCATATTCCTCGGCCGATCGGCGGGTCACCAGCGCGAAATCATAAGCAAGGCCGATCGCGCGATAGAGGGCGGCATGGCTGCGCGCCTCGCTGGTGCGGGCCTTTTCCGCGCCTTCGCGGGCGAGCGCCAGCCAGTCGGCAAGCGGCGCATCCTCGGTCGGCATCTCCATGCCGGCCAGGTCCAGCACGTCGTCATCCTCGTCCGCGCCCGGACCATCGGCCCAGATCGGCGCATCGCTGCGAGCCGGGGGATTGTGCAGCAAATTGGTGTCGACCTCGCGCTCGATCGCGACCGACAAAGCGTGGCTGGCCATTTCCTTCCAGTTGATCACGCCAAAGACGAAGTCAATCGAATCGCCCTGCGCGGAAAAGGGCATCAGGATGCCGCGATAGAGAATCTCGCGGCCGCGCTGGTTGATGAACTCCGCCTCGAATCCGATCGGCGCGGCATTGGCGATGATCTGGAGATAATGATCGGTCAGGCGCGACAGCAGCGAACGGGCGGGAACATCGGCGATATGGCCGATCGGCCCCTCGATCTCGCATTCCTCGCGCAGCGCCGTGCCGAGATAGACGATCGCGGGATTCTCGATGCCGGCGGTGAAATCGAGCAGCACGCTATAGGGGCCGAAATCGTCCATCTGATCGGGCGACAAATCCTCGATCAGGGGCAGGGCGCGATCGCCCAGCAGCGACGCCCAATAATTATAGGCGCGCACCTGCATGCGCCGTTCCTCATATCCCACGGCGAGCGGACGGTCGATCGCGGCATCACCGGGATATTCGAAATCGTCCTGGTCGTTGGCGACGTCATGCCCCCGCAGAATGTCCATCCGGTCGGTCCTTGGAACAGAGAATAAGCGACTTTGCGCAAGGCTGTGCCATGGGGATGGTAAACATGCCGTAAATTCGCGTGCAAAAGCGGATGGATGGCGCGCAATATCGGTCGATCGTGCTGCGGCGGCAGGGGCGGGGGCAAGAAAGTGCATTTGAGCGCTTGTCCAATCGCCCGACCGCTGTTATCTGCCCGCGCCAGTGCCGCTTTAGCTCAGTTGGTAGAGCATCGCATTCGTAATGCGAGGGTCACGTGTTCGAGTCACGTAAGCGGCACCAGGCCTCCTAAAAGGCCAGGATTTCTCAGGAAAACACGGATTTCTGCGGTTTCTGTTCCTGCCAAGGTACATGGCTAGGGTACAAGGAAGCAGCTATGGGTTGGCTTGTGAAGCATATCCAGAACCATCCGGGAGGAAGGAAATCCTTCCGTCGCCTATACCCTCCGCACCTCCTTCCTTACCTTTCCGGAACCCAGTTGAGGGTCTCGCTGGGCCGTCCTGATTCGGCAGATTTCCATGAGCGGTACGCGAAGGCGGCGCGGCAGTGGGAGGAGGACGTGGCGCTCGCCGAGAAGAAGCACGCGGGGACCTTTGTCGCCCTCGACGGCCCTACCATCTTGCACCTCGCGGCCGCTTTCCACGCTGAGGCTCTGGAGGAGGACGATCAGGCCCGTTGGGATGCCGATGAGCGGGAGCAGTTCAAGGCCATTGCCGTCCGCGTCGATGAGTCCGGAGGGGTGAACTCATGGGCTGGCTCGGAGCGCTCTCGCTGGGCCACGAAGACGCGGGAAACGCAAGAGGCGGCGCTGGCTTCCCGCAAGGCTCTGAAAGCTACTGGGGACCTTCAGGGCGTCCTAGAGGAGTGGACTGAAGAATCCTTGCTCCTGGCCGAGGCTCGGGGCTTTCTTGTCAGTCCCTCCGACCCCCTTCTGCCGGAGCTTTGCCGCGCACTCAACGATGCCGCTATATTGGCGGCCCAGGACCGGCTGAAGCGCCTGGAGGGGGAAGACGTGCCGACGCCTGCCGCTCCCGAGCCTCCGGCGACCGCGGCCCCTGCGAAGGCAGTCAGGAAGAAGGGCGGCGAGGTCCTCCTCATGCCGACCTTCGAGGCCTACGCGACCGCCCAGGGCATTTCGGAAGGGGTCCGTAGGGAATGGCGTAAATACATCCAGAGCCTCATAGGTTTTGTGGGCCATGATGACGCTCGGAGGTTAACACGGGACGATGTGGTCGCGTGGCGCGATCATCTTCAGGTCACGCCCATGCGGAATGGTGCGTTGCGCAAGCCTGTCACGGTCCGGGATAAGTACATCACAGCCCTCCGATGCACCCTTACCTGGGCCAAGGAAGAGAAGCGCCTGGAAGAGAATGTGGCAGCGGATGTAAGGGTCCGCATCCCGAAGGAGGCTAAAACTAGAGACAAAGATTTCACCATGGACGAGGCCAAGGCGATCCTACAGGCGAGCCTTGAAGCCCCGACCGGCCGCCTATCGGCACCCTATGTCAGAGCGAGGCGTTGGATACCCTGGCTTTGTGCTTACAGCGGGGCGCGGGTGAATGAGTTGAGTCAGCTTCGCAAGGAAGACATTTTCGAAAGCGATGGCGTATGGGTCATGCAGATTACGCCCGATGCGGGGACCGTGAAGACCCGTGACACCCGCCTAGTCCCGTTGCATCCACACATTCTTGAGCAAGGTTTCCTTGGCGTTCTCAAGGTGCTGAGCAGTGGTCCGATTTTCTATGAACCGCAAAACCTACGATCCACCGGCGATGAGGTTAAAGGGAGGCGGCTGGAGATCGAACCGACTGACCTGAAGGCCGCAGTGATCCGGGAGGGCGTAGAGGGCATCAATCGGTATCTGATGGAAGAAGGGCGAATAGGAGGCATCGCGTTTACCGGGCTGCGCCGTGTCTTCTGTAACGCCGATCAGCCGGGGTTTGACTGGCAATGGCACGGCAGATATTACTCGGCCAAGGGCGCGGATGCCTACGAGACCATGGAGGGCGGTGAGGATTCCCGGCACAAAGTCGTTCGGATCGACGGGAAGAAAACCGCAGAGGTCGATATCAGCGCCGCTCATCTCACCATCCTACACGGCCTTTTAGGTTTGCCTTTCGACCCTGCGACGGACCCCTACGCTTTGGAGGGAGTAGACCGCTCAAAGTTCAAGGAATGGCTGACTATCGCTCTCGGTGCTGCCGATCCCGAAGCGGGTGGGGCCACGCTCTCCAAGGCCCGTGCAGCCGGGCTAGAACGCTATCCGTTTCTCGCAGACCTCCCAACGCTGGGGATTTCGGCTCTCGACCTACAGTATCACGAGGCGGAGATTATGCGGCGGGCTATGGAGCAGATGATGACCGTCCATAAGGTAGGATTCTTGCCGGTCCACGACGCCCTCATGGTTTCCGTGGGGAACGAAGAGTTGGCCGCCCAGGCTATTCGTTCAGGCTTCAAACAGCATTTCGAGGAGCAAGGTTTGACGGCCGTCGCCCCTAGGGTCCGGTGAGGCCTGAAGTGCCGTCTGGTCCATCTAGCGCGTCCGGTTGGCGGCCCCTGCTGTTAGGCCCACAGCACTGCGGGGGAATCTGGAAACGGCAGAAAACCGCGTACCCAAAATGCTAACATCCTGGAATGAATGTAGATTGGCCTGCCCGATTATTGTTGGACCTTCTGGCTCCCGTGGGGCGCGGACATAGGCCAAGCTGTCGTGCAGAGTCAGCAACGCGTCCATGTTGGTCATTCAAAGATTCCAGAGCCGATCCGCAAAGCAGCCGTTGATTGCATGGTGTGCGAATGGCCCTTAGGGGCGGACTGCTGACATTCGCTGCGCCATCAACGAGGCTGGCAATGGGCAAGATGCAGACGGCAAAGGGACTGGACTGAAAACACACTACTCTGGTCGTCGGGACGGTGTCAGGAAGCTGACGCGAGCGGCAGACCAGGCGCTTCACCACGAGCATGTACCGATCCACCTCTGGATATGTCATCTATCAACACGCCTAAAGCGAGCATGCCGTATCCTGCGTTTCATCCCCGCGCTCCTGTAGTCATTTAAAAAATGTATTTCCGAAGTCAGGTCAAGGCAACATTATGGCAAATGAACGTATTACCGAAGAATTGGTAGATGATCTTCTCAGGGAGTTTGGTTTTTATGCAGACGAAGAGAAGGTTCTTGTTGAGAAACTGTTGATTTCCACTGAGAAGTGACCCGGGTTTTCCATCGAGAAGTGACCCGTCTGCGGATTATGTTTCGGGTGTCACGGGTGGGTCAACCCGTGGTTTTCTCCTTTGGGTTCTGGCCTGCTTGGCAGAGCTGTTTTTGAAGCGGAAGCTATCGTTGCCGGTCTCCAGGATGTGGCAGTGATGGGTAAGCCGATCGAGGAGCGCCGTGGTCATTTTGGCGTCGCCGAACACGGTGGCCCATTCGCTGAAGCTCAGGTTTGTGGTGATGATGACGCTGGTGCGCTCGTAGAGTTTGCTCAGCAGGTGGAAGAGCAGCGCGCCACCTGAAGCACTGAACGGCAGATATCCAAGCTCATCCAGGATAACGAGATCGGAGTGCAGGAGGCGATTGGCGATCTGACCGGCCTTGCCCTGTGCTTTTTCCTGCTCGAGCGCATTGACCAGTTCGACCGTCGAGAAGAAGCGGACGCGCTTTCGATGATGTTCGATGGCCTGGATGCCCAGCGCCGTTGCCACATGGCTCTTGCCGGTGCCAGGACCGCCGACCAGCACGATATTGTCGGCGATGTCGATGAAGTCGCAGCGATGCAACTGACGCACCAGAGCTTCATTGACCTCGCTACTGGTAAAGTCGAAGCCGGCCAGATCGCGATAGACAGGGAAGCGCGCGATCTTGAGCTGATAGGCCACAGACCGAACCTCCCGTTCTGCTGTCTCGGCTTTGAGCAACTGGGAGAGGATCGGGATGGCGGCTTCGAAGGCTGGAGATCCCTGTTCCATGAGATCGGTGACGGCCTGCGCCATGCCATGCATCTTGAGGCTGCGGAGCATGACGACGATGGCGCCGCTGGCAGGGTCATGACGCATGACGCTTCTCCTTGCGCAGATCATCATAGCGTTCGACATTGGCCATCGGCTCGCTGACCAGCTTGAGCGCCTGGGGCGCCGTCACCGGCGGCGTGGAGATCGGTTTTCCGTCGACCAGCCTATAGAGCAGATTGAGGATATGGGTCTTGGTCGGAACGCCAGCCTCCAGCGCCATGGTGACCGCCGTCAGCACCAGTTGCTCATCATGATGAAGAACCAGCGCCAGTATTTCGACCATTTCCCTGTCGCCGCCGGGATTGCGCAACAGATGTCGCTGCAGACGCTGGAACGCATCGGGTAGCTCAAGGAAGGGCGCACCGTTGCGCAGGGCGCCGGGCTTGCGCTGCACGACCGCCAGATAATGGCGCCAGTCATAAACCGTATGACCTGGACCGTCGTGAGAGCGGTTGATGATGCGCTGATGTGCGCAGATTGGCTGCCCCTCGGCGACGACCTGGAAGCGATCAGGATAGACGCGCAGGCTGACAGTGCGATTGGCGAAAGAGGCCGGTACGCTGTAGCGATTGCGCTCAAAGTGGATGAGGCACGTCGGCGATACCCGTTTGCGATATTCCACAAAACCATCGAAGGGCCTGCCCGCAACCATCAGACACTCAGATTCATCGGCCCAGGCATTGGCAACCGATCCGGGTTCGATCCCGTGAGGGATGTCCTCCCATAACGCCTTGCAGCGCTCCTCCAGCCACAGGTTCAGCGCATCAAGGCTTTCGACCTGCGGCGTGGGTTGCCACAGACGGTGCCGCGCATCCTGGACATTCTTCTCGACCTGCCCCTTTTCCCATCCCGCAGCCGGGTTACAGAACTCAGCTTCGAACAGATAGTGGCTGACCATCGTCAGGAAGCGTGCGTTGACGGTGCGTTCCTTGCCACGCCCGACCTTGTCGACGGCCGTGCGCATATTGTCATAGATACCCCGGCGCGGCACGCCGCCCAGCACGCGGAAGGCGTGATTATGGGCGTCGAACAGCATCTCATGGGTTTGCAGCAGGTAGGCTCGCACGATGAATGCCCGGCTGTAACTGAGCTTGAAATGCGCGACCTGCAGCTTGGTCCGAACCCCGGCGATGATTGCCCAGTCCTCACTCCAATCAAACTGGAAAGCTTCCCCCGGCGCGAACGACAGGGGCACGAATGTCCCACGCCCGCCAATCTGTTGCTGGCGCCGATAATCTTCGCGCCAGTCCCGAGCAAAAGCGGCAACCCGGTTGTAGGATCCTTCATAACCCAGGCTCACCAAATCGGCGTGAAACTGCTTGATCGTGCGCTTCTGCTTGCGCGATCGGCCCATATCGCGCCGCAGCCAGGCCGCCAGATGCTCAGCAAATGGGTCCAGTTTGCTTGGTCGATCAGGCACCTTGAACCGCGGATCGATCGTCTCGGACCGCAAATATTTGCGGATCGTGTTGCGTGATAGTCCGGTGCGCCGCGCTATCTCCCGGATCGGTAGATGATCGCGAAAATGCCAGCGCCGGATAACGCTCAATAACGCCATGTCCAACACTCCATATACCCTCGCTTGTCAAAGCCAGGGACGAGTTCAACATGGGTCAATTCTCAGTGGAAATTTATGCCCTACCCGGGTCACTTCTCAGTGGAAATCAACAGGCTGAGGCTAGACGCGCTTCGCGCTTGGCGAGATCGTCTGCTTTTGGCGGGGATCGGTCTCCGCTACGCCTGGCGCGAAGGCCCGCTCTGGGCAGAAAGCGTCTATGCGCATATTCAGCGTGAAGGTCTGCTTCGGTGGTTGTGAATCCAAAACCCGTCCTTCTCCTCCCTGCCATCCCGAGCCATCGATCCAGTTGCACAGTCATTCCGCTTCTGGTTGCTTCAAATCTAGTATGCCACGCCTTTAGGACCTGTCCGGGTGTCTCGCATTCCTACTCTTGATTCCAGAATGCGGTCATAAGCCCAGGTGCAACACGTGGTGCATCTTCCTTAAAGCCGAGGTCCACATCTGACCCATAATAGCCAATTAGCCGCCTGCGCATGTCCTTGTAGGCAGAACTGCCACGTTCCATGTCATAAGGCGCGGCTTGCAGCCCCGCATACCACGCCATTCCAGCGTGCAAACTTTTAAGGAAGCGTATCAACTCGAGCCCAAGTCGGTTGCCCACGGCTGCTGGCTCAGTTCGTATAGTGAGAATGCCAATGAAACCTGCGGTGACAGCATCAGGTTTGCCATGTCGACTCACCATCGCCCGCCTGGATTTCTGGAGGTAGTCGGCAAGATCGTAGGCAAACCCGCTATGCTCCTCGAAGGATGTGGCGAGATCGTCGGCTTGGGACATGTCAAAACATGGCTCGGCCCAACGGAGAGCTTTTAACGTGCATAGGCGCTCGCCATTGCCCGCCTTACCGACAACCGTAATGTTCTGCATCGTTGGCCAGTCGTATTCCGGAACGCAGATTGCTTCGATATCATCCAATTCCATCGGTCAATTCGCCTCTAGGGGCTTCTCCAAATCAGTGAGAGGGGAAAGGGGCTGGTTAGATGACGTTCCGCTCTTGGGGAAAGAATTTTGACCACCGAACGGCAGAAATTGGTGGTTCTTGTTCCTTCCGGATTTGTCAACGCGCCGTCGCGTCCCTTGTAGGCCTTCGGGCTTCTCCTTTGGCGCTAGGCTCTGTATGGAAGGGGAGGGAGGCCGCCCGACCTGTAAGGACCGGACGCCCCCTAAGGCGCTAGAACTTCTCGCGAAGGTCTAGGAGGGCGACGACAAGTTTCGTGGCTAGTGTCGCCCTCAACACCCAGCGCCAGCCTGCTTTCAAAGGCCGACATGGCATCTGCGCCAAGTGTGCGGATCGCCTCGCGTCCGTTCTAGCAGCCTCCACGGGCTTCGTTCCCGATTGCCCTGATCTTACTCAGGTGCCCGGCAGCTTAGGCCCCTAGCCAGCTTTACCACCAAGTACCTTGTAGACCGCGCTGCGCGAGCAGTTGAGCCGCCGCGCTATTTCCGTAGCGCCTAGACCCTCCGCTTTGAGTCTGCGAAGCTCCACGGCGTCCAGCGTGACCGGGCGGCCCTTATAGCGCCCTTCGGCCTTCGCCTTTGCGATTCCGTCCTTTTGGCGCTCGCGGATGAACCCTAGTTCCATCTCGGACACCATGCCCAGGACGGTTAGGACGATTTTGCCCATCGGTCCGCTGGTATCAATCTCAGGCTCAAGGACCCTCAGGGCCGCGCCACGCTCCTCTAGTTCATGCACGAGGTTGAGGACGTCGCGTGTTGAGCGGCCAAGGCGGTCCAGCTTGGCAACGACGAGGGTATCCCCGGCCTGGATAAATTCCAAAATCGTCTCAAGCTCCGTGCGGCCCTCACGGCTGCGGCCTGATACCTTCTCCATGCGGATGATGCCGCATCCCGCCTCTTTCAGCTTGGCGACCTGTATGTTCGTGGACTGGCTGGAGGTCGAGACGCGGGCATAACCGATCAGGCTCATGGAATGTGTCCTAGCTGAGATTGTGTAAAAAGGTCTAAGAGCCTCCGTGCTGATCGTCAACTAAATATTCAAACGACCCTAAGTGTACACATGCATGAGGTGGCGGTGTACGCCCTCTGTGAGTGTACCCAAAGTACACAGCAGGCCAATTGGTGGCGGGGATCAATGTCTGCGGCTAATGTCCCGTTGCTTCAGGCGGACGATCATGGGCTAATGCCGCCAGCCCTGTCCTCGCGCATGGTGCCCCGCTCAGGATTGCGGTAGCGCCCGACACGGCTCGGCAGGTTCGGCGCGGGCAGGGCACTGGGTCCCATTCGGTCTTGGGGTTTCCACGGGTCCCCTTCCGACGCTGCGGGTTCCCCCTGATCGCCCATTCTCTAATCCGGCTCGAAACTGACGGCTTCGCTCGCTCGCCAACATCAACATCGGACCCCAAGTGTATGCATGCTCGCCCTGAGATTTCCCGACCATCCGATTTTTAGGGTCCCCCTTTTTTCAATGGGTTCCCTTTCGCCCTGCGGGACCCCCAAGACGGTGCGGTGTGATCCATCTAAACTACTTGCAGAGGGTACAAGGGGCAGGTACAAGCTACTCGAACGGCAAGGCTCTGAAAGCCAGAAATTCCGGGGCTTTTGGCTGTCCAAGAGTTCTTCCTGACCGCATCACGTAAGCGCACCATTTCCCAGAAAATCGTTGAAAAACAATCGATTGAACGATTTCCGGCGCGCGGCTGTAACCCAAGAGTGTCGCCCAGTGCCGGCGTCGAATCCAATTTAACACCTTAAAAAGAAACGGAAAATCGGACCGCGAGGTGTAGCCCAAAGGTTTCGCCCAGAAGATATACCGGTTTGTGGCGTCGAGGAGCGGTCTACCAATATGGTGTTCGCGTCCCGTGCGATGACAATAAACCCTGCCGGTAAACGCACCATTCCTTGCGATTTGTCTCATGCGCACTCGCTGCGCTTCCGTCGTGGGGAGAGTATTTTATCATACTCGGTCTTCACGCGGCCGTTTGACTGGTCAGATATGCCGGCCTCAATCTTCTGTTCTGCAAGCGGAAGCGACGGACGGGCGTGCGGTGCGTTCGATCAGGATGTCATTGCGTTGCGGTCTGCCGCTTCGCCGACGGTCAGGTGAAAGGCGAACGGCCTTTTAGGGGCGCCGGACCCCTGTATACGTCTTGGCAATAATCCTGCCCCAAAGTGGGGCATGTGCTTTCAGGTTTACTATGGGGCTTGGCTATGATGCGGTCGGCGCCTAGCCTTGATGTCATGCGCATCCTCTCGACCCTGCTGCTGGTGTCCGCAGCCATCACCGCGTCGGCCTTTGCCCAGAGCGCGCCGGCCCCTTTCACGCTCGCCGAAAATGGGCGGGGCTTTGCCTCGCTCGCCGATGCGATCGGCGCGATCGGCGATGGCAAGGGCACGGTCATCGTCGCGCCGGGTACCTATCGCCAATGCGCGGTGCAGAATGGCGGCGAGGTGACGATCAAGGCGGCAACGCCGGGCAGCGCGATTTTCGACGGCACGATCTGCGAAGAAAAGGCGGCTTTGGTGCTGCGCGGCCGCGCCACCATGGTCGATGGCCTGATCTTCCAGAATCTGCGCGTGCCTGACGGCAATGGATCGGGCATCCGCCTCGAAAAGGGCAATCTTTCCGTCAGTAACAGCCTGTTCCGCAACAGCGAGGAAGGCATTCTGACCGGCGAGGATCGCGGTGCCACGGTCCAGATCGACAAGTCGACCTTCCGCCATCTCGGCCGGTGCGACCGCGATCTCGACTGTGCCCATGGCATCTATATCGGCCGGGTCGCGCGCCTTAGCGTCACCCGTTCGCGCTTCGACCAGGGCGATGGCGGCCATTATCTCAAGAGCCGCGCCGCGCAGGTCGATATCCGCGACAACAGCTTTGACGACAGCGGCGGCCATCTCACCAATTACATGATCGACCTCAGCAACGGCGCCAGCGGCCAGATCGTCGGCAACGACATGGTACAGGGCAAGGACAAGGATAATTGGTCCGCCTTTATCACCATCGCGCCGGAAGGCCGCGAGCAGGACAGCAGCGCCCTGGTGATCGAGGGGAACAAAGCCGGCTTCGTGCCGGGCCTGGCGCGCGGCTCGACCTTCGTCGCCAATTTTACCGACGATGTCGTCCGGATCGGCCAGAACCAGCTTGCCTCCAGCATGAAGGTGAAGGACCGGCGCTGACTTGGTCTCGCCGATCTGATAGGGAAGGGCGATGCGCACCACCTATGACAGCGCGACCGTCCGCCTCTATCATCTGGGCGACGACGGCGCGGCGATGACGATCCTGTATGGCCCCCTGAGCGAAGCCCTGCGCGTCGCCGAGCAACAGCCGCAGGACGTGCAGGACGGCCTGTTCCTCGCCACAGACAATGACGTCGTCGCCTATCTCGACCTGATCGAAAGCTGAGCGGCCGCGCATTTCGGACGAGAAAATAGGAAAAAGGCCGGTCCGTCAGGGTAACGGACCGGCCTTCGCTGGCCTGAAAACCAGAAGGGGGAAATGGTTCAGGCGGGCATTTTTCAGGCTGCCTCGGCTGCCTCCTCGGCAGTGGGCAGACGGATCAGATAGTCGAAGGCCGACAGGGCTGCGGTTGACCCCGCACCCATGGCGATGACGATCTGCTTGTAGGGCACGGTGGTGCAGTCGCCGGCGGCGAAGATGCCGGGCTGGCTGGTTTCGCCGCGCGCGTCGATCTCGATCTCGCCACGGGGCGAGAGGGCGATCGTGTCCTTGAGCCATTCGGTGTTCGGGACCAGGCCGATCTGGACGAAAATGCCCTCCAGCTCGACATCATGCTCGGTGCCGCTGTTGCGATCCTTGTAGCTGAGGCCGCTCACCCGCTCGCCATTGCCGTTCACCTTTGTGGTCAAGGCCGAGGTGATGATCTTGACGTTGGGCAGGCTGGCGAGCTTGCGCTGCAGCACCGCGTCGGCGCGGAGCTGGCTGTCGAATTCGATCAGCGTCACATGGGCGACGATGCCGGCCAGGTCGATCGCGGCTTCGACGCCGCTATTGCCGCCGCCGATCACCGCCACGCGCTTGCCCTTGAACAGCGGACCATCGCAGTGCGGGCAGTAGGCGACGCCCTTGTTGCGATATTCGTCTTCGCCGGGCACGCCCATCTGGCGCCAGCGAGCGCCGGTCGACAGGATGATGGTGCGGCCCTTCAGCGACGCGCC
Source organism: Sphingobium salicis subsp. salicis (assembly GCF_049472635.1). NCBI lineage: Bacteria > Pseudomonadati > Pseudomonadota > Alphaproteobacteria > Sphingomonadales > Sphingobiaceae > Sphingobium > Sphingobium salicis. The sequence goes on from NZ_JAYRCS010000001.1 coordinate 135,682, forward strand.
ATTTTCCAGTACGACCTCATGATAGCCGCCTTCGGTCTTGGCTGGGATCAGCTTCGCCGCCTTCTGCAGGTTCATGATCTCGACGTCATAATCCTTGACGTGCGCTTCCAGCGCGCTGGCGAGCTTGGGGCCTTCGGTGCGGCTGACCGAGATGAAATTCTCGATATCCATGGTGTCGAGCACCTGGCCGCCGAAGCGTTCCGCCGCCACGCCGGTGCGGATGCCTTTGCGCGCCGAATAGATGGCCGCCGCCGCGCCGGCAGGGCCGCCGCCGACCACCAGCACCTCGAACGGATCCTGCTTGCGGATCTTCTCGGCCGCCTTCGCTTCGGCGCCACTGTCGATCTTGGCGACGATCTGTTCCAGTTCCATCCGGCCCTGGCCGAAGGGTTCGCCGTTGAGGAAGATGGTCGGCACCGCCATGACCTTGCGGGCGTCGACCTCATCCTTGAACAGGCCGCCGTCGATCGCGACATGGCTGATCCGGGGGTTCAAGACGCTCATCAGGTTCAGCGCCTGCACCACGTCGGGGCAGTTCTGGCACGACAGCGAGAAATAGGTTTCGAAGGCGAAGTCGCCGTCGAGATCCTTCACCTGCTGGATCAGGTCCTGCGCGGCCTTGGACGGATGGCCGCCGACCTGCAGCAAGGCGAGCACCAGCGAGGTGAATTCATGGCCCATCGGCAGACCGGCGAAGGTGACGCCGATATCGGTGCCGACCCGGCGGATCATGAAGCTGGGCTTGCGCTTGTCGTTGCCGGTGGCGAGGCTGACCTTGTCCGAAAGCTCGGCGATTTCGGTCAGCAATTCGTTCATTTCGCGCGACTTGGCGCCGTCATCCAGCGAAGCCACCAGCTCGATCGGCTGGGTGATGTTCGCCAGATAGGCCTTCAACTGCCCCTTGAGATTTGCGTCCAACATGTCTGTCTGGCTCCGTGGAAAAAATGGCGGGCCGTCCCGATCGGGAGGACGCGACGGCCCGTCCGGGGAATTGGTGCGACCCAAAAGCCCCGTTGAAACTAAGATAAGTCTGTAGAAATTTTTTTGAAGGTCCGCCGGGTCCCCTCAATCTGGGCGAACCCGGCGGCCTGTCAGCACCTAAAGATGCTTAGATCTTGCCGACGAGGTCGAGCGAGGGGGCGAGGGTTTCCGCGCCTTCTTCCCACTTGGCGGGGCAGACTTCGCCCGGATGGCTGGTCCAGTACTGCAGCGCCTTGATCTTGCGCAGCAGTTCGGCCGCGTTGCGACCCACGCCCTCGGGGGTGATTTCGACCAGCTGGATCACGCCTTCCGGATCGAGCACGAAGGTGCCGCGGTCGGCCAGGCCGACGCCTTCGCGCAGCACGCCGAACTGGTTCGAGATGTCGTGGTTCTGGTCACCCAGCATGTAATAGTTAATCTTGCCGATGGCCGGCGAAGTGTCGTGCCAGGCCTTGTGGCAGAAATGGGTGTCGGTCGACACCGAGTAGACTTCCACGCCCATGCCCTGCAGGGTGGGGTAGATGTCGGCCAGGTCTTCCAGCTCGGTCGGGCAGACGAAGGTGAAGTCGGCCGGGTAGAAGAAGAAGACGGCCCACTTGCCCTTGACGTCGGCATCGGTGACATCGACGAACTTGCCTTCCTTGAAAGCGGTTGCCTTGAAAGGCTGCAGGGGGGTGTTGATGAGAGCCATGGGCTATCCAGTTCCTTGATTAGGGTTGCTGTTGCGAAGCCTGTTTAGGGAAGCGGATGATTCGGGGGAAATTGGTTTTCTCGGACATGTTGATAGATAAAAGCGATCACACACTATCCGATTAATCGAACGGTTCATTGATCCCGCAGGGCATGACCCATGGCTCGTTCAACCAGCTGCTGCGCCTCTGCCGCGCTGAAACTGGTGGGATCCAGGCAATATTCCAGCCACAGCCCGTCGACCAGGGCCGTCAGGCCGATGGCCTTGAGCCGTACCTGCGCGGGGGAGAAGGCCGGCGCGGCGGCGGCGACCAGCCCCTCCAGCTGCGCGCGCGATGCGGCATAGATGTCGGCATGGGCGGCCGCGACATCGGCGTTGGACTTGATCAGGCTCCAGAAGGCGATCCAGGTGGCGAGCAGGTCGGCGTCCAGCACGGGCTCGCGGAAATTGGCCTGGAGAAAGGCACGTAGCCGGTCCAGCGGATGATCGCCCGCGCCTGCGATCGCTGCGTCCATGGCCTGGGACACGCGCTGCCCGACATCGCGATAGGTGGCCAGGATCAGCGCATCGACGCCCTCGAAATAATGGGTCAACAGCCCGGACGATACGCCCGCGGCGGCGCAGATAGCGCGGACAGAGGTGCCTGCCACGCCCTTTTCCGCCAGACATTTTGCCGTTGCGTCGATCAGTGCCTGCCGCCGGACATCGGCGGACTCCCGTACGAATTTCGCTCTCACTTGCCCCCCGGCATGGGGCGACCCGGCGCCCCGAACATGCTATTCTGTTGCCGCTCATTGTGCGGAAATGACGGGCGCTGGCAAGCGCCGTTCGACCCGATTGCGGATCGATCCGGCCGGTTCGCCCGTTTGCCCCGCATATTGTCGTCATGACAGCAAGGAGACCATGGATGATCCGACAGCCCGCCACCACTTTCGCCCTTCGCCTGATCCTGCCCGGTCTGGGCGCGGTATTGCTGCTGGGTGGCTGCGCCAAGGGCGTGGACAATGAAGCGGTAGCGAACAATGCGAGCGTGCCGGCCCATGCCGAGGCGATCGAGGATACGGACTCTGTCGCGGCCCCGGACAATGTAGGCGCGGCGCTGCCGACCGACGAGTGGGTCGGGCGCTGGACCGGACCGGAAGGGCTGTTCCTCGACATCCAGCCCGCGCCCGATGGCAAGCCGGGCCATTATGCGCTGGCCAACAAGGATAATCTCGACCGGGAGGCGACCTATAGCGGCCTGGCCGATGGCGCGGCGATCCGTTTCGTGCGCGATGGCCGCGATCTTGCCATCCGACCGGGCACCGGGGCGGAGACGGGTTTCAAATATCTCGCCGACAAGCAGGACTGCCTGATCGTGAAGCCGGGCGAGGAAGGCTATTGCCGATAAAGCGGGAACGGCAAAGGTCATGCCGACGTGACAGCGCCGAAGTTCACAGTGTCGTACGGCATTTAGGGCCGTTTGCACCGGATATGCGCCTGCCACGCGCCCATGACGCGACCGTCGCGCGTCAGCTGGGTCAGGACAGCCTCGCACCGACGCGCCGGTCGGGTCATGCCGACGCGACAGGGGGGCGACACATGGGTCACCGCCTGTGGCGGGCTGCGGTCGGGGCGAGGGAAGGGCGCGGTGCTGGTGCATCGCCCAGGGTAGATCAGAGATTGGGCGAGTAGGACAGGGCTTGCCTGACGCTGTCGGGTTTTGACGGCTGACGACCAGAAGCTGCCATCGTCACCCCGGCCTTGAGCCGGGGTCCCGCTTCTTTATCCGCTGCATCGAAAAGCGTCATGCCGGGTCAAGCCCGGCATGACGCCAACGGGGATCGACGGGTTGCGACCAGAAGTGCTCATTCCTTCTCCCGTTGGCGGGAGAAGGATACGAAGCCTTGCCGGCAAAGCCGGTTAGGCGAAGTTGGATGAGGGCGGCTTGTTTCAGAAGGCCCTCACCCCCCACGCCTTCGGCGCGGGCCCCTCCCTCTCCCGTGAACGGGAGAGGGTAGGCTGCCAGTCCGCTACCCACCCAACTTCGTCACTCACGTCTCCGCAGGGGTGACCGTGCCAGAGACGTTCAGTTTCGGCTCCGTATCTGAGCCTTGCTGGGAGTGCCCCGTAGCGGAATCAGGCGCTGGTCGTTGCGTGGCCGAGCTGGCGGGCGAGGGTGACGAATTCTTCGACGCTGACGGTTTCGGCGCGGCGTTGCGGGTCGATGCCGATCGCTTCCAGTGCATCGAGCGCGCCGGGGACGGACTTGAGGCTCTGGCGCAGCATCTTGCGGCGCTGGCCGAAGGCGGCGGCGGTCAGGCGTTCCAGGATCTTGAGCTGCACGCCTTCCGGCGCCGGCTTGGGGGTGATGTGGACCACGGCCGACATCACCTTGGGCGGCGGGGTGAAGGCGCTGCGATGCACCTTCATGGCGATGCGCGCGTCGCTGCGCCACTGGGCGAGGACGGCGAGGCGGCCATAATGGTCGGTGCCCGGCTTCGCGACGATGCGTTCGGCCACTTCCATCTGGAACATGAGCGTCAGGCTGGACCACCAGGGCAGCGGCGCCCATAGCGCAGACAGCCAGCCGACCAGCAGGGCGGTGCCGACATTATAGGGCAGGTTGGCGATGATATGGGCGCCATCGCCGGCCTCGGCACGGGCATCCACCTCCATCGCGTCGCCGGAAATGACGCGCAACTGACCGGGGAAGGCCAGCTCCAGTTCGGCGAGCGCCGGCAGGCAGCGCCGGTCGCGCTCGACCGCGACCAGCCGTCCGCCGGCGCGCAGGATCGCGCGGGTCAGGCCGCCGGGGCCGGGGCCGACCTCGAACGCGGGCTGATCCTGGATGCCGCCGGGAATGGCGGCGATCCGGTCGAGCAACTGTTCGTCGAGCAGGAAATTCTGGCCGAGCGCCTTGCTGGCCTGAAGCCCATGGGCGGCGATCACGTCGCGCAGCGGCGGCAAGGTGGGGCGGGCGTCAGCCGGCATAGGCAATCCGTGCGCGGGCGGCTTCGGCCGCCATCTTGAGGGCGGCGATCATCGCGCCGGGATTGGCGCTGTCGGTGCCGGCGATGCCGAAGGCGGTGCCATGATCGGGCGAGGTGCGCACGATCGGCAGGCCCAGGGTGATGTTGACGCCATCGTCGAAGTTCAGCGTCTTGATCGGGATCAGCGCCTGATCATGATACATGCAGAGCGCCGCGTCATAGGCTTCGCGGGCGCGGGCATGGAACATGCCATCGGCCGCCAGCGGGCCGACAATGTCGATCCCTTCGGCGCGCAGCGCCTCGATCGCCGGGCGGATCACCTCAATCTCCTCGCGGCCGAGTGCGCCATTCTCCCCGGCATGCGGGTTGAGGCCGGCGACGGCGAGACGGGGGCGGGCGATGCCGAAATTGCGCTGCAGCCCCTTCACCGTGGTGAGGGCGCGCGCGCGGATCAGATCGATGGTCAGCGCCGAGGGCACATCGGCCAGCGCGATATGGATGGTGATCGGCACCACCTTGAGCGACGGGCCGGCGAGCATCATGACCGCGTTCTGCGCCGAGACGCCGCAGCGTTCGGCGACGAATTCGGTCTGGCCCGGATGGGTGAAGCCGACGCCGTACAGTTGTTCCTTGCCGACCGGCGCGGTGACGATGCCGGCGGCCGATCCGGTGCGGGCAAGGCCGACCGCAACCTCCAGTGCCTGGAAAGCGGTGCGGGCGCCGTCGATGCTGGGCGTGCCGGGCACGATCTCGCCCGCTTCGGCCACCTGCATGCAGGGCAGGGCGCGCTCGAACACCTGCGCGGCTTCCTCGGGCGATCCGACGATCTCGACCGGGCCGAGCCACACCGCGCGCAGCGATGCAGCATCGCCGACGGCGAAGAAGGCAGGCAGGCCACGCGCTTCGCGCATGACCCAAGCCTTGGCGACGATTTCCGGCCCGATGCCTGCCGGGTCGCCGAGCGAGACGGCGAAGGGCGGCAGGCTGACCGGATCAGTTATATTCGATAACGGCATCGCGGCGAAGATCGCGCAGATAGATGCGGGCGCGCTTGTTGACGCGTTCCTCTTCCAGCTGGGCCTGGATCTGTTCGGGATTGGGGGCGTTGGCCGACTGCGGCTCGTCGCGGCCGCAGACGATCAGGACGCGGACGCCATCGTTGATCGAGCCGAAGGGCGGGGTGGATTCGCCGACCTGCAGATTGACCAGGATGTCCTGCAACTGGGGCGGCAGGTCGCGCAGCTTCACATTGTCATTGTCGACCACGTCGGCGCCGATGCGGGCGCCGATTTCGTTCGCCTGGCCGCAGCCCTTGATCTCCTTGACCGCGGCGGCGAAGGTCGCGGCCTTCTGGCTGGCGGCTTCCTTGCTGGTGCCGGCCGGGAAGAGGACCGACAGCTGCTTGAGGCTGAGCAGCGAATCGCGCGGATCGGCGGTCAGCACCTTGCGCTTGTCCATCACATAGATGATCGACATGCCGCCCACCGTCTCGATCGGGCCGGCGAGCTGGCCGACCTGCAATTCGGTGGCGGCCTGTGCCAGTTCGGTCGGCAGCTGGCTGGGGCGGACCCAGCCGAGATCGCCGCCGACGACGGCGGTGGAGGCTTCGGAGAACTGACGGGCATAGGCGGCGAAGCTGCCGCCCTGCTTGATCTGTTCGATGATGTTGCGCGCGTTGGCCGTGATCTGGTCACGGTTTTCCGGCGTCGAGGACAGGTAGATTTCGCTGATCCGCACTTCGTCGCTGCCCTTGGCGGCGTTGAGGCGATCGACCACCGACTTCACTTCGTCTTCGGAGACGTTGACGAAGGGCTGGATGTTGCGGCGGAGCAGGCGGCTCCAGGCCAGTTCGCCCTCGATCTGGCGCTTGATGCTGCTGGCCGAGCTGCCCTGTTCGCGCAGATACTGGTCGAACTGGGGCGGCGACTTGCGGAAATTGGCCGCGACGCGCTCATAGCTCTGGTTCACTTCGGCCGGATCGATCTTGATGTCGTTGGCCGCCGCTTCCTGAATCTGCAGCGTTTCGTCGATCAGGTTGCGCAGAACCTGAACGCGCAGCCGTTCCTTTTCCTCGGCCGACACCTTGCCGCCATTGGCGGTGATGATCAGGGCCAGGCGCTGATCGACATCGGTGCCGGTGATGATGCGGCCGTTCACGATCGCCGTCGCCTTGCGGACATTGGGATCATTCTTGCCGAAGATGGTGACGTCCTTGGGCAGGTTCAGGCCCTGATCGGCGTCATCGTCGACGGCCTGGGCCGACACGGTCTGTGCCGCCATGCCCAGAAGGGCGGTGGACAGAAGCAGGGTGCGCAGGCCCGAGCGAACGGATTTGGGCGAGAAAACGACAGAAAGCATCGTCGGCAAAAATCTCCAATACGGTCGGGAGCCAATGCCCCGTTCCGCCTTAACCGGTCCTGAGCGGACGGCGGGAAGGCAGTTCCTTATATGCCAATATTGCGAAAAGCCAGCCGCAGCTGGAAGCTGTTGCCGGCGCGCGCGTCACCGTTGGTCTGATAGTCGCGCCGCCATGTAAAGCCCAGCGTCAAACAATCATCCTCATAGGCAACGCCGAGGCGCTGGCGCACCGGCTCATAGCCGTCGGCCGTGGTGCCCGGATCTTCCTGCGCGCCGGTAAGATCGATGACGGTCGAGCCGAACACCGACCAGAAGCGGGCGAACTGGATGCGGCCGCCAAGGCGCAGTTCCTCGCGGTCCTGCAGATCCTCCAGCGTGATGTTGGCGTTGCGGTTGAGGCGCAGATAGCTGATCTGGGCATAGGTCTTCTTGCTGCCCACGGTCGCGTCGACCTCGTTCCGGCGGACCGCCAGATTGTCCTTGTCGACCCGGAAGCGCTGGGTGAAGCTGACGAAATCCTTGTAGCGGATGGTCCAGCGGCCGACGATGTCGGACATGCGGTCGGACAGGCCGGTGCCGTCGGGCAGGATGCTGGCGCGGTTGTCGAGCCGGTAGCTCTGGCCGACATTGGCGTCGAGCGTGAAGTCGGGCAGCGCCAGATTATATTCCAGGCCATAGGTGATGCGGCTCGAATCCTCGAACCGGTCATAGCCCGCGAAGCGGTTGAGCGCGAAGAGGTTACTGTCCTCCAGATCGACCGACCGGGCATCCTCATTGGGCACCGACAGGTTGGCGAGATGGGGCGAGGCGACGATCTGGACGCGCGGGGCGATGCGCTGCACGCCGCCGAAGGCCTCACCCATGAAGGGCCAGCGCATGTCGACCGCGGCGGCGGCGATGCCGCGCGCCTTCCAACCCGGATCGCCGGCATAGCTGATCGTGTCGGTGAGCAGATTGTCGCTGCTGTGATAGACGTCGCCGCGCAGATAGGTGGTGAAATTCACTTCCTGGCCAAGGCCGGTCAGCTTGCGCAGATTCCATTCGAACGCGGCAAAGGCGCGCTGGGTATCCTGCCCTTCGGTCCGGGTGATCGCCAGCGTATTGGCCTGGAACTGCATCTGGCCGCCCAGCAGCGGATCCTTCATCCGCAGCCGATAATCCATGACCGGCAGGGCGATCGGCATCTGGCCCTGGGGGTCATCGACGCGCAGCGTCTGCACCGCCCAGCCGGCGAGCGAGAAATAGCTGTTCTCGCCGATCCGCTGGACGCCCAGGGTCGAACGCAGCCGGTCGTCGCGGCTGATGTCGTAGCGGCGCAGGAAGGTGCGGTCGGTGGCGACCCGGATCGACCCGTTGACGCTCCATTCCGGCGACAGCTGCATGCCGCCGCTGGCGTCGATCGCGCCGCGGATGTCCTTTTGCGAATCGGTCGGCGTGATGCCGCTCGACCGGCTGCCATAGGTGGCATAGCCGGTGATCTGATAGGCGCCGCGATCGTAGAGATGGCGGAAATTGCCTTCGATCATCGGCAGCGAATCGCTGTAGACGTGCGGCGTGACGGTCAGGTCGCGATTGGGCGCGAGCTTGAGATAATAGGGGACCGCGACCTCGAAGCCGTTGACCCGGTCATAACGGATATTGGGGACCAGAAGGCCGCTGCCGCCATCGTCGCCGACCGGATGCGACAGGCCCGGCACCGGGATCAGCGGCAGGCCGAACAGCTCGACATTGGCGCGGGTATAGGAGACGCGCTGCTTGGTCGGGTCATAGACGACCTTGACCGCGTTGATCTGCCAGGTCGGTTCCTTGGGGCAACCGTCGCTGCCTTCCACCGGACAGCCGGTATAGGCGGCGTGGTGCAACGTATAGACGCCATTGACCCGCTCGCCCTTGGTCGCGGCCATGCGGCCGCCCTTCTGGAGGACCAGCAATATATTGTCGACCGCGCCATCCTTGAGCGTATCGGTGACATCGAAGCGATCACCATAGGCGACATTGCCGTCGGGATCGATCACCGAGACGGCGCCCTGTGCCTCGACCTTGCCGGTGTTGCGGTCCCACACGATCTTGTCAGCGCGCAGCCGGTTGCCGTCGCGCAGCAACTGGACATTGCCGGTGGCGGTCACGACCTGACTGTTGGTGTCATATTCCAGCGTATCGGCGGCGAAGCCGATTTCCTGGTCATTGTCGGGCACTGGCGCGTCGGGCGCGCTGATCGGCGTCTGGGGCTCGTTCAGCTTGGGCTCGGGCGCCTGTTGCGCATGGGCCAGCGGCGCCGCGAGCAGGCAGGACGAGGCAGCGCCGGCAAGCAGCGCCTGTTTGAACGACAGGGGAAACACGGAAATCTGCAAGCGTAGGGGCCTCTTTGTGGGCACTTCTGGTCCCTGCCTATCGCACTGCTTGGCCCGCGCCGCAATCGCTGCTCGCATTCGGGACGGCGGAAATCCGCCGAATGGCTTTGCAGAGCGGCAAAGCCGCACTATCTGGCTGAAACAAGAACGACACGGCATTCCAGAGAAAAGGCCCCCAGATGGACATCCAATTCAGCCCCACGCGCCCCCAGGTCGACACGTTGGTCCTTGCCGTGGCGAAGGGGACTGTCGACAGCCTGCCGCTTACCGCATCGGCCACGCTGGTCGCCGGCGCCGCCGCCGCGCGCTTCGCCGGTGAGGCGGGCGGCAGCGTCGAGAGCTTCGTCGAGGAAGGCGGCGCAGTGCTGCGCGTCCTGCTGCTGGGCATCGGCAATGGCAGTGCGGCCGACCTGGAGCGGGCTGGCGGCGCGCTGACCGCCAAGCTGTCGACCAGCGGCGCCACCCACGCAGCGGTCGAATTCCCGGCCGGCGTCAGTGGCGAGGATGCCGCACGGCTGGGCCTGGGCGCGCTGCTGCGCAGCTGGCGGATCGACACCTATCGCACGCGTCAGCCCGAAAAGGCGAAGCCGACGCTGGCGACCGTGACGATCGTCGCAACCGGCGCCGAGGCCGAATGGGCCAAGCTGTCGGCGGTCGCCGCCGGCGTTGCCTTCACCCGCGAACTGGTGTCGGAACCGGCCAACATCCTCTATCCTGAAAGCTTCGTCGCGCGCTGCCAGCATCTGGCCGAACTGGGCGTCAAGATCACCGTGCTGGACCGCGCGGCGATGACGGAGCTGGGCATGGGCGCGCTGCTGGGCGTGGCGCAGGGGTCGGCGCGTGAAGCGCGGTTGCTGGCGATGGAATGGGACGGCACTGATGGGGCCGCCGAAAAGCCGGTCGTGTTCATCGGTAAGGGTGTGACCTTCGACACTGGCGGCATTTCGCTCAAGCCTGGCCCCGGCATGGAAGACATGAAGTGGGACATGGGCGGCGCCGGTGCCGTCGCTGGTGCCATGAAGGCGCTGGCCGGTCGCAAGGCCAAGGCGCGTGTCGTCGGCATCTGTGGCCTGGTCGAGAATATGCCCGACGCCAATGCCCAGCGCCCCGGCGACATCGTGACGTCGATGTCGGGCCAGACCATCGAGGTGCTGAACACCGACGCCGAAGGCCGTCTGGTGCTGTGCGACGCGGTGACTTGGGCGCAGAAGACCTATGAACCTGAAGTGGTGATCGACCTCGCCACCCTGACCGGGGCGATGATGATTGCGCTCGGCAGCGAGCATGGCGGCTTGTTCGCCAACGACGATGCGCTGGCCGACGACCTGCTGGCGGCGGGCAAGACCAGTGGCGAGAAGCTGTGGCGCTTCCCGCTGTCGGAGGCCTATGACAAGCTGATCGACAGCCCGATCGCCGACATGAAGAATATCGGTCCGCGCTTCGCCGGCTCGATCACCGCTGCCCAGTTCATCAAGCGCTTCGTCAACGAAGGCGTGAAGTGGGCGCATCTCGACATTGCCGGCATGGTCTGGTCGGACAAGCCCGGCGCCACCGCCGACAAGGGCGCGACCGGCTATGGCGTGCGCCTGATCGACCAGCTGGTGGCCGACAAGTTCGAGCGCTGAAGCCGGTGCAGGTCGACTTCTACCAGCTGAGCCGCGATCCCGTGGAAGGGGTGCTGCCCGCGATCGCGGCGCGCATCCTGGACATGGGCGCGCGGCTGCTGGTGGTGGCCGACGAGCCGGAACGGCTGGCCCGCATATCGGCGGGCCTGTGGGCGGGGCCACCCGAAAGCTTCCTGGCCAATGGGCTGGCAGGCGACGGGGTGGACGCCGCCCAGCCGGTGCTGCTGGCGCAGGATTGCGTCGCGGCCAATGGCGCCAGGCATATCGCGCTGGCAGACGGAATATGGCGCGAGGAGGCGCTGGGCTTCGATCGCGCCTTCTATTTCTTCGATGCGGACACGATCGACGGGGCGCGGGCCAGCTGGCGGGCGCTCAGCAAGCGCGAGGGCGTGACCCCGCGCTTCTGGCGGCAGGAAGGCCGCAAATGGGTGCAGGGGCCGTGAACGCCCGGAAATAGGGACTTCTACGAAGCCCACTCGCGCCCCTCTTGCGAAGTGATCCGGCCCGGTCTAAAGGGCGCGCAACTTTATTCCAACAATCCGGAGTTATGAGGGCCATGGCCGTCACGCGCACTTTTTCGATCATCAAGCCCGACGCAACCCGTCGCAACCTGACCGGCGCCGTCACCAAGATGCTGGAAGAAGCCGGCCTGCGCGTCGTCGCTTCCAAGCGCATCCGCATGAGCCGCGAGCAGGCCGAGGGCTTCTATGCCGTTCACAAGGAACGCCCCTTCTTTGCTGACCTGGTCGCCTTCATGATCTCGGGCCCGGTCGTCGTCCAGGTTCTGGAAGGCGAAAATGCCGTGACCCGCAACCGCGACATCATGGGCGCCACCAACCCGGCCAATGCCGACGCCGGCACCATCCGCAAGGAACTGGCCGAATCGATCGAAGCCAATTCGGTCCATGGTTCGGACAGCGAAGAAAATGCCGCGATCGAGATCGCCTATTTCTTCAAGCCCGAAGAAATCGTCGGCTAAACCCGACACCCGTCCCCGGACGAGCAAAAGGCCCGGCGCTCCCGCAAGGAGCGGCCGGGTTTTTTGTTGCGAGGATGATGGATTGGGTGGTGGGTTCAACGGGTGGCGGCAACACATGCTTGGAAACGCTCTGCGGGCGTTTGATATTCGAGCGTTTTCCTTGGCCGTTCGTTGAGTTGCCGTGCAACGGCACTCAGCTTGGCCTGGCTGTATAGCGACAGATCGGTTCCTCTGGGGAAATATTGCCGTAGCAGGCAGTTGGTGTTTTCGTTGGAGCCGCGCTATATCTCTGCTCGCTGGCTGGCCGTGTAATAGATCCGACGACGCTGCTTCATCGAGACACTCCATATTCCTCAAGATATTAAATGCTGCAGCCCGTTGAACCCACCGTGGATGGCGGACGTAGCCAAATAAACGGGTATGGATTATGATGTGACATGATGGCCGCTGATTATCCTATGTCTGAGGAACAACTTGTCGACATGCTGCTTGCTCGGAACGGTCGGCGGACATTGGCCACCACTGTCAACAAAGAACCGATGAAGGTGACGTCCTTAGAAATTACCGACCTTCCCTCAGATGCTGGATGTGAGTAGCCCCTAGGTTGCGTTGACAAAAGAGATTCCCAAGCCGGTGAAGTTTTGATTCAAGCCTTCCTTTTGGAAGGGCAAGCATGGATCGCGGCGACCTGAGCGACGCAGAATGGGAATTGATCGGGCCGCTGCTCCCACCCGAGCGTGGCAGGCATGCTCGCCCGGCCGGAGATAACCGGCGCTATCTCAATGGAATGCTGCACGTCCTTCGGGTTGGCTGCCCCTGGCGCGACATGCATGAGCGCTATGGGAAGTGGAACTGGGTCTACGTCCGGTTCCGGCGCTGGGCCGAGCAAGGCGTCTGGGATGCCATGCTGCAAACTCTGGTCGATCTCGGCCTAACCGACGACTGGCAGCACATGATCGACAGCACCACGGTTCGCGGTCATGTCTCGGCCGTGGGCGAAAAAGGGGGGCTTGTGCGCAGGCTTTTGGTCGATCACGCGGCGGCTTTACGTGCAAGGTCCACGCCCGCTGCGACAATCAAGACCTCCCTCTCGGCTTCTACCTGACGGGCGGGGAGGCTTCCGATTACGGCGGTGTCGATAGCCTCATGGCCATGCCGGTGCCAAAGCCTGCGGCCTTGCTCGCCGACAAGGGCTACGACGGCGACCGTTTCCGCGAGAACCTGCTCCTGCACAACATCCTGCCCGTCATCCCGCCGCGTTCGAACCGCAAGGCACCAGAGCATCCCGACTATCGCCGCTATCGCGAACGCAACCGCGTCGAGCGCATGTTCGGCTTCCTCAAACACCAACGCCGCATCGCGACACGCTTCGAGAAAACCGCGCTTTCCTACCTCAGCTTCCTCAACATCGCCGCAGCAAGGCTATGGTTGAAGCATTTTGTCAACGCGACCTAGATTTCTGGATGCTTTCTATCCTAATTTTGAGGACAGGAGACGACGATGGGGAAGCCCGATTTCAGCGATGAGTTCAAGCGTGATGCGGTAGCCCAGATCACCGAACGCGGGTATCCGGTAGCGGAGGTTTCTGAGAGGCTCGGCGTCAGTCAGCGTTCGCTGTATGCCTGGAAGCGGCAACTGGCGCAGGTGGTGTCTGGCGATGCCAGCAAGGATGCCGAGATTCGTCAGTTGAAGCGCGAACTGGCCTGGGTGACCGACATCACCTACATCCGCCCTCTGGAGGGCTTTGCTTATCTGGCTGTCGTGATCGATCTCTATTCCCGCCGTGTGGTGGGCTGGTCGATGCAGAGCAGGCAGACCACCGATGCGGTGCTGCAAGCGCTGCACATGGCGGTATGGCGGCGCAAGCCGAAGCAATGGGTGCTGATCCATTCGGATCAGGGCTCGCAGTTCACCAGCATGGACTGGACGGCCTTCATCCGGGCTCACAATCTTGAGCACTCGATGAGCCGCCGTGGCAACTGCCATGACAACGCGGTGGCTGAAAGCTTCTTCTCCTCGCTCAAGCGTGAGCGCATTCGGCGCTGGACCTACAAAACACGCGATGAAGCCCGGCAGGACGTGTTCGATTACATCGAGATGTTCGTCCGCAAGCAGGTCAGGAACAGGATGCTATCCCCCGCACAGTTCGAACGGCAGCAGATTTTGAAAGCAGAAGACGTCTAGGTCGCGTTGACAAAATGCTTCAACCATAGCCTTGCTGCGGCGATGTTGAGGAAGCTGAGGTAGGAAAGCGTGGTTTTCTCGAAGCGTGTCGCGATGCGGCGTTGGTGTTTGAGGAAGCCGAACATACGCTCGACGCGGTTGCGATCGCGATAGCGGCGATAGTCGGGATGCTCTGGTGCCTTGCGGTTCGAACGCGGCGGGATGACCGGCAGGATGTTGTGCAGGAGCAGGTTCTCGCGGAAACGGTCGCCGTCGTAGCCCTTGTCGGCGAGCAAGGCCGCAGGCTTTGGCACCGGCATGGCCATGAGGCTATCGACACCGCCGTAATCGGAAGCCTCCCCGCCCGTCAGGTAGAAGCCGAGAGGGAGGTCTTGATTGTCGCAGCGGGCGTGCCTTGCAGGTAAAGCCGCCGCGTGATCGACCAAAAGCCTGCGCACAAGCCCCCCTTTTCCGCCCACGGCCGAGACATGACCGCGAACCGTGGTGCTGTCGATCATGTGCTGCCAGTCGTCGGTTAGGCCGAGATCGACCAGAGTTTGCAGCATGGCATCCCAGACGCCTTGCTCGGCCCAGCGCCGGAACCGGACGTAGACCCAGTTCCACTTCCCATAGCGCTCATGCATGTCGCGCCAGGGGCAGCCAACCCGAAGGACGTGCAGCATTCCATTGAGATAGCGCCGGTTATCTCCGGCCGGGCGAGCATGCCTGCCACGCTCGGGTGGGAGCAGCGGCCCGATCAATTCCCATTCTGCGTCGCTCAGGTCGCCGCGATCCATGCTTGCCCTTCTAAAAGGAAGGCTCGAATCAAAACTTCACCGGCTTGGGAATCTCTTTTGTCAACGCAACCTAGAAAACTAGGGGCTACTCAATGGGATCACTATGCAGACATTGGAGGTATAGGCTTGCTGAGTGATGGAGGAAAATATTCCTTTTACTCTGCTGAGGTCGGCACGGTTGCGGACCTGATAGGCGGAGAGCTAATCTACACCCGCAAGCCCGCATAAATTGAGCCTTCGTGGGTACTACAAGGCCTACGGAATGACAAAGAATGGTCGTCAGCGGTCAAAATCCGATCCCCGTCATTGCTTTGCTGCGCTTGGATGACGGGGCGGCCTGCGTCTCTCAGGCGCCTGCCGGGGTCCGGGTAATGCGCATATGCTGGCGCTGGCGGGCGTGGGCGGGCTCCTGGTCGCACAATATCTCTTCGGTCAGCGAGACATGGGCGAGGGTCAGCATCATGTCCATCAGCCTTTGCTCGGCCGGCGGCAGGGCGTCGATCGGGTAGCGGTCGAGATGGGCGAGGGCGGCGTCGAGCAGGGGGGCTGCGGCGGCGAAGAAAGCGGCGCGATGGGTGGGGTCGGCGTCGCCGCGGCGGGCGGCACGGGCGATTGAGCCGCTGACCGCCCAATGATCTGCGAAGGGGGCGAGCGCCTCGAAACCAGTGGGGAGGAGCGTGGTCATGCCATTGCCTCCGCCCGCAGAGGGGGCGTAGCGCTAGCCCGTTCTGCTCGATAGGCCTGGACCCGGTCGTCGACGGCGGTGAAGAGGTGGCGGCAAAGCGCCTCCTGCGCCTGGAAATGGATATGTTTGAGCGCGCCGCTGTTGAGGCCGCGCTGGCCCGCCTCGATCACGTCGCGATCCTCGGCATGGATGTCGCGGGCGCTGGCCATCGCATATTCGCGGGCATAGCGGCGGCTGGCGCAGTCATCCTCGCCCTTCCAGTAGAGGCGGATCACGCCGCGCGAGCGGCGGGCGTCGATCGGCCAGACGGTGTGAGAGAAGGGCTGGGCCGGCGAGCCCAGGATGAAGAAATTGGGAAAGAGCGCGAGATAGTCGCGGCTATGCGGGCCGGCGGTGCCGTCGGCCATGGCGAAGCGGGCAGCGCGGCCGAAGGATTGCGCCTGCACCGGTTTGGGCGCGGGATCGGGATTGGTCCAGATCGTCTGGGTGCGGTGGGGGCCGTGAAAGCCCATCTTCACCGGATAGCCGAACGGGTTGTCCTCGCCCACGGCGGGTGCGCCCGAGCGGGGATGGATGAAGCGGAGATGGTAATTTTCCTGGAAATTGTCGTAGGTCAGCTTCCAGTTGGCGTCGATCTCATAGACATATTCGGAAAAGGTGGTGGCCTGTGCCGCCGGGAAGCCGTCGAGCATGGTCGCATAGGGGCCAAGATCGTCGCGTAGGCCTTTGTCCGGCGTGCCGAGATGGACGAAGATCAGCCCGCCGCAGATGTCGAGCGCGACGCGGGGCAGGGCGCAGTCGGCCTTGTCGACGAAGAAACGATCGAAATCGGGGGCGGCGAGCAGCGCGCCATCGGTGCCGAACGACCAGCGATGATAGGGGCAGGAGAAGGTGCCGCGCCTGCCGCTTTCCTCCTCGACCAGCTGGGTGCCGCGATGGGTGCAGACATTGTGGAAGGCGCGAATCTCGCCCTCGCGGCCGCGCACGATCAGCAGCGACACATTGAGTGCCTCGATCTCGCGGCGGATGAAGCTGCCGCTGTCGGGCAGTTCGCAGACATGGCCGATCTGCAACCAGGAGCGGCGGAACACCGCTTCCCGTTCCAGCTCGAACCAGGCCGGATCATGATAGGGGGCGGCGGGGATCGGCGCGGTGCCGAGCCAGGCCAGACTGTCGTCGCTCATGCCCTGAAAGCCGGGCCGTTCGCCGTGCATCATCGCTCTCCGCTGTCTGTCTTTTCGACAGCATGAGCGGGTCAACCT
Source organism: Sphingobium salicis subsp. salicis (assembly GCF_049472635.1). NCBI lineage: Bacteria > Pseudomonadati > Pseudomonadota > Alphaproteobacteria > Sphingomonadales > Sphingobiaceae > Sphingobium > Sphingobium salicis. Next base: position 152,546 of record NZ_JAYRCS010000001.1, read on the forward strand.
GAATTTGCAACACTATTGTTGTAAATGTTGTCAGTCGTCGGCGATGCCATCCCGGCGCAACACTCGCTGCTGTTCCTGGCGGAAGCGGGCGATGGTGGCTTCGGTGTCGAGATCGGGGGCGACGCGATGGCGAAAGACGCGCGGGCCGATCAGCGCGCTGGTGAGCAGCATCACGCAATAGACTTCGGCGTCGATCGGCTCGTCGGGGAAGGCGGCGGCAAGGCTGGTGCCGATGCCCGATACCAGGGCGTCCCAATGCGGATAGCTGGCGCGGATGTCGCCGGGCGCGATGAAATCCTCGATCCACAGCGACATGATGGCGGGATTGTCGAGCACGAAGCGGGTGACATAGTCGATCCGCGCCTGGCGCGGCAGTTCCGGGCGGAAGGCGGCGACGATCTGCTGCGAGGACCAGAGCTTCACCGCCGCGACCAGCGCGTCACGATCGGTGAAATGATAATAGATGGTGGTGCGGTTGACCCCGGCGGCGCGGGCGAGGGCGGACAGGGACAGCGCATCGATGCCGCGATCGGCGATCAGCCCGACCGCCAGTTCGATCAGCATCTGGTGGGTATCCTCGAAGGATTTGTAGCGGCGCTGCTGTGCGGTTTCGTTGGTCACGCCCCTTCGCCTAGACCCCGCCGGGCGGGGCGGCAAGCGGCGCGTGGGCCAGCGCCCGTGTCGCTTGAAATTTTCCCCCGTTCCGCCTATGTTTTCGCCATGGCCATTCTTCCGATCCTTGAGGCGCCCGATCCGCGCCTGCGTACCATATCGACCCCCGTAGAGGCGATCGACGACGATCTGCAGCGTCTGATAGACGACATGTTCGAAACCATGTATGACGCGCCGGGCATCGGCCTGGCCGCGATCCAGGTGGGCGTGCCCAAGCGCATCCTGGTGATGGATCTGCAGGAACCGGAATCGGATGAGGAAGGCGCGCCGCCGGTCAAGAAGCCGATGGTGTTCATCAATCCGGAAATCCTGAAGGAATCGGACGAGCAGTCGGTCTATAATGAAGGCTGTCTGTCGGTGCCCGACCAGTTTGCCGAGGTGGAGCGCCCGGCGGTGATCCGCGCGAGCTGGATGGACCGCGACGGCCGCATCCATGAGGAGCAGCTGGAAGGGCTGCTCGCCACCTGCCTGCAGCATGAGATGGACCATCTCGAAGGCGTGCTGTTCATCGACCATCTGTCGCGCCTGAAGCGCGACATGCTGCTCAAGAAGCTGAACAAGGCCCGCCGCGCGGCCTGATCGCGGCTCATTGCCGAAATAGAAAAACCTCCCCGGCACATCTTGCCGGGGAGGTTTTTTCTTGTCCGCATGTGCGGGGCGACGATCAGTTCAGGCCGTCGGTGTCCAGCGCATAGCCGGCCGAGCGGACGGTGCGGATGATGTCGTGGCGGCCGTCGACATTGATCGCCTTGCGCAGGCGGCGGATATGAACGTCGACGGTGCGCAGTTCGATGTCGCTGTCCTGGCCCCAGACGCTGTCGAGCAGACGTTCGCGCGAAAAGACCCAGCCGGGATGCTCCAGGAAATGCTTGAGCAGGCGGAATTCGGTGGGGCCGAGCGGGATGACCTGGCCGCCGCGACGGACCTTGTGGCCGACCGTGTCCATCTCGACATCGGCGAAGGTCAGCGTCTCGCCGGCCAGTGCCGGACGCACGCGGCGCAGCACCGCGCCGACGCGGGCGACGAGCTCGCGGGGCGAGAAGGGCTTGGTGACATAATCGTCGGCGCCGGTTTCCAGGCCGCGGACGCGATCCTCTTCCTCGCCGCGCGCGGTCAGCATGATGATCGGCACATTGGCGGTGCCGTTCATGCGGCGGAGGCGACGGCAGACCTCGATCCCCGACAGGCTTTCGACCATCCAGTCGAGCAGGACGATATCGGGCGTGTTTTCCTGCGCCATCAGCAGCGCTTCCTCGCCATCGACGGTATGGGCGACCTCGAAATCCTCACGCTTGAAATGCCAGATGAGCAGTTCGGCGAGCGCCGCGTCATCCTCCACCAACAGCATCTTCGCCCGCGCCATGCCTCAATTCTCCTGCTGCTGGGTGCCGCCGCGTTCGCGTTCGGGCAGGGTCTGGCCCGTTGCGGCATAATAGACCATTTCCGCGACATTGGTCGCATGGTCGCCGATGCGTTCGATATTCTTGGCGATGAACAGCAGGTGCGCGCACTCGCTGATCGTCTTGGGATTTTCGACCATGTAGGTCACCAGCGTGCGGAACACGCTGTCGTAGAAATCGTCGACCACCTGGTCGCGCTCCACCACCGCCAGCGCCAGTTCGGCGTCGCGCGCGGCGAAGGCGTTGAGCACGTCATGCACCATCTCGGCCGCGACCTGGCCCATGGAGGGCAGCAGCGACACCGGTTCCAGCTTATGCTGGTTGGCGGCGATCAGCGGCACGCGCTTGGCGATATTCTTGGCATAGTCGCCGATCCGTTCGACCACGCTGACGATCTTCAGTGCGGCGATCACGTCGCGCAGGTCGTTGGCCATGGGCGCGCGCAGGGCGATGATCTGCACCACCAGCTTCTCGACTTCCGCTTCCAGCGCGTCGATGCGCTTGTCGTCGGCGACGACTTCGGCGGCGAGACGCTGGTCCTGGCGCTGGAGCGCCAGCATCGCATTCTCGATCGCCGCTTCGGCGCGACCGCCCATTTCGGCGATCAGGCCACGCAGCCGGTCGATTTCCTCGTCAAATGCCTTGATCGTATGTTCAGCCATGTTTCTTCTCTCCGCAGGCATCGATCCTGCAGGGATCGATGCCGGAATCTCAAGTGGCGCGCTTTCCAAGCCGCCAGATGCAAGCATCTGGCTCGAAAGCGCGCGGGATCAGCCGTAGCGACCGGTGATATAGTCCTTGGTCCGCTCCTGGCGCGGGTTGGTGAAGATGTCGCTCGTCACGCCATATTCGACCAGTTCGCCCAGGTGGAAGAAGGCGGTGCGCTGCGACACGCGCGCGGCCTGCTGCATATTGTGGGTGACGATGACGATGCCATAGCGGCCGCGCAGTTCGTGGATCAGTTCCTCGATCTTGGCGGTGGCGATCGGGTCGAGCGCCGAGCAGGGTTCGTCCATCAGGATGACTTCGGGTTCGACCGCAATGGCGCGGCCGATGCACAGACGTTGCTGCTGACCACCCGACAGGGCGGTGCCGCTGTCATTGAGGCGATCCTTGACCTCGTCCCATAGGCCGGCGCGACGCAGCGACTTTTCGACGATCACGTCCATGTCAGCCTTGCCCGCGGCCAGGCCGTGGATGCGGGGGCCATAGGCGATATTCTCGTAGATCGACTTGGGGAAGGGATTGGGCTTCTGGAACACCATGCCGACCCGCGCGCGCAGTTGCACCACGTCCATCGAGGGGGCGTAGATATCTTCGCCGTCGAGCGTGATCGTGCCTTCGACCCGCGCCGAGGCGACGGTGTCGTTCATGCGATTGAGGGTCCGCAGGAAGGTCGACTTGCCGCAGCCCGACGGGCCGATGAAGGCGGTGACATGGTCCATGTCGACATCGATCGACACGCCCTTGATCGCCTGTTTCTCGCCATAGAAGACCTTGACGTCACGTGCCGTCATCTTCGGATTGGCCACGGCCAGGCTTTGCTGTTCTTCGGTCATGGGTGTGATTACCACCGTTTTTCAAACTTGTTGCGCAGGTAGATGGCGAGGCCGTTCATCGCGAGCAGGAAAGCCAGCAGGACGATGATCGCGGCCGAGGTCTTTTCGACGAAGCCCTTGGAGACTTCATCGGACCAGAGGAAGATCTGCACCGGCAGCACGGTGGCCGGATCGACGATGCCGCCGGGCGGCGTGGCGATGAAGGCACGCATGCCGATCATCAGCAATGGCGCGGTTTCGCCGAGCGCGCGGGCCATGCCGATGATCGTGCCGGTCAGGATGCCGGGCAGGGCCAGCGGCAGCACATGCTGGAACACGACCTGGACCGGCGAGGCGCCGATGCCGAGCGCGGCGTCGCGGATGCTGGGCGGCACCGACTTGATCGCATTGCGGCCGGCGATGACGATGACCGGCATGGTCATCAGCGCCAGGGTCATGCCGCCGACCAGCGCGGCCGAGCGGGGCAGGTGCAGCAGGTTGAGGAAGATCGACAGGCCGAGCAGGCCGAAGATGATCGAGGGCACGGCCGCGAGATTGTTGATCGACACTTCGATGATGTCGGTCCACCAGCTCTTGCGGGCATATTCCTCCAGATAGAGCGCCGTGGCGACGCCGATCGGGAAGCTGAGCACCAGCGTCACCAACATGGTCAGCAGCGACCCCTTGAACGCGCCCCAGATGCCGACCTGGGTCGGATCGGTGCCGTCGCTGGCGGTCAGGAAGCCCCAGTTGATACCGGTGGCGAGCAGGCCGGCCTGACGCAGGCGCGCGACCTGCGCCTCGGCCTCGGGCGATCCCTTGCTCTTGGCGGCGAGGTCGATCGCGGTCGCGGCGGGCACGTCGATCGTTTCGGTGCGGGCGAGGATTTTGGGATCGGCCTTGATCGCGTCGCGGATGGCAATCCAGGCGCTCGGCGAGATCATCGCGTCGGCATCCTTGCCCAATGCCTTTTGCGCGACGGTGCTTGTCACCATCGGCAGATTGGCGTTGGCCAGCGCTTCATCGGTGATGTTGGCCGGATCGAGCAGCAGCGGCGAGGCCGGGAAATCGACCTTTAGGGCGATTTCCGTGCGGGTGAAACCGCGCATGCCATTGCCGACCATGGTGAAGAGCAGGAAGGCAAGGAAGGCGGCGCTGAGCAGCACGGCGGCCATGCCGGCGGCCTTGAAGCGGCGCTCGGCGGCATAGCGCCGGGCGATCCGCTTGCGCATGGCGTCCGACTTCCAGTCGGTGGGGAGGCGTTCGGCGCTCATTATTCGTAAGCCTCGCGATATTTCTTCACGACCCGCAGGGCCACGATGTTGAGCAGCAGGGTGACGATGAACAGCACCAGGCCGAGCGCGAAGGCGGCAAGCGTCTTGGCGCTGTCAAATTCCTGGTCGCCGGTCAGCAACTGGACGATCTGGGTCGTCACCGTGGTCACGCTGGCAAAGGGGTTGAGGGTGAGGTTGGCAGCCAGGCCAGCCGCCATCACCACGATCATCGTCTCGCCGATGGCGCGGCTGACGGCGAGCAGCACGCCGCCGACGACACCGGGCAGGGCGGCGGGGATCAGCACGCGGCTGATCGTCTCGCTGGTGGTGGCGCCCATCGCCAGGCTGCCGTCGCGCATCGACTGCGGCACGGCGGCGATGCTGTCATCGGCCATGGAGGAGACGAACGGGATGATCATCACGCCCATGACGAGGCCGGCGGCCAGCGCGCTTTCCGAAGAGGCGCCATGGATGCCGATCATCACCGCAAAGTCGCGCAGGGCCGGCGCAATGGTGAGCGCGGCGAAATAGCCATAGACGACCGTGGGCACGCCCGCGAGCATCTCCAGCGTCGGCTTCATCCATTTGCGCACCGTGGGGCTGGCATATTGGGTGAGATAGATGGCGCTCATCAGGCCGAGCGGGATGGCGACGATCATGGCGATGATCGCGCCGATGAAGATCGTGCCCCAGAAGAGCGGCACCGCGCCGAACGCATCCTCATTGCCATAGCCCATGGCGGCCGACTGCGGGCTCCATTTGGTGCCGAACAGGAAGTCGATCGGGTTCACCATGGAGAAGAAGCGGAAGCTTTCCCACAAGAGCGAGGCGACGATGCCGAGCGTGGTGATGATCGCGATCAGCGAGGCGATCAGCAGCGTCGCCATGACCAGTCGCTCGACCCGTGTGCGAGCGCGGAAGTCCGGACGGACGCGGGTGAAGGCATAGGCGCCGCCGGCAAAGGCGAGCACCAGCGCCAGCACCGCGCCGGCAATGCCATAATGGCTGAGCGCGGTGCGATAGGGTTCGACCAGCGCATTGGCGGCCGGGTTGAAGGCGCCGGCCTGCGCACCGGTGGCGATCGCCCGTGCCTCGCCCAGGATGGCGGAGCGGGAGAAGCCGTCCATCGGCAGGCTCTGCGCCGCCGGATCGGCCAGGACCGACTGGGTGACGAGGCCGGGCGAGACATTGGCCCAGACCGCCAGGAAGATGCCGGCCGGGATTAGCGTCCACAGCGCGACATACCAGCCATGATAGCCGGGCAGGCTGTGTACCGCGTCGCGGCGGCCGCTGGCGCGCGCCACGCCGGCAAGGCGCAGCGCACGGGCGCGGGCGCTGACCCAGGCGATCGCGCCCAGGCCCGCCAGCAGCAGGAGGATTGCAGGACCGGTCATGATGCCCTTACTTCAGCTGCGAACCGTCGAGGACGCTGAGCGACTTGACGATTTCCGCGCTCTTCTTGCGCACGTCTTCCGGCGCCGCGACCATGCCGCGCTTGGTCAGCGCGCCGTCGGGGTTCCAGTTGGCGGCGAAGGTATCGAGGAAGCCCTGCAGGCCACGGATTGCCTGCATATGCGCCTTCTTCACATAGATGTAGAGCGGGCGGGCGCCGGGATATTGGCCGGTCGAGACGGTCTCGTAGCTGGCTTCGATGCCGTTGATCGGCACGTCCTTCAGCGTGTCCTTATTCTCTTCCAGGAAGCTGTAGCCAAAGACGCCGACGGCGTTCGGGTTGGCGCCCAGCTTCTGGACGATCAGATTGTCATTCTCGCCCGAGTCCACATATTTGCCATCCTCGCGCACGCGGGTGCAGGTGGCCTTGAACTCGTCCTCGCTCTTCTTCTTGAGTTCTTCCATCGCCGGGTCGGTCTCGCAACCCTTGGTCAGGATCAGTTCGGCGAGCGAGTCGCGGGTGCCGCTGGTCGAGGGCGGACCGAACACCGAGATGGCGATGGCGGGCAGGCTGGGGTCGACATCCTTCCAGGTCTGGGCCTTGTTCGGGCCCTTGCCATAGGGATTGGCGGCCAGCGCCTCATAGACGATCTTGGGGGTGAGCTTGAGGCCGGGGCCCTGCTTGCTCTCGGCGAAGGCAAGGCCGTCGACGCCGACCTGAATCTCGATGATGTCCTTCACGCCATTGCTCTGGCACTGATCGAACTCGGCCTTCTTCATGCGGCGCGAGGCGTCGGCAATGTCGGGATGCTGGGCGCCGACGCCGGCGCAGAACAGCTTCATGCCGCCGCCGGTGCCGGTCGATTCGATGATCGGCGACTTCATGCCGGGATTGCCCTGCACGAACAGTTCGGCGACCGCAGTGGCGAAGGGATAGACGGTGGAGGAACCGACCGCGCGGATCTGGTCACGGGTCGCGCCAGCGCCGCCGCCCGACTGGTCGCCGCAGCCGGCAAGCGAAAGAGCGGCCACAGCGGTCGCGGCGAAAAGGGCGAATTGCTTCACGGAAACCTCCAACTAACAGGCCGCGATTCGCAATGTCGCGCCCCTCAGGGAGGCGCCTAGCCGCGGACCATCGCGCCTTTGTGACAGTCAGATTGCATTTTCATGACACAGGGGCCGGATCGCGTCTTCGGAGTGAAATTTTCTTACGCCCTGGTCTTGGTCGCGGTGTCGTCGGCCGGGGCGCCGGGCAGCAAGATGCTGACATTGGTGCCTTTTCCAAGGACGCTGGAAATATCCAGCCGGCCACGATGCCGTTCGACAATATGTTTGACGATGGCCAGGCCCAGACCCGTGCCGCCCATCGCCCGGCTGCGGCCCGAATCGACGCGATAGAATCGTTCGGTCAGGCGAGGGAGGTGATCGGGGCCGATGCCTTCGCCTTCGTCCGCGACCGACAGGCGCACCATGCCGCTGGGCCCTTCGCCCAGGGTGACATGGATCGGCGTGCCCGGCCGGCCATATTTGACCGAATTGCCGACGAGGTTGTGGATGAGCTGCGACAATTGGGCGCGGTCGCCCTGGATCGCGGGCAGACCGGGGGTGATCTCCATCTCCACCTCACGGCCGCGATCGCCATTGCTGGTGCGGAACACGCCGACCACTTCGGCGGTCAGTTCCGACAGGTCGACCGCGGCTTCGGGCAGGCGATATTTCTCCGCCTCGATCCGGCTCAATGAGATGAGATCGTCGATCAGCCGCTGCATCCGGCGCGCTTCGCCGTCCATGATCTTGAGGAAGCGCTTGCGGGTTTCGACATCCTTGCCCAGTTCCGGGTCGGCCAGCGTCTCGATGAAGCCCAATATGCCGGCCAGCGGGGTGCGCAGTTCATGGCTGGCATTGGCGACGAAATCGACGCGCATCCGCTCGGCCGCATAGGTGCCGCTATGGTCGACCAGATGGACGAGGCGGCGCATGTCGCCGACCGCCCCGACCGACGCGATGCGCATCTGCCAGCGCTGTTCGCGCGTGCCCAGGCCCACCAGTTCGATCATCACCGGTTCGGCGAGTGGGGCAACGCTGGCCAGTCGCTCGGCGGCGGCGGGGTGGCGGATCGCGATGCGCGCATCCTCCCCCTCGATATGGCTGCCGAGCAGGCGTTTGGCGGCCTGGTTGGCATGGACGATGCGGCCCCGCTCGACCAGCATCAGCGGATCGGAAATGGCTTCCAGCAGGCCGGGAAAATCGGGATGGGCGAACAGGTCGGGCGCATCGAGCGCGATCGTCGGCACGTCGCGGCCGACCGGCACGCCTTCGGCCGTGATGACCAGCACGATCAGGCCGGCGAGCACCGGCAGGGCGATGGCGAGCGGCGATCCGCCGAGAATCAGCGCGCCACCGGTGCCGAGTAAAAGCACGGCCAGCGAGGCCGTAATCTGAGAAATTGTCAGTCGATTCATGGTTACCGTGCTGGATTTTGCGCGCATTTGCTGCGATGGCTACAGAGAATAGCGCCCAATATTTACGCTTTGGCAAGCGCGATAGCGGAACATTGTGACATGAGCGAGCCCATCCCCGGACCGGAAAGCGTGGAGCCTGAAAAGGCGGCGAACGAAGCCGTAGCGCCCGATCTGGCCGTCCCTTCGCGGCGCCAGTTGCTGATGGGCGGCGCGGTTGCGGCATCGGCGATCGTGTCGATCCGCCCGGCGCTGGCCAATACGGCGGCGTCTGTTCTCAACTGCACCATCCCCGTGCCTGATCCGTCGCGGTCGGGCAATTATATCGCGCCCAATGGCCAGATGGTGCCGGCGGGAACGCCGGGTGCCTATCCGGCGACGGGGCGCACCTATACCGGCGAGCAGGTCAAGCAGGCGCTGCGCGGCCGGCCGCTGCCGGGCACCAGCTATGAGCAGAATCAGGCCTATCTGAATTATATCCGTCGGTTGCAGTCGGGACAGAGCGGCTTCACCTGTTTCGCATCGCTGCAAATGCCACGCTAAGCCCCAAAGCTGCGTTGAACTGAAAGAACCGATTACGGGTCGCCCGCGTTGACGGCGTCGAAGCATCGACAGTTCCGTCGAGCGCAAGGGCGACACCATGTTCCATGCACGCCAGGTGGCGGCACAATCTCCATTCGCGGTCGTCTATCTCTATCGCCCCGGTGACGGGGGGCTCGACCGGGTCGCGATCCAGCTTGCCAACCATCTCCATCGGCGCGGCCTGCGGGTCGAATTATGGCTGGCGCATCTGGACGGGCCGCTGGCCGGGATGATCGACCCGGCGCTGACGGTTCGCCGTGTCTGTGCGCCGCGCTGGGTCCGGCGGCTGTCGATGATCGCGCAATTCCTGCCGCTGGCCGCGATGGTGCGGCGCCATCGGCCCGATGTCGTCTATTCGGCCGGCAACCAGAGCAACATGCTGGTCGCCGCCGCGACGCTGGGCACCCAGACCCGTGCGGTTGGCCGCATTTCCAACCCGATCGTCCGGCCGGGGCAGCAGGGCCTGTCCGCCTGGGCGCGCAAGACCCGGTTTCGCGCGATTGCCAGGGCCTGCAGCATGACCATCGTCATGGGCGAGACCGACCGGCATTTGCTGGCCGAGGAAGGGCCGTTGGGCGGTCGCGACGTGCGGCTGATGCCGCGTCCCACCGTCACCCGGCTGATGGAACAGGCCTGCAACGATCGCGGCACCGCCTGTTGCCCGCAGCGCCCGGCGCAATTGCTGATGGTCGGGCGGCTGGCGCCGCAGAAGGACCAGGCGACCGCGCTTGCCGCGCTGGCGCAATTGCGGGGCCGCGACTGGCGGCTGCGCATCGTCGGGCAGGGACCGCTGCGCGCGCAGTTGGAAGCGCAATGCGCGCGGCTGGGCCTGTCGGACCGGGTCGAGTTTCTGGGCTTCGTCGATTGTCCGCACCGCATGGCCAGCCTGTTTGCCGAGGCGGACCTGCTGTTGCAGCCGTCCTGCTGGGAAGGGCTGGCCGGCACGATGATCGAGGCGCTGGGCTGTGGCGCGGGCGTGGTGGCGACCGATTGCACCCGCAATATCCATCCGCTGCTGGCCGCCGCCGGCCAGCATCCGCCGGTGCCGGTCGGCCATGTCGATCGCTTTGCCCGTGCGATCGAGTGGGCGCTGGCCCATCCCGCGCCGCCCGAGCAACTGGCGCAGGCGGTGCGCGAACATGGGCTGGACCGGGCGCTCGACACCTATATGCGCGCGCTGATGACGGTCGGCGCGCGGGAGCTTCCGGTCGGCGTGGCGCTGCAGGCCTTTCCCTGATGCGTTAGGCACTTGGCTACCCTTTTGGCTTTAGGGCAAGAGGGGAGCCATGGAGGTGCCGGACGCGTGGTCAGGGAAGAAGTTTATCGTCGTGAAGGGGCGGAGGCGATCATCGTCCGGCCGCTGGATGATATCGTCCTGCTCTATCATCGCCCGTCGGGCCAGACCCATATGGTGATCAGCCCGGTGCCCGAGATATTGGACGCCATGGCCGACGGCCTGCCGGCGAGCGCGACGATGCTGCGCGATCGGCTGGCCCTGCTCTATGATCTGGGCGAGGGCGATGTGGTGGGCGAGATCGGCCAGCATCTCGCCTATCTCAACCGGATCGGACTGGTGCGGCCGGCATGAGGCACAGCCTGACCCTGCGCATCGGCCCGGCGACCTTCCGCATCGGTTCCGCCTGGGCGCAGCCGATCGACCAGTTGAAGCGCCTTTACGCCGATTATCCCGACGTCGATGGCGCGATCGCCGATTTCACCGTGCGGTTGCAGCCGACCAGCGCTGTCCGGCGCTGGGTGCGGCCGTCCATCTTCATCACCGGCGACCATGGCCTGGCCGACGCGGCGCCGATGAGCCTGGCGCATGGGCTGCTGGCAGCGGAAATGGGGATGAACCTGCAGATGGCGCTGGGCTGGCGCCGGCATCTGCTGCTCCATGCGTCGAGCGTCGAGAAGGACGGGCGGGTGTTGGTGATGACTGGCGAGTCCGGATCGGGCAAGTCGACGCTGGCGGCGCAACTGGGCGAGCGCGGCTGGCGTCTGATGGGGGACGAGTTTGCGCTGCTCGATCTCGACAGCGGGGCGATATTGCCCTTTCCCCGGCTGGTGTCGCTCAAGAACAAGGCGATCGACGTGATCGCGGGCGAGGTGCCGGCGGCGCGCATGGGGCCGCTGCTGGGCGCGACGGCCAAGGGCGACATTCGCCATATGGTGCCGCGCGCCGATGCTGTGGCGCGGATGGGCGAGGGCGGGATGCCGGCGCTGTTGCTGTTCCCCCGCTTCGGTTCGGGGCCGGCGGAACGGCCGGTGGGGCAGGGGGAGGTGTTCATGCGCCTGACCCAGGCATCGACCAATTATGTGGCGCTCGGCGAACCGGCGTTCGCCGCACTGACGCGCTTCGTGGCGCAGGTGCCGGCGCGGGCGATCGACTTCCCCTCGGGCGAGGCGGCGATCGCCATGGTCGACCGGCTGTGGAGCGAGATCGCATGAGCGCTGCGCTGCTGGTCGGGGCCTTGCGCGATCCGGCGACGGCGGCGCGGCTGGACGTGGCCGGCTGGAACAGCCTGATCGCGATGGCGCGGGCGGAGCGGCTGATCGGCACGCTCGCCTTCCGGCTGGAGGGGCAGGCCGTGCCCGATGCGGTGCGGCCGATCCTGACGGATGCAAAGGCCGATGCGGCGCGGGAAGCGCGGCAGGCAATATGGGAGGCGGACCGCGCGCGGGCGGCGCTGGCGCCGATCGGCCTGCCGGTGATCCTGCTCAAGGGGACTGCCTATGCGGCGGCGGGCCTGCCGGCGGGGCGGGGGCGCTTCATCGGTGACCTCGACATATTGGTGCCGCGCGACCGGATCGATGCGGCGGCCGATGCGCTGATTGCGGCCGGCTGGGAATGGGTCAAGGAAGACCCCTATGACGACGCCTATTATCGGCAGTGGATGCATGAGCTGCCGCCGATGATCCACACCGAGCGCGACCGGATGATCGACGTGCATCATACCGTGCTGCCGCTGACGGCGCGGCCTACGCCGGATGCGGCCGCGATGATGGCGGATGCGGCCCTGATAACCGATGGATTATATATGCTGTCGGCTGAGGACCGGGTCTGTCATGCTGTCGCCCATCTGCTGGCCGACGGTGACCTGCAGGGCGGTCTGCGCAACCTGTGGGACATTCACTGTCTGCTGGCTGATGTCGATCCCGAGGCGCTGAAAGTGCGGGCGGCGCGGCACGGCATCGCTCCTCATGTGCGGCAGGCGCAGCGACTGGCGGCGGCGATCTATGGCGCGGGCGGGCGGCTGACCCTGTGGGACCGGCTGGTGCGGGCGCGGCTGCTGGCGCGCAATGGCTGGGGGCAGGAGACGCGTAAAGCGCTGGTGTTCGCCTTCTTCGTGCGGTCTCACTGGCTGCGCATGCCGCCGCTGATGCTGGCGCGCCATCTGTTCACCAAATGGCGCAAGGGGCATCGGCCGCAATAGGTCAGGGTTGGGCCAGGGCCGCTTTCAGCGCGAGGCCGGCCATGTCAGCGATCGCGAGCAGCCGCTCGACCGGCTTGCCGTCGCGGGCATCGGACGACAGGCCGGACATTACCGCCACCATATAGTCGGCGACCGGCAGCGCCTGCTCGGGATGGCCGGGGGTCAGATAGTCCCGGACCCGATCGACGCTCCTGTCCTTCCAGCAGCGCGCCTGTGCGGCGGCGGTGGCGTCGGCGCCCCGTGCTGCCTCCAGCACCATGCAGCCCGGCGCGGCCGGGTTGGCGGCATAGATGCGGGCGGCGGTGCGCAGCAGTTCGGTAAGCGCGGCGGCCGGCGGCGTGCCGGGCGCCAATATCTCGTCCACAGGCAGGGCATCGCGGGCGTAGCGCGCCAGCACCCGGTCGAACAGGGCCGCCTTGTCACCGAAAGCGGCATAGAGGCTGGGCGGATTGATCCCCATCGCCTGCGCCAGCGCGGCGACACCGACACCATCATAGCCATGGTGATGAAACAGCGCCTGCGCCGCAGAAAGGGCGGCGTCCTCGTCAAAGGAACGCGGGCGGCCCCGGCTCTTGGCTTTTTCTTTAATGGTCATTACAAAAATCCTTGACGGGCGCGATTGATAATTTATATAGCGATCATTACAAATTTAGCAAGGAATTGTCCCATGACCGATTTCACTGCCAAGAAAATCCTCGTCCTCGGCGGCAGCCGGGGTATCGGTGCCGCGATCGTGCGGCGCTTCGCCGATGACGGCGCCGATGTCGCCTTCACCTATGCCGGGTCGCAGGATGCTGCCACCGCGCTTGCTGCCGATGTCGGCGCCCGTGCCATCCGCTCCGATGCGGCCGATCGCCAGGCGGTGATCGACGTGGTGGCGGGCGAGGGCGCGCTCGACGTGCTGGTCGTCAATGCCGGCACGCTGGTGCTGGGCGATCCGCTGACGCTGGACGCCGATGCGGTCGACCGGATGATCGATATCAATGTCCGTGCGCCCTATCATGCGGCGGTCGAGGCGGCGCGGCAGATGAATGCTGGCGGCCGCATCATCGTCATCGGTTCGGTCAATGGCGACCGCATGCCGTTCGAGGGCGGCGCGGCCTATGCCCTGACCAAGTCGGCGCTGCAGGGCATGGCCCGTGGCCTGGCCCGCGACTTCGGCGCGCGCGGCATCACCGTCAACATCATCCAGCCCGGCCCGACCAATACCGACATGAACCCGGCCGATGGCCCGATGAGCGCCACCATGCACGGCTTCATGGCGATCAAGCGCCATGCCACGGGCGAGGAAATTGCCGGGCTGGCCGCCTATCTGGCAGGACCGGAAGCCGGCATCATCACCGGTGCCATGCACACGATCGACGGCGGTTTCGGCGCCTGATCGTCCGTTCGGGAGGGGCGGCTGAAAGGCCGCTCCATCCTGTTGCGCCGCCTCTTTTCTTCGCGGCGCGCGATGCTATGATGAGCGCCAACGGGCCGTGCGGGCGCCCGTTCAGGCGATGATCGTCCAAGTTCCGCTCCATAGGCCGCGCCTGCGGCAGGAGCCGATGACGATGACGACACTGGATGATGGTCCGCCGCCGATCCGCCTTTTCCCGCTGTTCCTGAAATTCCTGCGCTTTGGCTGCCTGGCCTTTGGCGGGCCGGTCGCGCAGATCGCGATGCTGCGTCAGACCTTGGTGGAGGAGGAACGCTGGCTGTCCGGGCCACGCTTCAACCGCTTGCTGGCAGTGATGCAGATATTGCCGGGGCCTGAAGCCCATGAACTATGCGTCCATATGGGCATGATGGCGCGCGGGCGGATCGGCGGGGTGCTGGCGGGGCTGGGCTTCATGCTGCCCGGTCTGATGCTGATGCTGGTCGCCGCCTGGCTCTATCGCGACTGGATCGCCGGCGCGGGCTGGGCGCTGCCGGTGCTGTTCGGCATCCAGTTGGTGGTGCTGGCGATCATCGCGCGCGCGGTGCAGCGGATTGGCGGCCATGTGCTGGAGGATCGGCTGCTTTGGGCGCTGGCGATCGGTGCCTTTGCCGCGACTTTGCTCGGCACGCCCTTCTGGATCCCGTTGCTGGCGGCGGGGCTGGTCCATGCCTTTCGCGCCCGGCTCATGGTCATCGGCGCAGTGCTGGTCGGGGCGGTCATGCTGGCGTTGTTGCTGCACAAGGGGACAGTGGCGGTTGCGCCGATCCCGACGGTGGCTGGCGCAGCGCGGCCCGACATGCTGCTGTTGTTCATCGCCGGGCTGAAGGGTGGGCTGCTCACCTTTGGCGGCGCCTACACCGCCATTCCCTATGTGCGCGGCGATACGGTCGGGCGCGGCTGGCTGTCGGACGGACTGTTTCTCGACGGGGTGGCGCTGGCCGGGATATTGCCGGCGCCGCTGGTCATCTTCGCGACCTTTGCCGGCTATATGGCCGGAGGGCTGGGCGGCGCGCTGGCGATCACGGCGGGCATGTTCCTGCCAGCCTTCGCCTTTTCCCTGATCTTCTATGAGCGGCTGGAGGCGCTGGTCGAAAATCCGGCGCTCCACCATCTGCTGGCCGGGGTCGCAGCGGCCGTGGTCGGGGTGATCGCGGCAACGCTGGTGCAACTGGGCTGGGCGGCGGCGATGCGGGCAGACCGGCTCTGGGCGGCGGGCCTGATCCTGCTGGTCGGCGCGCTCTGCGCCTGGCGGATCAAGGGGCGCTGGAGCATGCCGGCGATCATCGCGCTGGGCGGTGGCGCGGGCTGGCTGCTGCAGCCCTGACAGGGGCGCCATGCAACGGTTCATCGCAGCTTAAGCACGGGAGGCGGAAGGGCGGCCTTTCCGCCTTTCTTCCCGGACATATGCGTGATGCCGTCGATCGAAACCTCCTGGCCCCTGGCTGAGCCTGTTGCCGCGCAGACGGCGCGTCGGGTGCCGATTGTCACGCGACCATTGGCGATCCGGCGGCATTTCCTGACGGCGCTGGGCGTGAGCATGCTGCTGCTCGCCCTGCTGCTGGACATGGCAGGCCTGCGTATCGATTTCTGGCAGGTGAGCAGCATCGCCTATGGCGCGGCGGCGGCGCTGTTGCTGGCGCTGCGCTTCGGCCTGCCGCGCAGCGGCTGGCGCCATGCCGGGGTGGTGGCGCCATTTGCCACCTATGTCGGCCTGTTCACGCTGATCTCGGTCATGGGCGCGGCGGCCAGCTATCCCGTGGCGGCGTTGACCCATGGCTATGCCGACGCGACCTTGCAGCGCATCGACGAAGCACTGGGGTTCGACTGGCTCCATTGGTATCGGCTGACGGCGTCGCACCGGACACTCCAATTCCTGGAAACGGCCGCCTATCGCAGCATCTATGTGACGCCGGCCCTACTGCTATGGTGCATGGCGCGGGCGGGCGAGCAGGAACGGGCCTGGCGTTTCATCGCCACCTTCTGGCTGGCGGCGGTCATCACCCTGATCCTGTTCAGCCTGATGCCGGCGGTCGGGCCATTCTCTTATCTGTGGCACGAACCGATCCACTACATGCCCGAAAGCGAGCTGTGGCAGCAGGGGCTGATCCCGGCGCTGCGGACGCATGCGGTCCATGCCATCGATCTGGGGCAGTTGCGCGGGATCGTGTCGGCGCCCAGCTTCCATACGGCGGCGGCGGTGCTGTATATCGCGGCGGGGTGGCGGATCGCGGCGCTGCGCTGGCCGATCGTCGTGCTCAATGCGGCGATGCTGCTGTCGACGCCGGTCGAGGGCACCCATTATCTGATCGACATGATCCTGGGCCTGGGCGTGGCGCTGACCGCGCTGGCGCTGATGGACATGCATCGGCGCCGCTGCGCGGCCAGCGCATAAGCTCAATCCTTCTTCAGGATATCCATGGCGAGGACGGTCATCGCCTCGCTGGCGGTGGCGATCACCTTGTCGGCCTCCGGCGCCCAGAATGGACTATGCAGCGAGGGCAGGGTGATCTGGCCGGCCTCGGCCGCCGCCATCTTGTCGGCCGGCACGCCGCCGACCCAGAAGATGAAGCTGTTGATCGACTTGTCGGCGCGGTAGAAGCGGCCGAAATCCTCGCCGCCCATCACCGCCGGGGTCTTGACCACGCGGCCCTCGGCGAAATGCCCCTTGAGCAGCGCGCCCATCTGTTCGGCAAATTCGGGCGGATTGTAGGTGGACGGGGTGAACTCGTCCTTGACGCTGACGACCGGCATCTTGTCGTCGGGCACACCCGCCGCAATCGCCTCGCCACGGGCGATCCGCTCGATCCCCTTGATCAGCTTGGCGCGGGTCTCGTCCGAATAGCTGCGCACGGTCAGCAGCAGCAGCGCCTGGTCGGGGATGATGTTGTGCTTGGCGCCGGCCTGGAAGCTGCCGACGGTGACGACGGCGGGATCCTGCGGATCCTGTTCGCGGCTGACCAGGGTCTGCAGCGAGGTGACGATGCGCGAACCCAGCACGATCGGGTCGCGGGTCGTCTGCGGATAGGCGCCATGGCCACCCAGCCCCTTCACCACGATATCGACGCTGTCGACATTGGCGAGGGCATAGCCCGGCGTATAGCCGACGACGCCGGCCTGGAGATTGGCGGCGTCATGGAAGGCGATGGCGTGGGTCGGGCGCGGGAAGCGGGTGTAGAGCCCGTCCTCCAGCATGTCGCGGGCGCCCTTGCCCACTTCCTCGGCCGGCTGGAGGATCATCACCAGCGTGCCCTTCCACTTGTCCTTGCTGGACGACAGCAGCTTGGCGGTCTCGATGAAGGCGGTCATGTGGGTGTCATGGCCGCAGGCGTGCATCACGCCGGTCTCGACCCCCTCGGGCGTCTTGGTGCGGACCTTGGACGCGAAATCGAGGCCGGTCTGCTCGACCACCGGCAGGCCGTCCATGTCGGCGCGGATCAACAGCACGGGGCCGGAGCCGTTCTTCATCACCGCGACGACGCCGGTGCCGCCGACCTTCTCGGTCACGTCGAACTTCATCGCTTTCAGGCGCTTGGCCAGCTTGGCGGCAGTGTTCACCTCCTGCAGCGAAAGTTCGGGATTGGCGTGCAGATCGCGATAGAGGGTCATCAGCCCCTCCATGTCCCTGGCGATCAGGCCGGGCAGTTCGCTCTGCGGCGTTGGGGTAGGCTGGACCATGGCCGGCTGAGCCGGCGGCGGCGCAGCCGGGGTTTGGGCGACGGCGATGGACGAAAAGCTGACAGCGGCCAGAAAGGCCGTGAGCGCGTGGCGCATATGATTGAATCTCCCTTGCTGGGCAGGAGCATAAGGGGATTTTACGGGCGTTAAAGGGGATTGTTGCGATGGCGAGGCATGCCTGTGAAGCCTTCGAATGATTGGCAATCTTTGCCAATTTGCGATAGGATAGGGCAGGAGCAACCTATGGCGACAATGAATATTTCTCTGCCCGATCCGATGAAGAACTGGGTCGAGGCACAGACGGCAACCGGCCGTTACAGCAATGCGAGCGATTATGTGCGTGACCTGATCCGGCGCGATCAGGAGCGGCTGGCGAAGGTCGCCCATATGCAGATGCTTGTCGATGAAGCGCGGCAGGGCGGGATCAGCGACGAGACGATGGAGGATATCCGCGTGCGGGCGCTGCATCAGGCCGGGTTGAAGCGCTAATATGGCGCGCTATCGTCTGACCCGCGCGGCGTCGGACGATATCGCAGCGATCTTCATCGACGGGATAGAACGGTTTGGGCTGGTGCAGGCCGATCTCTATCATGCCGGGTTGGCGGCGGCTTTCGACCTGATTGCCGAATATCCTTTTGCAGTGCGATTGCGGGACGAGATCATGCCGCCAGTGCGGGTGCGCCGCTTTCGGGCGCACCTGATTCTTTATGATCTGGTCGAGGATAGCCGGCCCCTCATCCTGCGCGTCCGCCATGGTCGGGAAGACTGGCAGGCGTTGGAGGAAGGGCCGGATCGATAGAGCCGCTTAGCGGGCGTTGATGAACGCCCGGATATCCGCGCTCAGCTTGCGCAGGTCGTCGGGGCGGACATACATCATGTGGCCGGCATCATAATAATGATACTGGATCCGCGCGGGATCGAAGCCGGTGCGGCTCATCGCATATTCGGCGCCGAAGAAGGGCGTGGCGAAATCATACCAGCCCTGGCCGACGAACACCTTGAGGCCGCTATTCTCGCGCAGCGCCTTGCTCAGATAAGGGGCAACACTGGCGTAAACTTCGCCGTCGCGGCCGCGCTGCCCCTGCAGCTTCCAGTCCCAGCCGCTGACCCCGCCGATCGTCACATATTGACGCTCGGTCTTGTACTTCAGCTCGTCGCGGGCATAGCTGTTCATCGCGGCGGTATAGGCGCCGTCGATCGCGTAGAAGCTGGGGTCGTTGTCCGGCTCCTCGCCGGCCGCATCATAATCCTTGCCGGTATAGCGGGTGTCGAGGCGGCCGATGGAAACGCCGCGATCGCGCAGCAATTCCTTGTAGAAACGGCCGGGCGAAATGCGCAGTTCGGCATGGTCGACAAACTGCTCCGACAGGCCGGTGAGGCGGGCCAGTTCGGTGCGGACGCTGGCGCGTTCCTGGTCCGACAGCTGGTTGCCCTTCAGCAGCGCGGCGGCATAGGGGCCGATGGCAAAGGCGCGGGCCTGCTGGGCGGCTTCGGCCACGGTCGCGGGCGGATTGCCCATCTTCTTGTGATACCAGGCGGTCGTCGCCATCGAGGGGAGGTTGAGGATATAGGGCATTTCATTGCCCTGCACCTCGGCCGAGGCGCCGAAGTCGAGGATCGACGAGATCAGGATGATGCCGTTGACCGCGACGTCATTATAGCTGCCTTCCAGCTCGTTGATGAGCGCGACCGAACGGGTGGTGCCATAGCTTTCACCGCCGATGAACTTGGGCGAGGACCAGCGGCCATTCTCATTGAGCCACAGACGGATATAGTCGGCGATCGACTTGGCGTCGGCGGAGACGCCCCAATAATCCTTGGGATCCTTCTTGCCGATGGCGTGCGAGAAGCCGGTGCCGACCGGATCGATGAAGACGAGATCGGTGACGTCGAGCAGCGATTCGGCATTGTCGACCAGCGGATAGGGCGGGGCGCCGTCATCCTGCGCATCGGGCAGCACCACGCGCTTGGGGCCGAAGGCGCCCATGTGGAGCCAGAGCGAGCCCGAGCCGGGGCCACCATTATAGAGGAAGGTGATCGGGCGCTTCTTGTCGCCGCCATCCTTGACATAGGAAGTGGCATAGATCGCCGCGAGCGGCTTGCCATCCTTGTCCTTCAGATAGGTTTCGCCGGTGGTCGCGGTGTAGCTGATCGCCTTGCCACCGAACACGCCCTTATGATGGGTGACCGAGACATTGGGGGCGGGCACGCCAGCTTCGGCGGCCGGTGCCTCGTCCTTCTTCTTGTCCCCGTCCTGGGCCTGGACGGCCATGGGCATGATGGCCAGCGCGAGCGCGGCCAGCGAAATCGTCAAACGCATTAAGGATGCTCCCCTTTCTTTTGTGGCGCACTGGCTAGCGGAGAGAGGGACGTGCGGAAAGGGGGCTCAGCAGGGCAGTTGTCGCTTTGGCGCGCTTTCGGGAAGGCGCCATAGCACCGGCAATACGCCGAGCGCGACGATCGCGATCAGCCAGCCGGGGGCCGATGCCCATCCGCTGGCCTGCGTCAGTTGGTGCGACAGATAGGGCGTAAGGCCGCCGAACAGGGCCGTCGCACTGGTGGCGCCAAAGGCGAGGCCACTCAGCCGTCCTTCGCCGGGAAATTGTTCGGCCGTGGTCACGGCGCCGACCGCGCTCACTGCTCCGCCCAGCGCCGCTAGGAGGATTGCGCCGATCAGCGCGCCGCCCAATGCGCTTCCCTGCGCCATCAGGGCAAAGAGCAGGGCGGGCAGGGCGATCCCCGCCAGCGCCAGCGCGATCAGCACTGGCCGCCGTCCGATCCGGTCGGACAAAGCGCCGACCAGCGGCGTCACCAGGATCACAACGAGCGCCGCCAGCGTTGAGAGTGTCAGCGCATCGGCCTCGCCCATGCGGCCGGTGCCGATCAGGAAGCTCGGCACATAGACGATGCCGACATAATAGGTGATCGACCCCAGCGCCGAAATGGCAAAGCCGCGGCCGATCGCCGGTCGATAGGCGCGCAGGCTGAGGCGCAGGGGCTGGACCGGGATGCTGCCACGGGCCCGCTGCGCCAGGAAATCGGGCGATTCCTCGATCCGCGACCGCGCCAGCAGGATAAGCGCCGCCAGCCCCGCACCGACCAGGAAGGGGATGCGCCAGCCCCAGTCGGCCAGCGCCGCCTCGTCCAGCAGCGCCACGGTCAGGGCGGACAGCGCCACCGCCAGCAGCCCGCCGACCTCGCTCGCCGCCGACGCCAGCGATGTGATGAGGCCCCGCCGGCCGGGCGGCGCTCCTTCCAGAAGATAGGCGACGACGCCGGTATATTCGCCCCCGACCGAGAAGGCCATGACACAGCGCAGCGCCAGCAGCAGCCAGCCCGCCATCGCTCCGGCCTGCGCCTGCGTCGGCAGCAGCGCGGTCGCCAGCATCGCCGCGCTCATCAGCGCCATCGACAGCAACATGGTCGGCCGCCTGCCATGGCGATCGCCGATATAGCCAAAGAATATCGCCCCTAATGGCCGCATCAGATAGGCGATCGCAAAGCCCGCCAGCACATGGCCCACGCCCGCCGCGCCCCCGCCATAGAAGATGCGCGACAGCAGGGTGGCGAGATAGAGATAGAGGGTGAAATCATACCATTCGACGATGGTCGACAGCCCGGCAATCGCCAGCGATCGCTTCGAGAGGCTCTGCGGCTGCCCCATCGGCGGCGTTTCCTCATCCATCAGAGCCTACCCCCAATCCGTTTGCTTCGAGCCTGTCGAGAAGCGGCAAGCGCCGACCTTCATGTCCCGCTTTCCTCCGTTTCTCGACAGGCTCGAAACGAACGGGGCGGGTTGGCGCGCCATGCTCTAACCATCGGCAAAGCCGAACGGCGCCCGCGTCCGCCGATAATCGTCGGGCAGCATGTCGCGGCCGATCGGCGGGGCGGACCGAGCCATGCACTGGCTGCGGTGGCACAGGCGACAGGTAACGCCGATCGGCGTTGGCGCGGGCGGCGGCGCATCCTGGCTATAGACCAGCCGATGGGCATGGTCGGCCGCGCAGCACAGCGCGATCGCCCGCTCCACCTTGGCCGCGCCCCAACTGCCGCCGCCGGCCGTCACGGTGCGCGCGATCGAGAAGAAGCGCTGGCCGTCGGGCAGTTCCAGCCATTGCGTCACCACCTCGCGCGGCGTCTCGAACACGCGATGCACCGACCAGAGCGGACAGGAGCCGCCATGGCGGGCAAAGGGGAAGCCGGCCCCGTCCAGCCGTTTGGAGACATTGCCGGCCGGATCGACCCGCAGGAAGAAGAAGGGCACGCGCTCCTGCCCCGGCTTCTGCAACGTAGTGAGGCGATGCGCCGCCTGCTCGAAGCTGACGCCGAACTGCCGGGCCAGCGCCTCGACATCATAGCGCTTCGCCTCCACCGCCTTGGCGAAGGCACCATAGGGCATCAGGATCGCCGCCGCGCCATAGCTGGCCAGCGCCCGCCGGGCGAGCCGCCGGCCGCTCTCGCTGGCGAACTGCCCGTCCTTCAGCAGCGCGTCGAAGCCCTTGCGCATTTCCAGATAGGCGATCTGCAACGCGAGCTGGAAGGCCGAGCTGGCGCCGTCCAGCGCATCGTCCAACAGTACCGCGTCGCGATGCCGGTCCAGCCGCCGCATCGATCCCGCCATCACGTCCGACGGCAATCGCCGCACCCGCAAATTGTGCCGCGCCTTGAGCCAGCCGGCCAGCCCCCCCTCGGCCTCCGCTTCCGCCGCCAGCTTCTCGGCCGCATCGTCGAGCAGCGGAAAGCTGTTGCGCCGCGCAGCGATGAAGCGCCGCGCCTCCGCCACCGGATCGGCGCCATCCTCCTGCGGCTCCGCCTCCGCCCCCCGGTCCGCCAGCGCCAGATGCTCCTCGCGATAGCTGGTATAGAGCCGCAGCAAAGCCTCTGTAATGCCCGGATAATTGACCGCGACATCGCCGGTCGCCAGTTGCGGCAGGTCGATATCGGCGAACATCGGGTCTTTCAGCACCGCCTGCAGCCGCGCCGTCTGTTCCGTGCCGCCGTCGCCCGCCACTTCGGCCATGTCGAGCTTGTAGGTGCGGGCGAGGCGTAGCAGCATGTCGGCGGTCAGCGGTCGCTGATTGCGTTCCAGCAGCGCGACATAGGAGGCGCTGATCTCCAGATCATTGGCCATGTCCGCCTGGGTCAGGCCCAGCTCGCGCCGCAGCCGCCGCAATCGCGGCCCCATATAGACGGGACGATCCTTGGCCATGACACCGACTCCTGTACGCTCTTTACAACTTTACAGCAGATTTTTGTAAAGATCGACAACTGGACTTTCGCAGGGGTGCCGCACCCCGTTTCCTGTGTCTACTTCGCTGTCATTCTTTCTTGCAGCTCACCCCGAGGGAATGACGACATGACCTATCAAAGTGAAATCGCGAAGGCCGACACGCTGATCGGTGGCCAGGGCCATTGGGACGGCATCGCGCCCGAATCCGTCGCCCGCATGCGCCTGCAGAACCGGTTCCAGAGCGGCCTCGACATCGCCCGCTACACCGCGAAGATCATGCGCGCCGACATGGCCGCCTATGATGCCGATCCGGCCAAGTACACCCAGTCGCTGGGCTGCTGGCACGGCTTCATCGGCCAGCAGAAGATGATCAGCATCAAGAAGCATTTCGGCACCACCAAGGGCCGCTACCTCTATCTCTCGGGCTGGATGGTTGCGGCACTGCGCAGTGAATTCGGCCCGCTGCCCGACCAGTCGATGCATGAAAAGACCAGCGTCCCCGCGCTGATCGAGGAACTCTATACCTTCCTGCGCCAGGCCGATGCTCGCGAACTGGGCGGCCTGTTCCGCGATCTCGACAAGGCCCGCGCGGAAGGCGACGAGGTCCGCGCCGCCAAGCTGCAGCAGCAGATCGACAATTACGAAACCCATATCGTTCCGATCGTCGCCGACATCGATGCCGGCTTCGGCAATGCGGAGGCGACCTATCTGCTCGCCAAGAAGTTCATCGAGGCCGGCGCCTGCTGCATCCAGATCGAGAATCAGGTCTCGGACGAAAAGCAGTGCGGCCATCAGGACGGCAAGGTCACGGTCCCGCATGAGGACTTCCTCGCGAAGATCCGGGCGGTTCGCTATGCCTTCCTGGAACTCGGGATCGACGATGGCGTGATCGTCGCGCGCACCGACTCGCTGGGCGCGGGCCTGACCAAGCAAATCGCCTTCACCCGGCAAGCGGGCGACATCGGCGACCTGTATAATGGCTTCCTCGATTGCGACCCGGTCGATGCCGGCGCGATCGGCCATGGTGACGTCCTCATCAGCCGCGATGGGCAGTTGATGAAGCCCAAGCGCCTGCCGTCGAACCTCTATCAGTTCCGCGCCGGCACCGGTGAGGATCGCTGTGTCCTCGACTGCATTACCGCGCTCCAGAACGGCGCCGACCTGCTGTGGATCGAGACCGAAAAGCCGCATATCGGCCAGATCGGCGGCATGGTCAGCCGCATCCGCGAGGTGATCCCCAATGCCAAGCTGGTCTATAACAATTCGCCCAGCTTCAACTGGACGCTGAACTTCCGTCAGCAGGTGTTCGACGCCTGGGTCGAAGCCGGCAAGGATGTCAGTGCCTATGACCGGGCGAGGCTGATGAGCGCGGACTATGACGCCACCGACCTCGGCGTCGAGGCGGACGAACGCATCCGCACCTTCCAGAAGGATGCGGCGCGGGAGGCCGGCATCTTCCACCACCTCATCACCCTGCCGACCTATCACACGGCGGCACTCAGCACCGACAATCTCGCCAGGGGCTATTTCGGTGATGCCGGAATGTTGGCCTATGTCGAGGGCGTGCAGCGGCGGGAAATCCGCGAGGGGCTAGCCTGCGTGAAGCACCAGAATATGGCCGGCTCCGACATTGGCGACGACCATAAGGAATATTTCGCCGGCGAAGCCGCGCTCAAGGCCGGAGGCACCCACAACACGATGAATCAGTTTGCGGCCTAAACCCTATCCCCGTCATCCCCGCGAAGGCGGGGATCCATCTCCCGACCTCGCGTCAGGAACCGGCGTTGGGAGATGGGTTCCCGCTTCCGCGGGAACGACGAAATAGAATCTGCCGCAGGCGCCCCATCTTCCCGGCGATATCCCGATGCTTGTCGGGAAGATGGGTTCCGCAAGCGTAACAAGCATGGAAGATTAGGGTTTCGCGGCCGGGGCCGTGAAGACAGCCAGTTCGCGGGGACTTCGACACTCCCTTCGCGATTTGGGTGGAGGGACCCTCGACGGCCCGGTGGCGCACCACCGGGCCGTTTTTTTGTCTGCCCCAAAGGGGAGGCGTTTAAGCGATCCCCGCCCGCTGGAGCACCGCCTGCTTCAATATGTCGAGCGGCATCGCGCCCAGCGTCAGCACCTCGTGGAACTGCTTGAGGTCGAACTTGTCCCCCTGCGCCGTCTTCACTTGCTCGCGCAGGTCGTTCCACACCGTATGGCCGATCTTGTAGCTGCACGCCTGGCCCGGCCAGACGGTATAGCGGTCGATCTCGCCCTGGCTGCGGCCGCGTGCGATGCCGGTGGTGGCGATAAGGTAATCGGTCGCCTTCTCGCGGCTCCAGCGCTTGGCGTGCATGCCGCTGTCGACCACCAGACGGGTGGCGCGGAACAGCAGCGACTGGAGATAGCCGACCTGGCCCAGCGGATCGCCCTTATACATGCCCATCTCGTCGGCCAGTTGTTCCGAATAGAGCGCCCAGCCCTCGGAATAGCCGCTGTAGAAGCCGCGGCGGCGGATCATCGGGATCGAATCTGATTCCAGCGCCACCGTCACCTGCAGATGGTGGCCCGGCACCGCCTCATGATGGGTCAGCGTCGCAAGGCCGAATTTCGGCCGGTCGAACGTGTCGCGCAGGTTGATGAAGTAAATGGCCGGCCGCGACCCGTCGAGCGAGGCATTCTGATAATAGCCGCCCGGCGCGCCCGCCTGGATCGTCACCGGCACACGGCGCACCTCGACCGGCGCCTTGGGCACGGTGTTGAACGCCTCGCCCAGCCGCGCCTGCATCGCCTTGATCTGGCTGTTGAGCTGTGCCAGCAGCGCCTCGCGGCCCGGATCGGTATTGGGGTAGAGCTGGTCGGGGCGCTTGTTGAGCGCGACCAGACGGTCGCCTACCGTGCCCTGGCTCATCCCTTCGCCCTTCAGGATCGCGTCGATCCGCGACGAGATGCTGGCGACCTGATCCAGGCCCATCTGGTGGATCTCGTCGCCGGTCAGCCGGGTCGTGGTCGCGGCCTCGGCGGCGGCGGCATAGAAGGCCTCGCCGTCGGGCAGACGCCAGCAGCCGGCATCATGCACCGCCTTGGCGCGCAACTGCTGCACCAGCGCGCGCTGGCGATCGACCGCGGGGAAGACCTTTTCCGCGACGATCTTTTCCGCCTGCGCCGCGCGTTCGGGCGGCAGGCCGGCGGCGGCCAGCTTCTTGGCAAAGCTCGCCACCAGCACGGTCTGGGCGGCGGGCTGGTCGCGCAGCGCCGCCTGCATCTTCATGGTGGTGTCGAGGATATAGTCGGGCGCGAACACGCCCTTGGCCGCGTCCGCCTTCTGCCGCTCCAGCTCGCCATCCATGCTGGTGGGGAAGGCCTCCAGCCGCGCCAGATAGGCATCGGCATCGGCTGCGTCCTTCACCCGGTGCTGGCTGTCGAGGAAATCGGGCGTCTCGCGATAGGAGCCGGTCAACTGGCTGAGGATATAAGGCGCATAGCGGCCCGCCGTCTCGCCATAGGCGAAACGTTCGCCACCCACCGCGCGGTCGAGCTGATAGGCGACGACATCATAGTCGAGCTGGCTGGCCGGGCTGAGCGCCGCACGGTCCAGGCCCGCCAGTTGCTTGGCCTGCGTCTTGGTGCGGGCGAGGTCGCGGGCCGCGCCGGCGGCGCTGGTGTCGCTGAGCTTGCCGCGCAGCGCCGCGCGGGCGCCGGTATCGAGGCCAAGGCGGGTCGCCTGTTCCGGGCTGTCGTCCAGCCGCTCATAGAAGAAGCCGTCCAGCATGGCGCGCAGGCGGGCATCCTGCGATCCCGGCTGCGCAAAGGCGCGCGGGGCGGATGCGGCCAGCGCGGTGGCGCCGCTGGTGGTGAGGAATTGGCGTCGGTTCACAAAATGCTCCCTGTTCTGGCCCTGGCGCGAACGGTCGCCCGCCCGCCGGGGTCGCCTTAGTGCCGCGCATGCAAGTGCTTGGCTAGAGCGGTTTTCGAACTGGTTGAATCAAGGAAACCGCTCTAATTATTTGTTTTGCCGCGATTTCTTAATCAGCAATCGATGCCGATTGCTTGGAAATCGCTCTAGGGGCGAGGGGGGAATGACGCGACAGTTGAAAGTTCACACCGTCATGCGTCGTGATTTCGGGGCGATTTTGGCGACAACGCGCCTGTCGCGCGCCCGTGAAGCGACAATGAAGCGACATTGGGGTCACGCTGAAGCGACAGCCAAGCGACTGCCGGGGGGGCTCGGAGCGCCAGCGCATTGGCCCCGCAGCGGTCGAGCCGGTGCCGGCGAGCCGATCGCGCAGCCGGCGGGCTGAGGGGGAAGAGGGAACTCCTGGACTATTCGATCCCGTCATCAATGCCTTTGCTTTCGGCCGCTTGGGCCGATCAGGCGGAAGGTGGGCGTGGCAGGAAGCGGGCCATGCGGGTGTGGAGCAAGGCGATCAGGTTCGCATCCATGAAGGCGTAATCGTCCGGTATGTCGAGGCAGACGATCCTTGTGCCGCCCAGCGCAGCATCTCATCGTCCAGCGGCGTTTCCGCATCATGGTCAGCGAAAATCTGCTCGGCGGTGGGGCTGCGCAGCTTGTTCTGGCTGCAGACGAAGAGATAATGCCGGTCTCGCGCCTTCACTTGCCATAGCCGGTCATGGAGAAGGGCCGCGCCTTCACGCCGGTCGCCCATGTCTTGTTGGGGCTGGCCTGCATGGTGAAGCGCAATTCGCCGCCAGCGCGGATTTCCGTGTCGGTGATATAGCCGCGATCGAGCGGCTTGCCGTTCAGCGTCACCTTGCCGACATAGCGATTGGCGTCGGAGAGGCCGTCGGCAATCACGGTGAAGCGCTGGCCATTCGGCAATGCCATGTCGGCGCGGTCGACGAAGGGGCGGCCGATCACATATTCGTTGCTGCCCGGCGCCACGGGATAGAAGCCCAGGGCGGTGAAGACCAGCCAGGCGGACATCTGACCCAGATCGTCATTGCCGGCCAGGCCCTCCGCCGTGGGCTTATACTGGCTGTCGACGATCTGCTTCAAGCGCTCCTGCGTGCGCCAGGGCTGGCCCGCATAGCTGTAGAGATAGGCGACATGGTGGCTGGGTTCGTTGCCATGGATATATTGGCCGATCAGGCCGGAAATATCCTCGGCATGGCTATAGTCGATCTTGCTATTGTCATAGTCGAACATGGCGTCGAGCTTGGCGATGGTTTTCGTGTCGCCGCCCAGCAGGCGGAACAGGCCGCCCTGATCGTGCGGCATGAACCAGCTATATTGCCAGGCATTGCCCTCCGTATAGTCGCTGCCATAGTTGATCGCGGTCGGATCGAAGGGGGTGCGGAAACTGCCATCCGCCTTGCGCGCGCGCAGGAAGCCGGTCTTCGCGTCGAAGCTGTTGCGCCAGTATTGGGCACGCTTCTCGAAGCGCTCTGCCGTGGCGGTGTCGCCCAACTGGCGGGCGAGGCGGGCGATGGTCCAGTCGTCATAGGCATATTCGACCGTCTTGGACGCGGCTTCGGGCTCGCGGTCGATGGGAACATAGCCAAGCTTCATATAGTCGCCGAGGCCGCCATAGGGGGCATAGTCGGCGCTGGCGACCATGGCTTTCAGCGCGGCGGCGCAGTCGATGCCCCTGATCCCTTTCAGGCAGGCGTCGGCGATGACCGGGACGGCATGATAGCCGATCATCGTCCAGGTTTCCTTGCCGCCAAACTGCCAGACGGGGAGGATGCCGAACGGGCTGGTCTTTTGCCCCGCGACCAGCGAGTTCACGAAATCGGCATTCTTCGCTTCGGGCTGGATCAGCGTCAGCAGCGGATGTTCGGCGCGGAACGTGTCCCACAGCGAGAAGGTGGAATGCATGGTGAAGCCGGTTCCTGCATGGACCTGATCATCCGGCCCGCGCCAGCGGCCGTCGGCATCGCTCCAGACGCTGGGCGCCATCAGGCTGTGATATAGGGCAGTGTAGACATTGGTGCGCATCGGCTTGGGCGCGTCGATCTGCACCGCACCCAGCGCATCGTTCCAGGCGGTGCGGGTCTTGGCGCGGATCGCGTCGAAATCGCCCGGTTCGCTGGCGAGGTTGGCGATGGCGCCATCCTCGTCCACGCCCGACAGCGCGACCTTCGCCTCCAGCGGCTTCGTCAGCGTGCCAAAGTCGAGCTGCGCCACCAGCGCGCGGCCGGAGAGGGAATCCAGCGTCTCGGGGCCGCGACCGGGGCCCTTGAAGCCCTTGTAGAGGATATCCTTCTCGGTGCTGACGAAGCGGTGGCCGGTCAGCGGCGCGGAAAAGCGGATGGCGAAGAAGATGCGCCGCGGCGTGGCCCAGCCGCGGACCTCGCGCGATCCGGTAATCGTGCCATCGGGGCGGATGCGGATCGAGGACCAGAGGATCTTGCCGGGATAATCATAGATGATCGAGCGCAGGTCCAGCACCAGATGCGCCGCCTTGCCGGTGGGGAAGGCATAGCGGTGGACGCCGACACGGGTGCCGGCCGTCATTTCCGCTCGCACGCCCGGATCGGTCAGGGTGACAGCATAATAGCCGGCCGAGGCGATTTCATCGGCCTTGTGCGAGCGGAAGCCGGGCGTCTTGTCGTCGCCAGCTTCCAGCGGGACCGTATCACCGCTGACCGGCATCACCAGGAAATCGCCCAGGTCGCTATGGCCCGCGCCGGAAAAATGGGTGTGGGAGAAGCCGAGGATCACCGGGTCTTCGTGGCGGTATCCGGCGGCCCAGTTATAGGTCTGGCGTGCTGGGCCGACATGGGTGTCGGGGGAGAGCTGGACCATGCCGAAGGGGGCGACGGCGCCGGGGAAGGTATGGCCTTCGCCCGAGGTGCCGATGAAGGGATCGACCGCATCGACCGGTGCGGAAGGCGCTTCGCTGGTCTGGGCGGAAAGGGCGGTGCCGGCGAGCAAAGTGGCCAGCAGGACGGGGCGAGCGATGCGGGTCAGGATCATGGCGCTGGGTTAAATCATGGCCGGGCGGCCGGGCCAAGCCGATAGCGGCAATTTTCTGTCCTCAAGAAAGGCTGGGCTGGCGTCGGCGGGTTTGGCTGGCTAGCTATCGGGAGTAATGAAAAGAGCGTTGATCGTCCGACATGTGCCGCGCGAGGGTGCGGCAGGCTATCTCCAGCCGATCGAGGCGGCCGGCTATCAGATCGAGCGGATCGATGTGGCCAGCCCCGATTTCGCCGATATCGACCTGACCGAGCCCGATCTGCTCATCATGATGGGCGGGCCGATGGGCGTCTATGAACAGGATGTGCATCCCTGGATCCCGGTGCAGATCGGCAAGCTTTCCGCGCGGCTGGCGGCGGACCGGCCGACGCTGGGCGTGTGCCTGGGCAGCCAGATGATCGCGGCGGCGCTGGGCGCGCGGGTCTATCCGGGTGGGCATATGGAACTGGGCTTTGCGCCGGTCAGCGTCAACGCGGCGGGGGCGGGATCGCCGCTGCGCCATATCGACGGCGTGCCGGTGCTGCACTGGCATAGCGACACGTTCGACCTGCCCGATCAGGTCGAATTGCTGGGGTCGACCGATCGCTATGCGCATCAGGCGTTCCGGCGCGGGGCCAATCTGCTGGCGCTGCAATTCCACGCCGAAATGGGCGAGGATCCGCGCTTCGAGGACTGGCTGACCCATTTCTGGGCCGATCTGGACGTCGCCGGAAAATGCGGCATCGCGCTGCGGAAGGATCATGATGTTCATGGGCCGGGCGCGGTGGCGGCGGGCCGGGCGATGATCGGCGAGTGGCTGGCGGGGATCAGGGTGTAAGGCACTGATCTCCCACCCAACTCCGCCAGGGTGCGCCGAGCTTCTTAATCCTGTCTGATAAGCTGAGCTTGTCAGGCCCGTGGATCGTTCCGCCTGTCGGTCCGTTTCCCGTTGCGCTAAGGGGACGCGCACCACGCACAGGGGAGATTGATCGATGGCCTATACGCTCATCACCGCCAACCGGAATTATTCGAGCTGGTCGCTGCGGCCCTGGCTGCTGATGAAGGGGCTGGGGATCGATTTCGTCGATCGGATCGAGCCCTTTGCCGCGCCGGTCAATTACAGCGCCTTTCGCAGCTTTTCGCCGACGGGACAGGTGCCGGCGTTGATCGATGGCGACCGGACGCTCTGGGATTCGCTCGGCATCCTCCTCTATCTGGCCGACCGGCATGAGGGCGTCTGGCCTGCCGATGCCGATGCGCGCGCCTTTGCCCAGTGTGCGGTGGCGGAAATGCACAGCGGCTTTTCCGCGCTGCGGTCGACCTGCACGATGAATGTCGGGGTGCGGGTGGAGCTGAACCTGATCGAGCCGGCGCTGAACAAGGATATCGCCCGGCTGCGCGAACTCTGGGAGCAGGGACTGGCGCGCTTTGGCGGGCCCTATCTGGCTGGCGCCGATTTCAGCGCGCTCGACGCCTTCTATGCGCCGGTCGCCTTCCGGGTGCGCAGCTATGGCCTGGATGTCGGGCCGATCGCGCGGGGCTGGGTCGAGACCATGCTGGCCCATCCGGCGATGCGCGAATGGGAACAGGCGGCGCTGGCCGAGACCTGGCGCGAGGAGGGCCATGAGGCGGAACTGGCGGCAGTCGGCCGCGTGGTCGAGGATTATCGCGCGGCGTAACATTATTGCTTCAGCCTTGCGAAAAACGCACATTATCCATCGCAAACTCCGTTTCTCCCCCTTTCCCCTGGCGCCTTACGGGTCTAGGGGGAGGGGACCATGGTTAAGCCACGCACCCTCTATGAGAAGATCTGGGACGCGCATGTCGTTGAACGGCGTCCCGATGGAACCTGCCTGATCTATATCGATCGTCACCTCGTGCATGAAGTGACGAGCCCGCAGGCGTTTGAAGGCCTACGCCTTGCCGGGCGCAAGGTGCGCCGGCCCGACCTGACCCTGGCGGTACCCGACCATAATCTGCCGACGACGCCGCGCCGCGACGCCGATGGTCATCGCATCCCGATCGCCGACCCGGAAAGCGCGCAGCAGCTTGCCGCGCTGGAACGCAACGCGCCCGAATTCGGCGTGCGCCTGATCGGCGACGCGGACCCGGAACAGGGCATCGTCCATGTCGTCGGCCCGGAACAGGGCTTCACCTTGCCGGGCACTACCCTGGTCTGCGGCGACAGCCATACCAGCTCGCACGGCGCGCTGGGCGCGCTGGCCTTCGGCATCGGCACGTCCGAGGTCGAGCATGTGCTGGCCACCCAGACCCTGCTGCTGAAACAGTCCAAGACCATGCAGGTCGTGGTCGAGGGCGAGCTGGGCTATGGCGTCACCCCCAAGGATGTGGCGCTGGCAATCTGTGGCACGATCGGCACCGCCGGTGGCACCGGATACGTCATGGAATATCGCGGGTCGGTATTCCGCGACATGTCGATCGAGGGCCGCCTGACCGTCGCCAACATGTCGATCGAGGCGGGCGCCCGGTCCGGCCTGTTCGCGCCGGACGAAAAGACCTTCGCCTATATCGAGGGCCGCCCGATGGCGCCCAGGGGCGCCGACTGGGATGCCGCCGTCGCCTGGTGGAAGACGCTGCACACGGATGAAGGCGCGGTGTTCGACAAGACGGTCGTGATCGACGCGGCCGACATCGTCCCCAACGTCACCTGGGGCACCAGCCCCGAGGATGTCGTGCCGGTGACCGGCGTCGTGCCCGATCCGGAAAGCTTCGCCGATGCGTCGAAGCGCGCCGCCGCGCAGAAGTCGCTCGACTATATGGGCCTCATCGCCGGGCAGAAGATGGAAGATGTCGCGATCGAGCATGTCTTCATCGGCAGTTGCACCAACAGCCGGATCGAGGATCTGCGCGCCGCCGCCGGCCTGCTGAAGGGGCGGCATATCGCCGCCGGCATCAAGCATGCGATGGTCGTGCCGGGATCGGGCCTGGTCAAGCGCATGGCCGAGGCCGAGGGGCTGGACCGCATCTTCCTCGACGCCGGTTTCGAATGGCGCGAGCCAGGCTGTTCGGCATGCCTGGGCATGAACCCGGACAAGGTGCCGGCCGGCGAACGCTGCGCGTCGACCAGCAACCGCAATTTCATGGGCCGTCAGGGTCCGGGGTCGCGCACGCATCTGGTCTCGCCGGAAATGGCGGCGGCCGCGGCGCTGACTGGCCGGTTGACCGATGTGCGCGCATTGATGGGTGAAAAAGAGGGGGTGGTCGCATGAAGAAGGTATTCTGGGTGTTGGCGCTGGGCGCGCTGGCCAGTGCGGCGATGGCCGCGACGCTGGGCCGTGCTGAGGACGGTCCCGCGGTGGAGGCGAAGCGGGCGCACTGATGGACAAGCTGACTACCGTCGACGGCCGGGCCTATCCGTTCGGGATGAAGAATGTCGACACCGACATCGTCATCCCGGCGCATTGGCTCAAGACGATTTCGCGCGCCGGCCTTGGCAAGGGTGCGTTCGAGGTGCTGCGCAAGGAACCGGGCAATGTCTTTGACGATCCCGAATATGCCGGCAGCCCGATCCTGATCGCGGGCGACAATTTCGGCTGCGGCTCCAGCCGCGAACATGCCGCCTGGGCGCTTGGCGACCTGGGCATCAAGGTGGTGATCGCGCCGAGCTTCTCCGACATCTTTTCGGGCAATGCGTTCAAGAATGGCATATTGACCGTGGTGCTGCCGCAGGAGGCGATCGACCGACTGATGGAAGTCGCCAAGACCGACCCGATCCATGTCGATCTGGAGCAGCAGAGCGTCACCACCCAATATCAGGATCGCTTCAGCTTCGAGATCGACCCGTTCCGCAAGCATTGCCTGCTGGGCGGCCTCGACGAGATCGGCCTGACCCTGGATGAGGCGGATGTGATCGACGCGTTCGAGGCGAAGGATGCGGCTTTGCGCCCCTGGCTGGTGCCGGCCGTTGCCTAAAGGCGCGGTTCCGCCTATCTCTGAACGCGACAGACGCATTTCAACAGGGCTTCACGCATGACCACTTTCGACGACCGCGAGCGCGCATTTGAAAATATGTTCGCGCACGACCAGGAGATGCAGTTCCGCATCCAGGCGCGCCGCAACCGCCTGCTGGGCGAATGGGCGGCCGCGAAGATGGGCCTGACCCCTGAGGAAACCGACGCCTATGCCAAGGCCGTCGTGCAGGCCGATTTCGAGGAAGCGGGCGACGAGGACGTCATCCGCAAGCTGCTGGGCGACATGACCCAGGCGGGCCTCGACATCGACGAAGCGGGCGTGCGCACCGCGCTCGACGAGCAGGCGGTGATCGCCCGCCGCATGTTCATCGAAGCGCAGTAAGGCAGGTATCGCCATGCCGATGGCAGCAGACGATATTGCCGAGATGATCAAGACCGCGATCCCGGATGCGCAGGTCGAGATTACCGACCTTGCCGGCGACGGCGATCATTATGCGGCGAAGGTCGTGTCCGAGAGCTTTCGGGGCATGAGCCGGGTGGCGCAGCAGCGCGCAGTCTATGCGGCGCTGGGCGGACGCATGGGCGGGGTGCTTCACGCCTTGCAACTGACCACCGCCGTTCCCAACTAACCGCCATAGCGACATATGCGTCCGCCGCGCGGCGACGCCAGACAAGAGAATTGGACCCAGTGAAATGACCGACGCCGTGCAGCAGCGGATCGCCGACATCGTCAACGGTAATGACGTGGTGCTCTTCATGAAGGGCACGCCGCTCTTCCCCCAGTGCGGCTTTTCCAGCCGCGCGATCGCGATCCTGGAGCATCTGGGCGTGAATTACGAGACGGTCGACGTGCTGCAGGACCAGGCGGTCCGCCAGGGCATCAAGACCTTCTCCGACTGGCCGACCATTCCCCAGCTCTATGTGAAGGGCGAATTTGTCGGCGGCAGCGACATTATGATGGAAATGTACGAGGCTGGCGAGCTTCAGCAGCTGATGACCGACAACGGCGTCGCTGCGGCGAACTGATCGCCGGCTCAGGGCGAAAGATCGAGGGGGCGGTCCGCTGGTCGGGCCGCCCTTTTTCTTGTCTGCAGTGCGGGCATATGAAGCCGGCCAGGGCCGGTTCAATGTGCTGCAAGCCCGGCTGACGATTAGGTCTGTGAAAGCTTCGGGAACGGCCACCGGGTGGGGGATGCCTGCGGAGACCGTGCCGGCATCCCCCGGTAGTTGAACGGTGGGTATGTGGGAAGAGAAGCATCCGGCGTGCCAGAAGTGGAAAGCCACGCATTCGTGCATGGTTCAAGGGTTAACGCCGCCAGTCGTCCGCTGTCGTTTGTAAGGTCGCCCGACACTTCCGTCGAAAAGCCATTTGGGCCGAGCCGCTTTCCTGATTGACTACATCCGTAATCGATGCGACTACATGTGTAGTTGGAGAGTCGGAACAGGGTCGGGATCAGGCAGTGAGCGAGAAGATCAGCGAAGCGGAACTGGTGGTGATGGAAGCGCTGTGGGAACAGGCGCCGGCAACCGCCAATGACGTCGCCGATCGCGTCACCGCCGAACGCGACTGGAGCCTGCAGACGGTCAAGACCTTGCTGTCGCGGTTGATGGCCAAGGAAGTGATCGCCGCCGATCAGGATGGCCGCCGCTTCCTCTATCGCCCGCTGGTGGCGCGCGAAGATTATGTGGCGAGCGAGTCCGGACGGCTGGTCAATCGCCTGTTCGGCGGTCGCATCTCTCCCCTGGTCGCCCAGCTGGCGAGCCAGGATCAGTTGAGCGCGGATGATATCGCGGAGCTTGAGGAAATCCTGAAGGGGTTGAAATCATGAGCGTCTGGATGGCCGAAACGCTGATCGCCACGACCCTGCTGATGGCGATGGTGATGATGTTGCGACGCCCGGTGGCGCGCTGGCTGGGGGCGGGGGCGGCCTATTGGCTGTGGCTGCTGCCGCTGGCCCGCATGCTGTTGCCAACGCTTCCGCGCGAGGTTGCCGCGCCTTCGCCGCTGCATAATGTCGTGGACCAGGCGGGCCTGCCGGCGCTGCTGGAGATCGCGCCTTCGCCCGCGGCACAGGCCGCAGCGACAAGCATCCCCTGGCTGGAAATGGCGATTGGCCTGTGGGCGCTGGGCGTCGTCCTGTTCCTGGTCGTGCAGGCGATCGGCTATGCCCGGTTTCGCCGCGACATATTGGCCGGATCGACGCCGCTGGGCGAGGAAGGGCGCATTCGCCTGATCACCAGTCCGCAGGCATCGGGGCCGCTCGCCTTCGGTATTTTCCGGCCCTATATTGTCCTGCCGGCCGATTTCGGGCTGCGCTATGACGCGCAGGAGCAGGATATGGCGATCGCCCATGAACGCGCCCATCATGAGCGCGGCGATCTGGCCGCCAACATGGTCGCGCTGCTGCTGCTGGCGTTGCACTGGTGCAATCCGGTCGCCTGGATCGCCTATCGCGCCTATCGCGCCGATCAGGAAACCGCCTGCGACGCGCGCGTCCTCTCGCTCTACGGCCAGGATCAGGCCCATGCCTATGGCCGTGCCATATTGAAGGCCGCCGGTGGTCGCCAATTCGCCGGCGCCTGCCATCTCACCCGCATCACCACGCTCAAGGGGAGGCTGAAAATGCTTTCGAGCCATGAAACATCGTTGAAGCGCATCAGCTGGGGCATGGCCGCCGTCGCCATGGTCGTTGCCACGGGCCTGGCCCTTACTGCATCGGGCAGCCGCGCCGCGCAGCAGATGGCGGCGATCACCGACAAGGTCGATCAGGCCGATTTCGCCAGGCTGACCAACCTGGTGTCGCAGCCTGTATCGGCGCGGGAGGCCCTGCCGCAGGCCGCGCCGGTTCCCGCCGCCGCGCCCATGCCGGCGGCAGCGCCTGCGCCGGTCGCCCATGCCGATCGCGTGCCGCCCGCAGCGCCCGTGCCGCCGGTTCCGGCCGCCGACATCGTGCCCCCGGTTCCGCCGGTCCCGCCCGTGCCGCCGGTGACGGTGCGCAGCGAGCCGGGCCGGGTGATCGTCACCCATGCCAATGGCCGGGTCGAAACCCATCGCATCCCGACCGAGGCGGAGATTGCCCGCATGGTGCCGGTGGTCGACGTGCGCGAAGGCTGCGAGGGTGACAAGGTCACCAGCCATCGCGAATTTGTCGATGCCAATGGCCGCCGCAACATCCGGGTGCGCATCTGCGAGCGGGCGATCGAGGCGCAGGCCCGCAAGGCGGAGCGGATCGCCATGCTGAACGCTCGCGATGCCGAGCGCATGTCCCGCAATGCCGAACGGGCGGGGCGCAATGCCGCGCGCGCCGGGCTGACCGCCGCCCGTGCCCAGATCGCCGCCAGCCGCATGCCGGAAAGCGATCGGGCCGAGGCACTGCGCGACATCGACCAGGAACTGGCCGACCTCGATCGCAATCCGGACTGAGGCTTTTTTAGACCGCCACCACTTCGGGCAGGATGGCGTCCAGCAGCAACATGCCCGCCGGGCTGACCTGAAGCCGGTTGCCGGTTCGCCAGACCAGCCCCAGATCATTCATCCGGTCGACCGCCCGATCATCCACCAGCGCGTCGATCGGCAGGCCCGAGAGGCCGGCGATCCGGGCCAGATCGACCCCTTCGCCCAGACGCAATCCCATCAGCAGCGCCTCGCGCGCCTTGTCCTCGGCCTGCAGCGGCACTTCCTGTTGCAGACCGTTGCCGTTGCGATCGACCGCGCCCATCCAGTTTTCCGGCTTCTTGTGGCGCAATGTCGCCATGCCGCCGCGGCGGCCATGGGCGCCGGGGCCGATGCCGACATAGTCGCCATAGCGCCAGTAGATGAGGTTGTGGCGGCTTTCCTGCCCCGGCCGGGCATGGTTGCTGATCTCGTAGGAAGGGATGCCGGCCTGCGCGGTCATCGCCTGGGTCAGCTCATAAAGGGTGGCGCCATGATCCGGGTCGACCGGTGTCAGCTTGCCCTGCGCGGCGAGCGTGGCGAAGCGCGTGCCCGGCTCGATCGTTAACTGATAGAGCGACAAATGGCCGGTGCCGAAGGAGAGGGCGCGCGCCAGCTCCGCTTCCCAGTCCGATTCGCTCTGGCTGGGGCGCGCGTAGATGAGATCGAAGCTCACCCGGTCAAAAATGCGACGAGCCGTGTCGAGTGCGCCCAGCCCCTCATCGACGTCATGGGCACGCCCCAGGAAGGCCAGCGCCTCATTGTCGAGCGCCTGCAGGCCGAGCGACACACGGTTGATCCCGGCGGCCGCGAGATCGCCGAAACGCGCGGCTTCCACCGAGTTCGGGTTGGCCTCAAGCGTGATCTCTATGTCGTTGGAAAAGCCCCAATGTCTTTCCGCCGCCTCGATCAGGGAAGCGGCGATGCGGGGCGGCATCAGCGACGGCGTGCCACCGCCAAAGAAGATCGAACGGAGCGGTCGCCGGCCGGTTTTTTCCGCTTCATGGGCAAGGTCGGCGAGCAGCGCAGCCTGCCACGCATCGGCGTCGATCCGGTCGCGCACATGACTGTTAAAATCGCAGTAAGGACACTTCGAAACACAAAATGGCCAATGAACATATAGGCCAAGAGCCTCGGTGAAAGCCGGTGGGGCGAGAAGGACTTCGGGTGACATGAGTGGACATATCTTTAGACGCGTTCAGCGCGGCCCGCTAGCGGCTGCACTGATGCTTTTCGGCGGGATGATCGCAGGGGCGGTCGCACCGGCATCGGCTTCGGTCAATCGCGACGTGTGGAATTATTATAATATCCAGCCGGCGCCGCGTTCCGACGCGATGCTGCGCCAGGTGGTGATGGACGTGCATAATCGCGAGCGCCAGTCGTTGGGCGTGCCCGCGCTGGCCTGGGACGATCGCCTGGCGGCCGATGCGGCCGGCTATGCGCGCCAGATGGTGCATACCAACCAGTTCCGCCATTCGCATGGCGGCGAGCGCGACGAGGAAATCGGCGAAAATCTGTGGATGGGGACGCACCGGGCCTATGGCTATACCGCCATGCTCGACGCCTTCATGGACGAACGCCGCGCCTTCGTGTTCAAGGCCCGCTTCCCCGACGTCAGCACGACCGGCAATTGGGAAGATGTCGGCCACTATACCCAGATGATCTGGCGCGGCACCCGTCGGGTCGGTTGCGCGCTGGGCGAAGGCGCCCAATATGATTATCTGGTCTGCCGCTATTATCCGGCCGGCAATGTGTATGGCATGAGCCCGTTCGATCGCGACTTTGGCGGCTGGCAGGGCTGAAGGCGTTTCCCAGGCGGATCATTTTTCCTCTCTGTCGATTATGCCTTGAAGCGCAGTCGGCAAAAGGGGGGAGGAAAAATGCAGCCCGTTTCAAGAACAAGGCCATGGGCCTGTATCAGCATGACGATCGCGCTGCTGGCTCTGGCTGCGTGCGGTTCACCGTCCCCGACGCCCGATAATCAGGGCGCTGCGCCCGAAAACGCCTCCGCCAACGCCGCCCAGCCGGACAAGGCACCGGCCCCCCGATCCACCCAGGCCGACCTGTCGCCCCTGTCCTGCACCGCCGAGATCGGCGCCGCAGCGGCCGAGCGCCGCGTGAAGCTGTGCATCAGCGTTTCGCCCGCCACCCATCCGCCCTGCA
The DNA here is from genome assembly GCF_049472635.1 of Sphingobium salicis subsp. salicis. Classification (NCBI taxonomy): domain Bacteria; kingdom Pseudomonadati; phylum Pseudomonadota; class Alphaproteobacteria; order Sphingomonadales; family Sphingobiaceae; genus Sphingobium; species Sphingobium salicis. Next base: position 192,054 of record NZ_JAYRCS010000001.1, read on the forward strand.
ATGCCGCCAATAGCTGCGCGATGATCGAGGACGAGATCGCGCGCAGTTGCGCCCTGTTCGATGGCCAGGGCGAGCCGATGGCGGGATGCGCGCCCGAACCCAAGAGCATGGCGGCCGCGGCGGCCGTAGTGCAGCGTTATTATGCGGCGATCAACGCGCGCGACTATGGCACCGCCTGGAGCCAGTGGGGCGAGAATGGGCCGGCAGGGCAAACGATGGAAAAATTCCAGGCCGGCTTTGCCGCCACCCGCACGACCCATGTGACGATCGGCCGGATGACGCCTGGCGATGCGGGCGCCGGCTCCGTCTACCAGCCGGTGCCGGTGACGATCGACGCGGAGCTGACGGATGGCACGCGCCAGCATTTTGCCGGCACCTATGTCGTGCGGCGCGTCAATGATGTCGACGGGGCATCGGCCGCGCAGCGGCGCTGGCATATCGATTCGGCGAAGCTGCGACCCGTTTCGTCGGAGTGACGTGGACAGGCGATCGCCTGTACCGGACTATTCATCCCTGCTTCACACGATCGGGCGTTTAGCCGCAGCATCGCGTTCCGAACCGGCCGGGCCGGGGGAGAAGCGCGGGCTATCGGGTCGAAAGAATAAAGACGATGCGCGGGTGGAAATGGGGGCTGGCCGTTGCGACGGCCGCCATGATGCTGGGGATTTTCGGTGGCAAGGGAGAGGCTGCGCCTGCGCGGCGCGCGCTCAGCCCGGCCGAACAATATGGAATGGAAGAGGCCGATCGCGACGATGGGCTGCTGCAGGACGTGGTCCTGGGCATGCATAATGACGAGCGCAGTCGCTGGGGCCTGACCCCGCTCGCCTGGGACCGGACGCTGGCGGCGGATGCGGCGCGCTATGCACGGCAGATGGCACGGACCAACATCTTCGCCCACAGCCCGCGCGCGACCCGCGCGGTGCCGAGCGGCGAAAATCTGTGGATGGGGAGCCGGGGCCTCTATGATTATGAGGTGATGGTCGGCGCGTTCCTCAATGAACGGCGCTATTTCCGTCGGGCGGGCAAGATGCCCAATTTCAGCACCACCGGCCGCTGGCAGGATGTCGCCCATTATACCCAGATCATCTGGCGCGGCACCCGGTCGGTCGGCTGCGCGCTGGCCGAGGGCCGCAGCTTCGACTATCTCGTCTGCCGCTATTATCCCGCCGGCAACATGTTCGGCATGGGGCCGCTGGATGCGGCGCCGGTGCTGGCGGGCGGCGAGGAATAGGGGCGGCCGGGACCGCCCCCCATCCGATCAGATCACCGCTTTCACCAACTGGGCGAAGGCGTCGGCGCGGTGGCTCATCGCGTGCTTGGCGTCCGGGGCCATCTCGCCGAAGCTGATGTCGTGGCCGAGCGGCTGGAACATCGCGTCATAGCCAAAGCCATTTGCCCCGCGCGGCGGCCAGACCAGCAGGCCGTCGACCCGGCCCTCGAACGCCTCGACATGGCCGTCGGGCCAGGCGAGGGCGAGGGCACAGATGAAATGGGCGCCATGGCCGGCATCCGGCCCCTTGGCCTGCACCCCGTCCCACACTTTCTGCATCGCCATGCCGAAGTCCTTTTCCGGCCCGGCCCAGCGGGCGGAGAAGAGGCCCGGATCGCCGTTCAGCGCCTCGACGCACAGGCCACTGTCGTCGGCGAGCGCAGGCAGGCCGGAGAGGTCGGCCGCCTGCATCGCCTTCAGCTCGGCATTGGCGATGAAGGTGGTGCCGGTCTCGTCCGGCTCGGGCAGGTCGAGCGACGCGGCGGAGATCGGCTCGATGCCGTAGGGGCCGAGCAGGGCGGCGATTTCCCGCACCTTGCCGGCATTGTGGCTGGCGATCACCAGCTTGCCGGGCTTCAGCTTGCGGATCGCCTGTTCCTGTCCATAGTCGTCGCTCATCTGGCTCTACCCTGTGTCGTTCGTTTCGAGCGTAGTCGAGAAACGCACGAATGCGCTATCTGCTTCTCGACTTCGCTCGAAGCGAACGGATTTCAATTACCGACCCGTCGCCACATCCTGCGCGGCGAAGATCTTGGCGCAGCCGATGCGGGCGAGGCGGAGCAGGCGAAGCAGCTCTTCCTCGTCATAGGCCGCACCCTCGGCCGTGGCCTGCACTTCGGCGAACTTGCCGTCGCCGGTCAGGATCAGGTTGGCGTCGGTCTCGGCATTGCTGTCCTCGGCATAGTCGAGGTCGAGCACTGGCGTGCCTTCATAGATGCCGCAGCTGATCGCCGCGACCTTCTGGATGATCGGGTCTTCGCTGAGCGCGCCCGAGGCGAGCAGCTTGTCGACGGCGATGCGCAGCGCAACCCAGCTGCCCGAGATGGCGGCGGTGCGGGTGCCGCCATCGGCCTGGATCACGTCGCAGTCGATCACGATCTGGCGCTCGCCCAGCTTCTTGAGGTCCACGACGGTGCGCAGCGAGCGGCCGATCAGGCGCTGGATTTCCTGGGTGCGGCCCGATTGCTTGCCCTTGGCCGCTTCACGGCTGCCGCGGGTGTGGGTGGCGCGGGGCAGCATGCCATATTCGGCCGTGACCCAGCCCGATCCCTTGCCGCGCAGGAAGGGGGGCACCTTTTCCTCGATCGAGGCGGTGCAGAGGACACGGGTGTCACCGAAGCTGACGAGGCACGAGCCTTCGGCATGGATGGTGAAGCCGGGTTCCATGGTGATGTCGCGCATCTGGTCGGGCGCGCGGCCGGAAGGACGCATAATATTCTACTCCGAAGCGGTCAGGTGGCGGGCCTTAGCGCTCGGCTGCGCTGCATGCCAGTGCCAAGCGCCAAAAGTTGCGATAAGAGGGGCGCCATGAAGAGAGCGATGATGATGGGGCCGGTTGCGATGTTGGCGCTGGCGGGATGCGTGACCGACCGGGAGAAGGTGGAGCTGGAGCCGCCGACGGCCGCCGGCGACACGATCCGCTTCACCGCCGGCCGCTGCTTCGGCGCCTGTCCCGCCTATAGGCTCACGGTGACGCCCGATGGCTCGGGCCTGCTGGAGCCCGAGCGCTTCACCTCCGTCCCCGGTCCGACCCGCTTCACCGTCAGCGCCGCGCAATATCGCCAGCTGCGCACGGGCCTTGCCCCGTGGAAGCCGGCGACCGGCACGGCAAAGCGCATCGCCCAGGGCGAGAATTGCACCCGCTTCGCCACCGACATGCCGAGCTACACGATCGAATGGACGCGTGGTGGTGGTAAGGGCGGGGGCAAGGGCGCGAAACCGACCCGGCTCGATTTCCAGTCCGGCTGCATGGACAGCCGCTATGCGAAACTCCGCACGACGATCGGCGGGATACCCAAGACGCTGGGCATCGAACCGATGCTGAAGCCCAAGCCGGCAAGCTGAACCACCGCCCCGCGACGCGACAGCCCGAAGTTCACAGTGTCGCAGGGCTAAATTGCGTCGATTCCGGCGAATTGCGCCTGTCACGCGCCAGCGAAGCGTCAGCCACGCGACACGCGGGTCACGCCGACGCGACAGTCGCGCGCCTCTGACGCGACAGTGAGGCGACAGGGAAACGACAGCGACGCGACGGTTTTGGGCGTTGGGCGGGGGTGTGAAGGGGACGGCAGAGGCGCTCGGTTCCATCGCACAGCATAGATCAGAAGATCGGCGAATAGGAAAGGGAGGCGGGGATGCGCCCATCCAAGCCGTTCAATTGAGAAAATGGCGCACCGATGAGCGGTCAGTCCTCTGTGGATGGCTCCCGCGTTGCAAGTACAAATTGATGTTTTGACGTTCGGTCGGTTGCAGTCGTCTGTCCGGCCTACTGTTGCAGTCGGGAGGGACTGCTGGCCCTGATGGGGTCCGCAAACCAGGTCCCAATCGGCTTAACAGGCTATAACGCCTCTGACAGTCCATGGGTTGTCCTGGTTCCCGGTCTGACCGGTATCGCCATCACATCGCATCGCGCTTACAACATCGTGAAGCTGATCTCCTCAGCTTGAGCTCTTAGATGTCAGCCCGCCAGCATTGGGTTATGGCGTGCCTGATAGGTTTCCCCGCGCGTCATGAGCGCCCAGATGACCCTGGCCATCTTGTTGGCCATGGCCACCGTCGCGACCCTGACCGGCTTCTTCGCCAGCCACGCGAGAAGGCGCGGATCGGCAGTGTCGGGTTTGTATTTGGCATATCGGACCAATGCGGTTGCGCCGATGACGAGCAACTTGCGCAGATACTTGTCGCCCATCTTGGTGATACGACCGAGACGATCCTTGCCCCCGCTCGACTTCTGCAGCGGTGTCAGACCCAGCCAGGCTGCAAACTGACGCCCCGACCGGAACTGATGGGGATCGGTTACCGACGCAGCAAAAGCCGTCGCGCCAACAGGTCCAATGCCGGGGATGGTGGACAGGCGTCGTGCGAGGTCGTCACTACGTTGCAAGGCGCCAAGGCTCTTGTCGATTTCCCGGAGCCGGACATGTGTGTCGATCACTTGCTGCGACAGCATGGCAACCACCATTGTTGCCTCCACGGGAAGGCCTGTATCGACTTCTCCCTCAACAATCTGCCTTGCCATAGAAAGCGCCTTCTCAAGGCCTTCCGGAATGGCGATCCCGAACTCCGCCAACATACTGCGCATCATGTTCACCAGCTGCGTGCGCTGCCCCACCAGCAAGCTTCGGGCGCGATGCAGTGACAGCGCGGATTGCTGCTCGCGCGATTTCACAGCGACAAACCGCATCGTCGGGCGCGTGACCGCCTCGCAGATCGCCTCGGCATCGACAGCGTCATTCTTACCGCGTTTAACATAGGGTTTGACGTAGGCCGGTGGCATCAGACGCACCTCGTGACCCAACCCGATCAACTCGCGCGCCCAGTGATGGGAGGTGCCGCAGGCCTCGATTCCGACCAAGCATGGCGACAACTTCCTGAAGAACGGGAGCAACTGGGCTCGGCGCAACGCTTTGCGGACAACGACCTTGCCTGCTGCGTCTATGCCGTGAACCTGGAAAACATTCTTGGCCACATCCAGGCCGATCGTGGTAATCTCCATGGCGGATGGTTCCTTTGCTCGGGTTTGCCTGACAGCAAACCATCTTGGCACCTAGATGCCGTGAGCGGGAGCCATCCACCCTATCCGCTTATAACCACAACTGGGACAATTCTGCCGTTCCAGAACGGTGGGGCGAATGGCCGCTACTGTCAGAAACGAACGACATCGTTTGCGCAAGCCTCTTTGCCTTAGCGCTTGCTTCTGATCGTTTGCGGTCCATTTTACACTTATGGCCGATGAAGACACCCCGCTACCTATCGGTGAGCACGTCACCCGACAGTATCAGCAAATGCGACCCCTTATCGGACTGCTTGGGCTGTTCAATGGTGATGTTCGCCGTCAAGCTAGAGAGCTCGAAAAGCAGTTCGCTGATGTCGAACGCATGAAGGAAGACCGGCAGAAGTTCGCGGTGCGTTTCGGCCCGCGCGGCTGGACAATCTTCGATCGCCTTTCGGTCGAGGCGGTGCGGGTTGCGGTTGCCGAAAGCGACGATGACCTCGCAGATCAGGGCTTGGTGGTGCACCACCTCGATGCCGATATCCTCTCGTTCCTGGGATATCGATTCAACACCAGCCGGTTCGAGGCGTGGCACGATATCTACGAGCGCGCTGTCGAGCGGCTGCTTGCACAGGATTATCTGTCGGCGGTCCCGCTGCTGCTGATCATCATCGACGGCATCTGCACCACAAAAACGGGCAAGCATCCATTCTCGGGTGGCGCCGATGCGCCTGTTTTCGACACCGAGACGACCGGCCCGGGCGGGCTCTCCGGCGGGCTTGCAATTCTCGGCGCCACGCGTCGTAAACTCGATACCGATGCCATCGACAGCCCCTATCGTCACGGCATCCTACACGGCCTTAATCCTAATTTTGGGAACGCTCTGGTGGCGGCGAAGACGGTCAATCTGCTCCAGACGATGATCGACTATTTTGATCGGCGCGAAGACGAGGAGACACGCATCGCCAAAGCAGCTAAGGATCAACGTCAGCCATCTTGGTCGGAATTAGCTGCCACCGTTTCCGCGACGCAGGATACCAAGCGCAGAATCGAAGCGTGGAAGGCTCGTCAGGCAATCTCCGGACAAACGCTGGCGGCGCTTGGCGAGCCGCACAACTTTGAGGCCGAAAGCTCAGAAGCGGCGGCGGTCAGCTATCTCGATGCGATCGTGGCTCGCAACTTCGGGACGCTCGCGCAGATGACGATCGACTATCCACTCCGTTCGATCGGCTACCGGGCCGGTCGTCATCGGGAGGAGCTTGGTGACCTCAAGCTCACAAGCTGGACCATCACCGGCATGCGCGACGAGGCACCGGCGATCAGCGAAGTTGACGTCGCGATGGAGGGCATCCTCAACGACAGCCCCTGGTCGGGCACGCAGGTGATGAGGCTGATCTACAATGACGAGAAATTCGAGGTGCGCGTGCGCGGCGCGCCCGATGGACGCTGGACCGTGATGCCCAACTTCCTGCCGACGCTCTGGGGCACCGCCGTCGGCTCTTTCAATGGGGCCTGACGACGACTGATCCTCGCCTCGCCCGCGCGGTCTGGGTGGCGCGCTCGATCGGATCGCCAACTTCGTGCTCCGTCGAGATCGGACGTTCGCCGGTAAGAACCTGAGCGGCTGTGTCTGGTAGCGATCCAACGCCACGCGAACGACAGCTATCTTTGTATCTCCGCTCGAAACGCGACAGTCGCCTATCGGCCATTTGCGCGCATCACCACCTCGGCTTCGAGTTGCAGCTTCCCGCTGCTTTCCTGCTTGAACCAAGAAAAGCGGGATGCCGGGTCAGGCCCGGCATGACGGGTAGGGAAATGGCCAATCTCCCCCGTTGAGCCGGCGCTCAAAGCCGCCTACATCATCGCCATGGCCGCCACTGCCTCCATCGCTGAACTGAATGACCGCGCGCGCGACGTGTTTCGCATGGTGGTGGACAGCTATCTGGGCACCGGGTTGCCGGTGGGGTCGCGCACGATCAGCAAGATGGGGCTGAGCCTCTCGGCCGCCTCGATCCGCAATGTGATGCAGGATCTGGAGGAACTGGGCCTGCTCGCCGCGCCGCATACCTCTGCCGGGCGGATGCCGACCGAGACCGGGCTGCGGCTGTTCGTCGACGGGATGATGCAGGCGGCCGAGCCATCGGCCGAAGAGCGCCGCGCGATCGAGGCGGGGCTGGCCGAGGGCGGGCCGATCGAGGAGGCGCTGTCGGCGGCGACGGCGACGCTGTCGGGGCTTTCCGCCTGTGCCGGCATCGTCATGGTGCCCCGGCGCGAGCCGGTGTTGCGCCAGTTCGGCTTCGTGCCGCTGAATGACCGGCAGGCGCTGGCCGTGCTGGTCGGTCAGGATGGATCGATCGAGAATCGGGTGCTCGACCTGCCGCGCGGGGTGACGCCATCGATGCTGAACGAGGCGGCCAATTTCATGTCGGCGCGCTTTGGCGGGCTGACCCTGCGCCAGGCCGGCGACCTCTTGGCCCGCGAGATGGAGCAGGAGCGCTCCACGCTGGAGGGCGCCGCGCGCGAACTGGTGACGCGCGGCATCGCGATCTGGAGCCATGATGCCGATGACAGGCCCGTGCTGATCGTGCGGGGGCAGGCGCATCTGATCGACGATGGCACCGCCGCCGACCTCGACCGGGTGCGGCAATTGCTGGAGCAGCTGGAGGGCAAGCAGGAGATTTCGCGCCTGCTGGAGAGCGCGCTGGCGGGCAGCGCGACCAAAATCTTCATCGGTTCGGAAAACAAGCTCTTTTCCCTTTCGGGTTCATCGGTCATAGCCGCCCCCTATCGCGGCGGGGACGGCCGGGTCGTCGGCGTGGTCGGCGTGATCGGCCCCACGCGCTTGAACTATGCCCGAGTGATCCCCATGGTGGATTTCACCGCACAGACGCTGTCGAGATTGATGAGATGAGCGAAGACAAGCAGACTATCGAAAATACCGAAACCCTGGACCAGCTGCCCGAGGAGGAGACCCCCGTGGACGCCCCTGAAAACGCCAATGCCGAGCGTATCGCAGCGCTGGAAGCCGAGCTGGAAACGGCCAAGCAGGACATTCTCTACGCCCATGCCGACACGCAGAATGTGCGGCGCCGGCTGGAGAAGGAACTGGCCGACGCGCGCGCCTATGCCGCGACCAGTTTTGCCCGCGACATGCTGTCGGTGGCCGACAATCTGGGCCGGGCGCTGGCCGCCATCCCCGCTGAGCTGCGCGAGGACGATAAGTTCAAGGGGCTGGTGACCGGCCTGGAAGCCACCGGCCGCGAGCTGGAGGCCGTGTTCGGCCGCAACGGCATCACCAAGATCGAATCGGTCGGCCAGCAGCTTGACCCGAACAAGCATCAGGCGGTGATGGAACTGCCGTCGGCGGACGCCGAGCCGGGCACTGTGCTGGTGGAAATGCAGGCCGGCTACAGCATCAAGGACCGCTTGCTGCGCCCCGCCATGGTCAGCGTGGCGAAGAAGCCGGAGTGAATGAGCAAGCGGGCGATTTCGCCCGCTTTCTTTTTGCCCTGATCCCGGTCTCCTTGGTGCTTTGGGTCTATTGGGCAGCCGGCAGGCGTCGTCAGCATGGCCCTGCCCTGGTTGAAGATGAACCTAGTGGCACGGCCTATCGGGTCTTCACGCGCGACCATGATCAGCGGGTCCGAGGGCGTGACCTAGCGGCCCTGATGGGTGGCGCGACGAGCGATCGGGCGCGCGGCTGGGCGACGATCGGCGACATGGCATGGCAGGCGCAGGTTGCGGCAGCGCAGACGATCGCATCCGAAATGCCGGCTGTTGCGGCGGCCCGGCAGCTTGCCGACATTGTGCGACGCCATCCACACGACTGGGCACTCACGCTGCTGATCGACATGTCGGGATCGATGCGTGGCGACCCGATCATCCATGTCGCGGCGCATGTTCGATGGCTGTGCAACACGCTGCATGCTGCTGATGTGCCGGTCGCCCTTTTGGGCTTCTCGACCATGGGTTGGCATGGCGGGGCGGCCAAGTTCGAATGGGAAGCTGTCGGAAGCCCGGAGCGTCCGGGGCGGCTCTGCGCGTTGCTGAGCATGGATTTCAAATCCTTCGACGCGCCTCTGCAGGATGCTGACTGGAGCGCGATGCTGCATCCCGACGCGTTGCGTGAGAATGTGGATGGAGAGGCGCTGGAATGGGCCGCCGATTCCCTGCTTCACAGGCCTGAGCGCAAGAAGCTGCTCCTCGTCCTGTCCGACGGCGCGCCGGTTGACGATGCGACATTGGCCAATAATGGCTCATCTTATCTGGAGCGCCACCTTCTGACGATGATCGAATCGATCTTGCAGGATGGTGCGATATTGCTGGGTGCGATCGGCGTCGGTTATGCCGTTGATCGTTATTATCCCACAGCATTTGCGGTCGATGACTTTGACCATCTGTCGACGGCCATGGTCGATATGATCGACCAGTTATTGAGCATAGACCAACGATCATCGAAGGACTTGCATTGATCCACGACCTTAATCTCACCACCGACCGTCCGACCTTTGTCACCCATCTCGAATGTTCGCTGACCGGCGAGCGTTATGAGGCGGATCGGCTGCATGGGCTGTCGGCGGCGGGCAAGCCGCTCTTGGTGCGCTATGATCTGGACGGCGTGCGGGCCACACTGACCAAGGAAGCACTGGCCGCGCGGCCGATGGACCTGTGGCGCTGGCGCGAATTGCTGCCGGTGCGGCAGACCAGCAACATCGTCAGCCTGGGCGAAAATGCGACGCCGCTGATCCCGCTGCCGCGCACGGCCAAGCGGCTGGGCGGCGCGCAACTGCTCGCCAAGGATGAGGGGCGGTTGCCGACCGCGTCGTTCAAGGCGCGGGGCCTGGTGATGGCGGTTTCCATGGCCAAGGAACTGGGCGTGACCCAGGTGGCGATGCCGACCAACGGCAATGCCGGCGCGGCGCTGGCCGCCTATGCGGCGGTCGCGGGCATGGAATCGGTGATCTTCTGCCCGGCCGATACGCCCGAAGTGAATGTGCGCGAGATCGCGGCGCAGGGTGCGCGCGTCTATCGCGTCAATGGCTATATCGACGATTGCGGCGCGATTGTCGGCCAGGGCGTCAAGGAACGGGGCTGGTTCGATTTCTCGACCCTGAAGGAGCCCTATCGGATCGAGGGCAAGAAGACGATGGGGCTGGAACTGGCCGAACAGCTCGGCTGGGAATTGCCGGATGCGATCTTCTATCCCACCGGCGGCGGCACCGGCCTGATCGGCATGTGGAAGGCGTTCGACGAGCTGGAGAAGATCGGCTTCATCGGCTCCAAGCGCCCCAAGATGTTCGCGGTGCAGGCCGAGGGCTGCGCGCCGATGGTCCGCGCCTTCGAGCAGGGCGTGGAATTTGCCGAACGCTGGGAGGATGCGCAGACCATCGCCATGGGCATTCGCGTGCCCAAGGCGGTGGGTGACTTCCTGATCCTGCGCGCGGTACGGGAAAGCGGCGGCGCGGCGCTGGCGGTGTCGGACGCGGCGATCGCGGCGGCGGTGCGTGACGTGGCGCGCGACGACGGGTTGCTGCTCTGTCCCGAGGGCGGAGCGACGCTGGCGGCCTATCAACGCGCGCTGGACGAAGGGCTGATCGGCCGCGACGAGCGGGCGGTGCTGTTCAACTGCGCCAGCGGCCTCAAATATCCGCTGGAAGACCAGAGCCGCACGCTCGACCGGCACGCGCCGATCGATTTCGCGTCGCTCTGAAAAGGCGGGATGGGCGGGCCTGAACCCGCCCATTCGCCGTTAGAAGCGATAGTCCCAGCCCAGGGTGAAGAGCCGCCCGCGACCGGCGAAGAAGGCCAGATTGTCGTTGGGCAGGCGCGTGTCGCTATTATAGTCGATATAGAATTTATCGAACAGATTTTGAACGCTGAGATAGACGCCGCCCAGTGATGCGGTGTCGTAGCGGAGATAGGCGTCGGTGACCGCATAGCCGCCGAAATTGTTGCGCCGGTCCGGGTTCGCCTTGCCATGGAAATTGCGCGACAGATAATATTGGGTCTGCAGCCGCGCCGAGATGGCGCCATGGCGATAGTCTGCGGCGACGTTCAGGCGATCGGGCGAGATGTTGGTGCCGTCCAGATCGGTATCGACGATGCCGTCGGGATTGGCGCTGTCGCTGTCATAGCGGCCCTTGAGATGGGCATAGCCGGTGGAGAGCTTGAGCCCCGGCAGCGGCGTCTGCACGCCCAGGTTGATTTCCAGCCCTTCGATCTCGACCCGCTGGCGCTGCACGGTGAAGATGCCGTCACCCTGTGCGATCAATATCTGGCCCTTGTCGCTGGACGACCAGAAATAGGTGGCGCTGGCGTCGATCGGGCCTCGCTTCACCTCTAGCCCGATTTCGCGGTTGTTGGAGACGATCGGGCTGATGTCGAGATAATCGTCGAGGTCGACGCCCGCGACGCCGATTGACCGGGTGACGCGGCCGACATCGGGCATGGTGAAGCCCTCGGCATAGCTGGCATAAGCCCGAATGCCTTCAAGCGGCTCGAAGATGAGGCCGCCGTTCAGCAGCGCATCGGAGAATTTGGGCTTGCCGCCTGCGACATCGACGCCGCCATAATTGGGCGCGGTGGTGGAGGCGAGGGTGTGGAAATCGTCGATCTTCACCTGCACATTTTCCCAGCGCACGCCGCCGGCGACGCGGACCAGCCCGTCGGCGATCTTGAGATTGGCCTGGGCGAAGGGCGCGATGGAACGGAAGTCGCTGGGCGGCACCCAGGTGCGGCCGGTGACCATCAATCGCTGTTCCGTCTTGTCGAACAGGACGTCGAGGCCGACCGTGGTGGTCAGCGCCTCGAAGCCGGGCAGGGCGCGTTCATAGCTGATCTTGCCGCCGATCTTGCGCGACCGGTTCTGCGACTGGTCGAACAGGGTGCCGGGCGTCGCGATGGCGGGATCCTGGAAGGTCGCGATCGCGGCGAATTCGCCGCCGAAAATGTCGCGGCTGCGGTTGAAGAAAAGCTGGGTGACGAGGTTGCCGCCGGCGACATCGCTGTCGGTGTAGGAGAGGGACGCGCTTTCGGTGCGGTTCGATCCCGGCGTGCCGGGGGCGTCGCCCTTGACTGCGGTGGTGGGGAGGCCGTTGGCGCGGCTGCCGGCGAGCGGGACATAATCGCCATCGCCCTTCAGCTCATAGCGATTGAGGATCAGGTCCAGCCGGCCGGTATCGCCGACCGCATAGCCCAATCGCGCGAAGATGTCGGTGGTCTGCGACGCCTGGGTCTCGCCCTGGGTCATGTTGATGCCGATGCGGCGGTTGCGCGCGTCGTAGAAGGCGCCGCGCTTTTCATAGGAGGCGCCGACCGTGGCATCGAAAGCGCCGGCCTTATACTGGACCAGTCCGGCCGCCTTGCCACCAAAACCGTCGCCGTCGAAATCGTCGCTGGCCGATCCCTGCAGCAGCACCCGGCCGCTGATGCCCTCCTGCTTGGGCGCGCCGACCGTCACCTGGTTGACGATGCCGCCGGTGCCGCCAATCCCCTGCAGCGCGTTGGAGCCATAGATGAGTTCGACCCGGTCGATGAAGAAGCCGTCGATGGTGAAGCCGTCGCGGCTGCCGTCGCGCAGCGGGGTCGATTGCGGGATGCCGTTGATGGCGTAGAGCGGCGAGCGGCCGCGCAGCGTTTCGCCCGCGCCCGACAGTTTGCCGCGCGTGGGCGAGAAGCTGGGGGTGAGGGTGGAGATGGCATCGGTGACCGAGCCTGAAATCGCGATCTGCTGGTCCAGCATCTGCTTGTCGATCAGGTCGATCGTCAGCGGCAGCGCATTGGGCGGCAGGATTGAGCGGGCGGCCGTGACGACGATCGATTCGCTGCTCTTGGTGTCAGCGTCGGCCTCGGCCTGCTGCGCCATGGCTGGCGATGCGAGGGCGATGGTCAGCGCCGCCAGCGCGATTGCAGAGTGACGAATTTCGATATGACGCATCATCGCGATCCCCTGATCTATGTTGGGCAGGGCTGCTAACGACAATCGATCGCAAGAACAATCACATTCTGCATAATGCTTATGCGATGAGGCGATAAGCCCGATTTTCCGGCGTTTCTGGTGGGTGTCTCTATCATAAGATGCATAAAGATATATCTCATGTATTGACGTCGGTGATTTTTAAGATATATCACAATGCATCATGAAGCATTTTGAAAGAGAGAATATGCATTTTTCCCATTCCGATCGCGGCGCTGGGCGCCGGGGTTGCCGGCCGGGCCGGCACATGGATGACGTCATGGCCGATCGCGGTTTCGACCCGCGCAGTGCCGACCCGCGGGGCTTTGGCCATCATGGTGGACGCGGCCATGGCCGCTTCTTCGGACCGGGCGGCTTTGGACCCGAGGGGTTCGGGCGCGGTTTCGGCGGTGGTCGGGCAGGTGGCCGGGGCGGTCCGTTCGGTGAGGACGGTTTTGGTGACGGTCCCTTCGGCGGTGGCCGGGGCGGGCGTGGCGGCGGGCGCCGGCGGCTGTTCGGCAATGATGCGCTCAAGCTCATCCTGCTCAAGCTGATCGCCGATGCGCCGCGTCACGGCTATGACCTGATCCGCGAGATCGAGAGCCTGTCGGGGTCTGTCTATGCGCCCAGTCCGGGCGTCGTCTATCCGACCCTGACCTTGCTGGCCGACATGGACCTGATCGCCGAACAGCCCGGTGAAGGCAGTCGCAAGCTGTTCGCCATCACCGAGGCGGGCACTGCCCATCTGGCCGAGCATGAGGCCGGTGTTGTCGAGGTGATGGAGAAGCTGGCGCATCTGGCCCGCAAGGCGGAACGTAATGATGCCGCGCCGGTCCGCCGCGCGCTGCAGAATATGCGGGTGGCGATCCAGCATCGGCTTGAAAAGGAAGGCGCCGATTCCCAAACCATGTTCGACGTCGCGGCCCTGATCGACGAGGCCGCCAGCAAGATCGAAAGGCTCTGATCCCATGACGCTGACCGCCACCGTGCCGACCACCCATGGCAGCCGTTACCTGCAGCAGCTGTGCAAGCATTGGAGCCACAAGTTCGAGACCAGCTTCGACGCGGACAAGGGCGAGATCGCCTTTCCGATGGGGCCGATCCACCTGAGTGCCGATGCCGAGCTGCTGACCGTGGTGCTGGAACCCAATGCGGACGCGGATGTCGAGAAGTTCAAGCAGGTCGTCGCCGACCATCTTGACCGCTTCGCCTTCCGCGAGGCGCCCTTGCCCTTCAACTGGGCCTGAAGAAGGGCTTTCCGGCTGCTCGACTATCTTCCGTCATCCTGACGAAAGTCAGGATCCATTCGGCGCTACACCTGCAAGGAAGCGCTGAATGGATCCCGGATCAAGTCCGGGATGACGGCGGTGACTTGGGCGCGGGTGCGCATGCGAAAGGGGCCGGGTCTGCACGGCCCGGCCCCTTCCCTGGTAAGCTCCATGAGGACCGGCAACCCCGGTCCTTCTTTGTATCAGCTATCGTTCTTGGCGCGCATGGCGGCCATGCGGGCGTTGGTCGCCTGCACGTCGGCGGCGGTGACGATACCGTCCCTGTCGGCATCCTGCTCGGCAAAGGCACGCGCGCCCGATGCGTCATATTCGGCCTGGGCCATCTTGCCGTCCTTGTCCTTGTCGAGGACGTTGAAGCGGACATGGGCCTGGCGGATCTGGCGCTGGCGCTCCTCGGTCTTCTTCTCTTCGGTCAGGCTCGATTCCGCGAGCTGCTTTTCGAGGCGGGCGGCATATTCGCCGACATATTCATCCTCCGACACCCAGCCATCGCCATTGGCATCGGTCGCCTTGAAACGGGTGACGCGCACCGCGTCGAATTCGGCGCGGGTGACCTGGCCGTCATGGTCGCTGTCATAGTCATGGACGAAGGCGCCGCCTTCATGCGGGGCGGCGAAGGCGGGCGTGCCGGCGGCGGCAACGACGGCGGCGATCAGGATGGAACGGGTGTTCATGGTGTGTCTCCGGAATATCAGGCGGCGTCGAACGCCAGTGTGTAGGTGTAGCTGCGATAGGGTGTTTCCGACCCGGCCGGTGCGGCGCCGCGATGGCGGACCAGGATCAGATAGGTGCCGGCATCGTCCGGCTTCAGGCTGAAGCGGCCCTGTGCGTCGCTCTTGGTCTCGGTCGCGACCTTGCGGCCGTCATGCACGCCGGCGCTGCGGAACAGGGTGACCTGCGTGGCGGGCAGGGGCTTGCCGTCGAACAGCAGCACGAAGCTGGCGTCGCTGCCCGACACGATGGCGTTGGGATGGGTGACCGGCTGGATTTCGAGGCCCGTGCCGACCGGCTTGAGCGCGGCCTGCGTCGTCTGGCCGCGGGTGACATAGGCGTCGGCCAGCGTCATGCTCTGCACCTCGACCTCCTGCGTGCCGGGCTTGGGATCGCCGCCCTCGCCGCGCATCACCCAGGCATCGCCGACGCGGAACATCTTGCCCTTGCGCCCGGCGCGCTGGCCGGTGGTGATGCGATAGGTGCCGTCCGCCTTCAGATCAGCCTCGAACACCGACAGGTCACGCAGATAGGTGACCGGACCGGTCGTCGCCTGGCTGCCGTCCGGCGCGACCAGGTGGAAGGGGGCGTCGCGCATCGCGACTTCGGGGACGAAGGCGTCCTCGGCGAAGGCCGAGGTGACGGTGACATGATCGGCCTTTCCGGCGTCGAACAGGGTCGGCAGCACATAGGGCATATGCGCCTGGGCAGCGGTGGCGCCGGCCAATAGCAGCACAGGCAAGGCGGCGGCGAACAGGGCGTTCACCGGGCGGCGATGGTTGGACAATGGGGTTCCCCTTGGTTTCGTTACGCTCCTCTATAATATATAGTGAGAATCACTTGCAATAGCATTTAATGCGGGTAGAGAGCGGCCAACCCGGTGCGTGATGCGCCGCAACAAATGATACGGGGGCATTTCTCATGACCAAGTCCAAGACCCTGCTTCTGCTGGGCACCGCGCTGATTGCACTGCCGTTGCCGGCAATGGCCCAGGACCAGGGTGACGACATTGCGGTCGCGAGCGATTCGCAGTTCGCGCTCGACCGGATGATCATCTCCGCCGGCGTCGAGAAGGTCGCGCTGGACACGCCGCAGGCGGTGACCGCGCTCGACCAGGAGGATATCGACCAGCTGCAGGCGACGACGATCGGCGACCTGTTGGAAGGCATGCCGGGCGTCAATGTGCAGGGCGGCGTCGGCCAGCTGGGCCAGGGCTTCAACATTCGCGGCATGGGCACGGCGATCGGCGACAGCGACAACCGCATCCTGATGACGGTCGATGGCGTCACCAAATTCTACGAACAATATCGCATGGGCGCCTTCTTCAGCGAGCCCGAACTCTACAAGCGGGTCGAGGTGCTGCGCGGCCCGGCATCCTCCACCCTCTATGGCGCGGGCGCGCTGGCGGGCGTGATCAACTTCACCACCAAGGATGCGTCGGACTTCCTGCGCGACGGCGACAAGCTGGCCGTGCGCCTGAAGGGCGCGACCGAAACCAATGCGCAGGGCCATACCCTGTCGGGCATCGTCGCGACCGAGCCGGTCGATGGCGTCGAACTGCTGGGCAGCTATAATTATCGCCGCACCGACGATTACAAGAGCGGCAATGGCGACACCGTCGCTGCTTCCGCCACCGAATCCGACAGCTGGCTGGTCAAGGGCCGGGTCGCGATCGGCGGCAACAAGAAGCATGCGATCTGGGCGTCCTACCAGGACTGGATCAGCGACGCGCCGCAGGTCTATGACCAGATTTCGGCGGCCACCGGCAGTTCGCTGATGCGTCGCCGGGTCCACGACAAGACCGCCGTGCTGGGCTATGTGAACGACTTTGACGGCAGCAAATTCTTCAATGTCGAGGCGCAGGTCGCCTATTCGCTGTCCAAGGTCCACCAGACCGAGACGACCTTCCTGGGCGCGAACCTGGAATATTCCGATTTCTCCTATGAAAGCTGGCAGGCCAAGGTCCAGAATACCAGCGAGTTCGCCATGGGCGGCGACTGGACGACCTTCCTGATCCTGGGCGGCCAGTGGAGCACGCAGGAACGGCGCAACCCGCGCGTCAATTTCGACGGCACGGTGACGCCGGGCGCGGGCACCCATCCCGAAGGCGACATGGACCGCTATGGCCTGTTCGGTCAGCTGGAGATCGTCTGGTCCGACAAGCTGACCATCATGCCGGGCGTGCGCGTCGACTGGACCCGCCTGACGCCGGGCGACACGGTGGTCGGCGGCACCGTCTTGACCGACAAGGTGAAGGATAGTGGCGTATCGCCCAAGGTCGCGGCGCTCTACAATATCACGCCCTGGTTCGGCCTGTTCGGGTCGGTCGCGCGCACCGTGCGCATGCCCAATATCGACGAAATCTTCACCCGCAGCGCGACCCGGCCGAACAATCCGGACCTGAAGCCCGAGAAATCGGACAATTATGAAGCCGGCTTCACTCTGTCCTTCGACGATATGCTGGGCAAGAATGACCGCTTCCGCGCGAAGACCACCCTGTTCCAGAACGACGTCAAGGATCTGATCGTCAACGTCTCGGCCGCGGCGGGCACGCCCTATTTCCAGAATATCAACCGGTCGCGCTTCAAGGGCATCGAGCTGGAAGCCGAATATGGCATGGGCGGCTTCTATGCGCGCGGCAATGCCAGCTTCATCGATGGCAAGAACCGGCTGACCGGCGATTATCTCAACACCATCCCGGCGAACGACTATCGCCTGACGCTGGGCTATAATGATGTGGCGAGCGGTCTGTCGGGCGGCTGGACCGGCGAATTTGCCGAGCGGCAGGACAAGGTGACGCCGGGCAGCTTTGCCTCGGCCGGGTCGGGCCTGGCGACGCCGGGCTACAGCGTCCACAACCTGTTCTTCGCCTTCAAGCCGCAGGGCGGCGTGGCCAAGGGCTTCGAATTCCGCATCGCCATGGATAATATCTTCGACAAGCAATATCGCCGCCATTTGTCGTCGCTCGCCGCCGAGGGACAGAGCTTCCGCTTCACCGTGGCGAACACCTTCTGACGCCATGACGGGCGTGCGGCGTCCCTTTCGCGTCACGGGGCCGGCGGCGGCCTCGCTCGGGATCAACGCGCTGCTGATCGCGGCGCTGCTGAACCTGGGCATGGGCCGCGCGCCGAAGCGCGAGGAGGGGGCTGCACTGACCGTCATGTCGCTGGCGGCGCTGAAGGGCGTGGAGCAGGGGGCGGAACAGGCCGAGGCGGCGGAGGCGACGGCGCAGCCCGAAGCTCCGGTGCCGACGCAGGCGCCGCCCCCAACGCCGGTCAGCCCGCCGCAGCCGGTGCCGCCGCCGATGGTGGCGATCCCTTCCGCATTGTCGCTGCCCGTCGCGGTGGCGCCGGCTGCTCCGTCCACGCCGGCGGCCGCAGCAGCGCCGTCATCGCAGCCCGCGGCCAGGGCGGCGCCAGTCATGGCCGCCAGCGCCGGCGCGCCGCCGGCCCGGCGCGGCATTGCCGACGGGCTGGACGCCAACGCCCCGGCCGGCAACAGTCGCGCCTATGCCGCGCGGGTGCGTTCCTGGCTCTATGCCCACAAAATTTATCCCCGCCGCGCCAAGATGCGGCATGAGGAAGGGGTGGTGAAGGTCCGCTTCGTGATCGACCGCGCCGGCATGCTGATCGAAGGGCGGGTGATCAGCAGTTCCGGCCGCGCCTCGCTCGACGAGGAAGCCGCCGCCATGCTGCACCGCGCCTCGCCCTATCCCAAGGCCCCGTCCGACATATCCGGCGACCGCATCGAATTCACCGCGCCGGTGGAGTTCGTGTTGCCGGTGTAGCGGGGGGATGATCTGGTAACGACCAGAAGCGGAGCTTGCCTTTTCCCATCCTCACTATGCTTGCCTGCGGCTCCGGGCGAAACGATCCCGTGCAGCGATGCGAAGAGGCAGGCGAAAGCAATGGCCGGAGCTGTCCCGGCATCAATCGCCCACTCATCCCGGCAGCCATCATGACTGATCGATAGCGCCATATTGCGCCCCGACGCACATTTTGCATCAGTTCGTTTCCGAATCATTGCATTTGCAAATCAATCTCATTAAGGCGCAGCCCCAACATCCAGGGCGCCATGTTCAGGGCATGGCGAAATATGGGGGAAGTGCCTTATGTCCTTTGCATCGAAGAAGAATTTCGTCCGCTACGGCGCGGCGTCGATCGCTGCCTGCTTGCTGCTGGCTAACACCAGCGCCCAGGCCCAGGCGCCCGCGGACGAGCCTGATGCAAACGCGCCCGCCCCGGACTCGATCGTCGTTACCGGCCAGAATGAGACCAACGGCCTCAACCTCACCGCCCGCGAAACGCCCCAGTCGGTCACCAGCCTCGACAGTCTACGCATGCAGGAACAGGGGCTGACCGACATTTCCGAAGTGATGCAGCAGATCGTCGGCATCCAGACCAACCGCTCCAGCGCGCTCGGCACCGACGGCACTAACTATACCGCGCGCGGCTTTGCGGTGCAGAATTATCTGGTCGACGGCGTTGCCCGCCCGTCGAATATCTATGGCTTCACCGAAGATACCGCCGACATGATCGCCTATGACCGGATCGAGGTGATCCGCGGTTCGGCCGGCATGATGACCGGCACCGGCGAGCCGTCGGCGGCGATCAACATGATCCGCAAGCGGCCCGGTACGGACCTCAGCGCCACGGTCGCGGCGACCATCGGCTCCTGGGACAAGTACCGGCTGGAAGGCGATATCGGCGGTGCGCTGACCGCCAGCGGCCATATCCGCGCGCGCGTCGCCGGAGCCTGGCAGGATAACGACACTTTCATCGACCGCGAACATGCCAAGCGCCAGGCGCTCTATGGCGTGATCGAGGCTGATCTGGGCCCCAGCACCCTGCTGACCGCCGGCATCGAATATCAGAATTTTCGCAACGAAGGCGCCTCGCGCGGCGGCGTGCCCCTCTTCTTCACCGACGGCACGAAGACCGATTTCGCCCGCTCCACCAATGGCGGCGCCAACTGGTCCGACTTCAGCCGCAAGAGCGTCAACATCTTCGCCTCGATCGCCCATGATTTCGACGCCAACTGGCATTTGCAGGTCGACGCCGAGCACAAGTCGGGCTCCTATGACGAGACGATCGGCTATTTCTTTGGCACCGCGATCGACAAGGAAACCGGCGATGGCGGCACCTTCTACGCCACCCGCTGGGCGTCGGACCTGACGCTCGACGCGGTCTATGCCAATCTGCGCGGCGCGTTCCAGGCACTGGGCCAGGAACAGCATGTCGCCCTGACCGTGAGCCACACCCGTTTCGACGATGACCAGACGCCCTATCCCGGCTGGTGGGGTGGCAGCGACTATATGTATCCGATCAATGCCTATAGCTATTTCCCGACCGGTGACGTCGCCAAGCCCGACCTGACGCCATCGGGCGGCACCGCCGGCAACCGGATCGAGACCAGTTCGATTGCCGGCGTCGCCCGGCTGAAGCCGATCGGCCCGCTCTCGATCATCGCCGGCGGCCGCCTCACCTGGTGGAAGCAGGACAGCTATGCGCAGGACATGACCGGCCCCAAGGTCTGGACCCCAGTGGTTGATGAAAAGGCGGTCTTCACCCCCTATGCCGGCCTGGTGCTGGACTTTACCAAGACCCTCTCGGCCTATGTCAGCTATGCCAGCGTGTTCACGCCGCAAACATCGCGCACCGTCGATGGCGACGTCATCGCCCCGCTTGAAGGCAATACCTATGAAGCCGGTCTCAAGGCCGACTTCCTCGATGGCCGCCTCAGCGCTACCGCCGCCGTGTTCAAGATGCAGCAGGATAATTATGCCCTGGCCGACGGCCCCGGCATTTTCGCGCCCGATGGCAGTTCGGCCTATCATGCGGTGTCGGGCATGAAGTCGTCGGGCTTCGAACTGGAGGTGAAGGGCGAAATCCTGCCCGGCTGGCGGATCGCCGGCGGCTTTGCCAATGCTCGTGCGGAAGATCGCGACGGCGTGCGCCAGATGCCGCAGATCGCCAAGAACAGCTTCAAGATGTTCAGCGCCTATACGCTGCCCGGCAATTTCAGCGCGCTGACGATCGGCGGCAATGTCGAATGGCAGGGCAAGACCACGGCCGACGGCGAAGGACCGAATGGCGAAACCTATAGTCAGGGCAGCCTGGCGGTGGTCGACCTGCTGGCCAATTATCGCTTCACCGACCATCTCTCGCTGTCGGTCCATGTCGAGAATATCTTCGACAAGACCTATTATTCCGGCCTCTATCTCGGCAGCGCCCGCTACGGCGAACCCCGCGCGGTGAAGTTCACCCTGCGCGGCACGCTGTAAGGATCAGGGAGCGCTGCCTTCACCCGGCCTGCCCCCCTGCTGGTGGGACAAGCCGGGTGCGTAGGGCGGTTCAGCCCTTGGCCTTGGTGGCCGCGATATAGGCTTGGACCTGTTCGCCCAGCACGTCGAGCGGCAGGGCGCCATTGGCCAGCACCACTTCATGGAAGTCGCGAATGTCGAACTTGGGACCGAGCGCCTGTTCGGCGTCCTTGCGCAGCTGGGCGATGCGGATCTGGCCGATCATGTAGCTGGTCGCCTGACCCGGATTGTTGATGTAGCGATCGACTTCCTTGACGATGTCGCGTTCCGACAGGGGCGCATTGTCGCGGAAATACTGGATCGCCTGTTCGCGCGTCCAGCGCTTGGCATGCAGGCCGGTGTCGGTGACCAGGCGGATCGCGCGCCACATCTGCAGCGAGAGCATGCCGAATTCCGAATAGGGATCCTGATAAGCGCCCATTTCCTTGGCCAGGCGCTCGTTATAGAGGCCCCAACCTTCGGTATAGGCGCCATAATAGCCGAAGCGGCGGAATTTGGGCAGGTCGGGCAGTTCCTGCGCGCGGGCGATCTGGAAATGATGGCCCGGCGCGCCTTCATGATGGGCGATCGCCGCGACCTGGGGCTTCTGCACCTGATTCATGTCGGCAAGGTTGACGTAGAAGATGCCGGGGCGCGATCCGTCGGGCGCGGGCTGGTTGTAGAAGGCGACCGAGGCGGTTTCCTGGCGCCAGGCCTCGACCGCGCGCACCTCCAGCTTCGCCTTGGGCAGGACGCGGAAGAAGCGCGGCGCGGCATCCATGGTCTGGGCGATGGCGGCGCGGGCGTCCGCCAGATAGGCTTCGCGGCCGGCGGCATCATTGGGATATTTGAACTTGGGATCGGTGCGCAGCGCCTGGAAGAAATCGGTCAGTGATCCGGCAAAGCCGATCCGCGCCTTCACCGCCTCCATTTCCGCCCGGATCGCCTTCACCTGATCGAGGCCGATCTGGTGGATCTGATCGGCGTTGAGGCTGGTGGTGGTGTAGAAGGCGAGGCGGGCATTATAATAGGCCTCGCCACCCGGCAGGCTCCAGGCGCCGTCATTGCCCTTGGCCTTGGGTTCGATCGCATCGAGCGTGGCGAACAGGGTCTGGAAGCCTTTGGCGAAGGGGCCGGTCAACGCCGCCTGTGCGTCCGCGATCAGCTTGGCCTTCTCAGCATCCGATGCCTTGAGCGCGCCGACCTTCTTCTTGAAATCGGCGAACAGGGTCGAGTCCGGCCCCTGATCGAAGGGCGCGCCGCTGATCACCTTCTTCGCGTCTGCGCGGGCGGGGGCGAACACCATCTTGGGCGGGACGATGCCCTGCGCCGCCTGATCGCGCATCTTGGTCGCGACCTCGTTCATCACCCGCTCGCTGTCGCGCAGGCGGGCGATATAGGCCTGGGCATCGGCGACGCTGTCGACGCGATGCTCGTTGATCAGGAAGACCGGGATGTTGCCCGCGGGGCTGCCATTGGTGGACACGGGGAAGGCATATTTGGCGAAGGGTGCCTGCTGCTTGGCTGTCGCCACCTGTGCCTCGAACAGGCGATAGCTGAGGCGCGCGGAGGGGCCGAGCCGTTCGGGCGAGAAGCGGCGATGCAATTCGGCCAACTGCTGCTCCTGCAGCGCCAGGCTGCGGGCGTCGGCCCGTTCGCTATAATCGTCCAGCTTGCCATAGTCGGTCTTGAGGCCAAGGCTGGTCATCGATTCCGGGCTGAGCGCCAGTTGCTGGTCGAACGCCTGGTCGAGGAAGGCGAGCAGTGCCTTGTCTTCCTGTGCGGTCGCCGAGGCGGGCGCAGCGGTAGGCGCCTGGGCCAGGATCGGGGCGGAGGCGCCGAGGGCAAGGAGCAGCGCGAGCGAGATACGGACGGTCATGGCAATTCCTGTCGCGAATAGGGGTGGACAGGGAGAGACAGGCGCGCGGGCGCCAAGTCAAGCCGGGCCTTGCGAAAGCGATCGCTTTTCCGGGGCTTGGGTAGCTCTCCTCGAAGCCTCTGGACAGGCCGTGCCTTTCTGCCATCTATTTTGCGCGCGACAATCAAAGGTTGAGCGGGGGTAGGGCGATGGCGATCAGTCTCAAGGTCAATGGACAGACACGATCGGTGGAGGCCGATCCGGCCAAGCCTTTGCTGTGGGCGCTGCGCGAGGATCTGGACATGGTCGGCACCAAGTTCGGTTGTGGCGCGGGGCTGTGCGGCGCCTGCACCGTGCATATCGACGGCAGCCCGGCGCGCGCCTGCCAGACGCCGATCGGCGAGGCGCAGGGCATGGCGATCACCACGATCGAGGCGGTGGCGCAGAGCGATGCGGGCAAGCGGATATCGGACGCCTGGGTCAAGCTGGACGTGCCGCAATGCGGCTATTGCCAGGCCGGGCAGATCATGAGCGCGAGCGCGCTGCTGGCGACCACGCCCGATCCCAGTGACGAGGATATTGACGCGGCGATGATGGGCAATCTTTGCCGCTGCTCCACCTATGTTCGCATCCGCGCCGCGATCAAGGATGCGGCCAGAGCGGGAGCGAAGGCATGAACGCGCCGATCCTGTCGCGCCGCCGCTTCCTGAGCGCCTCGCTGGTTGCGGGCGGTGGCTTGCTGTTCGACCTCAACATTCCGCTGGCCGGCGCGGCCGAGGGCGCGCCGCAGATATTGACCGCCTTCGTGCGCATCCTGCCCGACAATCGCGTCATCATCGGCGCGAAAAATGCCGAGATCGGGCAGGGCGCCAAGACCATGCTGCCGATGCTGATCGCCGAGGAACTGGACGTCGACTGGGCGCAGGTGACGATCGAGCAGACCCATGCCGACCAGAAGATATTCGGCGGGCAGAGCGCGGGTGGCAGTCGCACGACGCCGCGCGAATGGCTGCCGACGCGCAAGGCCGGTGCCGCCGCGCGCGCGATGCTGGTCGCGGCGGCGGCGCAGCAATGGGGCGTGGCGCCCGCGGCATTGAAGACCGGCAGCGGCAAGGTGAGCGATCCCGCATCGGGCAAGAGCATCAGCTATGCCGCGCTCGCCGTCGCCGCGGCGCGGCAGCCCGCGCCCGATCCGGCGACATTGACGCTAAAAGACCCGAAGGATTTCCGCATCATCGGCCAGTCGATCGGCGGCGTCGATACGCCCGCGATCGTTGCGGGCAAGCCGCTGTTCGGGATCGATTTCAAGCTGCCCGGCATGCTCTACGCCGTGCTGGAAACCTGCCCGGCCTTTGGCGGGACGTTCCAATCGGCCAATCTGGACGAAGTGAAGGCACTGCCGGGCGTGGCCCATGTGCTGACGATCAAGGGCGACGGCACGCCGGAATCCTTGTTCGACGGCGTCGCCATCCTGTCGTCAAGCTGGTGGAGCGCCAACCAGGCGCGCGAGGCGCTGAAGATCGAATGGGACATGGGCGCGGTGAGCGGCTTTTCGACCGAGGGCTATGCCGCGCAGGCGGCCGAACGGCTGAAGGGCAAGGCCGATGGCGACATCGTCCGCGCCGGGGATGTGGATGCCGCCTTTGCCGGGGCGGCAAAGACAGTCAGCGCGCAATATGATTATCCCTTCCTGGCGCATGGCACGCTGGAGCCGCAGAATTGCACCGCCCTGTTCAAGGATGGCGCGATCGAGATCTGGGCGCCGACGCAGAATCCGGAAAGCGGGCGCGGGCTGGTGGCCAAGGCGCTGAACCTGCCGCCGGAAAAGATCCGCATCAATTTCACCCGCATCGGTGGCGGCTTCGGCCGGCGGCTGATGAACGATTATATGGTGCAGGCAGCGGCGATCGCGGCGCAATTGCCCGGCGTGCCGGTGAAGCTGCTCTATAACCGGCAGCAGGACATCCAGCGCGACTTCTACCGCCCGGCCGGCTGGCACGGGTTTCGCGCGGCGCTGGACAAGGGCAGGAAAATGACCGCCTTTCACGATCATTTCGTGACCTTCGGCAAGGACGGCAAGCCGGTGCGCTCGGCCGAGATGCCGGCGACCGAAATTCCCGCCGGCCTGATCGACACCGTGCTGCTGGAACAGAGTTTCCTTGCCACCAACATGCCGACCGGTTGGCTGCGCGCGCCCGGCTCCAACGCGCTGGCCTTCGTCACCCAGGCTTTCCTGGACGAAGTGGCGCAGGCGGCGGGCAAGGATCTGCCGACTTTGATGCTGGAATTGCTGGGCGAACCGCGCGAATTGCCGCGCGGCCCCAATGCGCCGCCCTTCGTCACCGGCCGCGCCAGGGGCGTGATCGAGAAGGTGGTGGTGATGAGCGGTTGGGCCGATCGCGGGAAATTACCCAAGGGACGGGGCAAGGGCTTTGCCTTTTACTATAGCCATATGGGCTATTTCGCCGAGGTGCTGGAGGTGGCGCTGGTCGACGGCATGCCGAAGGTCGCGACCGTGTGGGTCGCGGGCGATGTCGGTAGCCAGATCATCAACCCGATGAATGCGCTGCACCAGGCGCAGGGGTCGGTGATCGAGGGGCTGGGCCAGGCACTGGCCGGGCAGAAGATCACGCAGGTGGCCGGTGCGGTTGAACAGGCCAATTTCGACACCCATCCGTTGCAGCGCATCCCCGATACGCCGCAGATCATCGTCGAGTTCGTGAAGACCGATTATCCCCCGACCGGCATGGGCGAGCCGGCGCTGCCACCGGTGATCCCGGCGCTGGTCAACGCGCTGCACGCCGCCACCGGCAAGCGCATCCGCACCCTGCCGATCGTGCCGGAGATGTTCGCCTGAACCCTGTTTTCCGACCCCCTCTTTACTTGGTCTGAAAAATCTTGATGATCGTCAAGAATCTGATGGCGGATCGACATGGCGTCATCCGTCATGCCGGTCAGAGGGGCAAAAAAGCCCCCGCCTGAGATTGGGCCGCGTCCAGGGCAAAAGACCGGACGCCAAAGGGGGACATCAGGGTGAAGCAGCTTCCGGTGAAGTTCGGTCTGTTGGCGTTGTTCTCTGCGTCGGTTGTGCTGGCCCAAGGGGGTAGCGGGGCGGATGGCGGTTCCGACGGCGCCACGATGAAGGAGACGGAGGAGGGCATCCCCGTCACCGATCCGCTGGTCCAGGAAAAATGCGGCAGCTGTCATGCGCCCGATGCCAAGGGCAACCTGTCCCGCATCAGTTGGGTGCGCACCACGCCGGAGGGCTGGGCGCAGGCGATCAAGCGGATGGTGCGCCTCAATGGCCTCCCCATCACCCCCGAGGAATCGCGCGCGGTCATCAAGTCGCTCTCTGCCTCGCACGGGCTGGCGCCGGAGGAGGCGCGGCCGGTCATGTATCTGCCCGAAAAGCGGATCATCGACGAAGTGATGCCCAACGAGACGATGCGCGGCGCCTGCGCCAGTTGCCATGCCTTTGCCCAGCCCCTGTCCTGGCGCCGGTCGAAGCTGGAATGGAAGACGCTGCAGGATCTGCATGTTGCCCTCTATTCGCAGGCGGATGCCCAATATCGCCGCCCGGCCGAGGATAGCGAGCAGCCCGCCGGCCGCGACCCCAAGGACAAGATGACGCGCGGCGAATATGCGCTGACCTATTTGCCCAAGGTGGCAGGGCTGCATACGCCCGAATGGGCCGCCTGGAGCTCGCGCCTGCGCGCGCCGCGGCTGGCGGGCGACTGGCTGGTGGTGGCGTCGGTGCCGGGGCAGGGGCGCTTCGTCGGCACGATGACGGTGGCACCGGGCGCGGCGGCCGACGAGTTCAAGACCAGCGCGTCGCTCACCTCGCTCGCCAACGGCGCGACCATCAGCCGCAGTGGCACCGGCCTTGTCTATTCCGGCTATAGCTGGCGCGGCTCGTCCAGGGGCGGCGCGACGCCGGGGAAACCCGATGACCTGGGCAGTCCGGCGCGCGAGACGATGTGGTTCGCGCCCGACCAGCAGCGCGCCGAAGGGCGCTGGTTCTGGGGCGAATATCAGGAATTCGGCTATGACGTGAAACTGGTCCGCGCGACCGCCGCGCCGGCCATATTGGCGGTGACGCCGGGCGCGGTGAAGGCCGGGGCGAAGGGCGTTGATGTCACCATCTGGGGCCATAATCTGCCGGCGTCTCTGGCGGCGGCGGACGTCGACCTGGGCGCGGGTGTCACCGTCGCCAGGGTCGTGTCGGCGACGCCGGGCAAGGCGGTGCTGAGCGTCGATGTCACAGATGGTGCGGCGGCTGGCCAGCGCGATGTCGGCATTGGCGGCGCGGTGCTGGAAAAGGCGTTCCCGGTCTATCGCAAGGTCGATTATCTCAAGGTCACGCCGGAAACGAGCCTGGCGCGGCTGGGCGGCACCAAGTTCGCCAAGGGATACCAGCAGTTCGAGGCGATCGGTTACGATAATGGTCTGGATGGCAAGCCGAACACTGGCGACGATGTCGCGATCGGCCCGGTCGACGCGACCTGGTCGATGCAGGAATTCATGTCGGTCTATTATGATGACGACATGAAATATGTCGGGGCCTTGAGCCCCACCGCCTTCTTCACGCCGGGGCTGGAAGGCCCCAATCCCGAACGTCGGTTCAGCCGCAACAATTATGGCGAGGTCTGGGTCGTCGCCACGGCGAAGGCGGAAAAGGATAAATTCGGCAAGCCCCTGAGTGCTCGGTCCTATCTGGTCGTGACCGTGCCCATGTATCAGCGCTTCGACCAGCCGGAGGTGTCGCGATGACCGTCATGCAGGCCCCCGCCTATCGCCGCGCCGAATATCATGGCTTTGCCGCCGGCGGCAGCGACTTCGTCTATCTGGTGAGCGCCGGCGCTATCTTCGAGATCGATGCGCAGGTGCAGGCCGTGCTCGACCGGCTCGACGGCCGGGAGCTGAGCCATGCCGCGCTGGTCCGCGAACTGGCGGGCGAAGACGGCGACCTGGCCGGGGCGGAGGCGCTGGTGCGGGAGTTGCGCGCGGCGCAGCTGATCCATCTGGGCGCGGCGCCGGTGTCGGTGCCCGAAGCGCCGCCGGCCGATTTCCCGTTGCAGGCGCTGGTGCTCAACATCACCAACCAGTGCAACCTTGCCTGCACCTATTGCTATGAGTTCGGCGCGGACAAGATCGCAACGCCGGCCGGCAAGCCCAAATATATGACGCTGGAGACAGCCAGGGCGTCGGTCGACCTGCTGATCGCCGAAGCGGCCCATCGTCCGTCGGTGCATATCACCTTCTTCGGCGGCGAAACCTTGATGAATTTCAAGCTTCTGCGCGATGTGGTCGATTATGCCAATGGCGCGACGGCGGCAGCGGGCAAGGGGATCACCTATAGCCTCACCACCAATGCCACGCTGCTGACGCCGGAGATCGTCACCTTCCTGTCGGACAACCGGGTCGGCGTGACCGTGTCGATGGACGGTCCGCCGGAGTTGCAGGACAAGCATCGCGTCTACAAGAATGGCAATGGCAGCTATGCGGTGATCGAGCCGCGGCTGCGCACGCTGATCGCCCATCATCGCACCCGTGCCGTCACTGCCCGCGTCACCCTGACCGAGGGCGTGACCGATGTCGTGCGCATCTTCCGGCATCTGAAGGATGATCTGGGCTTTCACGAGGTCGGTTTCGCGCCGGTGACCACGGGGGAGACGCGGGCCTATTCGATCGATGCCGACGGCATGGACAGCGTGCTGGCGCAGTTCAACCTGCTGGCGCAGGAGTGGCTGGAGTTCGCGCTGCGCGGGCAGGTCCATGGCTTCACCAATGTCAGCGAGACGATCAGCGAGCTGATTTCGGGCGTCAACAAATCGCATCCCTGCGGTGCGGGCATGGGGCTGATGGGGGTCAGCCCGTCGGGCGACCTGTCGCCCTGCCACCGCTTCACCGACGCCGACACCCATGTGATGGGCCATGTGTCGAGCGGCATCGACCGGGCCAAGCAGGGCGATTTCCTGAGCCGCGGCCATGTCGGCGCCAAATATGATTGCCAGAGCTGCTGGGCGCGGCCGCTGTGCGCCGGCGGCTGCCACCATGAGGCGTTCGTCCGCTATGGCGACACCGGCCACGCCAATCTCCATTATTGCGACTGGATCCGGCAATGGACCGATACCTGCCTGCATATCTATGGCGAGCTGGCGGTGAAGAACCCCGGCTTCCTGGAGCATTTCGCTGAACGAAAGGGGCTGTCATGAAGCATCTTCGTGCCATCAACAAAAAGGCGCGGCGGATCGACGACGCCGTGACGCAGATGGAGGCGGCGATCGAGGCCGCCGCCGCGTCTGGCGCGACGCCATCCGACATGGAGGAGGATGTCGTCGCCCTGCAACAGGCGCCGCGTCCGCATGTGCCGATGGGCTGCACCCTGTCCTTCTCGCCTGGCTGGGAAGTGGATGCGGGCGGCGGCACGGCGGGGCTGTGCCAGCCGGTCGAGCGCGACATCTATGACTGCTACGTCACCTGCTTCTGGCCGGTGCAGGTGCCCGATCATGTGAACTATTCGCCCGACTGGGCCAGCAACTGCGCCACCGCGACCAAGGACTGGCGAAATCTCGACCTGGTATTCCCATGAGGCGTGCGATGCAGAAACTCCGTTATGTCCTGGCGGCGGGCCTTGCCGCGCTGGCGACCATCCCCACCCATGCGGCGACCCTGTTCATGGGCGCCTATCCCGACGTCCTGCTGGTCTTTGACGAGGGCAAGGGTACGGTGACGCAGAAGATCAAGCTGGACACCGGTCTGCCGACCGCCATGAGCCTGTCGGACGATGGCAAGCGCATCTATGTGTCGACCATCACCACCAGCGGGATCGAGGTGATCGACGCCGCCAGCCGGCAGGTGGTGAGCAAGTTCAGCCTGAACGACGGCCCCAATCGGGTGCGCTTCTATGGCGGCGTTGCGGACCCGGCGGGCCGCTATTTCTACACGATCATCACCAGGATCGACAAGGAAATGGACCGCTACAAGGTCAGCAAGCCGCTCTATGGCGTGGTGGACCTGAAGCTCGGCAAGCTGGTGCGCACCGCCGAGATCGAGAAGGAGGATGAAAAGGCGATCGGCGGCTTTCGCGTCGCTTTCAAGGTGTCGGGCGACGGCAAATATCTCTACGCCTTTGGCGAGAAGGTGATTGTCATCGACACCGCGACATTGAAGGCGACGGACCGCATCGACCTCGCCCGGCCCGAAGGTACGGGGCTGGAGAATG
This sequence comes from Sphingobium salicis subsp. salicis, assembly GCF_049472635.1. NCBI lineage: Bacteria > Pseudomonadati > Pseudomonadota > Alphaproteobacteria > Sphingomonadales > Sphingobiaceae > Sphingobium > Sphingobium salicis. The sequence goes on from NZ_JAYRCS010000001.1 coordinate 222,374, forward strand.
TCGGCTTTGGCGGATCGCTCGAAACGCTGCGGACGCCCGGCCAATATGTGTCGCTGTTCAACGCGGCCGACCCCTATATCCACAGCAAGATGTTCGGCCTGGCCCGGTTCGACCTCAACAGCCGCCAGTTCGACTTCACCCCGATCGGCCCGGCGCCGGCTGCCATGGCGGGCCTGGAAATCACGCCCGACGGCAAGCAGGCCTACACGGTGGTGACCAACGGCACGCTGGGATCGAAACGGTGCGAATTCTGGCACATGGACCTTTCCACCAACGCGGTGGTGGACAAGGCGGAATTCCCCTGCCGATCGCGCTTCCGCTTCGGCATGTCGATGGATGGGGCCAAGCTCTATATCTACGGCGCCAGCTTCGATATCGAGGTCTATGACGCGAAGACGCTGAAGCTGGAAGCCACCTGGGATCTGGGCAATGACGCGACCGGCGCCGGCATGGTGGCGGTGCCGTGACCCGTGCCGGCTGTCCCGACACTCCGATGGCCGTGGCCATCCGGGGCAGCGGGATGGCCGCCAATGCCTGCGCGCATCTGCTCAAAGGGGCGGGGCTTTGCGTCGGACAGGAGCCCGCCCATCGCCCGCCCGTGCCCAGCCTGTTGCTGAGCGAGGCGGCGCTGGCCTTGATGCGCGATCTGTTCGCCCGGCCGGACCTGTTCGCGGATGCCCCGCGCGTGCGCCGCCGGCTGGTCGCCGGGGGCGGCGCGCCGGTGCTGGTGCCGCATGAGGCCGTGCTGGCATCGGAGGAACGGGTGCAGGCCGCGCTTGGGGTGTCGGAGGAAACGCCGATGGCCGCGCCCGATTTCACCATCCACGCCGCGCCGCCGCTGCCGATGGGCGAGCTGCATGTCTTTGGGGAGCGTCACGCCGTCGCCGCCCGTGTGCGGCTGCGCGATCCGGCCTGCCGTGAAGAAGGGCGGGTCGAGGCGGTCGAGAGCGGCTGGCTGTTCCTGGTGCCGGCGAACGGGGGCGAGGGCTGGCTGCTGGGCGTCGGTGGCGAAATCGACGCGCTGCTGGCACAGAGCCGGCTGATCGCGCCGGTTGTCGATCCGATCGGGGGATCGTCGCGCCCCTTTCTCGCCGCGCCGCGGCTGCATCTGCCGCTGGTCGGCGACGACTGGCTGGCCTGTGGCACCGCGGCGATCGGCTTCGATCCGATCTGCGGCGACGGCACCGCCCAGTCGGTGCGCGAGGCGATATTGGCCAGCGCGGTGCTGACGGGCATCGCGCAAGGCGGCGACCGGGCTGCGCTGCTCGGCCATTATCAGGCGATGCTGATCGCGGCGATGCGCCGGCATCTGCTGCTCTGTGCCCAATTTTACGCCGATGGCGGCCGGGGCGAGTGGTGGCGCACCCAGCATGAGGCGCTGATGCAGGGGCATCACTGGTGTACCGGGCTGCTGGCTAAGCTGCCCGAGCCGCAATATGCGCTGCACGGCCTGCGGCTGGTGCCGCGGCGGGCGGCGGCATGAGCGCGCCTGCACCGGTCGCTGAATGGCGCAGCTATCGCCGGCTACTCCCCTATATCCGGCCCTATCGGCGCGGGCTGCTGCTGGTGCTGGCGATCAGTGTTCTGTCGACCGCGCTCGGTCTCGCCCAACCCTATCTGTCCAAGCTGATGATCGATCAGGCGCTGCTGCAGCGGGACATGGGCGCGCTGTGGCGGATCGCCGGCATCATGATTACGGTCACGATACTGGGGTTCGGCGTCAACATCCTCGCGAGCTATCGCTATGTCCGGCTGTCGGCGGCGATGCTCTATGACATGCGCGCCGCGCTGCTGCGTCACCTCCAGACGCTGTCGCCGCGCTTCTATGCCAGTTTCCGGCTGGGCGACCTAGTCTCGCGGATGAACAGCGATGTGAGCGACGTGCAGCGGATCGCGTCCGACACCCTGCTCTCGGTGGTCAGCAACCTGCTCTTCTTCATCGGCTGCGTCGCGATGATGCTCTGGCTCGACTGGCGGCTGTTCCTGGTCGGCGTGCTGCTGGTGCCCGCCAGCCTCGTGGCCTTCACTCATTATCAGCGGCGGCTGACCGCGCTGACCCGCGACATGCGGGAACGGGGCGCGGATCTGGGCAGCCTGCTGGTCGATACGGTGATGGGGATGCGCGTCGTCACCGCGCTGCGCGCCGGCGAGTATGAGGTCGGGCGCTTCAAGGCGAAGAATGACGCCTTTGTCGGCGCGATGCTGCGGATGCAGGTCGCCTCCTACATGACCGGGGCGCTGCCGGGCACGCTGATGACTGGGGCGACCTCCGCCGTGATCCTCTATGGCGGCTGGCGGATCATCGAGGGCGACATGAGCATCGGCACGCTCGTCGCCTTCATGACCTATCATATGCGGCTCTTGTCGCCGATCCAGACGTTGATGGGGCTGACGTCGGGACTGGCATCGGCGCGGGTGTCGCTAGGGCGGATCTTCGAATTGTTCGATACAAGGCCCGATGTCGAGGAGCGCGCCGATGCCGCGCCGATCGGCCGGGTGCGCGGCGACATCCGCTTCGAACAGGTGGCGATGCGCTATGATCGCGATCCGGTGCTGCGTGACATGGACCTGACCATATCCGCCGGCAGCATCTGCGCGATCCTGGGGCCGAGCGGCGTCGGCAAGTCGACCATGGCCGACCTGATGGTGCGGCATGCCGATCCGACCGGCGGGCGCCTGTTGCTCGACGGGCATGATCTGCGCGACTTGCGGCTCGACGACCTGCGGCGCGAGGTGATGCTGGTCGACCAGTCGCCCTGGCTGTTCAATGACAGTATCGCCGCCAATATCGGCTTTGCCCTGCCGGATGTGCGCATCGAGGATATCGAGGCCGCCGCCCATGCCGCCGGGCTGGACGCGTTCCTGGCGCGCCTGCCCGAGGGGCTGGACACCCGCACCGGCGAGCGCGGGCTGGCACTGTCGGCGGGTGAGCGGCAGCGCATCGTCATCGCCCGCGCGCTGCTGCGCCGGCCATCGGTGCTGATCCTGGACGAACCGACATCGGCGTTGGATGGCGAGACCGAGGCACTGGTGGCGCAGCGGCTGCGCGGTGCGCTACCGCAAGCGACGATCATTCTCATCACCCACAAGCCGGCCCTGGCGCGGATCGCCGACCGGATCGTGACGATCATCGACGGGCAGGCGCAGGTGGCGCAACAGCCCGAGCCGGCTCATGCCTGATCTGCCGCCTGATGCGCTGCGCATCGCCGTGATCGACAGCGGCGTCCATCCCGATCATCCCCATATCGATGCCGCTCGGCTGTTGCCCGGCTATGCCATTGCCAGGGATGGGCGTGACAGCGAAGCTGACACAGGTGACCGGCTTGGCCATGGCACCGCCGTGACCGCCGCGATCCAGGATCAGGCGCCCGATGCGCTCTGCCTGCCGATCCGGGTGTTTCATGATGCGCTCAGCACCACGGCGCGGGCGCTGGTCGCGGCGATCGACCGGGCGGTGGCGGCACGGGTGGACCTCATCAACCTCAGCCTCGGCACGGTCAATCCGGCCCATGGCGAGGCGTTCGCGTCAGCGGCGGATCGTGCGCTGGCGGCCGGCATCCTGATCGTGGCGGCGCGCGATAATGACGGCACGCCCTGCTATCCCGGTAGTCTGGATATGGTGCTGGGCGTCAGCCTCGACTGGGATTGTCCGCGTGACGATTTTCGACTGCGGGCGGGGCTGGCCTTCGCGTCGGGCCATCCCCGGCCGATCCCCGGCGTGCCCCAGCGCCGCAATCTCCATGGTGTCAGTTTCGCTGTCGCCAACATGACCGGCCTGATCGCGCGGCAGGGGCGGGCGGGGCTGGCCCGCTGGATGCCGGCCGGCGCCCGCGCAGAGGCAGGTTGATCAGACGCCCGGTTCGCTGAGCGCAATATCCATGTCGGCAAAGGCCAGGCGCAGCAGTTCGGCCATGGCGTTGCGCGCGGCGGCCGTATCGCGCGCGGCGATGGCGCGATGCACCGCCTGATGATCGGGCAGGGGATCGCGCGGCAACAGCTTCTTGCGATGCTTGAAGGTGGTGGTCCAGCTGACCGCCGCGCCGACCGAACTGGCCAGTGCCTCCAGCGCGTCATTATGGGTGGAGGCGAGGATCGCATTGTGGAAACGCTGGTCGGCGGCGCGCCCCTCGGGCGTGGACAGGCCATAGCGTTCCATCTCGGCCAGCGCCGCGTCCATGATCGCCAGCTGATCGTCGGTGCGGCGGCGCGCGGCAAATTCGGCGGCGGCCGGCTCGATCACGCCGCGCAGCTCGAACAGGTCGCGGATGAAGGCGCGGTCGGGTTCGCCGGCGAACATCCAGGCGAGCATTTCGGGGTCGAGCACGTTCCAGCGTGCACGCGGCAGGACGCGGGTGCCGGCCTTGGGGCGGCTTTCCAGCATGCCCTTGGCGATCAGGATGCGGATCGCCTCGCGATAGGCGGTGCGCGATACGCCAAGGCGTTCCGACGCCTCGATCTCGCCCTCGAACAGGTCGCCGGGCTTGTGCTTGCCGGTCAGGATGGCGGTGCCCATGTCGCGGGCGATCGCCTGATGAATGCGGAGCGAGCCTTCGTCCGACGCGAACTTGCGTTCCGGTCCGTCCTTGCGCTCGCTCCCCATTCTACCTCCGTTGAATTTAGTCCTCAAAATCAGCCGTAGGACAATGCCGGCCACAAAGGAAGGCATCGGCCACCAGGCGCAGCGGTGCGGTGTCGGCGTCGATCGCCTTGTCCGCCACCAGCCCGACGAAGCGCCGATACATGGTCGGATATTCCTCGTCCGGCGCCTTCAACTGGACTTCGCCGTCCAGCGTCAGCGTGTTGCCGCCTTCGGACAGGAGCAGCTTGCCATTGCTGGTTTCGACCGCGATGTCCCAGGTCTGGGGACCGGTCTGGCGCCAGTCGAACACGGTATCGATCGGCGCACCCGAAGCGGTCGCCATCGCCAGCGTGGCGCCGATCGGCGCCTGCTTGTTGGACGGCACTTCCAGTTCGGCCGACAGCAGGGTGATCGGCTCGGCAACGATTTCGGTCAGGATCGACAGGGCGTTGATGCCCGGATCGAACACGCCAAAGCCGCCCGCTTCCCAGATCCAGGGCTGGCCCGGATGCCAGTGACGGACATCCTCGCGCCACTGGATCGAGATGCGCTCGACCGTGCGCGATGCCATCCACTCCTTGGCCTGGGCGACGGCGGCGGCATAGCGGCTGTGCCAGCTGGCATAGAGGGTGACGCCATTCGCCTTGGCCAGTGCGATCAGCGCATCCACTTCCGACACGGTCGCGCCCGGCGGCTTTTCCAGGAAGACATGCTTGCCGGCCAGGATCGCCTGACGGGCCGCCTGATAGCGGACCTGCGGCGGCTGGCACAGGATGACGGCGTCCATGTCGGGCTCGCCCGCCAGCATCGCGCCGAGATCGGGATAATTGTTCACCCCTTCGCCCTGCGCGTTGCGGCTGGCGACGGCGACCAGATCGATGCCGTCGATCTTGGCGATCGCGGGCAGATGCTGGTCGCGGGCGATCTTGCCCAGGCCTACGAGGCCGGCCTTGATGCTCATAGCGCCTTTACCTTGGTCTTGCCCTCGTCCGCTGCGCGCGTGAGGCCATTGCGGACCGGCAGGGTGAAGGGCTTGGCCTCGACCTCGAACACATCGCCTTCCTGCGTGGCGAAGCCATCGGAGAAGGAGAGGGTGGCGGTGCCGAAGAAATGGACATGAATGTCGCCGGGACGGCGGAACAGACCATATTTGAAATGATGATGCTCCAGGTTCGCGATCGTGTGCGACATGTTGGTCTCACCCGACAGGAACGGCTTTTCCCACACCGTCTCGCCATTGCGGACGATGCGGCTGGTGCCGCGCAGATCCTGCGGCAGGTCGCCCAGCAGCAGTTCCGGGCCGAGCGAGGCCTGGCGCAGCTTGGAGTGGGCGAGCCACAGATAATTGCCGCGTTCGGTGATGTGATCGGAAAATTCATTGCCGATCGCAAAGCCCAGGCGGACCGGCGTGCCGTCGGCGTCGATCAGGTAGATGCCGGCAACTTCGGGCTCCTCGCCACCATCCTCGGCAAAGGCCGGCATGGTGAAGTCCTGGCCCGGATCGACCAGGATCTGGCCGTCGCCCTTGTAGAACCATTCAGGCTGCGCGCCGATGCCGTCATCGGCGGGCTTGCCGCCCTCGACGCCCATCAGGAACATGCGCATGCTATCGGTCAGGTCGCCCGAGGTGGCGGCCTTGTGCATCTTGTCGCGGCCTTCGGCCGAGCCGAGATGGGTCGGCCCGGTGCCGGCGACCAGCAGATGCGCCGCATCCTCATGGTCGATCGGCGACAGCAGGGCGACGGTGGACAGGTCCACCGTATCGCCCAGCTTGCCTGCCGCAAAGGCGGCCAGGCCCTGGCCCGCCGCGATCGCGTCCAGCGCCAGCTGGCGGGTGGAGCTTGCGCCCGTCACCCGCTTCGCCGCGCCGGTCTGGTCGAGGGCAGCGACGCCGCGCGCGCCACCCTCGTTGAACTGAACCAGCGAAATGACGGTCACTGCGCCAGCTCCAGCTTGCCTTCCATGCGGCGGTTGAGCTTCCAGGGGTTGGCCGCCTGCAGCGCCGGCGGCAGCACGGCGTCGACGACGTCCTGATAGCAGACCGGGCGCAGGAAGCGCATCATGGCCAGCGTGCCGACCGAGGTGGTGCGGCCGTCCGAGGTCGACGGGAAGGGACCGCCATGGACCATGGCATGGGTCACTTCGACGCCGGTCGGCCAGCCATTGGCAAGCACGCGGCCGACCTTGCGCGACAGCGTCGGCAGCAGCTTGGCGGCATTGTCATTGTCGCTTTCGTCCATCTGCAGCGTGGCGGTCAGCTGACCTTCCATCTGGGCGATGGTGGCGATCACTTCCTCGATCGTGGCGCACTTCACCAGGATCGACGAGGAACCGAACACTTCATGCGACAGCGCCGGGTTGGTGCGGAACTGTTCGCCGCTGGTGGCGAACAAGGCCGACTGGGCCAGGTTCACGCCTTCGGCTTCGGCGCCGCGCGCCACGGTGGTGACGCCTTCCGCGCCGGCCAGTGCCTCGACGCCCTTTTCATAGGCGGCGTGGATGCCCGGCGTCAGCATGACATGGGGCTGGTTGGCCGACAGGGCCGTTGCCGCCGAAGCGACGAAGCGGTCGAGATCGGGGCTGTCGAGCGCGATCACCATGCCGGGGTTGGTGCAGAACTGGCCAGCGAAGAGGCTCAGCGAACCGACGAAGGCAGTGCCCAGCGCTTCGGCGCGGGCCGCGAGGGCGCCCGGCAGCAGCACGACCGGGTTGATCGACGACATTTCCGAATAGACCGGGATCGGCTCTTCGCGGTTGGCGGCGATCTTCATCAGCGCAATGCCGCCGCCGCGCGAACCGGTGAAGCCGACCGCCTTGATGCGGGGATCGGCGACCAGCGCGCCGCCCAGATCATTGGTGGTGCCGGGCAGGTAGGAGAAGACGCCTTCATGCAGGCCGCTGGCCTTGACCGCGGCGGCAATGGCGCGGGCGACCAGTTCGCCGGTGCCGGGGTGGGCCGGGTGGCCCTTCACGACGACCGGGCAGCCGGCGGCGAAGGCCGATGCGGTGTCACCACCCGCGACCGAGAAGGCGAGCGGGAAGTTGGACGCGCCGAACACGGCGACCGGGCCGACGGCATGGTTGACGCGGCGCAGGTCGCTGCGGGGCAGCGGGGTGCGTTCCGGCAGCGCCTTGTCGATGGTGACGTCGAGCCAGTCGCCCTGGCGGACATAGGAAGCGAACAGGCGCAGCTGGCCGACGGTGCGGCCACGCTCGCCCTCCAGGCGGCCACGCGGCAGGCCGGTTTCGCTCATGGCGGTGGTGATCAGCAGGTCGCCGATTTCCATGATCTGGTCGGCCACGGCTTCCAGGAAGGCCGCGCGGGTTTCGGGAGACAGGGTCGAGAAGCCCTCGAACGCGCTGTCGGCCAGCGCGCAGGCGTCGGCGACATCGGCGGTCGAGGCGTTGTGGAAGGCGACGTCGCCCTTGGCGCCGGTCGACGGATCGACCGCGAAGAAGGGCTCACCACCGGTGCGCTCGGCAGCACCGACCAGAATGGCTCCGTTGAACATGGATATCTCCCGAAATGTCGTGGAAAGGGGGTAATATTTGCCGGAACGGCGCGCCCATCAGATGGGGACGAGGGGACGCAATTTCGAGCATCGCTGCACGGAAATTACGTCCTGTTGCCTCCTTTGAATGACGCGCCGTTGACGGCTCTGATGATTAATGGTTGTCGCGCGGCAGGCCCATGGTCTGGGCGATGCGCTGATATTTCTCCGCGCCTTCCAGGATCGCGCCGGTGTTCATCTGACCGACGACCGACCGCTGGATTTCCTGCCAGGGGGTCTGCGAGGCGGGGTATTTGTAGCCACCATCGGCAACCAGCTTGGCCCGGCGGGCTTCCAGTTCCTCGTCGGAAATCAGAACGTTCACCACGCCCTTCTTCAGGTCCATGCGGACGCGGTCGCCGGTTTCCAGCAGCGCGAGGCCGCCCATCGCCGCCGCTTCGGGCGAAGCGTTGAGGATCGAGGGGCTGCCCGACGTGCCCGACTGACGGCCATCGCCGATGCAGGGCAGGGCGGACACGCCTTCGGTGATCAGATAGGCCGGCGGACGCATGTTCACGACCTCGGCCGCGCCGGGATAGCCGATCGGGCCGGCGCCACGCATGAACAGCAAAGTGTCGGCGGTGATGCCGACCGACGGATCGTCGATGCGGTGGTGATAATCTTCCGGACCGTCGAACACGACCGCCGGGCCTTCAAAGGCTTCGGGATCGTCGGGGTTCGACAAATAGCGCATGCGGAATTCTTCGCTGATGACGCTGGTCTTCATGACCGCTTCGTCGAACAGGTTGCCGGTCAGCACCAGGAAGCCGGCTTCCTGCTTGAGCGGCTGGCCGAAGGGACGGATGACCTTTTCATCCTCGATCTCCACGCCCTTGCAATTCTCGCCCATGGTCTTGCCATTGACGGTCATCGCGCCTTCCTTGATCAGGCCCTGGTCGATCAGCTGGCTGATGACGGCGGGCAGGCCGCCGGCGCGGTAATAATCCTCGCCCAGATATTCGCCGGCCGGCTGCATGTTGACCAGCAGCGGCACCTTGTGACCGACGGTTTCCCAATCCTTGAGCGGCAGGTCGACGCCCATGTGGCGGGCGATGGCGGCCAGGTGGATCGGCGCGTTGGTCGACCCGCCGATCGCCGAGTTGGCGACGATGGCGTTGTGGAAGGCGTCGAGCGTCATGATGTCGGAGGGCTTCAAGTCCTCATGCACCATTTCGACGATGCGCTTGCCGGTACGATAGGCGGCTTCCTGGCGGTCGCGATAGGGGGCGGGGATCGCCGCGCTGCCCGGCAGCATCATGCCCAGCGCTTCGGCGAGGGCGTTCATGGTGCTGGCGGTGCCCATGGTGTTGCAGAAGCCGGTCGAGGGAGCCGACGAGGCGACCAGCTTGATGAAGCCTTCATCGTCGATCTTGCCGGCGGCCAGCAGCTGGCGGCCATGCCAGACGATCGTGCCCGAACCGGTGCGCTCGCCCTTGTGCCAGCCATTGAGCATCGGGCCGACCGACAAAGCGATCGCCGGGATGTTGACGGTGGCGGCGGCCATCAGCAGCGCCGGGGTGGTCTTGTCGCAGCCGCTGGTCAGGATCACGCCGTCGAGCGGATAGCCATACATGGCTTCGACCAGGCCCAGATAGGCGAGGTTGCGGTCAAGGCCGGCGGTCGGGCGCTTGCCGGTTTCCTGGATCGGGTGGACCGGGAATTCGAGCGCGATGCCGCCCATTTCGCGGATGCCTTCGCGCATGCGCTCGGCCAGCACGAGGTGATGACGGTTGCAGGGCGACAGGTCGCTGCCGGTCTGGGCGATGCCGATGATCGGCTTGCCGCTGCGCAGTTCCTCAAGGCTGAGGCCGAAGTTCAGGTAGCGCTCCAGATAGAGCGAGGTCATGTCGATATTGTCTGGGTTGTCGAACCAGGCGCGGCTACGCAGCTTGGGAGTAGGCTTGGACGAATCGCTCATGTGGGCATCCTGACACTTTGAAAAGGCTTGGCACGTTGACGCGCTTGCCTCTCCGATATACTCAGACAAATAACTTTTCAAGGATACAAAGAGAAGGAAAGTGCGGTTGAACGCGAAAAATCGGGCGGGTCATCGATGAGCGAATATGCAGTGATCGGTGACTGGGGCACCAGCAATCTGCGGCTGTTCCGGGTGGAAGCGGGGCGGATCGTGGCGCGCCGCGACGGGCCGGGCATCGGCGTGGTCGGCCGCGAGGCGGAAGCCGCCTTTGCCGAGACGATCGCCCCCTGGCTGGAGGACGGCCTGCCGACATCGATCCGCCTGTGTGGCATGGTCGGCGCGCGCGACGGCTGGGTCGAGGCACCCTATGCCGATTGTCCCGCCGATGCCGATAGCTGGGCGGCGGTTGCCGTGCGCTTCGACTGGCGCGGCGCGCCGCTGGCGATCATGGCGGGCCTGGCCTGCACCGACGCCGATGGCATTGCCGATGTGATGCGCGGTGAAGAGGCGCAGATTTTCGGCGCGATGGCGCTCGATCCCCGGCTCGCCACCGGCCGTCACCTGATCGTGCTGCCCGGCACCCACAGCAAATGGACGCTGGTGGAGGATGGCCGGGTGATCCGCTTCCGCACTGTGCCGACCGGCGAACTGTTCGCGTTGCTGCGCGATCGTTCGACGCTCAGCCCCAATATCGCCGCCGCCGATGCCGATCCGGCGGAGGAAGCGGCCGGTTTCGCCGAAGGGCTGGAGCGGGCCGGCGCGGGCCGGCTGCTTGCCTCGCTGTTCGCGGCGCGGGCGATGCGGCTGCGCGCCGGGCGCTCGGCCGATTGGGCGCTGGGCTATCTGTCGGGCCTCGTCATTGGCTGCGAGATCGCCGAAGCGCGGGCCGCTTTGGCCGGCGACACCGGCGTCGTCTTGATTGGTGACGCGCGGCTTTCGGATCGCTATGCCCGTGCCCTCGATGCGCAGGGCATCGCTTCGCAATCGCTGGACGGCGACGCCTGTGCGCGGGCTGGCCTTGGCTTTCTGGAGAACTGACCGATGATCCTCGACGACCTGCTGGCCGACGGCGCGCCGCCGATCGCCGCCATTCTGCGTGGCGTAAAGCCTGAAGAGGCGCTCGATATCGCCGCCGCCCTGGTGGAAGCCGGCATCCGCGTGATCGAGGTGCCGTTCAATTCGCCCGATCCCCTGGTCAGCATCGCCGCGATGCAGCAGGCCTTTGGCGATCGCGCGCTGATCGGCGGCGGTACGGTGCTGACGGTCGAGGCGGTCGAGGCGCTGGCGGGCGCGGGCGGCCGCATCATGGTGACGCCCAATACCGTTCCCGACGTCATCGCGCGCGGCGCGGAACTCGGCCTTGAACTGCTGCCCGGCTTCATGACGCCGAGCGAGGCGTTCCGCGCGGTCGAGGCCGGCGCGCGCCGGGTGAAGCTGTTCCCCGCCGCTCAGCTCGGCCCGGCCTATGTCAAGGCGGTCAAGGATGTGCTGCCTAAGCATGTCGGCGTCTGGGCCGTGGGCGGCACCGGCGCGGACACGATCGGCGACTGGCTCGCCGGTGGCTGCGAAGGGATCGGCGTGGGCGGCGCGCTCTATCGTCCGGGCGACGATGCGCTGACCGTGCGCGCACGCGCGGTCGATCTGGTCGCCGCCTGGCAGCGCGCCAAGGCCTGACCTTTTTACTGGACCGGGCTTTCCACCCGGTCCAGCATATCGCGGATCTTCTCGCCCAGCGCCCTGTAGGTGAAGGGCTTGGTCAGCAGTTCGACCCCCGGATCGAGCCGGCCATGATGGATGATCGCGTTGCGGGCGTAGCCGGTGGTGAACAGCACGCGCAGCCCCGGCTGCTTCGCCTTGGCGGCGCGGGCAATGTCCGCCCCGGTCATGCCACCGGGCAGCACCACGTCGGTGAACAGCAGGTCGATCGGCTCGGCCGCGGCATCCAGCGCGGCGAGGGCGGTCGGGCCATCGCCCGCCTCGATCACGCGATAGCCCAGGTCGCGCAGCACCTCGACCGAATAGGCGCGGACATTCTCGTCATCCTCGCACACCAGGATCACCTCCTGCCCGGCCTGCGGGCAGGGCGGGGGCGGCGCCTGCACGATCTCCTCGGCCACCGGCAGCAGGCCATGATAGCGCGGCAAATAGATTTTCACCGTGGTGCCATGGCCGGCCTCCGAATAGACCCGGACATGGCCGCCCGACTGCTTGACGAAGCCATAGACCATCGACAGGCCAAGGCCGGTGCCGCGTCCGACATCCTTGGTGGTGAAGAAGGGTTCGATCGCGTGGGACAATGTGTCGGCATCCATGCCCATGCCGGTGTCAGACACGCAGATCAGCACATATTGGCCGGGCGTGATTTCCTGCTCGGTCGCGGCATAATGGCTGTCTAAATGGGTGTTGGCGACCTCGATCGTCAGCTTGCCGCCCTGCGGCATCGCGTCGCGCGCATTGACCGCCAGGTTGAGCAGCGCATTTTCCATCTGGTTGACGTCGATCTCGACCGGCCAGACCCGTGGGCTCTGCACCGTCTCCACCTCGATCATCTCGCCCAGCGTCCGGTGTAGCAGGTCCGACATGCCGGCGATCAGCCGGTTGGGATCGACCCGGTCGGGGGCCAGGGGCTGGCGACGGGAGAAAGCGAGCAGCCGCTGGGTCAGTATCGCCGCCCGTTCGGCCCCGGCCATGGCATTGTCGGCGGCGCGGCGCAGGCGCGGCTGGTCGTCGGGCAGGGCGCGTTGCAGCAGGTCCAGATTGCCGGTGACGATCTGCAGCAGATTGTTGAAATCATGCGCGACACCGCCAGTAAGTTGGCCCAGCGTCTCCATCTTCTGCGCCTGGCGCAACGCGGCTTCGGTTTCGGCCAGGGCCTGGGCGTCGGCGCGGTGCCGGGTCACGTCGCGGGCGACGCAATAGATGAGGTCCCCCTCGGGCACGGCCGTCCAGCTGAAGATGCGATAATCGCCCCGCTTGGTGCGGAACCGGTTTTCGAACCGCATGGTCGGATGACCATCGGCCAGATCCTGCACCTCGCCGCGCGTCCGCTTCACATCGTCGGGATGCTCCATCCATTCCGATGTGCGGCCGATCAGTTCCTCCTGCGACCAGCCCAATATGTCGGTCCAGGCGGGGCTGGCGGACAGCCAGATGCCATTGCTGTCGGCGATCAGGAAGGGGTCGCGCGCCAGCGCCCAGAGGCGGTTGCGGTCGGCCCGCGCCTCGCGCTCGGCCAGCACGCGCACCGTGGTTTCGCTGACGATGCACAGCACGCCGCCGATCGACCCATCCAGTTCGAACACCGGCGAATAGGAAATGTCGAAAAAGACCTCCTCGCCCCGGCCGCCGTCGCGCTCGATATAGAAAGGACGGTCCTTGGCATGGAAGGTTTCGCCCGTGTCCCGCACCGATTGCAGCAGCGGGCCAAGATCATCCCACAGCTCCGCCCAGCCTTCGCGGGCCGGGCGGCCAAGCACGCGCGGATGCTTGTCGCCGATCGTGGGGGCATAGGCTTCATTATAGAGGGCGCAATAATCCGGCCCCCAGAACAGCACGATCTCCGCGCGCGACGACAGCATCAGCCGCACCGTCGAGACGAGCGATGGCGACCAGTCCGCCGCCGGCCCCAGAGGCGAGGATGCGTCGATCGTCGCGGTCAGGGCGCCCATCGGCCCCTGTTCGGCGATCATGTCGGCAATGTCCCTCTGCTGGCTCATCATAACCCTGTCGTTGCAATGCGTTGGTGGGAGACGCCCGTGCGCCGATTTGTATCCCCCGGCGATGGCAGCCCCATGACCTTTTGTCCCAGTCCGTGCCTCTTGAATAGGGGGCGGCATGGGCGCATGGACCGGGCATGACACGTTCTTCCCCGACCGCGTTCAGCGCGGCTCCGCGTCCCGTTGCCATTGCCCGCTGGCTGCTCATCGTGGCGGCGCTGGTCTTCTGCATGGTGGTGGTGGGCGGCATCACGCGCCTTACCGAATCCGGCCTGTCGATCACCCAGTGGAAGCCGATCACCGGCGCGATCCCGCCCTTGACCCACGACCAGTGGATGGAGGCGTTTCGCGACTATCAGCAGATCCCCGAATATAAGGAGATCAACAAGGGCATGAGCCTGGCGGCCTTCCAGTTCATCTTCTTCTGGGAATGGCTGCACCGGCTGCTCGGCCGCCTGATCGGCGTCGCCTTTGCCCTGCCGCTGATCTGGTTCGCGGCGCGCCGGGCTATCCCGGCCGGCTATGGCTGGCGGCTGGTTGCGCTGCTGGCGCTGGGCGGGTTGCAGGGCGCGATCGGCTGGTGGATGGTGAAGTCCGGTCTGTCGGTGCGCACCGATGTCAGCCATTATCGGCTGGCCGTGCATCTGCTGACCGCGCTCTTCATCATCGGCGGGCTGATCTGGACCGCGCTCGACCTGCTGGCGCTGGCACGCAATCCCTATTCCCGGCCCGCCGCGCTGCAGCCCTTTGCGCTGGCGACCCTGCTGGTGCTGCTGGTCCAGCTGATGTTCGGCGCCTTCACCGCCGGCCTCGACGCCGGCTATGTCTCCAGCACCTGGCCGCTGATGAACGACCATCTGGTGCCCGAAGGCATCCAATGGCTCGGCTCGCTCTGGGCTACCGTCTCCAGCGATCCCTATTTGGTCCATTTCATCCACCGCTGGTGGGCCTGGGTTGCGGCGGCGATGCTGATCATCCTGGCGCGCAAGGCCAAGGCGGCGGGCCATCGCGGCGCGTCGATCGCGATCAATGCGGCGGTCGGCACGCAGGTGCTGCTGGGCATCGCCACCGTTATCAGCGGCATCGCGCTGCCGCTGGCCGTGCTGCACCAGGCGGTCGGCGCGCTGGTGGTGGCCTCGGCCGCCTGGGGCGCCCATGCGGTGGGATCGCGCCGGGCATGAGCCCTGAGCGGAACGAGTTCGTGCTGGTCTACAGCCTGTTCGGATCGGCCGAGCAGGCGCGCGCCGTCGCCCGCACGCTGGTCGAAGAGAGGCTGGCCGCCTGCGCCAATATCCTTGGCCCCTGCACATCCATCTATGAATGGCAGGGGAAGGTGGAGGAAGGCGCCGAAGTCCCGGTCCTGTTCAAGGCCAGCACCGACCGGCGCGACGCGCTGATGGCGCGGATCGCGCAGTTGCACGACTATGATGTGCCGGCGATCCTGGCGCTGCCGGTCGATGCTGCCCATCCGCCCTTTGCCGCCTGGGTCGCGGAGCAACTGGCATGAAGCGGGCGATCGCCTTCCTGTCGCTGGCGCTCGCCTCGCCGGCGCTGGCCGCCCCGATCGCGATCGGCTTCGCGCCGCCGACCGGGCAGGATCTGCTCTATCGCATCGAACAGCATAAGCCGGTCGACGGGCGCGACAGCCTGTTCCGGGCCGACCGGATATTGCGCTTCGAAAAGGCAGGGGACGGTTACATCCTGCATGTCACGCTGCGCAGCCTGGACAGCGATGCGCCCGGTGCGGGTGCTGATGCCTATCGCGCGGCCCTCTCGCCGCTGATCGGGGTGGAGCATCGCTTCCGCCTCGATGCCCATGGCAAGATTGTCAGCCTCGACAATATCGATGATGTCCGCGCGGCGATGGAAAAGGCGCTCAATGCCATGGTGGCAAAGGCGCCGGAGGGCAGTGCGGGGCAGCGCACGGCGAAGAATGTCCTGACCCTGCTGGATGGTCTCACGCCCGAGGGACGGCTGGCGCTGCTGTCGGGCGAGGTGCAGCCGTTGCTGCTGTTCGTTGACAGCGAAGTTGACGATGCCAGGCCGCGTGGCGTGCGCACCATGGCCGGCCCGCCACTGGGCCGGGCTGTCGCGGTGGAGGGCGAGTCCACCGTTGCCGCCCATGACGGCAACCGCCTGACCTTGCAGGAGGATCTGCAGGGGGAGGGTTCCCATGTCACGATGCGCTATATCGTGTCGGCGCAGACGGGACTGGTCGATGCGCAGGAGCGCAGGCTGACCCTGGGCGCCCAGACGCTGACCGAAAAGCGGAGCCTGACCGTCGCCGGCAAGTGAGTGGTATTATTTTACCCGTCGTGAAAGCCGCCGAATCTCTTGACTTGTCGGCCCCCAAACGTCATTAGCGCCCATCTTCCGGCGACCCTAGGGTAGCTGGTTCACTGTTCATTCTTGGAGAATTGGCACCATGAAGGCGCTGATGAAGACCACCAAGCCGGCAACCCCGGCAACGGTCGAAAAGAAGTGGATCCTGATCGACGCCGAAGGGCTGGTCGTGGGTCGTCTCGCTTCGACTGTGGCGAATATCCTGCGCGGCAAGCACAAGCCGAGCTTCACCCCCCATGTCGATTGCGGTGACAATGTCATCATCATCAACGCGGGCAAGGTCAAGTTCACCGGCCGCAAGCTGACCGACAAGGTTTACTACAAGCACACCGGTTATGCCGGCGGTATCAAGGAAACCACCCCCCAGAAGATCCTGGAAGGTCGTTTCCCCGAGCGCGTCCTGGAAAAGGCCGTCGAGCGTATGATCCCCCGTGGTCCGCTGGGCCGCCAGCAGATGCGCAACCTGCGCATCTTCGCCGGCACCGAGCATCCGCATGAAGCCCAGAACCCCGAAGTGCTCGACTTCGCGTCGCGCAACCGCAAGAACAAGGTGGGTGCATAATGTCCGATAACCGTCAGTCCCTGTCCGACCTCGCGTCGCTGGCCACTGCCGCTCCTGCCGCTGCCCCGGCTGCCGTCGAAGGCGAAGCGCCCGTCGCTGCCGCGCCGGTCCAGCCCTCGGCTCCGCTGCGCGCCCAGGAAATCGACGGCCTCGGCCGCGCCTATGCCACCGGCCGCCGCAAGGACGCCGTGGCCCGCGTGTGGGTGAAGCCCGGCACCGGCAAGATCACGGTCAACGGCCGTGACCAGGAAGTCTATTTCGCTCGCCCGACCCTGCGTTTGGTCATCAACCAGCCCTTCGGCGTCACCGACCGTGAAGGTCAGTATGACGTGATCGCTACCGTCAAGGGCGGCGGTCTGTCGGGCCAGGCCGGTGCTGTGAAGCACGGCATTGCCCAGGCTCTGTCGAAGTATGAGCCGGCGCTGCGCAGCGCGGTCAAGGCCGAAGGCTTCCTGACCCGCGACAGCCGCGTCGTCGAGCGTAAGAAGTACGGCAAGGCCAAGGCCCGCCGCAGCTTCCAGTTCTCGAAGCGCTAATCTGGAAGCTGGGCTTAACCAGCTGGAAATCAAGGAAAAAGGGGTCAGAAATGGCCCCTTTTTTCTTTACACGCAGCTTACACGTTTGCCCCAGAAATGCGTTGCCGCGAGTTAGCCTGACGCACGCAGCTAACACGTGCAATCGCACGCTTGTTCATGTTTTGTTCGATTATGTGCACCCCTGAGCTTACGACTTAGTCACCTTTACACGCATAGGGTGGCAAGCATGGGACATCAGCAAGACACCGTAAAATTGATGGGCGGCGCAATCGTCCTCTACAAACGCGGCGACAACAACGACGGGACTTGGCAAGCTCGCTTAGAGCTTGGTGGTGGTAAACGGACGCGGCGGAGCCTGAAAACAACAGATCAGAAGGGCGCAGAACTCGCCGCGTTGGAGCTCTACAGCAAGTTCAAGCCTCGCGCAGACGCTGACATGCCGCTCAATTCGATCAAGTTCGAGGAATTCTGGGACAAACGCTGGATTCCTTGGGTTGAGAAGAATCTCAGCATACACCGCCAGAGGCTCCATGAGGGCACTGGCAAGCGTTACATCAAGCCGTATTTCGACAACTGCGCCGTGGACAAGATCACGGTCCAAAAGGTCGAAAATTACGTTGGCTGGCGGCGTGATAAGGGGACAAAGCGCCCCGCTCAAAAGACGCTTTTGATGGAAACGGGCTTGATCCGTCAGGCGCTGGATCAGGCGGTGCGGTGGTCACTCTGCCCTGTAATGCCACGCATCAAGGTGCCGTTGCTCAAGACCGATCCCAATCGTGCCAAGCGCTTTGGATTTGATGCGGACGAATGGTTCAAGCTCGCGCAGCACATGGATGATTGGCAGCACAGCGGGCAGCACAAACTGCACAATCATCAGCGTCAGATCGTTCGATGTCTTGTTTGGTTCTACTATCTCACGGGCATGAGGCCGCGCGAAGCCGCCCTCTGCAAATGGGCCGATGTGAAATGGACCCGCGACGGTCTCGCTAAGATCACCGTTATGAACGAAACGAAGACCGGCACGCGAATTGTGTTCAGCCAGCCCGGCCTCAAGCCCTATTTGCAGGAATTGGAAAATCTTCGGAAGGACGATGGCAGCACGGAAGATGAGAAGGTTTTCCTATTCAAGCCAGGCTGGGATCCTCATCACACCTTCCGAAATTTGCTGGCCGAGGCGGATTTGCTGAAAGGGCCAGATGGCCACAACCGCACCATCTATAGCCTGCGGCATACCTACATCACGGATCGGCTGACGAACGGGAAGCAGCACGCCGACATTGCCCGCAACTGCGGAACCTCTGTGACGCAAATCCATAAGCACTATGACCATGTGCTGCCGGAACACCGCGTCAAAGAACTGACTGGATACCCAGAGGGCGAATGGGACCCCGCAACGATCCTTGCAGCGCTGCGCTTTGCGAAACAAAACGGCGGGGGGGATTTCGATTTCGATGCCCTTGTGGAAGCTGCTGGGCTTGCGGAACTGGAAAACGATCCGTGGGGCGACAAGCATCCTGCACTCAGGCGCTCTCTCCAGCCCGGCGATGGCGATTTGCCCAGCCCCGGCAGCGTGACAGCGTGAGACGCGGTTCCAGCGCTCAGACGCTCTGACAGGGCATTCTCACTAATAGCGGGGCAAGTAGCCATAACGGATCGACGCGCGCCACAGTCGACGCTTGATCGAGAGCCTCAAAATCGGAGGCTGGTATGCGGCAGAATTTGCGGGATGGTTCAGGAAAATTATTGGGGTGGCGGCAACAGATGGGGCGGCAGATCAGGGGCTATGCCGCCGATGGATCGCCAGCGGGTTGGTTCGATCCCGCGAAAAATGCCACCTATGATCGCGCTGGCCGTCGTGTCGGCGTCGGCGATCTGCTCGCCTCACTAATAGTGGGCGGCAATTAGGGCGGACACGCGGCCCACCCTATTCAGTCAATTGCATCAGGCCGCTGCCTGCTTGGCCTTTCGCTGAACCTTGCGGTCGGCAATTGCCGCCTTGGCCTGAACATCGAGTTCGCCAGCATTGATGGCTTCGATGATCGACGCGATCAGGCCGGGCAACTCGGCGAGATTTTCGACCTCCACGGCATTCATGCCCTTGGCCAGTTCGAGCGGCTTGCTGCCGTAGCGGATCTGGAAGAACATCTTGCCCTGAGCATCCGTAAACCAGCCCTTGCGGACATGGCGGGGAGCATCGACACGGACTTTTTCGCCCGCCTCGTCGGTGCGGGTGACGCGCTTGGTCGCGCTGAACGGCGTCCCGCCGATTTCCGATTCCGCGAGCGCCTTCTGTTCGTTGAGATAGCTCACCAGCTTGCCGCGCAGCATCTGCTCAGGCGTCAGGGGCGCATTGCGGGTGGCAGCGGTCAGCTTGAGGGTCTTGAGGATCGACATTTCCATTTGTTCCTTGGCCGTTATGGTCAAGGTCAGTCGATGGCATCGTCGTTCAGACGGTCGATTAGAAAAGGCCTTAATCAGGTAAATACCTAAATCTTAAACGCCTTCAATTCGGCATATTTTTGGTCGTCGTTGACCTCTGTAACCAAAAATTCCACCCATTGATCTGAGTAGGTGTAGTCATTGTGGGCCGCATGGTAGATGCAGTGATCTCGCTTGGTGTTCTCTGGCTGGGCTGCGCCTTTCCGAGGTCGCGCCGCATACTTCCGCCATGCCTGGGTATGGTTGTGCTGAGTAAAGGCCTTACCAGATTTCTGCTGCACGGCTGTTACTACGTCGCCCGGCTTGTGCGGATACATGTGATCGGCCAGCCTGTGCTGGACAAGCACGTTGCGGATGTCTTTGCCTTCGGCTGAGTCCGGCTGCACGAACTGAAAATGCGCGCGAGATTTGGTTACGGCGTCCAGCGTATAAACGACGCGGAATTGGTATTCGAGATCGCCTATTTGCGCTTCGGTCATGCCTTCCGTCAGTCGCGCATCCACGGCGTCGATGTAGGCAGGGATTTCGTAGCGATTAAGCGTGGCAAGCTGTTCAAGGTTCATCTTCGTGAACTGGATCGCAAAGGACAGGTCATGCGAGAGGGTGAGGCGTGGGCCGAACAGGTCGCAGATTGCCTTGTCAAAATTCAGGCAGCAGGCTTGGAACAAGCCAAGCCATTTCGTGTCGGCCCGGCCAAGAATTTTATGCTCAACATCATCGCGCAGAATTTTCAGGGCGCGGAGATTTTCCTTCATACCCTTGGACAGCGGGCAATCCTGCCGCCCGATCATCTGGCTCAAGAGCAATGACCGGCCATCGTTGCCGACGATCTTGACCTTCTTGCGCTCATAATATTCGTGCAAAAGATAGGTCCACGCTACGTTCGCCAGCATCGTGAACACCTCTGCCTTGAAACGTAACGCGGGGCTATTAAAAACCTGCACGGCTAGAACCATTGCTTCACGAGCACGAATTAATCTTTCATGATCGAATAAATTGAGACCAGTTTTAGTATCGTATGAATCCTTCTTTATCTTGTAAAACTCAAGCTCCTCGTCGTTTGCGGCTATGATCGCCGGATCGTTCTTTGCTTCGGTGATCCGCGCACTATTGATTGTTGCCTCGCGCCCTACGTTCACGAGAGCTTGGATATCCTGATTTCGCCAACCCTTAGCGAGGAGTGCCTTTACGATTGGCTTTTCTGTGTCAGTCAGCGCGCCCTGCTTCTTCCTCGCAACCATCAACTTGCCCCCATTGACCGCGCTTTTCGCCACGTCACTTCGAATGGTCCTTCCGTTAGCCTTCGTGGTCAAGGTCAAGCGCAGCTCTAGCCAGCCAGACGAGCAATCAACCTATGCCTGACGACTGCGATGCTCGGAAGCGCTGGACAGCGAAACGACTCTACTCGACATAGGCGTCCGGGAGGACGCGATGATTCCGACAGCGAAGACATACTGAACCGCACCGGGATTGCCGGAGGCCCTAACTCCTGAGAGGAAGGGTCTACGATGAGCAAGACGACGAACAAGTTTGCACCCGAGGTTCGCGAGCGGGCGATCCGCATGGTTCTGGATCATGAAGGTGATTATCCTTCCCGCTGGGCGGCGATCACATCGGTGGCCGAGAAGATCGGGTGTTCCGGGCACACGCTGCTGGAATGGGTGAAGAAGTCCGAGGTGGACAGCGGCAAGCGCGGCGGGGTGCCGACGGAGACAGCCGAGAAGCTCAAGGCGCTTGAGCGTGAGGTCCGCGAACTGCGGCAAGCTAACGAGATCCTTCGCAAGGCGTCGGCATATTTTGCTCAGGCGGAGCTCGACCGCCCGTTCAAACGATGATCGCCTTTATCGATGAACATCGCGATGCCTATGGGGTCGAGCCGATCTGCCGGGTTCTGCCGATCGCCCCATCCACCTATCATGAGCGCGTCGCCAAACGACGCGACCCCGCACTGCAGTCCGCACGCATTCGACGAGACGAGGCTCTGAGGCCCGAGGTTTTGCGCGTGTTTGCGGAGAATTTCGGCGTTTACGGCGTGCGCAAGGTGTGGCGGCAGATGAAGCGCGAGGGTTTCGATGTTGCTCGCTGCACCGTGCAACGGCTCATGCGAGATCTTGGCTTGCAAGGGGTGATCCGGGGCAAGCCGGTGCGCACCACGATTGCCGATAAGGCAGCACCATGCCCGCTGGATCAGGTCAATCGCCAGTTTCATGCTCCGGCACCGAACATGCTCTGGGTCTCGGATTTCACCTATGTCGCGACCTGGGCGGGGTTCGTCTATGTCGCCTTCGTTATCGACGTCTACGCCCGCTACATCGTGGGCTGGCGCGTCAGCAGAACCGCGCACGCCGGCTTCGTGCTGGATGCGCTGGAGCAGGCTATCCACGATCGGCGGCCTGTTCACCGAGGCGGCCTGGTTCATCACAGCGACCGCGGATCGCAGTACGTGTCCATCAAATATACCGAGCGTCTCGCCGAAGCTGGCATCGAGCCGTCAGTTGGAAGCGTTGGAGACAGCTACGACAATGCTTTGGCCGAAACCATCAACGGTCTCTACAAAGCCGAGGTGATCCACCGTCGAGGGCCTTGGCGGTCGTTTGAGGCCGTTGAGTACGCTACGCTGGAATGGGTGGACTGGTTCAATAATCGGCGGCTCTTGGAGCCCATCGGAAGGGACTGTCAGGATTTCCGTGTGCGGCCGGGCGGTTGATCATCAGGCCGCCATGGCTCTGATGAAACGTTCGCCGAAGATCACGGCAAATTGCGCCTTCGCCATGGTCCACTCACGTGGTGGCATCTTCCACTCTTTCTCCGACCGATTCAAGATCAGGTAGAGCAGCTTGGTGGCGGCCTCGTCGCTGGGGAAGTGTCCCCTGGCCCTGACAGCCCGCCTGAGCTTCGAGTTCAAAGCTTCGATGGCGTTCGTAGTGTAGATGATCCGGCGGACCTCGTCGGGGAACGCAAAAAACGGGATCACCTCGCCCCAGGCGCGCCGCCAGCTCTGGCCGATGGCGGGATAGCGCTGCCCCCAAGGGCCAGCCTCAAATGCTGTCAGCGCCTTTTCGGCGGCATCTGCGTCGGTGGCACGGTAAATCTCCTTGAGCGCGCTGGCGAGGTTCTTTCGGTCCTTCCAGGAGACGAAGTCCATCGAGTTGCGCAGCAGGTGAACGATGCAGGTCTGGACGATCGCATCGGGGAACACTGCGGTGATCGCATCGGGAAAGCCCTTCAGGCCGTCAACGACGGCCAGCAGGATGTCTTCAACGCCACGGTTGCGAAGCTCGTTCATCACCCGAAGCCAGAACTTGGCACCCTCATTCTGCTCGAGCCACAAGCCGAGCACCTCCTTTGCGCCGTCGGCGCGGACGCCCAGCGCAATGTGGATCGCCTTGTTGCGCACCATGCCCTCGTCGCGGATCTTGACCCGGATCGCGTCGAAGAAGACCAGCGGGTAAACCGGATCGAGCGGCCGCTGCTGCCAAGTGGCGACCTCATCGAGCACGGCGTCGGTCACCGTGCTAATCAAATCGGGTGAGACGTCGATGCCGTATAGATCGTGCAGGTGCCTGGTGATCTCGCGGGTGCTCATGCCGCGCGCGTACATCGACACGATCTTGTCGTCGAAGCCGGGAAAGCGGCGTTGATACTTGGCGATCAACTGCGGGTCGAAGCTCGACTGGCGATCGCGCGGCACGTCGATCGCCAACTTGCCGGTGTCGGTCATTACCGTCTTCCGACCGTAGCCGTTGCGCATGTTGCCGGCGCCGTCTTCGCCAGCGAGGTGGTGATCCATCTCCGCATTCAGGGCACGCTCTGTCAGCGCCTTCTTCAGCGAATCGAGCAGACCGCCCTGCTCGAAGGCGGCACTGGCAGCGCCGCCCGCCAAAAGCTGATCGAGAAGCTCATTCGGTATGGCAGGTTCTTTGCGTCGTGACATAGTGGGACTCCTTGTTGCCCATTATGCCCGGCCACACACGGAAATCCTGACAGTCCCCATCGGAAACATCCCACCGGTCGAAGCCGAGCAGCGATATTATGCCATGCTGGACGACGTCCCACTGGCAGCCTAATTTAAATGAAATGGCCTTCGGCAATCCCGGTGCGGTTCAGATTGCCATTCCCTGAGCAGCCAAATCCTTGACCCTCTCGGTATCAATTCTCGCCATTCGCCCCTTGTAAACGCCGTTGGCCTTTGCCTTCGCAATCCCTGCGCGTTGCCGCTCCCTGCGAATGTCGTTCTCGAATTCCGCCACGGCACCCAATATCGCCAGCGTCAGCTTGCCCGTGCTGCTGCTTGTGTCGATGGACTGGTGGACGCACTGGAAGGCAACGCCCTTGCGGCTAAGTTCGTCCAGTAGCTGGAACAAGTCAGTCAGTGAGCGGGCAAAGCGATCAAGCCTGCTGACCACGATGGTATCGCCCTCGCGGACAAACTGGAGCATTTCCACCAGCCCTGCGCGTGCCCTGCTGGTGCCGCTGGCCTGATCCTGAAAGATGCGCTCGCAGCCATGGGCCGTGAGTTCGTCCATCTGGACATCAAGGCTCTGGTCCGCGGTGCTGACGCGCGCATAACCGACGATCATATTTGCTCCTGTCACTTTCGGGTCTGGAGCCTGACCATCTGATGTCATTTTTGCCGGAAATCGACCTGAATGTGACAGGCGCAGCGCGAAATGCGACTGTCACGACAGGGACTACCTGAATGCGGCTTCACTCCGAGTGAAAGGCCCCCACCGTAAATCACGCCAACAAGCGCACGATGTCCGGCACGTTGTGCTGATGACAGCTGATAAATGTCCGGCTTATCCGCAACCGCACCATAGCTTCAATACGATGGTGGCCCTGATTGATAACAGGCTCGTCGGCCGTTTTATCAAATCCAAGATACGGTATCGCTACCAGCTTGCGGGCAACCATCGCGACCAAACGGTCTTTTCTCGAAGCTTGGTTCAGCCTTCCGACGAATGCGTGAAGCTTCTGGACATCAACTTCACAACGACAATAGGCCCCATCGGCATTCGCCTGAGGGTCTATAGGGGCATCATATACGACGCATCCATTCGCGACGTTCTCTTTGCGAATCCGAGCTATGCGCCGGGCTGATAATCTTGAAATGCGACGGCGTTTTGGCTGCTGCGGAACTGAAATTGCTATCCCCTTAAAAATCTGTGCGATAGTCACTGGCCGCACTCCACGCGCGTTTGGAGAGAAGCTGTTTCTTTTCGCTTACGCATTTCCCGCATCCGCTCGGCATCAGTTTTTGGCGGTTTTCGGCCTTTCGGACGACCTGCTTTTCTAAGTTCCCAATCCAATCCCGTTTCCAACTTGGCCACCGTGCAGCCGTCGAACTTGCTGGCCAGCCAAGCAGCGCTTGCACGGCTGGGAACGATCACTGCCACGGGCGCGTGGCCTTTGGGATCACGCAGGGAACATCGCATGATTGCCTGATATTCTGATTGGTAGCAGATGACCGTGCGGACCTGCGCATCAGTCAATCCCAACATGCCCAGGAATTTGGCGCTGGCGTGATTGCGGACGAGTGCGATCAAACTGACCACGGCGTCGCAGCTTTGAAAATGGGGCTTGTTCAGGCCATGGCTTACCGCAGGCAGGCGGTCATTCTGATCGAACATCGGCATTTCCGCAGCCTTGTTAACAACCCAGAGGAACCGCCGTTTCGCGAAATGGTCCTGCACAAAATGCCCGACCGCTTCCAGCAGCGTCTTGCCCGTTTGCGGATCCACCCGCCGTGAGCGCGAAATCGACCATTCATGCTCGAACAGGAAATTGACGGTGAGGCGATGGCCGTTGCCATGCTGCGTGAAGCGCAATCCCTTGGACAGTTGCGGATGCTCCACGAACTGAGCCTCACTGAGGGCTTCCCACAGAATGAAAAGTTCGGTTTCCGTCGCATTCGCACCCATAAGGGTCACCGAGCGATAGTCCGCGACAACCTCCGAGCGTAGGAGCGAGAAGAAATTCAGTTCGCCCTTTGGGCGCTTGCCGTTGAGCAGCGCGTTGTATTCCGCCGTCTCGACCA
This sequence comes from Sphingobium salicis subsp. salicis, assembly GCF_049472635.1. Taxonomy (NCBI): domain Bacteria; kingdom Pseudomonadati; phylum Pseudomonadota; class Alphaproteobacteria; order Sphingomonadales; family Sphingobiaceae; genus Sphingobium; species Sphingobium salicis. The sequence goes on from NZ_JAYRCS010000001.1 coordinate 248,055, forward strand.
TCACGGTGCGATTGTCGTCGAGCAGATGGGTGGCGATCTCGCCAAACAGGCCAAGAAGCTGGTCGCCCGTTTTGTTGACCCGCAGAGTTTCCATCTGAGACTTGGAACCGTCACGGATTTTCACCGCCGCAACCTTGTCCGTGATGTCCTCCAGATCGAGCAAGTCAGTCAGGTGATTGTGCGTCTTCGCCACGCGGAGTGAGACGTTTTCAAACACGGCGGGGATTTCATCGACGAACAGATCCCAATGGACACGATACGCATTGGGGAGGCGCTTCAAAGCCTCGTGCGTGATGAGCAGGATTTGCTCGTTGTGGGGGTCTGCCTGCTTCATATGTTCCACAATTTCAGGCGTGACAGCCTTGCCATCACCTGCGTTGTAGATCGTTTTGGCGGCAACATCAGGGAATTTGGATTGGATTTCCGCGAGGGTCTGGAGGATCAGCGCTTTGGTGGGCTGCGCGATCAACACCTTGGCCTTTTGCGTCTTCACTAAAGTGGCCGCATGGTCGATCAGTTGGTGCGTTTTTCCAGAGCCAGCGCCCGCGCTTACATAGTAAATTGTCGCGGTCGTCATGCTTCAATTCAACCCCTGAAAGATCGCCGTCATCGTTACGGCGGCACCAGCACAAAATATTGAAAACGTTACGATAATTATCTTAAATATAGGGTTTGCGTAACGCCAGAAGTTGAGGAATTGATTAAAAACGAGGCAGGTGGGAGTGCGAAATGCCTGCGCCAGCAAGGCGTTTTGCGCTTCCCCGCCGCGTTTTTATGGATCTGCGGACCGCGCTGCGCAGCAAAGCGGTTGAGCAAAGCCATTGGGGATTGAGCAATTGCGGAGGGCGCGCGTCGCAATCAGGTCATATCGCGGAAAATTCCTGCGCCCAACTCGCGTGATTTCGCATGTCTTCCGCTTCGCTCGCGCTCGCAGAAGCCAGCTTCCCGCGCGCAAGGCCTGATGTTTGGCAAGCCCAACATCACGCCAAGCCGCTTGCGGTCAGCGATTTCCAATTCCTCAATCGTAAGCTGCGGAGCAGCAATGTTGAGTTCGCGGCAGCGTTTTCCGTCTGAGTGCCGCCGTAACGGGCAACACCTTGTTAACGGTCGCTGCCTACTCTGACCGTCCGCGCCGTTCACTATAGTGGTGGCCGTCGCGGTAGCTCTTTGAATGCTCAGATAAATTCAACGCGAGAGCATGCAGCGTGTTCGAAAATGCGCGTCCGTCCACTGGCTTCGTGCCGTGATGATGGGCCGCAAGAAGAACAGGCGTTGCCACACCGCGGGGTCAAACCCGCATTCGCCAGTGGCTGCGCTGTAATGCTCAAACGATGGAGGATTTCATGAGCACAGAAGTAGTAAAGAATACCTTGTTGAATCTCGTCTCTCAGTTCACCACGCGAGTGGATGACGATGAGCTGACGATCAGGAACCTTGAGGCAAAAGGGCTTAAGGTGACTTGGGAGCAAATTCAGGAGGCGTATGGTATTGCCCAGCGCATCTTGGACCCAACGAACCAGACTGCCTATGAAGCGATCCTCGCGGATTGCGGCATTCCCAAGGCCACTGAAAAAAGCAACTGTTGGTTGCCCGTCACGAAGCTGCTGTATGGCCGTTGGAACGTCGATAAGACGGAATACGTCCTCAACCGTAGCGCTGAAAAGTATGCCTGTGCATTCAGGCATTTCGAGACCAATGGTGTCCCTGCGAGCGGCATCGCCGCATATGTTGAGGCGTTCAACGACTCTCAGCATGGCGCGCATCTCAAGGGGATTGAAGCTTTGGACCGTGCGACGAACGGCAGGGAGAAGGACAACGCGAAGATTGATCGCCTCAAGCGAATTGGTCTGAGCCGCGTCAACCCTGACGTTGTTCGCCTCAAGCGACCTGAATGCGTGCCTGCGGGCAAGCAAAACGGCCTCTTGTGGTTCGAAGTGGAAGGCGACGAGATTGTCGTGCTGGGTTACGAGGATATCAAAACCCAGCAGTTCGACCAACTCGCACTCCGCAAGGGGCGCGAGATTGAAGCTGCCAAGCGTAGGAAAGCTGACGACGAAGTCGATGCAATCGCCAACGGAGGCAGTTCCAATGAGGTATCTCAGGCTGCGTAAAAGCGCCAAGGGGGTGGTGGCAGCAATGTCGCCATCCCCTTTTTCGCGTCCTCACTCTTCGTGAAACACGTCCTCGCAGCATGTGTGCCGATCAGGAATTATCTACATAGTAAAAGGTCGCGACGAGCGATCACTCTTTCGCCGAGCTTTCCGCAATATTCTGGTTTCCATCGACATTGCCGAAATGCGCCGTAGGCATGAAGAATGGGATTCTGCCTTGCAGGCTTGAACCTGACCGGCTCAAAAATCGGATTAGGATGCGGGCTTTGGCAATGGCTTGATGTAGGAAATCTGGCGAGTGCGCTCCGCCTCCTTGCGGCGCTTGTCCTGATCTTTCACAGATTGCAGCGCCTGCTTAGCCAATTCGACCTGGCGCTTTTTCGCGGCCACCAAAGATTGCGCGGGCGTCATAGGTTTCTTTGGTTTGCGCGGCTTCTTTGGCTTGGTCGTGGCGAACTCGTAAAATCTCATGCCGTATTTATACGGTCGCGAGATAATATATTGAAAAATATAGATATTTCAGAGAATAGATTACACGTTCGTTACACGTGTTGCCATGTTAACTATCTATGTAGTTGTTTTTAAAAAATAATATTTCAGACTCGGATCAGCGAAGAGCTAATCCGCTTCGCGACTGCCGCGAATTTCGAGAAGGGGTCGGTTTTCCGGCCCCTTTTTCTTTGCGCGTGATGCTTCCCCTTGAGCGCTTCGTCGCGATGCCATAGCCTTCGGTCAAACGGGGCTTAGTGCAAAAGGAAGTTCGGGGGGAAATGAGACAGTTCGGGTGGTTGGCGGCTTCGGCGGCCATGACGGTTGTGGCGCCTGCCTTTGCCGGAGAGGTGCCGCTGTATCAGCCGGCGCCCGGCTGGATCGACAAGGCGGCGATGCCCAAGCTGGCGGCCGATGGCGATCCGCCCTCGATGATGATCCTCGACAGCCAGCAGCGGGTCGAGAAGGGCCAGCTGTGGAACTATGCCGACATCGCCACCCGCGCCGGTTCGGCCGAGGCGCTGACCCAGCTCTCTTCGCTGACGCTGCCCTGGGCGCCGGACAAGGGCGACCTCATCATCCATGAACTGTCGATCCTGCGCGGCGATCAGCTGATCGATGCGCTGGCCAGCGGCAAGAAATTCACCGTGCTGCGCCGCGAGCAGGGGCTGGAGGCGCTGCAGATCAGCGGCATCCTGACCGCGACGATGGCGGTCGAGGGGGTGCAGGTGGGCGATGTCGTGCGGCTGCGCTATTCGACCACCAGCAAGGATGATGCGCTGGGCGGTCATGTCCAGAATGTCTCGGCCCTGCCGGCCGCGCCGCTGCGGCTGGGCTATGGCCGGGTCCGCCTGCTGTGGGACGATGCGGATGCGCCGCGCTGGAAGCTGCTGGCGAGCGGCGTCGATGCCAAGCCGGTCAAGAAGGGCGGCCTGACCGAGCTGAGCTTTGCCGTGCCGCTGGCCAAGCAGCCGGAAATGCCGGCCGACGCGCCGACCCGCTTCACCCATCCGCCGCTGTTCGAACTGTCGACCTTCGCCAGTTGGGCCGATGTGTCGAAGACGATGGCGCCGCTCTATGCGACCGATGGGCTGATCGCTGATGGATCGCCGCTGGCGGGCGAACTGGCCAAGCTCAAGGCGCTGCCGGGATCGCCGAAGGAAAAGGCTGCGGCCGCGCTGCAACTGGTGCAGGACCATGTCCGCTATCTGATGGTCGGCATGAATGGCGGCAATTATGTCCCGCAAAAGCCGGCCGAGACCTGGACGCTGCGCTATGGCGACTGCAAGGCGAAGACGCTGCTGCTGCTTTCGCTGCTGCGCGGGCTGGGGATCGAGGCGGAGCCGGTGCTGGCCAGTTCGACCCTGGGCGATTCCGTGCCGGAACGGCTGCCCACGGCCGCGGCCTTCGACCATGTGCTGGTGCGTGCGGTGATCGATGGCCAGTCCTACTGGCTCGACGGCACGGGCCTGGGATCGCGGCTGGAGGATATCGGCGATACGCCGCGCTTCGGATCGGTGCTGCCGGTGCGCACCGCCGGCGCTGAACTGATGCCGATCCAGACCCATGCCAATGCCCGGCCGACGATCGACGTCAGTGTCGAGGCTGATGAAAGCGGGCATGAGAAGCTGCCGACCGTGTTCGATGCCAGGGCGGTGCTGCGCGGGCAGATAGCCACCATGATCAGCACCGGTCTCGGCCAGATGGATGCCAAGCGGCGCGACGAGATGGTGCAGGGCTTTTTCAGCGAGCAGGTCGGCACCGCCCAATATAGCCAGGTCGGCGTCACCACCGATGCAGCCTCGGCCACCGTCACCTTCACTGCCCATGGCGTCACCAGTTCGCCCTGGAAGCTCAGCGATCGGCGCTATCGCCGCGACGCCGGCAAGCTGATCGACGAGATCAGCTTCACGCCGGACCGGGCACGCCCCGCCTGGCTGGCGATCCCGGTGGCGACAGGCGCGCCGATCGGCATCCGCTATCATCTGCGCCTGCGCCTGCCCCAGGGCGGCAAGGGCTATGCGATCGAGGGCGAGCAGGGCCTCAGCAAGACGGTGGCCGGCTATGACCTGCGCCGGACCGTTCAGCTGAAGGACGGGGTGCTGGATGTCGAGGAGCGGACCGACGCCACCGGCGTCGAGATCGCGGCCGATCGCCTGCCCGACGAGCGCGATGCGCTGGCCACGGTGCAGGCGATGTCGCCGCATGTGATCGGCCCGGCCAAGCCGACCTATTTCTGGGATTACAGCCCGGCGACCATCGCCGCCTGGCCGCAGTCCAAGGCGGTCGAGGCGACCTTTGCCAAGGCGATCGCCGCCGATGCGGAGGACGCGACCGGCTATTCCAGCCGCAGCAATTTCCGCTGGGGCATCGGCGATTACAAAAATGCGCTGGTCGACCTGGACAAGGCGATCGGGATCAAGCCCGATGTCGACCTCTATCTGCAGCGCGCCTATCGCAGGTTCCAGACTGGTGACGTGACCGGCGCGCTGGCCGACGGCCGGATGGCGCGCCAGCTCGACCCGGCGTCGGGCGCGGCGGTCGGCACGGTCGCGACCTATCTGGCGGAAAGCGGCAAGCTGGACGATGCGATCGGCATGGTCGACGCAAAGATCGCGATCGGTGGCGAGGCGCGGGACGGCTATCGCAGCTTCAAGGCGACACTGCTTGGCACCTATGGCGATCCGGCCAAGGCAATCGAGATCATCGATGCGCAACTGGCGGAAAAGCCGGGCATGACCGGGCTGTTTAACGAGCGTTGCTGGGTCAAGGGATCGCGCAATGTCGAGCTGGACAGTGCGATGCAGGATTGCACCAAGGCGGTGGAGCTGAGTTCGGGCAGCATGGCTGCGCTCGACAGCCGGGCGATGCTGTGGTTCCGCATGGGTCGGTTCGATGATGCGTTGCGCGACCTGGATGTCGTCGTGGCGCAGGAGCCGGGCAAGGAGCCGAGCCGCTACATGCGCGGCATCGTGCTGCACCGGCTGGGCCGGGCGAGCGAGGGGGACGCGGAAATCGCGGTCGCCCGCCGCATCGATCCGCGCATCGACGCCGTCTATGCCCGCTACGGGATCAAGCCCTGATTTTGTCGTGACGCCCGCGTTTCGATGGAAACCTTTCCTCCTGTCCGATGGTTGACAGGGGGAAAGCCACTTCCAAGGAGAAACCATATGGGTGAACTGACCGACAAGGTGAAGGCCGCGGGCAACAAGGCCGCCGGTGCCACGAAGGAAGCGATCGGCAAGGCCACGGATAATGAACGCCTGGAAGCCGAAGGCAAGCTGCAGAAGGCGAAGGGAACGGCCCAGGATGTGGCCGGCTCGGTCAAGGGTGCGCTCGGCGACAAGATCTGACGCCCCACCGTCTGCACGAACGAAGAGGCTCCGTCGACAGGCGGGGCCTTTTTCGTTTCTGTCCTATCTGGTTAAGGCCGTGCTATAAGAACGGGGCCGCTTTCCGATAGGATCGCGGCCCCGCAATATTATGTCAGAATGTGCGGGAAATGTGCGAAGTTAAGCCTGTTCCGCCAGATAGGCCTTCACGTCGCGGCGCAGTTCGCCGGCGCACAGATAGAGGGCGATGACATTGGGGATCGCCATCAGGAAGAAGCTGCTGTCGACGATGCCGACCACCCGGCCGAGGTCGATCGCGGCGGCCGGGGGCAGGGCGACGACATAGAGGATCTTGTAGACCCACTGGGCGCGCGGCCCATTGCCGAACAGATAGCCCCAGGCCTGAAGACCATAGAAGCCCCAGGCGACCAGTGTCGAATAGGCGAAGAGGAAGACGACGACGGCGAGCAGCCAGGGGAACCAGGGCGACACCTTGGCAAAGGCGGCCGACGTGATGGCGATGCCCTCCAGCCCGTTATTCCAGGTGCCGGCGACGACGAGCGCCAGCCCGCCCAGCGCGCAGACGATCATCGTGCCGAGCAGCGGCTCCAGCAGCGCGACAAGGCCTTCGGACACTGGATGGCGCGCCCGTGCCAGGCTGTGCGCCATGACGGCGGACCCGACGCCCGCCTCGCTGGCGAAAACCGCGCGGCGCATGCCCGCGACAAAGGCGCCGATCGCGCCGCCGGTGGCCGCATCGCTGGAAAAGGCGCCGTGCCAGATCAGCGCCAGCGCGCCGGGAATGGCGTCGGCATGGAGGATCAGGATCGCCGCGACGCCGCCCAGATAGACGGTGACCTTGAGCGGGGTCAGGCGCTTCGACACTTCGCCCAGCCAGGCCGCGCCGCCCATCGTCACCAGCGCGACGGCCGCCGCGATGAACACGCCATAGGCCCAGCCATTGGTCATGCCGGTGACCACCTTCACCTGGGCGAAGCTCTGGTTGACCTGCACCATCGGGATCGCGCCGAACAGGGCGAAGAAGGCATAGGCGCCGCCCAGAACCAAGCCGATCTTCGGCCAGCCGCGCGCTGCGCCGACTGCCTTGAGCACATACATCGGCCCGCCATGGACATGGCCCCGCTCGTCGAAGACGCGATATTTGAGGCCCAGCGTGACCTCCGCCATCTTCACCGTCATCGCGAACCAGCCGATGATGAACATCCACAATATCGCGCCCGGCCCGCCCATGGTCAGCGCCACCGCGACGCCGGCGATATTGCCAAGGCCAATGGTGCCGGACAGGGCGGTGGACAGCGCGCCCCACTGGCTGACATCGCCCTTCGCCTCGCCCTCATGCGGTTGGGTGCGCAGGATGCGGATCGCCCGGCCGACCTGGGTGACATTGGGGAAGCCGAGCCAGATGGTGAAGAACAGCATGGGGAGCGCGAGATAGAGCACGATCAGCTCGATCTGCGCGCCGAACAGGGGAACCTTGAAGAAGACCGCGCTGGACAGCGCGTCGACGGCGGCATTGAAATTTTCCATGCGGCGGCGATGCCGGGACAGCGGTGGAAAGTCGATCAAAGATTGCTATGGGGGAGGTGAGTTTTACCCATAGCCGCTCCGGGACAGGATCGCATGAGCAGACAATATTTCGGCACTGACGGTATTCGTGGTCGCACCAACCAGTGGCCGATGACGCCGCAACTGGCGATGAAGGTCGGCATGGCCGCCGGCACCCATTTCCAGCGCGGCAGCCATCGCCACCGGGTGGTGATCGGCAAGGATACCCGCCTGTCGGGCTATATGGTCGAAAATGCGCTGGTCGCGGGCTTCACCGCGGTTGGCATGGACGTGGTCCAGTTCGGCCCGATCCCGACGCCGGCCGTCGCCATGCTGGCCCATTCGATGCGCGCCGACCTGGGCGTCATGATTTCGGCCAGCCACAATCCCTATTATGATAATGGCATCAAGCTGTTCGGCCCGGATGGCTACAAGCTGTCGGACGAGGATGAGCTGATGATCGAGGCGCTGCTGAATCAGGATGTGCCGCTGGCTGCGTCTAAGGATATCGGCCGCGCCCGCCGGGTCGAGGACGCGCGTGGCCGCTATATCCATGCGGTCAAGTCCAGCTTCCCCGCGGACCTGCGGCTCGACGGCCTCAAGATCGTGGTCGATTGCGCCAATGGCGCCGCCTATCAGGTCGCGCCGTCGGCCTTCTGGGAACTGGGCGCGGAAGTGGTTGCGGTCGGCGTCACGCCCAACGGCACCAATATCAATGACGGCTGCGGATCGACCGCGCCGCTGCTGTGCCAGGAAACGGTCGTCTCCTCCGGCGCCGATATCGGCATTGCGCTGGACGGCGATGCCGACCGGCTGATCGTGGTCGATGAAAAGGGCCAGATCGTCGATGGCGACCAGATCATGGCGCTGATCGCGTCCAATTTCGCCCGCGCCGGCACGCTGCGCGGTGGCGGGCTGGTGGCGACGATCATGTCGAACCTGGGCCTCGAACGTTTCCTGACCGGGCAGGGCATCGGCCTGGAACGCACCAAGGTGGGCGACCGCTATGTGCTGGAGCGGATGCGCGAAGGCGGCTTCAATGTCGGCGGCGAACAGTCCGGCCACATGATCCTGTCGGACTATGCGACGACCGGCGACGGCACGGTGGCGGCGCTGCAGGTGCTGGCCGCCTTGGTCCGCTCGGGCAAGCCGGCGAGCGAGACGCTGCACCAGTTCGATCCGGTGCCCCAATTGCTCAAGAATGTCCGCTTCGCCGGCGGCAAGCCGCTGGAGGATGAGACGGTGCAGCGCGTGATCGCCCAGGCCGAGGCGGAACTGAACGGGTCGGGCCGGCTGGTCATCCGCCCGTCCGGCACCGAACCGGTGATCCGTGTCATGGCCGAAGGCGACCGCGAGGATCAGGTCAAGGATGTGGTCGAGCGCATCTGCGCAGCGGTCGAGAAGGCGGCGGCCTGATGCTTGAAATGCGGCCCGATTGCGAACGCTGCGGCACCGACCTGCCGGCCGATGAGCCCGGCGCATTCATCTGTTCGTTCGAATGCACTTATTGCGCGCCCTGTGCCGAGGCGCTGGACGATCGCTGCCCCAATTGCGGCGGCGAACTGATGGACCGGCCGACCCGGATGGGCAAGGCGCTGGCGAACAACCCCGCCTCCACGGAGCGCAAGTTCAAGGGATGAGCGTGCCCCGCATTCTCATCATTGCCGGGTCGGACAGCGGCGGCGGTGCCGGTATCCAGGCGGATATCAAGACGGTCACGCTGCTGGGCGGCCATGCCATGACCGCGATCACCGCGATCACCGCGCAGAACACGCTGGGCGTGCAGGGCGTCCACCCGGTGCCGACCGAGATGGTGCTGGCGCAGATGGACAGCGTGATCAGCGACATCGGCGTCGACGCGGTCAAGATCGGCATGATCGGTTCGGCGCAGACGGCGGCAGCGGTGGCCGAGCGGCTGGCATTGCTGGAGCATGTGCCGATCGTCTTCGATCCCGTCATGGTCGCGACCAGCGGATCGCCGTTGGCCGACGACGCGACCATCGCAGCGTTCGAGCGGCTGATGGCCATCGCCACGCTGGTGACGCCCAATATCCCCGAGCTGGCGGCGCTGGGCGGCGAGGAAATCGCCATCCGTTTCGCCACCCATGTGCTGGCCAAGGGCGGCCATGGCGAGGGGCCGATGCTGACCGACCGGCTGATCGGACCGCAGGGCGTGCGCAAGGCGTGGAGCAATGCGCGGATCGACACGCGGCACAGTCATGGCACCGGTTGCACCCTGGCGAGCGCGATCGCGACTGGTCTGGGGCAGGGGCTGGACCTGATCGAGGCGGTCGAGCGTGGCCGCAAATATGTGCGCGAGGCACTGGCGCTGGCGCCGGGGCTTGGCGCGGGCCATGGCCCGATGGGCAATCCCTTCGGCTTCCACGCCTATGCCTGATTTTGCGCATGAACTGATCCATCATCCCGGCCTTGTCGCCGGGGTGGACGAGGCCGGACGCGGGCCGCTGGCGGGGCCGGTGGTCGCGGCGGCGGTAATCCTGCGGCAGGAGGATTGCCCCGAGGGCCTCAATGATTCCAAGAAGCTGACCGCCAAGCGCCGCGCCGCGCTGGAGGGGGAGATCAAGGCCCGCGCGCTGTGCTGGGGACTGGGCATCGCCAGCGTGGCCGAGATCGACGAACTCAACATATTATGGGCGACGATGCTGGCCATGACCCGCGCGGTCGAGGCGCTTTCGCAGGAGTGCAGCCATGTGCTGGTCGATGGCAATCGCTGTCCCAACTGGCGCTGGCCCTCGACCGCGGTGGTGGAGGGCGACGCCAAATGCCTGTCGATCGCCGCCGCGTCGATCCTGGCCAAGGAAGAGCGCGACCGGATCATGATCGCGGCCGCCGCCGAACATCCGCATTATGGGTGGGAGAGCAACAAGGGCTATGGCAGCGCCAAGCATATGGCGGCGCTGCGTGAGCATGGGCCGACGCCGCTGCACCGGCGCAGTTTTTCGCCGGTGGCGCAACTGCTGCTGATCTGACGATGCTGTCCCGTCGCGGGGCGGGATGGGGATGATTTGAGGGCTGGCGCGGGTGTGGCGCATGCTTAAGAAGGGATTCATGTCCTTCGCCCGTTCCGGCCTTTCCTGCCTGTTCCTGCTTGTCGGCGCGCTGTCGCTGCCGGTGCAGGCGGCTGCGCCGGTCAAGCGCGCGCGGCCGGCGGCCAAGGTTGGTGCGCTGGCGCCGGGTGGCTATCGCTGGCTGGAGGACGGGCCGCTCGACGGGCCGATCCATCTGGTCATCAGCATCGATCGGCAGATGGCCCATGTCTATAGCGGCGACCGGCTGGTCGGCATGGCGAGCGTGTCGACTGGCATGGCCGGGCACAGCACGCCGACCGGCGACTATCCGATCCTGCAGAAGAACCAGTGGCACCGCTCCAATCTCTACAGCAATGCGCCCATGCCCTTCATGCAGCGGCTGACCTGGGACGGCATTGCGCTGCATGCCGGGCATAATCCGGGCTATCCGGCCAGCCATGGCTGCATCCGCCTGCCCTATGCCTTTGCCCAGAAGCTGTTCGGCATGACCAGCCTGGGTGGGCTGGTGACGGTGACCAGGGATCGGCTGCATCCCTCGCTGCCGATCGAGCAGATGGCGGCGGCGGATTCCATGGCCAAGGTCGCTGCGCCGGCCCCGGCAAAGCCGGTGCTGGATATCGACCCGATCATCTTCGTGCCGAGGGTATCGCGGAGGTAAACGGTCAGCGCTGGGCCAGTGCCGAACGCCGCATCGAATAGCCGAAATAGAGCAGGGCCGCCGCACCAACCCAGACCGCGAACAGCGCATAGGTGTCGGCCGGCAGGCCGAAGATCAGATAGGCGCAGAAGAGCGTGCTGGCGATCGGCAGGACCGGATAGAAGGGCACCTTGTAGCCGCGCGGCAGGTCCGGCCGGGTGCGGCGCAGGATGATGACGCCGATCGACACGGTGGCAAAGGCGATCAGCGTGCCCATGCTGGTGAGGTTGACCAGCACGTCCAATGGCACGAAGGCGGCGAGCAGGGCGACGCCGATCGCGACGATCCACGTATTCTGGCGCGGCACATGGCGCACCGGATCGACCCGGCAGAAAAAGGCGGGCAGCAGCCCGTCGCGACCCATGGCATAGAGGATGCGGGTCTGGCCGTAGATCACCACCAGGGTGACGCTGAAGATCGAGGCGATGGCGCCCAGCGACAGGATCACCGCCGGCCAGCCCGCGCCGGTGAGGTTGTGGAGGATGACGGCCAGGCCCGCTTCCTGCCCGGCAAACTCGGTCCAGGGCTGGGCGCCGATCGCCGCGACCGCGACCAATATATAGGCGGCGGTGACGATCAGCAGCGACAGGATGATGGCAAGCGGCAGGTCGCGGCGCGGATTGCGCACTTCCTCGCCGGCGGTCGAGACCGCGTCGATGCCGATATAGGAAAAGAAGATGGAGGAGGCCGCAGCGCCGATGCCGGCCATGCCCTTGGGCGCGAAGGGGTGGAAGTTGGTCGGCTGGAAATGGGCGAGCGCGACCACCACGAACAGCGCCAGCACGGCGAGCTTGGCGATCACCAATATGGCGTTGGCGGTGGTCGATTCCCGCGTGCCGCGCAGCAGCAGGATGAGGCAGAGGCCCACCAGCAGCACGGCGGGCAGGTTGACGATACCGCCCGCACCGGGTGGCCGGGCGATGATGTCGGGCAGGCGCCAGCCGGTGCTGATCGAGAGAAGCTCGTTCAGATATTGCCCCCATCCCACGGCGATGGCGGAGGCGGAGACGCCATATTCCAGCAGCAGGCAACTGCCGATCAGGAAGGCGGCAAGTTCGCCCATGGTGGCATAGGCATAGGAATAGGAGGAGCCCGACGCCGGCACGGCCGAGGCCATTTCGGCATAGCAGAGCGCGGTGAGCGCGGCGGTGATGCCGGCGATGACGAAGGACAGGGTGACCGCCGGCCCCGCTTCGGGCACGGCGGTGGTCAGGGCGACGAAGATGCCGGTGCCGATGGTCGCACCGACGCCCAGCATGGTCAGCTGGAACAAGCCGATATTGCGGGCGAGTGGTTTCGTATCGGGATCATCGCCGATGAAGTCGAGCACCGGCTTGCAGCGCAGCAGCGCGATCAGGAGCGGATGGCGGGGCGATCGGTTCGTCATGCTCCGCCGCTGTCATGCCGTGCGCGGGAAGGCAAATGAATATCGTGTGAGATTGGACCGGCGGACCGGTGAGGGCGCGCGATTGTCGGCGTGTCGCCGCTGGGCTAGGCATGGGGGTGTTGGCCGCCGACCTGTTCGGCTTGGGATGGATGATCGAGCCTTGATGGATCAGAAGCGATTGCCTGGCGCGCGGAAATGGGCGCGATCCATGCTGATGGTTGCAGCGGCGATGCTGCTGCCGGCGATGGCATCGGCAGCGGATGTGCCGAGCGGCGGCACCATATCTGTGTCCATGCAGGAGGATGCGAGCGGGCAGGCGGGCGCGGCCGACGCCTTTGTCGATGCGGCCACCCTGGCCCTGTCGGACAAGGGCTTCACCTTGCTGGACGATGGCCATGCCGCGCTGGTCATGGAACTGGTGATCCGGGCGTCCGAGGTCGGGACCGGGACCGGCAAGGTCGAGAAGAGCAATTCCGACCTGATGCCCGGCGGCGTGTCGGGCGCGGTGGGATCGAGCTTCTCGCTGGCGGTGCCATCCGGCAAGACGCGCCATGTGGCGCTGGAGCGCACCGAGCTGGAGATGCGCCTGCATCGGCGCGGCGACGCGGCGGTGATCTGGAGCGGCAGTGCGGTAACGGTGCGCCCGGCCGACAAGCGGGCTAGTGCTGCCATGGCGCTGTGCAACGCGCTGCTGCGCGCCTATCCCGAGCAGCCCGAAACGGTGATCGGCGTTCCCTAGATTTTCGCGATCACCTCTTCGCCGATGCGGGCGGCATTGTCGCACCATTCGGAACGGCTGCGACCCCTGACCGTGATGCCGCAGGCGGTGACGCCCAATTCCGCATAGGTGCCGATGCGGTCGACGATCTGCTGGTTGGAGAGATCCTCGCCCGGTTTGTTGACGCCGCCCAGGATCACGTCGGGCAGGTTTGTGCGGCCGACCTGTGCCGCATAGTCGCGCATATAGGCGATGCCGGCCTGAAGATCGGCCTCATTCTCCATCGCGGCGGTGCGGGTGGTGGCGCTGTTGACGCCGCCACCGGCGGTGAAGAAGGGGTTCCAGCCATCGGCGAGATCGACCACGCGGCGGATGGCGCGCTTGGCATTGCCGCCGACATAGAGGGGCAGGCCGGGCTTTTGCGGCGATCCGGGGATGATGCGGTTGCCGAACGCCTGATAGCCGGTGCCTTCGAAGGCGAACTCCTCACCGGTCGTGGCGGCGCGGATGGCGCGCAGATATTCGTCCATCAACTCGTTGCGCTGGTCGAAATCGACGCCGAGCGCACGATATTCGCCCTTGAGATAGCCCGCGCCTACACTGAGCGTTACCCGGCCGCCGGCGAAGGCGTCGAGCGTGGTGATATCGCGCGCGACGATGAAGGGATTGCGATAGGGCAGGACGAGGATGCCGGTCTGCAGCCGCAGGGTCGTGGTGTGGGCGGCGAGCAGGGCCAGCATGACGAAGGGTGACTGGGCGTGATGGCCACCGGCGTCGAGCCAGCGGCCGGTGGGCACCGGATGGTCGGTGACGAGGCCGGCGTGGAAGCCGGCCTGCTCGATCGTGCGGCCGATTTCCGCGACCGCCGCCATCGTGCCGAACTCGTCGGGCAGATCGGCATGGTCGAAGGGCAGGGGGACGTTGATCTTCATGCGTCGGACACTCCATGCGGTTCGACCAGCACCCATTGGCTGGCGGCATTGCGGACCCAGCCGGACGAGGCCCAGCTGCCGCCGTCGACCGGCAATATGGTGCCGGTGATGTAGCTGCTCATCGGCGAGGCCAGGAACAGGGCGGCCTGGCCGCATTCGCTGTCGATGCCGGGCCGTTGCAGCGGGATGCGGCGGGCGGTGGCATCGGCCATGGCGGGGGGCACGGGGAACCAGGTGGCTTCATCGACAGGGCCGCGGGGATTGCCGCGCGTGCCCGGCGTCGTCGTGAAATCGGGCGCGATCGCGTTCACGCGGATGCCATGATCGGCCAGCTCCAGCGCCATGGTCCGGGTGAAATTGTTCATCCCCGCCTTGCACGCGGCATAGACGGCATAGCCCGGCGCAGCGCGCGATCCTTCGATGCTGGAGACGTTGATGATGGCGCCGCCGCGCCCGCCCGTGATGATGTGCGGCACGGCGGCCGAGGTGGCGGCGAGCATCGAGACGAGGTTGAGGTCGATATGGCGGCGCCAGCTATTCTGGCTCTGGTCGAGAAAGGCCTTCCGGCTGACGCCGCCGACATTGTTGACGAGGATGTCGATCCGGCCAAAGCGGGCCTGGGCCGCGTCGACCATCGCCGCGACCTGATCGGGTTGGGCCATGTCGGTCGGGATGGCGAGGCAGGCGCGGCCATGCTCCGCAACGCGGGCCGCCACTTCCGCGCCGCGTTCGGGGAGGATGTCGGCGATGACGACGTCGGCGCCGGCCTCCGCCAGGGCGAGCGCGATGGCGCGGCCGATGCCCGCGCCGCCGCCGGTGACGATGGCGACCTGATCGGTGATGCGGCACTGGTCTGGCGCCATGGCGCGATCCTCTTCCCCTTTTGACCGTCAGTTCGCGGCCAAGGGGGAAGGGGAGTCAATCGCGTGCCCGGTCATATCGACCGGGCGATGGCGCTTATTGGGCGGTCCAGCCGCCGTCGATCGAGAGATTGGCGCCGGTGATCTGGGCGGCGGCGTCGCTGCAGAGATAGAGGGCAGTGGCGGCGACCTGTTCGGCGGTGACGAACTGCTTGGTCGGCTGGCCGGCGAGCAGCACGTCGTTCATCACCTGCTCGCGGGTCATGTTCCGCGCCTTCATCGTGTCGGGAATCTGGTTTTCCACGAGCGGGGTCCAGACATAGCCGGGCGAGATGCAGTTGGCGGTGATGCCGAAGGTAGCGACTTCCAGCGCGACCGTCTTGGTGAAGCCGTTGAGACCATGCTTGGCGGTCACATAGGCGCTCTTGAAGGGGGAGGCGACCAGCGAGTGGGCCGAGGCGGTCTGGATGATCCGGCCCCACTTCTTGTCCTTCATGTACGGAATGGCAAGGCGCGTGGTGTGGAAGGCGGCGTTGAGGTTGAGCGCGATGATGAGGTCCCATTTGTCGAGCGGGAACTCCTCGACCGGGGCGACATGCTGCATGCCGGCATTGTTGATGAGGATGTCGACGCCGCCGAAGGCATCGGCCGCTTCCTTCATCATCGCCTCGATCTGGTCCACCTTGGTCAGGTCATGGCCGCTGTAGAGCGCCTTGGCGCCCGAGAGGGCTTCGAGGCCCAAGCGCTCCTTCTCGATCGAGTCCGCGTCGCCAAAGCCGTTGATCACGACATTGGCGCCTTCGCCGGCCAGCGCCTTGGCATAGCCAAGCCCGATGCCCGAGGTGGAGCCGGTGATCAGGGCGGTCTTGCCAGCGAGGGACTTGCTCATGCCATTTTCTCCTTGAGATGATCCGGCGCGTCGAGATCGAAGGTCGCGCTCTTTCCGTCGAGAATGTTGCGGGCGATGAGGTCGCCCTTGTGCATCACTTCTTCCACCGCCTCGCGACCCTGGCTCCAATGGTCGAGCATGGTCGCGCGGGAAAATTCGAAATCCTTCGCGCCGCTTTCCCAGGCGCGGGTGCGGTAGATGAGGTGGACGATGTTGACCGATCCGCCATCGAGCATGTCGCGCAGCTTCTGCGCCTCCGGCCCGTCCTGCAGTTCGGGCGGCAGCTTGTCGAGCAGCGCCTTGATCGCGCCATGCTCGCGGCGCAGGCGCAGATACTGGTCGGTCACCTGGCGGGTGCGGCTGCTATACTGGATGTCCTTCATGCGCGAATAAACATCGGTCATCTGCCGCGGCATCGGCCCTTCGGCCGGGAAGAGATCGACCTGGAAGACGAGCATGTCGTCGGTCTGGTGGTTGAGCACATGGGCGAGCGGCGTGTTGGAGACGATGCCGCCATCCCAATACCAGCGCCCATCGATCTCGACCGGGGGCAGGCCCGGCGGCAGCGCGCCCGAGGCCATGATATGGCGCGCGTCGATGCGGGTGTTGCCGCCCGGTCCGCGCGTGTCCCAATAAGCGAAATTGCCGGTCTCGACATCGACCGCGCCGACCGACAGGCGGACCGGCCCGTCATTGAGCAGATCCCAGTCGACACAGGCGTCGAGCGTGTCCTTCAAGGGCGCGCTGTCATAGAAGCTGATCGCGCCGGCCGATCCTTCGGGCATCAGCGGCGCGGGCCACAGGCGCGGGCGGAACATGCCCGGCACGCCCAGCGTCGCGACCGTGCCGGCGGCCATCAGATGGGCGGCCTCGCGGATATGGTCGATTTCCGGCAGGATCATGTTGGGCATGCCGCCCGAGACGGTCAGCCAGAATTTCTTGAGCTGGCTCAGGCGCCGGTGCGGTGGATTGCCAGCGATGATCGCGGCATTGACCGCGCCGATCGAAATGCCCGCGACCCAGCTGACATCGACCCCCAGTTCATCGAGCCGCTGATAGACGCCAGCCTGGAAGGAGCCGAGCGCGCCGCCCCCCTGCAACAGCAATGCGACTTCGCGGGGGAGGGGGAGGGGCGTGGTGGCGCGGCGGCGCGGTCGGGATTCGGTGTCGGCCATGTCGCACTGCAATATAGGTTTTGGTCCGGCCATTCCAACTTAATGTCTCGTAACAAACTCGTTCCCGTCGATGGAACGTGCATCGTCAGCCGATGGTTTGCAGCCAGCCGGTTATGCAGTAGGCACGGGAACAGGATGCGAGGGAGGCCAGGGTGCGGCTCGACGACGAACAGGAAAGCAGCAATTTCGAGGTGCAGGACGGACGCGGCGGCGGTTTCGGCGGCGGCGGCGGGATGGGCGGCCTGGGATTGCTGCTGCCGCTGATCGGCAGTCGCTTCGGCTGTGGCGGCATCGTCGTTGTGCTGATCATCCTGGCGGTGATGGGCGTCAATCCGCTCAGCCTGCTAGGCGGGGGTGGCGGCGTGCAGCAGCAGGCGCCGCAGAGCGCGCCGGCGGGTAGCCAGGATGCGAGCAAGCTGACCGAAATCCAGCATTGGTCGTTGAAGGTGCTGGGATCGACCGAGCGGGTCTGGGGGCAGATCTTCAAGGAAGCCGGCCAGACCTATCAGCCGACCATCCTGTCCTTCTATGCGCAGAGCGGCACGTCGGGCTGTGGCGCGGCACAGAGCGCGATGGGGCCATTTTATTGCCCCAACGACCAGAAGGTCTATCTCGACACCGATTTCTTCACCGAATTGCGCGATCGCTTCGGCGCGCCGGGCGATTTCGCCCAGGCCTATGTGATCGCGCATGAGGTGGGCCATCATGTCCAGGATCTGGAAGGCACGCTGGGCCAGGTGAACCAGCAGCAGCGCCGCGTCAGCGAGGCGCAGGGCAATGCATTGCAGGTGAAGGTGGAGTTGCAGGCCGATTGTTATGCCGGCGTCTGGGCCAAGCGCACGGGCCTGATGGAGCCGGGCGACCTGGAAGAGGGGATGAAGGCGGCGCAGTCGATCGGCGACGATACGCTGCAGAAGTCGGCCGGGCGGCGGCCCGTGCCCGAAAGCTTTACCCATGGCACCAGCGAGCAGCGCATGAGCTGGCTGCGCAAGGGGCTGGACAGTGGCGATCCGGCCCAATGCGATACGTTCAAGGGGACGCTGTAACGCCGGTCAGAGGGAATCGGGCGCCGGCTCGCTCTGTTCGGGCGAGACGGCGGGGTGAGCGGAAGCCGTGTGGGCGAGGCCCATGCTGGGCTGGCCGGCGTCTGCTACCGGTTCTCCGGCGGGAGGGGCGACGTAGCTCTGCGATGCGATAGGGGCGGGCGGTGGTGGCGCCACGGCCGCTGGCGCTACGTCCATTGCAGCAGGAGTAGCTGCCGGCTGGGCGACCGGCTGCTGATGCGGCGCGAAATTCTGCAGCGCCAGGACGATCATCGGTGCGACCACCAGCGTGCCGCCGGCAAAGACCTTGTACATCATCGATTGACCCGCATTCCCGCCTGAAAATGGAAAGAGATTCGGGCCTTAGCGGCAAGACATGAAAAAATGTCTGCGCTTTATTGGTTAATGCTGATCAAGCTTCGCCAGCAGCGCCAGCATATCGTCCGGCAGAGTGTCGCGCTGCGCGGAGAAGCTGGACCGCAGCGCCTTGCCCACGCCTTCATAGGGCAGGGGCAGGGCGACATTGACGACGCGACCGCCGCCGCTGTCCCGTCCCGGTGCCGATCGGCCAAGAGGTTTGCGCTGCATTTCCATGAGAGACAGAACGGCCATGTAAGCCAAAAGTTTCTGGATTTCGTCGCATTCGGACGCGATATCGCCGTCAACAAGGAGACGGAAGCGTGACGGACTGGATCGACCTGAAAGCGCGGATACGCGCGCATTCGCCCTTTCTGGCGCGGCAGATGGACCGCTATCCGGCGGTCGTCGCGCTGCTGGCGGCGGGCGATTTCGACGCGGCGATGGCGGCGGCGCAGGCGCAGGGCGTGCCGGAGGATGGCGTGGCCAAATCGCTGCGGCGGCGGCGCGGCGCGATCGCGCTGGTGACGGCGGCGGCGGACCTGGCCGGGGCCTGGGACATGGACCGGGTGACCCGCACCCTGTCCGACTTTGCCGACCAGGCGCTGGAGGAGGCGCTGGGGGCGACCTTCGCCGAACGCTATCCAGATGCCGTGCCACAGGGCTTCGTCGTGCTGGCGCTGGGCAAGCATGGCAGCCGCGAACTCAACTACTCGTCCGATATCGACCCGATCCTGCTCTATGACCCCACCACCCTGCCGCATGGCGAGCGGGAGGATGTGGCGGACGCGGCGGTGCGGATCGGCCGGCGGGTCAGCGAAATCCTCAATGCGCGCGATGGCGATGGCTATGTCTTTCGCGTCGACCTGCGGCTGCGGCCATCCCCCGAAGCGACGCCGATCGCGCTGCCGGTGGAGGCGGCGATCGGCTATTATGAATCGACCGCGATGGGCTGGGAACAGGCGGCCTTCATCCGCGCCCGGTCGGCGGCGGGCGAGATGGCGCTGGGCGATTATTTTCTGCGCCAGATCCGTCCTTTCGTGTGGCGACGCAGCCTGGACTTCGGGGCGATCGACGCGATCACCGACATCAGCCGGCGCATCCGCGACCATTATGCGCAGGGGCAGGCGTTCGGGCCGGGCTATGACCTGAAGCGCGGGCGCGGCGGCATTCGCGAGGTGGAGTTTTTCGCCCAGGTCCATCAACTGATCCATGGTGGGCGCGACCCGTCATTGCGGTCGGGCCATACGCGCACGGCGCTGCGGGCGCTGGCGGCGGCGGGGGTGATCGAGGCGGAGGTGGCCGCGCGGCTGGACGAAGCCTATATCCTGTTCCGCACGATCGAGCATCGCCTGCAGATGGTCGAGGATCGCCAGACCCATGAATTGCCCAAGAACCCGGACTCGCTCGACAATGTTGCGCGCCTGCATGGCTTGGCGGACGGGGCGGCATTGCTCGACCTGCTGCGGCCCCATGTCGAGTGGGTCGGCGCCAATTATGACCGGCTGACCGCCGCGCCCGACGATGGCAGCCTGTCGCATGACGAGGACAGGCTGAAGGCGCAGCTCAAGGAGATGGGCTTTGCCGATGCCGACTGGGCGGCGGCGCGGGTCGCCCATTGGCGCGACGGCACGATCCGCTCGCTGCGCAGCGGCGCGTCGCGCGAGGCGTTGGAGCGGCTGTTGCCGGTGCTGATGCCCGCGCTCGCCACCGCGCCCGATCCGGGCCGGGCGCTCAACCGGCTGGACGACATGATCGGCCGGCTGCCGAGCGCGATCAACTTCTTCAAGCTGCTGGGCGCGCGGCCGGGGCTGGTCGAACTGCTGGCGGAGATAT
Organism: Sphingobium salicis subsp. salicis; assembly: GCF_049472635.1. Classification (NCBI taxonomy): domain Bacteria; kingdom Pseudomonadati; phylum Pseudomonadota; class Alphaproteobacteria; order Sphingomonadales; family Sphingobiaceae; genus Sphingobium; species Sphingobium salicis. Next base: position 268,497 of record NZ_JAYRCS010000001.1, read on the forward strand.
TGAGCCATGCGCCCGCGCTGGCCGATGTGCTGAGCCGCCGGGTCGAGCTGCTCGAAGGGCTGATCGATGCGTCGGCCTTTGACCCAGTACCGCCGGTCGATGTCCTGGCGCAGCAATTTTCCGCGCTGGAGGCGGGCGAGGATTATCAGGCGCTGCTCGACCGGGTGCGGCAGCGGGTGAATGATCGCCGCTTCGCGCTGGGCGTGCAGATCGTGCGGGGCGGCGATCCGCTGGAGGCCGGGCGCGGTTATGGCCGGGTGGCGGAAGCCGCGATCGAGGCGCTGGCGGGCGCCACCGTGGCCGAGTTCGAGAGCGCGCATGGCAAGGTGCCGGGCGGCGAGATGGTGATCCTGGCGCTGGGGCGGATGGGCGGCGGGGTGCTGACCCACGCATCGGACCTGGACCTAGTTTACCTCTTCACCGGTGATTTTCTGGCGGAATCGGATGGGGCGCGGCCGTTGGGCGCTACCCAATATTTCAACCGCCTCGGCCAGCGGATCACCAATGCGCTGTCGGTATCGACGGCGGCGGGGCCGCTTTATGAGGTGGATACGCGGCTGCGGCCGTCGGGCGCGCAGGGGCTGCTGGCGGTCAGCCTCGACAGTTTCGCCAAATATCAGCGCGAGGAAGCCTGGACCTGGGAGCATCTGGCGCTGACTCGGGCGCGGCCGGTGTTCGGATCGGCGCAGGCGCGTAGCGCGCTGGAGGCGATCCTGACCGAGACGCTGCAACGGCCGCGCGACTTCGACGAACTGGCGCGGCAGGCGGTGAAGATGCGTGGCGACATTGCCCGGCACAAGCCGCCGGCAAGCGAGCTGGACGTCAAGCTGGTGCCCGGCGGGCTGGTCGACATCGAGTTCCTGATCCACATCAGCCAGTTCCATTATCGCCTGGGGTTCGACCCGGATCTGGGCGAGGCGCTGGCCGAGCTGGTGGCGGCCGGCCATCTGCCTGCCGCGTTGATCCCGGCGCAGGAGCTGATCACCCGGTTCTTGATCGTGTCGCGGCTGGTATCGCCCAAGTCGACCGAGCCGCCAGAGGCGACCCGGCCGCTGGTGGCGCGGGCCTGTGGCGCGGCCGATTGGGACGCGCTGCTTGAAAGCTATGCCAAGGCCCGGCAAAGCGTCGGCGACGCATGGCGCGCACTGGCCGCGCCCTATCAGGAGGATCAAGATGCTTGAACAGGGAGCGATGCTGCCCGACGTGGCGCTGAAGGATGCGGATGGCGCCGATTTCAGCCTGGCGCGCTATCGCGGCAAGCCGGTGGTGGTCTATTTCTATCCCAAGGCGGATACGCCCGGCTGTACTAGCGAGGCGAAGGATTTCACCGAACTGGCGAGCGACTTCGCGGCGCTGGGCGTGGCGGTGGTCGGCGTGTCGAAGGACAAGCCGGCCAAGCTCAAGAAGTTCGGCGACAAATATGGGCTGGCGGTGACGCTGGGGTCGGACGAGCCGGGCACGGCCTGCGAGGCGTTCGGCACCTGGGTCGAAAAGTCGCTTTATGGCCGCCAATATATGGGGATCGCGCGGGCGACCTTCCTGGCGGACGCAGACGGCAAGGTCGTGCGGGTCTGGCCCAAGGTGAAGGTCAAGGGCCATGCCGCCGAGGTGCTGGAGGCGGCGAAGGCGCTTTGATCCTGCCACCTGCCATCGATTCCGTGGGCGCGGGGTGCGCCCATGTGCTCCATATCGCCGATCCGACCGCCAAGCTGATGGCGGCGCGGGCGGTGGCGCGTAGCTGGCGACTGGGCCGGCTGGTGCATCGGTTCGACGTGGCGATGCCCGATCGGCCGGCCCGGCCCGATGCGCCCGAACTGCTGCCGCCGGGGCAAATGCCCAAGCGCAGCAAGATGGGCACGGATCGCGGGCGGATCGCGATGCTGCACGCGCTGGCGCATATCGAGTTTGTCGCGATCGACCTGGCGTTCGACCTGATCGGGCGCTTTGGCGGCGAATTTCCGGCAGGCTTCACCGATGAATGGATGCGGGTCGGCGCGGACGAGGCGATGCATTTCGCGCTGCTCGACCGGCGGCTGCGGCAATTGGGCAGCCATTATGGCGCGTTGCCCGCGCATGACGGGCTGTGGCAGGCGGCGAGCGAGACGGCGGGCGATGCGCTGGCGCGGCTGGCCGTGGTGCCGATGGTGCTGGAGGCGCGGGCACTGGACATCACGCCATCGACGATCGCGCGGTTCGAGGGGGTGGGCGACCATATATCCGCAAGGATGTTGCAGCGGATCATGACGGATGAGATTCGCCATGTGTCGGCCGGGACGACATGGTTCAACCAGGCGACGAACCGATTGGGCCTAGACCCCGTCAAACATTACCAAATCCTTGTGAAACGCCATTTTCGGGGAAGCGTTAAGCCACCGTTCAACGACTCGGCGCGTCGGCAGGCCGGTTTGACGCGGGATTTCTACGACGCGCTTGCAAGCTGAGCGGCGATTTGCAGTCTGCATCCAGCGGGGGCGATTTAGGTCGCCATTTTATTGAACATGGGGAACCCACGAGAGGCAAAAGCCTTCGCGGGCATAAGTCGGGGTCGGCATGTTGATTCTTCGTACTGTGAATGCGCTGGGTGCGCGTTGGTTCCAATCGGCCAGCAAGACGGCCAAGATTTTCGGGATGGTCGGCATGGTAGGCGTGATGTGCGCCGCAGCTCCGGCCAACGCCAAGGATGAAGATGATCCATATGGCGACGCCTCGGAAATCAATACCAGTGCGCTCGGCCCGGCCGATGTCGGCTTCTCCAACATCTTCTCCAGCCTGCAGCGCATGGACGGCAACGCCAAGACCGCGGCCTATATCCCCTCGGGCCGCCCGGTCGAGAAGCTGTCGCTGACCTCGAACTTCGGCGTGCGTTCCGACCCGTTCAACCGCAGCGCCCGCATGCACAAGGGGATCGATATCCCCGGCCCGATCGGCACCCCGATCCACGCGACCGCCGATGGCATCATCAGCCGCGCCGGCTGGGCCAGCGGTTATGGTAACCTGGTCCAGATATCGCACGGCAATGGCATGGAAACCCGCTACGGCCATATGTCCAAGCTGCTGGTTGCGCCCAACAGCTACGTCCATCGCGGTCAGGTGATCGGCCTGATGGGGTCGACCGGCCGTTCGACCGGCAGCCACCTCCATTATGAAGTTCGCGTCGATGGCGCGGCGATCAACCCGATCCCGTTCGTCGCCGGTCCCGACTATCTGATCGCGATGAACACCAAGCCGCCGGTCGCCATGGGCGGCCCGACCAAGGCGGACGAAAAGGCCGTCGACTGATCGACCGCTTTTGATCCCGACTTTTCCAAAGCCCCGGCGCCCATGGGTTGCCGGGGCTTTTGCTTGATCCTATCTAGGCGCCATGGCCGATATTGACCTCACCCCCTCCGCTGCCGCGCGCGTCGCGGCGATCGCCGCCAAGCAGGGCAAGCCCGCCATATTGCGGCTGGCCGTGGAAGGCGGCGGCTGTTCGGGCTTCCAATATCGCTTTGGCCTAGCCGAGCAGGTGGAGGCCGAGGATCTGGCGGTGGAGCGCGATGGCGTGACGCTGGTGGTGGACGATGTCAGCCTGGATCTGGTGCGCGGCTCCGCGGTCGATTTCGTGTCGGACCTGGGCGGCGCGGCGTTCAAGGTGACCAATCCCAACGCGACCGCCGGTTGCGGTTGCGGCACCAGCTTCTCGGTCTGATCGGCGCATTGGCTTGTAGACGCAGCCCACTTCTCTAAAGGGAGGTGGACAGCGAAAGAGACAGGTCCATTATGCGTATCGCCACCTTCAACATCAACGGCATCAAGGCGCGGCTGCCGCGCCTGCTGGAATGGCTGGACGAGACCCGGCCCGACATCGCCTGCCTGCAGGAAATCAAGACGTCCGACGAGACCTTCCCGGTCAAGGATATCGAGGATGCCGGCTATGGCGTGATCTGGCACGGGCAGAAGGGCTTTAACGGCGTGGCCATATTGGCGCGCGGCGACCAGCCGGTGGAGGTACGCCGCGGCCTGGAGGGCGAGCCCGAGGACGAGCAGAGCCGTTATCTGGAAGCCGATGTGAAGGGGGTGCGGGTCGCCAGCATCTACCTGCCCAACGGTAATCCCCAGCCGGGGCCGAAATTCGATTACAAGCTGCGCTGGATGAAGCGGCTGCGGGAACGGGCGGCGGAAATCTGGGCGGAGGAAGTGCCCGCCATCCTGGCCGGCGACTATAATGTCATCCCGCGCGACGTGGATATCTATTCGCCCAAGGCGATGGCGGACGATGCGCTGATGCAGCCCGAAAGCCGGGAGGCCTATCGCCGGCTGCTGGGCGACGGCTGGACCGATTCGATCCTGACCCGCCATCCGGCCGGGGGCGTGTGGACCTATTGGGACTATCAGGCCGGAGCCTGGCCGCGCGACGCGGGCTTCCGCATCGACCATCTGCTGCTGAGCCCGGCGGCGGCCGACCGGCTGGTTGATGCCCAGGTCGACAAGGCGTTTCGTGGCCGGGAAAAGGCGAGCGACCATGCGCCGACCTGGGTCGAACTGCGCGATATCTGAATTTAATCCGGATATTATTGACTCTATTATATCCGGGTAATAAATCCCGTGTCGAAGGAGATTCGGCATGGACCGCACATTGACGGCCTTTTCGGGCGACTATTGGATCGCGACCGGCGACGAGGATGAAGTGCGCGCGGCGCTGCGCGCCATGGGGGATGACGCGCAGAATATCCTGCTGTTCGACGATCGCACCGGGCGGCAGGTGGATATCGACCTGCAGGCCGATGCGGCGCCGCGTGCCGGGCCAAGGGGGCGGGGGCGACCCAAGATGGGGGTGCAGGCGCGCGAGATCACCCTGCTGCCGCGCCATTGGGACTGGCTGGCGGCGCAGCCGCGCGGCGCCTCCGCCACGTTGCGCCAGCTGGTGGAGGACGCAGTGAAGGCGAGTGCGGACAAGCCGTCGCCCCGCGCGGCGATGGACGCGGCCTATCATTTCCTGACCGCGATGGCGGGCGACCGGCCCGGCTATGAAGCGGCGATCCGCGCGCTCTATGCCAGGGACAGGGCGGCGTTCGACCTAGCGGCGGAAGGCTGGCCCGGCGCGATCCGGGCGCATGGTCTGGCGCTGGCGGAGCCGGCCTTTTCCGCCTAGCCTGCGCATCGCAATGATCGGAGAGGCTGGATGGCGGACGATTTCCTTCAGGGCATAGTGCATAAGGCGGCCGACGACATGCAGGCGGCGATCCGGGCCGATGCCGGCATCTTCGCGCTGTGGCAGGGGCTGACGCCGCTTGGCCGCAACGAGTTCATCTGTTGGGTCGAGGATGCCAAGCAGGCCGCAACCCGCGCGCGGCGCATTGCACGCACTGTCGAGGAATTGCAGGAGGGCAAGAAGCGGCCCTGCTGCTGGGCCGGCTGCATCCACCGCACCGACAAGGTGCCGAGCCGCTGGCAGCAGGCGGTGCTGATCGAGGGGAAGAGGAAGCGGCGCTAGGCCGGCGTGGGGGTTGGGTGGGAACAAGACATTCCTCCCCGGCATGGGGAGGGGGACCGCTCGCGTAGCGAGTGGTGGAGGGGCACAGGCCGGATAGCGCAGCGCTAAGAGGCACCTGCCCCCCCCCGTCAGCGCTTCGCGCTGCCACCTCCCCGTTCCGGGGAGGAATGTCCACTTCTGGTCGTTGCCGGTCAAAGCCAACCTCGTCATTACGAAGGCGACTGAAGGGGTGATAAGAAAGCTAGGTTTTTAGCCAAATTTTGGGTGATTTGGGGCGGCAGTTTCACCATTTCCCACGCCAGACCCACTCGCAGCAGAGCTCCGGCCTGGGCCGCTTCCTACTGAAAGCGCTTTGACAGCAAAGGTTTCCGAAATCTGACCCGCGCTATACCCGGAAAAGCTAGGCCGTAGACTCATAAACGCGGAGCCAAAGCCGCATCGAAGCCAACTGGACCATCGCTAGGAAGTTCTCGGCCAACTTGTAGTATCGGGTGGCGACGCGGCGGAAGTGCTTCAGCTTGGAGAAGAAGCGCTCGATTAGGTTGCGCTCGCGATAGAGCCACGTGCTGAAGTATGGTTTCGACCGTCGATTGGCCTTTGGCGGAATGTTGGCAAACGCTCCTTTTTCGCGGACGAACGCCCGGATGCGATCGGCCTCGTATGCCTTGTCCGCCAGCACGATTGTTCCGGCGCCAACATGGTCGAGCAGTGCGTCAGCGGCTTGGCCGTCATGGCTTTGCCTGGCGGTAAGGCTCAGTCGGATCGGGAGGCCTTGTCCATCGACGACCGCATGGATTTTCGTCGTGAGCCTGCCTCGGGAACGACCGAGACAATGATCTCGATCCCCCCTTTTTGCCGTCGCGGCTTGCTGGTGGGCGCGAACGGAAGTGCTGTCGATCATCTGGATGTCGCCGTCGTGAGCGGCGGTGATGGCGTCCATCATCCGATCCCACACGCCTGATTTTCGCCATCGGACAAAACGGTTGTAGTAGGTGGTTCGCGGGCCGTAGTGCTCGGGCAGGTCGCGCCATGGTGCTCCTGAGCGCAGCACCCAGAAGATACCGTTCAGCACACGACGATCATCGACCCGACGCACTCCTCGCGGCTTGTTGGGTAGAAGCGGTTCGATAACGCGCCATTCAAAGTCGGTCAGGTCATATCGGCTCATTGATCGCTTGAATCACAAACATTTGGATGATGGAATGTCCGTCATGCAGATTACAGAAAAGCAGCACGATGACGGATGGCGGGTCATCAAGCGCGCGCTAAGTCCGAGCGACCGGGAAGCGCGATCGTTCGCCCAGAACGCTGAATGGCACATCAAATTCCGTCTGGAAAAATGGCAACGATACTACGAGCCGTCGTCGGACGATCTCAACGCTCCCGTTGAAGGCGGGCTCTGGATCGGTGAGTATTCCGGCCGTTACCCATCGCTTTCAGCGGCAGAACGAGACGCCGCTGCATCCGTCATATGGTTTGAAGCCGCCGATCATTTATGAGTTCACGACCTAGACGTCTGCACTTGGACATGCTTACAGGCCGTTGCTATGGTCGCAAGTTGGTCGCTTTCGGACCATTCTCCCCTGCAAGGGGAGGTGGCTGGCCGTAGGCCAGACGGAGGGATATCACCCTCTCAATAGGGTGATACCCCTCCACCACTTCGTGCTCCCCCTCCCCTTGCAGGGGAGGATTTTACCGCTGCTCTTGGTCGCTTGTCGCCTGCCTGAACGTGGCCGTGCGGCCTTAGCGTTTCGTCTGGCGCGCCCAGCGGGCGTCGATCTTGGCTTGGGCGTCAGCGCCCTCGGCGTGGCTGACCAGGGAGAGGCCGCGCAGGGTCAGCTTGTGGCCGGACAACCATTTGCCGGCGATGCCATAGCCGATGTCGTAGACGGCGGAATCGCTGTGGGTGTCGCCATTGACGACAAACTGGGTGACGATGGTCACCGGCAGTTTCTCGTCGCCGATGCTGTCGTCGGGCAGCTTGGCGGCATTGCGCGCCTTTTTCAGCGCATCCTCGAACCAGCCGGCCTCGATCCGCGGTTCGCCGGTCGTGTCGACCGGGGCGATGCCGAGCGCCCTGGGGAAATGGATGGTCTGGCTCTGCACCAGCTGATCGGGGTCGGCGGGCTTGAGCGTCAGGCGGCTGTCGCCATCGGCCGCGGCGTTGAGCACCAGCCGGGCGGCGCGGGCGGAGGCCTTGCTGCTTTCGGCGGCCTTGCTGGCGCGCTCGTCCTTCTTGTCGGCCCAGTTGAGATAGAGGGTGAGGGCGGAGATCAGCACCGCCGCCACCGCCAGCAACTCACCCAGCGTGATCCAGCGACGGCGGATGCGGGCGGCTTCCTCCTTGCGGGTCTCCTGCTTGGCTTCGGGGCTGTCGCTCATCGGGTCAGGCCGTCTGGGGCGGGACTTCGAACTTGTCGATCACCCATTCCTCGGCCTGCGCCTCGCCGATCCATTCCTGCATCCAGGGATGGGCGATGATCGCGCGCATATAGGCTTCGGCAAAGCGGGCGACCGGCAGCTGATAGGTGATGAAGCGGGTAACGACCGGCGCGAACATCAGGTCGACGGCGCCGAACTCGCCGAACAGGAAGTCGCCCTCGCCACCATAGCGGGCGCGGGCCTGGGCCCAGAGCTGCATGATCCGGCTGATGTCGTGGGCGACGGCCTCCGACGGCGGGACCGGATCATAGATCTGGCGGATGTTCATGCTGTGCTCGCGGCGGAGCGCGGCGAAGCTGCTGTGCATTTCGGCCGCCATCGAGCGGGCCATGGCGCGGGCGCCCGGATCGGTCGGCCAGAACTGGTCGCCCCCGGCCTTTTCATTGAGATATTCGACGATGGCCAGGCTGTCCCACACGACGATGTCGTCGCCATCCCACAGGATCGGCACCTTGCCGGAGGAGGGGGCGAACTCATCGCCCTCGCGACGCTTTTCCCATTCCTCGTCATAGAGGGGGACCACCACTTCCTCGAACGGAAGGCCGGAGAGCTTGCACGCCAGCCAGCCGCGCAGCGACCAGCTCGAATAGGCCTTGTTGCCAATGAACAGCTTCATCATGGCCATGTCTTAGCCGGGCGGGCTTCGATAAGTCGAGAGCCGATAGAGAGGGCTTTCCACTTCGCGTCGAAACGCCTAAGGGGCGGCCATCCCCGGGGGGCCGCTCATGCGCGGCTGAGAGGTGGTCAGCAGACCACGACCCGCTGAACCTGATCCGGCTGATACCGGCGTAGGGAGGGCAAGGCGGCAGGTCCGTCGTCCCTCCTGTGGAGTGGACGTGAGATGAAGACTGCCCGATTGCCCCATGTTGGAAGCGCCTGCCTGACACTGGCCCTGCTGATGATTGCAACGCCCGCGATGGCGGAGGATGAACTGGACCAGTCGACCAATATCCAGGTCGTCGGCCATCCCGACCCCGAAGGCTTGCTGCCCGATCAGAGCGCGCCCAAGGCGGTCAGCGCGATCTCCACCGACTTCATCATCAAGCAGGCGCCGACGCTCAACGCGTTCCAGCTGGTCAACCTGCTGCCCGGCGCCAATGTCTCGTCCAGCGACCCCTATGGCCTGTCGGCATCGTCCAGCCTGACACTGCGCGGCCTGGGCCAGGACCAGATCGGCGTATTGATGGAAGGCGCGCCGCAGAATGACATCGGCTATTATTATGCCTATCCCTCCCAATTTGCCGATGCGGAGAATGTGCGGCAGGTGATGCTGGCGCAGGGCGCGGCAGACATTGACTCGCCGGTGGTCGCGGCGGCCGGCGGCCTGTTGTCGCTGACGCTGGATGATCCCAGGGCGGAGGCGGGCGGCCTCGTCAACCTGTCGGTCGGTTCCTATGACGAGCGGCGCATCTTTGCGCGGATCGACACGGGACGGATCGGATCGACCGGGCTGAAGGGCTTCATTTCCTATTCCAACAACCGCGCCGACAACTGGCGCGGGGCAGGCCATGACCAGCGCCAGCATATCGATGCCAAGCTGCTGAACGAATGGGGCGAGGGCAACCGGGCGAGCATCGCCTTTTCCTTCAACGACGCCAAGACATCGACCTATCCCAGCCCGAGCAAGGCGGACTGGGAAGCCTCCGGCCGGGGCTATAATTTCGACGAGACCTATAGCGAGGGGAATACCAACTACTGGCGCCTCTATCGCGCGCCGTTCCGCAATTTCTATGTCGCGGCGCCCGTCCACCTGAAGCTGAGTGACACGCTGAGCTTCGACAGCAGTGCCTATCTGCAGATGGGGCATGGCAATTCGCCCTATGGCACGCAACTCGCCACCACCGGCAATTATCTGGGCACCGAGGAACTGACCCAGCCGATCGACCTGCCCGGTGCGGTCGATGGCGTCGCCACGGTGATGGGCAACTGGACCGGCAAGCAGTTCCGCGTCGGCGACGTTAGCAAGCTGACCTTGCAGGCCGGCGCGCATCGGATCGTCGCTGGCCTGTGGTTCGACTATGGCACCGACCGGGTGACGCAATCCTATACGTCGATCGATGCCGATGGCCGGCCGGTCGACCAGTGGGGCTATCAGGACAAGGCGATCCGCACCGCCGACGGGCGGCTGCTGGCCTATGAAAATCAGCGTACGGAGACGGTCACCAAGGGCTTCTTCCTGGCCGACAGCATTGCGGTGACGCCCAAGCTGGGCATCGACATCGGTTTCAAGGGCGTCAACCTGCTACGCAACGGGCGCAATTATCTGCCCGGCCCGCAATCGACGGTGCGGATCGACAGCTTTGCCGCGCTGCCGCGGGCGGCGATCCATTATCAGCTGGACGACCGGCAGCAGCTGTTCGCCAACATCACCACCAATTTCCGCACGCCCAACGAGTTCGCACTCTACAACAGCTATTATGGCGGCGAACTGGTGAGCCAGGGCACCGACGGCTTGAAGAACGAATATTCGATCTCGCAGGAACTGGGCTATCGCTATATCGGCCCCAGCCTGTCCTTCTCGCTGACCGGTTTCCATTATCATTTCCGCAACCGCCAGGTGGCGACGGTGATCGACAGCGGCGGCGCGCTGGTCAATTCGACCATCAACGCCGGCAGCCAGAGCAGCTATGGCCTGGATGGCGAGATCGACTATCGCCCGGCCAAGGGGATGAGCATCTATGCCTCGGCCGAATATCTGCACACGCGGCTGAACGACGATCTGGCGATCAACGGCGATTATCTGCCGACCAGGGGCAAGCGGGCAGTGTCGGCCCCCAGCTTCCAGTTCGCGCTGGGCAGCACCTATGATGATGGCCGACTGTTCGGCAGCAGCGCGCTCAAATATGTCGGCCGCCAATATGCGACCTTCATGAATGACGAGAGCATCAAGGGTTATGCCACACTGGACCTGTCGGTCGGCGTCCATCTGGCCGGGCTGATCGATGCGCAGGTGATGGACCTGCGCATCAACGCGATCAACGTCACCAATCCGCGTGTCCTGTCGGGCGTCTATGCGATCAGCACCAACGCGCAGGACACGGTCGGGCGCAACGGCACGCTGATCGCCGGTTCGGCGCCGACCTATTATGTCGGCAGCGGGCGCGCCGTGGTGGCGACGCTGTCGCGCGCCTTCTGACGATGAGCGCCGCCGCCCCGCATCTGGTCCATGGCATGGGGCTGGCGCTGGAGGCGCCGGCCTGGCCGGCGATCACGGCGGACGAGGCAGCGGCGGTGCTGGCCCATTTTCCCGACGCTGGCCGGCTGGCGGCGCTAGCCTGGCATTCGCCGCGCCCCTTTTCGGCGGCGGCGCTGGTCGAGACGGATCGCGGCCCGCTGTTCCTGAAGCGGCATCACCAGAGCTTGCGGATGCCGGCGGCGCTGGCCGAGGAGCATGGCTATATGGAGCATCTGCGCGGTGGCGGGCTGGCGGTGCCCGATGCGCTGCGCGCCGCCGATGGCGCCGGCGCGGTTGCGCTGGGCGAATGGAGCTATGAGCTGCATCGCCAGGCGCCGGGTATCGATCTTTATCGCGATCGCCAGTCCTGGACGCCATTCCTGTCGCCCGATCACGCCTTTGCGGCCGGCGTGGCGCTGGCGCAACTGCATCGGGCGGCGGCCGGTTTCGCCGCGCCGGCACGCGGGCCGCATCCGCTGGTGTCGAGCTTCACCATATTGCCTGCCGTTGATCCGCTGGCTGCGGCGGAGGCCTATGTCGCGGCGCGACCGGCGGTGGCGGCCTTTCTGGCGGAGCTGCCCTGGCGGTCGGAACTGGCGCGGCTGTTCGCGGCACTGGGGCAGGGACTGGCGCCGCGGCTGGCGGAACAGCCTGCGCTCTGGACCCATAATGACTGGCACCCCTCCAACCTGCTCTGGTCGGCGGAAGGCGCGGTCAGCAGCATCTTCGATTTCGGCCTGTCGACCCGCAGCTGCGCGCTGCATGATCTGGCCACCGCGATCGAGCGGACGGCGATTCCCTGGCTGACGCTGGATCAGGGTCGGTTGGCCGAGTCGGCGGATGTGGAGGGGGCGCTGGCCTTGCTGGCGGGCTATCGCAGTGTCCTGCCGCTGGGACATGCCGAGATCGATACGCTGCTGCGCCTGCTGCCGCTGGTCCATGTCGAGTTTGCGCTGACCGAGATCGACTATTTCTTCGGCATATTGGCCGATCGCGAAGGCGCGATGCTGGCCTGGCAGGCTTATCTGGTCGGCCATGCCGACTGGTTCCTGTCGGGGGCGGGGCAGGGCTTTTTGGCGCAACTCCGCGAGGGAGTGGCGGGCTGATGTCTGTGCTGGAGATCATTGCCGTCATCATCAGCTTCCTCGGCATCTGGCTGACGGCGCGGCGGCATCTGTTGTGCTGGCCGGTCAACCTGATGGCCTGCGCCCTTTATGCCAAGCTGTTCCTGGACGTGCGCCTCTATGCCGACATGGTGCTGCAGGCGTTGTTCGGTATCGCCATCGTCTATGGCTGGATCGGCTGGGCGCGGGGCAAGCGCGACGAGGGCGAGGTAAGGGTGGTGCCGCTGCCACCGATGCGGGCCGCCAAGGGGCTGGCGTTGGGCGCACTCTGTGCCGGCGCGATCGGCTGGTTCACCCATCATTATACCGATGCGGCGCTGCCCTGGATGGATTCGGCGCTGAGCAGTTTCAGCCTGGTCGCCCAATATTGGACGGCGCGGCGCCATGCCGCGAGCTGGCTGCTGTGGATCGCGGTCGACATTTTCTATGTCGGCATGTTCGTGTTCAAGGGATTGTGGCTGACGGCCGGTCTCTATGCCGCGATGATCGGACTGGCGGTGCTGGGCTATTGGCGCTGGCGGCAGGCGATGCGTCGCAACACAGCCTGAACAAGGCTGCTGCCTTGTTCAGGCTGAACCGCACCGGGATTGCCGAAGGCCATTTCATTTAAATTAGGCTGCCAGTGGGACGTCGTCCAGCATGGCATAATATCGCTGCTCGGCTTCGACCGGTGGGATGTTTCCGATGGGCTCCAAGAGCCGCCGATTATTGAACCAGTCCACCCATTCCAGCGTAGCGTACTCAACGGCCTCAAACGACCGCCAAGGCCCTCGACGGTGGATCACCTCGGCTTTGTAGAGACCGTTGATGGTTTCGGCCAAAGCATTGTCGTAGCTGTCTCCAACGCTTCCAACTGACGGCTCGATGCCAGCTTCGGCGAGACGCTCGGTATATTTGATGGACACGTACTGCGATCCGCGGTCGCTGTGATGAACCAGGCCGCCTCGGTGAACAGGCCGCCGATCGTGGATAGCCTGCTCCAGCGCATCCAGCACGAAGCCGGCGTGCGCGGTTCTGCTGACGCGCCAGCCCACGATGTAGCGGGCGTAGACGTCGATAACGAAGGCGACATAGACGAACCCCGCCCAGGTCGCGACATAGGTGAAATCCGAGACCCAGAGCATGTTCGGTGCCGGAGCATGAAACTGGCGATTGACCTGATCCAGCGGGCATGGTGCTGCCTTATCGGCAATCGTGGTGCGCACCGGCTTGCCCCGGATCACCCCTTGCAAGCCAAGATCTCGCATGAGCCGTTGCACGGTGCAGCGAGCAACATCGAAACCCTCGCGCTTCATCTGCCGCCACACCTTGCGCACGCCGTAAACGCCGAAATTCTCCGCAAACACGCGCAAAACCTCGGGCCTCAGAGCCTCGTCTCGTCGAATGCGTGCGGACTGCAGTGCGGGGTCGCGTCGTTTGGCGACGCGCTCATGATAGGTGGATGGGGCGATCGGCAGAACCCGGCAGATCGGCTCGACCCCATAGGCATCGCGATGTTCATCGATAAAGGCGATCATCGTTTGAACGGGCGGTCGAGCTCCGCCTGAGCAAAATATGCCGACGCCTTGCGAAGGATCTCGTTAGCTTGCCGCAGTTCGCGGACCTCACGCTCAAGCGCCTTGAGCTTCTCGGCTGTCTCCGTCGGCACCCCGCCGCGCTTGCCGCTGTCCACCTCGGACTTCTTCACCCATTCCAGCAGCGTGTGCCCGGAACACCCGATCTTCTCGGCCACCGATGTGATCGCCGCCCAGCGGGAAGGATAATCACCTTCATGATCCAGAACCATGCGGATCGCCCGCTCGCGAACCTCGGGTGCAAACTTGTTCGTCGTCTTGCTCATCGTAGACCCTTCCTCTCAGGAGTTAGGGCCTCCGGCAATCCCGGTGCGGTTCAGTGCGCAGCAGCGAAAAGAGTTGGACCCGGCTGGTTGGGTCTTTCCTACTATGATCCCCAAGCAGGCAAATGCAGGCCATAGAACAAATATGGCGAGGCAGTTCGCTCGTAGCGTAGCGCGGGCTGGCCTCGACGTTGACCGCGTTACGCCCCACACGATGAGGCGCACCGCTATCACGAAGTTGGTCAAGGCTGGGGTGGACCTGCCGACCATCCAACGAATCAGTGGGCATAAGACGCTCGCGATGGTGCTGCGATATGTGAATGTCCATGGAGGACATATCGATAGGGCTATGAGTGTCTTGGATGATGCTGGCGGCATCGCTACACCAAAACTACACAAAGCTCAGATTGCCGCTTAGCATCGATGGCTGGCTATTTGTGATTTTATCTAGTAAAATCAACAACTTGTAGTTGGAGGCCGAGCCGGAATCCAATTGGTGAAGCAATAGTCTGAATGTCTTATATTTTGTTGGGCAGTTGGAGCGCCAATCCATCAATCGGTCCATCACGGCTGAATTCAAAATGGGTTCAATTCCCAAAGCCGGAATCGAGAATGGCGCACCCCTAGCCGAATCACCTCGCGCATGGGCAGATCTTGGGACATTTTTGCCGTTCGCGCTTGCTTCGGCGAACGGCGGCTTTTGGCGCATCCGTCCCAAAGCTCTATATCGCCAAATTCTTCTGCTGACGTTATGGCTCTAATGTAAGCAAATGTTGCCATGCAGCATTGACTTCTTGCCGGATTTAGTAGGGGTTGGTTATTGTACCGACCGCAGAAATTCGAGGGGTTCAAATTGGCTGGCGAGCAGTTCGGTCTGCGGCATGCTGCCGCGTGGGTGGGAGAGATTGTTGGCCCGGACAAGGGCTACGTCAATGTCGGCATTATCTATACGCTCGCGATAACGCTTCTCTCGTTGGCAACACCGATTTCCGTTCAACTTCTGATAAACTCGGTCGCCCGGACGGCACTAGTCGCGCCGCTTTGGATATTATCGGGCGTCATGCTGGTACTGCTGCTCATGGTCGCTTGCCTCAGCGCCTTGCGGCTTTACTTGCTGACCATGTTTGAGCGTCGCCTATTTGCGCGCGTGGTGGCGGAAGTCACGGTAAGGGCGGTTCACGCTCAGAACCCTTTCTTCGCTGACGAAAGCCGGGGCAGTCTGTTCAACCGCTATTTCGACATGGTCGTCGTCCAGAAGTCCGTCCCAAGCCTTGTCATCGGTGCATTCACCATTATTCTTCAGGGCGCGGTAGGCCTGGTAGTCACAAGCTTTTATCACCCCTTCTTTCTCGCCTTTAACATCATTCTCGTGGTGATATGCCTGCTGATCTGGATGCTGTGGCGCCATGGCGCAATCACGGGCGCCATAGGGGTTTCCCATGCCAAGCATGAAGCGGCGCAGTGGCTTGAAAGCGTGGGAGCTTCGAATGGCTTCTACAAATCGGCCCGACATCTTGATTTCGCCATGGATCGCTCGGAGGCGGTGACAGCAAATTACATTCGCGCGCATCGTCGATATTTTCGGTACAGCTTTGCGCAGGCGCTGGCCTATTTCCTGGTTTATGCCTTCGCGGCCTCAGCCCTGCTGGCCCTTGGCGGAAATCTCATTCTCGCAGGGCAGCTCTCGATCGGCCAGCTTGTCGCGGCAGAACTCATCCTCTCCGGCGTGTTCTACGGCATCGCACAACTGGGCTGGTATCTCGACACATTCTACGATCTGGTCGCCAGTTCGGAGGAACTGTCGCAGATCTTCGCGATCCCTCAGGAGCCTTTGGGCCTCAGCGGTCAGGCGCCCTCGAACGGATCGGTCCGGTTCCGCACCGTCGAGCTAGGCGAGTCGCGGTTCGATTTCCTGCTCGACAGTGGGGAGCAGGCAGTTGTCGTCGCGGATCCGGGTGTAGAGAATCAGATAGCGCTGCTGCTTAAGCGCCACGTAAATCCGGAACGCGGGTTGCTGACGATCGGCGGCAGCGATCTGGGCAGCTTCGATATGTATTTGCTGCGCTCAGAAGTCGTGGTGCTCAACCGGCCCACCATTGTTGACGTCACCATCCGCGAATATCTGAACATGGCCGCGGGCGGTAATGCGGACAGCGCGCTTTCCATGAAGGTGCTCGCTGTCGTCGGTCTCGCTACCCGCATATCCAGCCTGCGGCAGGGCCTTGATACGCAGCTGGCAAGTTCGGGTTCTCCCCTGTCCATCGTGGAAGTCATGCAGCTCAAGGCGGCCGCCGCGCTGATAAGCCAGCCAAAGGTGCTGTTGCTTTCCCAACTTTACGACATGATGCCCGCTGATGCGCTCCAAGCCACATTGAAGATGCTTCGGGAGAAAGAAACGACGATATTTTTATTTACGGGAAGGCCCGAAGCGCTGAATCTGGACTGCTGTCTCTGGCTGGGGACGCAGGCGCAACGTCGTTTCGGGGACAATGCCGCATTGTCTCAATTTCTCGCCACGAGGGAGGTTCGGTCGTGACGATCAGCGCGACTCAGTTGGCGCATTTCCGCTCCCTTGCTTCGCTGAACCCGCCGCGCGCCATCGTCGTGGTTTCCTGGTTGATCCTGATCGGCCTCGGCGTGGCTGTCGCCATTCTGTTTGTGCCTTGGCGGCAGACCGCACAGGGCGGAGGCCAAGTTACGTCCCTCGATGCGAGCGATCGGTCGCAACAGGTGTCATCGTTGGTGGATGGGCGGGTGGATCGCTTTTTTGTTCAGGATGGCGCGCTTGTAAGAGCTGGCGATCCGATCGCCAAAGTCGTGGATGTCGATCCGAATTTTCTGGATCGCCTGGCTGCCGAAAAGTCGGAAGTCGAGGCGCAGATCGCTGCCATCGAGCAAGCGCGCGCGGTTGCTGCGATCGACGTCTCCCGCACCGCGCAGCTCTTCAGGGAAGGTTTGGCTGCGCGGCGTGACTTTGAGCAGACCCAGATCAAGGTCGCCGACGCCAACGCCAAGCTAGCCGAGGCTCGTGCGAAGTTGAAGCAGATCGAGGTCAAGCAAATGCGGGAGTCCGCGCAACTCGTCACTGCGCCGAGGGATGGCCGGATACAGAACCTCAATGCGGCTGCGGGCGGTGCCCTGATTTCTGCCGGCACAGTGCTTGCGACTGTTACTCCCGAACAAATCGAACGTGCAGTGGAATTGTTCGTTGACGGGCGGGACATCCCCTTGGTCGAGCGCGGGCGTCCGGTTCGGCTTGAGTTTGAGGGGTTCCCCGCATTTCAGTTTAGCGGCTGGCCAGCCTTCGCCATCGGCATTTACGACGGACAGGTCCGCTCCGTGGACCCGGCGCCGCGTGCCGACGGCCTGTTCCGGGTTCTCGTGGAGCCGGCGCCCGGCAAACCTGTCTGGCCCGCCAGCCGCTTCGTGCGCCAAGGTGGGAAGGTGCTGGGCTGGATACAAGGCGACAACGTCACCGTCGGCTATGAACTGTGGCGACAGCTCAACGACTTCCCGCTCAACTTCGGGCAGGATCAGGTCGCTCAAAAAGCTCAGGAGAAAGCCGACAAGAGCTCGATCGAAAAGAAAAAGAAGTGAAGACCCGGACTGTGATCGGCATCGCCTGTCTGGTGGCCGCTGCCCGGATCCTGACGGCACAGGCGCAGGCCCAGAGCATTCCACCGACGGTTGCCGCCGCAGCCAGCAATGGTCCGTTGACGCTGCAAGAGGTGTTGCAGTCGTCCGCCCGATCCGCTCCCGACATCATAGCCGCGCTTGCACGCAACCGGCAAGCCGAAGCGCGCGCGCTGACTGCGCAAGGGGCGTTCGACACCGTGTTCGCCGTGGAGGGGCGGAGCCGAGTCGCGGGCTATTATGACGGTACGGAAATTGCGGCAAAGGCCGAACAGCCACTGAGCAACAATGGCGGCTATCTATATGGGCAATATCGGGCGTCGAGGGGTGATTTCCCTGTCTATGAAGACAAATCATACACGAACCGGCTGGGAGAACTGAAGATTGGGGCGCTTTATTCGCTGCTGCGCGACAGGCTGATCGACGCCCGCCGGTCCGAGTTTCGGCTGGCAACCAACAACATCGACATCGCCCGGTTCGAAACGAAGGCTGCAAGCATAGGCGTGCAGGCCCGCGCGGTGGAGGCATATCAGAAATGGGTGGCCGCAGGACTGAAGCTCAAGGCCTACGAGGCGCTGCTGGCGCTGGCCGGAGGGCGCACGAAAGGGATAGAACGTCAGGTCCAGCTTGGTGCCAAGCCCGATATTCTGCTGACCGAGAATGACGTCAATCTTGTGAGGCGACAGGCCTATGTCGTGGAGGCGCGGCAGGATTTCCGTGCCGCAGCCGTCAAGCTGTCGCTCTACTATCGAGACGCCAATGGCGCGCCGGTCGTTGTCGATGAAATGCGGTTGCCGGCCGATGCCGCAGCTCTTGATGGGATCAGGACGAATTCTGCCTTCAATCTGGAAGGCCGGCCCGATTTCGCCATTATGCTCCAAGAGATAGACAAGGCGACGGTCAAGCTCGCTCTTGCCCGCAACGACCTGCTACCGCGGCTGGAGGTTGGTGGGGAAGTCGCCAAGGACGTCGGCCCGACCGGCTTGGGCGGATCGAGCCGTACGCCGCTCGAAATGATCGTCGGCGTGACGTTCAAAATACCGCTGCAAAACCGAAAGGCCAAAGGCAAGCTGGCTGAAACGCAGGCCAAGATCGATGAACTGACGGTCAAGCAGCAGTTTCTCGCGGAAAAAATCCGCGCCGAAGTCACTGCGATCAGCCTTGAGGTTGATGCAGCTAATCAGTTGGTGGCAACGACGGATAAGGAACGCATACTGGCCCAGCGGCTGGCGGCAGCCGAACGGCGGCGGTTTGAGTTGGGATCGAGCGACTTCTTCCTAGTCAATCAGCGCGAGGAAAGTGCAACCAATGCCGAGGTAAAGCTTATTGAAGCACAGGCACGCATTGCCGCTGCCAGAGCCGAACTGGCCGCCGCGACTGCAGATGAAGATGCCTTGGGGCTAACCCCTATTTCTGGACCAGATTAATCACGCGGCATTTGGAGAATTGACACCGAAGGGAAAGGCAGGTTTTCGCCAAAGCGGCCGCAGATATCCTTTTTTGCGAACGACCGACTTTGTGAAGGGTTTCGGGCGCTTGCGTACGAAAGCCTCCAGTGCAGGAACCCGCGGGCCCCACGCGCTGGTCTATGGGTAAAGCTGCTTTGGGATGGTTCTGGAGGGTAAGCGCTGCCGCTGCGGAAGTGCACCCGCCGGCCGGATCAGCGTTATTTCGTGCAGCGTCAGACCGCGAGCGACGGCTGTTATGAAGTTCGCTGTGCCCAGGGCCCGACGTAATTCCGGGATGGGCACGCGCTGGGTCATCGGCCAATGCGCCATGAGCGTGACCGTCATGCAGGATGGGCCATGCCAGATCATGGCGCGTGTCTCTGGGCTGGGAATGCTGCCGTTGGTGGTGCGCGTGGTTGGCACCAGCGAGCGAAGGTTTCGATAATGGTCATGTGCCCGCCGCAACATGGGCATGGCGGGCGATGATCGGGCTGCTCGCCGGGTTCGGGCTCCTCGGCAGGTGCAGCGACGCCGAGCAGCCTGCGTGCAAGCGCCATGGTGTCCTTGTGCGCTGAACTGGCGAGCAGGCCATAATGCCGGATGCGGTGGAAGCCGCGCGGCAGGACGTGGATCAGGAAGCGACGGATGAACTCGTCGGTCGCCAGCGTCATGACCTGCTGGCGCTCGGCGCCATCGCGGCGATAGTCCTTGTAGCGGAACGTCACGCCGGTCTCGTCGAAGCCGATGAGCCGCCGGTTCGTGATGGCGACGCGGTGGGTGTAGCGCGAGAGATAGGCCAGCACCGCCTGCGGCCCGGCGAAGGGCGGCTTGGCATAGACCACCCAGCGCTTCTTCCGGATCGGGGACAGATGCCGCAGGAAGGCCTTGCGTATCGCTAGGCCCGCCAAGGTGCTGAAGAAGACGAGCTTGCCGGCATCGAACAATGCCAACAGGCGAGTGAGGAACAGGCGGCGGAATAACGCGCCCAGCACGCGCACCGGTAACAGGAAGGCGGGGCGTGACGAGATCCACCGCGTGCCGTCGAGCGCGATGCCGCCGCCAGGTACGATCATGTGCACATGCGGGTGGTGGGTCAGCGCCGATCCCCACGTGTGCAAGACAGCAGTGATCCCAACCCGCGCGCCGAGGTGCTTGGGATCGGCCGCGATGGTCAGCATCGTGTCCGCAGCGGCGCGGAACAGCAGGTCATAGACCACCGCCTTGTTCTGCCAGGCGATGTCGGCGATCTCGGCAGGCACCGTGAAGACGACGTGGAAGTAGCCCACTGGCAACAGATCGGCCTCACGCGCGGCCAGCCAAGTGCGCGCAGCAGCGCCTTGGCACTTGGGACAGTGCCGGTTGCGGCAGGAGTTGTAGGCGATCCGCCAGTGCCCGCAATCATCGCAGGCTTCAACGTGACCGCCCAGTGCGGCGGTGCGGCAGTTCTCGATCGCCGTCATGACCTTGAGCTGGCCGAGGCTGAGATGCCCGGCATGGGCTGCACGATAGGCGGGCCCGGCGCTGTGGAAGATGTCGGCGACCTCGAGTGAGGCGCGCACGGTTCAACCGGGAGGTGCCCTGCCTTCCATCACGGCAACGATCTGGTCGAGCGGGCTGGCCACCGCCCGCATGGTCTTGCTGGAAACCTGAGTATAGATCCCAGTCGTGTTGATGTTCACGTGTCCGAGCAAGACTTGGATTACGCGGATATCGACACCCTGCTCGAGCAGGTGAGTAGCGAACGAGTGGCGCAATGTGTGCGGGCTTACCCGCTTGTGGATCTCTGCGCGCTCGGCCGATTCCTGCACGACCCGGTGCAACTGGCGAGCCGAGACTGGATCCGTGCCGCTACGGCCAGGGAATAACCAACCATGCGGCAACATAACCCCGCGCCGCTTGCCTTCGCGCCACCACTGTCGAAGCAAGTCCAGCAGGTGCGTTGAGAGCATGGCGTTACGATCCTTGCGCCCCTTGCCCTGCTCGACGCGGATCAACATCCGGGTGCTGTCGATGTCATCGACCTTGAGGTGGGCGACCTCCGAGACCCGCAGGCCCGCGCCATAGGCAACGCTGAGGGCTGCCTTGTACTTTATGCCTGGCGCTGCCTCGAGCAGCCGCGCTGTCTCCTCGACGCTCAAAACCACCCGCAGCTTGGGTGTGAAGCGAACGACGACCAGCCCTAGCGCCATCTCCGGCCGCCTGAGGGTTATCCCGAAGAGGAACCGCAGTGCCGACACGGCCCCATTGATCGTGGCCGGCCCCACGGCGCGCTCGTGCTGGTCGACCTGATAACGCCGGAGGTCTTCCACCGTAGCCGTGTCCGGGGGGCGGCCGAGAAACGCGGCGAAGTTCCGGACATGTCGGATATAGTCATTCTGCGTGTGCGCCCCGAAGCCACGCATCGTCATGTCCTGCAACATCCGCTCACGCAGCGAATGGATTGGGATTGCGGTCGTGATCGTATCCATGGTGAGTCCCTTTCCGTTGAAGGAACTCCACGCTCGCCAGGCGACATCGCCGCTCGCAAAGCCTGAACAATACTACGCTACATTACCCCAAGCGACTCTCCCGCGCAGCGGGTTCGTGCGTTGGTCGATTTCGGTCGGTTCAATCGCCACAGATGCTTGCTCGCCCAAACGATACAAAAGCGCAGATGCCGTGTGCGAAATAGGACTGCATAGGCTGGCCCCGGCCCCAAAGTTGGGTACAGTTCAATACACACCGTACGCGACAAATCGCAGCGGCTAAAACTATGAAATAATGTCATAATATGCCATTTATTCAATATGGCAGCTTCTCAGTCGAATCTGACTTGCCGTGCATCCACCCTTCTGTGGCAAATCAATTGGTCGAGGAAATAGCGGACTTCCGGCAATCGCCAGTCTCTTGACGCCCAATCGGAACATAAGTAGAACAAACTTGCCTTTCGCAGTGTGTTCCAGGCTCCACCACCATGGAGTCCAGTATGACACGCAACGTTTCCATCCAAACCTACCTGCCCAAGCATGTCGCTGCCTGGGTTCAGGATGAGGCCACCCGCGCCAAGCAGAGCCGCAGCCAGTGGATCGGCGCTATCGTCACCGATCTGTTTCAGGGCCAAGAGTTTCGGGAGGAGGGCCGCAGGAATGTCGAGCATATCAAGCGGCAGTTGACGTTCATTGCCGTGGCGCTTGATGGCCTGCTTCTGGAACATCCGGACAAGTCCCTTCGCGGCCGGGTGCACGAAGCTCACCGGCGCAAGGTAACAGAGGCCGATTCGGAGCAGAGGCGATGATCCGGCGCGTAGGATCAATGTTGCGCGATAGCGAGAAGCTTGCGCTGCCATTCGGCAAGCCCGCTGTGACAGAAACCACACTCGAGCCAATCTCCGTCCGGATCGCGGATGCCATTCGGTTGACCGGTATCCGGCGATCCAAGCTCTATGAACTGATTGCTTCTGGTGATTTGGAGACGGTCAAAATCGGGCGGTGCACTCTGGTCCCGGTAGCCAGCCTGCACGCTCTGATCGAGCGCGCGAGGCAAGGGCTGTTATGATGCGCTGTGGCCGAACTTGGGGCGCAGGATGGTCGCGCCGTCGCGCAACTGATCGATGTAGTCGGACCAGTGCTGCATCATGCGCACCCGCTCTTCCCAATACTGGCCACGGGCGTAAGCGCGGCGGATCGAGTTGCCGTCCGCGTGGGCAAGTTGGCGCTCGATGGCATCGGGGTTCCAGATGCCCATCTCGTTGAGCAAGGTGGCGGCCATGGCGCGAAAGCCGTGACCGGTCATCTGATCCTTGCTGAAACCCAGCCGACGTAGTGCGGCATTGATCGTGTTGTCCGACATCGGGCGGTCGAGCGCCCGCAGCGACGGAAACAAGAAAGCGCTGTAGCCGGCGTCGTGTTCGATTTCACCGATGATCGCCAAGGCCTGCCGTGAAAGCGGCACGGCGTGAGGGCGTCGCATTTTCATCTTGTGGTCGGGGATCGTCCAGACCGCCTTGTCGAAATCGAACTCGCTCCATTCCGCCCAGCGCAGCTCGCCGGGACGGACGAACAAGTGAGGCAGCAGCCGGAGCGCAATCCGCGTCAGGTCGTTGCCGTCATAGTCCTCGACCGCGCGAAGCAGTCCGCCGGCTTCCGTTGGAGTCGTGATCGCGGCGCGGTGAGTGGTGCGCGGCGTGACGAGCGCACCGCGCAGATCGGAGCAGATATCGCGCTCGGCCCGTGCCGTGGCGATGGCATAGCGGAACACTTGGCTGCACGTGCTGCGGATCCGATTAGCGGTGTCGTACCGCTTCGACGCCTCGACCTTCTTGAGAACAAGCAGCAATTCGTGGGCAGTGATTTCGGAAATCGGACGTTTGCCCAAGGCCGGGTAGGTTTGCGCCAGCAGCCAGCGGGCTTTCTTTAGGGTAATGGCGGCGAGACCCTCCTTCTCGATCTTCTCTAGCCATTCTTCCGCCACGGCCTGAAACGTGTTGGTAGCAGCGATCGATTTGGCGATCTTGTCCAACTTCGCCTGTTCAAGCGGGTCAAGTCCCTTGGCGAGCTTGCGGCGCGCTTCGAGCAGCAGCTCGCGCGCATCGC
Organism: Sphingobium salicis subsp. salicis; assembly: GCF_049472635.1. Classification (NCBI taxonomy): domain Bacteria; kingdom Pseudomonadati; phylum Pseudomonadota; class Alphaproteobacteria; order Sphingomonadales; family Sphingobiaceae; genus Sphingobium; species Sphingobium salicis. The sequence goes on from NZ_JAYRCS010000001.1 coordinate 292,200, forward strand.
CCAGCAGAATCTCCGGCCAGCGCCCGAACGACAACGTCCGTTGCTGTCCACCGAAGCGGTAGTTCATGCGCCAGTATCGGATACCAGTGGTCTTCACGAGCAGGTACAGGCCGTCGCGATCCGACAGCTTGTAATCTTTTTCTCGGGGTCTGGCGTGCTTCACCGCGTTGGCGGTCAAGCCCGTCTTGCGTTTCGCACCGTCCGACATTGATGGACCTCCGCATTCATGCTCGGGGTCCGATCCATCATCCGTACCATCATTGTACCCGGATGCAGGTGGAACCGTCCGAACCGCTGCGGGGGATCATACCAGAAAAAGTGATGGAAAACAGCCGTTTGATGGACGCTGCCGGACGTCTTCAAACGGAGAAATGGAGGCCCGAGCCGGAATCGAACCGGCGTGCAAGGATTTGCAGTCCTCTGCGTCACCACTCCGCCATCGGGCCTTCCGTGCGGTGGAGGCGGCAAATGTCCGCCTTTGATCGCAAAGTCAAGCGCGGGAAGGCGAACAATCCCAAGAATCTCGCTCTCCATCGTGGAAAGCCGCTTGGCGCGGGGGAAATGCTGATTTAGAGGTCCGGTAATCCCCTAAGTGTATTGCATTGCCAATACAGTTGTGCCAAGCGAGGAACTATCGTGACCGAGCAGAACTTTTCTTCGATGCGGACCGCCATGGTCGAGAGCCAGCTGCGCACCAGCGCCGTGGACGATCAGCGCGTGATCGCTGTGATGGCGAAGGTGCCGCGCGAGGACTATGTCCCCGCCGAGCGCCGGGCCATGACCTATGTCGATCGCCCGATCCCGCTGGACGGCGACCGTGCGCTGAACCCGCCGCTGGTCACTGGCCGTCTGCTCAAGGAAGCCGATGTCCAGGCCGGCGAGAAGGTGCTGCTGATCGGCGCCGCGACCGGCTACAGCGCGGCGCTGCTCGCCGAGCTGGGTGCGCAGGTGACGGCAGTCGAGGTCGAGGGTGGCGCGGAGATCGCGGTGCCCGGCGTGACCGTGGTGCGTGGCCCGCTGGCCGCCGGCGCATCGGCCGGTGCGCCCTATGATGTTCTTTTCATTGACGGCGCGGTGGAGGAAGTCCCCGCTGCGCTCGTCCAGCAGCTAGTCGATGGGGGACGGGTGGTGACGGGCGTCGTCGAACGCGGTGTCGCTCGCCTGTGCAGCGGCCGCGCGGTGGCGGGCGTGCTGGGTCTCGCCAGCCTTACCGACATGGAAATGGTCGTGCTTCCCGGTTTCGCCGCGCCGGAGCAGTTCGTTTTTTGAGACAGGATAGATGACAGCAAAGCGTATGACCCTTCGGCGCCAAGCCGCTACAGCCTTGCTGTTGCTATCCTCCTCCATGGCAGGGGTGGCGCATGCCGAAACCCTGCAGGGCGCGCTGGCCAAGGCCTATCGCACCAACCCGACCCTGACCGGCGCGCGCGCCGGTCAGCGGGCGACGGACGAGAATGTCCCGATCCAGAAGGCGGCGGGGCGGCCCACCGCCAATTCGCAGCTCCAGTTCCAGGAACTGGTGATCCGCCCGTCGAACAGCTTCCTGGCGCCGCATCGTTCGGCCAATGCCAGTGCCAGCATCGACGTGCCCATTTATTCCGGCGGCACCGTGCGCAACAGCGTGAAGGCAGCGGAAACGCGCGTCGAATCGGGCCAGGCCAATCTGCGCGGGACCGAGGCGAGCGTGTTCTCGCAGACGGTCGCCGCCTATATGGACGTGATCCGCGACAGCGCGCTGGTGTCGCTCAATGCGGCCAATGTGAAGGTGCTGGAGGTCAATCTCCAGGCGACCAACGACCGGTTCGAAGTCGGCGATGTCACTCGCACCGACGTTGCCCAGTCCGAATCGCGTCTGGAACTGGCCCGGTCCGACCTGCAGCGCGCCGAATCCAACCTGATCACCAGCCGCGAAAATTATATCGCGATGGTCGGCGAGGCGCCGGTCGATCTGGAATCGCCGCCCGCTCTGCCGGGCCTGCCGGCCGATCCCGACAGCGCCGTGCGCGTCGCGCTGGCCGATAATCCCGATATCCTTGCCGCGCAAAAGTCGCGTGAGGCGGCGCGCTATGACGTGAAGGCGGCCAAGGGCGCCACGCTGCCGACCCTAAGCGGTTTCAGCCAGGGCAGCTATACCGACTATATGGACAAGGATATTGCGGCCAACAAGCAGGCGGCAGTTGGTGCGACCCTGACCATTCCCTTCTATCAGGGCGGTCGCCCGGCCGCGCAGGTGCGCCAGAACCAGGCGCTCGAGTCGCAGGCGATCGAGCGGCAGATCGAGGTCGAGCGCGGCGTGATCTCGCAGGCGCGCGCCGCCTATGCCGCGCTGCAGGCGTCGCTGCGCACGATCCAGTCGAGCCAGAAGGCGGTCGATGCCGCCGAACTGTCGCTGGAAGGCGTGCGGGCGGAAAATTCGGTCGGCAGCCGCACCATCCTCGACATCCTCAATGCCGAGCAGGAATCGCTCAACGCCAAGGTCGAACTGGTGACCGCGCGCCGCAATGCCTATGTCGCCGGCTTCACCCTGCTGGCGGCCATGGGCCATGCCGAGGCCGACGATCTGGGCCTGGAAAGCGGCACCCTCTATGACCCGATGGTCAATTATGATCGGGTCGAGGGCAAGTGGTTCGACTGGGACTATGACGGCAAGCCCCAGGCGGTTTCGACGCGTACCGTTGACACGCCGGCTCAAAACGCCAAAGTCGATGCCGTGCAGCCTTAACCGCTTGTTAACCTGAACAGGTAATCTTGGCGGAATAGGTGCGGAATGAAATTTGGACGGGAATTATCCATGGGTGACATGACCAAGGAACCCTCGATGGAAGAGATACTCTCGTCCATCAAGCGGATCATCGCCGAAGAGGGCGAGGATGCCGTTCAGGCCGCGCCGCAGCGCCGCCAGAAGACCCCGATCGACCTGAGCGCCGCGTCCCATGCGGTGATGTCGGCCGAGGTCGAGGAAGTGCTGGAACTGACCGACGAGATTCCGGTGGAGGAAGTGATGCCCGCGCCCAAGTCGACCCGCGCCGTGAAGGCTGTGGCCCCGTCCGAATCGGACGGCGACTCGATCCTGTCGGTGGAAAGCGAAGTGGCCGCGCGTCATTCGCTTTCGGCCCTGTCCACCATGCTGGTCAGCCCGCGCGAGGGCGAGGACAATACGCTTGAAGCTCTGGTCCGCTCGATGCTGCGGCCGATGCTCAAGGAATGGCTCGATGCGCGCCTGCCCGCGCTGGTCGAGGACATGGTCGCCAAGGAAATCTCTCGCATCACCGGCCGCTGAGGCCGACAGGCCGGCGATCGCGCGCCGGCCTCTTGCCGGGGGCGTAAGGCGCGCCTAGACCACGGATCATCTCATCGACGCGCCTGGCCGTGCATTGCATGCGCCGGCACGCCGTGTTTTCGATCCGAGGGTGATTTTTCCATGAAACATATCCTGCTTGCCGGCCTTGGCGCACTGGCCCTGTCGCCGATGCTGTCGTCTGTGCTGGTGGCGCCGGCGGCTGCCCGTCCTTTCACGCCCAATGACATGGTGTCGCTAGACCGGGTGTCGTCGCCGACCGTGTCGCCGGACGGCAAGTGGATGGCCTATCAACTGCGCAGCACGGATCTCGCCAATAATCGCGGCCGCACCGACCTCTATCTGCTGGCAATCGACAAGGCGGGGCAGGCGCCCCGGCTGATCGCGTCGGTGCCCGACAAGAATGAGGCATCGCCGGTCTTTTCGGCTGACGGCAGCGCGCTTTATTATGTCTCAAACGCCAGCGGCGACGACCAGTTGTGGCGCGCGCCGATCGCGGGCGGTCAGCCGGTGCAGATCAGCAAGGCGCCCGGCGGCATTTCCGGCTTCCTGCTGAGCCCCAAGGGCGACAAGGTGGCGCTGTGGGCCGACCGTCCGGTCGGTGCGCGCACGATCGACGATGTGAAGGTGCCGACCCCGCCGAGCGCGGGCAGCGGCCGGGTCTATGACCAGCTGTTCGTGCGCCACTGGGACACGTGGAGCGACGGCCAGCGTTCGCAGATCTTCGTCATGCCGGTCGCGGGCGGCAAGGCGGTGTCGGTGATGGGCGGCCTGGTCGGAGACAGCCCGTCCAAGCCGTTCGGCGGGGCGGAGGAACTGGCATGGAGCGCGGATGGCAAGACGCTGTTCTTCACCCTGCGCGAGGCCGGGCGGATCGAACCGCTGTCGACCAACCTCGACATCTTCAGCGTACCGGCCGATGGCAGCGCCAAGCCGGTCAACCTGACCGATGCCAATGATGCGACCGACACGATGCCGGTTGTGTCGCCCGATGGCAAATGGCTGGCCTATGCCGCGATGAAGCGGCCCGGCTATGAAGCCGATCGGCTGGTCCTGATGCTGCGCAACATCGCCACCGGCGAGACGCGCGCGCTGACGCAGGGCTGGGATCGATCGGTCGGATCGATCGCCTGGGAAGCGCATGGCAAGGGGCTGCTGGTCACCGCCAATGACGTGCTCGACAATCCGGTGTTCCGGGTCGATGCCGCATCGGGCAAGGTGACGCGCCTTACCGAAAAGGGCCATGCCGGCAGCGTCGTGCCGCTGCCCGATGGCGGTTTCGTCTATGCGCTGGACAGCATCCAGTCGCCGGCCGATTTCTGGAAGATGCCGGCGAAAGGAAAGCCGGTCCGCCTGACCAGCGTCAATGCGCAGAAGCTGGCCGGGGTGGACGACGTGTCGGTCCAGCGCTTCAGCTTCAAGGGCGCCAATGGCGACACGGTCTGGGGACAGATCGTCAAGCCCATGGCTGCCAAGGGCAAGCTGCCGGTCGCCTTCCTGGTCCATGGCGGGCCGCAGGGCAGCTTCAACGACAGCTGGTCCTATCGCTGGAATCCCAAGGCGTTCGCCGCCCATGGCTATGCCGCGGTGATCGTCGATTTCCATGGCTCGACCGGCTATGGTCAGGCCTTCACCGACGCGATCAACCAGGATTGGGGTGGCAAGCCGCTGGAGGATCTGAAGCTGGGCCTCGCTGCTGCGGCGGCGAAGGACGCCAATGTCGACGCGGGCAATGCCTGCGCGCTCGGCGCCAGCTATGGCGGCTATATGATGAACTGGATCGAGGGGCAGTGGGCCGATGGCTTCAAGTGCATCGTCCAGCATGACGGCGTGTTCGACGCCCGCGCCATGGCTTATGAGACCGAGGAACTGTGGTTCGACGAATGGGAGCATGGCGGCCCCTATTATGAGAAGCCCGAAGAGTTCGAGAAATGGAACCCGGTCAATCATGTCGCCCAGTGGAAGACGCCGATGCTGGTCGTGACCGGCGAGAAGGATTTCCGCATTCCCTACACCCAGGGGCTGGCTGCCTTCACCGCGTTGCAGCGGCGCGAGATTCCGTCGCGCCTGGTCGTCTTCCCGGACGAGAATCACTGGGTGCTGAAGCCCAAGAACTCGCTGCAATGGTATGACGAGGCGCTGGGCTGGCTGGACCAGTGGACCGGCGCGACCAAGGGGAAATGAGCCTTTAAGGGCCTGGCCCGGCCTGCTATATTGGCCCCATGGCAAAGATGAAGGTCGATATCGTCGATGGTCCCATCGACCTCGGCAAGCCGGGCAAGCCCAGATACCGGACCGTCCACAAGGACGGCAAGGCCGTGAAGCTGCGGGTGGTCGATGCCGACAGCCCGCAGTTCGAGGCCGAATTCCTCGCCTCCTTCCGCGCCAGCGTTCGCAAGGCGCGGGAAGAGAATAAGGCGATCAGGGACAAGATTTGATCGGCAAGGGCCATGCGCGGCCGCGCCTGTGGATCGTCGCGGGCCCCAATGGCTGTGGCAAAAGCTCGGCCTATGGTCGCAGCGACGTGGCCGAATTTGATGGTTCGGTCTGGATCATCAATCCCGATCTCCTGACCGCCCGGTTGCGGGAAAGTGAGGGGCTGGCGCAGGACGCCGCCAATCTGGCGGCCGTGCAGCGGATCGAGGCCTGGCTGGATGCGTCGATCGACGTGCATCAGACCATCGGCGTGGAGACCGTGCTGTCCAGTCCCAAATATCGGCGATTGGTGGAGAAGGCGCGGGCGCGCGGCTTCGAGATACGGCTGATCTATGTCTATCTGGATTCGGTGGAGCGCCAACTGGAGCGGATCGCCTATCGCGTGGCGAAGGGCGGGCATGATGTGCCGGCCGACAAGGTGGCGGCGCGGCGCATAAGATCCTTTGCGCAACTGCGCTGGTTCTTCGACCAGGCGGATCGGGCCTGGGTGTTCGACAATAGCCTGAGCGAACCGCAACTGGTCGCCCGCAAGGGGGATGGCAGCATCACGATCCGCGCTGGCCTGCCGTCCGAAGTCATGGATAGCCTGATCTGACGCGCGCCATGCCTTGCGTGTCGTGCGGCAGGCGTTAAAGCGCGATCATGACCGAACTGCCCAAAACCTTTGACCCCGCCGCCATCGAGACCCGCTGGTACCAGCATTGGGAGGCCAATGGCCTGTTCCGTCCGGACCGTCCGGGCGCGGAACCCTTCACCATCGTCAATCCGCCGCCGAACGTGACCGGCAGCCTGCACGTCGGCCATGCGCTCGACAATACGCTGCAGGACATCGTCGTGCGCTATGAGCGGCTGCGCGGCAAGGATGCACTGTGGGTAGTCGGCACCGACCATGCCGGCATCGCGACCCAGATGGTGGTCGAGCGGCAGCTGAACGCGGCCGGGCAGAAGCGCACCGATTTCAGCCGCCACGATTTCGTCGCCAAGGTGTGGGAATGGAAGGCGGAAAGCGGCGGCGCGATCACCAGCCAGCTGCGCCGTCTGGGCTGTTCGATGGACTGGGCCAATGAGCGCTTCACCATGGACGAGGGCTTTTCGAAGGCCGTCATCAAGGTGTTCGTGGAACTGCACCAGCGCGGCCTGCTCTATCGCGACAAGCGCCTGGTCAACTGGGATCCGCATTTCCGATCGGCCATTTCCGACCTGGAGGTCGAGACCAAGGAAACGCAGGGCGGCTTCTGGCGCTTCCGTTATCCGCTGGCGGACGGCGTGACCCTGGCCGATGGCAGCGACCATATCGTCGTCGCCACCACCCGCCCGGAAACCATGCTGGCCGACATGGCGATCGCCGTGCATCCCGACGATGCCCGCTATCAGGCGGTCATCGGCAAGGAAATTCTGCAGCCGATCACCGGTCGCCGCTTCAAGATCGTCGCCGACGAACATGCCGATCCGGAACTGGGTTCGGGCGCGGTCAAGATCACGCCGGGCCATGACTTCAACGATTTCGAGGTTGGCAAGCGGGCGGGCATGAAGGCCGCGGACATGCTCAACATGTTCGATGCCGACGCCAATGTCGTGCAGACCGCCGATGGCCTGATCCCCGATCGCTTCCTGGGGCTGCACCGCTTCAAGAAGGACGGCGTGGACGGCGCGCGCGAGATCGTCGTCGCCGAGATGAAGGCGCTGGGCCTGCTTGTGCTGCATGTCACGAAGAACAAGGAAGGCGAGGAGGTCGCCGCCGATTTCGAGCCGCGCACGATCCAGACCCCCTATGGCGACCGTTCGGGCGTGGTGATCGAGCCCTGGCTGACCGACCAGTGGTATGTCGACGCCGGCAAGCTGGCGGTGGCGCCGATGCAGGCGGTGCGCGACGGCCGGATCGAAATCGTCCCCAAGAGCTGGGAAAAGACCTTCTTCAACTGGATGGAGAATATCCAGCCCTGGTGCGTGTCGCGCCAGCTCTGGTGGGGCCACCAGATCCCGGCCTGGTTCGATGACGAAGGCAATGCCTATGTCGCCGAGACCGAGGAAGAGGCGCAGCTGCAGGCCGGCAACAAGAGGCTGGTCCGCGACCCTGACGTTCTCGATACCTGGTTCTCGTCCGCCTTGTGGCCGTTCGGCACGCTGGGCTGGCCGGAGCAGAGCGAGACGCTCAGCCGCCATTATCCCAATGACCTGCTGATCTCTGGCTTCGACATCCTGTTCTTCTGGGATGCGCGCATGGCGATGCAGGGCATGGAATTCATGGGCGATGTGCCGTGGAAGAAGCTCTATCTCCATGGTCTGGTGCGCGCCGCCGACGGCCAGAAAATGTCCAAGTCCAAGGGCAATGTGGTCGATCCGCTGGGCCTGATCGACAAGTTCGGCGCGGATGCGCTGCGCTTCTTCATGGCGGCGATGGAAAGCCAGGGCCGCGACGTGAAGATGGATGAGAAGCGGGTCGAGGGTTATCGCAACTTCGCGACCAAGCTGTGGAACGCGGCGCGCTTCCTGCAGGCCAATGGCGTCACCGCCTCGACCAGCCGCGAAGCGCCGCACGCCGCGCTGCCGGTTAATCGCTGGATCATCGCCGAAACGGTGGCGACGGTGCAGGCGATCGACACCGCCATGGCCGAACTGCGCTTCGACGCGGGCGCCAACGCCATCTATCACTTCGTCTGGGACCAGTATTGCGACTGGTATATCGAACTCACCAAGGGTTCGATGGATGACGAGACGAAGGCCGTTGCCGGCTGGGCGTTCGACCAGATCCTGGTCATGCTGCACCCCTTCATGCCCTTCATCACCGAAGAGCTGTGGCAGCTGACCGGGCAGCGCGCGCAGGAACTGATCGTGGCCGAGTGGCCGGTCGCCCTCTATGAAGTCGACACCGATGCGCAGGGCGAGATCGACTGGCTGATCCGTCTGGTGAGCGCGATTCGCACCGCGCGGACCGAACTCAACGTGCCGCCGGGCGCCAAGCTGCGCATGGTCGTGCGTGACGCATCGGAGTTGACGCGGGGGCGCCTGGATCGTCAGGGTGCGGCGCTGGCGCGCCTTGGCCGGATCGAGAGCCTGGCCTTTGGCGAGGATGTCGCCGGCGGTGCGGCGCAGATCGTCGTCGACGAGGCGACCTTCATCCTGCCGCTGGAAGGCGTGATCGACATCGCGGCCGAAAAGACCCGCCTCGAAAAGGCGCTGGCAGCGGCGGCCAAGGAACGGGATTCGCTGGGCGGTCGCCTGTCCAACCCGGCCTTTGTCGAGAAGGCCAAGCCCGAGGCCGTGGCCAAGGCGCGCGAGGATCATGCCGAAAAGACCGCCGAGGCGGAAAGGCTGAAGGCGGCACTGGACCGGCTGGGCTGAGCCGCCTAGCCTGCGCCGCAATCGGGGATAAGGGGTAAGGGCGAATGGCAGCAGGGGCACAAGGGGCGCGGGACCTGACACAGGGGCCGATCGCCTCCACCTTGCTGACATTCGCCATCCCGACACTGGCGTCCAATATCCTCCAGTCGCTGAACGGATCGATCAACGCGATCTGGGTCGGTCGCTTCCTGGGGCCACAGGCGCTCGCCGCGACGGCGAACGCCAATATCATCATGTTCTTGATGTTCTCCGTCGTGTTCGGCTTCGGCATGGCGTCGACGGTGATGATCGCGCAGGCGGTCGGCGCGCGCGACATGGATGCGGCGCGGCGCGCCTTCGGCTCGGCGGTCGGCTTCTGCTTCCTGCTGGCCATGGGCGTCGCGGTGGCGGGCTGGTTCGGCGGGCCGGCGCTGCTGCACCTGCTGGCGACCCCGCCCGAAGCGTTCGACATGGCGCTGACCTATTTGCGCGTCATCTTCGTCGCGATGCCGGCCTCGCTGCTGAGCGTCATGATGATGATGGGGCTGCGCGGCACCGGCGACGCGCGCACGCCGCTGATCTTCATGATCCTGTCGGTGGCGATCGACCTGGTGCTCAATCCGGTGCTGATCCTGGGGTTGGGGCCGATCCCGGCGATGGGGATTGGCGGTTCGGCGGCGGCAACGGCGGCGGCGGGCTTCATCAGCCTGATCGCGCTGGTCATCTATACCTATGCCAAGGATTTGCCGTTGCGGCTTCGCGGCGCGGAGCTTGGCTATCTCAAGCCCGCGATGGACGAGATGCGCGTGTTGTCGACCAAGGGCCTGCCGATGGGCCTGCAGATGATCGTCATGTCGACGTCCGGCCTGGTGATGATCGGCCTGGTCAATCGCGAAGGGTTTCTTGTGACGGCGGCCTATGGCGCGGCGCAGCAGATCTGGACCTATCTGCAGATGCCGGCGATGGCGATGGGCGCGGCGGTCAGCGCCATGGCGGCGCAGAATATCGGCGCGGGTCGGTGGGATCGGATCAGCCGGATCACCGGCTATGGGATATCCTATCTGCTGGCGATCACCGGTGCGATGGTGGTCGTCATCCTGATCTTCCATGAAGCGCTGCTGGCGTTGTTCCTGAGCCATAACCAGGCGGTGATTGATGCGGCCTGGAACATGCAGTTGCTGGCGAGCTGGAGCTTCATGCTGTTCGGCTGCACCATGATCCTGTTCGGGGTGATGCGCGCCAATGGCGTGGTGGTGGCGCCGCTGCTGATCCTGGTCTTCACCCTCTTCGCGGTGCGGCTGGGCTTCTATTATCTCGCCTATCCCCGGATCGGCGCGGATGCGCTGTGGCTGAGCTTCCCGGTGGGATCGGCGGTATCACTGACGCTCGCAGCTCTGGTCTATTGGCAGGGCGGCTGGCGCGAGGCCAAGCTGATGGTGCCGATGCACGAAGAGGAATGCCGTGAGGCGGTGCATAGCGAAACCGAACCGGCCGGTCGGATCGCGCCGACCGGTTGAGGCCGAGACGCCGATCAGCGGCCTTGGTTGCGCCAGCGGGTGATGGTGCGGGTGAGGATATCGTCCTCGCCGCCGGCCTGGCGCCAGAGCTGGGTGAAGCTGGGATCGCCGGAAGCCGGGCGCCGCGCTTCTTCCAGATTGTCGAGCGCGACGCGGATCGGCACGGCGACACCTTCCCCGCAGATGATCGCCTCGCGGTTGCGCAGGGCAGGAATCGAATCGAGGAAACCGCGCGCGCCTTCGGGCATGGCCGCCTTCACGAAGGCCTGGTCGCGGTCATTGTTGAGGCGCATCGAGATGATGGTGCCGCACTGCGACAGCACGCCCTCGGCCAGGTCGGACGGACGCTGGGTGATGAGGCCCAGCGATACGCCATATTTACGACCCTCCTTGGCGATCCGCTCCAGGATGCGGCGCACCGCCTGGCCGCCGCCGGCAGTGCTGGCGGGAATGTAGCGATGGGCTTCCTCGCACACGAGCAGGATCGGCCGTTGCGGTTCGTCGCGTGCCCATAGTGCATAGTCGAACACTAGCCGGGACAGCACCGAGACGACAACCGAGGTGATGTCGGAGGGCATGGAGGACACGTCGATGATCGAGATCGGCTTGCCGCCCGAAGGCAGGCGGAAGATCTTAGCGAGGAAGGCCTGCATTGAATCGGCCACCAGCATGCCGGAGAACATGAAGGAATAGCGCGGGTCGCCCTTGATCTCGTCGACCTTGGACTTGAGGCGCAGATAGGGAAGCGATCCGGTGCCCTTGTCGAGCTTGCCCATCTCGTTCTGCAGGATCGCGGTGAGATCGGACAGGAGATAGGGGACGGGCGAATCCACGGTCAGGCGGCCGATGCTTTCGGCCAGACGGTTCTTCATCCGTGCGGCGAGCAGGCATTTGGCGAGGATGTCGCAATCCTGGGTGCGCTCCGCGCCTTCGGAGGTGACGAACACCTCGCAATGTTCCTCGAAATTCATCAGCCAATAGGGCAGGGCGAGATTGTTCACGTCGAACACCGCGCCATTCTGCTGAAAGGCGGCGCCATATTCGCCATGAGGATCGATCATGACGATATGCCCCTGGGGCGACAGGTCGCAGATGCGGTGCAGGATCAGCGCCGCGCTGGTCGACTTGCCGGTGCCGGTGGAGCCGAGCAGCGCAAAATGCTTGCCCAGCATCGAATCGACATAGAGCGCGGCGCGCGTGTCCATCGTCGGATAGACAGTGCCGATCTGGACATGCGGCCGGTCGTCGGCGGCATAGATTTGCTGCATGTCGTAGCTGGACACCGGATAGATGTCGGTGCCGGGCGTGGGATAGCGGGTGACGCCGCGCCGGAAGCCGTAGATGCGGCCGGTCAGCTTTTCCTCATCTCCTTCGCCCAGAAAGTCGATATCGGCGATGATCGCTCCGCCATCGCGCCGGTCGAGCATCAGCGACCGGATATTGGCGATCAGCCAGCGATCGCCGACCCGCATCTTCACCTGGCTGCCGACCTGGCCGGCCATGGCGAGGCAGGTGTCGGGATCATGGGCCAGCGCCGCGAGGCTGTTGGGATCGACCAGGATCTTCGAACTCGACCCGGCGATCTGGAACACCATGCCCAGCGCCTGGTGCATGCCGGCAGACGATGCGGCAGCGCCCGTGTCGTGCGAAAATTGATGTGCGCCCGGCATCTGGGTCATGAGCCTCTATTGTCCCCCGCAGCCGGCACGCGTCCGGCAATCGACCAGATTGCTATCGGGGGGAGGTAAATATTGGATTACCCACGGGCCGAAATGCCCATTGCGGAACGGCCCGTGGAGCCCGGAAATCCGCGCTGATGCGTCCCATGATCCCGCTTCCGGCTCGCTCCGTCGCGCAGGAGGGGGAACAGGAGCGGGTTTCGGGCATTGGAAACCTGCCACAATCAGGATTTTTGCTTGCCCGATATCGTCTTGGCCAATGCGACGCGCCGTTCCGACGCGATCGCGATTGCGCGTGTGATCTGCATTCTGGGTGTCGTCTATGTCCATGCCTGGACCGGACGGAATGGCCAGGATCTGGAACTGCTGCGAGGCTCCCCGCAGGAAGGGCTGCGCTGGGTGCTGATGGAGATTTTCGGCCGTAGCGCGGTGCCGCTGCTGGGCCTGATCTCCGGCTGGCTGGTCGGCGGGTCGGCGCGCACGCGCAACTGGTTCGATCATGTCGGGCGCAAGGCGCGGACGATCCTGCTGCCGATGCTGTTGTGGAATGCGGTGGCGATCCTGCTGGTGTCGGGCGCGGCCTGGCTACTGGGCCTGTCGGCGCCGGTGCCGCAGTCGGGCGGCTGGATCGCCGAGGAATTGTTCATCATCAACCGCAATCCGGACATCAATGTCCAGATGCCGTTCCTGCGCGACCTGTTCCTGTGTATGGTGGCCGCGCCCTTGTTGGTGCGGTTGCCCAACTGGATGCTGATGGCGGTCGCGCTGGCGGCGCTGTCATGCCAGATTGCGGGGCTCGGGCCGCCGGTACTGATGCGCCCGTCGATCCTCTTCTTCTTCACCATCGGCATATTGGCCCGGCGCGAGGGCTGGGCGGACCGGGCCGCGGCAGTGCCGATGCTGGCAGCTTCATTGCCCTTTGGCCTGCTGATGGGCGCGCAACTCTATGTCTCGCTCAAGGGCGGGGCGGGGCTGGCGCCGCTGGCCCTGGCGTGCCTCGACATGTCGGTGCGCATGGCCGCATCGCTCTGTTTCTGGCGCTTGGCCTGGGCACTGGCGGAAAGCCCGGCGCGCGGCCTGCTGATGCGGGTCGAGCCCTATGCCTTCTTCCTCTTCTGCGCCCATCTGATCCTGATCTGGCTGGGCGGGCCGCTACTGGGGCAATTGTTCGGTCCGCTCGGATCGCCGCTCTATCCGCTCTATCTGATCGCCCAGCCCTTCCTGGTGCTGGCGGTGGTGATCCTGATCGGCAACCTGATGCAGCGCCTGTCGCCGACCATGGCCGGGCTGATGAGTGGCGGCCGGCTGGCCGCCACCTGAGGCATCAGGCCAGTTCGCGGGCGCCGATCGCCTGCGCCGCTGCCATGGCGATCTCATAGCTGCGCTTGCGCGCCGCAGGATCGAAGATCTGGGCGGCGATGATCACCTCGTCCACGCCGGTGCGATCGATGAAGGCAGCCAGGTCGCGCTCGACATCCGCCTGGGTGCCGATGCTGGAGGCGCTCAGGACATCGGACAGCATGGCGCGGGCCTGCATCGGCAGGCTGTCATAATAGCCCGCCAGTGGCGGTTGCAGCTTGCCGGGCTGGCCAGTGCGCAGCCGCACGAAGGCCTGCTGCATCGAACTGGCGACCAGTTCCGCCTCCGCCGCACTGTCGGCGGCGAAGATATTATAGCCGGCCATGGCATAGGGGCGGTCAAGCTGGGCCGAGGGGCGGAAGTCGCGGCGATAGATGGCCAGCGCCTCGTCCAGCGCGGCCGGGGCGAAATGGGAGGCAAAGGCGTAAGGCAGCCCGAGCGCGGCCGCCAGTTGCGCGCCGTAGAGGCTGGAGCCGAGAATCCAGAGCGGCACATTGGCGCCTTCGCCCGGCGTGGCCTGAATGCCCAGCCGATCGTCGCCGGCGAAATAGGCCTGGAGTTCGAACACGTCGCGGGGGAACTGGTCGGCCCCGCCGCTGAGGCCGCGGCGGATGGCTTGCGACACTTTCTGGTCGGAACCGGGCGCGCGGCCCAGACCCAGGTCGATGCGGCCGGGGAACAGCGCGTCGAGCGTGCCGAACTGTTCGGCAATCAGCAGCGGCGCGTGGTTGGGCAGCATGATGCCGCCCGCGCCGATGCGGATGGACGATGTCGCCTGGCCGATATGGGCGAGCACGACGGCGGTGGCGGCCGATGCGATGCCGGGCATGCCATGATGTTCGGCCACCCAGAGGCGGTGATAGCCCAATGCCTCGACATGGGCGGCCAGATCGGCAGCGTCGGCAAGGGCGGCGGACACGTCACTGCCTTCGCGGACAGGAACGAGATCAAGGACGGAGAAGCGGGTCATGGCCGCCATATGGGGCGATGGTCGGTTTTATTTCAATACCGAATATCAGCCGGCGCGGCCAAAGCCCTGTGGTTCGACGCGGCGGCCGAAGGTGGGACGGCGCGCGACCAGCGGATTGGCGTCGCGATCGAGCAGGGCCATGGTCTCGGTAAAGCAGGGGCGCAGCGCCACCACGGTCTCGATCAGTTCGTCCGGGCTCTCGCGAAATTCGACGCAGCGGCGCGCGACCATTTCGATCTCTTCGGCCATGGCACTGAGCCGATGGGCGCCGAACTGAGCCGATTCGCCCTTCAGCGTATGGGCGGGGCGGACGAGGGAGACGGCATCGCGGTCTCGAAAGGCCTGCTCGATGGTGCCGATCGCCTTTTCACCATCTTCGCGGAAATAGCCCAGAATGCGCATGAAGGCCGTACCCAGCTCCGTGCGGGTCCGGGCAAAATCGTTCCAGTCCACCAGTTCGGTAGCGTGTTCGGGCACCTGCGCACTCCTTTCCTGACGCTCGCGAGATTAGCCGGCGGGCGTAAACAGCCGGTTAAGCCGGCACCTTGCTGAGTGCGAAACGCTGCGGGGAAAGGGCGGAAAATTGCCATCCATGCTGCTGCGCCAGGGCCGCCAGCTCGCGCGGGGCGATAGCGTCATCGGCATCGATCGTCACATGATCTGCGTCACGCATCGCTCGGGCGGCGCGCAGGACGGGCCAGGGACATTTCATGCCCCTGGCGTCGACATGAAAGGGGGCGGCATCGGGGCCGCCCGCCTCATTTGGCATAGGGGTTCTTGGCGCTGCGCAGCGTCAGGCGTACCGGCACGGCGCCGAAGCCCAGTTCCTTGCGGATGCCGTTCACCAGATAGCGACGATAGCTTTCGGGCAGTTCGTCGAGCCGCGTGCCGAACAGGACGAACGTCGGTGGGCGCGTCTTGTTCTGGGTGATGTAGCGCAGCTTGATCCGCTTGCCACCCGGCGCTGGCGGCGGGTTGGCCTCCAGCGCGGCTTCGAACCAGCGGTTGAGCACGCCGGTCGAAATGCGCTGCGACCAGGCGGTGCGGGTTTCGAACGCGACCTTGATCAGGTCATCAAGGCCCTTTCCGGTGGCGGCCGACACGGTCATGATCGGCACGCCACGGACCTGCGCCAGGCCGTCGAACAGTGCCTGCTTGATGCCCTGATAGAGGGCCGAGCCATGTTCCACCGTATCCCATTTGTTGAGGGCGACGATGAGGGCGCGGCCTTCTTCCAGCACCTTGTCAGCAATGCGCAGATCCTGCGCCTCCAGGCCGCGGGTGGCGTCGAGCAGCAGCACCACGACTTCGGCGAAGTTCACGGCGTTCAGGCCATCGGACACGGCCAGCTTTTCCAGCTTGTCCTGCACCTTGGCGCGCTTGCGCATGCCGGCGGTGTCGATCAGGCGGACGGGGCGTTCCTCGCCCTCATAGCTGGTCCACATCCAGTCGACGGCGATGCTGTCGCGGGTGATGCCGGCTTCCGGTCCGGTCAGCAGGCGGTTTTCGCCAAGCAGCCGGTTGATGAGGGTCGACTTGCCGGCATTGGGGCGGCCAACGATGGCGAGCTTGAGCGGCGCGCTCTCCTCGTCCTCGTAAAATTCCTTCTCATGCTCCTCGCCATCCTCGCGTTCGAGATAGGGGAGCAGCGCCTGGAACAGGTCGGCCAGGCCCTGGCCATGTTCGGCGGAGAAGGGGATGGGTTCGCCCAGGCCCAGTATGAAGGCTTCCATGACGCCGGCTTCGGTCGCCTTGCCCTCGGCCTTGTTGGCGACCAGGATCACCGGGGCGTCGCCCTCGCGCAGCCAGCGGGCGATTTCCTCGTCCAGCGGGGTGATGCCGGCGCGGGCATCGACCATGAACAGGGCGACGTCGCAATTCTCGACCGCGGCCTGGGTCTGCATGCGCATGCGACCGGGCAGGCTGTGGGGATCCTCATCCTCATAGCCGGCGGTGTCGATGATGGTGAAGTCGAGGCCCAGAAGATGAGCCTCGCCCTCGCGCCGGTCGCGGGTAACGCCGGGCTGGTCATCGACCAGCGCCAGCTTCTTGCCGACCAGGCGGTTGAAAAGGGTGGACTTGCCCACATTGGGCCGCCCGACAATGGCAACTGTGGGCAGCATGATGTGGGCCCGTTTCCTTTCTATCGCTGCCCTTAACGCAGCGCCGTCAGCTTGCCGTCATCGGCAAGGATGTAGAGCATGTTGTTGGCGACCACCGGCGAGAGCGACATGGACTTGTTCATGTCCACTGCCTGCTGGATGGTGCCGGTCGCCGGATCGACATAGTTGAGATCACCATGGGTCGATACCAGAATCAGGCGGCCACCGGCAAGGACCGGGCCGGTCCAGCGGATCGCCTTGTCCTTCTTCTTTTCCTTCTGCCAGCGGCGCAGCTGGCTGATCCAGCGGATCTTGCCGGTCGCGCGGGCGACGCAGAGCAGCTTGGCATCGCTGGTGACGGCAAACACCCACTCACCTGCGATCCAGGGGGTGGAGATGCCGGCGATGTTGATTTCCCACAGTCGCTGGCCGCTGGTGAGTTCGTAGGAGGCCATGCGGCCGCCCTGGCCGATCGCGAAGACGCGGCCGCGGTCGATCACCGGATCGGCGTCGATGTCGGTCAGCGAGGCGACGGCGGTGGAGATGCTGGTGCGCGAGAGCGCATCGCCCCACAGGGTGCGGCCATTTTCATAGCGATAGGCGTTGATCTCGCCCGAGCTGTAGCCTGCGATCACCGTGCCCTGCGCGGCGGCCGGAGCGGCCACGCCGAAAATGCCGGTCACCTGCAGCGTGCCGCTGTCGGTCCACTGGGTGGCGCCGTCGCTCTGGTTGAGGGCGAAGATCTGGTTGTCCTGGCCCATCACATAGACATGGCCATTTTCCAGCGTCGGGGCGCCGCGCAGCGGGCCGCCGGGATGGACCTTCCACCCGATCGAGCCATCGGCCACGTTCATCGATACGACGTCGCCCACGCCGGTGCTGGCGAACAGCTTGTCGCCCAGGACGCTGACGCCGCCGCCGAACAGGGCGCGGCCATTGCCTTCGGCCGGAAGGCTGGTCTGCCACAGCTTCTGGCCGGTGTTGGCATCCATCGCGATGACATGGGCGCCGGCGTCGATCACGAACAGCTTGCCGCCGGACACGACGGGTGCGGAGGCAAGGCGCGCTTGCGGCGTGCTGCCTTCGATCGATGCGGTCCAGGCCTGCTGCGGCGATGCGCCCAGCGCCAGATGGCCCATCGCCTTGGACGGATCGCCGCCCGGCTGCGACCATTGGTCATTGGCGTAGGATTCGGGCAGGGTGACGGGCACGTCGGCCAGGGTCGGATCGACTTCGATCCCCTGTTCGTTTGACAGGATCGAGGTGCGGTTGCCGACCACCGGGGTTTTGGGGCCGCCCTTCTTGCCGCCGACCACGCCGCAGCCCGCCAGCATCGCAACCAGGGCGACGGTGGTCAGGGTACGGCCCATCGGGCCGAATTTCGTGATGCTGTGCTTAGCCATGCGCTTGCTTATCCCTGTACCGGTTCGGCGGGCGTTTCGACCGCATCAATTCCCAATAGCCCCGCCATCTGTCGCGCACGTGAACGGATCGACTGGGGCACATTCTCGTCCTTGGCCATGGCCGCGAACATCGGGCCGGCCAGTTCGGGCTTGCGCATCTTCATATAGGCGATGGCAACCAGTTCGCCGGCGCTGCCGAACCAGGGCGCGCCCTCGACGGCGAGGGGCTTGAGGCGATCGACCACCTGCTGCGGCTTGAGCGCATCGAATTCGATCGTGGTCTGACGGATGAGGGCCAGGTCGCGATAGGGCTGGTCGAGCGAGCTGTCCGCTGCCATTGCCTTATAGGCTTCGATCGCGGCCTTGTTGTCGCCCTTGCGCGCGGCGAGGCCGGCCTTCACCAGCAGGGCGGAGGCGCGATAGCCGGGCTGGCTGGCCTTGGCCAGGGCATCGACATCCTTGGCATCGGGCGTGCCGCCGCCGACCGCAGTCGCCAGCATCTTGTCCATCTGTTCGGACACGGCTTCCGACTGGGTCTTGCTGTAATGCTGCCAGTAAAGCCAGCCGCCAAAGGCGGCGAGGCCGACGATCAGCAGCACGGCCAGGGCGCGGCCATAACGCTGCCAGAAGGTCAGGAGCTGGTCCTGGCGGACGGCGTCATCGACCTCCCGCATGAAGGCTTCGCTGTTTTGCGGCGTCAGGGCCACGGGAATCTCCGAAAAATGGTCATTAGGGGCAGCCGGAAGGCGGGATCATTAGCGGCGCAGCGTGGCCACGCAAATCACTTTTTCGGCCGATAGACCTGATCATCGCCCGGAAAGCTGCGATTGCGCACCTCCGCGGCATAGCTTTCTGCCGCCTGGCTGATCGTTTCGGCAAGGTTGGCGTAGCGTTTCACGAAGCGCGCGGTACGTTCGAACATGCCCAGCATGTCCTCCGCCACCAGCACCTGGCCATCGCAACGGGCCGATGCGCCGATGCCGATCACGGGTATGTCGACGCTGGTCGTGATGATGTCGGCCAGTTCCTCCATCACCCCTTCGACCACCATGCCAAAGGCGCCGGCGGCGGCCACGGCCTTGGCGTCGCCCAGGATCTTGGCATGTTCCTCCTGGCTCTTGCCGCGCGCGCCATAGCCGCCCAGCGCATTCACCGCCTGCGGCGTCAGGCCGATATGAGCCATCACCGGGATGCCGCGCTGGGTGAGGAAGCGGATCGTCTCCGCCATCGCCTCGCCGCCTTCCAGCTTGACCCCGGCGCAGCCGGTTTCGGCCATGACGCGGCTGGCGCTGGCAAAGGCCTGCTGCGGCGATGCCTCATAGGAGCCGAAAGGCATGTCGACCAGGACGACGCTGTGATAGCTGCCGCGCACCACGGCGGCGCCATGGGCGATCATCATGTCGAGTGTGACCGGCAGGGTGGAGGGCAGGCCATAGATGACCTGCGCCAGCGAATCGCCGACCAGCAGCATGTCGCAATGCGGATCGAGCAGTTGCGCCTGGCGCGCGGTATAGGCGGTCAGCATCACCAGCGGCTCGTCGGTCTTGCCCTCGAACTTGCGGCGCTGGATCTGGGGCACGGTCAGCCGCTTCATCGGGGCGGGCGTGGGATTGGCGCGGCTGGTCGCGGTGTCGAGCGTGAAGGTCGTGGACATGGGGCGCGGTCTAGCCGAGCGCGGGGCGACGTGCAAATGGCGGACCGGCCGGCGCGGCATGATGCGCGCGCCGGCCGGCCGTCCTGTCTGTGTCCGATCGGATCAGAAGGAGAATTTGATTGTGCCGCCCCAGGTCTGCGGATCGCCGACCTGGCCGGCGATCAGGCCGGTATTGCCCGGCGCGACCTGAAGATTTTCGATATAGTTGACGTCGAAGGCGTTGCGCACCCAGCCGAACACATCGAAGCCTTCGCCGCGGAAGCCGGCGCGGACGTTGGTCAGGGCATAGCCCTTCACTTCGGTGTAGATGGATGGCGAAGCATTGCTGTTCCAGTGCGAACGGTAATTGCCGTCGACGCCCAGATAAAGCTGCCCGTCCTTCGCCAGCAGCGTGACCGGGATGTTATATTCCGCGCCGTAGGAGAAGGCCCATTTCGACACGCCGGGCAGGTTCTGCCCCGAAATGTCGCACTGGCGCGGGCTGAGTGCGCCGGGGACGCCGGGCTGCGAATAATCCGGGGTGGCGCCCGACGGCTGATAGGTGCCGCCGGACAATTCGGGCGGACAGGGCGCGTCGACGAACTTCTTGTACTTGGCGTCGGTGAAGGCGCCATTGGCATAGGCGGTGAAGCGGTCGCTGGCGACGATCTTGAAATCCGCCTCGATCCCCTGCGAACGGACCTTGCCGGCATTGGCGAGATAGCCGCGCACGGTGCCGAACTGGCCGCCATTCACGGTCGCCTGGAAATTCTTGATGTCGGTGCGGAAGGCGGTGAGGTTGAAGGTCGCCCGGCGATCCAGGAACTGGGTCTTGAGGCCGATTTCATAATGATTGACCGATTCCGGCTTCACCGTGCTGGCGTCATAATTGACCGTGTTGTCGGCGTTGAGCGGCAGGCCATTCTGGTTGATACCCAGCGTCTTGAAGCTCTTCGCATAGGTCGCATAGGCCAGCACGTCCGGCGCGATCTTGTAGTTGACGTTGAAGTCGTAGGTGAAGTTCCAGGCGCTGTCGGACGGGGAACTGACCTGGGGCTGGTAAACGCCGCACTGCTGCGTCGTCCCCTTGATGGTGCCGGGCTCCGCAACCGTGGTGCAGCTGATGGCCTGGCCCTGCGCATTGGTGACGACACGCTGGTAGAAACCGGACTTCTTGTCGTAGTTCAAGCGCACGCCGGGCTGGATGGTCAGGGCGTCCGTGACCTTCCAGCTGAGCTGCCCGAACAGGGCGGCGCTGTCGGCCTTTAGCCACTGCGTATTGCTGGCGGTCAGGCCGGCCAGAGTGGCCGGAATATTGGCGGGGTTGTTCGGGTCGGTCGAGGGGGCAAGGCTCCACTGGGCCGCATCTTCGCCCTGCTGTTCGGTGCCCTGGGTGTCGATCCGCTGCTTCAAGCCGAACAGACCGACGACGAAGTCGATGTCCTTGCTTTCGTAATTATAGCGGAACTCCTGGCTATACTGGTCCTGCTGCGAGGGGTTCTGCGACTTGGAGACGATCGACAGGCCGGTGAAGTCGCGGTCATTTTCCGGCTTCCAGTCCCAGAAGCGCCAGGCGGTGACCGAGGTCAGCGTGCCGGGGCCGACATCCCATTTGATCTTGGCCGACACGCCGCCAATCTTGTTGCCGGCATTGAGGTTGGAATCGAGGTCGGTCAGTCGGTCATAGGGGTTGCGGCTGGGCACGACATAGCCCTGGGCAGCGGCCAGCGCATCATATTGGCGATTGAGCGGACGCTGGGTCTTGCCGACGCGCACGAAGGTGGTGCCGCAGCATTCGGGATCCTGCTTGCTATAGTCGCCCGACAAGGTGAGGCTGAAATCCTCGGTCGGCTGGAACAGCAACTGGCCGCGAATGCCCAGATTGTCCTGCTCGTTGATCCAGCGCTGGCTGGTCACATTGTAGAGCGTGCCGCGGCGGCTGGTCGCGGCGACGGCGATGCGGGCGGCGATCGTGTCGGTCAGCGGGCCGGAAATGGCGGCCTTCGCCTGCTTGTAGTTCAGATTGCCGACCGTCAGTTCGGCGCGGCCCTCGAAGTCGAAGGTCGGCTGGTTGGTCGTGATGTTGATCGCGCCCGCCGTGGTGTTCTTGCCATAGAGCGTGCCCTGCGGGCCGCGCAGCACTTCCACCTGGTTGACGTCGAGGAAGTCGAAGGTCGCGGCAGCGACGCGGCTGTTATAGACATCGTCGACATAGATGCCGACGCCCTGTTCGAAGCCGTCGCTGGTGAGGCCGAACGGCACGCCAAGGCCGCGGATGTTGACCGAGGTGTTGCGTGGATTGGTGGTGTAGACCTGTAGCGTCGGCGCGAGCTGCTGCAGCTTCACGATGTTGAAATTGCCGGTCGCCTCGATGCTGTCGCCCTTCACCACGGAAATGGCCAGGGGCACTTCCTGCGCGGTTTCCTGACGGCGGCGGGCGGTGACGACGATCACGTCGCCGCGCGGGCTGCTGGCCTGCTGGTCATCGGCGGCAGCGGGTTGGGCGGCTTCGGCCGCAAAGGCGGCAGGCGTGACAAATGACGCGCTCGCCACGCTGGCGGGCAACAGAAAACGCGCAATCATGTTCTTCCCCTTGGTTCCGGAGGTCCGGTGAGTTTTGATCGCGGCGTTTCCGGTGGTCCGGTCAAAGCCGTGCTGGGGTCGTTTCTGGTGATGCGGCGTCCCCAGTGCCGCATCGGCATGCCATCCCCGACATGCCCTGATCTATGCGCTTGCCCTCCCTTGATCGGTCAGGCGGTCAGGCGCGTCTTTTCGGTGACGTCGATCTGCACGACGCGGGCGTCGTGGACGGTCAATGTGATGGAGCCGAAGCGCAGCCCTTCCAGCACGTCGCGCACCTTGTCGATGCTGGCGATGATGTCGGGGCGCTGGCCTTCGGCGCGGCTGTGGCGAAGTTCGATGGTTCTATGTTCGGTCATGTTCATCCCTCTGGCCGCGTTTTAACTCAACTGCATTAGTAGACAAAAAAGCAAATATAAGGGGCGCGCAAGATTCTCTTGTCGCGCCCCGGCGATGTCTGGGGCCGATATCAGCTGGTCATGCGCAGCCCGTCGGACGGGCGATCGAGCCGCGCCATCGGCATGGCCGGGCGCATCTGGCGCACGGCGGACGCCTGTTCCTGCGCATTGTCGATCAGCCGTTCCAGCAGCGCCTGGCCAAAGCCCCAGGCGCCCAGCCCCGAATCCGCGTTGATATGGCCGCTATGGCCGGCATCGACGAACTGGCTGCCCCAATTCTTGCCGATGCTGTGGGCGCGTTCGAAGAAGATATAGGGGTCGTTCCGACTGGCGACGAGGATCGACGGGAAGGGCAGGGGCGTGCGCGGTGTCGGGCCGAATCCGCCGATCGTCTCGGGCGTTTCCATCCGGTCGCAATCGGGCGGCGCCACCAGCAGCGCGCCGGTCACCGGCCAGCCATAGGCCTGGCTTTGCAGGGCGCCCCACCAGGCGACGGCCAGGCAGCCCAGGCTGTGCGCCGCCAGGATGACCGGCCCATCAGCCTGGCGAATGGCAGCGTCGAGCCGCGTGACCCAGGCATTGCGATTGGGGCTGGCCCAGCTGCCCAGGTCGACGCGCTGGCAATCGCCGCGTCCGCTGTCCCACAATGTCTGCCAATGATCCGGGCCGCTGTTGTTGAGGCCGGGGATGGTCAGCACGACCGGCTGGCGCGCGTCACCCGAATGTCCGAATCGCTCCATTATCCTTATCCTCGTCCTATATTCTGAGCCTCCCAAAATAATACTATTCATCTGGTAGACAATGGGTGAGCGCCGAAATGTGTCAGAATCTGGGCAACCTGAATGGCAGATAAACGGGCGCGTCGACCCCATGGCCGCGCACCCGCATCAAGCCCCTGAACGGGCAGGGAAAAGCTACCAGGGGTAGATCAGCCCATAATATTGGTAGACGTTGCGGCCATAGGCATCGTCGAAGGCCGGCCGGTCCTCGTCCAGATAATGGGGCGCCTGTTCCAGCACCTCCTTGGCCAGTTCGATCACATAGCCGCCCTTGTCCGTATCATAGGCCAGCATCGACCAGGGCAGGGGATAATGTTCATTGCCCATGCCCAGGAAGCCGCCGAAGGACAGCAGTGCATAGCGCACATGGCCGCTGCGCTTGTCGACCATGAAATGGGATATCTTGCCAAGCCTGTCGCCCTGGCGATTGTAGACGGCGGTGCCCTCGACCCGGTCGGACGCGATCAGGTCATGGCGATGCGCGCTCATCATCTCGGCCATTGTCACTCTCCTGCAAAAACATTCTATTCTGATGCAACCATGGGGAACCGCTGGGGTTCCTCCGCTTCACAGCAAGGAGCATCGGCATGAAGATCAATCGCAGCGGTTCGGCGGCCTGGAGTGGCGGCCTGAAGGACGGCAAGGGCACGATCTCGACCCAGAGCGGCGCGCTCGACGCCTATCCCTATGGCTTCGCCACCCGGTTCGAGGGCATGCCGGGCAGCAATCCGGAAGAACTGATCGCGGCGGCCCATGCCTCCTGCTTCACCATGGCGCTGTCGCTGATCCTGGGCGAGGCCGGACTGACGGCGGAGAAGATGGAGACGAGCGCGGTCGTCACGTTGGAGCAGCAGGAGGGCGGCTTTGCCATCACCGCGAGCAAGCTGACGCTGAAGGCGAAGATCCCCGGCGCCGACGACGCGACTTTCCAGGAACTGGCGGCCAAGGCCAAGGCCGGGTGCCCGGTATCGAAACTGCTGAAGGCCGATATCAGCCTGGATGCGGAACTGCTGGCCTAGGCCGCGGGGATACGCCTGGCGTGGCGATGTTCACGCCAGGCGATATAGAGGCCGCTGGCGATGATCAGTGCGGCGCCGACCCAGGTGGTCCACATCGGCCAGTCGCCCCAGATCGCCCAGCCCAGCAGGGTGGTCCACAGGATCGAACTATAATCCATCGGCAGCACCACCGACACCGGCGCCCAGCGCAGCGCGGCGGTGAGGCAAAGTTGCGCGATGCCGCCGAACAGGCCGATCATCAGCAACAGCCCCCAGGTCTGCGCGTCATGCGGCTGGCCATAGAAGAGCATGCCGATGCCGAGCGGCGGCACCGACAGGGCCGTGAACCAGAAGACGACGACCCCCGCGCTCTCGGTGCGGCCCAGTTCCCGCAGCACCAGGCTGACGCTGGCCGTCACCAGCGCGGCGGTGATGGCGACGGCAACGCCCATCGGCGGGAAATGGCCGCCTTCGGGCCGGACCATGATGAGGACGCCCAGAAAGCCGATCAGGACCGCAGCCCAGCGATGGATGCCGGTGGGTTCGCGCAGGATCAGCGCCGACAGGATCGTGCCGAAGATCGGCATGGTGAAGCCGATCGTCGTCGCTTCCGCCGGCGGCAACAGGATATAGGACAGGAAATTGAGCGCCATGCCGGTGAGGCCGATGACCATGCGGGTCGCATGGACACTGATCCGGCGGGTGCGGATGGCGCCGATGCCGCTGCTCATCGCCAGCCAGGCGAAGACCACGGGCAGGGCAAGCGCCTGACGGTAGAAGAGGGTTTCGACCAGATGGACGCCATGGGCGTCGGCAACCCGGCCGGTCACGAACATCACCGCCAGGCAGATGACCGCGACCAGGCGCAGGCCGATGGCGAAGAGCGGGCGATGCGGGCGGGACGGGGCGGCGGCGCTGGACACGCCGCTTCCTTAACCCGGTTACGCGATGGCGCAACCGGGCTGGGTCGGGTTTCTTACTTGGGCGGCTTGCGGAATTTCAGCGTCATGCGGTCGCTTTCGCCGATCGCAACATACTTCGCCCTGTCAACTTCGCCGTTACGCAGCGTGGGCGGCAGGGTCCAGACGCCCTTTTCCCAGTCGGCCGTGTCCTTGGGATTGGCGTTCACTTCCGATGCGCCGACATATTCGAAGCCCGCGCCTTCCGCGATACGGCGGATGGTCGAGACCTTGAGGTAGCCGCTGCTCTTTTCCAGCGCCGTGTCGCGATCCTCGGGCAGGCGATGGTCGACGATGCCCAGCGTGCCGCCGGGCTTGAGCATGGCGAAAAAGGCCTTGAAGGTCGCATCCTCGCTGCCGCCCATGACCATGTTGTGGACATTGCGGAAGGTCAGCACGGTGTCGACGCTGTTGGCCGGGATGCTGGCGGCTTCCTCGGGATAGGCGACCAGCTTCACCTTGTCATAGGCCTGCGGCTTTTCGGCCAGGAACTTCTTGTAGCCGTCAAGATAGCGGCCGGTCGGCTGGAGCGCGTAGAAGCTGCCCTTGTCGCGCAGCAGCGGCGCCAGGATTTCCGTGTACCAGCCGCCGCTCGGCGCCCATTCCACCACCGTCTGGGTCGGCGTCACGCCAAAGAAGGCGAGAGTTTCCTGCGGATGGCGATATTTGTCGCGCGCGACATTGGCCGGGGTGCGGCTGGACGCGCCGATGGCGGCTGCCACCGGATCGGCGCCATGGCCGGCATGCTGGGCGACGGCCGCGCCCAGCGGCAGGAGGGCAAGGGCAGCGGCAAGCGCGATCGATCGGCGGGGAAAAGCGGACATGGGCAACCTCTCAACGGATCTGGAGCGCAGGGTGTGCCGTGCCCGCATCCCACTGGCAAGGAAATCCGGCGCTTATGGACCGGTTGGTCAGGACCAACTGCCCGCGATCGACTCCGCCGTGGCGTCGATCGCGGCCGGTTCATCCTCGCCGGTCAGGGCATAGGACATGTCGCCGCGCCGCCAATAGGCCACCGACTGGGCGCCCTCGCGCACAGAATCCGGCCGTTCTGGGGCGTCGGTGCGCTGGTGCATGGCATAGATGGACAGGTCGCGCCCTTCGGGCGTGCGCAGCGCGATCAGCAGCGCGGGCGTGCGTTCACCGGGGAAGAGCTGGACATCGGTCACGCGCCAGTCGGCGGGCAGGCCGGGAATGTCGATATGGGTGCTGGCCAATATCTCGCGCGGGTCGAAGCTGGGCGATTCGATCTGCCCCTGCATCCGGGCGCGGATCATGGCGACGCGGTGGGAGGTTGCGGCATCGACCACATAGGCGGGCGGCCCGTCGCGTACCATGAGAAGGGCAACGAAGCTTGCCGCCAGCAGGGCAAGGCCGCCGCCGGCGCCGATCGCAAAGCGACGATGGCGCGTGGCGGGCGGGTGGAGCGCGCTCGCCTGTGCCGCCATGGTTTCGGGCAGGGGCGCGCGGTCCTGCGCCAACAGGCGCAGCCCGGTGCGGGCGCTGAGGTCGCCCATGACCTGCGCGGCGAGGTCGGGCCGGCGCGACAGGCGGGTCTCCACCGCAAAGCGCCGGCCGGGATCGAGCTGGCCGTCGACATAGGCCATCAGTTCGATCTCCGAAGGATCCTCACTCATCCTGTCCTCCCACGATGCGCAGCCGATCGCGCGGCTGCCTGTCCCTGTCCTGTCGTAATGTCGCCCGTGCACGGGCAAGACGCGACATCACCGTGCCGACCGCTATGCCCAGAAGGTCGGCGCTTTCCTGATAGCTCAGCCCTTCGACGACGGTCAGGTGCATGACGGCGCGCTGATGGTCGGGCAGGTCGGCAAAGGCGCGGGCGACCTGCATCAGGTCGGCGCGCACCTCCTGTTCGGGATCGGCATGATCGACCTGGATCTGGGCAAAGGCCAGATTGCGGCGTGTTTCCGCCGCCTCGCGCCGCTTCGCCGAGATGAAGACATTGTGGACGATGGCCAGCAGCCAGCGGCGGCGGCTGCGATCGGGCTGGAACTGGTCGCGCCGTTCGATCGCGCGCATCACGGCGTCCTGCACCACATCGTCAGCGGCGACATGGTCGCGCGACAGGGCGCGGGCATAGCGACGCATGGCGCGCAGGTCCGCCTCCATTTCCATGTCCGTCCGCTTGTCCGTCATCCACATCATTCCATTGGGGCGCCCGCCAGTTCGCGATAGACGCGCGCCACCGAATCCAGGACATGGTCCCAGCGATAGTCGCACGCCGTCGCCTCCGCCGCGTGGCCAAGCCGCCGCCTTAGGCCGGTGTCGCGGACGAGGGAAGCCAGGTCGCCGGCATAGGCGCCAACGTCGCCCGGCGGCACCAGCAGTCCGTTGACGCCATTATCGATCAGGGCGGATGCGCTGGGGACGTCGGCCGACAGGACGGCAAGGCCGCTGGCCATCGCCTCCAGATTGACGTTGCCAAACGCCTCCGTGACGCTGGGATTGACCAAGATGTCGGCGCTGGCGACCAGCGCGCCGAGACGTGCCCCTTCGACATGGCCGGCAAAGCTGGCATTGGGCAAATGGCGGGCGAGGGCATCGCGCGCCGGGCCATCACCCAGGATCAGGGGACGCAGCGACAGGCCGTTGGCGCGCGCCGCGATGATGGCGTCGGCGAAGATGTCGAGCCCCTTTTCCCGGACCAGCCGGCCGAAGAAGAGCGGCACGACATCGTCGGGCGCATAGCCAAGCTGGGCGCGCAGGCTTTCATCTCGCATCGCCGGGTGAAAGGCGGATCGATCGACGCCCCGGCTCCAGAGGGCAATGCGTTCGGCGCCATGGATTGCGGCGAGGTCCGCGGCGATCGGCGGGGTCGGGGCGAGGATGCGGTCGCAGTCGCCATAGAAGCGATCGAGATAGGCCACGACCTTCGGGCGCAGGAAGGCGAGGCGATAATAAGCAAGATAGGTCTCGAACCGGGTGTGCAGGCTGGCGACGGCCGGAACGGCGTTGCGCCGCGCCCAGTTCAGCGCCTGCCGGCCGAGCAGGTCGGGTGCGGACAGATGCACGATGTCAGGCTGGAACGCCTCCAGATCGGCGCGGGCGGCACGGGTCAGGCCGATCGCGAGCCGATATTCCGGGCGACCGGGAATGCAGAGCGAGCGCACCGATCGGACATCGCCGGCCGAGGCGAAGGCCGGCGTCGGCGCGGTCGGCGAATAGATGCGCACCTCTGCCTTATGCTCGTCCAGCATATGCCGGACCAGGCGGTTGAGTGCCCGGTTCGCGCCATCGCGCACGCAATCATAATTGCCCGAAAACAGCGCGATCTTCAGCGGCCGGGATGATGCCGGCGCCGCGGCGACCGGCAGGGCGGCATGAATATGGGCGCGAAGGGAAGAGAGCGGGGAATGCAGCGTCATGCCCCGCTTACGCTTGTCGGATCGCGCCTATTCCATCGATGGGCAATTAAAATTGACGAATGATGCGCAGGCCGGCGGTGGGGCGGAAGATATCGCCGCGCGGCCGTTCCGCGCCAAGGCCCGCCTGCATGGCGAAATTGCCGCCCAGTTGCTGGTGCAGTTGCGGCATCAGCAGCAGGCCGCCCTCGCTGCCGCCCTGATAATTGATCTCCAGCCCCAATACCTGCCCTTCACGGCTGTCGTAGAAGGCTGAGTGGTTCAGGATCACGCCGTTGCGGCCATGGCCGCCCGACAGCTTGACGTCGGCAAGCCCTGCCATCGTCACGCTGCTCCAGCGGCTATTGTAGCGATGGGCCACCATATAGGCGAAACTGCTGCGATATTGTTTGGCGCGGCGGTCATAGATGCCGAGATATTGGACGCCATGACCGGTGCGTCCGCCGCCTGTGGTGCCGAAACTCGCCTGAAGGCCTAGCTTCAGTTCAGCAAGCCGGCCGTTGACGAAGGGCAGTTCGCCCTCGATCGCGAAGCCGTCGGCAAAGGCATATTCGATTTCCGGCGCCCAATGGACGGCGTCGTCATCGCCCGATAGCGGAACGGTCGCCAGCGTATTGACCTCCAGTTCGCCGCGCTTGGCGCCCAGCGGCCGCATCATGTCGAAGATCATCGGTTCGGGCACGTCGGGATAGGCGTCTGACGCCAGCGCGGCATCGCCCAGAAAGGCGCTCGCCATGGCGGCAAGGCCATGGCGCGAAAGGGATCGAACGGACAAGAAAGGCTGCTCCCGCGATAAGGATGTGACGATTCACATCCCCGTCTACGCGGGAGCGGAAGCCTTTATTCCCTGAGGGTCAGAGACAGGCCTCGAGGAAGGGCTGGTCGAAGCCGAACATGCGGGCCTTGTCGAGCGTATAGGGGCGCAGGCCCATCGAGCGATATTCGCCGATGATCTTACCGCTGTCATCCTCGTCATGATATTCGAACTTGAACAGTTCCTGGGTGACGATGACGTCGCCTTCCATGCCGATCACTTCGGTCACGTTGGTGACGCGGCGCGAACCGTCGCGCAGGCGCTTCACCTGGACGATCAGATCGACCGAGTCGGCGATCTGCTTGGAAATGGCTTCCTTCGGGATCTTGATGTCGCCCATCAGGATCATGTTTTCCATACGGCCCAGGCATTCGCGCGGGCTGTTGCTGTGCAGCGTACACATGGAGCCGTCATGGCCG
Organism: Sphingobium salicis subsp. salicis; assembly: GCF_049472635.1. Lineage (NCBI taxonomy): Bacteria > Pseudomonadati > Pseudomonadota > Alphaproteobacteria > Sphingomonadales > Sphingobiaceae > Sphingobium > Sphingobium salicis. The sequence goes on from NZ_JAYRCS010000001.1 coordinate 322,248, forward strand.
GTGTTCATCGCGGCGAGCAGGTCGAAACATTCCGCGCCACGAATTTCGCCCAGGATGATGCGATCAGGACGCATACGCAGGGCGTTCTTGACGAGATCGCCGATGGTGATCGCGCCCTGGCCTTCCAGGTTGGGCGGGCGGGTTTCGAGCGGCAGCCAGTGCGGCTGCTGCAGGCGCAGTTCGGCCGCGTCCTCGATGGTCAGCACGCGCTCGCCCGGATCGATCATCTTCGACAGCGCGTTGAGCATCGTCGTCTTGCCCGAACCGGTACCGCCCGAAATGACGATGTTGAAACGACAGGCACCGGCGATCTTGAGTGCGGTCGCCATCTTCTGGTTCATCGCGCCCCATTGGGCGAGCATGTCGATGGTGATCGGCTTGGCCGAGAATTTACGGATCGAGATGGCCGTGCCCTTGAGGCTGAGCGGCGGCACGATCACGTTGACACGCGAACCGTCGGGCAGGCGGGCGTCGGCCAGCGGCGTGGTCTGGTCGACGCGGCGGCCGACCTTGTTCACGATGCGCTGGGCGATCTGAAACAGATGCTCTTCATCGCGGAACTTGATCGGCGCGATCTGGAGCTTGCCCTTCTTTTCGACATAGGTCTGCTCGGGGCCGTTGACCATGATATCGCTGATGTCCGGGTCGGCCAGCAATTCCTCGAGCGGGCCGAGGCCCAGAAGCTCGTCGACCAGCACCTTTTCCAGCGCGAACTGCTCGCGCCGGTTGAGCGTCAGCTTCAGCTCGGCCAGCACCTCCATGATGATCGGCCGGAATTCCTCCGCCAGTTCATCCTTGGTGAGGGTCGCGGCCGCTTCGGGATCGACGCGTTCGAGCAGGCGGGGAAGCACCTGTTCCTTGATCTTGTGAACCGACGCCTCGAACCCTTGCGGGCCGGCATCGGCGACATGTTCGGCATTGGCGCGTTCGGACAGGCGCGACATGGCGTCCGCATTGCGCTGCATCTGGCTGGTCGGCGCCGATAGCGGATCGAGCGGAATTTCGCCCGGCAGGGCCGCCAGGTCGAGCGGCGGGAACTGCTCGCCGCCGCGCGGGGCCTCCTCGCGCGCTGCGCCGCCGCTGTGCATCGGTCGGGCGACGCCGAAACCCGGCTTGATGCCGGCAGGTCCATTTTTCCGTCCAAATGCGCTCATAACTCTCCGCCGGAATTCTGCGATCGGGCCAGCCACCCCAAAATGGGCCGATTCACCATGGCTGGAGAAGGTGAATAAGCTGGAAACTTTGACAAATGGCTAATGGGCTGGCGCCACAGGAGGAGCGCCAGCATCAGCAAAGCGGCAAGGCTGATGGCCATGCCGACGCTTTCCTGCCACAGGCGCACCCGTTCGATCCGGTAAATGCCCGGCCGCGCATCGAAGCTGATGAGCGGGCCATGGGAAGGTACTGGCTGACCGTTACGCGTCACCTGCCAGATCGGAAAGGCGGCATGGCCCATGGTCACGGGACCAGGGCGGGTGACGATGATTCGGTCGCCGCGCGGCAGGGCGCGCCAGGGGCGCAGGTCGGTCGAGCGATCATAGCGATCGACGTGGGCAATGTCGAAACCGGCCGGAAGATATTCGGGGGCGTCGGGGACGATCCGGTCGAGCCGGCCATAGTCGATCGGCAGACGCAGATTGGCGCAGGTAATGATGCCGCTGACCAGATAGGGGAACAGCAGCAGCACACCAGCACCCGCCAGCAGGACTGGGCGAGGACGATAGGTCATCAGCGCGGTGATGGTTGCAAATTCGACGATGCCCAGCGCCCGCCAGGGAAATTGCGTCTTGTCGAGCAGGTCGATCTGCCAGAGGAACGGGATGAGGTTGATCGACGCGAGGGCGGTGACGATAGCGATTCCCGACCAGATCGACCGAGCGGGCCAGGCCAGCAGCCCCAGCCCCAGCGCGATGCAGGGAAATAGTATGAGATCTTCACGCCAGATCGACCAGTTGGCGGCGTGATATTTGCCGGTCCACAGCAGGGCTGTCGACATATGCGCTTGTAGCGTGGCGGCAGGCAGCAGATAGAAGGCAGCCAGGGTGAAGGCGAGAATGCCGGCGATCAGTCCGGGGACCAGCGTCGTGCGATCCTGCCATATCCGATGCAGCATCAGCGACGCGATCAGGAACACGCCGGTCAGCGTGGCGACCGGCAGATGGGTGAGAATGAGCGCGCCATAGCTGAGCGCGAGCAGGGCGATGCCGCCGCGCGATGGCAGGCGCGCAATCCCCAGGGCGATCAGCGGCAGCCAGATGAAGGCGGCAAATTCGGCCAAGGCGCCGCGCACATAGAAGTCATGGAGATGATAGGGGCCCAGCATATAGAGCGCGGCGCCCAGCAGCGGATGCGTGCCGCGCGAGGCGAGCCAGCGATGCATCGTCATGCCCGATGCGATCAGCAGCAGGAGTGCGGCGACATTGATCGCCTGGAGAACCGAGAGGCCCATCGCCGTCAGTCCACCGGACAGCCAATAGGCGAGCGGCGGATAGAAATAGAAGGTCGGGCTGCCCAGGCCTTCGAAGCTGCGGGGCAGCCAGCGCTCGTACAAGTGCCCGGCCGCCATTTGCTCGCTGAAATGGCCGGTCCACATATAATTGTAGAGATAGGAATGGCTGGCCCCTGGACCGAACAGGAAGGAAGGCAGCATCAGCAGGATGCCTAGCGCGGCCAATATGGTCATTGGGTGACGAAGAAGGCCGGAGGCGAAGCGCATGACCGCCCTGATGCCGCAATAGGGTAAACGAAGCGTAAGTCCTGTCTGGCGGTTACCCGTCATTAACCATTCTGACCGATAGCGAGCATAAGTGTCTGGCAGGATATCCACGCGCCATGCGAACCGTGTCGATCGTCATTCCCGTTTTCAACGAGCAGGACAGCCTGTCGCTGTTTCTGGATGCGGCGCGTCCTGCGCTGGCCGATGCATTGGCGCTGATCGGGCCGGATGCGCAGGCCGAATATCTGTTCGTCGATGATGGCAGCACGGACCGCACAGCCGATGTACTGGCGATCCTGTCGCGCCTGAACAGCGATGTCCGCTGCATCACCCTGTCCCGCAATTTCGGCAAGGAAGCGGCCTTGGCGGCCGGGATCGATCATGCTCGGGGCGACGCGGTCATTCCGATCGACGTCGACCTGCAGGATCCGCCGGCGGTAATCGTGGAGATGGTGCGATATTGGCTGGCCGGCGCGCAGGTCGTCAATGCGCGGCGGATCGATCGATCGACCGACAGCTGGTTCAAGCGCTGGAGCGCGCGCGGCTTCTATCGCCTGCTCAATCGCCTGTCGGATTATCCTATCCCTGAAAATGTCGGCGATTTCCGACTGCTCGACCGGCAGGCTGTCGATGTCGTCAAGCAACTGGGCGAGCAGGCACGATTTAACAAGGGGCTGTTCAGTTGGATCGGCTTTCGCGTCGCGACGGTCGATTATAGCCGGGCGCGCCGGGAGGCAGGCACCACCAAATGGCGGCTAGGCAAGCTCTGGTCGCTGGCGGTGGACGGCATTACCGCGTCGACCACCATGCCGCTGCGCATCTGGTCCTATATCGGTGGCGGGATCGCATTGCTGGCCTTTGCCTATGCGGCCTTCCTGATCGTGCATACGCTCGTCACCGGGGTCGATACGCCGGGCTATGCCTCCATCATGGTGGCGGTGCTTGGGCTGGGCGGGCTCAATCTGATGAGCCTGGGAATAATCGGCGAATATCTGGGCCGTGTCGCACGCGAAGTGCGGCAGCGGCCGCTTTATGTGATTGCGGACGAGCAGGGCGGCACGCCGCTCGTGACGCCACCGGACGCATGTGAAGGAGAGGTCCGGTGGATCGATCAGCCTATGCGAGCCTGAGTGCGCAGGAAGGCACGCATTGGTGGTTCGTAGCGCGCCGCGCGATCCTCGAAACGCTTATTTCCCGTCGAATTGCGCTGCGGCGCGATGCACATATTCTGGAAGCAGGTTGCGGGACAGGTGGCAATCTCGCCATGCTCAGTCGCCATGGCCGCGTCGATGCACTGGAATATGATGGCGAGGCACTGGGCATTGCTGCTGCGCGCGGCATCGGCAGGGTCGAGCCAGGCAGGCTGCCCGACACAATCGGTTTCGACGGACGGTGCTACGATCTTATCGTGCTGCTCGATGTGCTCGAACATGTCGAGCAGGATCGTGAGGCGCTGGCTGCGTTGCGCGATCGGCTGGCGCCGGGTGGAAGGATATTGCTGACCGTTCCGGCTGCCCCCTGGCTCTGGTCGGAGCATGACGTGCTGCACCATCACAAGCGTCGCTATACCGCTGCCAGCTTGCATGCCGTTGCACGTGATGCTGGCTTGCAGGTCCATGAGAAGGGGCATTTCAATGCGCTGCTGTTCCCCGTGGCGGTCCTTGCCCGTGCGGTTCAGCGGCTTACCGGGCGTGGCGCGGCAACAGAGGCCGTACCGCCAACATCACTGAATACTCTGCTGCGCCATGTCTTCGCGACCGAGCGGCACTTGTTGGGACGTGTGAGCCTGCCCTTTGGCCTTTCGCTCTACGCCATCCTGACGGCCTGACCCTGGCGGGCCATAACGGCCATCGGGATGATACCATTGTCCGTGCCAGCAACGCGCTGGTTCGGCCGCGCTTGCTCGATAGGGATTGGTCGGTCGCACCAGTGCAGGCATGTGCGATATCGGAGCCAGATAGGTGCCCATCGGCTGGAACCAGAAACTCTGTCGCCACGCCATGAAGAAGCTGCAGCGTACCTCCGGTGCGGCAGGATGGCCGACGGCGCGGCGAATTTCATGCAGCGGGGTCAGCGCGCCCACCGCCAGCGCGACGATCAGGAAAAGTCGCGCGCGGGATGGCACCAGAAGCAGGTCAACAAGCATGACCGCCAATATGGTCAGCGCGGTGACCGATCCCCGCATCATGAAATCTGTCGAAGACCCGATCTGCACGAAGGGAATGGCCAGCAGCCACAATGTCAGCAGGACAAGCGTATCCATCCCGAACCGCCGGACGTGGGCGACCAGTGCGATGGGAATCGCATAGACCAGTACCTCCAGCAGTTCGAACAGGCCCCATTGCAGCGGGGGCAATGCGTTGAGCCGGGCGCCTACATCATCATTTGCTGCGCCAAGATAAAGGAGACCCGGCGTTGCCAGCAACAGGGCAAGGGCGGGCAGGCCGATGTCGCGCGGCCGGATATTCCGCGCCATCAGCGCCCGCATACCCGCCAGTGCGGCAAAGGGCATCGCACCCATCAGCCCCAGGGGCGACCATAAGGCCGTTAGCGGCAACAGGGTCAGAAATTGTGCCAGGCTCGCCTTGCCGTCGCGCCATAGCAGATAGCCTGTTGCGCCGATCCAGCCTGACATCGCATGTTGCGGCACCCAGAAGGCCAGAGTGATGGTCGAGCTATATTGGAGATAGGCCCAATTCTCCATATGGTCGGATAGTCCGCCTCGGAACAGGATGCGCCCCAGGGCATCCAGCCCGCTGAAGCCGAGCAGTATCGCCAATGCCACCGTCCGTTCGCGACGCTGGTTGAACAGTGTCGAACCCATTGCCAGCAACATGGCCAGCATTACCGCATTCTGGAGCAGCAGCGCGATATCGCCGGCACCTGCGCCCCAGGCCTTGCCTGCCAACGCCGGTACGAGGAACATGCCGATCGGGAAGCGCAGCACATCCGGCTCCGCCCGCGCCGTATAGACGAAGGGCCAGGGGTTGATGCGCATATCGTTCAAAGCCGCCAGACGGACCTGCCAGTCGATATTGGCGTAGAAGAAGCGGCCTTCGCCGCCGAGCATCAGCAGGATCAGTGCGACCGCCAGGCAGGTGATCAGGGTCGCGGCGGTCGGTCCCCGTCGATCGGGCATGGCGCGCACGGTCGCGACGCACAGTCCGACGATCAGCAACGCTCCGAGCGGATAGGCCCAGACGGGCATGATATCGAGAAAGCGCCACAGCAGAAGCTGATCCAGCCCGAGCCAGGATAGCAACGCAGCAATCAGCCAGCCCGAGGGCAGTTGGCGTGCCAGCCAGGACGGCGATCCGTTCGCCGACGGCGTGAAGGCAGGTTCATCCTGGGCGGGTGCGGTAAAAGCGAGGGCGGTCATCGGCGGGCGGCACTCACAAGAAAAAGGGGCGCGAAGCGCGCCCCTTGGTCCGTTCGTCTGGCATGAATGCGGCAGGTCGGAAAGAGCCTGGCTCCCCCATCGGCCTGCGCGCCAGGAAGCCTCAGCCCGCCTTTTCGGCGAGAACCGTCAGGCCCTTTTCATTCACTTCGGCAAAGCCGCCCTCGACCGGGATGATTTCCGGTGCGGCGCCAGCCGAAGTGAAGAGCTGGATTGCGCCGTCGCGCACGGTCGACATGAAGGGCGCATGGCCCTCCAGCACGCCGAAGTCGCCATCGGTGCCGGGAACGACGACCTGATAGACCTCTTCCGAGCGGACGAGCTTTTCAGGGGTCACGAGTTCGAAATGCAGTGCCATTCTAAAATCTCCCCCCTCCCTTCCAGGGAGGGGCCGGGGGTGGGTGCCATCGCGATGCGATGGCCTGTGCCCTAGCCGAGAGACAGGAAGCGCGCTTCGCGCGCTACCCCCCCCTCAATCCCCTCCCTTGGAAGGGAGGGGAGGGTTTGTTGCTTAGGCTGCTTCGGCAGCCAGCTTCTTCGCCTTTTCGATGGCTTCGTCGATGCCGCCGACCATGTAGAAGGCGTTTTCGGGCAGATGGTCATATTCACCATCGACCACGGCCTTGAACGACTTCACCGTGTCTTCGATCTGGACGAACTTGCCCGAGATGCCGGTGAAGACTTCGGCGACGTGGAACGGCTGCGACAGGAACTTCTGGATCTTGCGCGCGCGGGCGACGGTGATCTTGTCCTCTTCCGACAGCTCGTCCATGCCCAGGATCGCGATGATGTCCTGCAGCGACTTGTACTTCTGCAGGATCGACTGGACGGCACGGGCGGTGTCGTAATGTTCCTGGCCGACGACGCGGGGTTCCAGAACGCGGCTGGTCGAGTCCAGCGGATCGACCGCCGGATAGATGCCCAGTTCCGAAATGGCGCGGTTGAGAACGGTGGTGGCGTCAAGATGCGCGAACGAGGTCGCCGGCGCCGGGTCGGTCAAGTCGTCCGCGGGGACGTAGACGGCCTGGACCGAGGTGATCGAGCCCTTGTTGGTCGAGGTGATGCGTTCCTGCAGCTGACCCATGTCGGTCGCCAGGGTCGGCTGGTAGCCCACGGCCGAAGGAATACGGCCGAGCAGAGCCGACACTTCCGCGCCCGCCTGGGTGAAGCGGAAGATGTTGTCGACGAAGAACAGCACGTCCTGGTTCTCGACGTCGCGGAAATATTCGGCGATCGTCAGGCCCGACAGGGCGACGCGGGCACGGGCGCCCGGCGGTTCGTTCATCTGGCCATAAACCAGGGCCACCTTCGAACCTTCGCTGATCGCGTTGCCGTCGGCATCCTTGGCGATGACGTTGGCGTCGAGGAATTCATGGTACAGATCGTTACCTTCACGGGTGCGTTCGCCCACGCCCGCGAAGACCGAGGTGCCGCCATGGCCCTTGGCAATGTTGTTGATCAGTTCCTGGATGAGAACGGTCTTGCCGACGCCGGCGCCGCCGAACAGGCCGATCTTGCCGCCCTTGGCATAGGGGGCCAGAAGGTCGATGACCTTGATGCCGGTGACCAGGATCGAGGCGTCGGTCGACTGGTCGACGAATTCCGGTGCCTTGGCATGGATCGGCGAACGCAGTTCGGTGGCGACCGGGCCGCGCTCATCGATCGGCTCGCCGACGACGTTCAGGATGCGGCCGAGGGTGGCCGGGCCGACCGGAACCGAGATCTGCGCGCCGGTGTCGGTGACTTCCTGGCCGCGGGTCAGACCGTCGGTCGAGTCCATCGCGATGGTGCGGACGGTGTTCTCACCCAGATGCTGGGCGACTTCCAGCACCAGGCGCTGGCCGTTGTTGCTGGTTTCCAGCGCCGAAAGGATCGCCGGAAGCGCATCGGGGAAGGTCACGTCGACGACGGCGCCGATGACCTGCGAGATGCGGCCTACATTGTTGGTGGTTGCCATGACTATGTCCTTGCCTGCTTGTCCTTAGAGGGCTTCGGCGCCCGAGATGATTTCGACGAGTTCGGTGGTGATCGCGGCCTGGCGGCTGCGGTTATACTGGATCGTCAGCTTGTTGATGAGGTCGCCGGCATTGCGGGTCGCATTGTCCATCGCGGTCATCGACGCACCCTGTTCGGACGCGTTGTTTTCCAGCAGCGCCTTGAAGAGCTGCACCGTGACGTTGCGCGGGAGCAGGTCGTCGAGGATCGCTTCCTCGCTCGGCTCATATTCCACCGTCGCGGCGATCGCATTGCGGTCGGCGTCGGCGGGGATCTTCACCGGGATGATCTGCTGTTCGGTCGGGATCTGCGCGAGCGCCGACTTGAAGCGCGAATAGAAGAGATGGGCGACGTCGAACTTGCCGTCGAGGAACATCTGGCTGAGTTCCTGCGCCACCGCCTGGGCCTGGGCAAAGCCCGGCTCCTTGGCGCCGGTCGTGTCGTAATTGGCGACGATCTTGCCCGGATAGGTGCGGTTGATGACCGGACGACCCTTGCGGCCGATCAGGTAGAACAGCACCTTCTTGCCATCCAGCTCCAGCGCGCGGGCCTTGGCCAGCGCAGCCTTCACGATGTTGGCGTTGAACGCGCCGGCAAGGCCGCGATCGCTATTGGCGACGACCAGCAGATGGACTTCGTCCTTGCCGGTGCCGGCGAGCAGCGGCGAGGCGCCTTCACCCGATCCGCCGGCGATCTTGGTCGCCAGGCTGGCGACGACCGCTTCCAGCCGTTCGCTATAGGGGCGGGCAGCTTCGGCAGCGGCCTGCGCCTTGCGCAGCTTGGCCGCGGCGACCATCTGCTTCGCCTTGGTGATCTTCTGGGTCGACTTCACCGACCCGATGCGCAGCTTCAGTTCCTTGAGGCTAGCCATAGTTCAAATATTCCGAGCAAGGGCCAGACGGCCCGCGAGACCAAAGAAACCGACGCCCATGGCGCCTTCGAACCAGCGCATCGCGCTGCTCTGCCCCACTTTGCGGCCCGCCTTGGTGGCGAGCAGCGCGAGCAGGGCGCACCACAGGAAGCCCAGCCCATAGACGATCGCGATCAGCAGCATGCCCTGCCACGGCGCATCCGGGCCGGTGCCCACGAACTGCGGCAGCGCGGCGAGGAAGAAGATCGCGACCTTGGGGTTCAGCACGGTGCTGACCAGGCCTTGGGCGAAGGGCGATCCGCCGATCCGGACCTTGGGCGTTTCGCTTGCCGGCGCCGGCTTGATCGCGCCGCGCAGCAGGCCAAAGCCCATCCAGGCCAGATAGAGGGCACCGGCGATCTTAACGCCCAAGAACAGCCCCGGCACCGCATTCAGCACGCTGAGGAAGCCGAAGCCGCACAACAGCATGTAGAACAGGCCGCCAAGCTGGATGCCGCCGATCGCCGCCATTCCCGCCTTGAACCCGCGGCGCGCCGCGTGGCCGGCCACCAACATGGTGTCCGGCCCCGGCAGCAGCACCAGACCGATCGACATCACGGTCCAGGCAAGAAGGGAATGGGCGGTCAGCACAGCGTCTTAAGCGAAGGTCTTGCCGAACGAGTCCAGCGCAGCCTTCAGCTTGCCCTTGGCGTCGTCGCCCAGATCCTTGCTGTCGCGGATCGCGGTCAGCACTTCGGGGTGGTCGTGACGCAGATAGGCGAGCATCAGCTCTTCATAACGGGTCACGTCCTTGACCGGGATGCCGTCGAGATAGCCGTTGGTGCCGGCGAAGATCGACGCGGTCTGCTCTTCGAACGGCAGCGGCGAGAACTGGCCCTGCTTCAGCAGTTCGGTCAGGCGCGCGCCGCGGTTCAGCAGCTTCTGGGTCGAGGCGTCGAGGTCCGAACCGAACTGGGCGAAGGCCGCCATTTCGCGATACTGGGCCAGCTCCAGCTTGATCGAGCCCGAAACCTTCTTCATCGCCTTGGTCTGCGCGGCCGAGCCGACGCGCGACACCGACAGGCCGACGTTGATGGCCGGACGGATGCCCTGGTAGAAGAGGTTGGTTTCGAGGAAGATCTGGCCGTCGGTGATCGAGATCACGTTGGTCGGAATATAGGCCGACACGTCGCCTGCCTGGGTCTCGATGATCGGCAGCGCGGTCAGCGAGCCATTGCCATTGGCGTCGTTCATCTTCGCAGCGCGTTCCAGCAGGCGGCTGTGGAGATAGAAGACGTCGCCCGGATAGGCTTCGCGGCCCGGCGGGCGGCGCAGCAGCAGCGACATCTGACGATAGGCGACGGCCTGCTTGGAAAGGTCGTCATACACGATCACGGCGTGCATGCCGTTGTCGCGGAAGAATTCGCCCATGGTGACGCCGGTATAGGGCGCCAGATACTGGAGCGGAGCGGGCTCCGAAGCGGTCGCGGCGACGACGATCGAATATTCCATCGCGCCATTTTCTTCGAGCTGCTTGACGATCTGCGCGACGGTCGAACGCTTCTGGCCGACGGCGACGTAGATGCAGTAGAGCTTCTTGCTCTCGTCGTCGCCCGCGTTGATGCCCTTCTGGTTGATGAAGGTGTCGATCGCGACGGCGGTCTTGCCGGTCTGGCGGTCACCGATGATCAGTTCGCGCTGGCCACGGCCGACGGGGACGAGGGCGTCGATCGCCTTCAGGCCGGTCTGCACGGGTTCGTGCACCGACTTGCGGGGGATGATGCCCGGCGCCTTGACTTCGACGCGCTTGCGCTCGGTATATTCGATCGGGCCCTTGCCATCGATCGGATTGCCGAGGCCGTCGACGACGCGGCCCAGCAGACCCTTGCCGACGGGAACGTCGACGATGGTGCCGGTGCGCTTGACGGTGTCGCCTTCCTTGATCTCGGCGTCCGAGCCGAAGATCACGATGCCGACATTGTCGGCTTCGAGGTTGAGTGCCATGCCCTGCACGCCATTGGCGAACTCGACCATTTCGCCCGCCTGGACGTTGTCGAGGCCATGGACGCGGGCGATGCCGTCACCCACGGTCAGAACGGAACCGACTTCGCTGACCTGCGCTTCGGTGCCGAAATTGGCGATCTGGTCCTTGATGACCTTCGAAATTTCTGCGGCGTTGATATCCATGTTCAGCCTTTCATCGCCAGGGCGAGACTATTCAAACGGGTGCGGATGGAGGAATCGATCATCTGGCTGCCGATCTTGACGACCAGCCCACCCAGGATCGCGGGATCGACCTTGGCCTCGACGGCAACGTCGCGGCCGACACGCGCCTTGAGGCCCTTGGCCAGCGCGGTCAGTTGAGTCTTGGTGAGCGGATGCGCGCTCGTCACTTCGGCGCGGGCCTCGCCCTTGTGATTCGACAGCAGCGTCTCATAGGCGCGGATGACCGCGGGAAGCTGCGAGAGGCGACGGTTCTGGGCGAGCACGCCCAGGAAATTCGTCGTCAGCGGATCGATCGACATGGCGGATGCAACCGCCGCGATCGTCTTACCCGCTGCGTCGCGGCTGAGAACGGGACTGTTGATCAGGCCCTTGAAATCAGACGATTCTGCGATCGCCGTCTTGATTGCCGCGAGGCTCGCTGCGACGGTGTCGAGCGTCTTGCCGTCGCGGGCCAGATCGAACAGCGCCACCGCATAGCGGCCGCTGAGGCTGGCCTGAATACCGCCGGTAGTCTCCACGCGCTTACCGTCCTCCAACTTGATTTGCCGGTCATGCAAAAAGAGGGGGAGCAGTAATAACCGTCCCCTGTTGTCGGGCCGGTTAGCAGTGCCAATATGACTATGCAAGTCATGTGACACGATTCCATCGCATCGACGAAATCAAGCCAATTTGACTGAGTTTTTCGGGAAAACGGACAGGCTAGGGAGCAGGGTCTGCGGGGGCAAGCCGTCCTTTTTGGCAATGATAGACCAGCCGCTCGTTCGGCTGGGGCGGCAGCAGCGCGGCGAGGTCCGACTGGAGCGTCGCGATCCGGGTCAACATCGTGGAATCGCTGCTGCATCCCTTGATCGGGCCATCCTTCAGCAGGGCGCGGGCCTTGTCCATCGTGTCGCCGTCGGGCAGCCAGCGCTGCACCCGCAACAGGCCGGTGGCCGGGTCGAATTCGCTGCGGCTGACATAATTGCCCTCGTCGGGCACATGGGCGCGCTGCCAGGTCGTGCCGGTCGCCTGATACTGCGTGTCGCCGTTGACGCAGCCGCCCTCGGCCCAGTTCAGACCGACATCATTGGGCTGCGACACGGTCAGCCGGCTGCGGTTGAGGTCGATGCGGCAGATATTGTCGCCGGCCCAGGCAAAGGCCTTGTTGCTGACCACGCTCTGGTCCTCGGGCAGCTTCACCCGCTCGTCGATGCTGGCAAAGCTGGGCTTGAAGACGAACAGGCCAAGCGCGCCCATCAGCAGGATGCCGCCACCGGCGATGAACCAGGTGGCACGCTTTTCGCGGCCCTGGCTGTAGAAGAGACCGCCAGCCCCCAGGCCCAGCACGGCGAGGGCCAGCAGCACGGCTGCGCCCGCCATCGCATTTTCGCGGCCGGAAATAACATCGCGCTCGGCGGTGTCGCGGGCCTGCTGCAGCGCCTGCTCGCGCTTGTCGGCGGCGGCGCGGTCATTCTGTTCGGTCAGCTGCGATTCGCGCTGGGTGATCGAGGCTTCGGCCGCATCGGCTTCGGCCATGGTGCGACAAGCGACGACGGTGTGGAGCGAGGACACGCCGGCCTGGCGCAGGAAGGAGGCGACTTCGCGCCAGGATACGGCAAAGCCGAATTCGGCATCATTGCCGTCCGAGATCGAGCCGAAGCTGTTGACGCCCAGCACCCGGCCGCAATCGTCGACCAGCGGGCCGCCGCTGTTGCCCGCGGCAAGCGGGGCGGTGTGCAGGATGGTGTCGAAGCTTTGGCTGGAGCGGCCGGATGAGATACTGCCGCTGGTCTTCACCGTGCCGAGCGGTTCGACCAGTTGCTTGAGGCTGAGGCCCTGGGCGCGATCGACGGTGCCGGGATAGCCGATGGCGGTGACATGCTGGCCGTCATCGACCGCCCCGGCATAGAAGGTGGCGACCGGCAGGCTGCCTTCCTCCAGCTGGATCAGGGCCAGGTCGTTGCCCGGCGAATAGGCGATGATCCGCCCGCCATAGCTTTTCTTGCCCTCCGATGGGATCACGCCGATGACGAGATCCTTCTCCTCGCGCGCCAGTTCGACGACATGGGCGTTGGTCAGCACCTTGTCCGGGGCGATCGCGATGCCGCTGCCATGGCCCACGAAATAGGCGTCCGCGCCGTTGGTCGCGACCAGGGCGACGCGCACCACGCTGCGCGCGGCGGCGGTGATATCCTGCTGTTCGGCCCGTGCGGGGCTGAGCAGGACGAGAGACGCGACAAGCGCGGCGATCGGGCGAAGGCGACGGAAAAGGGCGACCATAGGAGGCGCATACATATGCGAAGGCCCGCTTTAGGCAATCGGGAAAAAGCGGATGCGACGGGCCGTGTGCTTTTGACCGCAAGCGACGGGAAGCCTCGCCAAGCCGTCTGGATTACCCCATATCCATGAACCAGATGACACGCCCCGAACCCGTCCCTGCCGCCATGCCCGATGCCGCAGCCTGCTGGACCGCCTTTCTGGCGCGCGATCGCCGACAGGATGGCTGCTTCGTGGGCGCGGTGCTGACCACCGGCATCTATTGCAAGCCCAGCTGCCCGGCCCGGCACCCGAAGCGGGAGAATATGATCTTCCTGCCTGATGGTGCGGCGGCCCGTGCGGCGGGCTTCCGTGCCTGCCTGCGTTGCCGGCCGGATGAGGTGGGGCGCGACCAGCAGGCGGTGGAAGCGGCGATCCGCCTGATCCGCACCGCCGAAACGCCGCCCCGGCTGGAGGAGATGGCCGACCATGTCGGCTATGCGCCGCATCATTTCCATCGCTTGTTCAAGCGGATCACCGGCCTGACCCCGGCCGCCTATGCCCGCGATCTGCGCACCGAGCGGCTGAAGGCGGCACTGGCGACGCCCGGCAGCGTGACCGATGCGATCTATGAGGCTGGCTATAACGCGCCGAGCCGCGCCTATGCCGATGCCGAACGGCATCTGGGCATGACGCCCAGCGCCTGGCGCGAGGGCGGGCGCGGCGTCGATATCCGCCATGTCGTGATCGGGACAAGCCTGGGCGCGCTGCTGGTCGCGGCGACCGAGCGCGGCCTGTGCCGCATCGCCTTCGAGGAAGGGGAGGCAGAGCTGCGCCGCCGATATCCCAACGCGACTCTGTTGCCCTCGGACGCCGCGCTGGATCGTTGGGCGCGTGTCGTGGCTGCACTGGTGGATGATCCGGGGGCGGGAGCGGACCTGCCAACCGATGTCGGCGGCACCGCCTTTCAGCAGGCGGTCTGGGCCGCCTTGCGGGCGATCCCGGCGGGCGAGACGCGCAGCTATGGTGAAATCGCCGCGGCGATCGGCCGGCCGGGCGCGGTGCGCGCGGCGGGGACGGCCTGTGGCGACAATGGCCTGGCAATATTGGTGCCGTGTCATCGTGTGCTGCGCAGCGACGGAAGCCTGGGCGGCTATGCCTATGGAGTCGACCGCAAGCGGAACCTACTGGAGCGGGAGCGACGTGCGAAGATGACAGCGAAGGCGACAGGTGAATGATCCTTTCTCGATCCGCTTGCGTCACAATATTCTCGTAATTTAACTTTTGATTAACTATAGGCTCGCGCCTTCTTCGATGGGGGCGGGTGGGCTTGCGTAGTCTGTTGTTCTGGCTGTTGCTGATGACACCGACCATGACAGTGGCCTTGCCGCTGGCGCGGCCGGTGGCGATGCCGATCGGCCCCGGTCCCGACCGGATGGCGGCCGGCGTGGCGCGCATGGTCGGATCCATCCTGGAATTTACCCGCTGGCCAACCGCGCGGCCGGTCGTGCGCATGTGCATGGCCGGTGTCGTCGCCCATGGCGACCAGTTGGATGAGATCAGCCTGACGAACGGGGCGCGGATCGCCACGGTGGCGCTGGCCGCCGACGAGGCCGTGCCGGCCGCGCGCTGTGATGCGCTTTATCTCGGAAGCCTGGACGCGGTGGTGCGCCAGCGTTTGATCGCCGCCATGCGTGGCAATGCGGTGGTGACCATCGCGGAAGATGATCGCGACTGTGCGGGCGGTGCGATGTTCTGCCTGTTGTTCGCGCCGCAGACCCTGTCCTTCCAGCTCAACATCGATGCGGTATCCCGATCCACGGTGCGGATAGATCCGCGCGTGCTGCGCGTGGCGAAGGGGGGCTATTGACCATGGCCGAACCAAGCCCGACCGCAATGCCGACCTTGCGCCAGTTGCTGGCGCGAGCGCATCTGCGCCTGATTTTGTTCGCCGTGTTGATGGCGGGCCTGACGCTGACGGTGACAGGTGTCACCGTCATTCGTGGCTATGCCGCACGCAACCTGACGCTGATCGCGCAGACCGTCGCCTATACGGTCGAGCCGGCCCTGGTGTTCGAGGATGTCGATGCGGCGCGGCGCGGGATCGCCACGGTGGCGGCATCCGAAAGCGTGCGATCGGTCGAGCTGCATGATCGTGACGGACGGTTGATCGCGGCCTGGAACCGGCCTGATCGCGGCATGGCCGGCAACCTGTTCCGGATCGTGGACGCGCTGTTCTGGCCCAGCCCGGTGCGGGTGCCGGTCCATCATGGGCCGGTCGTCGTCGCCGAAGTGCAGGTGTTCGGCGATGCCGGAGGGCTGGGGCGCTATATCCTGTCGGGGGTTGCCACTGCGCTGGCCTGCCTGGGGCTGACCATCGTCGCGACCCAGTTGCTGGCGCGGCGGTTGCAGCGCGACGTGACGGGACCGCTGGCTCATATCGCACAAGTCGCCCATGCAGTTCGCACTGACCGCCAGTTCGATCGGCGCGTGCCGGTCGCCGGCATTCATGAGGTCGATCAGTTCGCGCGCGATTTCAATGCGCTGTTGGATGAGCTGGACGAATGGCACACCGGCATTTTGAACGAGAATCGTATCCTGGAGCGCCAGGCGACCCGCGATCCGCTGACCGGCCTTGGCAATCGTGCGATGTTCGAGCGGGAGTTGGCGGCGACCATGGCGCAGGCCGATGAAGGCGACACATCCTTCGCGGTCATTTATGTCGATGTGAATCGGTTCAAGCAGGTCAATGACAGCCATGGCCATGATGCCGGCGACGTCATGCTGATCGTCATCGCGGCGCGGCTGCGCATGGCGTTGCGGCCGGGCGACATGGCCTTCCGCCTGGGCGGCGACGAATTTGCGCTGATCCTGGCGGCCGGGGCGACCCGAGCCGAAGCCGATCAGATGTCGGCCCAGATCGGGGCCGGCATGACCCAGCCGATCATGTTGCCGAGCGGCGTCAGCATCCGATCCTCGCTGAGCATCGGCAGCGCTCTCTATCCACAGGACAGTGTCGATCCGCGCGCACTGCTGCGCCATGCCGACGCGGCCATGTATGCGGCCAAGGCGCGGAGCGACGGCAGGAATTGATGATGAGGAACAATATGCGAAAGCTTCTTTCCCTCCTGGCGCTGACGTTGCTGGCGGCCTGTCAGACGGTGCAGCCGAATGATGGCTTCACCGAAGCACAGAAGACGGTGCTGCGCGCCAATGGCTTCCAGCCTGTCGGCAGCAACTGGGAATTCGGCATGGCCGACCGGCTGCTGTTCGCCACCGACCAGAGCGTGTTGATCCCGGCGCAGCGCGACGTGATCAGCCGGATCGCGAGCGCGCTGGTCGCCGTCGATGTGCGCGGCGCCAAGGTGGAGGGCCATACCGACAATACCGGAACGGCCGCCTATAATGAGCAATTGTCGCAGAAGCGGGCGCAGGCCGTCGCCGACGCGCTGGCAGCGGGCGGCATGGCACCAGCGGCTCTGCATCCGGTGGGCATGGGGCTACGGGCGCCGGTGGCGAGCAATGACAGCGAGGTCGGTCGCCAGGAAAACCGCCGCGTGGTCATCATTGTCGCACCAGGCGATGCGATGCCGCTTTAACGGCGGATCGGCTCGAAATCCTTCACCCGCGCCATGACGGCGGTGCTACGCGTCCCCGCTTGAGCTGAGTGCTCCGAATGAGGCTTCAGGGACGCATGTTAAGGAAGCGCAGCAGGCTGCTGATCCATAAGTCGGCCCCGCGATCCGGATGGATATGATGGTCGCCCAAATTGGGGTTTTTCAGATCATCCCGGATAAGCCGGGTTTGAGGGTCCAGCATTAGTTCTGCGATATCGAGAAAATCAATGCCTCTCGCGCGGCACCCCTGTTGCAATCTGTCATTATAGGTCAGTGTCAGATCCGTCCGCTCGCGTTGGGTCGCCTGGACTTCTTGCCGCAGGATATGAACCTCGCCCATTGTTGCAGGATTGTCGTCGATCGTCGGCAGAGTAGCGGACGTTACGATCTGTCGACAATAACCTGCGCTCTGCATTTCAGACAGGAAATTGAGGTAGGCGGCGAGGGAAGCATCGAGTTGTTGCTGAACCGACTCGCCGTGGCGTTGTGCCCTGACCCAGATCACAAAACCGCAATCCACCTCTCCAATTTGAAAAACTGGTATGCAATCCGGCCGAAAGGGGAGCAGCACATCGCGGAATCGTTGCAGCGCCTGGGTCTTTGACTTGGGATGTCGCAATCCGACGGCTGTTGCTCCCGGCACTTGGACGATGCGGCAATCATAGCCGCGGAGACGCCCCTCGGTGATTGGCTTCGCCAAACAGTTCATGTGGCTATCCCCCAGAAACAACAATTCTGTCATAGGGGTCCCGTCGTGTCGCTTGCCATGGTTGGCTCCGTAAATTTCCTACATGAAGCTGTAGGGGTCGACGTCCACCGCGACGCGGGTGGCGGATTTCCACACCAGATTGCCCAGCCATTCGCGGATCACCCACTGGATGTCGACCTGGCGCGTGGCATGGATCAGCAGCCGGTGGCGATGCCGGCCGCGCAGCACGGAAAGGGGAGCAGGGGCGGGGCCATAGACCCGCATGCCCTCCACCTGCGGCGCAGACTTGCCGATCAGTCGCGCAGTCTGTGCAGCTTCGTCGCTATCCTCGCTGGAAATGATGATCGCGGCGAAACGGCCGAAGGGCGGGGCATTGGCGCGGCGGCGGTTTTCGGTCTCGATCAGATAGAAGCGCTCGCTGTCGCCGGCGATAAGGGCCTGGATCACCTCTGCATCGGGCATGCGGGTCTGGATGAAGACATGGCCCGGCTTTTCGCCGCGCCCGGCGCGCCCGGCGACCTGCATGATCTGCTGGAAGGTGCGTTCGGACGCGCGCAAATCGCCACCCTCCAGCCCCAGGTCCGCGTCGATCACGCCGACCAGCGTCAGGTTGGGGAAATGATAGCCCTTGGTGATGAGCTGGGTGCCGACGATGATGTCGATGTCGCCGGCCTCTACCGACTTGACGAAATCGGCGGCGCGGGCGGGCGAGTGCAGCGTGTCGGACGTGGCGATGGCCACCCGCGCCTGTGGCCACAGTGCCTTTACCTCGTCGGCGATGCGCTCGACGCCGGGGCCGCAGGCGACCAGGCTGTCCTCTTCCTTGCACTCGGGGCAGAAGCGCGGCGCCGGGATGACATGGCCGCAATGATGGCAGGCCAGCCGCTTGGTCAGCCGATGCTCGACCATCCAGCTGGTGCAATTGGGGCATTGGAAGCGATAGCCGCAATGGCGGCACAGCGTTAGCGGGGCATAGCCGCGCCGGTTGAGGAAGAGCAGGCTCTGCTCGCCCTTGGCCAGGACTTCCTCCATCGCCACCACCAGCGGCGGCGCGATCCAGCGGCCGCGCTCGGGCGGATCGGTCAGCAGGTTGATGCCCTCGATATCGGGCATCTGTGCGCCGCCGAAACGGGCCGGCAGCTTGATCTCGCGATAGCGGCCAAGGTCGACCTGGTGCCGTGTCTCGATCGCCGGGGTGGCGGAGGCCAGAACGACCGGGAAATGTTCGATAAGGCCCCGCATCACGGCGACGTCGCGGGCGTGATAATGGACGCCTTCCTCCTGCTTGAAGCTCGCCTCATGCGCCTCGTCGACGACGATCAGGCCCAGATTGGGGTAGGGCAGGAACAAAGCGGAGCGGGCGCCGACGACGACCCGCGCCTCGCCCGCCGCGATCGCGCGCCAGGCGCGCCGGCGTTCGCTCTGGCGCAGGCCGCTATGCCAGTTGACCGGGGCCGTGCCGAAGCGTTTCTCGAACCGCTCCAGAAAGGGTTCGGTCAGGGCGATTTCGGGCAGCAGCACCAAGGTCTGTTTGCCGGCGCGGATGGCAGCGGCGATCGCCTCGAAATAGACCTCGGTCTTGCCCGATCCGGTGACGCCGTCGAGCAGGAAGGGGGCAAATTCATGGGCGTGCACCGCGTCCGCCATGTCGGTCGCGGCCGCCATCTGCTGATCGGACAGGGCCGGCGGCGCGTGGGCCGGGTCGGGCTCGGGGAAGGGGGTGTCGACGCTGACCTCGACCGGCTCGAACGCGCCGGCCTTCACCAGGCCGCGGATCACCGTATCGCTGACCCCGCCGATCATCGCCAGTTCGCGCACCAGCCCCTGCCGGTCGCCGATCCGCTCCATCGCCTGGGTCCGCTGTTCGGTCATGCGATCGGGCAACTGGCCGGTGGCACGATATTCGATGACGGTGCGCGTGCCCTCCAGCGCGGACATCGACGCCAGCGCCATGCGCAGCACGGCGGCCGGGGGGGCGAGATAATAGTCGGCGGTCCATTCGATCAGCCGGCGCAGCGTTTCGGGCAGAGGCGGCGCATCCAGCACTTCCAGCAGGTTGCGCAGGCGGTTGTCGCCGACCGTCTCGACATCCGGGAAGGATTCCTCGTCCCACACCACACCGACCAGCTGGCGGGGACCCAGCGGGGCGACCACGATGCTGCCCGGCCTGGCCGTCATGCCATGGGGGATGCGATAGTCGAGCGGGCCGAGGGCGGCATTGAGCAGGAGGACACGGGCGCGGGCCATTGAGCGTCCTTAACCGCTCTTGCCGTTCTGGCAAATCGTCAGAGCCGCCAGGCGATCGCCAGCCAGGGGACATGGACGACCTCATCGGGGCGGTCGTCGGGAAAACTATGCTGGCGCATATAGCTGAGCTGGATGCCGAGCTGCGGCGTCAGCACATGACGCAGGCCGATCAGTTGCCGCGTGGTGACAAGTTCGCTGTCCTGGACCGCGCTTGGCCTGTGCAGTTCGAAGAAAAATTCGGCGGAGGTCAGGAGGAACCATTTGCGCTGCTTTTCCAGCGGGATGTCGAGCTGGATGCGTTCGCGCAGGCGCCAGGCCGGACGGGCGGCGCTGTCGATATAGCGCTGCTCCAGCCGGGTGCGGCTCTGCAGCACGCCCAAGTCGATGATCAGCTGCTGGTGGAAGCGCATTTCCTTCTGCTTCCGGCTGGTAACGAAGGCGAAGCCGCCGCCCAGCTGCACGCCGTCGGCAATCCGATGATCCAGGGTGATCCGTTGCAGTAGCTGGTCGTCGGCCGGCCGCAGGCGATAGCTTGTTTCGATGCCGACGCGATCATTGTCGTCAATCTGCGCGACACCGCCAGCGCTGATCCAGGTCTGCGCCTCCTGATCCGCAGCGCGGGCAGAAAAGGGTAGGACGAGCATGGCGAGGGCAGTCGGGCAAATATATTCGCGCATCGCAAACATCATGGCCGCTCCCCCGTCACGGAAAAGGTAGAAGGCAGCGGGGGACAAGGCAATCGCCGTTCGCCCCGATGGCCAATCCATCGGTCAGCCGCTAAAGGGAGCCGATTCGCGAATCCTGCCCTGGAGCATCCCATGAAATTCTTCGTCGACACCGCCGACATTGCTGAAATCCGTGATCTGGCCGCCACCGGCCTGCTGGACGGCGTCACCACCAACCCGTCGCTGATCCACAAGTCGGGCCGCAAGTTTCTCGAAGTGATCGAGGAAATCTGTGGCGTCGTCGACGGCCCGGTATCGGCTGAGGTCGTCGCGCTCGACCATGAGACGATGATGAAGGAAGCCGCGGTCCTGCGGAAGATCGCGCCGAATGTCTGCATTAAGGTGCCGCTGACCATCGACGGCCTCAAGACCTGCAAGGCGCTGACCGACGATGGCGTGATGGTGAACGTCACCCTCTGCTTCTCGGCCAACCAGGCGCTGCTCGCGGCCAAGGCCGGCGCCAGCTTCATCTCGCCCTTCGTCGGCCGTCATGATGATAATGGCTTCGACGGCATGCAGCTGATCGAAGACATCCGCCTGATCTACGACAATTACGCGTTCGACACCGAAATCCTGGTCGCGTCGGTCCGTCACCCGATCCACGTGCTCGACAGCGCCAAGATCGGCGCCGACGTGATGACCGCGCCGCCGGCCGTCATCAAGGCCCTGTTCAACCATGTGCTGACCGACAAGGGCATTGCCGGCTTCATGTCGGATTGGGCCAAGACCGGCCAGTCGATCCTCTAAGCGACATTGCCGGCGGGCGGGCGATCGGCCTGCCCGCCGGAACTCCTGCCGCGGCCCGGCCATTGTCTCCGCACAAGGAGGTGGCCATGTTCGTTGCGGTCTATTGGTGGCGCGTCCACCCCGGCAAGGAGGAGCAGTTCCGCGCAGCCTGGCGCCGCGGCACCGACCTCATCCGTGAAAAATATGGCAGCTATGGATCGCGCCTGCACCGCGATGCGGACGGGCGGTTCGTGGGCTATGCGGAATGGCCGGACGAGGCGACCTGGCGCGCGGCGTTCGACGCGAAGATGGTCTATGATGATCCGGAAACCCGCGCCGCCTTTGTCGACGCAATCGCCGAGGTGCCTGCCGATGCCGATCCGATCTTTACCATGACGGTCACAGACGACCTGCTGGTTCGTGCGACGAGCTGAGCCGGACGGGAACCTTTTGTTCAGCATATTCGGCTAGATAGCACGCTCCTTTCCCCGATGAACCTGTCCATGCCGATCGACGCCGTCACCATGCTGCTCATGACCCAGGCCATCGCCCTCGTTGCGGCGCTGGTGCTGGCTGCCGAATGGCGTCTGGCGAAGGTGCGCTCGCTCGCCTGGTGGAGCGCGGGATTCGCGACCATCGTGGTGGGCAGCGGGATGTCGGTGCTGCGCACGGCGGACAGCTTCCTTCTCTATGTTTGGCTGGCCAACGGCCTGCTGGTGTTGGCGCATCTGTTGTTCGCCAAGGGCGCGGCGGCCTTTGCCGGGCGGCGCCTTCCTGGCATCTGGCTGGGCGTGCTGCTGGTCTGGGTGGCGCTGCTGGGCACCGATCCGGCAAGTGACCGCACCGCGCTGTTCGGCCTCGTCAATTCGGCGCTGGTCGCGATCCTGTCGCTCAAGGCCGCGTCTCTCCTGCTCTCACTCCGCCGCACCAGCGAGGTGCGCGATGCGGTGCGGCTGGGGCATATTTTCCTTGGCCATGGCATATTCTACCTCGCCAAGTCGGGGCTGATCTTCATGCCGGGCCTGTTCGTCAGCCTGGTCGGCTTCAAGGGGCTGCTGATCAAGGCTTCGCTCTATGAGGGCATATTGGTCGAGGTATCGCTGGCGCTGCTGATGCTGGCGGCGGTGCGGCACCGGCGCGAACGGCAGATCACGGCGCTGGCGGAGCGGGATTCGCTGACCGGCGCCTATAATCGCCGCGCGTTCGAGGCGAAGGCGGCCGCCGGGATGGCGCTGGCGCGGCGGGCCGGCCAGCCGGTGGCGCTGCTGCTGTGCGACGTCGATCATTTCAAGGCGGTCAATGACGGCTTTGGTCACGCCACCGGCGACCGGCTGCTGTCGGCGCTGGCCGGGATATTGACGGATTGCGTGCCCGCCGATGCACTGGTGGCGCGGCTGGGCGGCGACGAGTTCGCCGTTCTGCTCTTTGGCCTTCCGCCCGAAAATCTGCCGGCGCTCGGTCGCCGCATCTGCCATCGTTTCGCGCAGAGCGGGGCGGGTGTCGCCGGGGCGAGTTTGCAAGTGTCGACCAGCATCGGGGCGGCGGCCAGCATCACGGGCACGGAGGAACTGCCGCATCTGTTCGATCGAGCAGACCGCGCGCTCTACGACGCCAAGCGCAAGGGGCGCGATCGCATGTCGGTTGAATCGGGCGTGGACCTGAGCGTCGCGACTCCGCCGCTGCGCCTCGCCAAAGTGGCAAGTCGCGCCTGATTGGCGACCCCGAGTTATCTTTTCGTGTCGGTTGTCAGCAAGACTGCTCCTGACCCCCCAGAGTTTCCGGTGCTTTTGTCATCAGAGGATCACGGCTGATTTTCAACTTCTGCTCCTCTGGAAGGGGGGCATTGTCAACTTCTGCTCCGATCCTTGTTTTATGGGCGCGGCAAAGGGGTCTGCTGGCGGACAAGTGTCGCTGGCGGCCATGCCGACAAATCAGATTCACGAAGATCGCGGCGAGGTCCGGGGTAGATCGCGGACACGTTCGGCGCTCAGCGGCAT
The DNA here is from genome assembly GCF_049472635.1 of Sphingobium salicis subsp. salicis. Lineage (NCBI taxonomy): Bacteria > Pseudomonadati > Pseudomonadota > Alphaproteobacteria > Sphingomonadales > Sphingobiaceae > Sphingobium > Sphingobium salicis. The sequence continues at coordinate 345,688 of NZ_JAYRCS010000001.1, forward strand.
CATATCAATGATGACGAATGACGGAGCGCTTCTGAGGTCCATGTAGGCATTGCCGATGAAGCGGCCTCACAAAGCCTCTGCCTGATGTGCTGTGTTATTCCGATGGTTCTGTAATGCCCATAAGACGGGGGTTGGCTATTTTGGCAAATTGCGCCTTGTGTCTGGGCTGGTATGTAAATTTATTCGCATGATACTTATCGGCGCCATGATGTATATTCGATCGCATCATAGTTTAGGTAAAGTTAATCCGTGATGATATGGTGTATCAGTGCGCTATCATGGCACAATGATCTGATGTAACATTCAGAAACAGTCCAATATGCCGCGATTTTACTTTTGCAGATGACATTCTGCGGAAAGCCTACTATGTAGCCTGTCATGCGCCGCTTGGGACGTTTCCTGCTCTGCCTGATTTCGTTGTCCATGCTGACGACGACGATGGTGCATGCTCAGGAAGTTCCTAACGCTCAGGCGCCCACGATCGAATGCTCCGGTTACGTGCATAGCGATGGCGATGCCGACCAGACGCAGGGTGATGCCGACAAGGGCATGCCGCACCATCATGGTGGTTGTCAGGGCGCTCCGGCGTTTGTGCCGGCTTCGGCCAGCGATGATATGCTCCCCTCCGCGGTGAACGCTCCTGCGTTCATTCCTGCGCCGATCCCGTCCAAGCGCTGGGCCATCGGTCCCGACCTACGCCCACCCATAGCCTGACAGAGCCATAGTGGACCGTTGCGCCTGAATTCAGGCCGCCGGTCGTCCATGACTCGTGTTCAGGATTCCTATTCATGTTCCGATCCATTGCAGCCTTATTGGCTGCCGTGTCCTGCGTCGCTGTGGCGCAGGCACAGGAGATGCCCGCTGCGGTAGCGGGGGCATCACCCTATACGCTTGATCAGGCGGTTGCCGCCGCTGGTGGCAGCGCCCCGGCGGCTGAAGCCGCGCAGGCCAATGTCGAAGCGGCCCGCGCCGCACGTACCGTCGCTGGTCTTCGTCCCAATCCCACCGTGCAGACGCAGGTGGAGAATATCGCAGGAAGCGGACCGTATCGCGGCGTTGGTAGCGCCGAGTCGACGGTCAGCATGGCTGTTCCCATAGAACTGGGTGGCAAGCGGTCCGCACGCATCGCGGTCGCTAATGCCCAGACCGACAAGGCGCTGCTAGTCTCGGCGATCACGCAGGCAGACATCAGGCTGCAGGTCACGCAGCTGTATATCGAAGCGGCTGCTGCCGAACGGCGTGTCCAGACGGCGCGCGATCAGGCGCGCATAGCCGGCGACGCCGCGAACGCTGCGAGTGTACGGGTAAAGGCCGGGCGGGCCTCTCCAATCGAGGAGCAGCGCGCCAATGTCGCGAAGATCAACGCCGATGCCGAACTGGTTCGGACTATCCGGCTGGCACAGGCCAGCCGCGCCAATCTCGAGCGTCGGATTGGGCAACCGATGGGCGGACCGCTCGATACGGCCTGGTTGGAGCGTTTGCCACGTGGTTATGGTCCCGAAGTCCCACCGAGCGCGGTAGGTACGCTGGCCCTGGCGGCCGCAGATGCGGACCTTGCCGTGGCTGATGCCAATGTTCGACTCGCCAATTCTCAACGAGTCCCCAATCTCGAAGCTGGCCCCGGTTTACGCAGGCTGTCAGCCACCAACGACACGGCCTTGATCTTCACGGTCACGATGCCGATCCCGATCTTCAATTCGGGCAAGGCAGCTGTCGCGCAGGCTCGCGCGCAGCGCAATCAGGTGGAAGCCCAGAAGCGGATGACAGTGCTCGATGTCGAGCAGGCAATCACCGACGCGCAGACATCGGCATCGAATGCCGCAGTCACTGCACAGACGGCTATTGGTCCTGCCCTTGAGGCGGCCCAGGAAGCAGCCCGTATTGCGCGCATCGGCTATCGCGAAGGCAAGTTCGGCCAGCTCGATCTGCTCGATGCCGAACGCACGCTGGCCCAGACGCGCCTCGCCGCCATCGACGCACTTGCCTCTTATCAGAATGCCCGCGCGCAACTGGAGCGCCTGACAGCGCCCGCGCCGGAACAGGGGAACTGATCCATGACATCCAAGAAGATCATCTACGCCGCCTTGCCCCTGTCCCTGATGCTGGCGCTCGCCGCTTGCGGAAGCGGTGCCGAGGAGAACCCGACCAACGAGGCGGCGCCCGCTGCTGAAGCAAAGACAGGGGATAAAGCCGAAGAGGGCAAGATCACGCTCTCGGCCGATCAGATCGCATCGGCTGGCATTCAGACGGCGCGCCCGATGATGGGCGGCTCGGGCACGATCGAGCTCCCCGCTACCATCGATGGCGACCCTCAGGGCACGCAGGTGGTATCGGCCGCGATCGGTGGCCGCGTGGTTTCGCTGACCCGTAACCTTGGGCAGTCGATCGGTCGCGGCCAGACGCTTGCCGTGATCGAGAGCCGCGAGGCCGCCTCGCTCAACGCCGAGACCGAAGCTGCTCGCGCACGGCTGTCTCTGGCGAACAGCAATCTCGCCCGCGAACAGCGTCTGTTTTCGCAGCGCGTCTCGCCTGAGCAGGATCTCATCGCTGCACGCACCGCAGCGACCGAAGCCCGCATCGCCCTTCGTCTGGCGCAGCAGCAGGTTTCTGCTGCGGGCACGGGTGGCGGCGGCCTCAATCGCATCGGCATCGTGGCGCCTATGTCGGGTCAGGTTATCGGCCGCAGCGTGGTGCTGGGGCAGACGGTCGCGGCGGATGCTGAATTGTTCCGCGTCGCCAACCTTTCGAGCGTGTCGCTTTCGCTCAACCTGCAGCCGCAGGATGCGGGCCGGGTGCGTCCGGGCGCAACGGTGAATATCAAGGCAGCTGGTCGACAGGCGACCGCGAAGGTGACGTTCGTGTCGCCGGCGCTCGATGCCAATACGCGACTGGTTCCCGTCATCGCGACTCTCGACAATCGTGATGGCCTCTGGCGCGTCGGCGAGCCGGTTACGGCATCGGTCGCGCTCACCGGCAGCGGCGGCGATGGCGCGATCCGTGTGCCGCTGACTGCCGTGCAGACGGAAGAGAGCCGGTCGGTCGTCTTCGTCCGGACCAAGACCGGGTTCCAGGCAACCGCCGTCCAATTGGGCGACAGTGCCGGCGACAGCGTGATCATCAAGTCGGGCCTGAAGGGCACCGAGGAGATCGCCACCGTCAATAGCTTCACGCTCAAGGCCGAACTCGGCAAGAGCGAAGCCGCGGAGGACTGAGCCGATGATCGCCCCAATCGTAACATGGGCGGTTCACAAGCGCTGGCTCGTCCTGCTGCTGACCGCCATTGCCGCCGTGATCGGCGCCGCCGCCCTGTCTCGCCTGCCTATCGACGCAGTGCCGGACATCACCAACAATCAGGTGCAGATCAACGTCCGTGCGCCCGCGCTTTCGCCCGAACTGGTCGAAAAGCAGGTGGCGTTCCCGATCGAGACTGCGCTCGCCGGCATTCCGGGCCTCGAATATAGCCGTTCGCTTAGCCGCAATGGTTTCGCGCAGGTGACGGCGGTCTTCTCCGATCAGACGGATATCTTTTTCGCCCGCCAGCAGGTCGGCGAGCGCCTGACAGGCGTGTCCGAGAACTTGCCCGATGGCGTAACGCCCGAAATGGGCCCGATCGCCACCGGTCTGGGCGAGGTCTATATGTGGACCGTCCGTCTGGAGCATCGCAAGGACGACAAGCACCAGCCGGGTGAACCCGGCATGCAGCCCGATGGCAGCTACATCACGCCGGAAGGCGAACGGCTGACGAACGACACCGACAAGGCGACCTACCTGCGTACCGCGCAGGACTGGATCGTTTCGCCGCTGCTGAAGAACACTCAGGGCTTGGCCGGCGTCGATTCGATTGGCGGCTATGCCAAGCAGTTCCTCGTCGTGCCCGACGTCCAGCGCCTGGCTTCGATGGGGATCACGCTGACGCAGCTCAGCACAGCCCTCGAACGCAACAACAACAGCGTCGGTGGCGGCTTCGTCAATCGCAATGGCGAAGGTCTGGCAGTCCGTGCGGACGCTCTTGTCCGTAACGCCGACGAACTTTCCAAGATCGTGGTGGCCACCCGGGAAGGTGTACCCATCACCCTTGGTCAGGTTGCATCTGTTCGTACCGGTCAGGCGATTCGCATGGGGTCGGCGTCCGAAAACGGAACTGAGGTCGTCGTCGGCACCGCCATCATGCGGATCGGCGAGAATAGCCGCACCGTCGCGACCGCAGTCGCCAACCGGCTGGAGGAGATCAACGCCTCACTGCCGCCAGACGTAATCGTCCAGCCTGTGCTGAACCGTACGGCGCTGGTGAACTCGACCATCAAGACGGTCGCCAAGAATCTGGGCGAAGGCGCGGTCCTTGTCATCGTGGTGCTGTTTCTGCTGCTCGGCAACTTCCGTGCCGCGCTGATCGCCGCCGTCATCATCCCGGTGACCATGATGCTGACCGGCTTTGGCATGTTGCGTGCCGGGGTGTCAGCGAACCTCATGAGCCTTGGCGCGCTCGACTTTGGCCTCATTGTCGATGGCGCCGTCATTATCGTCGAAAATGCCCTGCGACGCATGGCTGAGCATCAGCATCACGAAGGGCGTCTGCTCACCGTGAAGGAACGGCTGGATACGGTCGCTTCTGCTGCCCGGGAGATGATCAAGCCGTCGGTCTATGGCCAGGCGATCATCATCCTCGTTTATGTGCCGCTCCTCACCCTGACCGGTGTCGAGGGCAAGACCTTCGTGCCGATGGCGCTTACCGTCATCATCGCGCTGGTCTGCGCCTTTATCCTCTCCCTGACCTTTGTTCCCGCCGCGATCGCCCTGTGGCTGTCCAAGCGGATCGAAGAGAAGGAAGGACGGATCATGAGCTGGCTCAAGGCCCGCTACGAACCCGGTCTCGACCGGGCGATGAAGCGGCCTGTCGTCACTGTCGGCGCGGGTGTCGGCGGCTTCGTCCTTGCAATCCTGGCCTTCATGTCTCTGGGACAGGTTTTCCTGCCGCAGCTCGATGAGGGCGACCTGTTGATCCAGGCCCTGCGTATTCCGGCGACGTCGGTACAGCAGAGCCAGGCGATGCAGGTGCCGCTTGAACAGATGATGTCGAAGCAGCCGGAGGTGAAGTTCGTCTTCTCCAAGACGGGTACGGCCGAACTGGCATCCGACCCGATGCCGCCAAATGCCACGGACATGTTCGTCATCCTCAAGGACCGGAAGGAATGGCCGGACCCCAGCCTGAAGAAGGAGGAACTCATCTCTCGGATCGAGGGTGAGCTCGCCAAATTCCCGGGCAACGCCTACGAGATCACTCAGCCGATCCAGATGCGCTTCAACGAGCTCATCGCCGGCGTGCGCGGTGATATCGCGGTCAAGGTCTTCGGCGACGACTTCAACTCGATGAATGCGACGGCGGAGAAGATCGCCAGCGTCCTGCGCCGCACGCAGGGGGCGGCTGACGTGAAGGTCGAGCAGACCACGGGCCTTCCGATGCTCGACATCCGCGTCAATCGCGATGCCATGGCCCGCCTCGGCGTTACCGCTCAGGACGTGCAGGACATCGTGAACGCAACGCTGGGCGGCCAGCAGTCGGGCATGATCTTCGAAGGCGACCGCCGTTTCCCGGTGGTGATCCGTCTTTCCGAAGCGCAGCGCGCCGACATATCGCTGCTGAGCCAGGTTCAGGTGCCGACTCCGGGCGGGCAGTTTGTCCCGCTGGCCAGCGTGGCGGATATCCGCGTCGTTGACGGTCCCAACCAGATCAGTCGTGAGAACGGCAAGCGTCGCGTCGTCGTCCAGGCGAACGTGCGTGGGCGTGACGTCGGCGGCGTGGTCGCAGATGCGCAGGCTGCCATTGGTAAGGAAATGCGTGTTCCTCCAGGCAGTTATCTCGAATGGGGTGGCCAGTTCGAGAATCTGGCATCGGCTCAGGAACGCCTGCAACTGGTGATCCCGGCCTGCTTTGTCCTGATCCTGCTGCTCCTCTATGGAGCGTTGGGGTCGGTCCGTGATGCAGCGATCGTGTTCACCGGCGTTCCGCTCGCTCTGGTGGGTGGCGTGCTGGCCCTCTTCTTGCGGGGCATGGACTTCTCCATCTCCGCAGCGGTCGGGTTCATCGCGCTGTCCGGCATCGCGGTCCTGAACGGCCTCGTCATGGTGTCCTCCATTCAGGATCTCATGCGAACCGGCATGGACCGCGCCGAAGCCGCTCGGGTGGGCGCGCTTCAGCGTCTGAGGCCGGTGGTCATGACGGCGCTGGTTGCGAGCCTTGGCTTCGTGCCGATGGCCCTGGGCAGTGGTGCTGGCGCCGAAGTCCAGAAGCCGCTGGCGACGGTCGTAATCGGCGGCCTGATCTCCGCGACGCTCCTGACCCTGTTCGTCCTGCCGACGCTCTACGCGCGATACGGCCGCACGACGATGGACGAGGAGGATGATCCAGAGATCGAGGTCTCCCCGTCTGTTCAACCGCAGCACTGATGTGACGGGAGGGCAGCAACTGCCCTCCCGCCTCTTCCTGATCGAAGGAAAGGATCAGACCGATGAGAGAGGAAACCATGTTCAGTCCTCAGATCTCGCGTTTGCGGGCGTGGACGCTGTTGGCCGACCTCAATCGCTATGAAGCATGGCATCCCCACTATCGCTTTGGCGCGGGGGTCGTCGAACTTGGGAACAAGATCGACATGACCTGGACGCTGATGGGCAAGCAGGCATCGCTGGAAGCCAGAATTGTAGCCAATGATAAGCCCGATATCATCCGCTGGAGAGCAGCCACATTGCCGCTTTTCAGCATCGAAGAGGGGTATGAAATTTATGAGGATGAGACCGGTCTGCATGTCCGGCATAGCTTCGAATGCAAGGGTATCCTTGGATTGTTGGCACGCCCGCTAGCTACAGGCCTTCGCCGTCAAATGAGAACGCAGGACGCGAGTTTCATGGCGGCGGTGAAGCGCACGGTCCGCGCAGTCTCTCCAGCCAATCGCCACAAGCGGCGCTCGCTCAGCGTGATCAAGGGCAGGGGGAAGAGCGATGGTTGAGACCAAACCTGCCGGTGATCAGAGGATGGAGCGCAAAACGCTCTGGATCGTGCTGATCTTGAATGTCCTCATATCTGTTGCCTTCTTTGTCGTGGGCTTCACTGGAGACTCCAGCGCGCTCATCGCCAATGGCGTCGACAATCTGTCGGATGCTCTCGTCTATGCGCTGAGCCTTGTAGCTTTGAGCCGGGGACTCTTGTGGAAGAGCAGGGCGGCAATGTTCTCCGGCTCCATGCTGCTGGTCTTTGCAGTCGGCATCCTCATCGATGTCGGTCGTCGATATGTCTATGGCAGCGAGCCCATCGGCACGGCGATGATGGCGATGTCGGCAGTGGCAGCCGTCGTAAACTTCATTTGCCTGAGGCTTCTGCAACGGCTTGAGCAGCCCGACGTCAACATGCGTGCTGCGACCACCTTCAGCTTCAACGACTTCATCTCGAATGGCGGGATACTGATCGCAGGCGTGCTGGTCTGGTGGCTCGGCACAAACTGGCCGGATCTCCTTGTCGGCGTCGCGACTGCGCTGATCGCCATCAAGGGCGGGGTCGAAATCCTTCAGGACGCTCGTAGCGAAATTCGGGAGGCCAAAGGTCGCCCAGAAACCAAGGAAGTCTGACATGACGAACCGTACTTCTTCGAATGGACTTCCCTGTCCGGTCTGCAAAGTCGACCTCCTCATGAGCGAAAGGCAGGGTATCGAGATCGATTATTGTCCCCAGTGCCGCGGGGTTTGGCTCGACCGTGGTGAACTCGACAAGATCATCGAACGCAGCATCAGCGAAACTCAGCCGGCCGAACGGCGTGAAGGCACGCTGGGTGTGTTCGGCTCAAAGCATGGAAGCGATCGTGGCGATAGCCACGGATCTCGGGGCGGCCATCATGGTCGTCGCAAGGGCTTCCTGCGGGAACTGTTCGACTGATGACCAGCTTGGCCGCCGCACCTACCCCTGTGTGTGAGAACGGCCCGCGCCATGGGCGGCTTCCCTCGCCGTCCATGGCGACAGTTTATCCTCCGGATCCGGGAAACAATATGCGCCTGAAACAATATCGTTTGAGCCGTCTCTCCCTGACTGGAGGAGCCCTGATGCTCAGCCTGATGGGATGCCAGCAGAATAGCGGCGGTGATGAAAGTCGCCATGATCGTAACTCAACGCCAGCGTTAGTAGGCGAGCATCTCTATGTCTGCGAGGATGGCACCCAGCTCGATGGGGATTTCCTGGTCGACGGACTGACACTCGATCTGGCCATCCTACCGGATCAGAAGCCTATCCGGCTCACCGCGCCCGACACGGGCCTGACCTATGTCGGCAACAAGCTGAACGTCAGCCTGACCGGCGTAGACACGTTGAAGCTGGTACGCGCGGATCAGAAACCGCTGATCTGCAGGAGAACTCGGACGATCAGCAAGCAGGGACGCCTGCATCCACCCTGATGGTAACTGCTTTTACCGAAGATAGCGTGCCCCAACCAGGATGATGGTCATGATTGAAAAACTCCGCCTCGATGTCCCCCTGCTGCTCCCCGAAGTCATCGACACGGCTGATGGCTGCGTTTCGCGCCTGATATCCTTGATCGAAAGCCGTCCCGGCGTCTCTGAAGTGCATGTAACGAAGGAGCCAGCCGGTACACTGCCGCAGTTGTGCATCCACTATGATCCGGACGCGATCTCACTTCCGCGTATCCGGGAGCTGGCGAAGGCGGCGGGGACGCAGATCGCAGAGCGCATCGGCCATGTGGTGTGGGAGGTCGACGGCATCGGCCACCAGAGGCGGGCCAGGTCCATTGGCGAAACGCTTCGCGCGCTGTCAGGCGTGCTCGAAGCCGAAGCCATTCTTCCTGGGACAGTGCGGGTCGAGTTCGATCGTATGCTCACTTCGGAAGATGGAATTCTTACGGCGCTTCGCGATGCAGGTGTAAGCCCGAGGGCTCTCACCGCTCCGGACAAGAAGCCGTCGGCACATGACCATGACAAGGATCACGATCACCCGGCTGGCGAGAAGCACGACCATGATCATGGGCACGGCGGATTGCTTGGACCCAACACCGAGCTGATTTTCGCTTTGGCCTGCGGCGGCGCGCTGGGCGTGGGTTACCTCATCGAGACGTTCCTGCAGGCACCCGCCTGGGTTCCGTTCGCTCTCTTCATCGCTGCTTATGTCTTCGGCGGTTTCTACACCGTGCGTGAGGCTATCGAAAATCTGCGCCAGAAGCGCTTCGAGATCGACACGTTGATGCTTGTGGCAGCAGCAGGTGCGGCCGCTCTTGGGGCATGGGCCGAAGGTGCTTTGCTGCTGTTCCTCTTCAGTCTGGGGCATGCGCTAGAGCACTACGCCATGGGCCGCGCCAAGCGTGCAATCGAAGCGCTGGCCGAACTGGCGCCGCGGACGGCCACTGTTCGGCGCATGGATGGTGGCTCCAGTGTCGTGCCGGTCGAGGAACTGGTCCTCGGTGATGTCGTCATCATCAAGCCGGACGAACGCATCGCGGCCGATGGCTTCGTCATCAAGGGGAACTCTGCCGTCAATCAGGCGCCGGTTACCGGCGAAAGCATCCCCGTCGATAAGGAGCCTGTAGAAAGCCCTGAGGCGGCCCGAACCAATCCCGACCGTGTCGCGGCAGCAAGCCGGGTCTTCGCCGGCACAATCAATGGCAGCGGTTTGATCGAGATCGAGGTCACGCGGCTGTCGAGCGAAAGCACGCTCGCCAAGGTCGTGAAGATGGTCAGCGAAGCGGAAACGCAGAAATCGCCGACACAGCGGTTCACCGATCGTTTCGAGCGCTTCTTCGTGCCTGCGGTGCTTGTATTGGCGTTCCTGTTGCTGTTCGCATGGGTCGTCGTCGACGAGCCTTTCCGCGACAGTTTCTATAGGGCGATGGCCGTCCTTGTGGCCGCCAGCCCCTGCGCGCTGGCCATCGCGACGCCGAGCGCCGTGCTGTCGGGTGTTGCCCGTGCAGCGCGTGGCGGCGTCCTGGTGAAGGGCGGTGCCCCGCTCGAATTGCTGGGTTCGCTCGACGCTATCGCGTTCGACAAGACCGGCACGCTGACGATGGGTGAGCCGCGCATCCAGCAGATCATCCCGGCGCCTGGCGTCACCAGGGACGAGCTGATGGCGCTGGCGGTGGCTGTAGAAAGCCTCAGCGACCATCCCTTGGCCCAGGCAATTGCGCGAGATGGGCGCGAGCATATTGGCGATCATCCAGTTCCGGAGGCTGAAAATCTGAAAAGCCTCACGGGGCGCGGCATCTCGGCTCTTGTCGGTGAGGACGAAGTTCTCATTGGCAAGGCCGAGATGTTCGGCAGCGATGGCATCGCCCCGCTGTCCACCGAGATGGATGCTGCGATCAAGACGCTCCGGGAGGCAGGACAGACCAGCATGGTCGTGCGCAGCGGCTCGCGGGATATGGGGGCTATCGGTCTTCTGGATACGCCGCGCGAAGCAGCCCGCGCGGCGCTGGAACGCCTGCGCGAGATCGGCATCAAGCGGATGGTCATGATCTCGGGCGATCACCAGCGTGTGGCTGATGCCATAGGCAAGCAGGTCGGGATCGATGAAGCCTGGGGCGATCTCATGCCTGAAGACAAGGTCGAGGCCATCAAGAAGCTGCGAGCCGAGACCAAGGTCGCCATGGTCGGCGACGGCGTGAACGATGCACCAGCTATGGCGACCGCAACCGTGGGTATCGCCATGGGCGCAGCCGGCTCAGATGTTGCTTTGGAGACAGCCGATGTGGCGCTCATGGCCGACAATCTGTCGCACCTGCCGTTTGCGGTGGGCCTCAGCCGGAGCACGCGCTGGGTTATCAGGCAGAATGTGTTCGTCAGCCTGGGTGTCGTCGCCTTCCTCGTACCGGCGACCATCCTGGGTCTTGGCATCGGACCGGCTGTCGCCCTTCATGAAGGATCGACTCTGTTGGTGGTCATCAACGCGCTGCGGCTTCTGGCATATCGGGATCCGGTCCGTGCCTGAGCAGGGCGCGGGCCACCATCGAGACGCGACGTGAGGATCGGACGATTCGACGCCATCTTCGTCGGGACAGGCATATTGATATGCGTCGCGCTCGCTGTCGTGGGAGTGTGGGTGGTGTCCGGCGTACTGCACGCACTGCCCAATGATCCTCCCGCCGCGAAGCGTATGAACTTCACGATCCGGCCGGGCGAAACGCAGCGGGTAGCAGTCTATGTGGCGGGCGAGGGGACCGTACGGTTCGTGAGCGACAGTCTCGGGGCGAAGGTCCGCTATCGCCTTCGCCTGGAAGATGGGCACCAGGGCTCCATTCTTGCCGATACGATTGCTTCAGGCGCTCAGCGGGGGGAGTTACGCCCCCAGCATGGCAGCTTGTACGAATGGTCTTGGAACAACCTATCGCCCGGGCCGGTGCATGTAGGCTTCTTTGCCGAGGGCAATTTCGACATCCTGAACCGAACAGGCGCTCGTCAGCCTGAATCCTTGGTGGCCCCCTGATTTTAAGAATTGGGCGCTACACCTCTCACATCATAGACAATGGAGCACCGCGATGATCGTCGGAGCGCGTCCCCGCCTGCAGCAGATAATCCTCGAAATCTGGAAGCCACTGACCATCCTGTTTGCTTGGGATGTGGCAGTCACCATCTTCCACCGGTTCATGCCAATCAAGGAGCCCGCGCTGCCAGTCGCACTGTTCGGCACGGCCATAGCTTTGTTTCTCGGCTTCAGGACGAACGCCGCTTACGCCCGCTGGTGGGAGGCGCGCACCTTATGGGGCGCCTTGATCAATGCATCGCGCAGCATTGCCCGGTTGTGCCGCAATGTATTGCCAGCTGGCCCGGAAGCGGAGGCCATTGTGCTGCGGCAGATCTCTTTCGCGCACGCGATGCGGTGCCGGCTGCGGGGGCAGGATCCGACAGAGGATATTGAGCGGCTGGCGGGCAAGGAGGCGGCCGAAGTCGCTGCCGAGCGTACGAACCGCCCCAACGCGCTGCTCGAGGACATGTCTCGCATCGTGTCTGGAGCGCGGGCTGATGGAAAGATCGACACCATCCAGCAGTCCCTGTTCGAACGAGTGATGATCGACATCGCCAATGCCCAGGGTGGCATGGAGCGGATCAAGAACACGCCGCTGCCCAGCGGCTTCGAGTTTATGCCGAACTTCTTCACGCGGCTGTTCTGCGTGCTGTTACCGATCTCGTTGGTAGAGACGCTGGATCTCTACACACCGATAGGATCGACCCTGATCGGGATGATCTTCCTGGCTGCGTTGCGGATCGGGCAGGATCTGACGGACCCGTTTGCCAACACCGTCCATGACGTGCCGCTATCAACGATGTGTCGGACGATCGAAATCGACCTTTTGGAGTCTTTGGGGCGGAAGAGCCCGGGGCCGCTTCCTCCTGTGGCGGGAACGCAGTGGTAGGGTAGGGGATCAAAGGCCGGACGTAGCCGTTACACCCTCCAACAGGCCGTAAAGGGGCGGAAATCAATCGTTACGATCGAGTTGGGCGCCGGCGACAGACGGTTCCTATCTGCCTTGCGCCCCCATTCATTTGAAGGAGTATGAAGTGGCAACAGCAAGCGTAATCAACACGCAACCGACACCGGACGAGGCCCTGCAGCGCCTGGTCGATGGCAACGAAGCTTTCGTGGCCGATGCGCCGGTGCCGGCCGACTTGTCACGCGAGCGGCGCTTGGCGCTGGCAGAAGGTCAGCAGCCGTTTGCGACGCTGGTGGGCTGTTCGGACTCTCGCGTTGGCCCAGAACAGCTGTTCGGCGCCGGCCTCGGCGAACTGTTCATTGTCCGGACTGCCGGTAACAACGTGGACACCGCCGGCATGGGGTCAATCGAATATTCGGTGGCCGTGCTGAAGGTGCCGCTCATCGTCGTGCTGGGGCATGAAAAGTGCGGTGCCGTTGCGGCAGCCGCCGACGTCGTGACGAAGGACACACGGTTTCCGGGCAGCATCGCTCGTATGATCGAGCCGATCGTGCCGGCCGTTTTGGCGGCTCAGCGCAACGTTGGCGAAGACAAGCTGGTCGATACCGCGGTCGAGGAAAACGTCCGGCGCATGGTCGAACGTCTGCAGAAGTTTTCGGAGCCGATGCTGATAGAGCCGCAAGATCGTGGAGAGTTGAAGGTCGTGGGCGCTGTGTACGAGCTGTCAACGGGCCGGGTGCGCTGGCTATAAGGCGGCAAGCATCCCTGACGGACGTGATCGGAAATTGAACCGATCATGTCCGTTAAGATGGCATGGATATTGGAAGTGTAGGTAAGCTTTGATACGATTTCTCCAGTGGCATATCGTAACATGATCGATATCCACAGTTTTCGGCAAGAAAAGGGACGTCGCAGCCGAAAATCACTGTAGCGTCGTTGCCAAGATGTTCTATCATTGGCTCATGGGGAAGAAGATCACCGATAATCAGCTCATTGGCGAGCTGGGAGAAGCGGCCGTTCGCAAGCGGTTCCTGTCCATGGGCTTTCAGTTTGACCATCGCAGTCGACTGGAAGCCGGTATCGACGGGCTAGCTGAGGTCATGATTGAGGGTGAGCCGACAGCGCGGATGATCGCCGTCCAGATTAAGTCGACCAGGGCTGGTAAATACACGTCCGAGACGGAAACTGGGTTTACGTATCTCCTCGACGTGAAAGACCTTCAATATTGGAAGACGTCCAATTTGCCGGTCATCGTGGTGATGTATCGCGAAAGCGACGATAGCCATTATTGGGCTCAGGTTCAGTCGCAACCAGGCGTTGAGCAGCGCCGCCTCACTTTCGATAAGGCTCGGGACGTTCTCGACAAGTCATCTCTTGATAGGCTTGCGGCCCTGACGGTCCCTATCAACGGTTTTGGCTACTATGTGCCGCCGTTGGGCGGTGGTGAAACCGCATTGGTCAACCTGCTGCCGATCAAACTGCCGGCCGAGATATTCGTCGCGAGCACCCCTTTCGATCGCAAAAGCGCGATCAAAGAGATGTACGACACGGGTGAAACGGTGCGGTACGACTGGGTGATCAAGGATGGGACGTTTTGGTCGTTCCATGATCCCCGCGAAGCGGTGACTGGCGCCATAGTCGATCTGGACCAGGTGGAAGCCGTCGAGACCCGCATGATCGGATATCATGAGGACATCGACGAGCAGAACAACTTCGCGTTCCTGTTGCGTCAGACGCTCCAGCACCAGATGCAGGACGACCTGGCATGGGACAAAGATGGTCGGGTGTTTTATGTCAGGGCGCTTGAAGACAGCCAGCCTCGCACGTTCCATTATCAGTCCGCCAAGGTGAAGACGAAGGCCGACGTGGTGAACGTCATCATGAGCACCAAGGTGAAAGACAAGGTCGGCTTCGTGCGGCATCACGCCTTTGCACCCAAATTCGAGTGCATGATGGATCAGTGGTTCTTGATGGTCAGCCCGACCTACCACTTCACGACAAACGGCTACTATCGCCATCCATTCCCCGACGCGTTGCTGTCGGGGAAGAAGCGTTTGGAAAATAATGCGGCGATACGGGGGCAGGTGATCATGTGGCATCGTTTCCTCACAAAGAATGAGGAAGGTGGCACCGATCTGTTCGCCGAGCCTGTCGGGCCAGCAGTGGTGTTGCGCTTTGATCCACCCCCGGAGATCGAACTGCCAACGACCGTACCGGATGATGTCTGGGGACGGCGGCCGGCCGCAGAGCAAGATGATGGTGAGACGTCGGGGTCATTGTTCGATGAAGTTTGAATGTCGGATATTCGACGAGCCGCTGCTCGAGTTCGGCGACCAGCATAGCCATCAGGATCCTCGCCTCGGCCTAACCGACGCTGGTCCTTTACAGGCTCCGTTGGGCGATAAAATTCGCGTAGGTGTCGTAGGCGATGCCAAGACCGTCGAGGGCTCTAAGCAGTTCTTGGTGGCGGCGGCTAGCGGCTTTGCGTCGAAGGCGGAAAGCCATCCAAACATGAATCCCCATTTTCCGGGCCTTCATAACAACAACCCTTTCCGCTGTGGCTTTGAAATTGACGATGACGCTTGCAGCACGCTGACTAGAGCGCAGATCGATCGCATCCTGAAAGAGCCTCATCACGGCAAAGCCGTTGAGATGGCAGTTGATGCCATCATGGATAGTCTCCAGGCGATCGATGACAGCGGAAATCGACCTGATGTCGCATTAGTTGCGCTTCCGGTTGCCCTCATTGAGCGGGTCTGGAACGCCAAAACGGATGCCGATGGGACCACAGAGCAAGAAGATGCGGGCGGCTCTGATGCTCCTAATTTCCGGGGCCTGCTCAAGGCCAAGGCGATGCCGCTCAACTTCCCGATCCAGATCATCTGGGAAGACGTCATTGACGAGAAGGCCAAGATCCCTCGGAAGGTGAAGGTCAGCAGCGATCGGAAGATCCAGGATCAGGCCGGGCGGACCTGGAACCTGCTAACCACCCTCTACTACAAGGGAACGGGGCGTATCCCGTGGCGTCGTTTGCCGAAGGAAGGCGAGTTTCGCGCCTGTTACATCGGGGTCAGCTTTTACCGGGATGTCAGCGGCCAACAGCTTTGGACCAGTGCGGCTCAGATGTTCGACGAACGTGGCCGTGGGTTCATTTTGAAGGGCAAGCGGGCACAGACGGAGACGCGAGGCCGGCATCCTTACATGACCGAAAGCGACGCCTATGATCTGGTGAAGGGCGCGCTCAAAGCCTATCGCGACCATCACAAGCATCCGCCAGCGCGGGTGATCATTCTGAAAACATCGCGCTTTCGGGCTGAAGAGGCCGATGGCATCCTTCGCGCGCTCGACGAAGCAGAAACCGAGTTTCGCGATCTTGTCTGGGTCCAAGAGTCGTATGACGCCAAAATCCTAAGAGATGGCGATTATCCGGTTCTGCGAGGTACGTTCGTCGAGCTGGACGGCAAAGGGTTACTCTACACGAACGGCAGCATCCCGTATTACGGCACATATCCAGGCCTGTATGTGCCGCGGCCGCTGCTCCTATGTCCTCATCCTAGCAGCGACAGCACAGTGGCACAGATTGCTGAAGAGGTCTTTTCGCTGACCAAGATCAACTGGAATTCAACCCAGATGAATCAGCGTCTACCGGTCCCCATTCGCGCTGCTCGTAAGGTCGGCGAGGTGCTGAAGTATCTGGAGGAGGGGCAGTCGGTTAGCGCTGACTATCGACGGTACATCTGATTTGGCGTTCAGGTGAGAGGCGCCGATCGTATGTTGTCATAAATTTATCCCACATTTTCTCGAATCGTAAAAATGTGGGATAAATTGCGATATTCCTGTCGGTTATGCCACTGTCGCGACTTCGACGGTAAGGTGCTGGAGCTCATGAACGGGCACCAGGCGCCGCCGGATTTCCGTCGCATCTACACCCGGATGGGCAGCGACGCCGACGATCGCTGAGTGGGCTTCGGGGCCGACCTTCCAGACGTGCAGATCCGTGATCCGGGCATCGCCTGTCGTTTCGACCAACTCGCGGACTTCATCGGCTACGTGGCGATCTGTGCGGTCCAGGAGAATGGCGGCCGTGTCGCGCATCAGCGACCATGACCAGCGCGCAATCACGATGGCGCCGACGATGCCCATGATTGGATCCATCCACACCCAGCCCAGATAGCGGCCGGCCAACAGAGCTGCGATTGCCAGCACCGATGTCAGGGCATCAGCGAGAACATGCATATAGGCGGAACGCAGGTTGTTGTCGCCACCATGGCTGTGGCCATGCGAATGCCCATGATCGTGGTGGTGGTGATGACCATGGTTGTGTCCATGACCACCAGATAGGAGGAAGGCCGACGCTATGTTCACGAGCAGTCCGAGGATTGCGATCCATGTGGCTTCCGCGAAGGCGACGTTGATAGGCTCAAACAGCCGCATGACGGACTCAACGCCGATAGCGAGGGCGATGATGCCCAGGACGAGGGCCGATGCGAAGCCGGCGAGATCCCCGACTTTCCCGGTGCCGAAGCTGAAGTCGCCGTTATGAGCATTGCGTTTCGCGTAGGCATAAGCCGCGGCTGCAACACCAAGCGCTCCGGCATGGGTGGCCATATGGAAGCCGTCAGCCAGTAGGGCCATCGATCCAGTAGTGTAACCAGCGACAATCTCTGCCACCATCATGAGGGCGGTGAGCACCACGACCCAGAGTGTCCGGCGGGCATTGTCGTCATGGCTGGCGGCCAGGAACATATGTTCGTGCGTCAGATGGCCGGTATCGGCCAGCACGGCGGTCTTGGTGCTCACTTGCTGTACCTCCGGATGATCGTGACGAGATCCTCTGCGCCCTGCTGGCGTTCTTCTGCCGACAAGCCGTCGCGAGCGACGTGCGACTCTAGATGCTCGACGATGATCTCATCGAGAAGCCCATTCACGGCGCCGCGAACGGCTGCGACCAGATGGAGGACTTCGGTGCAATTCGCATTGCCGCCAAGCGCGCGTTCTACTGCGCCAACCTGACCCGCGATGCGCTTGATTCGCCCGAGTAGCGCGTCTCGGTTCTCATTGATGTGAGCCATTTTCCCTCGGCAGCCTCGGTGTCACGCAGCAAATTGCTGCTGGTCGGATGATGCCTTATAGGGTAGGGGGGTAGGGTATTCAAATAAATTCGATGGAACGATCTGTGCGCTCGCCTTGCATTGAACTTTGTGGTTTTGACGCCTCGTCCGGCTGGTGCCGTGGTTGCGGCCGTTCTCGTGAGGAAGTGCGTCGTTGGCGCAATCTGCGCCCGGGCGAGGCGTGTAAGGTTTCGGCGGACTTGCCACAGCGCCTGTCCAAGCTGCGCGCAAAGAGCCTGACGAATGATCGCACCGACGACTGACTAACTTCTCGGCTGATGTCGTCAGTGCGATGGGTGGCAAGCTGAAGCTTTTAGCCAGGCGCGACCTTTAACTGATGATCGTCTCCGTATCGAATGCGGCAGGAATAGCCATGGCCGCACTCAGCGTGCATCTGTGACACGGCGGCTTTGGTCAGCCGCTGTGTCTGGCCGCTATCTTCGATTTCGATCCGTTCGACCGATTGGAAATCGAATGGCGCGACAGGGACGTTTTCCCGACCCTGTTTGATGAGCACCCCATAGTGCGATGTGCCTTTGAAATAGGTCACACGGATGTCGTGGGAGCTTTCATTCTTCCATCTGGGGTGGACCGGCCCACAGGCGGACAGGGAGAGGGCCAAGGCGGTCAGTAAGATCGTCGGTCTCATGATTTCTTCTTATTCGCTAGAACCGCGCATAATAAAAAGCCCGGCCTAACGGGGCGTGAACAGCGATGTCCTGAAGGCGATCGAGCGGCGTTCGTAGCTGCTCCGACGCCCGCTCTCGTAGCAGGGAAGAGTAAACTCTCACCGGAATAGCGGAAGCATTAAAAAACTCGTTTCGCATTAGAAATCATGCTGCTAGAGTTTTGTTACGGGGTTCTCCCCTCGCATACGCGCTGTAGCAACTGCGGCGTAAGAGTTAATGTCTGCGCATATCATACGCGCCATGATTTTCCGTTATCTCATGGTGACTGGAAGGGAGACCCCGTGCCACCGGCTCATATTTTTGGACCGATGAGCTTCGTAAAGTTGCCGCCACAATTGACGACTGAAGCAAGTTTTCTTGCTTATCTTGGCGTCAGTCCCGCGGAGCTGAGCGTCATTAGGTGGTACGCCGGCAGGATGTACCATAACTTTGACATCAAGAAGAGGTCGGGCAAGTCGAGGGTTATCAATGCACCCGATTATCGACTCAAGATGCTGCAGCGAAAGATCGCCGATTTGTTGACGCCTCTCTACCGGAGGCGCAACCCCGTTCACGGGTTCGTTATCGGTCGGTCTGTGAAGACCAATGCTCAGTCCCATCTGGGCAGCAAGTTCATCGTCAACTTGGATTTGAAGGATTTCTTCCCGTCCATTTCGTACGGACGTGTGACGGGTGTGCTGCGCTCGCTTGGTATGAAGCGGGAGATTGCGGAGGCGATCGCGACTATATGCTGCTTGAATGGGACGTTGCCCCAAGGGGCCCCTAGCAGTCCGATCTTGTCCAATATGGTTTGCTTCCGCATGGATAGGAGGCTGCGGGAGTTCGCTAAGGACGCCCGTTGCATTTACACCCGCTATGCGGACGACCTGAGCTTTTCCAGCTACCAGCCGCTAATGGGATTGTTCGAAACGACACCACCGGCATCAGGGCATTTCTCACCGGATCTGTTGTCGGAGAAACTCAAGCAGATTTTCAGCGGTAATGGGTTTGTGCTGAACCCAGACAAGGCTCACTATGCGGATAAGCATTCGCGCCGCACCGTGACAGGCATCCGGATTAACGAGGCTCTCAATGTCGACCGGCGGTTTGTGAGGAATTTGCGGGCGGCCCTTTACTCTGTTGAAACGCTGGGACTGGCCGCCGCCCAGGCAAAATTCAAATCCTCGCATGGTGGTAAAGCTGACGTCGGCCAGCACTTGCAAGGCAAGGTATCGTGGCTGGGATACATCAAAGGCGCATCTGACCCGGTCTTTCGCAGTGTCGCATCCCGTTTCAACGCTGCATTCCCGCCGCTCGCGCTCGACATTTTGCCCAGTCCCCAGGAAATACGAGAACGATCAGTGTGGCTGATTGAGCATTGGGAAACAGGGGGTGACCAAGGCACGGCTTTCTTCATGAAAGGCGTTGGCCTGGTTACGGCAGAACATTGCGTATCGCCGTCCGGGCTAGTCGAGCTTTATCATCCATCGAAGCCGTCGAATAAATTCCCGGCGTATGTGAAGCATCGTTGCCCAAATCGAGATCTGGCGGTTCTCGACCATGCAATCCCAAGTAACGAGTTCTATGAGCTCGAGACCGCCGCCAAGGCGGCCGCGACAGGTGAGGCCACGACCGCGATCGGGTATCCCGGCTACGGCCCCGGCGATAGACTGAACATCCGACCTGGTGCGGTTACATCCCTGCCAACCAAAAGCGCGGTGAAGATGGTGGAGGTTCAGCAGATGCTGACACCGGGGATGTCAGGGGGGCCATTGCTGGATGTGGATGACCGCGTTGTTGGCGTCGTTCACAAGGGTGGCCATGATCATGGTCGGCAGCTCGCCATTGCCATATCTGAACTGCATGCTTGGCTGCCCTGACCAGGTCCGCCGTTCAGCTAATCGCGCAGGCGCCGAACCAGTCGTTTCCAACTAGCTTCGCTGTTCATCCAGTCAGGCCGGTCTGGCTGTCGAGGCGTTGGAGCAAATCGTTCAGGATGTCCCCGACAGCGCGTGCAGCGCAGGTGCGATCCGACGGTTTCCATAGCGGTGTTCCAGCAATGCGCGAGGAACCAGCGGTTGAGTTTTTCAGCATCGATTACTCCTGAGTGGCCGCATTTGCAGATGATGAAAAGATTGGCGTTTCGGTGGGCATAATCGCCGAGGTTTCGCAGGGGGACGTTCGCCCCCACGTCAAAGGGGAAGGGTCATATGCCTGCGATCAAAGTGAGGCGGCTGACGTTCCATGGCCACGATAATTGTTTGGGCCAGTTCTACAGCAGCTTGCTCCCGCAACCGTTCGTTTGGCGCCGTCAGTGCCACTCGTGCCCACCCAGGGGCGTTAAGAAGGCTCTGCGCGAGCCAGAGAGAATCGGGCTGTGTCATGTCCGGCGATATGCGAACAAAAAGAGAACATGGCAAGAGCCTGTTCTTCGGCAAACGAGGTTGATGGATGGGCTTGGACTAGCCGAAAGGGGGCGGTCCCTCATCCCGGTGCAGCAACAGGTTACGCTGAGGACGTGCCTATTTTTGTCAGTCGTCGGCAAGGAGAGACGCGAAGCCGTGGATCGTGAATGGCATGGCGGCGTCAGGCACCTTCGCCTCGCTTGGAACCTCATGCATGAGTAGCAGCATGCCCTCATGTGGAAGATAGGCGCAGCCGAAGCCCTCCTCCCGTCGCTGTTTTGCGGCTTCGAGAACAGCTGCGCGGTAGGCGTCATGAACCTTATTTCCGACATGCAGCTTGGTGAGATCGATGAAGCCCAGTGCATCGCCATTCGGGCCCTCTTCGCTGACGCCGAAGATCATGGTTTCATCGGGCATTTCGAATCCTCATTTCATTTCGCGAACATTCGCGAAGTGTGTTTCCAAGCATGACGACGTCGGCGCGCGGGGCCTCAATGATCATCTGGTCGCGCGCTATTGCGCCTTTAATCGCGGCCTCAACCGCGAGGCATAGCAAAGCTGTGCTGTTCGCTTGCATCTGGATCTGTGCGGCCTTTCGGCTTGATGACTAATTCGAACTTGATGTCGCTCGCCTGCGAAGCGATCCCGCGAGTAACTGCCTCAGATAGGTAGGTTCCCTCCGCATCGCCCCCGGTGATTTCAGATTCCCGATCGAGGCCATTGGGCACTGGCTCTAGCGCTTGTGAAGCAAGGCGTTCCAACCGCGCATCTAATGCTGCGGCGCCAGGGCCACTGGCTCGCGCTAAAGTAGCCCCTAAATCGATCCCTGCTCGATGGAATTCTGACACTCGCTCATAACGGCCGACGGCTGCCATGGCGATGTCCTGCTGACCCAGGCCGTCCTTCTCCAGCGTTCGGATGCCCATGCTGGATACGAGCTCCTGAGCGGGCTTGGCGATCGCCATGCCTCGGCTGACACTCAGGGCTCCGCCTCGGCCGATCAGTTCGAGGCCACGCGCCTCTTCCTGAGTGGCGACGTCGTAGAGGATCATCCGGGCCTTTTCATTTGGCGAAAGGGCCCCATTCGCCGCCTCGTAGATTTCTGCACTATAGCGCGGCGATCTGGATGAGAAGCTGGCGTCAATCAGGATGAGAACTGATCGTCGCGGTGTTCATGTGGTGCCTGCTTTGATTGACGCTGGCAAGCGCTACTCGCAGGTTTGATTGTCGCTGCGCGACATTTCCTCGGTGGACTTGATTGTCGCGAAGGTCGCTGGCCGGCCAGCGCGTGATTGTCGCTGGATCGCCGAGCGGCGGCGGTAGCTCTCGACGTTCATTTCGAAGATCGTCGCGTGATGCACAAGGCGGTCCACGGCGGCGAGCGTCATGGCGGGATCGGGGAAGACCCGGTTCCATTCACCGAAGGGCTGGTTGGCGGTGATGAGCGTGGAGCGCCGTTCGTACCGCGCGCTGATCAGCTCGAACAGGACGGACGTTTCGGCCTGATCCTTGGTCACATATGCGAGGTCGTCGAGGACCAGCAGATGATATTTGTCGAGCTTGGCGATCGCGGCCTCGAGCGCCAGTTCGCGGCGGGCGACCTGAAGTTTCTGGACCAGATCGGAGGTGCGAGTGAACAGGACACGCCAGCCATTTTCGATCAGCGCGAGACCGATTGCCGCTGCCAGATGGGTTTTACCCCCGCCCGGTGGACCGAACAGGATGAGGTTGGCGCCTTTTTCGAGCCAGCCATCGCCGGAACACAGCGCTGTGACCTGGGCGCGCGAGATCATCGGCACCGCGTCGAAGGCGAAGCTGTCGAGGGTCTTGCCCGGTGGCAGGCGGGCTTCGCCCAGATGCCTTTCGATCCGGCGACGATCCCGTTCTGCGATCTCATGCTCGGCGAGCGCCGCGAGCAGACGGGCGCCAGGCCAGCCTTCCTTATCGGCCCGCGTGGTGAAGTCGGACCAGACCAGTTTGATCGCCGGCAGGCGCAGGTCGTTGAGGATGAGGCTCAGGCGCTGGGCGTCGATAGCGGGTGCGTTCCGGCTCATGCGGCTTCTCCCGTCAGGAGAACATCGTAGGTGGCAAGGGGGACCAGTTCCACCACCACATCGGGAAGCGCCGCTGGATCTGGAGCAAAGCGTTTCCGCAAGGCATCCATGTCAGGGAGACGATCGGCAGCCACGTCAGCGGCCAGCAGTTCCGCGAGTTCCGCTTCGCAGGCTCTTTCGTGCGCCATTGCCAACAGCTCTACCATCTGCCGGCAAGCGGTCCGTTCGGGCAACGCGGCGATGAGCCGGTCAAAGGTCTGATGATACGGCTCCCTTGGGAACAGCTGGTCACGATAGACCAGCTTCAGGAGCGCCATGGGTTTGCGCCGCAGGCTATGGATGACGTGCCGATAATCGACCACATGGCCGTGGGCGCCATTGTTGAAGGACCGTCCGCGCCGCAACGTCATCAGGTGGGTGCCGCCGATGAAGAGATCGAGCCGGTCATCGTAAAGCCGGACCCGTAGCCTGTGTCCGATCAGCCGTGAGGGCACGGTGTAGAACACCTTGCGAAGGGTGAAGCTGCTGCTCGAGGTGACCGTGACGATCGTCTCCTCATAATCGCTGGTGCGCGCGCCAGGCAGCGGCTGCAATACCGCACGCTCGGCGTCGATGCGCGGGCCATTGCGGCGGTTCTTGCGGCTGACGACCTCGTCGATGAAGTGCCGGTAACTCGCCAGATCATCGAAGTCCCGCGATCCGCGCATCAGCAGCGCGTCCTTTATAGCCGCCTTCAAATGCCCGTGCGGGCTCTCGATCCCGCCATTCTCATGGGCAATGCCGCGGTTGTTGCGCGTCGGCGTCATGCCATAATGTTCGCACAGGGCGTCATAGCGCAGCGTCAGATCCTGCCGGGCGTCGGCATCCAGGTTACGGAACGCGGCCGACAGGCTGTCGCTGCGATGCTCGGTCGGGGCGCCGCCGACGGCCCACAGGGCGTTTTGCAGCCCCTCGGCCAAAGCGACATAGCTCTCGCCGCCCAGAATGACATGGGCGTGTTCGAAGCCCGACCACATCAGACGGAAATGGTAGAGGCGATGGTCGAGCGGCACGCCAGCGACCGTTACCTCCTCATCCTTCATCTCGGTGAAGTCCGACAGGCCGAGCCGTCCTGGTTCATGCGTCTGTCGGAAGATCACTTCCTGTTCAGGGCCATGAATGGCCCGCCACGCCCGGATACGTCGCTCCAATGTTCGTCGGATGCCCGCATCGAGATCAGGATGCCGGCGCAGCATCTCCTCGAAAATGGCAACCACCCTGATGCCAGGCGCCGCCTGAAGCAAGGGCACGACCTCTTCCTCGAATATCCCGGCTAACGGATCCGGGCGCCGCCGCTCTCGCTGGGCCTGTTTCTGGGATGGAAGCCGAGGATCTCCCTCAATGCGATAGGCTGTCGCCGTGCTGATCCCGGCCTTTGCAGCGGCCACCGGCACGGCATGGGTATGTCGGAACTTCATGTAGAGCCTCATCTGATGATCGTTGACGTGGCGGCCCGGCATCCGCGGCATCCCCTCTCTCGAAGTTATGCCTCTGAGTACCTGACCGGCCGCAACCACCAGAAACGCCCCCAGAAAGGGCGCAATCGCCACCTGCTGATCCGGCTCCGGGCTACGCCCTACGCCGGATCAGCAGGTGGCGATTCTCATCTTGATTGACGCTGCTCTCTCATCCTGATTGTCGCGCGGCACTGCACGGACAAAGGCGCGTTCGGTCGCCGCAAAGCGGTGCTCATTGAGAGGCATCCCGGCATCGCCAAGGGTCAGGACCGCGCGTTCAAGGGCTGGATCAACAGCGATCGTTGCGTCGCGGTAGCGAAGCTTGTCCTGAACGGTCCGAATTTCAGTGGCGGCGCGGACCAACTCAGCAAGCGTCAAAGTCCGGAAAGGGCGATACTCTTCCGCCTGAGGGCCGGTGGCCATCTCCAGCCGCGCCAAATCGAACGCTTCAACGCCGGAAGCTGCGGCTGTCTTCGCCGCAGCGCCTATGGCAGCCGTCGTGGCATTCTGTCGTTCCTTCGGCATCGCGTGCCGTTCAGGCGCATCAGACAGCCATTCCTCAATTGCTCTGAAGTCCATTGTAATGCTTCCCTGCAAGACCGGGAGTAATTGTCTCAGACCGATTGGGCAAATTCCAGACCCCCTTCACCACAGGTTGCATTGAATATGGAACAGGCCGCTTCGAATCTTACGGAAAGCGGCTTATGCGCCGCAGTTATCGGCGGCGTTGGATTGAACCGATGGGCTGGCCAGGCTAGTCCAATGGGGGACTATTCTTTATGGACTTCAGTGCTTCCGATGCAAGATAGAGTTCGTCTTGGGCTGCCTCCCATTCACGGCGGGCTTCATCCCAGCGCCGCTTAGCGATGAGCAGGCGATCTTGCGCTTCCTGTTGTTTATTCCGTGCACGGATGCGGATGCGTTCCCCCGTTCGGCTTAGCGGCAACCGATAGACGTCGTTGTCGGTCAGCTTTCGACCGCACGACTTTGGGCTATGTTGATTGCGTATGTGGGCCCATGATCCTTGCAGCTTGTGGACGGAATTACCGCAGCGCTTGCAAAACCATTCGCGCTCAATGCGATCGGCCCTCACAGCAGCACTCCGATCATCAGGCCGACGAGCATCCATGTGTGGCCGGTCATGACTTGCACGGGATCGCGCCAGTATGCGCGTTCAATTATGGCAGAGCTGCCGCTGGCCACATCCCTGAGATCGTCGCGACACCCGGGATAGGGATATTCCTCATCCAGATGGTTTGCGAGACGTTCGAACGCGGCTTTCTTGTCGGGGGGAATATTCCCGGGCATGCTTTCCTCAATCGCTATCGGCTATACGATAGTAATCGTCGGATTTCCCGGCGAGACCCTCGTTGAGCTTTTGCACTGGTCTGCAGCAGGACCGCGGGTTCGGATTTGCGGCAGTCAGGCATCGCACCTGGGCAGTGGACGTAGCTGGCACATGCATCTTGCATGGGATATTATCGGTACCGGAGCAGGGATGTCGCAGGCGGGCTGCACATTTCTAAGATGGACCGGGATCCACGGAAGGGATGGAGCGGTATGATCATCACCCTCTCAGACCTTTTAGCGGGAATCCGAGAGCGCAAGGCTGCCTTGGGCATCATCGATACCCCAGAGCGTACCGATGCCATGCGCAATAGCGGATCGCGCCGAACAGCGCGCAAGCGTGCTATGTTGGCCCGGATCGAGGAGCGCTCACGCGACGCAGGCGTCGTCTAGGCTGACCAAGCGCCTTGTTTCATGATGTTGGCGAAGCGCATGCGGCAGTAGCCCGCATCATGTATCGTGGGCAAACCGACCTTCCGCGCCCACTTTTGTGCTGACTGGGGAGGCAATCCCATCCTGTAGCCGATCTCGACCGATCCTATGATCTCTGCTGCAGCCTGAAGAACATCCGCTGCGAGATATGCTTTACCCTGGCGACGTATGCGGCCGGTGGCGACGAATCTGAGAAACTGATTGGTGGCCAGGTTGAGTATCTCGCTGGCATCGGTGCCTGATAGCTCATCCTCGACATGGGCGCCGGACAACGGGTTTTCCAACATCCGCAAAGTGTCGATGAGGTCGGCCGGGATTAGTATCTGGTGGGACAGGTCTGTCGCTTCGGGGGCCAGACCAAATCGACCATCCGGCCCCAGAAGCCAGGCGAAGATGCCGGCCCAAGGCTTGGCGCGACCGCCAATGGCCCTAGCTGCGATTTGTAGCGGTATGCCGTCAACTATAGCAGGATCGGCTTTGGCTTGGATTTTTGCCTCGAATGCCGCCCAGGCCTTGGTGGTGGTATTGCGGACGCCATATCGCGCCTCCCAATAAGGGTGGGTCAGCGGGGCGAGTAATCCAGATTGCATCAACTGCGCTATGGCATAGCGGGGCAACTGAGTTGACTGCGACACGGCGGTCAAAGGCAGACGGTCAGGCTTGGTACGTGCCAGTTCCTCGATTTCTTCGGGATCATGGAACGGTCGAACCACGCCATGAACTCGCACGTCGGTTAGCTTGAAGACGCCAGCGGCTCGCAGCTTTGCGATGATGGTATCCGTCTCGCGCAGCACACGCACGGCTGATTTGGCGGAGATCAGTCCAATTATGTCATTCCCCTCGTCGGCCGACGGGAGGTCGGTCAGATCAGGGCTTTGACTGAGATCGGGTTGCTCTTGCTGCAGGCCATGTAGAAACATCGCGAACAGGGCTTTGACGCGGGGCGAGGAGCGGCCGATCCGGGCTTGCTTGACGGCGTGCCCCAGCTTGTTCGACCAGTTGTCCCCTTCGCCTGGAGTTGGAAGTAGCTGGGCTGGAACGATGGGCCATTGGCGCAGCAGCGTTACAGCGTCATGAAGCGCGCTGACGACCGCCATTGTAAGGTCAGGATTGGTCAGCCATTTTCCGCGCAGTTGGTCGTTTAGCCAGGGGGAGAGCTTCAAGGCCAAGTCGGCAATGTCGTGCGGCTCCAAACTCGCAATCGGGTCAGGAAACTGTGATCGCGAAGCGGCACGTACATCGGGATCATGGCTGAAGAGGCCAGCATAGATGCCCAAATTGTCGCGCATCTCGAGAGGGATGAACTCGGCCGGTCCCTCACGCAGGTCCGCGCTGCAGACATCTTGGTCGCAGGTGGCAATGCCGTTGGCATACCGCCATCGTTGGGTGACGCCGCATTCGTGACATTCGCTGCGCAGGATCTGAAAGGTTTCCGGGCAGAATGGGACGGAGGCCAACTGCCAAATCGCACGATGATGAGCCGATAGGGCAAGGCTGGCCGGTGCGTACCTGCGGATGGTGGTTCTCAGTTCGCTCTGCCATGCGCGTCCACCAAACCAGTGTATTATAGCGCTGCCGTCTTCTGGGCCGTGGGCATGGTGGAGTAACTGGGGGTATGGCACCACCAGAATGTCGGCCAGCGCCGGTAGATGTTCGGCATTGGTTGTGGCCGCCGTCGGCTTGTTGTCGTAAACCCAGCCAGCCTCGGCCAATAGCGTTCCCGTCCGCGGATACCCGTTCTCGGCAGTCACACGGGCGACAAGGCCCATGAGACTTTCGCCAGCGATCGGCGCGAGCGGGTATTTCACTTGGCTCAAGCTTCGATCTCCACGAACGGATTATAGTCGATGAAGCTATGGGCAATGGCCCAGCTGTTCACTGCCATGGCGAGATCGTTGCGGGTAATCGCATGCCGACCTTCACGCACGACATTTATCGCCGCCGTTTCCACGATGCGGCAGGTGCGGCCGATGATTCCGCTGCTTGCGAGGCAAAGGGGGCGAGCAATGTCCTCTTCGACCAGGCCGCTGGCGACCTTCATGATCTGCTTGTCGACCATGGCGGTATCGAGGTCTTCGACGAAGTCCAGGAATAGGTCTCGATCGTCATCCGCCCACCAATCAAGGGGAGGAAGCGTGAGGGGAGGGAAGAGCCGGCCGTTCAACTCGTGGCTGGAGTGGAACAGCTTGTCCGCGTCGTGGGTGCCGAAAAAGGCGATAGGAACAAGGCCAGAATCAAGGAACGTCTTCAGGCTATCCGTGACATGGGTTGCCGCCGATGACCGGCGCGACAGATGTTGGATTTCATCGATGACGAGCAACTGCACGTTATCCCGTTTGATGGCTTGCACGGCGCGCTTGTGCAGGTTGGGTTCGGTGCCGCGGTCATAAAAGGGGTCGTCCAGGGCCTGCAGGATGGAAGAGAATAGCGACCTGGCGGTGCCAGTGCTCATGAGCTTGACGATCAGGACGGGCCGGCTGCCTTCGGGAAGTTCGCCCAGGCGTTCGATGCCGTCCCGGAAATGTTCGGCTGCTGTCGTTTTGCCGGAACCGCTTTCAGCCAGGAGGGTGATGCCATATTGCCGCTCGCCACGGGTGGCGATGCCAGAGCGCCGGACCTCATCCAGCCCTGCAATGATAGCCTCTTGGCGAGGATGAACAATCTTAATCTGGCGGAACGCGCTGCGGGCATCTGCCACACGTTGAGAGCGGGCAGCGGCTTCATTCGGCCGTACAACGGGCGGGTTTGATGTGGTGGTAGTCATGTGTTGCCTTTCGGGTAGGGGTTAGAAGTAGCTGCTGTCGTTCGAGCGCTTTTTGCGTTCACGGCGTGGTTCGGGGTCGGTGGTCGACGCGTCCGGGGTGGGTGGCGGCGCAGGAGCACGCCGGTCGCGCTCTGGCATGTCCTCTGGCGTCGCCTCTCGGGCATTGGCAGCTTTCGCCTTCTGCCGGTTGCTCCGCCGTTTAGATGCGGTAGGGGCAGCTTTCTGTGGAGCGGGGCGACGAGACAGGGTGTCGGCATCGTGCATCTCGTGCTCGATCACGTCTACATAGATGATCGGGATATCGACCGGCTCGGGGCGCTCGCGCTGCAGGCTGGCGAGTTCACCGGTGATGCTGCGGATGCGCTTGTTTTCGTACAGCTTGGCCAGAAGCTTGCGTTCACGCTCCTTGGCTTCGGGCGTCAGCTGGTCGATGGCGTCGAGAAGCTCGGCGCGGCAGGCGTCACGCCATTCCCGTGAGTTGAAGTCGGCGGCTTCCGCTTTGGCCTTCTCACGGATCTGTTCGTGCATCCACAGGCTGATCGGCTCATCGCTATAGCCGGCCGTCTGGCAGTACAACTCGACGTCCTGATTGGTTTTGCGGTTGATCACCCAAATCTTGCGCAGATCGTATGGGTCATAGCGGAACGACACCGTTGCAGTGGCATTCTTCAGGCGCTGACGCTTGCCTTCCAAAGGGACAAGATCGGCGAGCAGGTCAGGCACGGCTTTGAAATCGCCGAAGCGCAGGCCATTCCACTCGATGCCAGCGTGGGTCAGCCGGTGCGAATTGATCTTGGGGAGGAGGGCCTTCTCGAAGATGCGAGGGTCACGCGGTAGAACGATCCCGTACTGGGCGGTGCCCTGTTTCCAACAGAGCAGAGGCTGTTTCTCGTTCAGGCCGCCATGCGGGGTCGTGTGATAGACCGCGATGGCGAACATGATGAGTGCCTCGAGTTCGTCGAGCGTCAGCACGGCATCCACGGCGGGGTCGTAATCATACTCGCGGGAGAGGGCGATCGGCAGATGGGCGCCGGCCACCTTCGATGACACGTAATTGTGGATGGTGAGGAAGATGCGCTCAACAAGGGCTCGTTCGCGCGGCTTTTTCCGACCACTGATGCGGATCGTTGCACCGGTCGCCTTGCTCATGCTCTCCATATCGTGGCTGCGGAATTCCATACCGCCATCCACGTGATATGTGCTGCACAGGCCGCAGACGTCCTGGGCTTCAGGGTGCTTGTTCTTGATGATCGGCGGCACGATCTTGGGCAGAACAGACCGGCGAAGCAACTCCGACACGGTGGCGTATGATGGGGCATTGAAGGACAGCATGTGCGAGAGCACGACCCTGCTGAACCCATCAACAAGTGCGGAGAAAGTCGGGCGGCCCAGAATGATGGCGCGTTCCACGTCGATGACGAGGAGAGCGGGTATGGGGGTGTGATCCATAAGCCCGAATTCCAGAGGACGCTCCGCCTCATGCCCTTTCCCTGCGCCACGCCACCGAGAGTAGGCTGCCTGCTTGCCGTGGCGGGCAGCGACCGTTTGCTCGCACTCAAGCATTTTGATGTCGCGATATGTGGTGCTCAGGCTCACCGGGAGGAGCGGCTCCGTAGGCATCTCGTATTCGAGCGAAGTGCCATCGTTGACGCGGCTAATCTCAGCGTTGGTCAGCACATTGATATCGGTGACGCTCTTCTTCGACGCATAGTAAGTCAAAGCCAGGCGCTGGCGGATTTCCATGCGGATGCCATCTTCATCATAGCAATGGCGCCCCTGGGCGCTCGTGGCCTCACGAGCATCGCGGTCGCCGACTTTACCGCGCTCCCGCATCCAGCGTTTCACGGTGTGTGGATTGGGTGCCTCGCCATATTTGGTGTGCAGCTCGGGGGTCCAGTGCTCGGCAAGTCCTTCAGAGATTGCCTTCACGCCGGTCATTACGCCGTTCCGATCGAGCAGCCGTAACGTTGCCAGCCGGAGCGCGCTGTCGGCGTCGAGTTCCTCGCATTCGGCAGGCGTCAGATGTGATTCAGCGATCTTGTTCTTGGCCGGCGACTGCCCACGGTCTGCCATCTGGAAGAATTGACCGTTCTGAAGCAGCGTCCGGAAGCGATCCTGGTCCATTGGACGGACGACGCCGGCGTCATCGAGATATTCGACGGGCTTGCCTGTGGCAGCATGTTCGAAGTTCAGGCGTGTGCGATATCCATGTGATGTAAAAACACAGGGTTGACCTTCGATACTGTATAGCTGATTGCGTTTGAGCTTATAGGGGAAGTAATTCACGTATCTCTCCCGAGATTTGGGTATTCTGAGGGCGCGCAAAATCCATCAGCAGTAGATATTTCTACGCTGCGAATGGCATTGCTTCTGTTGTGATGGGTGCCTGCGGGTTCGTCAGGCAGTTATGATTTCACTCTAGGTCACGGTTGAATCCTTCCTGGGGTATTTGATCTATGATCAGATAAAGCTGACAGGCATCTCATCGATGAGAGGCTGCGTGAGATCGAGCGACACGATGCGCCTCACCAGCATGGCGAAAGTGATTGCCCGCCCTTGGACAAAATTTCCGGGCGCCATCAGCTCAGCGAATTCGCCCAACTGCATGTCATCGCCTTTGCTGCGGAGGCTTTCGACGAGCCGCTTCTGCGACGATGAGATGGCCGTGCGGCGCATCGAGCTGGCGAGGCGTACGTTGAAGCGGTGGCGGCTATTCTCGAAAATTTCGGAACCGAAGGTGATACGGAACTCATGGCCCACCCGGCGGCAAATCTCGGCGACGCCGGCGAGTTTCAGCCGATATTCTGGATCTCGGAGGTCCGCATCGTCGCCTTTGACTTCGACGACCGCCAGGCGGCCATCGGCGTCCAGTATGTCGACGTCACTGGTGTACCGCTCCTTCCTCCGCAGGATGAATTCGAAGCGGCGAGCCTCTGATTGGTAGTGGACGACATTGGGGTCCGTCTCGCACCGCTCGATCAGTGCAAGCTGATGCAGGCTCTCATAATGCTGTGTGCGGCCGACCTTCACGGAAGGGTACCAGCCACTCGCATGGTGTGTTCCGCCAGAGACTGTTCGGAGTGAACCATTGTCGTTGGCGACCACGATGCGAGCCATGGTGTTGACCAGGCTGTTGTGCTTCCTGAGCAAGGTTTCGGCGCGCAACCGGCCAGCGGAGGGTTCGTATGACGGGTTGCGCAGCATGAGGTTGATAGCGGCGCGAACGTCGATCTCAGCCAGTTCTTCATATGCGTCAGTCATTCCAGAACGTCCAGCCGCGACGGTTGCTGTTGGGCCACTTGGAGCGAGAACGACTCCACGTCTTAACGCGCTGCTGTCGTTCAAAATGTCGGATGATCTCGATCAGATACTCTGTATAAACGATTGAAACGAGGTTGTTTCGATCTGCACTTCGCGGTTTAGTCGTCATCGCACTGTCTCCATGTTGGTCACGATACTGTGCATTTAGGAACGCTAAAATGACCGTGATGGCAACAGGAATGTGGTTTCAACTGCACAGTATCGTGACCAACTCACTTGACGATGCGTGCCTTACTGTTCTAATAAGTCATGGATGAACAGTAAGAAAAACGGCACGCGCGACGTTGGTTCGGACCGGTCGGCCCTCGAAACTGACGAGGAGTTGATCAAACGGCATGCCGCTTCAGGCTTTTCTGGCGAATCAGAGTACGCCCTGTTCCTGTCTCTGGATGATTCTAAGCGGGAGGCGGTGATTGCCAGACTGAGGACGATGGACCTCTATCTTCGCGACGATGACCCTATGCCCGTGGGCGACGCGTGCAGCGCGCTCGATATGGAGCAGCGCAATTTTTACCGACTGCTGAAGAAGCTGAAGGATCTGGGCCCAACACGAGGTCTGTCACCGAGCTTCCGGGTGAAGGCTGTCGCGGCACCAGCACAGAAAGGCTTCGCACCCGTTGCCGAGCGTGCGCTGCGCTGGAAACTGCAGCATGAGCCCGCGGCTTCGCCCGCGTCGATCATACGCTGGATATTTGAATCCTGCGCGGACGCGGGCGAGGCGCCTCCGTCCGCATCTTCGATCCAGCGACGCATAAAGGTACTCCGCCGGGAAGGTGTCGCAGAGCCGGCGGCTGGGGCTGCTGGTCTTCAGATCCTGGTGGACCAGACCGCAGTCGATGTGATGGTTCAGATCAGCGGCCGGGTGGAATTGGCTACGGCTACGTTCATTGTCGATACCAGCTCTAGGATGATCCTTGGATTGGGGGTGGGCGATCCGCTGATTCCGGAAGACGGGCTTATGCGCGCTACCCGCAATATGGATGACGACCTCATGCGCCATCTCGTGCAGCACACGCAGGTGCATTTCGATCGCGTGGAGTCGATCGACTTTATCGCGCCTCCAGGCGGGGCGCGGCAGAGCAAGCAGTTGCAGAAGCGCTTTCGGGTCTTCAACCGCCGAGTGTCGTTTGACATTCATGCAGGCGGAAAGTGGCGTCACGGTACGCAGCTGGTCCGCTACCTGGGTGACACGCTGGGGCCATATCAGTTCAAACCGAGATTTACGGAGGAAGGGGCTCCTCTCAGCAACTCGATCAGCGAGGGGATTGAGCAAGAGGTTCTCGAGCGGGCGCTGCTCGTAGAGGCGATGCGCTGGAACGAAAGCCAGTGGCAGCAGGCGGAGCCGACGGTCGAGAAGTCTCAGCGCATGCGTGAAGAGCGGGCGAATGCGATCACCGCCCTTTTCCGTGATGTAGTCATGCGGCCCGAGTTCTAGTCGGGCCCGAGCAACGCGATTATTGCGATGTTACGATATGTCGATTTCTAGCAGATACGCTGGAACGGTGCGTTTCAACGTTTCGTAGTGCGGGCCAACTTTGGAGGCGGTGACGTCGGCAATGTGGGTTTCGCGGGTTAAGGTCAGTTGTGCGCCGGTGGCGAAAACGACCTCCTTCTCGTTGCCGAGGTCTCCATCCCGACTGTAAGCGTAGGCTTTGGTTTGTGGCTGGATGACGTGGACGACCATCAGGTCCATCCGGCCAGCGTCATAAGCTTTGCTTTTCCACTCTGCATTCCTGCGTGCCACTTGCGGGCAGAAGGATGTGGAGAATGGGCGGGTCGTCGTGAAAGTTTGTACGCCGAGCGGCCATAAGCCACCGTGGAACAAGAATTGTCCATTTGGCATCGTCACCCCGATAGCTTTGATCGCGCTATCCGCCGCAGATAAGTCAGCCTCTGAGAACTCAGCCTGATAAGCACTTAGGGCTTGAGGCACGTTTGACGGCATCAGGTTGCGGAGATCGCGATATTCAGAGCTTGCTGACAGCGCTTTGTCTATGTGACGCTCGAGCGCGTTATCTGCACCCTCACGAAGCATGCGCGCCGCGGCCTGGACATGGTTCGAGACTTCCTCAAGCAGCTTGTCTTTCGTGGTGAAGGATTCGGCTAACGAATAACCCTTTTGGCAAAGGGATAGCGCTTCTTCATCGGTGGACTGGCGGTAACTCCATGCTTCGTATGGGGTGGAAAATACGTTCACAACCCGAGCGATCTGATTCATTTGGCTTGGTCATCCACCCTGTGAGGTTTTCTTAAAGCGATCGGCCCTCAGGCTTCAGAAAGCTCTATGAGGAGCGCTTCCGCGTCTCCGACGCCGACTATGGTTATGACTTCAACATCGTTGATGAGAATTCCGTCGTTGCGGTTGGCGACAACATCACCGACCTGAACAGCGCCGGCGAGCGGCACGACATAGCCGAAATTGCCTGCTTCAAATCGGTAGTCCGCAGTGCCACTGTCGGTCAGCACAATGCGCGAGAGGCGGGCATTGGTTCGCATTGGCAGTGAATTGCCTTCATTGTCGAACCCGCTGGCCAATGTAACGAACTGCCCCGGCTCACCATCGTCAGCGAACCCATTCGTGAAGGAAAATGGCTCGCCAGCCTGATGGTTGGGCATCAGCCAGATCTGGACAAATTCGACTGGTTCAGCTTCGTCTGGATTGCCGCGCCTGATAAAGACACCAGTTCCAGCTGACATGATCTGACAATTGCCTGCCTGGAGCATCCCGACATTGCCCAGGTTATCTTCGTGATAGAGGAACCCACTGGTGACGTAGGTCAGTATCTCGGTATCGGCATGCGGAGTTTGCGGCAGGGCAGCGCGGGGAGAGATCGTCTCGTGGTTCCACATGATCATATCGCCCCACTGCATCGGATGTCCGCCGCAGCTCTCAGGCCCGAAATGCTGAAGGCTTTGGAAATGATCCAAACGGAAGCTGCCGAAGTCGCGGGAGGGGCGTAAGGTGATCATCAGGGTTCCAGTGCGAATATGAATGGCTAAAGCGGGTTTGAAAAAAACCAAACTGGCTTTGGACAGGCAGTTGCTATGCAAACGCGCTGCATTTCCGGGTGGACGCGCAGCTAGACGCTGGCGTTGGGCAAAACCTTGCCCACCCTGCGACCCAAAGCGGCCGCATGCGCGGAGAGACCGCGCGCAAGGATGTTGATTGCGTTGTTGGTGCCTCGTGGGACATCGGCGCCGCAGGCACAGATGTGCCGGTCAGCATCGTTACTTTCAGAGGTTGGTGATCCGCATGCATTGCACGTTTGCGTAATGTGTCTCGGATCGACAACGACGACTTTGCCACCAGCTTTTTCAGCTTTGTAGCGGATCATCTCAAGAAGGCGCTTTGGTCTTGGCTCGGCCAACACCTGACCGTTTTCTCGTATCGCGATTGCGCCAACGCCGTCTGATGGGCGTCGTGTGCGTGTTGGTCGGGGAAATTGTTTGAGCGCGAGATCTTCGACCACGATCGTTTCAAATCGATTAGTGATCGCCGCCGAGATCTGATGCAGCCGCGTGGAACGGAGGTGTATCACCCGTTGACTGGCGCGGTCTTGGCGTTCGCGCAGCTTTTTACTTCGGCGGGAGTCTTTCTGGCATCTTGCCAGTGCCCGGTAGGCCCGACGCAACGCGGAACTCTGAGTGGTCTTACGGGGTGTGTCGTCGAAGAGAGAGCTATCTGACAGCGATGCTAGTTGCTCTATGCCGAGATCGAGGCCGCATGCGCTACCGGGTTTCTTATGCTCTTGATCGCCGACTTTGCAATCAATCAGGATGGCAACATGCCATTGGCGGGCTCTGCGGGTGAAGGTGAGTCTGGCGAGGCGAGCGTCAGCCGGCAAAGGGCGATGCATGCGCATGCGCAATTTCCCGACGATGCCATCGACCGTTAGGTAGCCGTCGGCAATAACACATCCTCGTACGCCGTGGACGCCAAAACTGCGCCAACGCTCTTCGGAGCGGAAGCGCGGGAACCCGGCGTTGGGGTTGGCCGTCAGGCGATCGCGATACCTCGTCATTGCGGTATCGACGCAGCGCAAGGTCCAGTTGTTAATGCCCCAGGGCAGGGCAGTATGCTGGCGGTTGGCCATTCTATACGCAGGGAGAGACTTGGTATCGTCTTCGTATGTGAGATGGACGCCGCGCTGAAAGGCTGCACGCCGATTTTGGAGCGCGTCGTTGTATAAATTTCGCTGCAGCTGCAGGATCGACGCCAGGCGCGCATGTTGCGCCCGGCTTGGCTCGATCGGAAATTTATACTGCAAGAACATGCGCTTGCATCTGACGTGCAAAAGTTAACGCAAGGTGGATTTTCAAAGATCAATCGTAAGCGCGAAAACCTCCCCACATTTTCGTAGGCGCTGATCTGTCTATGTTTCGCCCCTCGTCTGAGGGGTATCGTAGTGGCTGATGATGTAAGAACATTCGAAACAGGTTTCGAAAGGCAGGAGGGCCAGCGGCCCTCGCGTATGGACGTCATTCCAGCAGGACCGATGCGGCGGCGCTGGTCGGCCGAGGCCAAGGCACGGATCATCGCGTCGAGTTTTGAACCCGGCGCCAACATCGCGGAAATTGCACGAACGCATGGACTGCTACCGCAGCAGCTCTACGCATGGCGGCACGACAGCATTCCGGGCAAGCGGCTGTCCAGCAAGAAGCTGGGCTTTGTCCCGGCGGTGATCGAAGATGCGGGCGGCACCGGCTCCGCTGATGGTGGAGGCGATGAGATCGTGATCCGCACGACCGCCCTCGCGATCCATGTGCCGCCGGGCGCGAGCGAGGAACATATCGCCCGGGTGCTCGCTGTTGTGAGCCGGTCTGGATGATCATCCCGCCAGGGCCACTCAAGGTGATGGTGGCGACAAAGCCGGTCGACTTCAGGAAAGGAGCCGTCAGCCTGGCGGCGCTGGTCGAGCATGAACTCGGACTCAAGCCTTTCTCGGGGGTGGTCTTCATCTTCCGCTCGAAGCGGGCGAACAGGATCAAGCTGCTGGTCTGGGACGGCACCGGCCTGGTGCTTGTGAGCAAGGTCTTGCAGACCGGAGGCTTTCATTGGCCCCGGGCGCACGATGGCGTGATGCGGCTGTCGGCATCGCAGGCTTCAGCCTTGTTCGAAGGGCTGCAATGGTCGAAAATGCACACGCCGCGCACCCAGGTTCCGGTGACGACGCGATAGGTCGCACGCCTGATTCCCCTGATCGAAAGGCCATTGCGGACCGCTCCAAAACTGCCAGAAATGGGGCATGTCCGCCAC
Organism: Sphingobium salicis subsp. salicis; assembly: GCF_049472635.1. Taxonomy (NCBI): domain Bacteria; kingdom Pseudomonadati; phylum Pseudomonadota; class Alphaproteobacteria; order Sphingomonadales; family Sphingobiaceae; genus Sphingobium; species Sphingobium salicis. Next base: position 382,953 of record NZ_JAYRCS010000001.1, read on the forward strand.
GGCAGCCGACCTTCCTGACGATGTCGCCACCCTCAAGGCGATGGTCCTGGCCGGCCTCGAGCGTGAAGCTCGGATGCAGCATATCATCGACCAGATCACCCGCACGACATTCGGGAAACGGTCGGAGAAGCTGAGCGAAGATCAGTTGGCGCTTGCCTTCGATGATCTCGACGTCGCCCGTGCTGAACTGGAGGCGCTTGGTGAGCAGGCAGCAGGCCAGAAGAAGGAACGGGCGCGAAGGGAAAGCGGGACAGCGCGGGCGTCGCTGCCGGCGCACCTGACCCGCATTGAGGAAGTGATCCTTCCAGACGAGCAGGAATGTCCCTGCTGCGGAGGCACGCTGCACTGCATAGACAGCGATATATCGAGCCGGCTCGATGTCATCCCGGTCCAGTATCGCGTGATCGTCACGTCCCGACCGAGAATGGCGTGCCGCGCATGCAGCGAGGGGGTGTTCCAGGCGCCCGCGCCTAAGCATGTGGTGCCAGGCGGCCTGCCCACCGAGGCGTTGATCGCCGATGTTCTGGTCAGGAAATATGCCGATCACATGCCCTTCTATCGTCAGGCGCAGGCGCTTGTGCGTCAAGGTATCGAGATCGACCGGGGAACCATGTGCAACTGGGCGGGCCGAGCCGCGGGTTGGCTCGGGCGCCTGACCGGCCGGATGAAAGCGGACCTTCTGACGGGCGCCAGGCTGTTCGTCGATGAGACCACCGCCAAGGTCCTGGCGCCCGGCACGGGCAAGGTGAAGACGGGATATCTCTGGGCGATCGCTCGTGATGATGGCGCACATGGCGGCAGCGATCCACCGGCGGTCGCCTACACCTATATGCCGGGGCGCGGGAAAGTCTGGGCGGAAAAGCTGCTCGGGGACTTCACCGGCATTGTCCAATGCGATGGCTATGGCGCCTACAAGCATATCGAGGCGCCGGACCGGAAGGGCGGCCCGGGAACGCTCGCCTTTTGCTGGGCGCACGTTAGGCGTGGCTTCTTCGACGATGCCAAGGGCGGCAACGCCCCCGTCGCCGATGAGGCGCTAAGGCGGATAGCCAACCTCTACAAGATCGAGGGTCGTATCCGAGGTTCCAGTCCCGAACACAGGTTGGCGATCCGCCAGGCTGAATCCGCTCCCATCATCGCCGGCATGCGCCCCTGGCTCGAGGAGATGCTGCCCAAGCTGCCCCGAAGCTCCAATACGGCCGAGGCCATCAGATACACCCTCAACCACTGGAACGGCCTCGTCCGCTTTCTCGACGATGGGCGGATCGAGCTGGACAACAACACCGTCGAGCGATCAATCAGGCCCATTACGCTCCAGCGGAAAAATGCCCTGTTCACTGGCCATGACCTGGGAGCTGAAAACTGGGCGACCTTCGCCAGCCTCATCGAAACGTGCAAACTGGGCGGCATCAACCCTCAGGCCTACCTCACCGATGTCCTCACCCGTATCGTCCTGCGCGGCGACGCAGATCCGATCGATGATCTGCTCCCCTACAACTGGGTAGATAGCCGCCCCGCCGCCAACACCGTCATCGATCAGGCCGCCTAACGCCTTCAAGTGAGGCTGTTTTAGCGCTTACGATCAATCGAACGGCATGACGGTGGGGATCCATTCGGACAGAATGATGAGATGCCTACTGTTGGATCGAATTCTGTGATCTGCGGGTGCGCGAAATCTTCAGCGTCGGAAGCGTCGCTTCGCCGGTAATTGCCGGGCAGCCAACGCTGTGCCGCGGACGTTGATCTCGATGCGCCTGCGGCCGATAATCCGACCCCACTGGTAGACGGTGAGATCCATTGCGTGGTTGCCATTATACGCTGAATGCTCGGATACTTCGTAACCATCGCCTGAGCAGTGTCCAATATCATTCTTGGTCCACGCTTCATGTCCGCGGTTCCTAACCGTCCATCGTACCGAAGCGCCCACTGGGAGCGAGGCTGCGTTGACCAATGTAAAGTCGATGGAGCAGTCTTTCAGGATCGTGGGAAGCTCGTTCACCCCGAAGCGCTCGTAATTCTCATTGTTTTGGGACCAAGCCCGAACGTGAATTTCGGGGTCGAAGCTGTAAGCGACCAAAGCGTGATTTTTTGCAATATCGCTGCGTGCTGCAGTGGTGGCGTTTGCTTCACCCTCAACATCCTCCGGCATAGGGAAGAAATGCTCAAAGGCCTCCGTCCAGATCTCGGCCGCCGTCGCCTCGCTGGTCGCAGCGTTCGCTCGGCGCGCGGTGTCTTCGAACTCGCGGAGGAGTTCGCGGAGATTGTCGTTTGCGTCGTCAGAAAGACGGTTCAAATTTTCTTGGGTATCGATCGGGTTTTCGACCTCAGTATCGTCATCAAGGCGATCTGCGATGATCGTGATAATTTCCGCGAGGACGTCGTCGTCGTCTCTGGTCTCTGAAAGATCAATCCCATCCAGAGCTTCGGCGACCAGAACCGTAAGTGTGATCGATGAAGGTCGGCTTGCCTCGTCTTCGATCTTCAACGCTGCCCACATCTTGAAATAGCAAACGAGTCGACGCAGCTGAGCCCGAATGGCTTTGTCGTCGTGGAGATCCTTGAACCACACATAGATCGCCTTGGGGTCGCTTGCCTCCCAGCCTTTGGTCTCTGTTGCCAGCGCGCGCCGGTCCTTGGCACGATCAAGGTGATAGCAGGGCACATCGATGTGAAAGTCGGGATTGAAGGCAATGCGGCAGCATCGCTCTTTGGGCTCTTCGACCCCTGAGGCGTCGTTGTCCTCGTCGTCTGCATAATCGAGGAGAGCGTTCTGGATCAGCTCTTTGAAACCTTCAGGATCATAGTCGCCGTCATCGTCAGAGCCGGCCCATTCGAAATATAGTCCGAGGTCTATGTCGAACTGGGCGCCCGTCGTCCACGGCCTGATCTGAGTGTCGAATTTGTAGGAACCCTGCAGCCAGGTGCTGATCGGATAGCCGGTGTCGTCTTTCATTCTGGATTTCAGAAAGTCGGCAAGGTCATTCCAGCGGGCTTGTTGAGTCGCGAACTGATCGGTTGATGGGGTGATGCGCTCGTAAAGCGTCTGATCGGACTTCGAATGAAAGAGGCGTGCAGCAGTGGACATCGGACACTCAAAGCTTAGCGTTGACGAAAGCGAATGGCGGGGCCTCGTGTGACAGCAGTTGCCGGAGGCGAGGGTCGGCTGACACCTCGGCAAACGAGCCCTTGGCGATGGAAAGTAAATTGCTGATGGCGCTGGGGGTGGCGGCATCCAAGGCAAGTTCTTGCCGTTGTTCATCTGCCTGTCGACGGTCAATCCGTAGGTAACGATCTTTCAGCAAATGCTTCATCATGTCATCGGCCAACGCCTGTTGTGATCCGATCATCACATCGGTCAGGCGCTGGTTTTTCATCCAACCCATCACCCCCATGTTGGGATTGAGCGAACTGGACATGGCGAAGTCTGTGGTAGTGGTGCCGACGCTTAAGACTGAGATGTCGTCACGGTTAATGCCCAGAAACATGTCGGCCTCATGAAGGGCGATCATATCGGGTGAGTTGGCGAACATCCCTCCGTCCGAAAACAACTCGTCGCCGATCCGATGTGCAGGGAAATAGGTCGGCGCTGCCGAGGTAGCCAATGCGACGTCTACGACCTTCAACTGCCAATCGAGGACAAATCGCTTGTGATGTCCTGTCTTGAATACCTTAGGTCCGCCCTTGGTAAGGCTGACAGAAGGGATGACCGTCGGCCGGGCGAGGTCCGACATCAACGTTTGGGGACCGACGATTTCTTCGATCGTCTCGCGCAGCGCGTCCTGCTTGTAGAGAGGGGCAGGCAAATTTCTGGTGAAACGGATCAACCAAGCCAGTTTGGAGTTCGCTGGCGCGCGAGGGAAAATTTTAGGACCGTGCTCGATGAAGGCATCACGGATTTCAGTGGCACTCTTCCCAGCTGAAAGACCCAGAGCAATAATGCCGCCAATCGACGTGCCGGCGAACATATCGAAGCACTCGTTCAGGCGCTTGCCCGAACGCTGTTCTAGTTCTGCAAGAACTGCGGCGGTGTAGAGGCCCAGAAAGCCTCCTCCCGACAAGGATAGGATTTGAAACGCCAAGCGACACCCCCTCTTGCAAGTTAGAGAGGCGCCTCGAAGTTTCAAGCTAAGCTATCATGATAAAAGAATGCACCTGGGCGGGCACATGACCAATGGCCTATCTACTTGCGTGGAGAGATGGGGGATAGGCGTTTCCAATCGGCGTCGCTTTGGCTGGCCCCTTGGTAATCGCTTGGACCGCTGCCGCGGCTGATACGGCAGGCTCGGCCTCTCGATTGATCTGCAGGCCAGCGTGATAGCGCTCCAGAAGCAGAGCGACGGCTGGACGCACGACAGGCAGAGGCAGAGTTTCGCGAATTGCGAATGGGATGGAAGGATTGCGGCGCGGATTGAGAGGCACGCGGCCGAGCTTGGTGCCGAACATGGCAGTGAGGGCCAATCCTGGCCGACGAGAATCCACCTGAACGTCTGACTTGGCGATGCCGATCGAGCGCAACTGGGCTTTCGTGCGTAGGTCATCGACAGGAGCGTTGCGGTATATTGCCAAAGACGCGCGTGCGGGTGATGCGGAACTCATCTGTTCAGCGGCCTCGGTGACCAACTGGAGGATGTCGTCGGCAGTTGGCCTATCTGCAGTCACCACATGGGCAAGAGCGATACCACGGCTGACGTCGATGAACGCGGTGAGGACAGCGTGATAGGGGATGTCATCAGGGCCATCGACCGCCACATCGAGTGGCGACATATCGATGGCGTAATCGGTATTCATGCCGGTGTAGGACGCGATATCGGTCACTTCCATGGGCAGATTGAGTCTCGTGCGGACTGCCCGTTTGCTTGGTGGACTTATTTTACGCTTCTCGCACAAGGCTTCGGCGGCAGCCTGGATCGCCCCTGGCCGAGCGCCCGGGCCGGCGTGCGCGATGGCTTCTTCGAGAGCTGCTCTCGTTTCAGCAGGAAGCTGGCGGGGGTAGTTGGACAGAACCTGATCGTTCAGCTGGAGCGAGTCCTTGTACGCCCGAATGATCTTGAAGAAGTTGCGCTCCTTATACCCCAGCCGAGTGGCGGCAGCGGTAACAGCTGCTGCCATTCGCCGACCGCCCTTCCTGGGGAGCTCTTCAACTTCCAGAGCGCGCCGATAAGCTTCCGGCCACTGCTGAGGCGTGAAGGTCACCATGTAGTGGGCAATGCGATCTTCCATTTTTCTTCACTCCTGAGTTTCGAGGAGCGAAGCTGAGCGTATTCAGAAAATTCAGGGCGTCACTGAGGCCAGACCATTGAGGTATGTGCTGATGGACGACGCTGCGGCTGTATCAGCCCGATAGATCACCTGTTTTCCCGCACGGCGTGAGGAGACCAGGTGGGCACGCGATAGAATTCCCAGGTGGGAAGATAGCGTGTTTGCAGCGACATTGAGGTGGCGCGCGATTTCTCCCGCCGGCAGGCCTTCAGGCGCCCGGGCGAGGAGGCGGTAGATATCATGCCGAGTCGGTTGCCCCAGCGCAGCCAGGGCCTCGACCATTGCTGATGAGTCCATGGACCAGACTATCAGCGATCCATCCCAACCGGTCAAACGGTTAGTGACGGACAGATCCGTCAGCCAAACCAACAATGTACCGGCCGATGTCCGTTTCGACGTCCGTTGAAACAGCAAATCGGACACCGTTCAATTCTACAATTCCAGAATCATTGAAATGAATGTACAAGTCTGCAAGTGGAGCAAGCGACTCGCGCAGGCTTCTTCTGAAAAGGATGGTGACAGAAAGGGTATCGCAATGCTGACGCATGAGATGTACGAACAGAGAATAGCTGCACGGACCCAGCGCTCAGCGCTGGATTACTTTACCACTTCAGCTCTGTTGGGACGCCCTGATCCGCTAGCCAGCGATAGCCCCGACGATGTGTCATTCGATTTGACCTACAAGATGGTCGATCGCCTCGTGATCGCGGCCGTTGAAACCGGCGCTCGGTTTGAGCGTGACAGCTTGCCGTCCGATCCATTGGCCTGGCTGTATAGCCCGCAGCCTCCGTTTGACGGGGCGCGACCGCTGGAAGCGTGTTTGACAGCGCCGGGGTTGATGAGGTGCATCATGTTCCACTCGCTCGATCTGGAACTGGGCATGCCAAGTGATCTGGTCGATCAAATCCTCCGTCGTGACGCGGGCATGACCGGAGAGACGGTGGCCGGGGGGCTCTGGAATACCGGCAGGGACCGGGACAGTGTCGAACATGGTCGGACGCTTTACACCGCGACGATCGTCGATGTGCAGGTGAGCCAAATCCATCATGTCTACCATGCGATGATGGCCTGCGATCTCGCTGAGGCGAGAGGATTGCTCAGACTTCGTTATGGAAGACAGTTGGCGGACCAGGCTGAGGTCCGCAGAGGGTACGACGCGAGCAACCCGCTGGCGGTCTCTATGGTGTCGGACGCGATGGGGGCGATCTTGGCGATGGTAGCCAGCAATCCTCAAAGTGCGTTGGCTGAAGGGCTGGACCTGCAGCTCGAGTCTAGGTTCGCGCCGTAGAGAGGCGCGCAGGCCATGATGGTCGTCACGATCACAATCTGGCCGGGTGGCGATGAGGCAGCGGCTTTCGATATCGCTCAGATGAAGATCGAGAACGAGAGTAGGCTGGCGGACGTCAGCGACTATACCGCCCGCATCGTCCAGCGGGAGAATTCCCGGATAGGAGTGCTAGGGATGGATACCTGGGTGGGAATATCATCGCATCCGCGCCGGGATGGACCTTGGGCATTGCTCAAGCGGATACTCGATCGCCTCGATTTGCCATCCTGAATGGACGTTCCTAATTCCTCGCTGACGGCGAAAACCCCTACTTCGCTACACCCTCTAAGAACCGGAATGGCCGAAATTGGCCATTCTTGCAGCTCAGAGGATCACGAAAATGAAGTAAAGGAGCAGTCTTACTGACAACCGAAATTTTCGTTGGCGACCCCGGCAGGATTCGAACCTGCGACCATTCGCTTAGAAGGCGGAAATGCCGCGAAAAACTGTCCAGCCCTACCGTGTCCTAAGCGATCCTTGGTGAACATGCGCGAACATTAAAACGGCGTAAAATCAGTGAGATAACTGGTTGGCCTGGTGAATAGACCATTCGCTACTTGTTCGCTTTTGTTCGCGCGTGTAGGTCTATGTTCGCGCCAACCGTGTCCTAAACGTGTCCTGGAAATGGACTGGGATACGCTAAGAGGCTGTTTGGGAAATCGGCGGCAGGGGTTGTCATAGGCGTATCTGCGTGATTCAGGCTCTGGATGTGGACGCAGCAGAGCCGGGGGCGGATGGCCCAGATTGCGAAGAAGACGAAGCGTTATCCCAGTGACCTGACCGATGAGGAATGGGATCGCCTTGCGCCGTTGATGCCCAAGCCGGGTCGTCGAGGCCGTCCCCGCGAGGTGGATTTCCGCGAAGTGATCAACGCGGTCCGCTATCTGGTGCGATCGGGGTGTGGTTGGCGGATGCTGCCGATCCATTTTGGCGCCTGGCAGACGGTCTATGGCTGGTTTCGGGAGCTGGCACGCAGGTTCCTGTTCCAGACGATCCACGACATCGAATTGATGTTGGACCGAGAACGTGAGGGGCGAGAAGCCAGCCCCAGTGCGGCGGTCATCGACAGCCAGTCGGTCAAGGCGCCTTCCGCAGAAAAGCGCGGTTTTGACGCAGGCAAGAAGATCGTCGGTCGCAAGCGGCATATCGCAGTCGACACCGATGGACGCTTGCTGATGGTCAACCTCACTACCGCCGATATCTCCGATAGTGCAGGCGCTCAGGCGATCCTCGATGGCATCCGCAAGCGCTGGCCGTGGGTGAAGCATCTCTTTGCCGATGGCGCCTATGATCGCCTCAAGCTCATGGACAAGGCCAGCTACCTCGACTTTGTCGTGGAGGTCATCCGTCGAAGCGATCGCCAGCAGGGCTTCAAGGTGCTTCCGCGCCGCTGGGTCGTCGAACGCACCTTCGGATGGATGACCCGATGGCGCCGTCTGGTCCGCGACTACGAAAAGCGCATCGACGTCTCACAGGCGATGATCCTCGTCGCCATGGGTGGAAACCTACTACGCCGAAACGCTCATCCCTGATTTTCCAAACGGACTCTAAGGAGGGACGAGATGGGTTTAGAAATCGCAGCGAACGTCAAGTCGATCGAAGGACTGAAAGCGACCGATAACGACGAGCGTTATTCGGTGGTTGGAATCGACAATCTATGGCTCCACGTTTCCGCGAAGGGACGGAAGGTTTGGGTGTGGCGCGGGCGCATCGCGGGAGGCGCAGCGAAGAAATATACGCTTGGGCCGTTTCCGGCATACGGTCTCGGCCAGGCGCGCGAATGGGCAGGCGAGATCAACCTGGCTAAGGGGCAAGGTCGCGATCTCCTCGCTGAGAAAAAAGCGGAGAAGGTTGCGGCGGAAAAGGTCGAAACCGAGACGGTCGATTGGCTTTTCGGCATTTACATGGAGGCCGAAGGCGAGAGCAATCGAACAGCGGGCGAAAAGCGGAGGTGCTACGAAAAGGACATCTCGCCGATTATCGGTATGAAGTCGATCCATGATATCAGTCACGACGATCTGGACGATGTAATTGCAAGGAAAGCGGAAACGGCACTGACCCAGGCCGGTCACGTCTGCAACATCCTCAAGCGCCTGTTTAGGTGGAGCGTCACTACAGGGCGTCGGCAATCAGGGATGAAATTGAATCCTGCGGCGGACTTGGTCCGGCCGCGACCTATTCAAAAGCGGGATCGATACCTGACCGATTACGAGATCGGCCTATTTCTGCGGGCTGTCGAGGAACCTGCGTCGTCATACGCTGCATACGCGGCTGCTTGGTGGCTGATCCTTCACACGGGCGTTCGGCGGGATGAAGCGTTTGGCGCGACGTTCGACGAATTCGATTTTCGAAAGGGCGAGTGGCTGATTCCAGGCAATCGGACGAAGAACGGCGTCGATTTGTTGCTTCCGCTCCCGGCCGTTGTCGTGGATCGACTGCGTGGAATTAACCGTAAGGACGGTCAGAATCTGCTGTGGTTCGCTACGAACAAGGATGGAGACGACAAGAAGCTGAGCGGCTGGACCAAAGCACAAAACGGGTTGATCAAGCGTATGGGCGAACTGGCTGCGGCAGACGGCAAGACCATTGAGCGCTTCACGACGCACGATCTTCGACGGACGCTATCGACCGGAATGAACGGCCTGCTCGATGAAAATGATGACCCACTTATCGCGGAGACCACTGTCGAGCGGGTCATCAATCATGTCGTCGGGGGCGTGGCTGGCGTTTATAACCGCCACAAATACTACAAAGAAAAGAAGGCCGCCCTCCAGCATTGGGCGGACCATCTGGAAGCGATTAGAAAATCGGCCGAGGCGCGGGTTGCTCTCGCTGCTTGATCCAATCTCGGACGGCTTCGCGCTGCCAAGCGATCCGCCGGGGCGAGAGGTTGATGGGGCGGGGGAAATCTCCCGCCCGCCTCAATTCGAAAAATGTGGTGCGGCTGATACGCAGGTAGGCGGTAATATCTTTGACGGTAAGCAGATCGGAATTCATGTCGCGGTTGGACTTTAATGTTGAACGCCGAACATAAGCGGCCCTGACCGATCCGGCCATATTTTTGATTTATCGACGGATCGGAATTTTCCGGCTATCGTCATCGCGCCCCGTCATTCCGACCGTTCGACCAGGCCACGATCGGCAGCGTCCGCAAGGGCTATCAGGCGGGCCAGACGGTCGGTCACGCCGACTGTCCCCCAGCATAGCAATGCGCCATACCGATCAGCGATGAATAGGTCACGGCCGCGTAAAGGTGGCGGGGTGTCCATCCAAAGGCTTTGCGAACGGCGGCCATCTGTTCTTCTTCGGCCAATTGTTCGGCCGAGATTGTGTCTCGCCACATAAGGGCGAAAAAGACCGCATCGACTTCATCAGTGAACGTCAGCTTCCGGCCGTCGATGCGATGATCTGCGTGTGCGTTCTCTTCTATCCAAACACCCAAGCGGCCGACCAGGCGTTCGCCACGCTTCCCCTGGGACCATTCACGAAAGGTCAGGTCGCGGGTTTGCAAGAGGGATCGCGGCAGTGTGAAAGTCGTGGTCGTCATCCCTTCACCTCCAGTTTCGGGGTCAGCACGGCCTGGCCGATCGACGACAAGATCGCTTCGAGATCGTGGTGCATCGCCGCGTTGGTGGGACCGTCCGGGTCGAGCATGTCGAGCAGCCGGTCGATTTTTGCGTGAAGCGCTTTGATGTTGGCTTCGACGGATACGAGGCGCTGCGTAATGGTTCGGTCGATGGTCATGCCGCGCCCTCCGCGATCATGTCTCGGTGCGTCTGGACGAAGTGACCAAGGGCACGGCGATGCGGTGACGCTTGCAGAACCAGGCGGCCGTCGATGACCTGGACGGTCGAATAGATGGCGGCGTCGAGGTCAGCGCCGATGCGCTTCGAAGCGCGGGCGATGAAATCGTGGACATCGTCGATGTCATAGTCGGCGCAGAAATCCTCGGCGAATTCGCTGACAATCGACGGGAAGTCGAGCAGGCGGGAAAGGTCAAATGTGATCATTGTCTGTGGTCTCTCTTTTAATGGATGGTGGTCGTGGTGGTGGCGGCGCGACGCTTGTCGGCGGCATTTTCGCGAGGCGTGGCCCAGCGCAGATTTTTCAAGCGATTGTCGGCGCGGTCGGAGTTCGGCCAATGTGCGGCTTGTGCGTTTTCGAAGGGCGGAGGGCCGACGTGGGCCATCAGCACCAGGCGATGGACGTATTGCCGGTGCGGCTTTCCATCACGGTAAAGGATGACCTGGAGATAGCCGGTGCCGTTTGAGGCTGGCGACATCGTGGTTGCGCGCGGGCCTCGAACGGTTCCGAATTCGCTGACGCTATAGCCGGGGAAGCCAGGGATCGGCTTGAAGGTCTCGGTGGAAGTAGTCGGGGTGGCGACGTGGCCAAATGCAGTAACGGATAACATCAGAAACACCTAAAATTAAATTCTGATGTTATTTAGGTTCGAGAATGGATTGTTATATTTGGACTTAATTTCGAAAGGTGATATAAGAGGAATGTCTTTAAGACTGTTTCTTTTCAAACTACGACTTGCCCCGGATCGCGATGGTCCGGGGCAGTTTTGTTTCGTCAGGCGGCCTTTTTCGCCTTCGCTTCTGCCCGCTGCCGGGCTTTTTTCTCGCGCTGATGTTCTCGCTCTTCCTCGGGTGTGCGCTTCGGTTTCGACGGTCGTCCGGCTCGCTTCGCTTCGGCGGTGGCGAAGCCCAGATCGACCAGGACGAGGTTCGTGCGGAAATGGCCGACGTTGTCGAAGTAGGCCTGGAGGGCTTCGGCCTGGACACGGTCGTAAACAGCGATGGTCAGGGGGCGATCGTCGTTGGCGCGGCGGCCGATCCGGTTCGCGAACTGAACGAGGTCTTCCGTCTCGCGTGCCTTGACGACCTGGGCGGGCGAGACGCCCAACGTTTCGAGGATGGCGATTTCCGAAGGCGCGGGCTTGGCGGAATAGATCATCGTTGCCATCGTCAGCGCGCCGAATTTGTCCGTTCCGGCCTGGCGCGGGGAAAGGTGCTGGCCCGGCATGGCGCCCAGCTTTTCGGCTTGGCGCAGATTGGCGGTCCAGATGTGGCTAATGGGATCGACGTTGACGTGACGCCCCTGGTCGTCGGTCTGGCGCATCCACTTGCCGATCGCCCCCAGGCGGGTCTTTCCGTCCGTGCTGTCGAACAGGTAGCCGGTCGCGCCGTGGTTCTCGGCGAAATAACGGATCGTCAGGTCGCGATGGGCAAACGCAGCGGCCGACAGCGGCGGCAGGGGAACGAACCCGATGCGCGGGCAGCGATTGCGCCAGATAAGTGCGGTGACGCTTTCGTCAAACGCATTCGCGACGATCTCGACCCGGTCGAACGCTTCGAGTTCAGTGGGGAGCCACAGGCTATGCCAGGTCCAGGCGCGCTTGCGATTGTCCATTTCCGGCCAGCCCCGAAGATCGACATAAACCCGTGTCCGACCAGACACGACGCGACGGTGGAAAAGGTCCAGCGATCGCATGATGGTGTCGCTGGCCACGTCGGCGGCGGCGGGCGCGTCAGAATAGGCGCGCACTTGCGCGTATGGACGACCATCGTCCGCAGGGATCAGTTCGTATCGTGCCGCGAACCAGGCGCTGCCCAGGGCGTGGGTGACCAGTTCTTCGCGGAAAAACGCGTTCGGCGCTTCGTCGATGCAGCAGGTCCACCCCTCGAATTTCGACAGGTCTGACAGCCGCAGGGCTTCATGGGTTGTGACGACGACCATATGGCCGGTCGTGTAGGTGGTCGGCAGCGCCTCGATATCGACCCGGACGGACGCGGAACCGTCCGGGTGGTTCTGGTCACGGCTATAGACTTCGCGGATGACGGGGCTGGTGCCTGCCTGAACGGCCTGCTCGCGGAGCTTGCGGACGGCTTCGCCGATCATCTCGCGGCGATCGACGGCAAGGAGGTAGAGACCCGGTGTGGTAACGATACGGTCGCGCTGTGCGTGGGATTTGCCAGCGGCGCAGCGCTCGGCAGAGTAGAAAATTGTTGTCATGTTTCCTTTCAAAATATTAATATTCAAGTGTCCCTTCGCGCTAGTATTTGTCCCCAAAAATCCTTAGTATATTAAGAATAAAAAGGGACAAATTTCTTCGAATGAATGAACAATACGAAGTATATACCAGTTCGGCAGGTCCACATATATTTATCTAAACGCGTCGAAATCGAGGCCGTAGGTCTCGATGAAGGCGCCGGTGACGTGGTCGCTCGCGATCACGGCGCCCGATCATCTGGCGCTGGAACGCTACAGCGTCTTCGCGGATGAAAATGCGGATGATCCGGCATGTCGAAATCACCAAGTCATCTGGCTTCGCGAATTTCGAAATTGCGGATTGCCTGGCGGACGGATGATTGCCCGCTTGGGCGGGCCGGGATCATTCGCACGAACATGATACGGCGCGCCCAACGCTGCGCGTCGGTCACGGGTCGGGTCGATCCCCGTCTTCGACGGGAACAACCCGATATCCTGCCTTTCGGCCTCCTCGACGCCCCTGACCCTTATTTTGACCCGGCGAAGCCGGGCGATACTAGCGCCGGGGACACGTCCTAGCGGATCATCAAAGCCACCGAAATTTGAACAGGGCGGCGTCAGCGAAGTCGTCGAAGATAATCGTCGATCGGGTTCCGACGCGCGTTTCCCACCGGCCGGTCGCGTTCTCGCGGAGCCAATCGGCCACGTCGTCTTTGAGCCGCGCTTCGATCACTACGATGTCACCGGTCGGCGCGGTGCGGCACCCTCGACGCACACGGAGGTGGGCGGGAAGATCGTATTCAACCATTGGTCAGCACTCCCGCCAGCGCAGCAGGTCGAAGCGCCAGATAGGCGGCGGGGAATTGCACCAGGTCGAGCCAGTGCGCGGGCGGATCGTCCGACGCATTGGCGTCCAGCAGGAGCGCCCAGGCGACAAAGGCCAGACTGGCGCCGGTAAACATGCGCGTGGCGGCGTGCGGGCCGATCGAGACATGTGTGACGTTGAACGATGGATGGGCGATCGTCTCGACGGTGATCGCGTCCCGTTCCGAGATCGTGATGGTTGCGCCTTCGAGGTGATGGTGTCCGTCCACCCGGCCCCGGAAGATGGAGGCGGCGATGGCGTGAATTTCGACGAGAATGGTCTTTGTCGTGCTGTTCATCAGATATGGCTCCCCCGACGACCGGAGCGCCCCGCGCGCCCCGGAATGTGGTTTTCAACGATGTTGGAAAGGTTCGGTGCGACCCGAAGGGCGGCCTGGTTAGGCGGCTTTAGACGTGCGGCTTTCTACCGTTTTTGCGTTCAGCCGATCGAAACAAGAATCCATGCAGTGCGTGCGATAATTTCGGCCACTGTGCGCTCTGGTTGCCATCATCGTCGAGAGAGCGGTGTCATCGAGCCAAGTGGGTTTCACGATGAAGCAAGCGGAGCCGATCGTGCCGTTGAAACCCATCGTGATGCCCGCCGTTTCCGGGTCCATTTCCAGGACGCGGCGAACCACTTCGCGGGAAGGATTATGAACGAAGAATTTCAATTGCGGGCTGCGGGGATCACCGTGCGTGATCACGTGCTTATGCATGCGCTTCTTTGCTGCGGCCAAATCTTCGGGGTCATACACAAGCATGTTGGCACCGACCCGGTTCAATCGGGGGCCATACTGCTCGCCCCCGCGCTGCAAAGCTTCTTTGCCTGTGGCGTATGAACAATGGCGCCAGCTACCGTTCGTGTAATCCCAATCAACATCACCCCGGAGAGATTTGTTTCGCGGGAGCTTGGCGAGTGCATCGCGCAGCACTGCGGCTGCAATCTCGCCATATGCAAAAGTGGTCATATTACGATTCTCCCTTACGAGTCTTTTTCGCCGGTTGTGTGGGCTGTTTCGGGTTTGCCCGAGGCCAAATCCCTCGGGTTTTCAGGGTGTTCAGAATTTCACGCATCTTGTTCATTCGGCAATATTTCCTTTTCCCCGCCAGAACGTCTGGCGGGTTGCTGTAAGTCAGAATGTCGGGGGTGCCCGCTGCCTGCTGCGCAGGTTTTCAGGGGCGGGATGCGGCTTGTTAGCCGGAAGGGCGGATGATCATGGCGTGGCGCTTTCTGTATGTCGAAAGCGCGGAATTGCGCTGACGGAGACGCCTCTAGCGTCGCCGAATCGATCGCGCAACAGAAATCATTGATTTTGGAGAAAAATCTCCGGGATTGTTCCCGTATACCTCTTTCAATTCAAAAGTCAAAATCGAAAGTGGTATACGCACAAATTAATTCAGCAGGTCAGCGCCGGTGCCGATCAAGGCAAATCGCCTGGCCGTTCCTCCAGTCGCAGAATCCTACCCAGCTTGGTCCCGACCTCCAGCATTTCGTCCTGACCTAAGCGATGCTTATTCCGCAGTCGTTCTATATCGGCCGAGTCCGGCACGATCCCGGCGAGTCGTGATACGTGTTCGTATCCTTTGGCTGCGTCGTCTGCCGCTTTCTGAAGATAGTCCGACATGGCTCGCGCCGTCGGCTCCGGAGTGCAAACGTCATTGACCTGCTGCGCTGTCCACTTGGTCTTCCCGCGAGCAGTCTTGATCGGGCTTCCAGGATGGCGAACGTTATAATCGGTGAGCCACCGCGCGACGGCGCTATCACTATCCCGCGCACCAGCAGTGCGTATCTCTCGACGCGCCTGACGAATGTGGGTCATCATCGTCATCGCAAAATGCAGCTTCGCCTTCTGTTTCGCGTAACTCGATTCTTCTTGTGCGCTGCCCATCTGTGGCCCTGGTCGATCTGGTTCGACGGCCGTCTAACGATCACTTTCAATCGTGTCAGCCCTTGCACGATTGAATTCGCGTATTCAGGTCCATCGGTCGCCCCTATTACGGCCGGGTCAACGCGGTGGCCACCCATTGATAGATGATCGAACCCCGGTTCGCCCATTTCCTTCCCCTCGACGCCTGGGGGACACTATCGGACCCCGGTCCATATGTGTCGCGGCGCACATCATGATCCGCGCCAGTCCGCCTGGCAGATCGTCGATCGCTGGTGACGTAATCACCGACTGAACTTGACCCCGGTCAATGCCCAATAATGGCGCGCCATTTTTATAATTTTTGAAGGAAGCAAACGCATGAATTTTGCCGATTGGATGACTGTGCCCGAACGAAATGCGGTCGCCGCAGGATTCCGCCTTGCCCGCGAAAGTGTCGGGCTGGTCGTCGCTGGTGATTGGCCGGTCGCCTGGTTGAGCGGGCCGGGCGGCATCGGCAAGACGGTGATCACGAAGACCGCCATCAAAGTGTGGCAGGAGAAAGGCCTGGAGCCTGTCTTCGCCAATCCTGCCAATTCCCGCGAATTGCTTGCCGCTCTGAAGACCGCGAAGGGAAAACGTCCGGTCATTATGGAAGAAGCCGACACGATTTTCCGAAGCGACAAGTGCCTGAACATTCTCAAAATCGCGACCGATCGAAAAGGCACCGGCTTCTACGATAATGTTCGGGTGACCGCGCCGCTGATCATCGCGACGAACGCGCCGCTTCATGATTTGACAGTTTGGGACAAAAAACTGCGCCCCCATATCGAAGCGTTGTTCAACCGGGTGCCACCTGTGACCATCAGCTTCGACCGGCATGCCAATTGGCAGTATGCCTGCTACCTTGCGCTTTCAACCGACATGCTGCGTTGGACGCCGAGAGGTCGGACGATCAGCGCTGCGACGACTGCACGAGCGCTGTCCTGGTTCACCACCCATATCAATGAAATCGAATTGCTGTCCGCCCGCACCCTTTGCAACATCGCAGAGTGGATGACCATCCTGACTCCGAATGCGCTGGAATCCAAGCTGAACAGCATTTGTCGCCCTGCGGTCGGCAATCATCTCCCGATCCCGCTGATCGATTGGGATGCGGTCGTCGCGGAGATGATCGAAGTCCGTCGATCGAACAGGAAAATGGCGGCCTGAAACGAAAATGGCCCCGACCATTTCCATGATCGGGGCCGGTGCTCCTGGACCGTCGTCCAAGGGCGGGTCGCGCGGCGCGGGTAGCAGCATCGCGCGGAACTGTCACCGGCGCAGCCTGGCGAGAAGCCGTTTATATTCTTCGTCGGTTGTCGGGCCGATCGACGGGCTGTCCGGCGCGCCATCGTGGGCCTGTAACCATGCCCATTTTGCGCCGCACGACCGGCAGCGAAGCCTATTCGACGCGGCGATCAGATTGGTCTCCCACCTTCGCGCTACGAAGAGTGCCAGCAATGGCTTTGCCTCGACCGTTCGTTCGGCCTTGCACCGCTTGCAACCAATCCGCACCGCGAAACCCCCGGCGACCAGTTTGTGGAGATCGTCTGCCCGGTTGCGCTCGTATCGACGGTGGTCATCGCGATTCATCCCGCGATTATACGGGAGAACATTTGGGGAACGAAAGGCTCTCGCATAAATATCTGATGCGAACCATTACCCCGATTGATTGGCCGATCCTGCCGGACGGCCCGCGCCCCACGAAATGACCATCAGCGCTAAAGATATCCGCTTGATGCCGATCGCGTCCCGTGATGCGAACGCCATGGTCGCGAAGCTGCATTACAGCGGAAAATGGGTGCGAAATTCACAGCTTCACCTGGGGGCGTTTGTTGGCGCGGACTGCCTCGGTGTGATGTCGTTCGGTCCCAGTATGGACAAGTCGAAAGTGCTGCCATTGGTCGCCGGGACCGCCTGGTATGACATGCTCGAACTGAACCGGATGGCCTTTTCGGATGCCTTGCCGCGAAATTCGGAATCGCGATGTCTGGCGATGGCGCGCAAGCTGATCTTTCGCCAATATCCCAACATCGAATGGCTGCTGACGTTCGCCGATGGCACGCAGTGCGGCGACGGGACGATCTACAGGGCCAGCGGGTGGGAACTGTCGGGCATCCGACCGAACCGAACGATTTACGAGTTCCCAACAGTCGGCCGTCGATACGCAGCCATGACCTTGGAGGCCCATTGGTCCGGCGAGACCGTTCGACAGCTATGTCGCGATCTTGGCGTTCCGCACGAATATCGCACGCGCACGACCTGGTGCAAAATGGGGCTGGCCCGGCCGCTGCCAGGGTTCCAATTGCGTTACATGACCTTTCGTGACCGGTCTGTCCGCGACCGCCTGACAGTGCCAATCCTGCCGAACAGTGCCATCGACGACGCTGCTGCGCGGATGGTTCGCGGCGAGGCTAAATAACAGGCGTTCGAAGCAGGCGATGGATCGGTGCCCCCGATCACAGCGGATCGGCAGCGGATACCCGAACGCTCCAACCACGTCATCAGTTAGGCGTCATTGACGCCCATTTTCAGTTTGCCTCCTGGGCGTCATTGGCGTAGAGGGATGGCATGCAGACGGTAGTCGAAACTCCAACCTATATCAACGCTGCCAAAGCGGCAGGCATCACCGATGACGAGCGCACGGCTATCGTCGATCACATTGCCGCGAACCCGACAATCGGTGACATCATCGAAGGCGGCGGCGGGGTTCGCAAGGTTCGGGTGCCGCGCGAAGGAAAAGGGAAGAGCGGAGGTTACCGCGTGATCACCTATTACCAGAACGCTGACGAACCGGTCTTTTTGATCACCGTCCTGTCGAAGTCCAAGCAGGACAATTTGACGGACGACCAGAAGAAGAAAGCCAGGGCTGCGGCGAAAGAGATTAAGAAAGGAGAATGATCGTGGATGACGAAGATTTCGCCGGGATCATGTCCGGCCTGAACGATGTGAAGGACTATTACGCGGGCAAGCGCGAAGGTTTTGTGGTCCACGAACCGGTGGACGTGAAGGCAGTTCGCGCAGCGACCAAGCTGTCCCAGGCCAGGTTTGCAGAGGTGTATCATCTGCCCTTGCCGACCGTGAAAGGATGGGAGCAGAACCGTCGGGCGCCAGACCAGCCTGCCCGCGTCCTGTTGCAGATGATCGCTGCCGACCCGACCGGCGTCGCGAAGATGATCGAGCGGATCGCGCAACCGGCCTAAATTGGGACGTTCAGAAAATGAACGTTAGATTAATGCGCTTGCCAACTATCCCGGAACGGCGCATGTTTCGATCGCGACCCGAAGGCTGTAACAAGTCTTCAAATAAACTCGGCCCATCCGAACTGTCGGGTGGGCCGTTTCTTTTTCCGCGACGGTTAACGCTATCTTCGCATTTGTGGCGTAATTCATGTCGAACAAGAGATCGCCATTTTCCCGGCGTTCCGAATTCAGCAGCGGCAAATAATAGTGGCCCGATCGTCTCCCTGGTCGGGCCAATTTTTTTGACTCGAAAGCTCGCTTTGCGTAGCGTCGAAGTTGGGCGGTCCCGCAGACGCGGTCAATCTCCCCCGACTGCGTCGTTCAGCGGTTGGGGCCGTCCAACCACATTGCGTTAAATACGTGATGCCCGACAAGCCGCCGATATTCGGCCGAAAGAAGCCCGCCCAGCGCTTCGGTGGATCGCCCCATCTGCGTGATCATTCGAGCGCGTATCGGCGCCTGTGTGCCCGCATATTGGCCCAGGAGCCGCTGTGCCGATACTGCCGACACGACAGTCGCATCACGCCTGCGCGGGTGGTCGATCACATCGTCGCGCTGGCGCTGGGGGGAAACAATGACGGGGGCAACCTGGCCCCCGCATGTCGTGACTGCAATGATGCGAAAGGGAGGGTTGAAGCGCGGTTCGTTCGCCGTGGCCATGATATCGCGGATATCATGGCTGACCAGGAACTGACGGACTGGATCAAGCGCGGCAGGCGTCGTCCCGACGGTTGAACCAGTCGTCAGCACGCGGGAGCCAAAGCGCGATGACGCCAGCGATTTGCGTGACGGTCGATGCGATCGGAAATTCGCGGATCACGTCGTCGGCGTAAAAGAACTGCGCCGCCCAAACAAGAAAAGCAGCCCCGGCCAGGACCGCCAGCGACAGCCATCCCCGCGCGATCCGCGACCGTCCCAGCAACGCCAACGCGGGAACGAGGAAGAACGCGACCAGCACGATGATGAATGGTCCGGCCAGGTCGCCGAAAGCAGCCTGAACCGGGCCGACGTTGATGACGTTGTCGGCGATCGTATAGCCGATGGTGCCGATCAGTGTCGCGGCGCCGAATGCCGCTGAAAATGGTATGCGCATAATGGTTTGCCTCCGTGTGAAACCAGTCGAGGAGGCAGATATTTAGCGGGCTGTCGAGGCCCGAACGCTAAATAGAGACGTTGCTCCCGTGCTGTCGGATCGCGGTGACGACCAACGATCCGGCAGCACAATCGTCCCTTATAGTGGGGCGGGTAAAATCATAATATACCATATATTGGGACTACCGCAGTCCAGGTAAATTTTCACGCGTCCGAATTAAAATTCGGGGTCAAAGACGGAGAGCGCCAACAACGAAGGCTGCATCGTATGAATACCCCCGACTACCTGCGTCTGCCGAATCCACCAAACCAACCAGCTTTCGATCGTCGTTCAGAAGCGGCCCACCAGAAAAGCCGCCTTTTAGATCAGCGTCAAAGAAGACCCGGAAGGTGCCAAGGGTCGCCTTTCCGGTCACACTGCTAAGCGTCGGCCATGATGGCGCATCGGCCGCGTATCCCCATGCGGTAACATTGTCGCCGTCCGCCACGCTTCCAACGTCTGACTTCGTAAACACTCGGAATGTTTCGGCGCATTTGTTGAACCAATCCTCCGGCGCAGAAATCGCGATCATATCTGGCTTGACACCATCAATGGGAGCGATGTGATTGAACGTCGGTTCGCCGTCTTCGAACAGTGAAAGGGTGAAGCCCATTTCCTCGACTGCAAAGACAGTGATTTTGTTTGCCCACCGTGAATAGTCTTCATCGGCCTTTGCCCCAATGGCATTATGCGCGGCGGTCACGATCCACTTGCCATTGTCACCGGAAAACAAGAATCCGCTTCCGCCCTTCAGATCGTCAGGATGCAACGGGGTTCGGCAGATAAGCGGGATAGCATCGATCATATTGAATTCCCCTTTATGGCTAACGGATGCCTGTAAATGGGAAGCGCCGAATAAATACTCAATATGAAGCCCGGCAAGAAACTATCTGATCCAGCGCGCAAAAAGCTGGCTGGCACCCACAAACCCAGCATGGATAACAACGTCGTGTCGATCAGCCCGGACATCGTGCGCGACGTGCCGGTCATGCCAGCCTGGTTGTCTGATCAGGCAAAAGCGGTCTGGGCGGCAAACGTCGAAAGGGTCGTGGCAGTTGGCGCGACTAGCATCGACAGCGAAGCCTTCGGCCTTTTCTGCGACACCATGGCGGTCTTCATCAGCAGCCCGGAAACGGCGAACGCGGCCTTCCGATCGGAGTTGCGGAAACAAATGGAATTGTTTGGGATCGCGAGTGCCAAGTCGCGCCTTGCCCGGATCGCGTCGGCCGAACCTGCGAAGACTAGCCCGTTCAGCGTGCGGCGCTAGGTTCCGTGCAGGCACTTAACTTCTCGATTTGCTCCTTTGCGCCTGCCGTCATTCCCATGAAATTTCTAAGCCACAATTTCACGACGCGGCGCTCCCCTTCGTCAATGACATCGACCAGAATGTCGCGTTGCAAACCGTCGTTCGTGTAGGACATCCCGTTCTCAATCGGCATGGCTCGCATGTGCGCCGACAGCGATCCCGCCCAACGCGTTCCTAGACAGCCAAGCAGCTTGTCCAGGGGCACTGTGGTCTGGCCTTCCCAACGGGGAGGACGCTTCCGCCACTGTTCGACGGTCGCCGCTGATCCGATCGACGGAACGATCGTCACGATCGCGGCAAATGCAAGTCCGAGTTTCATCGCAATCCCCCTAAATACGTGGTGCCGATACCACGTTATCCCCGAAATTCATACGCCTGGAAGGCAACCGATTACGCGAAGAAGGTTGTCAGCGGCAAGATCGAAGCGTGCTGGCAGGTCCGCGCTGCGTGCCAACGGTTCCTCGACGACCACGACCGCGACGACATCGAGTTCAACACCGAATACGTTGATCACGCCTGCTCGTTCATCGAGAACTTGCCGCATGTGACCGGTGCCCTCGCAGGTCAGCCGATCAAGCTGGAACCGTTTCAGGTCTTCTTCATCGCCAACATTTTTGGCTGGATCGTGAAGGCGACCGGTCTGCGCCGCTTTCGCGAAGCCCTCGGATTGTTTCCGCGCGGAACCGGCAAGTCTCTGATCGGCGCCGCCATTGGCGTCTACATGAACTTCGCGCTTGGCGAACAGGGCGCGCAAGGTTTCTCCGGTGCCACGTCGATGGACCAGGCCGCAGCCGTTTTCGAACCCGCGCGGAAGATGGTCGAAATGACCCCGGACCTAGCCGACGCGCTCGGATTGGAAGTGTCGGCCCGCGCCATTTTCCAGTCGCATACCGGCAGCAGTTTCAAGCCAGTCATCGCAAAGACCAAAGACGGCGGAATCCCGTGGATCAGCATCTGTGACGAATTGCATCAAGCCATCGACGGCACCCAGCTTGCCGCATTTCGAACCGGCATGGGCAAGCGTCGCGGCTCCGATCCCCTCTTGCTGATTATCACGACGGCCGGGTTCAATCTTGCCGGGGTATGCCGACAGGAACAGCTATATTTCGAGGGCGTGCTGGCCGGGACGATCCGCGACGACAGCAAGTTTGCCATGATCTACACGATCGACGCCGACGATGATTGGCGCGATTTCCGGGTCTGGCGGAAGGCGAATCCGGGATACGGCGTCAGCGTCGATGAAGATCATCTTCGTCGGGAATACGAGAAGGCGCTTCAATCGCCTCGATCGCAGACGGAGATGCTGACCAAGTATCTTAACGTCTGGTGCAACAGCGCGTCTGGCTGGTTGAATTCGGTCGATTGGGCGAAGGCGGCCGATCCCGCGCTCGACATCCCGCCTGGGACACCCGCCTGGCTTGGCGTTGACCTTTCGACGAAGACTGACCTGACCGCGATCGTTGCGGTGTGCCTGCTCGCCGACGGCCGGAAAGCTGTCGTGCCATATCTCTTTTTGCCGACCGGCGCACTGGATCGCTCGCCGAACCGGGAGGCCTACACCGATTGGGGCGCATCTGGTGTCGTCCATCAAACCGAAGGCAGTGCATCCGATCACGCAGCGGTCGAGGCGAAAATCCGCGAATTGTGCCGGACCTATAATATCCAGCAAGTTGCATTCGACGCCTGGCAATCCGCGACGATCAGCCAATCGCTCGCGGCGGACGGGATCAGCGTGGTCGAATTTCCGCAGAAGGCGGCGACGATGCATCCTGCAATGGTCGATTTCGAGGCCGACCTGTTGAACGGCCAGATCGTCCACCCCGACAATGCCTGCCTGAACTGGATGGCGTCG
This sequence comes from Sphingobium salicis subsp. salicis, assembly GCF_049472635.1. Lineage (NCBI taxonomy): Bacteria > Pseudomonadati > Pseudomonadota > Alphaproteobacteria > Sphingomonadales > Sphingobiaceae > Sphingobium > Sphingobium salicis. Next base: position 405,839 of record NZ_JAYRCS010000001.1, read on the forward strand.
AACATCAGCGTCACCCGGCGCGGCGCTATGATGTCGCCATGTCGTCCGACCGGCCAGGATCACCTCAAGATCGATGGCATGGTGGCTGCCCTGATGGCCCACGCGATTTCATCCGTCGAACCGCCACCGGCGCGCGCTGACATCGCCCTGGAATTTTGGGACTGACTAAATAGTCGATGGGAAAAATCATCGACTTTCTGTTCGGTCATCCGGTCGAACAGTCGTTCGCCACCAAGTCCGCCACCACGACCACCGTCCCGGTCCATTCGGCTGAGACGATCGAGCGACAGCTTCGCGACGAGCAGGAATTCGGCACGTCCGCGATTGCGATTTCGGCCGTCTATGCCTGCGCGCGCGTGATCGCCGAAGGCCTGGCGTTGCCGCCTTGCTATCTTCATCAGACGGACGTTCGCGGCAAGAAACTGGCGACGCGCCATCCGCTGTATGGTCTGCTCCACCTGGCCCCGAATGACCGGCAGACCTCTTACGAATTTCGCGAGCAGATCGGCCTCCACCTTGCGTTGACTGGCAACGCCTTCGTGTGGGTCAACCGCAGCCGCGCGACCAATGAAATTCTCGAAATGCTGCCGATGGACCCCGGCGTCGTCACCGTGCTGGTCGATCCGTCGGTGATCGGTGCGCCTGTCCGCTATTTCTTGTATGGCCAGGAAGTCCCCGCCGACCAAATCTGGCACCTGAAAGGTCCAGCCTGGCTATCCTATCAAGGGATGTCGGCGGTCAACACAGCCCGCCAGGCGATCGGCCTCGCGCGTCACGCCGAGAAATTCGCATCTGACCTGTTCGTAAATGGAGGCAAACTCTCCGGCCTAATCAGCGCCAAGACACAGATGACCGACGAGCAGGTTCGACAGCTTCGCGAAGCATGGGCGCGCGCCTATTCCGGCCCAGGCAAGCAGCATAAGACCGCGTTTCTTCCCGCCGACCTGGCTTATACGCCGATGTCCGCGACCGCGACCGACGCTCAAATGATTGAGGCGCGGCGTTACCAGATCGAAGAGATTTGCCGGTTCTTCCGGGTCAGCCCCACGAAGGTTTTCCAGAGCGGTGGGAGCCAGTCCTATGCCAGCGTCGAGCAGGCGCATATCGCGCACGATCAGGATACGGATGCGCACTGGCACACCCGATTTGTTCAGTCTGCGTCCGTTCATCTGCTGACAGCGGCAGAGCGCGCGGCCGGTTACACCATTAGCCTGGACAATCGCGATTTCCTCCGTGGCACTGCCGTCGAGCGAATGACCTATTATAACGCTGGTATCGCGGCCGGGATCATCACCCGCAACGAAGCGCGCGAGATGGAAGGTTTCGACCGTTCGGATGATCCGTCGGCCGACCGTTTGACACCTGCCGCGAACCTGTTCGGCCCCGACCAGGCCCAGCCAGCCGCAGCATAAATATCGTCATGGAAAAGAAGTCCCTGGCACTGCGTGAAGTGAAGTTCGCGCCACCGACCGATGACACGTCTGTCCGCGAATTCGGCGGATACGGCGCGGTCTTTTCGAACATCGACAGCTACGACGATATCATAGCGCCTGGCGCGTTCGCCGCGTCGATCGCCGAACATAAGGCGGCCGGGACGATGCCGGTCATGCTGTGGAATCACGACGCCATGGCGATGCCGATCGGCGTGTGGACAGGCCTTGAAGAGGACGATCATGGCCTGAAAATGTCGGGCCGGTTTCTCGATACCGTCGCCGGTCGCGATGCCTACACGATCGCAAAAGCGGGCGCCGTTACCGGCCTTTCGATCGGCTATTTCGTCACCGCGTCCGAAATCGAAAAACGCGACGGAAAGGCCGTCCGCGTCATCACCGAGGTAAAGCTGATCGAAGTCAGCCTGGTGACCTTTCCGGCCAATGACCTTGCCCGCGTCGATGATGTGAAATCCCAAAACCTGGAGAATGAAGAAATGAAAATGCAGCGCGAGTCGCTTGAGCGCCTGGCCGAAATATTCGGCGAGGCGAAAGACCTGATCGACGGTCTGGTAAACGAAGCCGACGAAGAAAAGTCCGAGGTCGATGATCGGGCCGATGACGAAGAAGATAGCCAACTGTCAGATGATGACGATGCCGAAGCTAAATACAATGCGGCAGTAGAGGCCGTGAAAACCCTTTCGTTCCACTTCTAGGAGATACATGACTACCACTGCCGTATTTGATGAATTCAAGCGCCTTGAGCATGAATTCAAAAGCGCGATCGACCGCCGCGACGACGCTGCCACCGAACGCCTGAACAACGCCATCGCCGATCTCGAAGGCAAGATGCGCGACATGGAAAAGGCCGCGAACCGTCCTTCCGTCGAAGGCCATAGCGCCGAAGACGCCGAATCGAAGTCTGCCTTCACCGCTTATATGCGCAAGGGCGACAAGCTGGAAGCAAAGGCGATGTCCACCCTGGTCCAGACCGAAGGTGGCTACACCGTGCCGAAGCAGCTTGCCCAGGCGATCCTGCTCGCGAAGCAGGACATCCCCGCGCTGCGCTCGGTCGCCAACGTGATCAGCGTCTCGACCCCCGATTTCCGCATTCCGTTCTCGCCGACTGGCGCTGCTGCTGCGTGGACCGGTGAAAAGGACGTTCGCAATGAAACCGCTGCGCCGACTATCGTCGAGATCGTGCCGAAGTTCGGCGAACTGACTGCAAAGCCGTTCGTGACCCAGACCCTGTTGGAAGACTCGGCCTATGACATCGAGTCGTTCATCATCTCGTCTGTCGCGACCGAATTCGCCCGTGCTGAAGGTGCTGCTTTCATCAACGGTGATGGCGTCAACAAGCCGTCGGGTCTGCTCAGCGTTACGACCGCCCTGACTGCCGATAGCGCACGCGCGTTTGGCACCGTCCAGCACGTCACCTCGGGTGCCGCTGCCGATATCACCAGCGCAGACAAGCTGATGGCGCTGACCATGTCGCTGAAGGCTGGCTATCGCTCGAACGGTAAGTGGCTGGCCAACCGCGACGCGCTGCTGCGCGCCCGTGTCCTGAAGGATTCGACCGGTCAGTTCATCTGGCGTGCCGGTCTGGAAGCTGGCCAGGGTTCGACCCTGCTGGGTTACGAAGTGGTCGAAGACGAGAACATGCCCGCCGTGGCGGCTGGCTCGCTGTCGATGGCCTTCGGTGACTTCAAGGCTGCTTATACGATCGCGGATCGTATCGGCGTTTCGATGATCCGCGACATCTACAGCCACGATCCCTATGTCGCGTTCAAGACGCGTATGCGCGTGGGTGGCGTGGTCGTCGATACCAACGCTTACAAGCTGCTCAAGACCGGCGCTTAACCGCGCCACCAGGGCCAAGCCAAAAGAGGGGCCGGGGAAACCCGGCCCTTTTTCGTGCCAAGATAAATACCGGCGTGAAGAGAATTTCCGCCCCCGCATTTCCCGCCGTTTCCGCTGACCAGTTGCGCGAATGGCTGCGCCTCGACCCCGATGTCGATGCTGACACCCTTGATCTGCTGCTCGGCTCTGCCGTGGATCACGTCCAGGCCCTGACCGGCCAGATCGTCGTGTCGGCCGATTACGAGACGGTCCTTCACGGGCCTGGTTGTCATGTAATTACCATTAGCAACGCCACAGCGGTTTCCCTCGCGGATCAGCAGGGCAATCCGATCACCAACATCGATATCGTCGAAGCGTCGGTTCACGGTGATCTTGTTTTCGTCCAAGTGGTCCCGGCTGACCTCGGGCCGGTGACCGTCCGCGTGACGGCTGGCTGGACGACCGGAGAGACGGTCCCCGCATCATTGCGCCACGCCATCGCCGTCTACGTTGGTGCGGCCTACGATAGCCGTAACGCCATCGACGACGCCACGCTTCGCACGGTCGCAGCCCTTTGCCAGCCCTTTCGCCGGATCGTCATCTGACATGAAGATCGACGCCGGGGCGCTGGATCGCCGCATCGAAATCATGGTTCAAACGAAGGTCCGCGACGCGGTCGGCCAGGAACGATCAACCTGGACCGTGGCGGCGACCGTCTATGGCCAGCGTCTGGAACTGCGCACGTCGGACATTGCGCGCGGCGCAGGACGCCAGGCCGTCCCTGCGGCCCGCTATCTGATCCGCTACCGGCCCGGACTGACGGTCGCCCACCGAATTCGGGTGGACGGCCAGACCTACGCCATCACCGCGATCGACGAACCGGATCGTCGCGCCACGCTGGTCCTGACCGTGGAGGGGGTGGCGCAATGACCGTCAACGTTACCACGACCGGGTTTCGCGAACTCGAATCTCGGATGAATTTGCTGTCGAACGACATCGCGACCAAGGTCGGTCAATCGGCCAACCGTGCCGGTGCGGTCGTTATCCAGAAGAAAATCCGGGAGGGCGTCCCGATTGGCCCGCACGCGGAAGGGTCGATCCGCAACCGCACTCGAAAAAGTGGCAAGGTAGTTCAGGAAAAGCACACCAAGATCATCAACAACGTCAAGGTGCGAAAGGTCCGCGCCGAAGCGGGCAAGGTCATCAATGCGATCGTCGTCGGAAAGGACGCCTATCACGCCAGCTTTGTCGAGTTTGGCAGCATCCACAATGCCCCCAATCCATTCTTTCGGACCGGCTTCGCCCTCGCGTCCGAGGATGCGGTCGAACAAGTCAAAAAGGTTCTGGCACGTCGTCTTGACCGGGCGGGTGTGTGATGATCGAGGCCCAGCTTGTCGCCCATCTCGCGGACCTGGCGCCGCACATGTATCCCGGCGCTGCGCCGCTCGGCTACACCACTCCGGCCGTCGTCTACAACCGGATTGCGACCGACCCGAACGATGACCTTTCCGGCTGGACCGGCGAGGGCTGGCTGACGTTCCAGATCGATGTTTACGATCCCGGCTACTTGGTCGCGAAGGAACTGGCCGCTGACATTCGCGACCGCATGATGGAATGGGATGACGATACGGTCCAATCGGTGACCTGGATCAGCGAGACCGACATGATCGACGAAACCACCGATACCAGCCTGTTTCGGACGATGATGCAATTCCGTCTTTACGCGACCCTCTGAACAATCCGACCGTCCACTTTGCCTAAATAATTGCGTCCGGCGCGCCTTTGCGTCGAAATTCATACGGAGACGCAAATACAAAATGGCATCTGGCGCAATTCATAGCCGCAAGACTAAAATTGAAATTACCGACGGTTCGACCAAGGTCCAGATCAAGGGGCTTACGAATTTTTCCGGTCTGGGTGGTGGCTCCGCTTCCGTCATCGACGTGACCGATCTTGATTCCGATGCAAAGGAAAAGATGATCGGACTTGCCGATGAAGGTCAGGTCAGTCTCTCGCTCAACTATCTGCCGACCGATCCCGGCCAGGTCGCACTCGAAGAAGCACGTCTGTCGGGCGAACTGTCCGAATTCGTCATCACCCTTCGTAGCGGCGCGACCTACAGCTTTTCGGCTGCTGTCCTGTCGTTCGAAAAGAGCGGTGGCGTGGACGCAGTCATCACCGGCTCGGTCACGCTGGAGGTCAGCGGCCTGGTCGTGAAGGGCACTGCCGCCTGATGGCGGTCCTTTCGAAGGGGGCGATCTTTGCGGCCGCCCCCGCCACCGTTGAAGTCGAGATTTCAGAATGGGGCGGCTCGGTTATGGTCAAGGCTTACAGTCTGATCGACCGTGTCGCACTGATGGATGCAGCGACCGAAAACGCACACGCTGTCGAACTTTATCAGCGTGATCAGGCACTGGACGAAGACGACCGAGAAGGCCTTGCCGAGGTGAAACTCTACGACGCGGCGATCTTGGAAATCATCCATAGCTGCGTCGATGAAATGGGCGCCCGCCTGTTCGACCTGGCCGATCACGACCGTATCCGCGCGCTGTCCTATGCTTCGTTGCAATCGATCATGATTGCGGTCCGGCAAATCAACACGGTGCCGGACCAGGCTGCGCTAAAAAAAAGTTCAGACTGAACCCTAATCGGCGGTTTCTCTTCCGCCTGGCTCTCCAAATGGGCCGAACGGTCGAGGAACTGTCGGCAACCCTGTCGGCGGACGAATTTGCCGAATGGCAGGCATATTGCGAGGTTGAACCATTCGGATCGCCGGTCGAGGACGATCGCTTCCGCAACCTTCTCGCCCTTCAATATTCCGGCTTGGGCGGCAAAGACGAAATTCACTGGCTGGACCGTGATCCCGAATGGTCGGCACATCTGCGCGACCTGGCGCGCCCGCCGCTCGACGACGCGATCGAAGCCTATTTCGAAGCCCGGATCGCCTCGCAGAAGGCGCCATCGACCTAAATAATCGATGGCAGACATCGGCTCACTTTACGTAAAAATGGCGCTGGAAAGCGCCCAGTTCATCAGTGGTATGAAGAAGGCGGCTGAACAATCGGCCGCCACGAACAAAGCAATCTCAGCGGCGATGGATGGCGCAAAGAAGGCGGTGGGCGGCCTTCTGGCTGTGATGTCGGTGGATGCTTTTCTATCAGCCGCGCGGGCTGCTTTTGACTACGCCGACAGCATTGTTGACCTCGCGGATCGAACCGGCGCGACTACCAAGTCCATCCAGGAACTCCGATACGCCGCGCAGATGACCGGCAGCGACTTCGCGTCGGCCGACGGCGCGCTGGAGAAATTCGCGAAAAATCTTGGCACCGCACAATCTGGCGGCAAGGCGATGGGCGAAGTCTTCAAATCGTTGGGCGTCACGTCCAGCGACTTCGACCAGGCGCTGCGCGAAACCATAGACGGTATCAGCAAACTGCCGACCGTCAGCCAGCGCAATGCGGCGGCCCTCCAGGTCTTTGGCAAAAGCGCCGGAACGCTGACCGCGCTGATGGGTGAAGGGGCGAAGGGCTTCGACGAATTCGCCGACAAGGCGGCCGATCTTGGCATCGTGCTGGGTGATGACCTGTTGCGCAACGCTGGTCAGATCAACGATCGCTTGGATACCTTGAAGATGACCCTCGACGCACGGTTCGCATCCGCGATCGTCCAGAACGCCGACGCCATCGGAAACCTCGCCGACCAGGTGGTCAAGATCGCGACCGCCATGGCGCAGTTCTGGAGCCAAAATCCGACAGCGGCCATGGCGATTATGGGCGCGCTGGCTGGTGGCATTGGTGGCGGGCTTGTGGGCGGCTTGCCCGGAATGGTCGGCGGCGCAGTCGCGGGCGGCATCGGTGGCGCCGTGCTGGGATACAATAGTCGCGGCGAACGCAAAACGTTGACCGACGAACGCGCGTCGCTAGTCGCCCAAAACACCGGAAAGAATCCGCTCCTTGCTGCGGTCGGCATCGACGCCGACGCGATCGGCAAGGGATCGCCACAATGGAAGAAGAACGAAGCCCGGATCAAAGCCATCGACGCCCGCCTGGCGCGAATGACGGCAGAGGAAGAGGCTGCGGCCAAACTGCTTGCTGGCGGAAACGGCGGCGGCGGTGGTGGCACTCTTCCACCTGTCGCCGGTGGCGGCAAGAAATCGACCGGCAAGACCGCCGCTGAAATCGCAGCCGAACAGTCTGCCCGCTTCACCGCTGACATGGCGTCGGGCGATATGGAACTGCTGTCGGCGAAACAGGCGCTGCTGTCCGATATCGTCGAACAGTCGGCGGCCCAGCGTGAAATTCTGGCGATCGAAACGGATCGCCGAAAGGCAGCGATCGACCAGGATGTGGCCGACAAAAAGCTGACGGTGGCACAGGGCGATGCGCTCAAGCTGCTCGAAGACAAGATCGCATATACGCGGGCGGACGAGATCAACCTGCGCGAAAACGAAGAACTGGCCCGCCAGGCCCTCGATGTTCAGCAGTCTTATCTCGATAATAGCCGCGACCTCCTCGGGTCGGAAATGGCACTCGCGCGATCGTCCGCCGATCGTCGCGCCATCAGCCTGCGCCTGGTCGATCTCCAGTATCAGCAGGAGCGGCTTTCGATCGACGCGATCCTTGCGTCGAAACAGTCCACCGCCGCAGAAAAGGCCATCGCGGAGGCTAGGCTTGGCGTGCTGGATCGTCTCCAGGCCAACGACACGGCAGCGGTCAACCGCGATACAATGGGGCCATTGGGTCAGTATCTCGAAGGCATCCCCCGCACGGTCGGGGAAATCCAGGATGCGCTCGGCAGCGCGGCGGCGGAAGGCTTGGGATCGTTCAACGACGGTCTGCGCGAAGCGATCCGGGGTGCGGGTAATCTGGGCGATGCGTTCGAAGCGGTCGGTGACCGGATCATCGCCAAACTGATCGACATCGCCCTCCAGCAAGCGATTTTGAAGCCGCTGGGATCGTTGTTTGGATCAGTGCTGGGGTCGATTGGCACCAGCCTCGCGGGTGGCAGTGGTGGCGATATCGTGCTGGGCGGCGCGGCACTCAAAATCGGCGCGCGCGCCAATGGTGGCCTGACCCGCGCTGGCACCTATGTGGTCGGCGAACGCGGCCCGGAAATTGTGAAGATCGGCAACACCGCATCGACGGTCCCGAACCATGCCTTGAAATCCATTCGCGGCGCGGGCCAAGCTGGTCCCGCCGTCACGATTGGCAACATCACCAGCAACGATCCTGCCATGGTGCGCGCCATGGTCTACGAAGGGATCGCCCAGGCGGCGCCGCTCTTGTCGAAACAGGCGAGTGATCGAACGCTGGGCCGGTTCCAGCGGCCGACGATGTGACGAACGGCATCCGCCTAAATAATGGATGCCGACCTATCCATTGTCCTTTCCCGCCGTCACCCCGAATTCAGAGCGCCTGGCGGTCAATCGTCGCCAGGCCGCTATCGCGTCCAATTTTTCCTTGGTCCAGCAGACGATCAACACCGCCAGCCAGTGGACGCTGACCTGGACCTGGCCGCCGATGCGCCAGAATGTCGCCGAACGCCTGCGCGCCTGGCTCAATAGCTTGCGCGGACAGGTCGGTCATTTTCGTTACTGCCCTCGACAAACCGTCACTTCGACGCTGACGGGTCGGAAGGTCGCCGAGACCGCCTATGCCTATCTGTCCGCCGTCGTGATGGGCGGATGGGTGGCGGGACAGGCCAGCCAGCTTCGGATCGGCCAGCTATTTTCCATCGGGTCGCAACTGTTCGAAATCACCGACGCACCAGCAAACGCCGATGCCAATGGCCGGTGCCTTGTTCAGTTCGAACCGGCGCTTCGCCAGACCTTTGCGGTCGATACCGATGTCGAATTTTTCCGGCCCAGCGGTCTGTTTCGGCTGAATTCGAGCGAAGGCCAGACCTATACGCTGACGCCTGGCGGGCAGCGCGGAAACTTGGCCGAATTCGGCACACTGACCGCTGTGGAGGCGGTGGGCGCATGAGACCCGGCACCACGCCCGAAATCACTGCTGCCCTTGCGGAAGCAGGCATTACGACGGCTCTGTTGGCACGCCTGGATTTCAAAAGCGGCACGGTTTGCGCCTGGACTGGCGGCCATTCGATCAAGGTGACCGGTTGGGCTGACAGCCTCTTGAACGATCAGACCTTTCACCCGCTCGAAAACGGCGTGATCGTCGATATCGGTGACAACAGCTTCTCGTATAGCGGCTCCGAAGCGTTGGAAATCGCGCTTGGCCTGCAGTCTTCGGTGCCACTCGCGCTTGAAGCGGCGGCGGTCGAGCCGACCGAATATCAGGGGCGAACGGCCACGATTTGGCGCGCGCTTTTGATCCAGCCTGGCCTGATCGCCGAACCGCATTGGGTCTTTCGTCGAATTCGATCGGGCACGATGGACACGGTCGAAGTCTCCGGTGACGGACTGTCGCGGACGTTCAAACTGTCGATCGAAGGCCATGCTGGCATGATCAGCGCGGCCACCCAGGGCACCTATCTCGACCAACCGAAATTCGATCCGAATGATCGGTCGCAGGACTATGTGTCTTCGATCGCGAACGGCGACGATCTGATGAAGGCGGCGCCGACGGGTTGGGCGGCGGTCCAGTCCACGATCAACAACTGGCAGCAGCGTTAGGCGTAGGGCGGTTAAGCTAAATATGGGATGCAGCTTGCGTCCCACAGATATGGCGATTGGGAAGATCGCCTCCGCACCTACCTCGACCGCGTAAACGACGAACCCTTCAAATGGGGTCGTCACGACTGCGCCCTGTTTGCCGCCGATTGTATCCGGGCGATGACCGGGTTCGATCCCGGTGAAGCGTTTCGCGGACGATACGACACCAAGACCGGCGCGGCCGAAGCGTTGCGCGAACACGGGGCGGGGACGCTCCTTCGGACGGTCGTGTCGTGGCTTGGTAAATCCAAGTCGATCCATCTCGCCCAACGCGGCGACATCGTCATGAACGCAAACCTGGCGTGCGGCATCTGCGTCGGCCCCTACAGCTATTTTGTCGGGGAAGGCCCTGGCCAGGTCGGACTGATCCCGGTCCCGACCGCTTCCCTGAAATACGCCTTCAGCGTGCCCTTCGAAGCGTCGGTGGCGATCGATGGGTAAAGTTGTCACGACCGTCCTGGTCGTCGCCGTTGCGGTGGCGATCGTCGTCTTTGCCCCGCAGATCGCTGCCGCCATTGGCGCATCGGGTATTTTTGGCGCGACTGTCACGGCGGCCACGCTCGCCACGATCACGTCATCGCTAGTCGGACTTGGCGTCAGCCTCGGCATGGCTGCGGCCGCGTCGGTGCTGCGCAAGGCTCCGTCGATGTCGCAGTCGCTGGTCGATCGTCTTCACACCAGCGTCGTTCCCAGCGCCCCGCGAAAGATCATCTTTGGCACCACGGCGGGCGGTTCGGACGTGCGCTTTGCAGAAACGTTCGACCGCGCCGGTTCGAAAAAGGACGGTTACGCGCAGATCATCGCGCTCGCGAGCCATCGGATCAATGCGGTCAAGGAATGGTATCTCGAAGAGACCCGGACTTGGGCGAACGGCGCGATCGTCGATAGCCACGATGGTGGCGTTCTGGCCGTCCAGACCTGTCTCGAAGGCAAGCCCGGAAACGGATTTTCCTGGGGATCGGGGAAATATTGGACCCCGCAATCGACCTTCATCGGCTGCGCCTATCTCGCCACCCGATACAAGCTGGATTCGAAGGTTTGGCCGAGCGGCATCCCATCTCGTTACACCACGATCGTCGAGGGCTGTCCGCTTTACGATCCCCGCCGCGATAGCACCAACGGTGGATCAGGTGCCCATCGTATTGTGGATCAATCGACTTGGACCTTCCGCGAAGGTTCGACCGAGATTGGCCGCAATCCCGCGCTGGCGCTGCTGACCTATCTGCTCGGTTACCGGATCAACAACAAGCTGGTTTGGGGCATGGGCATCCCGGCCCATCGCATCGATTTCGACAATTTCCGCGCCTACGCCAACCTTTGCGAAGAGCGCGTCCTGACCCAGTCTGGCGCGACGGTCCAGCGCTACACCGCCGATGGCACCTTTTCGACCGCTGACCCGCACGAAACCGTCATAAATGGCCTTTCGGCAGCCATGGGTTCGTGCAAGCTGGTCGATACGTCCGGCGTCTATCAGCTTGTCGGCGGTTACGACGACACGCTCGGCCCAAAGGTCGATTTTGACGAAAACGACCTGGTCGCCGCAGCCGGATCGGCATCCCCGTATCTGTGGAAACCGGCGCCGCCGACCCGCGAGTTGCACAACATCGTGCGCGGTCGCTTTGCCGATCCGTCCTCGCTCTATCAGCTTGTCGATTGGGGGGTGGTCGAAACCGATCCGCTACCGGACGCGATCCCGCGCACCCTGTCCCTCGATCTTGGCCTGGTCACCCGCGCAGAGACTTGCCAGCGTATCGCGAAGCAATGGCTGCTCCGCGAGGCCAAGACGCCTGGCGTTTTCAGCGCGACCTTTGGTCCGAAAGCCTTCCGCGTCCAGGTCGGCTCGCTGATCACCATGTCGCTTCCCGAACGCGGTTGGAACCGGAAACTGTTCAGGGTGATCGAGCAGGTCGAGACCCACGATCTTCTCTTCACGATGGCGCTTCGCGAAGAGTCCAGCGAAGTCTATGCCTGGGACCGAGAAGAGAAACCGCTGCCCGCGACGATCCGCCCGGACGGCTATAATCCGCGCGACGCGATCGCGCCGGAAAATCTCACGGTCAGCAGTTCCGTCGTCGAAGGGGCTGGCGGTCAGCAAGTCAGCGAAGTCGAGGTCACTTGGCTTCCCGCACCGTCCGCGCGCATCGTCGGTATCCAGATCGAGAGCCGACCGACCGGCGCCATCGCTTGGACCGAACAGGCGGCTATCCACGATCCCGTGTCCGGCGTGTTCCGCTTCGGCAGCAATGTTGGCGGCGTCGATCTCGCCGTGCGTGCCCGCTATCGTATGGATACCGGCGTTTACAGCGAGTGGGTTGGCGCGGATGTCGTGTCGGCTGCGATCGAGATCGTCGATGGCCAGGCGCGCGAAAACGCCACCACCGCAATCGACACCGCGCAGCAGGCGCAGGAAGCCGCTAATTCGGCCGTCAGCCAGACATCGATTCTGAACCAGCAGCTTGCCCAGCTTGATGCCGACGTGGCTGCCCAAAAGGAGACGACTGACCAGCTTGTCGAAACCTATGGTTCTACTGACAGCGCGCGTGACTATGCGACGGTTGCCGAGATGGCGGCAGGGAACAGCGTTGCCGCAAACGATCAGGCGCAGATCGCAGCGCAGGCCATCGATCAGGCGAAAGCCATTGTCCTATCTGCCCGCGATCAAACCCAACAATTTTCCCAAGATACGGCGGCAACAAAAGCCGCGACTGAAGTGCTCAAGACCGCGACCGAACAGGTGCGCGATCAGGCGCAGCAGGCCGCCCAGTCCGCCGATGGTTCGGCCCAGAGCGTTGCCAACAATGTTGCGATTGTCACTGCAAGGAGCGAGGAGGCAGGACGCTCGGCTGCTGCCGCCGACGCCAGCAAGATCGCCGCGAAGACCACTGTTGCGGCGATGCTGCCGCACGATTTCGCCCAAGGCTTCGAATATTGGGGTGCAGACTGGGCAACCGGATCGGCTGCGATGTCCTCGGATTGGACGCACCTTGATACCGAATATGGCCGGGTTGCGCGCGTCACGAATGCGGGTGGCGAAAAGGATATCGCAAATGCCGGATCGATCCCGATCGTCGCGGGTCGTAAAATGCGGATCACCGTCAAATGGCGCGTCGTAGATAGCTATGCTGGCGTCCCCGCAATGCAGATTTTCAGGATCGGCATGCCCGGCTTGGCAGGCGGCCAGTTCAACAACGCCGCGAAAAATTTCGGGATCACCGTCAATGCAGAGGGGTGGGGCAGCAACAACGGATTTGCTACCGCCATCTATGAATTCTCGTCTGATGAACTTGCGAACGGAAATCCACAATCTGCCCGCGCGCGTGTCCTGGTCCGGCTGAATTCGCCAGGTGTCTATGATTTCCAGTCGATCCGTTTCGAAGATGTGACTGGAGAGGTTATCGCGGCCGGTCACGCGCAGGCGAGTGCGGAAAGCGATCGTTCAGCCGCAGCGCACGAAGACGCCTCCAGCCAAAATGCGGCGGCCACTCAAGCCGACCGAATTCTCGCGCAGACCGCCAGTGGTGATGCGAAGACATATCGAGATCAGTCCGTCGCTGTCCAACAAACCGTTTCGGGCCAGGTCAGCACAGTCACTGAGCAGGCGGGAATTGCGGCCCGTGCCGCGAACATCGCTGCGTCCCGTGCCGGTGGCAACATCGTCGGCAAGGCCACATTCGACGCGACCGGCCGTGGCGATTGGGGCGGTTCTGGGACCGTTCAATACGATAGCTCGATTAATGCCTACGTCCTTCAGCAGACCGACCGTGATTTGACCGAGGGGGACATGATCCCCGGCGATTGGTCCAACCGGAACATCCGCGTCTCTGGCAACGCAGCCGCTTATGCTGATTTCCCAGCCGGTGCTGGCTTGAATTTCCAACGAGCGGACGGATCACTATCCTACGTTTATTGGCAGGCTAGACCCGCCCATACCGGCTACGGAGATTTCTCTTTCATTCTGACCCTGCCGCAGAATGTGGTGGCGATCCGTCCGTTCCTGAACAGCGATGGAAACTGGGGCGTGGCCGGACACGGCGTCAACTGGCGCAGTATCCGCATGGAAGATATCACCCAGGAAACACGCGCGAGCGGTTTTGCTGACGCTAGTGCTGCCCATGCGGCTACAGCTTCCGCCGAGAACGATGCAGCAGGGCAATCTGCCCAAGCCGCTGAAGTGTCGAACCTGGCCTCTAAAACGAATTCGGATAATGCTCAGCGCAGCGCCGAAGCTGGTGCCGCCCACGAGGCGGGTGCTGCATCGTATTCGAACAATGCGGAGCAACAGGCTGCGGCGGCAGAAAAATCAAAACTGACGGCGCGGGCGACTGCCCAAGCGATGATGCCCTCCGATTTCACCGACATTTCGATGTGGACCGGTGATTGGGGCGGCGGAACCGGATCATACGAGGGCGATTCCCGTTTTACCGCTTACGACGACAGTTCAGAAGGCCGTGTTCTGCGGGTCTGGAACAATCCGGCTTGGGCGCCCCACGTTGCATCGGTTGGTCGCGAGCCGCTTGTTCGGGACAAAACCTACAAAATCACGATCACCTGGAAGCTCGTGGGCCAACAGCCCAGCGAAAATCCAGTCAATGGCGCGCTATACGCGGTCGGTATCCACGCGAACGGGACCGCGAATGGCTATATTGAGACCGGTTGCACCATTGCGCCGGGTTGGGCCGGTTGGGGTTCGGGATGGGCAGTCCAAAGCCTGACCGTTACATCGAACTCTTTGATGGACCAGGGCTGTCAGTGGATTCGCCCGCTGTTCCGCCTCGATTCCCAAGGCGTCTATTTTTACAAAACCCTCGAAATCCGCGACGTTACCGGCGAGGTAAATGCGGAGGGATCGGCACAAGCTAGCGCTGAACATGCCGCGTCCGCAAGCGCTGCCAATAATGCAGCAGGCCAAAACGCAGCAGCCACGCAAGCTGATAGAATTGCGGCCGAGACTGCGCGTGGCGCTACCGAAGCCCTTCGCGATCAGACCGTCATCATTCGCGACGACACTGCTGGTTTCGCGCAGACGGCTACCGATCAGACAAACCTAGGCGCACAATATCGCGACCAATCGGGTCAATCCGCTAATGCATCGGCGGGCAGTGCCGCGTCCGCGCAGTCGGCAAACGATCAGGCCGGTCAGCACGCCGCTGCGGCGCGCGCGGAGCGGCTAATGGCCGAAACGGTCGTGCAATCGACGCTGCCTTCGACGTTTGGTGACCTCCGCAACTTCACTTGGGATTATACCAACGGGACCAACACCCTCGCGGATGACAGCCGCTATAACGCATATGACAACCCCACATTTGGGCGCATAGTCCAAGTCCAGAACGATCCGGCTTTCAGCCCGCATATGTCCACCAAGGGGCGTCTCGCGCTGGTCCGTGACAAGACGTATCGCATCACGGTGAAGTGGCTGCTGGTAGGTTACCAGAGTGGCGAGAGCGTCAATGCGTCGATGTTTGCGATTGGTATCAAGCCCGACAACAGCCAGTATAATGACGTTAATCTGGGGGTGACGATCTCGTCTGGACAGGCGGGTTGGGGAACCGGGCAATGGGCTACACACACACTCGACATCAATGCGAACACACTGATCGATCAAGGTTGTGCATGGGTGCGGCCGCTGTTCCGATTGGACAGCCGGGGCATCTATTTCGTCCAGCAGATCGAAATTCGCGACCTTACCAGCGAGAACACGACCCGGATTTATGCGGAGCAAACCGCCGCAAACAGGGCCGCCGTGACCGATCTCGCTGCCAGCGTGTCGTCCACGGCGCTATTGGTCGCGTCTTACTCGACAGCGGGTGGCAATCTGTTGTCGAATACCGATTTCCAGACCCGAGATAACTGGAACTATTATTCCGCGATATCGGGCGTCGATTTCGACCTGAACCTTGCGGGCGATGGGTGGCATCCGATCGAAGAGAACGTCCTGGCGATCCGTCAGAACAATGGCACGTCCAGCGGCTACAGCGAGTGGACGCAGACGATCAACATTCGCGGCGACACATGGTATGACGTGTCTGGTCGCGTCGCTGCCCATCGCACCCAGGCGATCGAAGTCTACATTCAGTGGATTGATGCGAACGGTCAAACGCCATGGGGCGCGCCTTCTACGGGGTCATTCGTTCCGAGTTCGGGTGGCAACACAGTCGGTAGCTTTACCCGATATGGCTTCAAAGCGAAGTCGCCATCAGGCGCCGTTCGTGCGAACTTCATCATGCGCAAGTTCGCCACGATCGCGGGGCAGGGGGATAGCTATGCGTGGTTCCTCCAGCCCCAGGTGCGCGAGACTTTTGAGAACGCGCCGTCGCCTGCCGCCTATTCGCCTGGTCGCCCTGGTAAGATGCTCGCGAACATGTCTTCGTCGATCGCGACGAACCAGAACGCAATCGCAACTGCTAACACCAGCCTGGCAAATCTGACGACCACGGTTGCCGCGAATGGCGCTTCGATATCGACCATCAATTCCGCGCTTTCTTCGACCGATGGCAAAGCCAATCAGGCGCTGGCCCGTGCTGCCGTCCAGCTTGATGTCAACGGCTACGTCAGCGGCTGGGAAACCAGCAATGACGGCCAGTCGTCCGATTTCACTGTGTCGGCCGACCGTTTTCGCATCTTGAAACCGGGTGGTGGCGCGCGGATGGAGTTCATCAACGGCCGTATGATCGCGACCGATGGCTCGTCGTGGATGTCGGTTTACGGTCAGCCCTTCGGTGCTGGTAACCGGTTCGTCGAGTGGACCGGCCCATATTTCGCTGATCTCAACCAGTGCAGCGAGGCGAACGCTAAGAAATATGTTCGTGTTAACGGCGACGTATTTTTCGGCGGCACGCTGCTCGCGGGGTCGATCCGCAATAGCCAGCAGACCAGCAGTCTTGCCAATAATGCCTCGGTTTCGACCGGCACGTTCGGTTCGAACGGTGGCATGATCGTCGCGAACGCGTCCTGGACATACAGCTACACCAGCGAGCAGACCTACGCGGCGACGACGCAGGGGCGAAACGCGTTCGACGCCGATTTGGACTCGTTCGGGCGGCAGTATCTACAGGCGAGCGGCGGCGATAGCTGGACAGGGTCGAAGTCGATCGGCCTAGACGGTAATGGTGTCGTGCTGAACCTTCGTCGAAACGGTGCGCTGGTCGCCAGCCAGGCCGGTGGGACCGGGCTTCTGTCGCTGGAAGGCGTTCGTCCGATGCCTGGTGATAGCGGCGGCCGGATAACCTGGACCTACAGCTATGCGGCGTCGCTGACCTATACCGATCCCGAACACAACACTGCGTCGCGCACATACAGTGCCGACATCACGCGAAATCTGGGATCGGGGGCGAACGTGACGCAGCGCGTCGGGGTCAGCACTGTCGAATGATAAATACCGACATGGATATCACAGCAGAAACGACCCTTCGCGAGGTCAACGCATTTTCGATCGCCACGCTTGAAGCGCTGATCGCCGACATCGACGCTCTCCGCGCCAGCGCCCAGGGTGCGACGTTGGAGCAGGACTATCCGACCGCCCAGGTGGTCGGCCAAGCCATGTCTAGCATGTCGGGCATCCGAATGCAGCTTGAGACGCGCCGGGTCGCTTTGGAAAACGTGCGCCGGGGTTGGGACGGTGAAGAGCCGCTGTCGGCGGCTGGCACCTTTACGCCGACGCTCCCGGTATCGCCCGCGTGATCGACCGTTTGAAAAGCGTGGCGGAAAAGGTCGGGGCCGCAGCGATTTGGCTGTGGCACCTGCCGCCAATTCGATCCGCCATCGTAACGAACATCATCCGCGTTGCGGGTGGCGGCGTCGTGGGTTCGATCATCGTCGCTATTGCGGATTGCCTTGCGAACGGTGGATGACACCAGCCTGATCCTTGGACGGCTGGAAGGGAAAGTGGATAGCATCCAGGCGACCCTTTCCGCCATCGTCCAGCGCCAGGACGCGCACGAAAGTCGGCTGTCATCGGTGGAGGGCGCTGTTCGCACGATCGAGGCCGACCGTGCGGCCATGATCCCCGGCTATCGCATCGTCGAGGCCGATCTAGCCGACCTCAAGACGTGGCGCACCACCGTCGAAGGGAAGGCGCGGGGGTGGATCGAAGCTGGCAGCTTCATGAAAATCGCCGTCGGTATTGCGATTGGCATCGCTGGATATTTCGGCTTTCAGATCGCTATGACGCCTATCCCGCAGCATGCACCTATGCGCGTGACTGCATCCCGATAAGCGCCTGGCATGGGTGGTGAGCGGACTGGCGGCTTTCGAGGCACGTCGCCCGACAAGCAGCCATTGCACGTGACGGAAAACCGTTTTTGCGAGGTTGCCGGACAGTTTTGCAATCCGGCAGTGTTTTTCGGTCATTAGAAACGGCCTATAGCAACGTTTCGTCAGCCCGCCAAAACCTGCCGGTCAAACATATGATTGCCGTCAGGTAGCCAAGGTCACCGCTTTCCTAGGCCAAATGAAGGGAATTGAGCCAAGTATGAAACCTAGAAATGTCGCTTGGAGCGGCACGGCGACACCGAACGCCGCAATTTTCAGGACCACCAGCGCGTAAGTATTTGCTACCACATCGGCAATCATGATCGCTCCCGCCAACAGCAGGCCAGACCGCTTAAATCGTGAAAGAAGCAGGGCGATAATGAGCAAATCCAGAAGGATTAGCGAGGTCCAGAATATTTCGAGGATCGTTGGCCCCCAACTATAAGGCCGCCAGCCATAGGCCAAGAAATCACGTGCATGATTGAACGCGCCAATCCCGAAGCAAGCCAGATACAGCCCCGAGACGAGCCGGAATCGAAGGTCTAGTCGCGTTTCCATGCGACAGCGATATCCTCAAAAAGTCATGACTGACAAACAGGTGTTTTCCGTTAGCGTCCGCTTTTGAGCGAGGCGGCAATCCGGCAAGATGCCGGGGATTGGTTGCTTACAGACCGTCCGCATCTGTCCATGCGCCAAAGTGGGTTGATCCCGGCCCACCATATTCGGGGGGAATATAAGGGGTGTTTGTGGCCGGGATCGTCCGCAGCCTAGCGGAGCGAGCGATAGGGTCAATCAGCATAAACACGAGCATGATCAAGCGTGCGCATCTGGTCGGTAGCGAACCATCGCCTTATCGCGGGTGATACGGCTCGCATGCGATGCCGTCACCGTCACCGTCCATATGATCCCCAAATCCTGGTTGGCCACGATAGATCGGGGCAGCACCTGCCGCGCGGGCTTCCCGACAGTTTCGATATGACCAGGTCGAGCCTCCGGATTGAACCGGGGGATTGGCTGGACGGGCGACACCACCGGATGATGATGAAGATGGCTGCTGCTGATCTAGTTCATCGGCTGACATCGGCCGATCGCGGGGGATGGTGTCGCGAGGGGTCCAATTTTCCTCGGGTGCATTTGCTTCGGCGAGGGGCTGGCTTTTGCGCGGGAGCATCGTCCCGCCCACCAAACCGACCGCAAGCGCGCCGACCAAAAATAAGGGGGATTGTCGCATGCGGCCGTTGTATCGCGCGCTGGTAAAGTAATCGCTACGCCTGCGTCATAATAAATAGGGGTCATGTCCCCAACCGTTCGAGCCGTCCTGGCTCACCTATGCCCGCACTCTGGTCGGCGTCCCCGAAATCGTCGGCCCGAAACACAGCCCCACGATCATGTCGTGGATCAAAGCGCTTGGTCCCAAAATCCTCGGCATTAGCGTTACCGACGACGAGACACCTTGGTGCGGCACCTTCGCCGCGCACGTCGTTTCACAAGCTGGTTTCCAGCCGCCGAAAATCGCCGTCCGGGCATCGTCTTGGGACGCTTTCGGTGAACCGGTCAGCAAACCGTATCTCGGCGCTATCGTCCGGTTCCAGCGTCCGGGTGGCGGTCACGTCGCGTTTCTGACTGGCGTTTCCGCTGACGGTCGGCTGTTCCGCGTTCTGGGTGGCAACCAGTCGAATTCGGTCAACGAGACCTGGATCGAACGCGGCCGATGCGTTTCGATGCGATGGCCGAAGGGGGCCGCCAAGCCGATTGCGCTGGCACCGGTGCTCAATTCAGCGGGCGCGAAGGTTTCGACGAATGAAGCCTGACGCCCCGCGCTACCGGTCGAAATTCGAAGCCCGTTGCGCCGCGCTCGTCCCGGCCGAATTCGCGCACGAAGCGATCAAGCTGCCATACGTCATCCATCACACCTATTTGCCCGATTTCGTCGATGTTGCGGGAAAGCGGATAATCGAGGCGAAGGGTCGTTTTCTCGCAGAGGACCGAAGGAAGGTTCTCGCCGTTCGCGACCAGCATCTCGATTGGACGATCGAGATGTGGTTTCAGAACCCTCGGCTGAAAATCTCGCCGAACAGTTCGACGACGTATGCGGCCTGGTGCGATCGACATGGGATCGCCTGGCGCCAGGGTCCGGCCTGACGCGAGTGTTAGAGCAGGCTGTAAAGGCCTGCGGCCGACGATCCGATCATCATGGCGGCCAGGAAGACTGCCTGGACTTTGAGGACTAGCGACGATCGATCGCGATCATATTGGTGATGATTCAAACGTTCGCCTTCAAAAAAATACCCCGCCAA
This sequence comes from Sphingobium salicis subsp. salicis, assembly GCF_049472635.1. Taxonomy (NCBI): domain Bacteria; kingdom Pseudomonadati; phylum Pseudomonadota; class Alphaproteobacteria; order Sphingomonadales; family Sphingobiaceae; genus Sphingobium; species Sphingobium salicis. The sequence goes on from NZ_JAYRCS010000001.1 coordinate 426,325, forward strand.
AGTCGGCGGGGCATAGTCAAGCTAGAGAGGAGACCGACAAACGCTTTCTGCTCGCGTCTGTTCCGCGCCTATCGCATCAAGCCCAGCATGGCGGCTGCCGCATATGCGCAAAGCACTGCCAGCGCGAGGATTGTATCGGCGATCGATCGCGTTCGGTTAGTGGCATCGGTGTCGGGGCGGCGCAACGAGTGTATCTCCAACATGGGCGGGTCGGGACGAAACGACCGTTTCCGTCGATGGTTGCGCGGTCAGTCGATCAGTCGGACGATCCCGCTGATCGCGGCGACGAACATCATCACGGCCAGAACGAACGCCTCGATGGTCAGCGCGATGTCGGGGCCGCTGCGCATCAGGTGTTGATCGCGCGGCGCTTGATCTCGTCGATCACCGCCTGTTGCTGGCTGGTCAGATTGTCGATGTCCACGATCCGATTACGAACCGCGATCAATTGCGAATTCGTCATCGCCGACGCCTGCGCTGCTGCTTTGAGGTGATCGTCCACCCGAGGTTTCCTTACGACGAGACGATAGCATTGATAGGCGTAACGGTCGCCTGGAAAGGCTGGTGCGGGATCAAGGCGTTGGGGCGGCGGGTGATTCTTCCGCGTCGGGTGTGTCCGCATTTATGTCCGCGCGCGAATCGTTACCGGGGGCGTGTCCTTGCGCCATGCCCTGATCTGCCGACCGTGTTCTAGCCGTGTCCCGAAGGTGTAGCTGGACAGCCTGAGACGATCTTCCGCCTTTTTAATTCATTGTTTTTGCTGGATTATTTGGCGACCCCGGCAGGATTCGAACCTGCGACCATCCGCTTAGAAGGCGAATGCTCTATCCAACTGAGCTACGGGGCCGTGCGCGGGAGCGATAGCGGGGCTTGGGCCGCGGCGCAATCTCTCGCAGCCGTTGCAATCGTGTGTCGGCGGGATATTCATCGAAGGATGAGCGACGCGGGCATCCGGAAAATCGACGCGACCGTGCTGGGCGCACGGCCGCTGCGCTATTATGATTTCTTCATGGCGGCCTTCGTCGCCATATTGCTGCTGTCCAACCTGATCGGCGCGGCCAAGCTGTCGTCGCTGGGTGGCGTGACCTTTGGCGCGGGCATCCTCTTCTTTCCGCTCGGCTATGTGATCGGCGACGTGCTGACAGAGGTCTATGGCTATGCACGGGCGCGGCGCTGCGTCTGGGCGGGTTTTGCAGCGATGCTGTTCATGGCGCTGATGAGCTGGGTGGTGGTGGCCTTGCCGCCGGCCGAGGGCTGGCCCGACCAGAAAGCCTATGAGGCGGTGTTTGGCAGCACCTGGCGGATCGTCTTTGCCTCGCTTTGCGCTTTCTGGGCGGGCGAACTGGCCAACAGCTTCGTGCTGGCCAAGATGAAGATCATCACCCAGGGACGGCATCTGTGGATGCGCACCATCGGCTCGACGGTGGTGGGGCAGGGGGTGGACAGCCTGCTCTTCTACCCGCTCGCTTTCTATGGCGACTGGACCACGACGCAGGTGCTGACCGTGATGGTCACCAACTGGGCGATGAAGGTCGGCTGGGAAGCGGTGCTCACGCCCGTCACCTATGTGGTGGTGAATGGCCTCAAGCGACGCGAGGGGCTCGACGTCTATGATGCGGGCACCGACTTCACCCCGTTCCGTACCCGGCTCTGACGATCCGAAAGCCTGTTTGAAAAATCGCGAAAGGGCGATTTTTCGGTACGGTTCCAGCCCGCGCCCCCGCCCAACCACCCGATCCAGTGTCATCCTGTCGGGTGGTTGGGCGGGGGAGCGGGCCGGAACCGGCTTTCTCAAACCTACTCTGGAGCCAGTAAATTATGTAATCTAAAGAGAGTCTTTACCTTGTTGGGCGCAGGAGGAAGCGACAAAGTCAGGAAAGAATAGTCGCCCATCGTGCCCATTGCCTCCGCCCAGTCCATTGTCCCTGATCGCGATCCCGTGATGACTGCGGACGCGATCTGCCGGATCGACCGCCTGACCCATGTCGCGCGCGCGCTGAGCCAGGAGGCGCAGACGATCCAGGCCAATCTGGCCAATGCGGAGCGCCGGTTCCAGGCGACCTTCCAACACGCGCCGGTCGGCATTGCCCATGTCGCGCTCGACGGCAGCTTCCTGACCGTCAATCCCCGCTTTGAGGAGATTACCGGCTATCCTGCCGCGATGCTGATGCGGCTGGGTTTTCAGCAGATCACCCATCCCGATGATCTGGATGTGGATGTCGCGCTGCTCGGACGGCTGCACCGGGGCGAGTTGCAGCGCTATACGCTGGAGAAGCGCTATATCCGCGCCGACGCATCGCTGGTCTGGATCAACCTCACCGTGGCGCTGGTTCGCGACGAGCGGGACGCGCCCGAATTCTATGTCGCCGTGGTCGAGGATCTGTCGGAGATGCGGCAGGCCCATTTCGATGCGATCCATGATCCGCTGACCGGCCTGCTCAACCGCCGTGGCTTTGTGGTGCGGGCGCGGGCCTTGTTGCGGCAGGCAGCCGAGGTGCATCGCGCCGTCAGCCTGATCTATCTCGGCCTCGACGGGTTCAAGCAATTGAACGACAGTCGCGGGCATAGCGCCGGCGATCGCTGCCTGGTCGAGGTGGCGCGGCTGATCGAGGATATGGTCGCCACTCGCCATGTCGTGGCGCGAATGGGCGGCGACGAGTTCGTGCTGCTGGTCGACGAGGAAGGCGTGGATCTGGGGGAGGCGCTGCGCGTCGAATTGATGACGCTGGGCGGCGCGCATGGCGGGGTCAGCGGCAGCTTTGGCCTGGTGACCTTGATCCCCGACGATGACACCGAACTGGACAGCATCGTGGCGCGCGCGGACGAGGCGATGCTGGCGGCCAAGCGCGCCGGCAAGAATCAGCTGGTGACCACCGCGCTGCTATAATCGGCACGCACGAAATAGAGACCGTCCGGCGGCGCGTTGAGCGCCAGCCGGGCGCGGTCGCGTGCCTCCAGCGCATCGCGCAGGTCATCGGCGCTCCAGCGGCCCATGCCGACCATGGCGAGACAGCCGACCATTGAGCGAACCTGATGATGGAGGAAGGATCGCGCCTCCGCCCGGATGGCAATGCGATCGCCCTGTCGCTCCACATCCAGCATCGCCAGCGACTTCAGCGGACTGGCCGCCTGGCAATGGACCGAGCGGAAGGTGGTGAAGTCATGATGACCCACCAGTATCTGCGCGGCGTCATGCATGGCGTCGGCATCGAGCGGCTGGATCACCCGCCAGGCGAGCCCCGATTCCAGGGTCAGCGGCGCGCGGCGATTGGCGATGCGGTAGACATAAGCGCGGCCGGTGCAGCTGAAACGGGCATGCCAGCCCGGCGCGACTTCCTCGCAGGCGAGGATCGCGACCGGATGGGGCCGCAGCTTCGCATTGATCGCCTCCATCAGGCGAAAGGGCGTCAGCGGCTTTTCGACATCGGCATGGGCGCGCATGGCCAGGCCATGGACGCCGGCATCGGTGCGGCCGGCGGCGTGCAGGATCGCGCGCTCGCCGGTGACGGCATGGATCGCATCCTCGATCGCTTGCTGGACGCTGGGGCCATGGGCCTGACGCTGCCAGCCCATATAGGGACGGCCGTCAAATTCGACGGTGAAGGCGAAACGGGCCATCGGCTCAGGCGTCGACCCGGCTGCCGGTGGGCATGTCGAAGCCGCGCAGCAATTCACCCGCCGACATCGCCGCCTTGCCCGCGCGCTGGATCAGCGTCGGACGGATCGCGCCATGGCCGCAGCCGATCAGCAGGCTGTGATCGAGCAGTTCGCCCGCCGGCCCGGCATGATCCTCGACCGTGGCGGCGAGGATGCGGAAGCGTTCGGCGCCATATTCGAAGAAGGCGCCGGGGAAGGGGTTGAAGGCGCGGATTTGGCGCTCGATCTGATGCGCGTCGCGGCTGAAATCGATCCGTGCCTCCGCCTTGTCGATCTTGGCGGCATAGGTGACGCCCTCTTCAGGCTGGACCACCGGCGGATGGCCGGCAAGATCGTCCAGCACATCGACCATCAGCTCGGCACCCGCCTGCGCCAGTTCTTCGGTCAGTTCGCCGGCCGTCTTGTCCTCGACCGGGGTGACATGCTTGGCGCGCATCGGGCCGGTGTCGAGTCCGGCCTCCATGTCCATGATGGTGACGCCGGTGACATTGTCGCCGGACAGGATCGCGCGCTGCACCGGCGCGGCGCCGCGCCAGCGCGGCAGCAGCGAGCCATGGATGTTGAGGCAGCCATGGCGCGGCATCGCCAGGATCGCGCGCGGCAGGATCAGGCCATAGGCGGCAACCACCGCGACATCGGCGTCGAGCGCGGCAAATTCGGCCTGCACCGCCTCGTCCTTGAGCGAAACGGGCGTGCGCACTTCTATCCCCAGTTGCTCGGCACGGGCCTGCACCGGGGAGGGGCGCAGCGCCTTGCCACGGCCGGCCGGGCGGGGTGGCTGGCTATAGACGGCGACGATGTCATGCCCGGCCTTCACCAGTGCATCGAGCGCTGGAACGGCGAAATCGGGGGTGCCCATGTAAATGATACGCATAGTTTTTTCCGCTTCCCGCACCAGCCCGCTCCCCCACCCGGCCGCCCTTCAAGATACTGCCGTTGGGTGGCCGGGTGGGGGAGCGGGCTGGCACCGCATTTGAAATCTGCCTGGGGCCTATTTCCAAGATCGCTCTCAAACCTCTTGTCGGGACGACTTGCAAGCCCTTATCTCGGTTCCATGGCATCCCCAGAAATCGAGACGCTGACCCAGGCGCTGTCGCGACTGCCCGGCCTTGGCCCCCGTTCGGCGCGCCGCGCGGTGCTGCATCTGCTCAAGAAGCGCGAGGGCGCGCTGGAGCCGCTGCTGCGCGCGCTGGCGGCGGTCAATGAACGGCTGGTCACCTGCCGGACCTGCGGCAATGTCGACACGGTCGATCCCTGCGGCATCTGTGCCGATCCGCGCCGCGACGCGCGGGCGCTGTGCGTGGTGGAGGATGTTGCGGACCTGTGGGCGCTGGACAAGTCGCGCCTTTTCCCCGGTCGCTTCCATGTGCTGGGCGGGCGCCTCTCTGCACTGGAGGGGGTGCGGCCCGAGGATCTGAGCATCGACGCGCTGGTCGCGCGGGTCGAGGTCGGCGGCATCGACGAGGTGGTCCTGGCGATGAACGCCACGCTGGAGGGGCAGACCACCGCCCATTATCTGGCCGAGCGACTGGAGCGCTTCCCGATCCGCCTGACCCAATTGGCCCATGGCGTGCCGGTGGGCGGCGAACTCGACTATCTGGACGAGGGTACGTTGGCCCAGGCTCTGCGCGCGCGGCGACCGCTGGGCTGAGGGACGGCCCAAAGGCGGGGGCACGCGTCTCCCGAAGTTCACGCCGTTATCGGGGTTTCTGGGCGAAATGCGCCCGCATCGCCCCTGTGACGCGACAATCGCGCTTCTGTCCCGCACCAGGAACGCCCCTATGGTGCGATCACCACGCGTCGATGGCCCGTGCGCAGTGGGCCATGACTGGGGTGGAAAGGCAGGGGGATGATGATCCATCCGGGCGGTAGATCAGACAAGCGGCGTGTAGGACAGGTCGGATGATGGACGGGAAGGGCGGCGACAGCCTGCTCTGCAATCCGTCACCCCTTTCTCCGCGTTCTGCGCGGCTCCGCCTGATTCATTTTGCGCATGGAGCCGCGAAGAACGCGGAGTGGAAAGAAGGAGGGCGGATTTGGGGTGGTTAGGGGACTGGTCCTTATCCGGTCATGCCAGCGAAGGCTGGCATGTGGACTCACGTTTGAAGTGCAACATGTGACTGACATTGAGAGAATGCCTCGGCGGGCGTTTTGAAGTCGAGGCATTTCCTGGGCGTATGGTTATATTGGTGGGCGGCAGCGAGAATGCTTGCCTGATCGATGGCGTCGAGGTTGGTTTTGCGCGGCAGGAAGCTGCACAGTCGCCCGATGGCATTTTCGATGCCACCTTTTTGCCAGGGTGACCTGACGTCGCAAAAATAGGTCTGGATGCCGATCCGGTCAGCCAGTTGGTGATGCTGGGCGAACTCTGGGCCATTGTCGAAGGTGATGGTGCGACGCATGGCTTGGGGCATGGCCATGAGCATGCAGGCAAGATGCTGCGCTGTAGTCTGGGCCTTTCGATCACGGGGCCGCTGGATGATCGTGAACCGCGAACTGCGCTCATGGGCGACCAGGATGGACTGGCCATATTGGGCAAAGAGCATGAAGTCGGCTTCCCAATGCCCTGGCCTTTGCCGGTCCTGAACCTCTGCAGGGCGCTCGCTCAAAGGGCGCCGATGCTTGATGATATCGACCATGCTGCCACCGAAACGGCCAGGACGGCCGCGCTTGTGCTTGGCCCGCGGCAACAGGCAATGCCAGTAATCCTTCTGTGCAGAGCGGTGATAGATGAAGCGATAGATTGACTCTGGACTGATGAGGGTGCGACCATTTTCCAGCGTCAACCGGCCGGCGATCTGTTCGGGAGACCATCCCATCGCAAGGCCGTCTCTCACCCGGTCGCGCAGGTCTGGTTGGCGTTCCAGCTTGAAGCGGCAATCCCATCGTCGTCGACGCTCGGCGAGATGATGGGCGCGCACTGGCTCGTAGCCGCCAGGCCAGGCCTTCGTCCTGACGCTGTTGCGCCGCAGTTCGCGACTGATCGTGGACGCTGAACGCCCCAGACCCGTCGCTATACTTCTTCGAGATTTACCGGCTGCATGCAGCCGGTAAATCTCGATCCGCTCTTCAAGGCTGGGCTGGCCATAATCTTCTCCCATCGCGGCAACATCCTAGGCCGCGTTGACAGAATGCTTCAACCATAGTCTTGCTGCGGCGAGGTTGAGGAAGCTGAGGTAGGATAGCGCGGTTTTCTCGAAGCGGGTTGCGATGCGGCGTTGGTGTTTGAGGAAGCCGAACATGCGCTCGACGCGGTTGCGATCGCGATAGCGGCGATAGTCGGGGTGCTCTGGTGCCTTGCGGTTGGAACGCGGCGGGATGACGGGCAGGATGTTGTGCAGGAGCAGGTTCTCGCGGAAACGGTCGCCGTCGTAGCCCTTGTCGGCGAGCAAGGCCGCAGGCTTTGGCACCGGCATGGCCATGAGGCTATCGACACCGCCGTAATCGGAAGCCTCCCCGCCCGTCAGGTAGAAGCCGAGAGGGAGGCCTTGATTGTCGCAGCGGGCGTGGACCTTGCACGTAAAGCCACCGCGTGATCGACCAAAAGCCTGCGCACAAGCCCCCCTTTTCCGCCCACGGCCGAGACATGACCGCGAACCGTGGTGCTGTCGATCATGTGCTGCCAATCGTCGGTCAGGCCGAGATCGACCAGAGTTTGCAGCATGGCATCCCAGACGCCTTGCCCGGCCCAGCGCCGGAACCGGACGTAGACCGAGTTCCACTTTCCATAGCGCTCATGCATGTCGCGCCAGGGGCAGCCAACCCGCAGGACGTGCAACATTCCATTGAGATAGCGCCGGTTATCTCCGGCCGGGCGAGCATGCCTGCCACGCTCGGGTGGGAGCAGCGGCCCGATCAAATCCCATTCTGCGTCGCTCAGGTCGCCGCGATCCATGCTTGCCCTTCCAAAAGGAAGGCTTGAATCAGAACTTCACCGGCTTGGAAATCCCTTTTGTCAACGAAACCTAGGGTGACGGAGTTGGGTGGTGGGTTCAACGGGTTGCGGCAACACTTTAATCTTTTGAGGAAGATGGAGTGTCTCGATGAAGCAGCGTCGTCGGATCTATTACACGGCCAGCCAGCGAGCGGAGATATGGGATCGCTGGCAGCGCGGGGAATCGATGAGTTCGATCGGGCGAAGGTTTGATAGAGAGTCATCGTCGGTATTTTCGGTGATTTCGCCGACCGGCGGCATCCGGCCCGCCGATCGCAAGCGTGGCAGTCGTGCGCTGAGCCTTGCCGAGCGGGAGGAGATATCGCGGGGCCTGAGCGTCAGTGAACCCTTGCGTGCGATAGCACGGCGACTGGGCCGCTCGCCCTCGACGATCAGTTGCGAAGTCAGGCGTAATGGCGGTGTCGCACGGTATCGGGCGACGGCGTCCGATCAGGCGGCATGGGACCGTGCCTTGCGGCCCAAGCCCTGCAAGCTGGCTTGCTCGCCGTCACTGGCACAGGCAGTATCGGCCAAGCTGCGCCGCCAATGGTCACCGGAACAGATTGCGGGGTGGCTCAGGCGCAGCTTTCCCAAGGAGCCCCATAGGCAGGTGTCGCACGAGACCATCTACAGAAGCCTGTACATACAGGCACGCGAGGTTCTGAAGAAAGAACTGCTGGAGCATCTGCGCGCCCGACGGACCATCCGCCGGTCGCGGCACGCCAGCCTCAAGCGCAATGGCCTCGGACAGATCAAGGATGCCGTGTCGATCAGCGAGCGGCCCGCCTCGGTCGAGGATCGCGCCATTCCCGGCCACTGGGAAGGCGATCTGATCGGAGGCACGAAGAACAGCTACATCGCCACGCTGGTCGAACGGCATTCGCGCTATGTGATGCTGGTCAAGGTCGCCAACAAGGATACGAGAAGCGTCGTGTCGGCGCTGATCAGGCAGACGCAGCGCCTGCCGCGCGAACTCTACAAGTCGCTCACCTGGGATCGCGGCAAGGAACTGGCCGATCATCCGCGCCTCTCACTGGCTACCGATGTCGAAGTCTATTTCTGCGACCCGCAATCGCCTTGGCAGCGCGGCTCCAACGAAAACACCAACCGCCTGCTACGGCAATATTTCCCCAGAGGAACCGATCTGTCGCTATACAGCCAGGCCAAGCTGAGTGCCGTTGCACGGCAACTCAACGAACGGCCAAGGAAAACGCTCGAATATCAAACGCCCGCAGAGCGTTTCCAAGCATGTGTTGCCGCCACCCGTTGAACCCACCGTGGATTTCGGATGGTAAGATTTTGGCATTGGACCATCGTAAAATGACATCATTCAAGCTATGGACTGATAGAAATATCGGAGAGCTGAATGGAAAAGACGTCCGTTGGAATGGGGCTTGGTTGTCTATCTATTGTGCCTGCCACCTTCATTGGACTTGCTGCCTTAACTGACGGCTTGGGGCAAACCGGATGGCGCGGTTGTGCGGAAATAATTGGCTGGATAGCTGTTTGCATAGCAGTCAATTTCGGTTTGGTGCTGCTGTTTACACCGGCCGGATGATCAAAATGTTGGCGATATGCTGTCGGTATTTTAGCTGTTGGTGGTTTTGCGTTTGTGACCAATTGACTTGCTCTGGATGCGCGGATGGGTGCGAAAATCGCTTTCACATCCAGCCTTCAAGGCATCGGTAGTATCGCGGTTATTGGTGCAGCATTGGCAATCTCATATTTCGTTGTGACTACACGGCGCTAAGCGATGACAGCGGTCTGTCCGCAACCGTGAAGGAGCTTTGCTGTTTCGAACGGCAGTAAATGGTCGTTGGCCGCCCTACCCACATCCGTCATGCCGGGCTTGACCCGGCATCCCACTTTTCTATGAAATAGATAAAGAAGCGGGATCCTGGCTTAAGGCAGGGGGGACGATGATGGGTAGGGCTGCTCTTGGTCGAAATCCGTTGATCCCTATCGGCGTTATCCTGGCGAAAGGCTCGCCTGGACTCGTCGAAGGATCCGGGATCCGTTCTGTGCTACGAGGGCGCGCTGAATGGATCCCGCATCTAATGCGGGATGACGGCCGGTTTGGCGGGCGATCTTTGGCTTTACCAGAGCACGCCGTCGACCGGCTGGACCGGCGGAGGCCCTTCGCGGCCAAGCGTGTCGCACATGTCCGCCTCGATCGTGGTGGTGATGCTGTCGAGCGGCAGGTCGTGGACGTCATTGCCGAACGGATCGACCAGGTCGTCGCCGATCTGCAGCACGGCAAGATACATGAAGCCCGCGGCCGCCGATCCCACCGGGGTGGCGATGCCCAATGTCTCGACCAGGCCGATCGGCAGCAGGATGCAGAAGAGCCGGGTAAAGAATTTGGGGAAGCTGCGATATTGGGCGGGCAGCGGCGTGTTCTTGATCCGCTCCATGCCGCCCTGCGCGTTCGACATGTCGACCAGCAGCCGTTCGATCTGGGTCTGCTGGATGCTGTCGATCCAGCCATCCGCGCGCGCCTGTTCGACCCGGCGACCCGATCCGTCGAGCAGGCCGTTGGCGGGGTTACGGCGGCCCAGTTCCGGAATCTCCTCCGGAATCTCCGGGCCGGCGAGCAGGCGGCGCACATCGGGCGCCGGATCGATCCGGCGGAGCTGGCAGCGCAGCGCTTGGACATAGGCGATATGGCGTTCGACCAGGGTCTGACGCAGGTCCGCCGTTTCGGCCCGGTCGGGGATGAAGTTCATCACCGCGCGTGCCCAACTGCGCGAGACATTGACCATCGCACCCCACAGGATGCGGCCTTCCCACCAGCGCTGATAGGCGGAGTTGACGCGGAAGCCGAGTACCAGGGCGAGGGCGGTGCCGAAGATGGTGAGCGGCAGGGCCGGCGCCTTGAAGGGCGAGATGAAGTAGAAGATGGTGACCGCCAGATCCCAGAAGAACAGCGCGATCAGCGCGCGCCACGCGGTCTGGAAACTCTGGCGGATACGTGGGGCACGTCCGACGATCATAGGGGAAGCGGTTCTCTACAGGATCAGGCGATGTCCGTGCCGTCGGCTTCATCCAGTTTCAGCCAGGCATGGCGCAGCGCCATGCCGCCGATGATGCCAACCGCCTTGAGGATCGTCGCATAGATGGTGGGGGTGCTGTCGCTGATCGCCAGCCAGGCGCAGGCGAAGCAGAGCGCCATGGCGGCATAGATGGGCAGCGCCTCGATATCGTTCCAGGCAAGACGCTGATTGGTCTTGGGCGTGGGCGCGGCGCGCGTTGCGGCGAGCGTGCGGATCATGGCAGTCCTTTCCGAAATGGAGCCGACGGGCGGCCTTTGTTCGAAAAATGATGCGACGCACAAGCGACGGTCAACGTGGTCCACGCCATGCAAGCCAGCCTTGCGGTAGCGGTAACGTCAGCAAAATTCCGTCGCATTTCCGTGCCGTTTGGGAGACGTGGCAATGTTTTCACACGGAGCTGCAACCTTGCGCCTATTGCAATGCAGCGTAACGCGCATAGCTTTTTGCGCATGGCCGATCGCTATGCTGAAATCCTGTCCTTCGTGAAAATTGCCGAATCGGGCAGCCTGTCCGAAGCGGCAAAACGACTGGACCTGTCGCTTGCCGCGACCAGTCGCCGCCTGTCGCAACTGGAATCGCGGCTGGGGGTGATGCTGGTGCGCCGCAACAGCCGGCACATGACGCTGACGCAGGAAGGCCAGATCTTCTACGAGAAGGCGGGGCAGGCGCTGTCCGACATCGACCAGGCGGAAAATGTCGTGATGCGCAACGCCACCGAACCTGTCGGAGCATTGCGCGTGGTGACGACGCTGCATTCGGGCCGCAGCCGGCTGGCGCCGCTGTTCCAGCATTATGCGACGCTGCACCCGGAGGTGGCGGTGCATCTGGAGGCGGCGGGGCAGGCAGCCAATATCGTTGAGACCGGCCATGACATCGCCATCTGTTTCGATCCGCCGCCCGACAGCGGCCTGATCATGAAGCGGCTGGCCGACAATCCGCGCATGCTCTGCGCCTCGCCCGAATATCTCAGCCGACGCGGCGTGCCGCGCACGATCGAGGATCTGGCCAGCCATGACCGCATCGTCATTGGCGGCGGGCAGGATATGTGGCGCGCGATCGACATGGATATGGGGCGGGACAACCGGGCGAGCCGGGTGCTGAGCACCAATGATGGCGAACTGGCACGGCTATGGGCGCTCAACGGCGCCGGTATCGTCATCAAGTCGCTATGGGCGGTGTCGGACGATCTGGAAGAGGGGCGGTTGCAGACGGTGCTGCCCGCTGTCGCGCTACCGGAATCGCCGATCGTCGCCCTCTATCTGCCGGCGCAGGGGGACAGCGCCAAGGTGCGCAGTTGCCTCGACTTCCTGGCGCGCCATCTGAAGCCGGCCGAGGCGACCCCGGCCGCCGCCTGACCCCATTTTGAAAATGCGCGATCGGCGCGATCGACTGTCTGCGGACCGTCGATCGCGCCGATGCTGATTCACGGCGGCCCGCTTCCGCAGGAGCGCATCCATCCGCCTTGTCCATCGACCTGTCAGGCCAATTTGTCTGACAAGTACTGTGCGCACCAATATTGGTTTGACCAATATATTGCGCTGGCCTGATCTGTCGGTTACAGACTTTTGGAAATGTGGAGTCGAGTCCCGCAATGTGGGCTTTGATGTCGGTGCAGTCGGGCAAACCGGCGCATCGGCCGATGGCTCCTGGTGGCAGCTTTGGAACACAGGATCGGGAGAGGTTGATGAAGGGTCAGTCGAAAATGGCCGTCGTGATGGCGAGCCTGCTGGTTGGCGTCGCATCGGGGACGCTGGCGGGCGTGGCCCATGCGCAGGCGCAGGATATGGCGGCCGGCGACATCATCGTGACGGCGCAGAAGCGCGAGCAGAATGTGCAGGATGTGCCCTTGTCGGTGCAGGTGCTGGGCGAGGCCCAGTTGCAGGCCAATGCGGTGCAGGATTTCAACGATCTGAGCCGCGTGTCGCCGTCGCTGAGCATCCGGCCGGCGGAAAATCCGGCGAGCGCCAATGTCGCGATCCGCGGTGTCGGCACACTGGCCTTCAGCCCCGGCGTGGAGCCGAGCGTCGCGGTCATCCTGGACGATGTGGCGCTGGCCTTCCAGTCGCGCGCCTTCACCGATCTTTCCGATATCGAGCGGATCGAGGTGCTGCGCGGGCCGCAGACGACGCTGTATGGCAAGTCGGCCTCGGCGGGCCTCATCAATATCGTGTCCAAGGCGCCGACCAAGACGCTGACCGCGTCGGTGCGCGGGATGATCACCACCGATGACGAGCAGCAGATCGGTGCGGTTCTTTCCGGGCCGCTGACCGACACGCTGGGTTTCCGCACCAGCGTCAACTATGATGATTTCAAGGGCAATTCGCGCAACCTGGCCGATGGCAAGACGCTGAACGGGCGCCGCTATTTCTCCACCCGCAACAAGCTGCGCTGGAACCCAACGGCCGAGTTGCAGGCCGATCTGGCGATCGATTATGCCGATGGGCGGACGACAGCGACGCGGCCCTTCATCGAACTGGGCGACAATGCGATCCTGCGTGGCAATCCCGCCTTCACCCAGGATGTGTTCGCGCCGGGCATCACGGTCGACAAGGACAATACGGACGTGTCGATCGATTTCCCGACCGGCAACACCTATAATGACTTCGCCCAGTCGCTGCGGCTGAGCTATGATACGGGTGGCCCGACGATCATGTCGATCACCGCGCATGACCGCTACAAGTCGCATGACTGGTTCGACAGCGACGATTCCGCGATCACCAGCTTCCAGAATTTCCAATATGGCCATTTCGACAGCGAGCAGTTCAGCCAGGAACTGCGGCTGATTTCGCCCGGCAAGGACCGGTTCCGCTATACGCTGGGCGCCTATTACAGCAATGTCGACATTGGCCGCGACTTCTATCGCGGGCCGCTTTTTTCCAACGCCAATTGGGACGCGACCAATGGCAGCGACCTGATCGCGGGCTTTGGCCAGCTGGAATATGATCCGCTGCCCGGCACGACACTGATCGCCGGTGGCCGCTACAGCCGGGAAAAGATCGATTATGTGTTCACCGATCTGGCGGCCAGCCGGGTCTATGCGGGACGCAGCAGCGACAGTTTCGGCACCTACAAGCTGGGCATCAAGCAGGATGTCGCGCGCGACATGAACCTCTATCTCACCTATGCGACCGGGCATAAGGGGCAGGCCTATGACATCTCGTCGGGCTTCAACCAGGCGCGCGCCGATGCCGGCCCGGTGAACCCGGAAAAGTCCGATAGCCTGGAACTGGGCTTCCGGTCGCAGTTGCTGGATCGCAAGGTCACGCTGAACGTCACCGTCTTCAATTCCAACTTCCGCGATTTCCAGACCCAAGCGGTGGAAAATCTGGCCGACGGGACGCAGAATTTCCGCCTGACCAATGTCGGCAAGGTGCGCATCCGGGGGCTGGAAATGGAAACCAGTATCCGTCCGGTGGCCGGGCTGACGATCAATGGGTCGCTGACCTATCTGGACGCCAAGTTCAAGGAATTTGCCGGCGCGGCCTGTTATGTGAACCAGACCGCGGCGCAGGGATGCGTTGGCACGCCGCCGCGCCAGGATCTGAGCGGCAAGGCGATGCTGATCTCGCCCAAGTGGAAGCTGGCGGGCAATATCGATTATGCCCAGCCGCTGGGGCAGGGGCCGCTGGAACTGGTCGCGCAGGGCGCCGTCACCTGGCAGAGCAAGGTCGTGCCGCTGGACCAGAATCCGCGCACCATCCAGCCGGAATATGCGATGGTGAACATCGCGCTGGGCCTGCGCAGCGCCGACAAGTCCTGGCAGGTGATGGGCTTCATCAACAATCTGTTCGACCAGCATTATCGCTACCTGATCAACGATGTGTCGAACCGCTACGGGACGACGGCGATCCAGGGCTATGTGCCGCGTGATTTCCATCGTTATGGCGGCATCCGCCTGAGCTACAGCTATTGAGCTGGCGGGGTGCCGGACTGGGCCTGACCGCGCTGATCGGCGCGGCTGGCTCGGCGGGCGGCGCGGCGCCCTTGCCCGACATCTACGTGCTGGCCGGCCAGTCCAACATGTCGGGGCGGGGCGCCTTGGCGGACCTTACCGAGCCGGAACGGGCGCCGGTGCCGGGCGTGATGATGCTGGGCAATGACGGCATCATCCGGCCGGCGGTGGAACCGATCGACAGTGCGCAGGGACAGCAGGACATGGTGTCGGCAGACCGGCTGGCGGCGGTCGGACCGGGCCTGTTCTTTGCCCGCGCGCTGATCGCGCGGCAGCGGCGGCCGATCATCCTGATCCCCTGCGCCAAGGGCGGCAGCGCGATCGCGCGCTGGCGACCCGGCGGGGATCGGACGACGCTCTATGGCTCCTGTCTGGCGCGGGTACGATCGGTCCGCGGACGGCTGGCCGGCATCCTCTGGTATCAGGGCGAGAGCGACACGGAGAATGGGACGGCGGCAACGGGCTATGGCGCTGCGCTGGCCGATCTGGTCGGGCATTTCCGGCGGGATCTGGGACGCGCAGACCTGCCGTTCATCTTTGCGCAGATCGCCGATCGGCCGGCGGCGTCGGAGCATGTCGCGCGCTATCCGGGGTGGGCGATGGTGCAGGCGGCGCAGCGCGACATCGCCCTGCGCTGCGCCTATATGGTGCCGACCGGCGGCCTTGCGCGGCAGGCGGACGAACTGCATCTGGTGACCGATGCCCAGCGCCGGCTGGGCATGGCAATGGCGCGGGCGATGATGGCCTTGCAGGCGGATGGATGCGGGCGCTGAGGCGCGCCCGCCGCCTTACAGTGTCTTTTCGTAGACCTGATAGATCTTGTTGACCCTGGATTCGATGGCGTCGGCGATCGCGTTCATGCCCTGATTATCGTCCAGCACCCAGCCGATCTCGCCCCGCGTCGCGCTGTAATGGGCCAGGGCGTTGCGGCGGATATATTCGATCATCATGAAGGCGAGCTGGCTGGCCATGCGGGTGGATTGCAGCCGCTGGACCACGCCCATCAGCGGCACGCGCATCGTGCGCACCTGCGGCTTGCGCAGCCAGCGCAGCAGCTTGATCCAGCCGAACGGGAAGAGCGAACCGTTGAGCGGCTTCAATGCCTCGTTAAGGTCGGGCAGGGTCATCATGAAGGCGACCGGTTCGCCTTCCAGCTCCGCGATCATGATCAGATCCTCGAACACCAGCGGCTTCAATTTCTTGCCGGTGAAGGCGACTTCGGCGTCGGTGATCGGCACGAAGCCCCAATTCTTGCCCCAGGCGTCGTTGAGGATGCCCAGGATGATCGCGGCTTCCTGATCGAATTTCGACTTGTCGACCTTGCGGATGGTGATGCGCGCACTCTTTTCGCCGGAGGCGACGATGCGCTCGATCAGCGGCGGGAAATTCTTGGTGATGTCCAGTTCATAGGTCTTGAGCTGCTTGACCGGCTGATAGCCGGCGCCTTCGACCATCGGCTGATAGGCGGCGCTGTTATGGCCCATCATCACCGTCGGCGGATGGTCATGGCCTTGGATCAGCAGGCCGGGTTCTTCCCAGATCGACAGCGAGATCGGGCCGAGTACGCGGGTCATGCCCTTGGCCTTGAGCCAGCCTTCGGCCGCGGCGATCAGGGCAGCGCCGGTTTCGGCATCTTCCGCCTCGAACAGGCCGAAATTGCCGGTGCCCGGCCCCATGCCCTGTTCGACCGGCTGGGCCAGCGCCAGCTTGTCGAAATGCGCGGAAATGCGGCCGACCACCTTGTTTCCGCGCCGAGCGAGGAAATATTGAGCCTCGGCATGATCGAAGAAGGGATTCTTGCCCGGCGTCAGCAGGCCGTAGACTTCGGACTTGAGCGGCGGCACCCAATTGGGATCATTGGCGTAGAGCCGCCAGGGCAGGTCGACAAAGGCCTTGAGATCGGCCTTGGAGGAAACGGGGGTGATGAGGAGATCGGTTGATGCCACGGCGCAGGCCCTTGAAAAAATGTGTCGAGCAGTTCGGCGCTTGTTTGCGGAATGTCAATCTCGGGCCGGGGTCGGGGCGCTAAGAGTCGGTCTGGAAATGCGCGTCTTGCGCATCTGTACCGGCCCACACCCCCAACCGGGGTGAATATGTCACGTTGCTGCCACGATTGCAGCGCATTTGGAGTGTAGGGAAGGCAGCATGACTGTGCATGATCCCATATTGGCCGCCGCGTCGCGCACGCGGTCGGCTATACCCGACGATACGAAGATGCTGCGCGCTGCCGCGGATCTGACGCGCACCCTGTCGACCGCGAACCCGGCCATCTACTGGCCGGACATGCTGGCGTCGGCGCTGATCGGCTATGGCGCGCTGGCCGGTGCGATTCTGGCCCAGAATGTGGCGATCGCGATCGGCTGCGCCCTGTTGTCGATGATGGCGCTCTATCGCGCGGCCAGCTTCATCCATGAGCTGACCCATATCCGCAAGGGCGCGCTGCCCGGCTTCCGCTTCGGCTGGAACCTGCTGGTCGGCATTCCGCTGATGATCCCGTCCTTCCTGTATGAAGGCGTGCATACCCAGCATCATGCCCGCACCCGCTATGGCACGGCGGAAGACCCGGAATATCTGCCGCTGGCGCTGATGAAGCCCTGGTCGCTGCCCCTGTTCATCGTCGTCGCCGCGCTGGCGCCGGTCGGCCTGATCCTGCGCTTTGGCGTGCTGACGCCGCTCAGCCTCCTCATCCCGCCGCTGCGGCGCAAGGTGGTGGCGGAGTTTTCGGCGCTGTCGATCAATCCCGCCTATCGCCGCCGTGCGCCCGAGGGTGAGTTTGCCCGCATGTGGCATTGGCAGGAAGCGGGTGCCTGCCTGTTCGCGCTGGCGCTGGTCGGCAGTGTCTTCGCCTTCGGCTGGAAGCCCTTGCTGGTCTATATGGCGATCCATTCGGCGATGACCGTCATCAACCAGCTGCGCACCCTGGTCGCGCATCTGTGGGAGAATGAGGGCGAGGCGATGACCGTGACGGCGCAATATCTGGATTCGGTCAATGTGCCGCCGCCCGGCACGCTGCCCGAACTGTGGGCGCCGGTCGGCCTGCGCTATCATGCGTTGCATCACCTGCTGCCGAGCGTGCCCTATCATAATCTGGCGGCTGCCCATCGGCAGCTGATGGCGACGCTCGACATCGACTCGCCCTATCGCCAGGGCAATTACACCGGCATGTTCCCGCTGGTCGCCAAGATCGCCCGGAGCACGATGCACGCGCGCTGATCGCGGTGAATCGGGACAGGAAAGAAGGCCGGTGGAAACGCCGGCCTTTTTTTGTTGGCGGATGGGGGGGGCGGGGTGCGTGGCGACCGTGGGGCGACGCTTTTGCGGCGATCAGGTGGTCGTGATCCAACCGGCGAAGCGGTGATCGGACCTGGCTTCCAGATCAGGGAATGTCCGAGCAGGAAAGCTGCGCACCGGGGACGTCGCGAAAGCCCACCCCGCTGCGACTAATGCGCTTCGCGCATAAGTCTCGCTGCCCCTCCCGCCAGCGGGAGGGGAATGGCGGGAAACCACCCCTTGCAGACCTTGGGTCTGCTGATAATCAACCGGTATGAGCCCAAGAGCATACATCATCTTCTTCCCCGCATCGGTAGCAAGCGGGACGGTCGATGAAATGCTTCGGGTGGCTGCCGAATTGGGTGCTATCTCAGTGGGAACCAACGATCGCGAACATTTTGTTGTTATCGAGCGATCAGTCGATCTTGAGCGTTTCGACCGGCTCGCCTCCGATTGGCAGAAGAGCGAAATGGTTGTCGTTCGACCGCTCTAACTACAGTCTCCAAACCACCCAAATCCGTCCTTCCTTCTTTCTCTCCGCGAAGAGCGCGGAGAAAGGGGTATGAAGGACTGAAAAACTTAGCCACCCCAACTTCTTCGCCCCAGCGAAGGCTGGGGACTCAGGCGGCGGCAGAGGGCGGGCGTCTCGCTATTCGTTGACGTGGCGTGCGCCTGCCTGAGATGCCAGCCTTCGCTGGCATGACGGGATTTGCCAGCCCTTGACCACGCCTATTCCTCGGTTCTGAACAGCACCGTCTCGCCGAGCAGCAGGAAGAGGAGGAAGGGCGCCCAGGCGGCGAGGATCGGGGGGTAGGCGCCCAGATTGCCCATGGCGAGCGAGAAATTGTCGGCGACGAAATAGGCGAAGCCCAGTGCCATGCCCATCACCGCGCGTAGGAAGAGCTGGCCCGAGCGGGCGAGGCCGAAGGCGGCGACGGAGCCCAGGATCGGCATCAGCACGGCCGAGAGCGGCCCGGACAGCTTGTGCCACAGGCTGCCTTCCAGTTCGGCGGTCGGCCGCCCGGCATCGTGCAGGTCGCCGATCGCCGCCTGCAACTCGCTGAAGGTCAGGGCGTCGGGATCGACCTTGGCCAGGGTGAACTGGTCGGGACGGATGTCGCTGCCGAAGCGCACGGTGCCGACATTCTGGAGCGTGCCGCGGGCGACGTCGAACTGGCGCGCGCCTTCCAGCACCCAGCTTTTGCTGGCGGCGTCATAATGGCCCTTGGGCGCGGTGATGATGGTGGTGAGGCTGTTGTTGATGCGGTTGAAGATCTCGACCTTGCGCAACTGCACGTCCTGGCCATGGCCCGCGACGATCGCCGCGGTGACGAGATTATTGCCGTCACGCACCCAGGGATTGGTCTTGATGCCGCTGTCCGCAGGCACCGGGCCGAAGTCGACCGCCTGCCAGGCGCTGAGCATCGCGGTCGAGCGGGCGACGATCCGTTCGTTGAAGGCGTAGCTGAGGACCGAGACGCCGAGCGCGGCGGCGATCAGCGGGGCGAGGATCTGCTGGGCGGAGAGGCCCGCCGCCTTCATCGCGATGATCTCGCTATTCTGGTTGAGCGTCGCCAGCATGATGAGGGTGCCGAGCAGCACCGAGAAGGGCAGGAAGCGGGCGACGATCTGGGGGGCGCGCAGGCCGACATAATGCCAGAGCTGAGCATCGCCATTGCCCGGATAGGCGAGGATGTCGCCCGAATTGCCGAGCAGGTCGAGCATCTGGAGCACGACCACCAGCATCGCCAGCACGGCGAGCGTGCGGGTCAGGAACAGCCGCACCATGTACCAGCTGACCTGGCGCGAGGGGAAGAAATCGAACTGCATGGGGTCAGGCTGCTCCTTGCGCCGGCTCGCCGCGCCGCGTCACGAAGCGCAGCAGGCGGCCGATCTGCTTGCCGAGCTTGGCGAAGGCATATTCCAGCGCCGCGATCGGCTGTCCGCCGGGGCGGTGGGCGATGACATGATACATCCAGAAGATCAGTCCGGACGCCAGCAGGAACGGCCCCCATAGCGCGATGATCGGATCGATCTTGCCCAGCGAGCCGATGCTTTCGCCATATTGGTTGATCTTGTGATAGGTGACGATGAAGACGATCGAAAGGAACACGCCGAGCGCCGAGGTCGAGCGCTTGGGCGGGATCGCGAAGGCGAGCGCGGCCATCGGCAGCAGCATCATCATCACCACTTCGACCATGCGGAAGTGGAAGTTGGAGCGGACCTCGTTGCGCAGCTTGGTCGGCGTGGCGGGATCACGCCCCATCGAGAAGAGTTCGGGCAGGGTCTTTTCCCGGTCGACGTCGCGGCCGCGGAAATTCTCGATCTGCGGCAGGTCGATCGGCAGATCATGGCTGGAGAAGGAGAGGATGCGCGGCGTCTTGTACTTGGGCGCGTCGTTCACCAGCACGCCGTCGCGCAGGCGGAAGATGATGGTGTCGGGATCGTCGGTGGCGAGGAAGGCGCCCTGGGCCGCCGTGACCGCGACCGACTGGCCATCCTTGCCGACGGCGCGGACGAAGATGCCGCGCAGGTTGCGTCCTTCGTCCAGGCTGCGTTCGATCCGCAGGGTCATGCGCTTGCCCAGGCTGGTGAACTCGCCGACCTTGATCGACGCGCCCAGAGCGCCCGAGCGCAGTTCGAAGCGCAGCGCCTCATAGGCATGGCGGGACAAGGGCTGGACCCAGCCGACGATGCCGAGGTTGAGCAGGGCGAGGGCGAAGGCGAACATGTAGGGGACGCGCAGCAGCCGGCCATAGGAGAGGCCGACGGCGCGCATCACGTCGAGTTCGGACGAGGTGGCAAGCTTGCGGAAGGCGAGCAGGATGCCGAGCATCAGCCCGATCGGAATGCCGAGCGAGAGATATTCGGGCAGCATGTTGGCGAGCATGCGCCACACGACGCTGACGGGGCCGCCTTCGGCCGCGACAAAATCGAACAGGCTCAACATCTTGTCGAGCACCAGCAGCATCGCGGCGATCACCAGGGTGCCAAGCAATGGCAGCGCGATCAGGCGGGCGAGATATCGGTCGATGGCAGTCAGCATTTCTCTATGTCGTCGTCCCATCACCATGTTTTGGCCGCAAACCCCGCCCATATGCGAGTCAGCTAATAAAAGAGTCGCGGGGCGAACAGGGGCTCGCCGTCCGATCACATCGGGCGGCTATAGCTTCCAGGAGTCTGATGGTCATGTTGAAAGTTGCAATGGGTCTGATGCCGGTGGCGGTTCTGTTGGCCGCAACGCCTGCCTTGGCCCATGGTCAGGAAATCACGAACGATCTGTCCCGTTGCGCCGCGTCGGCCAAGGGGCCGGCGGTGCTGGTCGATGTGCGCGGCTTTGCCGAGGCGACCGGCCGCGTGCGCATGCAGTCCTATCACGCCACCAAGGCGAGCTGGCTGACCAAGGGCGAATGGCTGAACCGGATAGACACCGTGGTCCGCCCGTCCGAAGGCGGCATGCGATTCTGCATGCCGATCCCGGAGCCGGGCAAATATGGCATCGCCGTGCGGCACGACCGGGACGGCAATGGCAAGACGGACATTTCGCGGGATGGCGGCGGTTTTTCGAACAATCCGTCGATCAACATCTTCAATCTGGGCAAGCCGTCGGTCGACAAGGCCGCCTTCTATGCTGGGCCGGGCGTGACCCGGATCACCATCAACCTCAAATATATGTAAGGTCGTCATGGTTCGCGTCGCGCTCCTGTCCAATCCCAAGTCCACGGGCAACCGGCAGACCCTGCCGCGCGTGCGCAGCTATTGTGCCAACAACCCGGACATCTTCCATTATGAGGTCGAGCATGTCGACCAGATCGGCCGCGCGCTGCAGACGATTGCGCGGGTCGATCCGGCCGTCATCGTCATCAATGGCGGGGACGGGACGGTGCAGGCGGCGCTGACCGAACTGTATCAGGGCGAGCATTTCTGCGGTCGGGTGCCGCCGATCGCGGTGCTGCCCAATGGCAAGACCAACCTGATTGCGCTGGACCTGGGCATCCATGGCGACCCGATCAAGGCGCTGGAGCGGATCGTCGAGATCGCCAAGTCGGGGCTGGGCGACCATGTCGTGCAGCGCGAACTGATCGCGCTGACCGACGGGCAGACGACCCGTCCGGTGCTGGGCATGTTCCTGGGCGGTGCGGGCCTGGCCGACTATATCCTCTATTGCCGGGACAAGATCTATCCGCTGGGCCTGTCCAACGGATTCAGCCATTTCCTGACCGCGCTCGCCGTGCTGGCGTCGCTGGTTTTCGGCATTCGTGCCCGATTTCTGCCACAATCCAGCCACCCGGTCAGCATCTCGCTGATGCGCGAGGGGCAGCTGGCGGGGCGCTTTTCGGTCTTGATCGTGACCACGCTGGAGCGGCTGCTGCTGGGCGTCGATCCGGGTGACAGCCGTCGCGGCAACATGAAGCTGATGGCGGTCGACCAGAGCGTCTCGGCGCTGTTGCGCCTGGTGTGGGCCAGCGTCTTCCGCCGGATGGGCAAGCAGCAGATGCAGGGCATCCATCTGGAGCAGGGCGACACGATCCGCATCGAGGGTGCGCAGAGCAGCGTCATCCTGGACGGCGAAATCTTCCGCGCGTCGGAAGGTAAGCCGATCCTGCTGCGCTCGACCGAGCCGGTGCCCTTCCTGCGCCTGGCCGCCTGAGGTCGGCTGGGCGGCGGGGGCTGTTTCGGCGCCCGCTGAATGGTTGAGATGGGTGGGCACAAGACATTCCTCCCCGGCACAGGGAGGGGGACCGCTCGCGTAGCGAGTGGTGGAGGGGCACAGGCCGGATAGCGCAGCGCTAAGAGGCACCTGCCCCTCCGTCAGCGCTTCGCGCTGCCACCTCCCCGTTCCAGGGAGGAACGTCCGCTTCTGGTCGCTTCACGACAATCTGGACTGGCCCTCGCCCCTAGTCGCTTGGCACCGCCACTTCGACCGCGCCGGGGGCGATCTTTGCCGTGACGGGTGTTTTGGCCAGGACTTCGCCGTCGATCGATATCTTTTGCGGCGGGTGGCAGGCGAGCTTGAACTGGCGGCCGTGAAATTCCTCCGTATGGGCATTGCGGTCGCGCAGCTTCACAAATTTGGCATACCAGTCCCAGGCGAGGCGCGGCTTGGAGCGGCCGACGACCGCCTGGATCACGATTTCGCCGGTATCGACGGCGGCATGATCCGATAGCTCGACCCCGCCATGATAGGGGCCGTTGAGGATGCGCACTTCGGTCGACCACAGGCGCCGTTCCTTGACCCCGTCGTCGATGGTCAGGCGGAAGGCGCGGAAGCCGACCGAGCATTTGACCGCCCAGAGCAGATAGCCGATGCGGCCGAGATAGCGTTTGAGCTTGTGCGGCACGGTCTGGCCGATCATCGGCGACAGGCCCAGGGACGCGGCATTCACGAAATAGTCGCGATCGATCATGCCCAGATCCACGCGGCGGCGCTGGCCGGTGGCGATGGCGCGGACCGCGCCGTCAAGGTCAAGCGGCAGGCCCAATGTGCGGGCGAAGCTGTTGGCGGTGCCGAGCGGCAGCACGCCGAAGACACAATCCTTGCCGACCAATTCGTCGACCGTGCCCGACATGGAGCCATCACCGCCACCGACGATGACCATCGGCGCGCCGCTCTCCACCGCCTGGCGGACGGTGGCGGCCATCTGTTCGGGATCGTCGACCGCATGGGCGGCGATCAGCTCGACGCCGGCGGCTTCGAGCTTTTCCCTTGCCTGATTGAAATTGTCCTGGCCGCGTCGGCTATGGGCGTTGACGACGAGGATCGCCTGCCGGGGGAGCGTTTTCGTTTCCATGCCGCAATAACACCGTGCGGCGATTTCGGGTCCATCGGAAACGAATAGCGATGGATTCGTTGGGGAGGCATGGCCCGTATCGCCCATCTGTCCGACATTCATTTCGGCGCGCATGATCCGCGCATCGTCGACGCCGCCACCGCCTGGCTGGAGGAGCGCCGGCCCGATCTGGTCGTCATCAGCGGCGACCTGACCCAGCGGGCGCGGGTGGAGCAGTTCCGGGCGGCGGCAGCTTGGCTGGGTCGCCTGCGCGCGGCGGGGCTGAAGATCCTGGTGATCCCCGGCAATCATGACGTGCCGCTGTTCGACGTGGTGCGACGCTTCGCCCGGCCGCTGGCGCGCTACAAACGCTATATCAGCCGCGACCTCTGTCCCTTTTACGAGGATGACGAGGTCGCGATACTGGGCCTCAACACCGCCCGGTCGCTGACGATCAAGGACGGGCGGATCAACCATGACCAGATGGACCGGCTGCGCGAGAGTTTCGCGCAGGTCGCGCAGGCCAAGACCCGCATCCTGGTGACCCATCATCCGCTGTTCGCCATGCCGATCGGCCGGGGCGGAGAATTGAGCGAGGCGGTGGGGCGGCATGAGGATGCGGTGCAGGCGGCGTGCGAGGCGGGGGTGCATGTCGCGCTCGCCGGGCATTTCCACCGCACCTATGCGGAGGCCGCGCAGAAAATGGTGGCGCATAGCGGCGGGGCCCTGGTCATCCAGGCGGGGACGGCGACATCGACCCGGCTGCGCAATGCCGAGCCGCAAAGCTTCAACTGGCTGCATGTCCGGCGCAACAATGCGATCGAGCTGCAGGTGATCGTCTGGGACGGCAACGCGTTTCGCCGGGCCAGCCATGTCGACTATGTGCGGGAAGGCGAGGCATGGACGGGACGGGACGTGATCGATCCGCCGACGATTGGCAGTCTGGCTGTGCTACAAGGGACAGGCTAAGGCAGGAGTCTTCGATCGGTCGCAATTCTCCCTAAAAAACAATGATTCATGTTGCATCGGCGAAGCGATTGACCAAAGGCGATGGGCTTGCGGACCCAGGGAGTGTCAGTTGGTCGGATCATTGTCCCATCGGATTGTGGTGCTGTGCGGCATATTGTGCGTGGTTATGGTGCTGCTCGCCGGGCTGTTGCTCGACGGGTCGGCGCAGATGCGCGGCAGCCTGGGCTGGGTGACTCATTCCTCGCAGGTGCTCAAGACCGCGAACCGGACGCTGGGCCATCTGCAGGAAGCGGAGTCGGGACAGCGCGGTTATGTGCTGACCCGCAATCCCGAATTTGCCGAGACCGTCGCCGCCGAAATCGCCGCCGCCAAGCATGAAGCGGCCGCGCTGGTCAGGCTGACGGCCGACAATCCGCCGCAGAATGAACGGGCGCAGCAGGTGCGTGCGCTGGTGACGGAACGGGCCGCGAGCCTGGAGAAGTCGGCGGCCATGACCCGCGCGGGCGACTTTGCCGGGGCGCAGGCATCGACCGCGACCGGACGGGGCCGTTATCTGATGCTGATGGTCGAGGCGCGGGTCGGCGACCTGCTGGCCGAGGAGCGTTCGCTGTCGGTCGAGCGCATGGGCGCGGTGGAACGGCGGCTCAACTATATTCGCTGGCTGGTGCTGCTGGGCACGCCGCTGACGGTGGCGATCATCGTCATCATGGGCGTTGCGCTGATCCGCGGCATCCGCCGTCCGGTCGATGCGATGATGACGGTGATGGGCAAGCTGGGGGCGGGCGACCGCAGCGCGCGCATCGATGTCGAGATGCGGTCGAGCGAGTTCGAGCGGCTGGCCGGCGGCTATAATGAAATGGCGCGCGAGCTGGAGGCGGCGGTCGCCGACCAGGTGGACAGCGAGGGGCGGCTGAAGGTCGCCAACCAGGAACTGAGCGCCAATGCGCAGGTGCTGCGCGAACGGGGCGAGGTGATCGAACTGCTGGGCGGCATGGCCCACCGGATGCAGGCGGCCCGCACCGACGAGGAACTGGCGTCGATCATCCGGGTGTTCGTGCCACGCGTGCTGCCCGATATTCCCGGCGCCCTCTATGCCCATAATAATTCCCGCAACCTGCTGGTGCCGATCGCGGCCTGGGGCGGGCTGGAGGTCGAGCAGGCGGGCTTTGCGCCCGACCAGTGCTGGGCGCTGCGGCGCGGACAGAGCCATTATGTGACCGAAGAGGGATCGGACATCGTCTGTGCCCATGTCGGGGCCGAGGCAGACCATTATCATTGCGAGCCGTTGCTGGCGGGCGGCGAGGTGATCGGCGTGCTGTATCTGCGCGGCGTGGTGGGGGCCGAGAGCCGGTTCCGCCTGACCGTGCTGACCGAGAATATCGCGTCGGCCCTGGTCAACCATCGCCTGCAGCGCGGCCTGCGCGAACAGACGATCCGCGATCCGCTGACCAGCCTGTTCAACCGCCGCTACATGGAAGAGACGCTGGCGCTGGAGATTGCGCGGGCGACGCGCACCGGCAGCCCGCTGAGCCTGGTCATGTGCGACGTCGACCATTTCAAGCGCTTCAACGACGAGTTCGGCCATGAGGCGGGCGACGCGGTGTTGCAGGCGGTCGCGACGGAAATGCGCAGCCGCTTCCGCGACGGCGATGTCGTCTGCCGCTTTGGCGGCGAGGAGTTCACCATCATCGCGCCGGGCACGTCGGCCGTGGTGCTGGCCGATCGGGTGGAGATCGTCCGCCAGGCGATCAGCGAGTTGATGGTCAACCAGGGTGGCCGCACGCTGGGGTCGACGACCATGTCCTTCGGCGTCGCCACTTGGGAAGAGAGCATGGAGCGCGACGGCTCGACGCTGATCAAGGCGGCCGATGCCGCGCTCTATCGCGCCAAGCGCGAGGGGCGGAATCGGGTGGTGCTGGACGCGCGTGCGGAAGCGCTGTCGGCCTGACCGAGGTGGCCTGAAAGGGGTGGCGGAAAATAGGAAAGTCGCCGCTTAACTTCGCATATTTCCCGCACATTTCGACATTTTATGCCGATGGTTGGAAATTTCCTTGCGTCGTCCCGCCTGCCTGAGTTGAGAAAGAGCCGGGCGCGATCATGGCAGTTCGGCGCGCTGTAGGACAGCGGGCCGTTTCATGCGGGCTGGAGGCTGTCGGCGATCGCGCGCAGATGGGCGAGTGCCGGATTGCGGGCGTCGGGGCGGACCATCAGCAACTGCTCGACCATCGGCGCGTCGACCAGCGGCACGAAGCGCACGCTGGTCATGGCGAGCCGCCGCAGCGATTCCGGCACGATCGCGACGCCCAGCCCTTCGCCCACCAGGCTGACGATCGTCTGCTGCAACTGGGTTTCGAGCAATATGGCGGGTGGCGCGGCCAGCCAGCCCAGGATTGCGCGGCGCAGCGTGGGGGTCACATCCGCGGGCGAGAGGATGAAGCGTTCGCCGGCCAACTGGTCGGGGGTGAGGGCGCTGGCGCTGGCCAGATGATGGTCCGACGGGACGACGGCGGCGAGCGGCTCACGATAGAGCGGGCTGGCGGCGAGGCCGCGCCGGGCACCGGGATCGAAGCCGATGGCAGCGTCGAAGCGCCCCTCCATCACACCGTCGGCGAGCATCATCGGCAGCGTTTCGCGCAGGTGCAGCGTCACGTCTGGATGGGCGGTGGCGAAGCGGCGGGTGAGCAGGGGCACGCTGCTATAGGCGGCATGCATCATGAAGCCGATCGTCAGTTCGCCAAGATCGCCGGACTGCCAGGCGCGGGCATCGCGACAGGCGCGGTCGAGCGCGGCGATGATCTGCCGGGCATCCTCCAGGAAGCGGGCGCCGGCCGGGGTCAGCACGGCGCTGCGCGAATGGCGCTCGATCAGGCGGACGCCCAGTTCCTGTTCCAGTGCGGCCACCTGGCGGCTGAGCGGCGGCTGGGTGACGTGCAGCCGTTCGGCCGCGCGGCCAAAATGCAGCGTTTCGGCGACGGCGACGAAATAGCGGAGCTGGCGAATATCGATCATACGGAAACAGTATCAATCATTCCATGCAATGGCATTGGTATGCATCGATCCGGCGGCGTAGGCGAGCGCTGTTTCCGCTGCCCCGAAAGTCCGTCCGATGTTGTCCGTGCTGCTGATCGTCCTGCCCATCTTCGCGCTGATCGGGGCGGGATGGATCGCCCGCAGAAGTGGCGTGCTGGGGCCGCATGCGACCGGCGAGCTCAATCGCTTCGTGGTGTGGCTGGCGCTGCCGGCGCTGCTGTTCGACATCGTGGCCAAGGCGCGGTGGAGCGACATCTGGCAGCCCGGCTTCATCGCCGTCTTCGGCATCGGCGCAGAGCTGAGCTTTGCCGCGACGCTGGTGCTGCGGCGACGCGGGGGACGGCATCTGGCGGATGCGACGGTCGACGGACTGAACGCGGGCTATGCCAATACCGGTTTCATCGGTTTTCCGCTGGCGGCGACGATATTGGGGCCGGCATCGCTGGCGCCGACTTTGGTGGCGACGATCATTACCGTCTGCCTGCTGTTCGCGATCGCGCTGATCCTGATCGAGATCGGGATGCAGAGCGAGCGGCGGCCGGGGCACATGATGGCCAAGGTCGCACGGTCGCTGGCGACCAATTCGCTGCTGGTGGCGCCGCTGGCCGGTGGGCTGTTCCTGGCCTTTGCCATTCCGCTGCCGGCGCCGCTCGACAAGTTCCTGTCGCTGCTGGGCGGTGCGGCATCGCCCTGTGCGCTGGTCGCGCTGGGCCTGTTCATCGCCGAGAAGCGGGAGGGCGCGCCGCCGCCAGCGGGGGCGGTGGGGTTTCTGGTCTGCATGAAATTGCTGGCGCAGCCGCTGCTGACCGGGGCGCTGGCGCTGGTCTTCCGCCTGCCGCCGGCGCTGGCGGCGACGGCGGTGCTGATGGCGGCGCTACCGACCGGCACCGGTCCGTTCATGGTCGCCGAATTTTACGGGCGGGAGGCCGGTATCACCGCGCGGGTGGTGCTGGTCTCCACCATCGCCTCGCTGGTGACCATTACCCTCTATCTGAGCCTGCGCTGAGCATCAGGGTGACAGGGCGTTGCGCTTTCGCGCGCAAGGACAGGCCGTTAACAAAATAAATACTCGTCTTTGCTCTGCTGAGGGCGCAGGTTTTGCTGCTCCGATGGCGAATGAAGATGGGGGCCGGACTTGCGGCGACGGATCATTATCTTTCTGGCCCTGATATTGGCGATATTGGCGATCGTCATTCCACTGGCACTGACCGTCCATTTTTCGCGCGAGCGGGCGATTGCCGCCGAGCGCGCGCATATGCAGGAATATGCCAACTGGACGCTGCTGCGCGCCGAACAGGTGCTGACCGACGCCAAGGATGTGCTGGCGCAGGTCGGCAAGGGCGATTGTTCCGTCGGTCATATCGAGCGGATGCGCCAGTTGGCGATCGACAGCGGGGCGGTGGAGGAAGTGGGCCATTATGATGGCGATCGGCTGGCCTGCACCGGTTGGGGCAAGGTGCCGGCGGATGTCGTCATCGGGCGTGGGACGCCTTCGGCGACGCTGGCAGGCGGTTATGCGCTTCATCTGCATGTGAAGCCGCGCATCAGCCATGCCCGCGAGGTGATGGTGCTGGGCTATCGCGACCATAATGTGCTGATCCTGCCGCAGCGGCTGGTCGATGTCTTGTCCGACAGCCACATGATCCTGGGCATCGCTACGCGGCAGGGGACGCTGATCGCCATTACCGGGCGGGCCAATGACGGGCTGGTCGGACAATTGAGCCGGCAGGCGATGACCGGGATGGACGATACGGACATCTATGCGTCGGTGCAGCGCGGCGACCTGACCGCCTTTGCCATTGCCGACCGCAGCGCCATCGACGCGAAGCTGGGCAGCGAGATGCGCCTGCTGTTGCCGATCGGGCTGGTGGCGTCCGCGATCCTGATGCTGCTGATCCTGTGGGTGTCGCGCCAGCGCCTGTCGCCGGAAAAGGAACTGAAGCTGGCCATCCGCAAGCGCGAGTTCCAGGTTCATTATCAGCCGCTGATCGAGCTTGCGACCGGCTATTGCGTGGGCGCCGAGGCGCTGGTGCGGTGGCGGCGGCCCGATGGCCGGTGGATAGCGCCCGATCTGTTCATCCCGCTGGCCGAACAGAGCGGGCTGATCCTGGACATTACCGACCATGTGATCGAGCAGGTGGTGGCGGACCTGCACGCCATGCTGCTGGCCGAGCAGCAGGTGCATGTGGCGATCAACATTTCCGCGCGCGACCTGGAAAGCGGCCGCTTCCTGGACGTGCTGGAACGCGAGATAGCCAAGGCCGGCATCGCGCCGGGCCAGATCTGGCTGGAGGTGACCGAGCGCAGCCTGATCAACCCGGACACCGCCCGCGCGACCATTGCCCGC
Source organism: Sphingobium salicis subsp. salicis (assembly GCF_049472635.1). NCBI lineage: Bacteria > Pseudomonadati > Pseudomonadota > Alphaproteobacteria > Sphingomonadales > Sphingobiaceae > Sphingobium > Sphingobium salicis. Next base: position 456,308 of record NZ_JAYRCS010000001.1, read on the forward strand.
GCGCGCGATGCCGGGCATCTGATGGCGATCGACGATTTTGGCACCGGCTATTCCAGCCTGTCGCTGCTGGAAACATTGCCGCTCGACGCGCTCAAGATCGACAAATGCTTCATCGATGCGAGCGGCCGGGATGCGGCGGCCAGCGTGGTCATGCCCCATATCATCGGGATGGGGCGGGCGCTGAAGCTGAACCTGATCGCCGAAGGGGTGGAGACGCGCGAACAGGATGCCTATGTCCGCAAGGCCGGCGTCCAGTTCGCGCAGGGCTGGTATTATGCCAAGGCGCTGCCGGCGGACGAGTTCATGGCTTTCTATCGCGACTATAACCGGGGCAAGCGATCCCGCTTCCTGAGCGTCGCGGCCTGAGGATCAGTCCTTGCCCTTGAGCGCGGCGGCCAGCGAGACGGTGGCGCTGCCGCGGCGGGCCGGGGCGGCCTGGCTGGCGTCGGGTTTCCAGCCGGACAGATAGATGAGCGCCATCTGTTCGGCGGTGCGGCCGTCGGGATCGGCGGCGTTGGCGAAATGGGCGGCGGCGCGCATCAGCACGTCGCGCGACAGGGCCGGCGGGCGGGTGGCGAGCGCATTGCCCGCGCCCATGCCGCGCAGATCATGCATCAGCCGGACGATGTCGCCATAGCGGATATTGAGCGTCTCGCCATCGGCCACCGGCATGGCGAAACCGGCGCGGCTGAGCAGATCGCCGGCCGAACGGACATCGACCTGGGGATGGACATGCTGGCCGGGGCGGTCGCCTTCGGCCGCGAGCAGGGCGGACTTGAGGCGGGCCAGGCTGCCGGCGCCGGCAAAGGCGGCGAGCATCAGCCCGTCGGGCCGCAGCACGCGGCGCATCAGGATCAGCGCGCCGGGCAGATCATTGACGCTGTCGAGCGTGCCGCAGGCGATGACCAGGTCGAAACTATTGTCGGCAAAGGGCAGCGCATCCTCGTCCGCCTGCACGCCGCCGGCCCGCTGCGCCGCGAGGAAGCCGGGGTCGGCGCAGGCGACGCGCTTGCCCATGGCTTCGAGCGCGGCCTTCGCGCTGCCGTCCGGGCAGCCGACCAGCAACACTTCGGGCAGGTCGCGCTGCACATCGGCCAGCCGTTCGAGCAGTTCGTCCAGCATCGCGCGGTGGAGGAAGTCGTGATCGGCAAAGGCGCCGAGCATCCGGTCGCGGTGGCGGGCGCGCAGAGCGCGGTCGAAAATGTCGGGGCGGGTTTCGGGGGCAGTCATGGCGGGCCTTGTGCATCGGGGACGAAGCGGGGACAAGGCAGATGATGTCGCTGGTCCCGCTTCTCAAGACCGTGATGCGTCCGGTCATGGATTATGCCCTTCCGCCGCGCTGCCCCGGCTGCGGTGCGATCGTCGGCGCGGATCATGGTTTCTGCCTGGATTGCTGGAGCGGGATGCGGTTTCTGGGGCCGCCCTGCTGCGCGCGCTGCGGCCTGCCGTTCGCGCATGAGATGGGCGAGGGCGCGGCCTGTGGCGCATGTCTGGCCAATCCGCCGCCCTTCGACAGCGCGCGGGCGGTGCTGGCCTATGGCGATGTCGCGCGGACCGTGGCGCTGCGCCTCAAATATGGGCGGCGGATCGGCCTGGCCCGGCTGGTGGCGGGGCAGATGCTGCGCCATGTGCGGCCGGAGATGGAGGAGGCGCTGATCGTGCCGGTGCCGCTGCATCGCTGGCGACTATGGGGGCGGGGCTTCAACCAGTCGGCGCTGATCGCCGATCATCTGGGGCGGCTGACGGGGCTGGCGGTGGACAAGCATGGCTTGCGCCGGGTGAAGCGGACGCAGCCGCTGCGGGGCATGAACCCAAAGCAGCGGGCCAAGGCGGTGCGCGGCGCCTTTGCATTGGGGCCGGACCATGGGTTGGCGGGACGGACGGTTTTGCTGGTCGACGATGTGCATACCAGCGGGGCGACGGCGGCGGCCTGCGCGAAGTTGCTGAAGGCCGGCGGCGCGCGCGAGGTGCATCTGCTGTGCTGGGCGCGGGCGTTACCTAGAACCGGCGACGATTGACAAAGCGCGCATTCCCCCCAATTTCGGGGCAAAGGAGTTTTACCGAGATAATGGCAAAGGTCGAAATCTATACCAAGGACTGGTGCGGCTATTGCGCGCGGGCCAAGGCACTGCTGGAGGGCAAGGGTGTTGCCTTCGAGGAATATGACATCTCGCTGGGCGGTCCCAAGCGCGAGGAAATGCTGGAGCGGGCGCCCGGACGCACCACCGTGCCGCAGATCTTCATTGACGGTCAGCATATCGGCGGCAGCGACGATCTCGCCGCGCTGAACCGCGAGGGCAAGCTCGACCCGCTGCTGGGGCTGTAAGCCCGATGCGCGCCGCCATCTTTCAGATGACGACCGGGATCGACCCGGCCGCCAATGCCGCCGCGATTGAGGAGGCGGCGAAGCGCGCCAAGGGGGAGGGGGCGGACATGCTCTTCACCCCGGAAATGGCGGGCTATCTGGACCGCGATCGCAAGCGTGCGGCGGCGACGCTGCGCGGCGAGGCGGACGATATCGTGCTGGCCGCGGTGCGCGAGGCGGCAGCGCGCGAGGGGCTGTGGATCCATATCGGATCGCTGCCGCTGAAAGATGCGCGCAGCGACGGGCGCTGGGCCAATCGCAGCTTCATGATCGACGATCGCGGCGAGATACGGGCGCGCTACGACAAGATCCATCTGTTCGACGTCGACCTGGCATCGGGCGAGAGCTGGCGCGAATCCTCGGTCTATGGGCCGGGGGAGAGCGTGGTGGCGGTCGATACGCCCTGGGCGCGGATGGGCTTTTCCATCTGCTACGACATGCGCTTTCCCGATCTCTACCGGGCGCTGACCAATGCGGGCGCGACCGTGCTGCTGGCGCCGGCGGCCTTCACCGTGCCCACGGGCCAGGCGCACTGGCATGTGCTGCTGCGCGCCCGCGCGATCGAGGCGGGCTGCTTCCTGATCGCTGCCGCGCAGGCGGGCGAGCATCAGGACGGGCGCACCACCTATGGCCATAGCCTGGTGGTCGATCCGTGGGGCGATGTGCTGCTGGACATGGGCGAGGGGGCGGGGCTGGCCCTTGCCGATCTTGACCTGACCCGCGTAGAGGCGGTGCGCGGGCGGGTGCCCGCTATCGCCAATCGGCGCGTGATACCGCAGGATGTTGAGATCAGGTGATCGTTTTCGACCTTAAGTGCGAGGGCCAGGGCCATGTCTTCGAGGCCTGGTTCGGTTCCAGCGCAGACTATGCGGACCAGAAGGAACGCGGCCTGCTGGCCTGTCCGCTGTGCGGCGACACGCGGGTCGGCAAGGCGCTGATGGCGCCGGCGGTGGCGGCCAAGGGCAACCAGCGGCGCGAGATCGTCCAGCAGCAGCCGGCGGCCGAAGCGGAGACGGCACCGGTGGCGGCCGGGCCGGACGAGGCGAAGATGCGCGCGCTGGTCGAGGCGCTGGCGGACGCGCAGAAGAAGGTGCTGGAAGGCTCGACCTGGGTCGGACGCGGCTTTGCCGAGCAGGCGCGGGCCATGCATTATGGCGAGCAGGACAAGGGCAGCATTCATGGCGAGGTCGCCCCGGCCGAGGCCAAGGCGCTGGCCGAGGAAGGCATCAATGTCGCGCAACTGCCCTTTCCGGTGATTCCGCCCGAAGCGAAGAATTGACCGCGCGCGCCGCGCATAATAGAGCCGGCGCCGCGTGCACCCGTAGCTCAGCAGGATAGAGCATCAGATTCCTAATCTGAGGGCCATGGGTTCGAATCCCGTCGGGTGCACCATTTTTCTCCAATAAAATCAAAGATTTGAAGCTCTGACCTTGTTGCTTCACAGGGGCGGAAACGCCTCGCATCATACGTTTTATCATACGGTCGAGGTAATTGAGGGTAAGCTTGGGTAACGTCCGCGCCCCTCAGCCACACCAGCGTATGATGATGCGTATGATTCGACAGAGGTCGGATTATGGAACTGAAGTGGAATCATCAGGCGCTGGTCGCACTGAAATTTGAGAGTGCGAGATACATAGACCCCAAGGGTAACCGGCTCTCGCTGGTCGTCTCCAAGAGCAGCAAGATTTGGCGCTGGCAGGCGCGGGTGAATGGTGTGCCTCGGACGCTTACGCTGGGGAAGTTTCCAGCCGTGGGGCTGGCGGGCGCTCGCGCCAAAGCTGGTCAAATTCAGGCTGATCACGACGCAGGCATCGATGTCCATGTCAAATATGGCGCTGGCTTGGCGGCCCCGGATGCAATGCCAGTAGCTGAAGCAAAACGGGCGGGCATGACGTGTCAGGAGGCATGGGATCGCTACATCAGCGGCCTGAAGGCAGGAACCAACCTTCACGGCAAAGCACGCAACAAACCCCGCACAATCATCGAGAAAGAAGGGATGTGGACGCGGCTATGGGCTGAGGAAATCGGCGGCACTCTTATGGATGAAGTGACCGAAGAGGCGCTTTACGATGTCATTCAGGGCCTTCGCGACGATGGCTATATGGGGGCGGCAAATTCCACGACGCGATACATCAAGGCATTTTTTCGGTGGGGCAAGCTGGAGAAGCGCGCCACGGGGCTCAGGACCAATCCAGCGGAAGACCTGCCCGTTTCGCAGTTGCAGGCACGGGACCGGTATCTAACGGAAAACGAAATCCGCTACCTGCTTACTGCGTTGCAAGCGGAAGATCAGATTTGGATGGATGCCTACCGGCTCGCGCTGATGACGGGGCAGCGGAAGAATGAGATATTTGGCGCGTTGAGGTCGGAGGTGGATATCGGCGCGCGTCACATCACGATCAGCGCAGATCGCATGAAACACAATCGAGCGCACGTCGTCCCGCTCACACAGCAGGCGTGGGAGATTGTCGAGCGGCGGTTGAAGGCAACGACATCGCGCTACCTGTTCGCGGCCGGTGACGGTGACAATCATCTGACTGGCTTTTCCAAGCGGCAGGCCGCGATCAAGGCGGCCGTGGTAAAATTGGCGGCGGCCGATGGTATTGAAGTGGCACACTGGTCATTTCACGATTTGCGACGCAGCGTCTCAACTCATATGAACGGCTTGCGCGATGAAGGTGGCAATCGTCTCATCGCCAAGGATCACATTGAACGGGTGCTAAGCCACATCATTCGTGGAGTGGAAGGCACCTACGACCGTAACGATTATTATGCAGAGAAAAGGCGGGCGTTAATGCTGTGGGCCAATCGTCTCGACACGATCGCAAAAACGCCGAAGCAAGCAACAAAATGAGTCGTTGAACGTTGTCTATATTGTCCATGCTGCGCGTTCAGCGACCGCAGTGCGGCGACCCTAAATTCGATCTTCTCCTCCGAAGATTACTTCCCGGCATTGCCGGGCCGATTTTTTGTCGTGAGGATATCAACGGGTCAAAGCCTTAACGAAAAATTCTCACTTCAGCGTCATCATACTGGTCACAACAGATCGCTTTTTTCGACGATCCGAATTTGGCAGCGGCGACTTCAATGGCCCGGCGACCATAGCGCCGGGCCATTTTTCTGTTGCTAACGAAGTGCAAAGACGTAGGATTGCGATGCTCTGAAAATCACGATGCTTCTCCCTTAGGCCCGGCCCGACCGGGCCTTTTTGTGTCGACGCTCGGTGAAGGTCGTTGTAAAGGTTGGATGGGCGATCCGGTTATTCGCTGGGAGACCGAACCCTTTCAGCATGATCGGATCGTCCACTTCAAAGCCCGAAGCTCTCTCGGACATGGGCTTCATATTCGTCCCATTCGCGCTGAGTCCACCAGAAGCCGCTGACTTCAAAGCGTGGTTCTTCGACAGGGCGCACCCGACGATCGACGGGAAACGCGATCACATTGTCGTTGTCATGCTGGCGGTCATGGTCGGGCTGATGCTTGTTCATGATGGTCCTCCCCCGGTCGTTGGCGTATCCCTGTGCCCGGCCGGTAGGGCGCAAGGATGGGTTGCCTTACCCGCATGGGTAAGGGTTCAGCGCAGCCCCGCGCTGCGCCGATAAAGTGATTGATGATTTCGGAAAATTGGTGACCGCGATGGGCGGTCAGGTGGGGAGGTCAACGCCTCCCCAGATCGTCAGGCTGCGATGGCGCGCAGAAAGGCGATTTCTTCGTCCGCAAGGCTATGCGCACCGTTGACCGCTAGCCAATTGGTGAAGGCATCGACATCCCCTTCAAACGAAATGTCTTTGTTACGGACGTCCAGTTCGAAATCGTGGCTTTTCACTTTCAAGCCATTTTTCAGATCGAACATTGCCACGTTGCCCGCTGCCATCGGTCGCCCCATAAGGAGGAAATCGCGGATGCGAACCATCTTGGCGATCATCTGGAGGGGCGATGCGCGCACGATCGTCCCGGTCTTGTCGATCACGTCCCCATCGTCGTCGATCACAAGATTACCGTCATCATCCCAATCGCCCCACCGGCTGTCAGCGCCCCAATGGATTGCGCCGCGCTCGCCATCGGGCCACCTGCTCATACGGCCGGTGTCACCATCAGCGTCGCGCACAATCCATGTCGCGCAACCCGGCACGAATTCCATTGCTTGATCGCTTTCGGCGGCTTCCCTGACGGCTTCCAAATTTTCGGCCGTCACGACGATAAAGTCTTCCATACTCATTGCCCTTACGCGCATATTTGCTGCCACCGGGGGGCGTGCGCCGCGCCTCCGGTCATTTGGCTGTCTCAGATTAGTTGGGTTGATATTCGGCCTTTGCCTCTTCGAAGGCTGCTCGCATACCATCGACGCCACCGTGTTCCGTTAGCCACGACATGAACTTGACGAAATCGCCGGTAAATTCGCCGACCATGTTGTCGCGATCATCATATGTAAGCTGGATATTGTGATCGCCATCCTCAAACAGATTGCTGAATCGAATCGCAAAATCAGGGTGGGTGATAGTGACATAAAGCAAGGGATCACCTTCGACGTCATCCCACTTGGTCGTTATGGTCGCAGCGGCGACCGTCCATTCCAAATCCACTTCCGCGTCGTCGATCGTGGTGTTGACGATGTTCATCAGTGCGTATTCGAAATCATCATATTCGGTCCAAATTTCATACGCGTCCATATTATTAAAGTCCTTTATTCATAGCTCTCCCGTCTTCGGGACCACCATGGCCCCGGACGGCATAGGCACCAGCAGATGAGGTGCCCTAAAATTTCAGGTGTTTAGAGCGGGAGCCTTGGCTTCAACGCTTCAGCGGCGTCGATGATTTCGGGCCACATGCCGATCGCCTTCAGATAGCGATGACCCGGTTCTTCCAACACCAGTGCGTCCACGTCCTCGCCATCCGCGTCACGATAAAGGTCAAGGCCGACGAACTCTTCATTTTGATAATCGCGTGCGTCCAGTACATCGTTCCAGTCGAGGTCGAAGACGTCGGTCAGTTCGTTCATCTCGACGGAACCGAACCCGCACAGGCTCGCGATAGCCAAAGCCCGCATCACCGAAAGCTGGCCCGTTGTGACCGTGACGCGAGGGGCGAAGAAGCGGAAGGGGTCGTCGTTGGTGGTGGTGGCAGCGTTCGTAACCATGTGAAACTCTCTCTCGATATAGCTTTCCCGTCTTCGGAAGCGCATCGCGCCCCCGGATAGGTTTCAAATTGTCAGATTAGATCAGTCCAGAATGGACGGAATTTTCAGACCAGTCACTGGCAGTGACGTCCACGTCTGGGTTACAAGACGGGGGCCGTCCGCCAGATTGTCGATGATAGCCTTGTCCCATTTGAGCGGGGCTTTGCGCACGCCTTCAACAGGGGGTGGAATCAGGCCTTCACGACGACGACGATCGAAGGTCGCTGCGCTGATTTTGAGCCGGGCGGCTGCCTGATTTTTGGAATAATACATGCGCTTGAACCGTGATCGTTGCTGACCCGATGGTTATGCACCATTGATCAACATTATGCAAGGCGCAAAAGTATCAATTTTACCTCTATATACGGTAAAATCAGCCGCTTCAAGCATTTTTTATCACCAATTATGAAGCCTGATTATGGTAAGATGTTGATTTTATTCAGATGGAAAATTCGGGATAAATTTTATCGCATGATGTTTTGCCGACCAAGTGGCGAAATCCGAATCGTGGGTAGATGCGCAAACAATGGGACCATCGTTATGTCGAACGATGGTCCCGGCAATTTGACCGCTGAACAGATTTTTTAGGCTGCCACCACATAGTTGCGTGCGCGGTCGCCGCCGCCATGAATGTGGGAGGCTCGGACCGGGATGATCTTGCCAGACCGCAAGCGGCGGTAATGGGCGCGCCGATCATGCGGGCAGCGCGTGCTGCCAGTAGGTTCTGCGGATGCGATCCTGTGGCCCAGATCGTGCTTGTTATAGCGGATGCGGATCATGTCGCGAATGGGGCTTTCATCGGCCTTGGCCCTTCGCGAGTTGATACTGCGCAACTCTCTGTCGTTGCACTGGATTTCCTCGGTCGTGTTGGATCGGCGGAGAAGCAACGTCGCAAGGATCATTTTCGACCAGTTCGCTTGTGCATCTTGATAAATTCCCAGCTTTTCTGCGGGAAGGAAGTCTTCGGCGAAGCTGGTCAACGCCCGGTCCAACGTGGCGGCGTGCATGTCATAGTTGAGCTTGGCGGCATGGTGGTGCCAACGCGGCTGGCCAGCATAGTTGAAGTAAACGTCAATCAGGAGGTTGTCATCGCTCTGACGCAGGTCAAACACATTGACCAGCCCGCCATCGCGCCACCGGTAAACATACAGGCAGTGCGGGAACGGCAAACGGAATTGGCCGCTCTCGCGAAGGTCGAGCCAGTCGGCCCACAGTTCATCCCGCCGCTGGCGAGGCAAAATGTTGGGGCTTTTCAAATCGTCGAGATGACCGAAATCAAAGGCGGGCAAATCCCAGTTATTGCCAACATCAATGGCGCGGATGCGCCTTGCGTCAATACGATCGAAAACCTGACCGTTACGCGCAGCTTCCGCAAAGCTTGCGACCACATGCTTGATCACCGCCATCATATATCTCCTTAGCCAAGGAGACATCCGGTGGTGGCCAATCAGGTGTCAGAGACGGCCACCTCTGGTTGTCTCGCCTAATGCTCGGCGATCGAGGGAGAGGTGGTGTTTCATTCCGCCTCTGTAATCGATGTCGCAAAGCTTTGAAAGAGAGAATGAAAATGGAGCCATCGTCATGTCGCAACGATGGCCCCACCCAATTTGATCACAGATATTTAGCGATGAAGTGATGGAAAGCGGCCCGACGCGAAATATCAGCGATAACCGCCGTCAGGCGTCCGGTCATATGTGTTCGTGAAAATGTAGCGGCAAAGCGCAAGATATCGCGGCGTATGTGGGCGGGTCTGCCTCAACTCGGCCTCAACTTCTTCCATGGTCATGCTCCAGACAGAGCGCTCGGTGATGGTTGTATCAGTCATAAATTACCTCATCTGTTGACCACCTATTTATTGGTTTTGGCGCAGCAGCCCAGAATAAGGCTGAAAACATGAAATAATATATTGAACGGCGAAATCGCGGTTAGGTATAAATAATATCGGACGCTGTAGCGGCGACTGGTTAGCTAGTTTGAGCGATTAGGATAAATAATATTGACAGCGGATGGGCAATCTATCTAAGGTCATCATATTACCTCTGAAGACAAAAAGCCGAAAGCCAGCGCGACCGCTACCGCGCTGGCTTTTTTGTTATGGAGGAAATTGAGTGATAACTATTTTGACGTCGCGGCATCGCGATTTGTGCAAGACCGTCACGCGTGACGATAAGGGCTGGATCATCAAAGGATATGAAGGCGCTGCTACCTTTGATGTCGATACGGTCGATGACATGCGCACGAGCGACGACCTTTATGATGTGCTGCGCTGGCTTAACGATCAGCCTCGATCGTGCGTCATCCGTGGCGGCCTGATCGACCAAGCCAACAGGCGCGATGTTCGCCGCCGTTACCTTCCCGCCACTGGTAAGCCAGACCCGGCTTTCAAATCGGTCGACCGAAACTGGGTCTGCATCGATTTCGACAAAGTGATGGCGCTGCGCGGGCTGGATACTGCGGCCGAACGCATTGACTGGCTGGTATCGTTGCTGCCTGATTGTTTTCAGCGGACCAGCTACGTCTACCAGTGGTCGTCGAGTGCTGGGCTGCGCGGTTGGGATGAACTGTCAGCGCATATCTGGTTCATGCTAGATCAGTCATACGCTGACAGCGACATCAAGCGGCGCGCGGATAGCCAAAACTGGATGTGTGACCTATCGCTGTTTCAGCCTGTCCAGCCCCACTACACGGCTGCGCCGCTCTTCCACGGCTGCGCCGATCCCTTGGAGCGTGAGCGCGTTGGGCTGGTCCGCAAGGCGTCTGACACGGTCACGCTCGACCCGTATCGGCCGCCCGTCGAACACAAGCGGAAAGTGCCTGTGATGGACTTTACCGTCTCGGCCGATCGTTCTGTTGTGGCTTCGTTCGAAGATGCCATGGCAGAGGTCGGCAATCCACACGTTCATGCGCCCCTTCTGCGCGCCAGCATGCACTATTATCGGTCCACGCAGCAGCCTGACCGCGAATATCTCATCGATCGCTTCAGAGAGGCTACGGCCCTGTCAGGCCGCGATTACGTCGATGATAACTATCTAGCGGCGATCGTGGATAGCGCTGCCGCGAAGGCGTCTTATGCGCCAGCAGAATATACCCTTTCGGCCTATCTTGAGGCCAAGCGGACCCTGAAGAAAGTGAGGAAAAATTGAAGTGACTGACATTGTCCAACTGAACGAAAAGCGCGAACCGGAGGACGCGCTGAAGGCTCTGAATAACCTGATCGATCAGGCGAACCAGTCGATGGCATCGGCCATCGCGGCGAACGATACGAAGCTGATGAATTCCAGTACGACCGCGCTTAAGCAGTTGGTCGCCCAGCGTAGGGCGCTGGTGCCAGCCCAGATGAGCGCCGAGGATGCAGCAGAGGCCATTAAGGCGGACATCCGCGTGTGGTTGGCCGATCGTGATTACCATTATGTGCTGGGACAGGATCGCTACTGGTTGCGTGACGGTACTTCATGGATGCCGGTCACGGAAAAGGCGTTGCAGCACGAACGACTGGGGCTGCGTGACGCGATGGAATTCGCGCTCTTCATGGATGTGATGCGTGAAGATCGGCGCTGGTTCGATCGCTGCACCTACACATTTAAGCCGGTCCCGGCGAACGTCCTGAACATGATGCGCGTCGATTTTTGCCCGCGACAGTCTGGGGAATATCACTGGATATTCGATACGTTGTTGGCGTCGATCGGCGGCGGCAAAGCCGACAACATCGAACATATCGAACGCCTTATGGTCGCGAAATACCTCCACCCTGAGAACGTCCAGCTTCCTGCGCTCATTTTTCAGGATGAAGGTGGCACAGGTAAATCAGTGTTCGTCGCGACGGTGTGTGCGACATTGTTCGGTCAATCGGCCGTGGCGGACAATCTGTCGATGGATACCGTTTGCGGCAAGTTCAACGCACAGTTGGAAGGTAAGGCGCTGTGGTTCATCAATGAAGCTGCGCGTGGTCGGTATTCGCTAGATGACCTCAAGCGGATTGTTGGTAGCGACCGGATGACGGTCGAGCATAAGGGCTTGAATAGTTTCGAAATCGACATGACGGCTTTGATCTTCATCAGCGGCAACGACGTCGATGGATCGGTCATGCTATCGGGCGGCGGTGTCGACCGTCGATGGTCTATCGTAATCGGTGGCGAGCCGATCTCCAATCATCTGGCCCGGAAAATGGACTGCGATACCGCCACAGCGCTGGACTGGCTGTTCGGCGAGGGCAAGGCCATCCTGTCCGATCGGGATCAGGTAGGGCGCTGGATCAACGCCATGATTGAAAAGCACGGCGATGTGCGCCGTCTGGAAGCCCTTCACGGTGGCGACTACGCCAAGCTGCGTCGTGACCAAAAGTCGATCGAAGACCGTCTGTTCGAAGCCGTGTTCGCAGACGATCATTTCTCGCATATCAAGTGCAGCACGTTGTTCGACCTCTACACCCGGTTCTGCAAAGAGGCGGCGCGGAAGCCCAAGGCCCGATCCAACCTTTACGCGATGCTGGAGGCGTGGGCGCGCCGGGAAAACGTCGATGTCAGCCGTGGCGAACATAACATCTCGATCAACGGTCAGCGGTCCAAGGTGGCATTCTTCCGATCCAAGGGGGCGATGGTCGAGGGAACCAACGATGGTCGATACTGGATTACTGACGATTTTGGCCGGTCGAAACCAGCGATTGATCTTGGATGATAAGGGGAGGGGGCTTCGGCCCCCTTTTCACTTACTCACCTACTCACCACCTACTCACCCGAATTGAATCTAACATATTGTTATTATTGTATTTATTTCCTATGTGAGTAAGTGAGTAAGTCATTTTAAAATCTCTATAGAGAACGGAAAAGGCATTCGCCTTTTCCTATACTGGGAAAATTCGGCACCTACTCACTACTCACCCACTCAGACGCTTACGTAGAGTGGCGAGCTTAGATGCGCTGGTGCTCATCTACACGCATCATGGGAGCGGCCAATTTCGCGAAGTCTTCGACCATCGCCCGTGCCGCAGCAGCGCTGCGCTTGCTCCGCCTGATCTGGTCCTCGCGTTCTGTTGCATCGAAACGGTCCCAATTATCAATATCGATCTTGAGAGTCCGGTAAGCCATGACGTGACGTCGGATATTTACCGCGACGCCGTAAATATCGTCATTAAAAAGAAATTGAACGGTCTCGACTGCTATACTGAAATCTCTGAAGGTAATGCCTGTAGAATTTTCATCGCTAAATCCTGTGTTCGAAGAAAAAATTACGATATCGCTGAAACATTTCATTCGTCTATCGTAGAGTTCTGCCCTCATCGATATGCGCTCAATCTCAACTTGGTGACCGAGTATTTCAGTTTGTCTATCCGATATTTTGGTCTGTATTCGACCCACCCATACTGCGCCAGCTACTGCTCCAGCGCCAGTCGCTAGCGTGGCGAAATCGCCCCATTCAAATGCCCAGCAGTCGATCCAACCCAACTGATGATCGAGAAGATACAAGCAGATGGCGATGATGGCCGCTGCTGCCATTCCATTTCCCACCCATCTGACCATTGGGTTGGCCACCGTCTCGTCTTCAATGCTTGTCAAATCTCTTCCCCCCCCGCAGTGCGGCACTTTCGCTGCCAGATTTACAGCCCCTGATAAAGCCTCTTTGACCGCTCTGGCTTGCCAACGAAATCTGTTCGTTTAGTGCCGCTGCGATGCCTAGTTCGTTTAGTCAAAAGCCAAAATTCAGACCCGGCATCATCGAGAGCCAGATGCGGCGGACGGCAGACGCGCACGATCGGTCTCGGCCGCTACTGGAAGTCATTTCCACCATGCACGGCGCGCCGATCCGCGACATTGTGCGAGCACTCAACTCGGCTGGTCATCGTGCGGCGCGTGGCGGTCCTGTGACGCATAACACTGTTGCACGAGCACTAGCGCGGATGGGAGAGGAGGCACCGCAGCCGCCACGGGAACGCGCTCGGAAGGGCGCTAAGGCGGTCAAAACGATACGCGCACGAGCCGAACGGTATGAGGTGTTTCGCACTCCAGCCTACGCCTATCTGCCCCTTTTGGATTATCGGCCGGAATGGTTCTCCGGTCGAGGCTGCGACCCGTCGGCTGGTGATGGCAGGATGCTGCGGGAAATCATTTCGCGGGGAAATATGGGGCTGCATTGGGCTAATGACATCCGCGAGGAGGAAGCCGCAAAGCTGGCTGACATTGGGCAGGTTACCGTGGCGGATTATCTCACGATGGACGATCCGCCGCGAAGTGACTTCTTATTGACCAATCCGCCTTTCACATTGGCGAAGGAGTTCGTCGAGCGGGCGAAAACGCATGTCAGCGGCCCTATCTGCATACTTCAATCCATCGGCTGGCAGACCACCCAGCGCCGCGCGAAATGGCTTCGAACGGCTGGGCTGGCGCATGTTCTCAACCTGCCGAAAAGGCCGCAATGGGAAGTCGATGACGCGGGTGGCAAACCGGTGAAATCGAATGTCTGGGACTATGCGTGGTTCGTCTTCTTGCCGGGATATGAGGGTAGACCGCAGATGGATTGGCTCTCCGATAATTAGATCGATGACGTGTATCGACTTTGACGAAATGATTTCCGACGCTGCTGCGCGTCTCGCAACGATCGATATCGACGACGATATGCGTGTTGCGATGCGTCTGCATAATCTGCGCGTGATGATCAACGCCGATCGGCGCGGTCGTATACGCCGTGATCGACGGCCGTAATTCGATCCGAAATTTTAGCGGGATTCAACCGGTGCGTTTTCCGGTTCGTATTCGAGTTCATAAACAGGTTCGTGTTTGTGTTCGTGTTAAGGACGCTAAAAGTTCGTCCGAAATTCATCCGAGTTTTTCACGATATAATTCGTGATTAAATCCGGTTCGCGTAAGTCTATTGACCGAACCGTCAATATGCGTGTGCGCATTGCGGTCGCCAAATGGTACGTAATAAGAGTGTTGGAAGAGTGTGGAGTGACACTGTCGCGTTGACGTTCTACGCAGTCCGTGCGAATATTCCGAACATTCGGAGAAAATCCAGCGAATATCTCAAATTTTTCTTGCGCCGAATCCATGTGATGGTCATTAACGAAATAGGCCACCAAGGATATCACTCCCTGATGGCCTATTCGTCGAACCGGGTTGCCGCCCGGTTCAAATCAGAGGTCGAAATGTCCTCACCCGTAAGAAAAGGAACAGAACGTGGAACCTCCATAGCCTCAAGGGGCCGCCCCGGCAGTCAATGACTGTCGGGGCTTCCTCGTTAGTGGGTAATGACGATCGCGTCAATATTCCGGCATCAACCTGACCAGATGTTGATGCTGGGGTAGATAAAATATTTCAGGGTCGACGCCGAAATCTGAATATCCAGCAGATGGGCCATGCACCTTGATTCTACCTTCGTTGTTCAACTGAACTAATTCTTCATGAAGTGCGTCAGGATTTACTCCCTCGACGTGCAGGCTTCCATTCACCGCAGCGACTGGACCATTTTGCAGGCGCTGGAGGATTTTGGTTCGGGCTTCACTCATAGGATTGCACCCCTGATTGACGTTTATCGCCGTCAGGCCCCGGCAACGACCGTCATAGCCGATGTTCCCATGTTGTTCCACCCTTCGCTCGCGTGGATCGCGTTGCCTAATTAAGGGAATGAACCTCTAGTCACCTCGGCCGCTGGCCGCGCTATCATCACCGCCTATGAAGGCGAACGTCTCACCGCCTACCTTTGCCCAGCCAAGGTCTGAACGATCGGAGTCGGCCACACTGGTTCTGATGTCCGCAAGGGCCAGACCATTACACGTGAGCAATCGCAAGCACTGTTGTCCGCCGATCTTGCGCGCTTCGAGGGGGCTGTGAACAGGCTGGGCGGGAAGATGACGCAGGGTCAGTTTGATGCGCTTGTGTCCTTCGCGTTCAATCTCGGTATCGGCGCACTGGCAAAGTCTACGCTGCTCAAAAAGCATCAGGCTGGTGACTATGCGGGGGCAGCCAAGGAATTTGCCCGGTGGAATAAGGCGGGCGGGAAGGTTCTTGCTGGATTAGTGAAGAGGCGAGCGGCGGAAGCAGCGCTGTATCAAGCTTAATGTCTATCGGCGCGGCATCGACGAATGGTCGCCGTGATGACGGTTGGCCTGTAGGTTCAGGCGCTTCATGCCTGTGCGTCAACGTGTGGCTA
This sequence comes from Sphingobium salicis subsp. salicis, assembly GCF_049472635.1. NCBI lineage: Bacteria > Pseudomonadati > Pseudomonadota > Alphaproteobacteria > Sphingomonadales > Sphingobiaceae > Sphingobium > Sphingobium salicis. Next base: position 471,990 of record NZ_JAYRCS010000001.1, read on the forward strand.
TATAGAGCGAAGCGCCTAGCGCGGTGAGTTTAAATTCTATGATAGCCTCATATTTCATGTCGGGAATGCCGCCACGAGAATCCACCCTATACGTCGAACGAAATCGATCAGGGGCTATGCTGATCTCTTTGTCGATCAGCCCTATGTTGAACAAATGTTCTATGCATCGCGTGCGACGTTCATGGGAAGCGGAGTCAAAAATATGCCCTGCATATTTCTCTGTCCACCGCTTCCACAGTAGCTTCTCCCGAAGCTCCTTCTGCTCGGTAGATTCATCCCAAGTAGGTTGGAATTCGCATAGGGCTTTGAACGCTTTTGCATCATATGGCGTCAATTGACCCAATATACCGATAAGACGTCGATCAAGCGCATCTTCATCACCATTTGACGCCTTCGTAAGCAGCTTCGCGAACAAGGTTTGAATTTCGTCCTCGTCTTGCTTGGTGGCTTCCTCAAACCAAGCAAGGGCGTATCTCTCCGGAATTTTCGCCGTGTTCAATTTCAAGCCTAGCGCCTGAACCTGTTCATTGACCTTCACCTGAATTTTGGCGGCGTTGGTGAGCCGCCAAGCTGCAAAGCGGTCGCCGAGAACGAATTGCCATGCGTCGCCGAGGGTGTTGCCGATGGGTGTTAGGGCGTCCTGAATGGGTTTGATGATATCGCCAATGCCAAGTGACACCTATTGCTCTTCCTTCCCGTCAGGCCGCAATCATCGCGGATTCAATCTTCCGGCGAAGATCGTCAATCATCTCGCCATCTCGCGATGTGATGGCTTGGGCCTCCGAGGAGGAGGTCATCAGGAAAAGTTGATATTCAACGATTTTGGACTTGAGCCAAAATCGGTAAGCGATGAAGCCGAAGATCGCCGCAATTACCAGCGTGGTGATGGCCCCTGAGATGCTTGGGCCAACCAGCGATCCGAGGCCAGCGATGCCGAAGATAAATGCTAGGAGTCCGAAGATCACGGTCCCTATCGGGCCATGCGGCTTTCTCTCGCGCACTTCTACGGTATTGATTTTATTGATCGCGTAGCTCTTCGCGCCGAACCGCGCGAAATCTTTGTCGACAGTGACGTTCATAATTCCCCCAAATTGCATCTGTGGTTCTGCCCCTGACACAGGATTTGCAAATGCAGGGTTAACAGTAAAGTGCTTTGAAAATGACGCACTGCCATGCGCTGCGGGTTGAACAATCCAAATATCGACAGTAATAGCGCCCCTTGCCCTGAGCGATCGGAGTGTTCAGCGGCCCGCCTGTCGGTCGGGGCACACCATTTCTAGCATAATCGCGGCTTGCGCGGCCGTCTGACTGACGATGAAGTAAATAGTCACATGGATGACTATGACTTTGCAATTCTTGCGCTTGAGCGCATTCTCGACGCCATCGACAAGCTGGTCGATGCGGCCGAAACCATTATCGATGCGATGCCGGAGGATGGCCGGGGTGAAGAAGGATGATCCGCATCATCGTCATGCTGGCTAACGCGTTGCTTCTTCTAAACCTCTAACCGACGATGCCTGACCTTCCCCGCATCCTTGGTCAACGCCCCCGCAAGCGATCCATTGGCGGCAGCGCAACCCTGCGTGACCATAGCCGTGGCTATCGTCGCCGTTGTGCATCGATCCTCGATGCCGAACCACTGTGCCGCTATTGCCGATCGGAAGGCCGGATCACAGCGGCTACGGTCATCGACCATATCATTGCGTTGGCGTTGGGCGGCAGCAATGATGCGGCCAACCTTGCGCCCGCCTGTGTCGATTGCAACGCGAGCAAGGGTAGGGTGGAACAGCGGTTCGTCAGCCGTGGCTATGATGTGGTGGATGTGATGCAGGAGCCTGAACTGGCTGTGTGGATCAAACGATCTTTAGCATGAAGAAGCTGTTGGAATGCCGTTGATCATGAGGCAGTTACGAGCATCAATATGAGAGGTGTTCATGCTCGTTACTCATGCTCAGGTTCAGAAAGCTGTAGAAATTGCTCGTGGCCTCACCGATGACGAACTACGGTTAAAGGCAAAGAGCGGCCGTTCGCGGTCGTATTTCATCATGGACCGAAATCGGCCCCTTCCCATGAAGGCGATCGTGCGGCTTGCCTATATCGAAGCCAAGAAGAAATGGGACGGTCCACAGTCCCGCGCTGTGGCTGATGAACTGCGCAGCACCTTCACTATCCGTCATTCGGTTGTCGAGGTTGAGCAGGAACGGTTGGATCGTCAGCGCGAAAGCGTGGAGCGTTGGAAGCGGGATGGAAAGTTCAGGACCGCGCTGCTTGATCTATTCGATTCAACCTGTGTGATCAGCGGGTGCAAGGTGCTTGACGCTATCGATGCGTCCCATATCTGCTCGGTGGCTGATAAGGGCGAAGATCATGTGACCAATGGCTGGATTATCCGCGCAGACCTTCATCGGCTGTTCGATGAGGCTTTGTTGTCGATCGATCCGAGTGACGGTCGTGTCCATATCTCGCCCGACTGCATGGACAGCTATGAGGATTATCACGGCAAAACCATCGCGCTTCCCAAGGGTGCTGCATCGCTGTCGGACTTTGCAACGCACTGGTCGGAATTTCAAAAGCGGAACGCCGTCTGATCGACTTTGGATAAATAATATTGAGCGCGAAGGCCGGGTCGATCAGGTGGTCGCCCCGGCTCTGTCCGCCCCATATATAGGGGCGGGTGAAATCATATTGTCCCAAAATATGGGATAACCGCCGATCAGGTTTTTTCTCACGTTTCCGAATTAAAATTCGCCATCATATAGAATGGCCAGCTGCAACAATCATATCCTTATAGAAGATGGAAACGCTTTTGTAATCGTGAGGTAGTTCTTTTGCATTTTTCTGAAAAATCTCGTCATATTCTAGGGCGAAGAAATTTCGCCAATCGTTTGCATCTCTGCCGTAGAGAAAAGAGCTTAGACTTTTGTTCATAATCTGACTGAAGGTGTTTATGTAACTTTTGGCACTGTGATTTTTTGGCGCAAGCTCGCCTGTTTGCCTGTCGTGAATGTAAGTGGTTATTTTCCAGTTTGATAGTTCTGCTGAAGTTGATTCATTGATTCCCTTGTCTACCGCCGCCGCATCAGACGGCTTTCCAGAAAAAATTGCCCAAACTATCGCGAGAAAGCGGACCGGTTCAAATTTTATAGGGTAAGGCCAAGACGTATAAGCAGTGATAATAATTTCAGCACACTGAACTAAATCTCGTTGGCTGAGGCGAAAGTGATCTGCCCAGCTAGTTAAGACAAGTATAGGCGGAAAATTTGCTGGCGTTGTCCAAAAAATATCGTCTATATTTATACCCCTATGGCTAAATATATGCTCAATAAACTTCCGTCGGTCCGAAGGCCTGAATATAAAAGTCCTATCGAAGAATTTTCTGAGATATTTTTTTCCATCAAATTCCAATCCATAAATGGCTTTAATAGAGTGGCATAGTTGATCGTTGTCTGTGGATACAACGAAAACGATGCCATCTATTTGAAATAGATGTTTAATTTCTTCCAATAGCTTTATCGCATATGTGGGGCGACAACGGTCGAGTTCGTCTACAAATACGAAAAGTGGAAGAGGTAAAGATTTCTCTTCATGAATTTTCTTTAGTGTCTCGGCAAATTTTCCGCGAAATTCCTCGATAGATTTTGTGGCTTTTTCATGGGCTGCAAGGCGCTGGTTGATGAGTGTGTCGGCCGCTTTCTCCGTCACTTTTTCAACAATATCTTCTCCAACCTCCGAAATTGAGGAAACTTCTGGTGAAATATTGGTGTTGTCTGCTTGCAGCGCATTCGAAATTTTATCGATGGAAATGCCTGTTGCTAGCTTCAATAGGTGAACAGCTAACTGTTTTGATGCCTCTGCCGCGACAATTCCCAATTGCCCCTTAGCTTTTTCAAAAGCCCGTGAAGCCGGAGAATCTTTCTCGATCTGCGGTGAAATTGCCGCATTCATTGCCGCCATAACGGTTGTCAGTGGGTCAGATGAGAGGTCGTCTTGCCAAGCGTTGACGTAAGCGACAAGATGCCCTTGTGCTGACAAATCTTGAGCAATGGCTTGTATGAAAAAGGTCTTTCCTTCCCCCCACGCTGCGTCAAGGTTTAATATATAGGATGCCACATCACCAGTCTTTGCGCGAGCTTCGTAGCGCTCGCGCAGTAGTCGTATTAAGTGTTTTCCATCTTCTTCACGGTCCAGCTTGTCTTTGTCCCATGGGTTCGTCGGGTTCGTGCTCATGCAGCTATCCATCATAAATACCTGATGCAACGTGGCAAAAAACTGACTGACCCTCAACGCAAGAAATTGGCTGGCACTTTCAAACAGTGCGTCGATGGCAGGACTACGACCATCGCGGCGGTTGAGCGCGACATCCCAATCCAGCCCGACTGGATGAGCGAAGCGGGCAGGGCGGTATGGGCGGCTGATCTAGAGAAGGTCGTGGCGACGGGGGCGACTAGCATCGATGCGGGCGCGTTCGCCCTATACTGCGAAACGATGGCGGTGTTCATCCAATCAGTGCGGGAAGGGGCACCCATGAACGCGGCCTATCGATCAGAACTGCGCAAGCAGATGGAATTGTTGTCTATCGCTGGAGCTAAGTCCCGCTTGGCGAAGATCGCGCAGGATGGTGCGGTAAAGGCCAGCCCCTTCAGCGTTCGGCCACGCTAAAGGGGCGGTGCCGCTCAAATCTGAGGCAATTGTGCGGTTTCAATCTGCCGCAGGAATTCCTCGATGTTCGCCTGAACGGAACGGCTGCCCGACTTGCGCGAACGATTTACGCCTACATAGTCCGACGCGCCACCATGGGTCTGGATTTTCGTCGAGTAGACCGTCTGCCCGGTGTTACGGTCAACCAATTCGTAGGTTGCCGTGGTCGCAGCTTTGTATCCCAAGCTCTGGATATCCAGTTCCAAGATTTTGACGATCAGGGATGTTGATTTCCACTGAGAAGTGACCCGGGTAGGGCGTAAATTTCCACTAAGAATTGACCCATGTTGAACTCGTCCCTGGCTTTGGCAAGCGAGGGTATATGGAGTGTTGGACATGGCGTTATTGAGCGTTATCCGGCGCTGGCATTTTCGCGATCATCTACCGATCCGGGAGATAGCGCGGCGCACCGGACTATCACGCAACACGATCCGCAAATATTTGCGGTCCGAGACGATCGATCCGCGATTCAAGGTGCCTGATCGACCAAGCAAACTGGATCCATTTGCTGAGCATCTGGCGGCCTGGCTGCGGCGCGAGATGGGCCGATCGCGCAAGCAGAAGCGCACGATCAAGCAGTTTCACGCCGATCTGGTGAGCCTGGGTTATGAAGGATCCTACAACCGGGTTGCCGCTTTTGCTCGGGACTGGCGCGAAGATTATCGGCGCCAGCAACAGATTGGCGGGCGTGGGACATTCGTGCCCCTGTCGTTCGCGCCGGGGGAAGCTTTCCAGTTTGATTGGAGTGAGGACTGGGCAATCATTGCCGGGGTTCGGACCAAGCTGCAGGTCGCGCACTTCAAGCTCAGTTACAGCCGGGCATTCATCGTGCGCGCCTACCTTCTGCAAACCCATGAGATGCTGTTCGACGCCCATAATCACGCCTTCCGCGTGCTGGGCGGCGTGCCGCGCCGGGGTATCTATGACAATATGCGCACGGCCGTCGACAAGGTCGGGCGTGGCAAGGAACGCACCGTCAACGCACGCTTTCTGACGATGGTCAGCCACTATCTGTTCGAAGCCGAGTTCTGTAACCCGGCTGCGGGATGGGAAAAGGGGCAGGTCGAGAAGAATGTCCAGGATGCGCGGCACCGTCTGTGGCAACCCACGCCGCAGGCCGAGAGCCTTGATGCGCTGAACCTGTGGCTGGAGGAGCGCTGCAAGGCGTTATGGGAGGACATCTCTCACGGGATCGAACCCGGGTCGGTTGCCAATGCCTGGGCCGATGAATCTGAGTGTCTGATGGTTGCGGGCAGGCCCTTCGATGGTTTTGTGGAATATCGCAAACGGGTATCGCCGACCTGCCTCATCCACTTTGAGCGCAATCGCTACAGCGTACCGGCCTCTTTCGCCAATCGCACTGTCAGCCTGCGCGTCTATCCTGATCGCTTCCAGGTCGTCGCCGAGGGGCAGCCAATCTGCGCACATCAGCGCATCATCAACCGCTCTCACGACGGTCCAGGTCATACGGTTTATGACTGGCGCCATTATCTGGCGGTCGTGCAGCGCAAACCCGGCGCCCTGCGCAACGGAGCGCCCTTCCTTGAGCTACCCGATGCGTTCCAGCGTCTGCAGCGACATCTGTTGCGCAATCCCGGCGGCGACAGGGAAATGGTCGAAATACTGGCGCTGGTTCTTCATCATGATGAGCAACTGGTGCTGACGGCGGTCACCATGGCGCTGGAGGCTGGCGTTCCGACCAAGACCCATATCCTCAATCTGCTCTATAGGCTGGTCGACGGAAAACCGATCTCCACGCCGCCGGTGACGGCGCCCCAGGCGCTCAAACTGGTCAGCGAGCCGATGGCCAATGTCGAACGCTATGATGATCTGCGCAAGGAGAAGCGTCATGCGTCATGACCCTGCCAGCGGCGCCATCGTCGTCATGCTCCGCAGCCTCAAGATGCATGGCATGGCGCAGGCCGTCACCGATCTCATGGAACAGGGATCTCCAGCCTTCGAAGCCGCCATCCCGATCCTCTCCCAGTTGCTCAAAGCCGAGACAGCAGAACGGGAGGTTCGGTCTGTGGCCTATCAGCTCAAGATCGCGCGCTTCCCTGTCTATCGCGATCTGGCCGGCTTCGACTTTACCAGTAGCGAGGTCAATGAAGCTCTAGTGCGTCAGTTGCATCGCTGCGACTTCATCGACATCGCCGACAATATCGTGCTGGTCGGCGGTCCTGGCACCGGCAAGAGCCATGTGGCAACGGCGCTGGGCATCCAGGCCATCGAACATCATCGAAAGCGCGTCCGCTTCTTCTCGACGGTCGAACTGGTCAATGCGCTCGAGCAGGAAAAAGCACAGGGCAAGGCCGGTCAGATCGCCAATCGCCTCCTGCACTCCGATCTCGTTATCCTGGATGAGCTTGGATATCTGCCGTTCAGTGCTTCAGGTGGCGCGCTGCTCTTCCATCTGCTGAGCAAACTCTACGAGCGCACCAGCGTCATCATCACCACAAACCTGAGCTTCAGCGAATGGGCCACCGTGTTCGGCGACGCCAAAATGACCACGGCGCTTCTCGATCGGCTTACCCATCACTGCCACATCCTGGAGACCGGCAACGATAGCTTCCGCTTCAAAAACAGCTCTGCCAAGCAGGCCAGAACCCAAAGGAGAAAACCACGGGTTGACCCACCCATGACACCCGAAACATAATCCGCAGACGGGTCACTTCTCGATGGAAAACCCGGGTCACTTCTCAGTGGAAATCAACAATCAGGGAAAGCTTGCGCGGGGAATCGTCCCGGAACAGCGCCATGCGAACGAGCGCATCGTCCAGTGTGCTTTTCCAAAGGCTGGCAACGTCGGCTTCCGCGCCTGCGGTGTTCATCTTCCCGGTTTGCTCATCTTTGGATGCCACAGTCACATTAGTCGAAATCAGTGCAGCGTCGAGCCTATGCGTGCTGCGGGCCACGTTCGACGGCGTGAAGTTGAGCGGCGCGGCCGAGCAGCCGGTCAGAAAAACTGCACTTGCAACGCTAAAAAGCTTCAAACTGGACTTCATAATCCCCCCAATTGGTAAAGTAACCACGGGTCGGATTGCATAACCATGTTACGATCGCAACTGCCTTCGCCCTAAATAATGGGTGAAAGCTAAACGTTATCCAAAAGGCTCATATGCGTCGCGCGCGATCGATTACGCCAAACGCGTCGTCAGCGGCAAGATACCCGCCTGCTGGCAGATGCGCGCAGCATGTCAGCGCACCCTTGACGACCTCAACCGAACCGACCTGATTTTCAGCGTCGAGCATATCGACCATGCCTGCGCGTTCATGGAAGCGCTGGTCAGAAGTGGCTCGGTTTGTCTGAACAGCCTTTGACGTTTGATAAGTGGATCGTCTGCGGTTTGGTTGTTCAAGCTGCTGCCTGCGGGGCGTCATGGAGGTCGGGCGTAGCCCGGCCGGAGTGACGCCCCGCAAGTCGCGGCCAATTCACGCTGCCACGGCCTGTGGCAGATTGTCAAAGTAGGTTTGATCGGGCGTACGTCCGCCGAGGCTCGAGTGAGGTCTCCGGGCGTTGTAGAAGCCCAGGTATCGGCCGATCGAACTGCGCGCTTCGCTGACGCATGCGTAGGCGTGCAGGTAGACTTCCTCGTACTTCACTGAGCGCCACAGCCGCTCGACCACGACATTGTCGCGCCAGGCGCCGCGGCCGTCCATGCTGATGGCAATCTTTTCTCGCATCAGCACACTGGTGAAGGCCTGGCTCGTGAATTGGCTGCCTTGGTCCGTATTGAAAATCTCCGGTTTGCCATAGCGCGCCAGGGCTTCCTCGAGCGCTTCCACGCAAAAGTCGGCCTCCAGCGTGATCGAGATCCGGTGGCTGAGAACCTTGCGGCTGAACCAGTCGACGATGGCGACGAGATAGACGAACCCCTTGGCCATGGGGATGTAGCTGATGTCTGTCGCCCAAACCTGATTGGGCCTCACGATCGGAAGCTTGCGCAGGAGATAGGGGTAGATCTTGTGTCCTGGTGCCGGCTTGGAAGTGCTGGGACGGCGATAGACCGCCTCGATCGCCATCTTCTTCATCAGGCTCGCGACATGGCAGCGGCCGATCGTGATGCCCTCCTGACGAAGAAAGTCGCGCATCATCCGGCTTCCTGCGAACGGGAACTCCAGATGCAACGCGTCGATGCGACGCATGATTGCGAGGTCTTCGGATGAAACCGGCCGCGGCAGATAATAGACACTGCCCCGGCTGATCCCCAGTTCCTTCGCCTGCCGCTTCACCGGCAAGGTGTGCGTTCGATCGATCATCGCTTTGCGCTCGGCAACAGACCTGCCTTGCCGAGCGCGCCTTCCAAAAAATCATTGGCCAGCGTCAGTTCGCCGATCTTGGCGTGAAGCGTCTTCACGTCGACGGCCGGTTCGTCCGACGCCTTCTCCGAGCCGAACACGCCCGCCGCCCCTTCGAGCAACTGCGTGCGCCACGTCGTGATCTGGTTGGGATGCAGATCATAGTCGTGCGCCAGCTCTGCCAGCGTCTTCTCGCCCTTGATCGCGGCAAGCGCCACCTTCGCCTTAAATGCCGGGCTGTGGTTGCGCCGGGGTCGTCTGCTCATTCTCTGCTCCTGTCTCGCAGCCTTCCTGGCTGCTCCGAGGCAGAAAATCCAATTATCTCAGTGTGCAGATTCTCCAGGCCACCTCTGGTCCATATCAAGGGTCAGTGGGCTGGACAGCCATTCCTATTGGCCGACTATCAGGTCTGGATCGTCGCGAACCTGTTCGGCTTCCTCAACGCTGATGACAGGCTGCGCCGGTTCCGTGAAGCGTTTTGCCTATTGCCAAGGAAGATGGGCAAGTCGGCGTTCGCGTCCGCCATCGGCCTCTACATGTGCTTTGCGGATGGTGAGGCAGGCGCGGAAGTCTATTGTGGTGCGACCAATCTGGCGCAGGCCAATGAGGTGTTTCGACCGGCGCGGCTGATGGCCCAGCAGTCACCCGGCTTCATTGACTCCTTTGGTGTCGAAGTGATGGCCAAATCCATCTTTGTCGAAGCTACCGGCCAGTCATTTACACCAGTGATCGGCAAGACCAAGGATGGTTCCAGCCCTCACTGCGCCATCACGGACGAACTTCATCAGGCCAAAGATGACACGCAGGTGCAGGCATTTAGGACCGGCATGGGTGCGCGGCAGCAGCCGTTGTTGCTCATGATTACCACGGCCGGTTTCAATATCGCTGGCGTTTGCCGCACTGAACAGTTGACGGCTGAAGGCGTCCTGCGTGGCGACGTTGTCGATGATACCGTGTTCGTCGCCATCTACACCATCGATGCCGGTGATGACTGGCGCAACTTCGATAGCTGGATCAAAGCTAACCCCGGCCTGAATATATCGGTCGGGGAGAAATACCTTCGCACTCAGTTAGCCAAGGCAATCCAGTCACCGGCCAATGCCGCCGCGATGCGGACCAAGCATCTGAACGAATGGATCGCATCGGCCGCTGGCTGGCTCAATCAGAACGATTGGGCCAATGCCGCTAACCCATCGCTCGACTATCAAGACTTCGAAGGCCGCCCTGCGTGGATCGGCGTCGATATGTCCACCAAGCAGGATTTGACCGCCATCAGCGTGGTGGTCCAAACCGATGATGGAAAGCGGGCGATCTTCCCGTTCAGCTTTCTGCCACAGGGCGCTATCGACGGTGGTCGCAACGCCACTGCCTATGCAAGTTGGATGTCATCGCAGGAACTGATCGTCACCGATGGCAATGCCAGTGACTTTGCGGAAATCGAAGCCCAGCTTTCGAAATTGGTCGAATATTTCGATACTCAGATGATCGTGTTCGATCCTTGGCAGGGCGAAAACAGCCGTCAGAAATTTGCCGCGCAGGGTTATGAAACTTCAATCTGGCAGGCGAACAACCGTGGCGAATGGACCATCGCCATGGATGATTTCGAAGCAGATTTGAAAAACGGGAAACTGGTTCATCCCGATAATGCGGTGCTGAATTGGTGCGCCGCGAACATCTGCGCAAACCATAGAGGTGTAACGCGCGTTCCAGTCAAACCCGCCCCGAACAGCGAACAGAAAATCGACGCTATGGTCGCGGCGCTTATGGCGTTTGCTGCATCCAATATCATCCCAGCGCCAGTAACAGCGCCGACCATCGAATGGTTCGACTAAATATGGGATGGGATTTTGGACAAAAACTTGGGACTGGCTGACCGACGTCGAAACGAAATCGTCACTGCCAACTGCGCGTTCTGCGGAGGACATTCGCAAAGACATCATTGCTGATCAGCGCATCGACCTGAACGCCGCAGTTAGCGCTGTTTACGGATGTGCGAGGGTCATCGCTGAGGGGCTGGCACTCCCTCCCTGCTATGTGACGCGGGATGGCGAGCATGCAGCCGCTCATCCGCTCTATTATCTGCTCAACGCCTCCCCCAACGATCTTCAGACCGCGTATGAATTCCGGGAAATGCAGGGCTATCATATGGCTCTCGATGGCAATGCCTATAGCTGGCTCAATCGCGCACCGAACGGAAATATCCTCGAAATCTTGCCGCTCGATCCGCACTATGTGCAGGTCGTTCCGACCTCGTCCCGGCTGGGCACACAGGTCAAATACTTCGTCTTTGGGATGGAGATGCCTGCCGACGAGATTTGGCATCAGAAAGGCCCGGCGACCAAAGACTACACCGGCCTTTCAATGCTCGATCAGGCCCGGTCTGCAATCAAACTGGCGCGCCATCAGGAAGAATATGGGGCGAAATTATTCGAAAATGGCGCGCGCCCAGCGGGCCTTCTCACCACGAACGGCACCCTGACACCGGAACAGCGCGCCGACCTCAAGCGGTCATGGGAGCAGCAATATAGCGGCACCGGCAATGCGCATAAAACAGCGCTGCTTACGGGTGATTTCCAGTATCATCCCCTCGGGTCCACCGCCAATGAGGCCCAGTTCATCGAAGCGCGAAAGTTCCAGATTGAGGAAATCTGTCGGTTCTTTCGCGTCAGCCCTACCAAACTGTTCCACAACGCTGGCAGCCAGTCCTACGCCAGCGTCGAGCAGGCCCATATCGCCCACGATGCTGACACTGACGCGCATTGGCACACCCGGTTCGTCCAGTCAGCCAACAAGACGCTGCTGACACAGAAGGAGCGCGCGAAAGGTTATCAGATTGTCCTTGATAATCGGGACTTTTTGCGTGGCACGGCGGTCGAGCGGATGCAGTATTACCAGATCGGGCGGGCCATTGGTGTCCTGTCCGCCAACGAAATCCGCGAGATGGAAGGTTTCGAGCGCAGCGCCGATCCGGCGGCCGATCAGCTTGCGCCAGCGGCCAATCTCTTTGGAGGCAACGACGGCGGCGCAGATCGGCCGCCTGCATAAATACCATCATGGAAATCAAAACGCTTTCGGGCCGGATCGAAATCAAAGCCGTCGATGATGGCGAGATGACCTTCACTGGTCTCGCTGCCCATTACAACAATGTCGACGGTTACCGCGATATCGTGCTGCCGGGTGCTTTTGCCGCCACGATGACCGAGCATGACGCCGCCGCAACGAAGCCCGCGATGCTCTGGAACCATGACGCAAAAGCGCTGCCGATTGGTGTCTGGATCGACTGGGAGGACAGCGAAGAAGGTCTCAAGATGACCGGGCGCTTCCTTGATACGCAGGCGGGGCGTGATGCCTATCAGGCGGTCAAGTCCGGCGCGGTCAATGGTCTGTCGATCGGATACACGACCGTCGATTTCGAGATTGTCCGCGAAGATGGTCGCACCATCCGCCACCTCAAGGCGGTCGACCTTTGGGAGGTCAGTGTCGTGACGTTTCCCGCAAATCCACTAAACCGAATTTCCGAAGTTAAGGAGAATATTTTGCCCGAAAATGACAATGATATTGGCGCGGCTTTTGATGCGCTGATGAAACAGGTCGAGACGCTCAAGTTGCGTCTCGTTTCAACTGCCGATGCGGATGAGGAATCGAAAGTCGACGATGCCGAAGAGGATATCGAGGAGCCGTCCGAGGAAACCGAGAAGGAAGCTAAATATCTTGCGGCAATTGAGGCCGTGAAAACCTTGCGTCTGAAATTGCAACAGGAGAACCATGGATAATCTTACGAATGAACTGAACAAGCTGGACTATGAATTCAAGTCCGCTTTGACGCGCAATGATGAAGTTGCGCAGACCCGCCTGAATGATGCGATGTGCGATCTTGAGGCCAAGATGCGCGACATGTTCAAGACCGGCAATCGCCCGGAAATCGACGCTGAAGCCGTCGAGGGTAAGAGTGCTTTCAACTCGTTCCTGCGATCGGGCGAAACCAAGTCAATGTCGGTGGCTGATAACGCCAATGGTGGCTACGCTGTGCCGAAAGTCGTCGACAATGTCATTTCCAACCGTCTGGTGGAAGTGAGCGATATGCGTTCGCTCGCAACCGTCATTAGCGTCAGTTCGGACAAATATTCGAAGCTGCACAATGTCGGTGGCACTGGCTCCGGCTGGGTTGGCGAAACCGATGCGCGCCCCGAAACCGCAACTCCGAAGTTCGTGGAATTGACCCCGTCGTTCGGCGAACTTTATGCCAATGCCTTCATCACGCAGTACTACCTCCATGACGCGATGTTTGACGCCGAAGCGTTCATCACTTCCGAAGCTGCAACAGAATTTGCTCGCGCGGAAGGCTCGGCCTTCCTTATCGGTGATGGCGTGAAGAAGCCCAAGGGTCTTCTGACCGCACCGACAGCAGCTACCAAAGATTCTGCTCGCGCTTTCGGCACCGTCCAGCATATCGCGTCTGGCGCTGCTGCGGCCCTGACCAACCCGGACAAGCTGATCGAAATGACGCAGTCGCTTAAGGCGGGCTACCGTCCTGATTCTAGCTGGGGCTTCAACCGCTCGACCATTGGCGTGATCCGCTCGTTCAAGGATGCCAACGGCCGCTATATGCTGGAGCCGAGCTATCAGGCCGGTCAGCCGTCTACCCTGCTGGGATATGCGGTCAACGAACTGGAAGACACGCCTGATATCGCCGCTGGAGCAATTGCTGGTTTCTTCGGCGATCTGAAGAAGGCCTATCTCATCGCGGATGTTACCGGGACCACGGTTCTGCGTGACCCCTACACCAACAAGCCTTCGGTCTGCTTCTACTTCACCAAGCGCGTTGGCGGCACCTTCATGGACACCGAAGCCGTGAAGTTCCTCAAGATCGCCGCCTCGTAAGAGGCGGACATTCTCCAAGGATGGGGCAGGGGTCGGACGCGTTCCGGCCCCTGCTTTTTTGTGCGCAGATAAATATTGGATGACCACTGTTGTCCGCACCTCTCCCCCTTCATTTCCGGCTATATCGTCGACCCAGCTTCGCGAATGGCTGCGGCTGGATGCCGATGTCGATCAGGCAACCCTAGACCTGCTGCTTGGCGCGGCCGTCGACCATATCGCTGGGCTGACAGGCCTGTATGTCGTGTCGGCGGAATATGAAGTCAGCTTCACCGCTACCGGCTGCTATTCCGTTCCGATCAGCAATATCGCGCAGACAGACGCTGGTGCGGTCGTCGGCGGCAACCTTGACATCAATGTCGAGGTGGTTCCGCTGGTAGTGTCGATCAGCGCTGGCTGGACTAATGAAGAGGCCATCCCGACCGCCCTGCGTCACGCAATCGCCGTCTACGTTGGTGCTGCCTACGATAGTCGCAACGAAATCAGTGACGCGGCTTTCCAGACGATCAAGCGCCTATGCGCCCCTTTTATCCGGGTGGCCCTGTGAAGATCGACGCGGGCGCGCTGGATCGACGCATCGACATCATGACCCAGACCGTCACGCGGGATGCCGCTGGTCAGCAACGTTCGACATGGACCGTGACCGCCTCAACCTATGGTCAACGGCTGGAACTGCGCACTACGGATGTTGCCCGTAGCGCTGGCAAAGAGACGGTCCCGGCGGGGCGCTATCTCATTCGTTTTCGCACCGGCCTGTCGACCGCCAATCGTGTCCAGATCGATGAGCAGACCTACGCCATCACCGCCATTGATGAGCCTGATCGCCGCACCACGATGGTCCTGACCGTCGAGGGGGTGGGCGCATGACCGTCAGCGTAACCACCACAGGCTTTGCGGCGCTGGAAGCGCGGATGCAGTCGCTGTCCAACGATATCGCCACCAAGATCGGTCAGTCGGCCAATCGTGCGGGCGCGGGCGTGATCCAGAAGAAAATTAAGGAGGGTGCGCCGATCGGTCCTGATGCGGAAGGATCGACACGCAACCGGAAGCGCAAAAACGGCACGGTCGTGCAGGAGGCGCACACCAAGATCGTCAACAACATCAAGGTTCGCAAGGTCAAGGCGGAGGCAGGCAAGGTCGTCAACGCGGTCGTGGTCAGCCGCGATGCATATCACGCCAGCATGGTCGAATTTGGCTCGATCCATAATGCGCCCAATCCATTTTTCCGCACTGGCTTTGCGCTTGCGAGCGAGGATGCGGTGGATCGCGTGCGGGCCATTCTGGATCGTCGCCTGACGAAGGCGGGCGTGTAATGTTGGAAACCGCTCTCGTCACTCGACTGGCTGATCTTGCGCCGCAGCTATATCCGGGCCGCGCCCCAACCAATTATGACACGCCCGCCGTCATCTATAATCGCCTGTCTACCCAGATGGAGGACGACCTCGACGGTGTTGGCGATATGGGCTGGGTCGTCATGCAGATCGATGTTTATGACCCGTCATATTTGGCGGCGAAAGAATTGGCGCATGATATTCGCGATCATCTGGCGATTTGGGATGATGAACAGGTCCACTCTGTCACGTTCATCAATGAAACCGATATGATCGACGAAACAACGGAAGCGACTTTGTATCGCGTCATGATGACGTTCCTGTTCTTCGCCGCCATCTGACCGGCGCTGGTGCCTGCCTGAATAAATACTCCGTAACGCGCAGATTTGCGCACATTATGGAGTTTATTAGATGGCTAATGGCGCAATGCTCGCGCGCAAGACGCGGCTTGAAGTAAAGGATGGAGAGAACTGGATTCAGGTGAAAGGTTTTAAGGACTTTTCGGGCCTTGGGGGCGGTTCGGCCGCTGTGGTCGATGTCTCCGACCTCGACAGCGATGCGAAGGAAAAGCTGATCGGCCTGCCGGATGAGGGGCAGATTTCGCTTACCCTCAACTATATCGAGAGCGATCCGGGGCAGCAGTTTCTGGAAGAGGCGCGTCTGTCCGGTGACCTGATCGATGCTCGCCTTGTGATGCGCAATAACAAGGCCTTTGCCTATAGCGCTGCTGTTCTGACCTTCGAAAAGAGCGGTGGTGTCGATGCTGTCATGGGTGCGACGGTTGGTATGGAAATCAGCGGCCTCGTCGAGAAGATCACGGTTACCCCCTGATGGCCAAGCTGAACAAGGAAGCGATTTTTGCGGCGGCAAAGCCAAAGGTTCGCGAGGTTGAAGTGGAAGAGTGGGGTGTGCGTCTTAATGTAAGGGCGCACACCCTACGGTCGCGGATGGCACTGCTCGACGCGGATACGATCAATGCCGATGCAGTCGAGGAGTATGAGCGCGATCAGGCGCTGCCCGACGATGAGCGAACCGGCGTCGAGAAGGTCGAGCGCTTCGACGCTGCGATCATCAACTTCATCCACTCTATCGTGGACGACAATGGCGATCAGCTTTTCGACCTCAGCGATCATGACCGCTTTCGTGACCTGTCCTACGCCACACTGGTTGCGATCCACATGGCGATCCAGCAGGTCAACGAGGTCAAACCGGTCAGCTTCACCGATCTAAAAAAAAATTCCGACTAAATCCTGAGCGGCGGTTTCTTTTCCGCCTTGCTCTGGCGCTGGGGCGGACGGTCGAGGAACTGTCCGCCTCACTATCCGATGACGAACTGACCGAATGGATGGCTTTCTATGATGTGGAGCCATTCGGTTGCGCGGTTGAGGACGATCGTGCGCGCCATATCGTGTCCATCCTATTCAACGCCTATGATGGCAAAAACGAACCGGATTGGTTTGATCGCGATCCCGACTGGACCGCTGAGTTGCGCCGCCGTGCCGCGCCTACGGCTGATGAACTGGAAGACAAGATTGATGCCTTCTTCTCGGCGAAGCTGACCGGTCAGGATAGCCGGGACGCTGCCTAAATAGTCGATGGCAGACCTCGGCACACTCACCGTCAATATGGCGCTGGAAGCGGCGCAATTCATCAATGGTATGCGGCAGGCGGCCGCGCAATCTCAGGCCACGAACAGGGCGATAGCGTCAGCGATGGATGGCGCAAAGAAGGCGGTCGGCGGCCTGATCGCGGTCATGTCGGTCGACGCCTTCGTCTCCGCTTCCAAAGCCGCCTTCGATTATGCCGATGATATCGTTGACCTTGCCGACCGCACCGGCGCGACAACCAAATCCATTCAGGAACTCCGATACGCCGCCCAGATGACGGGAAGTGACTTCGCGTCTGCGGATGGTGCGCTGGAGAAATTCGCAAAGAACCTCGGCACCGCACAGAGCGGCGGCAAGGCGATGGGGGAGACGTTCCGCGACCTTGGCGTCACCTCCAGCAATTTCGACACCGCGCTGCGCGAAACCATAGACGGCATCAGCAAGCTGCCGACCGTTTCGCAGCGGAATGCAGCGGCGTTGCAGGTCTTTGGCAAAAGCGCCGGAACGCTGACCGCGCTGATGGGCGAAGGCGCGAAGGGCTTCGACGAATTCGCCGACGCGGCCGACGATCTTGGCATCGTGCTCGGTGATGACCTGTTGCGAAATGCCGGTCAGATCAACGATAGGCTCGACACGCTAAAGATGACGTTGGACGCCCGTTTCGCATCCGCAATTATCCAGAACGCCGACGCCATTGGCAATCTGGCCGATCAGGTCATCAAGATCGCGGGCGCAATGGCGCAATTCTGGGGGCAGAATCCAACAGCGGCCATGGCGATCATGGGCGCTCTTGGCGGCGGCATTGCTGGTGGTCTGGCGGGTGGTCTCCCCGGTGCGGGGGCGGGCGCTATTGCAGGCGGCATTGGTGGGGCGCTGATCGGCTATAACAGCAGAGGCGAACGGCAGCGCCTTAGAAGCGAACGCGCCGGTCTGATCGACCAGAATAATGGCAAGAACCCGCTGCTGGCGGCGGTTGGCATTGATGCCGACGCGATCGGGAAGGGATCGCCCCAATCGAAAAAGAATGAAGCGCGGATCAAGGTTATCGATGCGCGGCTTGCTGCGTTGGACAAGGAAGAGGCGGCGGCGGCCAAACTGCTGGCCGGTGGGGGCGATAGCGCGGGCACGCTTCCGCCCATCGCTGGTGGCAAGAAGTCCAGTGGTAAATCGGCCGCCGATCTCGCCAAGGAAGCGCGGCAGGCCCTTTTTGCTTACGACAGCGATATCGATGCAGCCAATGTCAGCCTATTGACGGCCAAGCAGGCGCTAACCAGTGATATCGTTGAGCAGTCTGCGTTGGAGCGCGAGATGCTGGCTATCGAAAGCAACCGTCGCAAGGCGGCAATCGATCAGGATGCGCTCGATGGCAAATACACGCTGGCGCAGGCAGATGCGCTAAAGGCGCTCGAAGATAAGGTGGTTTACGCCAAGTTCGACCTCGTCAATCTGCGCGAAAACGAGGAGGTGGCGCGCCAGCAGTTGGCGATTAGCCAGTCCAGCCTGTCCAATGATATGGACCTGTTGTCATCGCAATCGGGTCTGGCCCGGTCACAGGCCGATCGCCGTGCAATCAGTCTACGCCTGCTCGATCTCCAGTATCAGCAAGAGCGGTTGGCGCTCGACGCGATCCTTGCCAGCAAGACCAGCACCGATGCGGAAAAGCAGATTGCGCAGGCGCGTCTTGGCGTTCTGGATCGCCTCAAGGCCAACGATGCAGCGGGTATCAGGCGTGACACGATGGGGCCGCTGGGCGTCTATCTCGACGGCATTCCGCGCACGGGCGATGAAATCCGCGAGAGCATGGAAAGTGCGGCCGTTGATGGGCTGGGTTCGCTCAACGATGGACTACGAGAGGCGATGAAGGGCGCAGGGTCGCTGGCCGACGCCTTCGATGCGATGGGTGACCGGATCATCGACAAGATCATGGATATCGCGCTTCAGCAGGCAATTTTGGCACCAATCGGCAGCCTGTTCGGATCGCTGCTTGGCTCGATCACCGGATCGATCGCAGGTGGTACCGGTGGTGGCGATATCGTGATGGGTGGCGGCTTTACATCGTTCATGAGCGGCGCGCGCGCCAATGGCGGCCTAACCCGCGCAGGTGCCTATTTGGTTGGCGAGCGTGGGCCGGAAATTGTCAATGTGGGCAATACAGCTAACACGATCCCAAATCATGCTCTTGCAAGCGTGCGTGGTGGCGGGCGATCCGGGCCGACGATCAATTTTGGATCGATCACCAGCAACGATCCAGCGGGGGTGCGGCTGATGGCCAGTCAGGCTATTATGGATGCGATGCCGCTCATAACGCAGCAGGCGACATCAGCAACACTTACGAAATTGCGACGTCCGGGCATGTAATAAGTATTTGAAAATTATGTGATATGCTTAATCGATGTGCTTGAGGCGCTTGAATGCAAGCGCAAGTATAATGAGAACGATCGCATATATTATGAAGTCCAGAGCAGTCTCATGCATCTGACCTATCAACCTCCGTTCTAATGTCAGACGTGGGCGATCCTGACCGGCCAACCGATTGCAAACGCCGGTCAGGATCGGCGCTGCCGATAGCATGAACGCGATGTAGGTCAAGGTTTCAGCTAAATATCGGATGCCAACCTATCCGATTGCGCTGCCGCCAAAGGCACCGGCTACCGAACGACTTACGCCATTGTTTCGACAGGCGGCGATGGCGTCGCCCTATACGCTCAAGCAGCAAACTGTTAATACCGCCAGCCAATGGCAGCTTGAATTCACTTGGCCACGAATGACTGCGGCTGACGCCGAAAAGTGCGCCGCATGGTTGGACAGTCTTAGCGGTCAAGTTGGAACGTTCCGATATTCACCACGGCAAGCATATGCCAGTGCGCTCACTGGACGAACGCTTGCGCAGTCTGCTTTTGCAGATACGTCAGCGGTCAGGCTGGCGGGATGGCCCGCAAATTCCGCTTCCGGGCTGCGGGTTGGGCAGCTTTTCCAGCTTGGCACTCAACTGCTGCGGATTATCACTGCACCCAGTCAAGCTGACGCGAACGGTCGATGCATCGTAGAATTTTCGACGCCATTGCGAGCAAACTTCAATGCCGGTGCCGCCGTTGATTTTACCTCGCCGGAAGGACTTTTCCGCCTCTCGGCAAGCGAGGGCAACGGATACACGCTTACCCCAGATCGTCTTCCAGATTTCGGAACCATCGTCGCCAAGGAGGCGGTGGAATGAGACCCGGCTCCAATCAACAGTTTCTCGATGCGCTGGAAGCAGCCGGTATCCGCACTGCGCTTCTCGCGCGCTTCGATTTCTCGACAGGCCCGGCTTTCCTCTGGACTGGATCGCATCCGATTTTGGTCAAAGGTTCGGGCGACAGTCTGCTCGATAACAATATGTTCGAACCGCTGGCCAACGGCGTCGTCGTTCAAATTGGCGATAACAGCTTTTCCTACACTGGGTCGGAAGCTCTCACGATTAGCTTGGCAATCCCATCTGCGCCATCGGACGAGATCGCTATCGCATCCGCCTACCCGGATGAATGGCGCGCGCGCCCGGCAACATTCTGGCGCGCGATTATGCTTCAGCCAAGCGATCCATTGGCCGAACCTGCTTGGATATTCCGCCGAGTCCGATCGGGGGCAATGGATAAGCTGGAGATTCAAGCCGATGGCACCATGCGCACATTGACGCTAACTATCGAAGGTCATGCCAGCCTGATCAGCACAGCGACCAATTCGACATATCTCGATCAGCCGCGTTTTGATCCGAATGATACCAGTCAGAAGCACGCGGTCGCTATCGCGAACGGTGATGTAACCGTCTATAAACCAACTGGCTGGGCTGCCTTGTTTCCGGCGATGCAGCAGTCGCAGGCGGTCATAGACCAGATACGCTGATGCTAAATATGGGATGGAAGTTTCCACCATCTCTCGCGCGGCCGATTGGGAAGATCGGCTGCGCACCCTCATCGATCGCCTTCGTGATGAACCATTCAAGTGGGGGCAGAATGACTGCGCGCTGTTCGCCTCCAGCGCCATCAAAGCCATGTGCGGCGTTGATCCGGCGGGCGCTCTGCGCGGCGCATATTCCGATGAAAAGGGGGCAATGGAGGCCCTGCGTCAGCACGGTGCGGGAACGCTTCTCAAAACCGTGCGCGCGTGGCTGGGTGATCCAAAACCCGTCGCGCAGGCGCAGCGCGGCGACATCGTCATGCTCGATCGGACCACGGTCGGCGTTTGCGTGGGGCGTTTTAGCTGGTTTGTCGGGGAAATATTTGGCCATCAGGGCCTGACCGCGCTTCCCACCGCAGATTGCAAATACGCCTTTTCTGTCCCGTTTGAGGCTGTGGCCACCGCCGAGGTGGCCGCATGAGCAAGGTCGTAAAAATTGCCACGATGGTCGTGGTCGCGGCTGCCCTCATTGTTTTCGCAGCGCCGATTGCGGGCGCGCTCGGAATTGCGGCAATTACGGCAGGCACGGTTGCTGCCGCAGGTGTCGGTTTGGCGATCAGCGCGGCGATGGCGATTGCCACCACGTTGTTCGTAAAGCCGCCTTCACTTTCCCAATCGATGGCGGAACGGCTCAATAGCAGCATCAATCCAACTGCGCCGCGTAAGATTATTTTTGGTCGCACGGCAGCGGGCAACGATATCCGCTTCTTTGAAGAGCATGACCTGCCTTCGACGAAGAAGGATGGTTACAGCCAGATTGTCGCGCTGGCATCCCACCGCATCCATGCCCTGCGGTCATGGTATGTCGAGGAGCAACTGACGTGGGCCGGTTCAATCACCGGCAAATATCGCGCCGGTGTCCGGTCATTCCGTGCTGTTCTGGAAGGCACCAGCACCAACGGTTCTGCCATTGGTTCTGGGCAATATTGGACCTCGACCGCAACTTTCACGGGCTGTGCCTATGCGGCGATCACGTTCAAACTCGATGGCGATGTATGGGAATCTGGCCTTCCTTCGAAGACCACGTTCGTCGTCGACGGTTGCCCGCTTTATGATCCGCGCCGTGATAGCAGCAATGGCGGCACGGGTGCGCACCGCATCGCCAATCAGGCGACATGGTCCTTCTATGATGGCTCTGTCGAGATAGGGCGCAACCCGGCGCTTGCTCTCGCGACGTATCTGATCGGATATCGGATCAACGGCAAGTTGGTGTGGGGGATGGGCGTCCCATCTGACCGCATCGACTGGGATAACTTTCGCGATTACGCTAATCTTTGCGAAGAACGTGTTGCTCTTCAGGATGGCACGACCGTCCAGCGCTACACCGCTGACGGATCATTCTCGACCGCCGATAGCCACGAAACGATCATTCTTGCGCTGACCGCTGCGATGGGGTCGTGCAAGCTGACTGACGTTGGTGGTCGATACACGATCATTGGCGGTTTTGATGACACGCTCGGTCCGACTGTCGATTTCACCGCTGATCACCTCGTCGCAGCGCCCGGTTCTCCCGCACCATATTCATGGATACCGGTCCCGCCTGCGCGCGAGACTTACAATATTGCGCGTGGCCGGTTCTCCGATCCCAATAACCAGTATCAGCTATCAGACTGGGGCGCGATCGAAACCGATGCGCTGAACGATGGCGTCCCGCGCACCATGACCATTGACCTCGGTCTGGTATCACGGGCCGAAACTTGCCAGCGCATCGCCAAGCAGTTCCTCCTTCGTGAGGCAAAGACGCCCGGCGTCTTCAGCGCGACATTTGGGCCGTTGGCTTTCGCCGCAACCGTGGGGTCGTTGGTCACCTTGTCGCTGCCGCAGGAAGGTTGGAACCGGAAGCTATTCCGCGTTCTCGAGCAGACCGAAAATCATGACCTGCTTTTTCAGATGGTGCTGCGGGAAGAGAGCAGCGAGATTTACGCGTGGGATCGGGAGGAAAAGCCGCTTCCTGCTTCGATCCGGCCGCCGGGTTACGATCCATCTGCCACCATTTCGCCGGAAGGTATGGCGGTCACCAGCCAGACTATAAAGGGCGCGGATGGCTATCCGGTCAGCGAGATCACCGTCACTTGGACGGCGGAGAATTCGGGGCGCGTTCGTGGCGTCCAGATTGAATCCAAGCCGTCTACAACCTCGTCTTGGACCGAGCAGGCGGCGCGGCATGCCGCGAGCGCTGGCACCTTCACTTTTACGTCAAATGTCCCTGCTGCGGTCATCAACGTTCGGCTGCGATATCGCATGGACAGTGGCGTTTACAGCGCTTGGGTCGTCAATGATGTCGATGCATCGTCGGCGTTCATCGAGTGGGACAGCAATGTCATCGTTGGTGAAAACAAGCCCGATGATCGTGCGACTGAAGGCGCGCCGGAGGGCACTTATGTCGGTAGTCAGCCCGCCGAAAACGTGGTCGACGCCATCACGGGAAGCGATGGCCAGATCATTCGAACTCGCGACATATCCGCAGCAGTCGTTGCGGCCGAAGGACTGATCGACGAGCTTGTCGACACATATGGTTCGACCGCATCGGCGGCGGCCAGCGCTGATGCAGCGGCCCAGCATGAGGCCAACGCTGCCAGTGCGGCTTCAAACGCGGCAACAGCAAAGCAGCAGGCGGAAACGGCAAATAGCGCTGCGGCAGCGGCCAAGGCAGCGGCGGAAACGGCACGCAATCAAGCCCAGACGGCAGCGGCAAATGCGGGAACCGCATTGAGCGATAGCAATGCAGCAAAGACCGCCGCGCAGACAGCAAAGGCCGACGCAGAGGCTGCATTTGCAAATTCAACCAGTGCCAAAAATGCGGCGGTGGCGGCGCAAGGCGCGGCGGAAAGCGCTCGAAACAATGCGCAGACCTTTGCTTCCAACGCGAGTAATTCGGCTACGGCTGCCGCAGGGAGCGCGACGACGGCAGCGACGAAGGCGACCGAAGCGGGCAACTCGGCGTCAGCCGCATCCGGTTCGGCCGTCACCGCACAGGCTGGCGCTGAAAATGCAGCCTATCTCGATGTCGCCCACGCATGGGACTTTGCGAACAACGCGGTCAATGGCTTCACAGCTATTGGTGGCTCGCTGACCGGTCAGTCAAATGGGCTGCTATATGCGCAGACTGGTGGCGACCCCCAGTTGATCCGCACCGGCCTTTCTATCGCGGGATCACGCTACACGCGCGTCATAGTGGATTTGACGCGCACAGTGGCCTCCACAAGCAATGCCGCTGATCTAATGATGTTCTGGGCCACCGCAGGCCATAGTTACGCGGCTGGATATAGGTGTTCGCCGTTGGCGGTCGCCAACCCGCCGCTCAATCAGCGCACGCAACTGACGTTCGATCTGACTTCCGCAATCGGTTCGGCTGACTGGCTCGGCAGCACCATTTCGGCGCTTCGCTTCGATCTTGATTCCGCGTCTGGCGGCTCGTTCCTAATCCATTCGATCCGGGTCGTGGGGCCTGATGGTCTTGCTCCGTCAAAATCGGCCACGGCGGCAGCCACAAGCGCGTCGGGGGCGGCAACGTCGGCAGGCGCAGCGGGCACATCGGCCACGGCGGCGCAGACCAGCGCGACCAATGCTTCAACAAAGGCTGGGGAGGCAAGCACTTCTGCGACCAACGCCGCGACCAGTGAGAGTAATGCCAAGGGATCGGAAAATGCTGCCAAAACGTCACAGACGGCGGCGGCAGGATCGGCAACGAGCGCGGGTAATTCCGCTTCGGCGGCAGCGACGTCCGCTTCGACGGCATCGACCAAGGCCACTGAGGCAAATCAGTCCGCATCGACGGCGACTACGCAGGCCACGAGCGCAGCTACCAAGGCAGGCGAGGCCAGCGCTAGCGCCAGTCAGGCGGCCACGAGCGAGAGTAACGCCAACGCATCCAAAAATGCTGCCGCGACATCAGCGAACAATGCGGCAAACAGCGCGAACGCGGCCGGTGGAAGTGCTACCGCTGCTGCGGGAAGCGCCAATAACGCTCAGACCAGCGCTTCCTCTGCTGGCAATAGCGCTAGCGCGGCGGCGGCACAGGCTATCGTTGCGGCCAGCCATGCAACCGGCAATTTGGTCCGGAAAGGAATTTTCAGCGATGGTTCGACCGGAACTTGGTCCGGTAATGTAACCACTATCACGACGACGATTACGCCGCCGGATGGCGCGTCGCGCGTCCTGCGCACGACGAACCGTAACTCAGCAGAAGGTGACCTGATCGCATGGCCCTTCACCACGGCGCGGAAGCTGCGGATCACCGGGTATGTCCTTGCCTATGGCTCGTATCTAGGCAGGATCGGCATAAACGCCGTCAACGCGGCAGGGACCAACTTCTGGTATTTCGTCACCGGATCAAGCGCGGGATCGTCCAGTTGGACTACCGTCGATGGAATCGTTACAGTCCCGGCTGATATCGTTGGTCTTCGTGCATTCATCGTGAGTGACGGCCCAGATAACGCGACCGGCCACGACGTTCGGGCAACCAGCATTGCCATATCGGACATCACGGACGCTGATGCCGCTGCGGCAAGCGCATCGGCTGCGGCGACTTCGGCAAGTGCTGCGGGCACCTCGGCAAGCGCAGCAGGTAACAGCGCCAATAGCGCCACACAGTCGGCCAACACCGCGTCGACCAAGGCGAGTGAAGCCGCTGGTAGCGCATCGTCTGCGGCGACTAGCGCGTCTAATGCCGCGTCCTCATCAACCAATGCTGGGAATAGCGCTACGGCCGCCAATTCGAGCAATGTCGCGGCGACGCTAAGCGCGGCTGCTCAGATGCCGTCGGATTTTCAACAGGACGGCAGATACTGGCGGGACTATCAGGAATTTCGTGTGCGGCGAGGCATAATGGGCAACAAGGAGACCCAATATGTCACGACGGAAAGAACCCTCGATACCGAACGACATTCTCGATCAGTTGCTGGCCGGCACTGACGCGGCGGCGGCGCTCAGCCAGGGCGGCTTGCTCGATTCCCTGAAGAAGGCTTTTGCCGAACGGGCCCTCAACGCGGAGATGGATCATCATCTCGGGCACAATGACCAGGTCGGCAACAACCGCAATGGCTATGGTCGCAAGACGGTGACGACCGACAGCGGGCGGATCGAGATCGAGGTGCCGCGCGATCGAGCCGGCAGTTTCGATCCGCAGCTGATCGCCAAATACCAGCGGCGCTTCCCCGGCTTCGACGACAAGATCATCTCGATGTATGCGCGCGGCATGAGCACCCGGGAGATCACGGGTCATCTGCGCGAACTATATGGCATTGATGCTTCGCCCGATCTGATCAGCACGATCACCGACGCTGTGCTGGAGGAAGTCGCGGCCTGGCAGCAACGCCCGCTGGACCCGGCCTATCCGCTGGTCTTCTTCGATGCGATCCGGGTCAAGATCCGCGATGAGGGCATGGTCCGCAATAAAGCTATCCACATCGCCCTGGGCGTCATGGCCGACGGCACCAAGGTAATCTTGGGGCTATGGCTGGAACAGAATGAAGGCGCCAAATTCTGGCTGCGCGTCATGAATGAACTGCGCAACCGCGGCGTCGAGGACATCATGCTGGCCGTCGTCGATGGCCTCAAGGGCTTTCCCGACGCCATCAATGCGGTCTTCCCCGAAGCGATGGTCCAGACATGCATCGTACACTTGCTGCGAAACTCGATGGATTTCGTCGCGTGGAAGGATCGCAAGGCGCTCGGAATGGCTCTGAAAGCCATCTACCGTGCCGTTGATGCAGTGGCCGCCGAGGAAGCGCTGACAGCCTTCGAAGCAAGCTTCTGGGGGCAGCGCTATCCCGCCATCGGCCAGAGTTGGCGCCGAGCATGGCCCGAGGTCATCCCATTTTTCGCCTTTCCTGATGAGGTCAGGCGGATCGTCTACACCACAAATTCGATAGAAGCCTTGAACTCCAAGCTTCGCCGCGCTGTTCGTGCCCGGGGCCATTTCCCCAGTGATGAGGCCGCCACCAAGCTGCTCTATCTGATCTTGAACCGATCGGAAAAAGAGTGGAAAATGCCACCGCGCGAATGGAACATGGCGAAGGCGCAATTTGCCGTGCTCTTCGGCGAACGTTTCATCAGGGCCATGACGGCCTGATGGTCAACCGCCTCGCCGCACACGAAATTCCTGATAGTCCCGATACTGGCAGCAGGGCTTTGGAGGTTTGCCTTCTGCGCTAGCCTCAATCACTGCGAATTCGACCTTCTCGTTCGTTAGCAACACCGACGTCGGTCGATCGATGCGCGTCACCGCAAGTGGACAGATCGACGTCGGAAACATCGGTATGTTGCCGTTGCAAGCGGATCGCGTTTATCGGATCACCGCCAAAGTCCGTCAGCAGTCGGGTTCTGCTTTTGCCCAGCTTCAGTTGTATCGGATCGGTGTCACGACCACCGGCGGCACGACTGCAAATGGCACAGTCCAGTCGACTTATACCTTCACCGCACTGAACCAGTGGGTTGAACTATCCGGCACGGTTCCGGCCTCCACGACCAACGCGATGATCGCGGCTGGCGCGTCCAGCATTCGTTGCTTGCTACGCCTCTTGGCTGCGTCTTCCACGGTCACTGTCGATTATGCATACATCCGCATCGAGGATATCACCGAAAGCACTAGCGCGGCAGGATCGGCGAATGCCGCAGCCAATAGCGCATCGCAGGCATCCGCGAGCCAGTCTTCGGCGGGATCGTCAGCTTCATCGGCCCAGTCCAGTGCAACAACGGCTGCTACGAAGGCAGGCGAAGCATCCACTTCGGCCTCGCAAGCCTCAACCAGCGCGTCAAATGCCGCTGGCAGTGCCAACACTGCCAGCCAACAAGCAGGTCTGGCAGCACAATCGGCAGCCAATAGCGGCAGCAGCGCAAGTGCTGCGGCCGGTTCAGCTTCCACCGCCAGCACGAAGGCGAGCGAAGCCAGTCAATCAGCCAATGCGGCTCAGAGCGCCTCGGTAACCGCGTCCAGCGTGGCGCAGGCGATAATGCCGAACACTTTTGGCGATCTCAAAAACTGGACTTGGGACTATTCGAACGGAACCTCCGACTGGAGTGGTGACAGCCGCGTTCGGGCTTTCGACCATTCGACCCACGGCAGGGTGATGGAAATCACCAACAATCCAACATTCGTCCCACATATCGCGTCGAAAGGCCGTGTCGCGTTGGTGCGCGATCACAAATACCGAATGAGCGTGAAATGGTGTCTCGTCGGCCAGCAGAATGGCGATGTGGCAGTCAATGCCAGCCTTTTCGCGATTGGTTTGAAGCCGGACAACAACCAGTGGAACAACATTAACTTCTATGCCTCTATCGCACCCGGTAATGTCGGGTGGGGCTGGTCAAATTTCGCCACCCACGTTCTTGATATTGATGCGAACACCCTGATCGATCAGGGCTGCACTTGGGTTCGACCGCTGCTACGACTGGAATCGCAGGGAGTCTATTACGTCCAGTCGATCGACTTCCGCGATGTCACATCTGAGGTCGCGGCGGCAGCGTCGGCGGCGGCGGCGTCAACTAGCTACAGCAACGCGCTCTATGAAGCCACACTGGCCGCGCAACGGGCGTCGTCGGCAAGCGGCTCGGCCAATACCGCCGCTACGCAAGCCAGCAATGCCTCGAATTCTGCGAACGCTGCGGCGGCAAGTGCCTCTAGCGCCTCGACCAGTTCGTCTGCGGCTGGATCGTCCGCAGCATCGGCCAGCTACAGCGCGATCACCGCATCGACCAAAGCCGGTGAAGCATCGTCTAGTGCATCAGCGGCGGCAGGGTCAGCTTCGACAGCGAGCAGTCAGGCGTCAGCGGCATCCACTAGCGCATCATTGGCGGCTACCTATTCCACAGCCGGTGGAAACCTGCTGGTCAATACCGAAATCGTGCCGGACACTAGCGGTTGGGCCAATAATTCGGTCGGAATGGTCGCCACACATGGGCGCTCGCAGCCCAGCGCAGAATGGGTGCTGACCGGTGAACATACGCTCTCGATCGTCCAGCCCAACAATGGCAGCAGCGGTTACGCAGAGTGGACGCAGGTAATCAACGTCAAGCCGAACCAATGGTATGACGTTAGTGGTTTGGCAGCAGCACACCGCGGCACCGTGCAGGTTTATTTTCAATGGGTGGACGGCAACGGTTCCGCTGGTGCCGCGCCGTCGACAGGCCAATTTACGCCGGGCACGGGCGGCAACAAGATTCAGGATTGGACCAACTACGGCTACAAAGCGCAGGCTCCGGCAAATGCAGTTCGCGCCAACCTGATCCTGCGGAAATTCCCGACCCTGTCTGGACAGACCGATAGCTGGGCTTGGTTCTGTCGTCCGCAAGTTCGCGAAACCTACGCTGATGCGCCTACACCCGCACGTTATGCGCCGGGGCGGGCAGGGGCGGTCTTGTCCAACATGTCGGCCAGCATTTCCACCACGCAGAACACGGTCGCGACCGCCAACGCGGCTATCGCCTCCCACGAAACGCGCCTTCAGGCTGCTGAGTCCAACGTCAGTCAAACGATGGGTGCAGTATCTGATCTCCAAGGGCGGACGACCGCCTATTGGCAGGTGCAGGCGGTCGCGGGTGATGGTCGCGCGCAAATGCGCTTGGTTGCCGATGCTAATGGGGGCGGGGGCGTTGACATCGTGGGCGACCTTCGCGTGACTGGAAACGCGCTAATCACTGGCACTGTGAACCCTGAAGCGTTGGCGTTGAGTCGCTTTGTGAAGCGTCTTGGGCCGGTCAGCATTTCGCCGAGCAACTCAACTGGCACGCTCTATTCGTCGCCGTTGGGCGAAACGATGGGTAACGGCAGCTATGTGCTCGAAGGGACGGTGGGCTTCACATATTCCAGTGGCCGGTCGACCACGACATATAATGGCAAGCCGCTCTACACCGACTATGCGAACGACGGCGGCATAAATGTCCTGTTGAAGAAGAACGGCAATATCATCGCAAGCACCGGGTGGTCGGGTAATCTGCTAACCAATTACGGCTCGCTTGCGTATGGATCGGCGATGACTACCGTCTTCGACGCACCCGCAAGCGACACCTATACAGGGAATGTCACTGTCGAAGTCGTGGCGTTCAAGGGAAGCACCGATACCGGTATCGTCAATCAGGGCGACTATTACACGCGCACGATCAGCGGCAGCTATACCAATTTCAGCTTCAGCAATCTGCGGCTGAAATGGACCTTCATCTGAATTGGGCGGGCGCGGAAGCGTGCCCGCCTAAATACATGCATGACAAATTATTCGAACCCAAATCTTACGCAGAGAGAAATCGTCGAAACCAGCCTGCTCGCAATTGAAGCCATGCAGGCCAAGGTGGCCGAAACCGCTGATGCGGCCAACGCTCACACCGCTGATGCACTGGACTATGTGACCGCGCAGATCATCGCCCAGCATGTTTCGATCCTGACCGGCAGCAACATCCAGCTTGAGCAAGAAAGGGCGCGGCTGTTCGGTATCATCGCTGCTTGGGACGCTGACTGACTTGCGCCTCCGATGCAGGTCCGTTTGAATGGCGGGCGAACATCGGAGGATCAGCCATGGATGATTTTCGCCAGCAGGTAGTTGATGCAGCGGTTCGCGAACTGCGCCACCAATTGGGCGATGGCTCGGTCGACCAGCATGGCACGCGTGTGCAGGTGGACGGCAGCTTCAAGATGGCAAGGGTGGCCGAATATATACTGCGCACCGCGCTCGATAGTCGTGATGAGCGGATCATTGAGGAAGTGGCAAAGGGCATTGCGCGTGACGGGAGGGACTGGGAAGAATCCCGGGATCAGGCGATCGATGCCATTACTTCGATGTATGGAATCATGACTGCCTTGATCGACCCGTCGACTTGATAACTAATCCGTTGCATCGGTTCGAAGCAAGTCGGCCTGCCGCTTAAAATAAGCTGCGCGACTCCTGTGTGCATCAATCAGCATCATGTCATCACCGCGTTTCTGGGCTTCATCGGCAGCCGTTTCTTCGTCCACTGCGAGGCGGAGCATACGTGCATATTCCGATTTCCTAGAAGGCATTGCGACCCACCCTTTTCTCATTGGATAGGTGATCCCGGCGTCACCAAAATTCGGGGGGGAATAAGGAGTGCGCGCCGGGATCACCATCAGCGTAGCCGGATTGGTCCGCCGGTCAACCTAACTCAGTTCGTCTTGCCCTACCTTTCGGGCGGATCGGCATAAATACCAGCATGACTACCAAGCCAATCAATTGGGCCAAGGCTGCCCTTCATGCTCTCACCGAGATTGCCGTGCGCGTCTGGCCGCTCGTCAATCGCCGGAACCTTTCCGTCATGTTGGGTATTGCTTCGCTCTTCGGGCTGGTCGCGCCGGACCGTGCAACGGAAATCAGAAATGTCATCCTTGCACCCATGGGTATTGAGCAAAGCGCAGGCGACCTGCTGTGATGTTTAGCCACGGGAAGACGGTTGTCGATCACGTTGCGGGCGCTGGACCGATATTGATGTCGTTCGCGTCTTGGGCTGGTGCGATCACGCCAATTTTGACCGCAATCAGCGCCGTGATGGCGATCACGTGGTTCGGCCTCCGATTCTATCATTATGCGCGGCATGGTCGCGATATTCCGAAATAAACATTTTCGATGTGACAATAACCGCTTAAGCATGTTTGCACATTAGAAGGTATGGGGGCAGTGATGAATGACGTTTGCCTGAATTGTAACGCGACGATTACGCCGGGTTCCACTTTCAAGCTTCCAAATCCCCGCAAGTCACCTGAAACGGTCGCCTATGTAAATTTTATTCACGAAGCCAATTATCCCGATCTCTGCGAAAAGTGCGGTCCCGGCCTGATCCAAGACGCTTACATCATTATCGACCGCAAAATTTCTGAGCAGCTTGAGATGATCCAAGCGCGGATCGTCGATTATCCCATGTTCACGATGTCATGGCTTCCGGCATCGATTGACGTCCGTTTCAAGGGGATGATCACCGCAAATGTGACCGTCGGAACGGGATTTTTCAGCGAATTCAGTCAGGGATTCTCTGATTTCACTGGGGCGGTGAACGTCAAGTCGGGCATGAGCCACAAGGTCAACAAGGGAGAGGCCGCAGCCCGCTCCATCCTTGTTGAAAAGGCAATGGCTTTGGGGGCAAATTGCATCATCGGCGTCGATATCGATTACGGAACGACGGCGAACAACGCTGCGACCATAAACATGCAGGGCACCGCTGCGCTGGTCTCAAACCTTGAAGCCCTTGTGCATATCGACGAACTCGCGAAAGCGCACGAACTTCAGCAAGCTTACGATCGCGTGGCGGAATTGAGGCGTTGGAGCGCTGGTCAAATATTGGCCACTTTTGCTGCCTGATCATCGGCTAGGCGGAACGTCTCGGTAATATGGTCAGTCTCCGTTCTTCCTAGCCAATAATCCCGCTCGCCCTCGATGCGAGCCAGTTCGGCCCGATCGTTCGTCAGGCTTGCCTGATCCTCAAGGCCGCGCAGTGCGAACCAAAGAACTTTGTTGAACGATGACGTAAAGGTGGGCTGGTCCAGATGCTCTGCCTGCCCATCGGTCGTTTGCCACCATGCGGCGGGGAAGGGGCTGCGCGGAAGCGTCAGACCCAGTTCGGCCAGATCGGCAGGGGAAAGGTCGCTGCGATCGTTGAGGTCGTGGTCGGAGGCGTCGACGGTGGACCAGTCGCAGCCTGTGCCAGCAAGCATGTGAAGGGGATCGTGGATGTTCATGATCTACTTATCTGGATCGGTTAAAACCTATCCAATCAGCCTGAGAATCTGATGCTCACCGGGGGCGTATGATACGCTCCACATAATACGCGTAGCATACGCGTGGCATACGCTGTTGCGTGATTGGGCTTAACAACATAAGACAACATGTAACAAGGAATGGCGGAAATCCGCGGTTTTTTGGAGACAGCGTTACAGCATGCGACGTCTGGTAACAGACTAGCTCAGATTCCTAATCTGAGGGCCATGGGTTCGAATCCCGTCGGGTGCACCATTTTCCTCCTCCGATCAGGTATCGTCGCGCCATTCGTGGAACGGCCTGATCTCGATCTCGCTGGGGCCGGGCATGGGATTGGGGCAGCGTTTCGCCCAGGCGACCGCTTCGTCCATATCGGCCACCTCCCACAGCCAGAAGCCGGCGACCAGTTCGCCGACCTGGGGAAAGGGGCCGTCGATGACGCGGCGATCGGCGCCGTCGAAGGCGATACGCTTGCCATGAGAGGAGGGGAGCAGGCCGTCGGCCATGCGCAATATGCCGGCTGCTTCCAGTTCGTCGTTGAAGCGGCCCATCGCCGCCATCATCTCCGGGTCGGGCGGGCCGCCTGCCTCGCTGTCCTGCGTTGCCTTCACCAGCACCATCACGCGCATCGATCGCCTCCCTGTCCGGACCGCAGGAGGATAAGCGAAAATGGCCGATTGCGGTAGGCGCAGTGACATCATCGGCCGGCTCACGGCGAAGCTTCAGGCGTGTGGCAAGAGAATTGCCGGCTTTCAAGCAGTTGCCGCACCTGCATGCGACGAAGCGAAGCTGCACTTTCGCGGCTGGAAGGGGGATCTTAACCTTTTGGAAAGGCACGACCTGCGAAATGAAAGCGGGGACTACGGGGCCGTATAAATGCTGAAAAAAATCCGCACCCAGGACGTGAAACTGGGGATGTTCTTGCACAAGCTGGACGGGTCGTGGTTTTCCCACCCCTTCTGGAAGCGCAAGATGCTGCTCGACGATCCCGAGCAATTGGCGGACCTGCATGCCAGCAAGGTCGAGTGGGTGACGATCGACGTGTCGCGCGGTGCGGACGTGGCTCCCGCCCAGCCGGCGCCATCCCGCGTGGTGCAGATGGCCGAGCCGCGCGAACGGCTGTTCGGCCGTGCCGGGCCGACGATCGTGCGCCGCGCCGCGCCCCAGCCGGTCGACCGTCCCTTCGATCCGCTGTCCAAGGACAAGCTGCCGATCCGCGCCGAGATGGTCCATGCCCAGCGGCTGGCGCGCAAATCGGGTCGCACCATGCGCAAGCTCTATGAGGATGTGCGGCTGGGCAAGGCGGTGAAGGCGGCCAAGCTGGAAACCATGGTCGACGAGATTTCGAGTTCGGTGCAGCGCAACCCGCACGCCTTCATGGCGATCACGCGGATGAAGAATAGCGGCGAATATCTGTATCAGCATGCGCTGTCGGTCTGCGCGCTGATGATCGGGCTTGCCCAGCAGATGCACCTATCGCCCGACGATATCCGCAAGGCTGGCCTGGCCGGCCTGCTGATGGACATGGGCATGGCCCATGTGCCGCAGGAAGTGTGGGACAAGGATGCGCCGCTGACGCCGGAGGAGTGGGACGTGGTCAAGAGCCACACCACGCTGGCGCATGAATTCCTGACCCTGGGCGGCGAAATGCCGGCGGAAGTGCTGGACGTGTGCCTCAACCATCATGAGCGGCTGGACGGCAGCGGCTATCCCAATGGCCTGGCCGGCGAGCAGATCGGCATGTTCGCGCGCATGGCCGCGATCTGTGACAGCTATGACGCCATGACGTCCAATCGCTTGCACCGCAGTGGCGAAGACCCGTCGCGTGCATTGCTGAAGATCGACGAGGATGGCGGCGCGCTGTTCGACGCGGAAATCTTCCAGGCGTTCCAGCGCGCGGTCGGCATCTATCCGATCGGATCGCTGGTGCGGCTGCGATCGCACCGGCTGGCGATCGTGGTCGAGCAGAATCCGGACGATCTGACCCTGCCCAAGGTCCGTCCCTTCTATTCGCTCTCCGACCGGGCGTTCGAGAAGAGCGAGGATATCGATCTTGGCAATTGCTTCGGCGCGGACCAGATCATCACCCGTGAGACGCCCGAAGGATGGGACATGAGCGAATGGCCGGCGATGAGCGCCAAGCTGCTGGCAGTCGCAAGCTGAAACAGGGCAGGCGGCCGGTCAGATCCGCGTCGCCTGCAACTCTTCCGTCCATTGGAGCAGGCGCTCCTTCAACCGGCGGTCGCGGCCGGCGCCCAGATCATCCGCATTCAGTCGTTCGAGAATCTCGAAGTCGAAGCCGTCTTCGCCATGGGCATTCCAGGCGTCCTGCAGGCCGGGGTGCCGATCATGGCCCAGTCGCAGGGTGAACCAGAGCCGGTTGCGGATCGTGGCGAGATTGAGCGCGCTGCCGACCCAGCGCTGGCTAGAGGGCAGGCAGGATAGGGCATAGATGCCGCTTTCGACTTTCTGCTCCCTGTAGGCGGCGATCGCGGCCCGCTTTTCCTCTTCGGTCATGAGGCGCCTTTAATATTACCCGGATATATTGGCAAATGATATTTATCCGGGTCAAATATGCCGGCTTGATTTTGCGGTCATGGGAACGATGGTCCACCCCCGTTTTCCATGGCAGATCGGGAGTTTTGCCTAAGGGAAAACCCATATGGCGCATTATTGGAACAGCCTGTCGGAGGCTTAACCAAATCCCGCAACCGGGTGAAGACATTGTCTAACTAGGCTAGTTAAGGGCCCGCCTCCTTTTGGGTCTGACAGGGTAGGCAATTCATGAAGAAGATGGGGGGCGGCGTTGCCGCCGCTGTGGTTACGCTTGCCGCGACGGGTGTTCTTGCGGCCGTTACACTATCGGGGGGCGAGGCGGATGCGCCGGACGCACGGGTGATCACCATCCCGTCATCGTCCAGTTCTGCGTCAGCCGCCAGCACGGGCGCCAGCACGACGGTGCCGACGACGACAGCGGCGCAGGCCTATGCTGCGGCGGCAGCGGCCGCCGTGCCGGCGGCTACGGCGACCAGCACGTCCAAGATTCTACCGGGCATCAATATTTCCGGCGGCGAATTTGGCGGCGCCGGCGGCAAGCTGGGCACCAACTATATCTATCCCAGCACGGCGGAAATGCGCAGCTATGCGGCGCAGGGCTTCAAGCTTCTGCGCGTGCCGTTCCGCTGGGAACGGTTGCAGCCCAATCTCTACGGCCCCTTGTCGGAGGTCGATCGCAAGGCACTGAAGTCGGTGGTGACCCAGGCCAATGCGCTGGGCCTCACGGTGATCCTGGACATGCATAATTATGGTGCGCGCCAGGTGAACGGCTCTGCGGCGCTGGTCGGCAGCGGCACGCTGGCGACGACGGCGCTGACCAATGCCTGGGTCAAGATCATGGAGGATTATCGGTCCAACCCCAAGGTCTGGATCGGCCTGATGAACGAGCCAAACCGGCAGACGGCGGCGCAATGGTGGGCCATTGCCGGGCAGGTGACCAAGGATATCCGCGCCCAGAAGATCAGCAACAAGCTGCTGATCCCCGGCACGGCCTGGACCGGGGCGCATAATTGGGTGAGTTCGGGCAATGCCGCGCAGGCGGTGAAGTTCGTCGATCCCGGCAAGAATTACGCCTTTGAAGTGCATCAATATCTGGATGCCTGGTCGACCGGCACCACCGACAAGTGCGAGGTCAAAGCAGGCCAGCGCGTGAATGCGGCGCTGACCTGGGCCGAGAAATACAAGGTGAAGCTGTTCTTCGGCGAGATTGGCGCGTCGGGCCAGCCGCAATGCGCGAAGGAATATCCCGACATGCTGCGCCGTCTGAAGACGTCATCGGCGGTGCTGGGCTGGACCGCCTGGGGCGGCGGCGCCTGGTGGGCCTATGACTATATGTTCCGCCTCCAGTCGCGCACGACTACGCCGACGGCACATATGAAGCTGCTGCTCGCCAACATGCCCTGAGGCGGGGGTTACTCCAGCGCCAGCAGGGCAAAGCTGGCCAGCCAATGTTCCCCCATATAGTCACCGGCTATATGGGGGAGCGCGGCGTCGAGATGGGCGAGTGCCGCCCGCTCGGCGATCGGCGCGATCGGCGCGTCGGCGCCCAGTGCGGCGGCGATGCCGCGCCAGCACCAGGCGCGGCTGAGGTTCAGGCCGTCGAGATGGGCGATCTTGCCGTCGCTGCGGTCCGATACGGTGGCCGGCGTAAACAGGGTGGCCGGCTGGCCGGCCAGAAGATCGGGCAGGAAGGCGCCGAACCAGGCGGCAAATTCATCGTGCGCGAGCAGCCGGCTCATCAGTAGCGCTTCGGTGAGGGCTGAGGAGAGAAATTCGTCGCCGCCCGGTTCCCAGGCCTGGCAGGCGCGGTCCTGGCCGAACCAGGCAAGGGCGCGCTCGCGGATCAGGGCCTGGAGCGCGGGATCGCGGTCCTTGGCCCAGTCATGAGCGTGGATCAGCGCGAAGCTGCTGTTGAAATGGGTGCCGACGCGCAGCGGATAGGTCATTTTCGGCAGGAAGGCGTGGAAGCGCGCGGCGAAGTCGAGCGCCAGCGGTTCGATCGCGGCGGCCCAGGGGCCGTCCTGCCGGGCGAGTTCGGCATGGAGCGCGAGCAGCCAGGCCCAGCCATAGGGCCGCTCGAACCCGCCGGCGGTCGGGCGGGTGAGGAAGGCGCGCTCGCCCGCGACCTTGTCCGGCACAAGCATCATGTCGGCGCGGGCGCGGATGGCATCGGCCTGGGCCATGTCCGGATAGAGGCGGCGCAGGCGCATCACCTGCCACCAGCCATGGACGCAACTGTGCCAGTCATAGCTGCCATGGAAGATCGGATGATGGTCGGCCGGGATGCGCGCATCCTCCGGCCCCTGATAGGTCAGGTCCATCTTGTAGGGATATTGCCGCCCCAGATGGGACAGGGTCAGCGTGGCGAAACGGTCGGCAATATCTTGGGAAAGTCGGGTCATCGGAAGGCCAGCCAATAGATCAGGAGGATGTTGACGCAGAGCAGGGGGAGGGCGGTGCCGACCTGGCGGCGGATCACGCCATATTCATCCTTGAGCTGCAGCAGCGCGGCGGGGAGGAGGTTGAAATTGGCGGCCATCGGCGTCAGCAATGTGCCGCAAAAGCCCGCGAGCATGCCGATCGCGCAGATGATCGCCGGATCGCCATGATATTGGTGGATCAGCAGCGGGATGCCGATCGCGGCAGTCATCACCGGGAAGGCGGCAAAGGCATTGCCCATGACGATGGTGAAGAGCGCCATGCCCAGGCCATAAGCGATCACCGCGCCGAGCAGGCTGCCATCGGGAATGGCGAGGCGGACGATGCCGCCGACGACATCGCCAACGCCGGCCAGCGCGAACACCGCGCCGAGGCTGGCCAGCATCTGCGGCAATATGCCCACCCAGCCGACCGAGTCCATCAATTGCCGCCCCTGTTGCAGGGCGACGATCGGCCGGGCGCGCAGCCAGGTGCAGCCGATGGCGAGTGCGATCAGGACGCCCAGCGCCAGCGAGATGAGGGTGGTCTGCTTGGGATCGATCCAGGCGGGGAACGCCTTGAACAGGAAGGTGCCGGCCAGCGCGGTGACGGGGATGACCAGGGCGATGGCGAACAGGCCATTGCCATGGCGGTCGGCCCGCGCCTGTCGCTCCGCCAGCGGCACGCCGCCGCTGCCGCGACCCAGCCCCTTGAAGCCGGCAATGGCGACGAGGCCGAGGACCAGGACGCCATTGCCGATGTCGCCGAGCCGGTCGCCTGCCCACATGCTGAGCGCCAGCAGTGCCCAGAAGGCGGCGGTGGTGAAGCGGCGCGGATTGCTGCGGTCGGCGGCGCCGAGCAGGGCATAGCCGGCGAACACCGCGCCCATCAGCGCATAGACCCAGTGGAGCGTGATCATGCGGCGTGCTCCGGTTCCTTGGCACCCTGCGCGTTCAGCCGGCGATCGAGCCGCCACAGGCGAAAGCCGTGGATCAGCAGCGCGGCGATCGCGGTCGGAATCGCCCAGACCGAGAGCTGGAGCGGTTCGAGCAAGATACCATATTGCTCCAGCAGCCCCTTGATCAGCAGGATCGAGCCGATGGCGAGGAAGATATCCTCGCCAAAGAAGACGCCGACATTGTCGGTCGCGGCGGCCCAGGCCTTGATCTCGTCGCGCTGCTCCTCATCGAGCGCACCGGCCTGTTTCTCGGCCGCGGCTTCGGCGATCGGGGCGACCAGCGGGCGCACGGTCTGGGCATGGCCGGCGACCGAGATCAGGCCCATGGCGGCCGAAATCTGGCGGGCGACCAGATAGAAGAGAAGGAAACGGCCGGTGGTGGCGCCGCGCATCCGGTCGATGAGGCCGCGTGCCCGTTCCTGAAGCCCATGCGCTTCGAGCAGGCCGATCACCGGCAGCACCACCCAGACGACCGAGACATAGCGCGAGTCGTTGAACGCCTTGCCGAAGGCGGCGAGGATGGTGAGCGGATCAAGCCCGGCGGCAAGGCCGGTGGCGATGGCCGAGGCCAGGATCACCAGCAGCGGATTGAAGCGCAACACGAAGCCCGCGACGATCAGGGCGATGCCCAGTAACACCCACATTAGTCGTTCGCGTCCCGCAGTCGTCCGTCCGTCATCGCCATGGGGTAGCGGCAATGCAGGCCGCTGGCCATAGGCGGTTGAAATCCGGTGCGATGGTCGCATCGGTCGCACCGGACCGTCGGTTCGCATCTTTTCCGAAAATCCTGATGGCCAATGACATCGGCCTGACATAGTTGGAGGAGACAGGGGCGTATCAGACGTGGACGGCCAGACCCAAAAATGGGGCGGACGTGGAATTATTCGGAGAGAGCCTTTGACCATCATGGCGATCGATTTCGAGGCGTCGTGCCTGCCCCGGCACGGACGGTCCTTCCCGATCGAAGTGGGCATAGCGGGCGGCGGCATTGCCCGCAGCTGGATCATTCGACCGCATGCGGCCTGGACCGGCTGGGACTGGACCGCCGAAGCCGAGGCGCTGCACGGCCTGTCGCGCGCCCGGATCGAGGCGGAGGGCGAGCCGGCGGACCTGGTGCTGGCGCAGCTGGCGGCCGCAGTGGCCGGCTGCCGCGTGGTCGCCGACAGTGTGATCGACCAATATTGGCTGCAGACGCTGGCCGATACGCAGGCCGTGGTGGCGCCGTTCGCGATCGATCATGTCTCATTGTTGCTGGATGAATGGGGCGCGGACGAGCCGCGGATCACGGCCGCCATGGCCCATGCCGATGCGCTGCATAGCGCGCGGCACCGCGCCGTGGCCGATGCGCTGTGGCTTTCCGGGCTGATCGAGGCCCTGTCGGGGGTGGCGCGACCGCTTCAGGCCAGTCCGGTGATCGCAAGGGTCGCTTGACGGCATGCTGCGACACAGCAATAATTTGTAACGTTCGGCATATTGGGGAGACATTCTCCCTGCCTAAACCCGTCGGAAGGATCCCGCTTATTGCTGGATATTGTCTGTTTCGAAGGGAAGCCACCCATGTTGCCGATCCTTGCCAGTGTCGCGGCGCTCGCCGCTTCGTCCACCCCGATCCACAGCGCCGAACTGACCCACGGCGCTCAGGCCTATACGGCCAGCTATCACACCGCATCGTCGGTGCGCTTCACCCAGGTCGAGCCGCGCTTCGGCAATCGCAACGCCATCCCGGTCTGCCGCTGGCAGGCTGATGTGCGCGTCGACCGCGCCGTCGCGGCCCAGGGCCAGTCGGTGCCGGCCTTCGGCAAGGCGGTCCATCGCTTCGCCCCGCTGTCGGGCAGCTATGCCGGCACCTGCGCCGCTGCCCGCAGCCAGGTGGACGCAGAGGTCACCCGCTATGCCAGCGCCCGCAATGCCGAGGCCGTGTCGGTCGCGCAGCAGGACCGTGCCGTGCTGGTGAATGAACTGGACAGCGTA
The DNA here is from genome assembly GCF_049472635.1 of Sphingobium salicis subsp. salicis. Taxonomy (NCBI): domain Bacteria; kingdom Pseudomonadati; phylum Pseudomonadota; class Alphaproteobacteria; order Sphingomonadales; family Sphingobiaceae; genus Sphingobium; species Sphingobium salicis. Next base: position 512,335 of record NZ_JAYRCS010000001.1, read on the forward strand.
CGCGCGCTGACCGTGAAGGGCTGATGAGTCCACCGCTGATACTGGTCGCCGAGACGCAGCAGGATTTGCGGCACAAGGTGCGCGAATTCCTGGAGCAGAGCGGGTTTCGCGCTCTGCCTGCGGCCTCGTCGAGCGATATATTCAGTGCCATGGACCGGATGCCGGTCGGCGCGGTCGTGCTGGATGCAGGACTGCGCGGGCCGGACGGCATGGACCTGTGCCGCGACGTGCGTGAGCGTAGCGATGTGCCGATCATCCTGGTCGGCGCCGACAGCAGCGAGGTGGACCGGGTGGTCGGCCTGGAACTGGGCGCCGACGATTACATGGCCAAACCCTATTCGACCCGCGAACTGGCGGCGCGGCTGCGCGCCGTGCTGCGGCGCGGGCGGAGCGAACGGGCGCTGGGCCTGCGGCGCCAGACCCAGGCGCGCTTCGACGACTGGGTGGTCGATTTCGCCCGGCGCGAAGTGACCGACCCGGCCGGCGCGCTGGTCGAACTGACGGCGGCGGAATTTTCGCTGCTCGCCGTGTTGCTGGATCATGCCCAGGCGGTGATTGCCCGTGCGCGGCTGATGGAACTGGCGGGCGTGCGCGATGCGCCCTCGTCCGACCGCAGTGTCGACGTGCTGATCAGCCGGTTGCGGCGCAAGCTGTCCCATGAGGGGCGGCCCGCCGCGATCGTGACTGTTCGTGGCGTCGGATACATGTTCAGCGCGGTCGTCGACCGGCGCTGACCCCCTCGAAAAGGCGCGCTGATGGCGGTTTTCCGCCATTTGGCGCGCCTGTCGGGCGCTTTGCATCCCAGACATGATTTTTAACAATTCCGCTGCGCCGCAGCAAAATCTGCTGCGTATTTTGCAAGCTAGGCCGGTCCGCCCCCTGACCGGCAACGCAATAGCAATAAGAGGATGAAAGCCATGAACGAGCTTATCGGTCGTGTATTCAGTTTCGAGACCAAGGTCTTCCCGAACGAAAGCACGCTCTACAATCAGTTGGCCAGCCATGGTCAGAGCCCCAAGGCGCTGATGATCTCCTGCGCCGACTCGCGCATCGTTCCCGAGCACATCATGCAGGCCCAGCCGGGCGACCTGTTCGTCTGCCGCAACGCCGGCAACATCGTGCCGCCGCATGACAGCCAGCTGGGCGGCGTGACCGCCACGGTCGAATATGCCGTGATGGTGCTGGGCGTGCGCGACATCATCGTGTGCGGTCACAGCGACTGCGGCGCGATGAAGGCGCTGGCCACCGACGCCGACCTGACCGGCATGCCCAATGTCGCCGCCTGGCTGCGCCACAGTCATGCCGCGCAGAAGCTGTGCCGCGAATCCTATCCTGCCGACCTGGATGCCGCCGAAAAGCTGCGCAACATGGCGCTGGAAAATGTCGTCGTACAGCTGTCGCACCTGCGCACCCATCCGTCGGTCGCGTCGGGCATCGCCCGCGGCGAGATCGCCCTGCATGGCTGGTATGTCGACATCCATGCCGGCCAGGTCCTGGGCCTGGACGGTGAAACCGGCCGTTTCTCGGTGCTGCGCGAAGGGCAGAAGCTGCCCGTGGCGCTGCCGCATGGGCGTCGCCTGGCCGGCGAATCGCTCATCGCACAAGCTGCGGAGTAAATCATGTTGAAGGCCTTTTCCGGCGGCACGTTCAGCCGCGACTTCACGGCGTCGATCGTCGTGTTCCTGGTGGCCATGCCGCTGTGCATGGGCATCGCCATTGCCTCCGGCGTGCCGCCGGAAAAAGGCCTGATCACCGGCATCATCGGCGGCCTGGTCGTCGGCCTGCTGGCGGGGTCGCCGCTGCAGGTCAGCGGTCCGGCGGCCGGTCTTGCGGTCATCGTCTTTGAAATCGTGCGGGAACAGGGGCTGTCGGCCCTTGGCCCCATCCTGATCCTGGCAGGCGCGATCCAGATCGTGGCCGGCCTGCTGAAGGTTGGCGGCTGGTTCCGCGCCATTTCGCCGGCCGTCGTGCATGGCATGCTGGCGGGCATCGGCGTGCTGATCGTCGTCGGCCAGTTCCATGTGCTGTTCGATGACAAGCCGCTGTCGAGCGGCCTGCACAATCTGATCGCGATGCCGGGCCAGATTCTGGGCCTGACCAATCAGGATGCCGCCACCGCCTTCGCTGTCGGCCTGGTCACCATCGGCGCGATGCTGGGTTGGGAGAAGTTCCGCCCTGCATCGATGAAGCTGGTGCCGGGTGCGCTGGTTGGCGTTGTCGCCGCGACGCTGGTGGCCTTCGCGCTCGGCCTGCCGGTCGCCCGTGTTGTCGTGCCGGAATCGATCCTGTCCGCCATCAGCCTGCCCGAACAGGGCCTGCTGGCGCAGCTGATGAGCCCGACCATCATCACCACCGCCATTGCCATCGCCTTCATCGCCAGTGCCGAGACTTTGCTGTCGGCGGCGGCGGTCGACCGCATGCATGATGGCGTGCGCACCAATTACAACCGCGAACTGAGCGCGCAGGGCGTGGGCAACCTGCTCTGCGGCGTGGCTGGCGCGCTGCCGATGACCGGCGTCATCGTCCGCTCGTCCGCCAACGTCCAGGCCGGCGCCAAGACCCGCCTGTCGGCGATCCTGCATGGTGCCTGGATCCTGGGCTTCGTCGCCCTGCTGCCCTGGCTGCTGCGCGAAGTGCCGATGGCGGCGCTGGCCGGCATTCTGGTCGTGACCGGTTTCCGCCTCGTCAGCCTGTCGCACGTCAAGCATCTGTTCCACCTTTATGGTCCGCTGCCGGCGATCGTGTGGGCCGCGACGCTGATCTGCGTCGTCGCGACCGACCTGCTGACCGGCGTGCTGGTGGGTATCGGCCTGTCGCTGATCGAACTGATCCCCCATGCCAGTCGCCTGCGCCTGGGCGTCGAGGAAGCCAGCCGCGGCGATGCGCATGAAGTGGCGCTGCACGGCACGGCGAGCTTCCTGAGCCTGCCCAAGCTGTCGGCCAAGCTGGAATCGGTGCCGGCGGGACAGCTGGTCATCCTCAATGTCGAGCGCCTGACCCATATCGACCATACCTGCGCCGAAATGGTGCGCGAATGGGCCGATCGTCGCACCGGCGCGGGCGCCAAGGTGGAGCTGTTCGGCGCGACCGGACGGATGCGCCAGCTCGTCGCATGACACGAGCCTGCATGACAGAAAAGCCGCTGCATCCCCGGATGTGGCGGCTTTTTCATGTTCAGATGCAATCTGGACATCAAATAGAAACAATATGAATGGTCTTTGGAAAAGAACCGTGATCGCTATATCACAGCGCCTCTCTTCCCTTGTGCAGATGCGAAGATAGAGGTTTGCGCCGGCGGCTGGCAAGAATAGGCCAATAGACATCCGCCGGTACGGAAGACGATTTAAAACAGATCTTCGGGCCGCGGATGCAGGACGGAACATTCTTTCGTAAAAGGGGAATGTTCATGAAGTATCAAATCGCTTGTGCCGCTCTGGCTCTGATGTCGAGTGCGCCGGCCTTCGCCCAGGAAGAACCCGCAGGCCCGGTCACCGTGACCGGCAGCGTCGGCCTGGTTTCCGATTATCGCTTCCGTGGTGTTTCGCAGTCCGATCGCGGCATGGCGATCCAGGGCGGCCTGACCGCAACCCATGAAAGCGGCGTCTATGTCGGCACCTGGGGTTCCAACCTGTCGGGCTGGGGCACCTTTGGCGGCGCCAACATGGAACTGGACCTGTTCGCAGGCTATGCCATTCCTCTGGGTGACAGCGGCGCGACGCTGGACCTCGGCCTGACCTGGTACATGTACCCGTCGGGCGCCGACAAGACCGACTTCGCCGAACCCTATGTGAAGCTGTCGAGTCAGGTCGGCCCGGTCAAGGGTCTGCTCGGTGTGGCTTATGCCCCCAAGCAGGAAGCGCTGGGCAAGTGGTGCAGCGACGCCGATTGCACCATCTATAAGCCGGGTGACAAGGAAGATAATTTCTACATCTGGGGCGATGTCAGCGGTGCGATCCCTAACACCCCGGTCAGCCTGAAGGCGCATCTGGGCTGGTCGAACGGCAATAGCGGCCTGGGCCCGAACGGCACGTCGGTCGCGCCGACCGGCAAATATCTCGACTGGCTGGTCGGTGCCGACCTGGCCGTGCCGGGCACGCCGCTCACGCTGAGCATCGCCTATGTCGACACCGACATTGCCCGCGTCGAGGAAAATTATCTGCGTCCCAACTTCCAGGTCGCGGACGGCGACAATTTCGGCAAGTCGATCGCACGCAGCACGGTCGTCTTCTCGATCTCGGCCGCTTTCTGATCTTTACGGATCGGGCCCGTTCGCGCGGGCCCGATCTGCTGTATTTCCGGGCCTTATCTTGTGCCGAGCTGTCGCCGGCGTGACAAATTGTTGCTGTGGTCCCCGTCAACTGTTTCGGCAGCAAGCTGCGGTTGACCCTCCACCGGTCGCTGCTTATCTCCCAACATCATGAACAGCCTGATGTTGCTCCGCGCATGACCGCCCCCTCGATCATCCTTGTCGAAGACGATCCGCCGCTCCGCACGCTGACGGCGCGCGCGTTGCAGGAACATGGCTATCAGGTCCGTCCGGCCTCGTCCGGTCCGGAAATGTGGGTGGCCTTCGATGCCGGCCCGGTCGACCTGGTCGTGCTGGACGTCATGCTGCCCGGCACCAACGGCATCGACCTGTGCCGCCAGATCCGTCGCAAGAGCGACGTGCCCATCATCTTCATCAGCGCCAAGGGCAGCGAGACCGACCGTATCGTCGGGCTGGAACTGGGCGCCGACGATTATCTGCCAAAGCCCTTTGGCACGCGCGAGCTGATCGCCCGTATCCGCGCCATCCTGCGCCGCGTCGGCGTTGAGCGGGGGCCGGACGAGCAGCGCGAGAATGAAGCGCGCTTCGACGGCTGGATCGTCAACTTCCCCCGCCGTGAACTGCGGTCGCCGACCGGCGCGATCGTCGACCTGACCGGTGCCGAGTTCGACCTGCTGGGCAGCTTCCTCAGCCATCCGCAGCGGGTGATCGCGCGCGAGCGGCTGATCGAATTGTCGCGCACCCGCATGGGTGACAGCAGCGACCGCAGCATCGACGTGCTGGTCAGCCGCCTGCGCCGCAAGCTGTCGACCGAGGACCGGCCCGCGCCGATCACCACGGTGCGCGGCGTCGGCTACATGTTCAACGCGGAAGTCGCGCGCGCTTGAGACGACAGCGGTTCAGCCGGTCGCTCGGGCTGGTCGGCCGCATCTTTGGCATATTGCTGCTGACCGTCCTGCTGGAATTCGTGGTCGGCACGCTCATCTATGAGCGCGCCAGCCATTTGTCGCTGCAGGATGACGAGGCGCGCCGCCTGGCCGAGCATCTGGTGATCGCGCGCAAGCTGGTGGCCAAGGCGCCGGTCAGCCAGCGCGGCGGGGTCAGCGCGCAGCTGACCACCGACCGCTATGATATCCACTGGACGCTGGCCGCGCCGCCGCCGCCGCCGCTGTCGCCCGAACTGGCGCGGATGCGGCAGCAGATCGTCGACTGGGAACCCAGCCTGCATGAATCGCGGCTGTGGCTGCGGCTGAATTCGCCCGGACGCTCCTCGCAGATCAATGGCGGGCTGCAGCTGACGGATGGCAGCTGGCTCTATTTCGGCATGCACCATAGCGGCGGCAAATGGGCCTTCACCTTCGGCCGCTTCGGTCTGGCGCTGATCCCGGTGCTGGCGCTGCTGATTGCGGGCGGCGTGCTGATCCGGCGGACCCTGGCGCCGCTGCGCGACCTCACTCATGCGACCAAGCGGATCGGCCTGGCCCAGCAGGTGGCGGTGGCGGAAGCGGGCACCAATGATGTGCGCAACCTGATCCGCGCCTTCAACGCGATGCAGACCCGCATCCATCGCCTGATCAACGAGCGGACCGAGACGCTGGCGGCGGTCGGCCACGATATGCGCACGCCGCTCGCGCGGCTGCAATTGCGGCTGGAAGCGGTGGACGACCCCGAAATCCGCGAGGCGATGGGCGAGGATCTGGCCGAGATGGGCGAGATGATCGAGTCCGTGCTGGCCTTTCTGGGCGGCGAGAAGAATCCGGAGCCGGCGGTGCGGATCGACGTGGCGGTCACGATCGCGACGGTGGTCGACGCCTTCCAGGATCATGGCGACGATGTGATCTATGACGGGCCGGACCATCTGGAAATGGAGGTCCGCCCGCTGTCGCTGCGCCGCGCTGTGCGCAACCTGATCGAGAATGCGCTCCATTATGGGGTGCGTGCGCGGGTCAGCGTGGCGCGGCACGATAATGAGGTGCTGATCCGCGTCGATGATGATGGCCCCGGCATTCCGCGCGACCGGCTGGAGGAGGTGCTGAAACCCTTCCATCGGCTGGATACCGCGCGTCAGCGCAACACGCGCGGCATGGGGCTGGGCCTGGCCATCGTCGCCAAGACGGTGGAGCAGGAGGGCGGTCGCCTGACGCTGGCCAACCGACCCGAGGGCGGGCTGCGCGTCGAAATCTGCCTCTATCTGAACAGGCCGGAAGCCAAGGTCTGATCGGCCTCCTGGCGCGTTCGGCAAAGAGAATCTCGCTACCCCCAAGCAAAACTCGTTTATCCTGGCGCGCAGACGCGGGTTATTCCGGTTGCCCATCGGACAAGAGGCGCAGGGAATGGCGGACGGCGATATGCAGGGTGAAGGCGTGGGCTATTGGGATCTGGACCGGCTGGTCACGGACCTGGCCGCCGCGCGCAGTCGCTGGCGGCAGGAACAGCAGCATCATGCCGAATATGGCGCCGAAGGATTCCCGTCTCGCGCCAATCTGGTGAAGATCACCGGTGCGCTGTGCGGCGCGCTGTTCCCGCTGCGGCTGGGACCGAGCTTCGTGCGACTGCATAATGAGGACGCCTATGTCGCCGAGACGCTGCAGACCGTGCTCAGCCGCCTCTATGGCCAGATCCGGCTCGAACTCATCTATGCGATGAAGGATGACCCGATCGTCGCGGTCGACGCGGCGGCGGCGCGGATCATCGGCGAATTCGCGCACAGCCTGCCGGCGCTGCGCACCCTGCTCGACAGCGATGTCGAGGCGGCCTTCCTGGGCGATCCGGCCGCGCGCAGCGTGGACGAGGTGCTGATCTGCTACCCCTCGATGCTGGCGATCATCCATCATCGGCTGGCGCACCGCCTCTATGAACTGGGCGCGCCGCTGGTGGCGCGGATCATTTCCGAGATCGCCCATTCCCATACCGGCATCGACATCCATCCCGGCGCGCGCATCGGCCACGGCTTCTTCATCGACCATGGCACCGGCGTCGTCATCGGCGAGACGGCGATCGTCGGCGATCGGGTGCGGCTCTATCAGGGCGTGACGCTGGGCGCGCGCAGCTTCCCCTCGGACGAGAAGGGCGCGCTCGAAAAGGCGCAGCCGCGCCATCCGATCATCGAGGATGATGTCGTCATCTATGCCGGCGCGACGGTGCTGGGCCGGATCATCATCGGCAGCCGGTCGGTCATCGGCGGGAATGTCTGGCTGACCGAAAGCGTGCCGGCCGACAGCAATGTGCGCCAGGCCAAGGCCCGGCATGAAGTGACCAGCCGGGTGGAAGTGTCCGCCCCGCACCGCGTCCATGCGCTGCTGGAAAGCACGGACGGGATCGGCGAGAATATCTGATCCTCCCCCTTTGACGGGGGAGGATCGGCAAGGGCTTATTGCCCGGTGCAGCTGTCGTCCTTGCCGGCGACCAGGTCGAGGCAGCGGCCGTCAATCTGGTCCTTGGGCACGGGCAGCTTGATCAGCGCGGCGAGGCTGGGGAGGATGTCCACCGTCTCGACGCCCAGCGGCTGCTCGAAATGCTGCATGCCCTTGCGCCAGAACAGGATCGGCACGCGGCGATCGGTATCCCAGGGCGAACCATGGGTGGCGACCGAGCCCATCACCGCCTGTTCGGGGATCGACATCACGCGCGGCTTGAGCAGCAGCAGCAGGTCGCCCGAGCGGCTGGGGTAGAAGCTGGCGCGCGCTTCCTGGATCAGGCTCCAGCTTTCGGGCGGACCCGAGGGCGAGGGGGTGGCGGCGATTTCCGCCTTGGTGAAGACGGTCTGCACCTGCGGATGGGCGCGCAGATATTTGAGCGCTTCGGTCTCGACCCTAGCACGCTGCGCGGCGGTCAGGCCCTTGTCATAATAGATGTCACCCGACGGGCCATCGCTCCAGATCACCTTCTTGCCGGGCAGGCCGGCCTTCTCGGCGATGGTGGCGTTGAGCGCCTTGGGCGTCAGGGCCATGTCGACGCGCTGTTCCATCGGCATCGCGTTCATGCGGTGACGCTCGGGAAGGTCATGGCCGCCATGGTCGGCGGTCAGCACCACGACATAGTCGATGCCGTCCTTGTCGAGCTTGTCGAAGAAGGCGCCTAGTTCGGTGTCGAGCCGGTCGACCTGGATGCAGCTTTCGGTGCCTTCGGTGCCGAAGGTGTGGCCGACATAGTCGGTCGCCGACAGGCCGATCGAGATGATGTCGGTCTGCGCCTGCTTGCCCAACTGCATGCTCTCGATCGCAGCGGCGGCGAAGGCGAGGGTCATCGCATCCTGCTCGGGCGAGATGCGGAAGCCCTTATAGTCGCCCGCGTCACGCGCGAAGCGGCCGGTGCCCACGGTGCGGTTGCCGGCCTGGACCGGGAAATCCTTCGACACGCACTGGGCGGGCAGTTCAAAGCCGGGGTTGGGCTGGGCGAGGCGCTGGGCGAAGGCCTGGTTGACCTTGGTGACGAGCGGGGTGGGGGCGACGCCCTTGTAGCTGACATAGCCCTGCGGCCCGCCGAGCCACCAGACCTGATCGGCGGTCGCGCCGCCCATCATGATCGCGGCGCGATCCTTGCCGGCGACCGACACGACGCGGGTGGCGGGGTTGGCTGCCTTCATCCGGCCGCCGAGCGTCGGCACCTTGAGGTGCAGGGGCGAGGCTTCGTACTTGTCGCTGCTGCTGCCCGGCTGGCTTTCATCCTCGGCGCAATAGAGGCTCTTGTCCTCACGCTTGGCGTCGAGGTCGAACCAGTTATTGGCGATGATGCCGGTGCGCGACGGGCGGCTGCCGGTCAGGATGGTCGAGTGGCCGGGGCAGGTCTCGGTCGCGGCGTGGCTCTGATAGCCGCGCGGGAAGACCGCGCCTTCGCTGGTCAGGCGCTTGAGGCCGCCGGTATAATATTGGCGATATTCGCTGAACAGGTCGGCCGAAAACTGGTCGACCGAGATGGCGACGATCAGCTTGGGCGGAGTCGCGGCAATGCTGCGGGCGGGCGGTGCAGGAGCGGCTGCAGGCGCGGGGCCCTGCGCCACGACGGGCATGGCAGTGGCGAGCAACAGTGCAGCGGCGACGTGTTTCAACATTATGGGTACCTTCTCATGCCTTGACGGCGGATAGGGAGCGACCTAGCCCCCTTGCATCCACCCGACCAGAGGCCCGATGCGGATTTTTCAAGTCATATTCGTGACGCTCGCCATGCTGGCGGGACTGTCGATCGCATCGCCTGCGGTGGAGGCCCAGGCGGCCTTTGGCGGCGGCCCGGCGCATATCGCCGCGCAACTGATGGCCGAAAGCACAGCGCCCGCGCCCGGCAAGGGCACGACCATCGCCTTCGCCATGAAGCCGGAAAAGGGCTGGCACGGTTATTGGGAAAATCCGGGCGATGCGGGCCTGGGCATGACCGTGACCTGGACCCTGCCCAAGGGCGTGACGATCGGCGCGCTGCGCTATCCGGTGCCCGAGACGCTGCTGATTTCGGGCCTGATGAACCATGTCTATGAAGGCCCCTATGCGGTGCTCGCCAATCTGGGCGTGGCGCCGGACGTGGCGGCGGGCACCCGCCTGCCGATCCGGGTGAAGGCGGAATGGCTGGCCTGCACCGACAAGATCTGCGTGCCCGAAAGTGGCGAACTGGCGCTGGAACTGGTTGCGGGCGATGGCAAGGTGGTGCCGGCGATGCAGGCGCGCTTCGATGGCTGGCGCAGCCATCTGCCCCGGCCGCTGGGCAGCGAGGCAACCTATCAGATCGTCGATGGCAAGCTGCGCCTGTCGGTGCCGTTCCCCGCCGATGCGCAGGCGCGCGACGTCCATCTCTTCCCGTTGAGCGACGGGCTGGCCCGCTTCGCCGCCGCGCAGAAGGTCAGCCGCGAGGGCGACCGGCTGCTGGTCGAGACGGATGCGGGCGAGGGCTTCAAGGGCGGCGCTGCGCAGGCGGTGCTGCGGACCGGCGACCATGTCGGCTTCCTGCTGACGGCCAAGTCCGGTGAGGTGGCCGAGATCGCGGCCAAGGGGCTGGCGGGCACGATATTGCTGGCGCTGGGCGGAGCGATATTGGGCGGGCTGCTGCTCAACGTCATGCCCTGCGTCTTCCCGATCCTCGGATTGAAGGCCCTGAGCCTGGCCAAGGCAGGTGGCGACGAGCGGGCGGCGCGTCGCGAGGCGCTGGCTTACACCCTTGGCGTGATCATCGCCTGTCTGGCTTTGGGCGGCCTGCTGTTGGGGCTGCGCGCGGCGGGCAGCGCGGTCGGCTGGGCCTTCCAGTTGCAGGATCCGCGCATCATTCTGGCGCTGCTGTTGCTCGTCAGCGCGATCGCCTTCAACCTTGCCGGCCTGTTCGACCTGCCGGCCTTTGGCGGGGGCGGCCAACTGGCAGGGAAGGGCGGCATGGTCGGCGCCTTCTGGACCGGCGCGCTGGTTGCTTTCGTCGCGACGCCCTGCACCGGGCCGTTCATGGGCGCGGCGATGGGCACGGCGCTGGTGCTGCCCCTGGGCGCGGCGCTGGCGATCTTTGCGGGGCTGGGGCTGGGGCTGGCGCTGCCTTTCCTGTTGCTCGCTTATCTGCCCGCGCTGCGCAATCGCCTGCCGCGGCCCGGCGCATGGATGGGCCGGTTGCAGCGCATCCTGTCGATCCCGATGTTCCTGACGGCGCTGGGCCTTGCCTGGCTGCTGGGGCAGCAGCGCGGGGTCGGTGGCATGACCATCGGTTTGGGCGCGGCGCTGGCGCTGGTGCTGCTGCTCTGGTGGCTGGGCATGCGCCAGCGGGCCGGGCGCGGCGGCTGGTTGCAGGTCGGTGTCGGCGCGGCGATCCTGCTGGTGGGGGCAGCGATGCTGTTGCCAGCCCGAGCGCCGGCGGTTGCGGCAGCGGGCGAGGGCGCGGTCGTCGCCTTCGATGCGGAAAAGCTCGACGGGCTGCGCGCCGCGAACAAGCCGGTCTTTCTCTATTTCACCGCCGACTGGTGCCTGACCTGCAAGGCCAATGAGGCCGCCGCGATCGAGCGGGCGGAGGTGCGTGCGGCGTTCGAGAAGGCGGGCGTCACCGTCATGATGGGCGACTGGACCAATGCCGATCCGGCGATTACCCGCTTCCTCGAAGCGCAGGGCCGTTCGGGCGTGCCGCTCTACCTCTGGTATGCACCGGGCAAGGAGGCCCAGACATTGCCGCAGCTATTGACCCCGTCGACCCTCACCGGCCTGGTGCGCTGATGGCGAAGATCCGTGCCGACCAGTTGCTCGTCGACAATGGCCTTGCCGAAAGCCGGGCGCGGGCGCAGGCGCTGATCCTCGCCGGCCTGGTCTATCTGGGCGACAAGAAGGTCGAGAAGGCGGGGCAGCAAGTGGCGGCTGATGCCGAACTGGACGTGCGCGGGCGCGACCATCCCTGGGTCTCGCGCGGCGGCATCAAGCTTGCCCATGCGATCGATGAATATGGCATCGACGTCACCGGTTTCGTCGCGATCGACGTCGGCAGCTCGACCGGCGGCTTTACCGACGTGCTGCTGACCAAGGGCGCGGCAAAGGTCTATGCCGTCGACAGCGGCACAAACCAGCTTGCGTGGAAGCTGCGCTCGGACGATCGCGTCATCGTTCATGAACAGACCAGCGCCCGCATCCTGACCGACGCCCATATTCCGGAACCTGTTGACATCATCGTGTGCGACGCCAGCTTCATCAGCCTGGCCAAGGTGCTGGAAAAGCCGATCACCTTCGCCCGGCCCGGCGCGCAGCTGATCGCCCTCATCAAGCCGCAGTTCGAGGCAGGGCGCGAGGAAGTGGGCAAGGGCGGCGTGGTGCGCGACCCCGCCATCCACCAGCGCGTCTGCGACGAGGTCGCTGCCTGGGTCCGTGAGAAGGGCTGGGAAGTGCTTGGAATCACGACCAGTCCGATCACCGGGCCACAGGGAAATGTCGAATTTCTGATTCACGCGCGGCTTGGCGGATAATCGCGCCAGCTTCGTTACCCGCCCTGCGATACATTTTGACACATTCCATGCGGTTGTGTCCGTCACAAAGGCCCGTTAGCCCCTCGTCATGCGCTCGACCCTGCCTGTCATTCTCGTTGCCCTTTGTCTTGCCGGTTGCGGCGGAGAGAAGGAAAAGAAAGCTCGCCCGCCGGCTCTGGTGGAGGCGGTGGCGATTGCGCCCACCCGCTTCACCGACAATGTCGAGGCGGTCGGCACCGCGCTCGCCAATGAGCAGGTGATATTGTCCGCGCCGGTGACCGAGCGGATCGATGTGCTGAACTTCACCGATGGCGGCTTCGTGTCCAAGGGGCAGGTGATCGCCCGCATGGCCGTGGGCCAGGAAAAGGCCGAACTGGCCGCCGCCGAGGCGACTGCGCTGCAGGCCGACCAGCAGTTGAAGCGTATCCAGGCGCTAAAGTCGCGCGGCTTTGCCACCGGCGCCACGGTCGAGCAGCAGATTGCGCTCGCCAGCAGCGCCCGTGCCAATGCCGACCTCGCCCGCGCCGGCATCGGCGACCGCACCATCCGCGCGCCGTTCAGCGGCTGGGTATCGTTGCGCACGGTCTCGCCCGGCGCGGTCATCACCGCCGGCACCGCGATCGCCACGGTCAGCGACATTTCGCGGATCAAGCTGGACTTCACCGTGCCCGAAACGCGGCTGTCGATGATCCGCGAGGGCATGCCGATCAAGGCGGTGTCCGCCGCCTGGCCCGACCGGCCGTTCAATGGCACGATCGCAACGATCGACCCGGTGATCGATCCCGCCACCCGCGCCGTGCGCGTCCGAGCGATCATGCCCAATCCCGACAAGGCGCTGAAGCCTGGCATGCTGCTGACGGTCAGCGTCTTCTCGCGCGAGCGCCAGTCGCTCGGTGTGCCCGAACTGGCCGTGATCGGCGATGGAGACGAACGCTTCGTCTTCGTGCTGGACGGTCGCACCGCCAAGCGGACCAAGGTCGAAACCGGCATCCGCCAGCACGGCCTGGTCGAGATTTTGGGCGGCGTGAAGGCCGGGCAGCAGATCGTGACCGAAGGCGTGGTGAAGCTGACCGATGGCGCACCGGTGCGCCTGGCCGGCGACAAGAAGGGTGATGGCGACAAGGGCGGCAAGGCCGCCAAGGCCGCCGGCTAAGCCGATGCAGCTCTCCGATCTCTCGGTCCGCCGGCCGGTCTTTTCGGCGGTGGTCGCGGTGCTGATGTGCATCGTCGGCCTGGTCGGCTATTTCAGCCTGTCGGTCCGCGAATATCCTGATACCGATCCGCCGATCGTCTCGGTCGAAACCACCTATACCGGCGCGGCCGCGTCGGTGGTGGAAACCCGCATCACCCAGCAGATCGAGGATGCGGTCGCGGGCGTGCAGGGCATCCAGACCATCACCTCGACCTCGCAGGACGGCACGTCCAACATCAATATCGAGTTCGATCCCTCGCGCGACATCGACAGCGCCGCCAATGACGTGCGCGACCGTGTCGGGTCGGTGACGCAGGATCTGCCCGAGGATGCGCTGGCGCCCGAGATCCGCAAGGTCGATTCCGACGCACGATCGATCCTGTTCCTGGCCTTCTCGCGCCCCGGCTGGTCGCCGATCCAGATCAGCGACTATCTCGACCGCAACATTGCCGACCGCTTCGCCGCGATTGATGGCGTCGCCCGCGTCACCATCGGCGGCGAGGCGCGGCCGTCGACCCGTATCTGGTTCAACGCGGAAAAGCTGGCTGCATTCGGCCTGACTCCGGCCGATGTCGAGGCGGCGCTGCGCACCCAGAATGTCGAACTGCCCGCCGGCCGTTTTGAATCGAAGGACCAGAACCAGACGCTGCGCGTCGAGCGGCCCTTCGCCACGCCGGACCAGTTCGCGCAGCTGGTCGTGGGCCGGGGCGAGGATGGCTATCAGGTGAAGCTGGGCGATGTCGCCCGGATCGAGGAAGGGGCCGAAAACCCCTATAGCAGCTTCCGTTCCAACCAGGGCACGGCGATCGGCATCGGCATCATCCGCCAGTCGGGCGCCAACACGCTGGAAGTGGCGCAGAAGGCCAAGGCGCTGATCAAGGAGCTGGAGCCGACCCTGCCCAAGGGCATGAAGGTGGCGATCGGTACGGACGAATCCCTGTTCATCGAGCGCGCGATCGACAATGTCTATGACACGCTGATCGAGGCGGCGCTGCTCGTCATCCTCGTCATCTTCCTGTTCCTGGGATCGGTGCGCGCGACGATCGTGCCAGCGGTGACGGTGCCGATCTGCCTGCTTGCCACCTGCGCGGTGATGTGGCTGCTCGGCCTGTCGATCAACCTGCTGACCCTGCTCGCCTTCGTCCTCGCCATCGGCCTGGTGGTCGACGACGCGATCGTGGTGCTGGAAAATGTCTATCACCGCGTCGAACAGGGCGAAGATCCGCTGGTCGCCGCCTATCTCGGCACGCGGCAGGTGGGCTTTGCCATTATCTCGACCACGCTGGTCGTCTGCGCCGTGTTCGTGCCGGTCATGTTCCTCGCCGGCCAGACTGGCCTCTTGTTCCGTGAACTGGCCATCGCGATGATCGCGGCGATCGGCTTCTCGGGCTTCATCTCCTTGAGCCTTGCGCCGATGCTCTGCTCCAAGCTGCTGAAGAATGCCGAGCGCGGCCGGCTGGCGCGCTGGGTCGATGATCGCTTCCAGCGGATCGAGCATGGCTATGGTCGCTGGCTCGACTGGACCTTGAAGAAGCCGCTGATGCCGCTGCTGGGCGTCGCGATCTTCCTGGGGGTCGCCTTCTTCCTCTTCACCCGCCTGCCGGCCGAACTGGCCCCGGCCGAGGATACCGGCGTGGTCGAGGCCAATGTCAACGCGCCCGAAGGCACCGGCTTCGACCGGATGATGGCCTATATGCAGAAGATCGAGAATGATCTCGCCTTCCTGCGCAAGGATGGCACGCTGCAGAATCTGGTGATCCGCACCCCCGGCGGCTTCGGCACCACCGACGATTATAACAACGGCAATGTCATCGCCTTCCTGCGGCCGTGGGAAGACCGCACCATCACGACCGCCGAAGTCGCGACCATCATCAACAAGGTGATCGCCGACCAGCCGGGCGTGCGCGGCAATGCCGCGCCGCGATCGGGCCTGGGCCGTGGTCGCGGTCTGCCGGTCAATATCGTGCTGGCCGGTTCCACCTATGAGGGGCTGGTGGCGGCGCGCGACCGCATCATGCTGGCGGCGGCAAGCTATCCGGGGCTCATCAACCTCGACAGCGATTATAAGGAGACCAAGCCGCAGATGCGGATCGAGACCGATCTGCAGCGCGCCGGCGATCTGGGTGTATCGGTGAACGATGTCAGCCAGGCGCTGCAAAGCCTGCTCGGTTCGCGCCGTGTCACCACCTATGTCGACCGCGGCGAGGAATATCGCGTGCTGGTGCAGGCGGAGCGCGACGGCCGCCAGACGCTTGCTGATCTGGAACGTATCCAGGTGCGCAGCCGCAGCGGCGTGCTGGTGCCCTTGTCGGCGGTCGTGACCGTGCGCGAAGTGGCCGGGCCGCGTCAGCTCAACCGCTATAACAAGCTGCGCGCCATCACCCTGACCGCCGCGCTGGCGCCGGGGACGTCGCTGGGGCAGGGGCTGGCCTTCCTGGAGGATCAGGCGCGCCAGTCGCCCGAGGTGCTGGCGATCGGCTATCGTGGCGAAAGCCAGTCGCTGCGTGAGACCGGCGGGTCGATCTGGATCGTCTTCGGCCTCACCATCCTGATCGTCTATCTGCTGCTCGCGGCCCAGTTCGAAAGCTTCATCCACCCCGGCGTCATCATCGCGACGGTGCCGCTGGCGGTGGCGGGGGGCGCGCTGGGCCTGGCGATCACCGGCGGGTCGATCAACCTCTATAGCCAGATCGGCATCGTCATGCTGGTGGGCCTCGCCGCCAAGAACGGTATCCTGATCGTCGAGTTCGCCAACCAGTTGCGCGACGAGGGGATGGAGATTGCCGAGGCGATCCGCGAGGCGGCCAAGCGGCGTCTGCGGCCGATCCTGATGACCTCGATCGCGACCGTCATCGGCGCCGTGCCGCTGGTGCTGCGCGGCGGGGCGGGTGCGGCGGCGCGCCATTCGATCGGCGTGGTGATCGTGTTCGGCGTCAGCCTGGCGACGCTCATCACCCTGTTCCTCATTCCCATTTTCTATTCGCGCGTTGCCAAGCGCACGGTTTCTCCGCAAACCGTTGGTCGCAAACTGGATTCGGCGCTCAAGGATTCGCCCGAACCCGCCGAATAGCTTGGAGCTGCGTTGCCGATGAACGAGATCGCGTCCCAGGGTCAGTTGCGTCTTGCCTATCTGCGCTGGGCGTTGGTGACGGTGCCCGCGATCGTCTTTCTCGGCTTCCTGTCGGGCAGGCTCGCCAATAGCGGTTTTGGCAATCGCTGGTTCGCCTCGCTCAACCTGCCCGCGCTGATGCCGCCGGGTTGGGCCTTCGCCGTCGCCTGGACGATCCTTTATATACTGATGGCGCTGGCCTTCGCGATCGTGCTGCATGCGCGCGGGGCCAGGGGGCGGGGCGCGGCGGTCGCGCTGTTCCTGGTGCAGCTGGCGCTCAACCTTGCCTGGTCGCCGCTCTTCTTTCGTGCGCATCAGGTGGGGGCGGCGCTGGGGCTGATCCTTGTGCTGGCGCTCTTGGTGGCGCTCACCACCACCTTGTTCTGGCGGATCCGTCCCTTTGCCGGTGCGTTGATGTTGCCCTATCTGGTCTGGCTGGTCTTTGCCTCCTACCTCAACTATGAGGTCGGCCGCCTGAACCCGGATGCGCACAGGCTTGTCGCGCCGGCACTCCAGACCCAGATATGATTTCGGCGCATCCACGCGCCTGATACGAGGATAGACGATCATGCAGAGCGAGAACCGCTTTTTCGACGACCTGGCCAAGCTGGTGAACGGCGCTGCCGGCACGGTCGCGGGCATGACCCGCGAGTTCGAATCCAATGCGCGCGAACGCGCCAAGGAATGGATCGGCGGCGTCGACTTCGTCAGCCGCGAGGAATTTGACGCGGTCAAGGCGATGGCCGCCGCCGCGCGCGAGGAAGTCGAACTGCTCAAGGCCCGCCTCGACGCGCTGGAAGGCAAGGCGCCCGAACCGGTCACCAAGACCGTGCGCGCCGCCAAGACGAAAGCTGTGGATAAGGATGCGGGCGCCGAGTAAGCGCCCTGTCCTTTCGCCGCTTGCGGTGATAAAGGCGCGCCGATGATGGATAGCGACGAATTTGAGAATGGCGGCCATGAGGCCGCGCCGATCGACATGCTGGCGGCCTTTTACGAGGCGCATGGCTGGAGCTATGAGCAGGTCGGCGAGGATGAGATCGTCGCGAGTACCCAGGGGTCGTGGGCGCAATATGAGCTGCGCGGCATCTGGCGTGACGAGGATCAGGTGCTGCAGCTTCTCGCGCTGCCCGACATCCGCGTCAATGACGACAAGCGCGCCGTCATCTACGAGACGCTGGGCCTGATCAACGAGCAGCTCTGGCTCGGCCATTTCGAGCTATGGTCGTCGAGCGGCATCATCCTGTTCCGCCATGGCGCCTTGCTGGGGCAGGGTGGCACGCTGACGCTGGACCAGGCGCAGGTGCTGATCGAGACCGCGATTGACGAGTGCGAGCGTTTCTATCCGGTGTTCCAGTTCGTCCTGTGGGGCGGCAAGAGCCCGAGCGAGGCGATCAGCGCGAGCCTGATCGAAACCCGCGGCGAAGCCTGACATTTCTGCCTGAAAGCCTGACCATGACCATTGCCTGCTGGCCCGAACATCTTTTCCTTGTCGGCTGCGGCAATATGGCGGGGCAGATGCTGACCCGCTGGCTGGCGTGCGGGCTGGATCCCGCCCGCGTCACCGTGCTGCGGCCGAGCGGCAAGCCGGTGGCGCAGGGCGTGACCGTCGTCACCGCCTATCCCGACGCGCTGCCGGCCGGCACCACCGTGCTGCTGGGCATGAAGCCCTATCAGATTGCCGATGTCGCCGCTGGTCTTGCGCCGCTGCTGACGGCGGAGACGCGGCTGGTGTCGATCCTGGCGGGAACACCGATTGCCGACCTGCGCCGGCATTTCCCGGCGCCGCGCGATGTCGTCTGCGCCATGCCCAACCTGCCGGTCGGGCTGGGTGAGGGCGTGGTGGCGCTCTACACTGATGCGACCACGGATGCAGCGGCCAAGGCCGACATTGCCGCGCTGATCGCGCCGCTGGGTCTGGCCGAATGGATGGGTGACGAAGCCCTGTTCAATCAGGTGACGGCCCTGTCGGGCTGCGGCCCGGCCTTCCTGTTCCGCTTCATCGATGCGCTGTCGCGCGCCGGCGAGGCGCTGGGCATTCCCGCCGATCAGGCCGCGCGCATGGCGCTGGCCACGGTGCAGGGATCGGCGAACATGGCGGCGCGCGCCAGCGTCAGCCCGGCCACCCTGGCGGACCAGGTCGCCAGCCCCGGCGGCATGACGCGCCAGGGACTCAATGTGCTGGACGCCGACAATCGCCTGCTCGACCTTCTGACCGACACGCTGGTCGCCGCGCGCGACCGGGGTGCGGCGATGGCGCGGGGCGAATAGGGACGGTTCCGGTCCGCGCCATTATCCGTTAAGGGGGCGCGATCGATATACGGAGTCCGTTCATGCTGTCCCCTGAAACCCCCATCCTGCTGCTCACCACCGGTGGCACGATCGACAAGGTCTATTTCGACGCCCTGTCCGACTATCAGGTCGGCGAGACGGTGATGGCCAAGCTGTTGCAGGTGGCTCGGGTCAAGCGCCCGTTCCGCATCGAGGAAATCACCCGCAAGGACAGCCTGGAACTGGACGACACGGATCGTGCGCTGATCGCCGCCCGCGTTGCCGCCGCGCGCGAGAAGCATATCGTCATCACCCATGGCACCGACACCATGACCGAGACGGCCAAGCTGTTGCAGGGCATTCCCGGCAAGACCGTCGTGCTGGTCGGTGCGCTGGCCCCGGCGCGCTTTGGCGAGAGTGATGCGAGCTTCAACCTTGGCATGGCCTTTGCCACCGCGCAGGTCGCCGAGCCGGGCGTCTACATCACCATGAGCGGATCGGTGTTCCGCGCCGACAAGGTGGTCAAGGACCGCGCCAAGGGCGCCTTCGTCCCGACCGGCGAGTAAGGCGGGCCAACGGGGCGGCTGAAACCTTTGCCCGCTCTCCGGCATTGTTGCCCCCACGGGGTGACAAAGAGGAGAGACTTTATGGCAGATTATCAGGAACGCCCGGCGCCCACGACGACCATCATCGAAAAGCGCAGCGGCGGCGGTGGCACGACCATCGCGATCCTGTTGCTGGTCGTGGTGGTGGCGGTCGCCGCCTTCTTCCTGATCAGCAGCCAGACCCGCAAGGATGATGCCGTGTCGAGCGCGGCGAGCCAGGTCGGTCAGGCCGCGAGCGATGTCGGCGACGCCGCCAAGGATGCCGCCGACAGCGTGAAGGGCAATTGATCGAAAGGGCCGGCTTCCAGAGCGAAGCCGGTCCTTTTTCAGACCATGATTTTGTCGAGTGCGGCGCAGAAGGCCTGCATGTCGGCCATCGAGCCGACGGTGACGCGCGACATGGTGGGCCAGGGCGCCCAGTTGCGGCCGATGCCGACACCCGCCGCCAGGAACTGGGCCTGCACGCCGGCCGCCGGCTTGCCCCAGTCGACCATGAACATGTTGGCATCCGACGGGATGAACTTGACCCCGCGCTTGGTGAGGTGGGCGAAGGTGAAGTCGCGCGCGGCGATCATCTCGGCCCGACGCTGCTCGATCAGCGCCTTCTGCGTCAGCGCCACCGTGCCGCACACGACCGAGGGCAGAGGCAGGTTGGTCGACATGCGCTTGCCGTCATAGCGCATCATCCTGGCGTGCAGGTCCGGCCGCGCGATGGTGGCGCCCAGCCGCATGCCGGCCATGCCGAACAGCTTGGAGAAGGTGCGCAGCACGATCACGTCCTTGCCCTGCGCAACCAGCGGCGCGGCCGACTGGCCGTGCGAGAAATGGAGATAGGCCTCGTCCACCAGGACGATCGATCCGGCTGGCTTGTTGGCGACCAGCCATTCGATGTCGGCCACCGGCGTCAGCGTGCCGGTGGGGTTGTTGGGCGAGCAGATATAATAGAGGCCGGCGTCCGGATTGGCGGCCAGCATCGCCTTCACGTCGTGGCGATAGTCGGGCGTCAACGGCACCTTCGTCACCTTGGCGCCGGCCCATTCCGCCGTGCCCCAGGGCTGTTCATAGCTGACATCGGCGGTCACCAGCCCCTTTTGCGGCGAGCAGAAGGCGACGACGATGCGCGAGAGCGGGTCGCTGGACCCCGGCCAGGGCAGGACATAATCGACCGGCACGCCTTCGATGGTCGCGAGCGCCTTCTTGAAGTCGGTGACTTCGGTGCCGGGGTGATAGAAATTGGCGTGGGACACGATCTTCGCCGCGGCGGCCTGGGCGACGGGGAAGGGGCCGGTCCAGCATTCGTTGGAGCCGATCCGCACCTTGGGGAAATTGCCTTCTTCAGGGCCGTCATTGCGCTGCGCCCAGACCGGGGTGCCGGCGGTGGCGACCGCCACGCCCGCGCCCAGCACGCCCAATATGCGGGCGGCGTCGCGGCGCGAATAGCCGCGCTGGATCAGATCCTGCTGCGCGTCATTCTGGTCGTTCATGGCTATTCCCCTATGCGTCCTGAAGAACGGTTCGGGGGAGTCAACGGACGAGGGCGGGATTCCCGCAATGGCCCCGCCGTAACGAAGAAGGGCGCCCCCTGGGAGGGCGCCCTTCATCATGTTTCAGCCTGTTCGGGCGAAGGGATCAGCCTTCGACCTTGGCATATTTCGGCGCGGCCTCATTGAGGATGCGCAGGATCTTCTGCAGCGCAGTGGGCTCGTCGGTCTCTTCCATCGCGGCGAGTTCGCGGGCGAGGCGGCTGGAAGCGGCCTCGAAGATCTGGCGCTCGGAATAGCTCTGCTCGGGCTGGTCATCGGCACGGAACAGGTCGCGGGTCACTTCGGCGATCGACACCAGGTCGCCCGAATTGATCTTCGCTTCATATTCCTGGGCGCGGCGCGACCACATGGTGCGCTTGACCTTGGGCTTGCCCTTCAGGGTTTCCATCGACTCCTCCAGCGTCTTGTTGGAGGACAGCTTGCGCATGCCGACGCCTTCGGCCTTGTTGGTGGGAACGCGCAGCGTCATGCGCTCCTTTTCGAAACGGAGCACATACAGCTCCAGTTCCATGCCCGCGATCTGCTCCTTTTGGAGTTCGATCACACGGCCCACGCCGTGCTTGGGGTAAACGACATAATCACCAACGTCAAAGGACAGCGCCTTGGCAGCCATTTGAAACCTTTCTATTCAACCGGGGAACGGGCCGTCGCGGGGCAGGTGCAGCAGGGGCACGAGTCGGGGAAAGTCCGCGGCGTCACCGTCAAGACATGATGCGAATACTCCAGGACGAACGCGACCATGTTCGTCCGCTGGGCGCTATTTAGCAGATTCGTAACAAAATTGCCACCCCCGGACACAAAGTCTGGGGGTGCGGCACAAAATGGGACGCTGCGCCTTGATGGCGCAGGATAATATCGATCAGCTGCCCTCGCCGGGTTCGGGCGAGAAGAACTGCTCCAGCTTGTTCTCTACGCCGCTCATCGCGTCGGCGTCAGCCGGGGCCTCGCCCTTGACCGTGATGTTGGGCCATTCGGCCGAATATTTGGTGTTGAGTTCCAGCCATTTTTCGAGGCCGTTCTCGGTGTCGGGCAGGATCGCCTCGGCCGGGCATTCCGGTTCGCACACGCCGCAGTCGATGCACTCGTTGGGATTGATGACCAGCATGTTCTCGCCCTCGTAGAAACAGTCCACGGGGCAGACCTCGACGCAATCCATATATTTGCAGCGGATGCAGTTGTCGGTCACGACATAGGTCATTGTCAGGGCACTCTTTGGGTTGCGACAGCGGCGGCCCTGCTATGCCCGGCGCGCGCGAAGGTCAATGAGGATAATGTTGACGGGCGCGTAGGGGCGGTTTTGTACTGTCGGCAGCGCAGATGGTCGGTCGGGCCGCCCGTTCGAGCGGCCCGAGCCATCGTCAGTTGCGCACGTCGGATTCGGTGACGGGCGAGATCTTGATCTCGACGCGGCGGTTGGCGGCCTTGCCTTCCTCGGTCGCGTTCGACGCGATCGGCTGGGTTTCGCCAAAGCCGCGCGTGGCAATGCGCGCCGACTGGACGCCATGGCTGGTCAGATAGCCGGCGACCGACTGGGCGCGGCGTTCCGACAGCGTCTGGTTATAGGCGTCCGACCCGTCGCTGTCGGTGTGGCCATAAACGTCGATATAGGTCTTGGGATATTGCGACAGGATCGAGGACACCTCGTCCAGCGTGGGGCGGAACTGCGGCTGGACGCTGGCGTCGTTGAAGGCGAAGGTGATGCCCGAGGGCATGCGCAGCAGCAGGTCGTCGCCCTGGCGGATCACGTCGACGCCGCTGCCGGCGGTCTGCTGGCGCAGCTTGCGTTCCTGTTCGTCCATATAGGAGCCGATGCCGGCGCCCGCGATCGCGCCGATGCCGGCGCCCAGGATCTTTTCGGTACGATCGTGCCGGCCGCCGACCAGATCGCCCAGCAGATAGCCGCCCAGTGCGCCGCCAATGCCGCCGATCGCCGCCTTCGACATGCGCTTCTGCCCGGTTTCCGGGTCGGTGGTGCAGGCGGTGGTGGTCAGCATCGCGGCCAGGCCGGCCGCCATCATGATCCGGTGCGAAATCCTCATTCTTCTATTCCCTTGTCTTTGGCATCCGCGTGGATGGATGCCTCCCTAATAACCCAGGCGGTGGATTGTTCCACAAGTGAACTGAACGGACGATGATGGGATGGTTGTGAAAACGAAAGAATAAAGGTTATAGGGGAGGGGACCACCATGGCCACGATCCCCCCTCCCGCTCCGACGCCCTTCCCCTGGGTAGACCTCATCATCATCCTGGCGCTGGTCGCGCTGAACGGCGTCTTCGCGATGTCGGAGCTGGCCATCGTGTCCGCGCGCAAGCCACGGCTGCAGGCGATGGAGAAGGCGGGCAAGCGCGGCGCCAAGTCGGCTTTGCAACTGGCGGCGGACCCCGGCAAGTTCCTGTCGACCGTCCAGATCGGCATCACCCTGATCGGCATCATTTCGGGCGCCTATTCGGGCGCCAGCCTGGGCGGGCCGACCGGCGAGCGGCTGGCGGCGCTGGGCCTGTCGCCCAATATGGCGGAGAATCTCGGCTTTGCGCTGGTCATCGGCCTCACTACCTATGCTTCGCTGATCATCGGCGAGCTGGTGCCCAAGCAGTTCGCGCTGCGCCAGCCCGAGCCGATCGCCGTGCTGGTGGCGACGCCGATGCTGTATCTGGCCAAGCTGACCGCGCCGGTGGTGTGGGTGCTCGACAAGTCGAGCGGCCTCATTTTCAAGCTGCTGGGGCTGGACCGCGAATCCGAACATCATGTCACGGTCGAGGAACTGCACCTGATCGTCGCCGAGGCGAGCCGGTCGGGCATCATCGAGGAAAGCGAGCGGGCGATCATCTCCGGCGTGGTGCGGCTGGCCGACCGGCCGGTGCGCGAGGTGATGACCCAGCGCATGGATGTCGACTGGATCGACATCAACGCCGACGAGGAAACAGTACGCCTGCGCCTGCTGGAAACGCCGCATACCCGCCTGCCGGTGGGGCGCGGATCGGTGGAGGACATTATCGGCATCGTCCAGGCGCGCGACATCATGACCGCTTTGTTCCGGGGCGAGGCGCTGAACATCGAGGCGCTGCTACGCAAGGCGGAGGTCGTGCCCGATCAGGTCGATGCGATGGATGCGCTGGAAGTGCTGCGCAAGTCCGACGTGCCGATGGTGATGGTGCATGACGAATATGGGCATTTCGAGGGGATCGTGACCCCGGCCGACCTGCTGTCCGCGATCGCCGGCCATTTCGCGTCGGACCGCGACGTCTATGACGAGCCGGATCTGGTCGAGCGCGAGGATGGCAGCCTGCTGGTGTCGGGCCAGATGCCGATCGACCAACTGGCCGAGAAGATCGACATCAACCTGTCCGAGGACCGCGATTATGCGACGGTCGCGGGCCATGTGCTGTGGCTGCTCAAGCGCCTGCCCGAAGTCGGCGACTATGCCGAGGATCAGGGCTGGCGCTTCGAGATTGTCGACATGGACGGACGCAAGATCGACAAGCTGCTGGTCGCGCAGCTCTGACCATGGCGGCGTCGGCGCTCGATGCGGTCGATCGCCTGGCGCTGCGCCTGCTGGAAGAGAAGGACGGCCTGGCCGTGCTGGGCCTGTGCGGGGCGCAGGGCAGTGGTAAGAGCACATTGGCGCAGGCGCTGCAGGCGCGCATGGGCGCGCGGGGCGTGGCGAGCGCGATCCTGTCGATCGATGATCTCTATCTGACGAAGGGTGAGCGGGAAGTGCTCGCCGGGACCGTGCATCCGCTGCTGCGGACGCGGGGCGTGCCGGGGACGCATGATGTCGCGCTGGGCTTGCGGGTGCTGGACGCGCTGGCGGCGGGGCGGGCGGCGTGCTTGCCGCGGTTCGACAAGGCGGTGGATGATCGCTTGCCTGAAAACGCGTGGCCGGCGGCGGAGGCGGGGCTGCGGCTGCTGATCCTGGAGGGCTGGTGCGTGGGCGCGCGGGCGCAGGAGGCAGGCGCACTGGATGCTCCGGTCAATGCGCTGGAGCGGGACGAGGATGGCGACGGGCGCTGGCGGCGCTTCGTCAATGCGGCGCTGGCGGGCGAGTATCAGACGCTGTTCGGGCGGATCGATGCGCTGGCGCTGCTGGCGGCGCCGGGGTTCGACGTGGTGCAGGGCTGGCGGACGCAGCAGGAGGCGGCATTGCGCGCGGCCGGCGGCGGCAGTGCGGTGATGAACGATGCGCAGGTCGCCCGCTTCATCCAGCATTATGAGCGGCTGACCCGGCATATATTGGATGAGATGCCGGGGCGGGCCGATCTGGTCGTGGCGCTGGATGCAAAGCGCGGCGTGACGGCGGTGCGCAGCCGATAGCCGAAAAGGGCGCCGCCACCGGCAGCGCCCTTCCTGAAATTTACTGCGCCGCGTTCTCGGCCGGGGCCTCGGTCGCGTTGGCGGCATTGTCGCCGCCTTCGGCCGGGGCCGCATTGTCGGCAGCGGCGGGCGCGGCATCGGCGGCGGGCAGGGGGAGGTTGGACCCCTGCGTGTTCAGCCAGGCGATCAGGTTGGCGCGATCGGCCGGGTTGGAGAGGCCGGCAAAGGTCATCTTGGTGCCGGGGGCAAATTCACGCGGGCTTTTCAGCCAATGGTCGAGATTGTCGAAGCTCCATTCGCCGCCCTTGCTCTTGAGCGCTTCGGAGAAGGCGAAGCCGCCCTTGCCCTGGCCGATGCCTTCGCCGACGGTGGCATAGAGATTGGGGCCGATGCCGTTGGCGCCGCCCTGGTTGACGGTGTGGCAGGCGGCGCATTTCGCGAACACCTTTTCACCGGCCGCGACATCCGCGCTGGCGAGCAGGGTATTGAGGCCGGGGCCGCTGTCGCCGCCACCTTCGCCTTCCACCTCGACGCCCTCGATCGCATAGCCCATCTTTTCGGGCCGTTCATCGTGGAAATATTTGGAACTGACGATCGCGCCACCCAGCGCGATGATGCCTGCAAACAACGCCCACCCTGCAACGGTGTTGAATCGATCGCCCATCCGCAGATTTCCCTCGCATCTTTGTTATGGAGGCTGTCGTGCGCTCCCCCACTTAAGCACTTGCCATAATGGGGGATAGGCCGGGGTGCAACCCGCCGTGGCGCTTTTCGCGCCCCGCCGCCCCGCCGATGCTTGCGCGCGATCCCCCAACTGCCTAAGCGCGCAGGCACGCATGGAAAATTATCCCGCCCCCGCTCGCGCGCTGGTCGCCGACATGTCGCAAAAGGCCGCTGCCGATCCGGCGCGCGCCGTCGCCTATCAGGGCGCGCCCGGTGCCAATTCGCACCTGGCCGCGCTTGGCTACGCCCCCGATTGCGTGCCGCTGCCCTGCTTTGCGTTCGAGGATGCGATCGACGCCGTGCGCAACGGGCTTGCCGCCCGAGCGATCATTCCGATCGAGAACAGCCTGCACGGCCGCGTCGCCGACATGCATTTCCTGCTGCCCGAATCCGGGCTGCACATTGTCGACGAATATTTCCTGCGCATCCGCCACTGCCTGATGGCGCCCGACACGGTGCCGGTGAAGAGCGCGATCAGCCATCCGCAGGCGCTGGGCCAGTGCCGCCATTATCTGCGCGAGCGCGGCATCCAGTCGGTCGCCTATGCCGACACCGCCGGCGCCGCCGCGCTGGTGGCGGAGACGCGGGCGCCGGGCGAGGGGGCGATCGCCCCCTATCTGGCCGCCGAAATCTATGGCCTGCGCCTGATCGCCGAGAATATCGAGGATAGCGACGACAATATGACCCGCTTCCTGGTGCTGGCGCGCGAGCCCAAGGCACCGGCGGCGGGCGTCGGCCCGGTCATGACCACCTTCCTGTTCGAGGTGAAGAATATCCCGGCCGCGCTCTACAAGGCGATGGGCGGCTTTGCGACCAATGGCGTCAACATGACCAAGCTGGAAAGCTACCAGCGCGGCGCCAGCTTTGCCGCGACCGAATTCTACTGCGATATCGAAGGGATGCCGGGCGACCCGGCGGTCGACCGCGCGCTCGCCGAGTTGGAATTCCACACCAAATGGGTGCGCGTGCTGGGCAGCTACCGCCAGGCCCGCCCCCGCACCTGACCGCCGCGCCCGATAAAGGGCGGCTTCAGGGGCACGCCTGGGTCGCTCCAGGGTCATGGCGCGAAGTTCACAGTGTCGTGGCGCGATGATATCGGCGTTTTGCGGCCTTTTCGCGCCTGAAACGCGCCGCAGACGCGCCTGTTGGATCACATCCGGGTCATGGCGAAGCGCCATCAGGGTCACGGTGGCGCGCCTGTTGGGTTGCGGGGGTGGTGGCGCATGGGTGCGCGCGCAGGGGTGGGGTGGCGGCTGCTCCATCGCGGAGGATAGATCAGGAATTGCGCGAGTAGGAAAGTGGGGCTGTATTGGCCGTTAAGGGAGTGGCTGCGGTAGCAGGAGCGCATTGACTTCTGTTCGTTGCTTGGCATCTAAGTAGATGCGGTAAACGTGGTACTTGTGAAGGCTATCGAGCTACTGTATCGCGCACAATGGTACGGGCAGGACGCCACACGGCGTCAGCTCTCACGAGCTGTTCTTATATGTCGGGTTTTCCAGCCTTGGCTTTCTTCGTTTGAGGAAAAAGATGCTTCCAATCTATCGTGCCCGTACCACTTTTAGTCTTGGTGCCTGATGGCTGCCGATCCGATTTCGCGTATTTGGTTAACTTACAAAACGCGGATAATATCTGAGCGGCGTTATCAACGATACGCGATCGTAAGCCATCTAGCTCTTAGCTGGTATGCATTTCTCTCAATCGTTTTTAGCATCTATCAAGATCGTTTCGCCCAAAGCTTAGGAGTGGTTGGCGCTTCTCAGAGGCTGTTTGGGAAATCGGCGGCAGGGGTTGTCATAGGCGTATCTGCGTGATTCAGGCTCTGGATGTGGACGCAGCAGAGCCGGGGGCGGATGGCCCAGATTGCGAAGAAGACGAAGCGTTATCCCAGTGACCTGACCGATGAGGAATGGGATCGCCTTGCGCCGTTGATGCCCAAGCCGGGTCGTCGAGGCCGTCCCCGCGAGGTGGATTTCCGCGAAGTGATCAACGCGGTCCGCTATCTGGTGCGATCGGGGTGTGGTTGGCGGATGCTGCCGATCCATTTTGGCGCCTGGCAGACGGTCTATGGCTGGTTTCGGGAGCTGGCACGCAGGTTCCTGTTCCAGACGATCCACGACATCGAATTGATGTTGGACCGAGAACGTGAGGGGCGAGAAGCCAGCCCCAGTGCGGCGGTCATCGACAGCCAGTCGGTCAAGGCGCCTTCCGCAGAAAAGCGCGGTTTTGACGCAGGCAAGAAGATCGTCGGTCGCAAGCGGCATATCGCAGTCGACACCGATGGACGCTTGCTGATGGTCAACCTCACTACCGCCGATATCTCCGATAGTGCAGGCGCTCAGGCGATCCTCGATGGCATCCGCAAGCGCTGGCCGTGGGTGAAGCATCTCTTTGCCGATGGCGCCTATGATCGCCTCAAGCTCATGGACAAGGCCAGCTACCTCGACTTTGTCGTGGAGGTCATCCGTCGAAGCGATCGCCAGCAGGGCTTCAAGGTGCTTCCGCGCCGCTGGGTCGTCGAACGCACCTTCGGATGGATGACCCGATGGCGCCGTCTGGTCCGCGACTACGAAAAGCGCATCGACGTCTCACAGGCGATGATCCTCGTCGCCATGGGTGGAAACCTACTACGCCGAAACGCTCATCCCTGATTTTCCAAACGGACTCTCAAGCTGCCTTGGTTATGTCGGTTCTTACCTTTGGTTTGTCGCTGATTATTTATGGCTTGAGATTTGATGATCTCGCTAGAATCCATCGAGAATGCTACATATCGATGCAGAGAGTTTACCAATCACAAGAATCTGACGATGTTAAGTTAGAAAGATACAGCAGTCTTCTTGAGCATTATCCAAATCACTCGGATAGTGACTACGATGATTTATTGTTCGATGCTTGGCGGTTTGGAAGAACGCTAAGTGGGACGGACGGTCAGCCAATCCTGTTTGGTTGGCGGAAGGTGGTTGCGTCATATTTTCGTCATTTTGTTCGAAACTTGGCTACATTTTCTCTGTTTTTTATTCCTTTGGGTTTTTCCTTTTTTGGCCTTTGGGGTTCGTAGTTGGCTACCGTGCAGGAGCTTCATTTTAGCGAGGCATCGCTTAAAGCGCTGGTCACGTCCGTCAATGTGGTGTAATTTCGGTGCTGGCCATCGGGCTGCATTTTCAGGCGGCCTTGGGTGTAATCTGTAGCGGCTGAACCTCCTCGGTTATGGGTGTGGCAAGGGCGGCCATGCCCTCGATCTGCATGTAGCGGTGCTGGAGCTGGTATTCATCGTTCTGCTCGAGCAGGACGGCACCGACGAGGCGGATGATGCTGTCCTCGTTCGGGAAGATGCCGACAACATCGGCGCGGCGCTTCACTTCCTTGTTCAGGCGTTCCAGCGGGTTGGTGCTGTGAAGCTTGACCCGGTGCTGCTCGGGGAAGGTCATGTAGGCGAGCACGTCGTGCTCGGCATCGTCCATGCAGGCGCCGAGCTTGGGCCATCTGGCGCGCAATTGATCGGCGACCTGACGCCAGACCTGAGTTGCGGCCGCATGATCGGGCTGGAGGAAGACTTGGCGGATCGCAGCAGCAACAACCGTGTTTTGGCCCTTGGGCACGTAGGCGAGCGCGTTCCTCATGAAGTGGACGCGGCAGCGCTGCCAGGTGGCGCTGAGCACGCGGGTGATCGCTGCCTTGAGGCCCTCGTGGGCATCGGAGATGACCAGCTTCACGCCGGTCAGGCCGCGGCGGGAGAGGTCCTTGAGGAAGCTCGACCAGAAGGGCTCGGCTTCGGAAGGGCCGATGTGCAGGCCGACGATCTCGCGCTTGCCCTCAGTGTTGACGGCGACGGCGATTATCGCGGCGACACTGACGATCCGTCCCCCCTCGCGCACCTTGAGGTAGGTGGCATCTAGCCAGAGGTAGGGCCAGTCACCGGCGAGCGGGCGCTTGAGGAAGGCATGGACGCGCTCGTCGATGTCTTTGCACAGCTTTGACACGGAGGACTTGGATATCCCGGTCATGCCCATCGCCTGCACCAGCTCATCGACGCGCCGGGTGCTGACCCCGGCAATCCACGCCTCCTGGATTACTGCGACCAGCGCCTTCTCAACAGTCTTGCGCGGCTCCAGGAAGCCGGGGAAGTAGGCGCCGGTCCGCAGCTTGGGGATCTTGAGGTTGAGCGTGCCGAGCCGGGTATCGAGACTGCGGTCGCGGTAGCCATTGCGCCAGGTCGTGCGTTCGCCCGATCGTTCATGGCGGCCAGCGCCGACCAGGCCGTCGACATCGGCCTCCATAATGATCTGCAATACGCTCTCGGCGATCGTACGCAGGAAATCTCCATCTCCGGTCTTCGCCATCAGTTCGGCAAGCGGTAGTCTGTCGTCGGTCATCGGGATCAACTCCTCGGTGGGCGTGTGAAGTGTGGTAACTCCACCTTACCGATGAGCCCGGTGGCCACCGAGTTCGAAATCGCATGGGGTTGGGCATGCCCAACCCCATGCGATCACCTCAATCTACACCGGAAATTACACCACGAGCGCGGACGCTAACTAAAGCGCTTTTTAGCTCGCGCATCATTAAGTCTCGCGCTGTCGGTTTAGATGGTACGCGGCTGGAGGCGTTCACAAGCCGATTAGACGAAGAGTGCGCGCTCATTGAGCGGAAGGTGCTTTGTGGCACTTATACCTTCACCCGCTATCGCGAGAAACTGATCCTGAAGGGGGCGACGCGATTACCCCGGCGCATTTCCATACCTACTGTCAGAGACCGGCTAGCTTTGAGAGCGATTTGCAATCTGCTCGCTGAAGCGGTTCCGGGCGCTCGTTCGGCGCCGCCGCATAGCTACATCAAGGCCATTGCCAGCCTGATCAAAGGAACAAACGAGCCTCTATCTTTTCTCCGGGTGGATGTTCGTGATTTCTTTCCTTCGATTCAGCACAATATTTTACTTTCTAAGCTGAAAGATCTTGGCGTTGAATCATTGATCCTGACCCAGATTCAGAAGGCAATAGAAAATCAGACAGGCTCGGCTCCCGACTACGTTGTGTCCGGTGTCGGTGTGCCGCAAGGGCTCAGTATCTCAAATCTGCTCGCATCTGTGTATATGCAAGAATTTGATGCTGAGGCCGCGAAGCGTTCAGTTTACCACAGGTACGTAGACGACATATTGGTTGTTGCGCCCTCCCATGAGATAACTGCCCGCTTTAAGGAGATACATGCTGGCCTGCTCGCGCTGAGGCTTGATCCCCATCCGATGGGGCGTTCCGGAAAAACTGAAATAAAGCGAATTTCTGAAGGCATAGATTATTTGGGATATCATCTTACGCCCCGAAAAATTTCCGTGCGAACGTCATCTTATCATCGAATGTTCAAAAATCTTAGTAAGGTATTTACTCATTACAAATACAAGAAAAACTTACAGCAATTTTTATTCAAATTAAACTTAAGAATAACAGGTTGTGTTGTTGATGGTAAAAGAAAAGGGTGGCTACTTTTCTTTTCGCAAACGGATGATTTGTCCCAACTTCGTTATCTTGACGAGTTTGTTGCGACTCAGTGTCGACGGGTTGGCATCAACCCTAAAGCCGCCGATATCGCGCGCTTCGTTAAAGCTTACCACGAGATCAGGTTCAAGGGGGTCGTTAACGGATACATTCCAAACTTCGACAATTTTACTCTTGAACAGAAGTATGTGCTTATAAATAATCTTACTGGAGTTCCGTTCGAAGAACTGGACAGCCGATCAGTGGAGGTAACGCAGGCAGATTTTCGTAATTTGGTTGCGAAAGAGGTAGCTGATCTGGAACAAGACGTTCTCACTGCGATATCATGATCGCGGGTGTTTTGGGTTTCGCCTAGTTGCTAAGCTGAAATTCAGTCACGTGTGATAATGCCCATGGTCCAATTGCCTTGTATTGACGAATAGCGGCTTTCTAGAACGAAGTTCAGCGCTTTACGTGGCTGGGCCACCCCCTCCCACCCCTCCGCTTCCGCTGCCCCGTAATCACCGCTATAGCCCCGCCATGGTCGCTGCGATCCTCTTGTCCGCGCTGGCGATGACGCTGATCGTCGGGGTGCGCTATCTGATTGCCAGTGGCGGTTTTGCGCTGGCGACAAGGCTGCGGCAGCCCGGCCTCTATCGCGGGCGGGGGCGGCAGATATCGCGGGAGATTGGCTGGTCGCTGGCGTCCGCGGCGATCTATGGCATGCCCGCTGGTGTCGTCGCCTGGGGCTGGCAGGCGCGGGGATGGACGCGCATCTATGAGGATATCGGCCGCTATCCGCTCTGGTATCTGCCGCTGTCGGTGCTGCTCTATCTCGCCGCGCATGATACCTGGTTCTATTGGACGCACCGGTGGATGCATGCGCCCCGGCTGTTCCGCATCGCCCATGCCGTCCATCATGCCAGCCGGCCACCGACCGCCTGGGCGGCGATGAGCTTTCATCCGTGGGAGGCGCTGACCGGGGCGGTGGTGATCCCGGCTTTGGTCTTCCTGATCCCGATCCATGTCGGCGCGCTGGGCGTGGTGCTGTCGATCATGACGATCATGGGCGTGTCCAACCATATGGGGTGGGAGATGTTTCCGCGCTGGATGGTGCGCGGGCCGATCGGCCGCTGGCTGATCACCGCCAGCCATCATCAGCGGCATCATGAGCAATATCGGTGCAATTATGGCCTCTATTTTCGTGTCTGGGACCGGCTGTGCGGCACCGACCGGGGGCTGGGGGATTTTGGCGGTGATTTCAGGAAGGAGCGGGTGTGATCGGTCGAGTGCTATTTGCGGTGGTGGCGATGGCCGGACTGGCAGGGGCGGCGCCGGTGGACCTGGCCCAGCCGATCAGCATGACGGCCGAGGGGCTGCGATCGGCCAAGGGGCGCATCCTGATCTGCGTGGCGCGATCGGCCGATTATTTCCCCGATTGCAGCAAGGATCCGGACAAGCGCCACCTGATCGTGGCGACGACGGGCAATGCCATCCCGCTCGGCAATCTGGCGCCGGGCGACTATGCGATCGCGATCATCCATGACGAAAATGGCAATGGCAAGCTGGACACCTTTGCCGGCATTCCGCGCGAAGGGGTGGGCTTTTCGCGCAATCCGGTGCTGCGCTTTGGCGCGCCCAGCTTCCGGTCGGCCGAGTTCGTGGTGAGCGGCGCGCCGGTGCGGCAGGCGATCCGGCTTAAATATTTCCTGTAGGGCGGCGCGCGCGTCCCGACTTGTCGGCAAGGGGTGACGCCCCACATAAGGCGCTGTATGACGGCGGCGACTAACCGCATTGCAGGAGAATGAAGCGTGGCGACCCTGGGACTGAGCGAGGCCGACAAGGCGGCCGTGGAGGCGTTTCGCCAGGATGTGGTGGAGCCTTCGCGCACGAGCCTGGTGATCGTCGACTTCTGGGCCGAATGGTGCGGCCCGTGCAAGCAGCTGGCGCCGGTGATCGAGAAGGTGTGCGCCGACTATGCCAGCAAGGGCGTCAAGCTGGTGAAAGTGAATGTCGATGAAAATGGCTTCATCGCCAGCCAGTTCCGCGTCCAGTCGATCCCGACCGTCTATGCGGTGTTCCAGGGCCAGCCGGTCGCGGACCTGAGCCAGGCGCGGACCGAGGGGCAGTTGAAGCAATATCTCGACCAGCTGCTGAGCCAGTTGCCGATCGAATCGGACGAGAAGGCGCAGGCGGAAGAGATTGCGCCGCTGATCGCGATGGGCGAGGAGATGCTGGCCGGCGGCGAGGCGGAGCGCGCCTTGTCGGTGTTCCAGCAGATTGCCGACATTGCGCCGGACAATGCCGAAGTGCTGAGCGGCCTGCTGCGCGCGCTGGTGGCGCTGGGGCAGCTGGACGAGGCCGATGCGCTGCTCGCCGAACTGCCCGCCGAGATGCAGAAGGACCAGGCGATCGAGCGCGCCAAGGCGGCGCTGGCCCTGGCGCGCAATGCCAAGCCGGTGGCCGACCTGTCGGGGGTCGAGGCGCGGCTGGCGGCCGATGGTGACGATCATGCGGCGCGCTTCGAGCTGGCGACCGGGCTGATGGGCAATGGCGACCGCGACGGCGCGGCCGAACAGCTGCTGGAGATCGTGCGCCGCGACCGGGCCTGGAATGACGGCGCCGCGCGCACCCAGCTGCTGACCCTGTTCGAGGCGGTCGGGCTGGAAGATCCGTGGGTGGCGGCACAGCGGCGCAAGCTGTCGCAGATCCTGTTTTCCTAAAGGATCGGTGAGCCGGTGAACCGCGCGCGCATCTCGATCTTTCCGCTGTCCGGCGCGCTGCTGCTGCCGGGCATGGAGTTGCCGCTGCATATCTTCGAGCCGCGCTATCGCGCGCTGGTGCAGGATGCGTCCGCGCGCGACCGGCGCATCGGCATGATCCAGCCGCGCAGCGAGGGGCAGAAGCCGCCGCTGTTCGACGTCGGCTGCCTGGGGCGGATCAGCCATATCGAGGCGCTGGACGATGGCCGGTTCAACATCATCCTGACTGGCCTTGCTCGGTTCCGGCTGGTGCGCGAGCTGGAGGTGTCGACGCTGTTCCGCCAGATCGAGGCGGAGGTGGAGCAGGCGCCGGAGGATGAGGTGCTGCATCTGGTCGAGCGGGCGGCGCTGGAGCAGGAATCGCGCCGCTTTGCCGATGCGCTGGGCTATGCGGTCGACTGGACGGCGGTGTCACGGCTGGACGACATGGCGCTGGTCAACGGCATCGCCCAGATCGCGCCGTTCGATCCGGCGGCCAAGCAGACCCTGCTGGAGGCCGATACGCTGAGCGAGCGGGCTGACCGGATCATCCAGCTGATGCAGATCGTCGGCCGCGCCGAGCGCGACGGCGGCGCGACGATGCAATGAGCGAGATTATGAGCGAAGAGACAGCCCCGATCGATCCCTGGCTGCTGGCCAAGCTGGTCTGCCCGGTGACGCGCACGCCGCTGCGCTGGGACGCGGCGCGCCAGGCGCTGGTGTCGGACGCGGCGGGCCTGGCCTATCCGGTGCGCGATGGCGTGCCGGTGCTGGTGGTGCGGGAAGCGACCGGCCTTTCCTGACCGGACACGGCTGGTGTCGGCCTACCCCTGTCCGCCGAGCAGCTGATATTTGAGGCCCATGGCCTGGGCGAGGTTGCGCAGGCGGCGTTCGACCGCTTCGCCGTAGAGATCGGCATCCTCGTCGCGCAGGTGGAGGTCGATGCGGTCGCCATGCCGTTCCAGATGGGAAATGGCGAGCGGGCCTTCGACGCCGCCCGACAGGCGCTGAGCCAGGCGGATGGCGAGGCCCCAGAGCGCGGCGCGGCGCAGCGCATCCGCGCTGGCCATACGGTCGAGGTTGGGCAGCGTGCCGACATCGCCGCCGAAATGGGTGTGCAGCGCCTGGCCCAGCATTGCGCGCTCGGCGGCGGTGATGCCGACCCAATTGCTGTGCAGGGCGATTTCGACGCCGCGTTCGGCGCGGAAATCGGGATTGGCGCGCCAGCTTACATCGGCCAGCAGACAGGCGGCGCGGCGGATGCGGCGGGCATCCTTGCCATCGTCGGGGAAGAGCGGCGCGATCCAGCGGTCGATACGGTCGCCATGGCCGCGGAAACGGGCCTGTGCCTCGCCCTCCGCCTCTGCCGCGACCAGCAGCGGGTCATGAGCGCGGATATCGTCGGGCAGATTTTCGTAGAGCAGCCCTTCGCGCAGGCCATAGGCCGACACGATCATCCGGCTGGACTTGAGCTGGCGCACGACCACCGACAGCAGCGCAGCGGCATCCGGCAGGGTCGGCACGCGCGATCCGGTCATCGCCGGGATCTGCTTCAACCGGCCCTTGTCGACATGGGAGATGATGCGGGTGAGCTGTTCGGCACGGGCCGCGCTCATCTCATATTGATGCACCACCGGCAGCGGGAAATGGGTGAGCTGCATGTCGAAGCGGGCGAGCGAGCGCCAGGAGCCGCCGACAAGATAGAAGGGCAGGTCCGGTTCCGCCTGCCAGCCGGCCTTTTCCAGCATCTTGGCAACGCAGCGATCAAGCGCGCGCGGCCCCTTGGCCCGGATCTGCGGCAGGCGCAGCACGCCCAGCGGCAGCGAGATGGTCTGTTCGACCGCGCCCTTGCGCACGCGCGCCAGTTCCAGGCTGCCGCCGCCCAGGTCGCCGACAATGCCGTCGGCATCGGGAATGCCCGACAAGACGCCCATGGCAGCGCCGATCGCCTCCTGCGCGCCCGACAGCAGTTCGACGGTCAGGCCCATCGCCTTGGCGCGGCTGATGAACTCGGCGCCATTGGTGGCGTCGCGCACGGCGGCCGTCGCCACGCAGCGTATGTCGGTGACGCGCATGTCCCGGCACAGATGGGCGAAGCGGCCGATGGCGCGCAGGCCGCGCTCCATCGCTTCCGGTTCGATCGCACCGGTCTTGGCCAGCGAGGCGCCTAGGCCCGCCATCACCTTTTCATTGAACAGGATGAAGGGGATGCGGCGTGGCCCGTCATAGACGACCAGGCGGACGCTGTTGGAGCCGATGTCGATGATCGCCGAGCGCGCGGTGGCGGGTTCGGGCGAGGTCGCCATGGTCTCGGCCATGGCGCGCACGCGGCTGAGCATCGAGTTCATGGCGCGATCAGGCCCGGCCACGCAGGCGCAGGGTCGGCACCGCGCCATGCTCCTGCGCTGCGCCACGCCCGGACAGCGACGGGTTGGTCATGAAATAACGGTGCAGGTTGAACGGCCGGTCGCCCGGCTCCAGCCGGGTATAATGGCCGTCGCGGTCCAGCACCCAGCTCTGTTCGGTGTCGATCAGATTGGCGACCATCACCTGGTCGAGAATCTGGTCATGGACGGTCGGATTTTCGACCGGCGCGAGGAATTCGACGCGGCGGTCGAAGTTGCGCGGCATCCAGTCGGCCGAGCTGATATAGACCTTCGCGCCATTATTGGGCAGCGCCTTGCCATTGCCGAAGACGGTGATGCGGCTATGTTCCAGGAAGCGGCCGACGACCGACTTCACCCGGATATTTTCCGACATGCCCGGAACGCCCGGCCGCAGGCAACAGATGCCGCGCACGATCAGGTCGATCTGCACCCCGGCATTGCTGGCGACATAGAGTTTCTCGATGATCGCCGGGTCGACCAGGCTGTTCATCTTGGCCCAGATGGTGCCGGGCCGGCCGGCGCGGACATGGTCGATCTCCGCATCGATGCAGGCGCACAGCGTGTCGCGCAGGTCGCGCGGGCTCATGACCAGCTTTTCCAGCCGCTGCGGCTCGACATAACCGGTGATGTAGTTGAACAAAGCGGCGGCATCGCGGCTATAGGCCGGATCGGCCGTGAAGAAGCTGAGATCGGTATAGATGCGCGCGGTGATGGGGTGGTAGTTGCCGGTGCCGAAATGGCAGTAGCTGCGGAACTGGTCGCCCTCGCGCCGCACCACCATCGACACCTTGGCATGGGTCTTCCAGTCGATGAAGCCATAGACGACCTGCACGCCCGCGCGTTCCAGCGCGTCGGCCCACATCAGATTCTGTTCCTCGTCGAAGCGCGCCTTCAGCTCGACCACGGCGGTCACCGACTTGCCGGCCTCGGCCGCGTCGATCAGGGCGCGGATGATCGCCGACTGCTTGCCCGCGCGATAGAGGGTCTGCTTGATCGCAACCACGTCCGGGTCGGACGCGGCCTGTTTCAGGAAGGAGATGACGACGTCGAACGCCTCATAGGGGTGATGGACGACGATGTCCTTGGCACGGATCGCGGCGAAACAGTCGCCGCCATATTCGCGGATGCGCTCGGGGAAGCGCGGCGCATAGGGCTCGAACTTGAGGTCCGGCCGGTCGGCGTCGACGATGCCGGACAGGTCGCCGATGCCGATGAAGCCCTCGACCTCGACAACGATCGCCTCATGGCCCTGGAGCATGTCCTGGAGCATTTCCTCGACCGGTTCGGGGATGCGTTCCTCTATCTCCATGCGGATCACGCGGCCGCGGCGGCGGCGCTTGATGGCGCTGCGGAAATAGCGGACCAGATCCTCCGCCTCTTCCTCGATCTCGATGTCGCTGTCGCGGATGATGCGGAACACGCCGCTGTTGCGGACGCGATAGCCGGGGAAGAGATCGGCCGAGAAGCGGCGGATCACTGCCTCCAGCGCCATGTAGCGCATCGGTTCGCCCGGAATGCGCACGAAGCGGGCGAGCGAGGAGGGGATCATCACCAGTTCGCGGATCGGTTGCTTGTCCGACAGACGCTCCAGATCGAAGACGATCGACAGCCCCTGATTGGGGATGAAGGGGAAGGGATGTGCCGGGTCCAGCGCCTGGGGCGTCAGGATCGGGAAGATCTGGGTCAGGAAATGCTCGCGCAGCCATTGGGCGCAGCCGACATCCATTTCTGCGGACGGACCGATCACCTCGATCCCGACCTGCACCAGCTCGCCATGCAGCGCGCCCCAGACCTTCTGCTGGGCGCGCATCAGGCTGGCCGTAGTTTCGGTGATCGCGCCGAGCTGCTGCGCCGGCGTCAGGCCATCGGCCGACCGCAGATCGACATCCTGCAATTGCTGCCCTTTGAGCCCGGCAACGCGAACGGAGAAGAATTCGTCGAGATTGGCGCCCGAAATCGACAGGAAGCGGAGCCGTTCGAGTAGTGGGTGGGCCCGGTTCATCGCCTCTTCCAGCACCCGCTGGTTGAAGGCCAGCCAGGAAAGCTCGCGGTTGAAATAGCGCTCGCCCGCGGGCGAAAGGCTGGCGATGGGATCGGCTTCGGCCACGGATTACTCGCGCTGGTCGTTGGTGGGATCGGGCGGGACTATAGGCAAGATTCCTGCAGATTGCAGGGCCTCTTTCGCCAGTGCGACCGAAATCTTACGTCCAGATGACAGCGATGCCTCATCCAGCAGCGCCGTCACCGCCGCAATCGCGCCATAGCTGCGCTCGATCCGCCGGAGCAGCCAGGGGGCAAGGTCCGGCGCGAAGCTGGCGCCCGACGCGCCCAGCCGCCGCTCGATCAGCGCCAGCGCCAGCGCCTCGTCCGGTTCCTCGATCGCGACATGGGGCGATCCGGCCAGCCGCGATCGCAGGTCGGGCAGCGCCACCGTCCAGCGCAGTGGCGAGGTGCGGCCGATCATCAGCAGCGGGCGATGCTCGGTCTGCGCCTCGTTCCAGGCATGGAACAGCATATGCTCGTCCTGCCCCTCGGCATCGTCGATCACGCTGCCGCCGCTCATCGCGACGAACTGGCGGCCCAGCGCCGAACGGCCCGACAAGGGCGGGCCGGTCAGCACGGTCACGGACACAGGCCAGTCGCGCCAGCGTTCCAGATGGGCAACGGCCAGTTGATTGGCCTCGCTCACCAGAAACTCCTCGCCCTGGCCCTGCCATTCGAAGGGCAGGCTGATCTGGCTCATGGCTGTCCTGCGGGCGCCTGCCGGCGCGAGATGCGCATGGTGTTGCCCGATACCGCCACGCTGTAGCCGCGGGCCTGCAATCCGGTGCGCAGCGCGTCGGCGCTCCCTTCGAAACTGACCTGCATCACCGACGTGCCACCCAGCGCCAGGCTGCTGGTCGCGGCCGAGCGGACGCCCGGAATGCTGCGCAAGGCCGATTCGCCGGCGGTGACCGATCCGACGTCGGGCGTGTCGAACTGGATCGCGAAGCTGGCGACGCTGGCGCCGGCCGTCGGCAGCGGCATGTCGACCGCCTCGATCGGCGCCTCGGTCGCATTCTCGATCGCCAGCGCGCTGGGGTCGACGGGTTCCTCGATGATCAGCGACGGATCGGGCCGCAGGCGGCCGTCGTTGAGCGCGCGGATATAAAGCTCGTCGATCCGGCGCGCGCCTTCGTCCAGCATCTGCGGGATGCCGCTGTCGTTCGAGGCACGCAGCGCGAAGCTGCCGATCAGGCTGTTGTCGGGGCCGTAGCGGGCGGTGAAATTGGCCGTCACCGGGCCGCCGGGCCATTGCCGGTCGAGCCGCACCATCGGGATCACCACGTCGGCCGCGCCATATTGATCGAGCAGCACGCGCCACCACAGGCGGCCGCGCCGCCCGGTCTGGCCGGCGTTGAGCAATACCGGGTCGGCGACCGAGCCCGCGACGCGGACATAGTCGATCGCGCTGTCCCCCGTGCGATATCGCGCCCAGGCCTTCTGCCATTCATTGACCCGTTCATAGGATACGGCCGAGCCGCCATCCCACATGACCGGGATCACCAGCAGCGGCGGCGAGCGCATCACATTGCCGGAAACGCCCAGCAACTGGCCGGTGCGCGCACGGTCGAACAAGATGCCGAGCGTCGCGACATAGCGACCGGGGCCGGCCTGTTCATATTCGACCTCGATGCCCGAGATCATGGCTTCCAGCTGCGAATCGGACAGGCTGGGCACGCCCGTTCCGCCATGGGTGCGGGTCCACAGCATCTTCCAGGCCTGGCGCTGGGCCAGCCGCCAGCCGGCATAGCGGGCCGCATCGGCGCTGCCGGCCTGGACGTCGACCTTCACGCCGCGCACCTCATAATCGCCGCCGCTGGCGATCGGCGGGACGCCGCGTTCGCCCTCCATCTGGGCGAACAGCGCCGCGCCGACCAGGCCGATTCCCACCGCGCCGACGATCTGCGCCGGGCGGGAAAGGGCGTGGAGAGCAAGCGCTGGCGGAAACGACAGGCGCCGCAGGGTCTTGGGAAGAGTCTTGGCAAGGATCACGGGCGTCCTTTTGGCGAGATTTGCCCCGCATGCCAAGCGCGAACCTGCACGGCCTTCCCCGTTCGGGCTGAGCGAAGTCGAAGCCTTCACCTGAGCGAAGCGAAGGCGCCTCGCTCCGCTCGGCGATGCCCTTCGACTTCGCTCAGGGCGAACGGGATATGGAGACAATGGCCGCGCAAAACTCGACATCGGACCGTTTCGAACGTAGAGCGCAGCCTCATGAGCGACAACGAATCCTACAGCTACGCCAAGGCTGGCGTCGACATCGCCGCGGGCAATGCCCTTGTCCGTGCCATCGCCCCCCTGGCCAAGGCCACCCGACGCCCCGGCGCGGACGCCGAACTGGGCGGTTTCGGCGGCTTTTTCGACCTGAAGGCGGCGGGCTATGACGACCCGTTGCTGGTCGCGGCCAATGATGGCGTCGGCACCAAGCTGAAGCTGGCGATCGACCATGACCGCCATGACGGCGTGGGCATCGACCTCGTTGCCATGTGCGCCAATGACCTGATCGTGCAGGGCGCCGAGCCGCTCTTCTTCCTCGACTATTATGCCACCGGCAAGCTGGAGTCGGGCGTCGCCGAACGCGTCATCGCCGGCATCGCCGAGGGCTGCCGCCAGGCCGGCTGCGCCCTGATCGGTGGCGAAACCGCCGAAATGCCCGGCATGTATGCCGATGGCGACTATGACCTCGCCGGCTTCTGCGTCGGCGCGGTGGAGCGCTCCAAGGCGTTGACCGGCAACAAGGTGAAGGCCGGCGACGTCCTCATCGGCCTCGCCTCCTCGGGCGTCCACTCCAACGGCTTCTCGCTGGTCCGCCGCCTCGCCGCCGACAAGGGCTGGAAGCTCGACCGTCCGGCAATCTTCGACAATGAAGTGCTGCTGATCGACGCGCTGATGGCGCCAACGAAGATCTACGTGAAGAGCCTGCTGCCGCTGGTCCGCGCCGGCATGATCAATGCGCTTGCCCATATCACCGGCGGCGGCCTGCTGGAAAATATCCCGCGCGTCCTGCCCGAAGGCACCCACGCCACGGTGGATGCCGACGCCTGGGAACAGCCGCGCCTGATGGCCTTCCTCCAGGCCCAGGGCAATATCGAGCCGGAAGAGATGGCGCGCACCTTCAACTGCGGCATCGGCATGATCCTGGCGGTGGACGAGGCGCATGTCGCCGGCGTCACCCAGGCGCTGGAGGATGCCGGCGAAACCGTGTTCCTTGTCGGCACCGTCGGCGAAGGCGACAAGGGCTGCACCGTCAAGGGCAGCGCCGAAACCTGGAGCGCAAAGGCCGACTGGTCGGCCACGCATCTGGGCTGACAAGCACCACGACCGGAGTGGGATAATGACCAAGGCAAAGATCGGCGTCCTGATTTCCGGCCGTGGTTCGAACATGGCGGCCCTGCTCTATGCGGCCAAGGCGCAGGACTGCCCGTTCGAGATCGTGCTGGTCGCCGCCAATGATCCGGAAGCCCCCGGCCTGGCGCTTGCCGCGGCCGAGGGCATCGCCACCTTCGGCCAGAGCCACAAGGGGCTAAAGCGCGCGGAGTTCGACGCGGTCATCGACGCGCAGCTGCGTGCCGCGGGCGTCCAATATGTCGCGCTGGCCGGCTATATGCGGCTTCTGTCGCCCGAATTCGTGTCCGGCTGGGAAGACCGGATGCTCAATATCCATCCCAGCCTGCTGCCCAAGTACAAGGGCCTCGACACCCATCAGCGCGCGATCGATGCGGGCGACAGCCATGCCGGCTGTTCGGTCCATATCGTCACCGCCGAACTGGACGACGGCCCGGTGCTGGGCCAGACCCCGGTCGCAATCCTGCCCGGCGACACGGCCGACAGTCTGGCCGGGCGCATCCTGATCGCCGAGCATCAGCTCTATTCGCGCACCCTCGCTGATTTCGTCACCCGCGAGCGTCAGCCCGACTGGCTGCTGAACAAGGTGCGCGAGGCCGCGCTGGCGCTGCCGCAGGCGGACGAGATCGTGTCGCATGGCATGCCCTGCTTCGGCATCGTCAAGGGCAAGAAATTCGCCTATTTCACGCGCGACCATCATGGCGACGGCATCATCGCCGTGCTGGTGAAGACCACCGCGCCGGAGGAGCAGGCGACCCTGATCGAAGCCGACCCGGATCGCTATTATCGCCCCGCCTATTTCGGCAATGACTGGGTCGGCATCCGCCTCGACCTGGGCGATACCGACTGGGACCATATCGGCGAGCGGCTCCACGCCAGCTGGCGCCAGATTGCGCCGAAGAAGCTGCTGGGCCTGATGGATATCGCCGACCAGTTCTGACCATCTGCTCGATGGGCCGAACAAATATGCAGGATGAGTTGTGACCTTCCTGCGTCGGGCCGATGCCGGACATTGTCCGGAAACATTGTGCTGTATTTACAGTATATTGACGGGAAATTACTGTGTCGGGCCATGGATGCCCGTGCGCCGGCATGGGGGCTGGTCGATCTTCGGACGGCCGTTTCGACAGGGATTTGCATAATGAAATCGACGATAGCCCGATGGAGCATGACGCTCCTCGCCATGGGCGCAGCCGCGCAGGTGGCAGTCAAGGCGCAGGATCTCAGCAGTTCGCGCCAGTCGGTGGGGCAGCCGAGCAAGGACCGGATCGTCATCGGTCTGGGTGCGGCGGTGACGCCGGTCTATCAGGGCGCCGACGATTATCGCGTGCTGCCGCTGCCCGCGATCGACATTGTCGAGGGGCGCTTCTTCGCCAATTTCCGCAATGGCGTGGGGCTCAATCTGGTCGATGACCGGGCGCTGACCATCGGTGCGGGTGTCACGCCGATGCCCGGCTATCGGCGGCGCGACGTGCCCACGGGCGTCGATCGGTTGTCCTGGGGCGTGGGTGGCCGCGTGTTCGCCAATCTGACCGGCGGCGGCGTGGTGGCGACGCTGGGTGCGACGCAGGGCATTACCGGCAGCACCGGCGGCTTCATTGCTGACGCCAGCCTCTCCTATCCTGTCATCCTCAATCCGAAGGTCATCATCACCCCCTCGATCGCCACCAGCTTTGCCGACGGCAAGCATATGGATGGCTATTTCGGGGTGAATGCGCGGGAGGCGGCAGCGTCCGGACTGGCGCAATATCGCGGCAAGGCAGGGTTCAAGGATGTCTCGGCGCTGCTCAACATCGTCTATCGGCTCGACAGCCGCTGGAGCGTGACCGGATCGGTCGGGGCGACCAGCCTGCTGGGCCGGGTGAAGGACAGCCCGCTGGTCGAGCATGCGACGCGGCCGAACGGCTTTCTGGCGCTCGCCTACCGGTTCTGAACCAGGCGATCGGCGGCAAGTTCAGCTGCCGACCGTCAATTCCTCATAGCAGGCCTGCGCCTCGGGCGCGGGGCCGCGTCGGCTGGGCAACTGGATCACGCGGACGACGCGGACGCCGGCGGCGTGGGGAAAGGTGATGAGGTCGCCGGCG
Source organism: Sphingobium salicis subsp. salicis (assembly GCF_049472635.1). Taxonomy (NCBI): domain Bacteria; kingdom Pseudomonadati; phylum Pseudomonadota; class Alphaproteobacteria; order Sphingomonadales; family Sphingobiaceae; genus Sphingobium; species Sphingobium salicis. The sequence goes on from NZ_JAYRCS010000001.1 coordinate 556,320, forward strand.
CGCACCGGCGCATGGGACCGGTCGATGCGCCGGCCGTTGAGGCGAATATGGCCGTCCTCGGCCAGCTTCTGCGCGGTCGATCGGCTTTTCGACAGGCGCGCGAACCACAGATATTTGTCGATGCGCAGGGACGGGCCGACGCCCGTCCCTGGCATTGTCATGGCCCCCTTGGGGTCAGCCATTGCGCCCCAGCAGTTCGGCCAGGCCGGCAAAGGCATGGTTGCTGGTCGCGGCCTTGTGGCTGGCGGGGGTAGCGCGCGGCGCGCGATTATCGTCGCGGTCGCCACCCTTGCGCGGGCCGCGATCGCCGCCCTTGCCGCCACGGTTGTCGCCACGACCTTCACCGCGAGTGTCGCCCTTGCCGGCAAATTTGCCTTCGGGGCGCTGCTGCTGGTCGCGGCGGGGGCCGCGCGGGCCACGATCGCCCTGCGGGCGGCCCTTCTGCCGGCCCTTGAACACCCAGTTGGCGCCGGTGGCGGCGACGGGCGCTTCGGCCGGGGTTTCGGTTGCCGCTTCGGCCGGCGCTTCGACGGGAGCCTCGGCGACGGCTTCCGCCGTTGCTTCAGGCGCAGCGTCGGTCGCTTCGGCCACGTCCGTGCCTTCCACGGCGGGTGCGGCTTCGGCCGGTGTCTCGGCGACGGGCGCCGGGGTCGGCACCGGATCGATCGGGCGGAAGCCGGCGGCGCGCATCAGCTGCAGGAAGGCTTCTTCGCTCAGGCCCAGCGACACGATCTGCGGGCTGAGCGCGCTGAACGGCTCGTTCTTCGCGATCGTTTCATGCGCGGTGCGGGCCATGCGCTCGGCCATGTCGATGCGCAGCATCTGCGGACCGAAGCTGCGGAAGCCGGCGATGCGGGCGCCCATTTCCTGCGGCTTGTCGCCGGTCGGGATCAGGGTCAGGCCCGGCTGGGGCAGCGGCAGGCAGGGCTTGCCGATGCGCGCCGCCTGCAGCGCCGCGCGCCAGCGCGCCGCGCCCGGCTTCAACAGGCCGGGGTGATAGAGGTCGAGCACGCCGATATCGATGCCGGCGCGGCGCAGCAGATGGCGCTGATCCTTGTCGAGATGGCCGAGCGCCGAATCAAGGTCGAGTCGCGGCGCGACGCCGCCGGCATCGGCCAGCTGGGCGAAGACCGCGCGGACGACGGCGGGCACGGCCGGATCGGCAGCGCTTTCGCTCATCTTGACCAGCGGCAGCAGATGCTTCTGCTTCTGCGCCTCGAACCAGGTCGCCAGACGGGTGGTCACCTGCTTCTGGACATCCGGGCCCAGCGCGGCGAGCGCGCGATCGAGCCGGATTTCGGGCGCGAGCAGGCCTGCGCCCGCCATCAGCGTTGCGACCGGGGTGCCCTGCCAGGTGATGCCCGGCGTCTGTCCCGCATCGTCCATGAGCGCGAAATCCGTATCCGCAGCGCTCATCAATTCGTCAGCCTTCACTCGTAATACCTTTCCAAGGCGCCTTTCCGCCGCCGCCAGCAACAGCTTTCTGTCCTGGAGTCGCGTAGCGGGATCGACTGAGAAACGAAATCCGTCAAGTCGCCCGATCGTCTCGCCATCGACGCAGACCGTCCCATCCGGGTCGACCGTGACCGGCAGATTGCTCGCATTCTGTCCGATGTCCCTTAGCAGAACAGAGGTGCGTCGGTCCACGAAACGCTGCGTCAGGGCCGCATGCAGCGCATCTGACAGCTTTTCTTCCAGCATGCGCGTGCGTTCCGCCATCTCTACCGGATTGGCCAGCCAGTCGGGACGATGGGCGATATAGGACCAGGTGCGCGCGGCGGCGATCCGGCCCGACAAGGTGTCGATATCGCCCTGGACCGAATCGAGGCGGGCGATCTGCTGGGCGAACCAGTCGCGCGGGATATGGCCGCCAAAGCCTGATCCATTGCCGGCGATGAAGCGCCAGATACGCGCCACGGTGCGGGCATGATGTTCCGCGCCCAGCTTCTGGAAATCGGGCAGGCCACAGGCGGCCCAGAGCCGTTCGACATCGCGCTTGGAGCGGACACGGGCCTGGACCTCGGGATCTTCGGCCATGCGGCGCAGCACGGCCAGGTCGACCGCCTGCGGCGCCGCGCGCAGTTCCGGGCGGTCGGGCCGCGCCTCCAGATCGATGATGAGATGGTCGATGCTGTCGGTGCGCGGCACGCCGTCGCGCCAGAAAAGCTGGTCGACGGAAGGGAAGCGATGCGCCTCGATCGCCTCGATCTCTTCCGGCGTGAAGGCGGCGTCGCCATCCTCCGACCCCAGGCTGCCGAAGGTGCCGTCCTTGTGATGGCGTCCGGCGCGGCCGGCGATCTGGGCCATTTCGGCGACCGTCAGCCGGCGCGAACGGCGACCGTCGAACTTGCGCAGCGAGGCGAAGGCGACATGGGCGACGTCGAGATTGAGGCCCATGCCGATCGCGTCGGTGGCGACCAGATAATCGACGTCGCCGTTCAGGAACATCTGCACCTGGGCGTTGCGGGTGCGGGGCGACAGGGCGCCCATCACCACCGCCGCACCGCCGCGGAAGCGGCGCAGCATTTCCGCCACGGCATAGACTTCCTCGGCCGAGAAGGCGACGATCGCCGAGCGGCGCGGCAGGCGCGACAGCTTCTTGGCGCCGGCATAGGAGAGGGTGGAGAAGCGCGGCCGGCCGATGATCTCGACTTCGGGGACGAGGCTTTTCACCGTCTTCGCGATGCTGGCGGAGCCCAGGATCATCGTTTCTTCCCGGCCGCGCGCGCGCAGGATGCGGTCGGTGAAGATATGGCCGCGCTCGGGATCGGCGCCCAGTTGCGCCTCGTCCAGCGCGACAAAGGCGAAATCGCTGAGGCCGCCGGTCATTGCGGCGGCTTCGCGCCCGCCACTAATGGGCATGGATTCGGCCGTGCAGAGGAAATAGCGCGCACCCGGCGGCACGATCTTTTCCTCGCCGGTGATCAGCGCAACCTGCTGCGCGCCCTTGATCGCGACGACGCGGTCATAGACTTCGCGCGCCAGCAGGCGCAGCGGAAAGCCCATCATGCCGCTCGAATGGCCGCACATGCGCTCGACGGCGAGATGGGTCTTGCCGGTGTTGGTGGGGCCCAGCACAGCGGTGACGGGCGAACGGGCGAACTGGGCCATGATGGGGCCTATGTCGTGCAGGATGGCGGGCAGGGCAAGGACTTTGCGCGATCGGGCCGATGTTCCGTTGGTTAACGGGACTCTGCCCGGCGATGGGCACGTTTCGTCGCAGCGGCGCGGGTCATGGCGGCGTCTTAAATTGACTTTAACCCTGCGCGTTCACAAGGGTGCGGTCCGACGCATGGCGCGGGGACCATTGCGTTGGCGATGCGATAAAAAGCACCCCGGGGGTTGCGGCTTTTGTTCCAGGATAATCAGTCGGGTTTTCAGCAGGGTGGCGCGTCCATGTCGCTATGGCTGGCGGACAGCCTGCAGCGACCGGCGGCGCCACGCGACTGGCGCACGCGCCTGCGCGACTGGGCAGACGACGTCAACCTCGTCCCGGACCTGGGCCAGAATGTCGGCAGCCTTACCTGGTTCCGCGGCCTTGCCACCTGTTTTGGCCTGTGCGCCACCGCCCTCTATCTCTCGCCCGGTTTCCAGCCGGTGCCCGGCGCGCCCGAACCCCTGCTGGCGCCAGCGCAATATGACGAGGTGCGCAGCCAGATGATCACGCCGCTGGCGATGGGCGCGGACAGCGGTCGGCGGATGGGCGCGACCGATGCGGTGCAGCCGCTCAAGGAAACGCCCGAACGGCCGCAGATCGAACTCAATGCCCAGATCGGCAGCAGCGACACGCTGGCTCGCGCCTTGTCGCGTGCCGGGGTCAGCAGCGGCGATGTCGCGACCGTGACCAGCATGGTCGGCGGGGATATCGGCGCGGGGGTGAAGCCGGGCACCCGGCTCGACATCATCCTGGGCCGGCGTGCCAGCCGCACCTCGCCCCGGCCGCTCGACAAGCTCAATTTCCGCGCGCGGCTCGACCTGGCGGTCGAACTCAACCGGGTCGGCGGCGTGCTGCAGGTGACGCGCGTGCCCATTCGCGTCGACAATACCCCGCTGCGCATCCAGGGCGTGGTCGGCGACAGCATCTATCGTTCGGCCCGCGCCGCCGGCGCACCGCCCAAGGCGGTGCAGGCCTTCCTGCGGGTGATTGCCAAGCAGGTCGATCTGGGATCGATCGGCGCAGGCGACCGCTATGACATCATCACCGAATATCATCGCGCCGAAACCGGCGATGTCGAGGTGGGCGAGCTGCTCTATGCCGGTTTCCGCCGGGCGCGGGGCAAGGCGGTCGACATGCTGAAATGGACCAGCGAGGGCCGCACCGAATGGTTCGAGGCATCGGGCGTGGGCGAAAAGCGCGGCGTGCTGGGCGCGCCGGTCGACGGCGCCCGCATGACATCGGGCTTCGGCATGCGCCGCCATCCGATCCTGGGTTATACCCGCATGCATGCCGGCATCGATTTCGGCGCGCGCTATGGATCGCCCATCTATGCCGTGACCGACGGCGTAGTCGCCTTTGCCGGCCGCCATGGCGGTCATGGCAATTATGTCCGTGTTTCCCATGGCGGGGGTCTGGCCACCGGCTATGCCCATATGAGCCGGATCGCGGCGGTGTCGGGCCAGCGGGTGCGGCGCGGCCAGGTGATCGGCTATGTCGGTTCCAGCGGCCTGTCGACCGGTCCGCATCTTCATTATGAGCTGTATCGCAATGGGCAGGTGGTCAATCCGCTGTCGGTGAAGTTCACCACCACGGCGCAGCTGACCGGCAGCAATCTGGCCGCGTTCCGCGCGCGTCTGGCCCAGCTCAAGGGGCTGAAGGTCGGCACGCATGAGGTGGCGGCGGCCGCGCCGACCGCGGGCGCACCGGCCGCTGCGGGGAAATAAGCGGCTTTGCGGCGGTGGCTCGCTCGGCTAACGAGCGGGCATGACATCCTCCCATCCCGCCACCATCACCGCGATCCTGCTGGCAGGGGCGCGGCCGATCGCCGATCCGCTCGCCACCGCTGCCGGCGTGCCGGTCAAGCCGCTGGTGCCGGTCGCAGGCGAGCCGATGATCAACCGCCCGGCGCGCGCCTTGCTCGCCCATCCGGCGATCGGCCAGCTGGTGGTGCTGACGCAGAATCCCGAATATTTCGCCGATGATCCGGCCACCGCCTGGCTAGCCAGCGATCCGCGCGTGCGGTTCGAGCGCGGCGGCAAGGGCATCGCCTCCTCGCTGCTGGAACTGATGGAGAAGGCGGACCTGCCTTTCCCGCTGCTGATGACGACGGCGGACCATGTGCTGCTCGACGCGGCGATGCTGGACCAGTTCGTGGCGGAGGCGACGGGCGCCGACATCGCCGTCGCCATGGTCGAGAAGGCGACCCTGCTGGCCCATTATCCGCAGTCGCGCCGCACCTGGCTCAAGTTCCGCGACGGCTGGTGGTCGGGCGCGAACATCTTCTGGTTCGGCAGCGCCAAAGCGCGCCCGGTGATCGCGCTGTGGCAGGATGTCGAGCAGGACCGGAAGAAGGGGTGGAAGATCCTGTCCGCCTTTGGCCCGCTTGCGCTGGTCGGCGCGCTGCTGCGCATCCTGACCCTGCGCGGCGGCATCGCGCGGGTGGGGCGGCGTTTCGGCCTGACCGCGCGGCTGGTGGCGATGGATCAGGCGGAAGCCTGCATCGACGCCGACAAGCCCGACGACATCGTGCTGATCGAATCCATCCTCGCGCGCTAAGGGGCGGGGCGTTTCCCTATCGGGTTATTCCCGATGCCGCGCGCTGTGGCTGCATGCTAGAAACAATCGGACCCGGCAGATGGGCCCGATGAAGGGAGCACCCGCATGCGCAAGATTCTGCCCCTGGCGGCATTGTTGCCCGCCACCCTCGTCCTGATGGCACAGACAGCGCCCGAAGCAGCGCCGCCGGCGCCGACGCCGGTCACCCCGGTCAGCGGCGATTCCCGCGACGTATCGGTCGCGGCCTGCCTGAACGAAGCCAAGGCCCAGGGCGCGAAGAAGGGCGTGATCGACGTCACCCTGCGCGAGGTCGAGGATACCGACAAGAAAAGCGACAGCCGCGGCGCCGTGCGCGCGCTGGTCAATGTCGTGATCGACAAGGACGGCAAGCAGAAGACGGTCAAGAAGACGTTCAAGTGCAGCACCCAGAATGGGGTGGTAACCGCCTTCAAATATTATTGAATTTCTCTAGCCCGGTCTCATCAGGCTGAACCGGGCGCGGCACCAGCGCGTCGTTCCTCTCCCCCCTCGATCCAGGGATGGCGCGCTGGTGTCGCTCAGTTCGCGTCGGGCTTCGGCGGCAGCGTATCACGCAGCGCTAGCGCATGGCGGGTGGCAAGTCCCATCATCAGGAAGCCGGCGATCGAGGCGACGATATTGGCGATCGCCGCGCCGATCGTGCCGTTCATCGGCAGCAGCACCGCCTGCATCCCCAACAGCAGCAGGGTGGAGGCAAAGGTGATGCGCAGCGACAGGCCGGCACGGTCGGTCGCCATCAGCAGCGGGCGATAGCTGACGCCGACCAGGTCGATACAGGCCGATACGCCCAGCAGCATGAGCAGCGGATAGGCGGGCAGGAATTCCTTGCCCGCGATCAGGCCCAGCAGCGGATGGCCGATGGTCAGGATCAGCGCGATGATGATGGCGCCGGCGATCAGCGCCAGCCGGTTGGTGCGGCGGAACAGGGACCGCAGCGCATCCACGCCATGGCTGGACTGGGTGCGCGACAATTCTACGAAGATGCTGCGCGAGAGCAGGCTGGAAATCTTGGTCAGCGACTGGGCGAGCTGGTTGGCGAGACGATAGAGGCCCGCGCCCACCGGCCCGACGAACAGGCCGACGACCAGAACCGCGACCTGCTGTCCCATGGCGGACAGGCTGGTCTGCAGGTTGGTGGCGGCCAGGAAGCCGACGATGCCGGGATTTTCCTGGCGTGCATCGAGCGCCCGGCCGGCGGTCCAGCTGCCGAGCCGACCCTTGCCTTCGCGCAGGGCGAGATACCAATAGGCCGCCGCGCACAGCAGTTCGGCGGCGCCCCAAGCGATCAGGAAGCCGGTGATGCCGGGCATCAGGGCCAGGGCCAGGCCCGCGCCGATCATCCGTCCGACCGGGATCATGGTTTCGGCGACGGCGGCCGAATCGAACCGGTCGAACAGGCGCAATATGCCGGTGGGGGAGGAGCGGATGGTGATCATCATCACCATGCAGAACAGCCAGGCCTGAAGCCCCATGCCCGGCCCCAGTTGCAGCTGGTTGCCGAAGGCGAGGATGATGATCGCGGCGATCAGGCCGCCAGCTACGGCCGAGGCGAGATCGATCAGGATGCAGAAGCGCAGCACCCGGTTGAGCGCATTGCCGTTGCCGTCCGCCAGATGCGGCTGGCCATAGCGCACGACGATCTGCCAGCTGTCGAACGACACCAACGTCTTGATGACGTTGGCGGCGCTCAGCACCAGCGCGAAGCGGCCGAAATCGGCGACGCCCAGCGTGCGCGTGACGATGGCGAGATAGGCAAGGCTCAGCACCGCGCCCACGCCCTTGCCGCCCAGCAACCAGCCGGTATTGGCCAGGATACGGGCAAAGCCATCCTGTGCGCTGCTACCCTTTGCGCGCTTCAACTTCACCGGAACAGGAGCCTTTCGCGTGACACGCCGTTTGTTGCTGGCGGGCGTCTATCTAGGGAAGGGCGGCGCATTGCGCAAATGCGTCCTTCTCTTCCCTGCGCTGCGAAATCGCTCTAAAGCGCGGGCATGACCATCAAGAAAGCCATCATCCTCTCCGCCGGCCAGGGTTCGCGCCTGCTGCCGCTGACCCGTGACGTGCCCAAGTGCATGATCGACTTCAACGGTCGCACCCTGATCAGCTGGCAGATCGCCGCGCTGGTCGCCAATGGCGTGACCGACATCGTCGTCGTCACCGGCTTCCGCACCGAGCGGGTCGAGGATCATGCGCTGCAGCTTTATCGCGAGACCGGCGCGCGCATCCGCACGCTGTTCAATCCCTTCTTCCAGGTCGCCGACAATCTTGGCAGCTGCTGGATCGCGCGCGAGGAGATGGACCAGGACTTCATCATCCTGAACGGCGACACGATCGTGTCGGACGAGATCGTGGCAAAGCTGGTCACGGGCGCGAAGGACGCGATCACCGTCACCGTCGATGTGAAGCCGGACGGCGACTATGACGATGACGACATGAAGGTGAACCGGGACGAGACCGGTCGCCTGCACCATATCGGCAAGCGGCTGCTGCCGCCCGACACCAATGCCGAATCGATCGGCATGCTGGCGTTCGTGGGCGAAGGGCCGGCGATCTTCCGCAACCAGGTCGACCAGATGATGCGCACGCCCGAAGGCGTCGCCCGCTGGTATCTGCGCGCGATCGACATCATCGCCAAGGGCAACCGGGTCGGCACCGTGTCGATCGAGGGGCTGGAATGGCAAGAAGTCGATTTCCCGCAGGATGTCGATGCGGCCAATGCGCTGACCGAGAAATGGGTGGAAGAAGGGCGCTACGGCGCGTGAGCGCCGGGTTGCGTAGCCAATTCGGCGGCTGCCAAATGGCCGGAATGGGTGGTTATCGGACATTCCGCTTTTATGGCCGATCAGGCGAATAGCGGACCTTATTTTCAGCGACGCGATTTATTGTGGAGCCATTCGGCTCCTCGTAAAAAGACCCAAACTTGGAGGAAGATCGCTGGACTTATTGTGAGAGCAGGCACCCAACTTAATCCGGGTCTGAGGGCAATAAGCGCGATCAGGTCAAATGCCGCGATTACAAGTACCCATGGCCAGAACCAACGCTTTTGCCGAAGCGGCCATGACATTCGGATTGATATATACAATCCCGCGAAAAGCATCGCAGCGATGATGGCAGGACCATCAGCTATGAATCCTAATTCGGCGAAGCCTTCTGAAACAGCAATACCAAATGCTGCCGCCACGAACACGTCAATGGTAGTGAGATCGCGAAAGCGAAGGCTGGAAGGACGATTAGATGTCTGCACTTGGACATGCTTACAGGCCGTCGCTATGGCCGCAAGTGGTCGTTTGCCGACCGTCTGATCTGTCTACCCGACCTAAAAGGCTTCCCCGATCCCGAAATAGAAGGCGGCGCCGTCCTTGCCCCAGGCAATGTCGGCCCGCAGATTCACATTGGCCTCCTTCGAGGCGAGATAGCGCAGGCCGAAACCGCCGGCGGGGAGCATCTTGGTATGTTTCCAGATATCCTTGCCGCTGCGCGCAATGCCGCCGATGCCGCCGAAGGCGACCATGCCGATCTTGCCGAACAGATGCTGGCGCACCTCGCCCTGCAGCGCCCAACTGGCGCGGTCGCGATAGCGGCCGGTTTCATAGCCGCGCAGGTCGCCATTCTGGCCATAGAGGCACAGGTCATAATAGGGCGCGCCGTCCGACGCCTCGCACAGCGTCTTGCGCACCACCAGCACGGTCTCGCGCCCCAGCGGGAAATAGCCATTGCCTGCAATCTGCAGCTTGTGATGGGTGAAGTCGCTGCCCAGCCAGTCGGCGCCATAGGTCAGTGAACCGGTGGTGTAGACGCCCTTGCGCGGATCGACCGGATTGTTGCGGCTGTCGAAGGTGAAGGAGGGGCCGAGCATCGCAATCTGGCTGTGCCGCTCGATCGCGGGCGGCGTCAGGTTCGGATGATTGGGCAGCGGCAGCGAAACGCGGGCGTTCATGTCGAGATAATAGAGGCGCGCGCCGAAGGAGAGGTGGCGCAGGAAGCCCTTGCTGAAGATCTGATATTGGGTGTCGACCATGGCGGCGAAGGCCTTGTCGCGCAGCTTGATCGACAGGTTGGACGCGCCGGCATTGGCGCCGATGCCGTAGAAGCGCAGATTGGCGACGCCATAGCCGGCCCAGCCCTGGAAGCGCAGCCAGTCGTCGGCCAATGTCATGTTGTGCGATGCACCCAGGCCCCAACTATCGGTGCTGGTATAACCGCCGCCAAAGCCGCTGACCCAGGGGCGGGACGATCCGTTGGGATTATAATAGAGCACGGCCGCACCGGCGAGGCCGGTGCCCATCGCCGGATTGGACAGCGGGATCGGCGCGATCACCAGGTCCGGCTTGGTGCTGGGCGGGGGCAGGGCGGCATCGGGCGCGGGCTCCGGTTCGCCGGCCTGCACGCTCTGCGCCTGATCCATGATCTCGCGCGATGGCGTATTCTGGGCGGCGGCGGGAAGGGCCATGCCCAGGCACATCATCAGGCTTGGGCCGGCCAGCGCGTGTCGCACGCCATGTCTCCCTGTCATATCGGACCAGCCTAGAGGAAGGCGGGGGCGGCACCATCGGGGGAAATGTGCAGGCAAAAGGGGGAAAATACCCAGAAGCCAGGCGAGCGCCTTTTCCGCATATTGTCTGCCCGGCCCGAAGGAGCGGGGCGCGGGGCCGGGGGACAGGGGATGATGGCGATGCGAGGATTGACGCTGCTATCGGTCATGACGCTGGGCGTGGCGAGCCATGCCCGCGCAGAAGAAGCGCCGCCCGTCCCGATCATTACCCAGGTTGCGACCAGCGCCGATCCCGTCAGCGGGACGACCGACACGCCGATGCCCGTTGCGCCCGCAGAAGGGGCGGTGGAGCCCCCGCCCGAGCGCAGGACATATCCGCTGCTGCCGATCGGCGGACGCGCGGCGATAGAACGTGGCTATCATATCCAGCGCGCGCTGGGCGCCAGCGGCATGCTGATCCACAATGTTCAGCATATGAACAGCCGGAACCTGGCAGTCGCCATTGCCAAGGGCGAGGATCCGCCAGAGGGCGCGTCGCTGCTACAGGTGCCCTTCGTCACGACGACGGAGATGGAAAGCCGGACCAGCAACAGCGAGTTCAAGGCGGATGTCTGGCTGTTTCCCTTCCTCAACCTGTTCGCCGGCATCGGCAAGGTGAAGGGGCATGTCGATGTCGGCGTCGACATCGATCTCGATGCCTTCGTGCCTTTCCCCTTCTGTCGCCCGGCCAAGCCCTGCGGTCATAGCCAGCTGCCCTTCAAGGCGGATGTCGACAACACCTCCTTCACCTTCGGCAGCATCCTGGGTTATGGCAGCAACAGCTGGTTTGCCGCCCTGTCCCTCGCCAAGACGATCAGCGTGGCGAAGAAGGACCGGTCCGACATGCAGATGACCAACATCGCGGCACGGGCCGGCCCGCGCGTCTCGCTGGGCGGCGACACGATCCTGACACCCTATGTCGGCGCCAATTATTTCGACATGGATGTCACCGTGTCGGGGCTGGTGCGCAGTGGCCCTTTGTTCGAGGACGGCGATGGTGTCGGCCTGCGCTACAAGGTCGACCTGTCGAGCCGCCGCCCCTGGGCCGGCATCGCCGGCGCCAATCTGGAACTGTCCAGTCATTGGGCGATGCAGGCCGAATATAATCTGGGGCAGGAATCCAACCGCTTCGTGCTGAGCCTGACCTTTCGGCCCTGATCCGTTCGGTCAGAGGGAGAAATGGCCCTTGAGCCAATCGCGCAGCGCCGTGTCAGCTTCGCTGTCAATCTTGACCGCGCTGCCAAGGTCGGGCTGGCCCGGCCAGCCGGCATCGGCGATGGTCAGGCCGGCGGCGCTGCGTTCCCCGTCATAGCGGGGGATGACGTGGAAATGGACATGCGGGTCGACCATCATCAGCATCAGATAATTGATCTTGGCATAGCCCACCGCGCGGGTCAGCGCAGCCTCGATCGCAGCGGTGACGGTCTTGAGTTCGGCATGGGCGGCGCCCGGCAGGTCGCCGAACGCGGTCGCGTCGCTCTTGGCCGCCAGCACCAGCGATCCCAGCGTCGGCTGGGCCGGGCGCAGCAGCACGACCCAATGGTCGAATTCGGCCACCAGCGTGGCGGGCCAGCCGAATTTCGCGATGGTGGCGTTCATGCCGCGGCTTCCGCTTCGTCCATCCAGCTGACGATCGGCCGGCCGGAGCGGTGGACGATATAGGCCTGGGCCAGGCGCACGGCATGGACGACCAGCGAGATGATGGTCCACCAGGCAAGCGCGATCAGGCCGATGTCGGGCCGGCCGAACAGCAGCGCCACGAACAGGATCACCATGTTCGGGTTGCGGCGGGCGGTGATCAGGCGGAACTGGCTGTCGAATGGACGCCAGACATGGATATCCATCTTGAAGTCCTTGAGGAACATCCCTTCGATCAGGCGCTGGAGGATATAGCCAGCGATCACGGCGGTCATGATGAAGGTGAAGGTGCCGGCCGACAGGCCCAGCCCCCAATAGGTGAGGCCCGTGCCCCAGAAATACCACCAGAAGGGCGGGTGGACCAGGTCGACGCCATGGTCGATCACATTGCCCCATTTGGACGAGGTGATGGTGCAGCGCGCGAGCTTGCCGTCCACCGTGTCCAGCACCATGAAGATGAAGCCGCACAGGAAGCCGGTCCAGAACAGCCCCTTGGCGAACAGGAAGGTGGCGACCAGGCACAGCGTCACGCCGATCACCGACACCATGTTCGGCGTCATCTTCAGCTGCGCGGCGATGCGCGTCAGGATCAGCGCCAGTTCGGGCCAGAGATATTTGGTCAGCAGGTCGGTTACGCCCTTATAGGCGCCGAAATAGCTTTGCCGCTCGATCGCCTTGCGGGTCTGGGGCACCAGTTCGCGCACCATCGGCTGTTCCAGCTTGCGCAGCTGACGATTGTAGAGCTTGCGCCCGTCCGACAGGTCGATGAGGTTGCTGGCCTGCATCGGATCGCTGCCGGCAGGCACCTGGCCGACGATCGGCTGGCCGGCCCAGGCGAACATGGTGCCGGGCGTTTCCAGCACCAGCCGCAGCAGCAGCGGGTCGAAGGCATAGGCGAGGTTGAAGACCAGTTCATGGCCCGGCGCCAGCGTGCTGCCATTCTTGGCTGCGCTTTCCGCCATGCGGCGATTGCGTTCGGCGTTGGACATGCCCCAGATCGGGGTCGCGTTCTCGCCGAGCAGGCGAACCGGGCCGAGGGTGGTGCTGATCGTCTGCATCATGCCTGTGCCTTCTGCGCAAAATCGAGGATGAGGGCGGTCTGCCGCTGCGAGGCGGGGACCGGAGAAAGATCGATACTATCCTGCATTGCCGCTTCCTGAGCAGCAACCAGGCCCGGTTGCAAGTCCGCTGCCCGATCGAGCGCGCCCTGAAGCGCATCGGCGCGGTCGATCACCTGGCCCAGACGCCAATGGGCGAAGGCCTGATCCTCGCGCCAGTCATGATGGTCGAGGTTGAGGAAGATGCAGGGGCGGGGGGTGAGCAGAAACTCGTAAACCTGGCTCGACACGTCGCCCAGATAGGCGTCGACGCTGGTCGTGTAGCTCATGTCGATCGAGTGGCGGCTGCCCATGTCGACACGGATATGCGGGCTGTCGCTGTGGATCGGCGGGACGCGGCGGGCGAGCTTCACATGCGGCGCGATGATGATGTTCCAGCCCCGCAGCGCTTCGAGCGCGGCCATGACCTGCGGCCCGTGCCTGACCCAGGAGGACAGCTCCGGGTCGAAATGCGGATTGTAGAGCAGTACCGGCTTGTCATCGTCGAACAAGGCGCGGCGCGGCGCGCGCAGTTCGAACTTGGCATAGCCGCCGACCAGGCAATTGGTTTCGGTGCAAAGGCCATATTCGATCATCCGCCGCCGGTCCTTCTCGCCCGCGACGATGGTCAGGTCGAAATCGGCGTGGCGCTGCTTGTAACCGCCCGCCCGGTCGCCCGCGCCATGCTTGATCAGGATCAGGCGGGTGGCAAAGCCGGGCACTCGTTTCAGCCAGGCGCTGGTAATCTCCGTCGTCACCAGCGTCGGGAAGCGGGCGATGGCGCGATAGTTGAGCAGCAGCGTCGCCAGCCGCGAGGGCAGGCGGAACAGGGAATCGGGCTTGGTCGAGGGGCGGCGCAGCTTGATGAGGTCGAGCCGCCCTTCAGGATCATAGCTGGCGACCAGATCGAGAATCAGGCGCGAGGGCGAGAGTATATGGACGCGCACATCCGCGCGCTTGCCCAGTTCAAGGGCGGCCGGCAGCCAGTGAAACACCTGCTGCGCTTCGGCGATGGCAAGAAAGGCGATGTCGATCGGCAATGAAGGCGGTCCCCACAGATATTCGCCGCCGCAGGGGCATGACCTGCGTTTGCTTTACTTCGCCCCGCGTCGCAATGCGAGGGGGGGCGAAACGAGGTCGCTCTAGCGTGGCTGGCGCGGGACGCAAGCCGAAGCCCCTCTTCGGCAATGATTATTTGCAATCGATTTGCAACAAGGCCCGCCGGGGCAGAATCATGGTCTCAGTGCTGGACCTTTGCAGATTTTTCGTTATGCGGACCCCCATCAGACAGACATCGACGAAGAGGCTCGACGAGCGATGGCCGAATTTGCTTTGCCCAAGAACAGCAAGATCAGCGGCAAGGGCGTGACCCACAAGGCGCCCGAGGGCGCGACCAATGTCCGCAGCTTCAAGGTCTATCGCTACGATCCGGACTCGGGCGAGAATCCGCGCTACGACACGTTCGAGATCGATCTCGACAATTGCGGCCCGATGGTTCTCGACGCGCTGCTGAAGATCAAGAACGAGTATGACTCGACCCTGACCTTCCGCCGTTCGTGCCGCGAAGGCATTTGCGGTTCCTGTTCGATGAACATGAACGGCAAGAACGGCCTGGCCTGCACCACTGCGATCGACGAGTGCGCCGGCAAGCAGGTGCAGATCACCCCGCTGCCGCACATGGACGTCATCAAGGATCTGGTGCCGGACTTCACCCACTTCTACGCCCAGTACAACAGCATCAAGCCCTGGCTGCAAACCGTCAGCCCCGCGCCGAGCGGCAAGGAGCGGCTGCAGTCGCCCGCCGATCGCGAGAAGCTGGATGGCCTTTATGAGTGCATCCTGTGCGCCTGCTGCTCGACCAGCTGCCCCAGCTACTGGTGGAACAGCGACAAGTTCCTGGGCCCGGCTATCCTGCTACAGGCCTATCGCTGGCTGGCCGACAGCCGCGACGAGTTTACCGGCGAGCGCCTCGACGAGTTGGAAGATCCTTTCCGCCTCTATCGCTGCCACACCATAATGAACTGCGCGAACGTCTGCCCCAAGGGCCTGAGCCCGGCCAAGGCGATCGCGGAGACCAAGAAGATGATGGTCGAACGGCAGCTGTAAGTTGACCAGCGACGGTGTTGCAGGCGGGCGTCCGCTGAACGAAGGGAAATGGTCGGGCTGGACCGCCTGGCACGATCCGCATCCCGACACCTTCCTGCAGGCCATCGGCCGCGGTTATATGCGCGGGCTGGGCGAGAAGAAGGCGCATGTCGCGCTGGAAACCCGCACCAGCCACCGCAACCGGCTCGATACGCTGCATGGCGGCTTCCTCGCTGCCTTTGCCGACCATGCCTATTTCGGCGGCCTGTGGGCGATGGGTTATCGCGATCAGGTGAACGGCGTGACCATCGACCTGTCGATGCAATATCTGGGCGCGGGCAAGGTCGGTCCCGACCTGCTGGCCGAGGTGGAATTGCTGCGCGAGACCGGGCGCCTCATGTTCCTGCGCATGCTGATCACCCAGGAGGGCGAGCCGGTCGCGGCGTCCACCGCCACGCTGCGCAAGGCGCCCAAGGCGCAGTGACCAGCGTTATCGCCCGTTATGATGCGCTGGTCGCGGCTGGCGAATTGCGGCCCGACCCGGACCAGCGTGCCGCCGCCGTGCGACTCGACCAGCTTCAGCATGATCTGGAAGCGACGCCGGCGCGTGGCTCGACGCTGTGGAAGCTGCTGCGCAAGCAGCCCGAGCCGCCGCGGGGCCTCTACATGTGGGGCGGGGTCGGGCGCGGCAAGTCGATGCTGATGGACCTGTTCTTCGACACGGTCCATGTGCAGCGCAAGAAGCGCGCCCATTTCCATGAATTCATGCTCGACGTGCATGCCCGCCTGGCCGAGGCGCGCAAGTCCGAGTCGGGCGATCCGATCCCGCCGGTGGTCGAGTCGCTGGCCGAAGAGGCGCGGCTGCTCTGCTTCGACGAGATGGTCGTCAACAATATGGCTGATGCGGCGATCATGTCGCGCCTGTTCACGGGGCTGCTGGAAAAGCGGGTGACGATCGTCACCACCTCCAACCGCGAGCCGGACGAACTCTACAAGAATGGCCTCAACCGCCAGCTCTTCCTGCCCTTCATCGACCTCATCAAGGCCAAGCTGGACGTGATGACGCTGAACGGTCCGGTCGATTATCGCCGCGACCGCCTGGGCGACTCGAAGCTGTGGCATGTGCCCAATGGGCCGGAGGCGACCAGGGCGCTGTCGGAGGCCTTTTTCCGCCTGACCGACTTTTCGGTCGAGGACCGGGCCAAGGTGCCCTCGGAGGAGATCGTCGTTCAGGGCGGGCGCACCATGCATGTGCCCAAGAGCCTGAAGGGCGTTGCCGTCTTCTCGTTCAAGCGGCTGTGCGTCGAGGCGCGCGGCGCGCCCGACTATCTGGCGATCGCGCGCAAATATCATACGGTCATCATCGTCGGCATTCCGGTGCTGGGGCCGGAGAAGCGCAACGAGGCAGCGCGCTTCGTCACGCTGATCGACTCGCTCTACGAATATAAGGTCAAATTGCTCGCCTCGGCCGATGCCGAGCCGATGCGACTCTATCCCGAAGGGGATGGGGCGTTCGAATTCGAGCGGACCGTGTCGCGGCTGATGGAAATGCAGTCCGACGATTATCTCGCGCTGGGCCACGGCCCCAAATAAGCGCGGCGCACCCCGTCGTGCGCGCATTTCGCCCTATCGCCGCTTGCGTCGACGTTCATCAGGGCGCAACTTTCTTACGGAAAAACAGACCGGATGCTTCCACTTGGGAAGCATCCGGCAGGCTACCGCTGCAGGGAAGGCTCTAGGTCCAGGGTAGGAGACCAGGAGCGACAGGGTGTGAAAAAGCCTCTAATGCAACTGCGAATGAATTGCAAAGATAATTTGCGGCAGGGGGCTTTGTTTGGTTGAAACCCCCACAATATGGGCGTAGGCGCACTGACAATTCCAGAGTTCACATCTTGGAGGATGATTGCATATGGCCCGTAAGAAGATCGCGCTCATTGGCGCTGGCAATATCGGCGGCACGCTCGCGCATCTCGCGGCTCTCAAGGGACTCGGTGACATCGTCCTGTTCGACGTCGTCGAAGGCGTTCCCCAGGGCAAGGCTCTTGACCTGTCGCAGTGCGCCTCGGTCGAAGGCTTCGATGCGAAGATCACCGGTTCCAACGACTATGCCGATATCGCGGGCGCGGACGTCATCATCGTCACCGCCGGTGTCGCCCGCAAGCCGGGCATGAGCCGCGACGACCTGCTGGGCATCAACCTCAAGGTCATGAAGGCCGTGGGCGAGGGCATCGCCGCCAACGCGCCCGACGCCTTCGTCATCTGCATCACCAACCCGCTCGACGCGATGGTCTGGGCGCTGCGCGAATTTTCGGGCCTGCCCGCGAACAAGGTCGTCGGCATGGCCGGCGTTCTGGACAGCTCGCGCTTCAACCACTTCCTGGCGGAAGAATTCAACGTGTCGGCCAAGGACGTCACCAGCTTCGTGCTCGGCGGCCATGGCGACACCATGGTTCCGGTGATCGAATATTCGACCGTCGCCGGCATCCCGGTTCCCGACCTGATCAAGCAGGGCCGTTCGACCCAGGAGCGCATCGACGCCATCGTCAAGCGCACCCGTTCGGGCGGCGGCGAGATCGTCGCGCTGCTCAAGACCGGTTCGGCCTTCTATGCGCCCGCCACCAGCGCGATCGCCATGGCCGAAGCCTATCTGGGCGACAAGAAGCGCCTGCTGCCCTGCGCCGCGAACCTGACCGGCCAGTATGGCGTCGACAATCTCTATGTCGGTGTGCCGGTCATCATCGGCAAGGATGGTGTCGAGCAGGTCATCGAGATCGAGCTGAACGACGAAGCCAAGGCGAACCTTCAGGTGTCGGTCGACGCCGTCAAGGAACTGCTGGAAGCCTGCAAGGGTATCGATCCCTCGCTCGCCTGAGCCAACCAGCTTGCACCGTCCCGTTCCAGGTAAGTGCGCAGCCTGGGACGGGTCGCTTTAGACCCAAGTGCCACGTCCACAGAGAATAAAGGGACACATATGTCCATTCTGGTGAACAAGAACACCAAGGTCATCACCCAGGGTATGACCGGTGCCACCGGCACCTTCCACACCGAAACCGCTCTTGCCTATGGCACGCAGATGGTTGGCGGCGTGACCCCCGGCAAGGGCGGCACGACCCACATCGGTCTGCCGATGTTCGACACCGTTGCCGAAGCCAAGTCGAAGACCGGCGCCGACGCCTCGGTCATCTATGTTCCGCCGCCGTTCGCGGCCGACTCGATCCTGGAAGCGATCGATGCCGAAATCCCGCTGATCGTCGCGATCACCGAAGGCATCCCGGTTCTGGACATGGTCAAGGTGAAGCGCGCCCTGTCGGGTTCGAAGTCGCGCCTGATCGGCCCGAACTGCCCCGGCCTGCTGACGCCCGGCGAATGCAAGATCGGCATCATGCCCGGCAACATCTTCTCGAAGGGTTCGGTCGGCGTCGTGTCGCGTTCGGGCACGCTGACCTATGAAGCCGTGTTCCAGACCACCAATGCGGGCCTGGGCCAGACCACGGCCGTCGGCATCGGCGGTGACCCGGTCAACGGCACCAACTTCATCGACGTGCTGGAACTGTTCCTGGCCGACGACGCCACCGAATCGATCATCATGATCGGTGAAATCGGCGGCGACGCGGAAGAACAGGCTGCCCAGTTCCTGATCGACGAAGCCAAGAAGGGCCGCAAGAAGCCGATGGCCGGCTTCATCGCGGGTCGCACGGCGCCTCCGGGCCGTCGCATGGGCCACGCCGGCGCGATTGTGTCGGGCGGCAAGGGCGACGCGGAAAGCAAGATCGCGGCGATGGAAGCGGCCGGCATCAAGGTCGCTGCCAGCCCGAGCCTGCTGGGCGAGACCCTGCTGGAAGTGCTGAAGGGCTGATCCGCCTTTAAAATATGATATGGAAACGCGGCCGGGCTGCACCCCGGCCGCACTTTCCCGCTCCGCGACTGCACGCGGCATGCATGGGACACAAGACGATGGGTTACGAGAACCAGGATTTCGAGATCGAACAGGGGCCGAGCTGGGCACGCCCCAACTGGCCGTTGGCGGACACCGACGACCTGACCGGGGCGATGGACCCGACGCAGATGCAGGTGGCCGTGAAGGCTGCTGCAAAGGCGCAGGGTGCCGCTGTTTCCGAGGCCGATATCGCATCGGCTGCCGAGGACGCAATCCGCGCGCAGATGCTGATCCGCACATATCGCGTGCGCGGTCATCTGGCCGCCAATCTCGATCCGCTGGGCCTGGCCAAGCGTGACCTGCCGGCGGACCTGACCCCGGAATATCATGGCCTGACCGACGCGTCGAAGAAGGTCTTCCTGGGCGGCACGCTGGGCCTGCAATATGCGACCGTCGCGGAGATCGTGACGATCCTGCGCCAGAATTACTGCGGCAATGTCGGCCTTGAATATATGCATATCGCGGACGTCGAAGAGCGCCGCTTCCTGCAGGAACGCCTGGAAGGCAAGGACAAGGAAATCCACTTCACGCCCGAGGGCAAGAAGGCGATCCTCGCCAAGGTCATCCAGGGCGAGCAGTATGAGAAGTTCCTGGGCCGCAAATATGTCGGCACCAAGCGCTTCGGTCTCGACGGCGGCGAGTCCATGATCCCCGCGCTCGAAGCGGTCATCAAATATGGTGGCGCATCGGGCGTGCGCGAGATCGTGTTCGGCATGGCCCATCGCGGCCGCCTGAACGTCCTTGCCAACGTCATGGCCAAGGGCTTCCGCGTCATTTTCCACGAATTCTCGGGCGGCACCGCCAATCCCGAAGACGTGGGTGGTTCGGGCGACGTGAAATATCATCTCGGCACCTCGACCGACCGTGAGTTCGACGGCGTCAAGGTCCATATGTCGCTGGTTCCCAACCCGTCGCACCTCGAAACCGTCGATCCGGTGGTGCTGGGCAAGGTCCGCGCGCAGCAGACCTTCCGCGACGACCTCACCAAGCATGAGCAGGTTCTGCCCGTGCTGATCCACGGCGACGCGGCCTTTGCCGGCCAGGGCATCGTCTGGGAATGCCTCGGCTTCTCGGGCGTCAGCGGCTACAACACCGGCGGCTGCGTTCACTTCATCATCAACAACCAGATCGGCTTCACCACCAGCCCGCAATTCTCGCGCGGCTCGCCCTATCCGTCGGACGTGGCGAAGGGTGTCCAGGCACCGATCCTGCACGTCAATGGCGACGATCCCGAAGCCGTGACCTTTGCGACCAAGCTCGCCATGGAATATCGCCAGAAATTCCATCGCGACGTCGTCGTCGACATGTGGTGCTATCGCCGCTTCGGTCATAACGAAGGCGACGAGCCGGGCTTCACCCAGCCGCTGATGTACAAGGAAATCCGTCAGCATCCGCCGGTCAGCGACATTTATGCCGCGCGCCTGAAGGCGGAAGGCGTGGTGGACGATGCGTTCGTCTCCGGTTCGACCGACGAGTTCGTCGCCCATCTGGAAGACGAGTTCGAAGCCGCCAAGAGCTACAAGGCCAACAAGGCCGACTGGTTCGCTGGTCGCTGGTCGGGCCTGCACAAGCCGGCCGATGCCGAAACCGCGCGCCAGAGCGTGGAATCGGCGATCAACCAGAAGCTGTTCGACAGCCTGGGCCGCACGCTGACCACGGTTCCCGAAGGCCATAATGTCCACAAGACGCTGAAGCGCGTGCTGGATGCCAAGGCCGAGATGTTCAAGTCGGGTGCCAATTTCGACTGGGCGACCGGTGAGGCCCTGGCCTTCGGTTCGCTGCTGTCGGAAGGCTATGGCGTTCGCCTGTCGGGTCAGGACTCGGGTCGCGGCACTTTCAGCCAGCGTCACGCGGTCTGGACCGACCAGGACACCGAGGCCAAGTATATCCCGCTTTCGACCGTGCCGCATGGCCGTTTCGAAGTGCTGGACTCGCCTTTGTCCGAATATGGTGTGCTGGGCTTCGAATATGGTTTCGCCCTGGCGGACCCGAAGAGCTTGGTGATCTGGGAAGCGCAGTTCGGCGATTTCGCCAACGGTGCGCAGATCATCTTCGACCAGTATATCGCGTCGTCGGAAACCAAGTGGCTGCGCTCCAACGGCCTCGTCTGCCTGCTGCCGCACGGCTATGAAGGCCAGGGCCCGGAGCATAGCTCGGCGCGTCTGGAACGCTATTTGCAGCTCTGCGCCGAAGGCAATATCCAGGTCGCGAACATCACGACCCCGGCCAATTACTTCCACGCGCTGCGTCGCCAGATGCTGCGGCCCTTCCGCAAGCCGCTCATCATCATGGCGCCCAAGTCGCTGCTGCGTCACAAGGCCGCCGTCAGCAAGGCCGAGGACTTCCTGGGCGAAACGCACTTCAAGCGCATCCTGTCGGACCCCAATGGTTCGGCCGACAAGGATACCAAGCGCCTGGTGCTCTGCTCGGGCAAGGTCTTCTACGACCTGATGGAAGCCCGCGACGCCGCCGGCGATGCCAACACCCAGATCGTCCGTATCGAACAGATTTATCCGTTCGCCACTGACGCACTGGCCACGCGCATCGAGCGCATGACCAATCTGGAAGACGTCGTCTGGTGTCAGGAAGAACCGCGCAACAACGGCGCCTGGTCCTTCGTCGAACCCTATATCGAGGAAGCGCTGGCCAAGGCCGGCAAGGCGCCCAAGCGCGCCCGCTATGCCGGCCGCAAGGCTTCGGCATCGCCTGCCACGGGCCTGGCCTCGCGCCATGTGTCCGAACAGGGCGCCCTCGTCGCCGATGCGCTGGGTCACAGCGTTCGTGAAG
Organism: Sphingobium salicis subsp. salicis; assembly: GCF_049472635.1. NCBI lineage: Bacteria > Pseudomonadati > Pseudomonadota > Alphaproteobacteria > Sphingomonadales > Sphingobiaceae > Sphingobium > Sphingobium salicis. The sequence goes on from NZ_JAYRCS010000001.1 coordinate 578,147, forward strand.
AAATCCGTCGCCAGAAGAAAGGCTGAGAAAGCACATGGCAACCGAAGTCAAAGTCCCCACGCTGGGCGAATCCGTTACCGAAGCAACCGTCGGTCAGTGGCTCAAGAAGCCGGGTGAAGCGGTCAAGGCCGACGAGCCGATCGTCAGCCTGGAAACCGACAAGGTCGCGGTCGACGTGCCCTCGCCGGTCGCCGGTGTCATGGGTGATCTGGTCGCCAAGGAAGGCGACACGGTCGAGGTCGGCGCGCTGCTGGCTTATGTGAACGAAGGCGGTGCCGCTGCTGCCGCACCGGCTGCTGCCGCTGCTCCCGCCGCCAAGGCGGAAGCCGCTGCACCCGCGCCGGCCGCTTCGGCCCCGGCTGCATCGGACGACGAAGAGGGCGGCAGCCTGACGCTGTCGCCGGCGGTCCGCCGCCTGGTGCTGGAGCATGGTCTTGACCCGAGCAAGATCAAGGGCACCGGCAAGGACGGCCGTCTGACCAAGGACGACGTCATGGCCGCCGTCGCCGCCGGCACTGCCAAGGCGGCTGCCGCGACCCCGGCTTCGGCGCCTGCCGCCGACGCCCCGGCCGCTGGCCCCAGCCGCAAGCAGGAACGCGTCAAGATGACTCGCCTGCGCCAGACCGTCGCCAAGCGTCTGAAGGAAGCGCAGAACAACGCTGCCCTCCTGACCACGTACAACGACGTCGACATGACCAACGTCATCGAGGCGCGCGCCAAGTACAAGGATCTGTTCGAGAAGAAGCATGGCGTCCGTCTGGGCTTCATGGGCTTCTTCACCAAGGCCGTCTGCATGGCGCTGAAGGACATTCCGGGCGTCAACGCGCAGATCGAAGGCGACGAGATCGTCTATAACGACTTCGCCGACATCTCGGTCGCCGTCTCGGCCCCGACCGGCCTGGTCGTTCCGGTCATCCGCAATGCGGAAAGCCTGAGCGTCGCTGCCATTGAAAAGACCATCGGCGGCTTCGGCAAGAAGGCCAAGGAAGGCAAGCTGACGATGGAAGATATGAAGGGCGGCACCTTCACCATCTCCAACGGCGGCGTGTTCGGTTCGCTGCTGTCCAGCCCGATCATCAACCCGCCCCAGTCGGCGGTTCTGGGCCTGCACCGCATCGAGGACCGCCCGGTCGTCCGTAACGGTCAGATCGTGATCCGCCCGATGATGTATCTGGCGCTCAGCTATGACCATCGTCTGATCGACGGTCGTGAAGCGGTGACCTTCCTTGTCGCGGTCAAGAACGCGATCGAGGATCCGACCCGTCTGCTGATCGACCTGTAATAATCACCATTTATTGTTGCCCCGGCTTCGGCCGGGGCGCCTCTTGCCCTTGATTTGGGGCAGAGCGATGCCAGTTAGGCTGGCATGACTGGAGAAGGGAAAACCCCATGTCCGATTTCGATTATGACGTCCTGGTTATCGGTGCTGGCCCAGGTGGCTATGTCGCCGCGATCCGCGCTGCGCAGCTGGGCCTGAAGACCGCCTGCGCCGAAAGCCGCGAGACGCTGGGCGGCACCTGCCTCAACGTCGGCTGCATCCCGTCGAAGGCGCTGCTGCACGCCTCGGAACTCTATGACGAGGCCGCCAACGGCGCGCTCGCCAAGCTGGGCGTCAAGATCGACAAGATGAGCCTGGACCTGCCCACCATGCAGGGCCAGCGCGTCGATGCCATCAAGGGCCTGACCGGCGGCATCGAATATCTGTTCAAGAAGAACAAGGTGACCTGGCTCAAGGGCCTGGCCAGCTTCACCGGCGCCAACACCGTCGAAGTGAATGGCGAGAAGGTGACGGCGAAGAACATCGTCATCGCCACCGGCTCGTCGGTCGCCCCGCTGCCCGGCGTGGCCGTGGACAATGAAGGCGGCAAGATCGTCGATTCGACCGGCGCGCTGGAACTGGACAAGGTTCCGGGTCATCTGGTCGTCGTCGGTGGCGGCGTCATCGGTCTGGAACTGGGTTCGGTGTGGAAGCGCCTGGGCGCCAAGGTGACCGTGGTCGAATATCTCGACCAGATCCTGCCCGGCATGGACGGCGAAGTCCGCAAGGAAGCCAACAAAATCTTCAAGAAGCAGGGCTTCGAATATAAGCTCGGCACCAAGGTGACCGGCGCCGAAGTCGGCAAGTCGGGCGTGACCCTGACCGTCGAACCCGCCGCCGGTGGCGAAGCCGAGAAGATCGAAGCGGACGTCGTTCTGGTGTCGATCGGTCGCCGTCCCAACACCGAAGGCCTGGGCCTCGACAAGATCGGCCTGGAGCTGAACGCGCGCGGTCAGATCGAGACCGATCATGAGTTCGGCACCAAGGTTCCGGGCGTCTGGGCGATCGGTGACGTCATCCCCGGCCCGATGCTGGCGCACAAGGCCGAGGACGAGGGCATTGCCGTCGCCGAGAATATCGCGGGCCTGACCGGCATCGTGAACCATGACGTGATCCCCTCGGTGGTTTACACCAAGCCGGAAATCGCGGGCGTGGGCCTGACCGAGGAAGCCGCCAAGGAACGTGGCGCCGTCAAGGTCGGCAAGTTCCCGATGATGGCGAACAGCCGTGCCAAGACCAATCACGAGCCCGACGGCTTCGTGAAGATCATCGCCGACGCCGAAACCGATAAGGTGCTGGGCGTGTGGATCATCGCCACCGTCGCCGGCACGATGATCGCCCAGGCGGCGCAGGCCATGGAATTCGGCGCATCGAGCGAAGACATCGCTTACACCTGCCACGCGCACCCGACGCACAGCGAAGCGATCAAGGAAGCGGCGATGGCCGTGACCGGCAAGCCGATCCACATGTGATCGACTGCGCTATCGCAGGATAAGGGAAGGGGCCTCCGCCAAGCGGGGGCCTTTTTCTTTTGGGGAAGGACGCGCGCTGTTCTATCGGACGCGCATGAACCAATTTCCCTCTAGCCAGTCGGTGCCGTCGGCCAATCCTGAGCGGTTGTTCTTTGCGCTATGGATCATCTTTTCGGTGCTGACCGCGCTGGCCGACATCATCGCGATCGTTCGCCATCCCGAAATGACGTTGCAGATATTGCCGCAGACGGCGTTGGGGCTGGCGGTGTGCCTGCCTTTCGGCGCGGTCGCCATCCTGCTGCGACGCCGGCGGCTCAAGCGCCAGGCCGCGCGCGACGCTTTTCTTCAGGCGATGGCGCGGCTCGACTGAGCATCGCCGGCGGGCGCCAGCGCGGGCCGAATGGCGACGCGGTTGCGGCCCTTTTCCTTCGCTTCATAGAGCGCGCTGTCGGCCCGTGCGATCGCGTCATGGATCGAGCGGTCGGCGCGGTGCAGGCTGGTGAGGCCGAAGCTGGCGGTGAGCGGGCCGGGCAGGCCAAGCCGGCTTGCCGCCTGTTCGGCAAAGCGCAGCCGGATCGCGTCGGCAATGCCGGTCGCCATGGCAGGGTCTGCGCCGGGCAGGAAGAGGATGAACTCCTCGCCGCCGAAGCGGGCGATGACGGCATCGGCCGGGGCCAGTGCGCGCAGCGCATCGGCCAGCGCGACGATCACCCGGTCGCCCAGCCCATGGCCATGGGCGTCGTTGACCCGCTTGAAATGGTCGATGTCACAGGCGATCAGGCTGCCGCTGGCATCATGGCGCGCCACCGCTTCCTCGAACCCGCGGCGATTGAGCAGGCCGGACAGCGGATCGACATGGGCATCATGGCGATAGCGGGTGAGCACGTCCTGCATGGCCGCCGCGAGTGCGGAGAGGGCCAGGAACAGGCCGAACATGCAGGCCAGCGCCTGCATCAGGAAGGCATATTGGCTGTCGCGGAACGCTACGCCGCCGGGCAGGGTGAAGGACACGCTGCTGCCGCGCAGCAGGTTGTCGAGGGCCACCAGGGTGACGGCAGCATAGAGGGCGCGATCGGGCCAGCCGCGCAACTGGCCGCGTCCGGCGATCAGCGGGATGGAAATCAGCAGGAAGCAGCCGAAGTCGGACGACACCAGTTCCAGCGGGACGATGTCCCGCATCACCGCAAAGCTGCAGATCAGGATCGATATCGCCCAGATGGCGATGCGCAGCCCCAGCACCCAATTGGGGCGCCAGCGCGTCAGCAGCGCCTGGCTGAACAGCAGGAAGCCGGTGGCAAAGGCGATGTCGGCGACGATGCCCCACAGGTCCGTCGGCAGGAAGTCGAACGCGACCGGCACGGCAAAGCCCATGGCGACGTTGAAGAAGGCGCCGCTCCACCAGCCGGCTTCCCGCGCGCCCCAGCCCCAGACGATGAGGAAGGCGACGCCGAAGCTGGCCATCATGATGGGCAGGAAGAAGGCGAAATTCTCACCCACGAAGCGCGACCGATCCTTTGTGCAGCATGACGGCATGACGTCGCGTCATGCAGGAGCGCCATCCTGCATTTTCCGGTAAATGTCGATGGTTAAGAGAGCGTAACGGTTGCGGCGGGCCGAGCGGGAAACTGCATAACCTGGATCAGAAACGCGGTTTCCGCTTCTCGCGGAACGCTGCGACGCCTTCGGCAAAGTCGGGATAGGTGAAGGCGTCGCGGAACATTTCCAGCGTCACCATGTCGTCATCCGCCTGTCCGTCGAGGATGCGGCGAACCATCGCCTTGGACGCGCGCACGCTATGCTGGGCATTGGCGGCAATCTCGCGCGCCAGTGCGTCGGCGGCGGCCAGCGGATCGGCCGCGATCTCGTCGACCAGGCCGATGGCAAGGGCCGCCTCCGCATCGTGCAGCGCGCCGGTGAACAGGATGCGCTTGGCCCGCGCCGGCCCGACCAGATCGACCAGCAGGCGGGTGTCGAACAGCGAATAGACGATGCCGAGCTTGGCCGGGGTGATGCCCAGCCGTGCGGTCGGCGCCGCGATGCGCAGGTCGCAGGCGATCGCCAGCCCGCATCCGCCGCCGACACAATCGCCGTCGATTGCCGCGATCACCGGCTTTTCGGCATGGGCCAGCGCATATTGGGTCGATCGGATCGCCGCCTGGTTGGCGGCGCGCCAGTCGCCATCGCCCGAGCAGGCGGCAAATTCGTTGATGTCGGCGCCGGCGCAGAACAGGCCGGGCGTGGCCGAGGCCAGGATCAGCACGCGGATATCCGCATCGGCCATGGCATCGGCGACCAGATGGGGTAGAGCTTCCCACATTGCCTGGGTCATGGCATTGCGGCGATCGGCCCGGTCGATCAGCAGCCGGGCGACCGCGCCATCCCGCTCCAGGCGCAAGCTCATGCCGGCCAGGCTTCCAGCATCGGCACCAGTTCGTCGAAATGGTGGATCACGCCGTCGGCCTCCAGATTTTCGACCGGGCCGTCGAGGAAGCCGAAGCTGACCGCGATGCTGGGAATGCCGGCATTGCGGGCGCCGGCAATGTCGTTGATCGTGTCGCCCAGGAAGATGGTGCGGCCGCCGCCGGCCCGCTCGATCATTGCATGGATCGGCGCCGGATCGGGCTTGGCAATGCCGACCGTGTCACCGGCCACGACCGAGGCGAAACGGTCGAACAGGCCCAGTTGGTGCAGCAAGGGAATCGTGAAGCGTTCCGCCTTGTTGGTGCAGATGGCGAGCTTCACGCCGCGCGCCGTCAGAGCATCCAGCATCGCCATCATGCCGGGATAGGGCAGGGAGTGGAGCGCCAGATTCTGCGCATAATAATCGAGCAGGATCGGCAGCGTCTGGTCGAGGATCGCGTCGTCATAGCCGCCCGACGCGTCGAGCGCGCGCTGCAGCATCACCTTGGCGCCCTTGCCCACGAAGGGCCGGATGGAATCGACCGGGAAGGGGGCTCGGCCGATCGTGCCGATCGCGTAATTGACCGCCGCAGCGAGATCGCCGCTGGTGTCGAGCAGGGTGCCGTCGAGGTCGAAGCCGACAATGTCGAAGGATAAGCGTGCCATGGCATCGCCATGCCGCGTCGGCGGTGGCAATGGCAAGGCAAACATGGCAGAGAGCCGTGATATTCCAGACCACTTGAACGAAAAGGACGCGCTCGCCGTGACCGCACCTCGCCCCCTAGCAGTCGTCATCCTTGCCGCCGGGCAGGGCACAAGGATGAAGTCCGGCACGCACAAGGTGCTGCACCCGATCGCCGGGCGGCCGATGCTGCTGCACCTGCTTGCCAGCGTCGCGGACCTGCTGCCCGAGCGGCAGGTGGTCGTGGTCGGCGCCGGCCGCGAGCAGGTGGAAAAGGCGGTCGAGGGCAGCGGCGTCGCCATCGCCGTGCAGGAACAGCAGCTTGGCACCGGTCATGCCGTGGCGCAGGCGCATGATGCGCTGGCGGGCTTCGCGGGCGACGTGCTGATCCTCTATGGCGACGTGCCGCTGGTCAGCGGCGCGACGATGAAGGCGATGCTCGATCGGCTGAGCCGGGGTGACGAACCGCGCGCGGTGGTGCTGGGCTTCCGTCCGGATGATGCCGCCGCCTATGGCCGGATCATCGCTGATGGCCAGGGCATTATCGAGAAGATGGTCGAGTTTAAGGATGCGAGCGAGGCCGAGCGCGCCGTCACCCTGTGCAATAGCGGCCTGATGGCGGTGCGGGCGAGCGACCTGTTCGTGCTGCTCGACCAGATCGGCAACAACAATGCGGCCGGCGAATATTATCTGCCCGACATCATCATGCTGCCCGGCGCGAACAGCGCCGTGATCGAGACGGAAGCGTGGGAAGTGGCCGGCGTGAACAGCCGCGCCGAACTGGCCGGCGTCGAAGCCGTGTGGCAGGATCGTCGCCGGGCCGAGGCGATGCGTGAGGGCGTGACCCTGGTCGCGCCGCAGACCGTCTTCTTCTCGTACGACACGGTGCTGGGCCGCGACGTGACGGTCGAACCCAATGTCGTCTTCGGTCCGGGTGTCACCATCGCCGACAATGTCGTCATCCATGCCTTCTCGCATCTGGAAGGCGCGACCGTGGCCAGCGGCGCCGACATCGGCCCCTATGCCCGGCTGCGTCCGGGCGCCGATATCGGCCCCAAGGCGAAGGTCGGCAATTTCGTCGAGATCAAGAAGGCGCGCCTAGACGAAGGGGCGAAGGTCAATCACCTCTCCTATATCGGCGACGCCAGCGTCGGCGCAGCGGCCAATATCGGTGCGGGCACCATCACCTGTAACTATGACGGCTTCTTCAAATACAAGACGCAGATCGGCGCGGGGGCCTTCATCGGCTCGAACAGCGCGCTGGTCGCGCCGGCGACGATCGGCGATGGCGCCATCGTCGCGGCGGGCAGCGTCGTGACCAAGCCGGTCCCGGCGGACGCGCTGTGCCTCGTCCGCCCGCAGCAGGAAAGCAAGCCGGGCTGGGCGGCGGCGTTCCGCACCCGCATGCGCGAGCGGAAGGCGAAGGCTTGAGCTTCATCCGGCGCCGGCCGTTTCTGTCCGTTCTGCTGCTCCTGTTGCTGATCGCGGTGGCAGGGCCGCTCTGGCTGTTGATGAATGCGCGCGCGATGCCGGTCGTGCGGCGCGCCGATGTCGTGCTGCCTTTCCCGGCAGGTACGTCGAAGCAGCCGTTCACGGTCGCGCTGCTGACGGACACCCATCTGTCCGGGCCGGACAACAGCCCGGCGCGGATGGCGCGGATCGTGGCCCGGATCAACGGCCTCAGGCCGGACCTGATCCTGCTGGGCGGCGACTATATCGGCGACAATAAATGGGGCGCGACCTATGATGCGCGCCACGCGATCGCGCCCTTTGCCGGGCTGCGCGCGCCGATGGGCGTGGTCGCGGTGCTGGGCAATCATGACAGCCGCAGCAGGAAGAACCGGGTGGCGCTCAGCGCCGATGACTGGCAGCGCGCCTTTGCCGATCTGGGCATCACCCTGGTACAGGATGGCGCGGTGCGGCGCGGGCCGCTGGCGATCGGCGGGCTCAAGGATATCTATACCCGCAAGCCCGACATACCCGATACGTTGAAAGCGATGCAGGACATTGGCGGCGCGCCGGTCATCCTGTCGCATGGACCCGATGTCTTCCCGTTGCTGCCCGATGCACCATCGCTGACCCTGGTCGGCCATACCCATTGCGGTCAGGTGGCACTGCCCTTTGCCGGGATCGTCTACGTGCCCTCCCGCTATGGCACCCGCTATGCCTGTGGCCGCTATCAGGATGGGCGGAAGGCGATGATCGTGTCCGGGGGCGTGGGGACCAGTGGCCTGCCTTTCCGCATGCTGGCGCCGCCCGACATCTGGCTGGTCACCATCCGGCCACGATGACATTCTTTTCATGGCTCGGCCATGGCACTGTCGCCTGACCGGCATTAATGGCATGGCGACAAAGCTGTCCTATATGGACGCTATCTGACTAATCTGGTTCGGCGGGGCTTTCCACCATGTGCGGTATCATCGGAATTATTGGTAAGGATCAGGTCGCGGAGCGGCTGGTCGATGGCCTCAAGCGGCTGGAATATCGCGGCTATGACAGCGCCGGTGTCGCTACCGTGCATGATGGCCGGATCGATCGCCGCCGGGCCGAGGGCAAGCTCAACAATCTGGTCAAGGAACTTGGCCAGTCGCCGCTGGCCGGCACCACCGGCATCGCCCATACCCGCTGGGCCACCCATGGCGCGCCGACCACCAGCAATGCGCACCCGCATGCGACCGGCGAAGTGGCGCTGGTCCACAATGGCATCATCGAGAATTTCAAGCCACTGCGCGACGAACTGATTGCCCGCGGCCGCACCTTCGACAGCCAGACCGACACCGAAGTGGTCGCCCATCTGGTCAGCGAACTGGTGGAGCAGAGCGTGGCACCGAAGGAGGCCGTGGCCCAGGTGCTGCCGCGTCTGCACGGTGCCTTCGCGCTCGCCATCCTGTTCAAGAGCCATCCCGACATGCTGATCGGCGCGCGCCTCGGCTCGCCGCTGGTCGTGGGCTATGGCGATGGCGAGACCTTCCTCGGCTCCGACGCGCTGGCGCTGGCGCCGCTGACCCAGCGCATCGCCTATCTGGACGAGGGTGACTGGGTCGTCATCACCAAGGACGGCGCCGAGATTTTCGACAAGGACAACAACCCGGTCGAGCGTCCGGTCACCATTTCCGGCGTGTCCGGCGCGATGATCGACAAGGGCAATCATCGCCACTTCATGCAGAAGGAAATCTATGAGCAGCCTGTCGTCGTGGCCCAGACGCTCAAGGCCTATCTGCAGCGTATGGACGACCGCGTGTCGCTGCCGATCCCCGATTTCGACCTGTCGACCATCCGCCGCGTCACCATCGTCGCCTGCGGCACCAGCTTCTATGCCGGCATGGTCGCGCGCTACTGGTTCGAACAATTCGCCCGCGTGCCGGTCGATTTGGATTTCGCTTCCGAATTCCGCTACCGCGAGCCGGTGATGGAGGAGGGCGGCCTCGCCCTGTTCATCAGCCAGTCGGGCGAGACCGCCGACACGCTCGCGGCGCTGCGCTATGCCCGCGCCCAAGGGCAGAAGATCGCTGTCGTCGTCAATGTGCCGACCAGCAGCATGGCGCGCGAGGCCGACCTGCTGCTGCCGACCTATGCCGGCCCGGAAATCGGCGTCGCCTCGACCAAGGCCTTCACCTGCCAGCTTGCCGTGCTCGCCGCCTTCGCCGCCAACCTAGCGCGGGCCAAGGGCAAGCTCAGCGCCAAGGACGAGAAGGAAATTGTCCGTCACCTCGCCGAAGCGCCCGCCGCGATCAACGGTGCGCTCGCCTATGACGAGGCGATCGAGGCGATGGCCCATCATATCGTGCCGGCCCGCGATGTCCTGTATCTCGGCCGCGGCACCGACTATCCGCTGGCGCTGGAAGGCGCTCTGAAACTCAAGGAAATCAGCTATATCCATGCCGAAGGCTATGCCGCCGGCGAGATGAAGCATGGCCCGATCGCACTGATCGACGAACTGGTGCCGGTGATCTGCATCGCGCCCAGCGGCCCCTTGTTCGAAAAGACCGTCAGCAACATGCAGGAAGTGCAGGCGCGCGGCGGCAAGGTGGTGCTGATTTCCGACTATGACGGGGTGCAGGCGGCGGGCGAAGGCTGCCTCGCCACCATCACCATGCCCAAGGTCCACCCGCTGATCGCGCCGATGGTCTATGCCGTGCCGGTGCAGCTGCTCGCCTATCATGTCGCCGTGCTCAAGGGCACGGACGTCGATCAGCCGCGCAATCTGGCGAAGAGCGTCACGGTGGAGTGAAATTTCGACCAAAGTCGCTCTGGAAGGGGGCCAATTGAGCCCTTTGCTTGAAAAGGCAGGGGGCAAATGGATCGGCGGAAAAAGTTCAGTCCTGCCTGTGATGGCCTTGTAATAAATATTCTCATGTGATTGAAAAACATGGGAGCGATGTCCGGAGGGGGTGTCGACCGGGGTATCTTGGGGGGAAGATGACGTTTCGATTACATGCGCGCGCGCTATTGCGCGTCACGCCGGCTGCTGCCGTTCTTCTGTCTTCCTTGGCTATACTGTCGAGCTGCGGCGGCGAAGATGAGGGCGATGCGGCGACGAGCGTCAACCAGCCTCCCGTCTTTACCTCCGCGAACCATGTCAGTGTGATGGAAAATGCCGATACGTCTTTCTACAAGGCGGCTGCAACGGATCCGGACGGTAATATCCTGTCCTATTCGATCGGTGGGGGCGCTGACGGAGGCGTGTTCCGGATCACAGCGGCGGGTGACCTATCCTTCGTTACGCCGCCTAGTTTCGAAATGCCTGCCGATGCCGACCGCGACAATGTCTATCAGGTGACGATCAACGTCAGCGATGGCAGGGGGAGTGTTGCGCTGCCCGTGACCGTCACCGTGACGGATTCGAAGGAGGGCATTGCCGTCCATCGCGTGGCCACAGGCTTCTCCAATCCCGTAGCCATCGCGCCGGTTAGCGCGACGGCTGTCCTGGTCGCTGAAAAGGCGGGGACAATCTATCTGCTCAATCCGCAGGACGGTAGCAGGACGGTTCTGGCCCGGCTCGACTATGTCGGTGCCACCGGTGTTTTGGCGCTGGCTGCCACTCCGACCTACGCTTCCGACGGCATATTTTCCGTCATGTACGTCACGCGCGAGGGGCGTCTTGTGATTACGCGCTTCCTGTACACTGCTGCGGGGGTGACTGTTCCCGACAATTTTGGTGCCCTGCTGACCGTCCCAGCGCCGCATTATGCGGGTGGCGGATGGCTTGGCTATGATGCGGCAGGGGTGCTTTGGGCTGCCACGGGTGACGCAGGCGGATCGGGGGATCCCGATGGCAGCGCACAGAGCAGCGGATCGCAGCTAGGCAAGTTGATCCGGTTCGAGCGTAATCGAGATCCCTATGCCGGTGCGGTCGTCGAGCTTTTCCTGACTTCCACCGTCGGGCAGGGGCTTCATCGTCCCAATGGTGGCAGTTCGTTCAATGGCGGAATCATCCTGGCCGATCGCGGGCAGGATATGGTGGAGGAACTGAATGTCCTGACACCGGGTGCTGGCATGCAGAATTTCGGCTGGCCGTACAAGGAAGGGAGCCAGGCCGTAGGAGGTACGCCCCCAGCAGCCTTGGTAGATCCGGTGCTGGCATATCCCCACACGGGCGGGTCATTGACGGGGCAAGCTATCGTGGGTGGTGCCATGGGACCGGGCGCGGTAGCATCGCTTCGCGATCAATATGTTTTTGGCGATGGCAGCGGCGCGATATTCACTGTGGCCGCAGCGCTGCTCTCGTCGGGCGGGCCGGTCGCTGCGGATAGGGTCGAGCGGCGCAACACGGATTTTGCGCCTGATCGGGGTCGGATCGATCAGCCCATAGCAATCACGGCTGGCCCCGACGGAACCCTTTATATTCTAGACTTCGATGGCGAGCTTTTCCGGGTCGACGCCGGCTGAACCGATGGGGGGGCGGGTGAGTTGCACGCCATCACCCGCCACCCGGCGAATTATGGCCACCGGCCGGCACCGGGCCGCCGCTTGGCGCGTGGCTGTGGTCGGGATTGCTGTCCCAATCGATATGATAGAGGTCGAAGCGGCGGTCGCGCAGGTTGCGGACCGTGCCTTCGGCGCGCGCCCAGCTGAGGTCGGCCAGATTCACGTCCGCCATGGTCAGCGTCTCGACATTCTCGCTTGCCTCGGCCGCGATGCCGTCGCGGGCGAAGGGCAGGTCGCACGGCGTCAGGATCGCGCTCTGGGCATATTGGATGTCCATATTGTCGACGTTCGGCAGATTGCCGACATTGCCCGACATCACGACATAGCATTGATTCTCGATCGCGCGGGCCTGCGCGCAATAGCGCACGCGCATATAACCCAGGCGCGAGTCGGTGCAGAAGGGGACGAAGATGATGCGCGCGCCCTGATCGACCAGGCGCCGGGCCAGTTCGGGAAATTCGCTGTCATAGCAGATCAGCACGCCGATCGGGCCGCAGTCGGTCTGGATCACGTCGAGCGCGTCGCCGCCCTTGATGTTCCACCAGAAGGCCTCGTTGGGGGTCGGGTGGATCTTCTCCTGGGTGTGGACCGATCCGTCGCGCAGCGCGACATAGGCGATATTCTGGATGTCGCCATCATCGGCGCGGGTCGGGTGCGATCCGCCGATGATGTTGATATTATATTCCAGCGCCATCCGCGTCAGTTCCTTGGTCAGGCGCGGGGTATAGCCGGTCAGCTTGTCGATCGCTTCGATCGGCGACAGTTTCTTGGTTTCGAAGGAGAGCAGGGGCAAAGTGAACAGCTCGGGGAAGACGATGAAGTCCGATCGGTAATCGGCCGCCACATCGACGAAATATTCGATGTTGCGGACGAACTCGTCGAAATCCTTCACCGCGCGCGCCTGAAGCTGACAGGTGGCGAGGCGGACGCTTTCGACGCCGCGCGGCACCCGCATTTCCGGCGCTTCGTCCGGGTCGACATAGGGGTTGCGCCAGACCAGATGCGCGGCATGGCCGTCCGACTGCTTGTCTTCGGGCAGGTAATTTTCGAGCACGCCCAGCGGCTCGAACTGGTTCTTCAACTGGAAGCTGATGACCTGGTCGCGCAGCTTGCCGCTGACCACCTTTTCCAGATAGTCGGCTGCGCTGCCGGCGCGGCGCTTGGCGCGGGCATAGCCGGGCATGCGGCCCGCAATGACGATGCCGTGCAGGTCGAGTTCCTCGGCCAGTTCCTTGCGCTCGTCATAGAGGCGCTGGCCGATGCGCAGGCCGCGCAGCTTGGGATCGACCGCCATTTCATAGCCATAAAGCCATTCGCCCGCGGCGCTGTGGCGGGTGCCGAAACCGTTGGCGGTGATCTCCTCCCAGTCATGATGGGAAAAGGCCATCGCCTTGCTGACGCGCATGGTGGCGCAATAGCCCACGACCTTGCTGTCATAGAGAGCGACGAAGCAGCCATTGGGGAAATTGTTGATCTGGCCGCGGATCGTGGCCAGCGAATAATTGGGCATGCCGGGATAGGCGCGGGCGATCAGCCGCTGGATGCCGCGCACATCGCCGGGCACCGCCGCCCGGACTTCCAGGCGCTTCTTGGCTGTCGTGGTCATTCTTTGCTCCCGTCGCATCAATCCGAAAAGGAAAAGGCGGCGCCGGGATGCGGCGCCGCCTCGTTCCGTTTCCGTATTGAAAGCTTCAGGAAGCGATCAGTTCCGGTAAAAAGCCTTTATTAGGCCCACTTGGCCATTTCGGCTTCCAGATTGACGCGGATCGCCTCGAAGAACTGCTCCGTGGTCATCCAGGCCTGATCCGGGCCGATCAGCAGGGCCAGATCCTTGGTCATCGCGCCGCCTTCGACGGTCTTGATGCAGACCTGCTCCAGCGTCTCGGCGAACTTCACGACGTCCGGCGTGTCGTCGAATTTGCCGCGGAACGACAGGCCCTGGGTCCAGGCGAAGATCGAGGCGATCGGGTTGGTCGAGGTCGCCTTGCCCTGCTGGTGCTGGCGATAGTGGCGGGTGACGGTGCCGTGCGCGGCTTCGGCTTCCACAGTCTTGCCGTCGGGCGACAGCAGGACCGAGGTCATCAGGCCGAGCGAGCCGAAGCCCTGGGCCACGGTGTCCGACTGGACGTCGCCGTCATAATTCTTGCAAGCCCAGACGAACTTGCCGCTCCACTTCAGCGCCGAAGCGACCATGTCGTCGATCAGGCGATGTTCGTAGACGATGCCGGCCGCCTTGAACTTGTCGGCGAATTCGGCGTCGAACACTTCCTGGAACAGATCCTTGAAGCGGCCGTCATAGGCCTTGAGGATGGTGTTCTTGGTCGACAGATAGACGGGCCAGCCACGGTTCAGGCCATAGTTGAAGCTGGCCTTGGCGAAATCGCGGATCGATTCGTCGAGATTGTACATGCCCATGGCAACGCCGGCGCTGGGGAATTCGAACACTTCATATTCGAGTTCCTCGCCATTGGTGCCGACCCACTTCATGGTCAGCGTGCCGGCGCCGGGCACCTTGAAATCGGTGGCCTTATACTGGTCGCCAAAGGCGTGACGGCCGACGACGATCGGGTCGGTCCAGCCTGGAACCAGGCGGGGGACATTCTTGATGACGATCGGTTCGCGGAACACGACGCCGCCCAGGATGTTGCGGATCGTGCCGTTGGGCGACTTCCACATCTTCTTGAGGCCGAATTCCTCGACGCGCGCTTCGTCGGGGGTGATGGTGGCGCACTTCACGCCGACGCCATATTCCTTGATCGCGTTGGCCGCGTCGATCGTGATCTGGTCGCTGGTCTCGTCGCGCTTCTCGACCGACAGGTCATAATATTTCAGGTCGACGTCGAGATAGGGGAGAATGAGGCGCTCACGGATCCATTCCCAGATGATGCGGGTCATTTCGTCGCCGTCGATTTCCACGACGGGGTTTTTCACCTTGATCTTCGCCATAGCGCCTATTCGCCTTCTTCTCTTGGGTGGAATTATGGGGACGCCCTACGGCCTGCGCCGCCAATGTTCAACCGTCCAGCGCCGGATTTCCGGCCGATCATGCGATGCATGCGCAAGACTGTTGTGCGATGCGCGTTCATGCCGGGAGCCAAGGACGGGGATCGTCGTTGTCAGGATCAATGTCTCCCCCTAAAGACATGCCCATGGAAAATGACGAGATCACGATTGCCGCAGGCGGCAATGTCAAATGGCGCTTCCCCTCGGTCCATCCCGAAGGGGTGAAGTTCGGTGCGATCGCGGCTGCGATCACCGGCCTGTTCTTCGTGATGGGCTGGGAAATCATCGGCTGGCTGATGCTGATGGTCACCATCTGGGTGCTGGCATTCTTCCGCGATCCGATCCGCGCCGTGCCGCAGGATGAAGGCGCGATCATCGCCCCGGCGGATGGCCTGGTGACCCTGATCCAGCGCGTGCCGCCGCCGCGCGAGATGGCCGGGCCCGATGGCCTGGGCGATCAGCCGCTGATCCGCGTGTCGATCTTCATGAGCGTGTTCGACGTCCATATCAACCGCACCCCGATCGGCGGCACGGTAAAGGCCGTCACCTATATTTCGGGCAAGTTCCTCAACGCCGATCTCGACAAGGCGAGCGAGGATAATGAGCGCCAGCATATCCTGGTCGAGCGTCATGACGGCCTGCGCGTCGGCTTCACCCAGATTGCCGGCCTTGTCGCGCGCCGCATCGTGCCCTTCGTCAAGCCGGGCGACATGGTCGCAGCCGGCCAGCGCATCGGCCTCATCCGTTTTGGCAGCCGTGTCGATGTCTATCTGCCCGCCGGCACCGCGCCGCGCGTGATCCTGGGCCAGCGGACCGTCGCGGGCGAGACGATCCTGGGCCAGATCGGCGATCGCCGCGTGATTGCGGGCATCCAGCAGTGAGGCGGCGTCGCGCCGTTCCGCGCGGGCTGCGGCGCGGCATCACGCTGCGCATGCTGGCACCCAATGCGGTGACGGCGATGGCGCTGTGCTTCGGCCTCACCGGCGTGCGCTACGGCATTTCGGGCGAGTGGGAGCGGGCGGTATTGTCCATCCTGTTCGCCGGCGTGCTCGACGGACTGGACGGCCGGATCGCCCGGATGCTGCGGGGAGAGAGCCGCTTTGGCGCCGAACTGGATTCGCTGTCCGATTCGATTGCCTTCGGTGTTGCCCCGGCGCTGATCCTCTATCTCTGGTCGCTGCACGCCATGCCGAAATTCGGCTGGATCTTCGCGCTTGCCCATGCCCTGTCCTGCGCGCTGCGTCTGGCGCGGTTCAACGCCAATATCGATGTCGAGGAGCAGCCGCACAAATCGGCCGGCTTCCTGACCGGCGTGCCGGCCCCGGCCGGCGCTGGCCTCACCTTCGTGCCGCTCTATCTGTGGATGGTGACGGGCGAAGAGATTTTCCGCGCTTGGTATGTGGTCGCGCCCTGGACCGCGTTCGTGGCCTTCCTGATGATCTCCAGCATCGCCACCTATAGCTGGTCGGCGCTGCGGCTGCGCAAGCGCATCCGGCTGGAACTCATCGCCTTTGTCGGCCTGCTGGCGGCGGCGCTGGCGACCCAGCCCTGGTTCACTCTGCTGCTGATCTGCGGCGTCTATGTGCTGCTGATCCCGTTCGGCATCCTGTCCTACGCCAAGGTGCGCAAGCAGCCTGTCGGCTGAGCCGGAGCCCTGTTCAGGCAGCGAGGGCGCTGCCGGGCAGGGCGGGGGCGGACAGGGGGGTGGCGCGGGCCGGTTGGCGCACGCGGTTCCGCGTGATGCGGATGTGATAGACCGGCGCGGTCTGGGGAATCGGTTCGAACAGCAGGGCTGCCGCCATCTTCTGATGATAGAGCGCAAACATCCAGGCAATGGTGCCGACCGCCAGCAGGAAGGCGGCGGAGAAAATGGTCGCTGCAACAATGGTGAACATGGCCGCTGACTTTCTATCTTGCCATTTGCACGCTTAGGCTCACTATGTCGGTGCAAACGGGCGTTTAGACTGTTTGTTCCATCTGTTCACTTTATGTTCTCATATTGAGGGCGAGTCAACCCCTTGCGCAACGGGGTTTTGGGCGTTAAAGGCGCGCCCATTCCACATGGGAATCGACATATCCGGTGCCGGACGGGTCTTTGAGACCATCCAAGGTTCCTGATTCCCAGAGGTAGCAACCGGAAGGAGAAATGATTATGGCGACCCCCGTCGTCACCATGCAGCAATTGATCGAGGCTGGCGCCCACTTCGGCCACCAGACCCACCGCTGGAACCCGCGGATGAAGCCGTACATCTTCGGCGACCGCAACGGCATCCACATCCTTGACCTGTCGCAGACCGTGCCGCTCTTCGCGCGCGCCCTCGACTTCGTGTCGGCCACCGTCGCCGGCGGCGGCAAGGTTCTGTTCGTCGGCACCAAGCGCCAGGCCCAGGATCCGATCGCCGAAGCCGCCCGCAAGTCGGGTCAGCACTTCGTCAACCATCGCTGGCTGGGCGGCATGCTCACCAACTGGAAGACCATCTCGGGCTCGATCAAGCGCCTGAAGACCCTCGAAGAGAAGCTGTCGGGCGATACCCACGGCTTCACCAAGAAGGAAGTCCTCCAGATGACCCGCGAACGCGAGAAGCTGGAACTGTCGCTGGGCGGCATCCGCGACATGAACGGCATCCCCGATGTCATGTTCGTGATCGACGCCAACAAGGAAGAGCTGGCGATCAAGGAAGCCAACACCCTGGGTATCCCGGTTGTCGCTATCCTCGACTCGAACGTCTCGCCCGACGGCATCGCCTTCCCGGTTCCGGCGAACGATGACGCCAGCCGCGCCATCCGCCTCTACTGCGACGCCGTTGCCGCCGCCGCCACCAAGGGCAACCGTGGTGCGCAGCAGGCTTCGGGCATCGACCTGGGCGCTCTGGACGAGCCCGAGGCCGAAGAGGTCGTCGCGCAGGCCTGATCCGCGGTCTTCGAACTGCAAGAATGACAGGCTAGGGCGCGGTCCATTACGGAACGCGCCCTAGTGCTTATCTGATTAAACCCCTTTTGATTTAGGAGCCTCAACATGGCCGAGATTACCGCTGCCGCCGTCAAGGAACTGCGCGACCGTTCGGGCGCGGGCATGATGGATTGCAAGAAGGCCCTCACCGAAGCCAATGGCGACATCGAAGCGGCGACCGACTGGCTGCGCGCCAAGGGTCTGGCTGCTGCCCAGAAGAAGTCGAGCCGCACCGCTGCTGAAGGCCTGGTCGGCGTTGCCGTCGCCGGCACCAAGGGCGTTGCCGTCGAAGTGAACAGCGAAACCGACTTCGTTGCCAAGAACGACCAGTTCCAGGACTTCGTTCGCACCGTGTCGACCGTTGCGCTGGAATCGGGCGCGGCTGACGCCGAAGCCCTGTCGGCCCAGCCGCACCCCGCCGGCGGCACCATCGCCGAAAAGCTGGTCGCCAACATTGCCACCATCGGCGAAAACCAGAATCTGCGTCGCGTCGCTCATGTCGAAGTGACCGAAGGCGTCGTCGTGCCCTACGTGCACAACGCTGCTGCGCCGGGCCTCGGCAAGATCGGCGTGCTCGTCGCGCTCGAAGGCGATGCCCCCGCCGACGTTCTGGAGCCGCTGGGCAAGCAGCTGGCCATGCACATCGCCGCTGCCTTCCCGCTGGCCCTGTCGGCTGACGACATCGATCCGGCCCTGCTGGAGCGTGAGCGCGCGATCGCCGCTGAAAAGGCTGCCGAATCGGGCAAGCCCGCCGAAATCGTCGCCAAGATGGTCGACGGCGCGGTCGCCAAGTTCGCCAAGGAGCAGGCCCTGCTCTCGCAGCTGTTCGTGATGGACAACAAGACCCCGATCGCCGACGTCGTCGCCAAGGCGGCCAAGGATGCCGGCAAGTCGATCTCGCTCAAGTCCTATGTCCGCTTCCAGCTGGGCGAAGGCATCGAGAAGGAAGTCAGCGACTTCGCCGCCGAAGTGGCTGCTGCCGCCGGCGCCTGATCGCCGATCGAGCGACAAGCAAAGGGAAGGGGCGTCCTGCGGGGCGCCCTTTTTCTATGAGAGCATGGTGCGTTCGGCGGTCGGCGCCGGTCGGGCCGGGCGCCATCGGTGCCGCTTTCTCCATGAAGAGGCTGGAGCGCACGACAAACGCCCCTTGGCATCGCGCTTTACCGCCTCTAATGTCCCGGCCGCTTCCCCTGCCAACCATCAAGGATTCTTGCCCCACATGACCCGGCCAGCCTTCAAACGCATCCTGCTGAAATTGTCGGGCGAGGTGCTGATGGGGTCCGGCCAGTTCGGCATCGATCCCGAGACCGTCGATCGCGTCGCTGGCGAAATCGCCGCGGCGAAGGATGCGGGCTTCGAACTGTGCGTGGTCGTGGGTGGCGGCAACATCTTCCGCGGCCTGGCCGGCGCGGCCAAGGGCTTCGACCGCACCAGCGCCGACTATATGGGCATGCTGGCGACCGTGATGAACGCGCTGGCGGTGCAGAATGCGCTGGAAAAGATCGGCTGCGACACCCGCGTCCAGTCGGCCATTCCGATGGCGTCGGTGTGCGAACCCTATATCCGGCGCAAGGCCGTGCGCCACATGGAGAAGGGCCGGATCGTGATCTTCGCGGCGGGCACCGGCAATCCCTTCTTCACCACCGATACCACGGCGGCCCTGCGCGCAGCGGAAATGAACTGCGACGCGCTGTTCAAGGGCACCAGTGTCGATGGCATCTATGACGCCGATCCCAAGAAGGTGGCGGACGCCACCCGCTATGAGGCGATCAGCTTCGATCAGGTGCTGACCGACAATCTCAAGGTCATGGATGCCAGCGCGATCGCGCTGTGCCGTGAAAATCATATTCCCATCGTCGTCTTCAACATCCGCGAGGAAGGCAACCTGGCCAAGGTGCTGGCGGGTGAAGGCACCGCGACGATCGTGCAAAATCAGGAGCGCTAATAATGGCCCAGTATAACAAGTCCGACCTCGAACGCCGCATGGCCGGCGCAATCGAAGCGCTGAAGGGCGATCTCACCGGTCTGCGCACCGGCCGCGCCAATGTGCAGCTGCTCGATCCCGTCATGGTCACCGTCTATGGCGCCAACATGCCGCTGAACCAGGTCGCCACCGTGTCGGCGCCCGAGCCGCGCATGCTGTCGGTCCAGGTGTGGGACAAGGCCAATGTCGGCCCCTGCGACAAGGCGATCCGCTCGGCGGGCCTGGGCCTCAACCCGATCGTCGACGGCCAGACGCTGCGCCTGCCGATCCCGGACCTCACCGAGGAACGCCGCAAGGAACTGGCCAAGCTCGCCAGCAAATATGCCGAAGGCGCGCGCGTCGCCGTCCGCAACGTCCGTCGCGATGGCATGGACAGCCTGAAGACCGACGAGAAGAAGGGCGAGATCAGCGAAGACGAGCGCAAGCGCCTGGAAACCGAAGTCCAGAAGCTGACCGACGCCACCATCGTGGATATCGACGCGGCCGCTTCGGCCAAGGAAAAGGAAATCCTCGGCCAGTAAGCCGGGGCTTTTCTTTCGCGGCCAAAGCACGCATTCCTATCTGATGGCCACACAAGCCAAGCCCGATCTTACCAGCGCCGCGCCTGCCCATGGTGCGCGTCATGTCGCCATCATCATGGACGGCAACGGCCGCTGGGCGAAGAAGCGGCTGTTGCCGCGCATCGCCGGCCATCGCGCCGGGGTGGAGGCGGTGCGCCGCGTCGCCCGCGCGGCGCAGGATATGGGCCTTGAATGCCTGACGCTCTACGCTTTCTCCTCGGAGAACTGGAAGCGTCCGGCGACCGAGGTGTCCGACCTGATGGGCCTGCTGCGCCATTTCATCCAGTCGGATATCGACGAGTTCCATGCCAATGGCGTGCGGCTGCGGGTGATCGGTAACTACAAGGCGCTGGAGCCTGGCCTGGTCGACCTGATCGAAGGCGCGATGGCGCGCACCGCCGCCAACACTGGCCCGGTGATCGCGATCGCGCTCAACTATGGCGCGCAGGACGAGATGGTGCGCGCGACGCAGCGTCTGGCGGAGCGGGTGGCGAGCGGTGAATTGTCGGCCGAGAATATCGGCATCGAGGCGATCGACGCCGAACTCTACACTGCCGACCTGCCGCCACTCGACCTGCTGATCCGCACCTCGGGTGAACAGCGGCTCAGCAATTTCATGCTGTGGCAGGCGGCTTATGCCGAACTCTATTTTACCGATATGCTCTGGCCCGATTTCGATGGCCGGGCATTGGCGCAGGCGCTCGACGCCTTCCGCATGAGGGACCGCCGTTTCGGCGGACTGTGAGTAACATGTCGAGTGAATTGCGGACCCGCACGATCGTTGGCCTTGGCCTGATCGCCATGGCTGTGGGCGCGCTGGTCTTTGGCGGCTTCGTCTTCTGGATGCTGCTGTCGATCGCCGGTGTGCTGATGATGGGCGAATGGGGCATGCTGACCGGCGCCTCGTCCGATCAGCGCAAGATGGCGATGTATGCCGTTTCGGTGCCCCTGGCGATCCTCTGTCCGGTGGCGGCGGGCGTGTCATGGCTCGGTTTCGGCCTGATGATGGCCTCTTTCTTCTTCGTGCTGATCACCAGCCGCGCGATCAAGCTGGCGCTCGGCATTCTCTACATCTGCCTGCCGGTGATGGCGCTGCTGTTCCTGCGTGGGCAGGCGCCCGACAGCCATGGCCTGCTGCTCGCCTTCTGGGCGCTCGGCCTGGTCTGGGCGACCGATATCGGCGCCTATTTTGCTGGCCGCTCGATCGGCGGGCCCAAGCTGGCGCCGCGGGTCAGCCCGTCCAAGACCTGGTCGGGGCTGGGTGGCGGCGTGCTGGCGGCCCTGCTCACCGGCTTCCTTCTCTATCGTTTTGCCGACCTGCCGATCCAGCTGGCGGCGGCGAGCGGCCTGCTCGCGGTCGCGGCGCAGCTTGGCGATCTGCTCGAAAGCGCGATGAAGCGTCGCGCCGGCGTCAAGGACAGCAGCAATCTTCTGCCCGGCCATGGCGGGGTGATGGACCGGCTCGACGGCGTGGTGGCGGCCGCGCCGTTTGCCGCCTTGCTCTATCTGGTCCTGGCAGGCGCCTGATGCGCAGCGTTTCCGTCTTTGGCGCCACCGGATCGGTCGGCATGTCGACGCTGGACCTGATCCAGCGCGAACCCGATGCCTATGCGGTCATTGCCCTGACCGCCAACCGCGATGTCGCTGGCCTCGCCGCCGCCGCGCGCGCGGTCGGTGCGAAGATCGCCGTGGTCGCGGACGAAGCCCAATATGGTGCGCTCAAGGACGCGCTCGCCGGATCGGGTGTCGAGGCGGCGGCGGGGGAGGGCGCGCTGGTCGATGCCGCAGCGGCGGGTGCCGACTGGACCATGGCCGCGATCGTCGGCTGCGCGGGCCTCAAGCCCACCATCGCCGCGCTGCAGGCCGGCGGCACGGTGGCGCTGGCCAACAAGGAATCGCTGGTGTCGGCCGGCGCACTGATGATGCAGGCGGCGACCGCATCGGGCGCGACGCTGCTGCCCGTGGACAGCGAGCATAATGCGATCTTCCAGTGCCTGGCCGGC
Organism: Sphingobium salicis subsp. salicis; assembly: GCF_049472635.1. Lineage (NCBI taxonomy): Bacteria > Pseudomonadati > Pseudomonadota > Alphaproteobacteria > Sphingomonadales > Sphingobiaceae > Sphingobium > Sphingobium salicis. The sequence goes on from NZ_JAYRCS010000001.1 coordinate 600,447, forward strand.
AGCAGCATGGACGATGTCGCCCGCATCATCCTGACCGCGAGCGGCGGACCGTTCCGGACCCTGGGTTATGAGGATATGCGCGCCATCACCCCGGCGCAGGCCGTGGCCCATCCCAACTGGTCGATGGGCGCGAAGATCAGCGTCGATAGCGCGACGATGATGAACAAGGGGCTGGAACTGATCGAGGCGGCCCATCTCTTCCCGGTCGGGCTCGACCGGATCGAGATATTGGTCCACCCGCAATCGGTCATCCATTCGATGGTCGAATATCGCGACCGGTCCACTTTGGCACAGCTCGGCTCGCCCGACATGCGCATCCCGATCGCTCATGCGCTGGCCTGGCCGGCGCGGATCGCCACGCCCTGCCAGCCGCTCGACCTGGCCCGGATCGGCCGTCTGGACTTTGAAGCGCCCGACGACCGGCGTTTCCCGGCGCTGCGCCTAGCGCGCTCGGCGGCGCAGGCGGGTGACGCATCGGCCGCCATCCTCAACGCCGCCAACGAGGTCGCCGTGGCGGCCTTTCTGGCCGGCCGCATCGGCTTCCTTGATATCGCCATGATTGTGGAGGATGTTCTCAACCGCTATAGCGCGCCGATGCCTGCCTGCATGGACGATGTCCTGCACGCCGACGCAACGGCACGGGTTATGGCGGGTGATGTGATGGAAAGATTGACGGTTTGATCCACAATCCCGGTTTCCTGTTGACCATCTTGGCTTTCGTGGCGGTCATCGGGCCGCTCGTCTTCGTGCATGAACTGGGTCATTATCTGGTCGGACGCTGGTGCGGGGTGAAGGCGGAGGCCTTTTCGATCGGCTTCGGCCCGGAAATCGCCGCCTGGGTGGACAGGCGCGGCACCCGCTGGCGGCTCGCGGCGCTGCCGCTGGGTGGCTATGTCCGCTTCAAGGGCGACATGAACGCGGCCAGCCAGACCGATCCCAAATGGCTGGAAATGTCGGCGCAGGATCGCGCCGAAAGCTTCCCGGCCAAGCCGTTGTGGCAGCGCGCGGCGATCGTCGCGGCAGGCCCCGCGATCAATTTCCTCTTCGCCATCCTGATCCTTGCTGCCTTCGCTTTCCTGCATGGCGAAAGCCGGACCCCGGCGGTCGCCGGCATGGTCCAGCCCGGCAGCGCCGCTGCCATGGCGGGCATTCAGCCGGGCGATCGCATCGTCTCGCTCAATGGCCGGGCGATGAACACCTTCGACGATATCCGCCTTTATGCCCAGATCCGGCCCGGCGAACCGGTGACGATCCTGCTCGACCGCAAGGGGCAGGTGATCGAGAAGCAGGGCCATGTCGGCGCGGTCAGCGAAGATGACGGCTTTGGCAACAAGTTCCGCATCGGACGTCTGGGCATCGCGCCGGGCGAACCGGTGATCGAACCGGTCAGCCTGCTGCGCGCACCCGTGGTGGCGATCGAGCGCACTGGCCAGATCATCCGCACCATGGTGGAGACGCTGGGCCAGGTGATCGGCGGCGACCGTTCGGTCAAGGAACTGGGCGGGCCGCTCAAGATCGCGCAGGTATCGGGGCAGGCGGCGACGCTGGGGCTGGAGAGCTTCATCTTCTTCATCGCCCTCATCTCGATTAATTTGGGGTTCATCAACCTCTTGCCAATTCCCATGCTGGATGGCGGTCATCTGCTTTTCTATGGGGTGGAGGCAGTGCAGCGGCGGCCGGTGAGCCCGCAGGTGCAGGATTGGGCCTATCGGTCGGGTCTGGCGCTGCTGATGACGGTCATGTTGCTGGTGACCTTCAACGATTTGTCGTCTTTCGGATTGTGGGAGCGGCTGTCCGGCTTGATCGGCTGAGCCGCATCGGGCAGGGAAGGCGCGGTTCGGCGCCGTCTATTTCTGGCGAAACAGTTTTTTACTTTTTTGAGGTGAGCGGGTGACAGCGATGAACAGCAGCAAGGGCCAGCGTCCGATCATCGCGGCCCTGTTGGCCACGACGATGATTGCGGGCCTGTCGGCCGTGCCGGCGATGGCCCAGAATGCGGCCCCGGCAGCACCGGCGGCTGCGCCGATCGCGGCGTCCACGGCCAATACGCCCGAAGGCACGATCCGCAGCATCACCGTGACCGGCACCCAGCGTCTGGAGCAGGACACGGTCATGTCCTACACCAAGCTGCGCGTGGGCCAGGCCTTCAGCCAGGAATCGCTCGATCAGGCGCTGCGCGACCTGTATGAGACCGAACTCTTCGCCGACGTCCAGATCCGCAACGATGGCGGCGCGCTGACCGTCGAGGTGAAGGAAAACCCCGTCATCAACCGTATCGTCCTTGAAGGTAATAAGCGCCTGAAGGACGACAAGATCCGTCCCGAAATAAAACTGGCGCCGCGCCAGATCTATACCCGCTCCAAGGTCCGCGCCGACGTCGCCCGCATCGTCGAGCTGTATCGCCGCCAGGGCCGCTTTGCCGCGACGATCGAGCCCAAGATGGTCCAGCTGGACCAGAACCGCGTCGACATCGTGTTCGAAATCTCGGAAGGGCCCAAGTCCAAGGTCCGCCAGATCAACATCATCGGCAACGAGAAGTTCAAGGACGGCGAACTGCGCGGCCAGATGGTGACCAAGCAGTCGCGCTGGTTCCGCATCTTCTCGTCGGGCACCAGCTATGACCCGGATCGCCTGGCCTATGACCAGCAGAAGCTGCGCCAATTCTACCTGACCGAAGGCTATGCCGATTTCCGCGTGATCTCGGCCGTCGCGGAACTGACGCCTGACAAGCAGGACTTCATCATCACTTATGTGGTCGAGGAAGGGGATCGCTACAAGTTCGGCGACGTGAAGGTCGAATCCGACATTCGCGACCTGTCGGGCGATGCGCTGACCCGCCGCCTGCCGATGAAGAAGGGCGACTGGTACAACGCCAAGCAGGTCGAGGACACGGTCGACACGCTGAGCGAAACCGCCGGCCTGTTCGGCTATGCCTTCGCCCAGGTCGAACCCGACTTCAACCGGTCGAAGGACGACCTGACGATGGGGATCAATTTCCGCATCGCCAACGCCCCGCGCGTCTATGTCGAGCGCGTCGACATCAACGGCAACACGCTGACCCAGGACAAGGTCGTCCGCCGCGAGTTCCGCCTGGCCGAAGGCGACGCCTTCAACAGCTTCCTGGTCAAGCGCTCGAAGGACCGCATCAACTCGCTCGGCTTCTTCCAGGAAAAGCTGGACATCGAGCAGAAGCCCGGCTCGGCGCCCGACCGCATCGTGCTGGAAACCAACGTCCAGGAAAAGTCGACCGGCGAACTCTCGCTTTCGGCCGGCTATTCCTCGCTCGAACGCTTCATCATCTCGGCGTCGATCACCCAGCGCAACTTCCGCGGCAAGGGCCAGGAACTGCGCACCTCGGTCAATTATTCGGCTTATTCCAAGTCGGTCGAAGTGGGCTTCACCGAGCCCTATTTCATGGACAAGAATATCGCGCTGGGCGGCGACATCTATCGCCGCGACCTCAACAGCTTCCGTTATCTCAGCAATAACGATCGCGACACCACCTATGAACAGACCACGACCGGCTTCCAGCTGCGTGCCGGCGTGCCGATCACCGAATATGTGTCGCTGGCGCTGCGCTACACGCTGAACTTCGACGACGTGACGCTGGACAAGGACACCTATTATACCGACGGCGTCTGCGACCCGCTGCTGGCCGGCCGCTATCTCTGCGATGCCATCGGCAAGCGCACCACCTCGTCGATCGGCTACTCGCTGATCTATGATACCCGCGACAACCGCATCCGTCCGACCCGCGGCCAGACCGTTACGCTCAGCCAGGACTTTGCCGGCCTGGGCGGCGACGTCCGCTACATCCGTACCCGCGCCAACGCCGCCAAATATTGGGGCCTGGGCGGCGGCTTCATCTTCTCGCTGACGGGCGAAGGCGGCTATATCCACAGCCTTCAGGGCACGCGCTATGACGCCACCGGCGCCGAAGTCGACCCGATCCGCCTGACCGACCGCTTCTTCCTGGGCGAACCGCAGATGCGCGGCTTCGACATTCGCGGCGTTGGTCCGCGCGTGAAGCGCTATTATCTGGTTTCGCAGACCAATGATGACGGTTCCACCAGCTATGTCCGCCAGACCGGCAACAATAATGTGTCGGATGACGCGCTGGGTGGCCGCGTCTATTATATGGCCCGCGCCGAAATGGAGATTCCGCTGGGTTCGGGTGCCCGTGAAATGGGCCTGCGTCCGTCGATCTTCGCGGATGTCGGCGCCGTTGCCGGCCTTAAGAATCCCGGCACCATCAACTTTGCGGGCTATTGCTCCGACTCCACCGGTTCGCTGAGCACCGTTCGTGCGACCGGCACGGCGGCCAGCCCGGTCTGCCCTGTTGGCTATGACACCAAGAGCGGCATGTTCGAGGAAGATTATCTGGGCGACACGCTGAAACCGCGTCTGTCCGTGGGCTTCGGTGTCAACTGGAACTCGCCCTTCGGGCCGTTCCGCATCGACATCGCCAAGGCCCTGCTCAAGGAACCAGGGGACGACAACAAACTCATCACCTTCAACGTAGGGACTCAATTCTGATGAAGACGTTTATCAAGGCTCTGGCGCTCGGTATCGCGCCTGTCACCGCCATCGCTCTGACCGCCGCGCCGGTCGCTGCCCAGTCGAAGCAGGGCATCGCTGTCGTCGATCTGCAGCGCGCGGTTGCCACCAGCGCGGCCTATTCGACCGCCCGCACCCAGATCCAGACCACCTACAAGGCGCAGATCGACAGCTTCACCGCGCGCAAGACCGCGATCGACACCGATCTCAAGACCAAGGGCGACGCCCTGCAGGCTGCCCTGAAGGCGGCCGGCGGCAAGCCGACCCCGGCGATCGAAACCCAGTATCAGCAGTTCCAGCAGTCGCAGCAGACCGCGCAGGCCGAACTGCAGCGCCTGGGTCAGCCGATCGCGCTCGCCAACGCCTACGTCGAGGAACAGATCACCGCGAAGCTGTCGGACGCGCTGAAGGCCGCCATGACCAAGGCGAAGGTCGACCTGGTCCTGTCGCCCGACGCGACCGTGTCCTATCAGCCGACCGTCGACATCACGGCCGCGGTCGTGACCGAACTCAACACGCTGGTGCCCAGCGTCGGCATCACCCCGCCCGCCGGCTGGCAGCCGGGCGGTCGTCAGGGCCAGGCTGCGGCCCCGGCCGCTGCCGCTCCGGCCCCCGCCAACCCGGCGCAGGCGCCCAAGTCGCGCTGATAAGATGACCGGAGAGGTTGATAACAAGGAAGCCCGTGGCCCGATGGATATCCGTCGGGTCATGGCTGCCCTGCCGCATCGCTACCCGATGCTGCTGGTAGATCGCGTGGCGTCGCTGGTGCCGAGCCAGTCGATCCACGCGATCAAGGCGGTGTCGATGAACGAGCCCTTCTTCCAGGGGCATTTCCCCGGCCGGCCGATCATGCCGGGCGTGCTGATCGTCGAGGCCATGGCCCAGGCGGCCGGTGTGCTGGTGGTCGATTCGCTGGGGCTCGCGGATTCGGGCAAGCTCGTCTATTTCATGAGCATCGACGGCGCGAAGTTCCGGACGCCTGTGGAGCCGGGCTGCCTGCTCGACCTGCATGTCGAAGTGACGCAGATGCGCGGCGCGGTCTGCAAGTTCGCCGGCCGTGCGCTGATCGACGGCAAGCTGGCGGCGGAAGCCAATTTCGTCGCGATGATCGCCGATCCGCCCAAGGACTGAGCGAAGGCACATCCTTTCCCTTGCTTTGGCGCGCCGAAAACGCTAACGGCGCGCCTTCGCATTTTATCGCATCCATAGCCGGTCGGAACCGGCACACACACGGAGCAAGACGCCATGAAGGCCGATACCCACCCCGATTACCACTTCATCACCGTCCAGATGACCGACGGCACCACCTTCCAGACCCGCTCGACCTGGGGCAAGGAAGGCGACACGATGGCGCTCGACATCGACCCCAAGTCGCACCCGGCCTGGACCGGTGGCAACCGCCAACTGGACACCGGTGGCCAGGTTGCGCGCTTCAACAAGCGCTTTGGCGGCCTGACGCTGAAGAAGTAATCGGCCCTTCACAGGCACGATATCGAAAGGGCGCCCCACCGGGCGCCCTTTTTTGTGCCTGAACGCGATGCGCACGGCACAAAAAAAGGGCCTCCAGCTAAAAGCTGGAGGCCGAGGTTCAGGGGAGGATCAGCGGCGACAGAGGGGGATCTGCAAGGGGATGCCGCTGACAAGGAATGATCTAGCCCGCAAATGCTGCGGGCGAATGTCCCGATTATTACCGAGACCGATCGGTGCTGAAATGTCGGGACAAGGCTACATTTCTCCCCTCCCTGGGAGGGAGGGGCGGTAATTGCCTGCTGTATAAGAGGCCCTCGTCAGGCGCCAGCGCGGTCCGCGTCGAGAAACGCCGCCACATCGTCCAGCACGACATCCTTCGACAGGAAGGTCTGGCCGATGCCGCGCGCCAGCAGGAAGGGCAGGGTGCCCGCCGCCATCTTCTTGTCGTGCAGCATATGCGCCACCAGCGCCGCGCCGTCGGCCTTTACATGGGCGCTGGCCAGGTCATGGGGCAGGCCGATCGCCTTCAGATGCGCGGTCACCCGTTCCGCATCCTGCGCACTGCACAGGCCAAGGCGCGCCGAATAGCGGAAGGCAAGCGCCATGCCGGCGGCCACGCCCTCGCCATGGAGCAGCGTGTCGGAAAAGCCGGTATCGGCCTCCAGCGCATGGCCGAAGGTGTGGCCAAGGTTCAGCAGTGCCCGGCGGCCGGTCGTCTCGCGCTCGTCATCGGCGACGATCGCCGCCTTTGCGCGCACGCTGCGCTCGATCGCATAGGTGCGGGCTTCCGCGTCGCCGTCCAGCAGCCGGTCGGCATTGGCCTCGCACCAGGCGAAGAAGTCGGGATCGTCGATCAGGCCATATTTGACCACCTCGGCATAGCCGGCGCGGGTTTCGCGCAGCGGCAGGCTGTCGAGCACCGACGGGTCGATCAGCACCAGGCTGGGCTGGTAAAAGCTGCCGATCAGATTCTTGCCGGCGCGCGCGTTGATCGCGGTCTTGCCGCCGACCGAGCTGTCGACCTGCGCCAGCAGGGTGGTGGGCAGCTGCACGAAATGGCAGCCGCGCTTCAGGATGGACGACGCAAAGCCGACCAGGTCGCCGATCACGCCGCCGCCCAGCGCGATCACATGGTCGCCACGCTCGATCTCCAGCGCCAGCAGCGCGTCGAGCAGCTCCTCCAGATGGCGCCAGCTCTTGGTCTGTTCGCCCGCCGGCAGGATGATCGGTTCGATGACGATATTGGCCCGGCGCAGGCTGGCGTCGAGCCGGGGCAGCTGTGCCGCCGCGACATGGGTGTCGGTGACGACGACCAGCCGCCCGCCACGGGCATAGCGTGCCAGATGATCGGCCGCACGGTCGAGCGCGCCCTGTTCGATGACGATGTCATAGCTGCGTGCGCCCAGCGCGACGGGGACTAGTGCCATGCGGATAGCTGCTCCAGGATGCGGTCGACGGCGACCTCGTGCGGCGCGGCGATGCTCTTCACATGGATCGGCGCCAGCGCGTAGATGGGGTTGCGGACTGCCGCCAGCTCGGTCAGCACGATGCGTGGGTCGCGATCCTTCAGCAGCGGGCGCCCCTCGCGGCGGGAAACACGATCGACCAGCACCTCGATATCGGCATCCAGCCAGATGGTGGTGGCATGGTCCAGGATCAGCGCGCGGGTCTCGTCCTGCATGAAGGCGCCGCCGCCGGTCGCGATCACCTTGGGCACGCCGTCCATCAGCCGGGCGATCACCCGGCGCTCGCCATCGCGGAAATGGGCCTCGCCATAGCGGGCGAAGATCTCGCTCACGCTCATGCCGGCGGCCCGCTCAATCTCTTCATCTGCATCGACGAAGCTCAGGCCCAGGCGCGCGGCAAGGCGCCGGCCAACGGTGGATTTGCCCACGCCCATCATGCCGATCAGCACGATCGGGCCGCGCTTGGCGTTGCTCTCCGGGAATTTGCTGTTTCGCTGCATGGCGAGGGGGGCTATACAGCCAGCCGTCGCTGAGGCAAACGCAACTTTCCCCTGTCGTCCGGCAAACATCGCCGGGCCAGCCGCAGAAGAGACCATGAAGAATAATCGTTCCCTGAGCAGTTTCGAAGGCGGTTCGCGCCGTCGCAGCCGTCTGCCGATCCTTCCGATCGCGGCGGTGTTGGTTCTTGTCCTGCTGATCGGCGTGCTCTGGTCGCGCGGTGGCGAGCAGCCGCAACAGCCCGTCGAGAAGGTCATCCCGGCCGAGAAACTGGGTCAGTAAGCCGCATGAGCCGCCTGCGGGGGAATGCGAAATGGGCGCTGGGCAGCTTTGCGCTCGCCTTGGCGCTGCCGGTCGTCGCGCAGCAGGCGCCCGAATCGCTGCTGCCGCCCGGCTTTGGTGATCCGGCCCCGGCGCCGACCCCCACGCCGGCGCAGCCGGCTCGTCCGGCATCGCCCGCACCGGTCGTCCCGACCGTGCCGGTCACGCCGTCGCCGTCTGGCGAAATCGTCCAGCCGCTGGACCTGTCGGTCGCCAATGCGGTGGACAATGCCGCCGAGGCGATGAGCGCGGACGAACTGGCCGCTGAAAAGGCCAAATATGACCTGCCGCAGGGCGCCCGCCGCTCGCTCGACCGCATCGGCCCGCTGACGCCGGCCACGCGCGGCATGGAACCCGACGCCTTCGGCGCGGAATATGGCCCCTATCTCGCCACGCTGATGAAGCAGACCCATGCGCCGATCCTGTCGCGCTGGGCCTCCATCCTGCTGCGGCGCGCGCTGCTGAGCGCCACAAACACGCCGCGCGGCATCAATGGCGCCGACTGGGCGGCCGAGCGCGCCTGGCTGCTGCTGCGCATGGGCGAGGCGGATAGCGCCCGGCTGCTGGTGCAGAGCGTCGACCCCGACAAATATACGCCGCGTCTCTACGCGATCGCGATGCAGACCTATCTGGCGACCGCCGATCCTGCGGGCCTGTGTCCGCTGTCGGCGGGCGCGCTGCGCACCAGCAAGGAACCGGGCTGGGACATGACGCGGGCGATCTGCCCCGCGCTGTCGGGCGATCAGGGGTCGGCCAGCGCCGCACTCAACCAGGCCCAGCGCAAGGGCGTGGTGCGCGGCATCGATTATCGCCTGGCCGAAAAGATGGTCGGCGCGGGCTTCAACGCGCGCCGTTCGGTCAAGATCGAATGGGACGGCGTCGATGGCCTCACCGCCTGGCGCTATGGTTTGGCGACGGCGCTCAACGTGCCGATCCCCGACGACATGTTCGGCAGCGTCGGCCCGCACGTCCGTGCCTGGGAAGCCCGCGCGCCGGCCCTGACCGCCGTGCGCCGCCTGCCGGGCAGCGAAGTCGCGGCGCGACTGGGCGTCTTCTCCAGCGAGGCGCTGGTCAATTTCTATGCCGAGCTGGGTAGCGAAGGCGATCTCGCGTCCGATCTGGCCGATCGCGTCGATGCGCTGCGCAATGCCTATTCCGGCCCGACTGCGGGTGCCCGCATCCAGGCGATGCAGACGCTGTGGCGCGACAATGGCGCGCCCGACTATGTCGGCCTGATCGCCACCGCCCGCGCCGCCGCCGCACTGCCGGTGTCGCAGGCCGATGCGCGCGATGCCGCCAATCTGGTCGCGGCGATGCTGACCGCCGGCTATGATCGCAATGCGGCCCGCTGGGCGCAGGCGATCGGCCAGATCGATGGCGATGGCGCGCAGGATTTCTGGGCCTTGCTCGCGGTCGGCGCCCCCAGCACGGTCGTCGACAGCGGCAGCAGCCGCATCTCCAGCTATGTCGGCGATGCCGGCCCTGAAAAGGGACGGATGCTGATCGCCGCGCTGGCGGGCCTGTCGCGCCTGTCGGCCAATGATGCGGCCGCGCTGGCGCAGGATAATGGCTTCACCCTGGCCGCCAACAGCCGCTGGGCGCGTGCGATCGACGCCGCGTCGCAGCGGGGCGAGAAGGCGACCGTGGCACTGCTCGCTGCCGTCGGCATGCAGGGGCGCGACTGGCATCGCCTGCCGCCCGGCCATCTCTATCATGTGGTGGCGGCGCTGCATTGCGTCGGGCTGGACCCGGAGGCGCGGATGATCGCGGCCGAGGCCCTGACCCGCCTGTCCTGACCCGGTCCGGGGCGATGGATGATGATGCCGTCCTGATCGACCGCTTCCTCGAAATGATGGCGGCGGAACGGGGCGCGTCGCGCAACACGCTGCTTGCCTATCGCACGGACCTTCAGGGCGCGGGCGAGATTGTCGGCGGGCTTGCCGCCGCCAGTCAGGACATGCTCGGCCGTCTTGCTGGCGAATGGGCGCCGCTCGCCGCCTCCACCGTGGCGCGCAAGGCGTCGGCGCTGCGCGCCTTCTACGCTTTTCTGGAGGAAGAGGGGCTGCGCGCCGACAATCCCGGCGCAGCATTGCCCCGGCCGGTCACACGCCGGCCGCTGCCCAAGATCTTGTCGTCGCAGGAGGTCGATTCGCTGTTCGCCCTGATCGCGCAGCGGGTGGAGACGGCGCATCCCGCGCCGCTCGACCTGCGGCTCTCGGCGCTGATCGAACTTCTCTATGGCTCGGGCCTGCGCGCGACCGAACTGGTTTCGCTGCCGCGCAAGGCGCTGGCGGTCGATCGCCCCTTCCTCATCATCAGGGGCAAGGGCGCGCGCGAGCGGCTGGTGCCGATCTCCGACCGCGCCCGCGCCGCCGTCGCGACCTGGCTCGCCCATGTGCCGGCCGACAGCCCCTGGCTCTTCCCTTCGGGCAAGAGCCATGTCAGCCGCATTCGCCTCTATCAGCTGGTGAAGCAACTGGCCGCGGCGGCCGGCATCGCGCCCGAGCGGGTCAGCCCCCATGTGCTGCGCCACGCCTTTGCCACCCATTTGCTGGAGGGCGGGGCGGACCTGCGCGCGCTGCAATCGATGCTGGGCCATGCCGATATCGGCACGACGCAAATCTACACCCATGTCGACAGCCGCCGGCTGGTCGAACTGGTCAACAGCCGGCACCCGCTGGCCGGCATGCAAGCCAGGATCGCGCATCCCCGCGTTGACGGCGACGCGTCCGCGCCTTAACGCCATCCGCCATGGTAAGCTTTCTCGAATTTGAAAAGCCGGTCGCAGAGCTGGAAGCCCGCATCATCGAACTGCGCCAGACGGCCTCCGTCGGCGACATCGACATCAGTGGCGAGATCAACACGCTGGAACAGCGTGCCGACAAGATGCTGTCGGACATCTATGCCAAGCTGACGCCCTGGCAGAAGACGCAGGTGGCCCGCCACCCCGAACGCCCGCACTTCAAGGATTATGTCGCGGGCATGTTCGACAATTTCATGCCGCTGGCCGGCGACCGCGCCTTTGCCGACGATCAGGCGATCATCGGCGGTTTCGCGACGCTGGGCGAGCGCAAGGTCATGGTCATCGGCCATGAAAAGGGCGACGACACCGCCAGCCGCGTCCGCCACAATTTCGGCATGGCCAAGCCCGAAGGCTATCGCAAGGCGATCCGCCTGATGGAACTGGCTGATCGTTTCGGCCTGCCGGTCGTCACTTTGGTCGACACCTCGGGCGCCTTTCCGGGCGTTCAGGCCGAAGAACGCGGCCAGGCCGAAGCCATTGCCCGTTCGACCGAGGCCTGTCTGGCGCTTGGCGTCCCCATGGTCGCGGCCGTGGTGGGCGAGGGCGGCTCGGGCGGCGCAGTGGCGCTGGCCGCGGCCAATCGCGTGCTGATGTTCGAACATGCCGTCTATTCGGTGATCTCGCCCGAAGGCTGCGCCTCGATCCTGTGGCGCACCGCCGACAAGGCCAGCGATGCGGCGACCGCGATGCAGGTCACGGCGCAGCATTTGAAGGGCCTGGGCGTGATCGACCGTATCGTCGTAGAGCCCGTGGGCGGCGCCCATCGCGAGCCGGTGCAGGCGATCGCCAATCTGGGTGCAGCCATTGGCGAGGAACTGGACGCGCTGTCCGGCCTCGAACCGCAGGCGCTGCGCACCGATCGCGCCGACAAGTTCCTGGCCATCGGTATCTGACGTCAATTTCCCGGAACAGCATCCTGTCCTCGCTCGTTACGGCACGGTAACAGGGGGCAGGGTGTCAAGGATGGGAATGGAATGAATCGGACATGGTTCTCGGCCGGCCTGGGCGTCGGCCTGATCGTCGCGGGCGTGGCGCCGGCGGTGCTGGGGCAGCAGCGGGCGATTCGCACCGCCTCCTCGATCAGCGCGCAGGACAAGGCATCGGGCGCCAAGCAGCATCCCGAACTGCTCAAGGAATTTGGCGGCGCCTATGTCGGGCCGCAGGCGCGCTATGTGGAAACGGTCGGACGCCGCATCGCGGTCCAGTCCGGCCTCTCCAATGCGCAGGGCGATTTCACCGTCACCCTGCTCAACTCCCCGGTCAATAACGCCTTCGCCATCCCCGGCGGCTATGTCTATGTCACGCGTCAGTTGATGGCGCTGATGAATGACGAGGCGCAGCTGGCCGGCGTGCTGGGCCATGAAGTCGGCCATGTCGCCGCCCAGCATGGCCAGCGGCGCCAGCAGGCGGCGCAGCGCAACGCGATCGGCGGCGCGCTGCTGCAGGTGCTGACCGGCGCCCTGCTGGGCGATTCGGCGCTGGGCGGCGTGCTGCAGCAGGGGATCGGCACCGGCAGCCAGCTTCTGACCCTCAAATTCTCGCGCAGCCAGGAATATGAGGCGGACGATCTGGGCATCCGCTACCTCGCCTCGGCCGGCTATGATCCCCGTGCGCTGTCGGACATGCTGGCCTCGCTCGCGGCGCAGACCAGCCTGGACCAGCGGGTTTCGGGTGACGCGCGCTCCATGCCCGAATGGGCCAGCACCCATCCCGATCCGGGTGAGCGCGTCGATCGGGCGGCGCAGATGGCCTCGCGCACCGGCGCGACGAGCACGCTACGCAACCGCGATGCCTTCCTGACCGCGCTCAATGGCGTCCTCTATGGCGATGATCCTAAACAGGGGGTGATCGACGGCAGCCGCTTCCGCCACCCGGACCTGCGCCTGTCCTTCACCGCGCCCTCGGGCTTCGGCATGGAAAATGGCGCGGACGCGGTCAGCATCACCGGTTCGGGCGGTCAGGCACAGTTCGGCGGCATGGCCTATAATGGCAATTTGTCGACCTATATCGATTCGGTGCTCAAGCGACTCGCCGGCAGTGCTGGCGCGCCGCCGGCGGGTGAGGTGCAGCGCACGACGATCAACGGCCTGCCGGCCGCCTGGCGCACGGTGCGCGCGAACACCAAGTCGGGTCAGATCGACGCCACGGTCTTCGCTTATGATTTCGGCGGCGGAAAGGCCTATCATTTCCTGCTGCTGACCCCGGCGGGCAAGGGCATTGGCCCGTTCGACTCGATGGTCCGTTCGGTCCAGCGCCTGTCGGCGCAGGATGCGGCGGCGATCAAGCCGCGCCGGGTCAATCTGGTCACCGTCAAGGCGGGCGACACCGTCCAGTCGCTTGGCCGCCGCATGGCCTATAGCGATTATCCGCTGGAGCGCTTCCTGGTGCTGAACGCCCTCAACGAACGCTCCGTGCTGAAACCGGGCGATCGGGTGAAGATCGTCACCTGGTAAGATTCGGCAGACTCCAGGCAAAGAAAAAGGGCGGCGGAATTGCTTCCGCCGCCCTTTTCTAACATCGGTTTCGAGCTTACTTCAGGTTGCCCGAAACGTTGTTGAAGGTGCTGCCCAGCTTCGAGCCCAGGCTGGTCATGGCGCCGATGGCGGCCACGGCGATCAGAGCGGCGATCAGGCCGTATTCGATGGCGGTCGCGCCCTTTTCGTTCTTCAGCATCTTGCGAATGAACTGCATGTGATGTCTCCTTGACAAACGTTACGTTAAACTACCCGGCCGCCCCGCTATGAATTAGGTCAGCGAAGACCTCTCTAGATTGGCTCGGTTGAGAAAAGTTTAATGCGAAACCGGGGGTGTCAGAATTTCGTGGTTAATATTTGGTCACTTCACCGGCGACATTGTTCCACATGCCGGTCGTGCGCGTCGCGACGTTGTTCAGCGCCGCGATCATGGCCAGCACGACCATCGCGATGATCAGGCCATATTCGACCGCGGTTGCCCCCCGCTCACATCGCGAAAGCGCGGATTTCGTGACGAATTCGATGATCGCGCGCATATGACCCCGCTTGGCTACAGACACTCCACGATCTGGGTGTAAAGCAGCCACGGTTAACAAAGCCCTTGCAAGGGAGCGTTATGCAGAGTTTTACCCCGTTTCTGGTCGTCGCCGTCGCCCTGATCGATGCCGATGGGCGCGTTTTGGTGCAGCAACGGCCGCCTGGAAAGCCGATGGCGGACCTGTGGGAGTTTCCCGGTGGCAAGGTGGAGCCGGGTGAAACGCCCGAGGCGGCACTGGTGCGCGAACTGGAGGAGGAACTGGGGATCCGCACCCATGAAAGCTGCCTCGCGCCCGCGACCTTCGCCAGTGCACCGCTGGAGAGCAAGCATCTGCTGCTGCTGCTTTATGTCTGCCGCAAATGGGAAGGGATGCCCGAAGCGCGCCATGCCACCGCGCTGCAATGGGTGCGGCCCGCGCAAATGTATGCGCTCGACATGCCACCAGCCGACCTGCCGCTGATCGGCATTCTCGACGCGCTGATCTGACGGGAAATCCGGCTCTGCACCGATGGCGCAAGGTTAGGCCATAAAGGGCAGGGGAAGGGCGATGCGCACCTTCCCCCACAGCCTGTAAAGACGGGGCCGACCGCCGGACAGCCGGTCCCGCGCGTTCGTGTCAGTCTTCCTTGGCCTTGCTCTGCAGCTGGACATAATTCTGGATGCCCATGCGCTCGATCATCTCGAACTGGGTTTCCAGCGTGTCGACATGCTCTTCCTCGCTTTCGAGGATATACTGGAACAGGTCGCGGCTGACGAAGTCCTTGATCGACTCGCAATAGGCGATCGCGTCGCGCAGTACCGGCAGCGCCTCATATTCCAGCTCCAGATCCGCCTTCAGGATTTCCTCGACGGTCTCGCCGATCTTCAGGCGGCCGAGCAGCTGGAAATTGGGCAGGCCGTCGAGGAACAAGATGCGCTCCGCCACCTTGTCGGCGTGCTTCATCTCGTCGATCGATTCCTCATATTCGAACTTGGCGAGCTTCTCGATGCCCCAGTGATTGAGGATGCGATAATGCAGGAAATATTGATTGATCGCGGTCAGCTCGTTCTTGAGGACCTCGTTCAGATAATCGATAACCTTCTGGTCGCCCTTCATGGCGCTATGCTCCGGCTGTTATTGGGAATGCCGGACATATAAAGGTTTCGCATCCGGTTGTTAAGCCGGAAAGGCGCAGAAAACCGCCATTTTTCAGACAGCTATTGCGTGATGTTCGCGATTGTCAGGGGCCTTTTACTGCGCCTGCTTCGCAATCTATTCAGGCCGTCGCGCGCTCTGCTGCGATGATCGTGCGGGCATAGCCGACACATTGGCCGCACTTGGGCCGACGGCCGAAACGGGCATAGGCGCTACAGGGGGTATCGGCACCATCGCGCGCCGCTTCCCGCAGATCCTTTTCGCGAATGGCATTGCAAACACAGACGACCATTGGATTCTCCTGACCCGTGAAATAGGTCAGATGCTAATGGATCGCAATAGAAGATCATGCGCTCCTGCGAATCTTTTGCACTTTTCCCCGTTGCAGACTGCGCCAGACCCATTCGGCCGGCCCCATCGCGAATCGGTCGAGCCAGGCTTGGGACCAGAGCAGCATCACCGCCCAGGCGCCCAGGATGAACAGCGGGAAGAGTGCCGGGCGAACCTGTCCGAACAGCCCCAGGCCCCAGCCATAGAAGATCGCCGTCATGACGAGGCTTGTGCCCAGATAATTGCTCAGCGCCATGCGCCCGGTCGCGGCGAGGCGGCCGACCAGCCAGTGATCGCGATGCCGCGCCAGCAGCCACAGGATCAGTGCCGCCCAGCCGACCGCCAGCGGGATGCGGAAGGGGAAGGACCAGAGCAGCGCGGTCGAAAAGGCGGTCAGCGGCGCAAAGCCGCTCGCCACCACCCAGATGGTCAGGCCGATCATCGGCACCAGTCCGATCAGAAAACAGTGGCGCGCGGTCTGCCTATATTGCTCCGCGGGCCAGCGGCCGATCAGGAAGCCGCCCTTCAGCATCGCCATGCCCAGCAGCATGAAGCCCAGTGTGTCGAGCCCGGTGAAGAGGAAGGTCCACAGCCAGTCGCCGACAAAGCCGGTCAGATGATGGCGCACGATCCCGCCGAAGCTGCCGGTGTAGATGGCGACATCCTGCTGGATGATCGGGCTGTTGGGGGCGGACAGGCCGGCGAGGAAGCTGTCGAGCCCCTCGCGCGTCGCGGCGGCGGCACCGGGCGCGGCGGCGGCATGAGCCCAGCCATAGAGGCTGGCGATGAAGGCGCCACAGATCAGGAAGTGGATCAGGAAGGCGAGAAACGCCCATTTGACCAGCGCCAGCGGCTCCTTCTGGGCAAAGAGCAGGACGATGGTGCCGACCACTGCATAGGTCACCAATATGTCGCCCCACCACAGCAATATGTGATGCAGCAGGCCGATCGCCAGCAGCCAGCCGCCGCGCACCAGTTGCGTCCGCGTGCCGTCGCGCCCGGCCATTTCCTCCCGGTCGATCAGTAGCAGCATCGACGCCCCGAACAGCAGCGAGAACAGCCCCCGCATCTTGCCGTCGACCAGGATCAGGCTGCTCGCCCAGAAGGCGATGTCGCCGCCCGACATCGGCCCGGCCGCGACCGGATTGAAATAGGCGTTCTGCGGCAGCGCGAAGGCGGTGATGTTCATCCACAATATGCCCATCACCGCGCAGCCGCGCAGCACGTCCATGGCGGGGATACGGGGCGATGCGGCGGTCATGCGGGCAATCCTTGAAGATGCTGGCCATCGGGGCATTGGTCTGCCATGCGCCTACCCATGAATCAGGTCCGCAAGCAACGGATAAGCGACTCCTTCGGCGCGGCGGCCGACCGGTATGACGAACATGCCGGGCCGCAGCGGACGGCCGCCGGGCTGGTCGCCGACATCGCCCAGCGGCAGAGCCCGGACGGCGTCGCGCGCATCCTGGAAATCGGTTGCGGCACCGGCCTGCTCACGCGCGACATCCAGACCCGCTGGCCCGGCGCGGAACTGGTCGCCACGGACATTTCGCCAAAGATGCTGGACCGGGCTGCATCGGCCGGGCTGGTCGCCGGCACCTTCCTCGCGATGGATGGGGAGGCGCCCTCGTTCGAAGGCGAATGGTTCGACCTCATCCTCTCCAGCCTTGCCTTCCAATGGTTTGACGACCTGCCCGCCGCGATCGCGCGGCTGGTGGCGCTGCTCCGCCCCGGCGGCAGCCTCATCTTCTCGACCATGGGGCAGGGCAGCTTTGCCAATTGGCGCGCTGCTCATGCGACCTGCGATCTGACGCCCGGCGTCCCCGCCTATCCCTCGCTCGACGCGCTGCGCGCGATGCTGGCGGCCTATGGCGACGCCTTCGCCTTTGACGAGACCGTACTGCTGGAAGGACAGGGCGCCCGCGCGCTGATCGGCCATCTCAAGGGCATCGGCGCGGTGGTGCCGGACGAGGGGCGCCGGCCGCTCTCCCCCGCCGCGCTGCGCCGGGTCATGGCCGCCTATGACGAGGCGGGCGGCCGTGACGTCTATCAGTTGCTGATCGGCCGGGTGACGCGCGCGGACCAGGCATAGGGGCCGACCACCGTGCCGACGAAGCCGCCGGCCTCATGGGTGCTGAGGAAGCGGATATCGACATCGCGCACCAGCACTGTCTCCCGCCCGTCGACGCCATAGGCGAAGCGCGCCGTGCCGCCATTAAGGGCGATGGTCAGGCGGACGGGCTTGGTTGGGTCGATCGGCGCGGCCGCGACCAGCCTGTCACGATCGCTGTCCTCGCGCACCATCAGGGCGATCTGCGGCTTATCGTCCTTCTGCGTCACGCCGAAGAACAGGAAGGAGCGGTCGGACTGTACGGCTTCCAGCCCCGCAAGATCCCCCTCCGTCTCCGGCCGATAGGTCAGGTCCGTGCTGATGGTCGCTACATGATGCTGTTGGCGCCGCCCGACAAAGGCCGGGGCGCCGCTCAGGTCGCCCAGCGCCGTCGCGCCGTCCAGCACCAGTCCGCCTGCTTCCAGCCGGTAAAGCGGCGCCTTGGGTGTCCGCAGCCCGATCCAGTCCAAGCCCAGCTCCGGCCCGTCGAACCGGTCGCGATAGGCGAAATCGCCGCTGGTCGGCGGCGCATCGGCATCGCGCACCGGCAGGGCCGGGCGTTTCGCCGCATAGGGAATGGCCTTGCCGGCCTCCAATATATGCGGCCAGCCATCGCGCCATGCGACCGGCAGCAGGAAGGTTTCGCGCCCGATATTGTAGAGGTCCGGCCCATAGGGGCGGGTGGCGAGGAAAGTCGCCCACCAGTCCCCGGCCTGCGTCTGCACCAGCTTGGCATGGCCGGCCGATGTCACCGGATGGGGACGGGCCGGGTCCAGGCTGCGCTGGCTCAGGATCGGATTGCCGGCATAGGGGGTGAAGGGGCCGCGCAGCTCGCGGGCGCGGAACACCACTTCGCTATGCTGGTCGCCGGTGCCACCCTCGGCCGCGATCAGATAATAATATCCCTCGCGCTTCAGCAGATGCGGTCCCTCGATCCAGGACGGCTTCTGGCGGATGTCGACGCCGCCATTGACGATCTGCGTCGCCGTGCCGGTCATCTTGAGCGCGTGCCAGTCAAATTCCTGCACCCAGATCGCCCGATGCCCGTCGTAACGGGGCGGTTCGGCCGGCGCGCGATTATTGACGATGAAGGCGCGCTCGCCTTCCCAGTAGATCGACGGATCGATCCCCTCGAACGGCAGCCAGTGGGGCTTGGACCATGGCCCGGCCGCGTCCTTTGCGGTCATCACGAAATTGCCGCCGCAATCGACGCAGGTGCCGACCAGGTAGAAAAGCCCGTCATGGAAGGAGATGTCGGGCGCGAACATGCCGCGCGAACTGCGCAGGCTGCTGAAATCAAACTGGTCGGGCCGGTCGATCGCATTGCCGATCTGGCGCCAGTGGACCATGTCGGTCGACCGGAAGACCGGCAGCCCCGGATAATGGGCGAAGGAGGAGTTGACGAGATAATAGGTCTCGCCGACCCGCGTGATCGATGGATCGGGATAATAGCCCGACAGGATCGGGTTGCGATAGTCGTCCGGGCCGGGCGTCACCTGCTCCTGGGCGCGGCCGTCATAGCGGAAATCGCTGAAGCGGGCGGGGCCTGCCAGGGCCGGGCCGGCAATGGCGGCCAGCAACAGCAAGGCGGCACGACGGGTCTTGCGCATATCCTCTCCTCCCATTTTTGCCGAACATAGGAGAGAGTTTATGATAGCGCTATCAAAAATCCGGCCCTGCGCGCGCAAACGGCCTGGATATGTCAACTTCGCTGTCACTATCTATCGTCGGCGCCCGGCCGCGATGAAGGCGATCGGCAGGCCGACCAGAATGCAGTGGGAGAAGAGCTGGTTGCCGATATTCCAGGCGATCCGCCCGATCGGCAGCGCGGCATAGGCGGCGGGCAACCACATGGCAGGCCAGCGCCACGGCCGCACGATCCAGTACATGATCGCCCAGAGCAGCAGGCCATAGAGCAGGCCGGCGACGACCGGATGGCGGCGCAGGGCAGGGCGCCGCTGCGCGATCAGCATATAGGCGCCCGCCATGCAGGCCATGATCGCGAAATGGACGGCCAGGCCGATGATTGCCCAGAGCCAGACGGGATCGCCCCGCGCGCGATCGCCCAGCGGGCCGCTCGCGACAAATTGCAGCACCGCATGCGGCGGCGTGCCTGCCATGCCGGCAAAGACGAAGGCGGAAAATATGTCGAGTGTGCCGGCAACCAAGGTGGCCCGGATGATCCTCTCGCGCATGGTGCGCTCCCCATTTTCTCGGGGTGGATCATGACAGATTGCGATGAACTTGTCCCGCCGGATGCGCTGCACCCGGCGGGACGGAAAGATTTAGAGTTCGCTGTCCATCAGCGCGGGGAAGAAGCCTTCATGCGCGGTGCGCAGCGCGTCGATCGACACGTCCGCCACGCTGTCGCCGCCAACGGTGCCGATCTTGACCGCGCCGGCAATCTCGACGCCGGCTGGGGCCGTGACGACATAGCGGCTCTGGTCTTCGCCGAACGCCGAAGCGGTGGTCAGCGCCACGTCCAGCGTCGCGCCGATCTTGCCGGCCAGCGCCATTTCCGCGATCGTGACGATCAGGCCGCCGTCGGAAATGTCATGCACGGCATTGACCGTGCCCGCCACCACCAGCGCGCGGACGGCGTCGCCATTGGCGCGCTCAACCGCCAGGTCGACCTTGGGCGCATCCCCCGCTTCGCGGCCGGCAATCTCGCGCAGCCAGATCGACTGGCCCAGATGCGTGCCTTCGCCGCCGACCAGCCAGATCGCGTCGCCTTCATTCTTGAACGCCACGGTCGCCATCGCATCGATATCGGTCAGCAGGCCGATGCCGCCGATCGCCGGGGTCGGCAGGATCGCCGAGCCACCGCCGGTTGCCTTGGATTCATTGTAGAGGCTGACATTGCCCGACACGATCGGGAAGTCGAACGCGCGGCAGGCGTCGCCCATGCCCTCCAGGCAGCCGGTCAGTTGCGCCATGATCTCGGGGCGCTGCGGATTGGCGAAGTTGAGGCAGTTGGTGACCGCCAGCGGGGTCGATCCGACCGCGCTCAGGTTGCGATAGCATTCCGCGATTGCCTGCTTGCCACCTTCATAGGGGTCGGCATAGCAATAGCGCGGGGTGCAGTCGGTGCTGATGGCAATGCCCTTGCTGCTGCCATGGACACGCACCACGGCCGCGTCGCCGCCGGGGCGCTGCACCGTGTCGGCGCCGACCATATGGTCATATTGTTCCCAGATCCAGCGACGGCTGGCGATGTCGGGGCTGCCCATCAGCGTGACGAGGTCCGCGCCGATGTCGGCGCTCTCGGCGATCTCGCCCAGCGGCTCGACCTTCGACCAGATCTTATATTCGTCCTTCGGCATCGAGGGACGGTCGTAGAGCGGCGCATCGTCGGCCAGGGGGGCAAGCGGAATGTCGCAGACGATCTCGCCCTTATGCTCCAGCACCATGCGGCCGGTGTCGGTGACATGGCCGATGACGGCGAAGTCGAGTTCCCACTTCTTGAAGATCGCCTCGGCAAAGGCTTCACGGCCGGGCTTGAGCACCATGAGCATGCGCTCCTGGCTTTCCGACAGCATCATCTCATAGGTGGTCATGCCGGTTTCGCGCTGCGGCACGTCATCCATCTTGAGGTGCAGGCCGACGCCGCCCTTCGACGCCATTTCGACGCTGGAGGAGGTGAGGCCGGCGGCACCCATGTCCTGAATGGCGACGATCGCGTCCGACGCCATCAGTTCCAGGCACGCCTCGATCAGCAGCTTTTCGGTGAAGGGGTCGCCGACCTGGACGGTGGGGCGCTTCTCTTCGCTGTCCTCACCGAAATCGGCCGACGCCATGGTCGCGCCATGGATGCCGTCGCGGCCGGTCTTGGACCCGACATAGACGATCGGGTTGCCGACGCCGCTGGCGGCCGAATAGAAGATCTTGTCGGTGTCGGCGATGCCGACGGTCATCGCATTGACCAGGATATTGCCGTCATAGGCCGGGTGGAAGTTCACCTCGCCGCCCACGGTCGGCACGCCGACGCAATTGCCATAGCCGCCAATGCCATGGACCACGCCGCTGATGAGGTGCTTCATCTTGGGGTGGTCGGGGCGGCCGAAGCGCAGCGCGTTCATGTTGGCCACCGGGCGGGCACCCATGGTGAACACGTCGCGCAGGATGCCGCCGACGCCGGTCGCGGCGCCCTGATAGGGTTCGATGTAGCTGGGGTGGTTGTGGCTCTCCATCTTGAAGATGGCGGCCTGGCCATCGCCGATGTCGACCACGCCGGCATTTTCGCCGGGGCCACAGATCACCTGCGGACCCTTGGTGGGCAGCTTCATCAGGTGGATCTTGGAGGATTTATACGAGCAGTGCTCCGACCACATGACCGAAAAGATCCCGAGTTCCGTCAGGTTCGGCTCGCGGCCGATCGCCTTCAGGACGCGATCATATTCTTCGGGGGACAGACCGTGCTCGGCAACGATCTGCGGGGTGATCTGGGGGGCGCTGCTGGACATGAGCGCGCCTTTAGACGCGTGGCGCGGGATTCACAATGGGGAGGCGGCGGCCAAGTCATGGCCGCCGCCCTTAAGTCGCTTAGCAGCTGCTGTTGCGGTCGATCGCGCGGCCAGCCAGGGCACCGGCGCCAGCGCCGACGACGGTGCCGGTGGTGCGATCGCCGCGGGTGTCGACCGCGCGGCCCAGCAGGGCACCGGCAACGCCGCCCAGCAGCAGGCCGGTGGTGCCGCCCGACTTGCGGCAGCGATAATCACCGCGATAGCCGCGACGGTCGGAATAGCGACCATGGTCATAATGGCGGTCGCCACGGTGCCAGCCACGATCATGGCCGCGGGCGAAGGAGGTCGCCGGAACAGCGGTGGCGACGGTTGCGGTCGCCAGGGCCATGGCGATCAGGCTCTTCTTGAAGTTCATGGGTCATCTCCTCGACCTGTTTATCTCTGGTACGAGGCTGTTCTGCCACCGGCTGGCTGGCAACATCCTGAACCGGCACGTTATCTGTTGTTCAGGAAAGGCACTGGGCATGAAAAAAGGGCCGGTTCCTAGGGAAGAACCGGCCCCTGTCAGAAAAAAGACTCAGGCAATGCTGCGATCAGACGTGGCAGGCCTGCGCCGACTTGCCGGGGACGGTGATCGTCACGTCGTTGCCCGAACCCTTGACCTCATAACCACCTTCGGCGGTGAAGGGCTGGCCAGCTTCGGCAGCCTTCAGCATGGTGGGCGCGCCATTCTTTTCGGTGCGCAGGATCGCGCTCTTGTCGTCGCTCATATAGTCGACGAAGAACAGGCTGTTGTCCTTGCAGCGGAACTGCTTGTTGGCCTTGACCGACGGCGGCAGCTCGACCGGCGCGGCGTTGGCAAGCTGGGCAGCCATCGGATCGGCGGGGCCGCCGACGACTTCGGGTTCGTCACTCTTGTTGCAGGCCGACAGCATGGTCAGGCCGGCAACGGCGATGAGGGGGAGATAATATTTCATAGCGATCCTTTTATGTGCGCTTGCAACATTGTGCGTCAACGCAAAACTGCCCGAATTCCGCCACGCCTGTGCAGCGACGTCATGACGTTTGCGTGACAGCGGCGCTATTGACCCACTATTGGGCGGCCTTGGGTCTGCTGCCATGTCATCCGCGCTTGACCCCGTGGACAGGGGCGGTCAATGCAGGCGCATGGCTGAGGAAAATACCCCGCAAAAGGATCTGTCCCAATTGTCGTTCGAGGATGCGCTGCGCGCACTCGAATCGATCGTCCGCCGGCTGGAAAGCGGCGATGTCCCGCTCGATGAGTCGATCTCGCTCTATGCCCAGGGTGAAGAACTGCGCAAGCGCTGCACCGAGCGGCTGCAGGCGGCCGAGGCGCGCATCAGCAAGCTGACCGTCGATGCCGGCGGCGCCATCACCGGCGCCCAGCCGTTCGGCGCGGATTGACCCACTGCATGGAACGGAGCGCGGCAGGAGCGCTGGTCGCCGCCCGTGCGGCAACGGTCGCGGCCGATATCGACCGGGCGTTCGACGCGCTGCTGGCGATCCCGGACGATCCGCGCCATCGCCTCTATGAAGCGATGCGCCATGCCGCGATCGGGGGGGGCAAGCGGCTGCGGCCGCTGCTGGTGCAGGCGACCTGCGACCTGTTCAACATTTCCCGCGAATCCGCGCTGCGCGTCGGCCTCGCGATCGAATGCATCCATGTCTATTCGCTGGTTCATGACGATCTGCCGGCGATGGACGATGACGATATGCGGCGCGGCAAGCCGACCGTCCACAAGGCGTTCGACGAAGCGACCGCGATCCTGGCCGGCGATTGCCTCCATGATCTCGCCTTCGAAATCCTGGCCGACGAACAGACCCATCCCGATGCCTTCGTTCGCATCGACCTCGTAAAGGCGCTCGCCGTCGCCAGCGGCCCGGCCGGCATGGCGGGCGGGCAGATGATGGACCTGGAGGCGGAAAAGACCCGCTTCGATCTCGCCACCGTCACCCGGCTGCAAAATCTCAAGACCGGTGCGCTGATCGGCTTCTGCGTCGATGCCGCCGCCATCATGGCGCGCATTCCGGTCGAGGCGCGCACGGGCCTGCATGGCTATGCCCGCGACATCGGCCTCGCTTTCCAGATCGCCGACGACCTGCTCGATGTGGAGGGCGACGCGGCCCTCGCCGGCAAGGCGCTGGGCAAGGATGCCGCCGCCGGTAAGGAAACCTTCGTCTCGCTCCTGGGGGTAGACCGGGCGCGGGAACAGGGGCGCCTGCTCGTTGAACAGGCCAAGGCGCACCTGCACGGCTATGGCGCGGAGGCGGATCTGCTGCGCGCCATTGCCGACTATATTGTGGAGAGGGACCGCTAGATCATGAGCAAGTCGCGTATCGGTGTCTATCCCGGCACCTTCGATCCCATCACCCTTGGCCATATGGACATCATTCGGCGTGGCGCGAAGCTGGTCGACAAGCTGGTGATCGGCGTCACCACCAACATCAGCAAGTCGCCGATGTTTTCCGACGAGGAACGGCTGGACATGGTTCGCCGCGAATGTGCGGACATCGACACCGAAATCGTCGTCACCGGCTTCAACTCGCTGTTGATGGACTTTGCCGAATCGCAGGGGGCCAGCGTCATCATCCGGGGCCTGCGCGCCGTCGCCGACTTCGAATATGAATATCAGATGGCGGGCATGAACCAGCAGATCAACAGCCGGGTCGAAACCGTTTTCCTGATGGCCGACGTATCGTTGCAGCCGATCGCGTCGCGTCTGGTCAAGGAAATCGCCCTCTATGGCGGGCCGATCCACAAGTTCGTCAGCCCCGCCGTGCGCGAGGAGGTGGAGGCGCGGGTTGCCGCGCTCGGCCTCAAGGGGCAGGGCTAGGAACGGGTTGTCGCCAATGTTGCCGTCTCGTTTCAGCCCGCGTTCAGTTGCCAATCCCGATCAGGGCGCTATCAGGACGGCTTGACCTTCCCGGGCAAGATCTAAGGAAAGCTTATTCGCATGCGTTTCACTTCCGCGCTCAAGACCGTGGCGATCGGTTTCGCCCTCACCGCGTCCAGCGTGGCCTTCGCCCAGGGTGGCGGCGGTGGCGGCGGCGGTGCCGAGGAAATGAAGAAGGCGGAGACCGCTGCGAAGGCGGAGCAGAATGCCAAGTCGCTGGGCGCACAGCTGACGCCGCAGCTGCCGCCGGCGACCATTCCGGCCGACCCACAGAATATCTGGGATCTTGACCTGTCGAGCGGCGGCCGCGTGCGCATTCAGCTGCGCCCGGACATCGCCCCCAACCATGTCGAGCGGATCAAGGAACTGACCCGCCAGGGCTTCTACAATGGCCTGAAGTTCCACCGCGTCATCCCCGGCTTCATGGCCCAGGGCGGCGATCCCAAGGGGGACGGCACCGGCGGTTCGACGCTGCCCGACCTCAAGGCCGAGTTCAACCCGATGCCGCATCTGCGCGGCACCCTGTCGATGGCCCGCGCCCAGAGCGAGGACAGCGCCAACAGCCAGTTCTTCATCGTGCTGCTGCCGCGCATGCAGCTCGACAAGAAATATACCGTTTTCGGCCGCGTGATCGAAGGCATGCAATATGTCGACGCGATCCATGAGGGCGAGCCGCCGGCCGACCCGACCGTGATCCTGCAGGCCTCGATCGAGAGCGACGGCAAGCCGCCGGTGCTGGCGCCGCCGCCCCCGCCGCCGGCGCCCGAACCTGCGGCCCTGCCGTCGAAGAAGCCGGCTGCCCCGGCCAAGAAGCCGGCCCCCAAGAAGAAGTGAGTTTGCGCCCGAAAGGGCCATCGTCATGCGTGTAGACCTGTTCGATTTCGATCTGCCGGCGGAGAATATCGCGCTCCGTCCGGCCAGTCCGCGCGATTCGGCGCGCCTTCTGCTCGTGCCCGGCGACAGCGCGATGGAGGATCGCATCGTGCGCGACCTGCCATCGCTGCTGCGCGCGGGCGATGTGCTGGTCTTCAACGACACCCGCGTCATTCCCGCCCAACTCGAAGGGATGCGGGGCGAGGCGCGGATCGGCGCGACCCTGCACAAGCGGCTGGGCCTGCGCCAGTGGCAGGCCTTCCTGCGCAATGCCAAGCGGGTGCGGGATGGCGACCGGATCGATTTCGGCGCCGGCGTGACCGCGATCGCCGGCCCGCGCGACGACGATGGTGGGGTTACCCTCGATTTCGAGGGCGAGGAGCCGGTCGAGCTCCTGCTGGAGCGGGCCGGCCGCATGCCGCTGCCGCCCTATATCGCCAGCAAGCGCGCCACCGACGAGCGTGACCGCAGCGATTACCAGACCATGTTCGCGCGCGAGGATGGCGCGGTCGCCGCCCCCACCGCCGCGCTGCACTTCACGCCCGCCCTCACCGCCGCACTGGCGCAGGCCGGCGTGCTGACCGAAACGCTGACCCTGCATGTCGGTGCGGGCACCTTCCTGCCGGTCAAGGCGGACGATACCGACGACCATCGCATGCATGCCGAATGGGGGCGGATCGATCAGGACACGGCCGATCGCCTGAATGCCGCGCGCGCGGCCGGCGGCCGGATCATCGCGGTCGGCACCACCTCGCTGCGCCTGCTCGAAAGCGCGACCGGCGAGGATGGCGTGATCCGTCCCTTCGCTGACGAAACCCGCATCTTCATCACGCCCGGCTACCGCTTCCGCGCGATCGACGGGCTGATGACCAATTTCCACCTGCCTAAATCGACCCTGTTCATGCTGGTAAGCGCCTTGATGGGCACGGAAAAAATGCAATCCGTGTACAGCCACGCAATCGAGGAAGGCTATCGCTTCTACAGCTATGGGGACTCCAGCCTGCTGCTGCCGGAGCGATAAGGCGGTAGGGCCTTTGAAGGATGATGCCCGGCAATCCGGCCTTATTTACCCGTCTGGCTTCTAAATTGCCTTCGATCAAAAAAACGGCTCGTTCGACGTCTGGCTGAAACCTGTTGAGATCGTTTTTCCATCGGCTTATTCGCCTGAAGCGGGAACTACTCAATCTAAGTGCATATGCGAGCACCGGATCGGTTGCTTCGTTTGGCGCGCGCCTTTCGCGCCCGGCGCTGCCATAGCATCGCTTTGCAGATGGTCCAGCAGATCGTGTAAAGGCCGATCGTCAGGATTTTGAACCACAATGAATTATCGCCATTCCTTCCATGCCGGCAACAGCGCCGATGTCGTGAAGCACAGTCTACTGATCGCCTTGGTGCGGGCCTTGCAGCAAAAACCAGGCGCGCTCACCCTGATCGACACCCATTCCGGCTGCGGCCTGTACGACCTTGGCGGCAACGATGCCCAGCGCACCGGCGAGGCCACGGGGGGCGTGCTGCGGGCCTTTGCCGACCCGACCCCCTTGCTGGACGACTACCGCGCCGCCGTACAGGCGGTGAATGTGGGGGACGAACCGCAGCTTTACCCTGGATCGCCGCAGTTTCTGGCGCAGCTTTTGCGTCCGCAGGATTGTCTGATCCTCAATGAAAAGCACCCGGAAGACGCTTACACCCTGCGCGGCGTGATGCGCGGGACAAGCGCGGCCGTACATGAACGCGATGCCTACGAGCTTTGGCTCGCTATGGTGCCGCCTCGCACCGCGCGCGGCGTGGTGGTAGTCGACCCGCCCTATGAGCAGACCGACGAACGCGCGCGCATCGCCGCCACCCTCGCTGCCGCTCATCGCAAATGGGCGCATGGCGTGACAGTGATTTGGTTTCCGCTGAAAGATCACGCCACGCATTGGAAGTGGAAGGAGCGCTTGCGTAAGCTCGGCATCCCGAAATTTCTGTGTGTGGAGCATTGGCTATACGATAGCGAGCAACCCGGCATCTATAATGGGGCGGGCCTTTTCATCGTCAATCCACCCTACGCCTTCACGCAGGCACTGCCGCCATTGCTGGAAGCCTTGCGCGCGGCGTTAGCGCCCGAAGGGCATAGGGGCGAGATTATATCCGGTTGGTTGGGCGATTAGGATGGTTCTGGAACATGAGGGCGATTATCCTTCTCGCAGGGCTGATCCTAGCGGTTGGAAGGCCTCCGCGATCCCGGCATAGATGGCCTGATCGTCCTTTCAGGCCGGAAGGTCGAGGTGCAGCAGTAGGCCATTGCTGCCGCAGGGGCGACGGCGCAGGCTTATGCCGCCCAAGTTCACAAAGGGCGTCGAGCCCCGGCGCTCGCTGGCATGCTGCCGGCATTAGACGGCGATCGCCCAACTGGCCTTGTCGCGATAGTGGCCGGTGACATAGCCGCGCGGGAAAGTCCGTACCAACGCCTGCGGATCGATGTTCAACTGATTTTGCTATCGGCGCCGTGATGTTCGGATGGTAGGTGCAGGATCGCGATCAAGGCTGCTCGTTACAGGTGGACCGCGCGCATTCGCTACCCACCCCGCCTCGCCGGGCGCAGGATCATCGGGACAAACACTGAAGCATGGCCGGCGATCCTGCGCGGCTTCATGTTAAAGCCGTCGAATTACGCCGTGACGTTCGGGGGAATGCGAGCGGACGGATGCAGGGTAAGGCATGCGCAAGCGACTGAAATGGCAATGCCCCCACATGTCGATCGCTTTGCGCTCTCTCCTGACTATCGTCATGGAAACCCGGCGTCGACCCGTCACCACTAGGGATAATCCCTGAGCCATGCCGGTGTTTCGCCCGATGGTTCCCGGCCCCTGAAACGGCACATGCTGCCCCCGATAGACTGAGGGGGTCATATGGCCAATCTGGCGGAATTTCTGGACAAGCTGCCCATCCTGCTGGTCGGGTTTCTGATGCTGGCGACCATGACGCTGACGGCGACGGCCGGCTATGTCCTGCGGCAGCGGGTGCGTCGGCTGCTGACGCACAAGGGCGCCACGGAAGAAAATGGGGCGGAAGGCTATATCGTCTCCGCCGTGATCGGTCTGGTTGCGCTGCTGCTGGGCTTCACCTTCGCGCTGGCGGTCGGCCGGTTCGAAACGCGCCGGGCGCTGGTGCTGCAGGAAGCCAATGCCATCGGCACCAGCTATCTGCGCGTTCAGGGCCTGCCCGAACCGCATCGCACGCGGATGTCGCAGATATTGGTCAACTACACCAATAATCGTGTCGAACTGGGCATGGCCAGACCCGACAAGATGGCGCCCTTGATCGTCGCCAGCGATCGGCTGTTGGTCGAGCTATGGGCCGGCACGCTGGCGGCGACCGATGCGATCGGCAATTCGGCGCTGGCCTCCTCGCTCCATTCGACCGTCAACGAAGTGATCGACATGGACAGCGCGCGCAAGGCGGCGCGCAAGGTGCGGGTGCCGGGCGAGGTGTTCCTGGCGCTGTGGGTCTATATCGCGGTGACTGCGGGGATGCTGGGCTATGCCCGGTCGGAAACGCAGGGGCGGATGCTGGCGGGCATATTATTCCTGCTCTTCACCATGTCCTACATGCTGATCATCGATATCGACCGGCCGGCGGGCGGCAATATCGTCGAAAGCCAGGGGCCGATGATCGAACTGCGCGAGACGCTGAAGCAGCAGCCGCCCGGCACCTTCGACATCTGGCGCAAGCCGGTCGTGGAGCCAGCGCCTTAGAGTCTTCTCTGATTGGGGCCTTTTGGGTCAAGCTGCTTCCTCGATTACGTGATCGTTCCCATGGATCACTCGCTTCTCTCCGCGGTCGGCGCAAGGCCGCCGCATAATGGGGTCATGGAGAGCAAGGCGTCTCAATCTGTTTCGCGACCTTCAGCTGGGCTGAGGTTCCGGACTCTAAGCGAGATCGTCTTGCCCTTCGTCCCCATGGGAACGACGCTACCCGTCTTCTCAGACGGGATCTTGTTCGGGCCTCCTCATGCGATCTGGCCTGCTGGAACCTTCCCCCAGCGAAACTCAGTCTGATCGCTCCACATGCGATGCAAAATCACCGCGAGCTTGCGGGCGACAGCGACGCGGGCCTTTGCCATCCCCCGCCGCTTGGCAATGCCCATGCCCCAGGCTTTGAGCGCCGACCATTTCTTGCATCGGGTCAGTAACGTATGGGCCGCCTCGTAAAGCAATGTGCGCGCGAGTTCGTCTCCGCACCGGCTGACGCGTCCCTGCACATCTGTTTCACCCGATTGATATCGCCTTGGAGTCAGGCCCAGATGGGCGCCGACATCGCGAGATCGTCGGAAGCGTTCAGGTCGATCCACGGTCGCGCGAAAGGCGAGCGCCGTCAGCGGCCCCACGCCAGGCACAGACATCAACTGCCGGCAGATGGGTTCAACTCGAACGGTCTCAAGAACACGGCGTGTCAGCCGTTCAAGTTGGCAGTGCATGGCGGCGACGATGGCCAGCAAGGGTTCTGTAATATCCGCCAGCGAAGGGTCGGTTTCAGCGAGTTCGCGCACCCGCGTGGCGAACAGCTTGCGGCCTGGAGCTCCAACTTTGAGCCCACTTTCGCGTAGTACGGCGCGCACCGCATTCTCCATGTCCCGCACTTTACAGAGCACCGTCCGGCGCGCCACAAGTAATGAGCGCGACATCCGTGACGGGGCACTCTTGA
Organism: Sphingobium salicis subsp. salicis; assembly: GCF_049472635.1. Taxonomy (NCBI): domain Bacteria; kingdom Pseudomonadati; phylum Pseudomonadota; class Alphaproteobacteria; order Sphingomonadales; family Sphingobiaceae; genus Sphingobium; species Sphingobium salicis. The sequence continues at coordinate 631,086 of NZ_JAYRCS010000001.1, forward strand.
CGTGAACCTGCCGATACCAGCCCGTTCGGATGATTTGCGCTAATCCCCGCGCGTCATTGCGGTCAGTCTTGTTCGGCATTGCTCCCATGGCCGCTTTTGCCTGTCGTGTTTCAATGCACAACACCGGCAAGCCGGACCGAGCCATACCCTGGTGAAGCCACGCCGATTGCGAACAGGCCTCCAGTCCGATCCGCACCATCGGCAAAGCAACCCCGTTGAACGCCGATATCAAGCTTTCAGGATCGCTGGGCGCGCGTAGCTCGCGTACGATCGCGCCCGTCTCATCGACAATACAGATGGCCGTCTCTTCCAACGAAACATCCAATCCGGCATAGTAGTTCACGGTTGCTTCTCCTCATGGTTGTGGCCGCTCGATACGGACCACGTTCTACCATTTGCGAGGAGCAGCCACCTCTCCGACTCGGTGGCGAGCCCCAATCACCCCATCTGTTTGAGAATGCGCCATCCGGCGCATTCCGGCACCAGCCCGCTCCCCCACCCGGCCACCCATAGAATACTGCCGTTGGGTGGCCGGGAGGGGGAGCGGGCTGGCACCGTATCGGAAATCGCGCTTTCGCGATGTCTCAACCACTCTCTTAGATGTTGCCAAACGCCATTGCCAACGCGCGCAGCATCGGCGGTGGCGTCTCGCGCAGGTGAATGGCGCGCGGGCCATGGAGCAGGCCGATCGTCCGGCGCTCGCCAAAGTCGCGCAGCGCCGCGCGCGCCATGCCGGGCCATTGATAGCCCAGCGGCATCACCGTGACGCCCAAACCGGCTGCCACCATCTGCATCACCCGCTCGTCATTCGTCGACCGATAGGCGAAATGCGGGCGGATGCCGCGATCGACAAAATAGCGGCTGGTCGCCGACAGCGCCTCGCAATGACGGCGCACGATCATCGTCTCGCCCGCCAGTTCCTCCGCCGCGATCGTCTCGCGCCCGGCGAGGCGATGGCCGGCGGGCAGGGCCAGGCCATAGCCTTCCTCGGCCAATATCTGCGCCGCATAGCGCTCCTCCGCACCAGGTCGCACCAGGGTCAGCGCCACGTCGATCCGTTCGGCATCCAGCCGTCCCAGCAATTCGCGCTCCGACCCCGGAATAAACTCCACCCGGCCGCGCGCCTCGGCCGGGCAGGCGGCGACCGCTGCCGCCACCGGCGCGCCGGCGATGCTGGTCAGCAGGCCGATGCGCAGCGTCTGGATTTCGGCCGTCTGCGCGCCGGCCTGTTCGGCCAGGTTGAACTCGCGCTCGATCCGCCGGGCGTGGCTGAGCAGACGACTGCCGGCCTCGGTCAGTTCCACACGCTGGTTGCTGCGCAGGAACAAGGGCGCGCTGACCGCCTGTTCCAGCTTGGCGATGCCGACCGACAGGGTCGGTTGCGACACCAGGCAATGCGCCGCCGCACGGGAGAAATTGCCCTGGTCCACGACCGCCAGGAAATAGCGAAGCAGATAGCGTTCGATCATAGATGGAAACTATACACTCCTGCCCGTGGTTTCAATTTTTCCCTTGCCGCGTTCAGGACTAGGGTGCGGCGCAGGAGAGATGCCAATGACCGATTTCGATTTCGCTCTGGGCGAGCATGCGGACATGATCCGCGAAAGCACCGCCCGTTTCGCCGCCGATCATATCGCCCCGCTGGCGGCGCAGATCGACGCCAAGGACTGGTTCCCGCGTGATCTGTGGCCCGCCATGGGCGCGCTTGGCCTGCACGGCATCACCGTGGACGAGGCGGATGGCGGCCTGGGCCTGGGCTATCTGGAGCATGTGGTGGCGCAGGAGGAAGTGGCGCGGGCCTCCGCCTCCATAGGTCTCAGCTATGGCGCGCACTCCAATCTCTGCGTCAACCAGATCCGCCGCTGGGGCAATGACGCGCAGAAGGCGCGCTATCTGCCCAAGCTGATTTCCGGCGAGCATGTGGGCAGCCTTGCCATGTCGGAGGCCGGCGCCGGGTCCGATGTCGTGTCGATGAAGCTGAAGGCCGAAAAGAAGGGCGATCGCTACGTCCTCAATGGCACGAAATTCTGGATCACCAATGCGACCGAGGCGGACACGCTGGTCGTCTATGCCAAGACCGGCGAGGGCTCCAAGGGCATCACGACCTTCCTGATCGAGAAGGGCTTTGCCGGCTTCTCGATCGGCCAGAAGATCGACAAGGTCGGCATGCGCGGCAGCCCGACCGCCGAACTGGTGTTCGAGGATTGCGAAGTGCCGGAAGAAAATATCATGGGGCCGCTGAACGGCGGCGCCGGCGTGCTGATGTCGGGTCTCGACTATGAGCGCACCGTGCTTGCCGGCATCCAGCTCGGCATCATGCAGGCCTGTCTCGACACGGTGCTGCCCTATGTTCGCGAGCGCAAGCAGTTCGGCAAGCCCATCGGCGCGTTCCAGCTGATGCAGGCCAAGGTCGCCGACATGTATGTCGCGCTCAACAGCGCGCGCGCCTATGTCTATGCCGTGGCGAAAGCCTGCGACGCGGGAAAGACCACCCGCTTCGACGCGGCCGGCGCCATCCTGCTCGCCAGCGAGAATGCGATGAAGGTCGCGCTGGAAGCGGTGCAGGCGCTGGGGGGCGCGGGCTATACCAGGGACTGGCCGGTCGAACGCTATATGCGCGACGCCAAGCTGCTCGATATCGGCGCCGGCACCAACGAGATCCGCCGGATGCTGATTGGCCGGGAATTAATTGGGGCGTGATTCAGCTCCGCCCCACGAACAGGAAGCCGACCGCCGCCATGATGCAGGCAAAGGCCGCCGCGTGGCGCCAGTGGAGCGGTTCGCCCAGCACCGTCACCATGAAGATGCCGAAGATCACGAGGGCGATGGCTTCCTGCGCGATCTTGAGTTGTCCGGCGGACCAGCCATGGGCAAAGCCGATGCGGTTGGCGGGCACCGCCAGGCAATATTCGACGAAGGCGATCGCCCAGCTGATCAGGATGACCAGCATCAGCGGTTTGTTCATGCCGCCCTTGAGGTGCCAGTACCAGGCGGTGGTCATGAACAGGTTGGAGAGGATGAGGAGGATGATGGTGGGCATATCTGCTCTGTGGCACGCGGACGCCGGGAAGGCGAGGGCATGAGCGCACCGGTTCTGGACAGCAAGCTGTCACCCGATGGCGAGGGCTTCCGCGCCAATGCTGTGCATAATCGCGCGCTGGCGGAAGAATTGCGCACCAGGGTTGCCGACGCGGCGCTGGGCGGATCGCCGGCCGCGCGCGACAAGCATACCGGTCGTGGCAAGCTGCTTCCGCGTGATCGCGTCGAGCGGCTGCTCGATCCCGGTTCGCCTTTCCTGGAGATTGGCCAACTCGCCGCCAATGGCCAATATGGCGACGAGGTGCCGGGCGCCGGCATGATCGCCGGCATCGGCCGGGTGTCGGGGCGCCAGGTGATGATCGCCTGCAACGACGCCACGGTGAAGGGCGGCACTTACTATCCCGTCACGGTGAAGAAGCATCTGCGCGCGCAGGAAATCGCGCTCGAAAACCGGCTGCCCTGCGTCTATCTGGTCGACAGCGGCGGCGCGAACCTGCCCAACCAGGCGGAGGTCTTTCCCGACCGCGACCATTTCGGCCGCATCTTCTACAATCAGGCGAACCTGTCGGCGCGCGGCATCCCGCAGATCGCCTGCGTCATGGGCAGTTGCACTGCCGGCGGCGCCTATGTCCCGGCGATGTCGGACGAGACGGTGATCGTCCGCAACCAGGGCACCATCTTCCTCGCCGGCCCGCCGCTGGTGCAGGCGGCGACGGGCGAGGTCATCAGCGCCGAGGATCTGGGCGGCGGCGACCTGCATGGCCGCAAGTCCGGCGTGGTCGATCATGTCGCGGACAATGACGAGCATGCGCTGTCGATCGTGCGCGACATCGTCTCGACCCTGCAGCCCGACCGCCAGAGCGACCTCAACCTGCGCGACCCGCGTCCGCCCAAGTTCGATCCGGCCGATCTCTATGGCATCATCCCCCAGGATGTGCGCGCGCCCTATGATGTGCGCGAAGTGATTGCGCGGATCGTCGATGGTAGCGAATTTCACGAGTTCAAGCCGCTCTACGGCACCACGCTCGTCTGCGGCTTCGCCCATATCTGGGGCATGCCGGTGGCGATCCTGGCGAACAACGGCGTGCTGTTCAGCGAAAGCGCGCAGAAGGGCGCCCATTTCATCGAACTGGCCTGCCAGCGGCGCGTACCCTTGCTCTTCCTCCAGAATATTTCCGGCTTCATGGTCGGTGGCAAATATGAGGCGGAAGGGATCGCAAAGCATGGCGCCAAGCTGGTGACGGCGGTGGCCACGGCGCAGGTGCCCAAGGTCACCGTGCTGATCGGCGGCAGCTTCGGAGCGGGCAATTATGGCATGTGTGGCCGCGCCTATCAGCCGCGCTTCCTCTTCACCTGGCCCAATGCCCGCATCAGCGTGATGGGTGGCGAGCAGGCGGCGAGCGTGCTGGCGACCGTCCACCGCGACGCCGCCAAATGGACGCCGGAAGAGGCCGAAGCCTTCAAGGCGCCGGTGCGCCAGAAATATGAGGATGAAGGTAATCCCTATTTCGCGACCTCGCGCCTGTGGGACGATGGCGTGATCGACCCGGCCCAGACACGGGATGTGCTGGGGCTGGCCTTCGCCGCAGCCTTGAACGCGCCGGTGGAGGAACGCGCGCAATTTGGCGTGTTCCGGATGTGATCGGGCTTGCTGCTCAGAATTTGGGCGCCGGGCTGTGATATCCGGTCTGTGGCGCCAGCATGACGAATTGGGAGACTGTGGTGCTTGAATCCCTCCTCATCGCCAATCGGGGCGAGATTGCCTGTCGCATCATCCGCACCGCGCGGCGGCTGGGTATCCGCACGATCGCGGTCTATTCCGATGCCGACGCCGACGCGCTGCATGTGCGCGAGGCGGACGAGGCGGTGCATATCGGCCCGTCGCCGGTGCGCGAATCCTATCTGGTCGGCGATCGCATTATCGCGACAGCGAAAGCGACAGGGGCACAGGCGATCCACCCCGGTTATGGCTTCCTGTCGGAAAATGCCGAGTTCGCCCAGGCGGTGATCGACGCCGGCCTGATCTGGGTCGGTCCCAACCCGTCCTCCATCACCGCCATGGGCCTGAAGGACGCGGCCAAGACACTGATGCAGGATGCGGGCGTCCCCACCACGCCGGGCTATCTGGGTGAAGACCAGTCGCCTGAACGGCTGGCGGCGGAGGCCGACGCGATCGGCTATCCTGTCCTCATCAAGGCGGTCGCCGGCGGCGGCGGCAAGGGCATGCGCATGGTCGATGCCGCGGCCGACTTCGCCGACGCCTTGCTGTCCTGCCGGCGCGAGGCGGCGTCCAGCTTCGGCAACGATCAGGTGCTGCTGGAAAAATGGATCACCAATCCGCGCCATATCGAGGTGCAGGTGTTTGGCGACAAGCATGGCCATGTCGTCCATCTGTTCGAGCGCGACTGTTCGCTCCAGCGCCGCCACCAGAAGGTGATCGAGGAAGCACCCGCGCCGGGCATGGATGAAGCGACCCGCGCGGCCGTGTGCCAGGCGGCGGTCAATGCGGCCAAGGCGGTCGACTATGTCGGTGCTGGCACGATCGAGTTCATTGCCGACGGATCGGATGGGCTGCGCGCCGACCGCATCTGGTTCATGGAAATGAACACCCGGCTTCAGGTCGAACATCCCGTGACCGAGGAGATTACCGGCCAGGATCTGGTCGAATGGCAGCTGCGGGTCGCGTCGGGCGAACCGCTGCCCCGGACGCAGGAGCAGCTGTCGATCAATGGCTGGGCGATGGAAGCGCGCCTCTATGCCGAGGATCCGGTCAAGGGCTTCCTGCCCTCGATCGGCACGCTCGACACGTTCGAACTGGGCGGCGGTGCGCGCATCGATACCGGCGTCGAGGAAGGGGCGGCCATTTCGCCTTATTATGATCCGATGATCGCCAAGGTCATCGCCCATGGCGACACGCGCGACGCGGCGCGGCTGCGGCTGGCGGCGGCGCTTGATGATACGGTGATCTGGCCGCTGCGCACCAATGCGGGCTTTCTGGTCAAGGCGCTGGAGAATGCGGATTTCGCGGCGGCCCGGCTCGACACCGGCCTGATCGCGCGGGAGGGCGATGCGCTGCTGCCGCCGGCCGATCCGTCCGACGCGGCACTGGCCGATGCGGCCGCGGCGCTGACGCCGGGCGGAGCGCTGGCCGGCTTCCGCCTCAATGCGCCGGTCCGGGCGGAGGCGAATTTCCTGCTGAACGGCCATGCCCATGCCGTGCGCTATGATCCGCGTCTGGGTGACGCCCGGCCGCTGGAGGATGTGTTGATTGCCGAGGGCGGGCAGGTCTGGGAAATGACGCCCTGGCGCGTTGCCGGTGGCGCGGGCGGTGCCGCATCCGACGGCGCGATCCTGTCGCCCATGCCTGGCCGCATCATTGCGGTGGCGGTGACGGCCGGGCAGGCGGTGACCAAGGGGCAGAAGCTGCTGACGCTCGAAGCGATGAAGATGGAGCATAGCCTGGTCGCGCCGTTCGACGGCGTGGTCGCGGAGTTGAACGCGGCCGAGGGCGGGCAGGTGAGCGAGGGCGTATTGCTGGCCCGGATCGATCATAGCGAAGGTTGAGCCGATCCGGCTTCATGAGATGATAATTGCACTATTGTGCATATTTATATAAAGGGCGAACGATGGCGGGCAGGCATTTCGACGAATGGCAGGTGGGGGACCGGATCGCGCATGAACTGCGCCGCACGGTGACCGAGACCGACAATCTGCTGTTCACCACCATGACCCATAATCCCCAGCCGCTGCATCTGGATGCCGAGGCGGCCAAGGCGTCGGAATTCGGCCAGATCCTGGTCAACGGCACTTTCAGCTTCGCGCTGATGATCGGCCTGTCGGTGGGGGATACCACCATGGGCACGCTGGTCGCGAACCTGGGCTATGACAAACTCGTCATGCCCAAGCCGGTGTTCATCGGCGACACGCTGCGCTGCGAGACCGAGGTCACAGAGCTCAAGGAAAGCCGCTCGCGCCCCGAAGCCGGCATCGTCACCTTCACCCATCGCCTGCTCAACCAGCGGGACGAGATTGTTTGCCAGTGCCTGCGCATGGCGTTGCTCAAGAAGAGGTCTGCATGAAACTCCGCTCGCTGCTCTTTGTGCCGGGCGATCGCCCCGAACGGTTCGACAAGGCGGCGGCGAGCGGCGCGGATGCAATCATCCTCGACCTGGAGGATTCGGTCGCGCCCGAGCGCAAGGGCTATGCCCGTGATGCGATCGCCGGCTGGCTGGGGGGCGCGCGCGATTGCACCGCCTTCGTCCGGGTCAATCCGCTGGAGGGCGGGCAGACGGCCGATGATCTGGCCATCATCCTGCCGGCGGCGCCCGACGGCATCATGCTGCCCAAGGCGGAAGGGGCGGCCAGCATCCTGGCGCTGGAGGAACTGGCCGGGGCAGGGCGGCTGCCGCCGATCCTGCCGATCGCCACGGAAACGCCCGCGGCCCTGTTCGAGCTTGGCAGCTATCGCAGCGTTCGTGATCGGCTGGCCGGCCTCACCTGGGGCGCGGAGGATCTGCCCGCCTCGATCGGCGCTACCTGCGCGCGGGAGGCCGATGGCCGTTATACCGCGCCGATCGAGATGGCGCGCAGCCTGACCCTGTTCGCGGCCCATGCCGCCGGTGTCGCGGCGATCGACACGGTCTTCCCGCGGATCGACGCGATGGATGATCTGGCCGCCTATGTCGGCCGGGCGCGGCGCGACGGCTTTACCGGCATGATGGCGATCCATCCGGTTCAGGTCGCGGCGATCAATGCCGGCTTTACTCCGACCCCGGCGGAGGTCGATCATGCCCGCGCGGTGGTCGATGCCTTTGCCGCCAATCCGGGTGCCGGGGTGCTGAAGCTGGACGGCAAGATGATCGATCGCCCGCATCTGGTGCAGGCCCAGCGCGTGCTGGCCGCCATATGAAAAAGGCCCGGCATCGCGGCCGGGCCTCTCATTTCACCGTCCCGATTTAGCGGTAACGGCTCTTTTCATAATTGGTCGACGATCCGGCGCCATAGGTGCCGCGGGTGTCGTCGCGATCGCCGAACAGCGCCTGCTGTTCGCGCTCGATGCGCCAGGCGTGCTGCGCTTCGTCCGCGCTCTTTTCCAGCGTCACCTTGGTCGCATCGACCGACTTGATCCAGGAGGAGGGGATGGAGTGGTGGACACCGCCGGCATCGCTGTCGCTCTTGGTCAGGATGATGCGGTCGCCGCGCAGCTTGTCGACGGTGCCGACATGTTCGCCATCGCTGCCGACCACTTCCATATGCTCGCGCACCTGCGTCACCGCCTGGCGCTGCTCGCCGCGACGGGTGCGCCATGTGCCGAATTCGCTGTTGAAGCGATCGCGATGTTCGCGCTGATACTCGGCATAGTCGCGGTCCAATTCGTCGATCCGCTGCTGGCGCCAGCTATAATAATTGCTGTCATGATGGGCGCCATAGTCCTGCTGCGGGCCGAAGGCGCGGTTGCGATAGCCATGGTCCTCGCTGCCATAGCCGCTGCGCTCCCCGGTATAGGGCGCAAAGCCACGGCCGGGCAGATAGTCGCTGCGCGCAGCCGAGGCATAGCCAAGCCGGCTCGACTGGTCGCGCGGGTCGCCATAGGGGCGATTATAATATTCGTCATATTCGCGGCGGCGTTCCGCCTCGTCATCGCCGAACCAGCTGCGAATCTCGTCGCCCGCCCGGTCGAAGAAGCCGCGCTCGTCGGGATCATAGCCCTGGGGATAGGGGCGGGCACCCGGCCCGCTGAACTGGCCGCGCATGCCGTATCGATAGGCGCGCTCGTCGCGCGTTGCCCTGTACCGATCATTGTAACGGTCGTTGCCGCGATCCCAGTCGGTCGAGTAGCGATCATCGCCGCCATAGCGGCGTCCGCCTTGATAACCCATGGTCCGTCTCCTTGTGCTTGTCGGAGGATCGCGCCCTCCGGTGGTGCGTGCGTGTTGCACCGACAGGCCATCAATGGGTGGGGCGAGGCATCGTTCCGGGCGTTACGGGCGGGAAACGTCGCGCCTTTCAACCGCCCTGTCGAAGGCGGAAAGGGCCGATTTCCGGGGCGCTTGATCGAGATCAGGAAAGGCGGCGATTTTTTGCGCAAAAGACCGTTGCAAGGCGAAAATCCCTCGCCTATAGGCAGCCCACCTTTGGGGCCTTAGCTCAGCTGGGAGAGCGCGTCGTTCGCAATGACGAGGTCAGGGGTTCGATCCCCCTAGGCTCCACCATTTTCCTTCGAAATGAACGAACTGTTCCGTGTGGCATTGGCTGCGCGGACCGGACGCCACCGATCGGCGCACCCCATGATCATCGGACAGCATGGCAAGATCGCGATCTCGCACGGGCGGATCAGGGTAGCCTTTCTCCCATCGACGCTTCGAGCACCGCATACCATTCGCCGCGGGTCCATTCGACCTTGAAGGCATCGATGCTGCGGGCAATGCGGGCAGCGGACTGGCTGCCGACAATGGGAATCGGGCGCGCGGGATGCGCAATGATCCAGGACAGGGCGGCGGCGGTGATATCGACGCCATAGCGCTCGCCCTGATCTGCAAGCGTCACAGCGGCCGGGTGCAGCGCCTTGGCGAGGCGACCACCACCCAGCGGCGACCAGGCCAGAACCGCCATGTCGCGCGCCATCGCCTGATCGAGCGTGCCGTCATGGAGCGGCGCCGTGCGCAGCGCGGAAAATTCAGGCTGGGTGCTGACGATCGGCAGGTCGAGAAAGGTCTGGAGCGCGTCGAGTTCATGAATCGCATAGTTGGACACGCCGATCGCGCGCACCTTGCCGGCTTCGACCATGCGGGTCAGGCTGGCGGCGACTTCCTGCGGATGGGTCAGGAAATCGCGGCGATGGATCTGGTAGAGATCGACCCGGTCGATGCCCATTCGCGTCAAGGACGCATCGATGGCCTCGGCCAGATAGTCTGCGCCGCTATTATAGGGGATGCTCGGTCGGATGCCGCCCTTGGTGGCGATGATCATGCGGTGCCGCAGTTCAGGGGCATCCGCCAATATCTGGCCGAACAGCGTTTCGGCCGATCCGAAACCGGCGGGTGTGTCGCAGCCATAGATGTCCGCCGTGTCGAGCAGGGTGATGCCGGCGTCCAGCGCCGCCTCCACCCTGGCGCGGGCCTCGGCGATATCCTCGCCGGCCAGGCGCCACATGCCCCAGGCGATCGGAAAGACGGAAATGCCGCTCTTGCCGAGCGGACGTGGTTCGGCGGAGAGGCGCAGCGTCGTCATGGATCGATCAATGGCACAAGCAATGTGCCGGCGGTAGGGGCCATCCGCGTCCCACATGACCGGCCGGGCGACCGGCGCTTGCCGGGGCCGGTGTCACGCCCTGGATGAAAAGCTCATGTAACGCGCGCGCCAGGCGGCGACTTCGGCGCGCAGGTGGGCGGGGGCGGCATCCCCCGACAGGACGAGGGCGGCGACCTCATTGTCGGGGTGCATCAACATCTTCCGCGATCCGTCGCTGAACCAGACGGGCACCAGCTGATCGCAAAGACTGTCGAGGATCGCGCCGGCCATGCCATTCTCGATCGCCGCGCTGCCGGGCAGCATGCGAACCATGATCGATACGCCTTCGAAGCAGTTGCGCGGTTCGCGGACGAAATCGATCGACGCCAGGATGCCGGACCGGTCCGGACGGGCTTCATCGGGCATGGCCTGGACCCGGCGCCATGCGCAAAACCATGTCCGGCAGATATGCGGGCGCACCGCATGGATGCTGCATCCCTGCTCGCCCAGATGCGCGCAGGGCGCGCCCGCCGCTTTCTTGAAATCGGGTGTGTCGACGGTCAGAATGGTGCAGCACATGGTGCAATCGCCGCAGGACCGGTCAGGGATGACAGGGCCCAGCAGAGCGGTTTCCAGATCTGTATCCATGTGCATTCGGGCGGGGTGCCTTGGCCTTGTCGGGAATGCAAGCGGCATCATGCGCGCCGCCTCGCGGCAGACGCCCTGCGTCGGTCAGGCGCGCATGAAGCGCCAATGGTCAGCGTCGCTCTCGGCCGGATCGAAGCGATATCCGTCACTGTCGAAGCCCTGCATGGCCTCGACATCGGCGACATGATGTTCGCACATCCAGCGCGCCATCATGCCGCGTGCCCGCTTCGCGTTGAAGCTCACGAAGCGCGGGCCGTTCGGCCCCGGCTCGCGAAAATCGACATGGATCACGCGCAGGCCATCGAGCCTGTTCTCGACCGCCGCGAAATATTCCTGGCTAGCCAGGTTGAGGACGACGCCCGACCCCTCTTCCGCGGCCTGTGCGCGCAGCAGCGCGGCGATGCGATCGCCCCACCAGTCGGTCAGCTTCTTGTGTCGCGGCGCCCAGCGCGTGCCCATTTCCAGCCGATAGGGACGGATCGCATCCAGCGGACGCAGCAGCCCGTAAAGGCCCGACAGCATCCGCACATGATCCTGCGCAAAGGCCACCGCCGCCTCGTCCAGCGTGTCCACTTCGAAACCGGAATAGACGTCGCCGGCAAAGGCATAGAGCGCCTGCCGTTCGGGCAGGTCGGCAAAGTCCCGGAACCGGTCGGCATTGAGCTTGGCCAGGCGCGGCGAGATATGCATCAGTTCCGCCAGCCGTTTCTGCGAAAGATTGGCGGCCGACTTGGCGAGCCCGCGCGCTTCCTCGGCGAAATGCGGCGTGGTGACGGCAAGGGGCGGCAGCGCGCGCTCGAAGTCGAGCGTCTTGGCGGGAGAGAGCAGAACGATCATGCCCCGCGCGGTAGCCGCGCCTCGTCCGGGCGTCAAACCGGACCGCGCCTCCCCCTCCCGCCCGCCAGCGGATTTCGCTTCAGCGCCCGCCTGTGCCCGCTGATGGCCGCGCCACCGCATACATGGCCTGCGCCATTTCCCGGTAATAGGCGTTGCGATCGCCGTCCCGTGCATAGACTTCGTTGATGCTGTGCGACGCGCCGGGGACATAGATGAATTCCGCACGCCCCCCACCTTGCGGAACGCGGCCTCCAGATCATGGACGGCACCGTCGAGATAGTAGGAATCGGCAGTCCCGACCACGACATGGACCTTGCCGTCCAGGTCATGGCGCAGGCGCGGCCATTGAGTCTCGATCCGGTGGCCGATATCATAATTGTCCCGCCAATAGGCCGCGACCTGCGCATCGACTGCGCCCGTCACCCGGTCGAAGAGCGGCGCCGGCGTCCCGTCCGCACGGCGCGGCGAGAAGGCCCAGTCGAAGGATCGCAACTGGCCGCCGTCCCGGCCCAGCACCGTCTCGATCCCCGCCGCCTGCGCGATCGTCGTCTTCACCTCGCCATGGGCGCGCTCCAGCGGACGGGCCGCGCCATTGGTATCGCGATACATGTTCGCCCCCGGCTGATAGAGGTCGACGCCGATGAAGTGCCGGAAATCCACCGGATCGGGTGACGAGGCCCAGCTTCCGCCGAAGACAGCGGGATAGCGCACCATCGCCCAGAGCGCGAACCAGCCGCCCGAACTATGGCCGGTCAGGAACCGGCCCGAGGGCCTGGCGTCCATCCGATAGCGGCTTTCGAGCGCCGGGATGATCTCGCGCGTCAGCGCTTCGCCCCAGGGACCATTATTGACGCTGTCGGCAAATTCGGTCGTGCCCGTGGGCGAGGCGAAGTCCAGCGTCACCCAGATCATCGGCGGAATGGCCTTTGTCTCCATCAGGTGCCAGATGCGCGACAATTGCTGCCCGTCCACCCGGTGATTGGTGCCGAACGCACCGGCCGTATAGACCGTGGGATAGGTGACGCGGCCGTTGGGATCATAGCCCGGCGGGGTCAGCACCCAGGCGGCGACACTCTGCGGCGTGCCGCGAAAGCGGGTCAGCACTTTCGATACGACCTGTTCGTCGTGCAGATGCGGGCGCGACGCGGTGATCTGCTCGGCGGCGCGCGGCGGCAGGCCGGTGACGTCGAACTGCGCGGGCGCCGGCGGCAATTTGTGATCCAGCGCAATCGATGGCCTGGCGCCTAGCGGCAGGCGCAACGTCACCACCTTCGAGACCAGGTCGCCCGGCCCCCGCCCGCCATAATTATAGTCGCCATCGCGATCGAGCACGACCTGCACCCGATAGTCTCCGGGCGCCAGTCCCGCCAATCCCTTGGGAAACGCGCCTTCCTCGGCATCGATGCTCACGGTGCGATCAGGCCCGAAACTGGCGACATCGCGGCCCGCCACGAAGATGCGGGCGTCGTCGGGGCCATAGATGTCGATATCCTCGCTCTTGCCATTGTCGGTGCTCAGCGGTGCCGCAAAGAGCAGCAACCGTCCCGATGCGTCGTCGCCCAGCGCAGCCGGCAGGCTGATATCGAAGCGCGTTTCGGGTGCCGCAGCGCCGATCAGCGCCAGCCCAGACAGGGGAAGTGCAAGCAAGCGGGCCATTGCAGTCATCATCAGGAGATCCTGCCATTTTGCCGGCGCAGGGCAATCAACTGGGCGGCAAGGCCCAGGATCAGCATTGCCAGAAGCGCCGCCTGCGATCCCAGTAGCAAGGGTGACTTGAGGTCGGTGACGAACGGGTGACCGTCCGGCACGCGGCGCAGGATTTCAGTCACGGTCGGCACCATCAGCAGGAACGCCGTGAGGCTGAGGAAGACGGTTTCCAGATAGCGCCGCGCCCGCCCGAGAAAGCGGATATTGTTCACGCCATAGCCGGCGATCAGCAGCAGGATCGTCACCGTGCCGATGCCGTAGCTGACGGGCTGATGCGCCACCAGGAACACGGTGCCGGCACCGATCAGCATGAAGATGAGATAGGCGATGCCCGGTGCCGATCGCGGCATGATCCGGCCATGGCGCGCGAACATATAGGCGGCCAGCGGAATGGCGGGCAGGCTGCCGAGCGTATGGAGCCAGCCCAGAGGCGTTATTCCAAACATGGTCTATGTCTTTCTGTTGGCGCGGGATCGCCGCGCTTATGCGGCAAAGCTGGTGGAGCGGGACAATGCGCGCCATTGCGCGATCTCTGCTTCCATGGCGGCCATCTTGCCTTCGACGAGGCCCAGCGCATCGTCGCCCAGGAACAGGCGGGTCGGCGGTGCCGGCGCATCGACCAAAACCAGCAAGGCCTGCGCCGCGCGCGCGGGATCACCCGGCTGTTGCCCGCTCTTGGCCTGACGCGCCGCCCTGATCGGGTCCATGACTGCGTCATAATCAGCGATGCTGCGCGGCGTGCGGTCCATCGACCGCCCGGCCCAATCGGTGCGGAACTGGCCGGGCGCCAGCGCCGTCACATGAATGCCGAACGGCGCCACTTCCTTGCCCAGCGCTTCGGAAATCCCTTCCAACGCGAACTTGCTGCCACAATAGAAGCTGATGCCGGGCATGGTGATGAACCCGCCCATGGAGGTGATGTTGACGATATGACCGCGCCGCCTTTCGCGCATGCCGGGCAGCACTGCCTTCATCATCGCCACCGGGCCGAACACATTGGCGGCGAACTGGCGCTGCAGATCGTCGATAGACGATTCCTCCAGCACGCCCTCATGACCATAGCCCGCATTGTTCACTAGCACGTCGATCGACCCGGCGCGCCGCTCGGCGTCCGCCACGGCCGCCGGAATCGCGTCCAGATGCGTCACGTCCAGCAGCAGCGGATGCGCGCGTCCGGGCGCCAGCGCCGCAAAGGCTTCGGCATCCTTGGGGTTACGCACGGTCCCGACGACGGCATGGCCGGCGTCCAGCGCGCCCTCGGCAAAGGCCCGGCCCAGGCCGGAACTGACGCCGGTAATCAGGAAAGTCTTGGGGATCAGCGCCGACATGGCCTACTCCATGATTTGAACATCAACTATATCATGATATAGATAGCAATATGACGTCCATCAAGCCCCCCTCGACCGGTTCGCGTGGTGAACCTGTGCGCAATCGTGTGATCGACGCGGCCGAACGCCTGCTGCGCGACGGCAAGGCGGAATTTTCGATGCGCGATCTGGCGACCGAAGCGGGCGTCAGTTTCGCCACGCCGTTCAACCAGTTCGGCAGCAAGGCCGCGATCATGCACGCCCTGTCGGCGCGGCGGATCGCCACCGCGACCCAACGCTTCGCGGACAAGCCGCGGCGCGATGATGCCGGCCAGCGCGTGCTGTTGGCGGTCGCCACGGTGGTCGAGCTGATGCTGGAAGAACCGCGCGTGAACCGGGCGGTGATGGGGTGGCTCGGCACGCCGGGGCCGACCCATGGCGAAGTGCTGGCGCAGTCCACCGCGCTGTGGACCCTGGCGATCGGTGCTGGCGAAGGCCTGGTTGAAGGACACCCGGCGCTGCCCGCCCTGGCACGGCATCTGGCCTTCGGCTTTCGCGGTGTGCTGTCCTTCTGGACGGCCGGTGAATTGCCTGATGACGAACTTGCTGCCAATGCCCGCGACGTGGCGAACGCCTTGCTGGGCGGCGCAGCCAGCCAGTCCTGATCGTCATGCCTAGGGCGGACGGCTTCGTGCGTCTTAACCGGTCGCGCCCTGCTGTGCCTCGCGATAGGCGCGGGCGGACAGGCCCATGTTGCGCTGGAAGAAGCGGCTGAAATAGGCCGGGTCGGCAAAGCCGATCGAAAAGCCGATCTCGGCAATCGACAGGTTGGAATAGAGCAGGGCCCGCTGCGCTTCGAGCAGGGCGCGCTGGTCGAGCATCTGGGCCGGTGATCGGCCGGCCATCCGGGCGCAGGCGACGCGCAGCGCGGTCTGGCTGACGCCCAGCGCGGCGGCATGGACCGACACCGGTTCGCGCAGGCGGAAGCGCTGCTCGATCCGTTCGCGCAGCCGCGCCACGATCGACGCATGTGGTCCGGCGCGCGGGGCGGCGTGGACGGCGGCGCTGCGATGGCGCAGTGCCGTCACCAGCAGCGACAGCATCGCCGCATCGACCGCCGCCCGGTGGCCCGGCGCTGACCAACTGAGTTCGCGCATCAGATCGGCGACCAGCCGTTCGACCGGGGGCAATTGCGCCGCGCTCATCTCGATCGCGTCGGGCCGCTCGAACAGGCCGGTCAGTTCCGGGCCATGGCGGCCAAGATCCTGCAGATAGGCGTCCGCCATGGTGATGACGAAGCCAGCGGTTTCCTCCAGCCATTTGAAGCCATGCACGGCGGTGGCCGGCACCAGCAGGAAGCTGGGCGCGACGAAGCGCAGTTCCGCGCCATCCGCCTCCATCGCGCCGCCGCCCGAAGTAATGAGGAAGATATGGCTCAGCTCGCTATGGGCATGCGGTTTGATCGTCCATTCGCTGGGACGTGAGCGATCGTCCAGGGTTTCGACATGGACGAAGCCCTCCGCCACCAGCCTGTGGGGCTCCCCATAGAGATAGAAGGTCGGGAAGGACTGTTTTGACATCGGGCATGGTCCCGTCGGGATGCGCTGGGGCTGATGAATTGTCCAATTAATAGGCTGGTGCGCCCATGTCCATCGCCGGCCGTGCGGATACGATGGGCGCATCGGACAAACAGGGGCGCCGTCAGCGCACCCGGATCATGAGAGGATGCGAATGCGCACCAGCATAGCCATTATCGGCGCCGGCCCGGCCGGCATGTTCCTGGCCCATCTGCTCGCGGCGGAGGGCATTGCCGCGGTCGTGCTGGAACGGCGCGACCGGGCCTATGTCGAGGGGCGGGTGCGTGCCGGCGTGCTGGAACAGGTGACGACGGACCTGATGCATCGGCTGGGCCTCGGCAGCCGGCTCGATCGCGAGGGGCTGGTGCATGGCGGCACCCAGATTTCGCTCGACGGTTCGCTGTTCCGCATCGACATGGCGGCGCTGACCGGTGGCAGCGCGGTCACCGTCTATGGCCAGCAGGAGGTGATGCACGACCTGTTCGAGGCGGCGCCGGAGCGCGGCGTCGAGATTGTCTGGAATGCGCAGGATGTGACGCTGGAGGGGCTGGACGGCGATCATCCCGTGGTCCGCTGGCGCCAGGATGGCGTCGCGCAGGAATTGCAGTGCGACTATGTCGTCGGCTGCGACGGCTATCATGGCGTCAGCCGCAACAGCATCCCCGCCCATGTGCTGCGCACGTTCGAGCGCGTCTATCCGTTCGGCTGGCTCGGCATATTGGCCGATGTGCCGCCCGCCGACCATGAACTCATCTACGCCAATCATGAGCGCGGCTTCGCGCTCGCCTCGATGCGTTCGCCCACGCGCAGCCGCTATTATATCCAGTGCGGCCTCGACGAGCAGGTCGATGACTGGTCCGACGACCGTTTCTGGGACGAGCTTTGCCTGCGCCTTGGCCCCGACGCCGCATCGCGCGTCACCCGCGGGCCGAGTTTCGAGAAGTCGATCGCGCCGCTGCGTTCCTTCGTATCGGAACCGATGCGCTGGGGCCGGCTGTTCCTGGCCGGCGACGCTGCCCATATCGTGCCGCCGACCGGCGCCAAGGGGCTCAACCTCGCCGCGTCGGACGTCATCATGCTGAGCGAGGCGCTGGTCGACCATTATCGCGGTGGATCGGATGCCGGGCTGGACGGCTATTCCGCCCGCGCTCTGGCGCGCGTGTGGAAGGCGGAGCGCTTTTCCTGGTGGTTCACCTCGATCACCCACCGCTTCCCCGACATGGACGGTTTCGCGCGCCGCATCCAGGCGGCCGAGATCGACTATATTCGCGGGTCGCAGGCGGCACAGCGCACGCTGGCGGAAAATTATGTCGGCCTTCCGCTGATGGCTGCCTGACGCCTCTGGCCGGGGCGGGGCTTTACCGCCCTGCCGGATGCGGCCTAGACCGGGGCATGAGCGAAGAGAATGACGCGGGGCGCCCCGCAGCGACGATCGTGATCGTGCGCGACCGGCCGGGCGGAGCGCCCGACCTGCTGATGATGGAACGGGCCGCGACCATGGCCTTTGCCGCGGGTGCGCTGGTCTTTCCGGGCGGTGGCGTGGACGATAGCGACCGGGCGCTGGCCGCCAGTATGTCCAGCGATCTGGCCAGTGACGAGGTCGCTGCACGGATCGCCGCCATTCGCGAGACGATCGAGGAAAGCGGCATGGGCGTCGGTCTGGCGGGGTCTGTCGATACCGCCACCGTGTCGGCGATTCGCGCGGGCCTGCTCGACGGGGCGCCGCTCGGCGATCTTCTGGTGCCGCGCGGCATCGCCCTGGCGCTGGATGCGCTGGTGCCGTTCGCCCGCTGGCACCCGTCTGCACGGGAAAAGGCGATCCGCGTCTATGACACCCGCTTCTATCTCGCCCGTGCGCCACTGGGGCAGGAGGCAAGCGTCGACGCGACCGAGAATGTCCGTTTGTTCTGGAGCAGCGCCGCCGCGACCATCGCCCGTGCCGATGGCGGCCACGGGCATGTCATCTTCCCCACCCGCCGCAATCTGGAACGGTTGGCGCAATATGACAGTTTCGACGCGCTCGCCGCCCATGCGCGCAGCATCCCGGTGGAAAAGGTGCGCCCCTGGTTCGAGGAGCGCGACGGCGAGCCGCATCTCTGCATCCCGACGCATCTGGGCTATCCAGTGACGTCGGAACCAATGCGGCAGGTCCGGCGTGGTTAGGGGATGCGCCGCCTTCATCTGACCCTTCGTGCCCTTGTCATCATCGCTGTCATCCTTGGCCTGCTCTGGGTCGGATACGCGCTGCTGCGCCAGCGGCCGCAGGATCTGCCGTGGACCAGGCTGGACCTGTCGCAGCCGGTCGGCCTGTTCACCGGTCGCAAGCTCGCCACCCTGACCGGCGATCGGGCGCAATGCCTGGCGCTGCTCGACCGGGCCGGCATTGCCTATACGCCGATGAAGCCAGGCGGGGGCGAGGGGCAGTGCGGCTATGCCGACGCGGTCCGGCTGAAGGCGGAAAAGGGCATGATCGCCTTGTCACCCGCCGGGGTGGCGCCGTCCTGCCCGGTGGTTGCCGCCCTGCGCGTCTGGGAATGGCAGGTGGTGCAGCCCGCCGCCCAGCGCCTGTTCGGCCAGCCGGTGCGCTCCATCACTCATTTCGGTTCCTATAGCTGCCGGCGCATGTACGGTCGCAGCCAGAGCGACTTCAGCGAACATGCCACGGCCGATGCGATCGATGTCGCGGGCTTCGTGCTGGCCGATGGCCACCGGATCAGCGTGGTCGGCGACTGGAAGGGGCAGGGCAAGGACGCCGCCTTCCTGCGTGACGTGCGCGATGGCGCCTGCGACCTTTTCTCGACCGTACTCTCGCCGGACTATAATGCCGCCCATCGCGACCATTTCCACCTCGACCAGGCGGAACGCGGCGCGACGGGCTGGCGGGCCTGTCGTTAGGGATTAAGGCGTTCGGGCTGAGCGAAGTCGAAGCCTTCTCCTGAGCGCAGCGAAGGGCTTCGGCTTCGCCTCAGCAGGGCCCTTCGACTTCGCTCAGGGCGAACGGTTGTAATTACTGTCCGTAGCCGGCCTGCTTGGCCAGGCTGACGGCTTCGCGCGCGGCGGCGAGCAGGGCGCCGCTCTTGGCCTCGCATTCGCGCTGCTCATATTCGGCGGTCGAATCGGCGACGATGCCGGCGCCAGCCTGGACGTGCATCACGCCATCCTTCAGCACGGCGGTGCGCAGCACGATGCAACTGTCCATATTGCCGTCCGGCCCGAAATAACCGACGCCGCCGGCATAGGCACCGCGCGTTTCCGGCTCCAGTTCGGCGATGATCTCGCAGGCGCGGACCTTGGGCGCGCCCGACACGGTGCCGGCCGGGAAGCCCGCGAACAGCGCGTCGATAGCATCTTTTTCGGGCGCCAGACGGCCGACCACGTTCGACACGATGTGCATCACATGGCTGTAGAATTCGACCGTATAGCTTTCCGTCACGGTAACGCTGCCGGCGCTGGCGACGCGGCCGACATCGTTGCGGCCCAGGTCCAGCAGCATCAGATGCTCGGCCCGTTCCTTGGGATCGTCGAGCAGGCTGGCGCGGTTGGCGGCGTCCTCCACCGCATTCTTGCCGCGCGGGCGGGTGCCGGCGATCGGCCGGATCGTCACTTCGCCATCGCGGGCGCGGACCAGGATTTCCGGGCTGGACCCGATCAGCGCAAAGCCGGGCAGGTCGAGATAATAGAGGAAGGGCGACGGGTTGATCCGGCGCAGCGCGCGATAGAGCGCGATCGGCGGCAAGGTGAAGGGGCTGGTGAAGCGCTGCGCCAGCACCACCTGGAAGATGTCGCCTGCGACGATATAGTCCTTGGCGCGGTCGACCATCTGGGCGTAGCGGCCCGGTTCCAGCACCGGCGTCACGTCGATCTCGGCAATGTCGGCCGGGGCGGGCACGGCCGGCAGCGGCGCAGCCAGGCGCGCGGCGGTCGCGTCGATCCGCTCCAGCGCCTGCGCGATCGCCTTTTCGGCGTCGGCGGCCTGATCCTTCCATACCGGGGCGACCAGGAACAGGGCGTCGGCCAGCCGATCGAACACCAGGATGACGGTCGGCCGCACGAACAGCATGTCGGGCAGGGCGATGTCGTTGGCGGCGGGGCGGGGCAGCTTTTCGACTAGGCCTACCGTCTCATAGCCGAAATAGCCGACTAGACAGGCGAGCGCGGCCGGCAGGGCGGGGTCCAGATCGGCGCGGCATTCGGCGACCAGTGCGCGCAGCGCCTGCAACGCATCCTGTTCGGCGGGGACGAAGGCGTCGCGATCGGTCGCCCATTGGCGGTTGATCTCGCCCTTTGCGCCCTCGGCGCGATAGACGAGGTCGGGGGCGAGGCCGATCAGGCTGTAGCGGCCGCGCACCGCGCCACCCTCGACCGATTCCAGCAGGAAGTCGCCGCGGTCCGGCTCGAACAGCTTGAGCGCAGCGGAGATCGGCGTGTCGGTGTCGGCAATCTGCCGCCGCCACACCAGACCCGAACGGCCCTGTGCCAGTGCCGCGCGCGCGACGGCCGTGCCGTCCACCATTCCCCCCTGCGCCGCCATCTTACTGCTCGCCGCTGTTGGTGGCGGACAGCGCCTTCTGGGCTTCGGCCACGGCGTTCGCCTTGCGGGTCACACCCATGTCCTTTTCGATCGCGCGCTCGAACTGGGCGCCATATTCCTCGCCCACGACGTCGCCCAGCTGGGTGCGGACCTGGTTCAGCAATTCGGGCTGACCGGCGGCGTCACCACGCTTGATGGCGTTCAATTGCACTACGAAGGTGCCGCGATCCTGGCCGATCGGCAGGGTCTTCACACTGTTGGCCGCCATCGAGAAGAGGATGGCGATTTCCGCCGGCGGGCGCTGCTGGCCGCGCATCAGGTCGGCGCGACGGCCACCCACGACCTGCGGGGCGGGCAGCTTGACGCCGGCCTGGGCCAGCGCATCGGCCAGCTTGGTGCCCTTGGCGACCTTGGCGCGGATGTCCTCGGCAACCTTCTGCGCCTTCTCATAGCCCTGGCTCAGCTTGTACTGGGCCACGACCAGCGGCTTGATCTTGGCGAGCGGCGGCGGGGCGGGGGCGACGATGTCGCCCGGCGCGGCCAGCGCATAGCGCTTGTCGGCGGTGATCGGCACCAGCTGGGCATCATCGTCGGCGCTCATCGCGAAGACGGGGGCCAGCAGCGGCTGCAGGTCGCTGTTGGGCTGATAGGTTTCGTCCTCGACCTGCTTGCCGCTCGACACCAGCAGCGGCGAGGTTTCCAGCTTCAGGCCATTATCCTTCGCGACTTCCTCGAAGGTGCCGCCATTGGCGATCTGATCCTCGATCTTGCCGGTGAAGTCGGTCAGCAGCTGCTTTTCCTTCTGGGTGCGCAGCGTCGCAATGATTTCATCGCGCACCGAAGCCAGCGCACGGGCCGGGACATTGTTGAGCGCGGTGACGCGCAGCACGATCCAGCCGAGCGAACCACGGACCGGGCCGACCAGTTCGCCCTGCTTGGCGGCAAAGGCGGCGTCGGCGACCGGCTTGGACGCGGTGGCGGCCAGCGCCTCGCGGCTCTGGTCGGTCAGGGTCGACACGGCAAGGCCTGCGCCCTGCGCCGCGGCGGCCAGTGTCTTGCCGGCCTTCACCTGGTCGGCGATTGCCTTGGCGCCCGCCTGGGTCGGCAGCACCAGTTGCTCGACGCTGCGATTTTCCTTGGCGGCATAGGCCGCCTTGTTCTGGTTGTAGGCGGCGGTGATT
This sequence comes from Sphingobium salicis subsp. salicis, assembly GCF_049472635.1. Lineage (NCBI taxonomy): Bacteria > Pseudomonadati > Pseudomonadota > Alphaproteobacteria > Sphingomonadales > Sphingobiaceae > Sphingobium > Sphingobium salicis. The sequence continues at coordinate 653,143 of NZ_JAYRCS010000001.1, forward strand.
TCCGCCTCGGTCGGCTGGGCCGCCTGGGCGAAACGCTCGCTGTCGATCACGGCATAGCGGATGCGGCGCTGTTCCGGGATGGTGTAGCGCGCGGCATTCTTCTTGTAGAAATCGGCGACCTGCGCGTCGGTCGGCTCCTTGGCGTCCAGGAAGGCGGCCGCCGGGATCGCGGCGATCGTGCCCTGGCGTTCCTCCAGCAGCAGCGACGCATAGGGCAGCGCCACGCTGTCGGGCAGCTTCACGCCCAGGCCGACCGGGGCCAGCAGCTGGCGCTGCAGGATTTCACGGCTGATATCGTCGCGCAGCGACTGTTCGCTGATCCGCTCGCGCTGCAGCAGGGCGCGGAAATTATCCTGGCTGAAATTGCCCGCCGCGTCCTGGAAGGCGGGGATCTGCGCGATCTGGGCATCGACCAGTCGCTTGCTGATATGGACGCCCTGATCGCTGGCGAACTGCTTGAGCGTCAGCGCCGCGACCAGCTGGTCGAACACCTGCTTGCCACCACCCTGGGCAAAGAAATCGCCGATCTGCATGCCGGGATTTTCGCGGCGCGCATTTTCGAACACGCGCTGGATGCGGTCCTGCAACTCGCTCATGCGCAGCTTGGAACCGCCGGCCTTTGCGACGGTGTCGCCGCCGCCCAGGCCGGTCCCGAACTTGCCGCTGGAAATGTCGCCCAGGATGAACGCCGCCGCGATCAACCCCAGAAAGAGGATCGCGAAAAAGGCGCCGAATTTGGAACGGATGAAACTGCGGAAGACAGAGAGCATGAGAATGTCCGGTTTTTATGCGGCGATATGGCGGCCCGCTTTAGGGGCGGATCGACCCGGCGGCAAGTGCGGCCGTGGCGGACGGTCTGGACAAATGCTGCATCGCCGTCCATCGGCTTGATTGCCTGAAAGCGGAACCAGGAGACGCGGTGCATGCCGTGGGGACCCGCTGCGGGCACGTGCAGCAATAATCACAAGGGGACTTGGACCGATGAGCAGGCGCAAGCTGGTGGTCGGCAACTGGAAGATGAACGGGATGCGCGCGCATCTCGACGAGGTGGAGGCGATCGGCAAGCTCGCCGCGCAGCATCCGGCGGTGGAAGTCGGGCTTTGCCTGCCGGCCACGCTGATCATGGCCGGGTCGCAGCTGAGGGGCGCGGCCTTCATCGGCGCCCAGAACTGCCATATGGAATTGAGCGGCGCCTATACCGGCTCGCTGTCGGCCGAGATGCTGATCGAGGCGGGGGCGACCTGGGTCATCACCGGCCATAGCGAACGGCGCGAGACGCGCGGCGAGACCAACGCCGATGTCGCCGCCAAGTCGGTCGCTGCCCATGCCGCGGGCATGAAGGTGATCCTGTGCGTGGGCGAAACGCTCGCCGTGCGCGATGCGGGTGATGCCGACGAAGTGGTCACCGCCCAGTTGCTCGCCTCGCTGCCCGAAGGCGCCAGCGCCGACTGGCTGGCCGTCGCCTATGAACCCATCTGGGCGATCGGCACCGGCCGCATCCCGACGCTGGAGGCGATCCAGTCGATGCACGCCACCTTGCGGGCTGCGCTTGCCAGTCGGATCGGCCAGGACCAGGCCGACGCCATGCGCATCCTCTATGGTGGATCGATGAACGGCGACAATGCCGCCGAGATCATCGCCCTGCCGGACGTCGACGGCGGTCTGGTCGGCGGCGCCAGCCTGTCGGCCGCCAAGTTCGAACCGGTGATCGCCGCCGCGGATTGATGCCGAACGCCCTCTCTTCGTGCGGAAGAGGGGGCATTCTGGCCTGATGCGAGTCGGGCTCGTTGCTGGCTGTGCGTTGAAGGGGCTGGCTATCTTCACTCCGTTCGCCCTGAGCGAAGTCGAAGGGCGCTGCTGAGCGAAGGCGAAGCTATTGCCTCGCTCCGCTCGGCCGAGGGCTTCGACTTCGCTCAGCCCGAACGGTTCTTTCACTGTCCAGGCTTGATTATATGGGCCATTGCAAGCCATCCGCAGAACCCTCTGCACGCGCCCTCGTCCATGCCTTCGTTCATATCGACAGGCTCGCCGGTTGCCCCGGCGGCCCATCATCGCTATGTGCGCGCCAACGCATTCCTTCATTGGACAGAAAAGAACCCGCATGTTCACCTTCCTTCTCGTCGTGCAGGCGATCGTCGCTGCCCTGCTGGTCACCGTCATTCTGATGCAGAAGTCGGAAGGTGGCGGTCTGGGCGTCGGTGGCAGCCCGGCCGGGCTGATGTCGGCGCGCGGCGCGGCGGATTTCCTGACGCGTTCGACCACGATCCTGGCGACCATCTTCGTCCTGCTGTCGATCACCCTGGCGGTCATCGCCTCGGTCCGTCATGCCGGCGGCGACATCGACACCTCGCTGGTCAAGTCGGCCCCCGCCACGCAGGCCCCGGCGCCCGCGACCGGCAACGCCGACCCGCTGGCCGGTGCGGCCAGTGCCGCCGGCAATGGTTCGGCAGCGAACGGCGCAGTTCCGCTCGCTAACTGACCTTTTCGTCGTTCATCGCCATATTTTTTGCGAGCGTGCGGATTCGCGCGCTTGCTCAACTCGTTTGTATAAGGCTAAGCCTCTTCTCCCATGACGCGGTATATTTTCATCACCGGCGGCGTGGTCTCCTCGCTTGGTAAGGGCCTCATGGCCGCATCCTTGGCAGCGCTGTTGCAGGCGCGGGGCTATCGCGTGCGAATCCGGAAATTCGACCCCTATCTCAACGTCGATCCGGGCACGATGTCGCCCTATCAGCATGGCGAAGTCTATGTGACCGACGACGGGGCGGAAACCGACCTCGATCTTGGCCATTATGAACGCTTTACCGGCGTGTCGGCGCGCCAGTCGGACAATGTCACGCAGGGCCGGGTCTATCAGACCATCATCCAGCGCGAACGGCGCGGCGACTATCTGGGCGCGACCGTCCAGGTCATCCCGCACGTCACCGACGAGATCAAGGCGTTCGCCACGGCAGAGACCGACGATCTGGACTTCGTGCTGTGCGAAATCGGCGGCACCGTCGGCGACATCGAATCGCTGCCCTTCATGGAAGCGATTCGCCAGCTCCATAATGATCTGGATCGCGGCCAGTCGATCTTCGTCCACGTGACCCTGGTGCCCTATCTCGCGGCGGCGGGCGAACTGAAGACCAAGCCGACCCAGCACAGCGTGCGCGAACTGACCTCGCTCGGCATCCAGCCCGACATCCTGCTGTGCCGCGCCGAGCATCCGCTGCCCGAAAGCGAGCGCAAGAAGATCGCCCTCTTCTGCAATGTCCGTCCCGAGGCGGTCATTCCGGCGCTCGACGCCAAGAGCATCTATGCCGTGCCCGAGCAATATCATGCCGAGGGTCTCGACAATGAAGTGCTGCGCGCCTTTGGCATCACCGATGCGCCCGCGCCGTCGATGGACCGCTGGACCGACATCATGGATCGCCAGCTGAACCCCGAAGGCGAAGTGACGATCGGCGTGGTCGGCAAATATGTCGGCCTGCTCGACGCCTACAAGTCGCTGCACGAAGCGCTGCACCATGGCGGCCTTGCCAACCGGGTGAAGGTCAACATCAAGTGGATCGACGCCGAACTGTTCGAGAAGGGCGACGATCTCGCCGCCAGCCTCGAACCGATGCACGGCATCCTCGTCCCCGGCGGCTTCGGCGTGCGCGGGTCGGAAGGCAAGATCGCATCGGTCAAGTTCGCGCGCGAACGCGACGTGCCCTTCTTTGGTATCTGTCTTGGCATGCAGATGGCCTGCATCGAAGGCGCGCGGAACACGGCGGGGATCGAGAATGCCTCGACCACCGAGTTCGGCGAAACCAGCGAGCCGGTCGTCGGCCTCATCACCGAATGGATGAGCAAGGAAGGCCTGCAGAAGCGCACCGCCGAGACCGATCTGGGCGGCACCATGCGTCTGGGCGCCTATCCGGCCAAGCTTGCGGGCAACAGCGTCGTCGCCGGCATCTATGGCAGCAACGACATCAGCGAGCGTCACCGCCACCGCTATGAAGTCAATGCCGGCTATCGCGAACCGCTGGAAAAGGGCGGCCTGATCTTCTCGGGCATGTCGCCGGACGGCACGCTGCCCGAAATCGTCGAGCGGCCCGACCATCCCTGGTTCGTGGGCGTGCAGTTCCACCCGGAACTCAAGTCCAAGCCGTTCGACCCGCACCCGCTGTTCGCCAGCTTCATCGAAGCGGCGGTCAAGCAGAGCCGGTTGGTATAAAGCGTTTTCGAAGCAGGCGGGATCGCCTGCTGACTCGGAAAACGCGCAAAATAAGGAAAAACGGGGCCGAAAGGCCCCGTTCTTCGTTTCAGCCTTTGGGGGTGTCGAACAGGTGTCGATATTGCCGCGGCTGGCAGCGCAAATATTGCGGCGCCGCCTTCACGCTCGCGCCCAGATGCGCCGCGGCATGCCAGGGCCAGCGCGGATCATAGAGGATGGTGCGCGCGATCGCGATCAGGTCGGCGTCGCCGGTGCCGATGATCGCTTCGGCCTGCTCGAAATCGGTGATCAGGCCGACGGCGATCACCGGCATGTCGACCGCCTGCTTGACCGCGCGGGCCAGCGGCACCTGATAGCTCGGCCCCACCGGAATATCCTGGCGCGGGTCCAGGCCGCCGCTCGACACATGGATGGCGCTGCACCCGCGCGCCTCCAGCGCCTTGGCGAAGGCGATCGTCTGTTCGATATCCCAGCCACCCTCGACCCAGTCGGTGCCCGACACCCGCATCGTCACCGGCTTGTGCGCGGGCAGGGCGGTGCGCACCGCGTCGAAAATCTCCAGCGGCAGGCGCATCCGCTTTTCCAGGCTGCCGCCATAATCATCATCGCGCTGGTTGGAGAGGGGGGAGAGGAACTGATGCAGCAGATAGCCATGCGCGCCATGCAGTTGCACGGCGTCGATGCCGATAGCGTCGGCCCGCTTCGCCGCCGCGACGAAGGCGTCGCGCAGCCGGTCGATCCCGGCCTTGTCCAGCGCCATCGGCGCGTTGGTGCCCGGCGTGAAGGGCAGGGCGGAGGGGGCGACCGTCTGCCAGCCATTGACCGCGTCGGGCGCGATCTGCGCGCCGCCTTTCCATGGCACTTCGGTAGATGCCTTGCGCCCGGCATGGCCAAGCTGGATCGCGATGGGCATGTCGCTATGGCGCCGCACGCCGTCCAGTACGCGCTGCATCGCCGCCTGCGTGGCGTCATCCCACAGGCCGACATCGGCATGGCTGATCCGCCCCTCGGGCAGCACGGCGGTCGCCTCGATCGTCAGCAACGCCGCGCCCGACAGGGCAAGCTGGCCGAGATGGATGAGGTGCCAGTCGTTCATCTCGCCGTCGACGGCGGAATATTGGCACATCGGCGCGATCACGATGCGGTTGTCGAGGGCAAGGCCGCCGACATCGAAGGGCTGGAACAGCTTGGGAGCGCTCATGCAGGTCTCCAGATGAGGGAGAGGGAGGAGAAGGCCCGCAAGATAGGAAGCCGGACGGGCGGCCGAAAGGGGGCGTCTCTCGCGGTCGCAAGATGGCCAAGTCTTCAAAACGTCATCAATCGGTCATCGTGGTGCAGTGCTTCGGAAACGCCGCTGTCGCGCAGCTTTCCTAATCGCGACCCCGACCAGAGGGGACTCGATCATGACCAGGATTTTTGCGGCATCCATCAGCCTGTTCGCACTCGCGATCGCCGGCACTGCCCATGCGCAGCAGCCGCTGCCCGAGGAGGAAGGCGGCATCGTCGTCACCGGCCAGCGCGCGCAGTTGCAGCGTTCCATCGACCAGAAGCGGGCCGCGCTGGGCATCGTCGATGTGACCGCGTCCGACGAGATGGGCCAGCTGCCCGACAAGAATGTGGCCGAGGCGGTCGAGCGCCTGCCCGGCGTCGGCGTCCAATATGACCAGGGCGAGGGACGCTATGTCGCGGTGCGCGGCGTGCCCTCCAGCCTCAACGGCTATACCATCAACGGCTTCGAGATCGGCAATCCCGACGGGCTCGACCGGCGCCTGCCGCTCGACATCCTGTCGGGTCAGCTCTTGAAGCAGGTGGAGGTCGCCAAGGTGAAAACCGCCGACCTGACCGGCCAGGGCATCGGCGCGACCATCAACCTCGTCACCCAGACCGCCTTCGACTTCGACGATCGCTTCATCTTCCAGGCGAACGGACAGGTCGGCTATCAGGAACTGCGCAAGGGCGACCAGCCGATCAAGGGCGATGTTACCATCGGCACCCGCTTCGGCGCGGACGAACAGTTCGGCATCCTGCTGGGCGCCAGCTATTCCGACCGCACCTATACCAGCTATGGCATCTATCCCGATGACTGGACGCCCGACGCCGATGCCGCGCGCGGGGCCGTGCCGGTCAACATCAAATATAACGACTATCGCCTCAAGCGCGAGCGGATCGGCGCGGCCGGCTCGTTCGACTGGCGCGGCGAGAGCGTCCAGCTCTATGTCCGCGGCATCTATTCCAAATTCTCCGAGGATGAATATCGCCAGCGCTTCCGGCTCGATTTCTCCGATATCGACTGGGACGCCAATGGCCTGACCGGCATTGCCTCCACCAGCGAGCAGCGTTCCGACCTGCGGCTGGAATATAAGGAAAAGTCGGTCCTGTCCTTCATGGCCGGCGGCACGGCGGACCTGACCGACAACTGGTCGCTCGATTTCGGAGCGGCACGCACCCGCAACGAAGTGATCGAACCCAATCAGCTCTGGCAGTTCCGGGGCAATCCCGGCGCGGTCGCGGTCGATTTTTCGGACAAGCTGTTCAGCGCCGTGCCGGTCGACGGCTATCTCGATCCGTCGGACCTGGGCTTCCGCCAATATTCGGCGCAGGATGAATATGGCTTGGAAAAGACCTGGCAGGGCCGGCTCGACCTGACCGGCAAGCTGCCGACGATCGGCCAGAACAGCTTCGTCAAGTTCGGCGCCAATGGCCGCTGGACCGACAAGCGCTTCGATTCCTCCAATGACGTCTATGGGCGCGGCAGCAGCGCCAACCGCTTCACCCTGGATGGCCTGTCGGGCGCCCCTGTCATCGTGAAGCTGGGCGATGGCCGCAATTATTTCCTCGGCCCGGTGATCGATGCCGACCTTGTCGATGCCTATACCCAGGGCAAGCTGGGCGGCGCGCAGTTCGTGCTCAACGAAGCGACCAGCCTGGCCAATGAAACGCTGAGCGATTTCGACCTCAGCGAGAATGTCTATGCCGGCTATGCCATGGCCAATCTGGACTTTGGCGCGCTGTCGGTCACGGGCGGCCTGCGGGTCGAGCGGACCGAACTGGACATTGACGGCTATCTGCTGGAAGGCGACGTCGTCCGCCCGACGTCGGGCCGCACCCGCTATACCAACTGGCTGCCGAGCCTGGTGGTGCGCGTGACCCCGTCGCACGACACCGTCTTCCGCCTTGCCTATTCGCGCAGCATCGGCCGGCCCAGCTATGCCGACCTGTCGCCGGGCGGCACCGTCACGGTGGAGGGCGCGGACGAGATCAGCGTGTCGAGCGGCAATCCGGCGCTCAAGCCCTATGTCGCGGACAATCTCGACATGTCGGCCGAATGGTATTTCGCGCCCGGCGGCCTGATCAGCGTCGGCGCCTTCGCCAAGTTCATCCGCAACCCGATCTTCACGCAAAGCTATACCATCAATGACGGCAGCTTTGGCGGCGTTGCCTATGACCGGATCAATTTCAGCCAGACGCTCAACGCCGACAAGGGCGATATCATTGGCCTGGAAGCCGCCTGGCAGCAGCAGTTCACCTTCCTGCCGGGCCTGCTCTCGGGTCTTGGCATGAACCTCAACCTCACCCTGATCGACTCCAGCCTGCGCATGCCGGACCGTGGCACCGTTGCCTTCCCCGAACAGTCCAAGCTGCTCTGGGGCGCGCAGCTCTTCTATCAGAAGGGTATCGTCGAAGCGTCGGTCGCCTATCATCATACCGGCCGCGCCTTGCTGTCGGCGGGTGATATCCGCCTCAATGACCAGTATAATGACGATCTGCGTCGTCTGGACGCGAAGATCGGGGTGGATGTGACGAAGAATGTGCGTCTCTTTGCCGAAGGGCAGAATCTGACCGACGAGCCGACCCGCCAATATCAGGGCGGCGTGCGCGACTGGGTGATCCAGAATGAACGCTATGGTCGCACCTTCTACGTCGGGGCCTCGGTCAAATGGTAAGGGCGCTGCTTGTCGGAACCGCGCTGCTGGGACTGGCCGGCGCGGCGGTCGCGCAGCAGGCGTCGGCGGATGCGCCGTCGCCGCCGCCATCCCCGGTCAGCCTGCGGATCAAGGCGCCGGAAGCGCATCAGGGCGCGGCGTCGGACGGCACCTATGTCTATGCGATCGATAATGACCGGATCGGCAAATATCGCATCGCCGACGGACAGCGCGTGGCGCAGTGGCAAGGGGAGCGTCGCCTCTATCCGCACATGAACAGTTGCACCGTGGTCGGCGTCGAACTGGTCTGTGCCGCGTCCAACTATCCTGCCGTGCCGCAGACCAGCGCGGTCGAGATTTTCGACACGAAGACGCTGAAACATGTCCGCAGCGTCAGTCTGGGCTTTGGCCCCGGATCGCTAACCGTCATGGATCGCCATGACGGCAAATGGTGGGCGGTCTTCGCCAATTATGAGGGCAAAGGCGGCGAGCCGGGGCGCGATTATCGCTATACGCTGCTGGTGCGGATGGACGACGCTTTCCGGGCGGAGGCAAGCTGGGCCTTCCCGGCCGACGTGCTGGCCCGCTTCGCCCCCAAAAGCTGTTCCGGCCTTAGCTGGGGCGCAGACGGCCTGATCTACGCCACCGGGCATGACCGGCCCGAAGTCTATGCGCTGAAACTGCCGGAGGCCGGATCGGTGCTGGAGCATGTCGGCACGATTGGCATTGCCACGCCGGGCCAGGCGATCGACTGGGACCCCAAGGCGCCCCGGCGCCTCTGGTCGATCGGCCGGGGTGCTGGCGAGATGGTGGCGAGCGAGATGCCGCCGGTTCGATAGAACGGATCAGCGCACCTTCAGCCCCAGTTCGGCGAGCAGTTCGCCGGCTTGGTCGCGTGAGATGGTGGCGCCGCGAAAGCGGCTGGCATCGCCCAGATGGACGCCACCTATGTCCGCGCCGCGCAGGTCGGCGCCCTCGAAACGGGCACCGTCCAGCATCGCCTCGCGCAGGCTGCAGCCCTCGAAACTGGTCATGCGGAAATCGCATTTGCGCAGGTCTGCCTGCGAAAAATCGATGCGGCTCAGCCGTTGCTTGCGGAAGGACAGGCCGGGCAGCCGTGCGTCGATCAGCAGGCATTCCGCCATGTCGATCTCCAGCGCGCGCAGGTCCGACAGGTCGGCGCCGGTCAGCTTGCACTGGGCCAGTCGCGCGCCCTCCAGCCGCGCCCGCCGCAACACGACATTGTTGAAATCGCATCCGGTCAGCACCGCGTCGGAGAGATCGCAGCCGGTGAAATTCGCGCCGCCGCCCCGGCAACCCTGCCAGCGCGTGCGCTCCAGCATGGCGCCGGCCAGATCTGCATTGCGCAGGTTGCAGCGCTCGAACTGCCAGCCGGTGAGGTCGAGCTGCGCCAGCTCCGCCGCCTCCAGGTCGCAGTCGATCAGGGCGTGGGGCGTGCCCGCCAGGGCAATGATGTCGGCGCGCGCCAGTTGCTGCCCGTTGCGCGCGGGCAGGGCATCCATGTCGGTCATGCCGCTATCTATGCCTTAGGCGTCAGCTTGAGCAAGCGGCCCTGCGACTTGCCGCCATCCTCCAGCAGCCACAGCGCGCCGTCCGGCCCCTGTTCGACTTCGCGGATGCGGGCGCCCATGTCCCACTGATCGGCCTTTTCCGCATTCTCGCCGTCCAGCTTCACCCGCACCAGCGACTGGCTCGACAGGCCGCCGATGAACAGCGATCCCTTCCATTGCGGGAACAGGTCGCCCGAATAATAGATCAGGCCGCCCGGCGAGATCACCGGATTCCACCAGACCTTCGGCGCCTCATAGCCGTCGCCGGGCTTGTGATCGGGAATGTCGCGGCCGTCATAATGGCTGCCGTTCGACACGCGCGGATAGCCATAGTTGAGGCCCGGCTTGATCAAATTGACCTCGTCGCCTCCCTTGGGGCCCATTTCCTGTTCCCACAGACGTCCGTCCTTGTCGAAGGCGATGCCCAGCAGGTTGCGATGGCCATAGGACCAGACCGCCGGGTTGAAGCCCTTGGCGCTGAGCGGATTGCCCGCCGCCGGCGTGCCGTCCAGATTGAGGCGCAGCACCTTGCCCAGGGTCGATTTGGGATCCTGCGCCGGTTCGAACTTCTGTCGCTCGCCATTGGTGAAGAAGAGATATTTGCCGTCCGGCGAGAAGGCGATGCGGCCGGAATAATGGCCATTGCCCTCGACATAATCGCTGGCGCGGAAAATGACCTTCACGTCCGCCAATTTCGTCGTGCCGTCGCTCGCCTGGTCGAAGATGCCGGTGGCCAGCGCCACGCCCTTGCCGCCGGCGCGGTTCCCCTGGCCGACTTCGGAAAAGCTGAAATAGACCTTCTTGTCCTGCGCGAATGTGGGGGAGGGGACGATGTCCATCAGCGCGCCCTGGCCCTCGCTGTCGACCTTGGGGATGCCGGCGACCGGGATCTTGGTGCCGTTCTTCGGATCGAACAGGATCATCTCACCGGCCTTTTCGGTGATCAGCATCCGCCCGTCGGGCAGGAAGGTCATCGCCCAGGGCGATTCGAAATCGGCGATCACCGATGTCTTGAACGGCTTTTCCCCCGCGGTCGCACCGGCATTCTGGCCGGTCGCATCGTCGGCTGAACAGGCCAGCAGGGCGAGGGGGAGAGTGACGGCCATCACGCGCAGCATGGGAAACTCCTGTTATAATATTCGCGGGGGAAAGCCGATTTTCGGCGGGGGTTCCATGCCCGCATCCTCCACCGGATGCGGGCATGGATGCAAGCCTCATCGGCGATCGGCCGATTTCTTAAGCTTCTGCCGCTAGAGGACTGGGCGGCAAGAGGGGGAATATGGTGCTGCACGGCGTATCGGATTTCGATGCTGCGTGCGCGCAGGCAGGCGCCTTGCGCGTCGAGCCGCTATGCCTTGCCGACGCGCTGGATTCGACCGCGCTTGCCCGCGCCTGGGAAAGGCTGGAGGCGCGCGCCGACTGGCCGACCCAGACCCGCCTGTTCGCCGCCACGCTGAACGACCTGATTGCTGCCGGGCCGAGCCGCATCATGACGGTCTGGGCGGGCGCCGATCTGGTCGCGCTGCTGCCGCTGTGCCGCGATGGTGGCGCACTGGCCCGCTGGCGGATGATCGGCGCGCGCGAAACCTATGAGCCGGGCGACATGCTGTGCAACGGGACGGCGGCGGCCGATGCGCTGGCCGGCGCGATCGCGCGCCTGCCCCATCCGCTGCTGCTCGATCGCATCTCCGCCGGGTCGACCCTGATCCCCGCATTGGCGCGGGCGGTGCGGCGGCGTGGGCGGCTAGTCGTGCGGCCGGCCATGGCCTGTCCCCATATCGCGCTGGACGAGGGCTGGCGCGACCCGGAAAGCCGCTTCAACGCCGGTCGTCGCTCCGACTTCCGCCGCGCCCGGCGCAAGGCGGAAGGGTGCGGCCTGCTCCAGTATGAGACGCTGGCGCCGGACGCGGACAATTTCGACGCCCTGTTCGACGAGGCCGTCGCGGTCGAGGCGCTGGGCTGGAAGAGCGAGGCGGGCACCGCCATCGCCACCGACCCACGCCAGGCGGCAATCTTCCGCGCTTTCTTCCGTGCGGTGGCGCAGCGCGGCGACCTGCGCATCTCCTTCCTGCGGATTGATGGCCGCGCCATCGCGATGCAGATGGCGGTGCTGTGGAACGGCCGCTACTGGCTGTTCAAGATCGGCCATGACGCGGCCTTCAACGCCTGTTCGCCGGGCGGGCTGCTGATGCTCCATGCCATCGGCTGGGCGGCGCAGGCGCGGCTGCACAGTTTCGAATTTCTCGGCGTTGCCGAACCCTGGATTCGCAAGCTCTGGACCCAGACGGAGCATGACTGCGTCCAGTTGCGCACCTATCCCTATAATCTGCGCGGCGCGGCGGCCTTTGCGGTGGACGCTATTGTCTGGTCGCGGCAACGGCTGTGGTGGCGGTGAGGGGCGGGGCGGCCTGGCGCCTGCTGCGGGACACGCGCTATGCCCTGCCCGGTGCGCTGGGGCGGGTCATTCCGGCACCTGACGCCCCCCATGCCGTGGCGATCGCCCGGCAACAGGCGCGCGCCGGCGCTGCCACCACGATCGGCTATTTCGAAGGGGCGGGGGGTGATCCCTCGTCGATCATGGCCGCCTATGCGCGGGTGGCACAGCGGGCGCGCGGCCTTGACCTCAGCCTGTCGGTGAAGGCGCCGCCGCTGCGTTTCGATCCGGTCAGCCTGCGCGAACTGGCGCAGATTGCGCGCCAGTCCGGCCTGTCGCTGGTGTTCGACGCTCATGGCCCGCAGGATGCGGACGAGACGCTGGCGGCGGTCGAACGGCTGCTGCCCGATTTTCCCGATACCGGCATCGTCCTGCCCGCCCGCTGGCAGCGCAGCGTGGCCGATGCGGCCCGGCTGCGCGACAGCAGCGCGCCGGTCCGGCTCGTGCGCGGTGAATGGCCCGACCCGGCGGGCGATGCCGTCGATCCCGATGCCGCCTATCTGACGCTGGTCGAAGCGCTGGCCGGCCGCGCGGCACCGGTCGCGATCGCCACCCATCGCCCCGCGCTGGCTGACCGGGCGCTGGCCCTGCTGCGCAACGCCGGCACGCCGTGCAGCCTGGAGCAGTTGCGGGGCCTGCCGGGCCGCCGCTGCCGGGCGGTGGCGCGGGGGCAGGGGGTGCCGGTGCGCCTCTATGTGCCCTTCGGCCCCGGCTGGATTCCCTATGCGCTGGACCGGGCATTGGCCCGGCCCTATCTGCTGGCGTGGATGTGGCGCGACTGGACAGGCCGCGCAGACCCCTGAAATAGCGCATTTTACGAAAGATGTTGCAGGTCATTGGCAACCTGCCTATATGGATATTGCTTCCTTACATCGTCACACATGTCAGGGTCGCAGGCACCAAGCCTGCGGCGGCAACAAGCAGACTTATCTGTTTTCCGGAGTATCCATGGCGGACATCGCCGAACTGACCGCATTGATCGAGCCCGAGGTGAAGGCCCTGGGGTTCGACCTCGTGCGCATCAAGCTGTTCGGATCGGGCGACGAATATACGCTGCAGATCATGGCCGAAGACCCGAAGACCAAGCAGTTGGTCATCGAGGATTGCGCCGCGATCTCGCGCCGCCTGTCCGACGTGATGGATGAAGTCGACCCGATCGAGGAAGCCTATCGTCTGGAAGTCAGCTCGCCCGGTATCGACCGGCCGCTGACCCGCCTGCACGATTTTCTCGAATGGGCGGGCCATGAGGCGAAGATCGCCGCGACCGAAGTGGTCGAGGGGCGCAAGAGTTTCCGTGGCATCCTCAAGGGCGTCGAGGGTGAGGATATCCTGTTCCAGGATGCCAAGGCCGGTGATGTCACCATCCCGTTCGCGCTGGTCGGCGATGCCAAGCTGATGCTGACCGATGCACTGATTTCTGCTACCATGCCGCTCTCCTCCGATGGGGCGGACGAGTTCGAAACCGAGGAATAAGGGTTTTATCGTCATGGCCAACGCCATTTCCGCCAATAAGGCCGAGCTGATCGCGATCGCCAACAGCGTCGCCAGCGAGAAGATGATCGACAAGGCGATCGTCATCGAGGCGATGGAAGATGCGATCCAGCGCGCCGCCCGCGCCCGTTACGGCGCCGAGAATGACATCCGTGCCAAGCTGGACCCGGACAGCGGTGACCTGCGCCTGTGGCGCGTCGTCGAAGTCGTCGAGGTGGTCGAGGATTATTTCAAGCAGGTCGACCTCAAGCAGGCCGCCAAGCTGAAGAAGGATGCCGTGGTCGGCGACTTCATCGTCGATCCGCTGCCCGCGATCGACCTGGGCCGTATCGACGCCCAGTCGGCCAAGCAGGTGATCTTCCAGAAGGTCCGTGACGCCGAGCGCGAGCGCCAGTTCGACGAATTCAAGGACCGCGTGGGTGAAATCATCACCGGCGTCGTCAAGTCGGTCGAATTCGGCCATGTCGTCGTCAATCTGGGCCGCGCCGAAGGCGTGATCCGCCGCGACCAGCAGATCCCGCGCGAAGTCGTCCGCGTCGGTGACCGCATCCGTTCGGTCGTGCTGAACGTGCGCCGCGAAAATCGCGGTCCGCAGATCTTCCTCAGCCGCGCGCACCCCGAATTCATGAAGAAGCTGTTCGCGCAGGAAGTGCCCGAAATCTATGATGGCGTCATCACCATCATGGCCGCCGCCCGCGATCCGGGTTCGCGCGCCAAGATCGGCGTCATCAGCCGTGACAGCAGCATTGATCCGGTCGGCGCCTGCGTCGGTATGAAGGGCAGCCGCGTCCAGGCCGTCGTGCAGGAAATGCAGGGCGAAAAGATCGACATCATCCCCTGGTCGGAAGATACCGCGACTTTCGTCGTCAACGCGCTGCAGCCGGCCCAGGTCGCCCGCGTCGTCATCGACGAGGAAGAAGAGCGCATCGAAGTCGTCGTCCCCGACGATCAGCTGTCGCTCGCCATCGGCCGCCGCGGCCAGAATGTCCGCCTCGCCAGCCAGCTGACCGGCAAGGCGATCGACATCATGACCGAGGCCGACGCCAGCGAGAAGCGCCAGAAGGAATTCGTCAGCCGTTCGGAAATGTTCCAGAACGAACTGGACGTCGACGAGACGCTGTCGCAGCTGCTGGTCGCCGAAGGCTTTGGCGAGCTGGAAGAAGTCGCCTATGTCAGCGTCGAGGAACTGGCCGGGATCGAAGGTTTCGACGAGGATCTGGCTGCCGAGCTGCAGAGCCGCGCGCAGGAAGCGCTCGACCGTCGCGAACAGGCCGCCCGTGAAGAGCGTCAGGCGCTGGGCGTCGAGGACGCACTGGCCGACATGCCGCACCTCACCGAAGCAATGCTGGTCACGCTCGGCAAGGCCGGCGTCAAGACGCTCGACGACCTCGCCGATCTGGCCACCGACGAACTGGTGCAGAAGAAGCGCGTCGATCAGCGTCGTCGCAAGTCGGACAGCGGCAATGAGGACAAGGGCGGCATCCTGGCCGCCTATGGCCTGAGCGACGAGCAGGGCAATGAGATCATCATGGCCGCCCGTGCCCACTGGTTCGAAGGCGAGGAAGCGTAAGCCAACATGCCTTTCGTCGACATCCGCCTGGCCGGTAGCGCGACTCGCGAGCAGAAAGCCGCGATCGTTGCTGACGTCACCCAGTCGCTCGTGGAGCGGCTGGGAAAGCCGGCGGCTGCCGTCCAGATCGTGATCTCGGAAGTCTCGACCGAAAATTATGCGGCCGGCGGTCAGTTGATCGCCGACCGCGCAATTTCTCCAAACAGGGAGGACGCCAATGCTGCGGACACTCCCCGATGAGAGAATAAGCCTACTCGACAGCGTTGGTCTTGCCCTTTTGTCCGTTTTGGCGGAGGGGCGCGCATGACCGAACGCAAATGCATATTGAGCGGCGACCGCGCCGATCCTGAAACGCTGATCCGCCTGGCCATCGGCCCTGAAGGACAGGTGATGCCCGACGTCCGCGCCAAGGCGCCGGGCCGGGGCGCCTGGATAGGCGTGTCGCGGGCCGAACTGGAAACGGCGCTGGCCAAGGGCAAGCTCAAGGGCGCACTCGCCCGCGCCTTCAAGGAAGGCGCTCTTGAAATTCCCGACAATCTTCCCGATCTGGTAGAGGCCGGGCTGCGGCAGGATCTGCTCAGCCGCCTGGGGCTGGAGGCTCGCGCCTCCATGCTGCTGACCGGATCGGAAAAGATCGACGTCGCATGCCGCAAGGGCATGGTGAAAATGCTGCTCCATGCCGCCGATGCGGGCACGGACGGCAATCGAAAACTGGACCAGGCCTTGCGTGTGGGACAGGAAGCGGAAGGCACGGATCTTGCGGGCATCGTCTTGCCTGTGGACCGGCACGCCCTATCTATGGCAATGGGGCGCGACAATGTCGTCCATATCGCGGTGACCGACTCGCGGGCGACAGTGCGCCTGCGTGCGGCTCTGGGCCGCTTGGAAAGCTATCTGGGATGCGCTACCGGGGCGCCGGTGCATGGGGAGCAGGACTCCGCCGATGCGCAGGCGCATGAGGCTGCATGGAATGATGCGTCGGCGGCTGCGCCGGCTGATGATGATGTGAAGGGTTAAACATAGTCGATGAGTGACAGCAACGAAGACAAGCCGGTTCTGGGCCGCAAGCCGCTGGGGATCAAGCGCACGGTCGAGTCCGGTCAGGTGCAGCAGCAGTTCAGCCATGGCCGCAAGAACACGGTCGTGGTTGAGGTGAAGCGGCGCCGCGTCCCCATGGGCAAGCCGGGTGAAAGCACCGGCGCTGCGCCCGCTGCTGCGCCCCAGGCTGATCCGACGCCGGCCGCGCCCGCAGCGCCGGCCGCACCTCGTCCCGCCGCGCCTGCGCCGCAGCAGCGCGCGCCGCAGCCCGCCCCCGTGCGCCAGGCGCCGCCGCAGAGCCTGATGTCGCGTCAGGAACTGCAGGCCAAGCTGCTGCGCGAGGCCGAGGAAGCCCGCATGGCCGCGCTGGAAGATGCGCGCCGCCGTGAGGATGCCGCACGCCTTGCCGCCAGCGAGGAAGAAAAGCGCCGCGCCGAGGAAAATCGCCAGGCTGCCGAAAATGCCGAGGTCGAGGCCGCCAAGGCTGCCGAAGCCGCCGAGCAGGCCAAGGCTGCCGAAGCCGCCAAGCCGGCTGCGCCGGTCGAGGCACCGGCCGCGCCGGCTGCTGCAGCCGAGCCTGCCGCTGCCGCTCCGGCTGCGCCCGCCGCACCGGCGACCACCAGCTCGACCATGCCGCCGCCGCGCCGCTTCACCCCGGTCGCGCCGGTCAAGCGCCCCGAGCCGGCGAAGCCCGATCGTGCCAAGCGCAACGATGACAATCGCCGCCAGTCCGGCAAGCTGACCGTCACCCGCGCGCTTGCGGACGACGACAGCGCCCGTGCCCGCAGCCTCGCCGCGCTCAAGCGCGCTCGCGAGAAGGAACGTCGTGCCCATTATTCGGGCGGCAGCCAGCCGCGCGAGAAGCAGAGCCGCGACGTCGTGGTGCCCGAAAGCATCACCGTGCAGGAACTGGCCAACCGTATGGCCGAAAAGGGCGCGGACCTGGTCAAGGCCCTGTTCAAGATGGGCACCGCCGTCACGCTCAACCAGCCGATCGATCAGGATACGGCGGAGCTGCTGGTCGAGGAATTCGGCCACCGCATCCAGCGCGTGTCGGATGCCGACGTTGAAATCGGCATGGAAGGCGAGGCTGACGCACCCGAAACGCTCAAGCCCCGTGCGCCCGTCGTCACGATCATGGGCCATGTCGATCATGGCAAGACCTCGCTGCTCGACGCGCTGCGCGGCACCGACGTGGTGGCCGGCGAAAGCGGCGGCATCACCCAGCATATCGGCGCCTATCAGGTGAAGACGAAGAGCGGTGATCTCATCACCTTCCTCGACACGCCGGGTCACGAAGCCTTCTCGGAAATGCGTGCCCGTGGCGCGAACGTCACCGACATCGTCATCCTCGTGGTGGCGGCCGATGACGGCCTGATGCCGCAGACGATCGAAGCCATCAACCACACCAAGGCTGCTGGCGTGCCGATGATCGTCGCGATCAACAAGTGCGACAAGCCCGACGCCAACCCGCAGAAGGTGCGTGAGCGCCTGCTGAGCGAGGAAATCGTGGTCGAGGACATGGGCGGTGACGTTCAGGACGTGGAAGTGTCGGCGCTCAAGAAGACCGGCCTTGACGAACTGATCACCAAGATCTTGCTCCAGGCCGAGGTCATGGAACTGACCGCCAACCCTGATCGCGACGCCGAAGGCAATGTGATCGAGGCACAGCTCGACAAGGGTCGTGGTGCGGTTGCGACCGTGCTGGTCCGCAAGGGCACGCTCAAGATCGGCGACACCTTCGTCATCGGTTCGGAAAGCGGCAAGGTCCGCGCGATGATCAACGACAAGGGCCAGCAGGTGAAGACCGCCGGCCCCTCGACCCCGGTCGAGGTTCTGGGTCTGTCGGGCGTGCCGATGGCCGGTGACCAGCTCACCGTCGTCGAGAATGAAGCCCGCGCCCGCGAAGTCGCTGCCTATCGTCAGGAACAGGCGACCAAGAAGCGCACCACGGCTGCCCCGACCAGCTTCGAGCATATGTTCTCGGCGCTGAACACCAAGGTCATCGAATATCCGGTGGTGGTGAAGGGCGACGTGCAGGGGTCGGTCGAAGCGATCGTGTCCTCGCTCAACCGCATCTCGACCGACGAGATCAAGGTCCGCATCCTGCATTCGGGTGTCGGCGCGATCACCGAAAGCGACGTCACGCTGGCCGCTGCCAGCCGCGCGCCGCTGATCGGCTTCAACGTCCGTCCCAATGCCAAGGCCCGTCAGCTGGCCGAGCGCGAGAAGATCAGCCTGCGTTACTATGACGTGATCTACGACCTGCTTGAGGAAGTTCGCGGCGAAATGGCTGGCCAGCTCGCCCCCGAACGGATCGAGACGATCGTCGGCCGCGCCGAGGTGCTGCAGGTCTTCCCGGCCGGCAAGAAGGACAAGGCCGCTGGTCTGCTCGTCCTCGACGGCATCATCCGCAAGGGTCTGGCCGCGCGCCTTACCCGCGACGATGTCATCGTGTCGCGCACCAACATCGCGTCGCTGCGTCGCTTCAAGGACGATGTCTCCGAAGTCCGCGCCGGCATGGAGTGCGGTGCGGTCCTGCAGGACACCAACGACATCAAGCCGGGCGACACGCTCGAACTGTTCGAAGTCGAAGAGCGCGCACGCACGCTGTGAGTTACAGAAGGCCGGTCGAGGAATTTAGCTGTGAGCTAAATTTCTTGACCGGCCTTTGCCGTGCCTATAATTTGCGGATGTGGATATCCGCTTCTCGAAGACGGCGATGAGAGCGCTGCTGCGATCGAACAAGCGAACGCTTATTCGGCAGAAGATCGACGAGTTGGCGAACGATCCCGCATCGCTGGAAGCCAATGTGAAGCGTCTTCAGGGGCGCCCGGAATATCGCTTGCGGGTTCAGGACTGGCGCGTGATTTTTCGTCTCGAACAGGATATCCTTTGGATTGATGATATTGCGCCGCGCGGATCGGCTTATGAGGTGAACCCGTGACCGTCCAGATTGTCGAGATTGCGGGTCAGAAGATCGCTATGCTGCCGGTCGAGGATTATCAGCGACTTGTCGATGTTGCTGAGGATAAGGCCGATATGGTCGCGGCCGCTGAGGCTGCGCGTCGCCGTGACGAGGGAGAGGAATATGTTCCCGCTGTCGTGGTTGACCGGATCATGGCGGGGGATAGCCCCTTGCGCGCATGGCGGAAATATCGGGGCCTTACCTTGGAGCAACTCGCTCTGCGGGTGCCGATGACAGCAGCTTATCTGAGTGATCTGGAGCGCGTAAAGCGTGAAGGATCGGTCGGCACCTGGATGAAGCTGGCACGCGCTTTGGGCGTGGCAATTGATGATATTACGATAGAAAGCTGATCCATGTCTGCCCAACAATCCGAAGGCCCCTCTGTCCGCCTGCTGCGCGTCGGCGAACAGGTGCGCCATGTCCTTTCCGACATTCTCCAGCGCGGTGACGTGCATGACGATGTGCTGAGCCAGCATGTGGTCAGCGTCACCGAAGTGCGCATGTCGCCCGACCTGCGCCACGCCACCGTCTTCATCAAGTCGCTGCTCGGCAAGGATGAGGAAGCGGTGCTCAAGGCGCTGCGCACCAACACCGCCTATCTCCAGCGCGAAGTCGCGCACCGCATCCGCCTCAAATATGCGGCGAAGCTCAAATTCCTGTCGGACGAGAGCTTCGACGAGGGCAGCCATATCGACAAGCTGCTCCGCGATCCCAAGGTTGCCCGCGACCTGGAGCAGGATGACGGCGAAGATTGAAAGGCTTGGCCCCCGGAGCGCTGTTCCGGGGGAGGACTAGGCCATGGCTGCGATGGAATTTTGAGCGCGTAAACGTGCGATCGCCTCGTCGGGCGTTTTACCTGTAGCAATCCAGGCCGGATGTGCCTGCCAGAACGCAGCTGCCTCCAGGTCATTACCGCTGGGGCCGTGGCTCATGATCCAGCCTATCCGCGAAGCCTGCTCGCAGGAGTGATCGCCCTCCGCCAGTGCAAGCCATGCCCCGCCACTATAGGCACCGCTATACCGGTCCTGCACGAGGACGATAGGATAGAGACAGGCTTCACTGGCTTGCGCGTTCGCCATGTGTTTGCTCCAGAAAAGGTGCGAAGCATCTTGCCACATTTCGTTCGGTCGCGGAATGTTTCCAGCGTCGACGCGACGGTGCGGCAGCGCTAACAGCGTCTTTCCCGGAACCGGAAGATCAAGAGGGGCAGACGCATGAAGATGAGCGGGATAATCAGTATGGCCGCCTTGGCATTGGCTACGCCCGCCATCGCCCGCGAACCCGCCACCCATCCTGCCGTCACCACCGATCCCGCGCCCGACGCCGCCAACCCGGCGCGGATGGACGCGTTCGTTATTCCCTCGGGCGAGGGGGCGATGAATGCGGTCATGTATGTCGCTTCGGGCAGCGGCGTGCATCCGACCCTGCTCCTGCTCCACGGTTTTCCCGGCAATGAGCAGAATCTGGACCTGGCCCAGGCCGCGCGCCGGGCCGGCTGGAATGTCCTGACCCTCCATTATCGCGGATCATGGGGCAGCCCCGGCATCTTCTCCTTCACCAACGCGGCGGAGGATGCGTTCAACGCTCTGCTCTTTCTGGAGGAAGCCTCGACCGTCGCCAAATATCGCATCGACACCAGCGCGATCGTGGTCGCCGGGCACAGCATGGGCGGTTTCATGGCGGCGGAGGCGGCGGCCGCAGAACCGCGCGTCGCCGGCCTGTTCCTGATCGATCCCTGGGATCCGGCCCAGACCGTCGCCTCGCTGGCGACGCCACAGGGCGAGGCGGGCTGGAAGGCGGAGGTGGCGGGCGACCTGCCGCCGCTGTCGGGCGCCAGCTATGAAAGCCTGACCGCCGAGATCAAGGGCGATGCGCAGAAGTTCGACCTCGGCCGCAAGCTGGTCGGCTATGGCCGTCGGCCGCTGACCATCATCGGCGCGGATCGCGGCATCGGTGCGATGGCGCGCAAGGTCGGGGCGGACGCCCAATCGGCCAATCCCGCCACCCGCCTGATGGTCTGGCCGACCGATCACAGCTTCTCCGACAAGCGGATCGCGCTCGCCGACGCGCTGGTGCGTTTCCTGGCTGGCGTTGCGCCCACGCTGCGCTAAAGCGCGGCCATGGCGAAGCTCTATTTCTACTACAGCTCGATGAATGCGGGCAAATCGACGACCCTGCTGCAGTCGAGCTTCAACTATCAGGAACGCGGCATGGCGACGATGCTGTGGACCGCGGCGGTCGACGATCGCTTCGGTCATGGTCGGATCGCGTCGCGCATAGGGCTGGAGGCGCAGGCGCATCTGTTCGAGCCGGGCGTCGACATGCTCGCCGCCATTGCCGCCCAGCATGATGCGACGCCACTCTCCTGCGTGCTGGTGGACGAGGCGCAGTTCCTGACCCGCGATCAGGTCTGGCAACTGGCCGCGGTCAGCGACAGCCTGAACATCCCCGTCCTCTGCTACGGCCTGCGCACTGATTTCCAGGGGGAATTGTTCGAGGGCAGCGCCCATCTGCTCGGCCTCGCCGATGCGCTGACCGAGATCAAGACGGTGTGCGATTGCGGCCGCAAGGCGACGATGAACCTGCGCGTCGATGCGTCGGGCCGGGCGATCCGCCAGGGCGCCCAGACCGAGATTGGCGGCAATGACCGTTATGTGGCGCTGTGCCGTCGCCATTTTGTCGAGCAGATGCGCGGATGAGCCGGATGGACGATCTGCTGGCGCCGATCGAAGCGCCCGGCCTCTATCTGGAGCAACTGGCCGAGCATCATCGCGAAGCCTTGCGCGCCATCTGCCCGGTCGACGATCCGGTGTGGGAGATTTATCCCAACCATCTCGCCGGCGCAGATTTCGATCCGACCTTCGACGCGATCCTGGCGACGCCCAATCGCTACACGTTTCTCATTCTGGCCGATGGCGAGCCGGTCGGCATGTCGGGCTATCTCAATGTCGATGCCGCGCATAATGGGCTGGAACTGGGCGGCACCTATATGACGCCGTCGGTGCGCGGCACCGGGCTTAATGGCCGGATCAAGCCGCTGCTGCTTGGCCGCGCCTTTGCCTGCGGCTTCACCCGCGTCCAGTTCTGCATCGATGCGCGCAACATCCGCTCGCAAAAGGCGGTGGAGAAGCTGGGCGCCGTGCGCGAGGGCGTGCTGCGCAAGCAGCGCATCACCTGGACCGGCCATGTCCGCGACACGGTGATCTATTCGATCCTCGCTGACGAATGGGCTGCCCGCGCCGCCTGAGCTTCAGTTGATGCCGGCAATCCAGTCGGGCAGTTCGCCCAGCCGTTCCAGCTGGGTATAGCGGGCCGCGCCGATCGGCGGCTGCGCCCGCTCGTGCGACCAGGCGCCCTCCTGCGGGATGAACGCGGCCCAGGCCCCGGCCTCCAGCGCCGGCAATATGTCCGACCGCATCGAATCGCCGGCCATCACCGCCTGTTCGGGCGCGATGCCATAACGGGCGAACAGGGTGCGGAAGGTTTCGACCTTCTTGTCGCTGACGATCTCGATCCCGGAAAACAGGTCGCCCAGGCCCGACGCCGCCAGCTTGCTTTCCTGATGCAGCAGGTCGCCCTTCGTCACCAGCACCAGCGGGCCGATGTCCGCCAGCCGCTCCAGCGTCTCCTCCACCCCGTCGAACAGCTCGACCGGATGGGCCAGCAGCGCGCGGCCCGCCGCCAATATGTCCTGGATCATCGTGGTCGACAGTTGCTCGCCCGCCAGTTCCACTGCCGCCTCGATCATCGAGAGGGTGAAGCCCTTGGCGCCATAGCCATAGAGCGGCAGGTTGCGGATCTCGCAGGCGATCAGCCGTTCGCGCGTCACATCGACATCGGCAAAGGGCTGCAACATGTCGGTCAGCGCGTCTTGGGTCGCGTTGAAATGGCGCATATTGTGCCACAGCGTATCGTCGGCATCGAGGCAGATGAGCTTGATCGTCATGGCGCCGGAATAGCCGAGCGCGGGGCAGGGGGAAATGGCTGATCGGCGAGGCGTTTTATCCTTCCTTCCATTGGCCTCCGTTTCTCGACAGGCTCGAAACGAACGGACGTAAGGATGCGATAAGGGCTGACAGGGCATGGCGGGCGCTATAGAGCGCGCCGCCATGCACGGTTGGCTTATCCTCGACAAACCCCATGGCCTTGGCTCGACCCAGGCGGTCAGCGCAGTGAAGCGCGCGCTGCGGACCCAGCGCGAGGTGCTGGGCGGGACGGAGAAATGGAAGGTCGGCCATGGCGGCACGCTCGATCCGCTGGCGACCGGGGTGCTTCCGATCGCGATCGGCGAGGCGACCAAGCTCGCTGGCCGGATGCTCGACAGCGACAAGATCTACGATTTCACCGTCACTTTCGGTGTTCAGACCGACACGCTCGACCTGGAGGGCAAGGTCATCGCGCAAAGCGATGTGCGCCCGACGCTGGCGCAGGTGGAAGCCATTCTGCCGCGCTTCACCGGTCCGATCGAACAGGCGCCGCCGGCCTATAGCGCGATCCTGATCGACGGCCAGCGCGCCTATGACCTCGCCCGCAAGGGGGAGCAGGTGGAGATGAAGACGCGATCGGTGACGATTCATGAACTGACGATCGCGGGGCAGGAACAGGAAGAGGGCGCACTTGCCGCCGTCACCTTGCGTGCCCATGTCTCCAAGGGCACCTATATCCGCTCCCTCGCCCGCGACATCGCGCTGGCGCTCGGCACGGTCGGCCATGTCACCATGTTGCGGCGGATCAAGGCCGGGCCCTTCACCCTGGAAACCGCGATTTCGCTGGACAAACTGGACGAAGCTGCTAGGGGCGGCGACATCGGCGAGCTTATGCTCCCGTTGACGGCAGGGCTGGACGATATCCCGGCTCTTGCAGTCTCTCCCGATGAAGCATTGGCACTCCGACAGGGGAAGATGCTCATGGGGAAACCGCACACCGGTCTCCTGCTGGCGATGTTGGGCGATACGCCCGTCGCGCTGGTGGAGTCCAGTGGCCCGGAGATCCGGGTGGTGCGCGGCTTCAATCTCTAGATACGAAAGGAAGCCCGATGTCGATCACTGCAGAGCGCAAGGAAGCGCTGATCAAGGAACATGCCCGCGTCGAAGGCGACACCGGTTCGCCGGAAGTCCAGGTTGCGATCCTGTCGGAGCGCATCTCGAACCTGACCGAGCATTTCAAGGGTCACCACAAGGATAACCACAGCCGTCGCGGCCTGCTGATGCTGGTCAACAAGCGTCGTTCGCTGCTGGACTATCTGAAGAAGAAGGATGCGGCTCGCTACACCGACCTCATCACCAAGCTGGGCCTGCGTAAGTAAGCCTGCTAATAAGGGACGGCCCCATTCGGGGCCGTTTCCGATTCTAACGGACGTCCTTTTGGGGATGTCATTCGGGACGGGCGCAATCCGGCGCCCCGTTTCGTTTCAGGGGCCACACGATGCTCCACAACCGCCGCGGACCGGTTTCGTCCGCATATGAGGCCCCGCCCGGCAATAGGGCCAGGTGGGCAAAGGAACATATATGTTCGATGTAAAGAAAGTTTCGATCGAGCTGGCCGGCAAGACGCTGACCCTCGAAACCGGCCGGATCGCGCGTCAGGCCGACGCCGCCGTGCTGGCAACCTATGGCGAAACCGTGGTGCTGTGCGCCGTGACCGCCGCCAAGTCGGTGAAGGAAGGCCAGGACTTCTTCCCGCTGACCGTCCACTATCAGGAAAAATATTCGGCCGCCGGCCGCATTCCGGGTGGTTTCTTCAAGCGTGAGCGTGGCGCCACCGAGAAGGAAACCCTGGTTTCGCGCCTGATCGACCGTCCGATCCGCCCGCTCTTCCCCGAAGGCTTCTACAACGAAATCAACGTCATCGCCCAGGTGATGTCGTTCGATGGCGAGAGCGAGCCCGACATCGTCGCGATGATCGCTGCTTCCGCTGCCCTGACCCTGTCGGGAGTGCCCTTCATGGGCCCGATCGGCGCTGCCCGCGTCGGTTACAAGGATGGCGAATATCAGCTGAACCCGTCGCTGGACGAAGTGAAGACCGGCGAACTCGACCTGGTCGTCGCTGCCACCAGCAACGCCGTGATGATGGTCGAATCCGAAGCCAAGGAACTGTCGGAAGACGTCATGCTCGGCGCCGTCCTGTTCGCCCATGAAGCGAGCAAGAAGGTCGTCGACGCGATCATCCAGCTGGCCGAAAAGGCCGCCAAGGATCCGTGGGAAATGGCCAAGGGCGATGATCTTGGCGCGCTCAAGGGCAAGCTCAAGGATCTGATCGGTGGCGACATCGCCGCTGCCTACAAGCTGACCGACAAGTCGGCCCGCTCGAACGCCCTGAACGAAGCCCGCGCCAAGGCGAAGGCGATGTTCACGGAAGACGGCCTCGACGCCCAGACCGTGATGGCCGGCATCAAGCTGACCAAGAAGCTGGAAGCCGAAATTGTCCGTGGCGCCATCCTGAAGGACGGCCAGCGCATCGACGGCCGCACCACCACCCAGATCCGTCCGATCGAGGCGATGGTCGGCTTCCTGCCGCGCACCCATGGCTCGGCCCTGTTCACCCGTGGCGAGACGCAGGCGATCTGCACCACCACGCTGGGCACCAAGGACGCCGAGCAGATGATCGACGGCCTGACCGGCCTGCACTATGAAAACTTCATGCTGCACTATAACTTCCCGCCCTATTCGGTCGGTGAAGTGGGCCGCTTCGGTGCGCCGGGTCGTCGTGAAGTCGGCCATGGCAAGCTCGCCTGGCGCGCGCTGCACCCGGTGCTGCCGACCAAGGACGAGTTCCCCTACACCATCCGCGTTCTCTCGGACATCACCGAGTCGAACGGTTCCTCGTCGATGGCCACCGTCTGCGGTGGTTCGCTCTCGATGATGGACGCGGGCGTTCCGCTCAAGCGTCCGGTGTCGGGCATCGCCATGGGCCTGATCCTGGAAGGCAGCGACTTCGCGGTCATCTCGGACATCCTGGGCGACGAGGATCATCTCGGCGACATGGACTTCAAGGTCGCAGGCACCGAAGCCGGCATCACCACCATGCAGATGGACATCAAGGTTGCCGGCATCACGCAGGAAATCTTCGAGACCGCGCTGCGTCAGGCCAAGGAAGGTCGCGCCCACATCCTGGGTGAGATGAACAAGGCCCTGTCCTCGACCCGCACCGAACTGTCGGCGCACGCCCCGCGCATCGAGACGATCCAGATCGACAAGTCGAAGATCCGTGACGTCATCGGCACCGGCGGCAAGGTCATCCGCGAGATCGTCGCCGAAACCGGCGCCAAGGTCGACATCGACGACGAAGGCATCATCAAGATTTCGTCGTCCGACACCGCCCAGATCGAAGCCGCCAAGAAGTGGATTCTGGGCATCGTCGAGGAAGCGGAAGTCGGCAAGATCTACACCGGCAAGGTCGTCAACATCGTCGACTTCGGTGCGTTCGTGAACTTCATGGGTGGCAAGGACGGCCTCGTCCACGTCAGCGAAATGAAGAATGAGCGCGTCGAAAAGCCGACCGACGTCGTGTCGGAAGGCCAGGAAGTGAAGGTCAAGGTTCTCGAGATCGATCCGCGCGGCAAGGTTCGCCTGTCGATGCGCGTCGTCGACCAGGAAACCGGCGAGGAACTGGAAGACACCCGTCCGGCCCGCGAACCGCGTGAACCGCGCGGCGACCGTGGTGATCGCGGTGATCGTGGTCGCGGCCCGCGCCGTGACGGCGGCGACCGTGGCGGTCGTGGTGGCGATCGTGGCCCGCGCCGCGACCGTGGCCCGCGCAGCGAAGGCAAGGGCGACGATGACGGCTCCAACGCCGGCCTGCCCGACTTCCTGACCCAGGACTGATCGGCAGCATCATCGCTGACAGGAAAATGGGGCGTCCGGTTCGACCGGGCGCCCTTTTTCGTGACGAATCCCGTCAGGGCTGATTTCGATCAAGGCGCGGGGGGCGACATCTGATACGGTCGCGTCACGGTTCTTGGGGGAATGTCCATGCAACGCAGCAATGAGCGGTTTGTCGAGCGCCTGCCGCTCGTGCTTCCAAGACCGGTCTATGGCTATGCCCTGAGCCTGCTGCTCTGCATGCTCGCCTGGCTGGCGCGTGTCGCAGCGGAAACGCTGCTGCCGGTCGGCTATCCCTTCGTCACCTTCTTCCCGGCAGTGATCCTCTCTTCCTTCCTGTTCGGGGTGCGGCCGGGCATCTTCGCCGCCGTCATCGGCGGGCTGCTGTCCTGGTATTGCTTCATCCCGCCCTTCTATGCGCTGGCCTTCAACCCCGGCGTCGCGATGGCGCTGATCTTCTACACGATGGTCGTGGCCGTCGACATATTGATCATCCACTTCATGCAGCGCGCCAATTTCAACCTGGCGGTGGAGCGGGAGCGCAGCCGCGCCCTGGCTGAGAATCGCGAATTATTGTTCCGCGAACTCCAGCACCGCGTGTCGAACAATCTTCAGGTGGTGGCCGCCATGCTCTCGCTCCAGCGGCGCCAGATCGACAATGATGTCGCCCGCCGCGCGCTGGACGATGCCGCCGCGCGCCTCGCCCTGATCGGCAAGATCAGCCGCGCCCTCTATGATCCCTCGGGGCAGGGGCAGGAACTGCGCGCCTTCATGGTCATGCTCTGCGCCGATATCGTCGATGCGTCGGGCCGCACCGATATCGATTGCACCATCTGCGCGCCCGATGGCCTGTCGCTCGAGCCCGATGTCATCGTGCCGCTGGCGCTGATCGTGGCGGAATCGGTCAGCAACGCGATCGAACATGGCCTGCCCGATCGCGCCGGGCGGGTGGCGGTGACGCTGGAACAGCAGGCGGACGGCGCGCTTCACCTGCGCATCGTCGACGATGGGCGCGGCCTGCCGGACGGGACCATGCCCGACGGGCCGACCAGCATCGGCCTGCGCATCGCCGTCGCGCTGGCGCAGCAGCTTGGCGGCCGCTTCCGGCTGGAACCCGCGCCGGATGGCGGCGCCATGGCCTGCCTCGACCTGCCGAAACAGACGCGCTGACACGGCTTAACGTTCTGCAACATTCTGGCGCTTGGCGACGGCGATCCGCTCGGCTATGACCCGGCGCATGCTGACGAAAACCCTGACGCGCATCGGCGCGGCCACCACTCTGGTCCTGATCGCCTCGCCTGTGCTGACCGGCTGCTCCACATCGAAGAACAAGGCCGACACCCTCTACGTCGCCCGCGACGTGTCGACCCTCTACAACAGCGGCAAGGCCCGCCTCGATCGCGGCCAGTACAAGCTCGCCGCCGCACTGTTCGATGAGGTCGAGCGCCAGCATCCCTATTCGCCCTGGGCGCGCCGCGCGCAGCTCATGTCGGCGTTCAGCTATTATATGAACCGCGACTATCCGGAATCGATCGCGGCCTCGCAGCGCTTTCTGTCGATCCACACCGGCAACAAGGACGCGCCCTACGCTTATTATCTGATCGCGCTGTGCTATTATGAGCAGATTGCCGACGTCACCCGCGACCAGAAGATCACGCAGCAGGCGATGGATGCGCTGGGCGAACTGATCCGCCGCTATCCCGACACCCGCTATGCCGCCGACGCCCGTCTGAAGGTCGACCTGGTGAATGACCACCTCGCCGGCAAGGAAATGGAGCTGGGCCGCTTCTACCAGCGCCGGGGCCAGTGGCTCGCCGCCACGCTGCGTTTCCGCACCGTGATCGACAAGTTCCAGACCACCACCCACACGCCCGAAGCGCTGGAGCGTCTGGTCGAATCCTATCTCTCGCTCGGCATCCCGGCCGAAGCGCAGAAGGCCGCCGCCGTGCTGGGCCGCAACTATCCCGGCACCAAATGGTATGAGCGCAGCTACAAGCTGATGCAGCAGCATCCGGTCAAGAGCTGAGGCGCACGCTTTATTTGTTCCCCTTTTGTGCGATGGCAGTTAGACAGGCGCCATGCTGACCTCGCTTGCCATCCGCAATGTCGTGCTGATCGAGGCGCTGGACCTGGAGTTCGGCGCCGGCCTGTCCGTCCTCACCGGTGAAACCGGCGCGGGCAAGTCGATCCTGCTCGATTCGCTGGGGCTGGCGCTCGGTGCCCGCGCCGATAGCGGCCTTGTCCGGGCAGGGGAGGCACAGGCCAGTGTCACCGCCAGCTTCGATCCGCCGCCCGCCGGACATCGCGCCGCGCTGCTGCTGGCCGACAATGGCATCGAGATCGATCCGGGCGAACCGCTGCTGATCCGTCGTACGGTCAAGGCCGATGGCGGCAGCCGTGCCTTCATCAACGACCAGGCCTGTTCTGCCGCGCTGCTGCGCGATCTGGGCGGCGCGCTGGTCGAAATCCACGGCCAGCATGACGATCGCGGCCTGCTCAACGCCCGCGGCCATCGCTCGCTGCTCGACACCTATGGCCGTTGCGAGGCGGAGGCGGTCGCCACCGCTCATGCCGCCTGGCGTGCCGCCGCCGCCGATCTGGCGCAGGCGCGCGAGACGGTCGCCAATGCCGCGCGCGACCGCGACTATCTCGACCATGCCGTCGCCGAACTGTCGAAATTCGCGCCCGAAGCCGGCGAGGAAGCGACCCTGGCGGAGGAGCGCGCGACCATGCAGAAGGGCGCGCGCCTGTCCGATGATCTGTCCGCCGTCACCGATTGCCTGACCGGCTCGGACGGCGGCCTTGCCCAGTTGCGCCAGGCCGCGCGTCGGCTCGACCGGATCGCGGGCGAATATGAACCGCTCTCCGCTGTGCTGGAAGCGCTGGACCGCGCCGTGATCGAAGCGGGCGAGGCGGAGGACAAGCTGGCCGAGGCGGCCGAGGCGCTGAGCTTCGATCCCGCCCGGCTGGACGCGATCGAGACCCGCTTGTTCGACCTGCGTGGCCTGGCCCGCAAGCATCAGGTCGCGCCGGACGATCTGGCCGCACTCCGCGATGAGATGGCCGCCCGCCTCGCCGCGATCGAGGGCGGGGAGGAGCATATCGCTGCGCTCGACGCCGATGTCGCGCGCAAGGCGGCAACCTATCGCGCTGCTGCCCAGGCGCTGTCGGCCGAGCGCCAGCTCGCCGCCGGCCGGCTCGACGCGGCGGTCGCGGGCGAACTGGCGCCGCTGAAGCTCGACGCCGCCCGCTTCCGCACCGTCGTCGCGCCGCTCGATGAGGGACAATGGAGCGGCGCTGGCATGGACCGGGTCGAGTTCGAGATTTCGACCAATCCCGGCGCCCCCTTCGCGCCGCTCGCCAAGATCGCCTCGGGCGGTGAACTCTCCCGCTTCATCCTCGCGCTCAAGGTCGCACTGGCGGAGCAGGGCGGGGCCGACACGTTGATCTTCGACGAGATCGACCGGGGCGTCGGCGGCGCGGTGGCCGATGCGATCGGCGAGCGCTTGTCGCGCCTGGCGCAGAGCAACCAGATCCTCGTCGTCACCCACAGCCCCCAGGTCGCGGCGCGCGGTGCCGGCCATATGCTGATCGCCAAGTCGAGCGACGGTACCGTCACCCGCACCGGCGTCCACGCGCTCAGCGATGGCGAACGCCGTGAGGAAATCGCCCGCATGCTCTCCGGCGCGGAAATCACCGCCGAAGCGCGGGCACAGGCGGAACGGCTGCTGGAAGCTTGAGGCTTGCCAATTCGCGCGTTTCACATACCGTTCGGGCTGAGCGAAGTCGAAGCCTTCACCTGAGCGAAGCGAAGGCGCCTCGCTCCGCTCGGCGCGTCCTTCGACTTCGCTCAGGACGAACGGAGGGGATAGGATAGCCGCATGACCCATAATCGCAGAGACATGCTCGGCCTTACAGCCGCGACGCTGGCCGCAACTGCCATCCCCGCCGCCGCGCAGGAGGCAAAGCCGCGCTACGGCCTGATTGGCCAGATGCTCAGCACGCCGGGCAAGCGCGACGAACTGGTCGGTTATCTCAAGGATGCGATCGGCGCGATGCCCGGCTGCCTCTCCTATGTCGTGGCGCTCGACACCGCCAATCCCGACGCGCTCTGGATCACCGAAGTCTGGGACAGCCGCGAAAGTCACGCCGCCTCGCTGAAACTCCCCGCCGTCCGCGCCGCCATCGCCAAGGCGCGCCCGATCATCGCCGGCTTTCCCCAGCATTTCGAAACCGTGCCGGTGGCGGGAATCTGAAGTGGGCGTTAAGGCATCCCCATGACCGATCCCGCCAGCCTTCCCGAAGCCGAAGCCGCCAACCGCCTGATGCGCCTTGCCAGGGAGGTGGCGAAGCATAACCGCCTCTATCATGACCAGGACGCGCCGGAGATCAGCGACGCGGACTATGACGCGCTGATCCGCGAGAATAACGCGCTCGAAGCGGCCTTCCCACATCTGATCCGCGCCGACTCGCCCAATGCGCAGGTCGGCGCTGCCGCCACCTCGGCGCTGAAGAAAGTGCCGCACGCGGTCCGCATGATGAGCCTCGATAATGGCTTTGCCGACGAGGATATCGCCGAGTTCGCCGCGCGCGTCCGCCGCTTCCTGGCGCTGGCCGAAGACGCGCCGGTGGCGATGACTGCCGAACCGAAGATCGATGGCCTGTCCTGTTCGCTGCGCTATGAGCAGGGCGAATTGGTGCTGGCCGCGACCCGCGGCGACGGCACCACGGGTGAGGATGTGACCGCCAATGTCCGCACCATCGCCGACATCCCCCAGCGCCTGACCGGCGAAGCCATCCCCGACCTGTTCGAGGTGCGGGGCGAGGTCTATATGGCCAAGGCGGATTTCGTCGCCCTCAACCAGCGGCTGCTGGACGAGGCGGAGGATGCCGACAAGGCGCGCCAGTTCGCCAATCCGCGCAACGCCGCCGCCGGATCGCTGCGCCAGAAGGACGCCAGCGTCACCGCCAGCCGCCCGCTGCGTTTCCTCGCCCATGGCTGGGGCGCCCATAGCGCGCTGCCCGCCGACACCCAGTTGGGCGTGATGCAGGCGATCGCCAGCTGGGGCCTGCCCGTGTCCGACATGCTGGTCTGCGTCGATAGCATCGACGCCATTCTTGCCCATTATCGCGCGATCGAGCGCGCGCGCGCCGATCTGCCCTTCGACATTGACGGCGTGGTCTACAAGGTCGACCGGCTCGACTGGCAGCAGCGGCTCGGCTTCGTGGCCAAGGCGCCGCGCTGGGCGATCGCCCATAAATTCCCGGCCGAACGCGCCCAGACCACGCTGGAGGCGATCGACATCCAGGTCGGCCGCACCGGCAAGCTGACTCCGGTCGGGCGTCTGACGCCCGTGACGGTCGGCGGCGTCGTCGTCTCCAACGTCACGCTCCACAATGCCGACGAGATCGAGCGGCTGGGCGTGCGGCCGGGCGACCGCATCGTCGTCCAGCGCGCCGGCGACGTCATCCCGCAGGTGGTCGAC
The DNA here is from genome assembly GCF_049472635.1 of Sphingobium salicis subsp. salicis. Taxonomy (NCBI): domain Bacteria; kingdom Pseudomonadati; phylum Pseudomonadota; class Alphaproteobacteria; order Sphingomonadales; family Sphingobiaceae; genus Sphingobium; species Sphingobium salicis. The sequence continues at coordinate 685,645 of NZ_JAYRCS010000001.1, forward strand.
AATCTGACCCGCGACGACGTGCGCGCGCCCTTTCCCTTCCCCACCCATTGCCCGGTCTGCGGATCGGAAGCGGTGCGCGAGGAGGAGGAAGTCGATTATCGCTGCACCGGGGGCTTGATCTGCGCCGCCCAGCGGTTCGAGCGGCTGCGCCATTTCGTCAGCCGCGCCGCGCTCGATATCGAGGGACTGGGCGAAAAGACGATCGAGGAATTTCTCGACCTTGGCTGGATCAAGGAGCCGGCCGACATCTTCCGCCTGCGCACCCATGCCGGCGAACTGCTGGGGCGTGAGGGCTGGAAGGAAAAGTCGGTCGACAATCTGCTCGCCGCGATCGAGGCGAAGCGCGCGCCTGATGCCGCCAAGCTGCTGTTCGGCCTCGGCATCCGTCATGTCGGCGCCGTCACCGCGCGCGATCTGCTGAAGCGCTACACCACGCTTCCTGCGCTCCGCACCCTGGCCGACGAGATCATCGCCCTGCGCGATCAGGCCTATGAGACGCAGGCGAAGAAGGACAAGACGATCGCCGAGCATATCGGGGTCGAGAATGTCGGCGCCGCCGTGGGCCATGCGCTGGCCGATTTCTTCCACGAACCCCATAATGTCGAGGCGTGGGACGATCTGCTGAGCGAAGTGTCGCCGCCCGATTATGTCGTCGAGACCACCGCCAGCGCCGTTACCGGCAAGATCGTCGTCTTCACCGGCAAGCTGGAAACCATGAGCCGCGACGAGGCCAAGGCGCAAGCAGAGCGCCTGGGTGCCAAGGCGGCGGGATCGGTCAGCGCCAAGACCGACCTGGTTGTCGCCGGTCCCGGCGCGGGATCGAAGCTCAAGCAGGCGACCGCGCTCGGCATCGAGGTGATTAGCGAACAAGCCTGGGCTGACATCGTCAGGGCGGCAGGCTAGAGCATTTTCGAAGCAGATGGTATCATCTGCTGGCTCCGAAAATGCGGAAAATAAAAGGAAAGTAGAGCATAATCCATTCAGAATGAATGGATTATGCTCTATAGGGCGATCATCATGTCAAACAACAACAACAGTGGCACCGTCCTGGTCGACGGCGCGCATTATGATTGGGAAGTGCGGCGCGAACCGCAATGGAGCGATGCGGATGGCTGGCGCGGCATGACCGTCGCCCTGCAGCAGCAGGGGACGCAGCGCGGTGCCGTGCTGGAATTTCCGCCGCCCAAGCGCCTGCTCAAAGGACTGGCGCGCGGCCGGCTCCAGATCAACGACGCCATCGTCGCGCGTGGCGTACGCGCGGCGCTGGCGGCCGGCTGGGAACCGGAATCGCGCGGCAAGCCGATGCAGTTCATGGTCGACGCCGACGGCAATTGATGCCGGCGCCCCAGGGCGGGCGCTATCGTTCACGCAAATTTACCCAATCTTATCGCGTGGGGGCGTAGGGCAGGGGGATGATGGGGCAGGGTCGGACGCGATTGCAGGAACTGGACGCGTTGCGCGGCATCGCGGCCTTTTCCGTGCTGCTCTTCCATTATTTCAACATCTATCCCAAGCTCTTCCCGCAAGGGCATCGCCTGCCGCCCTTGTTCGAACATGGCGGCTATGGCGTGCTGCTCTTCTTCGCCATTTCCGGCTTCGTCATCGCCTTCTCGCTGGAAGGAACGCGCAGTGCCGCCGATTTCGCGGTCAAGCGCTTCGCCCGGCTTTTCCCGGTCTATTGGGCGGCGATGGCGCTCTCGATCGGCATCGTCCTGCTGCTCGGCGCCGGCCGCTTGCTGCCGCCCGCCTGGGTGATCCCGGTCAACATGACGATGCTGCAGGGCTATTTCTATCTGCCCGCGGTCGATGGCGTCTACTGGACGCTGGGCGTGGAACTCGCCTTCTATTGCTGCATGCTGGCGATCTGGATGGGGGGCGGCTTCGCCCGGCTCGAATGGCTGCTGCTCGGCTGGCTCGCGATCAAGGCCGCGATTGCCGGCTGGCACGCGATGCCCAGCCGCCTCGTCATGCTGCTGGTGCTCGACTATATCCCCTTCTTCATCATCGGCATGCTCTTCTACCGCATCTGGTCGGGCCATCGTCGCTGGGGGCAACAGGCGCTCTTCATCGTGGCGGCGCTGGCGACGATCGCCTGGGCCGACCCGCGCGAATATCTGGTCGCGGCGCTGCTGGTGATGGCGATCTTCGCCGCGATGCTGCGCGGCTGGCTGCCCTTCCTGCGCCATCGGCTGCTGCTCTGGCTGGGTGCGATCAGCTATGCCCTCTACCTCATCCACCATAATGCCGGGCTGGCGATCATGAACTTGGTCGACCGCGCCGGCCTGTCGACCTGGATCGGCTTCGTGCTGGCAACCGCTGCCTCGCTGCTGCTGGCAAGCGCGCTCACCTATGGCGTGGAGCGCCCGGCCGCCCGCCGCATCAACCGCTGGTGGCGCGATCGCACTGCGTCACAGGGCCAGCGCGTCACCCAGGCCGGTTAGGCGGCCTCGACCTCCCGCGCGTCATGCGCCCGGCGGGCATCCATGATCGCGCCGACATGGCCCTCGGCCCAGCGGGTGATCTGGTCCAATATGCCGATCAGCCCCTGCGCCATCTCCGTCAGCCGATATTCCACCGTCACCGGCACCGTGGCATAGGCGGCGCGGCTCACCAGCCCGTCCCGCTCCAGGCTCTTCAATGTCTGCGACAGCATCTTCTGCGAGATCGCGCCGATCCGCCGGCGCAGATCGTTGAACCGCACCGGCCCGTCCTTCAACGTCAGTATCACCAGCACCGCCCATTTATCGCCGATCCGGTCCAGCACATGGCGGGTCGGGCAATCGGGATCATAGGCGTCGCCGATCCGGGGCAGGGGCGTGGGCGCAGTCATGGCAGGCGGTTTCCTCGGCGTAACCAGGTGATGGCAAAGTGCCTTCTTGCGATCATGATATCCTAATCGCTATCTGGTTTCCATTGGTAACTACCCATGGAGAATGGAACATGAAGATCGCGATCATCGGCGGCAGCGGCCGGGCAGGGCGGGAAATCAGCGCGGAACTGGCCCGCCGCGGCCATCAGGTGACGGCGATCTCGCGCCATCCCGAAAATGCGGTGCAGGACGCCGGCGTCACCGCCGTTGCCGGCGACGTCAAGGATGCCGCCGCGCTCAGCGCGCTGCTTGCCGGCCATGATGTGGTGGTGAGCGCCGTGATGTTCGCCGACACCGATCCGGCCTCGCTGGTCGGCGCGGTCCGTGCGTCGGGCGTGGCCCGCTATCTGGTGGTCGGCGGCGCCGGCAGCCTGGAGGTCGCGCCGGGCGTCAAGCTGATCGACACGCCGGACTTTCCCGAAGCCTATAAGGCCGAAGCCGGCCGGGGCGGCGATTTCCTCGCCTATCTGCGCGGCGTGGCGGATCTCGACTGGACCTTCCTCTCGCCCTCGGCCCTGTTCTTCGTCGGCGACCGCAAGGGGCATTTCCGCCTCGGCACCGACCAGTTGCTGGTCGATGGCGAGGGCAATAGCAGCATCTCCTATGCCGACTATGCCATCGCGCTCGCCGACGAGATCGAAGCGCCCAAGCACATCCGCCAGCGCTTCACTGTAGGCTATTGATCCTTCGTCATTGCGAGCGGAGCGGGCCGAAGGCGGGCAGCGCCCAACCAATCCATGGATCGCCGCGCTTCGCTCGCGATGACGAGCGGGTGGCCGTTTAAGCCACCCCCTCCAGCTTGTCCTGCGTCCTGGTCGCAAAGTCGCCGGCGTCATGCCGCTCGTGCAGCTGATCCTCCAGCGGCCCGTTGGTCTTGTTGACGATCCGCCCGCGCTTCACCGCCGGGCGCGCATCGATCTGGTTTGCCCAGCGCAGCACATGGGTATAGCTGCCCGCGTCCAGAAATTCCGCCGCGCCATAGACCCGGTTCAGCAGCACGCCCGCATACCAGGGCCACACCGCAATATCGGCGATCGAATATTCGTCGCCCGCCAGATAGTCATTCTCCGCCAGATGCTGGTCCAGCACGTCCAGCTGCCGCTTCACTTCCATCGTGTAGCGGTTGATCGGATATTCGTATTTTTCCGGCGCATAGGCGAAGAAATGGCCAAAGCCGCCGCCCAGGATCGGCGCGCTGCCCATCTGCCAGAACAACCAGCTCAGCGCCGCGGTGCGCTTGGCCGGGTCGGTCGGCAGGAATTTGCCGAACTTTTCGGCCAGGTAGAGCAGGATCGCGCCGGATTCGAACACGCGCTGCGGCGGCGACACGCTATGGTCCATCAGCGCGGGAATCTTGCTGTTGGGATTGACCTCGACAAAGCCGCTGCCGAACTGGTCGCCATCGCCGATGCGGATCAGCCAGGCATCATATTCGGCCTGCGTGACGCCCGCCTCCAGCAACTCCTCCAGCAGGATCGTCACCTTCTGCCCATTGGGCGTGCCCAGCGAATAGAGCTGGAGCGGATGCGGGCCGACCGGCAATGGCTTGTCATGGGTCGCACCGGCGATCGGCCGGTTGATATTGGCAAAGGCGCCGCCCTTGTCCTTGTCCCAAATCCAGACGGCGGGCGGGGTATAGCTGTCGGTCATGCGGGCATCGCTCCGATAAATCTCTGATGCCCGGCAGGTAGGAACGGCGTTCGCCCGCCGCAACCGAGCGCCGCTCAACCCCTGTTGATTATTTCTGCTATTCCGCTGCCTGCGTCCGCACCACCAGCACGCTGACCGGCGACTGGTGGATGATCGCCGACGCATTGGACCCCAGCAACTTGGATGTGAGCGAGGGCTGGTGCGATCCGATCACCACCAGGTCGGCCTTCAGCCGCGCCGCTTCGCTCAGCACCTCGTCGCGCACCCGCCCGCGTCGGGTCAGGAAATGGGTGCGATCGGGCGCCAGCCCGGCCTCGCTCGCCCATGTCTTCATCGCCGCCAGCGCATGGCGCTCCTCATTCTCGTCGAAACCGCCGTCCAGCAGTTCGGAATAGCGGGTCGGCAGATAATAGCGGACATAGAGAAGATGGACGACGCCCTGGTTCCCCGCCACATCGGCCGCGCCGGCAATGGCGGCACGGGCGAGGTCAGGGGCGTTGACATCGACGGCGGCGACGATCGTGGCATAGGACATGGCGCTCTCCTCTTATCGCTTATGCGCCGTCCAACCCGTGACGCGCGCGCGGGATGCCCCAGCCATCAAAGATTCCCGACGCGACATGAATAAGGACATGCCGCAATCGCCGGGCAATGGGGGAGGGGGCAGGCGCGGTCATTCCCTCATCGTCATGCCAGCGAAGGCTGGGGTGACGGATTTGGGTGGGGAGCGGACAGTCCGATCATGGTCGTTTGCAGACCGACCGAATTTATTCACGCGACCTAGCGAACGTCGGTGCATGTGATCGCTTAACGACTATGACCCTGTCAGATACCCGGCGATGAAGCCGCCGCTTCCAGTCGCCCCGACTTTCATCGCGACGTGGAAAAATGAAAGTGCCCAGTCTGCGGTTTCCGTGGCTTCCTTCGTGCCCGTCGCAAAACCATATACCTTTTTGAGCGCGACGCCGATTTTCTGAAGCATCGCCCCCGCATCAGGATTGGAAATAGGATCTAATCCACGTTCAAGGGCAAAATATGCCATGATAACATCTTTAAGAGACTCAACTGAATAACCCCAACCAAGCTACTCTAATCGTTCAAGTCGGAAGAGAAATTCTCGCAGTCCATCAATAAGGCATTCACGAATGAAGTCTCTTTCCGAGAGTTGATGCTCATCCAGCCAGTCCAGTAATTCATTAACAATGCCCGCGATCTCTGTCCGCTCATCACTACTAAGTGCGGGATAAGAATGATCTCGGCTAATCACAGCGGATAGCATCCTGATCGGACTGCTATGTGCAGTGCTCACCCTTGCGAACCCCTGATCCTTCCACGGATGACCAAGGGCCGTTCTGTCAAAGGCGGAACGGATGGTTGAAAGATGACTCTTTGCGCCCGCTAGAACGGGCTCGCTAATCTTCTCGTTGACCAGCAGGCGCTCCAACTGCGCCGTTCGATTTGTGATGCTGAACACGAGTTGGAAAAATTCTGCGGACCATTTTTCGACGCCAAAGTTCTGCGCAAGGAATTCATCGCCGCGTGTCGTTACTTGGGAATACAGGCGATCACAAAGGTCAGCCAGTTCCAACGCCATGTCTGTCTTTTGATTCACGTTCGCCCCGCTTCGTTCTTGCCCTCAACATGTTGGCGCTTTGTTCCTATCGGGGCAAGCCGTTTAGCCATTTCGAGCGAACCACGCCTGATCCAGCGGTATGGATCGCCCCAACGCTGGAAAGCTCTTCCTCGCGCCGATCTAGGTTTGTCGGCACAATGCCCCGTACGGCAAGTCCGTATATGGTCGTTAGCCGCCAAAACCCAACATCGTCATTGCGAGCGTAGCGAAGCAATCCATCTCGCGCCGGTGAATTGCTTCGCTACGCTCGCAATGACGGGAGATGCTCGCTTCGCGCCACCCTGTCCTACATGCCCGATTTCTGATCTACCCTGCGCGATGGACCAGCGCCTTTCTTCGCATCGCCGCCTCTGCCTCGCCTGTAGCCTCATCGATGCGCGGCAGGCGCCTATGTGCCGCGTCGCCGCCGCCCCGCCGCTGCATGACGGGCGCGTGCCACCGACCCGCGCCCCCATACCCCCGACGCGCGACAGGCGCGTAGCCGACGCGTTCCCGGCGCGTTGGCGGTGCAAAGACCCCGGAAACCCCGTTTACACTGTGAACTTCGACAGGCGCGTGGCCCTGTGCTGTTACCCGTCCTGCCACCTGTCGCGTCGCAATCCCCGTGCGGTCCGTCGCGCCCGGCATGACGGGGCAGGGGGATTGCGCTATGGCCCGCACGCCGGTCCGATCGATCCCCGATCCATCGTGACGGCGAAAATTTTTATCCCGTCCCGCCCTTGACCGGCGAAACGACTTTTCCATATGCATGCCGCTAGCACTCTCCATCCGCGAGTGCTAACAATGAGAGAGTTCATCGGGAGAAGGACAAGGCGGGGCACAATATCGCACGGGGATATTCCTCTTGCGGGCCGCGCCGGACCCATCCCAGCACAAAGGGAAAGGCAATCATCATGGCATTCCGTCCGTTGCATGACCGCGTTCTCGTTCGCCGCATTGAAGCGGAAGCGAAGACGGCCGGTGGCATCATCATCCCCGACACCGCCAAGGAAAAGCCGCAGGAAGGCGAAATCGTCTCCGTCGGTTCGGGTTCGAAGGCCGAAGACGGCAAGGTCACTCCGCTGGACGTCAAGGCCGGCGATCGCGTGCTGTTCGGCAAGTGGTCGGGCACCGAAGTCAAGGTCGACGGTGAAGACCTGCTCATCATGAAGGAATCGGATATTCTGGGTATTGTCGCCTAAGCGACCCGCAGAATTTCGGTTTTCCATTTTTCCCTATTTTTCAAAGGAATTAGATCATGGCAGCGAAGGACGTAAAGTTTTCGCGTGACGCTCGTGAGCGCATCCTGCGCGGCGTCGACATCCTGGCCGACGCGGTCAAGGTGACCCTGGGCCCGAAGGGCCGCAACGTCGTCATCGACAAGAGCTTCGGCGCCCCCCGCATCACCAAGGACGGCGTCAGCGTCGCCAAGGAAATCGAACTGAAGGACAAGTTCGAGAATATGGGTGCCCAGATGGTCCGCGAAGTCGCTTCGAAGACCAACGACATCGCCGGTGACGGCACCACCACCGCGACCGTCCTGGCCCAGGCCATCGTGCGCGAAGGCATGAAGTCGGTTGCCGCCGGCATGAACCCGATGGACCTGAAGCGCGGCATCGATCTCGCCGTCGCCAAGGTTGTCGAGGACATCCAGTCGCGTTCGAAGCCGGTTGCCGGTTCGGCCGAAGTGGCCCAGGTCGGCATCATCTCGGCCAATGGCGACAAGGAAGTCGGCGAGAAGATCGCCGAAGCCATGGAAAAGGTCGGCAAGGAAGGCGTCATCACCGTGGAAGAGGCCAAGGGTCTCGACTTCGAGCTGGACGTTGTCGAAGGCATGCAGTTCGACCGCGGCTACCTGTCGCCCTACTTCATCACCAACCCGGAAAAGATGGCTGTCGAGCTGGCTGATCCGTACATCCTGATCCACGAGAAGAAGCTCTCGAATCTGCAGTCGATCCTGCCGATCCTGGAAGCCGTGGTTCAGTCGGGCCGTCCGCTCCTCATCATCGCCGAGGACATCGAAGGCGAAGCGCTGGCGACCCTGGTCGTCAACAAGCTGCGCGGCGGCCTGAAGGTTGCTGCGGTCAAGGCACCGGGCTTCGGCGACCGCCGCAAGGCCATGCTGGAAGACATCGCCGTCCTGACCAAGGGCGAAGTGATCTCGGAAGACCTGGGCATCAAGCTCGAAAACGTCACCCTGGGCATGCTGGGCACCGCCAAGCGCGTCACCATCGACAAGGACAACACCACCATCGTCGATGGCGCCGGTGATGCCGACTCGATCAAGGGCCGTACCGAGCAGATCCGTGCGCAGATCGAAGTCACCACTTCGGACTATGACCGTGAAAAGCTGCAGGAACGCCTGGCCAAGCTGGCTGGCGGCGTTGCCGTCATCAAGGTTGGCGGTGCGACCGAAGTCGAAGTCAAGGAGCGCAAGGATCGCGTCGACGACGCCCTGCACGCGACCCGCGCTGCCGTCGAAGAAGGCATCGTCCCCGGTGGCGGCACCGCGCTGCTCTACGCGACCAAGGTTCTCGAAGGCGTCGCTGGCGCCAATGACGACCAGACCCGCGGTATCGACATCGTTCGCAAGTCGCTGACGGCGCTGGTTCGCCAGATCGCCGCCAACGCCGGCCATGACGGTGCCGTCGTCTCGGGCAAGCTGCTCGACCAGACCGACACCTCGTTCGGCTTCAACGCGTCGACCGACACCTATGAAAACCTGGTTGCCGCCGGCGTCATCGACCCGACCAAGGTCGTGCGCACCGCGCTCCAGAACGCTGCCTCGGTCGCTGGTCTGCTGATCACCACCGAAGCCGCGGTTTCGGAACTGCCCGAAGACAAGCCCGCCATGCCCGCAATGCCGGGTGGCATGGGCGGCATGGGCGGCATGGACTTCTAATTCGGTCGCGACCGAAACGAAGTTCTCGCTCACGCGACAAGAAAGGGGCCGGTGGAGCAATCCACCGGCCTTTTTCGTGCCTGTCGTTTCTGCTGTCCTACAGCCTGCTTCCGGCCCCATATGACGGTGCCTTGGCCGGGGAGGAGTAGGGGGATATTGTTGATCGGGCAGCGGAATTGATCTGCTTTGGTGGGCATCTGGTTTACCAAATCTCAAGGCTGATCCGCCACTATGCTGGCACGTGTCACGCCTCGTCCGCCATCTGTGCGCAGTCCTGCGCGCGCGCTTTGCGCCCCGTACCCAGCAGAATGCTGAGGTGCAGGATAGCCTCGTCAAGGCGCTTTATGCCTCCCCGGCATCGCTGCTTTCTGGCGCGATTTCAGGAGGTTCGCTTAGTATCGTGATCGCCTGGCAGGCCCATGTCCTGACCATGCACATCATCGCTGCGCTGGTCCTGATCGTGGGAATCAGTCGCTCCATTTCGGCCGTCTATTTCCAGCGCGCGCTGGCGCATCAGGATGGTCCGGCGCGTCCGATCTGGGGAATCGCCTATGAAATGGGCGCCTGGATCTATGCCGCGCTGCTCGGGCTTCAGTCGCTTGCGACCCTGACGATCAGCCAGAATGCGACCCTGCATGTGCTGGCCGTCGGCATGGTCGCCTCCTATGCGGGCGGCATTTCCGGCCGCAATGCCGGCCGGGTCCATGTCGCGGTCGGCCAGACCTGCTTCACCATGCTGCCGACCTCCATCGGCCTGCTGATCGCCGGTGGCGTCGGCTATGTCGTCCTTGGCGTGCTCTGCTTCCTGATGATCTTCGCCATGGCGGAAATCACCAAGACCACGCACCGCATCGTGCTGGAAGCGATGCAAGGCAAGCAGGAGAAGAGCAACCTCGCGATCAAGTTCGAGCGGCTGGCCCGCTATGACAGCCTGACCGGCGTGGAAAACCGCATGGCGATGCAGATGCGGCTGCGCGACCTGTTCGACAATCGCATTTCCGATGCGGATCAGACCGCCGTCCTGTGGATGGACCTCGACCGGTTCAAGGAAATCAACGACACGCTGGGCCATATCGTCGGCGACCAGCTACTGTGCCAGGTGGCCGAACGGCTGACCCGTGCGCTCGACCGGCGCGGCCATGTCGCGCGTTTCGGCGGCGACGAGTTCGTGCTGATCTGTCCTGGCGTCAGCCGCATCCAGGCCGAAGTGATCGCGGGCGACATCACCCGCATTCTTGCCGGCGATTTCGAAGTTGGCGGTCATCACCTGACCATTTCCGCCTCGATGGGCATTGCCGTCGCACCGGAAGATGGCGCAGATGGCGACGAACTGCTGCAGCATGCCGATCTGGCGCTCTACAAGGCCAAACATGCCGGCCGAAACCGCCATGCCCAGTTCGACTGGACCATGAAGGAGCGGCAGAACCGCACCTATGAGCTGGAGACCGGGCTGCGCAGCGCGCTCGCCAATGGCGAGCTGCAACTTCATTATCAGCCGATCTTCGATACCGAGACTGGCCGGATCACCATCTGCGAGGCGCTGATGCGCTGGCAGCATCCCGAACTGGGCTGGATTTCCCCGGCCGAGTTCATCCCGATCGCCGAAAGCTCGGCACTGATCGAGCCGATGACCAACTGGGCGCTGGCCCAGGCGTGCCGCGACGCGATGGGCTGGGACGAGGATATCCGGGTCGCGGTCAATATCTCTCCCGCGCTCATCAAGACCGACGGCCTGCCGCGCGCGGTCATTTCCGCTTTGCTCCAGTCGGGGCTCAAGGCGCGCCGGCTGGAACTGGAAGTCACCGAATCCATCTTCCTGGAAGATGATCGCCGCACCCATCTGATCCTCAGCGAATTGCGCCGCATCGGCCTGCGCCTGGCGCTCGACGATTTCGGCACCGGCTATTCCTCGCTGGGCGCGCTGCGCACCCATGAGTTCGACACGATCAAGGTCGATCAGAGCTTCATGCGCGGCGTCGGCGAAAATCCCCGCGACCGCGCCATCGCCCAGTCCGTCGCCTATCTGGCCCGCGCGCTGGAGGTGGAGACGGTGGCCGAGGGGATCGAGACCGAGGAACAGTTGCGCTACGCCCGCGAAACCGGCTTCACCAACGTCCAGGGCTTCGTCCTCAGCCGTCCGGTCCCGATCGGCGAGTTGCAGGCCCTGCTCAACCGCAACAGGGCCGATATCCATGACATGGCGGCGCTGATCCGCCAGCGCCGCCTGGCCTGATCCTTATTTGGTCAGCCGCGTCTGGGCCGACGCCAGCCGGCGCATCATGCGGATATCCTTGAGGTCGGTCTTGAGCGCCGAAGCGGCCCAATTCTCGACAATATCCTTCAGTTCGTCATGGTGCAGCGGATCGACCCGGCGCCCGGCTTCATAGACGCCGACATGGCCGGCATGATGCGGGCGATTGCGGGCGACGAAATCGCGCACCGCCGCTTCCCCCTCGCCATCCTCCACCAGCGTATGGACGATGCCCATGTCGAACATCTCTTCCGCGGTGAAGACCTTGCCCGACAGGATCATGCGCTCGGCCGCCAGCCGGCCCAGCTTGCGCGACAGGATCGAATAGGCGCCCATGCCGGGGAACAGGCCGAACAGCATTTCGGGCAGGCCGAAACGGGCGCTGCGCTCGGCGATCACCACGTCGAAACAGAGCAGCGCCTCGAACCCGCCACCCAACGCATCGCCCTGCGCCAGCGCGATCGATACCACCGGCATGTCGCCATTGCGCCAGGTGCGATGGACCACGTCGATGCAGGCATGGCCATATTGGACCAGACCGGGCAGGTCGCCGCGCTCGATGCAGCCGGCGAACAGTTCCAGGTCGCCGCCCAGATTGAACACGCCGGGGAAGCGGGAGCCGGCGACCATATATTTGACCGGCAATTGGCCGGCATCGAACAGCCGCTTGGTCTCGGCATACCAGTAGCGGACGTCGCGCAGCATGGTCATGCTGAAATTGGGTCGATTGGCCGGCGTCATGAACGCCCAGAGTGTTTCGGATTCGGCCTCCCACTGCACGTCGATCTGGCCCAGGTCGAACAGTTGGGAAGGGGCGGGGGATGACGTTACGGCATCCTCGCCAAAGCTTTCGATCTCGAATGCCGCTTCGACCTCGGTCGCGCGCTCGTCAGCTGCACTAAAGCGTCCTGAATCAATCATGTGCGCCCCATTTTTCTCTTGAATCTGAACCTTCGACGGTCGGCGCTTATGATGCAGTGCGGGACAAATAGTTGACAGATCATTAACCATTTTTATCCGCAACTGTTGCCCGGAAAGCGCGGTAAATGCGCCGAAATGGAGATTGTTGTTGCGATATCGCAACAGAAATTTTCGTTTCGCCTTTTCAGCCCGTCTGCTCAGCCCTTTGTTAACCATTGTTAATTAGAGCGGTCGCATGGACATGCATCGCCTTCCGGCCCGCAAGAATGTGACACTCACGCTACAGGATGCGCAGGGCCAGCCCTGGACCTTGCGCCTGTCCACCGATTGTCTGCGCTTCATCGGCCGCTATCGCCGGGTCGAGGGGTTCGACATTGACGCGATGACCCTGTTCGACGGCGTCCGCCGGGCGGGCTGAAACGGCGGTCAGGCCGCGCTGCTCTTGTGCGCGCGGGCGTTCGCTCCTAGAGCGCGGCGATGACCAAGTCCCGCTTTTCCTTCTCGATCGCCGCCACCGACGGCAAGGCCCGCACCGGCACGATCCAGATGCGTCGCGGCGAGATCCGCACGCCCGCCTTCATGCCGGTCGGCACCGCCGCCACCGTCAAGGCGATGCGCCCGGCCGAAGTGCGCGCCACCGGTGCCGACATCATCCTGGGCAACACCTATCATCTGATGCTGCGCCCCGGCGCCGAACGCATGGCACGGCTGGGCGGCCTGCACGGCTTCATGGGCTGGGACCGGCCGATCTTGACCGACAGCGGCGGCTATCAGGTGATGAGCCTCAGCGCCCTTACCAAGATGAGCGAGGAGGGGGTCGCCTTCTCCAGCCATCTCGACGGCTCCAAGCATATGCTCAGCCCCGAGCGCTCGATGGAGATCCAGCGGCTGCTCGACAGCGACATCGTCATGGCCTTTGACGAATGCACCAAGAATGGCTGCACCCATGACGAGGCCGCCAAGTCGATGGAGCGATCGATGCGCTGGGCCAAGCGCTCGCGCGACGGTTTCGATGCGGGCGGCGACCATGCCGATCGCGCGGCCCTGTTCGGCATCCAGCAGGGCTCGCTCGACGAAGGGCTGCGCAAGATTTCGGCGGAAAAGCTGATCGAGATCGGCTTTGACGGCTATGCCGTGGGCGGCCTTGCGGTGGGCGAGGGGCAGGAGGCGATGTTCGCCACGCTCGACTTCGCGCCCGACATGCTGCCGCAGGACAAGCCGCGCTACCTGATGGGCGTGGGCAAGCCCGACGACATCGTCGGCGCCGTGGAGCGCGGCATCGACATGTTCGATTGCGTGCTGCCGACCCGGTCGGGCCGCAATGGCCAGGCCTTCACCTGGGCCGGCCCGCTCAACATCCGCAACGCCAAGTTCAACGAGGATCTGGGCCCGCTCGATCCGCGTTGCGGCTGCCCGGTCTGCGCGACCTGGAGCCGCGCCTATCTCCATCATCTGGTGAAGTCGGGCGAGATGCTGGGCGCGATGCTGATGACCCAGCATAACATCCACTTCTATCAGGAACTGATGCAGGGCCTGCGCGACAATATCGCGGCCGGCACATTGTCGACCTTCACGGCCGATTTCCGCCGCGACTATCAGCGGGTCTGACGCCTGTTCAGGGAATGACGCTGATCGCGATGCTGTAGCAGCCCGCTTCGGCATCATGATCGAGCGGGGAGCGGAGCTGGCGCGACAGGCCGGTCAGCACCCGGCCATAACGTTCGTTCAGCAATAAAGTCATTTCCGGCCCGGCGCGCAGCGCGGGCGACGCCATCTGCAACAGGGCGCGGTCGTTACGATCGGCCTCCAGATGCACCGAGATTCGCATCGTCGCACGCGGATCGGACAGCATCGCCAGTTCGACAAGTTCGGTCACCAGGAAGGCGACCGGAACGGCGACATCCTGGCTGATGTGCAGATCATCGTCGCTGTCGATCTGGATGCCGAAACGACGCGCCTCATGCGGGGCAGTGCCGCGCAGGCTGGCGGACAATTCGCTAATCAGCGGGCGCACGCCGACGCCGCGATTGTCCTCCAGTTCGGCAAAATGGTTGCGATGGACGACCGACAGGGCATCGACCCGGCGCTGGATCGATCCATAGGCCGAAACCGCTTCGGGCTCATGCGCCGACCGGGCGTGCAGGCTGATCAGGCTGGCGATGATCTGCAGGTTGTTCTTGACCCGATGATGCACCTCGCGCGTCAGCTTGCGCTGGGTGTCGAGCGCCGCGGCCATTTCCGCCTCATGGGTGGCGACATCCTCACTGATCTCGCGAAAGGTATCGCCCAGGTCGCTGATCTCGTGCGCGGGGGTGCGGATGCGCCGCAACGGCTCCAGCACTTCGCCGGGCTGATAGGCGGCGACCTGCCGCCGCAGCAGCACCAGCGGGCGGATCAGCAGCCGATTGACCACGAACCAGCCGATCGCGGCGGCCGCGAACCACATCACCAGCGGCAGGAACAGCGACAGCAGCCGGGCGATCGTCGCGGGCGGCTCGCGCACCGTCATGGTCAGCAATATGTCGGGCGGATCGAGCCGGGCGGACAGGCTGCTGCTATGGCCGTCGATCCGGCTGCCGGGGCGGCTGACGATCATCTGCCGCTCGCCCTGGCGCAGGCTCAGTTGCCGGTTCTGCAGCGCGGTGGCCGGATCGGCGACGCTTTCGAGATGCGGCCGCGAATAATAGGCCAGCGCCGCGACGCGATTATCATGGCTGTGGGTGCGCGACAGCAGGAAGTCGCCGGACGACAGCAGTTCGACGCGCGGACCGATGAAGCGGCGCGTGGGCGGAATGCCGACCGGCTCCGGCGTGGCCGATCCGCACAGCTTCTTGCCCGATCGGTCATAAATATAGAATCGGATGCCGCTGCGGTCCTGCGCGGTAAGGAAGAAGGAGAGGCGATTGCAGATTTCGCCGTCCGCCTTGCCATCGGCCAGCGCGTTGACGGTCAGGCCCAGCGCGGTGCGATCGGCGTTGAGATCGGCGGTCATCTTGCGCGCGCTCTGCGTCACGGCGACGCGCAGCAGCGCTTCCTTCTCCAGATCGGCGGTGCGAATCGCCTGCAGCGACGCCACCAGCGCGATCAGCCCCAGCGGTAGCAGCGCGAGCGTCAGGATGAGGAACATCTTGACGCCGGTGGACCGGAGATAGACGCCGAACATGGTCATGGGGGATCGAGAGGGTCCTTGTATGGGCGGCAGGGAAATGCCGCCCCGACCAGCGTTGATCAGTCCAGTTTGCTGAGCAGGTCCAGCATTTCGACGGGAATATCTTCGTCGACCGTGCGCTGATAGACGGACTTGAGCACCTGGGACACTTGGGCCTCGTCCTTTTTCGCGGCCGTGCGGCGCTTGCGTGGTTCGGGCGCAGTCTTCATGTCGCGGTCGCGGATGGTCGTGCCGACGTCAATATCCCCTCCCATCCTGTCCCGTTCCGTTGTTGAAGAAACCAAAATCAGCCCCTTTGAAGCTAAATCCGTGACGCCAGCCTGTCCGCTATTTCGCCGCAACGCATAGCGGCGTCAATTCACCAAGCTGGGCAAATTTCACCAAAAAGCCGTTACCGTCGAAAAAACCGAACGAGAGTGAAACAAATCTTGGTGTCGATGGTTCCGGCATTCGAAGCATTTTTTGCACCGTCGGTCATTCGGCGGCAGGGGGAGAGGGGCTTGCCAGCGCGGCATCGTCATCCCATCCTCCGGCGGAGCCGATGTTTCGGACAACAGGCCCGACAGGGCAGGGAGAAGACTTACCGATGTCGCTTGGACAGCAACTGCACCCCCATCTTCCTTTCTTGCGGCGCTACGCGCGCGCGCTGACGGGCAGCCAGACTCATGGCGACGCCTATGTCCGCGCCACGCTCGAAGCGATCGTCGCTGCGCCAGAAGAATTTCCCAGCGGTGTCGATCCTCGCCTCGGCCTCTACAAGACCTTCCATGCGATCTGGTCGTCCTCGCATCTGGATGACGAGCCCGGCTTCTCGGGTTCGATCGGGCAGGAGGCGATCGCCCATGCCCGCCTGGCCCGGCTGACCCCGCTGCCGCGCCAGGCGCTGCTGCTGACCGCGCTCGAAGGCTTCACCACGGAAGATGCCGGCTATCTGATCGGCCTCGACACCGCCGATGTCGAAGCCCTGGTCGAGGAAGCGCTGGAGGAGATCGAGGCGCAGACCCGTGCCAAGGTTCTCATCATCGAAGATGAGCCGATCATCGCCATGGATATCGAGACGATCGTGCGCGACCTTGGCCATGACGTGACCGCCATTGCCGTTACCCGCGAGGATGCGGTGCGCGAGGCGCTGGCGGAGCGGCCCGGCCTGGTGCTGGCCGATATCCAACTGGCCGACGATTCGAGCGGCATCGACGCGGTGAAGGATATTCTCGCCGAATTCTCGGTGCCGGTGATCTTCATCACCGCCTTCCCCGAACGGCTGCTGACCGGCGAACGGCCCGAGCCGACCTTCCTCATCACCAAGCCGTTCCAGCGCTCGACGGTCAAGGCCGCGATCTCGCAGGCGCTCTTCTTCGACGAAGCGACCGCCCCGGCCTGACCTGTCTTCCCGCCGGCCGATCCTTTGTGACGGTCGGCGGAACCCTCCCGGCTTTAACGCGTTAAATATGCGTAACGATTCGGAGAGGGCCGATGGCCGACGAGGAGCAGCATATCTCGACGCAGGACGCACGGGGCGGCGCCACGCCGCACGTCGTTCGCTATGTGCTGGGCATTTCGCTCGCACTGGCCGTGATCGTGATGCTGCTGGTTCTCTGGCGGTAAGGCAGTGGAAAAAAATGGGCGTTTCTAGGGGTATCTTGGGAATTGGCCTTTGGCGGTAATCGAACTAGGGTGCGGATGCATATATGGCTTTGACGACTTCGGTTCATGCAGCGAGGGCGACAGTCGAAACGGGGGTTGCTGCCGTGGATGAAGGGCTGAACCAGGCGCCGCGCGAGGCACTGTCGGACGGTGAGTTCAAGCGGGAACTGGCCGCGGTCATTCCGCATCTGCGCGCCTTCGGGCGATCCCTGTCGGGCAATCGCGACACCGCCGACGATCTTGTCCAGGAAACCCTGCTCAAGGCCTGGGCCGCCCGTGCCCGCTTCCAGGCCGGCACCAACATGCGCGCCTGGACCTTCATCATCCTGCGCAACCATTATCTCTCGCAGATGCGCCGCTCGCGCTTCCGTGGCGATTGGGACGACCTGACCGCCGACCGGCTGCTTGCCGCGCCCGCGGGCCAGGACAAGCATGTCGAACTCAGCGACATGCAGCGCGCCCTGCTGCAATTGCCCCAGCCCCAGCGCGAGGCGCTGATCCTCGTCGGCGCGGGGGGCTTTGCCTATGAGGAAGCGGCGGAGATCTGCGGCGTTGCGGTCGGTACGATCAAGAGCCGCGTGGCCCGCGGTCGCGCCGCGCTCGAGCAGATTTTGGAGGAGGGCGCGCTGCCCTCGCGCCGGACGCAGGAAACGACCGACACGGCGGTGCTGGACGAGATTATGGACGATGTCGATCGCCTGAGCCGTGGCCGCATTTCCGACAATCTGGTCGACCATGGTGCCGCCGACGACGATGGCGATGACGACATGGGTGGCAAGACCGCCGAGGATTGAGGGCGGGATGCCATTGCCCTGGCGTGATCGGGAACGATCCGCCCGGCTTGTCGGTTGAAATGCCATGGGAAGGATGGAAGCCATGGGCAGCGACCCGCAACATCGACAGGATCGGACCGGGCGACGCTCGGATCGTCCGCAAGGCAGCGGAGGTATCGTCTTCGCGCTGGTGGCGCTGGCCCTGATCCTGGCGATCGGCTTCTTCTACCTCACCGACGAAAGCCGAGAGGATCGGCGCGCCGACGCCATTACCCAGGCGGCGGATTCGGTCGACAATGGTGCCCGGATCGTGGGTGAAGCCGCGCGCAATGCCGCGGACAAGCTGCGCAACAACAACTGAACCTCCTTGCGATCGGGCGGGACAAGGCGATCCGGTGTCGCCTTGATTTACAATCATTGGCGCTATCTTCAGATTTTCTTTGCCATTTTCAGGCAGGGTCTGAGCCCTGTCGGATTTCCTTACAGCTTGTTGTAAGGCTGGGCCGACTCCAGTTGGCGGCCCTTCCCGACCGGAGGGGCGGTGCTGCGGGAAGAAGCGCGATACGATGATCAGGCTGTTCAAACATTATGTCCCTCATGCGGTGCTGCTGCTCGGCCTGCTCGATTTCCTGCTGCTGATCGGCGCGGCGGAAGCGGGCTGGATCCTGCGCGCGCATCAGATCGGCATGGATGTCGAGCCGATCGCGACCCGCATCGGCCCGCTGCTGAGCTTCGCCTTCGCCATCCAGACCGGCATGATCGCGGTCGGCGTCTACAGCCCCGAAGCGCTGCAATCGATCCGCTTCGCCTTCGCCCGCCTGCTCGTCGCCATCTCGCTCGGCGTCATCTTCCTCTCGGTCATGTATTTCCTGCTGCCCGGCATCACCCTGTGGCGCTCCAATTCGCTCTACGCGATGGGGCTGGCGATGGGGCTGCTGCTGCTGGCCCGCATGCTGCTGGGGTCGCTGCTCGGCGGTGAGGCGTTCAAGCGCCGCCTTGTCGTGCTGGGGGCTGGCCGGCGCGCCAACCGCATCCGCGACCTGGAACAGAAGCGCGGCGCCGGTTTCCTGGTGGTCGGCTATATCGCCATGAACGACGGCGACCAGGTGGTGGAGGAAGCGATCAACCGCACCGCCATCTACAACATGTCCGATTATGTGGTGCGGCTGAACGCCAGCGAGGTCGTGCTGGCGCTGGAGGAACGGCGCAACGCCATCCCCATGTCCGACCTGCTGCGGATCAAGACCACCGGCGTCCATGTCAACGATCTCTCGACCTTCCTGGAGCGCGAGACCGGGCGCGTCGATCTCGACAGCGTCAATCCCAGCTGGCTGATCTTTTCCGACGGTTTTTCCGCCGGTCGTCGCCTGTCGAGCATCGCCAAGCGCATCTTCGACATCATCGCCAGTTCGATCCTGCTGCTGCTGACCGGCCCGATCATCCTGTTCGCCGCCTTGCTGGTGAAGCTCGACAGCCGTGGCCCGGCTTTCTACCGGCAGCAGCGCGTCGGCCTCTATGGCCAGGAATTCTGGATCGTGAAGCTGCGCACCATGCGCCAGGATGCGGAGGTCAAGGGCCAGGCAGTCTGGGCGGAGAAGGATGATCCGCGGATCACGCGCCTGGGCTATTGGCTGCGCAAGCTGCGCATCGACGAACTGCCGCAGAGCTGGACTGTCCTCAAGGGCGAGATGAGTTTCGTCGGTCCGCGCCCGGAACGGCGCCAGTTCGTCGAGGATCTGGAACAGCATCTGCGCTATTATGCCGAACGGCATATGGTGAAGCCGGGCATCACCGGCTGGGCGCAGATCAACTATCCCTATGGCGCGTCGATCGAGGATGCCCGCCACAAGCTCGAATATGATCTTTATTATGCCAAGAATTACACGCCCTTCCTGGACCTGCTGATCCTGATCCAGACGGTGCGGGTGATCCTCTGGCCTGACGGCGCACGCTGAGCGGCAGGCGATGAGCGCGCTGCTGCAATTCATCGGCGACTGGGGCCATGCACTGGCCGCGGTCCTGTTCGCCGCGCTTGGCATCTTCATCCTGCGGCGCCGGGACGATGCGGCCGAACCGCGCATGCTCGCCAGCGCGCTGCTGCTGACCTCCTGCTGGGCGCTCTATGTCTCGTTCGGCGGCGTCGACAAGCCGCTGTCGGGCATCGGGGAAAGCGTCCGCAACGCGGCCTGGCTGATGCTGCTGTTCGTCATGCTGCGGCGCGGCCCGGCCTCGCGCAGCGGCGCGCTGGTCGCTGTCGGTCTCGTCTATCTCGCCGTTGCCGGCCTCATCTTCCTCCAGACCTCGACCGATCTCACCTGGCGGCAATTGCCGGTCCGCAGCGATCTGCATCAGATGCTGGTGGCAGTGTCGCTGGTGCTGCGGATGATGACGGCGATCGGCTGCCTGCTGCTGGTCCATCATCTTTACACCGCCTGGCCCTCGCGCGATCGCGGTCGGGTATCGCTGCTGCTCGGCGCGCTGGCGGCGATGTGGACTTATGACCTCAATCTCTATGTCATCGGCTATTTCGCGATGGATCGGGTCAACGAGCTATACGCGCTGCGCGGGCCGCTGATGGCGCTTCTGGCGCCGGTCATCGCGATCGGCATGCGCAAGGAAATGGCCGGGCGGCTGCAATTGTCGCGCACCATCGCCTTCCAGTCGCTCTCGCTGGTCGCGGTCGGCCTCTATGTCGTGGTGCTGACCGCGGCGGCGGTGCTGATCGAAATGATCGCCGGCCCCTATGCGCGGGTGGTGGAGATTGGCGCAGTCTTCTTTGTCGCGGTGACCGCGCTCGTCCTGCTGCCCTCGCCACAGATGCGCGCGCTGTGGAAGGTGCAGGTCGCCAAGCATTTCTTCCAGCATCGCTACGACTATCGCACCGAATGGATGCGCTTTGGCGAAACCATCGGCCGTCCGGGCGAAAATGCCCCGCCGCTGGGCGAGCGGGTGGCCAAGGCGGTCGCCGACATCACCGATTCCCCCGCCGCCCTGCTGCTGCTGCGCGCCGATGACGGTCGGCTGGCGTTCGAGGCGCAATGGAACTGGCCGCAGGAGCCGATTGCCGGCCTGTCCCTGCCGCTCGACCAGCTGGAAAGCTGGGAAGGGAGCGGCTGGATCGTCGATGTCGGTCGCATCCGCGATGGCGACGCCACCTTCGACCTGCCGCCTTGGCTGATCGAGGATGCCCATGTCTGGGCGCTGGTGCCGTTGCTCCATTATGGCCGGCTGATCGGCGCGATCCTGCTTGCGCCGCCGCCAATCGACCGTCGCCTCGACTGGGAGGATTTCGACATGCTGCGCGCCGCCGGGCGCCAGGCGGCGACCCATATCAGCGAGGCGCAGGGGCAGCAGGCGCTCGACGACGCCCAGCGCTTCGACGAGTTCAACCGCCGCTTCGCCTTCATCGCGCATGACATCAAGAATCTGGTCAGCCAATTGTCCCTGCTCTCGCGCAATGCAGAGCGGCACGCCGACAATCCCGATTTCCGCGCCGACATGCTGCTGACGCTCAAGGAGTCGGTGGGCAAGATGAACGACATGCTGGCCCGCTTGTCGCAGCATAACAAGGGCCGGCCCGAAGAGCCGCGCCCGGTGGCGCTGGGGCCGCTGGTCGATCAGGTCGTGCGCAGCCGCGCCCGCCTGCGCGCCATCACCGTCAGCGGTGACGTGCCGGTCGCGCTCGCCGATCCGGCGCGGGTCGAGCAGATATTGGTCCATCTGCTGCAGAATGCGATCGACGCCAGCGATGCCGATCGTCCGGTCGAACTGCATCTGGGCAGCGCGCATGGCCAGGCGACGCTGGCCGTGGTCGATCAGGGCTGCGGCATGACCGCCGAATTCATTCGCCGCGATCTGTTCAAGCCCTTTTCGTCCAGCAAGGCTGGCGGCTTTGGCCTCGGCGCTTTCGAGGCGCGCAGCCTTGCCGAGGCGATGGGCGGGCGGATCGACGTGGAAAGCAAACCCGGCGTGGGGAGCCGTTTCACCCTGCGCCTGCCGCTGGCGCCCGCGCCGGCGCGCGATGATGTTCAAGGAAAGGCCGCCTGATGAGCGACACCCGCCCCAAATTGCTGATCGTCGAGGATGATCCCGGCCTGCAGCGGCAATTGCGCTGGGCCTATGAGGATTATCAGCTGTTCATCGCCGGCGACCGGCTGGAAGCGATCGAGATGCTGCGGATGGAGGCGCCCGATGTGGTGACGCTCGACCTGGGCCTGCCGCCGGACCCGGACGGCACCAGCGAGGGCTTCGCCACGCTGGAGGAGATATTGCGCATCAAGCCCGATACCAAGGTGATCGTGGCGTCGGGCCATGGCGCACGGGAAAGCGCGCTCAATGCCATTTCCGGCGGTGCCTATGATTTCTACCAGAAGCCGGTCGATATCGACGAACTGGGCCTGATCGTGCGCCGCGCCTTCCACGTCCACGCGCTGGAGCAGGAAAATGCCCGCCTCGCCGAAGCCGCGCCGGAGGGGTGCAGGGTGCTCGGCCGGATGATTACCGGCGCGCCGGAGATGATGCGGGTCGCCCGCACGATCGAGCGGGTCGCCAGCGCCGATGTCTCGGTCATGCTGCTGGGCGCCAGCGGCACCGGCAAGGAATTGCTGGCGCAGGGTCTGCATGATGCCAGCCCGCGTCGCGGCGGTGCCTTCGTCGCAATCAATTGCGCGGCCATCCCCGAAACCCTGCTGGAATCAGAACTGTTCGGGCATGAAAAGGGCGCCTTCACCGGCGCGGTCAAGACCACCCCCGGCAAGATCGAGCAGGCGCAGGGCGGCACCCTGTTCCTGGACGAGGTCGGCGACATTCCGCTGCCCTTGCAGGTGAAACTGCTGCGCTTCCTGCAGGAAAGGGTGATTGAACGGATCGGCGGGCGCCAGCCGATCGCGGTGGACACGCGCATCGTGTGCGCCACCCATCAGGATCTCGACGCGATGATCGCCGCCGCCAGCTTCCGTGAGGATCTCTATTATCGCCTGGCCGAGATCGTCATCCGCATCCCCGCGCTGCGCGACCGGCCGGGCGATCCGGCGCTGCTCGCGCGCCATTTCCTCACCCGCTTCGCGCAGGACATGAACCCGCAGGTCAAGGGCTTCGCCCCCGATGCGCTCGCCGCACTCGATGCCTGGGGCTGGCCGGGCAATGTCCGCGAGCTGGAAAATCGCGTGAAGCGCGCGGTCATCATGGCCGATGGCAAGCATGTGACGGCGGCCGATCTCGATCTCGACGGTGATCGGGCCGAAGGCAGCGAGGTCGTCAATCTCAAGGCCGCGCGCGAAATGGCCGATCGACGCGCCATTCGCCGGGCGATCGCGCGCACCGACGGCAATATTTCCAGTGCCGCCAAGATATTGGGGATCAGCCGGCCGACCCTCTATGATCTGCTCAAACAATATAAGATGCAGGGCTGATCGATGCGGCGCTCACGCCTGATCCTGCTGGCGGGCCTTGCCCTGCTGCTGCTGGCGCTGGCCGGCCTGTGGCAATGGCGCGTGCATGAGGCGGACGGCAGTGCGGCGCTCGCGCGTGGGCTGGCCGCGCTGGATGCCGGCGATGCACGCACCGCCCGGATCGAGTTGATGAACGCCATTCGTGGCAATCCGGCATCGTTCACGGCGCGGCTGGGCCATGCCCGCGCGCTGGTGCAATTGGGCGATGGCGCCGCGGCGCAGGCCGATCTGCTGCGCGCGCGCAGGCTGGGCGCCAGCGTCGCGGACACGAATGGACTGCTGGCGCAGGCGCTGCTGTTGCAGGGCGATGCCGATGGCGCCCTGCGCGCGGTGCAGGCGGGAGAAGGCAAGTCGGCCGAGGCCGCCCGTGTCGCAGCCCGCGCCTGGCAGGCCAAGGGCGACAATGACGCCGCCCAGCGCGCCTTTGACGATGCGCTGCATCTCGCCCCGCGCGCAGCCCGGACCTGGATCGATCTCGGCCGGTTCCGCCTGATGCTGGGCGACCAGGCCGGGGCGATTGCGGCGGCGAACAGGGCTCTGACGCTGGCACCGGGCGATCCGGATGCGCTGACCCTGCGCGGCATGCTGATCCGCGATCAATATGGGCTGGTGGCGGCGTTGCCCTGGTTCGAACGGGCGCTCGACGATCATCCCAATGCGCTTGCCCCGCTCACCGAATATGCCGCGACGCTGGCCGATGCCGGCCGCGCGAGCCGCGCGCTCAGCGTCAGCCGGCGCATCCTGGCGCTCGATCCCGGTAATCCGCGCGCCTGGTTCCTTCAGGCGGTGATCGCTGCCCGCGCCGGCCAGATCGATCTTGCCCGCACGCTGCTGGCCCGCACCGATGGCCGGCTGGATGGCGAGCCGGCGACCCGGTTGCTGCGCGGCGTGCTGCATCTATCGGACGGCAATGCCGTGCTGGCGGCCGATGCGCTGGGGCCGCTGGTGGCGATGCAGCCCGACAATCGCGTGGCGCGCACGCTGCTCGCCCGCGCTTCCTATCTGACCGGCGACTATGCCGGCACGGCGGCGACGCTCGCCCCCCTTGTCGATCGCCATGATGCCGATCCCTATGTGCTGACGCTGGCCGCCCGCGCGCAGGAGCAACTGGGCGATCGCGTGCAGGCCGATGCGCTGCTGGCCCGTGCCTCCTGGCCGGTGCGTCCCTCGTCGGATCTGCTGGGTGGGGCGAATGCCGTGATGACGCCGCCGGCCGATGTCGCCACCGCGGCCGACAATATCCCCTATATCCGCGCGCTGCTGATGCAGGGGCGCACGGCCGAGGCGATTGACCGCGCCGGGCTGCTGGCGCGCGCCAATCCCGGCGCGCCGGCCGCCCATGTGGTGCTGGGCGATGCTCTGGTCGCTGCCGGCCGGCCGGCCGATGCCGCCCGCAGTTTCGAGGCGGCGGCCAATATCCGGTTCGATCGCAATGCCGCGCTGCGGCTGGTCGCGGCCTGGAGCGCGGCGGGCGATCCCGCCCGCGCGCTGCAACTCGTCCGCCTGTTCCTGGCGCAGAATCCGATGGACGTGGAGATGCAGCGGCTGGCGGCCGGGGCGGCGATGCAGGCGCATGACTGGCGCGGCGCGCTACGCCTGTTGCAGGCTGTGGAAGCCCAGACCGGCGGCCATGATGCGTTGCTGATGGCCGATCTGGCCCGCGCGAGCCTGGAAACGGGATCGCCCGGCAAGGCGCGCCTCTATGCCGCCCAGGCCTATCGCCTGATGCCGGCCAATCCGGTCACCGCCGATATCTACGGCCTGGTGCTGCTGCGCACCGATGCGCAGGGGCCGGCGGCGATCGATCTGCTGGAAAAGGCGGTCGCCCTCGCGCCGCAAAACCCGCCTTTCCAGTTCCATCTGGGGCAGGCCTATGCCGCTGCCGGGCGCAAGGCGGAGGCGAAGCGCGCTTTGTCGCGCGCGGCAAGCGCCAATTTCCCCGATCGCCAGTTGGCGGTGAAGGCGCTCGCTGCCTTGTAAAAAAAAAGCGCCCCGTGGGGCGCTCTTCTTCAGACCTTCTGGCTATCCAGTTCGTCGAGCCGAATGCCCAGCCGCCTGATCTGCGCTGCGACCGGCGGCCACACGCTTTCCAGGAAGCGGCTGCGTTCCGCCTCGCGCAGCTTGCGGGTCGCGCCATCGGCGACGAACATGCCCACGCCGCGCTTCACGACGACCAGACCGTCATCCTGAAAGCTCTGATAGGCCTTGGCCACGGTCAGCGGATTGGCGCCCTGCTGCGCGGCAAAGGCGCGGACCGAGGGGAGGAGGTCGCCATCGCGATAGTCCCCATCCAGGATGGAGGCGGCAATGATCTCGCGAAGGCGGAGATAGACGGGTTTGGATTCGTCGCTCATAAGTGCATCAGTGCCATAATACAGCCGTGCAGGTCAATGGACCTTGTTACGTGAAAGCCCGTATTTTCGGTAATTATCTGTCCCATGTCGATACGATATCGTTATAATCTGGCCGGGGCCGTTCTTCCAGCGCGCGTGAAGGCGTGCCGATGAAGACGAATCCGGCCAGCCGCTCGTCCGCGCTGCCAAAGGCGTCGCGCACATCGTCATTGAAGCTCGGCCATCCGGTCAACCAGCCGCCGGCAAAGCCCAGCGCATGGGTGGCGTGCAGCAGGTTCATGATCGCGGCGCCGGCCGACAATTCCTGCTCCCAGACCGGGATCTTGCTGCCCGCGACCGGCTTGGACAGCGCCACGACCAGCGTCGGCGCCTGATGCGCGAACTGGTGCATCGCCTCGATCTCCAGCCGTCCGGCCTCCGGCTTCTCGGCGCGATAGGCGGCCTCCAGCACCTCTGCGAGCTTTTCCCTTTTGTCCTGCGGCACGATCACGAAGCGCCAGGGCGCCAGCTTGCCATGATCGGGCGTGCGCAGCGCGACTTCGAGGATCTGGCGCAGCTGCGCATCGTCCGGGCCGGGCGCGATCAGGTCGCGCGGCTTGCCGGAACGGCGGGTCTGCAGCAGGGCGAGGGGGCTGGAAAGGTCGTTGAACATCGGTTGCCAAATGGGACGCTTTGCCGCCGGGCGCAAGGGCGAAGGGCGCACTTCCTATCGCTTCAACCCTGCTTTGACTCTGCCCACCTTTCCCCTCTAGGGTCCGCGCCATAACGCCGCCGCTCTTGCCGGCCGGCACAAAAAGACAATTTCAAGGGGGTCCGATGGCGACCGCAATCACCGTACCGGCGGAGGCAGGCAAGACCTGGCTCGGCCATCCGCGCGGCCTGTTCCTGCTGTTCTTCGCGGAAATGTGGGAACGTTTTTCCTATTATGGCATGCGTGCCATCCTGATTTTCTACCTCACCAAACATTTCCTGTTCGGCGAGGACAAGGCCTATATCCTCTACGGCGCCTATACCTCGCTGGTCTATATCACGCCGGTGATAGGCGGCTATCTGTCCGATCGGTTCCTGGGGCCGCGCAAGGCGGTGCTGGTGGGGGGCGTGTTCATTGCCATCGGCCATTTCCTGATCGCCATCACCGAAGGGCCGGGGGGGCAGGATGCCTTCTATCTCAACGGCTTCTATCTGGCGCTGGCCAGCATCATCGTCGGCACCGGCTTCCTGAAGGCCAATATCTCGGTGCTGGTGGGCGAACTTTATGCCCGTGACGATCATCGCCGCGACCCGGCCTTCTCCATCTTCTACATGGGCATCAACCTGGGCGGCGCCAGCGGACCGATTGTCTGCGGCCTGCTGGGCGAGCTGTGGGGCTGGAGCTGGGGCTTCGGCGCCGCCGGCGTCGGCATGCTGCTCGGCCTCGTCATGTTCGTCTGGCTGCGGCCCTGGCTGCTGGGCAAGGGCGAGCCGCCCGCGCCGGAAAAGCTGCGCGCGCCGGCGATCGGCACGATCTCGCAGGAATGGACCATCTATGCCAGCGCCGCGCTGGGCGTGGCGGCGATCTGGATGGTCATCCGCTATGCCGAACTGCTGGGCTATACGCTGCTGATCTTCTCGGCCCTGACGGTCGCCTACATCCTTTGGCGCTCGGTCACGGTGCTGACCAAGGTGGAGCGCGACCGGATGTTCGCCGCGCTCTTCCTGATCGCGCTCAATCCGCTCTTCTGGGGCCTGTTCGAACAGACCGGTTCCTCGCTCAACATCTTCACCGACCGCAATGTCGATCGCGTTATCCTGGGCTGGGACGTGCCGGCCTCGCTGTTCCAGTCGGTCAATTCCATCTACATCATCCTGCTCGCGCCGCTGTTCGCGGTGCTGTGGACCTTCCTCGACAAGCGCCGGCTGGAACCATCCTCGCCCGCCAAGTTCGGCATCGGTCTCATCCTGTGCGGCGCCGGCTTCCTGGTGCTGGTCGCGGGCGCGGCGATGGCCGGCCAGTCGCTGACGCCGGTGATCTTCGTCTTCCTCATCTATCTGCTCCACACCATGGCGGAACTCTGCTTCTCGCCGGTCGGCCTGTCGGCGATGACGCGCCTGTCGGTGTCGAACATGGTCGGGCTGGTAATGGGCACCTGGTTCCTGGCGATGGCCGCAGGCAATTTCATCGCCGGCCTGATCGCGCGCACCACCGGCAGCGGCGAGACGGGCGACGTGACCCAGGTGCTGGATGTCTACAGCCGCATCGGCTGGTTTTCCGTTGTGGTCGGCGGCCTGGTGCTGCTGGTCTCGCCCTATGTGAAACGCATGATGCATCTCGATCTCATTGCCGCTGAAAAGGGGAAACAGGTATGAACGCACGCAGCAAGCTGCTGCTGGGGCTGGCGCTGGTCGCGACCGGCATGACCGCGCCGGCGGTCGCCAAGAAGGAAAAGGATCAGCCCGCACCGGCGTCTCAGGGCAGTTCGGCCGAGCCGGACAATCCCTATCCTTCGACCTACAAGCCCTATCCGGGCGTCGCCACGGCGATCCGCGGCGCGACCATCTTCGATGGTGAGGGCGGGCGGATCGACAAGGGCGTCGTCTTCCTGTCGGGTGGCAAGATCACCTCGATCGGCGGCCCTGACACGCCGATCCCGGCCGACATCGCGGTGTTCGACGGCACCGGCAAATATGTGACGCCCGGCGTCATCGACATTCACAGCCATCTCGGCGTCTATCCCTCGCCTGCTGTGGATGCGCATTCGGACGGCAATGAAATGACCTCGCCGGTCACGCCCCATGTCTGGGCCGAACATTCGGTCTGGCCGCAGGATCCCGGTTTCGGTCGCGCGCTCGCCAATGGCGGCGTCACCACGCTTCAGATCCTGCCGGGGTCGGGCAATCTGTTCGGCGGCCGCAGCGTGATCCTGAAGAATGTCCAGGCGCGCACCATGCAGGGGATGAAATTCCCCGGCGCGCCCTATGGCCTGAAGATGGCCTGTGGCGAAAATCCCAAGCGTGTCTATGGCGCCAAGGGGCGCGAGCCGAGCACCCGCATGGGCAATATGGCGGTCGATCGCCAGACCTGGATCAAGGCGCGCGAATATCAGAAGAAGCGCGCCGCCGGTAAGGACCAGACCCGTGACCTGGGCATGGAGACGCTGGCCGACGCGCTGGAAGGCAAGATCCTGGTCCAGAACCATTGCTACCGCGCCGACGAGATGGCCAATGTGATCGATATGTCGAAGGAGTTCGGCTACAAGGTCACTGCCTTCCACCACGCGGTCGAGGCCTACAAGATCGCCGATTTGCTGCGCGAGAACGGCATCTGCGCCGCCATGTGGGGCGACTGGTATGGCTTCAAGATGGAAGCCTATGACGGGATCAAGGAAAATGTCCCGCTCGTCCACCAGGCGGGCGCCTGCGCCATCGTCCATTCCGATGACGAGAATGGCATTCAGCGGCTGAACCAGGAAGCGGCCAAGACATTGGGCGCGGGCCGTCGCATGGGCATCAATATCCCTGACGAGATCGCCTGGACCTGGCTTGCCATCAACCCGGCCAAGGCGATGGGCATCGCCGACCAGACCGGCAGCCTGAAGGTCGGCAAGATGGCCGATGTCGTGCTGTGGAACGGCAACCCGTTCAGCACCTATACCCGGCCGGAAAAGGTCTGGGTCGACGGCGCCTTGCTCTATGACGCCAATGATCCCAAGCGGCGCCCGGTAACCGACTTCGAACTCGGCCAGATCGGCGCGGGAGACGTGAAATGACGATGAAGACCGCAATTCGCGCGGCCGCCGCGCTGCTGGCCGTTGCCGCCTCGCCCATGGCCCTGGCCCAGACCATCGCGATTACCGGCGCCACCCTGGCGATCGGGGACGGGTCGGAACCGATCCAGAATGGCACCGTGGTCATTTCCGCGGGCAAGGTGGTGGCCGCCGGGGCCGGCGTCGCCGTGCCGGCCGGCGCCAAGACCATCGACGCCAGCGGCAAATGGGTGACGCCCGGCATCGTCTCGGGCTTCTCGCGCGTTGGCCTGGCCGAAGTGCCCGGCGTCAAGGAAACCAACGACATCAACGCCCGCACGCCCTTCTCGGCCGCGATCGATGTTGCGCCGGCGATCAACCCGCTGGCCAATCCGATCGCGATCAGCCGCACCGCCGGCGTGACCCGCGCGGTGGTCGTGCCCGCGACCGGCAACGGCATCTTTGCCGGGCAGGGCGCGGTGGTCGATCTTGGTGCCGATATGGACCCGATCACCAAGGCGCGCGCCTTCCAATATGTCGAGATGGGCGAAGAGGGGGCGGAGGATGCCGGCGGCAGCCGACCGGCCGCCTATCTGACTTTCAAGATGATGCTGCGCGAGGCGCAGGATTATGCCAGGGCCCCGGCCAGCTATGATGGCCGGTCGAAGGACGCGCTGCTCAACCGCGTCGATGCCGAGGCGCTGGTCCCCGTCGTCACCGGCGCGATGCCGCTGATGATCCATGTTGAAAGCGCGCGCGACATTCTCGGCGTGCTGGCGCTCCGGAAGGACTTCCCGGCGCTGAAGCTGATCCTCGCCGGTGCGACCGAGGGCTGGATGGTCGCCAGCCAGATCGCCGCCGCCAAGGTGCCGGTGATCGCCGGCGGGCTCGACGACCTGCCTTCCAGCTTCGAGAAGCTGGCGGCGACCCAGAGCAATGTCGGCCGCATGGTGAAGGCGGGCGTGCCCGTCGCCATGGGCCTGATGGACCGGGACGAAGCGCTGCAACTGCGCCTCGCCACCCAGCAGGCGGGCAATATGGTCGCCCTCAACAAGGTGCCTGGTGCCACTGGCCTCAGCTGGGGCCAGGCGCTGCGCAGCATCACCTCCGCCCCGGCCGAGGCGATGGGGCTGGGTGACCGGATCGGTTCGCTCAAGGCCGGCAAGGCGGGTGACGTGGTGATCTGGGACGGCGATCCGCTGGAAATGGAATCGGCGCCGGTCGCGGTGTGGATCGACGGCATCCAGCAGCCGATCGACAATCGCCAGACCAAGCTGCGCGACCGCTACGCCACCCCGGCCGAGGGCAGCCTGCCCAAGGCCTATGAATGGTAAGATGGGGAAGGGGGCCACGGCCCCCTTTTTCATGCCGCGCACATCTGCCGGCAAAATGCGGGGGGGGCATGGCACCAAAGGCGACCCCGCCTCGTTGGGGCAGGACGCAACCGCGATAGGAGAGGCCCCATGCCCGATGAACTGAATGAAGCCCTCGAGCGGTTCCAGATGTTTGCCGCCCGCTTCAAACTGGATGATCTGATCGATGCCGAAAGCGGCTTCACCGGCAACGACGCCGCGCTGCTGGCCGGCGAAGTCGAAATGGCCATCCAGACCAGAGGCATGCAGGACAGCCCCGAGCCGGATATAGACGGCAGCCTGTTCTAGGGGCCGTGAATCCAGCTGGGCGACGATAGAAGCACACTATCTGGGAAAACTGCCCCCGGACGTAGCGGCAAGAACAATCAGCTATTCATGGAAGTCGTGCTGTAGACTGTTCGAACGGGCAGTCCATGGCGCGAACTGCCGACCCATTCGATTAACCGGGAAAGGCGCCGCCTCTGGCTCTCGGTCATGGTCGACTTCTGACAGGAATGCTGCCCTCCCTGCGCGACAGGCGCCGCATGATCACGCGCGATTAGTAGGTCATCTGGCCGGTGACATTGCCGCCGTCCAGATAGCGACAGACCAGTATCTCATCCTCGCCGCTGGCCACGGTGACGAGCGCACATCCCACCTGCGTCGTGTCGCGCCAGATCACCTGCGTGTAATGGCCGACATCTTCCCACTGGCCCGATGTGCTCACATCGGTGAACACGCCGTTCTTGAACGCCGCCTTCTCGTCGATCCACATGGTGACCATGTCTTCGGGCGTATAGGCGCCCTTGCTGCCCCGCCACAGATTCTCGCCCTCGGCGACCAGCGAACCATCATGTTCGAGATCGCTCAGCGTCTGGAGATTGGCGCCCCATCGCGCCGCGTCGGCGGCAAGCGCCGGGCTCCAGCTAAGGTTCGGCACGCCAATCTGTCCCCGTTCCGCATTATGGGCAGCCAGGACGCGCTGGTCGAAATTGTCGAGCCGGTTCTGGGCCTGGACCGGCAGTGCGGCGATAAGGCCTAGCAGAATGGCGGCTGACCGCTGTATCGATGGGCGCGTGAGAAGCTCCAGCATCATCAACCTCTCCTTGCTCTGATGGTGGATCGGGCGCGGGGCATCAGCCGAATTTTTCGAGCAGATATTGCGAAACCCAGATCTGGGTGCCGGCCAATTGGGGCAGCGCCAGCCTGGTCCGCTGGTCAAAGCGCAACTGGCGGGCTAGCCCATCGCCGATCGCCGCCCCGGCGGCCATCTCATGCGGGTTGAAACTGTTTCGCACCCGGCGCAGGGCGTCGCGCACGCGGTCGCCTTCCTCGCCGGCCAGGGTCGTGGGCAATGGCCCACCATAAGGGGTGCCGCTTGCGATCAGGCCGAGCAGGTTCGCAAAATCATCGGGTTGCATCTCCACCCAGTGATGAGGGTGGATAATGGCCTTCGGGCGGAAGATCACGGCGGTTGCCGTCACGATCCCTCCCGTCAGATAGAGGTTCGGGCGTTGCCGGAGCGGGGGTTCCGTTGCAATCTGTGGCGCCAGCACTGGCGCCACCGTATCGCCGTAAAATTCCGACGCCCTTTGGCCGACGGTGGCGGTGCGGACGTCTGGCCAGCGAAGCTTGACCGCACCGGCCATCGTCTTGGGTCCATAGGGCGCCGAGAGGGCGACAAACTGGCCATGCTGGTCATAATAGCCGCCCTTGATAGTGCCGCTGGCGATGTTGACGTGCATCACGTTGCGGCGGTCGGCGGGGCGCACGATCCAGTCATAGCCCAGTCGGGCCTGGTCCTTGATCGATATGATTTCGGGCGTGATGCCCGTTCGTGCGGGCAGGGCGGCGATGAATTGCTCCACCCGGCCTGGCGCGAAGTCGATCAGGCCGCCCGAGACCAGCACGGCAATGTCGCTGGTCTGCAATCCATGCTGGGACTTCAGCCGATCGATATGGCCGGCCACGATCTCGACGCTCTGGGCAGCCATGGTGTCATCCGCTGCGGGGCCAAGTGGGCTGGCCAGTTCGGTTTCCACGAAGGCCTTGCCGGTGGGTTCCGGCGCCATGCGCTCGAAGCCCGAAAGCCTGCGTTGGCCCAGCTGGTCACGGTCGAACCGGTAGGCTGCGACGCTCATTCCGCCTCGTCGGATTTCGACGACGCCATAGGTTTTTTGCCGGTTCGCCTGCGCATTCGCCCTGGCTGGTATCAGGCCCGGTATCAGGGACAGGCCCGTGACCGATGCTGCCGTTGCGCCGATGAATGCGCGCCTGCTCCAAGCCATCGCTGTCCCCCATGTCCAGGCAGATGTCGGGGTCAATCCCGGCGCGCTGCGACAAACGGATTGCTATGACGATGTCGGGTGCGAAACAATCGGGCTATTCCGGATGGCCGATGGCGGAAAATCCTTAGGGGCGATGGCGCCGGGGCCGTGGCGTCTGTCCTACAGCGCCCGCTTTCCGCTATACCGTCGCCGGCTCTTTCCCATCGTCCGCGCGCATCCACGGTTTCGCACGATAATTTCCATCATCGGCACGAAAATGTCAGGATGTGCGGGAAATATGCGAAGTTAAGCGCGGCATTTCCTATTTTTGCGGCGCCGGGCTCAACCGCTGGTGGCGCCCCATACGTCGCTGGCCTTCACGAAGCCCTTCTGGCCCTTCACGTCGAATGCGCACCAGCCGCTCGAGCAGGAACCGATCCGGCCGACCACGCCCTTTTCGGCGCGGAACAGGGTGCGGCTGGTTTCGCTCGCGCCCTCGTGCATCGGTGCTTGCGCCGCGGTGACGATCGCCGTGGCGGTATCGCTCAGCAGGCGGACATGCATCCAGCCCTGGGCACCGTCAGGGTCTTCCACCTTGCGCCACAGGCCCAATACCTGCACCACCTTCACCGGCAGGTCGCGGCGCTGATAGACCCAGTTGGACGGGTAATCGAGGCTGGGGCCGACGCGCATCCGCGCCTCGTCATGCGACAGCGACGCCCAATAGGGCACCGGCTTGGCCGGGGCCGCCGCCGCGCCGCTCATATTGGTCAGTGCCGCGATCATGCCCGCGCCCAGCCGCAGGCGCTTCATGCCCGACCCTTTGCCCATATCACCCATGGTCTTTCCATACGCTTGTCCGGCCGGTCGCGACAAGCTTTCAATCGCAGGCAACCGCATATCCGCTTGACCGGCGGAGCAGGCGGGAATAGCGGCCTTGCTATGGCCAGGAAACCGCGCCCCGCAACGCCGCGCGTCATCGTGACGCGTCGCCTGCCCCCCAATGTGGAGGCGCGCATGGCCGAACTGTTCGACGCCAGCTTCAACACCGGCGACATCCCCATGAACCGGGCCGAACTCGCCGCCGCCATGGCTCAGTGCGACGTGCTGGTTCCCTGCATCAGCGACCAGATCGACGCGGAACTGATCGCCGGCGCGCCCGACCGGCTGCAACTGATCGCCAGCTTCGGCAGCGGCGTCGACCATATCGACTTGGCCGCCGCGCGGACCAGGGGCGTGATCGTCACGAACACGCCCGGCGTGCTGACCGAAGATACGGCCGACATGACCATGGCGCTGATCCTCTCCGTGCCCCGCCGCCTGGCCGAGGGAGAGAAACTGGTGCGCTCGGGCCAGTGGCATGGCTGGAGCCCGTCGGGCATGCTCGGCCACCGCATCGGCGGCAAGAAGCTGGGCATCATCGGCATGGGCCGCATCGGCCGCGCCGTCGCCCGCCGGGCCAAGGCGTTCGGCCTCTCCATCGCCTATCATAACCGCCATCGCCTGCCGTTCGAGGTGGAGCAGGAACTGGAGGCAAGCTGGCATGACGATCTCGACGCGCTGCTGCGTGAATGCGACATCGTCTCGATCCATTGCCCGCTCAACGCCGACAGCCGTGGCCTGATCGATGCGCGGCGGATCGGCCTGATGCGGCCCGACGCCTATCTCATCAATACCTCCCGTGCGGAAATCACCGATGAGCCGGCGCTGATCGCGGCGCTCGCCGAAGCACGGATCGCCGGTGCCGGGCTCGACGTCTATGCCCATGAGCCAGCGGTCGATCCGCGGCTGCTGGCGCTCGCCAACGTCACCTTGCTGCCCCATGTCGGCTCGGCGACCTTCGAGGGGCGCGACGCCACCGGCGCCCGCGTCATCGCCAATATCCGCAGCTGGGCCGATGGCCATCGCCCGCCCAATCAGGTGCTCGAAGGCTGGGTCTGATCGCTGCGCGCGCGGAACAATGCGCGCCTTCCTCCGTTTGGAAACATCAGAGAAACGGAAGGAATCCCACCATGATTCGTCT
Source organism: Sphingobium salicis subsp. salicis (assembly GCF_049472635.1). Classification (NCBI taxonomy): domain Bacteria; kingdom Pseudomonadati; phylum Pseudomonadota; class Alphaproteobacteria; order Sphingomonadales; family Sphingobiaceae; genus Sphingobium; species Sphingobium salicis. The sequence goes on from NZ_JAYRCS010000001.1 coordinate 720,604, forward strand.
TGCCATCATTGCCCTTGTGATCGCGGCCGTGCTCGCCGTCCTCGGCTTCGGCGGCGCCGCCGGCACCTTTGTCGGCATCGCCAAATTGCTGTTCGGCGTCGCCATCGCCCTGTTCCTGATTTTCCTCGTCCTCGGCTTGCTGGCGGGCAAGGGCATCAAGGATGCGATAGACTGAGGCCGGTCGCCTGATGCTGGAGGGCGTTCCGCCTTCCAGGGGATGATGGCTCGCGCTTTTCGAGCCAGATATCGTGACCGCCAAGGCGTTGATCGACGACCCCGCTCGATAATTCGAGCGGGGTTTTGTCATGTATGGCGCCAAGGTGAGGAACACCTGCTTTCGCCCATAATGAAATATAAAGGTCGATAGGCGATGGTCGCGCGGCAATAATGATTGGCGCTCCATGACCACGCAGAATTCTCTCTCTTTTCCATCGTCCCGAATTTTTGCCAGTCGCCCCCGCGAAAGATGGTTTGGCCTGCCGTCGTCGATGCTGATCATTCTGGCATTCTATGTGGCGCTGACCTTGATTTTGGTCTTCATCGCGCCGTTTCCCTCACAGGTGGATGAATTGCAGCATCTGTCGGTGGTGCGGGCACAGTTCGAGCATCCGACCCTGTTCCCCGACTGGGCCAGCCAGCTTATCCTGCGCCCCGACGATCTCACCCGATGGTCGGCCGACGCCAATTATATCAATCATCCCTCGCTCTATTATCTGCTGCTGGCGCCCATTTACGCCTTCACCAGCAACCCCATAATCTTTCGCCTTTTCAACGTGCTGCTGTCTGCCGCTGCGCTGACGATAGTGCTGGTTGCTGCCAACCGCCGCTTCACGCCGGATATCCTGCCGCCGCAACTGTTCGCGATCCTCGTGATCAGCTTTCCCAAAACGGCCGTGGTGGGCTCCATGGTCAATAACGACAATCTCGCCGCCCTTGCCGCGGCAGCCCTCTTTGGCGGCATTCTCGGGCTGCCGGGCGCAGCCTGGTGGATCATGGCTGCTCTGGCCCTGGCCGGCTGGACGAAGCTGACGGCCTTCATCGGATTGTCGGCGGTGGCTGCTGCCTGGCTCGGCATGGCCTTGCTCTCGGGCCGGATCAGCCTGACCGATCGTCGCTTGTGGCTGGCAGCCATTGGCGTGGCGATCGGCGCATCCCACTATATTTTCACATTCTTGCGCATCGGCGAGGTGCTTTGGGTCAATGAGGATGTCTGGCGGATACCGGTGGCCGAACGGCTGCACCTGGATGTGCCGGGCTTCGCGGCGTGGTTCTTCAAGGGCTATGTCATGAAATGGCCGGCGCTGGAATTCGGCTATCCTTTCGCATTGGCCCTTGCGACCATGCTCGTGCCGCTTTTGCTCGCGGTCGCCAGCCTGCGTTATCGTGTCGTCCGGCCTTGGACCATCGCCTATATGGTGGGCGTGATCGTGCTGCTGACCATCCACTTCACATTTGGCTGGCGCAGCTATGTGACCCTGGGCGATCTCACCACGATGCAGACGCGCTATTACAACATCCTGTGGCCGGGCTTGGCGCTGGCGGCCACGATAACCGCGGCGCGGCTTTCCCGACGCTGGCGGTGGGCCGTGGTCGTGACGGAAATCATCTGCCTGTTGCCCACCGTGCTGGGCGGGGCGCTCTATCTGATATTCTTCGGCGGATAGAGCGCTTTTGGCCCCTTGCAATGCTCGCCGTCGCATACAGCGCAAACATAAAGCGCGGGCTGGCATCATTTGCGTTGAAGCGATAAACGGGCACGCATGATCGAGATTGGCGCTGGAGTGGATGAAACCGGGCGGTTGCTGCGCGATGAGGCCGGCTTTCTGCTCCAGCGCGATCTTGGCGGCACCTGGCGACTGGTGCTGCTGCGCGTGCCGGTCGACCATGTCGAAAAGCGGGTCCGGGTGCGCGGCTATTATGCTGGCGACGACATTGTCGAAGCGGATGGCGTAGCCGCAGCCTGACCTGGCGCGGGAACCGGCACCTGCCCATCTTGCCAGAATCGTTGCGCCGCGCGATCAGTTGCGCCCATGCGCAAGATCATTCCCCTGATGCTCGCCGTTGCGGCGCCCGCTCTGGCTCACGCCCAGACTCCCCATGACCAACTGACCCAGGTGATCGACGATCACTGGAAATGGTATCTGTCGGTCCATCCGGTGGAGGCTACCGCGCGCGGCGTGCGCGACTATGACGATCAGATTTCGGACCTGTCGCTTGGCGCCCGCGATGCCCAGATCAAGGCGGAACAGGGCTTCGTCACGCGGCTGGATGCGGTGCCGGAGGCGGGGCTGGATGCCGCCGACAAGGTGAACCGTGCCGTGCTGTTGTGGATGCTGCGCGACGACATCGCCAGCGACAAGCATCAGGCCGAACGGCTGATGCTCTTCACCACTTACTATAGCTGGCATCAGGGCTTTTCCGGCATGGCCGACGGCCTGCCTTTCTACACTCGCGCCGATTATGAGAGCTATCTGAAGCGCCTGGCCCTGTACCCGAGACAGAATGGCGATGGCATGGCGATCACTCGCCAGGCGATCAGGGGCGGCTATGTGCTGCCCTGTTCGGTGCTGGGCGGCTTTGCCAAGGGGATCAGCGGTATCGTCGCCGGGCCGCCGGAGGGCACACGCTTCTACGAGCCCTTCACGCGGACGAAGCCGCGCGACATCAGCGACGCCGACTGGGCGGCGCTGCAGGCGCGCGCGGTAGCGGTGATCCGCGATGTCATCACGCCCGAATATGGCAAATGGCATGACCTGTTCGTGGCCGACTATCTGCCCAAATGCCGCAAGAGCGACAGTGCATCGACCCTGCCGGGCGGGGCGGCCTGGTATGCCAGCCGGGTGCGGACCCACACCACCACCGACCTGACCCCCGATCAGATCCACCAGATCGGGCTGGATGAGGTCGCGCGCATCGGCAAGCGGATGGACGCGATCGCGGCCAAGGCGGGCTATCCCAGCCGCGCTGCCTTCATCCAGCATCTGCGCACTGATCCGAGCTATTACGCCAAGACGCCCGAGGAACTGCTGCGCGTCGCCGCACGCCAGGCCAAGACGATCGACGGCCTGCTGCCGCGCTATTTCGCCACGCTGCCGCGCCTGCCCTATGGCATCAAGCCGATCCCGGCGGCCGAGGCGGAGGGGACGACCACGGCCTATTATGGCCCCGGCGCGCCCGAAGCGGGAATTTCGGGCACCTATTGGGTCAACACCTCGAAGCTCGACCAGCGGCCCTTCTGGGAATTGCCGGCCTTGACCGCGCATGAGGCGGTGCCGGGCCATCACAACCAGATCGCGTTGCAGCAGGAATTGCCGCTGCCGCCGTTCCGCAAATATCTCGCCGGCTTCACCGCCTATGTCGAGGGCTGGGCGCTCTACACCGAATATCTGGGCGAGGAGATGGGCCTCTACGACACACCCGAGAAGATGATGGGCCGCCTGTCCTACGAGATGTGGCGCGCCTGCCGCCTGGTGGTCGACACCGGCATCCATGCCAAGGGCTGGGACAAGGCGAAGGCCGTCGCCTTCATGAAGGCGAACAGCGCCTTGAGCGACGCCAATATCGATGCGGAGGTCAATCGTTACATCAGCTGGCCGGGGCAGGCGCTGGGCTACAAGCTGGGCGAGATCAAGATCCGCGAACTGCGCGCGCGGGCGGAGCAGCAGCTCGGGCCCAAATTCGATCTGCGCCGTTTCCACGACGCGGTGCTGTCGCAGGGGGCGGTGCCGCTTACCGTGCTGGAAAGCCAGATCGACGGCTGGATCGCCGCGGAAAAGGCGCGCTGACAAGAGCGCTGATAAAGGCAAGATGTGGGGCGGGGCGGGCGTGATTTCCACGCCCCGCGCACAATAAAAGTGCGGCCCTTGTGCGCGTCGCTGCGAATGATTTTCAGTAAGCAAAAATGGCGGAAATAAAGGCGGTTTCGACCATTTTGTCCCTTTGACTTGGCGGTGGCAATCTGTATGCCACCGCTCATCGGGACACACTTGCTTCGACCATAGGTTGGGGCGCCTCCCTCCACCTTGCCGCGTCTTCGTGGCTTCTGGTGGGAACGCGACGCTCCTTCCGCATGGCCGGGCCTATGCGAGGAGACGCATATCTTATGACCGCCACCGGACAGGATACTCTCGGCACGCGCGACACGCTCAATGTCGGCGGCAAGGACATCGCCTATTATTCGTTGGAAAAGGCAGCTGCGAAGCTTGGAGACGTTTCGCGCCTGCCTTTCTCGATGAAGGTGCTGCTGGAAAATCTGCTGCGCTTCGAGGACGGCGTGACCGTCACCACCGACGATATCAAGGCGATCGTCGACTGGCAGAATGACAAGGGCAAGGCTGAGCGCGAGATCCAGTATCGCCCGGCGCGCGTGCTGCTGCAGGACTTTACCGGCGTGCCCTGCGTCGTCGATCTGGCCGCCATGCGCGACGCGATGAATGCGCTGGGCGCCGACGCCAGCAAGATCAACCCGCAGGTGCCCGTCCATCTCGTCATCGACCATTCAGTCATGGTCGACGAGTTCGGCACGCCCCGCGCGTTCCAAGACAATATGGAGATCGAATATCAGCGCAATATGGAGCGCTACGACTTCTTAAAATGGGGCAGCAAGAGCCTCGCCAATTTCTACGCCGTGCCGCCGGGCACCGGCATCTGCCATCAGGTGAATCTGGAAAATATCGCCCAGGGCGTGTGGTCGAGCGAGGGCGCCGACGGCGCGACCATCGCCTATCCCGACACCTGCGTCGGCACGGACAGCCACACCACCATGGTCAATGGCCTGGGCGTGCTGGGCTGGGGCGTCGGCGGGATCGAGGCGGAGGCCGCGATGCTGGGCCAGCCCGTCTCCATGCTGATCCCCGAAGTGGTCGGCTTCAAGTTCACCGGCAATTTGAAGGAAGGCGTGACCGCCACCGACCTGGTGCTGACCTGCACCCAGATGTTGCGCGCGCGCGGCGTGGTCGGCCGCTTCGTCGAATATTTCGGCCCCGGCCTTGCCACCCTGTCGCTCGCCGACCGCGCGACGCTGGCCAATATGGCGCCCGAATATGGCGCGACCTGCGGCTTCTTCGGCATCGACGACAAGACGCTCGACTATATGCGCCTGACCGGCCGCAGCGACGAGAATATCGCCCTGGTCGAGGCCTATGCCAAGCAGCAGGGCTTCTGGATCGATCCGTCGGTCGAGCCGATCTTCACCGATACGCTGGAGCTGGACCTGTCCACCGTGGTGCCCAGCCTCGCCGGTCCCAAGCGCCCGCAGGACCGCGTTGCGCTGCCCGAAGTGGATGATGTGTTCAACGCCGACATGGTCAACACCTACAAGAAGGCGCAGACCCGCGTTCCGGTCGAGGGCAAGGATTATGACATTGGCGACGGCGACGTCACCATCGCCGCGATCACCAGCTGCACCAACACCTCCAACCCCAATGTGCTGATCGCCGCCGGCCTGGTCGCCAAGAAGGCGAACGAGCTGGGCTTGAAGCCCAAGCCCTGGGTCAAGACCTCGCTGGCGCCGGGTAGCCAGGTCGTCACCGACTATCTGGAAAAGGCGGGCCTTCAGGCGCATCTCGACGCGATCGGCTTTAACCTCGTCGGCTATGGCTGCACCACCTGCATCGGCAATTCCGGCCCGCTGGCCGAGCCGATCAGCAAGGCGATTAATGAAAATGGCCTGGTCGCGGCCGCCGTCATCTCGGGCAACCGCAATTTTGAAGGCCGCGTGTCGCCCGACGTGCGCGCCAATTTCCTCGCCTCGCCGCCGCTGGTCGTCGCCTATGCGCTCAAGGGCACGGTGATCGAGGATTTCATCACCACCCCGATCGGCACGAGCAAGGATGGCGAAGCGGTCTATCTCAAGGACATCTGGCCGACCAATGACGAGGTCGCGACCACCCTGGCGGGGGCGGTCGACCGGGAGATGTTCCGCGCCCGCTACGCCAATGTCTACAAGGGCGACGCCCATTGGCAGGCGATCGAGGTGACCGGGTCGGACACCTACAAGTGGCGTGCCGGGTCGACCTATGTCGCCAACCCGCCCTATTTCGAGGGGCTGACCATGACCCCGGCGCCGGTCACGGACATCATCGGCGCCATGCCGCTGGCGATCTTCGGCGACTCGATCACCACCGACCACATCTCGCCGGCCGGTTCGATCAAGGCGACCTCGCCCGCAGGCAAGTGGCTGAGCGAGCATCAGGTCGCCCAGGCCGACTATAACAGCTATGGCTCGCGCCGTGGCCATCATGAAGTCATGATGCGCGGCACCTTCGCCAATATCCGCATCAAGAATCTGATGCTCGACGGCGTCGAAGGCGGCATGACCAGCTATCAGGGCGAAGTCATGCCGATCTATGACGCGGCGATGAAGCACAAGGCCGACGGCACGCCGCTGGTCGTGATCGGCGGCAAGGAATATGGCACCGGATCGTCGCGCGACTGGGCGGCCAAGGGCACCAACCTGCTCGGCGTGCGCGCCGTGATCGTCGAAAGCTTCGAGCGCATCCACCGCTCGAACCTGGTCGGCATGGGCGTGTTGCCCCTGGTGTTCAAGGACGGCCAGACCCGCGACACGCTGGGCCTCAAGGGCGATGACAGCTTCACCATCACCGGCGTCGCCGACCTCAAGCCGCGCCAGGATGTCGAAGTGCAGGTCACCCGCGCCGACGGTTCGACCTTCAGCTTCACCGCGCTCTGCCGCATCGATACCGTCAACGAGCTGGAATATTTCCTCAATGGCGGCATCCTGCAATATGTGCTGCGCAAGCTCGCCGCCTGAGCGCTTGATCGGTTGACGCGCTGAGCTAAGGAATGAGGGCTCTCTCCGTGAGGAGGGAGCCCTTTTCATTTGGGGGTGGATGGTGGCGCTGTTCGTGGAGATCGTCGGCTGGGCCGGCGCGATATTGGTGCTGATCGCCTATGTCGGCGTCTCGACCGGGCGGCTGTCGGGCGGGTCGGCGACCTTTCAGTGGCTCAACGCCGTGGGCGCCGCCTTCTTCATCCTCAACACCTGGTGGCATGGCGCCTTTCCCTCGATGGTGCTCAACATCATCTGGGCGGTCGTCGGCTTTTCCACCCTGTGGCGCATCTTCCGTAGGAGAATGTCCCCGTCATGACCCGCTTCATCGATCTCAGCCACGCCATCGAACATGGCATGACCACCTATAAGGGCGTCGCCGCGCCGCATATCTGCGATTACTGGACCCGCGAACAGTCGCGCGCCAACTATGCCGATGGCAGCGCGTTTCAGATGGGGCGGATCGACATGGTGTCAAACACCGGCACCTATCTCGACGCGCCCTTCCACCGCTTCGAGGATGGCGATGATCTCTCGATGCTCGATCTCGACCGGCTGGCCAGCCTGTCGGCGATCGTGGTGCGCAGGCCGTTCGACGCTATGGGCCTGGCGACCGACGCCGCCGATCTCGACGGCATCGACGTCGCCGGCCGCGCGGTGCTGGTCCACACCGGCTGGGACCGGCACTGGCGCACGCCGGCCTATTATGAGGATCACCCCTTCCTGACCGAAGCGGCGGCGCAGATGCTGGTGTCGCGCGGCGCCCGGCTGGTCGGCATCGACAGCCATAATATCGACGATACCCGCCCCGGCACCGGTCGCCCGGTCCATCGCGAACTGCTCGGGGCCGGCGTGCTGATCTGCGAACATATGACCAATCTGGGCGCGCTGCCGGATGCGGGCTTCGCCTTCACTGCCGTGCCGCCCAAGATCGTCGGCATGGGCACATTCCCGGTGCGGGCCTTCGCGCAAGTCGATCCGGCATGATCTTGTGATGTCGCGCTGAAGCATGACATCGCTGTTAGGCTTCGGCTTTCACTTGAACTGAGAGGCGTTAGCGCCGATACTATGGCGATCGGCCGAGAAAGGCCGTCCAAGGAGATTTTACACATGGCCAATTGGTCCGACCCCCGTTCCGATATCGCAGGCTTTGGCAGTGCCAGCGCCGCGCGCAGCGAGGCGTTCGATGCCGGGCTGCGCAAATATATGCTGTCGGTCTATAATTATATGGCGAGCGGCGTGCTGCTGACGGGCATCGTCGCGCTGCTGTTCGCGCAGAGCGGCCTTGCCTATCAGGTGTTCGCCGGCCCCGGCATCCTGAAATATATCGTGATGTTCGCGCCGCTGGCCTTCGTCATGGTGCTGAGCTTCGGCATCAACAAGCTGTCGACCTTCGCCACCCAGGCGCTGTATTGGGCCTATGCGGCGGTGATGGGCGTGTCGCTGTCCTACATCTTCCTGGCCTATACCGGCACCTCGATCGCGCAGACCTTCTTCGCGACCGCTGCGGCCTTCGCCGGCCTCAGCCTGTTCGGCTACACCACCAAGAAGGATCTGTCGGGCTTCGGCACCTTCCTGATCATGGGCGTGGTCGGCCTGCTGGTCGCCAGCCTGATCAACATCTTCCTGCGGTCCAGCATGATGGATCTGGTGATCAGCGCCGTCGGCGTGCTGCTGTTTGCGGGCCTCACCGCCTATGACACGCAGAAGATCAAGAGCATCTATGCCTATGTCGCCGGCACGGAGATGATGGGCAAGTCGGTGGTGATGGGGGCGCTGAACCTCTATCTCGACTTCATCAACATGTTCCTGTTCCTGCTGCGCCTGTTCGGCGATCGTCGCTGATAGCGGTCGAACGGCAAGTCAAAAAAGGCCCGGCGGACATCTCCGCCGGGCCTTTTGCTTTGTGGGTAAGGGGCAGGCTCAGCCCTGTTTCTGCATCTCGGCGATCAGGGCGTTGTCGATCTCCTTCTGCCTCTTATAGGCTGGGCGTTCGCGCAACCGGGCGGCATAGGCCTCGAACGCCGGGCGGCTGGGGATGGTGCCGAAGGTGAGCCCCCAGTCGATCTGCGCGCCGACATAGACGTCCGCTGCGGTGAAGGTGCCGCCGCAGATCCAGCTGCGGCCGGTGACCGCCGTTTCCAGCGTGTCGAGCGTGTCATCGAGCGAGCCATAGCCCGCGCTGCGTTCGCGTCCCTCTGGCAGGACGAAGCCCATCGCCTTGTTGGTGACCGCGGCCTCCACCGGACCGGCGGCGAAGAAGAGCCAGCGATAATAGTCGGCCCGATCATCGGTCCCCGGCGCCAGGCCCGCGGCCGGGAAAGCATCGGCCAGATAGGCGCAGATGGCGGCGCATTCGGTCACCACCTTGCCGCCATGGACGATCGCCGGCACCTTGCCCATCGGGTTGATCGCGCGATAGTCGGCGGTCTTCATGCCGCCGGCATAATCCAGCACCACCGCCTCATAGGGCGTGCCGACCTCCTCCAGCATCCAGCGGGCAATCTGCCCGCGGGACATGGGGTTGGTATAGAGAAGAACCGGGTCCGCCATCATGCATTCTCCTTGGAAAGTGGCCGGAACATATCATGAACGATATGCTCCGGCCAGCCGGATCATTGGGCCGGTGCGGTGGCCGCCGCCGCAGGCTTGTCGCGATAGCGATCGAACCAGGCGATGATCGCCGCCGCCTTGGCCGCCGATTGCGACGGGCGGGCGGCGATGCCGCCATGGCTGGCGCCCGGCACCTTGACCAGCGCGGTCGGAACGCCCCGTATCTGCAACGCGCCATAATATTGCTCCGCTTCGCTGACCGGGGTGCGATAATCCTCGCTGCCCACGACCACCAGGGTCGGCGTCTTGACGTTGCCGACCAGGCTGAGCGGCGAGCGGTTCCAATAGCCCATCGGATCTTCCCAGGGCTTGGCCGGGAACCAGTAGCGCGAGGTGAAGAGGGTATTGTCCATGGTCAGCGCCTCGCTGATCCAGTTGATCACCGGCTTCTGCGTCGCGGCACCCTTGAACCGGTCGGTCTTGCCGATGATCCAGCTGGTGAGCACGCCGCCGCCCGAACCGCCGGTGACGAACAGATTGTCCGGATCGGCCACGCCGGCGGCGATCGCGGCGTCGACCGCGGCCATCAGGTCGCCATAGTCGTCGCCGGGATATTTGTGATGGATCAGCTGGGCGAATTCCTCGCCATAGGAGGTGGAGCCGCGTGGGTTGGTGTAGAGCACGGCGTAGCCGGCGGCGGCATAAAGCTGGTCGTCGGTCGAGAAATGCGGGCCATAGGCGGTGTGCGGACCGCCATGGATTTCCAGCAGCAACGGCACGCGGGTGCCGGGCTGATAGCCGGGCGGTGTGACGAGCCAGGCCGGCACGGTCCGGCCGTCGGGCGCGGTGACGGCCAGTTCCTTCACCTGTCCCAGCGCCTTGTGCCCCAGGAAATCCTCGTTGAGGCGGGTGAGCTGGCGGCTCTTGCCGCCGCTGCTGACCGACAGGTCGGCCGGGCGCAGCGCCGATCCGCTGGTGAAGGCCAGCGTGCCATTGGCCGCGACGCTGAAATCGCCGCCGCTATAGGGCCGGTCGAAGGCCGTGCCGGTGAGGCCGCCCGCCAGTTCGGTGACTTGGCCGTCGAGGCTGATACGGGCAAGGCGATTGACGCCGCGCTCGTCATATTGGGCATAGAGCGCCTTGCCGTCGGCCGCCCAATAAGCGCGATCGATGCTGCGGTCGAGACTGGCAGTGATCGCATGGGCGCCGCTGCCGTCGCGATTCATGACGTAGAGGTAAGTGTTCTGGTAGGACAGGCGCTTGTCGTCATAGCCGAGATAGGCGATCTTGCTGCCGTCGGGCGAGACGACCGGCGCGACATCGGGCCCGTCGCGGCTGGTGAGCGGGCTGATCGCGCCCGAAACGATATCGAGCACGTAGATTTCCGGATCGAATATCTTCTGCTGCCAGTCGGGCTTGCGCACCGCGCTGAACAGGATGGCGCGGCCATCGGGCGTCCAGCTCAGTGGGCCGCCATCCTGATAGTCGCCAAAGCTCAGCTGCCGGGCCGGGCCGCCATCGGCCGACACCAGGAAGATATGGTCATAGCCGGCCTGGACATAACCGCCGCCATCATTGCGATAATCGACCCGGTCGATCACCTCCAGCGGCTTGGCCCAGTCGGCGCCCTCCGGCTTGTCGGGCGCCTTGCCCAGCTTCATCGGGTCGGCGGGCACGCGCATGATATAGGCAAGGGACTTGCCGTCGGGCGACCAGGTGACCGACTGTGGGCCGTCGGGCAGGGTGGTGACGCGCACGGTGGCGCCGGTGTCGAGCCAGCGCACGAACAATTGCGGCTTGCCCGCATCGGCGGCGATATAGGCCATGCGCTTGCCATCGGGCGACCAGCGCGGCTGGCTGGCGTCGGTGATCAGCGGGCGCTGCGCGCCGGTGGCGGTGTCGACCAGCCAGATCGCGCCCTTCTGCCGGTCGGTCATGATGTCGCCCTGGCGGCGGACATAGGCGACGCTCTTGCCGTCGGGGCTGATCTGCGGATCGGTGGCGACCTGCAGCGCGAAGATGTCGCGCCCCTCGAACCTGGACGACGGGGCGGCCGACTGGGCGGCGAGCGGCAGGGGGGAGAGGGCGGCGCCGAGCAGCAGCGCGGCCAATAGCTTGTGTCGCATGAAAACCTCGAAACGGAAGAATGGCGCGAGACTTGCCGGATTTTCCTTTCGTTTCAAGTGCAAGTCGTGGCCGGGGCGCGACTGGTGTCGCGCCCCGACCGGAGCTTCAGCAGCCTGCGCCCATCGCGCCGGCCAGCATGCCGCCAAGGCCGCCCTTGCATTTCTTCTTCTTGGGTGGCGGATTGTCACCGGAGGCGTCGGCGCTGTCGTCACTGCCCTGGCTCATCATCGATCCCATGTCCGGGCCATTGAGCATCCACATGGTATTGGAGCGATAGCGCACGCGGGCGATCCATTCCGGTTTCCAGGCGATCTTGGGATCGGCCGGGCGCGGCGGATAGGCGAAATTGGCTTCCGGGCCATAGGCATAGAGGCTGCCCATCAGCATCTCGCCGCCGGACTGCACCACCTGCGACGGCACGGTGCAACTGGTCTGGCTGGGCGGCATGACGATCTTGTCGCCGATCAGCTTGCGCACGGCACCGGGCGAAAGCCAGTCCCACACCGGCCCGCCAAAGGCCTGACTGGCTGATGACGCCCACCACACCATGTCGCCGCCCTGCTTGGCCGCGAACACCCAGGCATAATAGCCGGTCGCATTGGGCACCGCGTTCCAGCTCAGCTGGGTGGCGCCGCCCGCCACCGGGCTGGCACGGCCCGTGATCGGCGGCATGAAGTCCTGGTTCAGCGCGAACTTGATCTCGGGCGAATAATTGCCGGCGATGCGATGGTCGCCGATCAGCGAGGAATTGCCCGACAGCGTCTTGCGCGTCTGGCCATTGGGCCATTCGCCATAGGTCTTGCTGTTGGTGAAGCGGACCTGCCATTCCTGCGGGATCGCCGCGCCGGTCATATAGAGGCCGGGCGGGAACTGGCCGCGCGCGACCTTGGCGAAATCGATCACCACCGGCTGGTTCGGCCCGGCGGTCGCGCCGCAGCCCCAATAGATGAGCAGCCGCCCCTTGGGCTTCTCGCCGGGCAGCGCCGGCTCGTCGCTCGGCGTGACCTTTGGCGTGACCAGCGGGACGGAGGCGCCCAGCCGGGCGCCGGCGGGCATATAATGCTCGGCCGCCGGCGAGCCGCTCGCGGCCTGGGTCGATCCCAGGCGCAGCACCAGTTCATGGATCGGCTGGTTGCCGCCGCCCATCATCATCGACATGGCCCCGCCCATGCCACCGCCGCCCGCCATTGCGGCCATGCCGGACATGGTGCCGGCATCCATCGAATAGCGGGCGATCGGTCCGCCGGCCTGTTGGCTGGCGCCGGGCGTGGCGAGAAGGACGAAGCTGAAGCTGAGCAGCGCGGCGCGTGGCGCGGCGGACCGCAGATGAAGCGAAGTGGACATGCATTCCCCTATGAAAGCGTGGAAGACATGCGACCTTTCTGTTCTGGAGTCGGCTTAGCAGAATTTGCGGGGGGCGGGGAGAGGGGGGGGCTAAGTGCGCGCGAATTGCCCATGGCGCAGGAAATGCACGACCTGATCGGCGACGGGGCGGGTGTAGATCATCGCGGTATGGGCGACGGGCAGGGTGATATGGTCGCTTTCGCCCGGACAATGGGTGGCGGCGACGCTGACCTTGCCGTCATTGGGTGCGCGGAAGATGCGGCTGGGGAGCAGGCCGTTCATCGGCCGGTCGCCCGCGATGATGCCGAGCGGATAGTCGACCTTGCCCAGCGCCGCCAGCGTGGCCGCATCGCGACGGGTGCGCAGCAGCGCGCCGGCCTGGTTCAGGATCAGCGGATGGAGGCGCAGGCGGTAGAGAAGGTCGGCAATCTCGCTGCCGCCATTGGGCGTGCCGAGCATGACGACGCGGCCGAGATGATCGGGGCGATGGCGCGCGAGCCAGGCGCGCAGTATCAGCCCGCCCATCGAATGGCCGACGCAATGGGCGGTCGTGGCGGCATAGGCCGGGCTGGCGATGATGCGGGCGTGGAGATGATCGATGACGCGGGCCAGCGGCCAGCGCCAGCTGGGATAGCCGATATTGGCGACATCATACCCCGCCCCGCGCAGCCGCCGGGCAAGCAGCGCGGTCTGCACCTGATGGCCGCCAAAGCCGTGGAGGAGGATGACGGATTGGGTGTGGGGCAGCATGGTGGCATGGGTGTCATGCAACGCTGACGCAGGCAAGGGCATGTGGGTGTAGGGGGAGGGGGCTGACCACCAGAAGCTACCTTCACCATCTTCGTCATCCCGGACTTGATCCGGGATCCATTCAGCGCTCCCCATCCGCCGTAGCGCAGAATGGATCCTGACTTCCGTCAGGATGACGGTGGCTGTGACTGGCAAGTAACGACCAACATTTGCCATCCACGCGGCTCTCGCGGTTCTCCATCTGCGGACATTGCAGTTTGCGGAAACCGATCTTAGCATCATCAACTATGTTCAATTGGTTGCGCGACAAGTTGAAATGCATTCGGCCCGTTTCATCGTGGATGGTTACAATCTCAGGTGAAGCGATCGTTACCACCGATGGGCAAGGCACTGAACGCCAGCTACCCATTGTCGATCTTAAACGCGTCGTTGTCGCGACTGACGACAGTGGACCTTGGGGCGACGATGTAGTGTTTCTGCTCTATTCTGATGGATCAGAGCCTGTCGGTATTTTCCCGCTTGAGGCCGGTGGATGCCAAGACTTTGTCGATTGGCTGAGTACGTTAGACGGCTACAAAGACCGCGAAATGGCCAAAGCCATGTCATCCACCGAAGTGGCAAGATTTGCCGTTTTTTCGGCTGAAAGCTGACAGTCTCCTAATCACCCAAGTTGGCCTTCCCTTTTCTTCTCCGCGCCTCCGCGTGATTCATTTTCGCGCGGAGCCGCGGCGGCACGGAGATAGTGGATGAGGGCTAACCGCCTGTGCGGCAATGACGGCAAAAGAGGGGGGAGTAGCGGCGCGGGGATGCGGCTCTTTGTGGCGCGTGCCCCTTCACACCGTGCTGCGTACGGTCCCCCTCCCCGTGCCGGGGAGGAATAAAAAAAAAAGGCGGCCCTCTCGAGCCGCCTTTCCCATGGGTTTGTGAAGCCGCTTATTTCGTGCCTTCCGGCGCCTTGGCCTTGCCGCCCTTCTTGCCGCCCTTCTTGGGCGCGGCGGGGGTGATCTGGAAGGCCAGGGCCTCATCCTTCATATGGACATGGACCTCGCCGCCATGGACCAGCTTGCCGAACAGCAATTCCTCGGCCAGCGGCTGCTTGATCTTTTCCTGCATCAGGCGGCCCATCGGGCGGGCACCATAGAGCTTGTCATAGCCCTTCTTGGTGAGCCAGGCCTTGGCGTCCTCGTCCAGGGTGATGTGGACGTCGCGGTCGGCCAGTTGCAGTTCCAGTTGCAGCACGAACTTGTCGATGACGCGGGCGACGATTTCCGGCGGCAGATAGCCGAACGGCACGATCGCATCGAGGCGGTTGCGGAATTCGGGGGTGAAGAGCTTCTTCACCGCGTCTTCCTGCACATCCTCGCGGGTCAGTTCGCCGAAACCGATCGATTCCTTGGCCATGTCCGACGCACCGGCATTGGTGGTCATGATGAGGATGGTGTTGCGGAAATCGACGGTCTTGCCGTGGTGATCGGTCAGGCGGCCATTGTCCATTACCTGCAACAGGATGTTGAACAGGTCGGGATGCGCCTTCTCGATCTCGTCGAGCAGCAGCACGCTGTGCGGCTGCTGGTCGACGGCGTCGGTCAAGAGGCCGCCCTGGTCATAGCCGACATAGCCCGGAGGGGCGCCGATCAGGCGGCTGACCGAATGGCGTTCCATATATTCCGACATGTCGAACCGCTGCAGCGGGATGCCGAGCAGGGTCGCGAGCTGGCGCGCCACCTCCGTCTTGCCGACACCGGTCGGGCCGGAGAAGAGATAGTTGCCGATCGGCTTGTCGGGGTCGCGCAGGCCCGCACGCGACAGCTTGATCGCGGACGACAGTACCTCGATCGCCTGATCCTGGCCGAAGACGACCCGTTTCAGATCGGTGGTCAGCGATTCCAGCACGCTCTTGTCGTCCGACGACACGGTCTTGGGCGGGATGCGCGCCATGGTGGCGATGACCGCCTCGATCTCCTTGGGCGTGATCGTCTTCTTGCGCTTGGAGGGCACCACCAGCATCTGCATCGCGCCGACTTCGTCGATCACGTCGATCGCCTTGTCGGGCAGCTTGCGGTCGTTGATGTAGCGGGCCGACAGCTCGACCGCCGCCTTGATCGCGTCCGGCGTATATTTGACGTGATGATGTTCCTCGAACGCGGTGCGCAGGCCGGTCAGGATCTTGATCGTATCCTCGACCGAAGGCTCGTTCACGTCGATCTTCTGGAAGCGACGCAGCAGCGCGCGGTCCTTCTCGAAATGATTGCGGAATTCCTTGTAGGTGGTCGAGCCGATGCAGCGGATCGTCCCGCCCGACAGGGCCGGCTTCAACAGGTTCGAGGCGTCCATCGCGCCGCCGCTGGTCGCGCCGGCACCGATCACGGTGTGGATCTCGTCGATGAAGAGGACGGCGTGCGGCATCTTCTCCAGTTCGGTGACGACCGCCTTCAGCCGCTCCTCGAAATCGCCGCGATAGCGGGTGCCGGCCAGCAGCGCGCCCATGTCGAGCGAATAGATGACCGCTTCCTTGAGCACGTCGGGCACTTCGCCCTCGACGATCTTGCGCGCCAGGCCTTCCGCGATCGCGGTCTTGCCGACGCCCGGATCACCGACATAGAGCGGGTTGTTCTTCGAACGGCGGCACAGGATCTGGATGGTGCGGTCGACTTCCGACGACCGGCCGATCAGCGGATCGACCTTGCCGCGTTCCGCCTTCTCGTTGAGGTTGACGGTGAACTGCTCCAAGGCACTGTCCTTCTTGCCCTTGCCGTCCTGCACCTTCTTTTCCTCCTCGGCTGCCCCCTTGGTCTCCTGACGCTCGGGCGTGGGCGTGCCCTTGCCGACGCCGTGGCTGATATAGCTGACGGCATCGAGGCGGCTCATGTCCTGCTGCTGCAGGAAATAGACGGCATAGGATTCGCGTTCGGAGAAGAGCGCGACGAGGACATTGGCGCCCGTCACCTCATCCTTGCCGGACGACTGGACATGGAGGATGGCGCGCTGCACGACGCGCTGGAAGCCGCTGGTGGGCGAGGGGTCGCTGGCGCCCTCTACCTTCAGGCTGTCAAGTTCGGTGTCGAGATACTGGGTGACGGCATCGGCCAGTTCGCCCAGTTCCACGCCGCACGCCTGCATCACCTTCGACGCATGTTCATCGTCGATCAGCGCGAGAAGCAGATGCTCCAGCGTCGCATATTCATGCTTGCGCTCCGACGCATGGGTCAGCGCATTGTGCAGGGTGGTTTCAAGGGCGGCTGCGAAAGATGGCATGTCTTTTCTACTCCTGGCCCCGGTTAGGGGCTGACTTGAACCTTATGTCGGCATTGCTCGACGACGGTTCAAGGGAGAGGCCCTGACCGCCGGAATTGCCAGACTGCCCATGCCCGGTGGAGCCCTTGGTCGGGCCGTCAGGGGCGAGGCGCGGGTTCATCGCTTGAATAACGCCTCGGCAGTTGCCTTATGGTTAACGGCGCTTTCAATTTTTGTTCGAGTGCGGGTGATTTCGGTTTCCAGCGCCCTGATGCGCGCTTCCAGTTCCGCAACGGACAGGGGACCCAGATCCTGTCGGAGCAGTTGGGCCAGCGGATCATCGGCCTTTCTCGGCAGATCATTGTCCATGTCCATAAAGGGTAATGTTGACCCTGTAGGCTAGTCTGTCAATAAGAAGCGAAGCTCCGTCCGTCGATTTTGGGTGCGGCGCAATATCTCTGGCCCGGGGGGGCGCATATGATCCTCGACAGTTTCACGATTCCATCGCAGATGACGGCCATCGGCATCCCGGTGCCGGGCGGTCCCGACGCCCTGGTGCCCGAACAGCGGCCGGTGCCGGTGCCGGGCGAGGATGAGGTGCTGATCCGCGTCGCCGCCGCCGGCGTCAACCGGCCCGACGTGCTGCAGCGGCAGGGCAAATATCCGCCGCCGCCCGGCGCCTCCGACGTTCCCGGACTCGAGGTGGCGGGCACGATCGTCGCCGCCGGCCGGTCCGCCGACATGCTGGTGGGCCAGCGCGTCTGTGCGCTGCTGCCGGGCGGGGGCTATGCCGAATATGCGATTGCCCCGGCCGGCCAGTGCCTGCCGGTGCCGGCGGACTATGACCTGGTCGAGGCGGCGGCGCTGCCCGAAACCCTGTTCACCGTGTGGACCAACCTGTTCGAGCGCGCCTATGTGGTCGGCGGCGACCGGGTGCTGGTCCATGGCGGCACCAGCGGCATCGGGACCATGGCGATCTCGCTCTGCCGCCTGTTCGACATAGAGATCATCGTTACCTGCGGCAGCGACGACAAATGCGCGCAGGCGCTCGAATGGGGTGCTGCCCATGCGATCAACTACAAGAGCCAGGACTATGTCGCCGAGGTGAAGCGCATCACCGGCGGGCAGGGGGTGCAGGCGGTGCTCGACATGGTCGGCGGCGACTATGTCCCACGCAACATCGAATGCATGGCGGAAGATGGCCGCCATGTGTCGATCGCGGTGCTGGGCGGGGCCAAGACCAGCATCTTCCTGCCGACGGTGATGTCCAGGCGACTGACCCTGACCGGATCGACGCTGCGGCCGCGCTCCTCGGGCTTCAAGAGCCTGGTCGCGGACGAGATCATGCGCACCGTCTGGCCCTTCGTCGAACAGGGCAGGCTGCGCCCGGCGATGGACCAGCGCTTTGCCCTCGCTGACGCGGCCAAGGCCCATGCCCGCATGGACGCCGGCGAACATTTCGGGAAGATCGTGCTGACGGTGTGAGGGGCGTTAGGTTGCGTCAACCGCGCCGATAGAGGGAGGCAAGCGGGCATGGGCAACCATCCGGCATAGAGGCCGGGCTGTTATTTTTGCAGCAGCAGTTTGATGCCCGCGATGCCCATCTCGCTCCAGCGAAGATGATCTGCATGTTCCGGAGGGCAAAAAGTGGGCGTCATTAACTCGACGCGCACAGCTCTGAAATTTGCGGCGAGGCATGCTCTTTGCAGGTCATCGATGGAGGTTCGCGCACAACTGTCGTAGGAGGCGTGAGCCTGCCAGATGCCCTCCCATCGGGAGAGGATTTCGCTGCGTGAGCGAACTAGGTGCTCCCAAGGGGCTTGTCGCTCGAACAGATGGGCGCCCCATTCGGAATGCCATAATGGCCAGATTTG
Source organism: Sphingobium salicis subsp. salicis (assembly GCF_049472635.1). Classification (NCBI taxonomy): domain Bacteria; kingdom Pseudomonadati; phylum Pseudomonadota; class Alphaproteobacteria; order Sphingomonadales; family Sphingobiaceae; genus Sphingobium; species Sphingobium salicis. The sequence continues at coordinate 739,276 of NZ_JAYRCS010000001.1, forward strand.
AACGCAAAATGTTCCGCCTGGCTCGAGTACCCGGTGCACTGCTTTGAGTAATGTGACCGGATCGAAAACATGCTCGAAAACGTCGCGACTAAATGCATGGTCGAAATATGCATCGGGAAACTGAAGCAACCCATCTGCGGAAAGCGAAAAATCCAGTGATCCCCGATCGAGGGTGATGCCATGCTCTCTTGATCCGGCAATAAGAGCATCTCGATCTGTCATGATTATGTCGATGCCGAAAACACGGCTGCCGGTTCTTTGGGCGACGCCCAAATCAATGATCCCATCACCGCTACCGACATCCAGTAAGCGGCAATTGTCATAGGTGATTCCTGCTTCCGACGCAAAGGACAAGATGTCGTTCACGCAATCATCGTACCGTGCGTAAAAGCTGTCCCGCTCGAAAATTTGGCCATGTCTTACGATGCTTACGACATGTGACACCGGATTGCTCTCCCGGAGAATCAATATTATGATCAAGTATGTCGCTATTGAAATGCTCTGTCGATAGGGAAATTCGAGGCATTAAGTTCCGCCCGTTGACCACATTTGAATTTGCTGGAGAAAGTCGCGGTAAAGGTCTCAAGTCAATCGTTATGGTATGTTTTCTTGCTTGCAGGGGAGGTGTGGGCCGGCGGCAGGTCATTATTTTTGCCGCTTAGTCAATGTGTTTCGCAATGTGCGTTATGAATGAAACGTAGCATTTCCGTCATATTCGGTGCGGAGTTGTAACAGAGCGGCGCTAAGGATTCGGCCTCAAGGACAACAGCCCTTGAGGACGTAGACATGGACGCCATCACGCGCTTGCCCTTCCTGAGCGAACTGGAAGAGGGGGCTGACGACCGCTTCCACATCCCCGAACGGGACGGCGCGCGTCGCCGCTATCGCACCATCTGGATTTCCGACATCCATCTGGGCACGCGCGGCTGCAACGCGACGATGCTGATCGATTTCCTGGACAGCGTCGACAGTGACACCATCTATCTGGTCGGCGACATCATTGATGGCTGGCGGCTCAAGAAGCGCTTCTACTGGCCCGCCGCGCATAATGACGTGCTGTGGCGGATCATGAAGCGGGCCAAGCGCGGCACGCGCGTCGTCTATATTCCCGGCAATCATGACGAGATGTTCCGCCAGTTCACCGGCATGAACTTCGGCGGGGTCGAGATCCGCCGCAAGGCGATCCACGAGACCGCCGACGGGCGCAAGCTGCTGGTGCTGCATGGCGACGAGTTCGACACGATCATGCTGGCGCATCGCTGGCTCGCCTTCGTGGGGGACGCGGCATACACCACCCTGATGCGCCTCAACGTGGTGGTCAACGCGGTGCGCCGGCGCATGGGCCTGCCTTATTGGTCACTGTCCAAGATGGCCAAGCACAAGGTCAAGAATGCCGTGTCCTTCATCTCCCGCTTCGAGGAAGTGGTGGCGCATGAAGCTGGCGCGCGCGGCGTCGACGGCGTGGTGTGCGGCCATATTCACAATGCCGAGATGCGCGAGATTGAGGGCATCGAATATTATAATGATGGCGACTGGGTGGAGGGCTGCACCGCGCTGGTCGAACATGCCAGCGGGGCGATGGAGGTACTGCACTGGGCAGACGAGATCGCCAAGCGCGGCGAAAAGACGCCGGCGCTGATGGCGGCCTGACGCGGAGAGGGGCCATGCGGATCGCGATCGTCACCGACGCCTGGACGCCGCAGGTCAATGGCGTGGTGCGCACGCTGCAGACGATCCAGGCCGAACTGGAGCATATGGGCCATGAGGTGAAGGTGATCTCGCCCGATCTCTATGGCTCCATTCCCTGTCCGACCTATCCGGAAATCCGGCTGGCACTGGTGCGATCGGGCGTGGTGGGGCAGGCGATTACCGCCTTCCGTCCCGATGCCGTCCATCTGGCGACCGAAGGACCGCTCTGCTTTGCCGCCCGGCGCTGGTGCCTGCGCGGCAATGTGCCCTTCACCACCGCCTATCACACCCATTTCCCCGATTATGTGTCGCAGCGCACCGGCCTGCCGGCGGCCTGGTTCTGGCGCTATATTCGCTGGTTCCATGGCCCGGCGCAGGCGGTGCTGGTGTCGACCCGGTCGGTGCGGCAGCAATTGCGTGCCCATGGCGTCGCCAATGTCCGCAAATGGGGCAGGGGCGTGGACCTCAACACCTTTGCCGGGGATGTCGCCCCCTCGGCCCTGCTGGCGGACTTGCCGCGCCCGATCCAGCTCTATGTCGGCCGGGTCGCGGTCGAGAAGAATCTCGAGGCCTTTCTGGCCAGCGAGCATCCCGGAACCAAGGTGATCGTGGGCGACGGCCCGGCGCGCGGGGCGCTGGAACGGGCCTATCCCGATGCCCGTTTCCTGGGTGCGCAGTTCGGTGCCGATCTGGCGGCGATCTATGCCGGCGCGGATGTGTTCGTCTTCCCCAGCCGCACCGACACGTTCGGGCTGGTGATGATCGAGGCGCTGGCCGCCGGTACGCCGGTCGCGGCCTATCCGGTCACCGGGCCAATCGATATCGTCACGCCGGAAACCGGCGCGCTGTCGGAGCGGCTGGAAGATGCCATCGCCGCCGCGCTGCTGTGCGATCGGGCGGCCTGCGCCGCCTACGGCCGCAGCTTCAGTTGGGAACGCAGCGCGCAGGAATTCCTGGCCGGATTGCATCCGATCGATCCGGTGGTGATGGACAGCGCCGCCTGACGCTTTTCCTTGCCGCAAGCCCCGCGATGCTCTATCCCTGACATGTCGTGGCCGCCCTGCTTGGGCGGCCCTTATCGTTTTTAGAGCCGGAGAAGACCCCGTGTCCCAGCCCCTCATGCCCCATGCGACCGCCAGCTGGCTGGTCGACAATAGCGCTCTGAGCTTCGACCAGATCGCGGAATTTTGCGGGCTCCACATCCTGGAAGTCCAGGCCATCGCCGATGACACTGCCGGCATCAAATATACCGGCCGCGATCCGGTGCGCGCCCATGAAATCACCATGGACGAAATCCACAAGGGCGAGAGCAATCCCGACTATAAGCTCAAGATGCTGAAGGGCCCCGAGCCGGTCCGCCGCACCAAGGGCCCGCGCTACACCCCGGTCAGCAAGCGCCAGGACAAGCCCGATGGCATCGCCTGGATCCTGCGCAACCATCCGGAGATTTCGGACGGCGCGATCGGCAAGCTGATCGGCACCACCCGCACCACCATCGCCGCGATCCGCGATCGCAGCCACTGGAACATCAGCAACATCACGCCCAAGGATCCGGTGACGCTGGGCCTGTGCTCGCAGCGCGAACTGGATGCGCTGGTCAGCAAGGCGGCGAAGAAGGCCGGCATCGAGATGCCGACCGATTCGCGTCTGGATGGCGATCGCGAGGCGCTGATCGAGGAACTGCGCCGCGAGCGCGAGGACAATGCGCGCCGCATCGAGCAGGCGCTCAAGAGCGAGTCCGAGCTGATTTCGGGCGCCGCGACGATCCTCGATCCGTTCAGCAGCAACAAGGGCGAGGTCTGAAGACGTAGCGTCATCCGACGCTCTTTCTGACCCGCTGCAATGCAGCATTTTCAAGGGCCGCGCCGGCTTTCCGGCGCGGCCTTTTTGCTACAATCCAGACACAGGTTGACGCTTGCGTAAAGCGCTCGGGCCACTTACACTTCTGTAAATGGAGAGCAGAGAAAAGATCTGGCGCGAGCATTATCAGCACCCTACGCCGTGGGAGCAGACGTTCCCGCCGATGTCGATGGGGGACATGGTAACGCAGAGCGCCACCGCCCACCCGCAAGCCCACATGATCGACTTCATGGGGCGCAAGTTCAGCTATGGCGCGATGATGGACGACATCAGGCGCATCGCCTGTGGTTTGCAGGCCATGGGCGTGAAGAAGGGGGATCGGGTCGGTCTCTACCTGCCCAACACCCCCCATTATGTCGCGGCCTATTATGGCGCGCTGCTGGCCGGCGCGATCGTCGTCAACTTCTCCCCCCTCTACACCGCCGCCGAACTGGAGCACCAGGTCGAGGATAGCGGCACCAAGATCCTGTTCACCCTGTCGGCCAAGGCACTGCTGCCGACCGCGCTCAAGGTGCTGGACAATAGCAGCCTCGAAAAGCTGGTTGTCGGTTCGATCGCCGAGGTGCTGCCGACTGCCAAGAGCATCCTCTTCCGCCTGTTCAAGCGCGGCGAGACGACGCCGCTGCCGCATGATCCGCGCGTCATCCGCTACGACCGGCTGATCGCCAATTCCGGCGAATGCATCGTGGCCGACATCGATCCGGTCAATGACGTCGCGCTGCTGCAATATACCGGCGGCACCACCGGCACGCCCAAGGGCGCGATGCTGACCCACCAGAATCTGACCGCCAATGCGCGCCAGGCGCAAGGGATCGACCCGCATGCGGGCGAGGGTGACGACCGCATCATCGCGGTGCTGCCCTTCTTCCACGTCTTCGCCAATACCTGCACGCTGAACCGGACCGTGATGAATGGTGGCGAGATGGTGATGCTGCCCCGGTTCGAGGCGGTGCAGGTGCTCTCGGCCGTGCAGCGGACCAAGGCGACGTCGCTGCCCGGCGTGCCGACCATGTATCAGGCGCTGCTCGATCATCCGGCCCTGCCGAACATCGATTTCTCGTCGCTGCGCACCTGCATCTCGGGCGGCGCGCCGCTGCCGATGGAGGTGAAGCAGAAGTTCGAGGCGGTGACCGGCGCGCGCCTGATCGAGGGCTATGGCCTCACCGAAACCAGCCCGATCGTCTGCGCCAACCCCTATGAGGGGTTGAACAAGACCGGCACCGTCGGCCAGCCCGTGCCGGGCACCCGCGTCAAGATCGTCAGCCGCGAGGATCCGACCCAGCCCCCGCCAGAAGGCGAGCCGGGCGAACTGATGTTCGCTGGTCCGCAGATCATGAAGGGCTATTGGAACCGGCCGGATGCGGATGCGCAGGTGTTCGTGGGCGAGTTCCTGCGCACGGGTGACGTTGGCGAGGTTGATGACGACGGCTATGTGCGGATCGTCGATCGGCTCAAGGACATGATCGCCGTCGGTGGCTTCAAGGTCTTCCCGAGCCAGGTGGAATCGGTCCTCTATCATCATGAATCGGTGAAGGAGGCGTTGGTGATCGGCGTGCCCGACCGCTATCGCGGCGAGCAGCCCAAGGCGTTCGTGACCCTGAACGAAGGCGCGACGATCGACGGGCCGGGCCTCAAGGACTGGCTCAACCCGCAACTGGGCAAGCATGAGCGGGTCTGCGAGGTCGAGGTGCGGGCCAGCCTGCCCAAGACGCTGGTCGGCAAGCTGTCGCGCAAGGAACTGGTCGCCGAAGAACGGGCCAAGGCCGAACAGGCGATGGCGCAGAATGCGGCGCAGACTGGAACCGCGGCCTGATTGCGCCTATCTAGCGCGCCAAAGCTGGATAAGGATTATCGATATATGGCGCAGGAAATCGCAACGCTGGCTGGTGGCTGCTTCTGGTGTACGGAAGCAGTCTACCAGACGCTCAAGGGCGTGGAATCGGTCCAGAGCGGCTATATCGGGGGGACCAAGGTCGATCCGACCTATGAGGAGGTCTGCACCGGCAACACCGGCCATGCCGAAGCGATCCGCATCGCCTTCGACCCGGCCGTCATCAGCTATGCCGACCTGCTCGACATCTTCTTCGCCACCCACAATCCGACGACGCTGAACCGCCAGGGCAACGACATCGGGACGCAATATCGTTCGGCGATCTTCCCCCATTCGGCCGAGCAGCAGGCCGAGGCGCTGGCCGGCATCGCGCGGGCGCAGGTGGACCAGGTCGATCCGGTCGTGACCGCGATCGAGGCGGACGCCCCCTGGTATCCGGCCGAAGACTATCACCAGAAATATTGGGAGCGGGTCGGCGACCAGAATCCCTATTGCATGGCGGTGATCCCGCCCAAGCTGGCCAAGCTGCGCAAGGGTTTTGCCGCACGTATCGAGGAATAATCCTCGGCCTGGCCGATTTCCCGACGGCTCGTCCCGTTTCGCCGCGTTCTTAGCTTATGGTTAATGTCGACCATGGCAGATGCAGCGCAACGGATGAGTCGGGGGACTTTGAGAATGACCAGGACGATCATGCTGCTGGCGCCGGCGATGCTACTGATGCTGCCGGGCTGTATTGCCAGGACCGCGGTGGATATCGTGACCCTGCCGGTGCGCGCAGGCGCGCAGGCGGCCGACTGGGCGACGACCAGCCAGGACGAGGCCGACCGCAATTATGGCCGCAAGATGCGCAAGCAGGAGGCCGAGGAAGGCAAGGCGCGCAAGAAGGCCGACGAACAGCGCCGCCGCGAATGCCGCAAGGCCGGCTACGACAATTGCGACTGAGCCGGATCGATCGGTCAGGCCGCGGCGCGGCGTAACCGGTCGTTGATGGCGGTGCCGATCCCCTCGTCGGGGATGGGCGCGACCGCGATCCGCTCCTGGGTGCTGGCGTCGGCGACGTGCAGCGCCGCGAACAGATTGGCTGCCGCCTCGCGCAGATCCGCATCGACGCTCAGGTTCAGATGGCAGGGCATCAGCCCGAAGCCGATCAGATATTCATCCTTCTCCGCCCGCAGCGCGTTGAGCCGTACCGGCTTCGATGGCGCATAATGGCTTTCGAGCTGGCCGGGCGCTTCGATCTTCGCATTGTCCTTCCCCGTGATAACCGGCAGGCCGCTGGCCTCCTCCAGCATCGCGGCCGTGACCGGGCCGGGGCGGAGCAGGCGGATGCGGTCCGCTTCGGGGGCGGCGATGGTCGATTCCAGCCCTTCGCTGGTCGGGCCTTCGTCCAGGATCATGCGGATCTTGCCGTTGAGGCTCGCCAGCACATGCTCGGCCCGGCTGGGGCTGATCGATCCGCTGCGATTGGCCGAAGGCGCCGCCAGCGGCCGGCCACTCTCGCGGATCAGCGCGCGCATCGCGGGATGGGCCGGCAGGCGCAGCGCCACGGTCGGCAGGCCGGCCATCACCAGCGGCGACAGGCCGCTATCGGCCCGCACCGGCAGCACCATGGTCAGCGCGCCCGGCCAGAAGCGGGCGGCAAGCTGCTCCGCCTGGGGCGAGAAATCGGCCAGCCGCCGCGCCATCTCCATGTCGGCGACATGGACGATCAGCGGGTTGAAGCTGGGCCGCCCCTTGGCGCTGTAGATGCCCGCGACCGCCTGGGAATCGGTGGCATCGGCCGCCAGGCCATAGACGGTTTCGGTAGGAACGGCGACGGGCTCGCCGGCGCGGATCAGCAAGGCTGCCTCGCGAAGCGCTTCCGCGCCATAGCGGCAGACCCTGGTGGAAAAGGCTGGATTTGGGATAGTCACGACCCCCGCGATATAGACCCCGGAACGCTGCAGTAAAAGGCCATTGCGACAGTGACATGACATTGTTGGCAAAGCTTGCCGCAACGGCGCGGCCCGGCTAATCCCGCGCCATGAACGACGCCCTGCTGACCCGTATCGCCGAAGCGCTGGAACGGCTTGCGCCGCCGCCGGCTTCCTCTGCCGACCTTGCGGCTGCTCCTGCCTATGTGTGGGACGGAGTGGCGATCCGCGCGGTGGATGCGTTCGACCCGGTGGATTATGATCTGCTGACCGGCATCGATGCGCAGAAGAGCGCGCTGCTGGACAATAGCCGCCGCCATGCCGCCGGCCATGCCGCGCATGACGTGTTGCTGTGGGGCGCGCGCGGCACCGGCAAGTCGGCGACCGTGGCCTCGGTGGTCGGCAAGCTGCAGGCGGAAGGGCAGGACATCGCCCTGCTGCAATGCGCGATCGACGAACTGGCCAGCCTGCCGGCGCTCTTCACCCTGCTGCGCAGCACGACCCGGCCCTTCATCCTGTTCCTTGACGATCTGGGCTTTGACGAGGGCGTGGGCGATGCTCGTGCGTTGCGCTCGCTGCTCCAGGGCGGCACCGCCGCGCGTCCGGCCAATGTCCGCCTCTATGTGACGTCCAACCGCCGCCATATCGTGCCGCGCAACCTGTCGGAACAGGATGATCCGATCAATCCGCGCGACGTGGTCGATGACAAGATGGCGCTGTCGGACCGGTTCGGCCTCAGCCTCGGCTTCCATGCGCTCGACCAGGATGCCTATGTCGCCATTGTTGAGGGCTATGCCCAGGCGCTGGGTCTCAGTGTCGAGCCGCTCGACGCGATCCAGTGGGCGACGCAGCGGGGCAGCCGCTCGGGCCGTGTCGCCTGGCAATATGTGGTCGAACTCGCCGGCCGTCACGGCCTCTCGGTCTGATTCTCAGTCGCCATCCTTTTCGGCCAGGCTCAGAAATTCGTCGACCAGTCGGTCCAGTTCCTTGCGGCAACGCGGCGGATCGACGGCGGTGTCGCACAGCGGCGCGGCATCGGCCATCGTCTTGATGACGCGGGCCAGGCTCAGCGTGTCGCTGTGACGCTGTCGGTGGGCGAGCGCGGCGAAGGTGTTGAAATACATTTCCGCCAGCCGGCGGTCATGCTCCAGATCATAGCCTTGTCGTCGGTCCGGCTGGCCCAGCGCTTCCATGCGCAAGTGATGAAGGGATCGCCGCGCGCTGTCCGCCCGCAGCTGATATAGCTCCGCCGGTTCGATCGGTTTCATCTTGGACGCCTGTCGCATGACGCATCAGCGCGCGAACGGGGCAATATATCCCGGCTGTTGCCCGGCCGAAATTAAGCGTCTGGTCTTGCGAACAAGTTTTTTCGACGCATCGGCCGGGCGAGCCATGATTATTGTGCGCGGGTCACCCGCCAGACGACACCGCCGACATCGTCCGCCACCAGCAGTGCGCCCTTGGCGTCCACGGTCACGTCGACCGGGCGGCCACGCGCCGCGCCCTGCGCGTCCAGGAATCCGGTCAGCACGTCGGTCGGCTTGGCCTTGCCGACTTCGCCATTATCCTCGAACGGAATGAACACGACCTTGTAGCCGGCGGCCGGCTTGCGGTTCCAGCTGCCATGCAGGCCGACAAAGGCGCCATTGCCATAGGCGGCGCCAAGCTGCGCATCCTTGGAGAAGCTCAGGCCCAGCGGCGCGACATGATTGCCCAGCGCATAGTCGGGGCGCTTGGTATATTCGCGGATTTCCGGCCGCTGCGGCTGGACCCGGCGATCCTCATAGCCGCCCCAGTAATTCCACGGCCAGCCATAGAAGGCGCCGAATTCGACGCGGGTCAGATAGTCGGGGACCAGGTCGCCGCCCAGCATGTCGCGCTCATTGACCACGCCCCACAGCACACCGCTCCTGGGTTCGAACGCCAAGCCGACCGGGTTGCGCAGGCCCGACGCATAGATGCGATAGTCGCCGGTCTTGGGATTGACCTCCAGCACGGCGGCGCGGTTCGCTTCGCTTTCCAGGCCATTTTCGCCGATATTGCTGTTCGATCCGACGCCGACATAGAGCAGCCCGTTGGGGCCGACGGTCAGGCTGCGGGTCCAGTGCATGTTTGGCGCCTGGGCGGGCAGGTTCAGGATCTTGCGCCCCTTGTCGCTGATCTTGGTTTCGCCTTCCTTATAGGGAAAGGCCATCAGCGCATTGGTGTTGGCGACATAGAGGGTGTCGCCGATCAGCGCCATGCCATAGGGCGAATAGAGGCCGCTCAGGAACACCGTCTTGGTGTCCGCCTTGCCGTCGCCATCGGTGTCGCGCAGCAGGCTGATGCGGTCGGGCGAGGGGACGCCGGCGCCGGCCTTGTTCATCAGGAAATTCATCACCCGGCTGACGATGCCGGTCTGCGGGCGGGGCTGGCTGTTGGTCTCGGCCGTCAATATGTCGCCATTGGGCAGGCGCAGCAGCGATCGCGGATGGCTCAGCCCCTCGGCAAAGCGCTCGACCACCAGACCCTTGGCCGCGACCGGCTTCTCTCCAGCCTTCCACGGCTTGACCTCGGCGATGTTAACGGTCGGGAAAAACTCGTTGCGCGGCGTGGTGAAGCGCGGTTCCCGGCCGACATCGGCACCGGCCGGCAACTGGGCCGTGTCGCCCTGCGCGAAGTAGAGGAAGGCGCCGCCGGCAATGACCAGCGCGCCGAGGGGGATGGCGATGAAATGCTTCTTCATGTCGCCACATCTATGCGGCGATGCGACGCCCGGCAAGGCGCTCCGTTGCGCGGGTGGTTAGTTAAGCCTTTCGTTCGCGCAGCCACAGCAGCAGGGCGATCAGGATGCCGGCTCCGGTGCCGACCAGCAGGCCGATGCTGGGCTGTCCCAGCAGGCCGCCGCCGATCGCCCCGGCCATGATCAGCAATGCGATGATGGCGCCCGCGCCGGTCGGATTCTTCGCCTTGTTCATGGTCCATCCTTGCCATGGCCCGCCGCCCATGGCCAGTCGCTTGTCGCCTGCGTCTCCCCTGTCCCGGATCGGAACGGCGGGCGTCCCGAAATGGCGCGCCTGTCCCGCTGCGGGACTTGGCTAACCGGCTGTTCACCTTCGTTCTCGGCCTGCTGCGCCAAAGCACCAAACTGGCATAGGGGTTGATAGGGGAGGGGAAAGGGCGCGCAAAAATCGGGGGTCGCATGCACATGCCATATCTTTCGGATCGAAAGAGCTATGAGGATGCGACGGAACTGATCGCGACCTTCGGCGCCAATGCCGGCTATGAGGCGGCGGCGCGGGCCGATCGCAGCCGCGACCTCGGCAACCACATCCATTTCTGCCACTGGCGCCAGATCGAGCGGCTGATCGTGCTGCTCGCCCATCACCAGCCGCTCGGCACGATCCACTGATCGCCTGAACGCAAAAGGGCCGGAGCGTCATGGAACGCGCCGGCCCTTTTTGCTGTCTGGCTGAAGGCGCTTTAGAGCCGCATGCCGGCAGTTTCCGGCAGGCCGGCCAGGATATTGAGATTCTGCACGGCGGCGCCCGCCGCCCCCTTGCCCAGATTGTCGAGCGTTGCGACCAGGCGGGCCTGTCCGCTCTGCGCATTGCCGAACACCGACAGAGACAGGCTATCGGTCGCGCCGACATGCTCGACCTCAATCTGTGCCATGGCGCTGCTGTCGGCCAAGGGCGTCACGCTGACGATCGGCGATCCTTCATAGGCGGCGGCCAGCGCGGCATGGATGTCCGCCGGCGATGGCGTGCCGGGCATGGCGCGCAGCTGCAGCGGCACTTCCACCAGCATGCCGCGATAGGCATTGGCGACGGCCGGCGCGAACAGCGGCGGATGGGCCAGACCCGAATAGCGGGTCATTTCCGGCACATGTTTGTGCGCCAGGCTCAGGCCATAGGCGCGGAAGGCGGTCGGCGCGCCCTCGGCGCCCTCATATTCCGCGATCATCGCCTTGCCGCCGCCCGAATAGCCCGATGCGCCCGATACCGTCACCGGCCAGTCGGCCGGCAGCAGGCCGGCCAGCACCAGCGGACGGACCAGGCCCAGAAAGCCGGTCGGCCAGCAGCCTGGATTGGCGACGAAGCGGCTGTTGGCCAGTCGCTCGCGATGGCCCGGTTCCAGTTCGGGGAAGCCATAGGTCCAGCCGTCGGCGACGCGGTGCGCGGTCGATGCGTCGATCACGCGGGTGCGGTCATTGTCGATCATCGACACGGATTCGCGCGCGGCATCGTCGGGCAGGCACAGGATCACGATGTCGGCCGCGTTCAGCGCGTCGCGCCGGGCCGCCATGTTGCGGCGATCCTTTTCATCGACCGTGATCAGCGACAGTTCGGGCCGGTCGGCCAGCCGATCGGCAATCTCGATGCCGGTGGTGCCATGGCCGCCGTCGATGAAGATCTTCGTCGTCATGGGGCAATCCTCCGCCGCGCGATGATCGGCTGTTCATGGTCGGGCGCCAGCCGGGCGACGACATCGGCCAGCGGCTCGACCACCACGGCCATCCAATGGGCGTTGGCGTGCAGCATATGGGTGGCGTCGGTCATGATCCCGACATGGCCGGGGAAGAAGATCAGGTCGCCGCGCTGCAACGGCGCGCTCGCCTCGATCGGCGCGCCAATGCCCTCGCACTGCAGGTCGGTGTCGCGCGGCACGGCGATGCCGCATTCGCCCAGCGCAACCTGCACCAGGCCCGAACAGTCGATGCCGCGATGGCCACGGCCGCCCCAGACATAGGGCTGGCCCAGATAGCGCTGCGCCACCGCGACCCAGTCGCTTTCCCGCGAGTCGAGCGGGGCGGCATGGCGGCCATGGATGAAGCCGTCGCCGGTCGCGAGGAAGCTGTCCTCGGCCTCGCCGCCGAAGCGGGCGCCCAGCGGCCAGTGATCGGCGATCGGCGCCTTGATGTCCGCGCGGCTGAACAGCGGCGCGCTCTGGTTGACGATGCGGTGGCTGACCGCTTCCTTCACGTCCAGCGCGTCGCGGCGGATATAGCCGACATAGCCGTCATGCCCGCAAAAGCCCCAGGCCCAGTCGGTCGTGACGTCGAGCGCATGGAAGCTTTCGCCGCGCAGCAATTCGCTGACCGCCTCGGCATTGTGCGAGGGTTGGGACAGGATCGGCGCGCCGGGCGCCACGCAGGTCAGTTCGACCGCGCGTGCATAATGGGCGGAAAAGAGCACGCCGGCGAGCGAGATGTCCGCAAGGTCGCCACGCGCCGCATGGACGCGGTGGTCGAGCGCTACGGATCTGCCGTCCAGCTTGAACCGGGTTCTTTCAGGCGGTGCGTTCCGCGTGGTGTTGATCTGGCCTGTCATCGCGCGCGGTTCCTGCGATGAAATGGTGAAAGGCGTCAAGGAATTCCGCGCCCTTCGACGTGCGGGTGATGAAAATATTGCGCCGATCGGCCGCATCCCGCTCTCGTCGGAGATAGCCGAGCGCCGAAAGCTTGTTCAGCGCGCGAGTGATGACCGGCTTGGACACATGCAGCTGTTCGGCCAAGCCGCGCACGGTATGCGGGCCATCGCCGATATAGACGGTCAGCATCAGGGCCATCTGGCGGTTGGTGAGGTCGGGTTTTCCCGACCGCACATAATCCACCAGGGTCCGCATCCACTGGCTGAGCGGCTGTATGCCGGGACGGTCGATCTGGGCGGCCTGTTGCGGGGAAGCGAGCGCGTTCATGCCCCCCCTAACGCATGATAGCCAATCCGGTTGCGTAACGGATCGCAGGATATTGCAGTTTGGCTATCGTGCGCCGTCATAGCGTTGCTGGAGCAGGCGGAAGACCGCGCGCAGGCCCAGGGCCTCGCCGCCCTTGGGCCGGCCCGGACGGGCCGCCGGTCGCCAGGCGAAGGTGTCGAGGTGGATCCAGGCCGTGTCCTCGGGCACGAAGCGCTGCAGGAACAGGGCGGCAGTCACGGCGCCGGCAAAGCCACCTTCGCCGGCATTGTTCAGGTCGGCGATGTCGGACTTCAGCATGTCATAATAGCCGTCCCACAGCGGCAGGCGCCAGGTCGGGTCGTCGACCGCCGTGCCGGCCGCCGCGATGTCGGTCGCCAGCGCCTCGTCATTGGTGAACAGCGCCGGCAGGTCCGGGCCGACGGCGACGCGCGCCGCGCCGGTCAGGGTCGCGAAATCCACGATCAGCTCGGGCTTTTCCTCACCCGCGCGGGTCAGCGCGTCGCCCAGCACCAGCCGCCCCTCGGCGTCGGTATTGCCGATCTCCACCGTCAGCCCCTGCCGGCTGCGCAATATGTCGCCGGGGCGGAAGGCATTGCCGCTGATGGCATTTTCGGCGGTCGGCACCAGCAGGTGCAGCCGCACCGGCAGGCGCGCGCCGATGATCAGCCGGGCCAGCGCGATCGCATGGGCCGCGCCGCCCATATCCTTTTTCATCAGGCGCATGCCCGATGATGGCTTGATGTCGAGGCCGCCGCTGTCGAAGCAGATGCCCTTGCCGACCACGGCGATGCGCGGCGCACTGGGATCGCCCCAGCTCATTTCGATGAGGCGCGGGGCAAAGCTCTTGTCCGCCGCCTTGCCGACGGCGTGGATCATCGGGAAACCCTGCTCCAGCGCGTCGCCGCGCGTCACCTGCACGTCGCCGCCATGGGCCTGCGCCAGCTGGCGCACGGCATCTTCCAGATCCTGCGGCCCCATGTCGGCGGCCGGCGTGTTCACCAGGTCGCGGACCAGCGCGACCGCCTCGGCCTGCTGCACGATCGCCTCGATCCGGGCGACGTCGCCGGTCAGCAGCACGCGCGGCCCGGCCGCGCCCTCATCCTTGCGATAGCGTTCGAACCGATATTGCGCCGTCAGCCAGCCCAGCGCCGCCGCGCCGGTGCTGCCCTCGGCCAGGCGATAGTCGCCCTCTGGCAGGCTCTCGGCCAATCTGGCCAGGCACCAGCTGCCGAGCGCGTCGCGCTTGGCCACCCCGGCCACGACCGACCAGTCGCTCTGCCCCTCGCCGGGGACGATCGCATATTCGTTCGGCTTGGCGTGGAATTTCTGGGCGCTGATCAGGGCACGGACCCGCTCGGGCTGGGCAGTGAACCAGGCGTCCAGTTCGGCCGCTTCGATCAGCTGGATGGAACGGGCGGGCTGGCCATTATCGGCTTTGAGCAGGTCGGCAAATTCGGTCATGCACAGGGATGTAGGAGAAAGCGCTCCACATGGGAACGGGCCATTTTTTGCATCTTCTTTCGTCCCGGTGGAAACCCGGCCGGCCGTCAGGGCATTTGCCTATTGTGGCCCGAGTGCCTAGGTTTCAGATCATAACAGACGACAAGGAGAGTAGCCATGATCCGTTCCGACAATAGCGGCCTGCAGGCGCTGCGCGCCCGCGCCTACGCGCTGGCCGAAAGCGGCCAGTTCGCCAACGCCCATGCTGTCGAGCAGGCGCTGGTGGCCGAAGGCTGGCCCAATATCCATCGCGCGCTCGCCGGCGACTATGCGCGCAAGGCGATCAGCGAACGCTGCCTGACGGCCAAGCCGCACTGATGCGGGCAGGGTGGGGGAACGGGACGACGGGGCTGCTGCTCGCAGCCCTGTTGCTGTCCGGCTGCTCGAAATCGACTGAGGACGACACGCCCGGCGGCAACATGCCCGCCAATGCGACGATGCGCGCCTTCGTCGACCGCATGGCCGGGACCACGCGACCCGCTGTCCCACCCGCCAAACCATTTGAGCAGTCGGACAAGACCGAGCTGCTGGAATTTCTCTACGCCTATCCGGCGCAGGCGGCGGCAATCCCGACGCTGGTCGATCGCTTTGCCCGCGCCATGGCCGAGAACAAGGCCGATGCGCTCAAGATGGCGACGCAGGACCGGGACTCAGCCAGGAAGGCGGGCTTCCCTTTTCACGCCCATAGCCGCGAGACGCGCTGGAGCGTGATGGCCGATACGCCGCGCTTCTTGGCGCTCGAATCCGCCAATTACATGTATACCGGCGGCGCCCATGGCATGACCGGCTATGAAGCGCTGCTGTGGGACAGGGAGCGGCGGCGCGAAACCGATTTCGGCGCGCTGCTGACCTCCGAAGCGGCCTTTGCAGCGGCGATCCATGACAGTTTCTGCAAGGCGCTGGACCGGGCGCGGGCGGAAAAGCGCGGCGCGCCGATGGTGCCGGGCGATGACGACTTCACCAAATGCATCGATCCGATGAAGCAGGTGCTGGCGCCGACATCGCGCGACGGCAAGTTGATCGACGGCATCCAGGTGACGATCGGCCCCTATGGCGCCGGCCCTTATGCCGAGGGCAGCTATGACATCAAGCTGCCGGTCGATGCGGCGATCTACAAGGCGATCAAGACCGAATATCAGGACGCGTTCGTCAGGCCCTGAGAATAGCCGTCATTGCGAGGCGCGAAGCGCCCCGGCAATCCATGGATTGCGTCGCTGCGCTCGCAATGACGATCCTGTTCAGGCCGGCACGCCATACAGGTCGTGATCGTCGGCATCCTCGATCAGCACGTCGAACATGTCGCCCGCCTTGCGGCCTTCGCCGACGTCGCGCAGGAAGACATTGCCGTCGATTTCCGGCGCGTCGGCCTGGCTGCGCGCGGTGGCGCCGATGCTGCCATCTTCCTCGTCGGGCTCGCCGACCTCGTCGATGATCACCGGCATGACCCGGCCGACCTTGGCCTGCAGCTTGGCGGCGCTGATCGCGGCGGTCTTTTCCATGATCCGCTGATAGCGTTCTTCCTTGACCTCTTCGGGCACGGCGCCGGGCAGGTCATTGGCGGCAGCGCCCTCGACCGGCTCGAAGCGGAAGGCGCCGACGCGGTCGAGCTGTGCCTCGTCCAGCCAGTCGAGCAGATACTGGAAGTCTGCCTCGGTCTCGCCGGGGAAGCCGACGACGAAGCTGGAACGGATCGCGATGTCCGGGCAGATGTCGCGCCACTTGCGGATGCGATCCAGCACCTTGGCCTCATTGGCCGGGCGCTTCATTGCCTTCAGCACGCTCGGTGAAGCATGCTGGAAGGGAATGTCGAGATAGGGCGTCAGCAGCCCTTGCGCCATCAGCGGGATGACATGGTCGACATGGGGATAGGGATAGACATAGTGGAGGCGGACCCAGGGGGCGACGCCGTCCGCGGTGCGCAACTGGCCCAGTTCGCGCGCCATGTCGGTCATATGGGCGCGGACCTCATGGCCCTTCCACATGCGCGGTTCGTGGCGGGTGTCGACGCCATAGGCCGAGGTGTCCTGGCTGATGACCAGCAACTCCTTGGTGCCGGCCGCGACCAGCTTTTCCGCCTCGCGCAGCACCGCGTCGATCCGGCGCGACACCAGGTCGCCACGGATCGACGGGATGATGCAGAAGGAGCAGCGATGGTTGCAGCCCTCTGAAATCTTCAGATAGCTGTAATGGCGCGGGGTGAGCTTCAGCCCGCCTTCGGGCACCAGGTCGACAAAGGCGTTGGGGATGGGCGGCGATGCGTCATGCACCGCATTGACCACCTGCTCATATTGATGCGCGCCGGTGACGGCCAGCACCTGCGGGAATTTCGCACGGATCACGTCCGCTTCGTCACCCATGCAGCCAGTCACGATGACGCGGCCATTTTCGGCCATGGCCTCGCCGATCGCCTCGAGCGATTCCTCCTTGGCGGAATCGAGGAAGCCACAGGTGTTGACCAGCACGACGTCGGCGCCGGCATAGTCGGCGGACATCTGATAGCCGTCGGAACGCAGCTTGGTCAGGATACGTTCGGAGTCGACCAGATTCTTCGGACAGCCGAGCGAAACCATGCCGATCTTCGGCGCGTCTGGGATTTTGGTTGCCATGATCGGCGCGCACATAGGGATTTTTGCGCCAAATGTCACGGGGTAGCCGAAAAGACAAAGGGCGCGCCCGGATGGACGCGCCCTTCGCCATGGCTAAGCGACTAATCTATCACATCTTGTAGGACAGGCGGATGTAGCCGAACTGGCCCGGCACATCATAGGTGGTCGGGTCGAAATTGGCGCTGTCGCAGGTGAAGCAGGCCGGCGGATCCTTGTCGAACAGGTTGTTGACGCCGATCGTCAGCCGGGTGCGATGGTCGAGCCAGGCCGGCGAGAAATAGGCCTGCATGTCGCCATAGAAGGTCGATCCCATGACATGGCCGTCGCTCTCGGTCACCTTGCTGATATAGCGGCCGGTGAAGGAAACGCCCCAGGTATCGGCCGAATAGTCGAGCGTGGTGGTCGCCTTGAAGCGCGGATAGGCCTGGTCGACCGAACCGCAGCGTTCGGTGCCGGCGCATTTGATGGTCGGTGCATTCAGCTCGGCCGGAGCCTTGATGTCATAGCTCAGCAGATAGGCGGCATTGACCGTCAGGCCGACCGTGCCGTCGCCCACCGGCTTGGAGCGATAGATCAAAGATCCGTCGATGCCGTCGGTGTTGATGGCGTTGAGATTCTGCAGCGTGGCGTCGATGCCGGCGACCAGACCGCTGGGCGTGCGGCTGATCGATGCGCAACTGACCGGATCGGCATCGAAGGCGCAGCGGCGCAGCGTCAGCGTCGCAGGCACCGAGTCGATCGCGTTCTTTAGGCGGATATTATAATAATTGACCTCAAGGCTGAGTGCGCTGGCAAAGCCGTTGCGTGCCCAGGCCGGGCTGTAGACCATGCCGGCGGTCCAGGTCTTGGCGGTTTCCGGCTTCAGGTTGGTCGAGCCGCTGGAAAAGACGCCCAGCTGGCCACCGGTCGGCTCGTCATAGCTGCCATCGGCCGGCACGCCATTGGCGATGCAGTTGGCGCGCACGGTCGGATTGTCCCAGGATCCGCCCGCTGCGCTGGTGCAGGGGTCGTTGATCGTCTGATCGGTGCGCGACCGGCCGGCATGCATTTCGCCGATGCTGGGCGCACGCAGGCTCTCGGCATAGCCGCCGCGCAGCAGCAGGTCGCTGACCGGTTTCCACAGGCCCGACACGGTGAAGGTCGTGTTGCTGCCAAAGCTGCTATAGTTGGAATGGCGCACCGCGCCGTCCAGTTCCAGCTTCTGGAAGAAGGGCACGTCGGCGAGGATCGGGATGCGGATTTCGCCATAGACTTCATCGACATTGAAGCTGCCGGCGGCCGGGCTGGTCGGCACGTCGGCGCCCAGGCCCGCGGTGATGATCGGGTCGGGGGTGTAGCTGGCGCGCTGGTTGCGATGCTCGTAGCCGACGGCGAAGCCGACCGCGCCGCCCGGCAGGTCGAACAATTCGCCCGACAGGTTGGCGGTGGCGTCCCACAATTCCTGCGTGCTGCGATCCTTCTGGTCGAAGGTCACATAGTCGAGCATGGCCTGGGTGATCGACCCGGCCCCGCCGAAGATGTTGAACGGTACGCAATCGCCGGTGCAGCCCGCTACTGGCCCCAGCGCCTGGGCCAGCTTGGCGGCGTTCAGGTTGCCGGTGAACACCTGATGCGCGTCATTGCTGCCATACATGCCGTTGACGTCCCAATACCATGTCTTGTCGCCGACCCCGAAGGAGCCTTCGAGCGTCGATTGCATGGTGAAGGTGTCGACATCCTGGCTGAAGATACGCGGGCCGCCCTCGACGAAGCGACGGGCGATCAGCGAATAGGTCGCCGGCTCGCCATTGGCACCCGACGACAAGGTGAAGCCGAACGGATTATAGGGATTGGTCGCATCGATGCTGATCGTGTCGAGCAGATTGCCGTTGCCCGCATCCGGGCCGACGAACAGCGGCAGCGGCGCGGCCTGGGTGGTCGAACTGCGATGCTGATAGACCAGCCGCGTGCGCAGGCTGACATTGTCGGAAAATTCGAATTTGGCGTTGAGGAAGCCGCCATAGCGTTCCGACGGCGTCAGCAGATAATTTTCCGGCGCGAAATTATAGCGATCGGCCGAAGTGAAATTCTTGAAGTCCCCCGGATAGGTCGGGCGCCCGCTGACCGGCGCGATCAGCGTCAGATCCTCGTCGCCGATCATGAAGCGGCCGTTGGGCGTCGCACCGGAACAGCCGCCGATCGGGTCGGCGCAGCTCGTCTGGCCCGGATTGGGGAAGCGGGAGATGGAACGATCGGCGGTGCGGACGCTCTGCTGCTTCACATAATTGCCGCCAAAGACGATCGACACCCTATCGGACTGCAGGCCATAGCTGGCGTTGAGGTCATAGGTTTCGCCATCGCCCTGTTCATAGGTGCCGAACTGGGCGGACAGGTCGAGGCCCTTCTGCGACTGCTTGGTGATGATGTTGACGACGCCGGCAACCGCGTCGGAGCCATAAAGCGGGGAGGCGCCCGACTGCAGCACCTCGACCCGTTCGATCATGCTGGCAGGGATGGAGTTCAAGTCGACCGAGGCGGGAATGCCGCCGGCGGCCGATCCGTTCACATAGCGCATGCCGTCGACCAGGATCAGCGTGCGTTTGGCGCCCAGGTAACGCAGGTCGATTTCGGCCGAGCCGGAGCTGACGCCGGTGCCGTCGGGCGGACCGCCGATATTGCCCGCATTGTTGACCTTGGTGTTGAGGCCGCCGCCAGCGCTCGGGATGCGCTGCAGCACGTCGGCGATCGAGGAAAGGCCGGTCCGCGCGATCGCTTCCTGATCGACCGTGACGATCGGCTTGTCCTGGTCCAGCGGGCTCTGGCGGATGCGCGATCCGGTGACGATGATGGCCCCGGCATCCTCGGCCTGCGGCGCGGTGGATTGGGCGAAAGACGGTACATTATAAAGGAAGGCGGACAGCAGAACGCCGGTTTTCAGGACATTTTTCAAGCGCATATTCTACCCCTCAAAAATCAGACCTGAGGGGGAGTGTTGCCATTCTATGACAGCAAGGCAATTGGCCTCATGCTGCGCTGCACCGTGGGTAGCACGAATTTTGCCATATGTTGCTGTGACGCAACAAACATGTTCAGTCTGTCGCTGATTTGAACCTATTGATCGTCAGCGCGGGGCGTGGCGCCGGTTTCTTCCACGATCTCGATGATGCAGTCGCCGGTCTGGAGCGCTCGCGCGCCTTCCTCCCAGAAGCCGATCGGATGGTCGCCGCGATAGATGCGCACGCCAAGCCCGGTGCCGATCGCCGAAAGCGGCTGGCCGATTTCCTGCGGCAGCACTGGCCGTTCGTGCAGCTTCACCCGGCCGCCCGATGCGGCAAGATCGGCCATATAGTCGGCGATATGCTTGCCGCTGGTGCTGCCGGCCAGCAGCAGCCCGGCAAAGCTGACCGGGTTGATGACCGTGGTGGCGCCGGCCTGGCGCGCGGGCACTTCATTATCCTCGTTGCGCACGACGATGCTGATCGGCAGGCGCGGGGCCAGGTGGCGCGCGGTCAGCGTAATCAGGATCGACGTGTCGTCGCGCCCGGCCGACACGATCATCGTGCGGGCACGGTGGATGGCGACATCCTTCAGCGTCTTGTCGCGCGTGCTGTCACCGCACAGCACGTTGCAGCCCAGCGCCTCGGCATGGTCCAGCGCCTTTTCGCTGCCGTCGATCACCACGATCTCGCGCGGGTCGGTGCCGCGCGCCAGCAGTTCGTTCACCGCCTCCTGGCCGCTGGTGCCGAAACCGGTGACGACGATATGATTGTGCAGATCGGCCTGAATGCGTGCCATGCGCCACCTGTAGAGGATGTTGCGGAAGAAGAGATTATAGGCGGTGCCGAGGAAAATGATCCAGACGAACAGCCGGATCGGCGTGACGAAGATGGATTCGAACAGGCGCGCTTCGGGCGAGACTGGGACGATATCGCCATAGCCGACCGTGGTGACGGTGACCGTGGTGAAATAGAGCACGTCGATGAAGCTGATCTGGTCGTCATAATTGTCCTTGAGACCGTCGCGCCCGAACCAGTGGAGCGCCAGCACGATCGCGATCAGGCCAAAGACCAGCACCACTCGCCAGGCGAGGTCCGCCCAGACCGGCAGCGCCGATCGCCGCCTCAGAAAGCCGGCCATGGGCGATGCCGAAGGC
Source organism: Sphingobium salicis subsp. salicis (assembly GCF_049472635.1). NCBI lineage: Bacteria > Pseudomonadati > Pseudomonadota > Alphaproteobacteria > Sphingomonadales > Sphingobiaceae > Sphingobium > Sphingobium salicis. Next base: position 760,486 of record NZ_JAYRCS010000001.1, read on the forward strand.
GGCGGCGCGATCTTCATGGGGTGGGCAATTGGGTCATGGGATTGATCGGCACCCGGTCCTTGCGCAGCTCGAAATGCAGCTTCGGCTTGCTGGCATAGCCTGTGTCGCCGCTGAGGCCAATCACCTGGCCCTTCGTCACCTTCTGCCCGCGCACCACGTCGATCCGGTTGGCATGGCCATAGGCGCTGACCCAGCCGCTGCCATGGGTGATGAGTATGAGGCCGCCGAACACCGCGATGCTGTCGCCGGCATAGGCGACGACGCCGTCGGCCGCGGCCCGGATCGGCGTGCCGATCGGCGCGGCAATGTCGATGCCGTTATTCTTGGCGCCGCTTTCGCCGGGGCCGAAGCGCGAGATTATATTGCCCTTGAGCGGCCAGGCGAATTGGCCGGAAAAGCCGCCGGGCTGGGCGATCGGCACATTGGAGGGCAGGGGGCGGGGCTGGGCCTTGGCCACCGTGCGGGGCTTCTCCTCCGCGACGGCAGGCTGGCCGCCGGTCAGCACATCGTCGATATCGATGCGGAAGGCGGCGGCGCGCTGCTCCAGGCTGGATGCGGCCGGCCGCACCGGCTGCGCCGCCACCGGCGCGGCCGGCATCTCGCCATCGGGCAGCAGCAGTCGCTGCCCGCGCCGCAGCACATAGGGTTCGGTCAGGCCATTGATGTCGACAATGTCGCTCCAGCGCACGCCATAGGCCACGGCGATGGCGATGCCGGTCTCCCCCTCTGCCACCGCATGATAGCGCCCGCCGGGGATCGACAGGCTCTGCCCCGGCCGCAGCGCATAGGGCGGCGCCAGCCCATTGGCCCGCGCGATCGCGTCCGATCCCGCGCCGGTGCGGTTGCCGATGCCGCGCAGCGTGTCGCCCGGCTGCACGCTATAGGTGCTGGCGGCCACCGTCCGCGCATTCGCCGTCACCTGCTGCGCCGTCCAGACCGGTTTGCGCTCGATCATCTGCGGTTCGGGCTTGACCGGTTGCGGCGGCATGCTGGGCGATGGCGGAATGGCGGGCGCCGGCTGGGCCGGGGGCAGGGGGGCGGCATAGGGGGCGCTGTCCTGCACCGGGGCAGGGATGCAACCCGCCAGCAGCAGCGGCAGCGGCGCCATGGGCAGCCAGCGCCGCCCCCTTGAATGTCCAGCCATATGGTCTCCCCCCGGAGCGTAAGTCAGTCCGAAAATGCCTGCGCCGTCGCCGCCAGCGCGCCATCCTGCGTCAGATCATAATGGAGTGGCGTCACCGCGATATACTCATCTGCGATGGCCGCCAGATCGGTTCCCTCGGGCGCGGAATCGCTCCGCCCCAGGCCAAACCAGTAATAGCGATAGCCGCGCGGATCGGTGCCCTCGATGATCTTCGTCCGATCGATGTCATGGAAGCCCTGCCGCACCACGCGCACGCCCTTCACCCTGTCCGGGGCGATCGCGGGGAAATTGACGTTGAACAACAGACGCGGGCTGGCCGGCATCGCGATCAGCGGGCGCAGCACCCGCTCGCCCCAGGCTTCGGCGGCGGCAAAGGGCACGGCGTCGCCCATCGCCTCACGGGCATAGACCTGGCTCAGCGCGATCGACTTGATGCCCGATATCGCACCCTCCATCGCGGCGGCGACGGTGCCTGAATAGGTCACGTCCTCGGCCAGGTTGGCGCCGCGATTGACGCCCGACAGGACCAGGTCGGGCTTGGCGTCCTTCATCAGATGGCCGACCGCCATCATCACCGCGTCGGTCGGCGTGCCGGTGACGCTATAATGCTTCTCGCCATGCTTGCGGATGCGCAGCGGCCGGGTCAGCGTCAGGCTGTGGCCCGCGCCGGACTGCTCCTCGCTTGGCGCGACGATCCAGATATCGTCGGACAGGGTGCGGGCGATCGCCTCCAGCACCTTCAGCCCCGGCGCATGGACGCCATCGTCATTGGTGAGGAGGATGCGCATCGCCCGTTTCCTTGCTTGAGGCCTTTTCTTATCGCGGCTCCAGCTTGGTGATGCCGCCCATATAGGGGGCCAGCACCTCGGGAACGATCACGCTGCCGTCGGCCTGCTGGTAATTTTCCAGCACCGCGACCAGCGTGCGACCCACCGCCAGGCCCGATCCATTGAGGGTATGGAGGAAGCGTGTCGCCTTCTCTCCCTCCGGCTTGTAGCGGGCGTTCATCCGCCGCGCCTGGAAATCGCCGCAGTTGGATACGGAGCTGATCTCGCGATAGGTCGCCTGGCTCGGCAGCCAGACTTCCAGGTCATAGGTCTTGCGCGCGCTAAAGCCCATGTCGCCGCTGCACAGCAGCATCTTGCGATAGGGCAGGTTCAGCGCCTGGAGGATGCCTTCGGCCGCCTGCACCATCCGCTCATGCTCGGCGTCCGATTCCTCGGGCGCGCAGATCGCGACCAGTTCGACCTTCTCGAACTGATGCTGGCGGATGAAGCCGCGCGTGTCGCGCCCGGCCGACCCGGCCTCGGACCGGAAACAGGGGGTCAGCGCGGTCAGCCGCACCGGCAGGGCGTCGGTCGGCACGATCTGTTCGGCGACCAGATTGGTCAGCGACACTTCGGCGGTCGGGATCAGCCAGCGGCCATCGGTGGTGCGGAACAGATCCTCGGCGAATTTGGGCAACTGGCCGGTGCCAAACAGCGCCTCGTCGCGCACCAGCAGCGGCGGGTTGGTTTCCTCATAGCCGTTGGTCGCGCTCTGGGTATCCAGCATATATTGCGCCAGCGCCCGGTGCAGCCGCGCCATCTGGCCACGCAATGCGGTGAAGCGCGCGCCCGACAGCGCCGCGCCGCCCTCGAAATCCAGCCCCAGCGCCGGGCCGAAATCGGCATGGTCCTGCGGTGCGAAATCGAATGCGCGGATATTGCCCCAGCGGCTCAACTCGACATTGCCGGCTTCATCCTCGCCTTGCGGCACGTCGTCGGCGGGCAGGTTGGGGATCGCCGCCAGCATGGCGTTGAGCGCCGCACCGACCTCGGCCTCTTCCGCGTCCAGCGCGGGCGTGCCTTCCTTCAGCGCCGCGACCTCGGCCTTCAGCGCCTCGGCCTTTGCCATGTCCTTGGCCGCCATCGCCTGGCCGATCGCCTTGCTCGCTTCGTTGCGGCGGGCCTGCCCCTGCTGCAGCTCCGTCTTGAGCGCGCGGCTCTTTTCGTCCAGCGCCAATATGTCGGCGGACAGCGGGGCCAGGCCACGGCGCGCCAGGGCGGCGTCGAAAGCGGCGGGATTTTCGCGGATGAAGCGGATGTCGTGCATCGCTGCCCTATGCCGTCGTGAACGAGGCCACGCAACCCTGTGCGCCTTCGCCCGTTGGTGATGCATCCACAAAATGAAGGAGAAGGCGATGCAGATCGATCATGATGCGATGGTGCTGGTGGCGGACGGGCGCAAATTGCTCTTCTTCCGCAACAAGGGCGACCGCGCCTTTCCCCAGCTGGAGGCGGAAGAAGTGAAGGTGCAGGATAATCCGGCCGACCGGGACCAGGCATCGGACGCGCCCGGCCGCGCCTTCAATTCGGTTGGCAGCCATCGCAGCAGCATGGAACAGACCGATTTCCATGAACTGGAGGAGGCACGCTTCGCGGCGGAGGCGGCAGACCTGCTCAAGCGCCGCGCCTTTGCCCAGGATTATGAGAAGCTGATCATCGTCGCCCCGCCCACGGCATTGGGCGAGATGCGCAAACATTATCACAAGGAAGTGCAGGACCGGCTGGTCGGCGAGATCGCCAAGGATCTGGCCAATCATCCGGTCGGTGAGATCGAGAAGATCATCGCCCGCAGTTGAGCGGGAGAGCTTATCCGATAAAAGAAAAGGGCGGCCCCAGGGCCGCCCTTTTCTTTTATCAGATATTGCCGGTGCGGATGATCGGGATCGGCTTGGCCGGGCCGTGGCCCTCGATCGACAATTCCGTATTGCGATCGGCCAGGCGCTTGCGCATCAGCAGCGCGGCGGCACCGGCGCCGAACAGCAGCACCATTGGCGGCGCCGGCACATCGGTCGGCGGCGGCGGCGCGGGCGGCGGCGGCGTGCCCGAAGAGGTGCCCGACGACGTCGAGGTCGACGTGGAACTGCTGGTCGAGCTGCTCGACGACGTGCTGCCGAAGCTCGACGATCCGGTCGAGGTCGAACTGGACGTGGAAGTCGATGTCGCGCCCGACGAGGAAGAGGTAGACGTCGATGTGGACGTAGAGGTCGATGTCGATGTGGAGGTCGACGTCGAGGTCGTCGTGGTCGACGTCGTGCCGCTGGAGGTCGACGTCGGCGGGGTCGGCGAATCCGAACCGCTGGTCGTCGATGTCGGCGGCGTGGGCGAGTTGGAACCGCTCGAACCGGTCGAACCGGTGGTGGAGATCACCACCGTGCCGCCACCGCTGCTACCGCCACCAAAGAAGCCGCCGATGAAACCGCTGCTGCCGCCAAAGCCGCTGCTGCCGCCGATCGGTGCTGCGGTCGGGGTCGGCCCGCCAGCCATCAGGGGCAAAGCGGCCTGCACCGGCGGCGGGGGCAGCGGGATGGGCGGCGACGGCGTGGTCACGGTCAAGCGGATCGGGGCGGGCTTCTTGGCCGGCGGGCGCTTGGCCGTGGCCAGGACGCGCTGGCGCGGCTTGGCCTTCACACTCTTGGTGCTGTAGACCGTTGCCGGACGCGCATTTTCCGCCACATGGACGGCGCCCCCGCCAATGATGGCGCCGCCACAAGTGCAGGCGCACAATTTTGCCAAAGCCATCCGAACCGACATAGGATCTTCTCTAGTCCTGTTTACCCATTCGCGCCATCGGACCCTTCCGTAGCGTGAACCCTGCCATTCCCTACTGCATACCAACGCAAAATAAAGCGTTAACTGCAAGGGCATTAACCATCTTTGCGCCGTAAAAGGTCCGAAAAATCGGGCGTTTGAGTCAATTGGAAAGGTTAACGTGTCATTGTGGAACGTTAAGGATGGGCTGCGTGGACATCCCGATGGCCGGATCGGGGAAAACCCGGATGGAGTCGCGCCGTCCGTTCCGGGCGGGTTAGCCGACCTAGGGGATGCGCCGGAGTGCGCATTGTCCGCTTGTATCGCCTCGTCGCGGTGGCTATGAGGCCCGCTCAAACAAAAGTCATGGGCGCCCGGAACTTACAGCGCCGGGGCCTCTCGAGTCGGAGAGCCAGATGGCATCGGTACTGAATTCCGATAAAGACGGTGTGAAGCCGCCAAAATCGACCGTAACACTCCCGGACGATTATCGTCCGTCGGCTGACGAAGAATTCATGAACCCCCTGCAGCAGGAATATTTCCGGCAGCGTCTCTGGGACTGGAAGAAACAGATATTGTCGGAAGCGGAAGGCACGCTCGCCGTGCTGCAGAATGAGCCGCTGCGCGAACCCGACCTCAATGACCGCGCATCGAGTGAGACCGACTGGTCGATCGAACTGCGCACCCGCGACCGCCAGCGCAAGCTGATCTCCAAGATCGACGCGGCGCTCCGCCGTATCGATGAAGGCGAATATGGCTATTGCGAAGTCACCGGCGAGCCGATCTCGCTGGGCCGGCTGGAAGCCCGTCCGATCGCGACCATGACGGTCGAGGCACAGGAGCGGCACGAGCGTCAGGAAAAAGTCTCCCGCGACGATTAACCCCCTGTGGCGGTTAACCCTTTCTCCACGTCGCATGACTATCCTGTTGGCCAAGTGTCATTTTGCGGGAATAGTCATGGACAAGGAAACGGGAAATTCTGATCGGGGACCGGCTCGTTCCGCGCCGCGCGACAGCCTGTTCCTGCTCACCAGCCTCAGCACGCTGGATGGCGTCGATCTGGGAAAGGCGCGCGTGCGCAATCTGTCGGCCACCGGCCTGATGGCGGATTGCGAACGCGCCATCCCGGCCGGCACGCGGCTTCGTCTCGAACTGCGCGGCGTTGGTCTGGTCGAGGGTTCGGTCGCCTGGTCGCGTGATGACAAGATCGGCTTTGCCTTCGACGCGCCGATCGACCCGCAACTGGCGCGCAAGCCGGTCGCCAACGGCGTGTCGCGGCAGGCCCTGCCGGACTATCTGCGTTCCGCGACGATCACGCGCCGCTGATACCGATGATATAAATGGGCTGGCAAAAGGCCCCGCCGGTTCGCCGCGCGGGGCTTTTCATATGCGGCCTGTTCCACGCCGCCGCGACGCCTCCACTTGGGGCGAGCGCTAGGCGAAGGCTGCCACGCTGAACGCCTGTCATCGCCAGGTCATCTTCCCCGGCTAGGCGTCATCCGTTGCACTATGTCGAAAATCTGGCCGGCGTTCCGGCTGGACCGATGCTGTGCGTCCCGCTGGCAGGAAAATGGCCGGTCCGGTGATCCGGCCCCGGCCTTTTCCGTGCGGAACGGGCTTAATGTCGGCCCTGCATCTCTTCCTTGACCCGCAATTTCTGCTTCTTCAGCGAGGCGACGAGAATGTCGTCGGGCATCGGCCGACTCGACTCGGCCTTGATCCGGGCTTCGAGCCCGGCATGCTTTGCGGAAAGAGCTGAAACGTGGGAATTTTCCATGACATTCTCCTTACGAGGGTGATGGATGACGAAGTAGATCATGATTCGGCGGACCTGTCTCGCGATGATTCGCGCTTTGCGATGGGCCGTCGGTAAAATTGCGATGGCCCGCGCGTCCGCGCCGGGCTATCAGGAGAGGCTATGTTGGGTTCAGAAGGCGGGGGCTTGGTGAGCCGCGAAGACATTATGCGCCGGTTGGAGCTGCTGCGGGTCGAGCATCGCGATCTCGACGCTGCGATCGCGGCGCTGGTCGACGGCGGGGTGGGCGACCAGATGCAGGTCGCGCGCCTCAAGAAACGCAAGCTGCGGCTGCGTGATGAGATCGTTGCGCTCGAAGATGCGCTGGTCCCGGACATCATCGCCTGATGCGTCCGCCGCGTCGCAAAATTGCGGGACTGCGGCGTAAAGCGATCCCAAATGGGACAGGCGGGCTTCCGGCGCCATCCACGGCCCTGACAATCGCACCGCGATATGTCAGCTAGGCCTATGCGCAACGCAGCCGCCCTTGATCCCGGCCTTCATCGCCGCCTCGTCGATGGCCTCTATATGGAGGCGATGGTGATGGCGGATGAGGCGCGCTCCTATTTCGACGCGGAAGAGGCCGGGCAGTTTGCCGCCGACGATCCGCTGCGCCGCGTCTCCTTCGCCTGTGAATCGCTGAAGGTCACGACCCGGCTGATGCACATCATCGCCTGGTTGCTCAGCCAGCGCGCCTGGCAGCGCGGCGAGATTGGCGATGCGGACGTGGCCGATGAGAAATATCGGCTCGGCCGCGCCACCGCCACCGATCCGGGCATTGCCGGTGACTTCCCCTTCGCCGCCCGTTCGCTGATCGAGGCGAGCCAGGAGCTTTATGGCCGGGTCGCGCGGCTGGAGGAACGGATGCTGTCGCCGGACGCGCCGCTGGCCGACAGTCCGGCCCGTGCACTCATGGATCGGCTCAACACCGCCTTCTGACCATTGGGCCATCGCCATCTCTTGGCTGGCATAATCGCCCCGACTTGGTCTAGACCGGTCGCATGACCCATGGCTTGCGGACAGGGCGCCGCTTTCCCGTTGATCCGCGCGCCGCAGGGCTATGTCTCTTGTCCCTGGCGCTTTGCACCGCCGGCACTGCGTTCGCGCAGGCGGCCCAGCCTGCGCCTGATCCCGCTGCCGATCCCGCCAGCCCGCCGGTCGATCCCTCCGCATCGCTCGATGCCATGCCCGACATCGGCATCGACTGGCCCGACATGGGCCAGCCCGATACGGTCGCCCCGCTGCCGGAGGATCCGGTTGCAGCCAGCGAACCCGATACCCCCGATCAGCCGGCACAGCAGGCCGCCGACGCCGCCGATACAGGCCCGGCCGAGGAGGTCGTCACCTTCACCGACGCCGGGGAGGAGCGCAAATATGGCGTCACCCTGCGCGGTATCGACGCGATCGGCGACAATCAGATCGCGACCCGTTTCGACAGTCTCTCGGTGCTGCACCAGTCGGAGGGGAAGGCCGCCAACCTTGCCCAGATCAACCGCCGGGTGAAGGAGGACAGCGACCTGCTCGACCGGTTGCTGCGCGCCGACGGCTATTATGCCGCGCGGGTGCGCGGCAGCGTCGCGCCGCCGCCCGCCGGCAGCGACAAGCTGTCCGTCATCTTCGATGTCACGCCGGGCCCGCTCTATCTCCTCGACACGGTGGAGATTGCCGGCCTCGCCGAAACCGGCCCGCGGGAGGAGACGCTGCGCGGCGCCTTCACGATGAAGTCGGGCGATCCGATCAACGCCGACCGCATCCTGGCGGGCCAGACCGCGCTGGCGACGGCGCTGGGCGAAAATGGCTATCCCTTTGCCAGGGTGGACGAACCCGAAGTGCGGATCGACCATGAAGCGCGCAACGGCGATCTCGACATCATCGTCACGCCCGGCGGCTATCGCAGCTTCGGCCAGATATTGCTCGACAATGATGATGTGTTCAGCGCCCGCCATCTCCAGCGCATGGCCCGCTTCGAACCCGGCGAAACCTACCGCGCCACCGATGTGGAGGATCTGCGCCGCGCCATCGTCACCACCGGCCTCGTCTCCTCCGTCACCCTGACGCCGAAGGATGCGGGCGATGGCGAACATGTCGACCTGGATGTCGATCTGCGCCCGGCGCCGATGCGCACCATTGCGGGCGAACTGGGCTATGGCACGGGCGAAGGCTATCGCGCGGAGGTCAGCTGGCAGCATCGCAACCTCTTCCCGCCCGAAGGATCGCTCACCCTGCGCGGCGTTCTCGGCACCCAGGAACAGACGGCGCAGGCGACCTATCGCCGCAACAATTTCCGCGAGCGCGACCATGTGCTGACCGGGCTTGTTTCCTACAGCAATATCCGCCGCGACGCCTATGACGCGCGCACCATCACCCTGTCAGGCGGGCTGGAGCGGCAGACCAACATCCTGTTCCAGAAACATTGGGTCTGGCGCGTCGGTGCCGAACTCATCGCCTCGGACGAAGCCGACGCCTTTTCCGGCGGCAGCCGCCGTACCTTCTTCATCGGCGCGGTGCCGCTCAGCCTCACCTATGATGGCAGCGACGACCTGCTCAACCCCAGCAAGGGCTTCCGCCTCGGCGGCCGCCTCAGCCCCGAACTCTCCTTCCAGGGTTCGACCTTCGGCTATGCCAAGGCGCAGGTCGACGCCAGCGCCTATCAGCCGATCAATGATCGTGTCGTGCTCGCCGGGCGCACCCGGCTCGGCACCATCCTCGGCTCCACGGTCGATCGTATCGCGCCCTCGCGGCGCTTCTATGCCGGCGGCGGCGCGTCGGTACGCGGCTATGGCTATCAGGCGATCGGCCCGCGCTACGGCCCGGACGATGATCCGGTCGGCGGCAAGAGCCTGATCGAATTTTCCGCCGAAGCACGCATCCGCTTCGGCAATTTCGGCGTCGTGCCCTTCCTCGACGCGGGCAATATCTCCACCACCTTCCTGCCGCGCTTCCGCGACCTGCGCGTCGGCACGGGGCTTGGCGTGCGCTATTATAGCAGCTTCGGCCCGATCCGCGTCGATGTCGGCACGCCGATCAATCCGCAGCCGGGCGATGCCAAGGTCGCCGTCTATGTCTCGCTGGGGCAGGCCTTCTGATGGCCACGCCGCCGCCCGACAGCCAGCCGCCCGTGCCGCCGCCACCCGCCGCGCCGCCGCGCCGCCGCGCCTGGGACGGGCGCTGGCAGCGCTGGTTGGCTGGCGCACTGGCGCTCGCGCTGCTGGTCGTGGTGGCCACGCTGGCCTGGCTCGACAGCACGCCCGGACACCGCTTCCTCGTCTCGCGTATCGCCGCCGTCAGCCCGCCCTCGGGCCTGCGCATCCATGTCGACCGGATCGAGGGCAGCATCTATCGCAAGGCGGTGCTGCGCGGCCTCGTCCTGTCCGATCCCAAGGGCCGCTTCTTCGACGCGCCGCGGGTGGAGCTGGACTGGTGGCCCTTCGCCTGGCTTTCCAACCGGCTCGACATCGACCGGCTGGTGATCCCGCAGGCGACCCTGCACAAACTGCCCAAGCTCAATCCCAGCGAGCGGCAGGGGCCTATCCTGCCGGGCTTCGACATCCGCCTGATGCAGTTCTCGGTCGATCGGCTGACGGTCGCGCCCGCCGTCACCGGCAAGGTCGAACTGGCGACCCTGTCGGGCGATGCGGACATTCGCGGCGGCCGCGCGATCATCGACCTGTCGGCCCGCGTGATCGGTGCGGAGGATGCGCTGAACCTCACGCTCGACAGCCGGCCCGACGATGACAGGTTCAACCTAGCGGTCACCGTCAACGCGCCCAGGGGCGGCGTGCTGGCGGCGATGGCCGGCCTCAATCAGGACGGGAATCTGCGCATCAGCGGCAAGGGGCGCTGGACCAGATGGGATGGCCGCCTCGCCGCCACCCTGGCCGGCAACCCCGTCGCCGACCTGAAACTCGGCGCGCGCAGCGGCGCCTACACCATCCAGGGCACGATCGAGGGCAGTGCCATTCCCGGCAAGGGCCTGCTGCCGCGCCTCGCTTCGCCGCGCCTGACCATCGGTGCGCAGGGCACGCTCGCCGACCGGGTGGTCGATGGCAGGCTCACGCTGCGCTCGGCGGCGATCGACCTGATCGCCGACGGCGCCATCGACCTGCGCAACAACGCCTTCGACAATCTGCGCCTCGACATGAACCTCGCCCGGCCTGAAGCGCTGCTCAAGGATATGCGCGGCCGCGACGTGGTGGCGAAGGTCCGGCTCGACGGTCCGTTCGCTGGCTTTGGCTATGAATATCTGCTCACCGCGCGCCAGCTTGCCTTCGGCAAGACCCAGATCAACGATGTCCGCATCGACGGCAAGGGCCGTCAGGCAAAAAGCGGGCCGGTGCTGCTGCCGGTCCGGCTGCGCGCCCGCAGCCTCGACGGGCAGGGCGATCTGGTCGCCGGCATCGTCCGCAATTTCGCGCTCGACGGCGTGCTGCAACTCAAGGGGCAGCAGATCGTCAGCAACCCCATGCCCTTCCGGTCGGACCGCCTGAACGGCAAGCTGCTGGTCATGGCCGACCTCAAGAGCGGCCGTTATGATGTCGGCATCGACGGCCGGATCAGCGGTCTCTTCATCCGCGGCCTCGGCATCGTCGATCTGGACTCGAAACTGCGTGCGGCCCCCGGCGCCAATGGCGCCTTCGGCCTGTCGGGCAATGCCGTGGCCAAGGTCCGCCGGCTCGACAATGCCTTTCTCAGGGGGCTGGGCGGCGGCCTGCCCACGGTCCGCAGCGCGCTCGCCCTATTGCCCGGCGGCGAGATCGGCTTCTCCAACATGAAGCTCGACGCGCCGCTCATCAGCCTCAATGCCAAGGGCGTGCGCCACCGCGACGGCACCGTCCATCTCGAAGGCAATGGCAGCCACAAGCAATATGGCCCGGTCAATGTCGTGCTCGATGGCAAGATCGACCGGCCGATCGTTCATGTCCAGCTTGCGCGGCCGATGGATGCGCTCGGCCTGCGCGACGTGCGCGGCGAATTTCTGCCCGGCGCCGACGGCAATTACAGCTTCACCGCCAATGGCGGTTCGACGCTCGGCCCGTTCACCGGCGAAGGCCGCATCTTGCTGCCGCCCGGCGGTCAGGCGGTGGTCCGCGTCGCGCGCATCGCCGTCTCGGGCGTCACCGCCAGCGGCGACATCCGCCCCGTCACCGGCGGCCTCGACGGCCAGTTGCTGGTCGCCGGCCCGGTCAGCGGCACGATCGGCTTCCAGCCGGTCGGCGGTATCCAGCAGTTGAAGCTCGATCTCGACGCCAATGATGCCAGCTTCGACGGCCCTTCGACCATCGCCGTGCGGCGCGGCTCGCTCGACGCCACCATCCTGCTCGATCCTGATGGCACCTCGATCAACGCCACCGCCCAGGCACGCGGCCTTCACGTCGGCGGCATGCTGCTCGGTCGGCTCGACGCCACCGCCGCGCTGGTCGACGGGCGCGGCAAGGTCTCGGGCAATCTCTCGGGCCAGCGCGGCCGCCTGTTCGACCTCAAGGGCGAGGCCCAGGTCGATCTCGACCGGGTCCGCCTGTCGGCCAGCGGCACGATCGACAAGCGGCCGATCCGCCTGACCCGCGCGGCGCTCTTCACCCGTGCCGAGGATGGCTGGCGCCTGTCGCCCGCGACCATCAGCTATGCCGGCGGCACGCTGCAACTGGCGGGCGAACTGGGCGGCGAAACCACCCGGATCGAGGCGCGCGCGCAGAAGATGCCGCTCGCCCTGCTCGACATCGCCTATGACAATCTGGGGCTGGGCGGCATGGCCACCGGCACGCTGAGCTACAGCCGCCCGCGCGGTGGTCTGCCGACCGGCAAGGCGGAATTGCGCATCCGTGGCCTGTCCCGCTCGGGCCTGTCCTTGAGTTCCCGCCCGGTCGATGTCGGCGTCAACGCCGTCCTTACCCTCGACCGGCTCGCCACCCGCATGGTCTTCGTCGCCGACGGCCAGACCATCGGCCGTGGCCAGGCGCTGCTCACCCCGCTCATCTCGACCGGCAGCCTGGTCGAACGGCTCAACGGTGCGCCGCTGATCGCGCAGCTGCGCTTCAACGGCACCGCCGACACGCTCTGGCGCCTCACTGGCGTCGAGATTGTCGACATTGCCGGCCCGGTCAGCGTCACCGCCGACGCGCATGGCACGCTTGCCGATCCGGTCATCACCGGCTCGCTCGCGACCGACAATGCCGCACTCAACAGCCCGGTCACCGGCATGCGCCTGCGCAACGTCAAGGCGCGCGCCCGGTTCGCCGGGGCGCAACTGGTCTTCTCCAGCTTCACCGCCAATGCCCAGAATGGCGGCAGCGTGACCGGCACCGGCAATTTCACCTTCAACGGCATTGGCGGCGTCGGCATGGACCTCGCCTTCCAGGCGGACAATGCCGCGCTGCTGGAGCGCGACGATATCGCCGCCACCGTCACCGGCCCGCTCACCATCCGCTCCGACGGCAAGGGCGGGGAGATTGGCGGCGACGTCACCCTCAACAGGAGCCGCTTCACCATGGGTCGCGCCGCCGCCGTCGCCCAGATCCCCGAACTCAAGGTGATCGAGATCAACCGGCGCGGCGAGGAGATCGAACGGCCACGCACCACCGTCCCCTGGACCATGGCGGTCAAGGCGCGGGCGCGCAATCGCCTGACCGTGACCGGCCTGGGCCTCGACAGCGAATGGCGCGCTGATCTCAATATCGGCGGCACCGTCACCAATCCGGCGATCGCCGGCCGGGCCGAACTGGTGCGTGGCAATTATGAATTTGCCGGCCGCCGCTTCGAACTGCGCGAAGGCCGGATCCAGTTCGACGGCAAGACCCCGGTCAACCCGACGCTCGACATCGATGCGGAGGCGGACGTCAGTGATCTCACCGCCACCATCCATGTCGGCGGCACCGGCCTCAAGCCCGACATCAGCTTCAACTCCGTGCCCTCGCTGCCGCAGGACGAACTGCTCTCGCGCATCCTGTTCGGCACCTCGATCACCAACCTGTCCGCGCCCGAAGCGCTCCAGCTCGCCTCGGCGGTCGGCTCGCTTCAGGGCGAGGGCGGGCTTGATCCGATCAATGCGGTGCGCAAGGCGGCTGGCCTGGATCGTCTGCGCATCATCGCGGCCGATCCGACCCAGGGGCAGGGCACTTCGCTCGCCGCCGGCAAATATCTGACCCGCAAGACCTATGTCGAACTGATCAGCGACGGGCAGGGCTATAGCGCCACCCGGATGGAATATCAGGTGACACGCTGGCTGTCCCTGCTAGGCGCCATTTCCACCCTCGGCCGCCAGAGCGCCAACCTGCGTATTTCCAAGGATTATTGACGTGACCAAATCGCGCATCGACAGCGCCGCCGCGATCAGCGTGATGGACCTGTTCACCATCGGCATCGGCCCGTCCAGCTCGCACACGGTCGGGCCGATGCGCGCCGCGCTGATGTTCATGGATACGCTGCCCACCTGTCCGGTGCGGGTGCAGTGCGAACTTTACGGGTCGCTGGCGCTGACCGGCCGGGGCCATGCCACCGACAGCGCGATCCTGCTCGGCCTGTCGGGTCACAGCCCTGAAAATGTCGATCCCGATGCCATCCCCGCCATCCTTCAGGCGATCCGCGACGATGGCCGCATTCGCGCCGGCAGCGCCCATCTCGACTGGGTGCCGTTCGAGGAAGCGCGCGACCTCGTCTTCCGCATGGGCGAATTTCTGGAGGCGCACAGCAACGGCATGCGCTTCACCGCCTGGCTGCCGGGCCGGGACGAACCGCTGGTGCGCGACTATTATTCGATCGGCGGCGGCGCGGTGCTGCCTGGCGCCATTCCCGCCGACCCGGATATTCCGCTCGGCCATAATGTGGTTCAGCCCTTTCCCTTCTCGTCCGGCGCCGAACTGCTGGCGCAGGGGGAGGCGACCGGCCTTAGCATCGCCACGCTGGTTCTCCGCAACGAGGGCGCCTGGCGCGCCCAGGGAGAGACCGAGGCCTTCCTCGACAGCGTGATCGACGCCATGTCCGCCTCGATCGATCGCGGCCTGAAAGAAGAAGGCCTGCTGCCCGGCGGGCTCAAGGTGCGCCGCCGGGCCAAGGCGATCCATAACAAGCTGCGGTTGCAGGGCGCCAGCGTCGGCCCCGCCCAGATCTTCGAATGGGTCAGCCTGTTCGCACTCGCCGTGAATGAGGAAAATGCCGCCGGCGGCCGGGTCGTCACCGCACCCACCAACGGCGCGGCCGGCGTGATCCCGGCGGTGCTCCATTATTATCGCCGCTTCGTGCCCGGTGCCGATCGGGAAGGGGAACGCCGCTTCCTCCTCACCACCGCCGCCATGGGCTTCCTCTACAAGAAGCGCGCCTCCATCTCGGCCGCCGAAATGGGCTGCCAGGGCGAAGTCGGCGTCGCCTGCTCGATGGCGGCGGCTGGCCTCGCCGCCGTGCTGGGCGGCACCAACAGCCAGGTCGAAAATGCCGCCGAGATCGGCATGGAACATAATCTGGGCCTCACCTGCGATCCGATCGGCGGCCTCGTCCAGATCCCCTGCATCGAACGCAACACCATGGGCGCGGTGAAGGCGATCAACGCCGCCTATCTCGCCCTCCAGGGCGATGGCCGTCACATCGTCAGCCTCGACGCGGTGATCGAGACGATGCGCCAGACCGGTGAGGACATGGCCAGCCGTTACAAGGAGACATCGCTTGGCGGCCTGGCCGTCAATGTCGTGGAATGCTGAAGGAAGGCGGCCTCATTTCGTCGCTCCCGGCCCACGGGAACGCGCCGAACTGAGCGGGTTTCGTGGCATTAATGCCACATTATCAGCTGTTTATCTGAGGTTCATGAAACAAATATGACCGCTCCGGCTTGAGCGTCTCACCCCCAAGGGGAAGAGAAAGACAACGGAGTGATGTTTATGCGTAAGTTGATGGTCGCCACTTTGCTGGCCGGTGGTGCAGTCGCCGCGCCGGCGCTCGCACAGGATGCCACCCCGACCTTCACCGGCCCGCGCGTCGAAGCGATCCTGGGCTATGATCATACCGGGGCCGGCAGCTCGATCGACAATGACAATGGCAGCGACGATCAGAAGATCGACGGCCTGCTCTATGGTGTCGGCGCGGGCTATGACGTGAATGTCGGCGGCGCCGTCGTCGGCGTCGAGGGCGAGTTCACCGACTCCACCGCCAAGAGCAGCCGCAACGACTTCACCGACCAGTTCGGCTATGGCCGCGTCAAGCAGGGCCGCGATCTCTATATCGGTGCCCGCGCCGGTATCCTCGCCGATCCCTCGACCCTCATCTATGTGAAGGGCGGCTACACCAACACCAAGCTGGGCGTGCTCGCCGGTGACACCAACCAGGTCACCGACACCTCGTTCAAGCTGGACGGCTGGCGCGTCGGCGGCGGCGTGGAGCGCGCGCTCAACGCCAACACCTTCGCCAAGATCGAATATCGCTACTCCAAATATGACAGCGCCCATATCGACTTCATGGACGGCTCGACCAGCAGCGAATTCGACGTCGACACCGACCGCCATCAGGTCGTCGCCTCGGTCGGCTGGCGCTTCTAAAACGATACGGAAAAGGGGCCGGTCACCGATCGGCCCCTTTTTTGCAGCATCCGCCCATAGCCTCTATCAGCCGCCCTGCGGGGATGTTACTTACATGGTTGTGAGTAACGCGATTCCCCACCTGTACCCGGTTGGCATCCAGCCCGACGACATCGACTTCATGGGTCATGTCAACAATGCCAGCTATCTGAAGTGGGTGCAGGATGCCGTGCTCGACCATTGGCGCGCGCTCGCCCCGGCCGAGGCGGTGGCCCAGCATCTCTGGGTCGCGCTCAAGCATGAGATCACCTATCGCAAGCCCACCTTCCTGGATGATGAGGTGATCGCCACCGTCCTCCTCGAAAAGGTGCAGGGCGCCCGAGCCTTCTACGAAACGGTGATCCGCCGTGGCGAGGAAGTGCTGGCCGAGGTCAAGTCGAGCTGGTGCTGCGTCGATGCCTCCACCCTGCGCCCGGCCCGCATTGCCCGCGAAGTGATGCAGCATTTCTTCGCGCCCGACGACAGCGGCACCACCGCCGACTGATCCCATCCCATGAATGGCAGGGTTGCAGCGCGGGAACGCGCTTGACCCATGCGCGGATGTTTGCATTAGTCCGACAAATAAAGGGCCGGTGACGGGGCGGCGAAGAGCGCCGTCCGCTGCGGCCCTGTCGGCGAAGCGCGTCTGTCGATCATCATGCGCTCGCCCGATGGATGAGGGAGAGGGCGTTGATGCGGTGGCAGTCGGGAATGACATATCTGGGGTTTGGCCTGCTGCTGGGCAGCGCCACCATGGCGATCGCGGCCCCCGCCACGCCGCCGCGCCAGCTCGACATCGTCAAAAGCATCGCCAAGGGCAAGCCGGAAGCGAAGGACGAAGCCAGCGTCCGGACCTCCTATCTCCTCGTCTATTTCAAGGACGAGACCCACTCGCTGCATTTCGCGACCTCGGCAGACGGCTACAGTTTCACCGACGTTAATGACGGTGCGCCGGTCCTCAATGGCCGCGACGTCGCCGAACAGAAGGGTATCCGCGATCCCTATATCATGCGCGGCCCCGACAATGCCTTCTATCTCGCCATGACCGACCTGCATATTTTCGCCAGGCGCGAAGGGTTGCGCGATACCGACTGGCAGCGGCCGACCGACAGCTATGGCTGGGGCAATAACCGCTCGATGCTCTTCATGAAATCCTATGATCTCACCCACTGGACGCTCGCGTCCGTGACCATCGATCAGTTGTTCAAGTCGACCGCCAATGCCGGCACCGCCTGGGCGCCGGAAATGATCTACGATCCCGACAAGCGCAAGATCATGGTCTATTTCAGCACCCGCAACGGCAAGGAGACCGACCATATGGTCTATGCCTATGCGGACGACGCCTTCACCACGCTGACCAGCGAACCGCGCGACCTGTTCACCTATCCCAAGCCCGGCATCGGCACGATCGACGGCGACATCACCAAGGTCGGCGACCGCTACCGCCTCTTTTATGTCGCGCATGACAAGCCCGGCCATCTGCGCCAGGCGACCTCATCGCGCATGGATGGCGGCTATGTCTTCGATCCCGCCAAGATCGACCCGGAAACGGTCGGCACCGAAGCGCCCAATCTGTGGCGGCGCCACGGCACCGACACCTATGTGCTGATGTATGATGTGTTCGGTGCCAAGCCGGTCAACAATATGGGCTTTTCGGAGACGGAGGATTTCGTCCATTTCCGCGACATCGGCCATTTCAACGCGCCGGGATCGCCGATGAAGGCCACCAACTTCACCCAGCCCAAGCATGGCGCCGTCATCCCGATCACCCCGGCGGAAGCGGAGCGGCTGAAGACGTTTTTCCAGAAATAAGGGGCAGGGGAGGATCGCACCGGACCGGCGCAGCGCCGCCGGTGCGATCCGCCATCCCTACAGCGTCGCTTCGATCGCGCGCGCCGCCTGGTCGGGATCTTCGGCCTGGCTGATCGGGCGACCGATCACCAACATCGACGCCCCCCGGTCCAGCGCCTCGCGCGGGGTCACGGCGCGCTTCTGGTCGCCCATGGCGCCGCCCGCCGGGCGCACACCGGGCACGACGAAATAGCCGTCGGGCCAGATTTTCTTGACCAGCGCGACCTCCTCGCCGGAACAGACGATGCCGTCCAGGCCCGCGTCCCGCGCCAGTTCGGCGAGCCGCGTCACTTGCTCCTCCGCCGCGCCATTGACGCCGATGTCATTGAGGTCGCCATTGTCGAGGCTGGTGAGCACCGTCACCGCCACCACCTTGGTCTTGGTGCCGGCCGCCGCCTTGGCGTCCTCCAGCATCGCCCGGCCGCCGGCGGCATGGACCGTCAGCACCGCCGGCTCCAGCCCGTGCAGCGCCTGCACCGCCTTGGCCACCGTATTGGGAATGTCGTGCAGCTTGAGGTCGAGGAAGATCGGCAGGCCGAACTTCATCATCTCATGCACGCCATGATGGCCATTGGCGCAGAAGAACTCCAGCCCCAGCTTCAGCCCGCCGACATGGTTGCGGACCTGCCCGGCCAGATGCTGGGCCTTGGCAAGGTCGGGCGTGTCGATGGCGACATAGATCGGGCTGCTCATGCTTGTCCTGTAGGGGTAAGGGGCGACGGCGTGGCGTCGGGCAAGATCGGGGTTGTCACCGTCGCAGGCGTCACGGGTGTAGCCGGCGCGGCGGAAGCGGTCGCGGCGACCAGCGCACGCTCGGTGCTCTCCAGCCGGCGCTTCATGCGCCAGCGCGTTGCGCGGGCCATGATCCAGAAGGGCATGGCGCCCAGCAGGAATGCGCCGATCAGAAGCACCGGCAATTTGGTTTCCATCACCATGTCGCCCCACAGGCGCACGGTCACGGGGACATAGTTCGCCATGCAGAAGAAGGCGAGGGCGACGGCGATGACGACCCAGAAGGCAGTCCGCAGAAATTGCATCGGCGATCCTCTCGCTGCTGATAGGGCGGTCAGCCTAGGCGATTTTGGCGAAAGGCGAAAGCGCCTGTTCAGATTTCGCGGACGGCGACCATCATCGACAGGCTTTGCGTGGCGCCCGGCGCCAGCATCGCCATGCCTTCAGGTCCGTTGATCGCGTCCGGCATATGGCTGACCGGCTCCAGGCAGAAGAAGTCGCCAGCGGGTGGACGGAAGACATGCAGCCAGTCCGCACCCTCAGCCGTCAAGGTCAGGCGGATGCCGTCGCCGCGATCGACCACCGCCACATGATCCCAGCCGCCATGGACATTGTCGATCAGGCTGTCGCCGGTCACGCACGCACCCTGCGACCAGTCGCCCAGCGTATCGGCAGGCACTTCCCGTTCGGGCAGCATGTCGGGGGAGGAGAGCCAGAGCGTGTCGGCGTGGAAGCGCAGCATCGTGTCCGCGTCCAGCGCGAAATAGGGATGGAAGCCAAGGCCGCAGGGCATCGGGTTGTCGCCCAGATTCTGCACCAGCAGCGTGACCTCCAGCGCATCCTCGCTCAGCCGCACATGCTGCTGCGCGCGCCAGGCCCAGGGCCAGCCGGCTTCGCCTTCATGATCCTGTTCCAGCCTGACGTCATGGCCCGACTGCTCCAGCACATGCCAGGGCCGCTGCCAGCCAAAGCCATGGATGCTGTGGGGATGATCGCCGAAATTGAGCGGCAACTGATAGCTTTGCCCGTCCACGCTATAGCGCCCATGGGCGATGCGGTTGGCATAGGGCACCAGCGGGAAGCTGGCCATGTCCAGCGGATCATGGCTGTCCTGCGGCGCGCGGCGCAGCAGGGCCACGCCGTCGCGATCGAAGGACAGGATCGACCCGCCAATGTCCGGGGCGAGCGCGCAGTTGAGCGCGCCCGCCTTCAGGGTGACGATCTTGCTCAGCCGACCATGTCCTCAAGCTCGCGGCCCTTGGTCTCATGGACCATGGCGCGCACGAAGAAGAAGGAAATGGCGGCAAACAGGGCGTAGCCGGTATAGGTCACGACCAGGCCCGGCGACACGGCGAGCGAGGGGAAGCTGACCGAGATCGCGGCATTGGCGATCCACTGGGCAAAGCCGGCGACGGCCAGGCCCGAACCACGGATCTGGTTGGGGAACATCTCGCCCAGCATCACCCACATGATCGGACCCCAGCTCAGGTTGAAGAAGATCACGTAGAGGTTCGCCGCGATCAGCGCCATCAGGCCATTATGGCCCGGCAGCACCACGCCGCCATCCGCGCCGGTGACGGCGGTGGAGAAGGCATAGGCGACGATCGCCAGCGTCACCGCCATGCCGGCAGAGCCGATCAGCAGCAGCGGCTTGCGGCCGATCTTGTCGACCAGCATGATCGTGCCCAGGCACGCGCCGATCGACAGCACGCCCGACAGGATGTTGATCTGCAGCGCATTATCCTCGGAAAAGCCGACGGCTTCCCACAGGGTGGCGCCATAATAGAAGACGACGTTGATGCCGACCAGCTGCTGGAACACGGCGAGGCCAATGCCGGCCCACACGATCGGGCGCACCTTGCCGCTGGCCTTGTCGATCAGGTCGCTCAGCTTGGGGCGGTGATGATCGGCGGCCAGGCTGGCGCGGATCTCGGTAACCTTGCGATTGGCTTCCTCGGCACCGAACAGCTTGGTCAGGACCGCGCGGGCGCGTTCGTCCTGGCCGCGCGCGACCAGATAGCGGGGGCTTTCCGGGATCACCAGCAGCGCCAGGAAATAGATGGCGGCCGGGATCGCCTGCAACCAGAACATCCAGCGCCAGGCCGGGAAGTCGAGCCACAAGGGCGCGGTCGAACCGCCGGCATAGCGGGCCAGCACGAAATTGGCGACGAAGGCGCCGGTCAGGCCGGAAATGATCATCACCTGCTGCACGCTCGACAGCCGGCCGCGGATCGAGGCGGGGGTGACTTCGGAGATATAGACCGGCGAGATGACGCTCGCCGCGCCGACGCCCAGGCCGCCGATGATGCGGGCAATGATGAAGATGGCGGAGGAACCGGCGGCACCGGCCAGCAGCGCGCTCACCAGGAACAGGATCGCCGCCAGCATCATCACGCCGCGACGGCCGATGATGTCGGCCATGCGGCCCGCGCCGAACGCGCCGATCGACGACCCTACCAGGATCGCACCGACATTGACGCCGATGCCCAGCTTGCCCAGGTCGAAGGCGGCTTCCAGCCCCTTCTGGGTGCCGTTGATGACGCCCGAATCATAACCGAACATGAAACCGCCGATCGTGGCGACGGCCACGATCGCTGCGATGAAGGCCATATTGACCTTCCCGGCGCTCCCCTCACTCATCTGCTTGTCCTTCCAGCTCTCTATTTCTTCTATATCGTGGCGACATGGCCCGGCAGCCCCGCGACGCCGGCGTCGAAGGCGAACAGATCGCCTGCCAGGGGCTGTTCTGTCAACGCTGTCACATCCAGTCCCTTGCGCGCCGTCGTGGCATAGGCCGTCATCAGGTCCGGGCCGCCAAAGGCGATCTTGGTGATGTTGGCGACGGGGAAGCGGATTTCCCGCATCAGCCGCCCGGCGGGGTCATAGCGGCGCACCGCCCATCCGCCGAACAGTCCGGTCCACAGGCAGCCTTCGGCATCGACCGTGGGGCCGTCGGGATAGCCTGCGCCATCCTCGATCCGCGTGAACAGGGTGGCGGCGCCGGCGACGCCATCGACATCGACCGGGCATTGCCAGATGGCGCGGCCCAGCGTGTCGGTATGATAGAGGATGCGCCCGTCGGGCGAGAGGGCAGGGCCGTTGGTGATCGACACGGCGGCCAGCCCGCTTTCGACCAGATCGCCGCGATGCAGGCGATAGAAACGGCCGCTTTCCTCTGCCTCGGCATCGTCCATCGACCCGAACCACAGGGCACCGCCGGGCGCCACCGTGGCGTCGTTCAGCCGGTTGCCCGGCCGATGCGCCTCGGGCGCGTGGAGCAGGGTGAAGGCGCCGCTCTTCGGATCGAAGCGATGCACGCCCGATTGCAGGCCGACCGCGAACAGCCCGTCGTCGGTCGGCACGATCCAGCCGACCTGGCCCGGCGTGGTCCAGCTCTTGGACACGTCCAGCGCCGGGTCGAAGCGGTGGATCGCATGGCCCTTGATGTCGACGAACCACAAGGCCGCCTCGCGTTCGACCCAGATCGGCCCTTCGCCCAGTATCGCCCCGACCGACAGGACGCTGCGCGGTGCGGAGTCGCTCATCTCAGCGCCAGCCGGCGTCGATGAAATAGTCATGGCCGGTGCAGTAGCGCGCATCGTCCGACGACAGGAACATGGCCAGCGCGGCGACATCGACCGGCAGGATGCGGCCGTCCAGGCACTGGGCCGCGACGATCTCGGCCTCGCCTTCGGGCGTGTACCATTTTTCCTGGCGCAGCGTCTTCACATTGCCCGGAATGATGGTGTTGACGCGGATATTGTCGCGGCCAAGGTCGCGGGCCAGGCTGCGCGTCAGCCCCTCGATCGCCGCCTTGGCGGTCTGGTAGAGGATGAGGTCGGGCAGGGCCAGGTGCCAGCTGATCGAACCGAAGTTCAGGATCACGCCGCCGCCCGCGCGCTTCATCGCCGGGATCGCCGCCTGCGCCGCGAAGAACTGGTGGCGCAGATTGACCGCCATCCGCTCGTCCCAATAGGCCTGGGTCACGTCCTCGATCGTGTGGCGATCGTCATTGGCGGCGTTGTTGATCAGGATGTCGATCCCGCCCAGTTCGGCCTCGACCCGCGCCATCATTGCCTGCAGCGCGTCGATGTCGCGCAGGTCGCAGGCGTGGAAGATCGGGGTAAAGGCACAGCCGCTCAGCCGTGCGGCCAGCGCCTCGCTCTCGGGGATGGCGATGTCGCAGAAGGCGACATGCGCGCCCTGCATCGCATAGGCTTCGACCAGCCCTTCGCCGATGCCGCTGCCGCCGCCGCTGATGAAGACCCGCTTGCCCTTCAGGCTCGGGTAGATGGCGCGGCTCATGCAGTTTCTTTCTGGTCGACGGCCGAGAGCAGACCGCGCCCGGCAAGATTGGTCATCAGCGCGGTCAGGCCAAAGGTCCAGGGTGCGGCGTCCTTCGACGTCACCACCGGGTTGATCAGCTTGCCCAGGCGCGGGGTGGAGATGGCAACGATGTCACCGACCTTGTGCGTAAAGCCGCGGCCTTCCTCGTCACGGTCCTGCACGGGCGCGAACAGCGTGCCCAGGAACAGGGCGAAGCCATCGGGATATTGATGTTCCGACAGGGTCTGGCGCACCAGTTCCAGCGGATCGCGGCTGATCTGGTCCATCCGGCTCGTGCCTTCGAGCATATAGCCTTCCGGCCCCTCGATGGTCAGGCCGACTTCGGCATTGCGCACATCGTCGATGGTGAAATCGCCGTCGAACAGGCGAACCAGCGGGCCGAGCGAGCAGGACGCATTATTGTCCTTCGCCTTGCCCAGCAGCAGGGCGGAGCGGCCCTCGAAATCGCGCAGGTTGACGTCATTGCCCAGCGTCGCGCCCACGGCCTGGCCATCGGCATTGACCAGCAGCACGACTTCGGGCTCGGGATTGTTCCAGGTGGAATCGGACCGGATGCCGATTTCCGCCATCGGGCCGACCGTCGCCAGCACCGGCGCCTTGGTGAAGACTTCCGCGTCCGGGCCGATCGCGACTTCCAGATATTGCGACCACAGGCCGTCCTCGATCAGCGCGGCCTTGAGCGCTGCGGCTTCCTCGGTGCCCGGCACCACGGCGCGGATCGATCCGCCGACCCGCTCTTCCAGGCGACCACGGATTTCGGCGGCAGCGCCGGCGTCGCCGCGCGCCCGTTCTTCGATCACGCGCTCCAGCGCCGACAGGGCAAAGGTCACGCCACAGGCCTTGACGCATTGCAGGTCGACCGGGCTCAGCAGCGCCGCCTCGATCGCGCCCAGATCGCCGATCTTCTCGCCATCTGTGGCGGCGACGAAGGGCAGCTTCTCGACCAGCTGGGCGCTGGTCGGCGCGATCGCGCTCATGTCGTAAACGACGCCCTGCGACACCAGGATCGGGCTCGGGCCCGCGTTCGTCTGGATGCGGCCCAGGAAAAGCCCGGTCCGCCAGTCATGCGGCAGACAGTCAAGCAAGGCGGTATCCCCCGGCATCATCTTCTCCTATGCACCTGGTTGTTGATTGATAGCGCTACCAACATGGAAGGGCGGTGCAAGTCAAGACCCCCTGATGAAAATCGCTCGCAGCGACGGGGCGTCGGACCTTTGTTGGCCGCGGGCCAGGCGTCATGGCGTGCGCGTGGCACGGCGAATTTCCGGCCTTGCCGCTACGTCAGCCCTTTTCAGTCCCGCCGGGCTGCGGCATAGAAGGGGGACTATGAAGAAGAACCAAGAGAGCGTGCCGGACGCCGGCGCAGAAGCCCTCCAGCCAGAGGATAATGCCCCCGATCTCGCCGATGCGGCGCGCAAGTCCGCCGGAAAGGCCGTGTGGATGGGCACGGCCGTGGGCATCGGCTCGGCCGCGATCGTCGCTGCTTTGCTCTATACCAAGAAGCGTCGCTGAACCCGTCGGGGCCTCTTCCCGGCCCCGCGGCCATCCGCCATCAAAAAAAAGGAGGCGGCATGTTCTGTGACATGCCGCCCCGGTGCGACCCGCTTGGGGTTCTGTATTTTCCCTGCCTTCGTGACGGGAAGGGAAATATTTATGCGCCCGCGCTGCCGCTCAGATAGCTGATCAGTTCGGGCTTGCTGACCGATATGCTCTTGTCGGCATCGGCAGTGGTGAAGGCGCCGCTGGCCCAGGCGGTGACTTCGGCCGGCGGCAGCGTCTTGCCGGTGGCCTTCATCTCCTGATCCTTGAGGGCCACCATCCAGCGCGAAAACTCGCCCTGGTCCAACTGTCCGTCCTTGTTCGTGTCATAGGCCGGGAATTCCGACTCGACGATCGCGGCGACCGAATTGGCCGGGTTTGCCGGCTGCGCGGCCTGCGGTTCGGCCGGGCTCGCGGGCGCGGCCGGTTGTGCGGCCTGCGCTGCCGGATCGGCCGGCGCAGCCTGCTGCGCCAATGCGGGCGCTGCGACCAGCATGGCGCTCGTCAGAAGCAAGGTGCGGATCATGGCGACATCCTTTATATCATTGAAACGCGCAGGGCCTGCATTGGGCGCCTGCTTTGGCTTCATGCCTTAATTGCCATCACATAATACATGAAGACTAGGAAAAGTTCCTGAACATCGGTTCATCTACGCATTTGGACTTATGAAATGCTTCGGTTCGACTGTCTTTGCTTGGATAATTGCGGCCGGATGAGGCGCGCGCGGGGCAGGGGAGCCTCCTCAATTGCCCCAACGGGCGCGGGCTGCTAGGCGGCGCGGCAATATCCACCCTCCAGCCGCAGGATTCGCCCATGGTCCCCCGCTATTCCCGTCCCGCAATGACCGCCCTCTGGGAGCCGGAAGCCCGCTTCAAGATCTGGTTCGAGATCGAGGCGCACGCGACCGAGAAGCTGGGCGAACTGGGCGTCGTCCCGCCGTCGGCCGCCAAGGCGCTGTGGGACTGGTGGGCCACCAACCCCGCGATCGACGTGCCCGCGATCGACGCGATCGAAGCCGTCACCAAGCATGACGTCATCGCCTTCCTGACCTGGGTCGCCGAACAGGTGGGCGACGAAGCCCGCTTCATGCACCAGGGCATGACCAGCTCCGACGTGCTCGACACCTGCCTTGCCGTGCAGCTGACCCGCGCCGCCGACCTGCTGATCGAGGATCTCGACAAGCTGCTCGACGTCATCAAGCGCCGCGCCTTCGAGCATAAGCTGACCCCGACCATCGGCCGCAGCCACGGCATTCATGCCGAACCGGTCACCTTCGGCCTCAAGATGGCAGAAGCCTATGCCGAGTTCAGCCGCTGCAAGACCCGCCTGGTCGCGGCCCGCGAGGAAGTCGCCACCTGCGCCATTTCGGGCGCGGTCGGCACCTTCGCCAATATCGATCCGCGCGTCGAGGAGCATGTCGCGCAAAAGCTCGGCCTTGCGATCGAGCCGGTCTCGACCCAGGTGATCCCGCGCGATCGCCACGCCATGTTCTTCGCGACCCTGGGCGTCATCGCCTCCTCGATCGAGCGCCTCGCCGTCGAGGTCCGCCACCTGCAGCGCACCGAAGTGCTGGAGGCCGAGGAATATTTCTCGCCCGGCCAGAAGGGCTCGTCGGCGATGCCGCACAAGCGCAACCCGGTCCTCACCGAAAACCTCACCGGCCTCGCCCGCATGGTGCGCAGCTATGCGCTGCCCGCCATGGAAAATGTGGCGCTCTGGCATGAGCGCGACATCTCGCACTCCTCGGTCGAGCGCTATATTGGCCCCGACGCGACCATCACCCTCGACTTCGCGCTCGGCCGCCTGACCGGCGTGATCGACAAGCTGCTCGTCTACCCCGAGCGGATGATGAAGAATCTCGACAAGATGGGTGGCCTGGTCCACTCGCAGCGCGTGCTGCTGGCCCTGACCCAGGCCGGCGTCAGCCGCGAAGACAGCTATCGCTACGTCCAGCGCAACGCGATGAAGGTCTGGGAATCCGACGGCCAGCTCTCGCTGCTCGAACTGCTCAAGGCCGACGAAGACGTCGCCAAGGCATTGAGCGCGCAGGAAATCGAGGACAAGTTCAACCTCGACTATCATTTCCGCCAGGTCGACACCATCTTCGCCCGCGTCTTCGGCGAAGCCTGACCCGACGCGCGAACAGCGCCGCGCGACAGTAAAGAAGAGGGCGCCCGACCACCCGGTCCGGCGCCCTTTTGCTTCCTTGCGAGCATGGCGAAGTCACGACGATAACGGGTTTTGCCCGCTGACGACCATTCTTGGACATGAGATCGTCTGCACCCGATCTTACTTGCAGACATTTACTCGTATCGCCACAAAGCCATCATGACGGACAATGAAATTGAGGCCGCCACTGTCGCAAAAGGCACATGGCAATACGGGGGATCAGGCCTCATGCCGGTCCGCATCATCGGCCTCACGTTCGACTATGGCTACGCCATCGCGGAGGCAGACCAGCAACTTATCGAGGGCGAGCAGCCGGAACCGTTGGGCGAACAGGGGCTGCTCTATTATGCCTACTTCAGTCAGATTAGCGGACCAGCTTTCCCTACTGTCATTCAGGCCAAAGGGTTCGCGCAATCAATGGTGCGGTCTGAAATCAACTGGAGTTGAAGGCGCATAAGCGACGATTGCGGTCGAAAGCCGCCGTTCCCCTAACCACCCAAACCTGTCCTACACCCCGCACACCCTGCTACACCGGGCCAAGGCTCTTTCCCATCGTCCGCGCACCATCCATCCTCGCATGAAGATTTCCAACGTGCGCACGAAAATGTCGCAATGTGCAGGAAATATGCGAAGTTAAGCGCGGCCGTTCCTATTTTCGGCCCTTGTGCTTGGGGCGCAATCGCGGCGCCGCGTCGGACTGGCGGCGGACCAGTTCATAGTCCAGCAGCATGTGCGGCGGGCCATCCTCGCTCTGGGCGCGGCGGCCCTTGATATGGCGCACCAGCAGGTCGACCGCCGCCCGCGACATGGCGCTGATCGGCTGGCGGATGGTGGTCAGTTCCGGCCAGATCGTGGTGGCGAGCGAGGTGTCGTCGAAGCCGCAGACGGTAAGGTCGCCCGGCACGTCCAGCCCGTTGCGATGGGCGATCGCCACCGTCGCGGCGGCCATGTCGTCATTGCTGGCGAAGATGGCGGTCGGCGGATTGTCCCGCGCCAATATATGCTCGGCCGCGTCCAGGCCGGAACGGTAGGTGAAGAAACCCTGTTCCACCAGCGCATCGTCCAGCGCGATGCCGGCCTCGCCCAGCGCGCGGATATAGCCCTGATAACGTTCCTCGCTGGCGCTCAGGTTCGGATGCCCCTTGATGAAGCCGATGCGGTTATGGCCAAGGCCAATCAGGTGCCGGGTCATTTCATAGGCCGCGCCCCGGTCGTCGATGCTGACCGCGGCCAGGCTGGCCGGCGCATGGCCGGTCGCCACCACGACGGCGGGGATGCCCGCCTCGCGCAGGGCATCGATCATCGCTTCATGGTCGCACAGCGGCGGCGGCAGCACGACGCCGTCGATCCGGCCGCGCACCAGATGGTCGACCACCGCCTTGATCGCGGTCTGCTCGTCCCATTTCTCGACGACCAGGTCGATGCCGGCGCGGCTCGACTGGTCGAGGCTGCCGACCAGGAATTCCGACAGATAGGATGCCGACGGGTTGGAATAGAGCAGGCCGATCCGCGTCTCGTCGCCGCCCGCCAGGCTGCGCGCGGCGGCGCTGGGGGAGTAGTTGAGCGCAGCGATCGCCGCCTCCACCTTTTCCTTGGTCGCCGCCCGCACCACCTGTTCGCCATTGATCACCCGCGACACCGTCATCGGCGACACGCCGGCATGTTTCGCCACATCGTTGATGGTGGGCGCGTTGCGCTGGCGGCGGGAACTTCTGGCTTCCATCAGTTTTTCGGGGCCTTCGACATGGGACTAAACTTCTCTGCTAGCGGGATCATTGCGCAAGCTTAAGTAAAATCTCATTTCGGATGCCCCGGCGCATAGGGGAAGCTCAGCGCCTTGTACCAGTCGAGCGGATGGGCGGGCGCCGCGCTGCCGGCGGGCAGGGGGCGGCCGGACACCGACTGGAAATAGGCGATGCAGGCGTCGCGCCACCATATCGCTTCGCGATGCTGGATCGCCAGGAAGGTCTCGACCTGCGCGAAGCGCTCGGCATCGACCTGGGGCTTGAGCTTGGCCCAGTCCCGCTGCATCGCTGCCACCGTTTCGACACCCCGGTCATAATTGTGGATCAGCCCATCCCACAGCGTCTCGCCCGATTGCAGGCGATAGTCCCAGGGCAGATGATGGAACCACAGCAGCTCGCGCTCCGGCGTGGTCTTGGGATTGTCGAGCAGCTTCGCCAGCGCCGGCGCATATTGGCCGGTGGCATTGCTCCCCGTCCTGGTCCGGTCAAAGCCGATGCCCTGCTTGTCGGCCTTGTGATAATAAACCGGGTTCCATTCGGGCCGCGCCAGTTCGGACACCCAGGGGGCGGGGCCATAATGATGGCCAGTGCCCATGATATGCGCGAGGCCCAGCGGCGTCATATAATCGACCGCCGCCTCGCGCGATCCCATCATCATCGCGACGATCGGTGCAACCACCCTGGGATCGGGGGAGAAGGTCTGCGCCGCCCATTCGCGCGCGACAGCCTCGGCGGTCAGGTCGGTGTCCCACGCCATGCGACCGAACGCATACCAGTCTGCCTGGTTGAAGATCGACCCGCTCCAGTCGCGGTCGACGCCGATATTGGCGACCCCGGCGATGCCGGTCAGCTTGTGGCCTTCCAGCGATCCGTCGATCACCTTGGCGACGGTCGATCCCTTGCCCCTGGCCAGCGTATCGCTCTTCAGCGTCTCCTCGAACAGCGTGCCCAGATAGGTAAGGTGGGTCGACTGGCCCAGATATTCCTTGGTGATCTGGAATTCCATCATCAGCGGCGTCTTGGGCATCGCGCCGAACAGCGGGTGGAAGGGTTCGCGCGGCTGGAAGTCGATCGCGCCATTCTTCACCTGGACGATGACATTGTCGGCGAACTGGCCGTCGAGCGGCTTGAAGTCGCTATAGGCCTGCTTGGCGCGATCGTCGGGATTGTCATGGGCATAGACGAAGGCGCGCCACATCACGATGCCGCCATGCGGCTTGACCGCAGCCGCCAGCATGTTGGCGCCGTCGGCATGGGTGCGCTTGTAATCCTGCGGGCCGGGCTGGCCCTCGCTGTTCGCCTTCACCAGGAATCCACCGAAATCGGGGATCGCCTTGTAGATCTCGTCGGCCTTGGCCTTCCACCAGGCGGCAACCGCCGGGTCGAGCGGATCGGCGCTTTTCAGGCCATCCAGTTCCATCGGCGCGGTCCATTTGACCGACAGATAGACCTTGATGCCATAGGGGCGGAACAGGTCGGCCAGCGCCGCCGCCTTGGCGATATAGGCCGCGGTCAGGCTGTCCGACTTCGCATTCACATTGTTGAGCACCGTGCCGTTGATGCCCAGCGAGGCATTGGCGCGGGCATAGTCGGTATAGCGCGGCCCCTTATAATCGGGCAGGCGCCACCAATCCCAGATCGACTGGCCGGCATAGCCACGCTCCACCGTGCCATCCAGATTGTCCCAATGGTTGAGCAGGCGCAGACCGATGCGCGGCGCGCTGCGGATATCCAGCCGGTCGAGCGCCGCGCCGGTGCGGGCGAGCCGCAGCCAGGCATAGGCGCCGTGCAGCACGCCGACATCGGTTGCGCCGGCAATCACCGTTACCGGCTTGCCCGCGATCGTCATGGTGCGAATCGCATAGCCGTCAGGCCCTAGGCCGTCGGTAGGCACCGCTGGCTTGTCCTGCTGCGCGGCCGATTGCAGCAGGATCGCACCTTGCTGCACTGTTGCTGTCAGGGGTACGGTGGCGCCGGTCAGCCCGGCTATGCCGCGCTGCAATTCCCGCCGGGCGATCATCAGGGTAGGGCTGGCCCCGCCGACAATGCTGCGGGCGTTGGCCCCGATCCGCTGGGCGCCGGCGGCGTCGGCCGGCGCATTGCGCAGCCACAGATCATAACCGTCTTCCGCCAGCGCGCGCGGCGCGCCGATCAAAAGGGCGCTGGCCATGATCCAGCAAAATAGGCGCGCAAACATTCGGTCCTCTCCCCCTTGGCCCGCAGGCAATTTTTTGGTGCGCATTGCCAACGGTGGCATTGACAAGCTGCTCTTGGGTTGTGATGGTAACGCTATCAGTTGATCGGCGGCAAGCAAAAAGGAAAGCCGCGATAAAATTGGAGAGGGGCGTCGTGATCCGGTCAGTTCAGTTTTTGTGCGCAGCATCGGCGCTGTCGCTGGTGATGGCGGCGCCGCTCACGCCCGTTACGGCGGCGCCGGCAACCGGCCAGTCGGCCCGCCCGCTCTACAAGGATGCGTCCGCCCCGATCGAGGCGCGCGTCGATGATCTGCTGGCGCGCATGACGCTGGATGAAAAGATCGCCCAGATCACCACCGTCTGGACCGACAAGGTGAAGCTGCTGGACGCGCAGGGCGAACTGGACCCCAGCAAGCTCGGCCCGACCTTCCCCAACGGCATCGGTCATTTCACCCGTCCGTCGGACGGGCGCGGCAGTTTCAGCCCGCGCGTCGTGCCCGGTCGCGATCTGCGCCGCACCGTGGCGCTGGTCAACGGCCTGCAGAAATGGGCGATGACGCAGACCCGGCTCGGCATCCCGATCCTGTTCCATGAGGAAGGGCTGCACGGCTATGCCGCCGTCGGCGCGACCAGCTTCCCCCAGTCGATCGCCATGGCGTCGAGCTGGGATCCGGCCATGCTGCGCCAGGTCAATCAGGTGATCGCCCGCGAAATTCGCGCGCGCGGTGTGCCGATGGTGCTCTCGCCCGTGGTCGATATCGCCCGTGACCCGCGCTGGGGCCGGATTGAGGAAACCTATGGCGAGGATCCCTATCTGGTCGGCGAAATGGGCGTTGCGGCGGTGGAGGGGCTTCAGGGTATTGGCCGTTCGCGCACGCTCCAGCCCAATCATGTCTTCGCCACGCTCAAGCATCTGACCGGCCATGGCCAGCCCGAAAGCGGCACCAATATCGGCCCGGCGCCGGTGTCGGAACGCGAACTGCGCGAGAATTTCTTCCCGCCCTTCGAACAGGTGGTGACGCGCACCGGCATCGAGGCGGTGATGGCCAGCTATAACGAGATTGACGGCGTGCCCAGCCACGCCAATCGCTGGCTGCTGGAAAATATCCTGCGGGAAGAGTGGGGCTTTCGCGGCGCCGTCGTCTCCGATTATTCGGCCGTCGACCAGCTGATGAGCATCCACCATATCGCCGCCAATCTGGAAGAGGCGGCGATGCGCGCGCTCGATGCCGGCGTCGACGCCGACCTGCCCGAGGGCCTCTCCTACGCCACGCTCGGCAAGCTGGTGCGCGAGGGCAAGGTCAGCGAGGCGAAGGTCGATCTCGCCGTGCGGCGCATGCTGGAGCTGAAGTTCCGCGCCGGCCTGTTTGAAAATCCCTATGCCGACGCCAATGCGGCCGCCGCGGTCACCAATAATGAAGATGCCCGCGCGCTTGCCCGCACCGCGGCCCAGCGCTCCATCACCCTGCTCAAGAATGACGGCATGCTGCCGTTGAAGCCCGAAGGCACGATCGCGGTGATCGGCCCCAGCGCGGCGGTCGCGCGGCTGGGCGGCTATTATGGCCAGCCGCCGCACAGCGTCTCCATCCTCGAAGGGATCAAGGCGAGGGTCGGCACCAAGGCGAACATCGTCTTCGCCCAGGGCGTCAAGATCACCGAGGATGACGATTGGTGGGCCGACAGCGTTACCAAGTCGGACCCGGCCGAAAATCGCAAGCTGATCGCCCAGGCGGTCGAGGCGGCGCGCAATGTCGACCGCATCATCCTGACGCTCGGCGACACCGAACAGTCGAGCCGCGAGGGCTGGGCCGACAATCATCTGGGCGACCGCCCTAGCCTCGACCTGGTCGGCGAGCAGCAGGAGCTGTTCGATGCATTGAAGGCATTGGGCAAGCCGATCACCGTCGTCCTCATCAACGGCCGTCCCGCTTCCACGGTGAAGGTCAGCGAACAGGCCAACGCCATCCTCGAAGGCTGGTATCTGGGCGAGCAGGGCGGCAATGCCGTGGCCGACATCCTGTTCGGCGACGTCAATCCGGGCGGCAAGCTGCCCGTCACCGTGCCGCGTTCGGCCGGCCAGTTGCCGCTCTTCTACAATATGAAGCCCTCGGCCCGGCGCGGCTATCTGTTCGATACCACCGACCCGCTCTATCCCTTCGGCTTCGGCCTCAGTTACACCAGCTTCAGCCTGTCGGCGCCGCGCCTGTCCGCCACCAGGATCGGCACCGGCGGCAAGACCAGCGTTTCGGTCGATGTCCGCAACACCGGCGCGCGGGAAGGGGACGAGGTCGTCCAGCTCTATATCCGCGACAAGGTCAGCTCGGTCACCCGCCCGGTCAAGGAGTTGAAGGGCTTCCAGCGCGTGACGCTGAAACCCGGCGAGAGCCGCACCGTCACCTTCAGCGTCGGTCCCGAGGCGCTGCAGATGTGGAACGACCAGATGCACCGCGTCGTCGAACCCGGCGATTTCGAGATCATGACCGGCAACAGCTCGGTCGCGCTCCAGTCCACCACCCTGACGGTGCAATAAGCCATGATGACGACCCGTTTCGCCCGCCGCCAGGCGCTCGGCCTGCTCGCCTCTACCTCCGCGCTCGCCGCCGCCCCACTGGCGGCGAAGGGGAAGGGCGGTCCGCTCTACAAGGATGCTTCGGCCCCGATTGACCTGCGCGTGCGCGACCTGCTCGGCCGCATGACTCTGGAGGAAAAGGTCGGCCAGATCATCGCGCTCTGGGCAACCAAGGCCGACATCATGGATGATCTCACCTTCTCGCCTGCCAAGGCGAGCAAGGCCTATCCCGCCAGCTTCGGTCAGATCACCCGCCCGTCCGACCGGCGCGGCGCGCCCAATGGATCGACCCAGGCCGGCGGCGTCGGCGCGCGCTGGCGCACTCCGGCCGATACCGTCGCCTTCATCAACGCCGTCCAGAAATGGGCGGTAGAGGACACCCGCCTCGGCATCCCGATCCTCTTCCACGAGGAATCGCTGCACGGCTACATGGCGACCGACGCCACCATGTTCCCGATGGCGATCGGCCTTGCCGGCAGTTTCGACCGCCAGCTGATGACCGATGTCCAGTCGGTTATCGCTCGGGAGGTCCGCGCGCGCGGCATCCATCTCGCCCTTTCGCCGGTGGTCGACATCGCCCGCGACCCGCGCTGGGGCCGGATCGAGGAAACCTTTGGCGAAGATCCCTATCTCTGCGGCGAGATGGGCGTGGCCGCCGTGCTGGGCCTGCAGGGGGAGGGCAAGCAGATCGGCCCGGACAAGGTCATGGCCACGCTCAAGCATATGACCGGCCATGGCCAGCCGCAGGCGGGCGAGAATATCGCGCCCGCGCCGATCAGCGAGCGCGAACTGCGCGAGAATTTCTTCCCGCCCTTCCGTCAGGTGGTGAAGCGCACCGGCATCGCCGCCGTCATGCCCAGCTATAACGAGATTGACGGTGTCCCCAGTCACCAGAATAAATGGCTGCTCGGCGACATTTTGCGCGGCGAATGGCATTTCGATGGTGCCGTGGTCAGCGATTATGGCGCCGTCCCCGAACTCGACACCATCCACCATGTCCAGCCCGACCTGGAGGCGACGGCCCGTGCCGCGCTCCGCGCCGGGGTCGATTGCGAGCTGCCCGATGGCCTGGCCTATCGCACGCTCGTCGAACAGGTCCGCGCCGGAAAAGTGCCCCTTGAGGCCGTCAACCTCGCCTGCACGCGGATGTTGACGCTCAAGTTCCGCGCGGGCCTGTTCGAAAATCCCTGGCCACGCGCCGATTATGATGCGCTCACCGGCAATGCGGAGGCGCGCGCTCTGGCGCTCAAGGCGGCGCACAAGTCGATCGTTCTGCTGAAGAATGACGGTATCCTGCCGCTCAAGCCCGGCGCCCATCGCAAGGTGGCCGTGATCGGCCCCAATGCCGCGATCGCGCGGCTGGGCGGCTATTCCTCGATCCCGCGCCAGGCGGTTTCGCTGCTCGATGGCATCAGGGCGAAGCTCGGCAACCGGGCGGACATCGTCCATGCCCAGGGCGTCTTCATCACCCAGAGCGAGGATCGCTCGGTGGACGAAGTGCTGCTGGCCGATCCGGCGAAGAACCGCCAGCTGATCGCCGAAGCGGTCGAGGTCGCGAAGACCGCCGACATCATCCTGCTGGCCATCGGCGACACCGAACAGACCAGCCGCGAAGGCTTTGCCAAAAACCATCTGGGCGATCGCACCAGCCTCGATCTGGTCGGTGAGCAGAATGATCTGTTCGCCGCAATGAAGGCGACCGGAAAGCCGGTGGTGGTGTGCGCCATCAACGGCCGCCCGCCCAGCTATCCGGCCGTGGTCGATGGCGCCAATGCGCTGATCGAATGCTGGTATCCGGGGCAGGAGGGCGGCACGGCCATGGCCGACATATTGTTCGGCGACGTCAATCCGGGTGCCAAGCTGCCCGTCACCGTCGCGCGCGACGCCGGCCAGATCCCGATCTTCTACAACCGCAAGCCATCCTCGCGGCGCGGCTATCTCTTCGCCGACGCCAGCCCGCTTTTCCCGTTCGGCTTCGGCCTCAGCTACACCAAATTCGCCTTCGGCCCGCCGCGCCTGTCGGCCAGCCGCATCGGTGTGGGCGGCGACGTGACGGTGGAGGTCGATGTCCGCAATGTCGGCAATGTCGCGGGCGAGGAGGTGGTGCAGCTCTATGTCCATGACCAGACCGCCTCGGTCACCCGCCCGCTCAAGGAGTTGAAGGGCTTCGAGCGGATCGCGCTGGCGTCCGGCGAAAGCCGCACCGTGCGCCTGACCATCGGCCCGGAAGCCTTCGCGCTGTGGAATCTCGACATGCAGGAGGTGGTCGAGCCCGGCCTGTTCGACATCATGGTCGGGCCGGACAGCGCCACGCTTCAGACCGTCACATTGGAAATCGCCTGACGGTATTGGCCTGACCAATATCGTTGAAGGAATTTTGATTATCGCCTATGGCCATGATTGGTCATACCAGTTTTAGGGGAGCATCCATGCCCAAGATTACCGGCGCCAAGGTCATTGTTACCTGCCCTGGCCGCAATTTCGTCACCCTCAAGATCGAAACCGAAGAGGGCGTCTATGGTCTGGGCGATGCGACCCTCAACGGCCGCGAACTCTCCGTCGCCTCCTATCTGCAGGACCATGTCATTCCCTGCCTGATCGGCCGGGACGCGCACCAGATCGAGGATATCTGGCAATATCTCTACAAGGGCGCCTATTGGCGCCGCGGCCCGGTGACGATGTCGGCCATCGCCGCCGTTGACACCGCGCTCTGGGACATCAAGGGCAAGATTGCCGGCCTGCCGGTCTATCAGCTACTCGGTGGCGCCAGCCGCGAAAGCGTCATGGTCTATGGCCATGCCAATGGCACGACGATCGAGGATACGGTCAAGGTTGCGCTGGAATATCAGGCCCAGGGCTACAAGGCGATCCGCATCCAGTGCGGCGTCCCCGGCATGGCGTCGACCTATGGCGTGTCGAAGGACAAATATTTCTACGAACCCGCCGACGCCGACCTGCCGACCGAAAATGTCTGGAACACCAGCAAATATCTGCGCGTCGTGCCGGAACTGTTCAAGGCCGCGCGCGAAGCGCTGGGCTGGGACGTGCATCTGCTGCACGACATCCATCATCGCCTGACCCCGATCGAGGCCGGGCGTCTGGGCAAGGATCTGGAACAATATCGCCCCTTCTGGCTGGAAGATGCGACGCCTGCTGAAAATCAGGATGCGTTCAAGCTGATCCGCCAGCACACCACCACGCCGCTGGCCGTGGGCGAGATCTTCAACTCGATCCATGATTGCCGCGAACTGATCCAGAACCAGCTGATCGACTATATCCGCGCCACTGTGGTCCATGCCGGCGGCATCAGCCATCTGCGCAAGATCGCCAACCTCGCCGATCTCTATCAGGTCCGCACCGGCTGCCACGGTGCAACCGACCTGTCGCCGGTCTGCATGGCCGCTGCGCTGCACTTCGACCTGTCGGTGCCCAATTTCGGGGTGCAGGAATATATGCGCCACACGCCCGAGACCGATGCGGTCTTCCCCCATGCCTATACATTCGAAAACGGCGCCATGCATCCGGGCGACAAGCCGGGCCTGGGCGTCGACATCGACGAGGAACTGGCAGCGAAATATGAATATAATCGCGCCTTCCTGCCGGTGAACCGGCTCGAAGACGGCACCATGTTCAACTGGTGATCGCTTGACCTGCTTTGGCCACTCCACTCCGTCATCCCCGCGAAAGCGGGGATCCATCTCCTGTCATAGCCCCAATCGCGAGGTCCGGAGGTGGATTCCCGCGTTCGCGGGAATGACGAAACATTGTCGGAGTGGCCAATGACCACGATTCCCAAACCGTCCGGAAAGGTCCGCTGGATCGTCTGCGGCCTGCTCTTTGCGGCGGTGGTGCTGAGCTATATCGACCGGCTTGTCCTGCCGACGCTCAAGCCCGATCTGCAGGCCCGCTATGGCTGGAGCGAGAGCGGCTATGCCGATCTCGCCATCTGGTTCCAGGCCGGATACGGCATCGCCTATGTCGCCTTCGGCCGGCTGATCGACCGGATCGGCGCGCGGGCCGGCTATGCGCTGGCGGTCGGCCTGTGGACCGTCGGCCATGTCATGCACATCTTCTTCACCTCGACCGCCGGCATGCTGTTCGCCCGCATTCCGCTGGCGATCGGCGAGGCCGGCACCTTCCCGGCGGCGATCGCCGCCACCAATGAATGGTTCCCCAAGAAGGAACGGGCCTTCGCCATCGGCATCTTCAATGCCGGCTCCAATGTCGGTGCGATCCTGACGCCGCTGATCGTCCCGGTCATCGCCGTGACGCTGGGCTGGCGCTGGGCCTTCATCCTCACCGGCCTGCTGACGGTCTTCTGGCTCGCCGCCTGGCTGGGCTTCTACCGTCGCCCGCGCGAGAAGAAGGGGCTGAGCGCCGAGGAACTGGCCTGGATCGAGGCGGACCCGCAGGAACCGGCCCGCCCGGTCAAGTGGCGCACCCTGTTCCGCTATCGCCAGACCTGGGCCTATATGACCTCGCGCTTCCTGATCGATCCGGTCTGGTGGACCTTCCTCTTCTGGCTGCCCGATTTCTTCAACAAGCAATATGGCGTGAAGATGCTGGACTTCGGCCCGCCGCTGATCGCCGTCTATCTGCTTGCCGATGTCGGTTCGGTCGCGGGCGGCTGGCTGTCGTCGCGCCTGATGGGCCGGGGCATGGCCATCAATCGCGCCCGCAAGACGGCGATGTTCTGCGCCGGGCTTTGCGCCCTGCCGATCGCCTTCGCTGCGCAGGCGCCCAGCATGTGGATTGCGGTCGGCCTGATCGGCCTCGCCTGCGCCGGGCATCAGGGCTTCTCGGCCAATGTCTATGCGCTGCCGGGCGATCTCTTTCCGCGCTGGATGGCGGGGTCGGTGGTCGGCCTTGGCGGGCTGGCCGGCGCGATCGGCGGCATGCTGATGGCCAAGTTCGCCGGCATCATCCTGGAAACCGTCGGCAGCTTCCAGCCGATCTTCATCGTCGCATCCTGTGCCTATCTGCTGGCGCTGCTGGTGCTGCACCTTATCGTCCCGCGCTATGCGCCCGTGACTCTCTCGCAAGAGGCTGCCTGATCCTGTGACCCGTCTATCGTCCGCCACGCTCGCCGGCCTGCCCGCCGATATCGTCCGTCCCGGCTATGATCGCGCGGCGGTCCGTCCCGGCGTCGTCCATCTCGGCATCGGCGCCTTCAACCGCGCGCACCAGGCGGTCATCTTCGATGATGCCCTGACCGCCGGCGACCTGCGCTGGGGCGTGATCGCCGCGTCGCTGCGGTCGCCCGGCGTGCGCGACCAGATGATGCCGCAGGATTGCCTCTACACCATGCTGGTGCGCGATGGTTCGGCCGAGCAGGCGCGCATCATCGGCGTGGTCAGCCAGGTACTGGTCGCCCCGGAAGACCCGGCCGCATTGGTCGCCGCGCTCGCCGCGCCCGACACCCATATCGTCACCCTCACCGTGACCGAGAAGGGCTATAAGCTCGACCCTGCGACCGGCGCCCTGATCGAGGGCGATCCCCAGCTCGCCGCCGACCTCGCCTCGCTCGCCGCGCCACAGGCCGCGCCCGGCTTCCTCGTCGCCGCGCTCGCCGCGCGCCGGGCCGCGGGCCTGCCGCCCTTTACCGCGATCAGCTGCGACAATCTGCCGCACAATGGCACCCGGCTGCGCAACGCCGTGCTGGCGCTCGCTGCCCGGCACGATCCGGCGCTGGCCGACTGGATCGCGGCAGAAGGGGCCTTCCCCGAAACCATGGTCGACCGCATCGTCCCCGCCACCACTGACGCCGACATCGCCGCGCTCGCCGGCCGGCTCGGCGTCGAGGATCAGGCCATGGTCAAGACCGAACCCTTCCTGCAATGGGTGATCGAGGATAAATTCTGCGGTCCGCGCCCGGATTTCGGCGCCGGGGTTCAGGTGACCGCCGCCGTCGCCCCCTGGGAGGAGGCGAAGCTGCGCCTGCTCAACGGCGCGCATAGCGGCATCGCCTATCTCGGCGGCCTCGCCGGCATCGACCATGTCCATGAAGTGCTCGCGCTGCCCGAAGCCCGGCATTTTGTCGAAACCCTGTGGGACGAGGCGCAGACCACCCTGTCGCCGCCGCCCGAACTGGACGTCGCCGCCTATCGCCGCGAGCTGATGGCGCGTTTCGACAATCCGACCCTGCAGCATCGCACTCGCCAGATCGCGATGGACGGATCGCAAAAGCTGCCCCAGCGCCTGCTCGCCACCATCGCCGCGCGGCTGTCGGCAGGGCAGGGGATCGATGCCCTGTCGCTCGCCGTCGCCGCCTGGGTCCGCTGGCAGGCCGGCGTTGATGACCGGGGCGAAGCGCATGTCGTCGATGATCCGCTCGCCGCCGCCATCGCCGCCCGGCTGGCCGGTGCATCCTCTACGCCAGCACGGGTCGACGCGATCCTCGCCTTCGACGCCGTGGTGCCCGCCGACCTTGCCGGCAATGCCGCCTTCCGCGCCGCGCTGATCCGCTGGCTCGCCATCCTCGAAGCCGACGGCGCCCGCGCCGCGCTCGCCCAGCTCTGACGGAGCCCCTGATGAAGACCCTGCGCACCATCCTGCTCGCCACCTGCCTGCTCAGCCCCACGACGCTGCTGGCCGCGCCGCGCGACAGCGTCTCGATCAGCCGCGACTGGCGCTTCACCAAGGGCGATCCCGCCGGCCTGACCGAGGATTTGCGCTATGATGTCCGTCCGCCGATCGAGGATGCCGGCGACGGCAAGGTGGCCGACGCCCGTCCCGACGCGGCGGTGCAGGTGGACGACAGCGGCGCGCGGGTGCTCAAGCCCTGGATATTGCCCAGCGCCAATCCCTTCATCGCCGATCCCGCCAAACATCACACCCGTCCCGCCGGCAATCCGGGCGGCACCGTCTCCTATGTCCAGCCCGGCTTCGACGACAGCGGCTGGACCCATGTCGACCTGCCGCACGACTGGGCGATCGCTGGCCCCTTCATCAAGGACGGCCCCTATGGCGGCATGGGCCGCCTGCCCAGCTGGGGCATTGGCTGGTATCGCAAGGCGCTGACCATCCCCGCCAGCGACAAGGGCAAGTCGATCTTCCTCGATGTCGAAGGGGCGATGTCCTACGCCACCGTCTGGCTGAATGGTCGGCTCGTCGGCGGCTGGCCCTATGGCTATAACAGCTTCCGCCTCGACCTTACCCCCTATGCGGTGCCGGGCGGGCAGAACCAGCTGGTGATCCGGCTCGACAATCCCCAGGCGTCGGCGCGCTGGTATCCGGGCGGCGGCCTCTATCGCGACATCTATCTCACCACCACCAACAAGGTCCATGTCGGCCAGTGGGGCAGTATCGTCCGCACGCCGCAGGTCAGCAAGGCGCAGGCCAGCGTGGACCTCAGCCTCACCCTCGACAATGACGGCGACACCCCGGCGCAGGTCGAGGTGGCGACTGCCCTCTATGCGATCGACGCGACTGGCAAGCGCGTCGGCCGCCCGGTCGCCAGCATCGCCCGCCAGTCCACCAGCATTGCTCCCCATGGCAAGGCGGAGCTGAAGGGCAGCACGATCCTCAGCAACCCGCGCCTCTGGGGGCCGCCGCCGACGCAGGCGCCCAACCGCTATGTCGCCGTCTCCACCGTGACCCAGGGCGGCAAGCTGATCGACAGCTACGAGACCCGCTTCGGCGTGCGCGACATCAAGTTCGATCCCGACAAGGGCGTGATCGTCAATGGCGAGCAGATCCCGCTGCGCGGCGTCAACAATCATCATGATCTCGGCGCGATCGG
Source organism: Sphingobium salicis subsp. salicis (assembly GCF_049472635.1). Lineage (NCBI taxonomy): Bacteria > Pseudomonadati > Pseudomonadota > Alphaproteobacteria > Sphingomonadales > Sphingobiaceae > Sphingobium > Sphingobium salicis. The sequence continues at coordinate 801,424 of NZ_JAYRCS010000001.1, forward strand.
CGCCGCCTTCAACGCCCGCGCGGCCGAGCGCCAGCTCGAAATATTGCGCGACATGGGCACCAACGCCGTGCGCATGAGCCATAATCCGCCCGCGCCCGAACTGCTCGAACTCACCGACCGCATGGGCTTCCTGGTGATGGACGAGGTGTTCGACAGCTGGGAGAAGAAGAAGACCCCGCACGACTTCCACCTGATCTTCCCGGATTGGCATGAGGCCGATGCGCGCGCCATGCTGCGCCGCGACCGCAACCATCCCTCGATCATCATCTGGAGCATCGGCAACGAGGTTGGCGAACAATATGATGGCGAGGCGGGGGCGAAGATCGGCCGCGAACTGGTCGCCATCGCCCATCAGGAAGACCCGACCCGTCCCGCCACCAGCGCGATGAACTATGCCAAGGCGGACATGCTGCTGCCGACCACCGTGGACGTCATCAGCCTCAATTATCAGGGCGCCGGCATTCGCGGCATCGTCGGCCAATATCCCGCCTTCCGCGCGAAATTCCCGGACAAGCTCATCCTGTCCACCGAAAGCGCCTCGGCCCTTTCCAGCCGCGGCGAATATATGTTCCCGGTCGCCGGCGCGATCAGCGGCCCGGTCCGTCCCTGGTCGGGCGGCAATCCCGACACGCATCAGGTGTCGGCCTATGAGATGCATGCCGCCGATTTCGGCTCCTCGCCCGACCGGGTCTGGGCCGCCGATGACCAGAACCCCTATGTCGCGGGCGAGTTCGTCTGGACCGGCTTCGACTATCTCGGCGAACCGACCCCCTATTACACGTCGCGCAGCAGCTATTCCGGCATCCTCGATCTCGCCGGTTTCCCCAAGGACCGCTTCTGGCTCTACCAGGCGCGCTGGCGGCCGGACCTCAAATTCGCGCATATCCTGCCGCACTGGACCTGGCCCGACCGCGTCGGCCAGATCACGCCCGTCCATGTCTTCTCCTCGGCCGACGAGGCGGAACTGTTCGTCAACGGCAAGTCGCAGGGCAAGGTCAAGAAGCGCGATTATGAATATCGCTTCCGCTGGGACTATGTCGTCTATGAACCGGGCGAGGTGAAGGTCGTCACCTGGAAGAAGGGCCAGCCCTGGGCGACCGAGACGATCCGCACCGTGGGCGAGGCGGCGAAACTGTCGCTGACCGCCGATCGCAGCGCCATCGCCGATGACGGTCGTGACCTCAGTTTCGTCACGCTCAAGATCCTCGACAAGGACGGCAATGTCGTCCCTGCCGCCAAGCAGGACATCCGCTTCTCGATCGAGGGACCGGGCGAGATCATTGCCACCGACAATGGCGACCCGACCGATCTGACCGCCTTTCCGTCGCATGATCGCAAGGCTTTCAACGGCTTGGCGCTAGTGATCGTGAAGGCCAAGCCGGGCGAGAAGGGGCGGGTAACCGTCCGCGCCAGCGCACCGGGCCTGACCGCGGCGCAGGCCGTCATCAGCACAAATGCCACAGTCCGCTGAAAATTAATAACGTTACCATTTTCGCCCGTCCCATATCTTGACAATTGGGACGGGCACTTTATTGGTCTGCATCTGATAGCGCTACCAGATACGCCCACCGGATAGTCGGGGGCAGCGCTCGGGGAGAGGTTGTATGAACGTTTCACGCCATCATAATATCCGTGCGGCCCTGTTCGCCGCATCCGCCTTCGGTGCGCTGGGCCTGGCCCAGGCCGCCGCTGCGCAGGATGCCGCCGCACCGGCCGAAACCGCCGCCGCGCCGCAGGACAGCGAAACCGCCGACATCGTCGTCACCGGTATCCGCGCCTCGCTGGAAAGCGCCACCAACGCCAAGAAGAATGCGGTTGCCTTCGGCGACTCGATCTTCGCGGAAGATATCGGCAAGCTGCCCGCCACCAACCTCGCTGAAACGTTGAACCGCATGCCCGGCGTGCGCCTCAACCGCGACATCAACGGTGAAGGCACCCAGGTCGCGATCCGCGGCCTTGGCCCCAGCTTCACTCGCGTGCTGCTCAACGGTTCGCAGCTTCAGGTCGCATCGGATGGCGGCACCAACGGCGGCAGCGCCAACCGCGAAGTCGATCTCGACTTCTTCCCGTCGGAACTCTTCACCCGCCTCGACCTCGCCAAGAGCCCGTCGCCCTCGACGCTCGAAGGCGGCATCGCCGGCACCGTCAACCTGCGCAACGCCCGTCCCTTCGACAAGGAAGGCACCCATGTCACCGTCGTGGCGCAGGGCCAATATACCGACAATAACGACAAGTTCAGCCCGCGCGGCGCGATCGTCGCCAGCCACACCACTGACACGTTCGGCATCCTCGTCGGCGTTGCCGGCGTGAAGACCAAGACCCGCGTCGATGGCTTTGAATCGGTCGGCTGGACCGACGGTAATCTCGGCACCGGCGACGCCGGCGGCAATAATTTCTCCTGGGCCTCGGTCGTTCCCAACAATACCGGCCATGGCCTGGTCGCCGGCCAGCCGGTCGATGTCGTCGCCACGTCGGGCCTCACCCGCGACCAGCTCAGCACCGCGCTGATCCCGCGTCTCGGCCGCAAGAGCCTGACCGAAGGCGATCGCTCGCGCATCTCGGCGCTGGCCTCGCTCGAATGGCGCCCGTCGGATGAGCTGCATTTCGCCCTGGACGGCATCTGGGCCAAGTCCAAGCGCGACTACAGCAAGGTCAACATGAACTGGCAGGTCCGCAACTCGGGGCCGGGCACCAGCGCCCAGTCGACCGGTGGCATGGTGCCGATCGACCTGACCGTCGATGACAATGGCGTCGTCACCAGCGGCACCTTCGCCAACTCCTCCTATTTCCTCGAAGCCAGCCTGTTCAAGCAGACGACCAAATTCTGGAACGTCAACCCGAGCGTCAGCTGGCAGCCGACCGAGGATCTGAAGGTCGACCTCAGCGCCAACTGGTCGAAGAGCCGCTTCTTCCGCGAACAGCCGACCTGGGCCTTCCAGACCACGCCGCAGTCGGGCGTCGAAACCTATTATGACAATACCGGTGGCGACTATCCGTCGATCACCAGCAATCTCGACCTCAACGATCCCAACAATGGCAGCTGGCAATGGTATCGCCAGAATATCCAGCTGGTCCGTCGCAAGACCGAGACCAAGGGCGCGCATCTCGACGTGACCTATGGCGATGACATGTTCAACGTGAAGGTCGGCGGCGCCTATGATCAGGCGACCCGGTCGATCCGCGCCTATGACAACAGCACCGCCTATCAGCTGTCGGTCTGCGGCACTGGCTGCACCGGCGCCGCCGGCACCGTGCCGACCAGCGCCATCGCCCAATATCTGCGCAGCTCCTCGACCGCCGGCTTCATCGTGCCGGACTTCGATGCGCTCAAGCAGGCCACCAACTATGCCAGCTATCGCGACAGCGCGCCCGAAGCACGCGGTGCTGTCACCGGCGGTGCGACCGGCGACATGGATGAAAAGGTCTGGGGTGCCTATTTCGAACTGAACGGCGTCACCACCATTGCCGGCCGCGACCTGCACATCAACACCGGCATGCGCTACGCCCACACCGACCAGCTGGTCGTCGGGCCGAGCCAGGTCGGCACGGAGATCGTCGACATCACCTCGTCCTCGACCTACGAGAATTTCCTGCCGTCGATCAACCTGACCTATGATGTCGCCGACAATGTGAAGCTGCGTGCGTCGGCCTCGCGGACGATGACCCGCCCGGATGCCGGCGCGATCCTGCCGGGCATCACCTTCTCCGATCCTTCGGCGCTGACCGCCACGGCGGGCAACCCGAACCTCAAGCCCTACACCTCGGACAATTATGACCTGGGCGGCGAAATCTACACCGGCGGCATCGGTTATGTCGGCGTGTCGCTGTTCATGAAGAATATCCAGGGCTTCACCGTCACCACCTCCGAACAGGTTGCCTTCGGGTCGCTCAACATTCCGTTCGACAGCCTGATCTCGACGCAGCAGAACGCCCTCAACGACCGGTCGCTCCAGACCGGCATCCCGGTCGCTCAGCTGCCGATCACCGTGAACCGTCCGGTCAACCTGCGCGATCTCAAGATCAAGGGTATCGAAGCGACCTGGGTGCAGCCGCTCGACTTCCTGGTGAAGGGCCTCGGCTTCTCGGCCAACGGCACCTATCTCAAGCAGTCCTCCTCGTCGGGTCTGGTCGCGACCGGCGTGTCGCCCTGGAGCTACAACCTGCAGGGCTTCTATGAAAATGGCGGTCTGTCGGTCAGCGTGAACTATGTCTGGAATGACGAGGCGATCGCCGTGAACGGTCCGCAGAACGGCATCAACGGCGCCGACCTCAAGTCCGACGCCCGTGGCCAGCTCGACATGTCGGCCGGCTATCAGCTGCCCTTCTTCAACAAGGCGCTGCGCCTGACGCTCGATGTGCTGAACATCACCGACGAGCCGATCCGCACCACCTTCGAATATTCGAACGCGGCCTATTCTGTCTATTATCCCGGCCGCACCGTGCTGGCCGGTATCCGGGCCAACTTCTGATCCTCCCCCAGGGATGCACTGACAGGGCCGGCGGCAACGCCGGCCCTTTTTCTTGGGAGTCGTTGGGAGCGCGGTTCGGCGTAGGGCAGGGCCTTCCAATGTTGGAGGATATTTGGTCTACCCTTGGCCATGAACCCGTCCTCGCTGATCCCTTTGCCATGACCTTGTCGTGACCCGGTCGTCGCGTCCCTGTCGCCTCATGGGTGCGTCACTGGCGCGTGGCCGTGACCCTGGTGTCGCGTCACCGGCGCGTCGCAGGTCGCGGCCGGCCCGGAAAGGCGCGGAAATGCGTCAACGCCTGCCGCACGACACTGTGAACTTCGATAGTGTGACCCTCATATGCCCATTTGGGGGACGTGCTGCTCGCCATCCCCGACCGAAAGGAAGCCGATGATCCGCCCCTTGTTCGCCAGCCTGCCGCTGGCCCTGCTGCTGGCCCAGCCCGCCATGGCAAAGACCTGCACGCCGACCTGGGTGTCGGGCTGGGCCTCCTCGCAATTCCGCCCGACCGGCGACGCCGCGCTGCCCGCCGGCACGCTCAAGGACCAGTCGCTGCGCCAGATCGTCCGCCCCTCGATCGCCGGCGAACGGCTGCGGGTGCGCATCTCCAACCTCGCCGGCACGGCGCCGCTCCATATTGCCGGCGTCAGCATCGCCCGTGCCACTACCAGCTCATCGCCGGCGATCGATCCCGGCACGCTCATTTCGCTGCGCTTCGATGGCAGCCCGGACCTGACCGTGCCCGCGGGTGCCGATTATCTCTCCGACCCGGTATCGCTCCCGGTTGCCGCGCTCGACAATATCGCCGTCACCATCCGCTATCAGGGCGAACCGGAACAGACATCGCATCCCGGCTCACGCGCCACCTCCTGGCATCTGCCCGGCGATCATCTGACCGACACGGTGATGGCAGGGGCGTCGAGTTTCGACCATTGGTTCAATCTAGCCGCGCTGGAGGTCGAGCGCTGCGCGCCCGCACGGCTGGTTGTGGCGCTGGGCGACTCCATCACCGATGGCAAGGGTTCGACCACCAACGGCAATGATCGCTGGACCGACCGGCTCGCCCAGCGGTTGCAGGCGGACCCCAAGCGCCGCGACATCGCCGTCGTCAATCAGGGGATCGGCGGCAACCGGCTGCTGAATGACGGGCTTGGCCCCAATGCGCTCGCCCGGCTCGACCGCGATGTGCTGGCCCAGCCCGGCGTCACCCACCTGATCCTGCTGGAAGGGGTCAATGATCTTGGCACCCTGACCCGCGATGCGCCCGTCAGTGGCGAGGACCACAAGGCCCATGTCGCCCGCATCATCGGCGCCTATCGCCAGATCATCGCCCGCGCCCATGCGCGCGGGATCAAGGTGATCGGCGCTACCATCATGCCCTTCGTCGGCAACGATTATTATCATGCCGATGCCCAGAATGAGGCGGACCGGCAGGCGGTCAATGCCTGGATACGCACGCCGGGTCATTTCGACGGGCTGGTCGATTTCGACCGCGCCACCCGCGATCCCGCGCGCCCCGACCGGCTGCTGCCCGCTTATGATGGCGGCGATGCGCTCCATCCCAATCCGGCCGGCTATCGCGCTATGGGCGACGCCGTGCCGCTGGCCCTGTTTGATTAACATGCCTTAACCGCGTGATCGCCATCACGCGGCTTTTACGTAAAATCCGCTACGTCTCCCGCGAAAGGGATGACGGGTGATCGAAAAAGCGCCGAGGAAATATCGTCTGCAGGACTATGCCAATGCAGAGGCTGACGTCGCGTTTCGCAGCGATCAGGACGTGCTGGAGATCTGGCGTTCGACCACCGACTATCAGCGGCTGACCCCGCATCAGAAGGCGGCGCGAGCCGAACTTCAGCGGCGCGGCATCCGGGTGGAAGGGGCTTCGGTCCCGCGTTAACGGCGCGGCCGCTTGCTGCCGGATTCCAGCACCGTCTCCATCGCCACGAAGGTCGATGTGCTGGCGACGTGGGGCAGGGCGGAAATCTTCTCGCCCAGCACCATGCGATAGCGGCGGATGTCGGACGTGCGGACCTTGAGCAGATAGTCGAAATTGCTCGCCAGCATATGGCATTCCTCGACCTCCGGGATGCGCCTTACCGCCGCATTGAACTCGCGCAGCGCGCTCTCCCGCGTGTCGCTCAGCTTCACCTCGGTAAAGGCGACATGGTCCATCCCCAGCTTGGCCGGATCGACGATCGCGCGAAAGCCGCGAATGACGCCACTCTCCTGCAACCGCTTCAACCGCACCTGGCAGGGCGTCTTGGACAGGCCGACGCTGGCGGCCAGATCGGTCACGGTCATGCGGCCATCCTCGACCAGCGCGGCGATGATACGGCGGTCGAACTCATCCATTTCGACCATGGCAGGCTTGTTGCTCATGCAATTTGCCTATCATGCCGCCATTAATAAGTCACTTTGGCATTTATCGGGGCATTCATAAGACGGAATGAAATGCGCCGATCGGATATTCTGGTCGCATGACCGACCAGCATCCCTTTGCCGCCTTCGCCCCCGCCATCCGCGACCAGTCGCCGCTGCGCCGGGCGATCACCGCCGCCTATCGCCGGGACGAGGCCGAGTGCCTTGCCCCGCTGCTCGACGCGGCGACCCTGCCCGACGCCACTCGCGCCGCCGTGGCGGACACGGCGCGCCATCTGGTCACTACCCTGCGCGCCAATCACAAGGGCACCGGGGTCGAAGGGCTGGTCCAGGAATATTCGCTCTCCAGTCAGGAGGGCGTGGCGCTGATGTGCCTTGCCGAAGCGCTGCTGCGCATTCCCGACAACGACACGCGCGACGCCCTCATTCGCGACAAGATCGCCGACGGCGACTGGAGTTCGCATCTGGGCGGCGGCAAGTCTTTGTTCGTCAACGCCGCGACCTGGGGCCTGGTCGTCACCGGCAAGCTGGTCGGCAGCGTCGACGATCGCGGCCTGGCGGCGGCGCTCGCTCGCCTGGTCGCCCGCGCTGGCGAACCGGTGATCCGGCGCGGCGTCGATCTCGCCATGCGGATGATGGGCGAACAGTTCGTCACTGGCGAGACGATCAAGGAAGCGGTCAAGCGCGCCAAGGAACTGGAGGCCAAGGGCTTCGCCTACAGCTATGACATGTTGGGCGAGGCGGCGACCACCGCCGCCGACGCCGCACGCTATTATGCCGATTATGAAAAGGCGATCCACGCCATCGGCAAGGCGTCGGCCGGTCGCGGCATCTATGCTGGCCCCGGCATCTCGATCAAGCTGTCGGCGCTCCATCCGCGCTATGTCCGGGCGCAGGCCGACCGGGTGATGGGCGAATTGCTGCCGGCGGTTAAGCAACTCGCGCAGCTGTCGAAGCGCTACGACATCGGCCTCAACATCGACGCGGAGGAAGCGGATCGCCTCGAACTCTCGCTCGACCTGCTCGAAAGCCTGGCGCTCGATCCCGACCTTGCCGGCTGGGATGGCCTGGGATTCGTCGTCCAGGGCTATGGCAAGCGCTGCCCCTTCGTCATCGACTGGATCATCGATCTCGCCCGTCGCGCCGATCGCCGGATGATGGTGCGTCTGGTCAAGGGCGCCTATTGGGATGCGGAGATCAAGCGCGCGCAGGTCGATGGCCTCGCCGATTTTCCGGTCTATACCCGCAAGGTCCATACCGACGTCGCCTATGTCGCCTGCGCGAAAAAGCTGCTGGCCGCGCCCGACGCCGTCTTCCCGCAATTCGCGACCCATAATGCCCAGACGCTCGCCACCATCTACCAGATGGCCGGGCCGGACTTCGCGATCGGCAAATATGAGTTCCAGTGCCTGCACGGCATGGGCGAGCCGCTCTATGAACAGGTCGTCGGCAAGGACAAGCTGGACCGCCCGTGCCGCATCTATGCGCCGGTCGGCACGCATGAGACCTTGCTCGCCTATCTCGTCCGCCGCCTGCTGGAAAATGGTGCGAACAGCAGCTTCGTCAACCGCATCGCCGACCCCGATGTCTCGATCGAGGAGATGATCGCCGACCCGGTCGAGATCGTTCGCGCCATGCCGCATCCCGGCGCCCGGCATGACCAGATCGCCGCGCCCGCCGGTCTCTATCCCGATCGCCGCAATTCCGATGGCATCGACCTCAGCGATGAAGGCGCGCTCGCCGCGTTGACGCAGGCGCTGCAGCATAGCGCCACCATCGCCTGGACCGCCGCGCCCGAGGGCGGGGAAGGGGAAGCCCGCCCGGTCTGCAACCCCGCCGACCATCGCGACATTGTCGGCACCGTCTGGGAAGCGAGCGCCGACCACGCCCGTGCCGCCGCGATCCGCGCCGCCAACGCCTGCTGGCCCAACACGGCCGTCGCCGATCGTGCCGTCCTGCTGGAGCGGGCGGCCGACGCGATGCAGGACCGGATGCCGGTGCTGCTCGGCCTCATCATGCGCGAAGCGGGCAAGTCGCTGCCCAACGCCATCGCCGAAGTGCGCGAGGCGATCGACTTCCTGCGCTATTATGCGGCGCAGGCACGCGGCACCTTCGGCCCGGATCAGGCGCCGCTGGGGCCGATTGTCTGCATCAGCCCGTGGAACTTCCCGCTCGCCATCTTCACCGGACAGGTCGCGGCGGCACTGGTCGCCGGCAATCCGGTGCTGGCCAAGCCCGCCGAGGAAACCCCGCTGATCGCGGCCGAAGCCGTGCGCCTGCTGCATGAAGCCGGCGTGCCCGGCGATGCGCTGCAACTGCTGCCCGGCGACGGCCGGATCGGCGCCGCGCTGGTCGCTGCGCCGGAAACGGCAGGCGTCATGTTCACCGGCTCGACCGAGGTCGCCCGGCTGATCCAGCGCCAGCTCGCCACCCGCCTCTCGCCCGCCGGCAAGCCGATCCCGCTGATCGCCGAGACCGGCGGCCAGAATGCGATGATCGTCGACAGTTCGGCGCTGGCGGAACAGGTGGTGGCCGACGTCATCGCCTCCGCCTTCGACAGCGCCGGCCAGCGCTGCTCGGCACTGCGCATATTGTGCCTGCAGGAGGACGTCGCCGATCGCACCCTTACCATGCTGAAGGGCGCGCTCAGGGAATTGCGCATCGGCCGCACCGATCGGCTCGCGGTCGACACCGGCCCGGTCATCACGGCCGAGGCGAAGGCGGGAATCGAACAGCATATCGCCGCGATGCGCGCGCTCGGCCGGAAGGTCGAGCAGCAGGAACTGCCCGAGGAGGCGGCGCACGGCACCTTCGTCGCGCCGACCATCATCGAACTCGACAGCATCGCCGACCTCACCCGCGAGATATTCGGCCCGGTGCTGCACGTCATCCGTTTCCGCCGCGAGCGGATGGATGCGCTGGTCGATGCGATCAACGCCACCGGCTATGGCCTGACCTTCGGCCTGCACACTCGTCTCGACGAGACGGTGGCGCGCGTCACCGCGCGGGTGAAGGCCGGCAATATCTATGTGAACCGCAACGTCATCGGCGCGATCGTCGGGGTTCAGCCGTTCGGCGGGCGCGGCCTGTCGGGCACCGGACCCAAGGCGGGCGGGCCGCTCTATCTCGGCCGCCTGACCCGCACCGCGCCGGTCTTTGCCGAGCGGGTCGGCTATCTCGCTTCGCCGATCCATGATTTCGTCAGCTGGCTGGAGGCGCAGGACGATCATGAGGCGGCGGCGGTCGCGCGCCATTATGGCGATGCGTCGGCGCTCGGCGTCGAACTGGCGCTGCCCGGCCCGGTCGGCGAGACCAACCTCTATGCGCTGCATCCGCGCGGCCTGCTGCTGCTGCGTCCCGGCACGCGGCGCGGCCTGCTGGCCCAGATGGCCGCCGTGCTGGCAACCGGCAATCGCGCTGTGATCGAAGGGGCGCCGCTGCCGCAGGGCCTGCCCGCCAGCGTCGCCGCTCATTTCCTCGCCCAGCCCGACGCGCCCTTTGCCGCGATGCTGGTGGAGGGGGATGCCGACCAGATCCTCGCCGCAACCCAGGCGGTGGCCGAACTGGACGGGCCGATCGTCACCGTCCATGCCGCCGCGCCCGGCGACGAGCGCGCCTGGCATCTCGACTGGCTGCTGGAGGAGGTATCGACCTCCATCAACACGACCGCCGCGGGCGGCAATGCCAGCCTGATGATGATCGGCTGATAATGAAAAGGGCGGCCCGCAAAGGCCGCCCTTTTTCTTTGTGCCGGATTGCCGCGCGTCAGGCGACGCTCAGGCGCACCTCGATATTGCCGCGCGTGGCGTGCGAATAGGGGCAGATCGTGTCCGCTTCGGTGACCAGCGCCTCGGCAGCACCCTTGTCGACGCCCGGCAGGCTGATTTCCAGCGCGACGTCCAGGCCAAAGCCCTTGTCGCTGCGCGGGCCGATGCCGACCGTGGCGGTGACGCTGGCGTCGGCGGGCACGCGGGGCAGGTCCTTGTCCTGGCTGGCGGCGAACTTCATCGCGCCCAGGAAGCAGGCGGCATAGCCCGACGCGAACAGCTGTTCGGGATTATTGCCCTGGCCATTGCCGCCCAGTTCCTTGGGCGTGCCCAGCGTCACCGCGAAGCTGCCGTCGGTGGTTGCGGCCTTGCCGTCACGGCCGCCGGTTGCGGTGGCGCTGGTGGAATAGAGGATCTTGCTGCTCATCGATCGGTCCTTTCATTTAATCATCTACGATTAAATCGTGTGCGATATATATGTGCCTGCCGATGTGAGTCGTCAACCCTTGCGATCATATCGCGTGCGATTTATATTTCCGGGCAAGGAGCATCGCCATGACCACCCCCGCCATGACTACCCAAGATGCCGCGCGCGGCGCGCTCGATGATTTTCTCTGCTTCGGCGTCTATTCGACCGGGCTCGCCTTCAACCGGCTCTACAAGCCGCTGCTCGATCGCTACAGCCTCACCTATCCCCAATATCTGGTGATGGTGGCGCTGGCCCGGCGCGACGATCAGACGGTCGGCGAACTGGGCGGTCAGCTCTTCCTCGAATCCAATACGCTGACCCCGCTGATCAAGCGGCTGGAGGCGTCGGGCCTCGTCACCCGCCAGCGCGACATCACCGACGAACGAGTGGTCCGCGTGCGCCTGACGCAGCAGGGTCAGTCGGTGGCGCAGGACGTGTCAACCTGCGTCCCGGCCGAACTGATGGAGGCCGTCGGCATCTCGATCGAGGAAATCGCTGCGCTCAACCAGTCGCTGGTAACGCTGCGGGAGAAGCTGCAGCGCGCGGCCTGACCGGGCGCGCTATGCCCTCGGACACTGGGCGTTATCGAACATCGCCAGATATTGCTCGATGGTCTGTGACATGCCGATCGCCTGGCGGCGCGTATTCACCGCATCGGGGGCTTCCAGGTCGGTCGGCTGCCATCGGCCGTCGACACAATTGACCTGGGTGCCATAGCGCTGCGGCTTCTTGTCGAATGTCATCGCCACCCGATCATAGAGCATCGCATAGGCCTGGCCCTCGGCCTCGCCGTCCGGCAGCAAGGCCTCCATCCGGTTCAGTGTCCCGCGCATCAGCGCCGGATCGTCGACGGCATGCTGGACGATCAGGAAGGCGGCGCGGGCCGCTTCCTTGCCGTAGACGCTGATCCGGAACCATCCTTCTTTCGGGATCATCGTTTTCAGCCGTTCCTGATTCAGCCTGTCATGGCGACTGATCTCGGCCAATATGGCTCCGCGCCATTTCGGTTGCTGGTCGGCGGGCACCGACGACCAGTCCAGTTTCATCATGGCGATGCGACCGACCTGATCCAGCGTGCCCAGCCGGATGATCTTCTCGGCGTCGTCCTTCGCCGGTGGCAATGCGGCCTGTCGCGCCTCCTCCTGGCGATAGGCATCGGTCACCTGCTGGCGCATGGCGTCCATCGTCGGGGCCGGGGCGACGGCGCCGGTGGCGGCCTGCAGGAAAAGAAGCGCTGCCTTCATGCTTCACCCATTCACATGACTCCAGATGCGCGAGATCACGACCGATCCTTCGCCCACGGCCGAAGCGACGCGCTTCACCGATCCGGCGCGCACGTCGCCGACCGCGAAGATGCCGGCGCGGGAGGTTTCATAGGGGGAGGGGGCCTCGACCGCATCGCCGGTCAGCACGAACCCCTTGTCGTCCAGCGCCACCAGTCCCGACAGCCAGCCGGTATTGGGCGCCGCGCCGACCATGATGAACAGGGCGCAGCAGGCGATCTCGCGCGCGCTGCCGTCGGCGTGACGGATGGTCACCGCATCGAGCTGCGCATCGCCATGCAGACTGCCAATTTCGGTGTCATAATGGATGGTGATCGCCGGGTCGGCCTCCAGCCGGCTGGACAGGTAACTGGACATCGACAAGGCGAGCGAAGGCCCGCGCACCAGCAGATGGACATGGCGCGCGCTGCGGCTGAGGAACATCGCCGCCTGGCCGGCGCTGTTGCCGCCGCCGACCACGACGGCTTCGGCCTGGCGGCAATAGCGGGCCTCATTCTCGGTCGCGGCATAATAGATGCCGGCCCCCTCCAGATCGGCGAGCCGCGCGATCGGCAGGCGGCGATATTCCACGCCGGTCGCGACCAGCACCGCGCGGGCGCAGATGCGCTGGCCATTGTCGAAGACGCCGCAATAATGGCCGTCGCCGGTTTCCTCCAGCGCCGTCACCCGGCGGGGCATCAGGAAACGGGTGCCGAATTTCATCGCCTGCACCTCGCCGCGCCAGACCAGATCGGCGCCCGAAATGCCGGTGGGAAAGCCCATATAATTTTCGATCCGGCTCGACGTGCCGGCCTGGCCACCGATCGCGATATCCTCCACCACCAGCGCATTGAGCCCTTCGGCCCCGGCATAGACGGCGGCCGCCACGCCGGCCGGCCCACCGCCCACGATCAGCAGGTCGACCGTCTCATTCTCGGTAAAGCCGCGATCGAGGCCGAACAGCCGGGCGACCTTCTCGGGCGTGGGATCGGCAACGACATTGTCGCGACCGAAGATCACGGCAGGCTGGTCCGCCTGCGCCCCGCAACTGGCCGCCACCCGCCGGGCATCGTCGCTGCCCAGCGCATGGGATGTGTAGGGCAGGCGGTTGCGGCTGGCGAATTCGGCGATGCAGCGCACCGCCCGATCCTCATCCTCGCCGATCAGCACCAATGTGCTGTCGCCCATGTCGAGCTGCCGCCGGCGCCGCGCCGCCAGCACGGTGATGATGATGTCCGACATTTCCGGAATCGCCGCCATCAGCCGCAGCATCGCCGGGCGCGGCACTTCCAGCACGCGGGTGTCACGCGCCGCCCGCATCGGGATCGACCAGCTGCTGCCGCTCAGGAAGGATATCTCGCCCATGAACTGGGTCGGGCCGATGGTGGAGGGGACATGCCGTTCCTCGCCGAACGGATTGACCACCTCGATCTCGCCATCCTCGACATAGATGAAGCGGTCGACCGGGTCGCCGGGCCGGACGATATAGGTGCCGGCGGGATAGATGGCCTCGCTGCCTTCGGCGCGCAGCGCCGCGACATGCTCGGCCGTCAGCGGCACACGCTGCATCTCCCGCAGATCGCGCCCGATCGTCTCCATCCCCGGCCTCCCGCCACTCCGTGTCGCGCGATGATGGCGATGGTGCAGCCTGTGCGCAATGGTCGCGGGCGCTCGGGATGCGATCAGGCGCATCAATAGGTTGATCTCGATCAGCCCTGGCGCTCCGGCGCAAGGTGGCGCTTGCTTTCGTGCGGAAATGCCCCTTAGTCGGCACCTCCGTCACGGCAACGACAACAGGATGATAATGGGCAAGGCGAAATTTGGCTCCGTCAGCGGGCGCACGGATGCATGGGCGGCGCTGGGCCTGTTCCTCGGGATTGCCTTCTTCCTGGTAAGCGGCGCTGTCGCCTATCTCAATATTCAGGGCCTGGGCGAGAGCGACCGGGCGATCCGCCATACCCATAATGTGCTGATCGCGCTCGACGAACTGCTTTCGACCGCGCAGGATGCCGAGACCGGCCAGCGCGGCTATCTGCTGACGAGCGACCGCGGCTATCTGGAGCCTTATGAGAATGCGGTGGCGACCATGCCCGGCCGGCTCGATGCGCTGGCCAGGCTGACCCGCGACAACCCGACCCAGCAGAATAATCTCGCCCGCCTGCGGCGTCATGTCGATGCCAAGTTTGCCGAACTCAGGGAAACGATCGAGGCACGGCGCAACCAGAGCATCATCCAGGCGCTGACGATCGTCAACACGGGCCGCGGCAAGCAGGAAATGGACGCCGTCCGGGCCCAGCTCGACACGATGGCCCGTGAGGAATTGCGACTGCGGGAAATCCGCCTCGCCGACATGGCTTCGGCCTCGCAGACCGCGATCATGTCGGGCCTTGTCACCGGCCTTCTGGGCGTGGTGCTGACCATCGCCGTCTATCTGCTGGTGCGCCGCAACAGCAAGGCGCGTGCGCGCCAGGCCTGGTTGCAAGCAGGACATCTGGGGTTGGCCGACGCGATGCGCGGCGACCAGAGCGTCGAGCAGCTGGGGGAGGCGATCCTCGCCTTCCTCGCGCGCTATCTCGGTTTCCAGGGCGGGGCGCTGTTCAAGGGGGAGGAAGGCCAGTTCAACCGCGTCGCGACGCTCGGCGTGCCGGCCGATGCCGACTTGCCGCAGCGCTTCGTCGCCAAGGAAGGCCTGCTGGGTCAGGTCGCGGCCGAAGGGCGGGCGCAACTGCTGCATGATGTACCCGATCATTATCTGACGATCGGCTCGGCCTTTGGCCGCGATCGTCCCCGCCATCTGCTGATCGTGCCGACCGTGACCGACGGCGTCGTCAATGCGGTGCTCGAACTGGGCGCCTTCGATCCGGTCGACGACCGCGTGCTCGAACTGCTGGAGGAAGCAAGCGCCGGCATGGGCATCGCGCTGCGCTCGGCCCGTTTCCGCGCCCGGCTGCAGGACGCGCTGGAGGAAACCCAGCGCCAGGCCGAGGAATTGCAGGCCCAGGGCGAGGAACTGCGCGCCAATAATGACGAGCTGGAAACCCAGAGCCGCCAGCTTCAGGACTCCGCCTCCCGCCTGGAGGCGCAGCAGAGCGAACTGGAACAGACCAATGTCCAGCTGGAGGAGCAGGCCCGCCATATGCAGGCGCAGCGCGACGATCTCGCCCGCGCCCAGCTGTCGCTCCAGCAACAGGCCGCCGAGCTGGATCAGGCCAGCCGCTACAAGTCCGAATTCCTCGCCAATATGAGCCATGAGCTGCGCACGCCGCTCAACTCGCTGCTCATCATGGCACGCCTGCTGGCGGAAAATCGTGCCGGCAATCTCAGCGCTGATCAGGTGCGCCATGCCGAAACGATCGAGACGTCGGGCAATGATCTGCTGACCCTGATCAACGACATTCTCGACATTTCCAAGATCGAGGCGGGCAAGCTGGAATTGCAGCCGCGTTCGGTGCGGATCGCGCCGATGCTGGACAAGCTGCAGGCGATCTTCGCGCCTTCGGCCCAGGCCAAGGGCCTGTCCTTCCGCCTCGCCGCCGGCGCCGATCCGGTCGAGATCGAAACCGATCCGCAGCGCGTCGAGCAGGTGCTGAAGAATTTCCTGTCCAATGCGATCAAGTTCACCGATCGGGGCGAGGTCGCGCTGACCGTCGGCCGGCATGCGGATGGCCGGGTGGCCTTCACCGTGCAGGACAGCGGCGTCGGTATTGCGGAAGCACAGCAGAAGCTGATCTTCGAACCTTTCCGCCAGGCCGATGGCACGATCAGCCGCAAATATGGCGGCACCGGCCTTGGCCTCTCCATCTCGCGCGAACTGGCGCGGCTGCTCGGCGGCGAACTGCGCGTCGAAAGCCAGCCGGGTGAGGGCAGTGCCTTCTCGCTGCTGCTGCCCGATCGCTTCGATCCCGCGCTCAGTCATCTGCCTTCGATCAGCCTGGCCGAAGCGCCGCGGCCCCAGCCGGTGGCGCCCGCGCGCCAGCGTGTCGCCAGCCTGGTCGATACCCAGGATGATCGCGAAACCCTGTCCGGGGATTCGCGCCTGATCCTGATCGTAGAGGATGATCCGGTCTTTGCCCGCATCCTGTGCGACATCGCGCATGAACAGGGCTTCCAGTGCCTGATCGCCGGCACCGCCGACGAAGGCGCGCTGATGGCCCGGCAATATCTGCCCCATGCCGTGATCCTCGACATGAACCTGCCCGACCATACCGGCCTGTCGGTGCTCGACCGGATCAAGCGCGACATGCGCACCCGCCACATCCCGGTCCATGTCGTGTCGGTCGATGATGACAGTCAGGCGGCGCTGGCCAGCGGCGCGATCGGCTATCTGTTCAAGCCGGTGAAGCGTGACGCGCTGATCGACATGCTCGAAGGGCTCGAAGCGCGCATGGCCCAGCGCATGCGCCGGGTTCTGGTGGTCGAGGATGACGCCCAGCAGGCCGAGAGCATCAAGCTGCTGCTCGCCTCACGCGAGGTGGAGACGCTGGAGGCCCATTCGGCCGCCCAATGTTTCGAGATGCTGGGCCGCGAGACCTTCGACTGCATGGTGCTCGATCTCAACCTGCCCGACGCGTCCGGTTTCGACCTGCTCGAACGGTTGAGCGCGGACGACAGCGTCGGCTTCCCGCCGGTCATCGTCTACACCGGCCGCGACCTTGGCGCGGAGGAGGAACTGCGCCTGCGCCGCTATTCCAAGTCGATCATCGTCAAGGGCGCCAAGTCGCCCGAACGGCTGCTCGATGAAGTGACGCTGTTCCTGCATCAGGTGGTGTCGGAACTGCCCGAACCCCAGCAGCAGCTGATCGCTCGTTCGCTCAGCCGCGACGAGGCGCTGGAAGGCAAAAATATTCTGGTTGTCGAGGACGATATACGGAACGTTTATGCCCTCACGAGCATTTTCGAACCCCATGGGGTTCATGTCCGTATCGCACGCAATGGCCGCGAGGCGCTTGTCGCGCTCGAAGAGGCTGCGCGCGCCGATGCGCCCAAGGTCGATCTTGTGCTGATGGACGTGATGATGCCCGAAATGGACGGGCTGACTGCGATGCGCGAAATCCGCAAGCAGGGCTGGGGCGTGGGCCTGCCGATCATCGCGCTCACGGCCAAGGCGATGGCGCAGGACCAGCAGGAATGCCTGGCCGCCGGTGCCAACGACTATCTCGCCAAGCCACTCGACGTCGACAAGCTGCTCAGCCTGGTGCGTGTATGGATGCCGCGCTGATGGAGGAGCATTTCGGGCCGCGGGACGAGCTGGAGCTTGACCTGCTACTCGAAGCGATCTTCCGCCATTATCATTACGACTTTCGCGGCTATTCGCGCGGATCGCTGCATCGCCGGCTGGCCCGTGCCCAGCATCAGCATGGCTGCGACAGCCTGTCCCAGCTTCAGCATCTGCTGCTGCGCGATCCTGCCGTGTTCGCCGACCTGATGGGCTTCCTCACCATCCAGGTGAGCGAGATGTTCCGTGATCCCGCCTATTTCCGGGCATTGCGTGAACAGGTCGTGCCGCATCTCAAGACCTATCCCTCGCTCAAGATATGGATCGCCGGCTGCGCCAATGGCGAGGAATTCTACTCGCTCGCGATCCTGTTCCGCGAGGAAGGGCTGGAGGATCGCACGATCTTCTACTGCACCGACATCAGTCCGGCCGCGCTCGAAAAGGCGGAAGCGGGCATCTACGCGATCGATCGCCTGCCGCAATTCAGCGAAAATCATCGGCTTGCGGGCGGGAAGGCCTCGCTGTCCGATTATTATACTGCCGCCTATGGCGCTGCCGTCTTCGACAAGACGCTGCGTCGCCGCGCGGTCTTTGCACAACATAATCTGGCGAGCGACCAGGTCTTCGGGGAGGTACAGCTGGTGTCCAGCCGTAATGTGCTCATCTATTTCGATCGCGAATTGCAGGACCGCGCGCTCGGCCTGTTCGGGGAATCGCTGGTCCGCGGCGGCTTCCTCGGGCTGGGCTCGAAGGAAACGCTGCGCTTCTCGCGTTATTCCGATGGCTTTGCCGATTTCGACGAGGGCGAGAAAATCTATCGCCGCAACCTTCAGGATCTGAAGGCGCTCGACCATGCAGCCTGAACCCACCAAGATCCTGGCGGTCGACGATGTCGAGGAAAATCTGACCGCGCTCGAAGCGCTGCTGGCGGACGAGGGCGTGACCCTCATCAAGGCGCGGTCGGGCATGCAGGCGCTCGAACTGCTGCTGGTGGAGGATGTCGCGCTGGCGCTGCTCGACGTGCAGATGCCGGGCATGGACGGGTTCGAGCTGGCCGAACTGATGCGCGGCACGGAACGGACCCGGCGTGTGCCGATCATCTTCCTGACCGCAGTTGCGACCGACGAGCGACGCCAGTTTCGCGGCTATGAAAGCGGTGCGATCGACTATCTGTTCAAGCCGGTCGACCCCCATATCCTGCGGCACAAGGTCGCCTTGTTCGTCGAACTGTTCCAGCAGCGGCAGGAACTGGCGCGGGAACGTGACAGCCATGCTGCGGCCCTGGCCCGCATCCAGGCCCATGGCGACAACAGCCCGTTGGCGATCGTCGAAATCGACGCCCAGCGCCATGTCGTCGCCTGGTCCAAGGGAGCGGAGCGGCTGTTCGGCTGGCGTGCGGCAGAGGTGGCGGGTTTTGGCGCGTCCGAACTCAAATGGCTGGACGACAGCCAGCGTGGCGACTTTGCCGGCCTGATGGACGAAATGATCGCCGGCACCGTGCCGCGTACCAACCGCCTGCTGCGCTTCCACACGGCCGAGGGGCTGACCCTCGATTGCGAATGCTATTGCTCGGCGCTGCGCGATGCCGCCGGCCGGCTCTTCTCGATCAGCCTGCAGATCCTCGACGTGACCGACCGCAAGCGGGCGGAAGCAACGCAGAAGCTGCTGATCGGCGAACTTAACCACCGGGTGAAGAACACGCTGGCGTCGGTCCAGGCGATCGCCACCCAGACCTTGCGCCATTCGTCCGGCCCGTCCGATTTCGCCCCGACCTTCATCGGTCGCATCCATGCGCTGGCCAGCGCCCATTCGCTGCTGAGCGGCGAAACCTGGCAGGCCGCGCGGCTGGGCGATCTGATCGAGGGGCAGGTGACGATCGGCGCGATCGACGGAGAACGCTTCCATTGGAACGGGCCGGAGGTCGACCTGCGGCCCGAACCGGCGCTGCACCTGGCGCTGGTGCTGCACGAACTGGTGACGAACGCCCATAAATATGGAGCGCTGTCGGCGCCGGCCGGCCGTGTCGAGCTGGAATGGCGTCTGACCAATGACCAACTGGTTCTGGATTGGCGCGAACGCGGCGGCCCACCGGTTGCGCCGCCCAGCCGTCGCGGTTTCGGCACCGCGCTGATCGAGCGCAGCCTGCGTTCCGACGGCGGCAGTGCCCAGCCCCATTACGGCCCTGATGGCATGGGATGGACGCTGACGCTGCCCTATGCCTCCAGCCCGCGCCTGCGCAAGAAGGCGCGTCCGGTGCCCCGCGAACAGGGCGCGAGCGCCAGTGGCAGTGACGGCAAGGCGCATCTGGGCGGCCGCCGCCTCCTGCTGATCGAGGATGAGCCGCTGGTCGCCTTCGAACTGGCCGCGACGCTGGAGGATGCGGGCGGCCATATCGTCGGGCAGGCTGCGACCGTGGCCGATGCGCTGGCCCTGATCGATCAGGCGGAGTGCGATTTGGTGCTGCTTGACGGCAATCTCCAGGGTGAGGGCGTGGAGCAGGTTGCGCGCGTCCTGGCGGACCGGGCCATGCCCTTCCTGTTCGTCAGCGGCTATGGGCGCGATCATCTGCCCGAGGCGTTCGATGCGGTGCCGGTGATCGAAAAGCCCTTCAAGGTAGCCGACCTGATCGACGCGATTGCCAAATTGGCGGTGCCGGCAACCCAGAGGTGATAGGCTCTTGAAGTCAGGACAGGGGGCGTACCGAACCGGGTTCGTTATGCCCTCGGTCGGTCCGCGGTCCGAAGGGCATGCAAGGAAACAGAACGCAAAAACCCCGGACTTCCGATGGAAGTCCGGGGTTTTTCTGCTTATCGTCCCGAACCGAAGTCCAGGCGAATAAGTTGGTCGGGGAAAGAGGATTCGAACCTCCGGCCCCTGCCTCCCGAAGACAGTGCTCTACCAGGCTGAGCTATTCCCCGACCGGTGCCGAAGCCGCTTTTGGGGCGGCCCCGTAAGGCAGGAGTGCGCCTATAGAGAGGGGTTTGAGGGCTGGCAAGCCACCTGATGCGCTTTTTTGAAAATTCTACAAAAGACCCGCATCGCGGAAGCTGAAACAGCCGGTTGGCGTGTCGATCCGATGGTCGGCCAGGTGGATGTCGAGCGCTCGCAGCCGGCGGTGCAGGCTACGGGTCAGGGCGATATCGACCGGCTGCGGCGCCGCAGTGTGCCGCCGCTGGTGCAGGATGACCCGTCGCGCATCGCTGGCCAGCAGATGCGCGACCAGGCAGGGCCAGTTGCCATCGGGGTGCAGCCGGTCGCGCGGCTGGCCGTCCTCGTCGAGAATCACCAATGTCAGCATTGCACCCCCTGGGCACGCAGCCTGTCAGCAATGGGCAGGGATCGGAGGTGAGGAATGATCCGTAGTGGCGGAACGGGGCAGGCCCGGCGGGCAGTCGCATCCGTTATGGCGCGACCTTTGGTCGGGACAGCGGGGCAGGGGGGATGCTACATGGACGGGACGCCCAGATTCATTCCCATCCCAGGATCATTGACCTTGCACGCCATGTCGCCGCAGCCGCCCCATTATGAAGAGCAATATCTCGACCTGATGCGCCATATCTGGCGCCATGGCGACGAGCGGATCGACCGCACCGGCGTTGGCACCCGATCGATCCTGGGCGCGACCCTGCGATTCTCGCTGGCCGACGATGCGGTGCCGCTGCTCACCACCAAGCGGGTCTATTGGAAGGTCGCCGCGCGCGAGATGCTGTGGTTCCTGACCGGCGACACCAATATCCGCGAACTAGTGAAGCAGAATGTCCATATCTGGACCGACTGGCCGCTCGACAGCTACCGCAAGGCGACCGGCGAGGATATCGACCGCGACGCGTTCGAGGCGCGAATCATCGAGGATGAAGCCTTTGCCCGGCAATGGGGTGATCTCGGTCCGGTCTATGGCGCCCAATGGGTGAACTGGCCGCGCTACGAGCCGGCCGGCGACGGCCTGTTTCGCCGGGCAGCACAGGGCCACAACCAGATCGCCGCGCTGGTCGATGCGATTCGCACCAACCCCGGTTCGCGCCGCCTGCTCTTCACCGGTTGGAATGTCGCGGAAGTCGCGCAGATGGCCTTGCCGCCCTGCCACATGACCTATCAGTTCCAGGTGTCCGATGGCCGCCTCAACGGCCTGCTCTTCCAGCGCAGCTGCGACCTGGGATTGGGCTTTGCCTTCAACATCTTCGGCCTGTCGATGATCACCCGGATGCTGGCCCAGCAATGTGATCTGGAGCCGGGCGAGGCGGTCTGGCAGGGCGGCGACGTCCATCTCTACCTCAACCATGCCGATCTGGTGGAGGAGCAGATCAGCCGCACCCCGGCTGGCGCGCCGAAGCTGCGGATCAATCGCCGGCCTTCGAGCATTTTCGACTATAAGATCGAGGATTTCGAGGTGCAGGATTATGCGCCGCAGGCCCATATTTCCGCGCCCGTTGCCGTCTGAGGTGACAGCGAAGGCGACAGGCGAAAAGGAATTGGGTCAGTAAGGCTTGCCTTGCGCGGCGTTGAAATATAATAATTGCCACAAGCAATATTATTGCAACGCACAATAGGAGGCAGGATGACCGATTCGATCGAATCCGGCGCTGTGACGGACGGGCAGGGACGCAACCTGCCGCCGCTGCAGCTGCATGTGCCCGAGCCGCCCGCGCGGCCCGGTGAGAGCGCGGACTTCACCCATTTCGACATTCCCGCGGCCGACGCGGCGCCGCGCCCGGACGAGGCGACCCACCCGTCGCAGATGCGCGACTTCGCCTATGGGCTGGTCCGCGTTCTGGACGAGGATGGCCATGCGGTCGGCGCCTGGGATCCCAAGCTGCCGGCGGACACGCTGCTGCGGATGCTGCGCTACATGGCGCTGACCCGCGCCTTCGACGGCCGCATGTTCCGCGCCCAGCGCCAGGGCAAGACCAGCTTCTACATGAAGTCGACCGGCGAGGAGGCGGTATCGATCGGCGCCGCGCTTGCCCTGTCGCGCGACGACATGTGCTTTCCCTCCTATCGCCAGCAGGGCATATTGATCGCGCGGGACTGGTCCATCGTCGACATGATGAACCAGATCTACTCGAACAAGGGCGACCGGATGAAGGGCCGCCAGCTGCCGATCATGTATTCGGCGCGCGAGGCGGGCTTCTTCTCCATCTCCGGCAACCTCACCACCCAATATCCCCAGGCCGTGGGCTGGGCGATGGCAAGCGCGGCCAAGGGCGACACCCGCATCGCCGCCACCTGGTGCGGCGAGGGCTCGACCGCAGAGGGCGACTTCCATTCGGCCTGCACCTTCGCCAGCGTCTATCGCGCGCCCGTCATCATGAATGTGGTGAACAACCAGTGGGCGATCAGCAGCTTCTCCGGCTTTGCCGGGGCGGAAGCGACCACCTTCGCCGCGCGCGCGATCGGCTATGGCATTGCCGGGCTGCGCGTCGACGGCAATGACGTGCTGGCCGTCTATGCCGCCACCCGCTGGGCCGCCGATCGCGCCCGCGCCAATGGCGGTCCGACCCTGATCGAGCATTTCACCTATCGCGTCGAAGGACACAGCACGTCCGACGATCCGACCGCCTATCGCTCGGCCGAGGAAAGCAGCAAATGGCCGCTCGGCGATCCGATCGCGCGGCTGAAGCAGCATTGCATCACGCTGGGCATCTGGGACGAGGAGCGGCACGCCGCGATGGACCAGGAACTGGCCGAGATGGTCCGTGACGCCGCGCGCGAGGCCGAAAAGAACGGCATATTGGGCCATGGCCTCCACCATCCGATGGAAAGCATGTTCCAGGACGTGTTCGAGGACATGCCCTGGCACCTGAAAGAACAGCAGCAGCAGATGCTCGACGAATGGAAGGCGGCAGGGCTGTGAACGACATGCGCATGGAAACGGTCGCCGCCGGCGGCCAGGACGAACCCGTCCAGATGAACATGATCCAGGCGATCAACAGCGCGCTGGACGTGATGATGGGCCGCGACCCCGATGTCGTGGTGATGGGCGAGGATGTCGGCTATTTCGGCGGCGTGTTCCGCGCCACCGCCGGCCTCCAGCAGAAATATGGCAAGAACCGCGTGTTCGACACGCCGATCACCGAATGCGGCATCATCGGCGTCGCGGTCGGCATGGGCGCCTATGGCCTGCGGCCGGTGCCCGAAATCCAGTTCGCCGACTATATCTACCCCGCGCTCGACCAGTTGGTGAGCGAGGCGGCGCGGTTGCGCTATCGTTCGGCCGGCGAGTTCATCTCGCCGATGACGGTGCGCTCGCCCTTTGGCGGCGGCATCTTCGGCGGCCAGACCCACAGCCAGAGCCCGGAAGGCATCTTCACCCATGTGTCCGGGGTCAAGACGGTGATCCCGTCCACCCCCTATGATGCCAAGGGCCTGCTGATCGCGGCGATCGAGGATAATGACCCGGTCATCTTCTTCGAGCCCAAGCGCATCTATAACGGCCCGTTCGATGGCCATTATGACACGCCGGCCAAGAGCTGGGCGGGCCATGCCGATGCGCAGGTGCCGCAGGGCTATTATCGCATCGACCTGGGCAAGGCGCGGATCGCCCGTCCCGGCGAGGCGCTGACCATCCTCTGTTATGGCACGATGGTCCATGTCGTCGAAAATACCGTGGCGAAGCTGGGCATCGATGCCGAGATTGTCGACCTGCGCACGCTGGTGCCGCTCGACATCGACACGATCGAGGCGTCGGTCAGGAAGACCGGCCGCTGCCTGATCGTGCATGAAGCGACGCGGACGTCCGGCTTTGGCGCCGAACTGTCGGCGCTGGTGCAGGAACGCTGCTTCTACCATCTCGAAGCGCCGATCGAGCGCGTCACCGGCTTCGACACGCCTTATCCGCACAGTCTGGAATGGGCCTATTTTCCCGGCCCCGTGCGCATCCGCGAAGCCATCAACAAGATCATGAAGGACTGAGGGCTATGGTCGTTACACCTCCCTGTTCCGTTCGTGCCAAGCACGACATTTGCCAGATCATTCCTACGCCCCTGCACGAACGGGGGAGGATGTAATGGCTCTTTTTACATTCAAGCTGCCGGACATCGGCGAAGGCATTGCGCAGGCCGAAATCGTTGGTTGGCACGTCCAGGTCGGCGATCGGGTCGAGGAAGACCAGCCGATCGCCGACATGATGACCGACAAGGCGACGGTCGAGATGGAAAGCCCGGTCGCGGGCACGGTCGTCCGCCTGGCGGGAGAGCCGGGCGATCAGGTGTCGATCGGATCGATGCTGGTGGAGATCGAGACGGAAGGCGAGGGGGCTGCTGCCGCGCCCGCGCCGTCGGTCGAAACGGTCGAGGCCTCCACTGATACTCCCCTCCCTTCCAGGGAGGGGCCGGGAGTGGGTGGCGAGCAAAGCGAGCTGCCTGCCGTTGAGCCAGAGGCACCGGCTTCGCCGGTACCCACCCCTAACCCCTCCCTGGAAGGGAGGGGGACGGATGTTGCCGCGCCCATCCTCGCCTCCCCCGCCGTCCGTGCGCGCGCCAGGGAACTGGGCGTCGACCTCGCGCTGGTGAAGCCCAATGGCGACCATATCCGCCACGCCGATCTCGACGCCTATCTGCTCTACGGTGCGGGGCAGGGCTATCGCCCGGCCGGCCGCACGGCACCGCGCGCCGACGAGCAGGTGAAGGTGATCGGCATGCGCCGCCGCATTGCCGAGAATATGGCCGCGTCAAAGCGTCACATTCCCCACTTCACCTATGTCGAGGAAATCGATGTCACCGCGCTGGAGGAAGCGCGGGCACAGCTCAACGCGCATCGCGGCGATCGGCCCAAGCTCACCATGCTGCCGCTACTGATCGTGGCGATCTGCAGGACGCTGCCCGACTTCCCCATGCTCAACGCCCGTTATGATGACGAGGCGGGCGTGGTGACGCGTCATGGCGCCGTCCACCTCGGCATGGCGACGCAGACCGATGCGGGGCTGATGGTGCCGGTGATCCGCGACGCGCAGGACAGGAATGTCTGGCAGCTGGCGACTGAGATCCGTCGCCTCGCCGACGCCGCGCGCAGCGGCAAGGCGACCTCGGCCGAACTGTCGGGTTCCACCCTGACCCTGACCTCGCTCGGGCCCTTGGGCGGCATCGCCACCACCCCGGTCATCAACCGGCCCGAAGTGGCGATCATCGGCCCCAACCGCGTGATCGAGCGTCCGATGTTCCGGGGGAAGGAGATCGTCGCGGCAAAGCTGATGAACCTGTCGATCAGCTGCGACCATCGCGTCGTCGACGGCTGGGATGCGGCCAGCTTCGTCCAGGCCGTGCGCAAGCTGCTGGAAACGCCGGTCCTGCTGTTCGAGGGCTGAGCATGATGGGGTCGGGCGGACCGCCGCCCGGCCCTATTTCGTCAGGACGACGATCGCCCCGCGCCGCAGGTCGGGGCGAAAGATCAGCCGCAATATGCGGCCGACCCGGCGCCAGTAGCGCTGGCTCAGTCGCTGCCGCAGATAGCGATTATCCTCGTAGAACAACTGATGGAGATATTCGGGCAGGGGCAGCACCCGCGACCGGGTGAAGCCAGCCTCTTTGCCCCGCGCAATGATCAGGTGCGGTGGCATGTCGCGTTCGGTGACGCCATAAAGGCGCATCGCCTCGATCGAATCGGGATGGGTGGCATGGCCTTCGCCCGGCTCATGGGTGATCAGCAGGCCGCCCGGCTTCAGCGCTGCCCAGGCCGCCCGGATCGCCAGCGCCTCATCCTCGGCATGATGCAGGGAATCGAAGAAGATCGCGGCGTCGAACTGGCCCTGGTCGCCGATCTGCTCGAAATCGCCGCAGACGAAATCCAGCCGATCGTCCAGGCCATGGCGCGCGGCATTTTCCCGCGCCAGATCGATCATGTCGGGGGCAATATCCTGCCCCGTGACGCGATAGCCATGTTTGGCGAGGAAGATGCTGGTCCAGCCGCCGCCACAGCCCAGGTCGAGGATGCGGGCAGGGGCCGGCGGTAACAGCGACATGACATAGCCGATGGAGGCCAGGTTCAGGCCGCATTGTGGGTCGGAAAAGGGCTTTTCCAGTGAATGCTGGCGGCCGATGTCGCCGGTATTGGCGAGATAGGCGAGTTCCCCTTCTTTGGGCACTATGATGTCTCCGTTCCTCCCCGTCTCTATGGGGATGCACGGATCAACTCAAGCCTTTGCCGGATCAGGGATTTAGCGGGCTATCAGGCGATAGCTCAGCCGGCCGCTCTCGCCCGGCGGGATTTCGTTGGCGAGCAGCCAGCGTATATGGGTGATGTCGGCCGCAATCGCGCGGCGCGAGCCGCCCAGGGGTGTCGGCAGCCAGAGCTGGTCGATCCGGCCCCAATGTTCGCCGCCATCGGCCGAAACCAGCATGGTCGGATCGGACAGGTCGAGCATGGTGCCGCGGGGCACGGCCCGGACCAGGCTATAGCCGCGCACCGGTCGTGGGCCGGTGTTGCGCCAGTCGACGATGAAAATCATCTGGTCGCCGGGCTGACGGCGATCGGGGCTGGCGACGATGCGCCGGGCGCGGCCGTTGATGTCGGTCTGCACCCGCTCCACGAACATGCGGCTGTCCAGCCGCATGTCGGGATGCTGGGCGATCAGGGCGGACGGCGTCGTCCATGCCGCCAGCAAACCGATCCAGGCCAGGCGTCCCAATGCCATGCGATATCCCCCTTATCGTCTGGGTCGCTATCTTGGCTGGCATCGCCGAATATTTGGTTAAGGCGTCATTTGCTGTCTCTGGCAGCTTGTCGGTCGATGTCATTTGACCCGTCATGGCCTCGGGTGCAGAGCAACATGGCGAATGCACAGGGGACGGATCGGGCGTGACCACCAACGAGGAACTGGAAGTCAATCGGCGGCGCGACCGTTTGCTGGCATCGATCGCCTTGTCCTCGGGCGTCGGTCTGTTGCTGGCCTTGCCCTTCGCCCTGCGTGCGGGCGCCGAATTTTTCCTGCCGCTGACGGCTGCTCTGGTGATCGCGATCGCGCTGGTGCCGCTGCTCGAATGGCTGGAGCGGCGCGGGCTGCCCTCGGGCCTGTCGGCGCTGCTGGCGGTCGTCGCCTTCCTCAGCGTCGCCAATACCGCGCTGGTGCTGATCGTGGTGCCGGCGACCGACTGGTTCCGTATTCTGCCCCAGCGCCTGCCCAAGATTCAGGCGACGCTGGCGCCGCTCATCGATTTCTATTCCCAGGCCCAGCGATTCGTCGACGAAACCGTCCAGATGCTGGTCGCGGGTCCGGCATCGGTCGCGCATCGGGCGGCGGTGGAAACGCCCGGATCGCTGCTGCAGTTCGCGGCTGCCTCCGCCCCGTCGGCGATCATCCAGATGGTGTTCGCGCTGCTCATCATCTATTTCTTCCTGGCCGGCTGGACCCGGCTGCGCCGCCGCACGATCAACAGCCGGGGCAGTTTCGACGGCGCCATGGCGGTCGCGCGGGTGATCCAGAATGTGGTCGACGCAACCTCTGCCTATGTGATGACGATCGCCACCATCAACCTGTGCCTCGGCCTCGCCGTGGCGCTGGCGCTCTGGCTGATCGGCATGCCATCGCCCTGGATGTGGGGCGGCATCGTCGCCTTGCTCAACTTCATTCCCTATTTCGGGCCGATGCTGGCCGCCGTGCTGCTGGCGCTGGGCGGCCTCATGGTGTTCGACGATGTCTGGACGGCGCTGCTGCCCGCCTTTCTCCAGATCGGTTTCCATCTGGTGGAGGCCAATGTCATCACGCCCACCATCCTTGGCCGTCGCCTGACGATGAACCCGCTGCTGATTCTCGTCTCGCTGACCTTCTGGGGCTGGGTCTGGGGCACGCCCGGTGCGCTGCTCGGCGTCCCGTTGCTCATCATCGTGCAGACCGTTGTGGCCGCCGCCGGCACGCCCGACATCGCCGGTTTCCTGTTCGAACAGGGAACGCTGACGGTCAGCCGTCGCAAAGAAAATGCAACAAGTGAAGAAACTGATGGCGAGGACGGTTGACAGCTTGGCCGGACCCGCATAGACGGCCGCCCACACCGAACGCGGGTGTAGCTCAGTTGGTTAGAGCGCCGGCCTGTCACGCCGGAGGTCGCGGGTTCGAGCCCCGTCACTCGCGCCACTTTCCTTGACCGGAAAGTCGGAAGGTAGACAGATTTGCATCATCTGGTGACCATGGGTCACGATAGGATGCCGCCCTGCGCGGGTGTAGCTCAGTTGGTTAGAGCGCCGGCCTGTCACGCCGGAGGTCGCGGGTTCGAGCCCCGTCACTCGCGCCACTTCATCCCCGAAGTGATCCGATCGCCAAGCGATCCTTTACCCCTCACATCGATACAGGCCAGCGGGCCGACACCAGCGGCATCGACCCGTGACGATTCGTGTCAGAGATGCTCGCCCGTCACATGCGGCGGCAGCGGTTCGTTGGCGAGCCAGCGATAGACGCCGCCGGCAGCCAGCGCACCGATGATCGGCGCCACCCAGAACAGCCAGAGCTGATGCAGCGCCAACCCGCCGACCAGCAGGGCAGGACCGGTGCTGCGCGCCGGATTGACCGACGTGTTGGTGACCGGGATGCTGATCAGGTGGATCAGCGTCAACGCCAGGCCGATCGCGATCGGGGCAAAGCCCGCCGGCGCGCGGCTGTCGGTCGCGCCTAGGATGACGCTCAGGAAGCCGAAGGTCAGCACCATCTCGATCGCCAGCCCTGATTCGAGCGTGTAGCCGCCCGGCGAATGCAGGCCATAGCCATTGACCGCCAGGCCGTTGGGCGCCAACTCATAGCCCGGCTGGCCGCTGGCGATGAACAGCAGCAGGGCGGCTGCGATCACCGCGCCCACCAGTTGCACGACGATATAGGGGGCGATGTCGCGGGCCGGGAAGCGTCCGCCGGCCCACAGGCCGATCGTTACCGCCGGATTGAGGTGGCAGCCCGAAATATGGCCGATCGAAAAGGCCATGGTCAGCACCGTGAGGCCGAAGGCCAGGGCCACGCCCAGCAGGCCGATGCCGACATCGGGAAAGGCCGCCGCCAGCACGGCGCTGCCGCACCCGCCAAACACCAGCCAGAATGTGCCGAAACATTCGGCAAACAACCGCTTGCTCAATGGAACCATCAACGCCTCCTGTTGCACTGTGCGCCTGCCACCGGACATGGCTTGGGACCGGTGCGGGGTGGCGCCGCCCGGAGAATGCAGGATGATCGAAGGGAGCGGTCCGCGGCATGGGCGGCCGATGCTGGTGACTGGCGCATGGACATGCCGTTGCCCCCGTTTCCGGCGAGCCGCCGGCATCGCGCATGGCCGCGATGCGTCCGCTATGGTCGCCTAACGCTCAGGGATAAGGCGAAACACCATGGGCTGGGCATCGGGATTAACCCTGACGCCAGCGCCCCGTTTCCATCCAGGCGAGCAGCCGCCGCAGCGGCAGGATCCAGATCCAGATCAGGCCCAGGACAATATAGACCGGCACCTGGCCCCACATCGGCAACTGGCCGATCAGCGGCGACAGGCTGCCGACCAGCACGGCCCAGCCCAGGATCAGCCCCAGGATCGCGAACATGCCAGCGGGCTTGCGCCAGCTGGGCTGATGATAATGGCGCGGGTCGATGCTCATCGGGGTCAGGCTGCCTCGATCACGGCGGTTTCGGTCAGGATCATGTCGAGCGGCAGATCCCATGGGTCGGCCGGCACATCATCCAGTTCCTGCGCCGACCAGGCAAGGCCGACGCGCAAGGCGTCGGGATGGCGGGCAAAGGCGCGGTCATAATAGCCGCCACCCTGGCCAAGGCGGTTCATCCGCTGGTCGAAACCCAGCAGCGGCGCGATGATGACATCCGGCACCACCGCACCGCCTGACGGCTCGGGGTGGCTGGTGCCGAACAGGCCGGGGAACAGCTGGTCCTCGGGACGCCAGAGCAGGAAATCCATGCTGCCCAGTCGATCGAGCACGCGCGGCAACGCCACCTGCTTGCCCATCACGCCCAGTTGCGGGGCCAGACGCTGCGCCGGCGCCTCGTCATCCAGCGCCATGTAGAGCGCGATCACCTGCGCGTCGGCGATGCGTTGGGCGAGCGGGGAGGGGACGGCCTTGAACGCCAGCCTGTGGGTCAGCGCGTCGAGCGAGGCGACGAAGTTGCGCCGCCGCTGCCGGGCGATCGCGCGCAGGGTCGACTTGTCGGCGGCATCACTGTCGTCGGGCATGGGGTGCCTTTGCTGGTAGGGGCAGGGTGACGGGACCGCCTTGGCCGTTTGCTGGAATATCCTCTGACGCCTCAACGTCAGGTGGGGACCATGTAGATCGGGCCAGAGCCCGCCCAGGGACAGCCCCCGTGGATGTGATTATCGCCTCAGGGATGTTCGCTAAAGCTCGCACCAGGCAGTGCCCGTCGCCGCCAATCTAGGCGTCGGCGGCGCGGGCGGCAAGAGCCTCGCTCAGCTTTTCTACGCGGGCGGCCAATGCCTCGACCGCGCGGGCGGCCGGCTCGTCATCGCCATCCAGCGCCAGTTGCTCTTGTCGGCCCGCCGCGGCGCGCTTCAGTTCGTTGAGTTCGTCCGCCATGAACAGCGCCGCGAACAGCAGCGTGCGCACCTCGGTCAGGCCCGGCGTGCTGCGCTGCGCCTGATAGGCCTTGTCCTCGATGATCTGGGCCAGATGCGCCATATGCGCTTCCTCGCCATCGCGGCAGCGCAGCTGATAGGGGCGGCCGGCGATCTGCAACATGATTTCAGCCATCGGCGCGCCCTCGCAATTCTCCGATGAGATCGTCCAGCGATTGCAATGCCGCCTGGGCGGCCATCTGGTCGATGCCGGAATTGGCGTGGGGGACAGCCTGCGAAAGGCTGGCCACATTCTGTTCAAGCCGACTGATCGCGCGCTCCAGCGTGCCGATCGCCTGCATCATGCGGTCGCTTGCCATATTTTCTGCATAGCCAATGTTTTCGCCTTGCAAAAGCGCTGTTTGGACGGCTTGCCGCGCGCCACGCCCCGCCTGCGGTTGACGCATGGGGATTGACGCGACAAAGGGAACCCAAATCGACTCGCCCGTTCGCGCGGGCCGTTCCATGCCAGTCATGAAAGACATCTTCCCGCTATGACCGTTTCCGACACGCAGCTCGCCAACGCCATCCGGGCGCTTTCCATGGACGCCGTGCAGGCTGCCAATAGCGGCCATCCCGGCATGCCGATGGGCATGGCTGACGTCGCCACTGTGCTGTTCAAGGATTATGTGAAGTTCGATCCGGCCGCGCCGAAATGGGCCGATCGCGACCGTTTCGTGCTGTCGGCCGGCCATGGCTCGATGCTGATCTACTCGCTGCTGAACCTGACCGGCTATGCCCGTCCGACGATGGACGACATCCGCAACTTCCGCCAGCTCGGTTCGCCCTGCGCCGGCCACCCGGAGAATTTCGAGCTGGCAGGGGTCGAAGCGACCACCGGCCCGCTGGGTTCGGGCCTTGCCACCGCCGTCGGCATGGCGATTGCCGAGCGTCACCTGAATGCCGAGTTCGGCGACGATCTGGTCGATCACCGCACCTGGGTGATCGCCGGCGACGGCTGCCTGATGGAAGGCATCAACCATGAGGCGATCGGCCTTGCCGGTCACCTCAACCTCTCGCGCCTGATCGTGCTGTGGGACGACAACAAGATCACCATCGACGGCGCCGTCGACCTGTCGAGCAACGAAGATGTCCGCGCCCGCTATGCCGCCACCGGCTGGCATGTCGTGTCGTGCGACGGCCATGACGTTGCCGACGTGCGCCGCGCCATCGACGAAGCACTGGCCGATCCGCGTCCCTCGCTGATCGCCTGCGCCACCAAGATCGGTTATGGCGCGCCGAACAAGGCCGGCACTTCGGGCGTCCATGGTTCGGCGCTGGGCGAGGCCGAAGTCGCCGCCGCCCGCGAGTTCCTCGGCTGGACCGCCGAACCCTTCGTGGTTCCCGCCGACATCGACGCCGCCTGGAAGGCAATCGGCGCCAAGGGCGGCGATGTTCGCGCCGCTTGGGAAGGTCGCCTGGCAAATGCTTCGGAGGGCGCTGAATTTTCGCGCCGCATGGCGGGCGAACTGCCGGCCGGCTTCTCGCTGGACGCCTATATCGACAGCCTGATCGCCAACCCGCAGAAGGTCGCCACCCGCAAGGCTAGCGAACTGGCGCTGGGCGCGATTAACGATCTGCTGCCCGAAACCGTCGGCGGCTCGGCCGACCTTACCGGCTCGAACAATACCAAGACCAAGTCTACCGGTCCGCTGACCCGCGACGATTATGCGGGCCGCTATGTCTATTATGGCATCCGCGAATTCGGCATGGCCTGCGCGATGAACGGCATGGCGCTGCATGGCGGCGTGATCCCCTATGGCGGCACCTTCCTGGTCTTCTCCGACTATATGCGCGCCGGCATCCGCCTCGCCGCGCTGCAGGAACAGCGCGTGATCCACGTCCTTACCCATGACTCGATCGGTCTGGGCGAAGACGGCCCGACCCACCAGCCGATCGAGCATGTCATGTCGATGCGCATGATCCCGAACCTCGACGTCTATCGCCCGGCCGACATCGTCGAGACGGCGGAATGCTGGGAACTGGCACTGAAGGATGCAACCGGTCCGTCGGTGCTGGCGCTGACCCGCCAGAACCTGCCGCAGCTGCGCCTCGAAAAAGCTGAGAATCTGTCGGCCAAGGGCGCCTATCGCCTGGTCGCCGCGACCGCCGATCGCAAGGTCGTGCTGCTCGCCACCGGTTCGGAAGTCGAGATCGCCGTCGCCACCGCAAAGGCGCTGGAAGAACAGGGCATCGGCGCCGACGTCGTCTCGATGCCCAGCTGGGCCCATTTCGACGCGCAGGACGCCGCCTACAAGGCCGACATCCTGCCCGCCGGCGTGCTGCGCGCTTCGATCGAGGCCGGCACCACCTTTGGCTGGGAACGCTATACCGGCCTTGACGGCCTGCGCTTCGGCATCGACAGCTTCGGCGCGTCGGCCCCCGCCGAAGTGCTTTACGACCATTTCGGCCTGACCGCCGCCAAGATCGCTCCGCAGATCAAGGCCGCGCTCGGCGCCTGAGCCCAAGACCTACACGCAAACCGGGAGACAAGTGCAGTGGCAACGAAGGTAGCAATCAACGGTTTCGGCCGCATCGGTCGTCTGGTGGCGCGCGCCATCCTCTCGCGCACCGACCATGATCTGGAACTGGTGAGCATCAACGACCTGGGCGATGCCAAGGCCAATGCCCTGCTGTTCAAGCGCGACTCGGTCCATGGCAACTGGGCTGGCGAAGTCAGCGTCGACGGCGATTTCCTGGTGGTCGACGGCAAGAAGATCAAGGTGACGGCGGAGCGCGATCCCGCCAACCTGCCGCACGCCGAACTGGGCGTCGAAATCGCCCTGGAATGCACCGGCATCTTCACCAGCAAGGACAAGGCCGGCGTCCACCTGACCGCCGGCGCCAAGCGCGTCGTCATCTCGGCACCGGGCACCAACGTCGACAAGACTGTCGTCTTCGGTGTCAACCATGACGAACTGACCGCCGACGACATCATCATCTCGAACGCCAGCTGCACCACCAACTGCCTGGCGCCGCTCGCCAAGGTGCTGAACGATTCGATCGGCATCGAACGCGGCTTCATGACCACGATCCACAGCTACACCAACGACCAGAACACGCTGGACCAGATCCACAAGGACATGCGTCGCGCCCGCGCCGCTGCCCTGTCGATGATCCCGACCACCACCGGTGCCGCCCGCGCCGTGGGTGAGGTTCTGCCCGCGCTCAAGGGCAAGCTGGACGGTTCGTCGGTCCGCGTGCCGACCCCGAACGTCTCGGTCGTCGACCTGAAGTTCATCCCCAGCCGCGCCACCACGGTCGAGGAAGTCAACGGCCTGCTCAAGGCTGCGTCGGAATCCGGCCCGCTCAAGGGTATCCTCGGCTATTCGGACGAGCCGCTGGTCTCGATCGATTATAATGGCGATCCGCGCAGCTCGACCGTCGACAGCCTGGAAACGGCCGTGATCGAGGGCAACCTGGTCCGCGTGCTCAGCTGGTACGACAATGAATGGGGCTTCTCGAACCGCATGATCGACACCTCGGGTGTCATGGCGAAGTTCCTCTAAGCCTTCTCAGCCCCGCCGGATCAACCGGCGGGGTTTTTCTTCTGACATAATTCCAAATTCTAGGAGCGATCATGGCAAAGCCGTTCAAGACACTCGACGACATGGGCGACATCACCGGCAAGGTGGTGCTGGTGCGCGAGGATCTGAACGTGCCGATGCAGGACGGTTCGGTCAGCGACGACACCCGTCTGCGCGCGGCGATGCCGACCATCCTGGAACTGGCCGATCGCGGTGCCAAGGTGCTGATCCTCGCTCATTTCGGCCGGCCCAAGGGTCAGAAGAACCCGGAATTTTCGCTGAGCAAGATCACCCGTCCGCTGACCCAGGTGCTCGGCCGCGAGGTGCAGTTCATTCCCGACTGCCAGGGTGAGGCCGCGACCGACGGTATCAAGGTGATGCGCAACGGCGACATCGCCATCCTCGAAAACACCCGCTTCCATGCCGGCGAGGAAAAGAACGATCCCGCGCTGGTCGATGCGATCGCCGCGATCGGCGATCTCTATGTCAATGACGCCTTTTCCGCCGCGCACCGCGCCCATGCCTCGACCGAGGGGCTGGCCCACAAGCTGCCCGCCTTTGCCGGCCGCTCGATGGAGAAGGAACTGGACGCGCTCGAAGCTGCGCTCGGTGCCCCGGTCAAGCCGGTCGCGGCCGTCGTCGGCGGCGCCAAGGTGTCGACCAAGCTCGACGTGCTCAACAATCTCGTCACCAAGGTCGATCATCTGATCATCGGCGGCGGCATGGCCAACACCTTCCTCCACGCCCGCGGCGTCGATGTCGGCAAGTCGCTGTGCGAAAAGGATCTGGCTGATACGGCCGACGCCATCTTCGACAAGGCGGAAGAAGCCGGCTGCATCATCCATCTGCCCTATGACGTGGTCGTGGCGAAGGAATTTGCCGCCAACCCGCCGTCGGTCCGGACCTGCAACGTCCATGAAGTCGCCGAGGACGAGATGATCCTCGACGTCGGTCCGGCCGCGGTCGAGGCGCTGGGCGATGCGCTCAAGAATTGCCGCACCCTGGTGTGGAACGGCCCGCTCGGTGCGTTCGAGATCGCGCCCTTCGACGCGGCGACCGTCGCCCTCGCCAAGACCGCAGCGGCGCTCACCAAGGAAGGCCAGCTGGTCTCGGTCGCGGGCGGTGGCGACACCGTCGCCGCGCTCAACCATGCCGGCGCGGCCGCCGACTTCACCTTCATCTCGACCGCCGGCGGCGCCTTCCTCGAATGGATGGAAGGCAAGGAACTGCCGGGCGTGAAGGCCCTCTACGCCTAAGCCTTTTGACGGCAGGGGCGTCAGCGCGTGGCGCTGGCGCCCCGGTCGAACAGGATGAAGACCAGCGCGGCCACGCCGCCGATCGCCGCACCGGCGATCGCGCTCAGGCTCCAGCCGCCCGCTTCATAGGTGGTCGATCCGATCACCGATCCCAGCGCGCCGACCACGAACATCACCGTCATATAGGCCGCGTTGATCCGGCCGCGGGCATGGGGATCGAGCGAGAAGATCAGCTTCTGCCCGGTGATCTGGCTGACCTGCACTGCCGCATCGATTAGCACCGCCATGATGGTGAAGCCGATCAGGCTGCCGGCCGCCACCGTCCAGTCCGCCAGCAGGAAACCGATCGAAAGTGCGATCAGCGCGCCGAGCGAGGCCGGGCCTGTCAGGCGCCGGTCGGCCAGCCAGCCCGCCACCGGCGCCACCAGTGCGCCGCCCGCACCCGCCAGCGCAAAGGCGCCGATGCCATTATGGCTCAGGCCAAAGTCATGGATCAGGCTCAGCGGCGCAGCGGTCCAGAACAGGTTGAACGCCGCGAACATCGACGCCTGGTAGAAGGCGCGCATCCGCACGACGCGATATTTGCCGAGCTGCGAGAAGGTCGAGGCCAGCACTTCGCCATAATGCATGCCGCCCTTGGGCCGGCGCTGCGGACAGGCGATCAGCAGCGCGATCGCGACCAGCGCGATCACCCCGGCCGACAGCAGGAAGGTCGCACGCCAGCCCATCGAACCAGCAAGGAAGCTGGCGATCGGCCGCGACAGCATGATGCCGAACAGCAACCCGCTCATCACCGTGCCGACCACGCGCCCCTGCCGCTCGGGTGGGGCGAGGTGAGAGGCCAGCGGGATCAGCACCTGCACGCCGGTCGCGCCGACGCCGGTCATGACCGACGCGATCAGGAAGGTCGCGGGACCATTGGACAGGGCGATGGCGATACAGCCCAGCACCGTCGCCACCGCCGATATCAGCACGATCCGCCGGTTCTCGAACAGGTCGGCCAGCGGCACCACCAGGATGATGCCCAGGCCATAGCCAAGCTGCGTCAGCGTGGTGATAAGGCCCGCGACCCCTGCCGACATGCCGATTTCCGGCCCGATCACGTCGATCAGCGTCTGGGCATAATAGAGGTTGGCGACCATCGTCCCGCACGCGACCGCCATCAGCAATATGGCAAAGCGGGACAGGGGCGCATCATCGCGCGGCAGGGGCAGGGCGGCGGAACTAGTCATGCCGCCCTAATGGTCCCGCCATGGCCGGCTTTCAACCGGATGACGGAAATTTCATTGTGCAATGCAACGGAAATCGGCCTCAGGCGGGCGGCTGCTCGTTGAGCAAGGGCACCAGCAGCGCGTTGAGATCATCCAGTTCGAACGCGCCGGACTTGGCGTAGCGCAGCCGGCCCGCCCGATCGATGACGAAATTGGTCGGCACTCCGGTCAGCGGGCCATAGGGGCCCTTGATCCTTTTGGCCGACGGGATGTGCATCGCCGCGAACAATTTCTTCAACTGCGCGACCGGCACCGATCCCTCGGTCGTTATCGCAAATACCCTCAGCCCATGTTTTCGGTTGATGCCATAATAGCTGTCGAGCGTCGGCAATTCCTTGCGGCATGGTACGCACCAGGTTGCCCAGAAATTGAGCAGCACCACCTGGCCCTTCAGTTCCGCCAGTGACACCGTGCTGCCGTCGATCAGCGTCAGCTCGAAATCCGGCGCCATCTCGCCCACGACCGGCTTGGTCGCCGCCTGCGCCACCCCGATGTCGAGCAGCCCCAGCATCAGCGCGGCCGCCATGAC
Organism: Sphingobium salicis subsp. salicis; assembly: GCF_049472635.1. Classification (NCBI taxonomy): domain Bacteria; kingdom Pseudomonadati; phylum Pseudomonadota; class Alphaproteobacteria; order Sphingomonadales; family Sphingobiaceae; genus Sphingobium; species Sphingobium salicis. Next base: position 839,106 of record NZ_JAYRCS010000001.1, read on the forward strand.
GGTCCGCATCGTTCCGATCCCCATTCATCCCCCAATTCAGACCTTTGGCCAACAGCCTATCAGCCGCCGTCCCACGCGCCAACGATATTGGCGGCCGTCCCGTCGCCGTAACGATCCAAGCATCTTGCGGTGCGACATGGGACTAGCTAACAGCCCGGATACCGGCGGGCCTGACAGCCCGCTACAGTCATGCCCTCGGGTTTGCCCGATGGCTTCCATCTTTCCGCGCTGCCGAGGGGGTGGCGCGCCCCAAGAGAAGGTATGTGCAGATGCTGGATCAGGACATGGTCAAGAAGGTTTCCGAAGGTCAGGGCTTCATCGCCGCGCTTGACCAGAGCGGCGGTTCCACGCCCAAGGCGCTCAAGGGCTATGGCGTCGAGGAAAGCGCCTGGAGCAATGACGAGGAGATGTTCGGCCTGATCCATGGCATGCGCAGCCGTGTCATGACCTCGCCCGCCTTCACCGGCGACAAGGTGCTGGGCGCGATCCTGTTTGAGCGCACCATGGACGGCACCGTCGACGGCAAGCCGACCCCGACCGCGCTGATCGAACGCGGCGTGGTGCCCTTCATCAAGATCGACAAGGGGCTGGAGGATGAGGCGAACGGCGTGCAGCTGATGAAGCCGATGCCCGAACTCGACGCGCTGCTCGCCCGCGCCAAGGGCCTGGGCGTGTTCGGCACCAAGGAACGCTCGGTCGTCAACCTCGCCAACCGCGAGGGCATTGCCGCCGTGGTCGCGCAGCAGTTCGAAGTTGGCAAGCAGGTGCTGGCCGGTGGTCTGATGCCGATCATCGAACCCGAAGTGAACATCAAGTCGCCCGAACGCGCCGAGGCCGACCAGATCCTGCTGGAGGAAATCCTCAAGCAGCTCGACGCCCTGCCCGAAGGCGAGCAGGTGATGCTCAAGCTCTCGCTGCCCGCCAAGGCCGGCCTGTTCGATCCGCTGGTCAATCATCCCAAGGTGCTGCGCGTCGTCGCCCTGTCGGGTGGCTTCAGCCGCACCGAAGCCTGCGCCGAACTGGCCAAGAATCGCGGCATCATCGCCAGCTTCAGCCGCGCGCTGCTCAACGACCTGCGTCACCAGATGAGCGACGACGAATTCAACGCGTCGCTGGGCGGTGCGATCGACGAAATCTACGCCGCTTCGGCCACCAAGACCCCGGTCGCGGCCTGACGCATATGGACGGCGCCGGGCAGGGGGAAGTCCCGCCGGCGCCGCCTTTTCCATTTGACACCCGCACCCCGGCCCGTTCGCTTCGAGCCTGTCGAGAAGCGGATAGCGCGGCACTCCCGCTTTACGGCCGGGCCTTCAGCATAGGCAGCACCTTGTCGAGCGGCAGGGCGTCCACCGTGCCGCGATTGCCGACCACCGTCTGCGCCTTGAACAGCGCGTTCAACACCGCTTCCTCGGTCGCCTCGATGGTCGCCTGGAACAGCGGCGAGATGCGGTCATTGGGCAGGTCGTCAACCGCTGCCACCGCATTGCGCTTCGCCGCCGTGCGCCGCACTGCGTCGCTGGTCGAGAAAGCGATGGCATAGTCGCCAGACCCGTTGGAGAAGCTGGACCCGGTCCGCGCAATGCCGCCAAAGGCGCGCTCGGCGACGCGGCGCAGATTGCGGTCGGACAGCGGCGCGTCGGTCGCAATGACGATCACGACCGATCCGTCCGCCTTCTTTTCCTCGACCTGCTGGCGATAGTCGTAGCGGCCAAGCTTCACCCCCACCGGCACGCCCGCGATCGTCAGCACGCCACCATAATTGGCCTGCACCAGCACGCCCACCGTCCAGCCGCCGAGCGATACGGGCAGCTTGCGGGAGGATGTGCCGATCCCTGCCTTGAAACCAAAGGCCACCGTGCCGGTGCCCGCGCCCACCCCGCCTTCCTCGACCGGGCCGGCCCTGGCGCTCTCGATCGCGCGCCGCGCGTCGGCGATGGTGACATGCCGGCCGCGAATGTCGTTGAGCATGCCGTCATTGGTCTCGCCGACCACGGCATTGACCGACCGCACCTCCTCATTGCCGGCCTGCGCCAGCGTCCATTCGACCGAGGCCGCGCCGGCCTCCGCCACGTTCAGCGTATTGGTCAGCAGGATCGGCGTCTCGATCTCGCCCAGTTCGGCCACCTGGGTCGATCCCATGAACTTGCCGAACGCATTATAGGCGACGAAGCCGGCCGGCACCTTGTCCTGGAACAGGTTGCCGCCGTGGGGCAGGATCGCGGTGACGCCGGTGTTGACGTCCTTGCTGCGCGGCAGCGTCACCTGGCCCACCTTCACCCCCGCGACATCGGTGATCGCGTTGAGCGGGCCGGGCTGGAGGATGCCGACGGTCACGCCAGCCTCCCGCGCACGCGGCCGCGGCGCCTCCTGCGCCAGCACGGGCGCGGCGGACAGGAGCAGCAGGGCGGCGAAAGCGTGGCGCATGGAATATCCTTCGGTTCTTTGCTTGCGGTCATAGCCGCACTTGGCGCGGCCGCGCGAGCGGCTATAAGGCGCGCATGACCGATTTCACTGACGAAGAACTGGCGCTCGACCCCCATTTTGCCGAGCAGTTCGAAAAGGGCTTTCGCCCGGCCTGCCAACTTTACCTCATTTCGCCGCCGGCGATCGACGAGACTTTCGTCGATCAGCTCGCCCAGGCGTTCGACGGCGGCAAGGTGGCCGCCTTCCAGCTGCGCCTGAAGGGGATCGACGATCATGCCATCGCGGCGCTCGCCGGGCCGATCCAGGCGCTCTGTGCCGAGCGCGAGGTCGCCTTCATCATCAATGACAGCATCGGCCTTGCCAAGCGGCTGAACGCCGATGGGGTCCATCTGGGGCAGGAAGATGGCGACCCGCGCGAGGCGCGCAAGCAGCTTGGTCCCAAGGTGCAGATCGGCGTGACCTGTCACGACAGCCGCCATCTGGCGATGGAAGCGGGCGAGGCGGGGGCCGACTATGTCGCCTTCGGCGCCTTCTACCCGACCACGACCAAGGAAACGACGCACCGCGCCGAACCGTCGATCCTGGGCTGGTGGACCACCCTGTTCGAACTGCCCTGCGTCGCGATCGGCGGCATCACGCCGGACAATGCCGCCCCCCTGATTGCGGCAGGTGCCGACTTCCTGGCGGTCAGCGGAACGGTGTGGAATCACCCCGAAGGGCCCAAGGCCGGCGTCGCCGCCTTCGCGTCGGTGCTGGGCGGGGCCTAATCGCGGGTTTATCCCGATAGGCAAAGGGCCGCCACCGGGCCAGCATCCCCGCAATCGGGCAAGGGGTGCTGGGCATGGTGTTGGAAGAATTCGTCCATCAGTTGGCGGAATATGTCGCGCTGCTGGTCAATCTGCTGGCGATCCTGGCGATCGCCATCGGTTCGGTTCAGGGCGCGATCGGCCTGACGGGGCTGCTATTGTTCAAGGCGGACGAATCGAAGCTCATGCCGGTCTGGATGAGCTTTGGCCGCTGGGCGGTCGCCGGGCTGAGTTTCCAGCTTGCGGCCGATATCGTCGAAACCAGCATCGCCCCGACCTGGGCGGAAATCGGCAAGCTCGGGGCGATCGCGGCCATCCGCACCTTCCTCAACTATTTCCTCGATCGGGATCTGGAGGGGATACGCGAGCGCGAGAAGGCCAAGGCGGAGGCCGAAGCTATCTGATCGCAGCGGCACAGGCAGCTTTCCGCCGCCTGCTGCGTTGTCTCTTCCATGATGTGGGAGAGTATCGCCTTGAAATATCGTCTTCTCGGCCTGCCGCTGCTGTGCGCGGCCTGCAATGTGTCGACCACCGACGCCAATGAAAGCCAGCCAGCCGCTCCAACCAACCAGGCACCGATCAACCAGACACAGGCCGCGCCCGATCCCTCGGCCGCCTATGCTTTCCAGGTCGTGGAGGAACCCGGCGGCAAGCCCTGGCAGCCCAACCAGATATTGCAGGCGCAGGTGGCGCTCGATCGCTGGGGCTTCTCGCCCGGCGTGATCGACGGCAAGGACGGGATGAGCTTCAAGGCGGCCTTGCGTGGCTTCCAGGAGGCGAACAAGCTGCCGGTCACCGGCGATTATGACCAGAAGACCGCGGCCGCACTGCTGGAGGGGGAGGCGAAGCCGACCACCTGGCTGGTGCGCATTCCTGATGGTTTTGCCCGCGGGCCCTTTTTCGACATTCCCAAGGGGCTGAACAATCAGGCGAGCCTGCCCGCGCTCACCTATCGCAACCTGCTCGAAAAGCTGGCGGAGCGCTTCCACACCACGCCCGAAGTGCTGACCGGCATGAACCCGCCCGATACGAAGGTCGCCGCTGGCGCGACCATCCGCGTGCCGGCGATCGCCAATCAGCCGGTGGCACGGATCGAGGGCGACGAGCGTGGCTGGGGCGAAACGCTCGCCAGCCTCGGCGTCGCCAGGGACCAGCCACAGGCCGACCATCTGGTGGTCGACAAGTCGGAAGGGCTGCTCAAGGTCTACGGCGCGGACAACCGCCTGATCGCGCAATTCCCGGTCACCACCGGGTCACAGCATGATCCGCTGCCGCTGGGCGAATGGACGATCAAGGGCGTCAGCCGCAATCCCGACTTCCATTATAATCCCGACCTCTTCTGGGATGCCGCGTCGAAGGATCAGAAGGCGGTGCTGAAACCCGGTCCCAACGGCCCGGTCGGCGTCGTGTGGATCGATCTGTCCAAGGATCATTATGGCATCCATGGCACGCCCGAGCCGCAACTGATCGGCCGCACCGAAAGTCATGGCTGCATCCGCCTTACCAACTGGGATGCGGCGCGGCTGGCGCAGATGGTGAAGAGCGGCGTCAAGGCGAAGTTCCAGGCATGAACGTCCGGTTGTGGGGCGGTGTCGCGGTCGCGCTGCTGCTCTGCATCGCCTTCGCCCGCTATTGCGTGCGGATCGTCCCGGCCGATGCGCCGGTGCGATCCGCTGCATCCGCGCCGCCAACCGTCAGCGACGGTGCGCTGCTGATCCCGGTGGAGGGTGTGCCGGCCTCCGCGCTCACCGACACCTTCACCCAGGCGCGGGCAGGCGGCGCCCGCCCGCATGATGCGATCGACATCATGGCGGCGCGGGGCAGGGCGGTGCTGGCCGCTGCCGACGGCCGGATCGAGAAGATCTTCTGGAGCGAGGCGGGTGGCCGCACCCTTTATGAACGCGCGCCCGACGGGCACACCCTCTATTATTATGCCCATCTCGACAGCTATGCGCCGGGCCTGCACGAAGGGCAGGCGATCAGGCGCGGGCAGCGCATCGCGACCGTGGGCAGCACCGGCAATGCCGATCCCGCCGCGCCGCACCTCCATTTCGCCGTCAACCGCATGGCGCCCGCTGATCCCTGGTATGGTGGCCAGCCGGTCAATCCCTATCCGCTGCTGGTCGGCCAATGACCTGTCCTATCGGCCCGCGATCGGTTATCATCGGGGCCAGCCGCGATCGAAAATTGCTCAAGTAGGAAAGCGAATTTCAAAATGTGCGGGAAATGTGCGAAGTTAAGCGGAAACGCCGCCCTCTTGCCCTTGGCGCCGTCTCGCGGTAAAGGCGCGGCCAGCCTCGCAGAGGCCGGCTCTTTTCCACATTCAGACATATAGGCAGGCTCTTCCCATGAAGATCAGCGGCGTGGACATTCGTCCCGGCAACAATATCGAATATGAGGGTGGCCTGTGGCGCGCCGTCAAGATTCAGCACACCCAGCCCGGCAAGGGCGGCGCCTATATGCAGGTGGAGCTGAAGAACCTGATCGATGGCCGCAAGAACAATGTCCGCTTCCGCTCGGCCGAGAGCGTCGAGCGCATCCGCCTCGACACCAAGGATTTCCAGTATCTCTACCCCGAGGGTGACATGCTGGTGTTCATGGACACCGAAACCTATGACCAGATCAACCTGCCGATGGACCTGGTCGGCGATGCCGCCGCCTTCCTGCAGGACGGCATGATGGTCATGCTGGAAATGTATGAAGAACGTCCGATCAGCGTCCAGCTGCCCGAGACGGTCGAAGCGACCATCGTCGAAGCCGACGCCGTGGTGAAGGGCCAGACCGCATCGGCCAGCTACAAGCCGGCGATCCTCGACAATGGCGTCCGCGTCATGGTTCCGCCGCACATCGTCACCGGCACGCGCATCGTGGTCGATGTCTATGAGCGCGAATATGTGAAGCGGGCCGACTGATGCGGTTCGGGCGCAGCACGGCATTGGCCGCCATCCTCGCGATCGGCGCCCTGCCGGCTGCGCTCCCTGCCCAGACGGTCAACAAGCCGTCAAAGGCGCAGATCGACAGTGCGGCCTATGTGCTGCAGGTCATCAGCAGCGCGCTGGAGTCGAAGGACGTCGAACAGCCGGTCAAGACCGCGCTGTTCGAATGCCTCTACAGCAATTCGCTGTCGCAGATCAGTGCGGCGACCGACAAGGTGATCGCGGGCAATCCGGGCAAGGTGAACCGCAAGGATCCCTCGCAGATGCTGGCGGTGATCGCCGGCACCTGTGGCTATCGTCCGGCCGCCGCCAAGCCCGCCCCCAAGAAATAAAGCAAAGGCCGCCCACCGGGGCGGCGGAGATTTTACATGGTATCCCATTCCGGCCTTCTCACCGTCATGGAACGCGCCGCCCGCAAGGCCGGCTCCAAGCTGCGCCGCGACTTCGGCGAGGTCGAGCATCTGCAGGTGTCGCGCAAGGGGCCGGCGGACTTCGTGTCCAAGGCCGACAAGCAGGCCGAACAGACGCTGGTCGAGGAACTGCAGAAGGCGCGTCCCGACTGGGGCTTCCTGCTGGAAGAGGGCGGGGTGATCGAGGGCGATCCCAACAAGCCGCGCTGGATCATCGATCCGCTCGACGGCACCACCAACTTCCTGCACGGCATCCCGCACTTCGCCATCTCGATCGCGGTCGAGGAGCCGCTGTTCGGCGGCAAGCGCGAAGTGACCTCGGGCCTGATCTACCAGCCGGTCACCGACGAAAGCTATTGGGCGGAAAAGAATCGCGGCGCCTGGCGTCATGATCAGCGTCTGCGTGTCTCAGCCCGCCGTGATCTCGCCGACTGCCTGATCGCCACCGGCATTCCGTTCATGGGCCATGGCAATATGGCCGAATGGACCCGAATCTTCGGTGCGGTGGCGCCTTCGGTCGCTGGCCTGCGTCGCTTCGGTGCCGCCTCGCTCGACCTCGCCCATGTCGCTTCGGGCCGCTATGACGGCTTCTGGGAAAGCGGCCTCCAGCCCTGGGACGTGGCGGCCGGCATCCTGATGGTGCGCGAGGCCGGCGGCTTCGTCAGCGACTTCCGTGGCGGCGACCAGATGATCGACCGCAAGGAAGTGATCGCGGGCAATGACGCGACCCACAGCAAGCTGCACAAGCTGGTGGCAGGCGCGCTGCGCTAAGAGCCTAGTCGCTATTGGTGGTGGCGCGCGGCACTTCCGCTGATGGCGTGAATCAGGCTCGGCTAAGCTTCTGATTTAAGAGCAAAGGGCGTCGGCCCACCGCGGCGAGTCTTCGGGCTTCCAAAGGTGGTCCGGCGCCTGTTTTTTTGTGTCTGCGGCAATCGTCTCTTGCGCTTTTGGTAACGCGATCAAGCCTTTGCAATTGTTGCGAATCATTCTCATAGGTTCGCCCCTTGCTTCGCATATGCAGCAGGCCTAAAGGCCCCCCAGAACAATTTTCGCCCAGGGGATTCCATTGGTCGATCTCAGCCAATATCTGCCGATCCTGATCTTTCTCGGGATCGCTCTGCTGCTCTCCAGCACCTTCGTCTTCTTGCCGATGCTGGTTGGCCGCCTGACCGGTGCGCACAAGCCCGATCCTGCAAAGCTGTCCGAATATGAATGCGGCTTCCCCGCATTTGAAGAGCCGCGCAGCCAGTTCGACGTGCGTTTCTACCTTGTCGCCATCCTGTTCATCATTTTCGACCTGGAAGCGGCATTCCTCTTTCCCTGGGCGGTGAGCCTTGACCAGATCGGCTGGGCCGGCTGGGCGACGATGATGATCTTCATAGCGGAGCTGGTGCTCGGCCTCGTCTATGCGTGGAAGAAGGGAGCACTCGATTGGGAGTAGAACTGACCAGCCCCATTCCCGGCACCATGCCGCCGATGGGGACGCAGCCCGACCAGGACTTCTTCAACGCGCTCAGCAGTGAAGTCAGCGACAAGGGTTTCCTTGTCACCTCGACCGAGGAACTGTTCCAGTGGGCCCGTACGGGTTCGCTGTGGTGGATGACCTTCGGTTTGGCCTGCTGCGCCGTGGAGATGATCCACGTCAACATGCCGCGCTACGACATGGAGCGTTTCGGCGCTGCGCCGCGCGCATCTCCGCGCCAGTCGGACGTGATGATCGTCGCGGGCACGCTGTGCAACAAGATGGCTCCGGCGCTCCGCAAGGTCTATGACCAGATGTCCAACCCGAAATATGTGATTTCGATGGGCAGCTGCGCCAATGGCGGTGGTTACTACCACTATAGCTATTCGGTCGTCCGTGGCTGTGACCGCATCGTGCCGGTCGACATCTATGTGCCGGGCTGCCCGCCCACTGCCGAAGCTCTGCTTTACGGCATCATGCAGCTGCAGCGGAAGATCCGCCGGATCGGGACGATTGAGCGTTAATATGGGCCATTCTGCACCCAAGATCGTGAACCCCGAAGGGATCGCCGAGGAAATCGGCGCCCTCTTGGGTTCGATGCTGATCGAAACCATCGATCATGCCGACGAGCTGACCTTCGTTGTCGCGCGCGACGACCTGGCTAATGCCATGGTCGCGCTGCGCGACATGGCGCATTACCAGCAGCTGATGGAAATCGCCGGCGTCGACTATCCGGAACGTCCGGACCGGTTCGAGGTCGCCTATCACCTGCTCAGCGTCACGCGGAACCACCGCGTCCGCGTCAAGGTTTCGACCGATGAGGATACGCCGGTGCCGACTGTCACGCACCTCTGGCCGGTCGCCGGCTGGCTGGAGCGTGAAGTGTTCGACATGTATGGCGTCATCTTCGACGGCAATACCGACCTGCGTCGCATCCTGACCGACTATGGCTTCAAGGGCCATCCGCAGCGCAAGGACTTCCCGCTGACCGGCTATGTCGAGCTGCGCTATTCCGAAGAAGACAAGCGCGTCGTCTATGAGCCGGTGAAGCTGGCCCAGGACTTCCGCAGCTTCGACTTCATGTCGCCCTGGGAAGGTGCGCAATATGTGCTGCCCGGCGACGAGAAGGCGGCGGCACCTGCTGCTGCGCCCGCAGCCGCACCCACGCCCAAGGCGACGGAAAGCAAGGCCGACACCGGTGCTGGCGATGCCGCCAACAAGAAGGCCGAGGAAAAGTCGGCCGACGCGCCGGCCAAGCCCGCCGCCGAAACCGATGAAGGCAAGGGGGCTGCCAAGCCCGAAGGTAAGGCCTGATGTCCGACTATCTCGAAAAGATGGATCATGTCACCGATGCGGCCGACCCGGCCTATGGTGACACGGAAATCCAGAACTACACGATCAACTTCGGCCCGCAGCACCCTGCGGCGCACGGCGTTCTGCGTCTGGTCATGGAGCTGGACGGCGAAATCGTCGAACGCTGCGACCCGCATGTCGGCCTGCTGCATCGCGGCACCGAAAAGCTGATCGAGCACAAGACCTATATGCAGGCGCTGCCCTATTTCGACCGGCTGGACTATTGTTCGCCGCTCGGCATGGAGCATAGCTATGTGCTGGCGGTCGAAAAGCTGCTGAACCTGGAAGTGCCGCTGCGCGCGCAATATCTGCGCGTGTTCTTCGCGGAACTGACCCGCATCTGCAATCACATGCTGAACCTGGGTTCGCACGTCATGGACGTTGGCGCGATGACGCCGAACCTGTGGCTGTTCGAAATCCGCGAGGACTGCCTCAACTTCTTCGAGCGCGCTTCTGGTGCGCGTATGCACAGCGCCTATTTCCGGCCGGGCGGCGTGCATCAGGACGTGCCACTCAAGCTGCTGACGGACATCGCCGACTGGCTCGACACCCGTCTGCCGCGCCTGTTCGAGGACGCGATGAGCCTGGTCGTCGACAACCGCATCTTCAAGCAGCGCAATGTCGACATCTCGATCGTCAGCAAGGAAGACGCGCTGAAGTGGGGCTTCTCCGGCCCGATGCTGCGTGGTTCGGGCATCGCCTGGGATATCCGCAAGGCGCAGCCCTACGACGTCTATGACCGCATGGAATTCGACGTTCCGGTCGGCACCGCGTTCGACTGCTATGACCGTTTCATGGTCCGCGTCGAGGAAGTGCGCCAGTCCGCGCGCATCATGAAGCAGTGCCTCAACGAGATGCCGGAAGGGCCGATCGCCAGCTTCGACCGCAAGGTCTCCCCGCCCAAGCGCGGCGAGATGAAGAAGTCGATGGAAGCGCTGATCCACCACTTCAAGCTCTATACCGAGGGCTTTCACGTCCCCGCGGGCGAAGTCTATGTGGCGACCGAAAGCCCGAAGGGTGAATTCGGCGTCTATCTGGTCAGCGACGGCTCCAACAAGCCCTATCGCTGCAAGATCCGCCCGACCGCCTTCAGCCATCTGCAGGCGATGGACTTCATGATGAAGGGCCACATGCTGGCCGATACAACCGCTGTACTGGGCGCGATGGACATCGTGTTCGGAGAATGTGACCGATAATGGCTGACGCAGTTCATATCCCCGATGAGGCCGAAACCCGCGCGCGCTGGGGCGCGTTCGAGTGGACGCCCGAAAATGCCGAGCAGGCCAAGAAGGTCATCGCGCGCTATCCCGCCGGTCGCCAGCAGTCGGCGGTGATGCCGCTGCTCGATCTGGCCCAGCGTCAGGTCGGTGCGGAAACGCAGACCAATGGCTGGCTGCCGGTTCCGGTCATGGAATATATCGGGCGTCAGCTCGATATGCCGTACATGCGCGTCTATGAGGTCGCGACCTTCTACACCATGTACAATCTGGCGCCGGTCGGTCGTTATCATGTGCAGGTCTGCGGCACGACGCCGTGCATGCTGCGCGGGTCGGACGATGTCTTTGCCGCGTGCAAGAACAAGGGCCTGGTCAAGGGCGGCACGACCCCCGACGGCCTGTTCACCCTCAATGAGGTCGAATGCCTTGGTGCCTGCGCCAACGCGCCGATGGTCCAGATCAACGACGATAATTTCGAAGATCTGACCTATGACAGCACCATCGCCATCCTGGAAACGCTGGCCGCCGGCGGCCAGCCCAAGATCGGCCCGCAGATCGATCGTCAGACCAGCGCGCCGGAAGGTGGCCCGACCACCCTCAAGGAGATGGTCGGCGAAAACCACGACTATCGCGGTCAATGGAACGAAGGAGCGACGGCATGACCGATGCACCCGCAGCAGCTCCGACTCCGGCCCCCTTCGTCGGGCCGCTGTCCGACAAGGACCGCATCTTCACCAACGTCCACGGCTTCCAGGATTGGGGCGTCGACGCCGCGATGAAGCGTGGCGATTGGGACAATACCAAGAAGCTGATGGAAATCGGCCAGGACGCGATCATCGACACCATCAAGGCGTCGAACCTGCGCGGCCGTGGTGGCGCCGGTTTCCCGACCGGCATGAAGTGGAGCTTCATGCCCAAGGAAAGCAAGGACGGCCGTCCCAGCTTCCTCGTCATCAACGCTGACGAATCCGAACCGGGTTCGTGCAAGGACCGCGAAATCATCCGCCACGATCCGCACAAGCTGATCGAAGGCGCGCTGATCGCCGGTTTCGCGATGCGGGCGCGTGCCGCCTACATCTATATCCGCGGCGAGTTCATCTATGAGGCGAAGGTGCTCTTCGCCGCCGTCGAGCAGGCCTATGAAAAGGGCTTCATCGGCAAGAATGCCTGCGGTTCGGGCTATGATTTCGACGTGTTCGTCCATCGTGGCGCCGGCGCCTATATCTGCGGCGAGGAAACCGCCCAGATCGAAAGCATCGAGGGCAAGAAGGGCCAGCCCCGCCTGAAGCCGCCTTTCCCGGCCGGCGCGGGCCTTTATGGCTGCCCGACCACGGTGAACAACGTGGAATCGATCGCGGTTGCGCCGACGATCCTGCGTCGCGGCGCCGCCTGGTTCAACGGCTTCGGCCGTGAGAACAACCGCGGCACCAAGCTGTTCCAGATCAGCGGTCATGTGAACAAGCCTTGCGTCGTCGAGGAATCGATGTCGATCCCGTTCCGCGAACTGATCGATCGCCATTGCGGCGGCATCCGTGGCGGCTGGGACAATCTGCTCGCGGTCATTCCGGGCGGGTCGTCGGTGCCGCTGGTTCCTGCGAAGGAAATCATGGATGCACCGATGGACTTTGACGGTCTGCGCGCGCTGGGCTCGGGCCTGGGCACCGCCGCCGTCATCGTCATGGACAAGTCGACCGACATCGTCCGCGCCATTTCGCGTCTCTCCTACTTCTACAAGCATGAGAGCTGCGGCCAGTGTACGCCGTGCCGCGAAGGCACGGGCTGGATGTGGCGCGTCATGGAGCGTCTGCGCACCGGCGACGCGGACCAGAGCGAAATCGACATGCTGTTCCAGGTGACCAAGCAGGTTGAAGGCCACACCATCTGCGCGCTTGGCGACGCAGCGGCATGGCCGATCCAGGGGCTGATCCGGCACTTCCGTCCGGAAATCGAGCGCCGGATCAACGAGAACAAGGGTAGTGCCCCCGTAATGGAGGCAGCGGAGTAACCATGCCGAAGGTCAAAGTAGACGGCGTAGAACTCGAAGTCCCGGCGGGCGCCACAGTCCTCCAGGCTTGCGAGCAGGCGGGGAAGGAAATCCCCCGTTTCTGCTATCATGAGCGCCTTTCCATCGCCGGCAATTGCCGCATGTGCCTGGTCGAGGTGAAGCCCGGACCGCCCAAGCCGCAGGCGTCGTGCGCGCTTCCGGCCACCGAAGGCCAGGAAATCCGCACCGACAGCGAAATGGTCAAGAAGGCCCGCGAAGGGGTGATGGAGTTCCTGCTCATCAACCACCCGCTGGATTGCCCGATCTGTGACCAGGGTGGCGAGTGCGATCTTCAGGACCAGTCGGTCGCCTATGGCCGTGGTTCGTCGCGCTATGACGAGAATAAGCGCGCCGTCACCGAGAAGAATATGGGGCCGATCGTCAAGACGGTCATGACCCGCTGCATCCAGTGTACCCGTTGTGTGCGCTTTGCAGAGGAAGTCGCGGGCGTGCCGGAAATCGGCGCCATCTATCGCGGCGAGAATATGCAGATCACCACCTATCTCGAACATGCCGCCAAGAGCGAACTGTCGGGCAATGTGGTCGACCTGTGCCCGGTCGGCGCGCTGACCGCCAAGCCCTATGCTTTCGAAGCGCGTCCGTGGGAACTCAAGAAGACCCATGCGATCGACGTGATGGACGCGCTCGGCACCAACATCCGCCTCGACAGCCGTGGTCGTCAGGTGCTGCGCGCCGTGCCGCGCATCAATGACGACGTGAACGAGGAGTGGGCGTCAGACAAGACCCGTCACAATGTCGACGGTCTGGTCCGCAAGCGTCTCGACAAGCCGTTCGTCCGCAAGGATGGCAAGCTGGTGCCGGCGACCTGGGCGGAAGCCTTTGCTGCCGTCGCCGCCGTCCAGCATGGCGGCAGCGTCGCGGCGATCGCCGGCGACCTGCTCGACTGCGAAACCATGTTCGCTGGCAAGGCGCTGGTCGAAAAGCTCGGCGGTTCGCTGCTGGAAGGCCGCCAGACCGGCCTGTCCTACGATGTGTCGAGCCTGTCGTCGGTCGTGTTCAACACGCCGCTCGCCGATCTCGAAACCGCCGACGTCATCCTGCTGGTCGGCACCAACCTGCGCTGGGAAGCGCCGCTGGTGAACACCCGCATCCGCAAGGCGATCAAGAAGGGCGCGAAGGTCTTCGCCGTCGGTCCCGAATTCGACCTGACCTACAAGGTCGAATGGCTGGGCAATGACGCGTCGCTGCTGGCCAAGCTGCCGGACGCCGTGGTCGAAGCCTTCAAGGGCGCTGCCCGTCCGGCGATGATCGTCGGTGGCGGCGTGCTGGCCAAGGACGGCGCGCATGGCGACACGCTGGCGCTGGTCGAGACGCTGGGCCTGATCAAGGATGGCTGGAACGGCTACAATGTCCTGCACTTCGCGGCGGCCCGCATGGGCGGCCTGATGCTGGGCTATGCGACCAAGGGCGGCATCAAGGCGGTGGCTGCGGCCGCGCCGAAGCTGCTCTTCTCGCTGGGCGCCGACGAGGTCGACTATTCGGCCTTCGAAAACAGCTTCAAGGTCTATGTCGGCCATCATGGCGACAAGGGCGCGCACGCGGCGGACGTGATCCTGCCGGGCGCAAGCTATGCCGAAAAGGCCGGCACCTACGTCAACCTGGAAGGCCGGGTGCAGTTTGGTGAAAAGGCCGTGTTCGCGCCGGGCGACGCCCGCGAGGACTGGTCGATCCTGCGCGCCCTGTCGGAAGCGCTGGGTGCCAAGCTGCCGTTCGACAGCTTCGACGCGCTGCGCGCCGAAATGGTCAAGGCGGTTCCCGCGCTCGGCGTCGAAGGTATCGCCAACTATGGTTGGTCGGTGCCGTCGCTGCCGACCGGTGCGACCGGCGAGCTGGGTTCGCCGATCAAGGATTTCTACCTCACCAACGCGATCTGCCGCGCCAGCCCGACGATGCAGCAATGCTCGGCCGAGCTGATCCATGGTGAAAGCTTCGCGGAGGCCGCAGAGTGACCGCTTTCTTCCAAGGCCTTGGCCTGCCTTTCGAGGGCGCCTGGCTGCTTTCGACCATTATCGGTATCCTGGTCATCGCGCTGCCGCTGATGCTGGCCGTCGCCATGATCATCTATGCCGACCGCAAGATCTGGGCGGCCATGGCGCTGCGCCGTGGTCCCAACGTCGTCGGCCCGCTGGGCCTGCTTCAGTCCTTCGCGGACGGCCTCAAGGTCTTCCTGCAGGAAACCATCGTTCCCTCGGCATCGAACAAGGCGCTGTTCCTGATCGCGCCGATCATCACCTTCACCGTGGCGCTGATGGCCTGGGCCGTCATTCCCTTCGGCGTCGGCGTGATGGTGTCGAACGTCAATGTCGGCCTGCTCTACATCCTCGCCATCTCGTCGCTCGGCGTCTATGGCGTGGTTCTGGCGGGGTGGGCGTCCAACTCCAAATATCCCTTCTATTCCGCGATCCGCGCCAGCGCGCAGATGATCTCCTATGAAGTCTCGATCGGCTTCATCCTGATCACCGTCGTGCTGTGGGCCGGCAGCTTCAACATGTCGGCGATCGTGGAAAGCCAGAAGGGCTATTACGGCTTCCTCAACGGCAACGGCTTCAACCCGCTGCTGTTCCCGATGGCGATCATGTTCCTGATTTCGGCCATGGCGGAAACGGCGCGCGCGCCGTTCGACCTGACCGAAGCGGAATCCGAACTGGTCGCGGGTTACCAGACCGAATATTCGTCGATGGCCTTCGCCCTGTTCTGGCTCGGCGAATATGCCAACGTCATCCTGATGTGCGGCCTCAACGCGATCCTGTTCTGGGGTGGCTATCTGCCGCCGTTCGACTGGGCGCCGCTGTACATGGTGCCGGGCATCATCTGGTTCCTGCTCAAGATCGCCTTCTTCTTCTTCGTCTTCTCCTGGGTGAAGGCGACGGTGCCCCGCTACCGTTATGACCAGCTGATGCGGCTGGGCTGGAAGATCTTCCTGCCGACCTCGCTCTTCTTCGTCTTCCTGGTTTCGGGCTTCCTCATGCTGACGCGCTATGGAGGCGCACAATGAGCCTCGGTTACTACGTCAAAAGCTTCACCCTCTGGGAGTTCGTGAAGGCGCACTGGCTGACCTTGAAGTATTTCTTCAAGCCCAAGGCGACGATCAACTACCCGTACGAGAAGAACCCGATTTCGCCGCGTTTCCGTGGTGAACATGCGCTGCGCCGCTACCCCAACGGGGAAGAGCGCTGCATCGCGTGCAAGCTGTGCGAGGCCATCTGTCCGGCGCAGGCGATCACCATCGAGGCGCAGCCGCGCGACGATGGCAGCCGCCGCACCACGCGCTACGACATCGACATGACCAAGTGCATCTATTGCGGCTTCTGCCAGGAAGCCTGCCCGGTCGATGCGATTGTCGAGGGCCCGAACTTCGAGTTCGCGACCGAAACCCGCGAGGAGCTGATCTACGACAAGGCCAAGCTCCTGGAAAACGGTGACAAGTGGGAGCGTGCCATCGCTGCCAATCTTGCTGCCGATGCCCCCTATCGTTAAGCCGCCGGCGTCAAAGGGAATATGAACCTGTGATCCACGTCCTCGCCTTTTACCTGTTCGCCATTCTGGTGGTGAGCAGCGGCGCGCTCACGATATTGTCGCGCAACCCGGTCCACTCGGTCCTCTGGCTGATCCTGGCCTTCTTCAACGCTGCCGGTCTGATGATCCTGCTCGGCGCCGAATTCATCGCGATGCTGCTTGTCATCGTCTATGTCGGCGCGGTCGCGGTGCTGTTCCTGTTCGTCGTCATGATGCTCGACATCGACTTCGCCGAACTGCGTGCCGGCTTCGTCAGCTATCTGCCGTTCGGCCTGCTGATCGCGCTCGTGCTGCTGGCCGAAATCGTCCTCGGCATCGGCCTGTGGAGCGCCGGTCCGATCGAGCTTGCGCAGCGTGCGGCCCCGGCCAATCCGGAACTTTCCAACATCCAGGCGATCGGCGGCATTCTCTACACCCGCTACATCTTCCTGTTCGAGGCGGCGGGTATCGTCCTGCTGGTCGCGATGATCGGCGCCATCGTGCTGACCCATCGTGCCCGTGGCGGCGTCCGTGGTCAGAATGTTGCCAAGCAGAACCGCCGTCGTCCGCAGGACGCCGTGCGCAACATCAATCAGCCCGTGGGGCAGGGGGTGGAGCTGTGATCGGCCTTCAACATTATATGGTGGTCAGCGCCATCCTCTTCGTGATGGGGGTGCTCGGCATCTTCATCAATCGCAAGAATGTCATCATCATCCTGATGGCGATCGAGCTGATCCTCCTCAGCGTGAACATCAACCTCGTCGCCTTCAGCGCCTTCCTGGGCGATCTGGTGGGCCAGGTCTTCTCGATGTTCGTGCTGACCGTCGCGGCGGGTGAAGCGGCCATCGGCCTCGCCATCCTCGTCATTTACTTCCGTGGTCGCGGCACCATCGCCGTCGACGATGTCAACCGGATGAAGGGCTGAGCCAAATCCCATGATCCAGCTTATCGTCCTTCTCCCGCTGCTCGCCGCAGCCATCGCCGGCCTTGGCAACAAGGCCCTGGGCAAGATCCCGGCGAAGATCGTCACGACCGGCGCACTGTTCGCAGCCTGCGCCATGTCCTGGCCGATCTTCATCAGCTTCCTGACCGGCCACGCCGAACCCTATGTCGCGCCCGTCTTCACCTGGATCGAAAGCGGCAGCTTCGACGCCCAGTGGGCGCTGCGGGTCGACACCATGACGGCGGTCATGCTGGTGGTCATCACCAGCGTGTCCAGCCTGGTCCACCTCTATAGCTGGGGCTATATGGATGAAGAGCCGGATCAGCCGCGCTTCTTCGCCTATCTCTCGCTCTTCACCTTCGCGATGCTGATGCTCGTGACCGCGAACAATCTGCTGCAGATGTTCTTCGGTTGGGAAGGCGTGGGTCTGGCCTCCTACCTGCTGATCGGTTTCTGGTTCCGTAAGCCTTCGGCCAATGCGGCTGCGATCAAGGCGTTCGTCGTCAACCGCGTTGGCGACCTTGGCTTCATGATGGGCATTTTCGGCACCTATCTGGTGTTCAATACCATCTCGATCCCGGAAATCCTGGAAATGGCCCCGTCGATGGCGGGTTCGACCATCGGCTTCCTGGGTCACCGCTTCGACACCATGACCGTGCTCTGCCTGCTGCTGTTCATCGGCGCGATGGGCAAGTCGGCGCAGCTCGGCCTTCACACCTGGCTTCCCGACGCGATGGAAGGCCCGACCCCGGTGTCGGCGCTGATCCACGCGGCCACCATGGTCACCGCCGGCGTCTTCATGGTCTGCCGCCTGTCGCCGATGTTCGAAATGTCGCCGACCGCGCTGACCGTGGTCACCTATGTCGGTGCCGCCACCTGTCTGTTCGCGGCCACCGTCGGCACCGTGCAGACCGACATCAAGCGCGTCATCGCCTATTCGACCTGTTCGCAGCTGGGCTACATGTTCTTTGCGGCCGGTTGCGGCGCCTATGGCGCGGCGATGTTCCACCTCTTCACCCACGCCTTCTTCAAGGCGCTGCTGTTCCTGGGCGCCGGCTCGGTCATCCATGCGATGCACCATGAGCAGGACATGCGTTACTATGGCGGCCTGCGTAAGAAGATCCCCGTGACCTTCTGGACCATGACGCTCGGCACTCTCGCCATCACGGGCGTCGGCCTGCCGCTCGTCGGCGTCGGTTTCGCCGGCTTCTATTCGAAGGACGGCATCCTCGAAGCGGCCTTCGCTTCGGGCGGTGCGGGCATCGGTGCCTATTATGTCGGCGTGTTCGCCGCGCTGCTGACCAGCTTCTACAGCTGGCGCCTGGTCTTCCTGACCTTCTTCGGCAAGCCGCGCTGGACCCAGTCCGAGCATATCCAGCATGCCCTCCATGACTCCCATGGTCATGACGATCATGCCCACGCCCACGCCGATCATGGCCATGACCATCATGCCCATGACGCTGGTGACGGCACCGGTGGCTACCATCCGCATGAAAGCGGCCTGGTCATGCTGATCCCGCTGCTGGTGCTCAGCTTGGGCGCCGTGTTCGCAGGCTTCGTCTTCCACGACCAGTTCATTGGTCCGGAAGGGGGCATCGAGTTCTGGAAGGGCGCCCTGGCGTTCGACAGCCACCTGATGCACGCCGCGCATGAAGTGCCGACCTGGGTCAAGTTCGGTCCGTTCACCGTGATGCTGACCGGCCTGGTCATTGCCTGGCTCGCCTACATCAAGAACACCGACTGGCCGCAGCGCTTCGTCGCCACCTTCGGCGCCCTGCACCAGTTCCTGCTGAACAAGTGGTATTTTGACGAGCTGTACAACTTCCTGTTCGTCAAGCCCGCCTTCGCCATCGGCCGCTTCTTCTGGCAGTTCGGTGACGTCGGCTTCATCGACCGCTTCGGCCCCAACGGGCTGGCTGCTCTGGTCGTGCAGGGCAACAAGATCACCCGTCGGCTTCAGTCCGGCTACCTCTACACCTATGCGCTGGTGATGCTGATTGGCCTCGCCGCGGCTGCAACCTGGGCGATGACACGATAATGGACGGCTTCCCCATCCTCTCCCTGATGATGGCAGTGCCGATGGCTGGTGCCATCGCCTGCCTCTTCGCTGGCGCCAATAATGCGCGCTGGATTGCGCTGATCGCCACGCTGGTCGATCTGGTCCTGGGCATCGTCCTGTGGGTCAATTTCGATCAGTCGGGCGCAGGCGCCCAGTGGCAGTTCACCGAATATGCGCCGATCTTCGGCCGCTTCGCGTG
Source organism: Sphingobium salicis subsp. salicis (assembly GCF_049472635.1). NCBI lineage: Bacteria > Pseudomonadati > Pseudomonadota > Alphaproteobacteria > Sphingomonadales > Sphingobiaceae > Sphingobium > Sphingobium salicis. The sequence continues at coordinate 858,475 of NZ_JAYRCS010000001.1, forward strand.
GGCGCTCGGGATCGACGGCATCGCCTTGCTGCTGATCGCGCTGACCGTGTTCCTGATGCCGATCTGCATCGGCGCCAGCTGGAACGCGATCAACAAGCGCGTCGGCGAATATATGGCGGCGTTCCTGTTCATGGAGGTGCTGATGATCGGCGTCTTCACCGCGCAGGATCTCTACCTCTTCTACATCATGTTTGAAGCCGGCCTGATCCCGATGTATCTGATCATCGGTATCTGGGGTGGTGCGAACCGTATCTACGCCTCGTACAAATTCTTCCTCTACACGCTGCTCGGCTCGGTCCTGATGCTGATCGCGATGATGTGGATGGTGCATGAGGCCGGCACGACCCGCATCCCCGACCTGATGGCCTACAACTTCGATCCGAAGATCCAGATCTGGCTGTTCCTGGCCTTCTTCGCCAGCTTTGCGGTGAAGATGCCGATGTGGCCGGTCCACACCTGGCTGCCCGACGCGCACGTTCAGGCGCCGACCGCCGGTTCGGTCATCCTGGCAGGCGTGCTGCTGAAGATGGGTGGCTATGGCTTCATCCGCTTCTCGCTGCCGATGTTCCCGGAAGCCTCGGCGCAGCTCGCGCCCTGGGTCTGGGGCCTGTCGATGGTCGCCGTTGTTTATACCAGCCTCATCGCGCTGGTTCAGTCGGACATGAAGAAGCTGATCGCCTATTCGTCGGTCGCGCACATGGCGATCGTCACCATCGGCCTGTTCGCCTTTAACCAGGCGGGCCTGGAAGGCGCGATGATGGTCATGCTGGGCCACGGCCTCGTCTCGGGCGCGCTGTTCCTCTGCGTCGGCGTCATCTATGACCGCCTGCACACCCGTGAGATCAACCGCTATGGTGGCCTGGCGATCAACATGCCGCGCTACGCCGTGCTGTTCCTGCTCTTCACCATGGCTTCGGTCGGTCTGCCGGGCACCAGCAACTTCGTCGGCGAATTCCTGTCGCTGATGGGCATCTACCAGGTCTCGACCTGGGCAGCGCTGATCTGCACCACCGGCATCATCCTGGGTGCGGCCTATATGCTCTACCTCTATCGCCGCATCTGCTACGGCGATCAGGTGAACGCCGATGCCGCCGCCATGCCTGACCTGTCGGCGCGTGAAATCTGGCTGCTCGCCCCGATTGCCGCGGCGGTGCTCTGGATGGGCGTCTATCCGGAAAGCTTCCTGGCCCCGATGCGTCCCGACATCCGCGCGCTCGAAGCGCGTCTCGCCCCTGCGGCTCCCGCAGGAGATTCCCAGATCAAGATGGGTGCGCCCAAGCCGGTAGGCGAGGGCCATCATGAAGAAGCCGCTGCGCACGGGGAGGCGCACTAATGATCGAAACCGCTTCCCTTCTGGCCGTACTGCCGGAACTCATCCTCACCGGCTCCGGCCTGGTGCTGATGCTGATCGCCGCCTTCGGTGGTGACCGCTCGACCCATGCCGTCAACTGGCTGGCAGTGCTTGCGCTGCTCGCCGCCGGCCTCAGCCTCTGCACATCGATGGCGCATGGCCCGGTCGCATTCGACGGCCTGGTCCGGGCCGACGCCTTCTCGGTCTATGCCAAGGCGCTGATCTATGGCGCGGCCGGTGCGGCCATCCTGCTGGCGCCGCGCTTCTTCGCCACCGGCGGCGCGCTGCGTCCCGAATATGCCGTCCTGATCGTCTTTGCCGCCATCGGCATGGGCATGATGGTCTCGGCCGGCGACATGCTGACGCTCTATGTCGGCCTGGAAATGAACAGCCTCGCATCCTACGTGCTGGCCAGCTTCATGCGCCAGGACGAAAAGTCGTCGGAAGCGGGCCTGAAATATTTCGTGCTCGGTTCGCTGGCCAGCGGCATCCTGCTCTACGGCATCTCGCTGCTCTACGGTTTCACCGGTTCGACCGCGTTTGACGGCATTGCCATTGCCATGGGTGACGGCGTGTCGAAGGGCGAGCTGTTCGGTCTGGTCTTCGTGCTCGCAGGCCTCGCCTTCAAGATCAGCGCCGTGCCGTTCCACATGTGGACGCCCGACGTCTATGAAGGTGCGCCGACCCCGGTCACCGCCTTCTTCGGCAGCGCGCCCAAGGTCGCCGCGATGGGCCTGATGGTCCGCGTCGCGATCGAAGCGCTCGGCCCGGCCGGCCTCGACTGGCAGCAGATCATCATCTTCGTTGCGCTCGCCTCGATCCTGTTCGGTGCGGTCGCAGCGATCGGCCAAACCAGCATCAAGCGTCTGATGGCCTATTCGTCGATCAACAATGTCGGCTTCGCGCTGGTCGGCCTCGCCGCCGGCACGCCCGCCGGTGTTGCCGCGACGATGAGCTACATGGCGATCTACGTCGTCATGACCATCGGCGCCTTCGCCTGCATCCTCCAGATGCGAACCGCCGATGGCAAGCCGGTCGACACGATCGCCAGCCTTGCTGGCCTGTCGCAGTCGCGCAAGGGCCTTTCGGCTGCCTTCGCGATCTTCATGTTCTCGATGGCCGGTATCCCGCCGCTGTTCGGCTTCTGGGCGAAGTTCCTGGTGTTCGATGCCGCGGTTGCCGCCAACCTGACCGCGCTCGCCGCCTTCGGCATCGCCATGTCGGTGATCGGCGCCTTCTATTATCTCAAGATCATCAAGACGATCTATTTCGACGAACCGGCCGCGCCCTATGAGGCGAAGGGCGGGGCGGTCGAGAATATCATCATGGCCGCCTGCGCCATCGTGATCGTCTTCGGTTATCTGCTCAACCCGCTGCTGGACAAGGCCAGCGCGGCTGCGGCGGCTTCGCTGTTCTGACGCAGTTTCGCACCGTAGAAGAAACCGGCTCCACCAATGCCGACATGCTGGCATTGGCGGAGCAGGGTGAAACCGAGGGCCTCTGGCTGCGCGCAAAGCGACAGTCCGGAGGCCGCGGTCGTTTGGGCCGGGCGTGGGAAAGCCCGGTCGGCAATCTCTATTGCTCCACCCTGATCCGGCTGCAGCCGGGCGATCCGATGGCGCACACGCTGGCGCTGGTCGCGGCGAACGCCGTCCATGCGCTGGTCGCGCCGCTCTGTGCCGGACAGGCGCGGATCAAATGGCCCAATGACATATTGGTCGACGGCGCAAAGATCGCCGGCATCCTGTTGGAACGCACGAGCGATGCCGTGGTCGTCGGCATCGGCATCAACGTCACCCATTTCCCGCAAGGGCTCGACCGTCCGGTCACCAGCCTCGTCGCGCAAGGCGCGGACGGGGAGGGGGCGGACGCCGCCGCGCTGCTGGAGCGTCTCGCCCAGCTTTTCGCCCATTGGCTGGCGATCTGGCGGGCCCTGGGGCTTGGTCCGGTGCGCGCCCACTGGCTGCTCAATGCCCATCCGACCGGCACGCCGATGCGTGTCGTCCAGCCCGACGGCGACGTGGTGGAGGGCGGCTTCGGCACGCTCGACAGCCAGGGCATGTTGATCCTGCGCTTGGCGAATGGCGACACCCGTGCCATTCATGCCGGCGATATCTTTCTCATCTGAGGGTTCGGCCATGCTTCTCGCGATCGACGCGGGCAACACCAATGTCGTTTTCGCGCTGCTCGACGGGCGTGAGATCAAGACGCGCTGGCGCATCGCCACCGACCCGCGCCGCACCGCCGACGAATATGCCGTGTGGCTGAACCAGCTCTTGATGCTGGAAGGCTATGCCATGGCCGATGTCGACGCGGTGATCGTCGCCACGGTCGTGCCGCGTGCGCTGCATAATCTTCAGGTGCTGGCCGACAAATATTTCAAGACGACCGCGCTTGTCGCCGGCCAGGGGCTGGTCGACTGGGGCATCGAACTGGACGTGGCCGAACCGGCCTCGGTCGGCGCCGACCGGGTTGTAAACGCGATCGCGGCCCACCATCTTTATGATGGCGACCTGATCGTCATCGACTTCGGCACGGCGACCACCTTCGACGTGGTGGATTATCGCGGTGCCTATAAGGGCGGCATCATCGCGCCGGGCATCAACCTGTCGCTCGATGCGCTGGTGGCGGCCGCGGCCAAGCTGCCCCGCATCGCGATCGCCCCGCCGGAGAACCGATCAGTTATCGGTCGGACTACCGCCGACGCCATGCTGATCGGCGTCTTCTGGGGCTATGTGGCGATGATGGAGGGGCTGGTCGCCCGGATGCGCGCCGAGATCGGCCGTCCGACCAAAGTGATTTCGACCGGAGGACTCGCTGTCCTCTTCAATGACAATAGCGATATTTTCGATGCGATCGCGCCCGACCTGACGATCCAGGGCCTCGCATTGCTGTACGAACGGAGTTTACAGACAGAATGACACCCAAGGACGAGCTGCTCTTCCTGGCCCTCGGCGGCTCGGGCGAGATCGGCATGAACGTCAATCTTTATGGTTGCCAGGGCAAATGGGTCATGGTGGACCTCGGCCTGACCTTTGCCGATCCGCTTTATCCCGGCGTGGAGCTGGTGCTGCCCGACCTTGCCTTCATCGAGGAGCGCAAGGACGACCTACTCGGCATCGTGCTGACCCATGGCCATGAAGACCATATCGGCGCCATCCCCTATCTGGCGGCGGACCTGGGCGTGCCGCTCTATGCCACGCCCTTCACCGCGGGCCTGATCCGGCTGAAGCTGGAGGAAGAGGGCCTGACCAAGGAGGTGAAGCTCCACGTCATCGAGAATGAGGGCAGCTTCAATCTCGGTCCGTTCGGCTTCCGCTACGTGCCGCTGGCCCACTCGATTCCGGAGGGCAATGCCGTCCTGATCGACACGCCGCATGGCCGCATCTTCCACACCGGCGACTGGAAGCTGGACGCCGCCCCGCTGCTCGGCCAGCCTTCCACGCCGGAGGAACTGACCGCGATCGGCGACGAAGGCGTGCTGGCGCTGGTGTGCGACAGCACCAATGTCTTCAATCCAGAACCGTCGGGTTCTGAAAGCACGGTGCGCGATGGCCTGATGCAGACCGTCGCGGCGGCCAAGGGCCGGGTGCTGGTCACCACCTTCGCGTCGAACGCCGCACGCGTGCAGACGCTGGGCGAGGTCGCGGCCGCCACCGGGCGAAAGCTGTGCGTCGCCGGCCGCTCGCTCGACCGCATCATCAGCACCGCCAAGGCCGCCGGTTATCTCAAGGATTTCCCGCCGCTGGTCGACTGGGACGATGCGATGGACCTGCCGCGTTCGGAAGTGATGTTCATCGCCACCGGCGGCCAGGGCGAGGCGCGCGCCGCCCTGTCGCGCATCGCCTTTGACAGCCACCCGATCAAGCTGGCCGAGGGCGATACGGTCGTCTTCTCGTCCAAACAGATTCCGGGCAATGAAATCGCGATCGGCCGCATCCAGAATGCGCTGGCGACCAAGGGCATCATCATGGTGACCGACCGCCAGGCCGAGGTCCATGTCTCGGGCCATCCGGGCCGCCCGGAACTGGAATCCATGTATCGCTGGATCCGCCCCGCCATCCTGCTGCCGGTCCATGGCGAGCGTCGCCACATGGCGGAGCAGGCGCGGCTTGGCCTCGCCACCGGCATCCCCGATGCCGTGGTCCAGTCGAACGGCGACCTGCTGCGCCTGGCACCGGGCAAGCCGACGATCATCGGTCATGAGGATACCGGCCGTCTGGTGCTTGACGGCGACGTCATCCTGCCCGCCGACGGCGCGACCATGAACGAACGGCGCAAGCTCGGCCTGCACGGCCAGATCAGCGTCGCCGTGGCGCTCGACGCCAAGAACCGCCTGATCGGCGAACCCGTGCTGCGCACCCAGGGCGTGCCGGTGGAGGAAGACAAGGAGGCCTTCCTCGCCGAAGCGGCCGAGGAGGCTGCGGCGGCCGTCGCCAAGGGATCGATGGAGCAGGAAGCCCTGCGCGAACGCCTGCGGCTCGCCGTGCGCCGCACCGCGACCCGCTGGACCGGCAAGAAGCCGATCGTCGACGTGCTGCTGATCCGCGCATGATATAGGCCAGAGCGCCGTTCTCGTCCGACCTTCGGTCAGATGCGGACGGCGCTTTCGCGCGTAGCCGGAAACATCTGGAGCGAGATGACATCAGGGGGACTCGTCATTGCGAGCGTAGCGAAGCAATCCACCGGCGCGAGAAGGATTGCTTCGCTACGCTCGCAATGACGGCATGGGTTGATCTCATGTCATCTCGCTCTAGGCTCGGGCCGATCAAGATTGAATCGTCATGGCGAGCGAAGAAGCGACGCCATGACGGGAGAGGATAGGGGCATGCGCTGCAATAACGGGCGGGCCGGATGAACTGGTACGCCATCTTCGCCATCTATGTGCTGTTCTGGGTGATCAGCGCCTTCCTCGTCCTGCCCTTCGGCCTGCGCACGCCCGACGAAACGGGCGAGGTGCTGCTGAAAGGCCAGGCGGACAGCGCCCCCAGCAACTTCCGCCCCGGCCGCGTCATGCTGCGCGCCACCCTGCTCTCGGCCGTTCTGTTCGGCCTCTATTACGCCAATTATGTCCAGGGCTGGGTGACGATCGACAACATCCCCGGCCTCCATCCGCCACGCTGAGCGGGGGTGCTAGAGTTGAGTGGGAAGCGCACGGTCTGCTGGTGAGCCCTTCAACCACGAACTCAGATATTCAATCGGCTCGAAAGGCCTCAAACGCGAGGTCACCAAGGTCTGCATATTCAGACGGCGAGATAGGCTGCCCCATTTCGTCTGACAGCCTATATACCTGCTGCTGCCCTCCAAGAGAGGCTTCGCCAGCAAGGCCCATCAACAAAGTGTAGAAGGTGTCGGTAAGAGCCACGTCGAGCGCGGCAATCACATTGCGACGCTGTTCCGAATTCAATTGTGCTGCGTCGAGGTGCTGCCCGACAGTTGTGCCTGCGGATGCATCGCTGAACATGGCGAGCATTGCATCTCGCTCTTCCTTGCAGGCCCTGACAAATTCGCTAGCGGCCAACTGCAATCTCCCCATGACCTCTGAATTTACGACCGTTTTAAGGCATAAGAGAAATGGCTTGGGAATGACAAAAAATGGTCGTTTGCTGACCGACCAAATTTGCACACGCGGCCTAGCGCTTGAAGCCCTTCAAATTCTTCGCTGTTTTCCGACCCGCTTCAATCAAGGGTGAGATCGCGATGTTGCGATGAATGGGGATCTCCATGTCGAGGCCGATATCAATAACAAGCGTTCGTGCGGCGCTAACACCGGCCACAAAGCTATCGAAAGCAACGAGCAGGGCGCCGTCTATCCCGCTTATGCCGGCATGCGCATTCGCCGTGATACGGTCTATTTCGTCCAGCTGTCGGATTAATATCGATCGCGTCCCGGTTGAAAAAACAGGCTGCGGAGGAGTATTTAGCCGTTTAACGAGGCTATCCATGCGTTCAACGCTGTATTCTATAGTAGAAATAATGAGATCGATGTTCCGATTATAAGAATTCCTTTCAGTGCGATGCGCTAGGAATACGGATGACGCGAATGCACCAACCACCCCGATAATTGCGCCTCCGAAGCCTAGCCAGTCGCTTGCCTTTGCACCCTCTGGGGTGATCCCCATTCCTGTGAACGTCCAACCGCAAAGGGCGCCGATAAAAGTGCATGAGATCGCAGTAATGCCTGCGCGGGCGCTGTCATTCATGAAACCGTCTCTTCTATAGTGCGGGAGCGTATGTATCTGGTCCTACGCTTTGACCGGTCACGCTACTGATAAACCAGCAACTATAACATTTAATCTGGATTGACCTCTAGCTGACCGCAACAAACGCTTTCGAGCATAATCATCCACCGGCGCGACATGGATTGCTTCGCTACGCTCGCAATGACGGGAGATGGTCGCTATCTTCCATCCCCATCCCGTCATTGACCCGGCATCCCGCTTTTCTTGCTTTGCGAGCGCGACCCGACCAAGGCCGCACCCGGTCTGTCCTATTCGCCCCGTTCATGATCTACTCCGGCCATGAACAACCGTCCCCTCACGCAAGCATGTCCAGAATTGTCGCGCCGCTGTCGCCTCCCTGTCGCCTGACAGTCGCGTCGATGGTGCGGGACGGTGACGCTGATCGTGACCCAAGTGTCGCGTCACAGGCGCTTGGGTGTCGCGTCGCCGGCGCGTGACAGGTGCAAAAGGCCCGAAATGGCCCGACGACACTGTGAACTTCGGGCCGAAACAAACTGTCGCGTCATCCGCCCCGACACGCTGACCCTCAAGGCGGCGAATTCGCGCTGTCCTACACCGCACCCCTCCGCCACTATGCGGACGGCTCTTTGACCTGTCGGATATACCCGCGCGCCGCGGAGGCCAGCCCTAGGGGCGATCGACATTCAGATGATGACGTGACGAAAATGGTGGTTTTCCGTGACCCGGAGCGCAGCGTACTTAAAGTACGTGAGCACCGGAAGCGCGGGAAACCGCCATTTGCAGGCCGTCAGGGCTGGATGTCGATCGCCCCTACCGCTTGCGCGTCAGTTCCCGCATCGCCTCGTCCAGCCCCTCCAGCGTCAGCGGATACATGCGCTCGTTCATCAGGTCGCGGATGATGCGGGTCGACTGGCTATAGCCCCAATGTTCCGCCGGCGCGGGGTTCAGCCACACGGTCGCGGGATAGGTATGGGCAACCCGCTGCAGCCAGACGGCACCGGCTTCCTCGTTCATATGCTCCACCGACCCGCCGGGATGGCTGATCTCATAGGGGCTCATCGCCGCGTCGCCGACGAAGATCACCTTATAATCATGGCCATATTTGTGCAGCACGTCCCAGGTCGGCGTGCGTTCGGCAAAGCGGCGGCGATTATCCTTCCACACGCCTTCATAGAGGCAGTTATGGAAGTAGAAGAATTCCATATTCTTGAATTCGCTGGTCGCGGCCGAAAACAGCTCCTCACACAGCTTGATATGCGGGTCCATCGATCCGCCCACGTCCAGGAACAGCAGCAGCTTGACCGCATTGTGCCGCTCGGGCCGCATCCGGATGTCGAGCCAGCCCTGCCGCGCGGTGCCGCGGATCGTGGCGTCCAGGTCCAGTTCGTCGGCCGCGCCCTCCCGCGCGAAGCGCCGCAGCCGGCGCAGCGCCACCTTGATGTTGCGGGTGCCGATCTCGCGATTGCTGTCCAGATTGGCGAATTCGCGCTTTTCCCACACCTTGATGGCGCGCTTGTGCCGACTTTCCCCACCGATCCGCACGCCCTCGGGATTATAGCCGCCATGGCCGAAGGGGGATGTGCCGCCGGTGCCGATCCACTTGCTGCCGCCCTGGTGGCGCTCCTTCTGTTCCTCCAGCCGCTCCTTGAGCGTCTTCATGATCTCGTCCCAGTCGCCCAGCGACTTGATCTTCTCCATCTCTTCGGGGCTGAGGAACTTCTCCGCGACCAGGCGCAGCCATTCCTCGGGTATCTCCGCCTCGACCCCGTCCTGGCCCAGCAGCCCCTTGAACACCTTGGCAAAGACCTGATCGAACCGGTCGATCAGCCCCTCATCCTTCACATAGGTGGCGCGAGCGAGATAATAGAAATCCTCCGGTCGCCGCTCGATCACGTCGCGGTCCAGCGCTTCGAGGAGCAGCAGATGCTCCTCGATGCTGGCGGGGATGCCGGCGGCGCGCAGCGCGTCGAGGAAATTGAGCATCATGGTGCCGATCTTGTCGGCCAGCGCGCCGGGCGATGCAAGCGCCGGGCGGATCGCATTGGCGAAATATTAAGTGTTGCGCCGCACGGTAAACAGTTCAGTATTCATTGTGACAGTTAAGTTGCGGGGGCGGCTTGGAAAACGGAGAATTGTTGGCTGACCTGGGGGAACGGTCGGGCGACATAGCATTGCAATGCAGCGAAACCGCTGGATTTCTGGGCGAGGTGAACCGCCGGATCCAGGGCGATTCGGCGCGCCTGTCGGACTTGCAGGCAAACATGCAGACGCTGACCGCCAGCCAGAATGAGAGCGTGGCGGCGGCCCAGGAGTTGAGCCTCACCGCCGGACGCGCCGGGCGCATCATTGCCGAGGGGCATGATGTCATCACCCTGTCGCTGGGCGAGGTGGCGGGACTGGTCGAACATGTCACCGGCCTCGAAGGCCATTTGCGCCAGTTCCTGCAGGTGATCGAGGCGGTGGGCGGCATTTCCGACCAGCTTGGCACGATCGCCCGCCAGACCCGCCTGCTGGGCGTCAACGCCGCGATCGAGGCGGCGCGCGGCGGCGAGGCGACGATGGGCTTTGCCGTGGTGGCGGAGGAAATCCGCCGGCTCGCCGAGCAGGCGGCCGAATCCTCGGCCTCGGTCGGCAGCAAGCTAGGCCAGCTCGACCGCGATGCCCGCCATCTGATTGGCGGGGTGGAGGCGAATATCCAGCGCGGCCGCGACGTCGGCACCCATATCGACCAACTGCGCCTGTCGATGGCCGAAATCGCCTCGCTGGTGACCCAGTTCGGCGAGCGCTCTAGCGCGATCGTTGCCTGCACCGACGAGGCGGACGCCCATGTCGCGGCGCTGGATCAGGGGCTGGCACTGTTCGGCCGCTCCTCGACCGAAAGCGCGGGACGTGTCGACATGGCCCGCGACAAGATCGAGACGCTGGAGAGCCTGGCCAATGACATGCTCAACACCGCGGCGCAGAGCAGGCTGCGCACCCGCAACAGCCATTATATCGCGCTGGCCGAGGATGGCGCGGCCGAGGTTACGGCGCTGATCGAGGATGCGCTGGCCCGTGGCGAACTGTCGCAACAGGCGCTGTTCGATCGCAGCCATCGACCGATCGCGGGGTCTGAGCCGACCCAATATCAGACTGGTTTCACCGCCTATGCCGATCTGCGGGTGCGGCCGCTGCTCGACCGCCATACCGCGAAGGACGCGACGATCATCGGCTGCTGCCTGATCGACATGGACGGCTATCTGCCCACCCATATCAGCGCGCGCAGCCAGCCGCAGCGCATCGGCGACCCGCGCTGGAACATGGAGCATGCCCGCAACCGGCAAATCTTCATGGACGCCCAGACCCGCCGCGCGCTCGACGGCGACGATGATTTCTACCTCTTCACCTATCGCCAGAATCTGGGGGAGGGGCGCTACCGGGCGTTGCGCAGCGTGTTCGTACCGCTGCGCTTCGCCGGGCGCCGCTGGGGCCTCTATGAGGTCGGCTATCTGATCTGATCCACCCGCCTTATCCCGTGGATCAGCGAGACCAGCACGAAGGAGATGATCATCAGCAGATACCAGGCGCCCAGCTTCATCAGGCTGACCATCTCCCAACCATGGCGCTGGCTCGGGTAGGTCCAGGCATTGGCGAAGGTGCCGATATTTTCCGCCAGCCAGATGAACAGCGCCACCAGGAAGAAGCCGAGCAGCAGCGGCATCCGCCGTGGCTCGCGCCAGGGCGTGAACCAGATCCAGCTGCGCCCGAACAACAGGATGGCGGCGGCGAACAGGGCGATCCGGACATCGGGCAGCCAGTGATGGGCGAAGAAATTGACATAGATGGCGCTCGCCAGCAGCACCGTCGCCCAGACCGGTGGATAGCGGCTGAAACCGAAGTCGAAGATACGCCAGACCCGCGCGATATAGCTGCCGACGGCGGCATACATGAAGCCGGAAAAGAGCGGCACCGGGCCGATATGGAGCAGGCTGGCCTCCGGATAGACCCAGCTTCCCGCATGGGTCTTGAACAATTCCATGATCGTGCCGATCAGGTGGAAGGCGCAGATCACCAGCGCCTCGCGCGGACTTTCCAGCCTGAGGGCCAGCATCGCGATCTGGATCGCGATCGCCGACAGGGTCAGGAAATCATAGCGATGCAGCGGCGCGCCGGCAGGATAGAAAAGATGGGTCGCGAGCAGCAGGGCCAGCATCAGTCCGCCGAACAGGCAGGCCCAGCCCTGTTTGAAGCCGAACAGCAGGAACTCATAGGTCCAGGCGCGTGGCCCCGCCGCGACGCGGACCGATTCCAGATGGGCGCGTATCCGCGCAAAGCGGGTCGCGCCCGTAGGGTCGTTCATGCCCCCATGTCTAGCGCGCCATGGCCCGGCCGCCAATCATTCCGGTCCCGATGAAAAAGCTTTGCAGTGCGCGCATGATCGTTAAGCTGGCGGAACGACAGAAGAATGAGGAGAGGCTGCCGATGGCGGGACGGCGATGGACGCGGGGTGTGGCCTTGGCGCTGCTCGGCGCGTCGGGCGCGGCGCTGGGGACCGATACGCCCCAGCAGGCCGAGGACGAGATCGTCGTGATCGCCGCCCGGATGAAGATCATCAACATCGAATATGCGCTTCGTGGCCCCTGGCTCAAGGCCTGCAATCTCGACGGGACGACCGGCACGCCGGCCGCCGACCGGGCGATCTGCATGTTGCTGCAGCAATGCCTGCTTGACGGGAAGACAAGGCGCGAAGAGGCCAAGCAATGCGTCAATGCCCGGATCGATGATCTCGCCAGTCATCGTGGAACATTGCCGGCGCTGGTGAGCGAAGCCGCGCTTGAAACCGCCGCTGCCGGACAGGATGCGCAAGCGGACGAAGGCGGAAAATCCGACGCGATCATCGTCACCGGCGCGCGCCATGCCATCAATCCTGGCCTGTGGCGCTTTACCGAGATCGGGACCTATGTAAGCAGCATATCCGGACATCATCCTCCCGGCACCCGCCAGTGGGAGGCGTGCATCCCCGATCGCCGCGATGATCTGGCGATCCGCTATGCCGTGGAGGGGCCACCTCTGCCGGCTGGGGCCGGTGGCCCGCATGGATGCCGCCAATGGCGGGTCACTGTGTCAGGGCGAAAATTCGAGGGGCGACTATATTGCGGCCGTGCGCATGGCGGCTTTTCCTATGGCAGGATGAACGGAACGGTCACGGGCGACGCGTTGGAGGCATCTGCCGAACACAAGACTGTTGGCGGACGGGGGCCGCGCGGCAAGGGCCCCGAGAAGCCGCGCTTCTTCGGCAGCCTGAAGACCGAATTGTCGGGGGAACGCGTCGGCGTGTGCCCCGGCCGCTGATCGGAAGCGAAAGGGCGCTCCGGATAATGTCCGGAGCGCCCAGGATTTTCTAAAACCGCCTCAGTTGGGCTTGCGCGCGCCCTGGCTGATCGTAACCTCGCCATTGGCGGCATAAAGTGCCGTGGCTTCGGCCTGGGCGGTCTGGGGATCCTTGCCGTCCAGGATCGCGGCGATCTGGCGGCCGCTCGGCACCTTGTCATAGACGCCGTAAAGGTCGGTCTGGCCGACCATATGGATCGACAGTTGATAGCCAAGGTCGCGGGTGGCGGGATCGAAGGCGAGGACAGTGCCGCTATCGTCGACCGGCACGATGATCGCGCCATCGCTGCGCCCCGTCTGCTGCAGCATGTCATAGCTGCCCTGTGCGGTCTGGACGGTGCCGCGAATGCACAGATTATCCTTGCCCTCGCGCGGGATGCGGACCTCCTGCGGCACGGGCTGGCCGGCGGTGCCGCTGGGCACGGCCTTGGTCAGGCGGGCGTCGCTGCCATCGCCGGCCGGGCAGGCGCCGAAGCTGGCCGGGCTGGTCGCGTGCAGGCTTGTCGCATCGTCGAATTTCAGGCCGGCCAGCATGCCGTCCAACCCGGCCAGCACTTCGGCGCGGCGTTCGGTCGGCCCGGTGACGCGCAGCTTCACCATCCAGCGCCCGACATGGGCGAAGGCGGCCGCCGTCGTCAGCGCGCCATCGGCGGCATCGTCATAGACGGCGCGGATCGCCGTGCCCGCGCGGCCGCCCGCGGCGACGCTGTCATAGGCGGTGCGATGGGTCTTGCCGCCGAACCGCTCCATCACCGCCTTGTCGGTCATGTATGCCGCAAGCGAAGCGTCGGCATAGGCGGGCAGATAGACATAAAGGGTCGCCTGGACGGCGCCATCCTGCGAAATATATTGGGCGTAATTGTCGATGCCCTTGCCGCCGTTCGATACTTCGCCGCTCTTGGTCAGCGACAGGCTGGCGACCGTCTGCGGCAGGCTGATGCCAGCGGCGGTGGCACGTATGGCAGTATCACTGGGCGTCCATGCCTCGATATCGTCCGCAGCCTGCGCCAGCGAGGGCAGGGCCAGGCAGAGGGCCATCGAACATAGGAACAACGCACGTCGGGGCATTGGCATCCTCTCTCTCGATCCAGACCGTCTTGGCGCGGCCTTGAATGACAGAGGATCAGGAAATCACGGATTCCGCAGGGGCGCAAGCCGCCTTCACGCTGCCGGTGCTATTTGCCCCGGAAATTGCCACAATTGCGGGCCGTGACAGGCCTATTGCGGCGCAGCATCGGTCCGGATGACGCCTTCGGCCACGACCGGGCCGGGTGCGGTCAATGTCAGGATCGCGATTCGGCAAGGCTGGCGGGTGGCCTCAGCGCCCCTGGCGTCGCGCCATGAAGGCCAGGCGCTCGAACATCATGATGTCCTGCTCATTCTTGAGCAGCGCGCCGTGCAACGGCGGGATCGCCTTGGTCGGGTCGGCATTCTGCAACACGTCGAGCGGCATATCCTCGTTCAGCAGCAGCTTCAGCCAGTCGAGCAATTCACTGGTGCTGGGCTTCTTCTTGAGGCCGGGCACTTCACGAATGTCGTAAAAAATGTCCATTGCCCGGCTGACCAGCATCTTCTGGATGCCGGGGAAATGGACATCGACGATCGCCTGCATCGTCTCGCGATCCGGGAACTTGATATAGTGGAAGAAACAGCGACGCAGGAAGGCGTCGGGCAATTCCTTCTCGTTGTTCGAGGTGATGATGACGACCGGCCGTTCCTTGGCCGCGACCGTCTCGCCGGTCTCATAGACATGGAAGGCCATGCGATCGAGTTCCTGCAACAGGTCGTTGGGAAATTCGATATCGGCCTTGTCGATCTCGTCGATCAGCAGGACGGGCAGGGTGGGGGAGGTGAAGGCCTCCCACAGCTTGCCCTTGCGGATATAGTTGGCGATGTCATGGACCCGCTCGTCGCCCAGCTGGCCGTCGCGCAGGCGGGCGACCGCATCATATTCATAGAGGCCCTGATGCGCCTTGGTCGTCGACTTGACGTTCCATTCGATGAGGGGGGCGTCGATGGCCTTGGCGATTTCCTGGGCCAGCACGGTCTTGCCGGTGCCCGGTTCGCCCTTCACCAGCAGCGGCCGGCGCAGCAGCACGGCGGCATTGACCGCGACCTTCAGATCGTCGGTGGCGACATAATCCTGGGTGCCCTCAAAGCGCATGGCTTTCTTCCGCTCCATCATTGCTGGAGGACCGGACTAGGCAAAGCGGGATTGGGGCGCAACGCGTTTGTGCATTGCGGCAAGCGGCGGGGCGATGGATCAGGCCGGTTGCTGGCGACGGATGGCGGCGCGCGCCTCCAGCACGTCCCACAGGCCGCGATGCTGGGCCAGGAGCTGGCGCATGCCGAACTGGATCGCGCGATCAACGGCCGGATCGCCACCAATGGCGCGCGCCACGTCCAGCGTTGCCCGATGATCGGGCAAAGAGCAGGGAACCGGTTCGATGCCCGCACGAAGCGCGGCAATGTCCAGCAGCTTGCGCACGGCGCGCCAGTCCAGCACCAGCGCGATCGCTGCGCCCATGGCGCAACCGCGCCGGTCGGACTGGGCCAGCATGTCGAGCGCATGGCGCTGCTGACTGACGATGGTTTCGCAACTGCTCTGGCCCGCCGTGCTGGGGGCGGGGCCAGCAGCCACGGTGACCTGGGTCAGATAGGCGCGCTCCCGCGCAAAGGCGTCGGCGGCCTCGATCAGCCAGCGGCGCGCGGCATTGTCGACCGAGCGGGTGGCGGCATGGTCGATCACGCCGGGATGGCGACCATGGAGCAGGCAGAGATAATAAGCGGCATCGGCAAGGTCGGGCAGGCCAAGGCCATCGCGCGAGCGGGCATCCTGGCTCGCCTGGGCCAGATAGCTGTGGCTATAGCTGCCATCGGCCCGAACCAGCATGTCCAGGATTTGCGCAATATCGTCGCCCCGGCGCAGCGCCGTCACTTCGCTCATAGAAATTTCCCTGTGGCAACGGCGTAAGGGGCGCCGCTGGGCACAATCTAGGGCAAGGTGCGTAAACGCCGGGTTAAACTTGTCGCTTCGGCTGGTCGCAAATGTGGCACCAATGGTCTAGGCCGTTATGGTTAACAAATGATGCTATCGTCTTGAAAAACAAAAGGCCCGGCTGGAATGTCCGGCCGGGCCCTTGTTTGAAGCGATAATCTGACCGGATTTACTGGTCGAGGAAGCTGCGCATCTTGCGGCTGCGGCTGGGGTGCTTCAGCTTGCGCAGCGCCTTCGCCTCGATCTGGCGGATACGCTCGCGGGTCACGCTGAACTGCTGGCCCACTTCCTCCAGCGTATGGTCGGTGTTCATGCCGATGCCGAAGCGCATGCGCAGCACGCGTTCCTCGCGCGGGGTCAGGCTGGCAAGGACGCGGGTGACCGTTTCCTTGAGGTTCGCCTGGATCGCGGCATCCACCGGGATGATCGCATTCTTGTCTTCGATGAAATCGCCCAGATGGCTGTCTTCCTCGTCGCCGATCGGCGTTTCGAGCGAGATCGGCTCCTTGGCGATCTTCATCACCTTGCGCACCTTCTCCAGCGGCATGGAGAGGCGTTCCGCCATTTCCTCCGGCGTGGGCTCGCGGCCCTGCTCGTGCAGGAACTGACGGCTGGTGCGGACCAGCTTGTTGATCGTCTCGATCATGTGGACCGGGATACGGATGGTCCGCGCCTGGTCCGCGATCGAACGGGTGATCGCCTGACGGATCCACCAGGTGGCGTAGGTGCTGAACTTGTAGCCGCGGCGATATTCGAACTTATCGACCGCCTTCATCAGGCCGATATTGCCTTCCTGGATAAGATCCAGGAACTGCAGGCCGCGGTTCGTGTACTTCTTCGCGATGGAGATAACGAGGCGCAGGTTCGCCTCGACCATTTCCTTCTTGGCGATGCGGGCCTCACGCTCGCCCTTCTGCACCATGTTCACGATGCGGCGGAATTCGCTGAGCGACATGCCGGTCGCCTGGGCGATCTCGCTCACTTCGTTACGGATGCGCTCGACCGCGCGGCCTTCGGCAGCGGCAAAGGCAGCCCATTTCTTGTCGAGGCCCTGAACCTTTTCCAGCCAGGCATCGTCCAGCTCATGGCCCATATAGCGCTCAAGGAAGTCCTTGCGGCTGACCTTGTGGCGCTCGGCCAGGCGCAGCATCTGGCCACCCAGCGCGGTCAGGCGCCGGTTATAGGCATAGAGCTGGTCGACCAAATATTCGATCTTCTGCTGGTGGAACTGAACGCTCTCGACCTCGGCGGTCAGCTGCTCGCGCAGCTCATGATAGCTGTCCTCGGCCTTCTGGCTCAGGCTCTCGCCATTGGCCATGGCGACCATGCGCGATTCCTGGGCCTTGGAGAAGGCGCGGAAGATTTCGGTGATGGTCGCGAACTTCTCCAGCGCCATCGGCTTCAAGGTTTCTTCCATCTGGGCGAGGGACAGGGTGTTGTCCTCTTCCTCGTCCTCTTCGCGGCGGGCGCGGGGCGCACCATCCTCGTCCTCGTCGCCGTCGGCGGATTCCTCCTCCGGCTCTTCCTCTTCCTTGAAGCTGGGACCGGCGGTCTTCTCGCTGATCTCGCCATCATCATCCTCGGCGCCTTCCTCCATATTTTCAGGAGCAGGATCCTTGGACAGCATGGCGTCGAGATCGAGGATCTCGCGCAGCTGCATCTCGCCATTATTGAGCGCGGTCGACCATTCAATGATCGCGTTGAAGGTGGTCGGGCTTTCGCACAGACCCAGGATCATCGTGTCGCGGCCGGCCTCGATGCGCTTGGCAATGGCGATTTCGCCCTCGCGGCTGAGCAGTTCGACGGCGCCCATCTCGCGCAGATACATGCGCACGGGATCGTCGGTGCGATCGACCGTTTCCTTCTTCTTCTCGGTGACGAGCTTGGGGCCGTCATCGTCGCTCGAATCATCGTCGGCGTCGTCGGCTTCCTCGCGCTCGCGCTGCTCGTCGCCGTCTTCGCTCGCCTCTTCATTCTCGACGATGTTGACGCCCATTTCGTTGAGCGCCGACATGATGTCCTCGATCTGCTCGGAGGACATCTGGTCCTGCGGCAGGGCGTCGTTCAGTTCGTCATAGGTGATGTAGCCGCGCTTCTTCGCGCGGGCGATCAGCTTCTTGACGGACGCTTCGTTGAGGTCGAGCAGGGGGGCATCGCCATCCTCGCCATCGCCCATCCCGCCATTCTTGCTGTTCGCCTTGGTCGCCATCTATTCGCCTTAACTCCGTCGTCCCGACAGGAACGAGCCTCAATCAAACAATGTCTTCGGACTGCGCCAGTTCCGCCAGGCGGCTGTCGTGATCGGCTTTCAGCGCGCGGACGCGCTGCTGTTCAGCGAAATTCTCTTCGCTGAAGTCGCTCTCGAACCGTCTAGTAGCCTCCGCCAGCGCCGTTTCCAGCTCCGGTCCTTGCGCCATCACCCGGATGGCCTCGTCCAGGTCGCGTTGCACGCGACTGGGGTCGGTTGTCATCCTATGTGGGGTGAATGTGAACGTATCGGCCCGGAGCATCCCCTTAGCCATATTATACAAGTCACCTTGCCCCAATATGGTAAGGAGGGCCTGCGTTTCAACTGTTTCTTTGCGGAAGGATGCGGCGATCATCGCATCCAGCAATCGCGCCAGCGCGGGATCGCCGATTCGCAGGCCTGACAGCGTCTCGCGGTGCAGGATAATCTGCTCCGGATCGCGCAGCAGGCTGGCCAATATCGCCCGCAGCAGCCGATGTTCCATGCCGCTCGCGCCGATCTCCCGCGCCTCGTTGCCGGCGGGCGGGACGGGGGGCTTCCAATTGCCCTTCTTGTCGCGCTGCCAGCCGGCGCGGGCGCCACCGCCGCCTGCGCCGCGCGGGGCACGCTGGCCGCCGCCAAAGCGATCGGGCCGGGCAAAGAAGAGCGCATCATAACGCTCCCGGAATGCCTGGGCATAGAGCGCGCGGACGTCGGGATGCTGGATCGAGTCGCTATGGGCGGCCAGCCGCTGCTTGAGCGCCGCCTTCTGTTCGGGCGTGTCGAGCGGACCGACCTTCTGCTCATGCTCCCACAGCCGATCGACCAGCGGCTGTGCGCCAGCCAGCACGGTGTCCATCGCGCGCGGCCCCTCGGCACGGAGCAGGTCGTCGGGGTCTTGCCCGGCGGGCAGGGTGGCGAAGGCCAGGCTGTGACCAGGGCGCAGCAGGGGGAGGGCGCGGGTCGCCGCGCGGATCGCCGCCTTCTGCCCGGCGGCATCGCCGTCGAAGCACAATATCGGCACCTCGACCATCTTCCACAGTCGTTCGATCTGATGCTCGGTCAGCGCCGTGCCGAGCGGCGCGACCGCATCGCCGAAACCGGCCTGGGCCAGCGCGATCACATCCATATAGCCCTCGACCACGATCACCCGGCCGCTCTGCCGGCTGGCGGGGGAGGCGCGGTCGATATTGTAGAGGGTGCGCCCCTTGTCGAAGAGCGGCGTGTCGGGCGAGTTCAGATATTTGGGTTCGCCCTGGCCGATGATGCGGCCGCCAAAGGCGATCACCCGCCCGCGAATGTCGCGGATCGGCAGCATGAGGCGACCGCGGAAACGGTCATATGTGTCACGTTCGCCGTCAGGGTCGATGAGCAAGCCGGCCTCGACCAGCATCGGCTCGCCAAAATCGCGCAGCGATGTCTTGAGCTTGCCACGCGAATCCGGCGAATAACCAAAGCCGAACGTGCGCCGGGTCGCGTCGGTGATGCCGCGCTTGGCGAGGTAGGCGCGGGCGTCGCCGCCGTCGATGCCGCCAAGCTGGTCCTCGAAGAAGTTCTGCGCCGCTGCCATCGCGTCATGCAGCCCCTTGGCCTGCTCGGCGCGCTTGGCTGCGCGCGGATCGGCGGCGGGCACTTCCATACCGGCGGTTGCCGCCAGTTCCTTCACGGCCTCCATGAAGGGCAGGCCGCGCTGGTCGGTCATCCAGCGGATCGCATCGCCATGCGCGCCGCAGCCGAAGCAGTGATAAAAGCCCTTCTCGTCGTTGATCGTGAAGCTGGGCGTCTTCTCGTTATGGAAGGGGCAGCAGGCCTTATACTCGCGGCCCGCCTTCTGCACCTTCACGGTCTTGCCGATCAACGTCGAAAGCGACGTCCGCGCGCGCAGCTCGTCCAGCCATTGGGGCGTGAGGGTCAAAATCTCCCCTCCCGCATGCGGGAGGGGCTGGGGGAGGGCATGTCCGCAATCACCCGTTCAATTTCCTCAGTCACGCCTTCGATATTGCCAAGAACATCATTGTTCCAGAAACGGATCACGCGAAAGCCTCGTGCTTCGATATGGCGCGTCCGATCAGCGTCGACGGCATCATTGTGCTGTCCGCCATCCACCTCAATCACCAGGCCGATCGCGCGGGCTACGAAATCGCAGATGAAAGGACCGATTGGCACCTGACGGTTGAAGCGGATGCCGGAAATCTTGCGGGCGCTGATAACCTGCCACAGAACGCGCTCGGCTTCCGTGGCATTATTGCGCAGTGCGCGGGCTTTCGCGGTAGGGCGAGCATAGCCTTTGTCCATCGGTCATGAACATGCCCTCCCCTGACCCCTCCCGCAAGCGGGAGGGGAAGTTACGAGCGAAAGGTCAGCTCAGCGCCGCCTTCACCAGCCCGCTTGCCTTGCTCATGTCGATCACGGCGCCATGGCGTTCCTTGAGCACGGCCATCACCTTGCCCATGTCCTTGACGTTTTCCGCGCCGATCTCGGCCTTGATGCCTTCGATCGCGGCGCGGGTCTCGTCCTCGCTCAGCTGCGCGGGCAGGAAGGTTTCGATCACGTCCAACTCGGCCTGTTCCTTGGCTGCCAGTTCGTCGCGGCCGCCGCTCTTGAACATGTCGATCGATTCGCGACGCTGCTTCACCATCTTCTGCAACACTTCCACGACGACGGTGTCGTCGTCGGGCACGCTGCTGGCAGTGCGCAGTTCGATGTCGCGATCCTTGAGCTTGGCCAGGATCAGGCGCACGGCAGCCAGGCGATCCTTGTCGCCGGCCTTCATGGACTCCACTTGGGCGCTCTTGATGGTGTCGCGAATCATGGGCGAATTAATCCTGTTTCTCGGGAAAGGAGTAGATATAATGCGAAAAGAGATTTTTAACAGACGTTGACCTTCACGCGTTGCGGGAATAGGTGACCGGCCGTTTAACCCGCACCAGACGGGTTCCCGCAAAAGCATAAAGGACCGCAGACCATGGCTGACGCCAAGACCCTCATTGTGCCCAAAGGAGCGACAGGGGTATTGGTTTTTGCCGATGGCTCCGCCGTCTTCGGTCGCGGCTTCGGCGCGGTCGGCGACGCGGTCGGCGAACTCTGCTTCAACACCTCGATCACCGGCTATCAGGAGATCATGACCGATCCCTCCTATGCCGGGCAGATCATCACCTTCACCTTCCCGCATATCGGCAATGTCGGCACCAATCTCGACGACGTCGAAGCCGACAGCCCCTATGCGCTGGGTTGCATCGTGCGCCAGGACGTCACCGCGCCCAGCAATTTCCGCAATGTCGAACCGTTCGACCAGTGGATGAAGGACAAGGGCCGCATCGGCCTCGCCGGTGTCGACACCCGCGCGCTGACTAGGCTGATCCGCGAGAAGGGCGCGCCCAACGTCGTCATCGCTTATGATCCCGACGGCAATTTCGACATCGCCGCGCTCGCGGCCAAGGCGGCCGCCTGGCCGGGCCTTGAAGGCATGGACCTCGCCATCGAAGTCACGGGCAAGGAAAGCCGCCTGTGGAAGGACGGCATCTGGACCATCGGCCATGGCTATGGCCTCAATGAAGCGGGCGAGGAACGCCCCCATGTCGTCGCCATCGATTATGGTGCGAAGAACAACATCTTCCGTAATCTGGTGAAGGCCGGCGCGCGCGTCACCGTGCTGCCCGCTACCGCGACCTTTGACCAGGTCAAGGCGCTCAATCCCGATGGCGTGTTCCTGTCGAACGGTCCTGGCGATCCGGCCGCGACCGGCGAATATGCCGTGCCGGTGATTCAGCAGGTATTGGCCGCCGACATTCCCGTCTTCGGCATTTGCCTTGGCCACCAGCTTCTGGGCCTCGCCGTCGGCGCCAAGACGATCAAGATGCATCAGGGCCATCGCGGCGCCAATCATCCGGTCAAGCGCCTGTCGGACGGTCTGGTCGAGATCACCAGCATGAACCATGGCTTCGCCGTCGATGTCGACACGCTGCCGGCCAATGCGCGCTCGACCCATGTCTCGCTGTTCGACGGCAGCAATTGCGGCATCGAACTCACCGACAAGAATGCCTTCTCGGTCCAGTATCACCCCGAAGCCTCGCCCGGCCCGCAGGACAGCTTCTACCTGTTCAAGAAGTTCGTCGATGGCCTCAAGGGTGCGGTCGCCGCGTGAGCCAGAATCTGCCCCCGGTTGACGAAGCGCGCCTCGCCGCAGAGTGGGAGGCGGACAGGCAAGTCCTCGCCAATCTCAAGCGCAATGGCGACGTCGCGCGTCTCGCGCGGCCCGTGGATGTCAGCTTCCGGGGCAGCGAGAAGGATTTCGAGCGCGTCCTGACCATCGCCAGCCAGTTCGGCTTCGTCGAACTGGACCGGGAGGAAGATGAGGAAGGCGACCTGTTCCTGTTCCTGGAATGCGTGCAGCCGGTCGACGAAGCCTCGATCCGCGCGCTGACGCGCAAATGCCTCCAGATCGAAATCCTCTGCGGCGTCGAATATGACGGCTGGGGCTGCGAGGCGCAGGCGGGGGGCGTGCATTGACCGCCATTATTCAAATTGTGCGCGTGAGCGCCTTCAACTGTAAATCAGAGGCCAAATAATGCCCAAGCGCACAGACATCTCCTCCATCCTCATCATCGGTGCCGGCCCGATCATCATCGGCCAGGCGTGCGAGTTCGATTATTCGGGCACGCAGGCGGTCAAGGCGCTGAAGGAAGAGGGCTATCGCATCATCCTGGTGAATTCCAACCCGGCCACCATCATGACCGATCCGGAATTTGCCGACGCGACCTATGTCGAGCCGATCACGCCCGAAATCGTGGCGAAGATCATCGAGAAGGAGCGGCCCGATGCGGTGCTGCCGACGATGGGCGGCCAGACCGCGCTGAACACGGCGCTGGCGCTGTTCAACGACGGCACGCTGGAGAAGTTCGGTGTCCAGATGATCGGCGCCGACGCCGAAGCGATCGACAAGGCGGAGGACCGGATCAAGTTCCGCGACGCCATGGACAAGATCGGCCTGGAATCGGCCCGCTCGCGCATCGCCCACACCATGGAAGAGGCGATGGAAGCGCTGGAGTTCACCGGCCTTCCCTCGATCATCCGCCCCAGCTTCACCATGGGCGGCACCGGCGGCGGCATCGCCTATAATCGCGACGAGTTCATGAACATCGTCCGTGGCGGCCTGGATGCCTCGCCGACCACCGAAGTCCTGATCGAGGAATCGCTCCTCGGCTGGAAGGAATATGAGATGGAAGTCGTGCGCGATCGCAACGACAATTCCATCATCATCTGCTCGATCGAGAATGTCGATCCGATGGGCGTCCATACCGGCGACTCCATCACCGTCGCGCCGGCGCTGACGCTGACCGACAAGGAATATCAGATCATGCGCAACGCCAGCCTGGCGGTGCTGCGCGAGATCGGCGTCGAAACCGGCGGGTCGAACGTCCAGTTCGCGGTCAATCCCAAGGACGGCCGCCTGGTCGTCATCGAGATGAACCCGCGCGTGTCGCGCTCCTCGGCGCTGGCGTCGAAGGCGACCGGCTTCCCGATCGCCAAGGTCGCGGCGAAGCTGGCCGTCGGCTACACGCTCGACGAGATCGAGAATGACATTACCGGCGCGACCCCGGCTTCGTTCGAACCGACGATCGACTATGTCGTGACCAAGATCCCGCGCTTCGCCTTCGAAAAGTTCAAGGGCGCCGAGCCGCTGCTGGGCACCGCCATGAAGTCGGTTGGCGAAGTCATGGCGATCGGCCGCAACATCCATGAATCGATGCAGAAGGCGCTGCGCGGTCTGGAAACCGGCCTGTCCGGCTTCAACCAGGTCGATCATCTGGTCGGCGCGCCCAAGGACGACATCATCGCCGCCCTGGCACAGCCGACGCCCGATCGCCTGCTGGTCGCTGCGCAAGCCCTTCGTGAAGGGCTGACCGTCGCGGAAATCCACAATATCGCCAAATTCGATCCCTGGTTCCTGGAGCGCCTCAAGGAAATCGTCGAGGCCGAGAATGAGGTGCTGGAACATGGCCTGCCGCGCGACGCGGACGGCATGCGCCGCCTCAAGGCCATGGGCTTTTCCGACAAGCGTCTTGCCTGGCTGGCGCTCAAGTCCGCCAATCTGCGCGGCAATGAGCGCGGCGTCGCCCGCGGCAGCGGCCTGATCCACGATGCCGTCGTCGCCATGACCGGCGGCGTGACCGAGGATGAAGTGCGTAGCCTGCGCCACAAGCTGGACGTGCGTCCGGTGTTCAAGCGCATCGACACCTGCGCCGCCGAGTTCGAGGCGAAGACGCCCTACATGTATTCGACCTATGAAGCCCCGATCTTCGGCGAGCCGGAGAATGAGGCGCAGCCCAGCGACCGCAAGAAGGTCGTCATCCTGGGCGGTGGTCCCAACCGCATCGGCCAGGGCATCGAGTTCGACTATTGCTGCGTCCATGCCTGCTTCGCGCTAAGCGAAGCCGGCTATGAGACGATCATGGTCAACTGCAACCCGGAAACCGTGTCGACCGACTATGACACGTCTGATCGCCTCTATTTCGAGCCGCTGACGGCCGAAGACGTGCTGGAGATCCTGCATGTCGAAATGTCGAAGGGGACGCTGGCCGGCGTGCTGGTGCAGTTTGGCGGCCAGACGCCGCTCAAGCTCGCGCAGGCGCTGGAAGATGCCGGCATCCCGATCCTGGGCACCAGCCCGGACGCGATCGACCTTGCCGAGGATCGCGAGCGTTTCGCCGCGCTGATCGACAAGCTGAAGCTGCGCCAGCCGGCCAACGGCATTGCCCGCAGCCGCGAAGAGGCGATCGCGGTCGCCAACCGCATCGGCTATCCGGTGCTGATGCGTCCGTCCTATGTCCTTGGCGGTCGCGCCATGGAAATCGTCGATGGTCAGGCCCAGCTCGAAGAATATATCACCACCGCCGTGCAGGTGTCGGGCGACTCCCCGGTGCTGATCGACCAGTATCTGCGTGATGCGGTCGAGGTGGACGTGGACGCGCTGTGTGACGGCGACGATGTGGTCGTCGCCGGCGTGCTGCAGCATATCGAGGAAGCGGGCGTTCACTCCGGTGACTCCGCCTGCTCGCTGCCGCCCTACAGCCTGTCGGACGAGGTGATTGCCGAGATCGAGCGCCAGACCGAAGTGCTGGCCCGTGCCCTGTCGGTCCGTGGCCTGATGAACATCCAGTTCGCGGTCAAGGATGGCATCGTCTATCTGATCGAGGTCAATCCGCGCGCCAGCCGGACCGTGCCCTTCGTCGCCAAGGCGATCGGCACTCCGATCGCCAAGATCGCCTCGCGCGTCATGGCCGGTGAAAAGATCAAGGATCTGCCCAAGATCGATCGCAACGCGATCGACCATGTCGCGGTCAAGGAAGCCGTCTTCCCGTTCAACCGCTTCCCCGGCGTCGACCCCGTGCTCTCGCCGGAAATGAAGAGCACCGGCGAAGTCATGGGCATCGACAGCAATTTCGCGACCGCCTTTGCCAAGGCGCAGCTGGGCGCGGGCACCGTGCTGCCGACCAGCGGCACCGTCTTCGTCTCGGTCAAGGACAGCGACAAGCCGGTGATCTTGCCGGCGGTGCAGAAGCTGGCGGGCATGGGCTTCACCATCATTGCGACCGGCGGCACTGCCACTTATCTGGAAGGTCAGGGGATCGCCGTCGAGCATGTGAACAAGGTGGCCGAAGGGCGCCCGCACATCGTCGACCGGATCACCGATGGCGACGTGCAGCTGATCTTCAACACCACCGAAGGCTGGCAGTCCCTGAAGGACAGCAAGGCGATCCGCACCAGTGCTCTACGCGCAAAGATTGCAAGTTTCACCACCGCGACCGCCAGCGTCGCTGCGGCGGACGCAATCGAGGCTTTGCGGGACCGCGCCCTTGAAGTGCGCTCGCTCCAGTCCTATTATCCTGCGTCGCACGCCTGATCCCCTTCACCAGGAAGCATGCTGCGGGTGGCGCCACGTTCGGCGCCGCCAAAGGGAAGTTTTGACGAAGGATTTGCAATAATGGCGACCGTCGAGAAGATGCCGATGCTGCAGGTGGGCTATGACAAGCTCAATGCGCAGCTCCGTGAACTGAAGGCCGAGCGCCCTCTGATCGTGGACGCCATCGAGGAAGCTCGTGCCCACGGCGACCTGTCGGAAAATGCCGAGTATCACGCCGCCAAGGAACGGCAGGGGCAGGTCGAGGCAACGATTTCCGACCTGGAAGACAAGTTGTCGCGCGCCCAGATCATCGATCCGACCACCTTGTCGGGTAACAAGATCGTGTTCGGCGCGACCGTGACCCTGCTGGACGAGGATGACAAGCCGGTCAAATATCAGATCGTGGGCCAGGCCGAGGCGGACGCCAAGGCGGGCATGATCAGCTATAACAGCCCGCTGGGCCGTGCGCTGATCGGCCGCGAGGTCGGTGACGAGGTGGAAGTGTCGGTCCCGTCGGGCGACAAATTCTACCTGGTCGACAAGATCGCGTTCATCTGATCCCGTGAAACTGCCTGCCGGACGCACGACCAACGCGATCGCGCTGGTCACGTTCGTCCTGTTCCTGTTGCTGCTGGCAACCGGGCAGATCGACAATGCGGCCTTGCTGGGCGGGTTCATGCCCGCCCGCATTGGCAATCCCGGCCTGCTGGACGGCATGGCGGCGGTGCCCTGGTGGCTGACGCCGCTCAGTTGCACCTTCGTCCATGCCGGCTGGCTGCATATCGCCTTCAACCTGCTGATGCTGCTTTTCTGCGGGCGGCAGGTCGAGCATGTGCTGGGCCGCACCGGCACGCTGATCCTCTATGTCGTCGGTGCCTATGCCGCCTGCTTCGCGCAATGGGCGATCACGCCGGAATCGATCAATCCGATGGTCGGGGCGAGCGGCGCCATTTCTGCTATCATTGCTACCTATGCGCTGCTCTACAGCCAGCAACAGGTGCGGCGGATCGGGCCGTTGTCGGCCAATTTCGTGCGGGTGCTGTGGCTGGCGGCCGCGTGGATCGCGATCCAGCTGATGATCGGCGTGGCGACGGCGGGGGGATTGGGCGATCTGGGTCAGATCGCGATTGCCGCGCATATCGGCGGCTTCCTGGCAGGGCTGGCCTTGACCCGGCCCTTGCTGCGCTGGCGCTTCCGCAAACGGCCCCAGGCTATCAATTGATCATTCGATAAACTGTGTTCGGGCGAAACCGGGGCATGATCCGGTCTCGCCCGAAACGGGCCATCAGGCTGCCGGCAGCTCAGGCTCCAGCAGGCGGTGCAGATGGACGATCACATAACGCATTTCGGCGTCATCGACGGTGCGCTGCGCCGCGCCGCGCCAGGCCTTTTCGGCCGAGGCATAGTCGGGGAAGACGCCAACCAGGTCGACCTTGCTCAGGTCCTGGAATTCCAGCGTCTGCGGGTTGGTTACGCGGCCGCCCATCACCAGATGCATCTTGCTCATGGCGTTATATGTTCTCCTTTGACTGATCGCGGTGCCTTAGCATCGTCCCTGCGATCCGCCAAGGAAAGCGGCCTGTGTGTCGATTGCGTTTGCGGCAATCGCGATTAGCTTTTCGGCAATCGCGCCTTGATCGCGTCGCCCAGCGCCTCGACGCGGGTGGAGACGAGCGCGACCAGTTCGTCCGCGAGCTTCGATGCCTTGCCGCCAAGATCGGCGGATGCCGCAGCGTCACGCGCCGCTGCAGCGGTGTCGCTGGCACTTTCCTTGGCGCTCGACAGCGCATGGCTTGCCGTCTCGCGGGCCTTGCTGAGCACTTCACCGGCATTGTCCCGCGCACTGGCCAGCGCTTCGCCCGCATTGTGGCGCAGCGACTCGCTATTCTCGCTCGCAGCCGTGCGCGCGGTGGCGGCGGCTTCCAGCACGCGTGCCCCGGCGGTGGCGGCCAGACCCGGCAGCGCCTTCATCACCTTCCGGCTCTTGGGGAACATCCAGGCGATGACCGCGCCTGCCGCCACCGCGCCGGCCACAGCCGCAACCGGATGCTCCTGAATGATCTCGTTGGCGCGGGCAGCGACCCGCTGGCCCCGATCGCGCGCGTCGCCATAGGCTTCACTCGCCTTGTCCTTGCCGGTCTGGATCAGTTCGCCGGCGCTCTCGCGCGCCTTGCCGGTGCTGTCCTTGATCATGTCGGTTGCGCTGCCGGCGGCGTCATTGGCCGCTTCGCGGACGCGGGTCAGTTGGGCGCGGATGTCAGCCATCATCAATCTCCGAAATTTCCGTGTTACGGTTCCTCAGTCGAACGAACAGGCGTCCGAAAAGTGCCGTGAGGGGGCGGCGGAAGAGAAACAGGACGATGCCGGTTGCGGCCGCGCCGGTGGCAACCGGCCGCTGGCGCACCTTGGCACCGACATAGGCGACGCCGTCGAGCGCAGTCGCCGTGATCTTCGCCTCGACATCGGCCTTCAGCCGATCGGGTGCGATCCGCGCCTGGGCATCGGCTAGGCTCAGGACCGCCTTGCTACGCAGATGCACCGCGCGTTCGGTCGCTTCGAGATAGGCCTGTTCCCGGCTCATGACTTGATCGTCTTCAACATATGGCTGATCTGTCCCTTGGCCAGCAGCAGCAGCAGGACGGCGATCAGTACGGCGCCGCCGAACACCGCCAGCGTTGCCCAGAGCGGCCCGATCATCGCGGACAGCGCAATCACCAACCCGATCAACAGGGTCACGATCGCGGCGAACAGCAGCATCAGGGCTACGATCCCCAGGATCGCGGCATTACGGATGCCGGCGCCGGCAATGCCGGCGCGCAGCTTCTGGCGCTCGACCTCCGCCTGCACATAGGCACGGCCATCGGTGTAGAGGCGGGCGAATGTCGCGCGGACAGACTCCTCATTCCCCTCGGTCTGCGGCGTTGCCACCGTATCCGCTGGTTCCTGCGTCAATTGCCCCTCCGCCCCGTGAACCGGGGCCTGCGGTTAGCCGTCACGATAATCCTGTCTTGCGTCCGTCAGGCGTCGCTGTCGGACGATCCCTTGGCAAGGCGCATCAGCACGAAGCCGACCACGGCGGCAGCGCCGATGGCAACGGCCGGGCTCTTGCGCACGAAATCACGCGCCTCGGTCATCAACTGGTCGACGTCCTTGCTATCCAGCGTATCTGCGGCACTGGCCACCGATTCCGCTGCCTGGCGGGCATAGTCGCCATATTGCGGGCCCAGCTTCGCATCGACCGTGCCGGCGGTATCCGCAATCAGCTTCGACAGGCTCTGCATGGCCGAGCCGGTCTTGTCCTTGGCACTGCTCGCCGCAGACTTTGCGGTCTTGCCGGCCTGTTCCTTGATCGGGTCGATATGCGCCTTCCAGTCGACCGAATTGATCTTGTCGGTTGCGGCCTTGGCGGCCTTTTCGGCCTGCGCCTTGATCGGCGCAATCTGTGCGGACCAGCCATGGGCTGCCCCGTTTCCGGGCTTTGCGGGCGCCTTGCGGGTGGCGGCCTTCTTCACCGGCGCGGCCTTGACGGCCGGGGTGGAGGCCTTGGTCGACGCCGGCTTCGCCTTGGCGGCAACCGCCTTCTTCGCGCGCTTGACGGGCGGGGTTTCCGGGGTGTCGGCCATTGTCCAAAGTCTCCCTAAAGCTCAACCTCATGGTCCCGCGCGGAGCGGGCTGTCATGATCCTAATGCTTGGCGGCGGCCTACAGTTCCGGCGCCGTTACTATTTTGAGCATCGGCATTTTTTGTCCCATGGCAAGTCCCCCGGATTGCCAAGTTTGGGGCTGCTGGCTAAGCGGGGCCGCGAAAAGGCCGCCCGGCGCGTGTCCGGGCCCAGATCAGGGAGCGATCATGACCGCCATTCTCGATATCCACGCCCGCCAGATTCTCGACAGCCGCGGCAATCCGACCGTCGAAGTCGACGTGATGCTGGAAGATGGCAGCTTCGGCCGCGCCGCTGTGCCCTCGGGCGCGTCGACCGGTGCCTATGAGGCGGTCGAAAAGCGCGACGGCGACAAGAGTAAATATCTGGGCAAGGGCGTGCTGGCCGCTGTCGCCGCCGTCAATGACGAGATTGCCGAGCAGCTCATCGGCCTCGATGCCGAGGACCAGGGCGAAGTCGATGCCGCGATGATCGCGCTCGACGGCACCGAGAACAAGTCGCGTCTGGGCGCCAACGCGATCCTGGGCGTGTCGCTGGCCACAGCTAAGGCAGCCGCCGACGCGCGCGGCCTGCCGCTCTATCGCTATGTCGGCGGCGTCTCCTCGCATGTCCTGCCGGTGCCGATGATGAACATCATCAACGGCGGCGAGCATGCCGACAACCCGATCGACTTCCAGGAATTCATGATCATGCCGGTCGGTGCGGAGAGCATCGCCGACGCCGTGCGCATCGGTTCGGAAATCTTCCACACCCTCAAGAAGGGCCTGCACGACAAGGGCCTGGCGACCTCGGTTGGTGACGAGGGCGGCTTTGCCCCCAACATCGCCTCGACCCGCGATGCGCTCGACTTCATCATGCTGTCGGTCGAAAAGGCCGGCTACAAGCCCGGTGACGATGTCGTGCTGGCGCTGGACTGCGCCGCGACCGAATTCTTCAAGAACGGCAAGTACGAGATTTCGGGCGAAGGCCTGTCGCTTTCGCCGGTCGAAATGGCCGATTATCTCGCCGCGCTGGCCGCCGACTATCCGATCAAGTCGATCGAGGATGGCATGAGCGAGGATGATTTTGAGGGCTGGAAGGCGCTGACCGACAAGATCGGTGACAAGGTCCAGTTGGTCGGCGACGATCTGTTCGTCACCAACCCGGCCCGCCTGTCGATGGGCATCGGCAAGGGGCTGGCCAACTCGCTGCTGGTGAAGGTCAACCAGATCGGCACGCTGTCGGAAACGCTCGCCGCCGTCGATATGGCGCATCGTGCCCGCTACACGGCGGTCATGTCGCACCGTTCGGGCGAGACCGAGGATTCGACCATTGCCGACCTCGCCGTCGCCACCAATTGCGGTCAGATCAAGACCGGCTCGCTCGCTCGTTCGGACCGGCTTGCCAAGTATAATCAGCTGATCCGTATCGAGGAGGAACTGGGCGACATGGCCGTCTATGCCGGTCGTTCGATCTTCCGCTGATCCACGGCTGATTTAAGGTTAGGGATTCGGCTGGTCGCATAGGGCATGTTTTTGCTTGCGACCGGCCGAATCCTGTGATTCAAGCATTTCATGGCGCATATCGCGAAGCTCCGCATGCTATTGATGTCGGCCCTCGGGCCGGCAATCGCGGTGCTGTTGCTGCTTTTCTTCGCTGGCTATGTGGTGCTCGGCTCCAATGGCGTGCTCGCCTGGGGCGATTATTCGCGCCAACTGCGCGATGCGAAGGCTGAGCTCAAGATCGTCCAGCTGCATCGGCAGGAGTTGCGCAACCGGGTGGACCTACTCAATCCGCGCCGCGTCGATCCCGATCTGTCTGACGAACTGATCCGTCGCCAGCTCGGCGTGATTCACCATGATGAAGTGATCGTTCCGCTCAACTGATCCGCGCGTCGATAGGGTGCGCTTTCCATTTATTTGGTAAAATCCTGTCGCGGCAACATTTTGTTGCCAGCCGTTCGTGGCCCGTTTTCGACAGCGTTGTCATGGATTGTCGTTTTTGCACTCGGGACATTCATTATGCCGGGATTCCGTGGGGTCCGCCGTTGCAATCTATGCAACTCTGACGCATATCGGGCTTCCTTCCATCCTACCCACGCAAAAGGATAATAGCCTTGGCGAAACCAACCACGCCGCGCGCCGACAGCGCAAAGGCAAAGGCCGCAGTGCCGGCCGGTGCGGACCATAATCGTCCGCGCCCCGAAACGCCCACCGACTACAAGGCCAGCAAGGAAGAGCTGCTGGAATTCTATCGGCAGATGGTTCTGATCCGCCGCTTCGAGGAAAAGGCCGGCCAGCTTTATGGTCTGGGTTTCATCGGCGGCTTCTGTCACCTCTATATCGGCCAGGAAGCGGTTGCGGTCGGCATCCAGTCGGCATTGAAGCCCGGCAAGGACAGCGTGATCACCGGCTATCGCGACCATGGTCACATGCTCGCCTATGGCATCGATCCCAAGGTCATCATGGCCGAACTGACCGGCCGCGAAGCCGGCATTTCGCGCGGCAAGGGCGGTTCGATGCACATGTTCAGCGTCGAGCATAAATTCTATGGCGGCCACGGCATCGTCGGCGCCCAGGTGTCGCTCGGCGCGGGCCTCGCCTTCGCCCACAAATATAATGACGATGGCGGCGTGTGCGTTGCCTATTTCGGCGACGGCGCGGCCAACCAGGGCCAGGTCTACGAATCGTTCAACATGGCCGAACTGTGGAAGCTTCCGATCATCTTCGTGATCGAGAACAACCAATATGCCATGGGCACCAGCGTCAATCGCGCCTCGTCGGAAGACCAGCTTTATCGCCGTGGCGAGAGCTTCCGCATCCCCGGCATCCAGGTCGACGGCATGGACGTTCTGGCGGTGCGCGGTGCGACCGAGGAAGCGCTCAAGTGGGTCCAGGGCGGCAATGGCCCGATCCTGCTGGAAATGAAGACCTACCGCTATCGCGGCCACTCCATGTCCGATCCGGCCAAATATCGTTCGCGTGACGAGGTCCAGGCGGTGCGCGACAACAGCGACCCGATCGAGGGCGTGAAGAAATATCTGATCGACGCCGGCGTCAGCGAGGACGAGATCAAGGTCATCGACCAGGATATCCGCAAGATCGTCGCCGAAGCGGCCGATTTCGCCGAAACCTCGCCCGAACCTGAGATGCATGAACTCTATACCGACGTGCTGGTGGAGCAATATTAATGGGTATCGAAATCAAGATGCCGGCGCTCTCGCCGACGATGGAAGAGGGCACGCTGGCCAAGTGGCTGGTGAAGGAAGGCGATGAAGTGAAGTCCGGCGACATCCTCGCCGAGATCGAGACCGACAAGGCGACGATGGAATTCGAAGCCGTCGACGAAGGCAAGATCGGCCAGATCGTGATTGCCGAAGGCACCGAGGGCGTGAAGGTCGGCACTGTCATCGCGACGATGGCGGGCGAGGGCGGCGAAGCGGTCCCGGCACCTGCGCCGAAGACCGAAGCGCCCAAGGCCGAAGAAGCCCCCAAGAAGGCGGAAAGCGGCACTTCCAAGCTGGCGTCGGAAGCCAAGGCGACCGTGCAGGATCCGGATCTCCCGGCCGGCACCGAGTTCGTCAAGACGACGGTGCGTGAAGCGCTGCGCGACGCCATGGCCGAGGAAATGCGGTCGGACCCGCGCGTCTTCGTGATGGGCGAGGAAGTCGCCGAATATCAGGGCGCCTACAAGGTGACCCAGGGCCTGCTCGACGAATTCGGTCCCAAGCGCGTCATCGACACGCCGATCACCGAATATGGCTTTGCCGGCATCGGTTCGGGCGCGGCCATGGGTGGCCTGCGTCCGGTGATCGAGTTCATGACGTTCAACTTCGCCATGCAGGCGATCGACCACATCATCAACTCGGCGGCCAAGACGAACTATATGTCCGGCGGCCAGATGCGCTGCCCGATCGTGTTCCGTGGTCCCAACGGCGCGGCCAGCCGCGTCGGCGCACAGCACTCGCAGAACTACGGCCCCTGGTACGCCGCGGTTCCCGGCCTGATCGTGATCGCGCCCTATGACGCGGCCGATGCCAAGGGCCTGCTGAAGGCCGCGATCCGCTCGACCGACCCGGTCGTGTTCCTGGAGAATGAACTTCTCTATGGTCGCAGCTTCGACGTGCCCAAGGTCGACGATTATGTCCTGCCGATCGGCAAGGCGCGCATCATGCGTCCGGGCAAGGACGTGACCCTGGTCAGCTACTCGATCGGCGTGGGCCTGGCGCTCGACGCGGCCGAGCAGCTTGCTGCAGAAGGCATCGATGCGGAAGTGATCGACCTGCGCACGCTGCGTCCGCTCGATACCGCGACGGTTCTGGAGAGCCTCAAGAAGACCAACCGCCTGGTGGTGGTGGAAGAAGGCTGGCCGACCTGCTCGATCGCGTCGGAAATCGCCGCGGTCGTCATGGAAAAGGGCTTCGACGATCTCGACGCCCCGGTGCTGCGCGTCACCAACGAGGATGTGCCGCTGCCTTATGCCGCAAACCTCGAAAAGCTGGCACTGATCGACGCGGCTCGCGTCGTCGAAGCGGCCAAGAAGGTCTGCTACAAGTAAGAATGAAAAGGGGCGGTCCGATCGGATCGCCCCTTTTTCTATTCACGCTGTTTCTGCCGATTTTCAGGTGGGACAGGCTGCTGTCTGAGCGGTCGTCAGCTTGCCCGCATTCTTCATTTGTTGATCCGTGCGTTCACGGACGTTGAAGGCGCTGGTGTAGCGGATCGTCTTCTCGCCGAAGATGCTGTTCGAAATGAGCGGCTGATATTTATAGGCGACTTCGACGAACATCACCGCGGTGCCGTTGCCTGCTTTGATTTGGCGGCCGGCTGGTCCCATGCCGTCGACCATGCTGGCGTCGGTCTTGCCATTGTCGGTCGTGCCATAGGTAGATGTGAAATTGCCGCTGCCATAGCAGCGCTGCCAGCGGATATATTGGCCTGTATTGGGCGCATCCTGCTTGTTGGGTTCCAGGTCCGACAGGAAAATCTTTCCATTGGCGGCGAAATTGAGTCCATTGGCGGACAGAGCAGCACCACTGAATATCTCGTTGATATCGGCCTCGTCGATCGAGGCGCGCACGCGTGAGGCATTGTCGGCGACCAGCATGGCAAGCTGGCTCAATTTCATATGAGTGATGGCCAGATTGGCGACTTCCAGCCCGCCCAGCGTCAACGCCAGCAGGACAGGCAGCGAATAGGCGAACTCGATCAGGGCCAGACCTGATTGATCTTGCCGCAGTCGGCGCAAAAGGGGGAGCGAAGGCATGCGCATGTCAGGTGCAGACTTTCGTCGGGCTGATCTGGTTGGACCAGGGCTGGTTGCGAAGAATGACCGATGACGTGGCGGTCTGCGTCGCTGACCAGCCAAGGATTTTCGCCATGGGAAATAGGCGGGGCATGGTGACCGTGACCTGATAATAGACGACGTCGTCGGCGCTGCCGAGGCCGGTCGCACCGGCGCTCGTGTCATAGATGCCGTTGCCGTTGCTGTCTTCGAAGCAGTCGCCTGCGTTATAGGTGCCCAATGGCGCGGTATCGGTCAGGATCTTTTCGGGCTTCCCGATCCGCGAGAAATTATAATAGCTGGTCTTGGTGATATCCACGCTGCCCTTTTTCGATACGATGGGGGCCATACGCTGATTGATATAGGTATCGATCTGGGCCGAGGTCATCGTGCCGACCGAGGCTGCGCGGGCAGCCTGGTCCAGAACGCCCTTGGTGACGGCGTTGAGATAGCTTTGATAGCCCAGGTCGGCGATGCCCATGATGATGAGGCAGAGCGGCCCTATGACGAAGCCGAACTCGACCAGCGTCGCACCGCGGCTATCAGCCGCAAGGTTGCGGACAGGCAGGAGGCGCGCGATCATTGCGACAACCTCAACCCGCCGATATTCTGGGCAATGGTCGTGAACTGTGTGGTCAATGCGGCCGCATTGGTGGACACGGCGACATGGTCGCTGCTCGAAGCGCAACTGTCGAGCGTGGTGTTGGAGGCGCTGGCGAAGACGATCACCCAGATGGTGATGCCCTTGCGCTTGGCGGCTTCGCAGGCAATCGAGAAGCGCTTGTTCTGGATCGTCACCAGATCAGAGGTGCTGGTGCCGGTCGGCGCAAGTCGGCCGTCCAGCTTGTTGATGCCCCAGCCGTCATAATTGCCTTCCGATGCAGTCATCGCACCGTCCGTCATGAAGATGACGTGGCGCGAAATGGTGAAGCCATTGGGCGCCGCGCCGTTATTGGCGGCGAAAATCCCGTTGGGCGACATCATACGGGCACCCCAGATCATCCCGGTTGTGTGGTTGGTGAAGCCCCAAGGCTCCAGCGAGTTGACATAGGTGTTGAAGGAGGAGGCGCTGGGATCGTTGCTGGGCGCCGCATCCCGCGATGCATATTCTGCCAGTGGCCGAGCTGCTGTGGGGCAGGCCGCCTGATCACCGCCCCAGGTCGTCCAAGCGGGGGCGGTAGCAGGGGTCGAGTATCGGTGCCAGGAGACGTCCGGCCAGAGCGGCCGCCAGCGCGTCGCATTGGAATCAGGGATCAGGTCGATGTTCAGATCGTTCGCGCCAGCGGGGACGGAACTGGACGAGGTGCTCGAATCGATCGTGCTGATCGTATCGGGTTCCTCGATGCAGCCGGCCCAAGTCGACTTCGTGCCGTCGTCATAGGCGGGGTTTGTGATCTCGGTCCCGGCGACATAAGCGGATACGGGCTGCGCAAGCGCCTGATATTGCCAAAAAGCGCTCCATCCGGAACCGCTGGTCAGGCTGGCAGTATGGGTTGTCGTGACTTCCTTGCGGATGCAGGATCTACTGCCATTGCCCGAGAAATTGCTGGTGCTCCCGTTCCAGCTATATGTGCTGTAGGTGATTTTCGTGATCGTGCCGGGCGCAGAGCCGCTCAGTGCAGGGCTGCTGCTGCCCCATGATGTGCAGTCGCTCGACGAAATGGTCGTGTTATTGCTATTCGTCGCCGACGATGAATTCGTATAGCAGGAATTGCTGTTATATCTGCGGTAGCATGTCGTGGCGGCCGTAGAGCTGGTATCCTGATAATAGGCCTTGCGCCGCGTATTATAGGTCCATGTGTCCCCCGAATTTCCGCCCACAAGAGCCGTCTTGGGGAGCAGATATCCGACATTGACGTTGCTGGCATAGGGCATGAAGCCATAGCGCACCCGCCCGGTATTGGTGTTGCCGGGGCCAAGCGTGTCGTAGAAGGCGCGCACAGCCTGGCGCAGGGCTGCAATACGCGTCGTCGTTCCGTTATTGCCGTCGCTGATATTGCTGCTCATCGAACCGGTGGTGTCCAGCACCAGCATTACATCGGTATTGCCGATGTCGAATTTCGAGCTGCAGGACACCGACAGATTGAGATATTGGAAGCCCAATATCCGCATGATCGTGGTCGGGATGCGCGTGTCGGCGGAGACCAGCACGGTGGTCGTCAGGCTCGGATCGCTGCGGATGTTCGGATCAAATTCGTCAGTCTGAAAGGTTTTTTGCGGGAAGTTGAAATCGAAGAATTTCTTCGCTTCCGCAATGTCCGTGGACGTCATGGACGAGGTCGTCATGGAGCGTCGGCCAGCCAGCGCGCCAGCGTCACAGGCTTGCTGCAGACGGGCCTTAGCCATATAGGCGCGGCTCATGTCGACGCCGCCGCCGATCAGCGCTGCGAGCGGAATGACGGCTGCGGCCACCATGGCGAGCGTATTGCCCGCCTGGTTGCGCCGAAGCCGGCCGAGGAATGTCATCGCGCGCTTGATCTGCTTGCCCATGTTCCGCATTCACCCATGTCGCCCGTTTCCCCCCAGAAATCTGGACAGGGCCATCGTCGGCCATGCAACGGGACTGGTTAGGGTCTCTATGCGAAGTCTGGTTAAAGGATTGATAAGCCATTTTTAGATCGGGATCGAAATGATGGATCGCACGGACGATCTGGCGCCGCTGGCGCGCCTGCTTTCCGGGCATGCCGGGCGCTTTGCCGAGCGGCATCGGGCGCTCTGGGCGCTGGATCAGCGCTTTGCGCAAATTGCGCGAACCACCAGCGATGCGGCGATCGGGCAGATGCGCCTCGCCTGGTGGCTGGGCCTCGTCAGTGACGAGGCGGGAGTCAAGGGGCAGGGCGAACCGGTGGTCGACTGGCTCCGCGCGATCGGCGCGCTGGCCGCGCCCGGTATCCCGGCGATTCTAGATGGCTGGGAAGTGCTGGTGGTGGAGCCGGAGATCGATCTCACCGGCTTGCGCGACTATGCTGCCGGCCGCGGCGGCGGGCTGTTCCAGGCGCTGGCCGATGTGGCTGATGCGCCCGACTGGCTGATCGCGGCGGGCAAAGTCTGGGCGCTGTGGGATCTGTCCGCCCATAGCGGCGACGAGGCACTGGCGGATGCGGCCATCGGTCTGGCCCGCGACCTGTTGCCGCAGGTGGGCGATCCGGCGTGGCCCAGGGCGTGGAAGCCGCTGCGCATCGCCTATTTGCTGGCGCGGCATGATGTCGAGCGAGGACAGCGGGCGCCGGTCGGGCTGACGCGGAGCATGGTCTGGCGGCTGATGCGGATCGCGCTTGTCGGGCGCTAGTCGATCGCGATAGGTTCGCTGCCGTCACGAACGGGGGAGCGGGCGATGGGACGGTTGCTGGCAGGTGGCATGGGGGCGTTGCTGCTGGTCGCGGCCGGCCTGTTCTGGTGGCAGGGGCGGGCGACCAACGAGCCGCCGCCCAAGGCTTTGCTCGCGCCGCCGCCACCGCCAGCCAACGAAGCCTTGCCAGAGGGCGATCCCGATGCGGTCGGGGAGGCGCCGCCGATGCCCGGCGAGGCCAGCCCGCAGAGCCGCGAGGAAAAGCGCTTCGCCCGTTATGACCGCAATCGCGACGGCATCATCAGCCGGATCGAGATGCTGGGCAGCCGAACCGCCGCGTTCAAACAGCTCGATACGAACAAGGATAATCTCCTGTCGTTCGAGGAATGGGCGGTGGCCACCGCGGATCGTTTTGCCGGGGCCGATGCCGACAAGAACGGCAAGCTGACTCCGGCCGAGTTCGCCACCACCGCGCCGAAGCGGGCGGCGAAACCGCGCTGCAAATGCTGAGCCTGTGCCTGACGGATCAGGCCGGTTCCACCACCTCACCCAGCCAGCGACCGAAGGAGGCGCGGGCGCGGGCGGTATAGGCTTCCTTGCGCTGCTTCTTCTTGACGTCGTCGAGCGTCGGGAACAGGCCGAAATTGACGTTCATCGGCTGATAGTCGGCGGTCTCGACATTGCCGGTGACATGGCCGAGCAGCGCGCCGAGTGCCGTGTCGGCGGGCGGCGGCGCCAATTCCTGGCCCAATATCTCGGCCGCAGCGAAACGCCCGGCGATGAGGCCGATGGCGGCGCTTTCGACATAGCCCTCGCACCCGGTCATCTGCCCGGCGAAGCGGATATGTGGCGCGCTTTTCAGACGCAGCGTCGGGTCGAGCAGCTTGGGGCTCTGGATGAAGGTGTTGCGGTGCAGCCCACCCAGTCGCGCGAACTCGGCCTTTTCCAGGCCCGGAATGGTGCGGAACAGCTCGACCTGGGCGCCATGCTTCAGCTTGGTCTGGAACCCGACCATGTTCCACAGCGTGCCCGACGCATTGTCCTGGCGCAACTGGACCACGGCATAGGGCCAGCGGCCGGTCTTGGGATTGTCCAGCCCCATCGGCTTCATCGGGCCGTGGCGCAGCGTTTCCGGTCCGCGCGAGGCCATCACCTCGATCGGCATGCAGCCTTCGAAATAGGGGGTGCTGGACTCCCATTCCTTGAACTCGGTCTTTTCGCCGTCGAGCAACCCCTGGACGAAGGCCTGATACTGCTCCTTGTTCATCGGGCAGTTGATATAGTCCTTGCCCTCGCCACCGCCGGGACCGATCTT
Organism: Sphingobium salicis subsp. salicis; assembly: GCF_049472635.1. NCBI lineage: Bacteria > Pseudomonadati > Pseudomonadota > Alphaproteobacteria > Sphingomonadales > Sphingobiaceae > Sphingobium > Sphingobium salicis. The sequence goes on from NZ_JAYRCS010000001.1 coordinate 898,054, forward strand.
GTCCCAGCGATTGGCCATCCAGCATTCTTCCATGTCGATGCTGTCGAAATGGATGACCGGCGCGATCGCGTCGAAAAAGGCGAGATGCTCCATGCCGGCGGCTTCGCCGATGCTGCTGGCCAGCGCGGCGGCGGTCAGCGGCCCGGTGGCGACGATGGTCATGCCCTCCGTCGGCAGCGTGTCGATCCGCTCGCGCACGATCTCGACATTGGGATGTTCGGCGAGTGCGCGGGTAACGCCGTCGGAAAAGACATGGCGGTCGACCGCCAGGGCAGAACCGGCCGGCACCTTGGCCGGTTCGGCGCGGTCCATGATCAGCGAGCCGAGGCGGCGCATTTCCTGATGCAGCAGGCCCACGGCATTCTTGTCCGCATCATCGGACCGGAAGCTGTTGGAGCAGACCAGTTCCGCCAGCCCGTCGGTCTGGTGCGCCGGGGTCATCTCTCCGGTGCCGCGCATTTCCGACAGGCGGACCTTGATACCGGCCTGGGCGAGCTGCCAGGCGGCTTCCGAACCGGCGAGACCGCCGCCGATGACATGGATCTGATGATTGGACATAATTCGCTTAACTTCGCACTTTTCCCGCACATTCGGCAATTTCCGAACGCCAGTGGGACATATTGTTATGAGATGCAATCAGTATAGCGGGGCATGGTTCAATAGGACAGGGGCGCGGAAATACTATTCCGGCGTGTAGGCCAGCCAGCCGCTGAGGCCGCTGGTGGCGATCAGGGCAAAGCTCAAATCGGGGACTTCCCCCAGTAGGTCGCAGCCATAAGCCACGCCGAAGCCGATGGCGGCGCCGGCGAGCAACCAGAAGGCGCGGGCGGCAAAAAGGGGACAATGATATGCCAGGACGCGCATCGATGTCGTCCCGATGATGATCGGGATGGCGGCAACCAAGGGGCCGAAGATCAACGCGAAGAGCAATATGAGGGGCAGGATGATGAAGATGCCCAGATCCACCGTAATGGCATCGGGTATGCGGCGATAGAGATCGGCGGCCAGATAGAGTGTCATGAACAACGGGCCGGCGGTCAGGATCGCGCGGGCGGCGCCGCGCAGATGGGCAGGATCGGCATGGGACATCGGAACCTCCCGGAAAAGGGGAAGGGTGGGCGCACCCTTCCGGCTGGTGATCAGGCGACCTGGGGATGGCCGTCATGCAGCCAGCCATTCACCTTGCGACCGAAATGGGCGATCGCGCCCATGTTGAAGAAATGCATGCCGCCCAGCACGAGCACGGCGAGGCCGATCTTGGCACTGAGGAAGCGGATCGTTTCGGCATAGCTGGTCGGTTCCTTCCCCAGGCTGAGCGTCAGGGTGATGAAGCCGATATTGACGAGGTAGAAGCCGACGACGAGCAGATGGTTGGTCGACCGGGCCAGTTGCGCATCATGACCGAAACATTGGATCAGGAAGACCTCGCCATTTTTCGACAGGGTGCGCGCGACCCAGATGGTGATGGCGAGCGTGATGACCAGATAGAGGGCATAGGCGGTTTCAACCATGGTTCATCTCCTTTTGGCAATCAGAGGATGGCGGGCGCGACCGGTCGTTCGGCGCGCTGCTTGATGAGGGCGAGCAGGTTTTTTTCGATGTCGCCCAGGAAGAGTTCGCCCCACAGCCGGGAATAGCCATTGACCGGGGTCTGCATCCAATAATGGGTGTCGATGATGACGCGGGTGCGGCCGGAGCCGGCCGGCTCCATGCGATAGCCGCCGGTGGTCACCTTGAAATAGGCGCTGTCGGGCATCAGGTGCCGGTCGGTGAACTGCCAGGCGTCGAGCCCGCGAAAATCGAAGCGCCACCCGATGCTGCGGCCCGGTTGCCAGTCGATGATATGTTCGCGGAACCGCACCTGCCGGCCCCAGTCGGCCATGCGGACCGCGCCGATCCCTTCGCCCAGCATATGGGCGCCGAGCGGCCGGGGTACGCCCAGCACATCCTGGGTGAAGGTCCATGTGCCATCGCCCGGCCGGACATCGGGAATGCCGCGCAGCAGCGGCCAGATCCGGTTCGGGCTGGCCTCGACGATGATCGAGCGGCTGACCGTGGCGGTGGCGTCGGGCAGGGGGATCATCGGTTCGACCTGCATCGCGATCAGCGGCATGGCGAGCACCGCCATGCAATAGCTGGTGCCGCGATCGCCGGCCCGGCCGCGCAGCCGGTAGGTGGCATAGGCGCCTGCCAGACCGCTGACGATCCACAGCGGGGCGAGCATGACGATGCAGATCACCCCTTCCTTCAGCACCGGGACGGACAGGAGGATGGTCGCGCCCAGCAGCCAGAGCGGCATCGTCATATAATAGCGGCGCGACCGCTCTGCCCATGGATCGCCGACATAGGCAACGAAAGCGGTGAGCGCGGCCGGCAGGAGCAGCAGGAAGGTGAAGCTGACAAGGCCGTTCACGCGGGTAGCGTCGAGCAGCAGGTAGACGGTGATCGCAAAGGCCATGGCCAGCGCGACGGCTGACGCGATGCGCAACGGGGCCGATCCGGTGCGGGTGGGCGGGGCAATGGGATCGGGGTTTTCGTTGTTCATATCAGACATTTCTGTAAACTCCGAAACTGGCGGGCGCGATCGGGCGTCAGGGTGCATCGATCAGCAGCGACTAGTCCTTGCTCTTGCCGGTGGGGATGAAGCGGGCGACCTTGTTGCCGAGCTTCATGAGGGCGATCAGGGTCGACTTGGGCAGCTTGTTGACCTGCTCATACCAGTTGCCGAGCGTCGACATGAATTCATGCATGCGGGTGATGCGCTCGCGCACATGGGGCGGGCAGGTTTCATCCCTGGCTAGGCGCTGGGCGAGATCGTTCAGCAGGGCAATGGTCGGGTCGATCTCCCGCCGCTTGCGCTCCGCAGCGATGCGGGTGAGCATTTCCCACAGATCGGTTTCCGCGACGAAATGGTCGCGCCGGTCGCCCTCGACATGGACGCGGCGGACGATCGCATAGGATTGCAGTTCCTTGAGCGCGGTCGAGACATTGGAGCGGGCAAGGCCGAGCTGATCGACAATCTCGTCGGCGGGCAGAGGATGGTCGGACAGATAGAGCAGCGCATGGACCTGGCTGACCGACCGGTTGACGCCCCATTGGGTGCCCATCTCGCCCCAGTGGAGCAGGAACGCCTTGGCATCGGGATGGTCGAGAAGTGGCATGACGTTCCTTTCTGTAAAAACAGAAATAACGGAAAAAAATGAGTCGGGCAAGGGGCTGCGGCGGAGGAGGAAAAATTGCCGAAATCCGTCGAGCCCGTTGAAAAGCCGCCGCATCTCGGCAATCTGCGGGTCAGCAACGGAGCCTCTTATGTCAGCCCTTTCCGACGATCCCGCCTCGCTCGATACCTTGCCAACACCCTGCCTTGTGCTGGATGCCGACCGGATGGATCGCAACATTACGCGGCTGCGCGCGCATCTGGACGGGCTGGGCGTGGGGATGCGGCCGCATCTCAAGACCGCCAAGTCGGTCGAGGTTGCGCAGCAGCTGATGCCGACGGCGCAGGGGCCGGCGACGGTATCGACCCTGCAGGAGGCGCGCCGCTTTGCGGCGGCCGGGGTGCGCGACATTCTCTATGCGGTCGGCATCAGCCCGGCCAAGTTGCCCGAGATACTGGCGCTTCGGGCGCAGGGCGTGGACCTGGCGATCGTGCTGGATTCGGTCGAGCAGGCGGAGGCGGTCGCGGCCGCATCGCGCGCGGCGGGCACGGCCATTCCGGCCCTGATCGAGATTGATTGCGACGGCCATCGGTCGGGCGTGAAGCCCGGCGATGCGGCGCGGCTGCGGGCGATCGGCGCGGCGCTGGCGCAGGGCGGCGCATTGCGCGGTGTGATGACCCATGCCGGCGGCAGCTATGGCGCAAGGGGCGATGCCGAACTGCGCGCCTGCGCCGATGCCGAACGGGATGCCGTGCTGGCGGCGGCGCGGACCTTGCGGGCGGCGGGACATGATTGCCCGGTGATCAGCGTCGGATCGACCCCGACCGCCCATCATGCCACGGACTTGAGCGGCGTGACCGAGGTACGCGCCGGCGTCTTCGTCTTTTTCGATCTGGTGATGGCCGGGATCGGCATCTGTTCGGTGGACGACATCGCCCTGTCGGTGCTGGCGACGGTGATCGGGCATCAGCGGGACAAGGGCTGGATCTTGGTCGATGCCGGCTGGATGGCGATGTCGCGCGATCGCGGCACGGCGAAACAGGATGTCGATCAGGGCTATGGCCTGGTCTGCGACCGGGACGGGCGGCCCTATGGCGATCTGGTCCTGGTCGATGCCAATCAGGAACATGGCATCATCGCGCTGCGGCCGGGGGCATCGGGCGCGCTGCCGGACCTGGCGGTGGGTGATCGGGTGCGGATATTGCCCAATCATGCCTGTGCCACCGGGGCGCAGCATGATCGCTATCATGTGGTGCGGGGCGGTAGCGATGCGGCGGAAGCGGTCTGGCCGCGATTTGGAGGATGGTGATGGACGTGACGCGGATCGAGACCGACAAGGCGCCGGCACCCGCCGGCCATTATGCGCAGGCGACGATTGCGAATGGCTTTATCTTCGTGTCGGGGCAATTGCCGGTGGTGGCGGGGCAGGGGCCGCGCAGCGACCTGTCGTTTGAGGATCAGGCACGGCTGGCGATCGGCAATATGCTGGCGATCCTGGCAGAGGCAGGATGCGGGACGGAGCGGATCGCGCGCGTCACCGCCTATATCGTGGGCGTCGAGAATTGGCCGCGTTTCAACGGCATCTATGCCGAGATGATGGGGGATGCCCGGCCGGCGCGCACGGTAGTGCCGGCGCCCGAACTTCATCATGACTGCCTGGTCGAAGTGGACGCGATCGGCCTGCTGCCGGGCTGACTACGACCATGGGAGCGCTATCTTTCCGTCGCCGGCTGTCCTAGCGATAGGCGAGCGAAGGAGACAGGCGGATGAGAAACAAGGCCGGGGCGCTCATCGCCCTGATGGCGCTCTCGGTGCCCGCAGCGGTGCAGGCGGAGGACCAGTATAAGCTGCTCGTCCTCGCCATCCCGAACAAATATCATTATGAATATATACCGATCGCGCGCGACAGCCTGGAGCATCTGGGCAAGCTGCATGATTTCAGCTTCACCTGGGCCAACAACACGTCCGTCTTCGATGGCGATCTCAGCCAATATGCGGCGGTGATGTTCCTCAACACGCCGGGCGAGGAACTGAACCCGGCGCAGCGCGCCAGGTTCGAGGCCTATATGCGGGCGGGTGGCAATGCCATCGTCGTGCATCGGGCGCTCATCACCCCGCCGGGCGAGTGGGCCTGGTACGAGAAGATGGTCGGGCGCAGTTTCGTCATCCATCCGATGGTGCAGACGGCGGTGGTGACGCCGACCGACAAGGGTTTTCCCGCCACCTATGGCCTGCCCGATCGCTGGATCTGGACCGACGAATATTATGTCACCGCCAACCCCTATAAGGTGACGATCCATCCGGTGCTGAATGTCGAGGAAAGCAGTTACGATCCGACCAAAATCTGGCCGGGACAGGTGGCAAAACCGATGGGGCGGGAGCATCCCGTCGCCTGGTATCATGCCTATGAGAAGGGGCGGGTGTTCGTCACCACGCTGGGTCATAATGGCGAGATGTATCGCGATCCGCGCTATCTCGACCATCTGATGGGCGGCATCTACTGGACGGCGACCGGGCGCGGCCAACTGCCCTGACGGCGGCGCGGAACGCCCGCGCCGCCCGGTTTTCGATCAGGCGGCGACCAGTTCGCCCTCGCCATAATAGGCGCTCTCGTCGAGAATGCCCTCGCGCTTGGCGACGATCACGCCGACCAGCACCTGGCCCGCAACGTTGACGGCGGTGCGGCCCATGTCGAGGATCGGGTCGATCGCCAGCAGCAGGCCGGCGCCTTCCAGCGGCAGGCCGAGCGTCGAGAGGGTGAGGGTCAGCATCACGATCGCGCCGGTCAGGCCAGCCGTGGCGGCCGAGCCGATGACCGATACGAAGACGATCAGCACATAGTCGATGAAATGCAGCGGGATGCCATAGAAGCCCGCAACGAAGATCGCTGCCAGTGCCGGATAGATGGAGGCGCAGCCATCCATCTTGGTGGTCGAGGCGAGCGGGATCGCGAAGGCGGCATAGCCCTTGTCGACACCCAGCCGCTCGGTCACGGTCTCGGTCACTGGCAGGGTGCCGACCGACGAGCGCGAGACGAAGGCGAGCTGGATCGCCGGCCAGGCCTTGGCGAAGAAGGGGCCGGGCTTCAGGCCATTGGCGATCAGCAGCAGCGGATAGACCACCAGCAGGACGAGGCCGAGGCCGAGATAGATGGCGGCGGTGAAGGTGCCGAGCTGCGCCAGCGCGCTCCAGCCATAGGTGGCGATCGCGGTGCCGATCAGCGCGGCCGAGCCGATCGGCGTCAGGCGGATGACCCAGCCCAGGATCGCACGGACGACGGCGAGCAGCGAGCGGACGAAGGAGAGGAAGGGCTCCGCCTTGTCGCCGACCTTGAGCGTGGCGAGGCCGACTGCGATCGAGATGACCAGCAATTGCAGGATGTTGAACGAGATGCTGGTGCTGGCGCTGCCGTCGCTGATCTTGGTGCTGCCCGACAGGGCCAGGCTGTTGCCGGGGACCAGGCCTTTCAGGAAATCGAGCCAGCCGCCGACCGAATCCGCCTTGCCCATGGCGAGCGCGGTGCCGTGCAGGCCCGCGCCCGGCTGGACGATCAGGCCGATGGCAAGGCCGATGCTGACCGCGATCAGCGCGGTGATCGCGAACCACAGCAGGGTCTGGCCGGCGAGACGGGCGGCATTGTCGAGTGCGCGCAGATTGGCGATCGACGCGACGATCGCGGCGAACACCAGAGGCGGCACGATCGCCTTCAAGAGCGAGACGAAGATCGATCCGACCGTCTTGAGCGTGGTCGCCAGCCAGTTGAGGTCGCCATCGGGGCCTGCGCCGATCTGGCGCGCGACGAGACCAAGGGCAAGGCCCACGACCATGCCGAGCAGAACCTGGAAGCCGAAGCTGCGATAATTGAGGGCCATGATGGCATTTTTCCTTTGGACGACCGGCGCGCTATATCGGATGGCATCTGTCCGATTGCGCGCAAGCAATTCTTTCAAGGGGTTCAGTGCGGATAAGGTGGCCCTCTTTCCGCGCGCCGTCCGATCAAACGCATGGAACGGCGCGATCCGCTATGCCACAATCGTCGCTCGGGTCCATCAGGGAGTATAAATATATGCAATTGCGGGGGATATTGCTGGCAGGGGCGATGCTGGGATTAGGGGGGCTGGCAATGCCAGTCGGGGCGCAGGCGGCAGCGGATGCCGGTGTGGCCAAGGAAATTCTGAAGAAGTCGGTTGCGTTCAAGACGGTCGAGGGCTCGGGGCAGGTGCCCGCGCTCGCCGCTTATTATGCGTCGGTGCTGAAGCAGGCGGGCTTTGCCGATGCCGATATCGTCATCACCCCGATGGGCGAGACTGCGACGCTGGCGGCGGCGATCAAGGGGCGCGACCCCAGCCTCAAGCCGATGCTGATGATCGGTCATATGGATGTGGTGGCCGCCAATCGGGCCGACTGGACGCGCGATCCCTTCGTCCCGGTCGAGGAGGATGGCTATATTTTCGGGCGCGGATCGGAAGACAATAAATATGATGTGGCGATGATGGTCGCGACGCTGGCGCAGCTCAAGAAGGAGGGCTGGACCCCGCGCCGCACCGTCATCCTGCTCTTGTCGGGCGACGAGGAGACCAACATGGTCACCACCAAGGCGCTGGCGGCCAAGTATAAGGATGCCGAGCTGTTGCTGAACGGCGATGGCGGCGGCGGCCTGCTCGACGAGACGGGCAAGCCTGTCCTCTACCAGTTGCAGGCGGGCGAGAAGACCTATGCCGATTTCGAGATCGGCTTCACCGATCCGGGCGGCCATTCGAGCGCACCGACGCCGGGCAACCCGATCTATCGGCTGGCCAAGGCGATAGATCGGATCGCGGCCTATCAGTTCCCGCCGATGATCAACGAGCTGACCAAGGCGTCGCTCAGCCTGTCGGCGCAGCGGATCGGTGGCGATGTGGGGGAAGCGATGCGTCTCTATGCCGCGACCCAGGATCCGGCCTCGGCAGAACTTTTGTCGAGCCGGCCCGAATTTGTCGGGCAGGTGCGCACCACCTGCGTTGCGACCATGCTGGCGGGCGGTCATGCGCTCAATGCCCTGCCGCAAAGTGCCAAGGTCAGCGTCAATTGCCGCATCTTCCCCGGCGTGAAGATCGACGACGTGAAGGCGCAGCTGGTCAAGGTGGTGGATGATCAAAGCGCGACCTTCACCACGCTCAATGACCCGACCGGCAGCGATGCCTCGCCATTGCGGGACGACGTGGTGAAGGCAGTGGCCGCCGCGATCAAGGCGCGCTCGCCCGCGATCACGGTCATGCCGGGCATGTCGGCCGGCGCAACCGACAGCCTCTATTTCCGCGCGCTGGGCGTGCCCAGCTATGGCGTCTCCAGCCTGTTCATGAAGGCCGAGGACGGCTTTGCCCATGGCCTGAATGAACGGGTGCCGGTGGCGGGCATCGCCGCATCACTGGCCCAGTGGGACAGCGTGGTGCGGGCGCTGGCGAAGTAACGGCTATCTTTAATCCGTTCGGGCTGAGCGAAGTCGAAGCCCGACACTGAGCGAAGCGAAGTGGCCTCCCGATGGTCGGCCGTGCCCTTCGACTTCGCTCAGGGCGAACGGATGGATATCAGCCTCGCACAGCCACCGCATTGGCGGCCGAGAGGACGGCCTTGACCGATGCGGTCGCGACGTCGCTGTCGGTGCCGATGCCGAACACGGTGCGGCCGTCGGCAGTGCGGCATTCGACATAGGCGGCGGCGTTCACGTCGGTGCCGGCGCCGATGGCGTGTTCATTATAGTCGGCAACCTCCAGCACCACGCCCAGTTCGTCGCGCAGCGCAGCCAGCACCGACGAGATGAGGCCGTTGCCGCGACCCGAGATCGAGCGTTCGCCGCCTTCATGGACGATCTTGCCGGTGAAGATGCGGTCGCCCGCGCTGCCGCTCTCATGATAGTCGATCAGGCTGTAGGCCTGGTCGCCGGTCTGATGATAATAGTCGTCGAACGCGGCCGAGATGTCGGCGGCATTGAGTTCGCGGCTCGACTGGTCGGCCAGCGCCTGCACCACCTTCGAGAAGTCGGCCTGCATCCGCTTGGGCAGCTTATAGCCCTTGTCCTGCTGCAGCACCCAGGCGACGCCGCCCTTGCCCGACTGCGAATTGACGCGGATCACCGCTTCATAGTCGCGGCCCAGATCCTTGGGGTCGATCGGCAGATAGGGGACGTTCCAGAACAGGTCGTTGCGCGCTTCCTGCGCGGCAAAGCCCTTCTTGATCGCGTCCTGGTGGCTGCCCGAAAAGGCGGTGAACACCAGTTCGCCGGCATAGGGGTGACGCGGGTGGACGGGCAGCTGGTTGCAATATTCGACGGTCTGGATGACCTCGTCGATGTCGCTGAAGTCCAGTTCGGGGTCGATGCCCTGCGTGTACATGTTGAGCGCGACGGTCACCAGGTCGCAATTGCCGGTGCGCTCGCCATTGCCGAACAGACAGCCTTCGACGCGGTCGGCGCCGGCCATGATGCCCAGTTCCGCGGCGGCGACGCCGGTGCCCCGGTCATTATGGGTGTGCAGCGAGATCACCACGCTGTCACGGCGCGAGATGTTGCGGCAGATCCATTCGATCTGGTCGGCATAGATGTTGGGGGTCGCGCACTCGACGGTGGCGGGCAGGTTCAGGATCAGCGGCCGTTCCGGCGTCGGCTGCAGGATGTCCATCACCGCCTCGCAGCATTCCAGGCTGAAATCCAGCTCGGCGGTCGAGAAGGTTTCGGGGCTATATTCGAAATGCCAGTCGGTGTCGGGCATGCGCGCCGCATTGTCGCGCAGCAGCTTGGCGGCGTTGATCGCGATCTGCTTGATTTCCGGGCGTTCCATTTGGAACACGATGTTGCGCCAGGCCGGCGAGATCGCGTTATAGACATGGACGATGGCTTGCTTCGCTCCGCGCAGGCTTTCGAAGGTGGTGGCGATCAGGTCTTCGCGCGCCTGGGTCAGCACCTGGGGCATGACATCGTCGGGGATGGCGCCTTCCTTGACCAGGCCCGAGATGAAGTCGAACTCGGTCGCGCCGGCGGCGGGGAAGCCGACCTCGATCTCCTTGACGCCGACCTTGACCAGCAGGTCGAAGAAGCGGCGCTTCTTTTCCGCATTCATCGGGTCGATCAGCGACTGGTTGCCGTCGCGCATGTCGGTCGACAGCCAGCGGGGCGCCTTGGTGATGACCTTGGACGGCCATTGGCGATTGGGCAGGTCCACCTGGGGGAAGGGGCGGTATTTCTGCGAAGGATCGGTCAGCATCATGGGATCAAACTACTTCCTGGCTCGGGACGCTATGGCGCGCTCCGGGGTACGACTTGACTGTGATGAATGCCCTTAGGCGGATCGACGCTGCCCTTAGCCGGAAGGCAGCACAAAAGCCACGCCTAAGGGCGTGTAAGTCGTAGCAGGGTAAGAAGCGCGACGCTCTGCATGATGCTGTCCCCATAAACGCGGACGGGAGGAGCGTAAAGCCGTTTCTTGCGAAAGGGGCGTCAGGCGCGACGGAAAATTGCGTCGATGGCCAGGTCGACCTTGTCCGACACGAAGGGGCGGCCAAAGCCCATGCCATAATGGCTGCGCTCGACGGTCATGCTGCCGGTGAAGTGAAGGGTGGCGATCCCAGGCGCTTCGTGGGGCGTGACGCCGGTCAGCCGGACCGACAGGGTGACCGCGCGGGTCTGGCCATGCATGGTGAGTTCGCCCGGAATGATCGTCGCGCTGTCGCTGCCGACGAGGGGCGCGTCCCTGGCGGTAAAGCGCACGGTTGGGAAATGGGCCATGTCGAAAAAGCTGTCGCCTTTCAGCATGGCGTCGGTCGAAGCATCGCCCGTGGTCATCTTCTCGACCGGGAAGCTGATGTCGACGTCGGCCCGCTCGGGCCGGGCGGGGTCGATCATCACCATGCCTTCGGGCTGGGTGAAATCCCCCTCATAGCCGCCGATCAGGGCCTTCACATGGAAGTGGACCCTGGTCGCTGCGCCATCCACGAGATAGCGGCCCGGCGCATAGACCGCAGGGCCGCCAGCAGGACTGGCCGCCGCCGGCCCACACGCGATCAGGCTCAGAAGCAGGATCGCGCGGGCCGAGCGGGGGATCATCGCATCACTTCTGGAAGGCGACGATGATCTTCAGTTCGACATTGTCGCCGACGACGGGAACGAAGCCGCCCATGCCGAAATCGCTGCGCTTGATCGTGCCGGTCGCGACGAAGCCGACATTTTCCTTCTTGTTCATCGGGTTCGCACCGGCGCCATAGAATTCGGCATCCAGCGTCACCGGCTTGGTGATGCCCTTGATGGTCAGGTTGCCGGTGATATCCGCGCCGGTCGCGCCATCGGGCTTCACGCCGGTCGACACGAAGGTCGCGGTCGGGAACTTGGCGGCGTCGAAAAATTCGGGCTTGGCGAGATGCTCGTTCAGCGCCGGGATGCCGGTGGTGAGGTTGGCGATCGGCAGGGTGATCGACACCTTCGAAGCCGAGAGATTGGCCTTGTCCAGTGTCAGCGTGCCGGTTGGCTGGGTGATGACGCCCATATTGTTGGTGAAGCCCATATGGTCATAGGCGAAGACGATCTGGGTGTGGCTGGGTTCGACGCTGTAGGTGCCGCCGGTGACCTTGGCGACATCCTTGCTGCCGGGGACGGCCATCGGGGCCTGGGCGATGACAACAGTGCCGCCGGCGACCGCGATCAGGGCAGCGGCAGAGATCAGATATTTGCGCATGGGAAACGCTCTCCAAAAGCATTCAAGGGACGCAGCACAGAATATGCCACGTCCCTCGATTGTTCCAGAGGCGTAACCGGAAACGGATCGTTCCGTTTCCGGTGCGCGAAAGGACTTAGTTCTTGTCCTTGTTGACCAGCTTGTTGGCGCCGATCCAGGGCATCATGGCGCGCAGCTGCGAACCGGTCTTTTCGATCTGGTGGGCGGCAGCCTGCTTGCGGCTGGCCTTGAGTTCGGGCTGACCGGCGCGGTTGTCGAGGATGAAGTCCTTGACGAAGCGGCCCGACTGGATGTCGGCCAGAACGCGCTTCATTTCCTTCTTGGTTTCCTCGGTGATGATGCGCGGGCCGGTCTTGATGTCGCCATATTCGGCGGTGTTCGAGATCGAGTAGCGCATGTCGGCGATACCGCCTTCATACATCAGGTCGACGATCAGCTTCAGTTCGTGCAGGCACTCGAAATAGGCCATTTCCGGGGCATAGCCGGCTTCGACCAGGGTTTCGAAACCGGCCTGGACCAGCGCGGTGGCGCCGCCGCACAGAACGGCCTGCTCACCGAACAGGTCGGTTTCGCATTCCTCGCGGAAGTTGGTTTCGATGATGCCGCTGCGGCCGCCGCCGACGCCCGAGGCGTAGGACAGGGCGATGTCATGGGCGTTGCCGGTCGCGTCCTGATGGACGGCGATCAGGCAGGGGACGCCGCCGCCGCGCTGATATTCGCCGCGCACGGTGTGGCCGGGGCCCTTGGGCGCGATCATGATGACGTCGATGTCGGCGGGGACTTCGATCAGGCCGAAATGGATGTTCAGGCCATGGGCGAAGGCGAGCGCGGCGCCGGGGCGCAGATTGCCCTTGATGTCGGCTTCATAGATGGCGGCCTGATGCTCGTCGGGCGCCAGGATCATCAGCACGTCGGCCCACTGGGCGGCTTCCTTGTTCGGCAGCACCTTGAAACCGGCGCCTTCGGCCTTCTTTGCGCTGGGCGAACCGGGGCGCAGGGCGATGGCGACTTCGGCAACGCCGGAGTCGCGCAGGTTCTGCGCATGGGCGTGGCCCTGCGAGCCATAGCCCAGAATGGCGACCTTCTTGCCCTTGATCAGGCCGATGTCCGCGTCGCGATCGTAATAAACCTTCATTGGAAAACCCCTTCTCGTCCCCCCATGCAGGGGGCGTTAGACAATAGTGGTGGAAAGAAACGCCGCCTGTGACGGCGCGGAATGGAATATCAGGCCGGCTCCTTGCCGCGGATCAGGCCGGCAACGCCGGTGCGACCGACCTCGACCAGGCCGATCTGGCGCATCAGGCCGACGAAATTGTCGATCTTTTCGGTCGTGCCGGTGATCTCGAAGATGAAGCTCTCGATCGTAGTGTCGACCACCTTGGCACGGAACACGTCGGCCAGGCGCAGCGCCTCGATCCGGTCCTCGCCGGTGCCGGCGACCTTGACCAGCGCCAGCTCGCGTTCGACGAACGGGCCAGCGTCGGTCAGGTCGGTGACCTTGTGGACCGGCACCAGCCGGTCGAGCTGGGCGATGATCTGGTCGATCACCTTGGGCGGGCCGTTGGTGACGATGGTGATGCGGCTGATCGCATGGTCGTCGGTAATGTCGGCCACGGTCAGGCTGTCGATATTATAGCCGCGCGCGGTGAACAGGCCGGCGATGCGGGCCAGGATGCCCGCCTCGTTCGACACCGTCAGCGACAGGACGTGCCGCTCGCTCTGTTCTTCGTGGATATGCATCAGATGCTGTTCCCGTCTTCCATTTCTTCGCGCTCGGGGCGCGGCGAGATCATGCCGATAAAGGCATAGTGCCAATCATCGTCCTGCGGGTGGGCGAGGCGGACCGGGAAGGCCGTCACCGCGTCGAACATCCGCAGAAGATGTTCGCCCACATAGCGTGGGCCGGCCAGCAGCCGATCGACCTGCAGGCCATGATATTCGAACCCGCTATCCAGATGCACTTCCCATTCCTCATTGTCGGGGTCAGCATGGTCGCTGGTCCAGCCGGTGAGTTCGGTCGTGCCTGTGATCCGTTCGAAATCCCAGGGTTCGGTCACGAAAATGCGGACCTTGGCGGGGGTGGTCACACCAGTGCCTTTGCCTCGTCCGACATGACGCCTTCGATCTGGTTGGGATCGAGCAGCATTTCGGTATGGGCCGCGCCCGACGGGATCATTGGGAAGCAGTTGGACAGCTTTGCCACGCGGCAATCGACGATCACGGGGCCGTCGGTTTCCAGCATCTGGCGGATGCCGGCCTCCAGTTCCTGCGGTCCTTCGATGCGGATGCCGGTCCAGCCATAGGCCTCGCCCAGCTTCACGAAGTCGGGCAGGCTGTCGGAATAGCTGTTGGAATAGCGACTTTCATAGGTCAGTTCCTGCCACTGGCGGACCATGCCCATATATTCATTGTTCAGGATGAAGATCTTGACCGGCAGCCGATACTGGCTGGCCGTCCCCATTTCCTGGATGTTCATCTGGATCGAGGCGTCACCGGCGATGCAGATGCTGATGCTGTCGGGATTGCCCATCTGCGCGCCGATGGCGGCCGGGAAGCCATAGCCCATCGTGCCCAGGCCGCCCGAGGTCAGCCATTTATTGGGCTCTTCAAAGCCGAAATGCTGGGCCGCCCACATCTGGTGCTGGCCGACTTCGGTGGTGATGATGATGTCCTTGCCGGTCGCGCGGGTGGCCTTGTAGAGGTCTGCGATCGCCTTTTGCGGCATGATCTCGCTGCCGCTTTCGGGGTAGGACAGGCTCTTCTTGGCGCGCCATTCGGCAATCCGCGCCCACCAGGCCGACAGGTCCGCCTTTTCATGGCCGCGCTGCTTCCACAGGGCGATCATGTCTTCCAGCGCGCTGCCGACATCGGCGACGACCGCGACATCGACGTCGACGATCTTGTTGATCGAACTGCGGTCGATATCGATATGCACCTTGCGGCTGTTGGGGGCGAAGGCGTCCAGCCGGCCGGTGACGCGATCGTCGAAACGCGCGCCGATGCACAGGATCAGGTCCGCCTGGTTCATCGCCCAATTGGCTTCATAGGTGCCGTGCATGCCCAGCATGCCGACCCACTGGTCGGACGATGCGGGGAAGGCGCCCAGGCCCATCAGGGTCGAGGTGACGGGCGCGCCGGTCATCGCCGCCAGTTCGCGCAGCAGCGCGCTGGCCTGCGGACCCGAATTGATAACGCCGCCGCCGGTGTAGAAGATCGGCCGTTCCGCCGCAGCCAGCATCTCGACCGCCGTATCGATCGCGGCGGCATCCGCCTTGGTCTGCGGATGATAGCTGGCATGGACCTTGAGTTCCGGCCGGGCATAGGGCGCGGTCGCGATCTGGACATTCTTGGGAATGTCGACGACGACCGGGCCGGGGCGGCCGGTGGTGGCGATATGGAACGCCTCATGGACGATGCCGGCCAGCTTGGCCGGATCCTTCACCAGATAATTATGCTTGGTGCAGTGGCGCGTGATGCCGACCGTGTCCGCCTCCTGGAAGGCGTCGGTGCCGATCAGTTGCGTGGGCACCTGACCCGTGATGACGATCATCGGGATCGAATCCAGCAGCGCGTCGGTGATGCCGGTGACGGCATTGGTCGCGCCGGGGCCGGAGGTGACTAGGACGACGCCCGGCTTGCCGGTCGAACGGGCATAGCCCTCGGCCATGTGGGTCGCGCCCTGCTCGTGGCGCACTAGGACATGCTTGATCGTGGGGTGATTATAGAGCGCGTCATAGATGGGCAGCACGGCGCCGCCCGGATAGCCGAACACAACTTCGACGCCCAGATCAACCAGGCACTCGACCAAAATGTCCGCGCCGCTCTTTTCGGCCACGATGAAACTCCTCTTTTTTAAGATGCTGGCTCGCGGGTCTGCGCCGTCGCGCCCGCATTGGCAAGGCGCCAGCGTCTAGAGGACATAAAATGCGTGGTCAACCCCTATTGTTGTAATTTAATTGCTAATTCATTGGCAATTTCAGCATCAATAGATCTCTTTTCGCGGTGCCAGTCCTGCGGCGGCTGGTTGGAGAACCAGGTATATTGGCGTTTGGCATATTGGCGCGTGGCGAGCTGGCCACGCGCCATCATCGTGTCACGATCGATGTCAGCTTTGAGCCAGGCGGCGATTTCCGGCACACCGATCGCCCGCATCACCGGCAGGTCGGGATTGAGGTTGCGGGGCAGCAGCGCCTCCACTTCGGCGACGGCGCCCTGATCGACCATCAGCTCGAACCGCCGGTCGCAGCGTTCGATCAGCCAGTCGCGCGGCGGCAGCAGGATCATGGGTGAAATACTGATGCGGTCGGCGATGCCGCCCTGCTTGTGCTGCTGCCATAGCTTCAGCGGCTTGCCGGTCGATCGCACTACTTCCAGCGCGCGGGCGACGCGGGTGGTGTCGGCCGGGGCGAGGCGGGCAGCGGCCTCCGGGTCTTCGCTGCGCAATGCTTCATGCGCCTGCGCCACCGGCATGGCGCGCACGGCGGCGCGGATATCCGCGTCTATCTCCGGCACTGGCGCGATGCCGTCGAGCAAGGTCCGTATATACAGGCCGGTGCCGCCAACCAGCACTGGCAGCTTGCCGGCTTCATGGGCGGCGTCGATCTCCGCCCTGGCCTCGGCGGCCCAGCGCGCGGCGGAGCAGGCTTCGGCCCCGTCAATATGGCCGAACAGGCGATGGGGCACGCCGCCCATTTCTTCTTGCGACGGGCGGGCGGACAGGATGGCGAGGTCGGCATAGACCTGGCTGGCATCGGCATTGATGACGATGCCGTCGGCGATCTGGGCCAGGCGGACGGCGAGCGCGCTCTTGCCGCTGGCGGTTGGCCCGGCAATAAGCGCGACCGGTGGGCGGGATTCGCCCGGCATATGTGCGGGAGTGTTCATGTTCGTCGCGACCTTAGTGGCAGTTGAGACCCTGAAACAGGCGGATATTGCCGAAGCGGCCGGACGACTGGCCACTGCCGGCTGCGCCCCGGTCGATAGCGTCTGGCTGGACGAGGGCAAGGCGGCCGATATTTTCTTCGGCAGCGATCCCGTCACTGCCCGCGCGGCGCTGACCGATATTGGCGACCGGGTCGACGTGATCGTGCAGATGGCGGCGGGCCGCGAGAAGAAGCTGCTGATCGCCGACATGGATTCGACCATGATCACCGTCGAGTGCATCGACGAACTGGCCGACTATGCCGGGATCAAGCCGCAGATTGCCGAGATCACCGAACGGGCGATGCGCGGCGAACTGGATTTCGAGGGCGCGCTGCATGGCCGCGTCGCCCTGTTGAAAGGCCTGCCAGACAGCGCGATCGACCAGTGCCGCGAGGAGCGGGTGGTGATCATGGGCGGTGCGCGCGAACTGGTGCGCACGATGAAGGCGCGCGGCGCACGCACCTTGCTGGTTTCTGGCGGCTTCACCCGCTTCACCGGGCCGGTCGCGGCGGAAATCGGCTTCGATGTGCATGTCGCCAATGTGCTGGAAATTGCCGATGGCGCGCTGCTCGGCACCGTCACCGTGCCGATCGTGGATGCCGCGCGCAAGCGCACCGAGTTGGAGGCCGCGATCGAAGGCGGGATCGACCGCGCGCTGACGCTGGCGGTGGGCGACGGCGCCAATGACATTCCGATGATCGAGGGGGCGGGGCTGGGCGTTGCCTATCATGCCAAGCCTAAGACCCGCGAAGCGGCAGCGGCCGAGATCGTCCATGGCGACCTGTCGGTGCTGCTCTATGCGCAGGGTATCGCCTCGGCCGACTGGGTCCGCGACTGATCCCATATGCTTAACGGCTGGGCGCGCTTGAGGCACGTCCTGCCGTCATTGCACAAGGGTAATGGATTCCATTTCACCCCTGAACCGTTGTCGTCGCACTGCATCCCGGCAGTGGGTCCAATTGGCGTTGCGACAGGATCGTGGCGCACAGGGAGATGGTATGAAAATCCAGACAATGGCGCTGGTCGCCGGTAGTTTGCTGGCGCTGAGCGCCTGCTCGAAAAATGACGCGCCGGTGACCAGCGCGCCGCCGCTGGGGCCGGGCGCGATTGCCGGCACGGTGGCCGCAGACCGCAACGGCGATGGCTATGTCGACGGCTATTACACGTCGGATGGCATCTATCACCCGGTCCAGGGGCCGCCCTGTCCGCCGCCCCCGCCGCCGCCGGCACCGCCTCGTTCCGGAGAACGCGGCTGAGCAATCTTCCTTTCCGGGCGCGGCATTTCCGCCGCGCCCCCCGACATCCTGTTTCCCTGATCCTCGCCATGCTGATCGCCGGTTCCGCGCCGGGGATGGCGGCTGCGCAGCCGGCCGCCAGCGACACGGCGGCGCGGTCGAGCGTGGCTGCTGAAATCCGGTCGGCGGCAAGCGGCAAGCTGCGCGATTTCTATGGCACGCGCGGCTATTGGCCGCTGTGGAGCGACAAGGGCAAGGTCCGCGCCGAACCGGCGCAAGCGCTGCTGGCGCTGCTCGACAGTGCCGATCAGGACGGGCTGCGATCGCGCGACTATGATGCCAGGGGATTGTTACGGGCGATCAAGGAGGCCGATGCCTCAGGCGATCCCAAGGCGTTGGCGCGGGTCGATGTCGCCCTGTCGAAGGCGCTGGCCACTTATGTCGCCGATGTGCGCCGCCCGTCCAAGGCGGTGAAGATGCGCTATCTTGACCCCGAGGTGGAACCGCAGGCGCCCGATGCTGCCGAGGTGCTGCGCGCGGCGGCGGTGGCGCCGTCGCTGGCCACCTATGTCGAGAAGGCGGGCTGGATGAGCCCGCTCTACATGAAGTTGCGCGCGGCAAGCGGTGCCTATGCAACGCGCTGGGGTGGCCTGCCGGCGGTGAACGTGCCGACCGACGTCAAGCTGCGGCCGGGCGGATCGAGCGGCGAGATCGCGATCCTGCGCCATCGTCTGGGGCTGCCCGACGGGGTCGATTATGACAAGGCGCTGGCGGCCAAGGTCAAGCTGTTCCAGGCCGATCACGGGCTGGATGCGGACGGCATTGCCGGCGCGCAGACGATCGAGGCGCTCAATCGTGGTCCGGGCTATTATGCCCGGATATTGCAGCTCAATCTGGAGCGGGCGCGGCTGCTGCCTGGCCCATGGGTGCGGCATGTCGAGGTCGATGCGGCATCGGCGCGGCTCTATTATTATAGCGGCGGCGAATTGGACGGATCGATGAAGGTCGTGGCCGGCGCCAAGGAAAGCCAGACGCCGATGATGGCGGGCATGATCCGCTATGCGACACTCAATCCCTATTGGAATGTCCCGCCCGACCTGGTCGAGCGCAAGATCGCGCCCAAGATCCTGGACGGGGCGACGCTCAGGAAGATGCGCTATGAAGCGCTGAGCGACTGGACCGCCGATGCGCAGACGCTGAACCAGAGCGAGATCGACTGGCAGGCGGTGGCAGCGGGGCAGCGCGAATTGCGCGTGCGCCAGTTGCCCGGCGGCAATAATGCCATGGGGAAGATCAAGTTCATGTTTCCCAATGATCTGGGCATCTATCTGCACGACACGCCCGACCGGGCGCTGTTCGCCAAGCCGGTGCGCCATTTCAGCAATGGCTGCGTCCGGCTGGAGGATGCGCAGCGTCTGGGCCGCTGGTTCTTCGGCAAGGCGCCGGCCGCAGAGAGCGACGCGCCCGAACAATATGTGCCGCTGCCCCGGCCGGTGCCGGTCTATCTTACCTATCTGACGGTGGTGCCGACGGCGGACGGGGTGCAGTTCCT
Organism: Sphingobium salicis subsp. salicis; assembly: GCF_049472635.1. Lineage (NCBI taxonomy): Bacteria > Pseudomonadati > Pseudomonadota > Alphaproteobacteria > Sphingomonadales > Sphingobiaceae > Sphingobium > Sphingobium salicis. The sequence goes on from NZ_JAYRCS010000001.1 coordinate 917,624, forward strand.
GCCCGACGACTATGGACGGGACGGGGAGTAGTCTCCCCGTCCAACCGGCTCAATGGATGCCGGCAACCATCCGCGTTGTTGGATCAGTGGATGCCTGCCAGCATCCACAGGGCCATGGCGACCATCATGACATTCTCGGTCAGCGAGACGAAGCCGAGCGGCACGTTGCTGCTGCCGCCGACGCAGGCGCATTTCAGTTCGCGCTTCTCGATATAGACTGCCTTGAACACCGACACGGCGCCGATGCCGCCGATGAACAGGGCGACCGGGATCGACAGCCAGGGGGCGAGGCCGGTCAGCATCAGCGCGCCCGCGCCCAGTTCCAGGAAGGGATAGATGCGGCCATAGGGAATGACGCGGCGGGCGAGCAGGTCGTAGTTCAGGAACATGGTCGCGAACCGTTCCACATCCTGCAGCTTCAGCATGGCAAGCAGCATCATGGCGATGGCGATGAACCGCTCGAGCGTCAGCAAGCCTATGAGCGGCGCCAAGGTCAGCCAGTTGATCGCCAGCGCCAGCAGCGCGGCGACGGCGAAGACGGCCAGCACCGGCACATAGCTGGTCGCGCCGGGCACCGGCACCTTGAGCCCCAGGAAGCGGCGCAGATCGTCATGGCCGCCGATACGCTGGCCATCGATGAAGATCTGGGGCGTCGTCTTCACGTCATGCTGCGCCTTGAAGGCGTCGGTCTCGGCCCGGCTGGTAAGGGCATGATCCTCGACCCGATAGCCATGGCGGCGCAGCAGCCAGCGCGCCTTGAGGCCATAGGGACAGACATGGCCGGGCATCACCATACGGTAGAGTTGAGCGACCTTTTCCGGTCCTTGGGGCATTGCATCGTCCTTGTGTCAGGCTTGTATCGAGTGCGATGCCCCTCATATAGGGTCTGTACCATGGTACGGAGTCAAGGCATGAGCATGACAATTTCCGCACTGGCCCGTGCGGGCGATGTCGGGGTGGAGACGGTGCGCTTCTACCAGCGGCGCGGCCTGCTGGATGCGCCCGATCGGCCGGAGGGCGGCGTGCGGCGCTATGGCGAGGGCGATGTGCGCCGGCTGCGCTTCATCCGGTCGGCGCAGGCGGCGGGCTTCACGCTGGAACAGATTGGCGAACTGCTGCAACTCGATGCCGGGCAGGATCGCAAGCGGGCGCGCGAGCTGGCGGCCGATCGGATCGCGGCGCTGGATGTGAAGATCGCGGAACTGGAGGCGGCGCGGGCGGCGCTGACGCGACTGGCCCGGCAATGCCATGCCTCCGATGAAGGGCCATGCCCGATCATCGCGGCGTTCGAGGACGGCGTTCAGACGTCCTGCGTCTGATCGTCCTGCTTCTGCGCCATCTGCCGGCGCGACATTTCCCGACGCACCGAGTAGCTGGTGGGATCACGGCGAAAATGGTCGCGCATCATGCGCCGCTGTTCGCTGATGATGTGCCAGATATCTTCCGGACTCTTGCCTTCGGTCATTGATCCGTCCGCCCTTTTCCGTTCGACTGCAGGGCAGGGAATATCGCTTTCGCACCGATCAATCCGTGAGCGCGATCACGTAAACGGCGCTTTAACGCTGTTACTTCAGATATATGCAACTCCGGCAGCGCGCGCTGGGCGGGATGACTGTTGGAAATCGCACGCTTAACTTCGCATATTTCCCGCACATTCTGACATTATGTTACGTTCCGCTGATCCTATCGGAAAGCGGCGGGGGATCAGGATGGGAAAGAGCCGCCGGGAATGTAGCCGGGCGGCACGCTGTAGGACAGGCGTGCCTATTCCAGTCCGGCGACGAGGCCGTCGATCGCGCCCTGGAGGATGTAGCTGGCGGCGAGTTTGTCGACCAGTTCGTCGCGGCGGGCGCGGCTGGCGTCGGCCTCCAGCAGGGTGCGGGTGACGGCCTGGGTCGACCAGCGCTCGTCCCAGAGCAGCACCGGCAGGCCGATGTCCGCGACATTATGGGCGAAGGCGCGGCTCGCCTGGCTGCGCGGGCTGTTGGTGCCGTCGAGGTTGAGCGGCAGGCCGATGACGATGCCCTTGACCTGCTGCTGCGCCATGAAGGCTTCGAGCGCCGGCTTGTCCTTGCTGAACTTGCCGCGATTGACGGTGTAGGCGGGGCTGGCGATCGACCATTGCGCGTCGCACAGGGCCAGGCCGATCGTCTTCGTGCCCACGTCCATGCCGATCAGGCGGCCACCCTCGGGCAGGGCTGCGCGAAATTCCGCGCGGTCAGTCGTGACAAGTTTCATTACGTCCCCTGAACCTGATCGTTTGAGGTGGAAGCGCGCGGCGCTTCCGCCGATAACGTGGATCAGGTTCTCTTCTTTGTTCCTGGGCCTTGATTCATGCTTCAAGCCGGTTCGGCTTGCAGCGATCAAGGTCTAGTGTGTCTTGGTAAAGGCCGCCAGTCGCTGGCGGGCGTCGTCGCGCACATTGCCCCAGAACAGGCTATAATCATAGACGTGATAATTATTGCCGGGCAGCGTGTAGGGGCCCATGTCGACCGGCTCGCCGATCATCAGCACGCCGCTGGTGTCACAGCGGGCAGGGACGATGCCGGCCACCAGATGAGCCGGCTTGTCGGCGGCGCGGGCGTCGAGCGTGCCGATATTGGCGCTGGCAGGCGCATTGCCGTTGAAGGTGCCGGTGATCGGATTGGTGCAGAGCATGTGCGTGCCCTTGCGCGGCTGGCCATTGAGGCCCTGCTTGCGCTCGAAGCTTTCGACCACGGCGGACGGATCGGCCGGTTCGGCATAGCTTTGCCAGCTGACGATGCAGTGCGATTGATCCCGCCTGGCACAGGCGGGGAAGCCCAATGCAGGCAGGTCCGCCTCGACCGAGATCGGCCAGCCCACGGCATAGATGGCGGCGATCCGGTCGGCGACCGGCTTGCCCGCCACCTGTTCGCGCACCAGTTGCAGCAGGTGGCGTGACCCCTGGCTGTGGCCGGCGAGGATCAGCGGGCCGGTGGGATTGGCCTTGAGGAAGGCGGCGAAGGCCTGGGTCACGTCGCGATAGGCGGCGGCGAGCGCCTGGTCGCCCTCCGCTCCGGTGGTGAGGAAGGCGCCATAATTGGCCTGGCGATAACGCGGCGCCCAGACATTGCCGGCGGCGCTAAAGGCGCTGGCCTGGCTCAGCACGAAGCGGCGCGCGGTCGCGTTGCTTTCCGCGTCGTCCAGCGGCGCGTTCCAATGGGCATTGCCAAGCGGCGTCACATAGCTGGTCGGATGGATGAAGAAGACGGCGGCCTGCTGCGCGGGCGGCGCAAGCCTGGCCGCGCCCTGGGGCGTCCAGAGCGCGGGGTTGTCCTTGGACAGGTCTGGGCGGGCGATCCACATTTTCGGATCGTCATAGGCGTTGGCGGGCAGGGGCTGGAGCGGCTGGAACGCCTCGCGCGGGACCATGACCGCCCGCATGATATGCATCCCCCAGATGCGATAGGCAAGCAGCATCGCAAGCACCAGCACGACCAGGCCGGCGACGACATAGAGGAATTTGCGGGCCACTTGCTCTCGTCTCCATCCCTGTGCGGGGATCGCCCCGCCTTCGTGCGGCCTGTCTGGCCCATGCGCGGCAGTCATGCAAGATGGGGGCACGCAAGATGGCAGATGGTGCAGCAGGACACTTGAAGCGGACTGGTGCGGGTGCTAGCGGCTTGGCCCATGTCGATAGACCTTCAGACCGTGAAAAAGATCGCCAGCCTTTCGCGCATTTCGGTGACGGATGCGGAAGCGGAAGCCATGGTGCCCGAACTCAACAATATCCTTGGCTGGGTGGAGCAGCTGGGCGAGGTGGACGTGACCGGCGTGCAGCCGATGACGGCCGTCATCCCCAACCATCAACGCCTGCGCGACGATGTCGTCACTGACGGCAATGTGCGTGACAAGGTGCTGGCCAATGCGCCGCAGGCTGAACATGGCTTCTTCGCGGTGCCCAAGGTGATCGAATAATGACCAATTTGACTGATCTGACGGTCGCGGAAATCCGCGACGGCTTCCGCGCGGGCGATTTTTCGGCGCGCGAAGTGGCTGAAGGCTTCAACGCCAATGTCGCCGCTGCCAAGGCATTGAACGCCTTCATCGTCGAGACGCCCGAAAAGGCGCTGGCAGCAGCCGACGCGGCCGACAAGGCCAAGGCTGCCGGCGAGACGCTGGGCCAGCTTGCCGGCGTGCCGATCGGCATGAAGGACCTGTTCTGCACCGAAGGCACGCAGACGACCGCCGCGAGCCACATGCTGGAAGGCTTCGTGCCGACCTATGAATCGACCGTTTCGGGCAAGCTGTGGGCGGCCGGCGCCGGCATGCTGGGCAAGCTCAACCTCGACCAGTTCGCCATGGGTTCGTCCAACGAGACCAGCTATTATGGCAATGTGATCTCGCCCTGGCGGCGCGGCGGCGGTGATAATGCCGCACTGGCGCCCGGTGGTTCGTCGGGCGGTTCCTCCTCGGCCATCTCCGCGCGGCTCTGCCCGGCGGCGACCGGCACCGACACTGGTGGCTCGATCCGCCAGCCTGCCGCCTTCACCGGCATTTCGGGTATCAAGCCGACCTATGGCCGCTGCTCGCGCTTCGGTATCGTCGCCTTCGCCAGCTCGCTGGATCAGGCCGGGCCGATGGCGCGCACCGTGCGCGACAATGCGATCCTGCTGGAAGTCATGTCGGGCTTCGATCCCAAGGATTCGACCAGCCTCGATCTGGCCGTGCCCCAGTGGGAAGCCAATCTGTCGAGCGATCTCAAGGGCAAGAAGGTCGGTATTCCCAAGGAATATCGCCCCGATGGCCTGAACGCCGAAATCTCCGCCATGTGGGATCGCGGCATCGAATGGCTCAAGGACGCGGGTGCCGAAGTGGTCGAAGTGTCGCTGCCGCATACCCAATATGCACTGCCGACCTATTATATCATCGCGCCTGCCGAAGCCTCGTCGAATCTCGCCCGCTATGACGGCGTGCGTTATGGCCAGCGCGACCTGCCTGATGGCGCAGGTTTGCAGGACATGTATGCCGCGACCCGCGCCGCCGGCTTCGGCCCGGAAGTGAAGCGCCGCATCATGATCGGCACTTACGTGCTGTCGGCCGGCTTCTACGACGCCTATTATACCCAGGCGCAGAAGGTGCGGGCGCTGATCGCGCGCGATTTCGAACTGGCGTTCGAAAAGTGCGACCTGCTGCTGACGCCGACCGCGCCGAGCGCCTCCTTCGCGCTGGGCGAGAAGCAGGCCGATCCGCTGGCCATGTATCTGAACGACGTCTTCACCGTGCCGGCCTCGCTGGCCGGGTTGCCGGCGATGGCGATTCCGGGCGGGCTGGATTCGGCCGGTCTTCCGATCGGCCTGCAGGTCATCGGCAAGGCGCTGGACGAACAGACCGTGCTGAACGCATCGCTCGCAATTGAAGAACGCGCTGGCTTCAGCGCACGCCCTGATAAGTGGTGGTAATATGACTGAATCAACCTATCGCATCCAGGGCGCAACCGGCGAATGGGAGGTCGTGATCGGCCTGGAAGTCCATGCGCAGGTGACGTCGAACGCGAAGCTCTTTTCCGGCGCCGCGACGGCGTTCGGCGCGGAGCCCAATACGCAGGTCAGCCTGATCGATGCGGCCATGCCCGGCATGCTGCCCGTGCCCAACCGCGAGTGCATCCGCCAGGCGGTGCGCACCGGCATGGCGATCGACGCGCAGATCAACAAATGGTCGCGTTTCGACCGCAAGAATTATTTCTATGCGGATCTGCCGCAGGGCTATCAGATCAGCCAGCTCTATCACCCGATCGTGGGCGAGGGGCAGATCGAGATCGTCCTCGACGAGAAGAACCCCGAAGCCAGCACCAAGGTGATCGGCGTCGAGCGTATCCATGTCGAGCAGGATGCCGGCAAGCTGATGCATGACCAGCATCCGACCAGCTCCTATGTCGACCTCAACCGGTCGGGCGTGGCGCTGATGGAAATCGTGTCGAAGCCGGATATGCGTTCGCCTGCTGAGGCAGGAGCTTATCTCTCGAAGCTGCGAACCATTCTTCGCTATGTCGGTTCGTGCGACGGCAATATGGACCAGGGTTCGATGCGCGCGGACGTCAACGTCTCCGTGCGTCGTCCGGGCGAGGAGTTCGGCACCCGCACCGAGACGAAGAATGTGAACTCGGTCCGTTTCGTCATGGCCGTGGTCGAGCATGAGGCGAACCGCCAGGTCGACGTGCTGGAAGCCGGTGGCAAGATCGTGCAGGAAACGCGCCTCTATGACCCGGATCGCAACGAGACCCGTTCGATGCGGTCGAAGGAAGATGCGCACGACTATCGCTACTTCCCCGATCCCGACCTGCTGCCGCTGGAACTGGACGATGCCTTCCTGGAGGAATGCCGCCAGTCGCTGCCGGAACTGCCGGACGCGAAGCTGCGCCGCTATGCGCAGGATCTGGGCCTGTCCGCCTATAATGCCGCGACCCTGACCGCCGACGCCGACACGGCGCGCTGGTTCGAGGCGCTGCTGGCGGAGGGCGCGCGCATCCAGAAGAAGAGCGAGGGCGAGGTCGCCAAGGCATCGGCCAACTGGCTGCTGTCGGAACTGTATGGTGCCCTCAACCGGATTGGTAAGAGCCTTGAAGAAAGCCCGGTAAGCCCCGAGGAAGGCGCCGAATTGCTGGCGCTGGTGGCCGATGGCACGATCAGCGGCACGATCGCCAAGCAGGTGTTCGAGATCATGCTGGAAACGGGCGACAAGCCTGGCAAGATCGTCGAGGAAAAGGGTCTGAAGCAGACCAGCGACACCGGCGCGATCGAGGCGGCGGTGGCCGATGTCCTCGCCAAGAATGGCGACAAGGTCGAGCAGTATCGCGGCGGCAAGGAAGCGCTGTTCGGCTTCTTCGTCGGCCAGACGATGAAGGCGATGCAGGGCAAGGCCAACCCCCAGGTCGTCAACGAACTGGTCAAGAAGGCGCTCGCCGGCTGACAGGAAAACAGAAAGGGCGGTGGCTTGAGGTCATCGCCCTTTTCTTTTGGGGGACCGCCTTGGGGAAGGCGGGCTGGCGGGCAATGCCGTCGGCATGATGGGGGGAATGGATGACATTAAGGGGAAGGGCGGCCTCGGCCGCCATGCTGGCATGGTGCCTGATAGCCATGCCGGCGAGGGCGCAGGACGGGATTGAAGCGCCAAAGCCGGCCGGCGTGGTGCTGGAAGACAGCGCATCGCCCTTTGGTCCGGTGGACCTTAGCGACAAGGATATTCGGCTGATCATCCTGCCGGCGGTCAAGGGGCCATTCAGTGCGTCGGATGCGGCCGATTTCGAGAAATATTATTATTTCCGGCGCGATAATACCGATGTGCGCACCGCTTTTGCCGATATCAGCGAATGCGATGGCTATGCCCGTGGCCTGCGGTCGAACCTGCCGAACAATTATACCTATTATTATGGGGTTGGCGGGCTTGTTGGTGGTGCGATCGGTAGCCTGATGAGCGAGGCCATCGTCGGTTCAGCCATCAAGCGCGAAGCGCGGCGCAAGACGATGCGGACCTGCATGGCTTTCAAGGGTTATGACCGGCACGGCGTGTCGAAGAAGGTCTGGCAATATTTCAATTTCGAGGAAGGGCTGACCGCCGTGCCGGACGGCGAACGGCGACGGCGACTGTTGCAGCAGGCAGCGGTGGCAGCGCGAACGCCCGCCATCGGGGAGGTGCTGGCGCCATGAAGTCGATGCTGCCCATGCTGGCGCTGCTTGCGGTGATGCCGTCCCTCGCGATGGCAAAGGATCAGGTCTATGCGACCAGCAAATCGGTCGATAACCAGCCGGCGGTGACGCAGGATCTGGCCAAGGCCTATGTCCTGCTGCGCTCCGACGATCCCAGCAGCCTGATGCTAATGAGGATCGCCGATGCGGCCGATCAGGCCCGATACGATGCCGCGCGCACAGAAGCGCTGGCGGAGGAGCATGAGAAATATCTGGGACGCCTCAAGGTCTATGAGCGCGACAATAAGGGCGGCACGATAGAACGTCCGGTCGAACCCACCGAAGCCAATTTCGTCTATCCCAGTTTCGGCGAGGCCGCGACGGTCACGCTGGGCGGTGGTGGCCGCTTTGCCAAGGGCAGCAATGGCTATTCGGTCTATCTGCAGGAGATTACGCCCGGCAGCTATCGCATCTATGGCATGGGGCCGATCATGCAGGGGCTGGGCGCCTGCTATTGCATGGGCAGCGTCCGGTTCGAGGCGAAGGCGGGCGAGGTGACGGACCTGGGCACGCTGACCGGCGTCAATGCCCTGACCCCGGTGACTGCGGAGGTCGCGACCGATCCACGCCTCGCGCAATGGACGATCCGCCCAGCCCGCTATCGCGCGGTGGGCAAGCTGCCGAATTTCCATGGCGTCCCGGTCACGCGGATCATGCCGATCGCCGGCGTCCTCGCCTATGATCGCGACCGGATTATCGATCTGGCGGCGACGCCCGCCGAATAGGCGCCAAACTGTCTAGAGCATGATCCGTTCATACTGGATCGGATCATGCTCTGTTTATCTTTTGTTTTCCGCATTTTTCGAGCCAGCAGATGAGGCCATCTGCTTCGAAAATGCTCTACCCCATGAAAAAGGGGCGCCGCTCGGGTGAAACCCATGCGACGCCCCTCTTTTTTGCCTTGGCGTCCCTTGGGGAGGAACATCATGCCGTGGCGCAACTGGCGGACCGGGAGGGTCTGTGGGGTGTGGCCCGCCAATTCCTTATTCAGACGTCACAGGACGAAGTTAACCGTCGCCCGGAATGAGATTGCGACGTGATTTTGTTGTTCTTCCGCACCGAATTCGCCGCCGACGCGGAACGTGTCGGTGCCGCCATAGAGGCGGGCCCGGCCGGTCCAGCCGCTGGTGCGTTTGTCGGCGACCAGGACGAAGTCATCGCCATCCTTGAAATGGGCGACCGTGTCGCCGAGCGACCCGCCGATCAACTGGCGGCGACCGCCTTCCAGTTCGAACCGTGCCCAGCCATCCTCGCGATTGAGGCTGCCGAAATCATAGCCGGCGGCGATCGTGCCGTTGGCGGTCATTTCGTCGCTGGTACGACCATCGACGGTCAGGTTGAACGCGTCGCCACCGCCGCTTTCGCTATAGCCGCCTTCCTTCAGGCGGTAATAGTCGATGCCAATGCCCGGACGCAGGCTGAAGCGGTTGAACTGGAGCTGATAGGAAGCCCCGGCCGTGGCCGAATAGAGCTTGCCCGACCAGTCGCCGGTCGCCTTGCGCACGACATCGTCGAGCGCGAAGTTGCGGGTGCCGTCAAAGTCGATATGCGCCGCCGACACGCGCGCGAAGGCCTGGAGCGGACCCCAGCTGCCGCGCCAGTGCGCCGCCAGTTCGAACTGGTCGGAATCCGCCGAGCTGTTGGAGCTGTCGCTGGTGTCCCGGCCATGGATATAGGCGAAGGAACCACCGAAGGCGCCAAGATCGGTCAGATATTCGACGCCGCCGCCTGCGCCCCAGCCATTGATGTCGTAGGAGGCGGTGTCGCCGATGCTCTTGGAACTGCCGAACGCCACCTGCTGCAGCCAGAAGCCGAGCTTGCCGTCCTTGGTGCGGTAGATGCCGTTGGGATCCGACAGGATGCGCGCGGTCGCCCGCGAGCCGGCGGTGACGGCTTCGAAGGTGCTGCCGGAATGTTCGGGCAGCATCTGGCGCAGCGCACCGTTCAGCGTCTGGCCGTCGGTCACGTCCAGATAGGCCGATGCCATCGAGCTGTCATTGTCGAGCGCGTTGAAGATCGCCGAATAGGCCCTTGAAAGCGAACCGGTCAGGCCCAGTTCCGACGTGGTCTTGGCGGCGATCGACAGGGTCACGTCGCCGGTCGTCGTGTCGCTGCTGACACTGCCCTTGAACATATAGGGCAGCAGGGTCGCGCTATCGAGCGCCGGGGTGCCCGACAGCGATGCCGCGCGGACGATGACATAGTCGCCTTCCGATCCGCCGACCTGGGTTAGCGCCACCTTCACCTTGGAACCGCTGGCGAAGCTGGCGGCGCCGGCGACGTCATAGACGGTGTTGGTGCCGTCGGCGCCGTTGATGGTGATGCCCAGCGCCGAACCGGAGGAGGCGCTGAGCGAGGCGAGCGCGATCGAACCGGTGTTGCTGGCTGCCAGCGTGCCGCCGTTCAGCACCAGCGCCATGTTGCCGCTGTTGCTGATCGCGCCGGTATAGCTAGAGGTGCCGTTCAGCGTCATCGTGCCGCTGGCGCCGCCAAAGTCGAGCGCGCCGGTGACGCTGGCGGTATCGGCCAGGGTCAGGGTGGCGCCGGTGCCAGCATAGCTGAGATCGCCGGTCAGGGTCGAACTGCCCGAGAGCGACAGGCTGTTATTGCCCGCGCCCAGGCTGACATCGCCGACGATCCGGCCGGCCGATACCGTCATGACGTCATCGCCCGAGCCGAGCTTGACGTCGCCGACGATGCTGGGCGCGGTCGTGGTCGAGGAGGCGAGCGCCTGGGTCAGCGTCACGCCGCTGCTGTTGGCGCTGAGGTCGATGGCGGTGTTGGTGAGGCCGCCGGTCGCCGAGATGGTGCCGGTGTTGCTGAGGCTGGAGACGGTGCCCGAGGAATCGAGGATCGCGATCGCGCGGCCCTTTTCATCATCGGCGGCGACGGCCGCGACGGTGCCGCTGACCTTGACCGAATTCACCTGTGCCCCGGCGTCGATCACCAGGCCGCGCGACGTGGTGTTCGCGAGCGCCGCGCCCGATGCGGCGACGGTGCCCGAAATCTCGATCGCGTCGCTGGTAGCGCCCGAACCCAGGCGCAGCGCGGTGGCGTTGCTGTCATAGGAGATGGCGGTGATCGATCCGGCGACCAGGACGCCCTTGGCAATGTCGACATCGCCGCCCAGGCCGCCGATCACCATCGCATTGGCATCGACACCGTCATAGATGCCATAGCCCGCGATCGCGCCGCGCACGACCACGCCATAGCCCGAACTGTCGCCCTGGACCACGCCGATGCTGGTGTCGGCGCTGGCCGAGCCGATCTGCACCGCAGCCGCCGAGCCATAGTTGATGACCGTGGCGGTGGTTTCGGTGCTGTCGAGCAGGCCGTCATCATCGATGTCGGTGTCATCTTCGTCGTCATCATCGCTGGCGGTCGGCGCGATGTCGAACACGATGCCGCCGCTGACATTGCCGGCGATGACGAGGGCGGGGCCACCCTGCAGCAGGTCGTCGGCATCGAGCTTGGTGACGTCGCTCGGGCGGGTAGTGGAGCGATAGCCGGTGCTGACGATCGTGCCCTGGATCTTCACTGCTCCATCGACATCGCCCAGCAGGGCGACGGCGGTGCTGTTCGCGCCCTTGGTGCTGATCGAACCGCGGATCGTGGCGTTGCCGTCGATGTCGTTGGCGACCACGCCATAGCTGTTGTCGCCGACGACGGAGATGGTGCCATAGGTCGACAGATTACCGATCAGCGTCGAGTTGACGCGGATGCCGGCGCTGTTGTTGCCTTCGATCGAGATCGTGCCGGTGGTGTCGATATTGCCGGTGTGGGCCGCGCCGGATTCGACCAGAATGCCATTGCGGTTCGTCCCTTTGGCGAACGTGCCGTCAATGTCGCCGTCACTGTCCGTGTCGGTCGCGGTATAATCTTCCGTCAGCGTGATCGTGCCGCTGTTGGTGATGTTGCCGGTGGTGCCGGCCTTGACCAGAATGCCGGTCGCATTGTCGGCATCGTTGATGGTCAGCGAACCCGCGTTGCTGACATTGTTGTTGCTGTCCATCGTGATCGCGGTGCCGCTGGTCAGCGTGATGCTGCCAGCCGAGCTGACCGTGATCGCATCGGCCGCGCCGGAGGCGACGGTGGAGGTCTTGACGGCGGTGGTGGTGGATGAACCGATCGTGGTTTCCGCCGCGGCATGGGTTGCGGTCATCGCAACCAGAACCGGGGCGATGGCCGTGCAGGCCAGCAAATGTCGCATGATATCTCCTCTGAATGCCGCGCCGTTTGATGGGCACGTACATGCGGGAGGGACGTCGCCGCCGGGCCGGTTCCGTCAGGAAAAATGCCGTCCGGCGTGATTTTAGAAGGCGAAATCCAGGCCGATGCGCACGGTGCGGGGGCGCAGCGGCGTATAATAGTCGGTGCTCAGGTCGAACGGCGTGCCGAGCGAGAAACGATTGCCGTCGCTGTCGAACAGGTTGGTGAGCGAAAGCGAGAGTTCGACCGGGCCGCGGGTGACGGCGGCGGACAGGGCCGTATCGACATAATCGCCCTGTTCCCGGCCCAATATCGGTCCGACGCCCAGGCGCGACTTGCCGACATAGCGGGCCGAGGCCGAAAGGTGCAGGCGCATATCGTCGCCCAGCGGCGCGCGATAGTCGGCGGCGACGCGGCCACCCAGATTGGCGACGTTGGGCAGGGTCAGCGAGCGCCCTTCATAGGAAAGAGCGCGCACGAACTGGGTCGGCTGGGTCAGGCGGCTGTCATTGTAGATGATCGAGCCATCCAGCGTCAGCGGCGGGATCGGGCGGATCACGATCCGGCCTTCCACCGTATAGATGCGTCCATCGCCGATATTGGCGGTGGTCGGCAAGCCGATGCGGTCGGTGACGTCGGCCTGGATGTCGCGCCAGTCGGTATAGGCGACATTGCCGCTGAGCGCGACCGTGTCGCGGCCCGGCACGCCCTTACGGAAGCCCAGTTCCATGGTCGAGATGCGATCATTGCGGAAGCTGCGCGCGCGCTGATCGTCGACCGCCAGGCCGCCGGGCCGGAAGCCCTGTTCGAACCGGGCATAAAGCGTCAGCCCCTTCACCGCATCGCTGAGCAGCGAGAAGGAGGGGAGGAAGATGGTTTCGGAGCGATCGGCCTGCGCCTCGACGCGGGCTAGATCAGCGACGGCCGAGAGCATTGCTACCGGATCGATCGCCTCGCCGCTGAGGCGGCTGTTGGTGAGGCGTCCGCCCATGGTGGCGACCAGCCCCTGGAGCGGCTCGAACGAGGCTTCGCCGAACAGGGTCGCTTCCTTGATCCGGTTGCGCACGCCGGTGGCCGTGGCAGGACGTCCGCGACCATAGACCGGGACGCCCGGCAAAATCTCGATCGCCGGTGCGCTCAGCGGGCCATAGCCGGTCAGCGACCGCTGGATGGTCGAGGTGCTTTCCAGATAGGAAACGCCCAGCAGCCAGCCCAGGCCATTGTCGAGGTCGCGCACGAGCCGGTTCTCGGTCGAGAAAAGTTCGACCTTGTTGCGCTGGCGGAACAGGGCCGGCGCGCCGCCCGGCTGGGTCGCGTCATAGCTTTCGGCCAGGACGTTGCGGACATAGCCGGTCGATGAGACGAGGCGCAGATCGTCCCACTGATGCTCGATCCGCGCATTGGCCAGGATATAGTCGGAATGATAGGGCTGGGCGACGCTGGAGGCGCGTTCCAGCCGGCCGACCTCGCGGCTGGCATATTGGGCGTCGTCACCCTCGATATGCTGGTAGGCGGTGCTGAGATCGATCGTCCAGTCGTCCGCCGGTGCGATCCGCAGCGTGGCGCGGCCGCCATAGGTGCGGGTGCGATTGACGTCATCCTTGTCGCGCAAAACATCGTCGATATAGCCGCCTTCCTGCACGCCATAGCCGACGACCCGCAGCGCCACCTTCTCGGGCACGATCGGCAGGTTGAGGATGGCCGACAGGTCGCCGCCCGGATCGCCATGCTGGGTCGCCGACACGCCGGTCGAGATCTGGCCGCCAAACTGCGCGAGATTGGGAGCGTTGGGGATGATGCGGATGATGCCGCCGAGCGATCCGGCGCCATAGAGCGTGCCCTGTGGCCCTTCCAGCACCTCGACCCCGCCGACGTCATAGAGGCGCAGGTCGGGATCGGGCGCGGCATAGTTGAGGCGCATGTCGCCCAGATATTGGCCGGTCGTCGCCTGGGTCGGCCCGGCGACGCCGGAATCGGCGATGGCGCGGATGAACAGCTTGTTGCGACCGGCACCGGCATGGGTGGAACTCAGACTTGCTACGCGCGAGAGCAGCGCGGCCGTGCCCTGTGCTGCGTCGGCGGTCTCGAACAGGCCGCCGGTCACGGTTTCGACCATGCCGGCATAGCGGGGCAGGGGAATGTCGCGCTTGGACGCAGTGACGATGATGTCGGCCGGCGGTTCCTGCGCAACCGGCGCGAGTTGCACGGCTGCGGCTGGCGTCGGCGATGGGGGCGGCGCGGCCTTGCGCGCGCGGACGATGCGCCAGGTGCTGGCGTCGATCTGTCTGGCTTTGGCGCCGCTGCCGCGCAGCAGCTGGGAAAGGGCGCTTGCGGTCGACATCCGGCCCCTGATCGCGGGGGTCGCGATGCCGGCCAGTGACTGGTCCGACATGCCGATGCTGGCGCCGGTTTGACGGCCGAGCGCCACCACCGCCTCGCCCAGGCGTCCCGGAGCGAGGTCGATCGACTGTCTGTCCGCCGCTCGCGCAGGCGATGCGGCCGCTATGGCGAAGGCGGTGACGAAAAGGACGTCAGTTTTGCGACCCATCCCCTTCCTTCAGCAGCCATCCATTCCCCTGTCGGATGGCGGACAGCCCCATCAGGGGCGCGGCAGCGGCGAAGAAGCGGGACGGATCCCGTTCAAGCCGGATCGTGCCGGTAAAGCGCATGGCCTGCGCGCCGGGTGTCGCGGCCAGCGTCACGCCCAGCGAACGGGCGATATCCTGGGTCACGTCGCCGACCGGCGCATTGGCATAGATGAGCTGGCCCTGGCGCCAGCTGGCGACGGCCTGGGGCGCGACGTCCATCACGCGCAGCCCTTCGGCGCCGTCGCTGAGTGCGCGGCCGGCGGGCAGCGAGATGGCTTCGGCCTGCGGATTGTAGATGACCTTGCCCTCGGACACGCCGATGCGGGTGGCGTTGCCGCTATGGACGATGTTGAAGACGGTGCCGGCATCCTCGAACACGGCGTCGCCCACGGTCACGCGGAACGGATCGGCGGCATCATGGCGCACGGTGAAGGCGGCTTCGCCCGCGTCGAGCGCGGCGAAGCGCGCATTCTTGCGGTCGAGGCGCAGGGTGGTGCCGCCGTTCAGTTCGATCCTGGTGCCATCGTCCAGCGCGATGCTGCGGGTTTCGCCGGGGCGGGTGGTGATGCTGTAGATGTCGCTGCGGTTGAGCAGGCCGACCGAGACGGCAGCCACCAGCGCGGCAGCGATCGCGCCGCCGCCGATCCAGCGCAGCGGGCGGCGGTGACGTTCGCCGGCATCATTGGCGGCAACAGGCATGACGACGGATTCTGCCGGAACCATGTCCGCCAGATCTGCGTCGGCCGCCATCAGCGCATCATAGGCGGTCGCTCGGGCGGGATCGCCCTCCAGCCAGATGGTGAAGGCGTCCCAGTCGTCAAATTCGGGATCGCGCGTGCGGATCACCCACCCGAGCGCCTCCTCGTTCATCATGGCCTGTGCCCTGTTCATTTCTTGCCCCTTGAAGAGCCAGACGCCGCCGATCCGCTCATTCCGTATCCAGACTTTGCTTGAGCGCAAGCATCGCCCGATAGGCCTTTTGCAGATCCTTCTCGACCGTGGTCAGGCTGACCCCCAATTCTTCCGCAATCAGCCGCTGGCCGACCCCCTCTATGCGGAAACGGCGGAACACCAGTTCGACGCGGGGGCCAAGATCGGCCAATATGCCGCGCGCCTGTTCCAGCCGCTGATTGAGGATCATGCGTTCGTCGACTGCCAGATCGTCATTCGGATCGGCCATCACCCCTCCGGCGCCTTCGGCCCAGTCCTGCTCGCGTCGTTCGCGCCGGGTGGCGGAGCGATAGCGGTCGAGCATCAGATTGTTGGCCATGCGATAGAGATAGGGCAGGGGATCGGCGACCGGCCCCAGATCCTTGGCCTCCAGCTTCATCCACATGTCCTGCAGCAGATCTTCCGCATCCTCGCCCGCACCGCGCGCGCGCAGGAAGCGCAGCAGGGCAGCGCGATTCTGGAAGAAGATAGCAGAAAGGCCCGTGGCCATGCCTGTGGTGCGTCCGGTATTGGCGATCAGGCGGGTTGCCATAGAGGCAGGGGTGGGGTCTTGGCAATGGCAAGGCGTGGATCGACCGGTCATGGCCTGAAATCATTTACCTAGTGCGCGGCTTGCTCTAGCCCGTTTCGGATATGGCAGGAGCGGACATGGCGACAGCGAAGGTGGCGGATGCAGCAGCAGCGCGGGCGGCGGGGATGGACCCTAACCGGCTGGACGCGCTGGTCGATCATCTGGACCGGACCTATGTGCAGAGCGGCAAATTGCCGCATATGCAGATGCTGGTGTCGCGCGACGAGGTGCCGTTGCTGTCGGTCAGCCGGGGGCAGGCGCGCGCGACCGGCGAGCCGTTGCAGGCCGACGCGCTGTTCCGCATCGCGTCTATGACCAAGCCGGTCACCAGCGTTGCCTTCATGCGGCTGGTCGAACAGGGCAAGGTGGCGCTCGACGATCCGGTGACCGACGTGCTGCCCGAATTTGCCGACCTGCGCGTCGGCGCGGACGGGCGCGGGCGGATGACGCGGCCGATGCAGATGATCGACCTGCTGCGCCACACGTCGGGCCTGACCTATGGGCTGCAACGGCAGACGCCGATTGATGCGCGCTATCGCGAACTGGGGCTGGACGAGTTCCAGCAGAAGCGATCATCGGACGAATTCATCGCCGCGCTGGCCAGCCTGCCGCTGGAATTTTCGCCGGGCGAGCGCTGGAATTACGGCGTTTCGACCGATGTTCTGGGCGTGATCGTCGAGCGACTGTCGGGGCAGGATCTGGAACGCCATTTTCGCGAACATATCTTTGCGCCGCTCGGAATGACGGATACATTCTTCACCATCCCGGTGGATCGGATCGATCGTCTGACCGACGCCTGGCGGCTGGAGGATGACCGGTTGAAGCTCAAGGATCGCGGCGCGCGCAGCAGTTGGCGGCGCAAGCTGCGGTTTCGATCGGGCGGGGGCGGGCTGATTTCCTCGACCGCCGACTATCATCGCTTTGCCCGGATGCTGCTGCGCGGTGGCGAGCTGGATGGGGCACGACTGTTGCAGCCCGAAACGGTGGCGCAGATGCGGACCAATCACCTGCCCGGCGGCGGCGATCTTGCCAGCATGTCGCAGGCGATGTTCAGCGAAGCGGATTATGCCGGCGTGGGTTTCGGCCTGGGCTTCGCGATGACGCTGGCGAACCAGCAATTTTACTGGGGCGGGGTATTCTCGACCTATTTCTTCATCGATCCGGTCGAGCGGCTGATCGGCCTGTTCATGACCCAGCATCTGCCGTCCAGCACCTATCCGGTGCGGGCGGAATTGCGGGCCGGCATCGGGGCCGCCATCGTCGAGCGGCGCGGCGCGAGCTGACGACGGCCAAGCCCGCAGAAAGAGGCGGGAATAGTCCATGCTGCGCTGCAAAAAATGAATTGGCATGGCGAAGCGCGCTGTGCCATCATCCCGGTGACTCATAGAGGGAGATCCCGGCCATGAATCTCAAGGGCGAGACGCAGCTTCCCAAGCCGGCACCCCGGCAGGTTGATCCGCAGATTCTGGCCCATGAGATTGTCGAGCGATTGACCTATCGCATCGGCAAGGATGCCAAGGCAGCCAAGCCGCATGACTGGCTGCATGCGGTCATCCTCTCGATCCGCGACCGGGTGATCGACGCCTGGATCGAGTCCACCCACAAGACCTATGAGGAACAGGGGCGCCGGGTCTATTATCTGAGCCTGGAATTCCTGATCGGCCGGCTGATGCGCGATGCCGCATCCAATATGGAGATGCTGGACGATTTGCAGGCCGCGCTCGACTCGCTGGGCGTCGACCTGGACCTGATCGCCGCGCTGGAGCCGGATGCGGCGCTGGGCAATGGCGGCCTGGGGCGCCTCGCCGCCTGCTTCATGGAGAGCATGGCGACGGTCGACATCCCCGCTTATGGCTATGGCATCCGTTATGTGAACGGCATGTTCCGGCAGGAGATCAGCGACGGCTGGCAGGTGGAACTGCCGGAAAACTGGCTGGCGCACGGCAACCCCTGGGAGTTCGAGCGGCGCGAGGCGAGTTACGAGGTCGGGTTCGGTGGGCGCGTCGATCCGGCCGAGTGCGAGAATTGCGGCCCCTATCAGATGAGCTGGCGTCCGGCCGAACGGGTGATCGCCACCCCCTATGACACGCCGATCGCCGGCTGGCGCGGCAAGCGGGTCAATACGCTGCGCCTGTGGGAGGCGCAGCCGATCGACCCGATCCTGCTCGACAAGTTCAATGCCGGCGACCATCTGGGCGCGCTGTCCGAAAGCAACCGGGCCGAGGCGCTGACCCGCGTTCTCTATCCCGCCGACTCTTCACCGGCGGGGCAGGAATTGCGGCTGCGGCAGGAATATTTCTTCTCCTCCGCCTCGCTGCAGGACATTGTCCGGCGGCATATCCAATATTTCGGCGATGTCCGCACCCTGCCGGACAAGGCGGCGATCCAGCTCAACGATACCCATCCGGCGGTGTCTGTGGCGGAGTTGATGCGCATCCTGGTCGACGAGCATGGGCTGGATTTCGACGAGGGCTGGGACATTGTCCGTCGCACCTTCGGCTATACCAACCACACCTTGCTGCCCGAGGCGCTGGAAAGCTGGCCGGTGCCCTTGTTCGAGCGGTTGCTGCCACGGCACATGCAGATCGTCTATGCGATCAACAGCCGCTTGCTAGGCGAGGCGCGTAAGTCCGGCCAGTTCGACGATCATGCGATCGGCACCATCTCGCTGATCGACGAGGGCGGCGAGCGGCGGGTACGGATGGGCAATCTGGCCTTTGCCGGATCGCACAGCGTCAACGGCGTGTCGGCGCTGCATACCGACCTGATGAAGGTCACGGTCTTTGCCGACCTGCACAAGCTCTATCCCGCGCGGATCAACAACAAGACCAACGGCGTCACCTTCCGCCGCTGGCTGATGCAGTGCAACCATGGCCTGTTCGAGCTGATCCGCGAGGCGATCGGCGACCGCTTCATGGACGATGCCGAGGCGCTGCGCGAGCTTGACAATTTCGCCGACGACACCGCCTTCCAGGAACGGTTCCTGGCGGTGAAGCGCTTCAACAAGGTCGCGCTGGCCGACCTGCTGCGCAAGCGCATCAATGCGCGGATCGACGCCGACGCGCTGTTCGACATCCAGATCAAGCGCATCCATGAATATAAGCGGCAATTGCTCAACATCATCGAGGCAGTGGCGCTCTATGACCAGATCCGTTCTCACCCGGAAAAGGACTGGGTACCGCGGGTCAAGCTGTTCGGCGGCAAGGCGGCGCCCAGCTATCATAATGCCAAGCTGATCATAAAGCTGGCGGGCGACGTGGCCCGCG
The DNA here is from genome assembly GCF_049472635.1 of Sphingobium salicis subsp. salicis. Lineage (NCBI taxonomy): Bacteria > Pseudomonadati > Pseudomonadota > Alphaproteobacteria > Sphingomonadales > Sphingobiaceae > Sphingobium > Sphingobium salicis. Next base: position 936,915 of record NZ_JAYRCS010000001.1, read on the forward strand.
CGATCAATCATGACCCGTCGGTGCAGGGGCTGCTGAAGGTGCAGTTCGTGCCCAATTACAATGTCTCCATGGCCGAGATGATGATCCCGGCCGCCGATCTGTCGGAACAGATTTCGACCGCCGGCATGGAGGCGTCGGGCACCGGCAACATGAAGTTCGCGGTCAATGGCGCGCTGACCATCGGCACGCTGGACGGCGCCAATGTCGAGATGCGCGACCATGTCGGCGAGGATAATATCGTGATCTTCGGCCTGACCGCGGCCGAGGTGAACCAGCGCCGGGCCGAGGGCTATAATCCGCGCGCGGTGATCGAACAGAGCCGGGAACTGGGGCAGGCGCTCAATGCCATTGCCAGCGGCGTCTTCTCGCCCGACGACCCCAATCGCTACAAGGATCTGATCCAGGGTATCTACGACCATGACTGGTTCATGGTGGCGGCCGATTTCGACAGCTATGCCGCCGCCCAGCGCCGGGTCGATGGCATCTGGCAGGATCAGGCATTGTGGGCGAAGAAGGCGATTCACAATGTCGCGCGCATGGGCTGGTTCTCGTCCGACCGGACGATCCGCGAATATGCCGCCGACATCTGGAAGATGGGATGATAAGAATGGCCGCTATCGGCGGAGACGGGAGATAGGAGCGTGCTGACGCCGGAGCAGATCGACCGGCTGGTCGAAGGGCGGGATGCCGATCCCTTCGCGACGCTTGGCGTGCATCCGGTCGATCCTGACAGCGGCAAGACCGGTTTTACCGCCTGTGTGCTGCTGCCCGACGCCGTCAGCGTCAGCGCGCACACGCTGGATGGCAAGGCGGTCGGCGAACTGGCGCTGATCCACCCGGCCGGACTGTTCGAGGGCAAGGTCAAGATCCGCAAGCGCCAGCCGCTGCGCTATGAAGCGCAATATGCCGATGGCGGCCGCTATGCGACGATCGACCCCTATGGCTTTGGCCCGGTGCTGGGGCCGATGGACGATTATTATTTCGCCGAAGGATCGCACAAGCGGCTGTTCGAGAAGCTGGGCGCGCATCCGATGGAGCATGAAGGGATTGCCGGCACCCATTTCGCGGTCTGGGCGCCCAATGCCCGGCGCGTGTCGGTGGTCGGCGACTTCAATCGCTGGGACGGGCGGCGCGCGGCGATGCGGCACCGGCAGGATGCGGGCGTATGGGAAATCTTCCTGCCCGAAGTCGGCATCGGCCAGCCCTACAAGTTCGAGATTGTCGGGCCGGACGGCGTGGTGCTGCCGCTCAAGGCTGATCCCTTCGCCTTTCGCTCGGAACTGCGCCCGTCGACCGCGTCGATCGTCAACGGTCCGCCGGCGCATATATGGGGCGATGCGGATCACCGCGACCATTGGCAGAAGGCGGATGCGCGGAGGCAGCCCATCTCCATCTACGAGGTGCATGCCGGATCATGGCAGCGCGACGAAAATGGCGATTTCCTGCACTGGGATGCGCTGGCCGAGCGGCTGATCCCCTATGTCGTGGGCATGGGTTTCACCCATATCGAGTTCTTGCCGATCAGCGAATTTCCCTATGATCCAAGCTGGGGCTACCAGACGCTGGGCCTTTATGCGCCGACTGCGCGTTTTGGCGATCCGGCGGGCTTTGCCCGCTTCGTCGATGGCGCGCACCGGGCGGGGATCGGCGTCCTCCTTGATTGGGTGCCGGCGCATTTCCCGACCGACGAGCATGGCCTGGCCCGGTTCGACGGCACCGCGCTTTATGAACATGCCGATCCGCGCAAGGGGTTCCAGCCGGACTGGAACACGGCGATCTACAATTTCGGCCGGCGCGAGGTCGCGGAATATCTGACCAACAATGCGCTCTTCTGGGCCGAGCGCTATCATGTCGACGGGCTGCGGGTCGATGCAGTCGCGTCGATGCTCTACCTCGATTATTCGCGCAAGCCTGGCGAATGGATCCCCAACGACCATGGCGGGCGGGAAAATGTGGAGGCAGTCGCCTTCCTCCAGGGGATGAACAAGGCGCTCTATGCGGAGTCGCCCGGCGTGATGACGATCGCGGAAGAATCGACCAGCTGGCCGCAGGTGTCGGCGCCGGTGCATCAGGGTGGTCTGGGCTTCGGCTTCAAATGGAATATGGGCTTCATGCACGACACGCTGCGCTATCTGGCGCGCGAGCCGGTGCATCGGCAGCATCATCATGACGACATCACCTTCGGCTTGCTCTACGCCTTCAGCGAGAATTTCGTGCTGGCGCTGAGCCATGACGAGGTGGTGCATGGCAAGTCGTCGCTGCTGCACAAGATGGCGGGCGACGACTGGCAGAAATTCGCGACGCTGCGGGCTTATTATGCCTTCATGTGGGGCTATCCCGGCAAGAAGCTGCTGTTCATGGGGCAGGAATTTGCCCAGCGCGCCGAGTGGAGCGAGCAGCGGGCGCTCGACTGGAACCTGGTCGATCATGCGCCCCATCAGGGCGTGCAAATGCTGGTCGGCGACCTCAACCGCCTCTATCGCTCGCGGCCGGCATTGCATGCGCGCGATTGCGAGGCGGAAGGGTTTGAATGGGTGCTGGTCGACGGCGCGGCGGACAGCGTCTTTGCCTGGCAACGGCGGGCGCCCGGCCACAAGCCGATCGTCGTCATCAGCCATTTCACGCCGGTGCTGCGCCATGGCTATCGCATGCGGCTGCCCGTGGGTGGTCGCTGGCGCGAGATACTCAATAGCGATGCGTGTGAATATGGCGGCAGCGGAGCCGGCAATATGGGCGTGGTCGAGGCCGATGAGAGCGGATGGGCGAACATAACCATCCCGCCCTTCGGAACCTTGATGCTGGAACTGGACTATTGATACCGAGGAACGCGTGCAGGCGGTCGCGGGCATGAGAGAGGAGCCCTAATGCAACAACGCAATCAGCCGATCGCGCGCGACGCCATGGCCTATGTGCTGGCCGGCGGTCGCGGCAGTCGCCTTGCCGAGCTGACCGACCGGCGGGCCAAGCCGGCGGTGCATTTCGGCGGCAAGGCGCGGATCATCGACTTTGCCCTGTCCAACGCGCTCAACAGCGGTATTCGCCGCATCGGCGTCGCGACCCAGTATAAGGCCCATTCGCTGATCCGCCATTTGCAGCGCGGGTGGAACTTCCTGCGGCCCGAGCGCAACGAGAGCTTCGACATATTGCCCGCCAGCCAGCGTATTTCCGAAAGCCAATGGTATGAGGGCACGGCCGACGCGGTGTTCCAGAATATCGACATCATCGAAAGCTATGCGCCGGAATATATGGTCATCCTGGCCGGCGATCATGTCTACAAGATGGACTATGAGCTGATGCTGCAGCAGCATGTCGACAGTGGCGCGGACGTCACGGTCGGCTGTCTGGAGGTGCCGCGTCAGGAGGCGGTAGGCTTTGGTGTGATGCATGTCGACGAGGCGGACGTCATCACCGCCTTTGTTGAAAAGCCCAAGGATCCGCCCGCCATTCCCGGCCAGCCCGACATGGCGCTGGCATCGATGGGCATCTATGTGTTTCGCACCCGCTTCCTGATCGAGCAATTGTGGCGGGACGCCGACGACAAGAACAGCAAGCGTGATTTCGGTGGCGATATCATCCCCTATATCGTCAAGCACGGGAAGGCGGTGGCGCATCGCTTCTCCAGCAGCTGTGTGCGGGCGGAAAGCGAGCTGGTGCCCTATTGGCGCGATGTCGGCACGATCGACGCCTATTGGCAGGCCAATATCGACCTGACCGACGTCGTGCCGAGCCTGGACCTTTACGACCGCAGCTGGCCGCTCTGGACCTATTCGGAGGTCACGCCGCCGGCCAAGTTCGTCCATAATGAGGATGGCCGGCGCGGATCGGCGACCAGTTCGCTGGTGGCGGGCGGTTGCATCGTGTCGGGCTCCTCGCTGCATCGCAGCCTGCTCTTTTCCGAAGTGCGCACCCACAGCTTCTCTTCCATTACAGAGAGCGTCATCATGCCCAACTGCGTGATCGGGCGCGGCGCGCGGCTGCACAAATGCGTGGTGGATTCCGGGATCAGCATCCCGCCGGGCCTGATCATCGGCGAAGACCCGGCCTTTGACGCGCAGCATTTCCGCCGCACCGACAGCGGCATATGCCTGGTGACGCAGCCGATGATCGATCGGCTGGTGGCCTGAAACGAAGGATGATGATGAAGCTTCTGTCGGTTGCGTCCGAAATCTATCCGCTGATCAAGACCGGGGGGCTGGCCGATGTCGTCGGCGCGCTGCCCGGCGCGCTGGCCGGCCATGATGTCGAGACCCGGACCTTGGTGCCGGGCTATCCGTCGGTGCTGTCGAAGCTGGGTAAGGCCAAGGCGGTGCGTCGCTATGACAAGCTGTTCGGCGCCCCGGCGACGGTGCTGGCGGGCAAGGTCGGCGACCTCGACCTGCTGGTGCTGGATGCGCCCGATTTCTTCGCGCGCGAAGGCGGGCCCTATGGCGACCATGGCGGCAATGACTGGGGCGACAATTGGCGGCGCTTTGCCGCGCTGGCGCGGGTCGGGGCGGACATTGCGGCGGAGGGCGTGAAGGGCTGGGTGCCCGACATCGTCCATGTCCATGACTGGCAGGCGGCGATGACGGCGGCCTATATGCGCTTTGGCCCGGCCCATGCCGTGCCGCGCGTCGTGACCATCCATAACCTGGCCTTTCAGGGGCGGTTCGGCCCGGAGATATTCGCTCAGTTGGGCCTGCCGGCCGAAGCCTGGGGCATGGATGGCGTCGAATATTATGGCGGCACCGGCTTCCTGAAGGCGGGGTTGGTGTCGGCCGATGCGATCACTACGGTCAGCCCGACCTATGCCGAGGAAATCCGCTCGCCGGTCCATGGCATGGGGCTGGACGGGCTGATCAACGGGCGCAGCGACAAGCTGCACGGCATATTGAACGGAGTCGATACCGATATCTGGAACCCGGCCGAGGATGAACTGATCGCGCGGCGCTACAGCGCGCGCGCGCTGAGCGGGCGCAGCGCCAACCGGCGGGCGCTGGAAAAGCGCTTCGGCCTGCAGCGCGACGATGCGCCGATCTTCGTCATCATCAGCCGCCTGACCTGGCAAAAGGGCATGGACCTGATGATGGGGGCGATCGACCATCTGGTCGGGCTGGGCGCGAAGCTGGCGGTGCTGGGATCGGGCGATCATGCGCTGGAGGGCGGTTTTCTGGCGGCGGCGGACCGCCATCGCGGCCGGGTGGGCGTGCAGATCGGCTATGACGAGCCGATGTCGCATCTGTTGCAGGCGGGCGGCGACGCGATCCTGATCCCGTCGCGGTTCGAGCCATGCGGCCTGACCCAGCTTTATGGCCTGCGCTATGGCTGCGTGCCGGTGGTGGCGCGGGTCGGTGGCCTGGCCGATACGGTGATCGACGCCAATGAGGCGGCGGTGAGCGCGGGCGTGGCGACCGGCATCCTGTTCGCTGGCGATGATCCGCTGGCGCTGCACGGCGCGATTGCGCGGACGGTGCGCCTGCATGGCGAGCCGGAGGCCTGGCAGGCGATGCAGCGCGCGGGGATGCGCGCCGATTTCAGCTGGACCCATAGCGCGGCGCGCTATGCGGCCCTTTATCGCAGCCTGCTGGGGCGCGAAGCGGCATGAGCGCGGGCGGGTTCGGGCCGGTGATCGATGCCGGCGGAACCCGCTTTGCCGTCTGGGCGCCGGAGGCGACGCAGCTCTGGCTCTGCCTGTTCGATCAGGGCGACCGGGAGACCCGCCTGCCGATGACGCGGGGAGAGGAGGGCGTCTGGCAGGTCCATGCGCCGGGCGTCGGCGTCGGGCGCCGCTATGGCCTGCGCGCCGACGGCCCATATGATCCCGATAGCGGCCTATGGTTCGATCCCGACAAACTGCTGCTCGATCCCTATGCGCCGGCGCTCGACCGGGCCTTCGTCCATGACCCGATGCTGGCCGCACCGCGCGGGCAGGGGGAGGATACGGCGCCGCTGATGCCCAAAGGGGTTGTGAGCGCGCCTCTGCCGCCGGTCGCGCCGGCGCCGCCATGCTTCCAGCCAGGCGGGCTGATCTATGAATTGCAGGTGCGCAGCTTCTCGCTGTTGCATCCTGACGTTCCCGAGGCGCGGCGCGGCACGATCGCGGCGCTGGCGCATCCGGTGGTGATCGATCATCTGCAGAAGCTGGGCGTTGGGGCGGTCGAACTGATGCCGATCAACGCCTGGATCGACGAGCGACATTTGCCGCCGCTCGGCCTGCGCAATGCCTGGGGCTATAATCCGGTCAGCTATTTCGCGCTCGATCCGCGACTGGCGCCCGGCGGCCTAACCGAACTGCGCGATACGGTGGCGGCGCTGCACGATGCGGGGATCGGCGTGATCATGGACATGGTCTATAATCATGACGGCGAAAGCGACAGGCTGGGGCCGACCTTGTCGCTGCGCGGCCTCAATGCCCGCGCCTATTTCCGGCATGAGGCGGACGGGCGGCTGATCAACGATACCGGCACCGGCAACAGCGTGGATTGCAACCAGCCGATGGTGCGCCGGCTGATCCTGGAATCGCTGCGCCATTTCGTGGTGCAGGCGGGGATCGACGGCTTCCGTTTCGATCTGGCGCCGGCGCTGGGGCGGCTGCCGGACGGGTTCGACCGTGATGCGCCGCTGCTGGCGGAGATGCGCGCTGATCCGGTGCTGGGCGACCGCATTCTGATCGCCGAGCCATGGGATATCGGGCCGGGGGGCTATCAACTGGGCCGGTTCGGGCCGCCCTGGCTGGAATGGAATGACCGTTATCGTGACGATATGCGGCGATTCTGGCGGGGCGACGCTGGTACGATCGGTGCCTTTGCCACGCGGCTGGCAGGATCATCGGATATTTTCGAGGGGATGACCCGCAGCGTCAATTTCCTCGCCGCCCATGACGGCTTCACTTTGGCCGACTGCACCGCTTATGCGGCCAAGCATAACCTCGCCAATGGCGAGGATAATCGCGACGGGCATGGCGAGAATTTCAGCTGGAACAATGGCGTGGAGGGGGCGAGCGACGATCCGGCGGTGAACGCGGCGCGGCGGCGCGACATCAAGGCGCTGCTCTCCACCCTCTTCTGCTCGCGCGGGACGATCATGCTGACGGCGGGCGACGAGTTCGGACGCAGCCAGATGGGCAATAACAATGCCTATGCGCAGGATAATGGCATCAGTTGGATCGAGTGGGACGCGCGCGACCGGGAGATCGAGGCCCATGCCTTTGCGCTGGGGGAGTGGCGGCGGCGTTGCGCCGAATTGACCGACGTGGCGCTGCTGGGCGAGGGCGATGTCGTCTGGCTGGACGAGGGCGGTCAGCCGCTGAGCGTCGCCCAATGGGAGGATCCTGCGCGGCGGCGGCTGGTGCTGCATTTTCGGGCGTCGGGCCTAAGCCTGTGCATCAATGGCGCGGAGGGAGATTTTCTTTTCGATCTGCCTGACGGTCCCCTGATGGTGCCGGGGCGCAGCGTCATGCCGCAACGCCGTAGCGTTATCCCGGAAGGTGCAGCCGCGCCCGATTGATGCGCGGCGATCCACCCGGCATCCTGCCCGCCGATCGGGGGCTTCCTTCGCCCGCCAAAGCATGGCTAAGCAGGGGCAAAGGGAGCAGGACGACAGATGACGGAAGCAGGATCGGCGGCAGGACCGGGAGCGGACGAGGAACGGGATCTGTTGGGCGGGCGCTGGCTGACGGGCGATACGCCCTATGGCGCGATGATCGACCGGCTGCGCGATTTTCTGGACCATGTCGCCGCGGCCAAGCTGGACGACGCTACGGCGCAGGCACTGGACGCGGACCTGGCCGCCTGGACGCAGCGGCTGACGCCGATGGTGGCGGACGAAGCGCATCGCATGTTCGGCCGGGTGCGCGATGCGCCGGGCCATGGCCAGGTGTTCGCACCGGCCTTCATCCCCGATCAGATGGGCGATGATTCGCTCCATGCCCGCGTTACCTTTGGCGCCTTCCATCTGGGCGCCAATTATGCCGCCCATGGCGGGGCGGTGGCTTTGCTGTTCGACGAAATATTGGGGCTGCCGGCGAATATGAGCGCGCAGCGCATGGCGCGCACCGCCTATCTGCACGTCAATTATCGCGCGATCACGCCGATCGACAAGGAATTGCAGGTCAGTGCCTGGGTCACGAAGGTCGAGGGGCGCAAGCGTTTCGTGCGGGGTGAGTTGCGGGATGGGGATGTTCTGTGTGCCGACGCCGAGGGGCTGTTCATCGAATTGCTGCCGCATCAGCAATAAGGCGGGAACCATCGCCGCACTGGCCCGTTCTGTTGCATGAGGCCGCCGCACTTCCCCCCGCTCGGGCGGTCTCGCAGATCGGGTCCGTCGACATCCCCCCGTCGACGGGCCTTCTCTTTTTTCAGGCCATTTTGATGAGCGCGCCATCCTGCGCGGCGGAGCGGCGGATCGCGTCGAGTATCGCCATCGCCGCGACGCCATCATGGAAGGTCGGGACCGGGACGCCATCGGGCATGGGCCGACCTTCGACACCGGCGCGCAGCGCTTCGTACAGGCGGATGAAGGGGGCGAGTTCGAACAGCATTGCCGCTTTGCGCGGATCGTCGGCTTCGATCGGCGGCAGGCCAAGGTCGGCATCGACGGGCATGTCGCGCACGCCATCCCGGTCGGCGATCCTGACCACGCCTTTGTCGACCCAGAGCGTGCCATGGGTGCCGGCGACGCGGCTCACATTCTCGGACGGTCCCCAGACCCCGGCGCTGTGCTGGAGAATGCCCTGTGCGCCATTCTTCATGCGGAAGCGGACGATATAGCTGTCCTCCGCCGCGTCGGCCGGGCGGTCCGAGACGGTGGGGAGGGTAGCGCTGAGGCTGTCGACCTCACCCAACCAGACGCGCAACTGGTCGACCAGATGCGAGCCATGGGCGCCGAGCCAGCCGCCGCCCGCGCCGGCATCGAACCACCAGCGCGGCATGCGGGCGGCGGGATCGGCGACGATCGGCAGGACGCTGGATAGCGTCACATAGCGCGGATCGCCGATCAGCCCGTTGGCGATGGCGCGGCCGATCATCGCGCGATCGGGCGCCCAGCGGAACTCATTGCCGATCAGGTGCGTGACGCCCGCCTGTTCCGCCGCCGCCAGCATCGCGCGGGCCTCGGCCAGGTCGGCGGCCATCGGCTTTTCGCAAAGTATATGACAGCCGCGCTCGATCGCGGTCAGGGCGAGCGCGGCATGGGTGGCGGGCGGCGTGGCGATCGTTACCGCAACGGCGCCGGTGCGCTCGATCGCTTCGCCCAGATCCGTAAAGATGTCAGCGATGGTGACACTGTCGGCGCGGCGGCGGGTGCGGTCGGGGTCGGTGCCGACGAGGCCCGCTACCTCGAACCCGGCAGCGCGCAGCGCGGGCACATGGATGCGGCAGCCAAAGCCGGTGCCGACGACGATCGCGCGGGGGGCAGGGGGCATGGTTGGTCCTTTCGGGCGGGTCAGGTGGCGGGAACGGCGGCGAAGAAGTCGATCCCGGCCTGGGTCGGGAAAATATATTCGAGATAATGGCCCAGCTCCGGCGCATCGACGAAGCAACTGTCCATGAAGCCCTGATTATGGCTGACATGGGGGACGGGCAGGCCGTCGGCTTGCGCGCGGGCGAGCAGCGCCTGCCACTGCGCGGCGTCGTGGATCAGATAGCCCAGATGATGATTGCGCATCTGGAAAGCATCGCCGGGGGCGAGCCGGTCCATGTAGATGGCCGACCCCGGCCCGGAGGCGGTCAGCAATTCATACATGACGGGGCCGACCCAGGTCAGTTCGACGCGGATCTGGCCGCCGGCCGCCAGCGGCCCTTCGAGCCGGCGAAAGGCGCCTATGCCATAGCGATCGGCCAGGATCGTCTGGGCGCGGTCGATATCGTTGGTCGCATAGGCGATCTGGAAATGTTCGGCGCGCAGCACGCCCGATGCCGGGTCGACAAGCGGCGATGGTCGGCGCAACAACATGGGCGCTATCCTCTCGGCATGATCCCGTTCGCGGGATTCGGGGTGAAGATAGTATGTGCTATCTTATTGGGGCAAGGCGCGGGCGCCCTGATCCGCCCCGGCGATATGGGACGATGATGATGCAGGAAATCGGTGTGGGCCTGATCGGCTATGGGCTTGGCGGGCGGGCCTTCCACGCGCCCTATGTGCTGGCGACGCCGGGCATGGCGCTGCGCGCGGTGGTGTCGCGCGACCCGGCCAAGGTCCATGCCGGCCTGCCCGACATGCAGGTGGTGCCTGATGTCGATGCGCTGCTGGCGTTGCCGGGGATCGATCTGGTGATCGTGTGCAGTCCGGACGAGCTGCATGCCGATCATGCGATCGCGGCGCTGCGGGCGGGCAAGCATGTGCTGGTGGACAAGCCCTTTGCCACCACGCTGGCCGATGCGCGCCGGGTCGCGGCCGAGGCGGAAGGCGCGGGCAGGTTGCTGGCGATCTTCCAGAACCGGCGCTGGGACGCGGATTTCCGCACCTTGCGCCGGCTGATCGCCGAGGGGCGGTTGGGCGAGATCATCCAGTTCGAAAGCCATTTCGACCGTTGGCGACCGACCCCGGCGACGACCTGGAAGGATGCGCGGGCGGCGGGCATCTGGCAGGATCTGGGGCCGCATCTGGTCGATCAGGCGCTGTGCCTGTTCGGCAAGCCCGAAGGGGTGAGCGCGGACATTGCCGCGCTGCGCGAGGGGGCAGCGTCGCCCGACTATTTCCATGTGACGCTGCGCTATTCGCGCCATCGCGTGCTGCTGCATGCGACCAAGCAGGCGGCGGCGCATGGATTGCGCTTCGTCGTCCATGGCACGGGCGGCAGCTGGATCAAGAATGGGACCGACGGGCAGGAGGCGGCGACGGTCGCCGGGCAGCGGCCCGAGGGGGCGGACTGGGGCGTCGATCCGCAGCCGGGCCATCTGACCGATGCGGCGGGCGACATGCATCCGGTCGTGAATGAGCGCGGCGATTATCGGCTGTTCTGGCAGGCGCTGGCTGATGCGATCCGGGGCGAGGGCGCCAATCCGGTGCCGGCGGACGAGGCGATCGCGGTGATGGAAATATTGGAAGCAGGCCTGCGCAGCAGCGCGGAAAGGCGCGAAATCCGACCCTGACCTCCGATCGGGGAAAGCCCCGATACATGGTCTGGAAATAATTTGGTAGAAAGGGGGATTAAAGCCGCCACTGAGGCGTAAGTGACGTATGAAACCCACGTCGCCCAAGGTCGTCGACCTGCTGCCTGCGCTGATGCGCTACGCCCGTCGACTGACCGGCAATGAAAGCGATGCCGAAGACCTGGTCCAGGATGCGCTGGTGCGTGCCTATGCCAATGCCGACAGCTATCAGCGCGGCCGGCCATTGCGCGTCTGGCTGTTTTCCATCCTGCACAATGTCTTCGTCAGTGGCACCCGCCGGGCGGCCGTGCGCGAACGATTCCGCGCCGACGCCGTGGCGCAGGCCGAGCCGGTGGCGGCGCCGGCGCAGGAACAGATGGTCCGGCTGCACCAGATTGAGGCGGCGCTGAGCGCCTTGCCGGAGGAGCAGCAGACCGTGCTGCATCTCGTCGCGGTCGAGGGGCTTTCCTATCAGGATGCGGCCGACGCGATCGGCATTCCCATCGGCACGCTGATTTCGCGCCTGTCCCGCGCCCGCGCTAAGCTGCGCGCGCTGGAGGAGGGGGCGCCCGCCGTGCGCCCCGGCCATCTGCGCATCGTGAGGGATTGAGCCATGGCGGAACTCACCATCACCGAATGCGAACTGCATGCCTATGTCGACGACCAGCTCGACGCTATGGGGCGGCTGGAAGTGGCCGATTATCTCGTGCGCAATCCCGATGTCGCCGCGCGCGTGCTGGCCGATCTGTCGGTGCGGGACGCGATGCGGGCACTAGCGGAGCGCGATGATCAGCCGGTGCCGCAACGTCTGCATGACAACGCCCGCAAGGTGGAAGGCGCGCTGCACCGCAGCCGCCTGTTTCGGCGGCTGAGCGGCGGGCTGGCGATGGCGGCGGGCATCGTCGCCGCGGTGGCGCTGGGCGTGGGCAAGCTGAACATGGGCGTGGCGCCGACGGCGCAGGCGATGCCGGTGTTCATCGAGGAGGCCTTGATGTCGCACAAGACCGCGCTGGTGCGGTCGCACATGAAGTCGCAGCCCGAAATCCCGCATTTCGACCCGGCCGATGTCCGGTCGGCCACCCATATCAACGTGCCGGTGCTGCCGGCGGGCTGGCGGGTGCTGGACGTGCAGCTGTTCCCGTCCGACTATGGGCCGAGCCTGCAACTGGTGATCGATGCAGGCGAAAAGGCGCCGGTGTCGCTGTTCGCGGCGCGGGCCGTCACCGGCCTGCCGGAAACGCCGCGCACCCAGGTCGTCGACGGCGAGACCATCGCCTACTGGGCCCGCAAGGGCACCGTCTATGTGCTGACCGGCGTGGAATCCCAGGATTTCCTGCAGAAGCACGCGGCCGATCTGGCCAATAATCAGGACGCATGAATGAGCATTGATCTCTCGCAACAGACCGGCGCGCTGCGCCGGCAGGCAGATGTCTGCGTCATCGGCGCGGGCGCGGCCGGCATCACCACCGCGCGCCGGCTGCTGGCGGCCGGGCATCAGGTGCTGCTGCTGGAAAGCGGCGGGCTGGACTATGAGCGGGAAACCGCCGACCTCAACGCCGGCAAGAATGTTGGCCAGGCCTATTATGATCTGGACGATGCGCGGCTGCGCTTCTTTGGCGGCACGACGGCGATCTGGGGCGGGCGCTGTGCTACGTTGGACCTGATCGACCTCCAGCGCCGCGACTGGGTGGCGGGATCAGGCTGGCCGCTGTCCTGGGACGAACTGCAGGATTATTATGGCCAGGCGCGCGGCATATTCGAGATTGGCGACGAGCCGGCGAGCGCGGAGGCGCTGAGCGCCCATGGCGTACCGCTGCCGGGGTTCGACCGGTCGGAACTGCACATGCCGGTGTGGAATTTCGATCCGCGTTTCAACCGCTTCACCTTCGACGCGTGCCAGGATCTGCGCGACCATCCACGCTGCGAGATCATCACCCATGCGAGCGTCACACGGATCGTGACGAAGGATGGCGCGATCAGCCGGATCGAGGCGAAGGCGCTGGCCGGCGCGCATCTGCATGTCGAGGCCCGCGCCTTCGTGCTGGCGGCGGGCGGGATCGAGAATGCCCGGCTGCTGCTGGCGTCGAATATCGGCAATGAGCGCGACCAGGTCGGCCGCCACTTCATGGAGCATCCCCATGCGCGCGGCGGGCGGATCGTCGATGCCAGGGCCTGGCCGCTGCTCAAGGCGTTCGGCCGGCGGCACCGGATCGGCGGGCATGACATGGCGGCGCTGATCACACCCTCGGCCGATCTGCAGCAGCGCGAGGGGCTGCTCAACAGTTCGTTGACGATCGTCGGGCGGCAACCGGCGCGGGCGTCGCAATTCTGGGGCATGCGGGCCTATGGATCGCTCAAGCATGACATGTCGCCGACGCGCAGCGGCCGGCGGCTATGGATGATGACCAAGAAGGCGGCGACCTGGGCCCAGCGCCATGTCGATCCGCTGCGCCCCTGGCTGCTGCACAAGGCGGGCAAGCTGGAGATCGCGCTGCTGGTGCGGGCGGAGCAGGCGCCCAATCCCGACAGCCGGGTGCTGCTGACGAAGGAACGTGATGCGTTGGGCGTGCCGCGCGTGGCGCTGGATTGGCGCTTGTCGGCGATCGACAAGCATAGCGTGACGGGACTGGTCGATGGTCTGGGCCGCGAACTCAAGCGGCTGGGCATGGGCCGGGTCGAGCGTGCCGACTGGCTGGACGAGCCGGGCGAATTGTGGCGCAACGATCCGCTCATCTCCTCCCACGCGATCGGCGGCTATCATCATATGGGCACGACCCGCATGGCGACCGATCCGCGCCAGGGCGTGGTGGATGCCGATGGCCGGGTGCATGGCCAGGCCAATCTCTATGTCGTGGGATCGTCGACTTTCCCGACGTCAAGCTGGGCCAACCCGACGCTGACCATTGCCGCGCTGGCGTTGCGCACGGCCGATCGGCTGTCGGTCGCCCTCAACCGGCCAGTGGCGCAGCCAGTGCGGGTGCCGGGACTGGCGAAGGCATCGTAGCGCTTACTTTGAGGTTCGCCGAACGGTGGTGATGGGTGGGAACAAGACATTCCTCCCCGGCACGGGGAGGGGGACCACTCGCGCAGCGAGTGGTGGAGGGGCACAGGCCCAATAGCGCAGCACTAATAGGCACCTGCCCCTCCGTCAGCGCTTCGCGCTGCCACCTCCCCGTTCCGGGGAGGAATGTCCATTTCTGGTCGTTTCTCGACAGGCTCGAAACGAACGGATGTGGGAGCGTGCAGGCTGAGGGTGTCAGTCGACCGGGCCGTGGAATTCGGCTTCGACGATGCCCAGGTGCCAGCCGGGCGGGACGGCGTCGGCGCCGGTGTCGCCGGCCTGGCGGGCGCTGGCGAGTTCCACCACCTTGCCGAAGGCGTCCCTGTCCTGCACCGGGCCGGTCTGGCGGATGCGCAGCGTCTGGCCGGTCGTGGCGGGGAAGCGCAGCGTGGTATAGCCAAGCTGTCGTTCGGTCTCGCCGCGCCAGACGCTTTTGCCGTCGATCGTCAGTTCGAGCGGATAGGCGCGCGAGCGCCAGCCGACCAGCTTCAGGTCGATTTCGCTGAGGCGTACCGGCGTGGCGAAACGATATTCGATCCAGCCATTGTCTGGCTTGCCGTCGCTCGCCCAGCGGGTGAGTTCATTGTCGTCGACGGTGGCACCCGCATCGGCCTGTCCTGACCCGGCGCGGATGTCCTGCGCGAGGAATGTGGTGCGGTGCGGGGTGAAGCTGGGGGTGGCGGGTGTCGGGCCGCGCACCAGACTGCCGGGCTGGAAGGCGTCGGCGAAATCGGTGGACAGGCCGCCCTTGGTGGCGGCGGGCAGCTTGGTCGCGATCGACAGGCTGGCGGATTTGAGGCCTGGCGCGGTCGCGGTGAGCGATACGGTGCCGGCCTTCGTCCCCGCGCGGATCAGGACGCGATTGATCCCGCCCTCCAGCGGCAGGTCGGGCGAGAGGATATAATTATCCTCCTCGCGCGCGGTGCCGGCATAGGAGGTGGTGCCGTCCGCGCCATGCGCCTTGGTCACGACCGCTTCGCCTTCGGTCTGGCCGGCGCGGACCTTGCCCTGGCTGTCGCCCTGGGCAATGCCGCCGCGCCAGAGCGCCGGCCCCTTGA
This sequence comes from Sphingobium salicis subsp. salicis, assembly GCF_049472635.1. Classification (NCBI taxonomy): domain Bacteria; kingdom Pseudomonadati; phylum Pseudomonadota; class Alphaproteobacteria; order Sphingomonadales; family Sphingobiaceae; genus Sphingobium; species Sphingobium salicis. The sequence continues at coordinate 952,103 of NZ_JAYRCS010000001.1, forward strand.
GATCGAAATGGACCTTGCTGGCGTCGACCGGCATGCGGCGGCCCTGGGCATCGACCGCCTCGACATCGACCAGTGCGATGTCGGCGCCGTCCATCACGAAGCCGCGCGGCGAGACATGGGGGGTGAGTTTGAGCGCGACCGCCGGGCCGGTGGTCGAGAGGCTGAACTCCGAGGTCTTGCCATCGGCGTGGGTGGCGACGGCGCGCAGCATGCCGGGGGCAAAGGCGATAGCCTTCCAGCTGAAGAGGAAACTATCGCTGCGCTGGCCCTTGCCGAGCGAGCGGCCGTTGAGGAACAGCTCGACGCTATCCCCATTGGACACGACGCTCATGTCCTTGACCGTGCCGGGCGCATAGTTCCAGTGGCCGATAATGTGGGTGGCGGGGGTGACGCTGTCGACCCAGTCATCCCACATCACCTGATGCGCGAAAAAGCCCTGCTTGGGGATGCGCACGGCGTCGACTTCGCCCGAGCGGCGGTAATTATTGTCGCCGCGATAATGGGTGTTGCTGTCCGACCAGATGATGTTGACCCCGCCCGAGCTGACGCGGGTGCCGGTGCCCGGCCGCATGACATAATAGTCGTTCCAGCGCTTCACATCCTCGATGGCATGGCTGTCCTGGTTGCGATTATAGGCGGGCGCATCTTTGTGGAAGGGCGGGGTGAAATTGTCCTGATAGGCGCGGGCGGCTTCGTCGCGGCTATATTCCATCGACCACATCGGATGCTTCGCGCTCTTGTTGATATACATCATCTCGCCGCCATATTCGGCGACTTTGCTGTCCAGCATTTCGCGCGATCCGATGGCGCGGCCGCCATGGGGATCATATTGATCGCGGATCGCCTTCATCTCCGCCATATGCGCTTCGCTGATATTCTCGTTCCCGCTTTCGTAGAAGAGGATCGAGGGATTGTTGCGATTATAGATGATCGCGTCGCGCATCACTTCCTTGCGCTGGTCCCAGCGGCGGCCGGTGACGTCACTTTCGGCGTCGCCCGCCGGCATCGCCTGCATCAGGCCGACGCGATCGGCGGATTCGATGTCCTGCTTGGACGGGGTGACGTGCATCCAGCGGACCAGATTGCCGCCGCTCTCCACCATCAGCGCGTTGGAAAAGTCGCTGATCCAGGGCGGGATGGAGGTGCCGACGGCGGGCCATTCGTTGGAGGTGCGCTGGGCATAGCCATGGACCATGATGGTACGGCCGTTGAGGTCGACCTTGCCATCGCCGAAGCGGGTCTGGCGGAAGCCGGTCCTGGTGTCGACGCTGTCGATCACCTTGCCAGCATTTTTTGGCCCCTTGTCGATCAGGCTGGTCGTGACGGTGTAGAGATAGCCATAGCCCCAGCTCCAATAATGGAGGTCGGCGACCGGCGCGGCGGCGGCGAGGGTGGCGGTCTGGCCGGGTGCGATCGAGGTGGCGGCGCTGTCGAAGCGGGCGATGCGGCGACCGGCGGGATCGCGCACTTCGACGCGGAGCGACAAGGCGCGCGCGGCGGCGCTGTCGTTGCGGACCTGGCTTTCGGCATGAATATTGGCGCGGCGGCCGGCGATGTCGAAACCGTCGGCCCAGATATATTGGCCGGTGGTGCCCAGCGTCGAATAGAGCGGCAGCGTCTGATAGACCGGGCCGGTCAGGTGGAGCCGGACATTCTTGGTAATGCCGCCATAATTGACGTTGAAATTGTCATTGTTCCACTGGAAGCCGCTGCCGGTGGCGCGTTCCTTATATTTCCAGTCATTGTCGACGCGCACGGCGATGACATTGTCGCCGGGACGGAGCGCAGCACTGATGTCGGCGCCAAAGGCCATCACGCCATGTTCGGAGAGGGCGACCGAGCGGCCATTGACCCAGATTTCGGCGGCCTGGCGCACGCCCTCGAACTCCAGGAAGGCCCTGCCGCGTGTGGCATCGGCCGGGAGCGTGATGTGCTTGCGATACCAGATGATGCCGGTGGACAGCGCCTTGATGTCGCGGGCGAAGGCCTGCGTCTCGTTGAAGGCGTTGGGCAGGGTGACGCTCTGCCAGTCCTTGTCGTCAAAGCCGGGCTGCTGCGCACCGGCCTGATCGCCGGTGGTCATCAGCCAGCCGGGATTGAGATTATAGGTCTGGCGCGGCGAGGCGGTGACGGTGGAGGCGTCATGGGCGGCGGCGGGGAGCGCGGGAAGGAGCGGCGCCAGCGCCAGCAGGGCCAGGCCACCCCGCAACTGACGCACCCGCGCGCCGACAGCCGATTTCCGCTTCATGCCCTTGCCCTCTCCGAATATTGGTCAGGCCACTTTGGGCGATGCCGGGCGAAGGGTCAATAGATATCCCTAAAAATGGATATGTGATCCATATATTGGTCAGTCAGGTGGATAGCGCATGTAGCGCCACCCACCCGATCGAGGGTCAGCGTTCGCCCTGCTTGCCGGCGCCCAGATAGAAGCTGGCGTGCGGCGGCTGATTATAGGCGGTGTTCTGCCAGGCGACGCCGAGGCGATAGACCGGATCCTGCATCAGCGTGACGAAGCGGTGCGTGGTCGGATAGGGGGTGGTGTAGATGCGCACTTCGCGATTGTCGGCGCTGCGCCACACCACTTCCTCGCGCCAGTCGCCGATCAGGTCCGCCTGCAACGCCGGTGTCGCCTTGGTGCCGTTGTTGGACGACAGGCCCTCGGGCGAGAGCAGGGGGATTTCCCTGCCATTTTCCCAGTCCCATTTGGAAATGGTCGTCTTGTCGAGTAGTTCGCGCAGCAGGTCGCCGTCCCACCAGATGGCGAAGTTCGTCTGGCGCGGGCGCGGGCCGATCGGCTTGCCGGCGACGTCGAACAGTTCGGCCGAACTGGAATTCCAGAATTCGGCGCCCCAGTGGCGCGGATCGATATCGGCGGCGACGCCGCGGCCGGTATCCTTTTCGGCCGGGGTGGACCAGAGCATCTCGCCGGTGCGCGCGTCGAGCAGGGCGGAGCCGATCATGCCATTCTGGCGCTGATCCTCGAACACGCCGAATTTTTCCAGGCCAGGGCGGGCGGGGTCAAGATCGCTGACATGCATGGTGTCGCCATGGAAGAGCGGCTGGGTCCACAGCCCCTTGCCATCGTCATCCACCGCCATCGATCCGTAGATCACCTCGTCGCGGCCGTCGCCATCGACATCGGCGATCGAAAGCTGGTGATTGCCGCGTCCGGCATAGTCGCCTTTGCCCGGCTGGCTGCTGTCGAACAGCCAGCGCTGGGTCAACTTGCCGTCGCGCCAGTCCCAGGCGGCGATCGCGGTGCGGGCATAATAGCCGCGGCCAAAGACCATCGAGGGCAGATGTCCGTCGAGATAGGCGACGCCGGCCAGGAACCGGTCGGATCGGTTGGCATAGCCATCGCCCCAGCTTTCGGCCAGCTGCTGCGTCGTGGGATTGCCGCCGGGATAGCGCGGCGGATCATAGGGGGCGGTGGCGAGTGCCTTGCCGGTGAGGCCGTCGAAGACGGTCAGATATTCCGGCCCCTTAACGATGCGGCCCTGCATCGGCGCGACCTTCGTGCCATCGGGCAGTATCTTGGCGCCGGTGCGGTCGCGCTGCGGCACTTCGCCATCATGGCCGCGCCAGTCGGCCCTGGCGTCGCCGATCACCGTGCCGGTGCCGTCGACCGTGCCGTCGGCGGTCTTCATCGCCACTTCGGCGCGGCCGTCGCCGTCGAAGTCGAAGGCCAGGAACTGGGTATAATGGGCGCCGGCGCGGATGTTGCGGCCAAGGTCGATGCGCCACAGCCGTGTGCCATCGAGCCGATAGGCGTCGAGCAGCACCGATCCGCTATAGCCGCCCTGGCTGTTGTCATGGCTGTTGGTCGGATCCCATTTCAGGATGATCTCGTAACGGCCGTCACCGTCCAGATCGGCCGCGCTCGCATCATTGGCGGTGTAGCTGAACGACTCGCCGGCCGGGGTGACGCCGTCGGCGGGGGGCGTGAGGGGGATGGAGAGATAGGATTTGTCCCACATCATGGCGGGAGAGGGGGCGCGTTTGTCGCCGATCGGCTGCACCGCATAGCGGCTGGTCGTGCTGCCCTTCTTGTCGACGAAGGCGGTGGCTTCGCCGACGCGGCTGTCATGGATCGGCTTGCCGTCGCGCAACAGGCGGAAGCGGATGGTGGCGGGATCATCGGCCAGTAGACGCCATGTAATGAGCATGCCGCCGCCCTGCGCTGGTAGCGCTACCGCGCCGCGATCAAGCCGTTCGGCCGCTATTCGGGCGGTGGGGCCAGTTGCCAATGCCATGGTCGAAGTCGCCAGCCCGAGCGTCATGGTAAAGGCCCGAATAGTGGTGCGCATTTGCATCAAGCTCCCCTCCGGATCACTACTGATCCAAATATTAGAATTGCATCCCACATATAGGTTCAGTAACTCTCCGTCTAGAAACTGATTCGACGACCGTGGGGAAACGGAGTCGGTCATGGGGTGTTCTGGGAGAGAGGGGATCGGCTATGCGCGAGCATACCACTGAAAGTGCACGCAATTTTTCAAACATCGCAATGGTTCGCCGGACGCTGAAGGGCGCTTCCGCCCTCGCCATGGCCGGCGTCATGCTGGTGTCGGCTTCGGCCATTGCTCAGACAAATGACGAAGGCGAAAAGAAGCAGGGCGCCGCTTCGGCCGCCGATATCGTTGTCGTCGGTACCCGCGCCTCGCTCCAGTCGGCGATCAACCGTAAGAAGATCGCCAACACCGTCGTCGACTCGATCGTCGCCGACGATATCGCCAGCTTCCCCGACAAGAATATCGGTGACTCGCTCGCCCGCATCACCGGCGTCCAGCTGAGCCGCGACTTTGGCGAGGGCACGCAGATCTCGATCCGCGGCGTCGAGCCCGACCTCAACCGCGTCGAGATCAACGGCGTCAGCCAGGTCAGCGCTACCGGCACCCGCGCCGGCGACTTCCGTGAAATCGCGGCCGAACTGGTCAAGTCGATCGACGTCTACAAGGGCTATGCCGTCGACCTGACCGAAGGCGGCATTGGCGGCACCGTGCGCGTCGAAACGCGCAAGCCGCTGGAGCTGAAGGATCCGCTCTTTTCGCTGACGGCGGCGGGGCAGAATCAGGAACTGACCGAAACCTGGAAGCCGCGCCTGACCTTCTTTGCCGGCGCGCCCAAATTCCTGATCGATGGCCTGGGTATCCTGGTCAACGCCACCTATAGCGACGTCGACACGCGCCAGGATTATATCAGCAATACCAACTGGTCGCGCCTCGCTGATTTCGATCATTCTACCGAAAAGACGGTCGCCGATCCGCTCTATGCCAATTACAACACATATGAGAGCTGCGCCGGCGTCGGCGGCACCTCGACGGCCAACGCGACCGCACGCCGACTGGCCTGCGAAACCCAGTTCTTCGACTGGGCGCCGACCGTGCCGCGCTATCGCCAGTGGGTCCGCAACGACAAGCGCATTTCGGGCGATGTGACGCTGCAGTATCAGGTTGCTCCCAGTTTCCGGGCCTATGCCAATGCGCAGATCAACCTGCGCAACCAGCGTCTGCAGGACACCAATTATTCGATCGACCTGGGTCGTATCGAGCGCTTCAATCTCGATCCCGCTCTGGCGGCTGGCACCAATGGCGGTACGTCGCGCCCGCGCGTGCAACTGGGCACGTCGACGGTGAATGAAAATCATGTCGTCACCAGCCTGACCACGGCGGTCAATGCGGTGAATGTCGGCACGGCTGCTGCTCCCAACTGGAATGGCGCGGCCAATATCGTGGGCGTCCAGCGCCGCGACTTCAGCTATGACCAGAACAGCAAATATTTCTCGGGTGGCTTCACCTGGGACGTGGGCAGCCGGCTGAAGATCGACGCGATGGGGTCGCATGCGACCGCGCATACCGAGCAGGAAACCAACCTGATCTCGATCGGCACCAGCGTTGCTGGCATCAGCATCGACCGCAGCAATGATCAGGGGGTGCCGGTCTTCACCTTCCCGTCAAGCTTCGATCCGGCGGATCCCAACGTCTATACCGATTATTCGCGTGTGGGCGCCAATGGCCAGCCGCTGCCCGTTTATGGGCCGGCGCTGCAATATCGTCCGGGCCAGCTGAACAACACCGAAGACCAGCTGAAGTTCGATGCGGATTGGGAAATCGACCATCCGATCGTCAGCAAGATCGAGTTCGGTGGCCAGTGGCGCCGGCAAAAGTTCCTCAACTATGCTGGCGGCGGCTCGCGCCTGCTCGATCCTACGACGATGACCTATCAGTCGAGCGCCAACGTGTCCTACACGACCAATATCGTCGAGAACCCGACGCAGACCCGCAACGGCAATACCTGGTACATGACCCCCGGCCAATATCAGGCGATGGTGAGCGCGCTGGGTGGCGTTACCGGCGGCGCACCGCTCTTTTCGGGCCTGAAGGGCGCGCCTTCGGGCATTCCGAGCGCGATCGCCTTCCCGAATTTCGATGCCAGCGTGCTGTCGCAATTCTATGACCTGTCGGGCTTCGACCAGGATCTGGTGCTGGAGGCCAATGGCCTGCCGCAGATTCCGAGCGCGCGCATCGACGAGAAAATCTATGCCGGCTATGTCATGGCCGATATTGATACCGAGATCTTCGGTATGCGCCTTACCGGCAATGCCGGCCTGCGCTGGACCCATACCAAGGATACCGGCGTCGGTACGAACATCAGCCGTGTGACGCGGGTCAATGCGACCGGCGGCACCGAGACGGTGACGATTGCTGCGCAGGAAGCCCTGATTTCCAACAGCTACACGGATTTCCTGCCGGCGTTCAACGCGAACCTGGAACTGACCCGCGACCTGTTCCTGCGCGCCAACTGGGCCAAGAACCTGGCCCGTCCCAAGCCGGCCGACCTGGTGCCGAACATCAACTGTCTGGATGACCAGACCCTCATCGGGACCGATGATGTCTGCACCGCCGGCAACCCGGACCTGAAGCCCTATCGCGCTGACCAGTGGGAAGCCAACCTGGCCTGGTATCCCAATGCCGACACGATGCTGAGCCTTGGCTATTACAAGAAATATGAGTCGAGCTTCGTCATTCCCAACGTGACGCGCAGCGGTGTCGACCTGTTCCATGACGGCACCAGCTATACCGTGCGTCAGCCGGTCAACGGCTATGGCGCGCTGCTCGACGGTATCGAGGCGAGCGCCCAGACCGCCTTCACCTTCCTGCCCAAGCCGTTCGACGGGTTCGGTGCCAGCGGCAACTTCACCTATGCCCGCGCCATCCGCACCAATCTGACCAACAGCGCGACCGGTGCGGAGCTGAAGGAATATCCCGGCCTTTCCAAATATACTTACAATGCCAGCTTCTTCTACGACAAGGACTGGCTGAACTTCCGGGTGAGCTACAATTATCGGTCCAAGTGGCTGGATACGGTGATCAGCGCGACCAATGGCAACAACCCGCTCTATCGCAAGGGCGAAGGCTATCTGGACGGCAAGATCACGCTGCGCTTCCCGGAATATCATTTCAGCGTCTTCCTGGAGGGGCAGAACCTCAACAAGGAATATTCCAAGGTCTATATCAACAAGGATATGCCGGTGGATCTCTATTATCCTGGCCGTCGCTTCTTCGTCGGTATCCAGGGCAAGTTCTGATCCCATTCCCTTGGGGAAGGGCAAAGACGCGGTTCCGGGCATGTTCCGGGGCCGCGTTTTCTTTTGCGGGTGGGCGCGACGGGGCAGGTCGGGTCATGGGAAGGTGACGCGCCCGCCTTTCGAAAACCGCGGTGTGCGCCCCGGATATTGGCAGCGGGCGCGTCGCCCGCTCGATATCATCCGGGCGCGTCCTGTCCTGTCGTTTGTCGGCACGACAGTTGTGCGCCGTGCGCAGAAATGGCGTGGATGCGCGCGCTTGATCGGCAAGGATGCACAGGGATCGGTTGCTGTCGCGATGTTGGGGGGCAGCTGGGTTCGAGCCAGCGACCTACTGATTGAAAGCCCCGCTACATCGCGCCATTCGAGGTCAATTATGGTCATCGGGCGGCTCGCGGGCACGTAAAACCGCGACATTCAGTCATTCGGCGTCAGTCGACGGCAGTGAAGGATAGTGGCCGTTCGGTGCTCGGCGCTGTGCTTGAAATGGAATGTCGCTTGGTCATACGCAATCTCACTGAAGCCCGCATCAGGGACCTGCTTTTCGCCTCTGGCATCCACCGGGACGAGCAGCTCAAAGACCTGATGGTCATATGCCACAAGACAATGCGCTCCTATGCCGTTCAGGGCGACGTGCGTCACGTCAGGACGGTGCGGGTCAAGATCGACCGCTGCGACCGGATCGGGTCGCGCGAAGCTCGTAACCGGGCGAAGGCGTTGATGTCGCAGATACGATCCGGCGTGGACCCGACGGAGGGGGCGGCCGAGACTGGCATAACGCTGGCGCGGGCTCTGAAGACCTATCTGCGCGGCATCCAGGCGGGCCGCGGCAACCCATCTATCGCCATCGTCGGCAGATTAGCAGCTGTTCTCGGTTGCCACCCGAGCGCACTGCTGAATGAAGGCACAGTGGGCTAAGTGGCGGTCTGTCGCAATCAAACTCCGACGTTAGCCTGAAGAGAAGCCCTGGAATACGCCCGTGCGGACCTTGACCGACAGGCTCTGGCTCACAATAGTTTCCTGAACTCAATAATGTGGAAAATTCATGCCAGACGAGAATGCAAAACGGCAAGATATTGAGCAGGCAGTCAATGCCCTTGAACCGCACCGGGATTGCCGAAGGCCATTTCATTTAAATTAGGCTGCCAGTGGGACGTCGTCCAGCATGGCATAATATCGCTGCTCGGCTTCGACCGGTGGGATGTTTCCGATGGGCTCCAAGAGCCGCCGATTATTGAACCAGTCCACCCATTCCAGCGTAGCGTACTCAACGGCCTCAAACGACCGCCAAGGCCCTCGACGGTGGATCACCTCGGCTTTGTAGAGACCGTTGATGGTTTCGGCCAAAGCATTGTCGTAGCTGTCTCCAACGCTTCCAACTGACGGCTCGATGCCAGCTTCGGCGAGACGCTCGGTATATTTGATGGACACGTACTGCGATCCGCGGTCGCTGTGATGAACCAGGCCGCCTCGGTGAACAGGCCGCCGATCGTGGATAGCCTGCTCCAGCGCATCCAGCACGAAGCCGGCGTGCGCGGTTCTGCTGACGCGCCAGCCCACGATGTAGCGGGCGTAGACGTCGATAACGAAGGCGACATAGACGAACCCCGCCCAGGTCGCGACATAGGTGAAATCCGAGACCCAGAGCATGTTCGGTGCCGGAGCATGAAACTGGCGATTGACCTGATCCAGCGGGCATGGTGCTGCCTTATCGGCAATCGTGGTGCGCACCGGCTTGCCCCGGATCACCCCTTGCAAGCCAAGATCTCGCATGAGCCGTTGCACGGTGCAGCGAGCAACATCGAAACCCTCGCGCTTCATCTGCCGCCACACCTTGCGCACGCCGTAAACGCCGAAATTCTCCGCAAACACGCGCAAAACCTCGGGCCTCAGAGCCTCGTCTCGTCGAATGCGTGCGGACTGCAGTGCGGGGTCGCGTCGTTTGGCGACGCGCTCATGATAGGTGGATGGGGCGATCGGCAGAACCCGGCAGATCGGCTCGACCCCATAGGCATCGCGATGTTCATCGATAAAGGCGATCATCGTTTGAACGGGCGGTCGAGCTCCGCCTGAGCAAAATATGCCGACGCCTTGCGAAGGATCTCGTTAGCTTGCCGCAGTTCGCGGACCTCACGCTCAAGCGCCTTGAGCTTCTCGGCTGTCTCCGTCGGCACCCCGCCGCGCTTGCCGCTGTCCACCTCGGACTTCTTCACCCATTCCAGCAGCGTGTGCCCGGAACACCCGATCTTCTCGGCCACCGATGTGATCGCCGCCCAGCGGGAAGGATAATCACCTTCATGATCCAGAACCATGCGGATCGCCCGCTCGCGAACCTCGGGTGCAAACTTGTTCGTCGTCTTGCTCATCGTAGACCCTTCCTCTCAGAGGCTGTTTGGGAAATCGGCGGCAGGGGTTGTCATAGGCGTATCTGCGTGATTCAGGCTCTGGATGTGGACGCAGCAGAGCCGGGGGCGGATGGCCCAGATTGCGAAGAAGACGAAGCGTTATCCCAGTGACCTGACCGATGAGGAATGGGATCGCCTTGCGCCGTTGATGCCCAAGCCGGGTCGTCGAGGCCGTCCCCGCGAGGTGGATTTCCGCGAAGTGATCAACGCGGTCCGCTATCTGGTGCGATCGGGGTGTGGTTGGCGGATGCTGCCGATCCATTTTGGCGCCTGGCAGACGGTCTATGGCTGGTTTCGGGAGCTGGCACGCAGGTTCCTGTTCCAGACGATCCACGACATCGAATTGATGTTGGACCGAGAACGTGAGGGGCGAGAAGCCAGCCCCAGTGCGGCGGTCATCGACAGCCAGTCGGTCAAGGCGCCTTCCGCAGAAAAGCGCGGTTTTGACGCAGGCAAGAAGATCGTCGGTCGCAAGCGGCATATCGCAGTCGACACCGATGGACGCTTGCTGATGGTCAACCTCACTACCGCCGATATCTCCGATAGTGCAGGCGCTCAGGCGATCCTCGATGGCATCCGCAAGCGCTGGCCGTGGGTGAAGCATCTCTTTGCCGATGGCGCCTATGATCGCCTCAAGCTCATGGACAAGGCCAGCTACCTCGACTTTGTCGTGGAGGTCATCCGTCGAAGCGATCGCCAGCAGGGCTTCAAGGTGCTTCCGCGCCGCTGGGTCGTCGAACGCACCTTCGGATGGATGACCCGATGGCGCCGTCTGGTCCGCGACTACGAAAAGCGCATCGACGTCTCACAGGCGATGATCCTCGTCGCCATGGGTGGAAACCTACTACGCCGAAACGCTCATCCCTGATTTTCCAAACGGACTCTCAGGAGTTAGGGCCTCCGGCAATCCCGGTGCGGTTCACCTTCGATCACTTTCCCCCATCCAAGTTGAAGTCCTTACGGACATCATCGCCAAATTTGCGGAAGAGCAAATTAGCGAGCACATCCGTAATGATTTTCTCGATGAAGAAGCATTCGAATATTTTTCTACTCGTCTTGCCGCGCACCATGCATCAAGCGGAGTGGCGCTGAAAAAGGAGAACTTCGAACACATACTCGAACAATCCTTTAAACGCACCGGCCATGATGCGAAACGAACGGACAGCATGGTCCACCGAGGCGCTGACCTTGAAGTCGATGCTCGCTTTTTCTCGCTTAAAACTGAAGCCGCCAAGGGCTTAAATCCCAAGTCGATCACGATTTCAAAGTTAATGGAGGCGCGGTGGATCAGAGACCTGAACGGTCCTGAGGATGCTCCCGAACAGGTGCAAGAACGCATTCTCTCGCATCTCCAAGAATATGAGCGAATTTTCATGCTTCGGAGCTACGGCAACGAGGAACGGGTCCGTTATGATCTTCGGGAAATCCCAAAAGATGTCTTGGCCGCGGTGGCAAATCTGGAGGCAAAAGATTTTGGGAAGATTACAAAAGCCGGTGGCACTAGCGCAGAGGTCAGATTGAACGGCCGAAAAGCGTTCAGGCTTGTCCTTGACGGCAGTGTCGAGAAAATCACAATCTCAGGACTGGATACGGAACTATGCCCGCTGCACGCGTGGTGGGAGCTAGGCCGCCCCGGTTAGACAGATAGAGACAACTGGCCGCTAGCCTGCGAAGTCGCCTCCAATTCCCCATCGATGTCCGCAAGGATTGCGCGAGCTATCTGGGCCGCCACCACCGGCGGCACAGCATCTCCGATTTGTCGGTACTTGAACGACAAGCTTCCCTTGAACTGGTAATCGGCAGGGAAGCCTTGGATTAGAGCCATCTCCCTCACTGTAAGGAGCCTGTCCTGCTCGGGATGAGAGTAGCGGCCGTTGCCGGGGTGGCTGCACTCGCGGGTCACCGTCGGCGCCTGCCGGTCCCATGCAAGCCTACCGTAAATGTCGGGGAATGACCCAGGCTTTTTCGAGTTCATGCTCGGAATGCGCAAATGAGCCAGTTTCTCTGGAATGTCGGTCCAACTCCCCCCATCCTTCGGGATGGCCTGCATCCGCGCCATGGACCCATCCGTCATACGAGGAGACACATGCATCGGGTCGTCAGGGTGCTGCTCTCCCGCCTGAACGGCAGGCAGGTGGCCGATTGCGTCCCTTACAGTCGCGAACGATTGCCGTTCCGGAACGTGCCACTCGAAGCGACCGCCCAATTTTGCAACGATCAGGGAGCGAATACGACTCTGAGGAAGGCCCAGATGTTTGAGATCGTGCACCTCGGCAAAGACGTCGTACCCAAGTTCTGTCAACCGACGATGAAGGCCCTGATAGTGGTGTTTGTGTCGTCCGCGAAGCAATTCCTTGACGTTCTCGACCACCACATATTTCGGCTTCCACGCCTCCGCATAGACCGCCGTGCGCTCGACAAGGTGGTTGCGGGAATCATCGCGGGCATGGTTGCGCGATTGCTTCTGGCTGAAGCCAGTACAGGGCGCACAGGAAATGAGCAGGTCAACATCGTTCGGCTTAAACCCAAAGTGGGCGGCGACGTCTTCAGGAGAAATAACCGCAAGGTCAGCAGAGAGGGGCCGGAGCCCTAGGTTCGCCTCGTAGGTATCGTTGCAGGCAGTCGCGCCGACTGGATGGCTGGGCTTAGCTACCTCAAGGTCCACGGCACCGATCGGCGTGAAGCGCCCCGTGCGGGCAAATCCAGTGGATATTCCGCCACCGCACGAAAACAGATCAACGAACTTCAATTCCCTACCTCACAAACGGCGGTAAGCTTCCACCATCTATACCGAAGGCGAACAATTCGGGAACGATGAAAGCGCCGTTGATGGAAAATTATCACAACAGACACGAATGATGCAGCCCGTTGCTCCGACTTTTTCGGTGCCTATTGGGTAACTCAGATGGAAGATGTCGCGCGCTGCGGCGGCATAAGTGCCATCAAGATGATGTTTTATAAGGGTTAAAATGGTGAGTCCAGCTGGGTTCGAACCAGCGACCTACTGATTAAAAGTCAGTTGCTCTACCGACTGAGCTATGGACCCCCTGTCGAGACCGCTCGCACTAGTGGCGCGCGGGCGGCTGGTCAACCTCTTGTGGCACGATGATAGGATGCTTTTCGCAAAAGCGCATGGAGATGCCGCACGCTCTGCCCGGAAGGCGGGCATTTCCAGTCGGGCGCGATGGCGCTGAGCGGGCGCAGGACGAAGTCGCGCTGGGCAAAGGCGGGGTGGGGGATCAGAAGATCACGGCTGCGCCAGCGTCCGCCCGACCAGAGGATGATGTCGATGTCGAGCCGGCGCGCGCCCCAGCGCTGGAAACGGCGGCGGCCAAGCCCGGTCTCGATGCCCTGCAGCGCGGCCAGCAGGACGGGCGGGGGCAGGGCGCTGTCGACCAGCAGCGCGGCATTGGCGAAGCGGCGGCGCGAGGGGCCGAGGGGCGGCGTCTCGATCGTCGGGGACAGGGCAATGACATCGCCGAGCGCGCCGATCTGGCGCACGGCTTCGGCTAGCAGGCGCGGCGGCGTCAGCTGGGCCGAGAGCGGCCGGTTCGACCCGATCGAGAGCGCATAAAGGTGGCGGCTTGTGTCCGGCATGGTGCAGCGCCTATCTGAGCGCCATGATCCTGCAAAGCCCCCTATCAAGAGAACCGCCCCGCGACTGTCCGCTCTGCCCGCGCCTGGTCGCGCTGCGTGCGGAATGCCGGGCGGAACATCCCGATTGGTGGAACGCGCCGGTGCCCGCCTTTGGCGACCCGATGGCGCGGATCGGCATCATCGGCCTGGCGCCGGGCAAGCAGGGGGCAAACCGCACGGGTCGGCCCTTCACCGGCGATGTCGCGGGCGAGCTGTTTTTCGCGACGCTCAAGAAGTTCGGCCTGGCGCAAGGCAATTATGAGGCGCGGGTCGATGACGGGCTGGAACTGCGCGACGCGATCATCATCAATTCGGTCCGCTGCCTGCCGCCGCAGAACAAGCCGGTGCCGGCCGAAGTCCATGCCTGTCGCCCCTTCCTGGCCGACGGCGTGGCGCAACTGCCGCGCGCGCGGACCTTCGTCGCGCTGGGCGAGATTGCCCATCAGTCGGCGGTGAAGGTGCTTGGTGGCAAGTTGCCCAAGGCGCGCTTTGCCCATGGGGCGGAGCATCGCATGCCCGACGGGCGGATGCTGATCGATAGCTATCATTGTTCGCGCTACAATCAGAATACCAACCGGCTGACGGCGGAGATGTTCGAGGCGGTGTTCGCGCGGGCGGTGGAACTGGCGGGGCTGACGTCCGCCAATTAGGCGCGGTGCGGGCCGAACAGGATGACGCCGGCGCCGACCAGGCTGAGCGCCACGCCGGCCATGTCCCAGCGGTCCGGCCGCACGCCCTCCACCAGCCAGAGCCAGAGCAGCGCCGAGCTGATATAGACGCCGCCATAGGCCGCATAGGCGCGGCCAGCCGCCGCCGCGTCGACCAGGGTCAGCAGCCAGGCGAAGAGCAGCAGCGAGCCCGTGCCGGGGATCAGCCACAGCATCGACTTGTCCATCCGCAGCCACGCCCAGAAGGCGAAGCAGCCGGCGATCTCTGCCAGGGCGGCGGCGATATAGACCAGGATCGACTGCATCAGTCGATCCGGCTCGGGCTATAATGTGGCATCAGATATCCTGCGCGATGCGGCCGTAGAGTTCGGGGCGGCGATCGCGGAAGAAGCCCATGCCGGCGCGATGGATCTTTGCCTTGGCAAGGTCCAGCGTGGCGACCAGTGCGCCATTGTCCCTGGCGTCGGACTCCGCGAGGAAATCGCCCCATTCGTCGCTGATGAAGCTGTGGCCGTAGAATTTCTGGCCATCTTCCTCGCCGATGCGGTTGGCGGCGATCACCGGCATGCAGTTGCTGACCGCATGACCGATCATCGCGCGGCGCCACATCCGGCTGGTGTCCAGCTCCGCATCATAGGGTTCGGAGCCGATCGCGGTCGGGTAGAACAGCATTTCGGCGCCCATCAGCGCCATGCAGCGCGCGGTTTCGGGATACCATTGGTCCCAGCAGATGCCGACGCCCACGGTGCCATATTTTGTCGGCCACACCTTGAAGCCGGTATTGCCGGGGCGGAAATAATATTTTTCCTCATAGCCCGGACCGTCGGGGATGTGGCTCTTGCGATAGACGCCCATGATCTCGCCCTCATCATCGATCATGGCGAGCGAGTTGTAATAATGATGGCCGTCCCGCTCGAAATAGCTGGTCGGGATATAGACGCCCAGATCCTTGGCCAGCTTGCGCATTTCCTGCACGGCGGGGTGCTGGTCGGTCGGCTGGGCGCGGTCGAACAGGGCTTCGTCCTCGACCCTGCAGAAATAATGGCCCTCGAACAGTTCGGGCGGCAGGATGATCTTCGCGCCGCGGGCGGCGGCCTTGGTCACATGATCGGCGACCATGGCGATATTGTCGGCCATGTCGTCCGAAAAGGCGAGCTGCAGGGCGGCGACGGTCACGCGGGTCATTCATCACTCCATGATGGGTTCGCCGCGCGATATAGGGGCTATGGCGCCGCCGCGCTACCGGGAAGCGCCTATAGCAGGGAGGCCGATTGCTTGAGCACCATGGAGCACATCTTGCCCTTGGCATCGCCCTTCAGGCTGTCGAGCGAAATGTCCTTCTTGCCGGCGTGGATGATGCCGGTCTCGCCGGACTTGAAGGCGCCCGAGCCCTTTACGCCCGGTTTCTTGTGCAGCTTGTCCAGCACGGCATTGGCGCTGGTCGCATCAACGAGCCGGTTCTTGACGCAATAGCCCAGCACGCCGGCGGCATTGTCGGCGCCCATGCCGATGATGCTGGGCAATTGGGCGGTGCCGGCGCTTGCGGCCAGCAGGATCAGTGTAGTGGCAAGGGTAGGACGAAACATGGGGCAATGCTCCTGAAGCCGGGCGATGCTGTGTCGCCCGGCCCGGAAATTGCGCCCGCATGCGCATCCCCGCAACGGGGGACTAACCCTTAGACCAGCGAGGGCATCTGCTGGCTGCAGCAATGGAAGCTGCCGCCGCCCGACAGGATCGCGTCGCTGCGCAGGCCGATGATATGGCGCCCCGGAAAGAAGGGGGCGAAGGCGTCGAGCGCCGCCTGATCATTGGGCTGGCCATAGATAGGGACGATGACGGCGGCATTGCCGACATAGAAATTCATGTAGCTGGCCGGGATCGCCTCGCCATCCACCAGCACCAGGCCGGGCGAGGGGATGTCGACCACGTCGACGCCATGCGCCTTGGCGCGGGCGCGGGCGTCGGCATAGATGGCGGTGTTGGGATCGTCCGGGGTGGTCGCGATCGGCAGCGCCAGCTTGCCCGGCGCGACGAAGCGGGCGAGATTGTCGACATGGCCGTCGGTATGGTCGTTGAGCAGGCCATCGCCCAGCCACAGCATGTCGGACAGGCCCAGCGCGCCGGCCAGCAGCGTCTCGATCTTGCCGCGGTCGAGGTCCGGGTTGCGGTTGGGGTTGAGCAGGCATTGTTCGGTCGTCACGAACAGGCCGGTGCCGTCGGTGTCGATCGCGCCGCCCTCGAACACCCAATTCTGGGTGGAGGTCGCCATGCCGGTGGTTGCGGCCAGGCGCGCGCCGATATCCTCGTCACCGGGCATCTGATATTTGCCGCCCCAGCCGTTGAAGCCGAAATCGACCAGTGCGCGCTCCCCGGTCACGCCGTTCAGCACGGCGATCGGCGCGGTGTCGCGCAGCCATACGTCGCCCAGATTGTGGACGGCGATGGTGACGCCCGGCGCGACCAGCGCACGCGCAGCGTCGGCATCCGCCTCATTGGCGACGACCAGACGCACCTCCTCGCCCTTGCCATCGGCGTGGAGCGCACTGGCGAAATCGGCGATCTGGCGACGCGCGCCGTCAAAGGCGCCGGGCCATTCGTCCGGGTTGGTCGGAAAGCCGATCCAGGTCCAGTCGTGCGGCGCCCATTCGGCAGGCATGCGAAAAGTCATAGATTTGTCCTTGCCCGGCGCGCTGGCCGGTCCGAGATAGCGGGAGAGATGTTGCGCGCTCCATAGCGCAGGGTCGCGGGTCTGGACAGAGGGTGTAGCGGGTGAAGAAGAGCGTATCGATCATGCTGGCGGCGCTGATGCTGGGCGGGGCACCGCTGGCGCAGGCGGCGGACCTGCCCGAATGGCTGACCGGCGAATGGCAGCAGGAACGGGGCGACCGTTGGACCGAGGAACTCTGGTCGCTGCCGCGCGGCGGGGTGATGATCGGCATGGGCCGCAGCGGGCGGGGCGAAAGCCTGCAAAGCTGGGAGGTGATGCGGATCGTGCGCGCGGCGGACGGAACGCTGACGCTGCATGCGGCGCCGGAGGGCGGCAAGGAGACGATCTTCCCCGTGCTGGAGCAGGGTGTGCGCGACATCAGCTTCGCCAATCCCGACCATGATTACCCCCAGCGCATCCGCTACTGGCGCGAAGGCCGGTTGCTGATGGCCGAAACCGCGATGATGGACGGCAGTAACGCCCAGAACTGGACCTATGCCCCGGCGGGGCAGTGAGAGGGGGCGATCATTTGTGGGCTGTTCCCCCTCCCGCAGGCGGGAGGGGGTTAGGGGGTGGGCTGGACGTCGGACAAGCCCACCCCGCTGCGACTAATGCGCTGCGCGCATAAGTCTCGCTCCCCCTCCCGTTTACGGGAGGGGAATGGCGGGAAACCACCCATTAAGCCCTAAGGCCGTTTTCCGCCCGGCTGGCTGCGCTGGGCCTCGGTCAGGCTCTGCAGGGCGCGGCCTTGCATGTCTATTTCGCGCTGCTCTGAGTAGCTCAGGCCATCGCGGGCGCTGCGATCGGCCTGGGCGTCGGCGCGGTCGGCCTCTCGCCGCAGCGCGCGCGCCTGTTTCCTGCTGAGCGTGCCGCTCTTGCGTCCGTCGCGTATGTCCTGACGCGCGCGATCCAGTTCATAGTCGCCGGATGGCCGAGGCTCGACCCGGACATTGACCGGGCCGGGCGGTGCGGTCGGCTCTGTCTTGGGCGCGATTTGCGCGGGCAGCGCGGCGGGCAGAGCGAGGGCGGTCAGAAACAGGCTGGGCAGGGCAAGGGGGATGCGCATGGCGTTGCTCCTACAAGGACGGGGCAAGGTCGGTTCCCGGCGCTGAACCCGCGCTGAACCTTCAGCCGATGATGTGCGGCACGAACCGCGCAGCGTTGCCGGTGATCGGTCCATCCTCGCGAATGCCCATGCCGGCCGGGTCTCCATCCACCACCCAGCTGCCCAGCACCGGCCGCCGGTCGCCCGCACCGGGCAGGGTATAGAGCCGCTGGTAGATGAAGCCTTCCTCGCCATAGTCGCCGCCGCTCTGCGCGACCGTCTCGCCATCTTGGACGAGGCGGATATTGGCGCCCTCGCGCGACAGCAGCGGTTTCACCACATGGTCGCCGGTCATGGCCAGGCGGCTGGTCTCCAGCAAATTGGGGTGGCCGGGGAACAGATCCCACAGGATCGGCAATATTGCCTTGTTGCTCCAGATCATCTTCCAGATCGGCTCGATCCACAGGGTGGAGGACAGGCTTTCCACCACTTCCCGACCAAAAGGTTCGTGGACGATCCATTCCCAGGGATAGAGGTGGAAGAGGGCATCGATCGGCCGATTGTCGAGATCGACGAAGCGGCGGCGCTGATGGTCCCATCCCAGTTGCTGGGTCTGGATCAACTGGGTGTCGATCCCCGCTTCGCGCGCCGTGTCGGCCATATAGGCGACTGTCACGGCATCCTCGCCCATATTGCCGTCGACATAGGTGAGGTGCAGCATCGACGTGCCACGCGGCGGGGCGATGGCGCGCCAGCGGTCGACCAGCCGCTCGTGCAGGCTGTTAAACTGGTCGGCGGCGGGAAAGAGGGCCTCCTTCCAGTCCCACTGGATCACCGATGCTTCCAGCAGGCTGGTCGGCGTGTCGCAGTTGAATTCGAACAATTTGGGCGGACCGGCGCCGTCATAGCCGAGGTCAAAGCGGCCATAGTTGAGCGCGGCCGGCTCTCCGTCCCACGCCTCGCGGATCGCCTGATGACAGAAATCGGGAATGCCGAAGCTGCCGAGCAGATTCTGATCCAGCACATGCTGGCCGGCGGCGAGGAACAGGCGATAGAGTTCGGCGGTAGCCTGCTCGATCTCCGCGATCTCGTCCGGGCTGAAGCGATAGCAGGCGCTTTCATCCCAATAGGGCTGGGCATCGGCGCCATGCCAGACCAGGCCCAGATGCTCGACGCGGGCCTGCCAGTGCGGGCGCGGCGTGCAGGCGATCCGTTCCATCAGCTGTGGCCGCTGCGCCCCGACAGGCCAAGGCCGCCGCGCGTCACATTGGCCGAGGATGCCGGGCTGTAGCTATGGCCATAGGAGGGGGCGATCGACCCGCCACCGACCCGTTCGCCCACGCGCGCGACCGCGCTGCCCCGGCCCAGATAATACCAGCCATGGCCGCCGCCGCTGCCGCCCCAGCTGCAATTGCGGTCCTCGACCCGGCGCCCCTGCGCATCGCGGCACACACGCACGTCGCGGTCGGCCGTGTCAGGACTGCGCGAGCAGCCGGTGGCGAGCAGGGCCGCCGCCATGGCCGATGTGATCGGCAACATGCGCCTGTCGAATTTCTGGGTCATGATCCCCCTTATAGCCCCGAAGATGAAAGGCCGGCGACAGCGTCCCCATGCTGTCGCCGGCCTTGACGATGCTTATTTGCCCGCGCGGTCCTTGTCGCGGATGGCGCGGAATTCGTCGCCATCGACCCAGTTGGGCCAGTCGGTCGTATTCGCGAGCGCGCGGCCGACATCATAATAGAGCTTCAGGTCGGCGGCGACGCCGGTCCAGTCCCAATTGGGATCATATTCGTCCTTGGGGCCGTGATAGCGATGCTCGGTATAATCCTCCGCCGCGGCCATGCCGGCGGCGGTGCCGCCCTTCACCAGATCCTCGCCGCCCTCGAAATAGAGCATCGGCAGGCCATGCTTGGCGAAGCTGAAATGGTCGGAACGGTAATAATAGCCCTTTTCCGGGGTCGGTTCGAGCGTGGCGACGCGGCCCTGCGCGCCCAGTGCCCGGTCGAGATAGGCGTCGAGCTGCGACTTGCCCTTGCCGATGACGACGACATTCTTGGCGAGGCCCGCGACGCTCAAGGCATCCATGTTGACGCCGCCGACGGTCTTGCTGAACGGGAAGACCGGGTTGTCGCCATAATAGGCCGAACCCAGCAGGCCCGATTCCTCACCGGTGACGGCCAGGAACACCTGGCTGCGGTCGGACGGGCCGGCCTTCACATTGGCCTGGGCCAGGGCGACCAGCGCAGCGGTGCCGGTGGCATTGTCGACCGCGCCGTTGCAGATATCGTCGCCGTCGGGCGCCGCCTGGCAGTGGCCCAGATGGTCCCAATGGGCGCTGTAGAGCACATATTCGTCGGGGCGGGTCTTGCCGGGCAGCAGGGCGACGACATTCTTCGACGCATGCTTGCGCAGGTCATTGTCGAACGAGACATTGGCCTTGATCGCCCCCAGCGGCACGGCCGTGAAGCCCTTCTGCTTGGCGGCGGCCATCTGCTGGTCGAGGTTGAGGCCGGCGTCGGCGAACAGTGCGGCGGCCTTGTCCTTCTGGATCCAGCCGATCGCGGCCGACTGGCCGGCATTGCCGCCCGGATTGTCGGCGACATGCTGCGACCCGGTCCAGCTCGACTGGACGACGTTCCAGCCATAGGCGGCCGGCTCGGTGTCGTGGATGATGATCGCGGCGGCGGCGCCCTGGCGCGCGGCTTCCTCGAACTTGTAGGTCCAGCGGCCATAATAGGTCATGGCGCGGCCATTGAACGGACCGGTGAGGCCCGGCGTCTGATAATCCGGGTCATTGACCAGGATCAGCACCGTCTTGCCCTTCACGTCCAGGCCGGCATAGTCGTTCCAGCCCTTTTCCGGGGCGTTGATGCCATAGCCAACGAACACGACCGGGCTGTCCTTCACCTCGATCCGGGGCTGGGTGGTGCGATAGGTGCCGATCACCATTTCCGGACCATAGGCGGCGGTGACCGGGGCCTTGCCGCCGGTGAAGCTCAAGGGCGAGACATTCTTGGCGGTGATCTCCACCAGCGGCACGTCCTGGAACCAGCTGCCCTTGTTGCCGGGTTTGAGGCCCAGCTTCTCGAACTCGGCGGTCAGCAGCGCCAGCGTCTTTTCCTCGCCCACGGTGCCGGGCGCGCGGCCCTCGTAAGCGTCGGACGAAAGCTCCTTCACCAGCCGCTTCATCGTGTCGATCGAGGGGGCGGCGTCGCTCTTGGCGGCCGGGGCGGCCAGCGCGACGGCGGGTGTCAGGGCGGGAGCGGAAAGGGCGAGAACGGCGGCGATCGCCGCAACGGAGCTGCGCATGGAAGGAACCCTTGTCTTTATGGAATGCGCCTGATGCCACTGCGATGGGCCGAGGGCAAGAAATGCCGATTGTCACAATTGATGCACTTGGTTAGCAATCGGGCTGGGGAATTGGGGGGAGCGTTTTTCCAGAATGAATTATGTTGCAAGCACGGTGCGCCTGGGCGCGCTGATGGGTTTCTGTTCGCTGTCGGCCATCGCCCATGCCGAGCCGGATGCGCTGGCCAAGGCCTTTGGTGCGCGGGAAACGGTGATTTCTGCCAGCCTGTCGCCGGACGGGCAGAAGATTGCGCTGGTCACGGCTGGCGCAGGGCGAACGACCCGCACCTATGTGCTCAATGCGCAGGAAGGTGCGGAACCCAAGGTGGTCGCCGGCGCGAGCGGGAAGCCGGAATATCTGTATCGCTGCAACTGGGCTTCGAACGATCGGCTGGCCTGTACCATCGGCGGAGAAAGCCGGGTCGGCGACGATGTCTATGGCTTTAGCAGCATCTTCGCGGTCGACGCCGCCGGCGGCAATATTCGCTCGCTCAGCAAGCGGCATGGTGAAAATGCCCTGGGCTTCGACCTGCGTGGCGGCGAGATCATCGACCTGACGGCGGGCGAGGAAGGATCGGTGTTGATGACCCGATCCTATGTCCCCGAAGCAAAGGTTGGCAGCCTGATCGATCAGAAGCTGCAGGGGCTTGGCGTCGATCGTGTCGATACCCGCACCGGTGGAACCAAGCGCATCGAACAGCCTCAGCCGTTGGCCTTTGATTATATATCGGACGGTCGTGGCACCGTTCGGGTCATTGGCCTCCAGGAGAATAAGGGGTCGGGTTATGCCAAGGGCACATTCCGTTATCTCTATCGTTCCAAGGGCAAGAATGATTGGAGTAGCCTGAGTGTTTATGACATGCGCGATCGCACCGGTTTTGTCCCCTTCGCCGTCGATGCGGACAAGGATATTGCCTATGGCCTGGAGCAGGTTGATGGTCGGCAGGCGCTCGTCAGCATCGCGCTCAACCCAAGCCTCGAGAAAAAGGTCGTATACGCCCATCCGAACGTCGACGTTACCAGTCTGGTGCAGGTCGGCCGCGATCGCCACGTGGTCGGGGCGGGGTTCAGTGAGGATCATGGCGAGGTCGTCTATTTCGACGAGCAGGTGAAGGCTCTGGTGGCGTCGCTCGGCAAGGCGCTGGGCGGCAAGGCGGTCTATATTGGCGACATGAGCCAGGATCGGCAGCGCGTTCTGGTCTGGGCCGGCAGCGATACCGATCCCGGCCAATATTATCTGTTCGATCGCACCGCCAAGAAATTGTCGCCGGTGATGCCCGATCGCCCGGAACTGGCAGGGCAGACCCTGGCACAGATGAAGTCGATTTCCTACAAGGCGTCGGACGGCACGGTCATCCCCGCCTATCTGACCCTGCCGCCGGGCAAGGATAGCGCGAAAGGGCTGCCGGCGATCGTGATGCCCCATGGCGGGCCAGAATCGCGCGATGAATGGGGCTTTGACTGGCTCTCGCAATATTATGCCGCGCGTGGCTTTGCCGTGATCCAGCCGCAGTTTCGTGGGTCGGCCGGTTTCGGCGAGCAATGGCTGATGCAAAACGGCTATCGTTCCTGGCGGACGGCGATCGGCGATATCGTCGATGCGGGGCGCTGGCTGGTGGCGGAGGGGATCGCCGATCCCGCGAAGCTGGCCATCGCAGGCTGGTCTTATGGCGGCTATGCGGCCCTGCAGGCGCAGGCGGTCGATCCCAAATTGTTCAAGGCGGTGGTAGCGATCGCGCCGGTGACCGACTTTGCCGATCGTATCCGGCGGTCGCAATATAACGCCGATTATCTGTTGCAGCAGCAGCGCATGGGCACCGGCAGCGATGCAGCGGACGCATCGCCGATCAACCATGCCGCTGAATTCCGTGCGCCGGTATTGATGTTCCACGGGACCGACGATGGCAATGTCGACATCAGCCAGGCGCGTGCGATGCAGTCCAAGCTGGAAGGTGCGGGCAAGCGCAGCCGGCTGGTCGTCTATGACGGGCTGACCCACGGGCTGAACGACAGCGATGCGCGGGCGGACATGCTTCAGCAGAGTGCAGACTTCCTGTTGCAGGCGGGGAAATAGGAAAAGGAAAGGGGAGGCTTCGGGCCTCCCTTTTTTTGTCCTGCGTCCAGGCGAGGCGAGGGCCAGGAAAAAGGCCAAAGAAAAAGGCCAAAGAAAAAGGCCAAAAGAAAAGGGCGGTCCCTTGCGGGGCCGCCCTTCTCCAAATTCTGTCCGGAAGGACCGATTAGCGCGAATAGAATTCGACGACCAGATTCGGTTCCATCTTCACCGGGTAGGGCACTTCGTCCAGCGTCGGAACGCGGACATAGGTGACCTTGGTGGCGCCGTCGGGGGCGACATAGTCGGGGATGTCACGCTCGGGCAGGCTCTGCGCTTCCAGAACCAGCGCCATTTCCTGCGCCTTCTTGCCCAGGGTGATCTCGTCGCCCGGCTTCACCAGACGCGAGGCGATGTTGCACTTCACGCCGTTCACATAGATGTGGCCGTGCGAAACGATCTGACGAGCCGAGAAGATGGTCGGCGCGAACTTGGCGCGGTACACGACGGCGTCCAGGCGGCGCTCCAGCAGACCGATCAGGTTCTGGCCGGTGTCGCCCTTCATGCGGCTGGCTTCGAAATAGTTCTTCTTGAACTGCTTCTCGGTGATGTCGCCGTAATAGCCCTTCAGCTTCTGCTTGGCGCGCAGCTGGATGCCGTAGTCCGACATCTTGCCCTTGCGGCGCTGGCCGTGCTGACCGGGGCCATATTCGCGCTTGTTGACCGGGCTCTTCGGGCGACCCCAGATGTTCTCGCCCATGCGACGGTCGAGCTTGTACTTGGCGCTAGAGCGCTTCGACATACCTAATTCCTTACAACTGCATACTACGTTATCCGCCCTCCGGATCCGATGAACCGAGGTCCGCAGCAAGCGGAGGACGAAGGCTTCCCGGTCATCGCCTGTTTCCATGTTTCAGGGACAGGGCCGCCGCTTCACCGGGATGCGGGGCCAATCGCGAAGGCGCGCCTATGGAGAAGGTCGGATATTATGTCAAGCCCAGACATCTGTCGCCACTGGGGCCTCGACAGCCGGCGGAGCGCGGCCTAATCCGGCGGCCATGAAGCCCGAAGACTATACCAGCATGACCGAGGTGCGCGCCGGTGTCGACGCCCTCGACCGCCAGCTCGTCGCCCTGCTTGACCAGCGTTTTGCCCATATGCGCGCCGCCGCCCGGATCAAGCCGGATCGTGGCGCCGTCCGCGACGAGGCGCGCAAGCGTCAGGTGATCGACAATGCCCGCGCGGAGGCCGAGCGGCTGGGCGCGCCCGGCGACGTGATCGCGGAGCTGTGGGAGCAGCTGGTCGAAGCCTCGATCGCCTATGAAATGGCCGAGTATGACCGCACGCGGGGTTAACGCTCGCGCGGTCGGTTGAGGTGTGACAGCACGCCGCGGAGCGTGCGCACCTCCAGATGGTTCCAGCCCGGCTTGGTAAGCAGGTTGCGCAGCGTCAGCTTGGTCGCTGGCGCGCGGTCGGGCGGGAAGAAATAGCCGACCTTCTCCAGCAGCGTGTTGAGCTGCAGGATCATGCCTTCCAGCTCCTCCTGCGGTGCGGGCTCGCCCAGCTCGGTCACGGTCGGCTGGGCCAGATTGGCCTGCTTGGACCATTCATAGGCGCACAGGATCACTGCCTGGGCGAGGTTCAGGGATCCGAATTCCGGGTTGATCGGCACGGTCAGAATCTTGCGGGCGAGCGCGACATCCTCGGTCTCCAGCCCCGAGCGTTCCGGGCCGAATACATAGGCGCAGCGGCCCTGTGCGGCATGGATTTCCTGCGCCGCCTCCTCGGGCGTGACCACCGGCTTGGTGACGCCGCGCTTGCGCACGGTGGTGGCATAGACATGGGCGCAGTCGGCAACCGCGTCGGCCAGCGTCTCATAGACCTGCGCCTTGTCCAGGATGAAGTCCGCGCCCGCCGCCGCAGGACCGGCATCGGGATTGGGCCAGCCGTCGCGCGGGGAGACAAGCCGCATCTCGGTCAGCCCGAAATTCAGCATCGCCCGCGCCGCCTTGCCGATATTCTCGCCCAATTGCGGGCGGACCAGGACGATGACGGGGGGGAGGGGGGAGGTGTCTATATTCATGGAACCAATTTTCTCGTCTGCCTCCACTTCCGTTCGCCCTGAGCGAAGTCGAAGGGCGTCACTGAGCGAAGGCGAAGTGGGTGAGACGGAAGCCGCCTTGAGCTTCTGCCAGTCTTCCGCGATCAAGGCCTCCTTCTTCTTGCGCGACCAGCCCTTGATCTGCAACTCGCTGGCCAGCGCCTCGGCGCGGGTCGGGAATTCGGCGGACCACATCCGTTCGACCGGCAGCCGTTCCGATGTGTAGCCCTTGATGATGCCCGATTGATGGGCGGCGAAGCGGGCGTCGAGATCGTCGGTGTGGCCCGTATAATAGGAGCCGTCGGCGCATCGCAGTATATAGCAATAGAACGCCATGCCGTCTCCTCGCCCTCGCTTCGCTCGGTTGGGGCCTTCGACTTCGCTCAGGCCGAACGGAAGATTATAGCGCCTTCCGTCTCATTCACTCCCGACCTCCTTCACCGTGCTGGCGAAATCCTCGAAGTCGCGGGCGTCGGTGAAGTCCTTGTAGACGCTGGCGAAGCGGATATAGGCGACGCTGTCGAGGCGTTTCAGACCCTCCATCACCATCTCGCCGATCGATCGCGCCGGGATCTCGCTCTCGCCGCTGGTTTCCAGCTGGCGCTGGATGCCCGAAATCAGCTTCTCGATCCGGCTCGGGTCGATCGGCCGCTTGCGGCAGGCGATGCCGATGGAGCGGGCCAGCTTGTCGCGCTCGAACGCTTCCTTGCGGCCTTCGCTCTTCACCACCCAGATGTCGCGCAACTGGATGCGCTCGAAGGTGGTGAAGCGCGCGCCGCAGGCTTCGCACTGCCGGCGACGGCGAATGGCATTGCCATCCTCCGTCGGCCGGCTGTCCTTCACCTGGCTGTCCTCATGGGCGCAGAAAGGGCAGCGCAAGCGGGCTTACCCCTGATAGATGGGGAAGCGGGCGCAGAGCGCGGCGACACGCTCGCGGACGCTGGCTTCGACGGCGGCATCGCCGGCTTCGCCATTGTCGCGCAGGCCTTCCAGAACGTCGGCGATCATGTCACCGATATCCTCGAACTCGGCGACGCCGAAGCCGCGGGTGGTGCCGGCCGGCGAACCGACGCGGATGCCGCTGGTCTTGGTCGGCGGCAACGGGTCGCCCGGCACGCCATTCTTGTTGCAGGTGATGAAGCTGCGTTCCAGCGCCTCGTCCGCATCCTTGCCCGAAATGCCATAGGGGCGCAGGTCGATGAGGGCGAGGTGGGTGTCGGTGCCGCCCGAGACCACGGCCAGGCCGCGCTGCTCCAGCTTGCCGGCCAGTGCCTTCGCGTTGGTGACGATCGCCTGGGCATAGGTCTTGAATTCGGGCTGCAGCGCTTCGCCGAAAGCGACCGCCTTGGCGGCGATGACGTGCATCAGCGGGCCACCCTGAAGGCCGGGGAAGATCGCCGAATTGATCTTCTTCGCGATCGCTTCGTCATCGGTCATGATCATGCCGCCACGCGGACCACGCAGCGTCTTGTGCGTGGTGGTGGTCACGACATGGGCATGGCCGAAGGGCGAGGGGTGGGCGCCACCGGCGACCAGGCCGGCGAAATGGGCCATGTCGACCATGAACAGCGCGCCGACCTTGTCCGCGATCGCGCGGAAGCGGGCGAAGTCGATCTGGCGCGGATAGGCGCTGCCGCCGGCGATGATCAGCTTGGGCTGGCATTCGATCGCCTGGCGCTCGACATCGTCATAGTCGATCAGATGGGTGTCTTCGCGCACGCCATATTGCACGGCGTTGAACCACTTGCCCGACATGCTGGGCTTGGAACCGTGGGTCAGGTGACCACCAGCGTCGAGCGACAGGCCCATGATGGTTTCGCCGGGCTTCACCAGCGCCAGCATGACGCCGCCATTGGCCTGCGCGCCCGAATGGGGCTGGACGTTGGCGAACTGGCAGCCGAACAGTTCCTTCGCGCGGTCGATGGCAAGTTGTTCCACCACGTCCGAAGGGGCGCAGCCCTGATAATAGCGCTTGCCCGGATAGCCTTCGGCATATTTGTTGGTGAAGACGCTGCCCTGCGCTTCGAGCACGGCCTGCGACACGATATTTTCCGACGCGATCAGCTCGATCTGGGTCTGCTCGCGCTTCAGTTCCTGGGCAACGCCGGCGAACACGGCCGGATCGGCAGCGGCTAGGCCTGCGGTGAAATAGCCTTCCGAACGAATGTCGGACAGGTTGGGCTGGGTGAGGGTTTCGGTGCTCATCTCAAGTCCTTTCAGAGCGCGGGCTGGGACAGTTTCTCGACGCGGCCGGCATGGCGGCCACCGCCGAACTCGGTGGTGAGGAAGGCGGTGACGCAGGCCTTGGCCATGTCGACGCCGGTCAGGCGCGCACCCATGGCCAGGACGTTGGCGTCATTATGCTCGCGCGACAACGCGGCCGACAGCGGTTCGCCTACCAGGGCGCAGCGGCAGGCCGGGTTGCGATTGACGGCGATCGAGATGCCGATGCCCGAACCGCAGAGCGCGATGCCGCGTTCCGCTTCGCCCGATGCGACGGCGGTCGCGAGCTTGTAACCAAAATCGGGATAATCGACGCGGTCGGCGGTGGCCGGGCCGAGGTCGGCGACCTCATGGCCCTCGTCGCGCAACCATAGCGCAAGTTCGGCCTTCAGGTCGACGGCGGCATGATCGGAAGCGATGGCGATTTTCATGGGTGCGTTCCCCTGCGGCTTGGGGTGATTCGTTTCTGCGCGCCTCATAGGGGCATGGGCCGCCAATTGCCACAGTCCAGCTAGGCGCCTATGGACTGGCCCATGGCGGGCATGATCCTTTCGATATTGATGCTGGCGGGTATCCTGCTGACCGGCGGGGGAATTTACGCGATCGTGAAGCGGGGCGACCGCAAGCGCGGGGTGTTGATGATCGTCGCGGGGCTGGTGATGTTCGGCAATGTCACGATTAGCGCCATCCCGATGCCGCCACCGCAACAGGCGCGCTGAACGGCGGGCAGCAAGAAGGGCGCAACCTTGCGGTCGCGCCCTGTGCTTGTTTCGGATGGCCGGATCAGGCGGCGTCGCGATCCTTGTTGATGTCGACCAGATGGCCGCCATTCACGGCGATCTTCTTGGGCTTCATCGCTTCGGGCACTTCGCGCACCAGTTCGATCACCAGCAGGCCGTCGGCCAGGTCCGCCTTTTCGACGCGGACGAAATCCGCCAGTTCGAAGCGGCGTTCGAAGCTGCGATTGGCGATGCCGACATGCAGGAACTTGGAACGGTCGGCATTGGTCTCGTCCTTGCGGCCGATCACCTGGAGCAGGTTCTGCTGGGCGGTGATGTCGATTTCCTCGGGACGGAAGCCGGCGACGGCCAGGGTCACGCGATAGCGGTCCTCGGCCAGGCGTTCGATGTTGAATGGCGGGTAATTGTCGCCCTGCGCCAGACGGGCATTATTCTCGATCAGGTCGAACAGACGATCGAAGCCGACGGTCGAGCGGCGATAGGGGGTAAGGTCGAAACCACGCATGCTCATAATCTCCAACAGAGCAAAATGATCCTGCCGGACCCGGTCTTCGGCGTCCGGCCTATGCTTGCGCCCGGCCCCATGTGGCGGCCGGACGGGATTGATATGGTTGGCTCTTTGCGTTGTTCAAGAGGGGGCAGGGCGAAGCATCGCGCCGCCTGTCCTACAGCGCCCGCAGGCGATAGACTGGCGAGAAGAGGGCATGGAAAATGGACGGAAGCGTAACAAAATTTCCGTCTTGAATCCGAAAATGCCAAGATGTGCGGGAAATGTGCGAAGTTAAGCGGGAAGGGGGCCCAAGAGTCGCTGAACAAAAAAGTGCCCGGACCGCTTTCGCAATCCGGGCACTTAATGGACGATTGCTCGTCTCCCCCTTGGCCTGCCTCTACCGACTTCTCAGCCCCCTAAGCTTGAAGTGGGAAGCAGTATCCCTGAACCACGGCCTTTTGCCTGTGCCTCGGGAGCCTTGCTATGACTGGCGCAGCCTGCTGTCACGGGCAAAATCCGGCCTCTGTGATTTTCTGTATCGGCCTGTGTCCCGCGTGCAACAATTCCGCAATCCTTGCCGTTAAGGCTCAGCCTGCTAGACCGGCCGCATCACTACCAGAAGGGCCATTCGCGCCACCATGATTCTATCCCGCTACGAACGCATGATCGCCAAGCGCTATTTGCTGCCGGGCAAGGGGGAAGGCTTCATCTTCCTCGTCGCCGGCATCAGCCTGGCCGCGGTCATGCTCGGAGTCGCCGCGCTCATCATCGTCATGAGCGTCATGAACGGGTTCCGCGCGGAGCTGTTCGACAAGATTGTCGGCCTCAACGGCCATGCCGTGGTGCAGGGCTATGGCGGGCGCCTGCCCGACTGGCGCGATGTGCTGAAGGAAGCGAAGGCGACGCCGGGCGTCACCAGCGCGACCCCGCTGATCGAGCAGCCCCTACTTGGCCTTTATCAGGGGCGGGTCGAGGGCGTGCTGGTGCGTGGCATGACCGTGCCCGACATTCGCAGCAACACGACGCTCAAGGGCAAGATCGTCGCCGGTGACCTCAATGCGCTGACCGCCAATAGCGAGAAGGTCGGCATTGGTGTCCGCCTGGCGGAAAATCTGGGCATCCAGGTTGGCGACCATATCAGCATCATGAACCCGGCTGGCCGCGCGACCCCGTTCGGCACGATGCCGCGCCAGATATCCTATCAGGTCGCCGCCATCTTCGAGGTCGGCGTCTATGATTATGACAAGGCCTTTGTGGTCATGCCGATCGAGGATGCGCAGACGCTGCTGCTGCTGGGCGATGTCGTCAGCATGATCGAGGTCGAGACGGTCAATGCCGACAAGGTTGGCCAGATATTGGAACCGCTGGCGGCCAAGGTCGCGGGCCGCGCCGTGGTGCAGGACTGGCGCCAGATGAATGCCAGCCTGTTCGAGGCGCTGGCGGTCGAGCGGGTGGCGATGTTCGTCGTGCTGTCGATCATCGTGCTGGTCGCGGTGTTCAACATCCTGTCTTCGCTGATCATGCTGGTGCGCGCCAAGACCCGCGACATCGCGATCCTGCGGACCATGGGGGCGAGCCGAAGCGGGCTGGTGAAGATCTTCATGACCGTCGGCGTGACCATCGGCACGCTGGGCATGGTCGCCGGCATGGCGCTGGGCTTCACCTTCCTCTTCTTCCGCCAGAGCGTGGTGAATGTGATCCAGTTCGTTACCGGGCAGAATCTGTGGGATCCCTCGATCCGCTTCCTGACCGAATTGCCCTCCAAGCCCGATCCGGTCGAGATTGTGATCATCTGTCTGATGGCGCTGGTCTTCAGCTTCCTCGCCACCCTCTATCCGGCCTTCAAGGCTGCCAATACCGATCCGGTCCAGGTGCTGCGCTATGAATGATGTCCTCAAGGTCAGCGGCCTGTCCCGCAGCTTCACCCAGGGCGGGGTCACCATCGACGTGCTGCGCGGCGTCGACCTGACGGTCGGGCCGGGCGAGATCGTCGCGCTGCTCGGCCCCTCGGGCTCGGGCAAGTCGACGCTGTTGCAGGCGGTCGGCCTGCTGGAAGGCGGGTTCGACGGATCGATCCGCATCGCCGGCGAGGAAGCGGCCAAGCTCGACAATGACGGGCGCACCCGCCTGCGCCGCGATGCGCTGGGCTTCGTCTATCAGTTCCACCACCTGTTGCCCGATTTCAACGCGACCGAAAATGTCGTGCTGCCGCAGGTGATCAAGGACGCGACCATGGAGGCGGCGCGGACCCGCGCGGAATCGCTGCTGACGGCGCTGGGGCTGGGCCATCGGCTCGATCATCGGCCGAGCCAGTTGTCGGGGGGCGAGCAGCAGCGCGTCGCGGTCGCCCGCGCGCTGGCCAATCGCCCGGCGCTGGTGCTGGCGGACGAGCCGACCGGCAATCTGGACGAGCGCACTGCCGACGTGGTGCTGGCCGAATTCCTGCGCCTGGTGCGCGGCGAAGGATCGGCGGCTCTGGTCGCCACCCATAATGAGCGGCTGGCGGAAAAGATGGATCGGGTGGTCCGCCTGCACGAAGGGCGGCTGGAAGAGGCGTCAGCCCGGTAACAGCCCCTCGCGCGCGGTCGCGACCATGATCTGGTCGCGGCCCTCGCCCTTGGCACGCAGCAGCGCGGCATCGGCGGTGGTGACCAGTCGGGTGGCGGCGCCATGGTCGGGCCAGGCGGCCAGGCCAAAGGAGGCGGTGATCGGCCCCAGTTCCTGCCCGCGATGTTCGACCCGCAGGTCGCGGATGCGCTGCTGGATCTGGGCGGATCGGGCGAGCGCCTGTTCCAGAGTGAAGCCGGGCATCAGCAGCACGAATTCCTCGCCGCCCAGGCGGAAGGCAAAGCCCTGTTCGCGCAGTGAGTCGCCCAGCACCGCGCCGACCGCGCGCAGCACTGCGTCGCCGGCATCATGGCCATAGCTGTCGTTGAACCGCTTGAAATGGTCGATGTCGACCATCAGGCAGGCGAGCGGGGCATGATTGTGTTCCGCCTCGTCCACCAGCGCCTCGAACATGGCGTCGAAATGGCGGCGGTTGGGCAGGCCGGTCAGTGCGTCGGCCATCGCCATTTCACGCAGCGCGTCGCGCAGGCGCAAATTGGCGAGGGCCAGGCCGATATTCTCCGCCAGCATCTCCAGATATTTTTCCGCCCGATCGAGATGTTCGGCATCCATCTCGCGGGTCTGCTCGAAATAGAGCAGGCCGATGCTTTCCCCCTGTGCCGCCAGCGGGATGCAGATGGTCGGGACGGCGGTTTCGCCTTCCAGATGCTCGCAGGCAATGTCGACCATGCCGCCGCGCGGTTTGTGGACCTGGCCGCGTCGCAGTGCCCAGCAGGCCGAGGCCGGGAAATCGTTGCGCGACTGTTTGGGATCGAGCCAGTCGCAGGCCTGCAGCATCATATTGCGGCGAATGTCGTGGATATAGAGGCGGCCGGGGAAGTCGGGCGTGATTTCCGGGGTGAAGCGGCGCACCACCTCGACCAGATCGGCGGTGCTGTCGCAGCCCTGCAGGCGCTGGGTCATGCGCGACAGCAGGTCGCGCATGGTGCGATCGACATCGCGCTCCTGCTCCAGCCGTTGCCGCTCCAGGCCATTTTCACGGAAAATACGGATCGCCTGCGCCATGTCGCCAATCTCGTCCACCTGCGGGAAGTCGGGCGGGATCGCGGCAAAATCCTGCGCGGCAAGGCGGGTGACGACATCGCTCAGGCGCACGACCGGATGCAGGATGCGCTGCTTCAGCACGAAATAGAGGACGCACAGGAACAGCAGGGCGGTGACGCCCAGCATGATTTCCGACATGGTCCGCCACTGGCGCGCGGTATCGGTCGCGCCCTGCACCGCCGTGTCGGTGCGATGGTCCAGCATATATTGGAAGCGGCCGACCTGTGCCGCCACCCGGTCCAGTTCGCGGCCATATTCGTCGCCGAAGAGGATGGTGCGGGCGGTCTTGTCGTCGCCCGCCTGCGCCGCCTTGATCGCGACATCCTGCTCGTCGGACAGGGCGTCGGCCCACTGGATCGCCTGGCGCAGCGCGTTCAGCTCATTTTCGTTGGCGCCGGCATCCTTGAGATGCCGGATGCGATCCTCGACGGAACGCAGCGCTTCCTTCTCGCGGCGATAGACGACCAGATGGCTGGGATCGCCGGAAATCACAAAGCCGCGCGCCTGTTCGGTCAGGCGATAGACATCCTCCTCCAGGGTGGAGGTCAACTGGTCGAAACTGGCGCGCTGGGCGACCGCGGCGCGCTCGCGCTGTTCCGCGCCGGACGCGAACAGCATCGTCGTGCCCGACGCCAAAGTGAGCAAAACGGTGGCCCCATAGGCCCAGTTGGTGATCGTGGATAAACGCATGGTGGCGCCTAACCTAGGCCCGATAGCTTGGCAATTCGTTACGCGGGCGACCTCATGACATTGCCTATTTTGCGGCGAGCGCGCTCAGTCGGTCGAGATCGAGCGCGTTTACCGCGGCCTTGAGCTCCCCGATATCGGCGACGGTGCCCTCCGCCTCGACCATGAAGCGGTCGGCCAGCGTGGTGGCATATTTGCCGTGACGGCTGTCCTTGTCCCATTCCTCGGTGACGATGCGGCCGTCGATCGTCTGGGTGCGCTCATAGCCGCTGGCGGTCTGGCGGTTCGACTGGACGTTGAGCGCCGCGCCGATCCCGGCAAAGGCGCCGGCCACCGCGATGTCGTTCACCTCCAGCTCGATCTCGTCGTCGCCGGCACGATAGCGGGCGGAGGCATGGGCACCAGCGGACATGCCGCTGCTCTCAATCTCGGTGCGGGTGAAGCGGCCGATCTTCTCGGGCAGCAGCGCCTGCAGCACATCGGGCGCGATCGCGGCGGAGCGGCCATTCTTGGTCGCTTCCTCCATCCGCTTGGCGGCCTGTTCCATCTGCTTGGTGGCGGCGTCCATCTTGTCGACGTCGATCTTGCCGATGCCCGGCACCATGATGTCGGCGCTGATATCGTCCGGGCCGGCATGGCCACCCAGCAGGCCGCTGAACGGCATGGCGAGCAGGCTGGCGAGGATGAAGAGCAGCGCGCCCGCGACCATGGTGACGATGGTGTAGGGGAGCGCCTTCTGCTCTGGCACCTTCATCAGGCGCGGCAGGCCGAGATAGAGGAGGTAGAGGCTGTAAAGTCCGAGCAGGCCGAGCATGCCAAGGCCCGGCAGCAGCGAGAAGATGCCGGCCAGCCAGCCGGCGGTCGCCGAATAGGCGGAAATCTTGAACGCCTTCAGCTTGTCGCGCTGGCCGCCGAAGCTGGGGGCGAGGAAATTGATGATGATCGCCAGCACGGCGAGGCCGATCAGCGACAGGACATAATGGGCGATCGCCATGCCGATCGCGCCGATCAGCGGCGGGCGCCAGGTGATGCCGAACAGGCCATGGCCAAAGACCTGTCCGCCGATCAGGGTTGCGAGCGGCGGGATTGCCGCCAGGATCATGGCATAGCCGGTATAGATGCTGCCGATGCTGGCCGGTTCGGCCTCGATCACCGGCCATTCGTCCCTGGGGCGCAGGATGATCGCCTTGGCCCGATCGGCGATGCCGGGCGGGGTGGAAACCGGGTTGCTGTCCGACATGA
This sequence comes from Sphingobium salicis subsp. salicis, assembly GCF_049472635.1. Lineage (NCBI taxonomy): Bacteria > Pseudomonadati > Pseudomonadota > Alphaproteobacteria > Sphingomonadales > Sphingobiaceae > Sphingobium > Sphingobium salicis. The sequence goes on from NZ_JAYRCS010000001.1 coordinate 986,702, forward strand.
CCGTTCTCCCTGTTCTTTGGGCGCGATAGGATCAGCAAGCGCAGTCCTTGGCAAGCGACAAGTGGTGATCTTGTCCACAGCTTTTCGCCGGCCGGGACTGGCGCGCGCGCGCTGCCGTCGTTAGATTGCCGCGATGTCTCATTCCGCCTTCGTACCGCTGCGCATCTTTTCGTCCTTCACCATGCTCGAAGGGGCGATCGACCCCAAGAAGATCGCCAAGCAGGCCAAGGCCCTGGGTTTTCCGGCGGCGGCGATCACCGATCGCAACGGCCTTTATGGTTCGATGGCCTTTTCTGATGGCTGCAAGGGCGAGGGCGTGCAGCCGATCGTCGGCGCCATGCTGGGCGTGGTGCGGCCGGGCCGGCCATCCAACGCGCCGGCGGTGCATGACTGGATCGCCCTCTATGCGCAGGATGCGGGCGGCTACGACAATATCTGCGCGCTGGTGTCGATGGCGCATCTCGACCGGCCGCTGGAGGAAGTGCCCCATGTCACGCTCGACATGCTGGAAGGGCGGACCGATGGCGTGATCGCGCTGACCGCCGGCGGCGAGGGGGCGATCGCGCGCCTGTTCGCCGAGGATCAGCCCGACGCCGCGCTCGCCTATGCCGACCGGTTGCAGGCGCTGTTCCCCGATCGCCTCTATGTCGAGATTTGCCGCCGGCTGGACCCGGTCGAGGGCAAGGCGGAGCCGCAGCTGCTCGACCTGGCCTATGATCGCAACCTGCCGCTGGTCGCGACCAACCCGACCTGCTTTGCCGAGCCGGAATTTCACGCGGCGCATGACGTGATGCTGTGCATTGCCGATGGCGCCTATGTCGAGACGCCCGATCGCCGCACCAGTTCGCCCGACGCCTGGATGAAGCCGGCGGCGGAGATGAAGCGGCTGTTCGAGGATCTGCCCGAGGCGCTGGCCAACACGCTGGTCGTGGCCCAGCGCTGCGCGGTGATGGCGCCAAAGCGCAAGCCGATCCTGCCCAGCCTTGCCGGCGATATCGAGGGCGAGGGCATCATGCTGCGCGACCAGTCGATCGCGGGACTGGAGGCCCGGCTGGAAAAGGCCGGGATCATCGCGGACGAGGCGCGCCAGCCCTATTTCGAACGGTTGAAGTTCGAAATGGACATCATCATCCAGATGGGCTTCCCCGGCTACTTCCTGATCGTGGCCGACTTCATCAAATGGGCCAAGGATCATGATATTCCGGTGGGGCCGGGCCGTGGTTCGGGTGCCGGATCGCTGGTCGCCTGGGCGCTGACCATCACCGATCTCGATCCGCTGCAACTGGGCCTGCTGTTCGAGCGCTTCCTGAACCCGGAACGCGTCTCCATGCCCGACTTCGATATCGACTTCTGCGAAACGCGGCGCGGCGAGGTGATCCGCTACGTGCAGCAGAAATATGGCAGCGACCATGTCGCCCAGATCATCACCTTCGGTAAGCTCAAGGCCCGCGCCGTGCTGAAGGATACCGGCCGCGTGATGCAGATGAGCTATGGCCAGGTCGACCGCCTTGCCAAGCTGGTGCCCAACCATCCGACCGATCCCTGGACGCTGGAACGATCGCTGAACGGCGTCGCCGAGTTCAAGGCGGAATATGACAATGACAATCAGGTCAAGCGCCTGATCGACTATGCGATGAAGCTGGAGGGCTTCCCGCGCCACAGCTCCACCCACGCGGCCGGCGTGGTGATCGGTGACCGCCCGCTGAGCCAGTTGGTGCCGCTCTATCGCGATCCGCGATCCGACATGCCGGTGACCCAGTTCGACATGAAGTTCGTCGAAGGCGCGGGGCTGGTGAAGTTCGACTTTCTCGGCCTCAAGACGCTGTCGGTGCTGCAAAAGGCGGTGCAACTGCTCAAGGGGCGCGGCGTCACGGTCGATCTCGACACGCTCGCCTGGGATGATGCCAAGGTTTATGAACTGCTCCAGCGCGGCGACACGGTCGGCGTGTTCCAGCTGGAATCCGAAGGCATGCGCAAGACGCTGGCGGCCGTGCGTCCGACCAATTTCGGCGACATCATCGCGCTGGTGTCGCTCTATCGTCCCGGCCCGATGGACAATATCCCGATGTTCGGGCGCCGCAAGAACGGCCAGGAAGAGATTGAATATCCGCACATCCTGCTGAAACCGATCCTCGAAGAAACCTATGGCATCTTCGTCTATCAGGAACAGGTGATGCAGGCCGCGCAGATCCTGGCCGGCTACAGCCTTGGCGACGCCGACCTTCTGCGCCGCGCCATGGGCAAGAAGATCAAGGCGGAAATGGACGCCCAGCGCCTGCGCTTCGTCGAGGGCTGCGCCAAGAGCGACATCAAGCCGGCCAAGGCGAATGAACTGTTCGACTTGATCGACAAATTCGCCGGCTATGGCTTCAACAAGTCGCACGCCGCCGCCTACGCGCTGCTCGCCTATCAGACCGCCTGGCTGAAGGCCCATTATCCGGCGGAATTCTATGCCGGGTCGATGGCCTTCGATATCCATCTGACCGAAAAGCTGACCGTCTTCGTCGACGATATGCGGCGCATGGGCATGACCTGCCTGCCGCCCGACCTCAACCAGAGCGAGGCCGACTTCACCGTCGAGGCGGTGCCGTTCGAGGGCGAGGATCCGCGGCTGGGCTTCGCCGTGCGCTATGCGCTGGGCGGCCTCAAGGGCGTGGGCGAGAAGGCGATGGAGCAGCTGGTTGCCGAGCGCGAAGCCAATGGCCCGTTCAAGCATCTGGACGATCTGGCAGACCGGATCGAACCGCGCCTGCTCAACCGGCGCCAGCTCGAAAGCCTGGCGGCGGCCGGTGCGTTCGACACCATCCATGCCGATCGGGCCGGGGTGCATGCGGCGGCCGAAACCCTGTTGAGCGTCGCGGCAAGCGCGGCGCAGGCACGCGAAAGCGGGCAGGGCGGCCTGTTCGGCGATGTCGAAACGGCGCATGAAGACGTTCGCATCCCGCCGCATCAGGCCTGGACCGTGTCGGACCGGATGGCGCAGGAAAAGGAAGCGTTCGGCTTCTATTTCTCGGCCCATCCGGTCGACCGTTTCCGCCATCTGGCCGATGCGCGCGGCGCGAAAAGCTACGGCGAAATCTGTTCGCAGCCAATGGGCATGCCCAATGCCGAAGGGCGGGTGATGGGCATCATGGCGGCGATGGTCGAGGATGTGCGCTGGCGCGAGACGCGGCGGGGCGCGCGCTATGCCAACGCCACCTTCTCCGACCAGAGCGGCCAGTTTCAGGCGAGCTGTTTCGACGAGGATGCCTGCAAGCAGATCGAGGAACTGGCGCGCGAGGGCGATTGCGCGCTGCTGCATGTCGAGCTGGATCGCCTACCGGGCGAGGAAACGCCGCGCGTCACCGTGCGCCGGATGGAGCCGTTCCGCGAGATTGCCAACGTGTCGCGCATGGAACTGGTGCTGGACATCGAGATGGTCGAGGCCGTGGCCAAGCTGGCCGCGATCCTGTCGGGCAGCAGGGGCGGGCGGTGTGAGGTGTTCGTGCGCGCGCCGATCGGCGATGGCAAGGCGGCCCGTGTCTTCCTGGGCGACGACTTCACGCTGGGCGCCGATCAGGTCGACGCGATCAGTGGCATTGCCGGGCTGACCGTCCATAATCTGGCGCGGATGGAGGCGAAGTCGGACGGCTATCGCACCCGCCATCGCCGATCGGCCATGCGGCTGGTCGGCTGATCCCGCCCGTTTTCCCAGTTCGAGGAGAAATCTGTGTCCGAAGCGACCCTGGCCCTGGTCCATGCTTATTATGACGCCTTCAACCGGCAGGATGCCGAGGGGATGCTGGCGCTGCTGGCCGACGATGTGCGGCACGAGCCGAGCCAGGGCGCGGCCCGCATCGGCAAGTCGGCGTTCGCCGATTTCCTCGCCCATATGAACCTTTGCTATGCCGAGACGGTGATCGATCCGATCGTGCTCGCGAACGCGGAAGGGACGCGGGCGGCGGCCGAGTTCATGCTGGATGGCCGCTATCTGATGACCGACGAAGGCCTGCCGCCGGCCGCCGGCCAGACCTATCATCTGCGGGTTGGCGCCTTCTTCGACATCGTCGAGGGGCTGATCACGCGCATTTCCAACCATTATAATCTGGCCGACTGGATCGCGCAGGTCGAAGGGCGTTAAAAACCGCCGCCTGTCCCGTTGCCGTTCCATCCTGAGGTATCCTTGACCCACATCCGCGTTGCCGCCGCCCAATATCCGATCGAGCAGGTGCAGAGCTTTGCCGCCTGGCAGGAAAAGCTGACCCGCTGGGTGGAGGAAGCCGCTGCGCTGGGCGCGACGCTGGCGATCTTTCCCGAATATGCGGCGATGGAACTGGCCGGGATCGATCCCGAGCGGGCGGCCGACCTGACCGCCTCGCTCGATCTGGTGATGCAGTTTGGCGAGGCCTATGACCGCGTCCATGCCGAGCTGGCGGCGCGGCTCGACATCATGATCCTGGCGGGCAGCCGGCCGGTGCGGACCAGCGACGGGCGGATCGTCAATCGCGCGCGCCTCTTCTGTCCCGACGGCACCACCGGCCATCAGGACAAGATCATGATGACCCGGTTCGAGCGCGAGCGCTGGGGCATCAGCGGCGGCGACAGCATCAACCTCATCCACACGCCGATCGGGCCGATAGGCATCTCCATCTGCTACGACGTCGAATTTCCGATGATAGCGCGGGCACAGGCGGAGGCCGGCGCCAAGCTGATCCTGACGCCATCGGCCACCGACACGATGCAGGGCTATTGGCGGGTGCGGATCGGCGCGCAGGCGCGGGCGATGGAAAATCAATGCTTCGTCGTCCAGTCACCCAGTGTCGGCATGGCGCCCTGGCTGCCCTGCATGGACGAGAATTTCGGTGCCGCCGGTGCCTTCGGCCCGCCCGACGGCACAATGCCCGACGATGGCGTGATCGCGCTGGGGCAGGCGAACGGCCCGGCCTGGGTGGTGGCGGACATCGACCTTGCCATGGTCGACCAGTTGCGTGCGGATGGCACGGTGCTGCCCTTCCGCCACTGGCCCGAACAGCATGTGCCCTTCCACATCATCCAGAATGGCGCGGGATCGGACGTGATCGCGCAGATGGCCAGCGATGCCGCGCGCGACGATGCGCCGGCCGCGCCGCAAATCGAAGATCAGGAGATTGCAGAATGACCGAGCCGTCGATCATCGTCGACCGCGTGACCAGCGATGCGCAGGGACTTGAGGCGCTGGCGACGCTGCGCATCCGCATCTTCCGTGAATGGCCCTATCTTTACGAGGGCGATGCCGCGCATGAGGAGGAATATCTGCGCGCATTTCTGGCCAGCGACAAGGCGACGCTAGTGCGGGCGCGGATCGGCGACGAGCCGGTCGGCATCGCCACCGCATCGCCGCTGGCCGGCCAACCCGACAGCCTGGTCGCGCCGCTGGTGGCAGCTGGCGTCGATGTCGCGCGCAGCTTCTATTTCGGCGAGTCCGTGCTGCTGCCGGGCTATCATGGCCGCGGCATCGGCCACCTCTTCTTCGACGCGCGCGAAGCGGCAGCGCGCGACGCCGGCGCCGAATATGCGATCTTCTGCGGCGTGGTGCGACAAGAGGATGATCCGCGCCGCCCGGCCGACGCCCGCGACCTCGCCCCCTTCTGGCGCAAGCGCGGCTATGCGCCGATCGAGGGCGCGCTGTGCGAGATGAGCTGGAAGGAAATCGGCGGCAGCGAAAAGGTCAGCCACCCGATGCAATTCTGGATGCGGGCGCTGTAAGGGGCGGGGCGGTTCCGGGGGCATGGCGGCGAAAGCTTTCCCTTGATTTCGCGCGCGGTGGGTGGTGATGGGATATCCATGATTATCTCGACCATCCCCTGGGACCAGCCTGCCACCATGATCGACCTGGATGGCAAGGCGCCGCTGATCGCGACGGTGCGCGATTGCGTCATCCATTATGGCCTGTTCAAGCCTTTCGCCAAGGAACAGGCGCGGGTGCTGTTGACCCAGCCGGTACATCGCGAGGGGCAGAAGACCCGGACCTGGTTGCTCAATCCCGATGAAATCCAGCAACTGGCGGACAAGCTGCGCGCCGAGGGCTGAGTTAGCGGCGGCGGCCGGCCTGGAGCAGGGCGTAGAAGGTCACCGCCGAAAAGCCGATCGCGCCGATCAGGCCGATGGCGGCGCCGATCCAGGCGCCGTCCATGCCGGCCAGCAGCTGGCCGGCGAGGAAGCCGATAATCGGCAATATCATCAGGAGCAGGCAGCCGAGTGCCGCCATGTCAGCGGCTTGCTTCGGCGGCCTTGGCCCGCTCCAAGAAGTTGCGGGACAGGCCGTGATAGAGGCGCTCGCGACAGAAGATCTGCGCCGATGCGTCGGCGACCAGCGCGGCGCCCAGCAGCGGCAGCATGAAGCCGCGGCTGCCGGTGGTTTCCGAAATGATGATGACGGCGGTCAATGGCGCGCGCACCACGCCGGTGAAATAGGCGACCATGCCCAGCAGCACGACGGCGCTCGCCGGTTCGCCGGGGAAAATCCAGCGCAGCAGATTGCCGAAGCCGGCGCCGGTGGCGAGCGAGGGGGCGAAGATGCCGCCGGGAATGCCCGAGACGCTGGTGGCGAGGGTGCTGAGGAATTTGGCGGGGGCGAACCAGAGTGGCTGGTCGCCGCCCGCGATCATGGTGCGGGCCGGGGCATAGCTGGTGCCCCAGGTGAGACCGGTGGCCACGCCGATCGCCGCCACCAGCAGGCCGCAGCCGCCGGCGAACAGCACCGGATGGGCGCGCATCCAGTCGGTCATGCGATTGCGCGCGGTGGCGGCGTCGAGCGCCAGCCGGGCGAACAGGCCGCCGGACATGCCGCCCAGCAGCCCGGCCAGCAGCGCGACGGGAACCGCCGACTGCAGCGGCAGATGGGCGGCGACCGCGCCGAAATAGACATAGTCGCCAGCGACGCCGAGGCTGACCATGCCCGAGATGATGACCGCCGTGATGACCAGCAGGGTCATGCGCTGCTCATAGGCGGAGGCCAGTTCCTCGATCGCGAAGGCAATGCCGGCGAGCGGCGTGTTGAAGGCGGCGGCGACGCCCGCCGCGCCGCCCGCGACCATGACGGATGCGCGCAACGGCACGTTCAGCAGGGCGTGGACGCGGGCAAGGATGGCGGCGGAAATCTGGACGGTGGGGCCTTCCCGGCCGACCGAGGCACCGACCAGCAGGCCGGCGATGGTCAGCACGATCTTCAGCAGCGCCATGCGCAGGTCAACCAGGCAGCGGCCGACCTTTTCGGGCAATTGGGTGGCGGCGATCACCTGCGGAATGCCCGATCCGCCGGCAAAGGGCGCAACACTGCGGGTGATCCAGGCGAGGGCGGCAAAGCCGAGCGGGGTCAGCAACAGCGGCAGCCAGCGATTGGCGGTGGCCAGGCGATGGAAAGCCTCGGTCGCTTCGTCCGCAGCCCAGGCGAAGGCGAGCGCGGCAAGGCCGACCAGCACGGCGCCGCCGATCAGGGCGAGGCGGCGGCGGAACAGCAAAGATGTCGGCCCGCTATGGCGCAGCAGCGCGCGGGCGCGGCGGCGGCTCCAGCGCTGGCCGGGGCGGCTCATGACGGACGTCGCGCGCCGGGGCGCGATTGACGCAGGACAGGGAAAGGGTGCGGCGCGGATGCCATGGCGCGAAATATCGATCCCGGTGGGCTGGACGCGCCCTCCCTACCAGCAAAATGGGCGATGGCCAGTATTTTCCGGGCTATTTCCGGTATAAAGTCGGATCGTGATCAGAACATCACGCCCAGACCGACGATGCCCACATTGGCATCCGGTTCCCCATTGCTGATGAACAATCGCTTATATTCGACCTTGAGATAGAGTTTTTCGGTCAGGTTATGCTCCCAGCCCGTGCCAAGGCCGATGGCGTCACCGCATTCGCGACAATCCTTCGACTGCCAGTTCACACCGACAAACAATTTGTTGTCGCGCACCAGTTCGACGCCAAGTCGGCCGCCAATGCCCCAGGCGACCCGCATGTCGTCGACCAGCAACTTCTCGGCGGTCGCCTCGACACCGACGAAGAAACGTTCATCCAGATCCATGTCATAGCCGGCCGCGATACCACTGATCGCGTCGGTGCCTTCGCTGTTCCAGCTGACGCCGCCGGTCAATTCGACATAGGCCTCGTCCGCGCGGGCGGGACTGCTGACTAGGGCTAGGGCGGCGGCGAACAAAGGGGCGAGTTTGTGCATGCAGAACACTCCACGGCCATCGATCAGATATCTTCTGGCTGCATCGTGCAGGATCCTGTCGTCAATCGGGGTTTATGTGGGGTATGGCTTAGAGGCGTTCCATGCTTAGCCATCCGGTGTCGCCCACCCATGCCCTGGCCAATGCCTGGCGCGCGGCAGCCGCCTCCGCTTTGTGCCCTTGTGCTGCTTCGGCACGGGCGAGGCCGTAGAGCGCCCAGCCATTATTGGGAGCCTGGATCAGTGCCTGGCGGAAGGCGGCGCTGGCTTCGTCGGGGCGGCCGGCGAGGAAGAGGGAGGCGCCAAGCGACTGATGCACCGGATAATACCAGTAGGCCGGTTCCTGATAGGGTATCCTGCGCTCCAGCGCGATCGCGGCGCGATAATGATCGGCGGCCTGCGCATAGCGGCGCTGGGCGGTGGCGAGGCGGCCGCGCGCGACCGCTGTGGCGAGCGCGATCAGGTCAGGGGCTGGGACGCCCTGCGCGATCATCGGGGCCAGTGCATCGGAGCGGGCGAGCGCGCTCATCGCTGCGACCTCCGCATCGAAGCCGTGCTGGTCGCGCTGCTGGGCATGGGCCACGGCGCGGGCATAATGGCGCATGGCGATGGCATAGGGCAGGCGCGGATCGGGCGCGGGCAGGGCGAGGATGTCGGCGGGCGCGGCGAATTGTGCCATGGCCAGATAGGGGGCGGCGTCGATTGCCTGGATCCAGGCTATGGCGGCCGAGGTTGCGGGATCGAGGATGGTGCGCAGGCGCCGAGCCTCCCGCATCGCGCTATCCATGTCGCCCGCCATTTGCGCGGAGGCGACGATGAAATGGACATTGTGCGGATAATAGCCGTAGCGCACCAGGCTGTGGTCATCGGTGGCGCGGATGAAGGCTTCGTCGGCGCGGGCGGCGGCGATGTTGACGCGGATCGAGTCGCGATAGCGGCCGACGACCTGATAGATGTGGCTGGGCATATGGACGAGGTGGGCGGCGCTGGGCATGCCATCGGCGGAGAGGCGATCGGCGGCGGCTTCGGCGCGTTTTGCATCGCTCGCTTCGAGCAGGTGGATCATCAGATGCGCCGCCTGGACATGGGCGGGATTGCGCGCCTGCACCGTTTCGACCAGGCGGATCGCGGCGCCCGCGCGCCCAATCGGGGTCTTGCGGTCGGCCTCCCAATAATTCCACGGGCTGGTGTCCATCGCCGCTTCGGCCGCCAGCAGGGCGACATCGTCATCGGCCGGGAAGCGCGCGGCAAGTGCCAGCATCGCATCGGCATAGGCGCCGTCGAGCGCGGCGCGGTCGGCATCGGGATCAGGGGCATAGCGTAGCGCCGCCGCCTCGATCAGGCCGCGCTCCATCGGTGACGCCCGATCGCGCAGCGTCATCGCCCGGTCCATCGCGGCAAGAGCCGCGTCCCGGTCACCGGCATCCATCGGTGCATTGATATTGGGGCCGAGCGCTACCGCCTCGCCCCACCAGCAGAGCGCGCAGGCCGGATCGAGCCGCTGTGCCGCACGGAAGGAGCGGATCGCGCCGGCATGGTTGAAGCCGTACATGAGCAGCAGGCCCTGGCTGAAATAGCGGCGCGCCTGCGGATTGCTGGTGGTCAGCGGAAAGCGCGAATGGGTGAGATCGTCGAACAGCGGGATCGGCGGCGCGTCGGCGATCGGCTGGGCGGCGGCGGCCGCGATCAGCAATTCGCGGGCGAGAGCGGAGCCGACCCGTGGGCCGCTACACAGGCTGCGGGCGAGGCGGACGGGATCGAGCGCGGCAAGCGTCGCGGGCGAGAAGGCAGGTTCGATCGATACGGAGGCGAGCGACAGGCCGATGCCCAGCGCGGTCGCTGCCCTTATCCAGTCAGCCATGCGTCCGGCCCTTCCCCAAAAGCCCGCCATCCTGTGAGACAGGCTATATCATCGGGGAAGGGGTCGGTAAATCAGGGCCTCAATGCGCCTGTTCGAGATAGGCGTCGATCGTCGCCAGATGCGCGTCCTTGGCCTGCTGCGGCAGGAAGGAGCCGATGATGCTGTTGCGCGCGAGCAGAGCGATCTGCTCGCGGGTCAGGTTGCGTGCGGCGGCAACGGCGCGATAATTGTCGTTGAGATAGCCGCCGAAATAGGCCGGATCGTCGGAATTGACCGTGGCGCGCAGGCCCATGTCCAGCATCCGGTCGAGCGGATGGCTGGCGATGTCGTCGATCACGCATAATTTGAGGTTGGAGAGCGGGCAGACGGTCAGCACCATCTGCTCGTCCACCAGACGTTCCACCAGGGCATCCTCCTCCAGCGCGCGATTGCCATGGTCGATCCGGTCGACCTTGAGCAGGTCGAGCGCTTCCCAGACATAGGCGGGCGGGCCTTCCTCGCCGGCGTGGGCGCACAGCTTGAGGCCGGCTTCGGCTGCAGCGGCGAAGACGCGAGCGAATTTCTCGGGCGGGTGGCCGACTTCGGAGGAGTCCAGCCCCACGGCCTTGATCTGCGGCAACCAGGGGGTGGCGGCGCGCAGCGTCTCGAACGCCTCTTCCTCGCTCAGATGGCGCAGGAAGCTGAGGATCAGGTCGCTGGTGATGCCATGGCGTTCTTCCGCGTCCCGCATGGCCGACAGCAGGCCCTCGATCACATCGGCGAAGGGTACGCCGCGCGATGTGTGCGCCTGCGGATCGAACATGATTTCGGCATGGACGATATTGTCCTGCGCCGCGCGATCGAAATAGGCGGCGGCAAGGTCGTGAAAATCCTGCGGCGTGCGCAGCACATTGGTGCCGGCATAATAGATATCCAGGAAATCCTGGAGATTGCCGAAATCATAGGCCTGGCGGATCTCGTCGATCGAGCCGTAGGGCAAGGTCACGTCGTTGCGCCGGGCCAGCGCGAACATCAGTTCGGGCTCCAGCGTCCCTTCGATATGGAGGTGCAACTCTGCCTTGGGCAGTCCGGTGATGAATTGGTCGATGTCGGTCATGGGGCCTCTATACAGGATCAGCCGCCATGGCACAGGAGCAGGCCGCGCGAAACGGCCCGCGCCTCATTTCCGGCGATAGCGGAAATACCAGACCTCATGACCCAGGCCTCGAGCCTTGGCCTCATAGCGGGTTTCGGGCCAGCCGCCCGGACGGGTGAGGAAATCCTCGGGATCGCTCGCCAGCCAGTCGAATTCGGGATGGCCGTTCATGACCATCAGCGCCCAGCGCAGATAGACCGGGTGATCGGTACCGAAGCGGAACTCGCCGCCGGGCTTGAGCTTCTTCGCGATCATGTCGACCGGGCCGGGGTTCATCATCCGCCGCTTGGCGTGGCGGGCCTTGGGCCAGGGATCGGGATGGAGCAGATAGACGAAGCTGAGCGATCCGTCGGGGATGCGGCTGAGAACGTCGAGCGCATCGCCCATGTGCAGCCGGACATTGCCGAGCGCGCCGTCGCGGATATGGCCGAGCGCCTGGACCACGCCGTTCAGGAACGGCTCGCAGCCGATGAAGCCATGGTCGGGCAGCATGTCGGCGCGATAGGCCATATGCTCGCCGCCGCCGAAGCCGATCTCGAAATGGAGCGGGCGGTCATAGCCGAAAAGGTCGGCGGCGGTGACGTCGCCTTCGGCCGGCACCGATACGGCGGGCAGCAGCGTATCGACCAGTTCCTGCTGGCCCTTGCGGAGCTTGGGGCCGGACTGGCGGCCATAAAGGCGGTTGAGGGTGGTCGGGTCGCCCGATTTATGCGCGGTCATGGGGTGGGCCGATAGCGGGGGCGGGCCGAGGGAGCAAGCGGCGTGCGCCCTATCAGTTGGCGACGGCGTCCGGCGACAGGCTTATCTGGCTTTGCTTGCCATAGACGCTGGTGGTCGACAGCGGCTTTTCCGACTGGACGATCTCGATCGCCTGGGCCGGCGGCGGCGCGCTGGCATAGCTGGGATATTGCAGCCATTGGTCAAGCTTGCGGACGGTGATCGTCCAAGGCGCGCCGCTTTCATCCTTGCCGCCGAGCAAGGCGGTCAGCGTGTCTCGGGCGATGACCAGCATGGTGCCCGAGTCGCCGAGCGGTATGGCATAGCTGCCCTCGTTCGCCTCGCCCTGATAGATGGGGAGGCGCCCCTGTATCCGATCGGGGTGGACGCAATAGGCCGGCGCGGCCGGGGCTTCTCCATTCTTCGCCGTCTTTTCCCTGACGCTGCGGTCGATATTGCCCATCATCGCGCTGGCAATGACGGACGCGCCGTCCTTTGTCACCTTGTCCGCAGGCGGGCCGAAGACAAGCGGTTGGGCGCAGGGCTTGAGCGGAACGGCCGTCGCGAGTGGCGGCAGGGCACGGGGCCAGCCGAGCTGCGCGATCATCCGGTCCATCAGGGTGTCGAGCTGGGAAGCGTCATGGATCGGCGAAGTGACGCGCAGCTTTACCACCCATTCTCCCAGCGCGATGACGGCAACGCCGCTGCTACGGCCCACCTGGCTGATGGCGAAGCTCTGGCGCAATCCGGCCGGCACTGAACTGCCCGGAAGGGCAAAGGCCACAGGATCGCCCAGGGCTGCGGGGCGCCCGAACTTGTCATTGGTCGCGATCATGGTGGCCGCGACATCGAACCAGATGGCGGTGGCCGGCATGGCGGCATGATAGACATAGACATTTACATGGGTGCGACTGATCGGATCGTCATAGGCGATCGATGTATCGAGGAGCGCGCCGTTGCTCAGATCCTCGACCGCACTGCGAGCAAAACCGTCAATCTTCGACGGGAAGGCAATACCGGACGGCTTGTGTGTCCAGCTTTTGTCGGTCTTTACGGCGATGGGGCTCGGCTGGGCCTGTGCGGACGGGGCAAGGGGCAGGGCTGTTGCCATCGCAAAGCCGCCAACTATCCGCAACCACATGAATATCTGCCCCCTCCCGCTATGCATGCAGGCAAGGTAGCGGGAAGGGGGCAGAGCACAAGGGCCATGGGATGCCGAACAGGGGAGAGCGGCAGGATGGCCCTTGAAGCTGGCTAGCCGTGGTGCGACCCGAAGGCTGGCCGGGAGGCAAGGCCCGACCGGTCTGTCCAGTTCGTCAGGTCACTTGCACTTGGCGAAGCGACCCTTGGCGTCCTTGCAGGGGCCCTTTTTCGGGGCGGCCTTTGGCGGACATTTGACGAACTTGCCCTTCGCATCCTTGCAGGGAGCTGCCAGTGCAGGAGCGGCACTGCCAACCAGAAAAGCAAGGCTGATGAAGGCGGTAGCAAGAGGACGGGTCATGGCGTTGCCCTGGGTGGAGGGTGCCGGGCTCGACAGGGGTGCGAGCCCGACGCCCTCTCTATGCGCGGTTCCGCGGGCGCAGGCCAATGAACTTTTCGTCATGTTCCGGACAGGATGGCTCAGCCACGGTCGGCATCGGCCGCAGCATTGAACAGGTCGAGCATGGCGCCCAGACGGGCGGCCTCCTCCTGCGTCAGCCCTTCGTCCCGGTCGAACAGGGCGGCAAGCTTTTGCCCGCCGGCGCGGACCGCATCGGGATCGACGCGGGCGAGCAGTTCGGGAATGCCGGCAATCGCGCCATCGGGATCATGGCGCAGCAGCTTGGCCTGCTCGCGCACCAGCGCGCGGAACAGCGGCAGGGTCATGCCCGCGGGCAGCATGTCGATATGCAGCCGGCGCGCCTCCTCGAACCGGCGGGCGTCGGTCTGTTCGCGGGTGCGCAGCACATGGAAGATCGCCCGCAACTGCGCCTCCAGCAGGCCGCCTTCATACAGTTCGGCGCTGAGATGGGCCATTTCCTGCGCAACGAAGGCGCGATGTTCGGGCGTGTCGCCGGGGTGATGGCGGGGCGGGCGGCCATCCTGCGGAGCGACGCCCATGGCGGCCTGAACCAGCGGCGCGCCATAGATCGTATCGAAGCTCAATGCCTGGAGCCTGTCGCGGGCATCCCGATAGGTGTCGAGCGCGCCCACCATCATGTTCGACACCATCGTCTGGCCGGCCAGGAAGCCATTGTCGGGCGCGACCGGGCGCCGATTGTCGCGCACGACCCCGGCCCAGCCCTCGACCAGTTGCGCCATGGGATGGTCGCTCGACCAGCTGTAGGACAGGCGCATCGGGTGCCATTGCGCCAGCCAGTCGGCCAGTTGCGGGCTGGCCATCGCCTGCACCATCGGCTGGGCGAAGCGGCGATAGAGTTCCAGATTGGCTTCCGACGCACGGCGGGCGGCAACGAAGCGCCGTTCGCTGTCGAAATCCTGCTGCACGATTGCCTGGACATCGGCGATGCCACGCCGCTGGATCGCGAGATATTGGCCGTCATCATCGACCGCGCCGGGCAGGGCGCCGTCGGGATCCTGTTGCACCGTCGCCTGATAGAGGCCGGCGGGCAGCACATCGATCAGGTCGATGGCGCTGACAAATTCGCGATGCTCCTTCCGCCCGACGCTGGCCGAGACGAAGATGCCGAGATGGCCGATACTGTCATGGGTGGCATAGATGATCGTCTGGTCATGGCTGACGATCTCCGCATCGTTGCGATAGAGGTCGGTGATCCAGCCCAGAGCCTGCGGTGGCGGCGTGATATTGTCGCCATGCGAGCAGAAGACCAGGATCGGCGAGCGGATGTTGCGCAGATCGATGCGGATGCCGTCCGAGGTCAGTAGCTGGGCGGTGGCGAGGCGATTGCCGATGAAGAGATTGTCGACGATATACTGCATCTCGACATCGTTGAGATAGACATAGCCACCCCAATATTTCTCGAAGCCGAGATAGCGGGGGGCTTCGGTATCGACCTTGGAATAAAGGGTGTAATCCTTTTTCCAGAGCGTGTTGGCAGGATCGAGCTTTTCGAAATTCTGCACCAGCCAGGCGCCGTCGAAGCGGCCGGCGCCCATGTCGCCGGTCATCGCCGTCGCCCAGCTGCCGCCCATCAGGCCGCCGCCATAGCGCATGACATTGTCGCCCGCCCAATAGGAGAGCGGGGCGCCGGCGACGATGATCGGGCCGAACAGGTCGGGCCAGACCGCGGCGGTCATCAATATCTGCCAGCCGGCCTGGCAATTGCCGATCACCACCGGCTTGCCGTCGGCGGAAGTGTGGAGTTCGCCGACATGGGCGACGAAGGCGGCCTCCGCCCGCATCACATCCTCGACGCTCTGCCCCGCGACCGGATTGGGGGTGAAGCCGATGAAATAACAGGGATGGCCTTCGCGCAGGGCGGCGCCGATCTCGCTGTCGGGCTTGAAGCCGCCAATGCCGGGGCCATGGCCGGCGCGCGGATCGACGACGATGACCGGGCGCTTGGCGGGGTCGACCGGCAGGCCCTCTGGCGGGGTGATGCGGACCAGGCCATAATTGACCGGGCGAGGCAGATCGGCGCCGGACAGGATGATCTCGCCGTCGAAATTCAGCACATGGGGCACGCGTTCGGCCAGATGCGCCTTATACTGGTCGCCGCGCTGCCGCTTGACGTCGGCGAACAGGACGGCGCGTTGCAGCGCGTCGACGCCATAGTCGAAGGCCTGACCGAACCAGTCGAGCGGCGGCCAAAGCGGGATGGAAGCGGTGGATGATGTGGGTTCGCTGGTCGTCTTGGGCATGGCTGGCCTTCCGAAACGCGTTCAGACGTCGCGGCGGACCCCCATTCCTGACCGCACTGCATCATAACCCCGAGTCATGACAATGCGATGGAAAATCTTCTTATTTCGACGAACCGGTGACAGTCCGTGACGGACATGCGAAAAGGGCGCGGAAAGCATAGCTCTCCGCGCCCCTTGCTAATTTATGTCAGATGACCGGTCTCAAGCCAGCTTCGCCTTGAGCGCGTCGACCAGGTCGGTCTTTTCCCAGGGGAAATAGTCGCCGTCGGGCGTGCGGCCGAAATGGCCGTAGGCGGCGGTCTTCTGGTAGATCGGCTTGTTGAGGCCGAGATGGGTGCGGATGCCCTTGGGCGTCAGGCGCACCAGGGTCGGCAGCACGGCTTCGATCGCCGAGGCTTCGACGGTGCCGGTGCCGTGCAGATCGACATAGAGCGAGAGCGGCTCGGCGACGCCGATGGCGTAGCTGAGCTGGATCGTGCAGCGACGGGCGAGGCCGGCGGCAACGATGTTCTTCGCGAGGTAGCGGGTGATGTAGGCAGCCGAACGGTCGACCTTGGTCGGATCCTTGCCCGAGAAAGCACCGCCGCCATGGGGCGACGCGCCGCCATAGGTGTCGACGATGATCTTGCGGCCGGTGAGGCCGGCGTCGCCGTCGGGGCCGCCGATTTCGAACAGGCCGGTCGGGTTGACATAGATGGCTTCGTCGCCGGGCAGCCAGCCTTCGGGCAGCACATCGGCCATCACGCCCTTGACGTAAGCGCGCAGTTCCGCGCGGCTGTCGTCATTGTCCATGCCGGCGGCATGCTGGGTCGACACGACCAGCGCGGTGGCGCGGACCGGCTTTTCGTCGATATATTCGAGCGTCACCTGGCTCTTGGCATCGGGTTCCAGGAAGGGAACGACCTTGCCATGACGGTCGGCCGCCATGCGTTCCAGGATCTTGTGCGAATAATAGAGGGTGGCGGGCATGAGGTCGGGGGTTTCGTCCGACGCATAGCCGAACATGATGCCCTGGTCGCCGGCGCCTTCGTCCTTGTTGCCGCTTTCATCGACGCCCTGCGCGATGTGGGCCGACTGGCCGTGCAGATTGTTCTCGAAGCGGAAGGTCTCCCAGTGGAAGCCATCCTGCTCGTAACCGATCCGCTTCACGGTGGCGCGCACGGTCGCTTCGATCTCTTCCTGTGCGCCCGGTGCCCAGGCGCCATTTTCATAGACGCCCTTGCAGCGGATTTCGCCGGCCAGGACGACGAGCTGGGTGGTCGTCAGGGTTTCGCACGCGATGCGGGCTTCGGGGTCCTTGGACAGGAACAGATCGACGATGGCGTCGGAAATCTGGTCCGCGACCTTGTCGGGGTGGCCTTCGGAAACGGATTCCGAGGTGAAGAGGAATTGGTTACGCATGAGACTCCCGTAAGGTGCTTGCGGACGAATAGATATAAAGAAAACTTTATGTGGTTATTAGCTTTTGCCTTTGCGCAAGGCAAGAGCCGTCCCAACCAGCAGGATCAGGAAGGCGAACGGCGCCCAATTGCCGACCCGCGCGAACAGAGTGGCGGGCAGCGGCGGCGGCAGGCGGCTGTCGAGATAGCCGGCGCGATGGCTGGAGAGGGCGTGGAGAATATGGCCGCGCGCATCGACGATGGCGGACACGCCGGTGGGCGTGGCGCGGATGATCGGCAGCCCTTCCTCCAGCGCGCGTAGCCGCGCCTGGGCCAAATGCTGGACCGGACCCCAGCTGCCGAACCAGGCGTCGTTGGACGGGTTGAACAGGAAATCGGGCCGATTGGCGCGATCGACCACCTGGCCCGAGAAGATGATCTCGTAGCAAATCTGCACGCCCATCTTGAGCGCGGGGCGGCCAAGGGTGGCGGGCAGGGTCAGGCTCTGCGGGCCGGGACCGGGCCAGAAATCGACGTCGCCCGGCACCAGCCGCGACAGGCCGATCGGCTGGAGGATGCTGCGCATCGGCAGATATTCGCCATAGGGGACGAGATGCGCCTTGTCATAGCGCGCGGCAAGCTGGGCATCGGGCGTGACCACGAACAGGCTGTTGTTGGCGCCGGCCAGTTCGGTCGTGCCATAAGGCCCCTTGTCCTTGAAATAGACCTTGGTCGCGCCGGTCATCAGCAGGTCGCCCGGCCCCATCAGGTCCGCCAGGCGCCAGCGCCATTCGGGTTCCATGTCGAGATAGGCGGGGATCGCTGCTTCGGGCCAGAAGATCAGGCGCGGGGCCGGACGCGGCTTGCCCGACAGGGTGGCGAGGGTGCGGAAATGCGCCTGTTCCAGCTCGGCCGAATATTTCTCATCCTGGCCGATATTGGGCTGGACCACGCGGATCAGCGGCGCGCCGGCGGGCGTCGTCGGCGCGGGCGAGAATTGGCCCCAGAGCGCGAGGGCGACGAGCGGCACGGCGATGGCGGCGGCAGGGCGATACTGGCGGCGCGCGGCGAGCAGGCAGGCCCCGGCGGCGAGCAGCACCAGCGCGCCCAGGCCATAGGTGCCGATCAGCGTCGCGGCGATCGCGGCGCCGGTCGGCAGCAGGGTGACACCCAGCGGGTTCCAGGCAAAGCCGGTGAAGATGGTGGCGCGCGCATATTCGCTGACGATCCAGCAGGCAGCGAACAGCAGCAGAAAGGCCGGGCCGGTGAAGGCAAAACGGCGCCCGGCCCACCATGCGCCCAAGGTCGCGAGGCCGGGATAGACGGCGAGATAGAGCGAGAGCAGGACCACCGCGCCATAGCCGAACCAGTGCGGCATCGCGTCCTGATAGGTGAAGGCGTGGGCGATCCAGTTGAGGCCCAGGGTGAAATGGCCGACCCCGAAAAGCCAGCCCCGCAGGAAAGCGGCGCGGCGATCGGGTGCGCGCTCGATCAGCAGGATCAGCAGCGCGAAGCAGGCGATGGTGACCGGCCAGAGTTTCAGCGGCTCGAAACCGATCGCCGAGACGAAGCCGGCGAGCAGGGCAGCAAGCCGGGGATGGCGCGCAAGCAGGGCGTTCATTTGCGGCGGATCAGGAGATGGTGGCCATGGTGGCGTTGGAGCAGCGATCGCTCTTTTGCCCGCCGCCCGACAGCATCGATGCCGCGACGAAACCGCCGACCACCAGCACCAGGAACAGCGCCGACAGCGGTGCCAGATATTTCTCGATGAACGCCTTGATCGGGCGACCGAATTTCCAGAACAGGAAGCCGACGATCATGAACTGGAAGGCGCGGGACAGGATGCTGGCCCACAGGAAGGTGAAAAGCGACAGGCCGATGAAGCCAGCGGTGATGGTGATCAGCTTGAACGGGATCGGGGTCGCGCCCTTGATCAGGATGATCTCCGCGCCATAGTCGCGCAGATAGCAGGCCGCGACCGGGAATTTCGCCGACAGGCCAAGGAAATGCAGGATCTGCGCGCCGACCGCCTGATAGAGGAAATGGCCGATGCCATAGCCGAGCAGGCCACCCAGCACCGAAGCGATGGTGCAGATGAGGCCATAGCGGATCGCCTTTTCCGGCCGCGCCAGGCACATCAGACCCAGCAGCGGATGCGGCGGGATCGGAAAGAAGCTGGATTCCATGAAACTGAAGGCAAACAGCCAACGTTCGGCGTGCGGGTGAGCGGCCTTGGCCAGCATCCACTGATAGAGCTTGGTGAGCATCGCGAGCGGGCCTAGCTCAGTTGCACGGGAGCCGCCAGCGCTTTTGCCAGGACGACCATTTCGAGCGGCGGATCGAGCGGGATGGGGAAGGGGCGCTTCTCGTCGGTCAGCATATAGCCACGCCGCTGATAATAGGCGATCAGCTCGGGGCGCCGGTCGATCACCGTCATTTCGATCGTCGTCGCGCCGAAATCGCGCGCAGCCTGATCCTCCGCCGCAGCGATCATGCGGCGGCCAAGACCGGTGGCCTGAAGCTGCGGATCGATGCAGAGCAGGCCGAGATAGGCGACGCCCTCCTCGCGCTTCGTGATCTGGACGCAGCCGATCGGCATGCCCTTGTCGTCGATCGCGACCAGCAGCCGGTCGGTCGGGCTGGCGAGGATCTCCTGCAATTCTTCGATATCGGTGCGGGCTCCGGTCAGCAGGTCGGACTCGAAGGTCCAGCCGGCCCGCGCCTCGTCGCCGCGATAGGCGCGCTCGATCACGCGGTGGAGCAGGGGCAGGTCGGCGGGGGCGGCAAGGCAGATATCCATGGTCCCGCCTTTAGCGGGGCGGCGATGGCTGCAAAAGCCCTGAAGAATGGATGCGGCGATGCTTGATCGGGACGCTGCGGCCGCGATAGGATCGGCGTCAAAGAGGAGAGTGACATGCAGGACATGGGCGAGGGCAGTTGCCCCTTCAGCTTCAACATGGACCCGGCCAGCTTCAAGGTCGGCGATTCGGTCAGCTATCGGGTGACCGGCAGTCTGGAGGGCTTTCCCTTTGCCGGGGTGCTGCTGGAAGTGCATGACGACCATGTCGTGCTGACCTCCGATGTCGACGACAAGGCCAGCCGGATGCGGGCCACGCGCGAGAGCCGGCCGGTGGTGCGCGAAGAGGATGTCTGCTGACGGACAGGGCGTCGGCCGGCCAATCCCACCATATTACCGATTTGTCAGCTGCCACGGCGTTGACTGTCCGGCGCCGTCTGGGCATGACCCACTTCCTGTTCAGACCGGTCGGCACGCTTGATAATTTCGCATATTCCCTGGGACAAGTTGCGGCAGCGGGCCGGCGGCCTGGCATTCGCGCTGGTGCTGAACGCGATCCTGCTGCTGGCGCTGCTGACGATGGCGCCGCATATCGACCCCAAGAAGGTCGAGGATCGCAATCCGGTGAGCTTCGATATCGAGCCGGCCAAGCAGGCGAACAAGGAAAAGTCCAAGGCGCAGAAGGCGGAAAAGCGCGAGCGGGATACCGCTGCGCCCAAGCAGAAGAGCGAGCCGGTGGTGACGCCGCCCCGGCCGGTCGAGACGCCGAGCGTGCAGCCGCCATCGCCTTTCCCCTTCATCACGCTCGACAGTCGCCAGATGGCGGCGGCCGACATCGGCAAGATGGAAAAGAAGACGGCCGGCGTCGGCGACAGCGGCACCGGCAATGCCAAGGCGATTGTCGGGCCGGGCGAGGGGCCGGGCGGCGTGCAATTGTTCGAGGCGGAATGGTATCGCCGGCCGACCCATGCCGAATTGTCCACCTATCTGCCCGCCAATGCGCCGGCGCAGGGCTATGGCCTGGTCGCGTGCAAGACGATCGACCATTATCATGTCGAAAATTGCCAGATGATCAGCGAATATCCGACCGGATCGGGCTTTGGCCGCGCGGTGCGCCTGGCCGCCTGGCAATTCCTGGTGCGCCCGCCCCGCGTCGACGGCAAGCCCCAGGTCGGCGCCTGGGTCCGCATCCGCATCGATTATACCCGAACGGTTATCGGTGGCAGCGCCGGCGCGGACGACGACGGGCGCTGAGGCGGCGTAGGCCGGGTATCTGGCAGAAGCGGACATTCCTCCCCGGCACGGGGAGGTGGCAGCGCGAAGCGCTGACGGAGGGGCAGGTGCCCACCAATGCCGCGCTATTGGGCCTGTGCCCCTCCACCATTTGCTGCGCAAATGGTCCCCCTCCCCATGCCGGGGAGGAATGCCTTGTTTCCACCCCATCGCTCCAAGGGCAGGACAATCGGTCCGGCTTGATCCCCTTCCGGTCGCGGCCTACACCCGCGGCATGACTATTGCCTCCTATCCGGCGCTGCGCATGCGCCGCACCCGTGCCACCGCCTGGAGCCGGGCGATGCATGCCGAAAACCGCCTGTCGCCCAGCGATTTCATCTGGCCCCTTTTCGTGACCGAAGGGGACGGCGTCGAGGAGCCAATCGCGGCGCTGCCCGGCGTGTCGCGCTGGTCGGTCGACCTGATGGTGGCGCGGGCCAAGGAAGCGCGCGACGCCGGCATTCCCTGTCTGGCGCTGTTCCCCAATACCCAGGCCGACCGCCGCAGCGACGATGGCGCCGAGGCGCTGAACCCGGATAACCTGATGTGTCGGGCGATCCGCGCGATCAAGGATGCGGTGCCCGATATCGGCGTGCTGACCGACGTGGCGCTCGATCCCTATACCGCCCATGGCCAGGACGGGCTGCTCGACGAGACCGGCTATGTGATCAATGACGCGACGATCGACATGTTGATCGGCCAGTCGCTCAACCAGGCGGCGGCAGGCGCCGACATCATCGCGCCCAGCGACATGATGGACGGCCGGATCGGCGCGATCCGCGAGGCGCTGGAGGAAACCGGCCACGTCAATGTCCAGATCATGGCCTATGCCGCCAAATATGCCAGCGCCTTCTATGGCCCGTTCCGCGACGCGGTGGGATCGCGCGGGCTGCTGAAGAGCGACAAGAAAAATTATCAGATGGACCCGGCCAATGGCGAGGAGGCGCTGCGCGAGGTCGCGCTGGACCTGGCCGAGGGCGCGGATAGCGTGATGGTGAAGCCGGGTCTGCCCTATCTGGATATTGTCGCGCGGGTGCGGGATCGTTTCTCCGTCCCGGTCTTCGCCTATCAGGTGTCGGGCGAATATGCGATGATCGAACATGGCGCCGCCGCCGGCTCGGGGGACCGCGATGCGCTGATCCTGGAAACGCTGATGGCGTTCAAGCGGGCCGGCTGTTCGGGCGTGCTGACCTATCATGCGCTGCACGCGGCGCGGCTGCTGAACGGTTGAGGCGCAGATGACCGATCATCCCGCCGACTATCCCGATGTTTCGATCATCCCGCTGAACGGCAAGGCGCCGCTGATCCACCCCAGCGCCTTCATCGCGCCGGGATGCCGGATCATCGGCGATGTCGAGATCGGCGCGGATGCCAGCATCTGGTATAATTGCGTGATCCGGGGCGATGTGAACCATATCCGCATCGGCGCGCGCACCAACGTCCAGGACGGCACGGTCGTCCATTGCGACAGCCCCGGCGACGGCCGGCCGGGCTATCCGGCAGAGGGCTATCCCACCATCATCGGCGAGGATGTGCTGATCGGCCATATGGCGATGGTTCATGGCTGCGTGCTGGAGGACCGCGCGTTCGTGGGGCTGGGGGCGATCGTCATGAGCGGCTGCACGGTGGAGAGCGACGCGATGCTGGCGGCCGGCGCGCTGCTCTCGCCCGGCAAGACGGTGCTGCACCGGCAGCTATGGGCCGGACGTCCGGCCAAATATATGCGCGACCTGACCGACGAGGCGATCATCACCATGCGCGAGGGCGTCGACCATTATGTCCATAATGGCAAGGCGCATAAGGGCGCGGTGCGCCACATGGGGTGAGGCGCGGCCTATTTTGGTCGCCGGCGGACAATGATCACCCGACCAATTGTCCGACATTATTTTGCGAAAATTGCGTGAATTAGCAATTAATCAAGTTTTTGCGCGGAATGGCAGTCCCGACATTTCATTCGGGATTATCCATGAAATTCCGTAATTTATTTCTGAGGCATGACGGCAGTGTCAGCGTTGTTGCTGCTCTGTCGCTGATCGGCGTCATCGGCATGGCGGGGCTCGCTGTCGATTTCAATCG
This sequence comes from Sphingobium salicis subsp. salicis, assembly GCF_049472635.1. Classification (NCBI taxonomy): domain Bacteria; kingdom Pseudomonadati; phylum Pseudomonadota; class Alphaproteobacteria; order Sphingomonadales; family Sphingobiaceae; genus Sphingobium; species Sphingobium salicis. Next base: position 1,009,943 of record NZ_JAYRCS010000001.1, read on the forward strand.
CGGCTATGAGCGGCGGATCGCGACCCAGCGCGTGGCGGACATGGCGGCGCTGGCCGCAGCCGTCGCCTACAAGGCGGACGGATCGCAGGCGATATTGCGCCCCACCGCGGTCGACCTGGTCACTGCCCACGGCATCACCGATGCGACGATCGACGTCGCGCTGCTGGCCGACACGCCCGAAGCCGGCGCCAAGGCAGTGCGCGTCGAACTGACGACGCCGCTGCCGCTCAGCCTCAGCCGCATATTGGGCGCTGCGGCGACCATGCCGGTGAAGGTCAGCGCGATGGCGCGCCTGGCCGGCAGCGCGTCGGCTACGCCCTGCATCCTGGGCCTCGCCTCGTCGGGCAATGCGGTCGAGACGCAGGGCGGCGCGACGATCAACGCGACCGACTGTTCGGTGGTCGGCGCCGGATCAGTCAACAATGGCGGGTCGGGCATCACGGCCAAGGAAATTGTCTCGGGCGCGGCCGACATCATCAACAATTATGGCACATTGTCGGCCGATCTGCTGCGCTATGCCGGCAGCTTTTCCAATCCCAGCTGGAACGGCAATGTCCCGGCGGCGGACAAGCGGATCAACCAGTCGACCGCAATCAGCGACCCGCTCGCCAATTCGATGGATCTCGCCACCGCGCGGCAATTGCTCGGCACCTTCCGCACGCCGCGGACCATTGCCAATCCGGTGACGCCGGCCTGCGCCGACATATGGACTTTCGGCAATTCGCCCTCGGCCGGTGCAGCCCCCTTCCGTCAGGGCAACAGCGCCAAATTCACCGTGCCTGCCGGCAATTACTGCCTGTCGCGGATCACGATCGACGGCGGCATCACGGTCACCTTCCAGGCCGGCTCCACCATCACCGTCGCCAATGGCGTGTCGATCGGTGGCGGTTCGACTGTCAACTTCGGTGACAATGTCTGGCGGATCAATGGCGGCTTCAACAGTGGATCGAGCGGCGTCACCTTCGGCAATGGCGAAGTGTCGATCGGCGCCGGCACGGTCAGCTTTGCGGGCACCAACCGGATCGGCGCCGGCCCTGTCTCGATCGCCGCCAACATCACGCTGTCGGGCGGTACGTCCCTAGCGGTGGGCGCGGGCAGTCACGGCTTCAAGGGGATCAGCGTCGGCGGCGGCAGCTGGATGACGCTGGGCGATGGCGATCTGGACGTCGCCGGCCAGATCAGGATCGATGGCGATTCCACCCTGATCGCGGGCACCGGCAACTACACCCTGGCCAATGCCGGCGGCGATGCCATCACGCTGAGCGGTAGCGGCCGCTTCTTCATGGGGGACGGGCTGTTCAGCGCCAATGGCAATATCGTGACGGCCGGCGGCAGCCGCCTGGTCTTCGGCAAGACCGCCAATCACCTGATCAACGGTAATCTGTCGATCGCCGGATCGGTGCTGTTCGGCGCCGGGCGCTACACGGTGAGCGGCGGCCTGACCAACGGCACCGGCGGCACCACCTGGCCCTATACCTCGCCGATCACCAACCAGAGTTGGGGCCAGACGCTGGAGGGCGTATCAGTCTCCGGTTATGACATGGCCGGCGTCAATGTCAGCTTCATCCTGGGCGGGACCATCAACCTGGCCGGTGGCGCCAAGACCAAGCTGATCGCCCCCACCAGCACCGTCGAAGGGGCGGCCATCGCCGATATATTGGTCGACAGCCTGACATCGCAGGCAACCAACTGGGGCGCAGGGTCGCAGAATGTCTTTTCCGGGGTCGTCCATCTGCCCAATTCGGCCGTGACCATGTCGGGCGGCAACAACAGCCTGTCGGCGGGCCAATGCTTCACCCTGATCGCCTATCGCGTCACCGCAAGCGGCGGCGCCAATGCCGGCACCGCCTGCAAGTCGATCAGCGATCTGGTCGGCGGCAGCGGCGGCGATGTGGAGCTGGTGGCATGATCGGTGGCTTGCGAAAGCTGCGTCGCTCGGAACGGGGCGTGGCCACCGTCGAGTTCGCGCTGTGGCTGACCCTGTTCTTCACGATCAGCCTGGTCGCGATCGACATTGCCCAGTTCACCATCCAGCGCGGGCGGCTGGCCGAAGCGGTCAGCGGTGCATCGCTGTCGGCCTTCAAGACACGCGACGCGGTGCAGTTCCAGTCTATCCCCGCCTATGTCCAGGCGATGGCGGCGGCGCCGGGGCAAAGCCCGATCAACGTCACCGTCGGCTGCAATGGCGGGACGGGCAATTGCACGAACAGTTCCCGCGTCTGCGCCTGCCTCAGCCAGACGGGCAGCTTCATTCCGACCAACAGTTGCGGCCAGAGCTGTGGCAGCGGCGCGAGCGCGAACAGCCGGTCGGGCTATTATCTCGACATCGTCGCGAGCTACAAGTTCAACCCGCAATTCGTCCCGGCCTCGCTCGCGGAAAAGGCGGTCATCACCCAGAAGACGACGGTGCGCCTGCAATGACCCGATGGCTGAACCCTATCCGATCGAACCAGACGGGCGCGGTCGCGATCGAATTTGCGCTGCTGGCGCCGGTCTTCTTCGCCTGCCTGTTCGGCGTGATCGAACTGGGACGGCTGGCCTGGACCAAACAGGCGCTGCGCGAGGCTGCCTACAGCACGGCGCGCTGCCATTTGGTCAATGACAGCGCGTGCGGCACCACGCAGCAGCAGATCAGCTATGCCGTGGCGTGGGCCAAGGCGAATGGCATCGTCATTGCTGCGGCCAATGTCAGCATTCAGGCCAATGTGGCGTGTCGCGGTGTCGGCCAGGCCAGCATGGTCGAGATCAACAAGCCGTTCAGCTCGCCGATCAGCCAGCTCGTGCCGCTGCCGACGACGGTGTCGGCGAAATCCTGCCTGCCGGGGCTGGCGGGCTGACAGATGGGCTAATGCCCAATGCTCCGGTCAGGGCTGGGGCAGGCGGTTCTTCAGCGCGTCGATGCGGTCATTCTGACTGTCGACCATCGACAGGACGCTGGCGCGTGCCGCGTCGATATCCGCGACGCCGCCCTTTTCCGATCCATCGGCGACCGCGTTGGAGCGTTCGATGAACAGGGTGTCGAGGCTGGCGAGGGCGGAGACGCTGTCGTTGCGCGCGGATTCGGCGGCGCTGATCGCGACCTGCGCCGCGACCCAGGCGTCGCTCGATACCGATGCGCGGCCGGCGCTGTTCACAGCGCGGTCGGCGCTGGCATAGGCCTTGTCGAAATTGGCGCTGCCGCTCTGCGCCTGGCTGGTCAACTGGCCGATCTGGGCCTTGAGCTTGTCGTCGGCCGGCACGGGGAGCGGGGCGGCAGGCGCCTCGGCCATCGGCGCGCTTTCGACCGGGCGCTTGGCGAGCGAGGGATAGCTTTCATGCGCGCCGGCGCAGCCCGACAGGATCAGGGCGATGGTGGGAAGGAAGCGGCGCGTGATCATGATCTGCATCTAGGGCGGGACCGGACGGGGTGCAATGGCCCTCTGTCCGGTCCCGAGCAATAGATTAGCGGGGCAGGGCGGCGGCTTCGCGCGCCAGTGCCTCGATCTTGTCGGGGTCGATCGGCCCCTTGGGCACGACCCAGCTGCCGCCGACGCATTTGATGAAGGGCTGGGCCAGCCATTCCGGTGCGCTCTGGGCGGTGATGCCGCCGGTCGGGCAGAAGCGGGCGGTGTGCAGCGGCGCGGCCAGCGCCTTGAGCGCGGGAAGACCGCCCGAGGTTTCGGCCGGGAAGAATTTGAAGTGGGACAAGCCCATGTCCATGCCGCGCATGATGTCGCCGGCCGTGGCGGTGCCGGGCAGGAACGGGATGTTGGCGGCGATCGCGGCCTTGCCCAGCGGTTCGGTGAGGCCGGGGCTGACGATGAAGCGGGCGCCCGCCTCCATCGCGGCGTCGAGCTGGGCCGGGTTCAGCACCGTGCCGGCGCCGACGACCGCGCCCTCGACCTTCGCCATCTCGCGGATGACGTCGAGCGCGGCGGGGGTGCGCAGCGTGACTTCAAGCGCGGGCAGGCCGCCCTTCACCAGCGCCTGGGCAATGGGGAGCGCATCCTCGACCCGATCGACCACCAGCACCGGGATCACCGGGGCCAGTTCCATCACCTGTTCGACGGTCAAGCTCATGCATTCTTCTCCCTAAAGGCCGCGGCAGCGCCGAACAGGCCGATTTCTTCATGGATCGCACAGCGGATCGGCACGGTCGCCATCAGGCTCTCAAACCGGCCCTTGGCCTTGAAGCGGGTGTGGAAGCCGCTCTGTTCGAGAAAATCCTTCATCCGCTGGGTGAGGCCGCCGGCCAGTACCACCGCATGGGGGCCATGCGCCAGTGCCAGATCGCCCGCGACCGAGCCATAGCAGAGGCAGAAGCGGTCGAGCGCGCGGCGGGCGAACTCGTCGCTGCCGTCAAGCGCGGCCTGCCACAGTTCGGGGTCTTCCATCAGCATGACCCGGTCGTGACCGATGGTGGCGAGCGCCTTGTAGATATAGTTGAGGCCCGGACCCGACACGATCCGCTCGGTCGAGACGCGCAGGAACTTGTCGCGCAGATAGTCGAGGATTTTCACCTCGATCTGGTCGAGCGGGGCGAAGTCGAGATGGCCGCCCTCGGTCGCAATGACATGGGGATGGCCATCATCATAGGCGATCATCGCGACGCCAAGGCCGGTGCCGGGACCGACCACGGTGACGCCGCCGTCGCGCGGGAAGGGGCGGTCCTCGCCGAACAGCAGGGGCAGATTTTCGTCCGGCAGGCGCGAGACGGCGTGGGCGACCGCCTCGAAATCATTGACCAGGCGCACGGTGCGCAGGCCCAGATCCTCCGCCAGCGTGTCGGCGCGGATCACCCAGTTGCTGTTGGTCAGCTTGATGACTTCGCGGCCGATGGCGGTGGCAAAGGCGATAGAGGCGGCATCGGGCAACGGGGTGTCGCTATCCTTGCTTTCGTCTTCGACGAACGCGCCCCAGCAGGCCTGGAGGCTGGGATAGTCGGCGACCTTGTATTTGCGGACGGTGCCGAGTGTCGGCACGCCCTTGTCGTCCAGCGAGGCGCGGGTGAAGCGCGCATTGGTGCCGCCAATGTCAGCGGCGATGATGTCGGTCATTTGTCTCTCTCTCCGGACATTCGTGCCAGCGCATCCTAGCGCGCCGGCGCGAATGGCTGTGCTTATATCGCGAGTTCGGCGTCCATCGCGGCGAGGATCGGGGAAGCGCCCTGTTCGGCAAGGTCGCTATTATGGCGGAACAGCGCGAACAGTTCGCGGCCGGTGTCATAGGGCGGGGGCGGAGCGGCGGGAATGTCGCGCGCGTCCCAGGTGGCGGCATCGACCAGCGCCTCGACCTGGCCGCTTTCCGCGCAGACGCGGACGAGATCGCCATCGCGCAGCTTGCCGATCGGGCCACCACCCAGCGCCTCGGGCGACAGATGGATGGCGGCAGGCACCTTGCCCGATGCGCCCGACATGCGGCCGTCGGTCAGCAGCGCGACCTTGAAGCCGCGATCCTGCAGCACGCCCAGCGCCGGGGTCAGCTTGTGCAGTTCGGGCATGCCGTTGGCACGCGGGCCCTGGAAGCGGACGACGACGACGACGTCGCGTTCCAGTTCGCCCGCCTTGAAGGCGCGCAGCACATCGTCCTGATCGTGGAAGATCGCAGCCGGCGCCTCGATCGTCCAGCGTTCCTTGTCGACCGCGCTGACCTTCATCACGCAGCGGCCAAGATTGCCCTGGAGCAGCTTCATGCCGCCATCGGCCTGGAACGGGTTGGAGGCCGGGCGCAGCATCGTCTCGTCGCGGCTGGCGGGGACATCCTGCCACACCAGCGCGTCATCCTGCAGCACCGGTTCCTTGCCATAATCGGTCAGATCCTGGCGCGCGACGGTCATGATGTCGCGGTGGAGCAGGCCGGCGTCGAGCAGTTCGCGGATGATGACGGCCATGCCGCCCGCCGCGTGGAAATGGTTCACGTCGCCCGAGCCATTGGGATAGACGCGCGCCAGCAGCGGCACCACGTCCGACAGTTCGGCAAAGTCGGTCCAGTCGATATGGATGCCGGCCGCGCGGGCGATGGCGGGCAGGTGGATCGCGTGGTTGGTCGAACCGCCGGTGGCCATCAGGCCGATGATCGCGTTGACGATCGCCTTTTCATCGATGCAGTGGCCGAGTGGGCGATAGTCATTGCCGTCCCAGCCGATGTCGGCGATGCGATGGGTGGCCGCGCGGGTCAGTTCGCTGCGCAGCTTCGTGCCCGGATTGACGAAGGCGGCGCCGGGCATGTGCAGGCCCATGACTTCCATCATCATCTGGTTGGAGTTGGCGGTGCCGTAGAAGGTGCAGGTGCCCGCGCCGTGATAAGAGGCGCTTTCGCTTTCCAGCAGTTCCTCGCGACCCACCTTGCCCTCGGCATAGAGCTGGCGGATGCGGACCTTTTCCTTGTTGGCGAGGCCCGAGGGCATCGGCCCGGCCGGGATCAGGATGGTCGGCAGATGGCCAAAGCGCAGCGCGCCGATCAGCAGGCCCGGCACGATCTTGTCGCAGATGCCGAGCATCAGATTGCCCTCGAACATCGCATGGCTGAGCGACACGGCGGTCGACAGGGCGATGGTGTCGCGGCTGAAAAGGGAGAGGTCCATGCCGGCCTGGCCCTGGGTCACGCCGTCGCACATGGCGGGCACGCCGCCCGCCACCTGCGCCGTGGCGCCGATCTCGCGCGCGGCGATCTTGATCTGCTCGGGGTAGCGGCCATAGGGCTGATGGGCCGAGAGCATGTCATTATAGGCGGTGATGATACCGATGTTCATCGCCCGGCCGGTGCGGATGACAGCCTTGTCCTCGCCGCTGGCGGCAAAGCCATGGGCGAGATTGCCGCAGGACAGCTGGGCACGGTTGGTGCCCGCGTCGCGGCCGCGCTCGATCAGGTCGAGATATTTGAGGCGCGTCGCCGCACTGCGCTCGGTGATGCGTTCTGTGACCTTGGCGATCACGGGGTGAAGATCAGTCATGCCAGCTGGCTCCGTCGCGTTCGATTAGGGCAATGGCCGAGGACGGCCCCCAGTTCCCGGAGGAATAGGTCGACACCTTCATGTGCGCCTCCTTCCATCCGTCGATGATGGAATCGATCCAGGCCCATTGGGCTTCCACTTCGTCGCGGCGGACGAACAAGGTCTGGTCGCCGGCGAGCAGGTCGAGGATCAGTCGTTCATAGGCGATGCGGCGACGCTGGCCGGCAAAGGCGGCGGTCAGCGACACGTCGAGCGTCACTTCCTCCAGATGGGTTTCGCGCTCCAGCCCAGGCCGCTTCGACATGATCAGCAGGCGGATATATTCCTCCGGCTGCAGGCGGATGATCAGCGTGTTCGGCTCCAGCCCCGATCCGTGCCCGTCACGGCCGAAGATCGAATGGCGAACCGGCTTGAACTGGATCATGATTTCCGACTGGCGCGCGGGCAGCCGCTTGCCGGTGCGCAGGTAGAAGGGCACGCCCTGCCAGCGCCAATTGTCGATATGCGCCTTCAACGCGACGAAGGTTTCGGTGTCGGACGGCTGGCCCAACTCGTCGGCGTAGCCGGCGACGATCTGGCCGCCGACGGCGCCGGGCGTATATTGGCCGCGCACGCTGTGGGTCTTGACCGTTTCCGCGGTCATCGGACGCAGCGAGCGCAGCGCCTTCACCTTCTCGTCGCGCACGGCCGTGGGGTCCATCCGCGCGGGCGGCTCCATCGTCAGGATGGAAAGGATCTGGAGGATATGGTTCTGCACCATGTCGCGCAGCGCGCCGACACCGTCATAATAGGAAACGCGGCCTTCAAGTCCCACCGTTTCGGCGACGGTGATCTGGACATGGTCGATCGCGGTGGCGTTCCACAGCGGTTCGAACATGACATTGCCGAAGCGGAGCGCCAGCAGGTTCTGAACGGTTTCCTTGCCCAGATAATGGTCGACACGGAAAATCTGCTCTTCAGCGAACAGGTGGCCGATGCTGTCGTTCACCACCTTGGAGGAAGCGAGATCCTTGCCGATCGGCTTTTCCATCGCGATCCGCGTCTTGGGCGTCAGCAGGCCGGCATCGGCCAGCCCCTGGGCGGTCGGGCCGAACAGCGAGGGCGGAGTGGAGAGATAGACGGAAATGCCGCGCTCCAGGCGTCCATCGACGCGCTCGGCCAGCTCGGCGAAATGGGCGCCGTTGCTGGAATCGACCGGCTGATAGAGGATCATCGCGCGGAAACGCGCGGCGATGTCGGCATCATAGCGGTCGGCCGGCAGGAACTGCTTGAGCGCCGCGCAGACTTCCTCGCGAAAGGCCTCGTCATCCATTTCGGTGCGGGCCGATGCGATGATCAGGAAGTCGTCGGGCAGCAGGCCGTCCGACAGAAGATTGTAGAGCGATGGGAAAATCATGCGCCGGGCAAGATCGCCGGTGGCACCGAACAACAGGAACGTGGCAGACGGTTCGGTCAAAGGACAGTCCTTCTCCGTTAGTTATCTATGTCTGCACGATGCGGCTCTTATACCGGCCGTGCTTCGTTACGCAAGCAGGCTATAGGCAGGAAAATGATGCTGCAACTGCGAACGACTCGCGGGAAGGCGGGGCGGTCTATGGTGTCGGTCAGCAGGCGGTGCGCAGGCCCCGGCGCCAGTTGAGGATATGCGCCCCGGCCAGCAGGGCGCTGCCGCCGACGGTCCAGATCGCTTCGCTCAATGGGGTGCGGGCCAGCAGCGCGCCCACGGCCATCAGGGACAGGCCGGCCAGGCCGATGCCCAGCGGCAGCGCGGCGCGGTGGCGGCGCCAGCCCTGCAACAGCGCGAACAGGCTGGTCGGCACGGCGATGGCGAGCATCAGCAGGTGGAAGGATTCGCCCGGATCGATCCGCGTGGCGATGGTCGGCAGCAAGGCGAAGAGCAGCGGCAGGCCCAGGCAATGGACGGTGCAGAGCGCGGAGGCGCAGATGGCGAAGCCGTCGAGCCAGGAGTGGGGGCGGCCGGCCGGATTAGGTTCCGGCGCTTCGCAATGGGGCATGATTTTTCCTAAATGATATGATGTTACATTTTCTCCGGCCATATCGATATGGGGGCATGGGAAGTCAAGGGCAGGGGGACGGAAGGCGTTGCCGGGGCGATTGGTTGACGGCGCAGAAAGCGCTTTTGTTTCAACGCTATCTTGCCGTGCTGCGGAGCGCGGCCTATCCCGTCTGCGGTCTTTGGGGGGAATAGTGATGAAGCATGGGGTTGCGCGCCTGGCGTTGCTGGCGGGTGGGCTGGCGATGTTGGCGGCTTGTGGTGGTGGCGGGTCCGACAGCGCAGGCACTGCGCCGCCGACGGCGACGCCCACACCCACGCCGACCGCCACCTGTTCGGTGCGGGAGCGGCAGGATTGGGCGGCGGCGACGCTCAAGGAATGGTATCTTTTCCCTGAAACCCTGCCGTCCGCGCTCAGCCCGGCCGGCTATGCCAGTGTCGACAGCTATATCGACGCGCTGACACAGGGCGCGCGGTCGCAGCGGCGGGATCGCTATTTCACCTATCTCACCTCCATCAAGGCGGAGAATGCCTATTATCAGTCGGGGTCGAGCGCCGGCTTCGGCCTGCGCTTCGCAACCGACAGCGGGGCCACCCGCCTGTTCGTCATCGAATCGTTCGAGAACGGCCCGGCGCTCGCCGCCGGCATCGATCGCGGCGCGGAGATATTGGAGATCGGCACCAGCATCACCAACATGCGCAGCGTGTCGTCGCTGTTCGCATCGGGCGGTGCCGATGCTGTGGCCGATGCGATGGGGCCGGACAGTGCCGGCACGACCCGGCTGCTGCGCATCGCCGACGCGAACAGCACCCGCACCGTATCCGTGACCAAGCGCGACTTCGACCTGATGCCGGTATCGAACCGCTATGGCGCGCGGGTGATCGACGATGGCGGCCGCCGCGTCGGCTATGTCAATCTGCGCACCTTCATCCTGTCGGCCGAGCAGCCGCTGCGCGACGCGTTCGCCGGTTTCAAGGCGCAGGGCGTGACCGACATCATCCTCGACCTGCGCTATAATGGCGGCGGCCTCGTCTCGACCGCCAAGGTGCTGGGCGATCTGCTCGGCGGCAACCGGGCGCGCACCGACATCTTCATGCGCATGACCTATCGCCCGGAAAAGAGCGGCCAGAACCAGACCCATTATTTCGAGCCGCTGGCGCAGTCCGTCGCGCCCACCCGCATCGCCTTCATCGGCAGCGGCGGCACGGCATCGGCCAGCGAAGGTGTCATCAACGCCTTCATCCCCTTTCTGGGGCCGCAGGCCGGGCTGATCGGCGCCAACACCTATGGCAAGCCGGTCGGGCAGATCGCGATCGATCGCGAAGCCTGTGACGACCGGTTGCGCGTGGTGGCCTTCGCCACCCAGAACAGCGCGGGCAATGCCGATTATTATGACGGGCTGGCGACCAGCGTGAAGGCCAGTTGCCAGGCCTGGGACGATATCAGCTATCCGCTGGGCGATCCGCGCGAGGCGGCGACCCGGCAGGCGCTGGACTTCATCGCCGGGCGGAGTTGTACGCCGATCGGCGGCGCGGTGGCGACGCTCAGCCGCAAGGCGGTGACGTCGCCGGTGTCCGCCCCGCGCGAATTGCTGGCGCCGCAGCGGCCCAATCCGGCCCAGCGCGAGGTGCCGGGTCTGTTCTGACCGGTCAATCGATCAGGTGGCAGCGCTGACTGCGATCAGCGCTGCTTCTTGGTGATGGTCGCGGTGAAATCGGGATCTTTGTTCGCCACCCAGTCGACGAACTTGCGGATCGGCGGATGGAGCAGCAGGCCTTCCACGTCCATGCCGTGGCGCTGCAATTCGGAATTGGTGAAATTGGCGATCAGCGTCTGCTGGCAGATGCCGTGCATCGGCACGACGTCGCGGCCGCCCCTGCTCTTGGGAACGGGATGGTGCCACACGATGGTCGTGCCCGTTGGACGCCCGCATAGCCAGCAGGGCGGCGGGGGCGGCGCTTCCGCTTCCTCGCGATGTACATCTTCATAAGGGCCATGTTTGGAATATTTGCGGGCCATGTCTCTGCCTGGATTGAAGGAAACTTTGGCCGCTCCCTATCGCAGCCGGCGCGGCAGCGCCACGGCGATCGTCATGGCCGCTTGACTCATTTTGATATTTAGCTAATTATCTCATCATGAGCCAGGTCTTCCGCGCCTTGTCCGATCCGACCCGTCGCCGGGTGCTGCAATTGCTGCGCCAGGGACCGATGAGCGCGGGTGAACTGAGCGACCAGTTCGATGTCTCCAAACCGACCATGTCGGCGCATTTCGCGGTGCTGAAGGAGGCGGATCTGGTCCATGCGGAAAAGGCCGGCAAGTCGGTCATCTATCATCTCAAGCTGTCGGTGCTGGAAGAGGCGCTGCTGGGCTTTGCCCAGTCGTTCGGCATCGGCGTGGAGGCGCCGGATCAGCATCGGGAGAAGGCAGGATGGACAGGGAATTGAAGGCGGGCCTGCTCTGGGGCGGCGGTATCCTGCTGCTGGCGCTGGCCGCCAGTCAGGGGCGCAAGCTCGACTGGCTGGACAGCGACATGGTCACGCGGCTGGTGATCGGCGCCAACGGGTTGATGATCGCCTGGTATGGCAATCGCATGCCCAAGGCTTTTCTGCCTTACGCCTGTGCGCGACAGGTGGCGCGGGTCGGCGGCTGGTCGATGGCGCTCAGTGGCATCATCTATGTCGGCTTCTGGGCGTTCGCGCCGATACCGGTGGCGGTCGTCGGCGGCTGCGTCGCGGTGGGGGTGGGGATGGCCGTGACGATCGGCTATGGCCTCGCCTTGCGCGCTCGGTTGCGGGCTCGCCGCTAGGCCCTTGTTTCGCCTGCCTGGCGGCTTTGTCGCGGGAGCGATTTTGGGGGCTTTGCAGCCGGTTCATGACCTGCTAGGTGCCCCCTTCCACGATCAGATGCGGGCGTGGTGAAACTGGTAGACGCGCCGGACTCAAAATCCGGTTCCGCAAGGAGTGTCGGTTCGATTCCGACCGCCCGCACCAGACCTGCAGCTTCATAGCAGGTGGCCGTCGGATATGTTACTGCACTGGGTCTGGTCGCTGATCCGGGCGGCGCGGTTTTCCTGATCCATGCGGAACAGCGCGAGCGAGACCTTGAGTGTGTCGTAGAAATAGGCGTCCTTGATGCCGATCTCGTAATTCTTGCCCACGACCGGCGACAGCAACTTGTGATTGACGTCGTAATAATTCTGCGGCTTGAAGATGTCAGTATAGCTTACATAGGCCGAATGATGGCTGTCCATATCATAGATCAGGCCGGCATATTTGGTCAGAAGATGATGGACCTCATAGTGGTTGGATAGGTTCCAGCGCGGCTGCGCATCCGAGTAGTCGTACCAGTCCAGGCGCCCGCCCACGATGAGCTTCAGCCCGTTGGCCAGATTTAGCTGGGTTGTTGGATAGGCGTTGAACTCCTTGATGTCGCTGTCCAGCCACGGCAGGATCGTCAGGTTTGGCTTCGCGATCGCGGACGGATCAAAGTTGTAGAGATCGAAGTTGCCGGCCTGAGGCCGCCCTGATTCGTATTGCCGTCGAACTGGATCCGGCGATGCCCGCCTCCCAGAACGAGTTCATGCTCGCGACCGAACAGCTTGAATGGGCCGCTGGCATAGATGCCGTAACTGCTCTGGTTCTCCTCATGCTCGTTCAGGGCGTTGAGCAGGTCATAGGTGCCAACTGTGACGTTCGAACGGATGTAATGGCCAAGCATGTTCAGCTTCGCCCACACTTTGTAGGCTGACAGGTTGACCTTCTACCCGTTGCCGAACCGATGCTCCAGCGACGCGAACAACGAGGTGCTGTCCTTGTCCCAATATTCCCAGCCGCTCGCATAGGAAGTCGAGCGCGGGAGGTCGAGATGGCTGCCGTCGACCGCGACAGGCATTCCGGTAAAGCCGTTGCCGTCCAGATCATCTTCCTGCCGCATCGCGGAAACGCTCAGCGTCGTGCGCGATCCGAAATCCTTCTCGATGATGTCGTATATCATGTTCCGCTTGCTATGCTCGCGGTCGCGGAAGCTTTCCTCGTCATTATAGGTGCCCACGACCCGTGCCCTGAGCGTACCGTCCTGGTCGAGCGGACCACCAATATCCGCCTCGATTCCATAGCGGTTCCAGTTCCCGACATTGCCCGCGATCGAGAATTGCGGTGTCACCGTGGGCCGTTTGCGGACCAGGTTGATCGCTGCCGCAGGGTTGCCGGATCCGATCGTAAGTCCTGCCGCGCCGCGAACGATCTCCACACGATCGTAGATAGCGATATTCGGATCGACCAGGTCCTGTGACAGTTGCGAACTCGAAAGCGTGACCGGCAACCCGTCGAACATAAGGTTGTCGGCGCTCAGGCCGCGTGCATAGAATCGCTGGCGCTGCGGGCCGCTGGTCCAGTAGAACACGCCCGGAACGTTCTGGATGACGTCCTTGAGAGCCAGCGCGCCCTGGTCTTCAATGGCCTGGCGTGTGACCACGGTGACAGACTGAGGAGTTTCGCGGATCGAGAGCGGCAGCTTGGTCGCGGTCGCCATATTTGTGGTCGTATAGGAGCGGGTTCCTTCGGTCGCTGCCGGATCGCTGGTGATGCTGGGCGCAATACCCGCAGAGGTGCCACCTTCACCTTCAACGCGCACCGGCCCCAGCGTGATCGCGCCTGCCGCCGACTGCGGCACCGGTTCCAGAGTGACGGTTGAACCGACGATGCGAAAACTGAGGCCGGTGCCGGCGAGCAACTGGGTAAGCGCCTGCAATGGCGATATCGTGCCCTTTACGGCGCTGGAGGTCCTGCCGTCGACTAAGGAGGCCTGCGTGCTGACCTGCAAGCCGGACTGCTGTCCAAAGGCGGTCACCGCGGTGGCGAGCGGCTGAGCGGGAATGTCGAAACTGCGGGCCGTTTCCTGCGCCTGTGCCGGAGCGGCTGCACCAACCGTCCCAAGGCTGCTCGTCAGCATCAGCGCGGCCAGCGCAGCGCGGCGCAGCCTCTTGCCCCTCGACCTTGCCCCCCCTGAGCCATCAATCAATCTCCTTCGCATTCCGTCTAAAGGAGGCGTCTTACGCTAATGCGTCGTAACACCCCCTCTTACAGGAACAGACGCAGCCGCTCCTGATTTTTCGGAGCGGAACGTGGAGACAGATGCTTTCGTCGCCAGCAAGTTGGATAGGCCACGGAATATAAAAGAGAATAATTTTCGCTTTGCCGATTCGATGGTCAACGGGACGATAGAAGGATCAACCAGGGCGTCACCGTCGATACGGAGCCGCCATAAGCTTGCGTCAAACCCTTCAGCGCCTCTACCAGATTAGCGGCATTGTAGAGCCCGGTTACGCGCTGCCCGTCGAAGCCATCGCTACGCACGATGATGACGCCTGAATACCACGGACGCAGCGCGTCGATGACTTCGCTGGCGGGCCTGTCATGCACAATGATCTGTCGATTGCGCCATGCCGCCACCTGCTCCACCGGACGGCTATCGCGGCTAACCGTTCCATCGAACCCCACGTGGACAGCCTGACCGGGTAACAGTTGTTCAGAAACCGGAGGGGCGGCATGGGTATAATCTACGCGCACCCGGCCACGCGCCAGTTCAGTCGTAACGCCATTGGCATCGATATAGAAGGGCCGTGCCGCATCACGCCGCACGTCGAACCAGGTTTCGCCTTTGAGCAAACGGACCTGGCGATGATTGGTGGCATAAGTGACGGCAATTGCGCTGTGCGGCGCGAGACGCGCGAGGCTGCCGTCCGCCAGTTCCACGTCTTTCGTTTCGGCTCTGCCGGTCAGGTAGTCAGCCTGCACGTGCACCATAAGTGACGGTACGGTGATGACCGCAAGACAGGCTGCCGCCGCACCGATTATCCATGTGCGCGGTTTCGCAAGCCTGCGCTCCGCAGGTTGGGTAGTGCGCGCACCAGTGCGCTTTCGTCGATAGGCAATCCGCCCTTGCGGCAGGACGGGGCGCACTTCGGCTGCTCTCACCGGAGATGTATAGGCGGGCCGCGCCTGAGTAGCTCCTAGATTTCTGGATGCTGTCTATCCTAATTTTGAGGACAGGAGACGACGATGGGGAAGCCCGATTTCAGCGATGAGTTCAAGCGTGATGCGGTGGCCCAGATCACCGAACGCGGGTATCCGGTAGCGGAGGTTTCTGAGAGGCTCGGCGTCAGTCAGCATTCGCTGTATGCCTGGAAGCGGCAACTGGCGCAGGTGGTGTCTGGCGATGCCAGCAAGGATGCCGAGATTCGTCAGTTGAAGCGCGAACTGGCCTGGGTGACCGACATCACCTACATCCGCCCTCTGGAGGGCTTTGCTTATCTGGCTGTCGTGATCGATCTCTATTCCCGCCGTGTGGTGGGCTGGTCGATGCAGAGCAGGCAGACCACCGATGCGGTGCTGCAAGCGCTGCACATGGCGGTATGGCGGCGCAAGCCGAAGCAATGGGTGCTGATCCATTCGGATCAGGGCTCGCAGTTCACCAGCATGGACTGGGCGGCCTTCATCCGGGCTCACAATCTTGAGCACTCGATGAGCCGCCGTGGCAACTGCCATGACAACGCGGTGGCTGAAAGCTTCTTCTCCTCGCTCAAGCGTGAGCGCATTCGGCGCCGGACTTACAAAACACGCGATGAAGCCCGGCAGGACGTGTTCGATTACATCGAGATGTTCGTCCGCAAGCAGGTCAGGAACGGGATGCTGTCCCCCGCACAGTTCGAACGGCAGCAGATTTTGAAAGCAGAAGGCGTCTAGAAAACTAGGGGCTACTCAGTCGGCATCCAGGGCCGGGCACGCTATTATGGCGCCTGGACCGATGTCAGCGGCAATGCGACCGGCGACCTCTATCAGCGCTTTGGATCGATGGTGCTGTTCGACCTGTCGGCCAGCGTCCAGGTCACGTCCAACATCTCGATCCGGGGCGGGGCGGAGAATATCTTCAACGCCTATCCCGACGAGGCGACCAACCAGGCGGTGCGCGGCCTCATCTACTCGCGCAACGCGCCCTATGACACGGACGGCGGCCAATATTATGTCCGCTTGGGCCTGACCTTCTGATCGGCTAGGCACGGAACATGGAAATCAGCCGCAGGCAGATGATGATCGGGGCGGCCGTCGTGCCGGTTGCAGGGCGGGCCGCCGTCCTGCCGACAGGTTCGGCCCGGCCCGATGACGAAGCATATTGGGCCGGGATCGCGGCCCAATATGATATCACCCCTGACGTCATCCAGCTGGAAAATGGCAATTGGGGGATGATGGCCCGGCCGGTGCTGGACCGCTATGAAACGGCCGTGCGCCGGGTCAATCGCGAGACCAGCTATTATGCCCGGCGCGGCCTGACCCCCGACCTGATCGCCGTGCGCGATCGGGTCGCGGCGAAGATGGGCGTTGCCCCTCAGGAAATCGCCTTCACCCGCAATGCGACGGAGGCGCTGAAGGCGTTGATCGGCGGCTATAACCGGCTGCGGCCGGGTGATGCCGTGCTTCAGGCCGATCTCGATTATGACAGCATGCAGGCCTGTTTTGATACGCTCAAGCGCAGCCGGGGCGTGGACGTGGTGCGGATCGCGCTGCCCGAACCGGCCACGCATCAGGGGCTGATCGACACCTATGAAGCGGCGTTGAAAGTCAATCCGAAGATCCGCCTGATCCTGCTCGCCCATCTCAGCCATCGCACCGGCCTGGTCATTCCGGTGAAGGAAATCGTGGCGATGGCGCGGGCGCGCGGCGTCGACGCGATCGTCGATGCGGCGCATAGCTGGGGCCAGCTGGATTTCCGGCCGGCCGATCTCGACGCGGATTTCATCGGCTTCAACCTGCACAAATGGTGGGGCGCGCCGCTGGGCGTGGGCGTCATCTATATCCGACAGGCCAGGCTCGACCTGATCGATCCGGACAGTGCCAACAGCCCGCCCTTTGCCGCCAGTAGCTATTCACGCGTGCATATCGGCACGGTGGACTTCGCGGCGCGGCTGCGCCATCTGCGCGATCTGTGGGCGGAAGAACTGCGCGACGTGAAGGGGCTGGAGATATTGACGCCGGCCGATCCACGCCTGCACGGCGGCATCACGTCGTTCCGTCTGGCGAGGCGGACGAGCGTGCAAGACAATATGGCGGTCGCCAAACGCCTGCTGGACGAACATCGGATTTTCACGGTGCATCGCGATGGGCCTGCCAGCGGCGCCTGTGTGAGGGGCACGCCTGCCTTGTTCAATAGCGCCGCCGATGATGACGCGTTGGTGAAAGCGATCCGGTCGATCCTGCCTTAATCGTCCTGCGCTACGGCGGATAGAGAGCGCTGAGTGGCTCTCGGATCAGGTCCGGGATGAGGGGGATTGCATAGGCAGCTTTTTGAAAATCGCGATAGTGGAAACGGTGGCTTGAAATGGTCGGCTTCCGACCCCACTGCGCCCCAATCGGACCTGCTCGCCAACAGCCGTTACGAAGAAGCCAGATCCGCGGCGGCCCTCCGTTCCCATGCATCAGCCCCTTGCCGGCGCGCGAGCGTGATGGCGTTATCCAGGGAGGATTTCGCGGTTGCGCTGTCGAGGAGTCCGATTGCGATCCTGGCTTTGATCCGCAACAATTCGGGCATCAGGCATTGTTCGCCATTTGCCTCGCATCGCCGGATGGTGGCGTCGATCACCTTGCCAGCCTCTGTGAAACGCGTGTCGAGCATCATGCCTTGCGCCAGTGCGATGGAAAAAGGCGTCGTCAGCAGATCATAACGGGCAGTGCGCAGCCGGACGAGGCATTGCTCGATGGCGCCCAGTGCGTTGCCGCCTGCTTCTCCGCGCAGGATTGCGAACTCGCCGGCAAATCCGCTGGCTGCGGCGATATAGGGGCCTAGGGCATTGGCTTCGGCACAGTCGGCAAAGGTGGCGAGCGTCTCCTCCGCGGCAGCAAAGTCCCTCATCCAGCTATGGATCGACAGCGACCAGATCAGCGCGATGCAGAGTGTCACGGGATGATTGAGAGTCGCGGCGTCCTCGACGGCCTGGCGCGCCAGCGCCTTGGCCCGTCGTTCGTCACCGGTCAGCCAGAGCGTGCGGGCCAGTGCGATGATGGAGCGATTGCGATGGTCGAAGCCATAGCGCACCGTCTGGCTGCGCAGCGATTGGGGAGCATGGGCCAGGGATATTTCCAGATCGGTGCGCGCCTGTATCTGGTCGCCGGCCAGATGGTGCGAAATGCCTGACAGCGAATAGGCGACGCCGATGGCTTCATCCTCGCCGACCGCCTCGGCCACCTGGATTGCCCGCGCGGCGTGATCCATCGCGGCCTGATATTCGCCGATCCGCTCATGAAAAATGTGCAGTCGGCCAAGAATGCGCAGTTCGCTCCAGTGATCGTCCAGCAGCCGGGCGATTTCCAGCGCGCGGTCGAGCGCCTTGCCGGCTTCCGGCCGATTGCCACGGGTGAACATCAGCGCGATGGCGAGCGCGCCCTGCAATTCCAGCTCGATCGCGGTGCCGCGTTCGCTGTCCATCATTTCGGCCAGCGCCCGGCTGCACCAGTTGCGGCATTCGATCAGATGCGAGAGATTGAGGAAGACCGGCGCACTGGCAGCGGCAAGGCGCACGGCGATGCGCCGATCGCCCTTTTCACCAAAGGCCCAATCGAGCGCGCTGCGGATATTGCCCAGTTGCTGCCGCAAGGGGCGCTGATCCTGAAGGACGTCATCTTCCTGCGCCAGCAGGGCTTCCAGTTCCGCCAGATAATAGGCGGCATGGCGCCGGGCATTGGCATTAACCTCGGCCTGTCCACGGGTAAGCAGATGTTGGCGCCCATGAGCACGGGTCATTTCTAGGAGGCGATAGGTACCCGCGCCACGCATCCGGTTGGGCGCGATCAGCGACTTGGCAACCAGTTGATCGACGGCGGCGGCAATATCGTCCGCGCCCACCAGCGCGTCGGCAACCACCGCCAGCGCGGCGTCGATCGAGAAGGGGCCGACGAAGATGGCCAGCCGCTCCAGCACGATCCGCTCGACATCGGACAGAAGATCATAGCTCCAGTCGAGCGTCGCCTGCAATGTTTGCTGACGCGGCAGGGCGGTGCGTCGCCCCGGCCACATCAGGCTGAAGCGTTCCCCCAGTTGGCGGGCCGTCGCCTCCAGCCCATGGGTCGCGGCGCGCACGGCCGCCAGTTCGATCGGCAAGGCCATGCCGCCCAGCCGCGCGCAGAGATCCCCGATCAGGCGCGCGTCACCCTCATCGACCCGAAACTGGCTGTCGGCCGCGCGCGCCCGTTCCAGGAATAGCTCGATCGCGGGATAGGCGCGCAACTGTGCCAACGTCAGAGCTTCTCTATCGTCGGGATAGCCGAGCGCGTCGAGACGATGGACATGTTCGCCGCGGACGCGCAGCGGCTCACGCGAGGTGGCGAGGATGCGCACTTGCGGCGCAGCGTCGATGATATGTTCGACCAGTTCAGCTGTGGGGGCGATCAGATGCTCGCAATTGTCGAGCAGCAGCAGAAAGGATTGATCGCGCAGATGGCCCAGGATCACCGCCAGCGGATCGTCGCTCTGCACGGTCAGGCCCATGGCGCCGGCGATCATCGGCCGCACCAGGCCAGGATTTTCCAACATGCTGAAATCGACAAAGGCGACGCGATTGGCGAATTGCGGGGCGAGGGCGTGGCCGATCTCGATCGCCAGCGACGTCTTGCCGACCCCGCCAGCGCCGACGATGGTGAAGAGCGGCGTGTCCATGACCCGGTCCTGCAACAGCGCTAGGTCTTCCGTCCGGCCGATAAGGTGCGGCAGGCGCGGCGGGATATTATGCGTCGGTGCGAGCGGGGCAGGGGCGGTCGTCACGGTCTGACCCGTCTCCGGCCCCTGCACCGCGACCGGAGCGACGAAGGCATAGCCGACCCCAACCTGGGTCGCGATATAGCGTGCGCCGTCGGTGCCTTCGCCCAGCAGCTTGCGCAGGCCCGCCATGTGGAAGCGCAGGCTGCCATCCTCGACCACGACATCGGGCCAGACCCGCTTCAACAGGTCGCGTTTGGAAAGGATCTGCCCTGGTTGTTCGGTCAGTACCACCAGCAGGTCGAAGGAGCGGCCGCCAATCTCGACCGGGACACCATCGCGGGTAAGCAGCCGTTCGGCCGGTAGCAGCGCGAAGGGGCCGAAGCTGCGCCGTTCGCCCAGAAGCTGCCTGTCTCCGTCCGCCACGCTCGCACCGTCCCATTTCCGGCGACGCTCGCGCCGCTGTCTGCTGCATTGCCATATCGTTAGCGAAAGGCAACGACCAGTAGGGTGGCGAGTGATGGACCGGGAAATCAGCCGAAGGTGAAGGAATAGGCTCTGGCCCCCGGCCGGGCGAACTGGATGGCGATGGTGCGATCACGAATGGGGCCGTTCTGGCGGACAAGCTGGTAGAGCCGGTCGTCCCGCACTTCGCCCCAGCCCTGCGCATTGGTATCGGCGCCATGGCTGGCACCGGGCGCCGCGCCGTCGATCGTCACGCGGAAACGGATCGGGTGGCCATCAGGTGCGCCGCCCAGGACCAGATGCGCGTCGCGCGCATGGAAGCGATAGCGCAGCGTGCCATTGGGCGCATCCAGGCGGGAAAATTCCGATCCGACGGTCCAGTCGCCGGACAGATCCCACCCGCCCAGCGGCAGATCGGTTGTCGCGTTGTAGCTTGCGGTCGCATCCCGGCGCAGGCCGCCGGGCGACCGGAAGCCGGTTGCCTTGTCATGGCCCAGATAGGCTTCGCCCGATGCCAGATTGCGCCAGTCTGCCGGCGCCTCGATCCCGCTGCCCTGGATTGGCGTCACGGGAATGGCCGCAGGATCGTGACCGGCCTCGGCCAGCAGGCGACGGATCAATTGTTCGGACTCGGCATAATCGCCCTCGCCGACGCGATAGCCGCGCACCTGTCCCTTGGCGTCGATGAAATAGAAGCCGGGCCAGCCCTGATTGCCGAACGCCTGCCAGACGGCATAGTCATTGTCCTGAAGATTGGGATAGCCCACGCCCAACCGGGCGGTGGCCTGACGGACCTTGGCAGGATCATGCTCGAACCGGAATTCGGGCGCATGGACGCCGACCACGACCAGCCCCTTGTCACCATAGCGTTCCTGCCAGGCGCGCAGATAGGGCAGGGCGCGCAGCGAGTTGATGCAGGAATAGGTCCAGAAATTCACCAGCACCACCTTTCCGCGCAGGGAGGCCACGCCACCCGGCACGGGCGTCAGCCAGGGGCCTGCATGATCGAGCACGTCAATGGCCTTTCGAGGGGTGCCGAACGGCGCGGCAAGGGAAGGGGCTGCGCGGATCGCATCGGCGCAGCAGGCGATGGTAGTGGCTCCGGCTGCCAGCAGGGTGGCGGCGATGAAGCGGATCGAACGGGTTCTGGTCATGGCGGGCGGCCTTGTGGTTGCTCTCTTGCCCGCAATGTAGCGCCCGGTCGCGCGGATGCCTGTTAGGCCCTGTGCGGGCGTGTTAGTTAGCGGCGGCGGTGCGAGCGGCAGATCGCATTTGCAACGGCTAACGCCCCATCATCCCAACTAACGGGCGTTCCGCGCACGCTCCTCTATCTCCGGGACCATGACTTCCCGGATCGAGGAAATGAACATGACGGAACCCCATTCGACATCACGCCGCCGGTTCATGGCAGGTGCTGCATTGGCAGGCGCGGCCGGCGCCATGCCGTCCGCGCTGCGTGCCGCGATCGACGACACGGCTGTTCGGCCGTTTCGTGTCGCTATCCCCCAGGCGGACATCGCAACGATGAAGCAGCGCATCGCCGAAACCCGCTGGGCCGATCCCCAGCCGGTCGCTGATGACAGTCAGGGCGTGCGTCGCCAGACGCTGGAACCGCTGATGCGCTACTGGGCGGACGCTTATGACTGGCGCCGGGTCGAGGCGCAGCTCAATGCGCTGCCGATGTTCATGACCCGGATCGACGGGCTCGACATCCAGTTCATCCACATCCGTTCGCGCCATGCCGGCGCCTTACCCATGATCCTGACCCATGGCTGGCCGGGGTCGATCCTGGAATTTCTGAAGGTCATTGGCCCACTGACCGATCCGACCGCGCATGGCGGCACGGCGGACGACGCCTTCCATCTCGTCATTCCTTCGATCCCCGGCTTTGGCTTTTCCGAAAAGCCCCGCGTGCCGGGCTGGGGATCCGACCATATCGGTCGGGCCTGGTCAGTGCTGATGCGGCGGCTGGGTTATGACCGCTATGTCAGCCAGGGCGGCGATTGCGGATCGGTGATCTCGCAGCGCATGGCGTTGCAGCATGTGCCGGGCCTGATCGGCATCCATCTCAACATGCCGGCCGTCGTGCCGGCGGAGATTGCCCATATTCTTGCCGCCGGCGATCCGCCGCCCGCCACCTTGAGCGCGCCGGAACGCCGGGCCTTCGACCAGCTTGCCGCCTTCTACCGCGACAATGCCGCCTATGCCGCGATGATGAACACGCGGCCGCAGACGATCGGCTATGCGCTGGTGGACTCGCCGGTCGGCATGGCGGCGTGGATGTATGAGAAGATCGCGCAATGGACTTATAGCGACGGCCAGCCCGAAAAGCTGCTGGGCCGCGATGCCATCCTCGACGATCTTTCGCTCTACTGGCTGACCGGCACTGGCGCCTCGGCCGCCCGGATCTATTGGGAAGATCATAGCAATAATTTCAACGCGCGTGGCGTCATCGACCTGCCGGTCGCGATCAGCGTCTTCCCCGGCGAGATTTTCCGTGCGCCCAGAAGCTGGGCCGAGCGCTGCTACAGCCGGCTCCATTATTTCAACGAGGTGGCCGATGGCGGCCATTTCGCCGCCTGGGAACAGCCGATGCTGTTCGCACGGGAACTGCGCGCCGCCTTCCGCTCGCTGCGCTGAACCCCATCAGTAATAGGAGACTTGCCATGTCCGACACCAAGACGCTCTACACCGCCCAGGTCCATGTGACCGGTGGACGCGAAGGCCACGCCCGCAGTTCCGATGGTCGCCTTGACCTCCCCCTTTCCACGCCCGGCGGACCGGGGCAGGGGACCAATCCCGAACAATTGTTCGCGGCCGGCTGGTCCGCCTGTTTCGAAGGCGCGATGGCGATCGCTGCGAAGGCAAAGGGTGTGACCCTGCCGGACGATCTGGCGATCGATGCGGCGGTGTCGCTGCGCCATGGCGACGAAGGCTATTCGCTTGCCGCCCGGCTCAATGTCTCGGTGCCCGGCCTCGCGCCCGACATGGCACGGCAGATCATCGAGCAGGCGCACCGCACCTGCCCCTATTCCAAGGCGATCAAGGGCAACATCGATGCCCTGGTCACGCTTGTCTGAAACCCCGAACCTCAGGAGATTTGACATGCGGACTCTCATCATGGGCGCATTGCTGGCGGGGCTTGCCGCAGGCAATGCCCAGGCCCAGCCGGTCAAGCCGACCATCATCCTCGTCCATGGCGCCTTTGCCGACAGTTCCAGCTGGAACGGGGTGATCCCCTTCCTTGAACAGGATGGCTATCGGGTCGTCGCCGCGCCCAATCCGCTGCGCGGCGTGCGGGCCGACGCCGATGTCGTGGCCGATCTGGTTCGCAGCATTGCGGGGCCAGTGATCCTGGTCGGCCATTCCTATGGCGGGTCGGTGATCAGCGAGGCGGCGGCTGGCCACGCCAATGTGAAGGGGCTGGTCTATGTCGCCGCCTTTGCGCCGGACGTCGGCGAAACCGCCGTCGGCCTGACCGGCAAATTCCCCGGCAGCACGCTTGGACCGGCACTGGCGCCGCCGGTCTCGCTCGGTACGGGAGGCAAGGATCTCTATATCCTGCAGGCCCGCTTCCATGACCAGTTCGCCGCCGACGTGCCGCCAGCCGAAGCGCGGCTGATGGCGGCGGGCCAGCGACCGATCGCCGAGGCCGCCCTGTCGGAAGCAGCGACCCAGGCGGCGTGGAAGACCGTGCCGTCCTGGTTCATCTATGGCGACGCCGACCGCAACATCCCGCCCGCCGCCATGGCCTTCATGGCGCAGCGTGCAGCGGCGCGGCAGAGCGTGGTGATCCGCGGCGCATCGCATGTCGTAATGGTGTCGCACGCACCCGAAGTCGCCCGACTGATCGAGAAGGCGGCGACTGCGGACTGACAACGGGGATCATGCCGGCTCACAGCAGATCACAGCGATTAACAGGCGCATCGCCGGCGACGCGCCTATCAGGAAACCGTCGCCGTGAGTGCCGGCCAGTTTGGGGCCGGTTCAGCCCATGGATGGGAGAATGATGATGCGTCAGGATATTGCAGACCCGGCTCGCCGGGATTTCGTTCGCGTCGCCGCCGCCATGGCCGCGACGCTGGTGGCTGGCGGGTCGGCTGGCCGGGCGTTTGCCGCTCCGGTTGCCGGTGCGAACCCGCCTGCGCTGGGACCAATCCGCCAGATCGACGCCGGCGTGCTCAATATCGGCTATGTCGACATGGGGCCGCGCGATGGCGCGCCGATCCTGCTGTTCCATGGCTGGCCATACGACATCCATGCCTTTGCCGAGGTCGCGCCGCTGCTGGTGACGCAGGGGCATCGGGTCATCATCCCGCATCTGCGCGGCCATGGCAGCACCGTCTTCCGCGGCGCCGCCACCCCGCGCAATGCACAGCAGGCGGCGCTGGGCGCGGATGGCATCGCGCTGATGGATGCGCTGGGCATCCGCCAAGCGGTGGTGGCCGGCTTCGACTGGGGCGCGCGCACGGCGGACATCATGGCGGCGCTGTGGCCTGAACGGTGCAAGGCGCTGGTGTCGGTCAGCGGCTATCTGATCGGCAGCCAGGCAGCCAATGCCAAGCCGCTGCCGCCAGCCGCCGAACTGCAATGGTGGTATCAATATTATTTCGCGACGGAGCGCGGCAAGGCCGGCTATGCCGCCAATACCAACGCCTTCAACAAGCAGATCTGGCAATTGGCGTCGCCGCGCTGGGCGTTTGACGATGCGACCTTTGCCCGGTCGGCCGCCTCCTTCGTCAATCCCGATCATGTCGCTATCGTCATCCACAATTATCGCTGGCGGCTGGGCCTGGCCGAAGGCGAGCCGCAATATGATGGACTGGAAGCGAAACTGGCCGCCGGCCCGTCGGTAACGATCCCCGCGATCACGATGGAAGGTGATGCCAACGGCGCGCCGCATCCCGATCCGGCCGCCTATCGCGCGAAGTTCGCGGGCGTTTATGACCATCGGCTGATCGACGGGGGCATCGGCCATAATCTGCCGCAGGAGGCGCCGGCTGCCTTTGCGAAAGCGGTGCTCGACGCCGCACGCATGGCCGGATGAAGGAGCCAAGCGATGAGACGGATCGGCACTTTGGCTCTGGGCATGGCGGCATTGCTGCTGGGCGGATCGGTGGTCTTCGCCGGTCCGGCCCGTGAGACGCAGGCTTCTCCCATTTATGGCGTACAGCTGCCCAAGGGCTATCGTGATTGGAAACTGATCAGCGTGGCGCAGGAAAATGGCAGGAATGACGATATCCGCGCGATCCTTGGCAATGCCATTGCGGTGAAGGCCTTTCGCGATGGCAAGCGGCCTTTTCCCGATGGCGCGGTGATCGTCCGGTTGGCCTGGCGTTATCAGGCCTCACCGCGCAACGATGCGGTGTTTCCCGCCCCGCAATCCTTCGTCGCCGGCGCGCCGACCAATGTGCAGGTCAGCGTCAAGGATGCGAAGCGCTATGCCGCGACCGGCGGTTGGGGCTATGGCCAGTTCGAGGGCGGTCGACCCAATCCCGACCCGGCCGTGGTGCAGAGCTGCTTTGCCTGTCACCAGAAGCTGGAGCGGCTGGAGAAGGGCAAGGATTTCGTCTTCACCGACTATGCGGAATAAGGGGCGGCCTCGTCCTACCAGGGCAGGGGGCCATCCTCATTGAAGAAGCCGCCATTGGGGCCATCGTCCGGCAACGTCGCAAAGGTCATGACCACCCGCGCGCCCTGTTCGACCGTGCGGGTGCCGGCATGGCCGTTGAGGTCGGTGGCGATATGGCCGGGCGTCACGCTGTTGATGCGGATGTGCCGGTGCGCCGCGCTGCGCTGGAAGGCATGGGCATAATGTTGCGTCAGCATCAGGATCGCGGTCTTGGACGAGGCATAGGCCAGGATGGTGTCCGACTGGCCGAACAGGGTGGCGGGATCGCTGGTGAGCGCGAGCGAGGCGCTGGTGCTGGCGACGTTGACGATGCGCGGCGCGTCGGATCGGACCAGCAGCGGCAGCATCTGCCGCGTCACCCGCACCAGGCCGAAGACATTGGTGTCATAGGTTTCGCGCATGTTCGCCGCCGACGTCTCGATCGTCGGCACGCGCCGCAACATGCCGGCATTATTGACCAATATGTCGATGCGGCCATGCTCGGCCTCGATCTGAGCGGCGGCCGCGATCACGCTGGCGTCGCTGGTCACGTCGATGAGGATCGACTGGACGTCGATCCCCTCGGCGCGCAGTTCTGCCGCGGCCTCTGCGCCGCGCCCTGCATCGCGGCTACCAAGCAGCATCGTCATGCCGGCCTGGCCGAGTTGGCGCACCACTTCCTTGCCCAGCCCCTTGTTGGCGCCGGTGACGAACGCGATCCGGTTCATGCCAGCACCGTGCGCGGTTCGAGGAAGGCGTCGAGGCCGAAGCTGCCAAATTCTCGGCCGATTCCCGACTGCTTCAACCCGCCAAAGGGAGCGAGCGGTTCATGCGCGGCGCCGTTGATGACGACCCGGCCGGAATCCAGCTGTCGTGCCACGCGCTTCAGCCGGTCGGGGTCTGTACCCAGCAGATAATTTTGCAGGCCATAATCGCTATCGTTGGCGATCCGGATCGCATCCGCTTCGTCCTGATAGGCGATGATCGACAGCACCGGGCCGAATATCTCCTCGCGCGCGATGCGCATGTGATTGTCGATATCGGTGAACAAGGTTGGCCGGACGAACCAGCCGCGGTTCAGCCCCATGGGCCGTCCTTCGCCACCCGCCAGCAGGGTTGCGCCCTCCGCCTGACCGAGCCGGATATAGGATTGTACCCGGTCCCACTGCTTCTGGCTGACCATCGGGCCGATGCGCGATGCTGGATCGCTGGCCGGACCGACCAGCCATTGTGCCAGCGCGGCGATCAGGCGATCCTGGAACGCAGCCTTCAAGCCCGCAGGGACCAGGATGCGGGTGCCGGCAATGCAGGCCTGGCCGCTGTTGATGAAGCCGCTTGTTAGGGCCTGGATCGCCGCCGCATCGAGATCGGCATCGTCGAGGATGATCTGTGCGCCCTTGCCGCCCAGTTCGAGCGTGACGCGGGCCATCCGCTCGGCGGCAGCATGCAGGATCGCCCGGCCAGTGCCGGTCGATCCGGTGAAACTGATCTTCGCGATGTCGCGATGCGTTGTGAGTGCCGCGCCTGCGACCGCACCTGATCCGTTGACGATGTTGAGCGCGCCGGCCGGCAGGTCGGCCCGGTCGAGCGCCTGCAGCAGGACATGGGTCTGCAGCGCGCTCATCTCGGACGGCTTGATGACGATCGACGTGCCGGCTGCGATCGCGGTGGCCAGTTTGGCGCAGATGAAGCCGAAATTGCTGTTCCATGGCGTGATCGCCGCCGCGACGCCGATCGGGCGCATCTCGATCTCCGCAGAACCGATCCGGCGCTGCCAGGCATAGCTTTCCAGCACATTGGCCATATCGAGGAAAACCGATCCCGCCCGATGCGCGCTATAGTCGATGAAATAGGCCGGAGCGCCATATTCCTGGCCCATTGTGGATGCCATCGCATCGCCATGGGCGGCGACCACGTCGGCCAGGCGCCGCAGCATCGCGATGCGCTCGGGCACTGTGCTATGGGCCATCACGGGAAAGGCCCGCTTCGCCGCCGCCACTGCGGCATCCACATCCGCCGCACTGGACAGGCGGACAATGCCGATCTGCTCTTCCGTAGCCGGATTAAACAAGGGCGCCTGTTCATCGCCTGATACGGGCTGGAACCGGCCGTCGATATAATTTTCGCTGATCATCTGCATGGCGTGAAGCCTCCATTGTGTCTCTGCGCAGCATGTGGACCCGCGCCGCCGATCTGATAAGGAGGACAATATCGTACAGACTGATAAGGAATTTCGCGCAATGATGCCCAGCGTCGCGGAGATGGAGGCGGTGCTGGCGGTCGCCCGCCATGGCGGCTTTCGCGCGGCGGCGCGTGATCTGCGCCTGTCTTCCTCCGCGCTCAGCCATGCGGTGGCCGCACTGGAGGAGAGGCTGGCGGTGCGCTTGTTCAACCGGACGACGCGCAGCGTGGCGCTGACCGCCGCGGGTGAGCAGTTCGTGGCAGGGATCGGACCTGCCCTGCAGGCGATCGCCCAAACCGTGGACGATTTGGGCGCCGATGCCAGCGAACCGTCCGGCACGCTGCGGATCAATACTTCGCCGGGTGCGGCCCGCATGATGCTGCAACCGATCATCCTCGAATATGGTCGCCGCTATCCGCAGGTCATGGTCGAAGTCGTGACCGAAAGCGCGCTGGTCGACATTACCGGCCAGGGCTTCGACGCGGGCGCGCGGCTGGCCTATGCGATCCCGCCCGACATGATTGCCGTGCCGATCTTTCCGCAACTGCGGATGATAGTCGTCGGCGCACCGGCCTATCTGGCTGGGCGTCGTGCCCCGATCGTACCAGCCGATCTGCTGGACCA
Organism: Sphingobium salicis subsp. salicis; assembly: GCF_049472635.1. Lineage (NCBI taxonomy): Bacteria > Pseudomonadati > Pseudomonadota > Alphaproteobacteria > Sphingomonadales > Sphingobiaceae > Sphingobium > Sphingobium salicis. Next base: position 1,038,514 of record NZ_JAYRCS010000001.1, read on the forward strand.
TCGGTGCATCGGCATGCGGCTATCCAGCGGACGCCTCTATCGCTGGGAGTTCGAGCGACATGGAGAGGCGACGCTGATTGACGCGCCGGGCAATCTCATCCTGGACGCGACCGACCTCATCCTGGACGCTGCCGTCGATGGCGCGGGGCTGGCCTATGTCGAGGAGCGCGGCGCGCTGCCCCATATTGCCGCCGGTCGGCTGGTCCCACTGCTCGACGAATGGACGCCGCCCTTTGCCGGCCTGTCCCTCTATTTTGCCGGGCGGCGCCATATTCCGCGCAAGTTGCAGGCACTGATCGACCTGATCCGCGAGGGGCATAAGCGGAGCGAAGATCTGGCCAGCGTCATTCTGCGCTAGAGGGACTACAAGAAGCTATGATCGCCCCAGTGGTCGAAGAGATGGCTTACGTCGGATGCATTTTTTTACCATCTACCTCTCGCACTGCGTGGGAAAAGCGGGCGGTCGGCACGTAGATGATCAAAATTTCTGCCGGAATGACTGGCAAGGGTTGGAACTGTGTTTAAACGAGAAATTATGGCAGTCACCTGCCAAGGCATTGGCATGTAAATGCTAGATCCTGCGACGGTGCGATCCCCATAGCGCACCTTCGCTATTTCGATTCCGTCGCCTGCGCCGGCCTTGCTTTTTCGGGCGTCGTTCCGGCCCCGGTAAAAGGCGTCAGGCGGAAGCTGAAGCGCGTCGGCGCGCTGGTGGTGCGATAGGCGGCCATGGGCTTGCCGAACTCGCTCCACTGGGTGTCGCCGCCCACGCCCCATTGCGCCGCGTCGATCAGCAGCGTGCCTTGGTCGTGCGGCCGGATGTCCGACGATTTCCAGGTGCCCGGCTTGTGCCGGTCGAGATCGGCATAGGGGAAGGCAAGGGCGTTCATCATCATCGGCTGCTTGCCCTGCACGCGCAGGCCTGCATTGCCTCCTGACAGTTCCATCCAGCGGACATCGACCTTGTTGCCGGTCTCCTGCGGCCGGATATAGTCGTGATTCTGGTCCGCCAGCGCGTCGCGCCACAGGCCGATCGGCGCCGATGTCTTGCGATCGACATAGCTTTCATGTGGGCCGCGGCCATACCATTCGACCGTATCGAGATCGGCCGGCAGGCTGAAGGCCAGGCCGATGCGGAAGGGGGGCGGCAGGTCGGGTTTGACGGGGGTGAAGCTGCCGGACACGGTCACCGAACCGTCGTCGGCCATGTGGTAGATACTGGTGAAGCTGGCAGCGCCATCGCCCAGTTGATAGTCGACCTCGACGGCGCGGTTGCCGTCGGTCTGGGGCGTCAGGCGGATCGCGCTGACCTTGCGCTGCTCGCTCATCCCCTTCCAGATTGCGAATTGCTTGTCGGTGCCGATGCCGATGTCATTGTCGGTTACCGCGCGCCAGAAATGCGGCGAGCCACCCTGTGCCAGTATCCGGCCGCCCTTGCTGTAGGAACGGACCAGGCCGCTCGCCCGGTCGATCACCAGCGCTGCGTCACCGGCGTTGAGGCTGATCGCGCCGCCCTTGTCGCTGATAGCAACGGAGCCGCTGGCGGCGGCGGGCAGGGCAGGTGTGTCCTGTTGCAGGGCAAACTGTTCCCACCCGACCAGCGCATTGGCTTCCACGGCGGGGATTGAGCCGGCTTTGGCTCGGGCGCTGATCGTCACGAAATATTCCGACCCGGCCCGGCGCGGCATGGTTGCGATCGGCAGCGTCATTGCAGCCGCCCCATGGGCGGGAACATTGGGCGCGGCGAGCGACCCACGCGCAACCTCCACGCCATCCTCCAGCAGTGCCCAGTCGAAGCTGAAGCCCGACAGGTCGATGAAATCATGCCGGTTGCGGACGGTCAGGCGGCCGCTCGCCGGATCGAAGCCGTCGAACTGGATCGGTGCGTAGACTTTGCGCAGTTCGTAGAGGGCGGGATTGGGAGTGCGGTCGGACTGGAGTAGGCCGTCGCCAAATTCGATGTCGCCACCCGGATTGGGGCCATATTCGCCACCATCGCCCCAATAGCGCCGCCCATCCTTGGTGTAGCGATACATGGACTGGTCGACCCAGTCCCAGATGAAGCCGCCCTGCAACTTGTCGGGATGGGCGTAGATCGCGTCCCAATAATCCTTCAGATTGCCACCCGAATTGCCCATCATATGGGCATATTCGCACTGGATCATCGGCTGCCGGAAATTCCAGTTGGTGGCATAGTCGACCAGCTTGGCGACCGGATCATACATGGGTGCATAGATGTCGGCATAGTCATTGGGGCGGTGATCGCCGATCCCGTCCCATGTGCCCCAGCCCAGATAGCTGATCAGCCGATCGGGATCGCGCGCCTTGGCGGCGGCTGCGGCTGCGGCGAAATTGGGGCCGATCCCTGCTTCATTGCCCAGCGACCAGAAGAGGATCGAGGGATGGTTCTTGTCGCGCTCCACCATGTTGGCGACGCGGCTGACATGGGCATCCTTCCAGGCCGGGTCGAAGCCGATCTGGAATTCGGCGCGCCGGTCACCATGCTTGTTGGCATAGTCCATATAGGCGTGGCTCTCGATATTCGCCTCGTCCATGACATAGAGGCCATAGCGGTCGGCAAGCTCGTAGAGGCGCGGATCATTGGGATAGTGCGATGTACGGATCGCATTAATATTGTTGCGCTTCATCAACTGGATGTCGCGTTCCATCGACTCCAGCGAGATGACGTGGAAGGTTTCGGGATCATGCTCGTGGCGGTTGACGCCGCGAATGGTGATCGGCTTGCCGTTCACCGTGACGACGCCATTCTGCATCGCCACGGTACGGAAGCCGATCCGCGCATAGCTGGACTGGATGATCCGCCCCTGCGCATCATAGAGTTCGACCAGCAGCATGTAGAGATTGGGCGTCTCGGCCGTCCATGGCTTCACCTTGTCGACCAGGCCGGTCAGCGTCACGGCGCGTTCGGCCTGGCCCGCCGCAACGGGCTGGCGGCCTTCGATCACGGTGCGATCGCCGTCCATCAGTACATAGCGGGCATTGGTCGCGGCCCCCGGCGTCACCGCGACATCGACCGCCAGCTTGCCGGCGCCCGTCTTATTGTCGAAGCCGGCATGGGCGAAGAAGTCGCGGATGCGCGTTCTCGGCGCGGCCATCAGGAACACCTCGCGCTCGATGCCCGATACGCGCCAGAAATCCTGATCCTCCAGATAGGAGCCGTCCGACCAGCGGAATATCTGAATGGCGATGCTGTTGCGGCCGGGACGGACGAAGCGGGTGACGTCGAATTCCGACGGCAGCTTGCTGTCTTCGGAATAGCCGACCTTCTCGCCGTTGACCCAGACATAATAAGCCGAGCCCGCCGCCCCGATATGCAGCACGACATCCTGTCCGTTCCAGCCCGTCGGCAGATCGATGTCGCGGCGATAGGAGCCGACCGGATTGGTCGCATGGGGGATTAGCGGCCGGTTGGCGGGGAAGGGGTAGGTGATATTATTGTAGCGGGCCTGGTCATAGCCCTCCGCCTGCCAGTCGGCCGGCACCTTGATCGATTTCCAGCCCGACACGTCGAAATCCGGCTGCTCGAACCCGGCCGGCAATGTGTCGGCATCGGGCGAGAAGGCGAATTTCCATTCCCCGTTCAGCGACAGGAAGCGGTCCGATTGGGTGCGATGGCCGGCCAGCGCGCGGTCCCGGCTCTCGAACGGAAAGGCGGTGGCGCGGGCGGGCAGCTTGCCGATTGCGAAGATTGCCGGATTTTCCCAGTCGGGCCGGGTGGGATCGACCTGTACGGGCTGCACCTGCGGCGGGCCACCCTGCGCCAACGCGCCGCCCGCCAGCGCCACTGTGCTGACCGCCGCCAGGGTCCAGATCCGTCCGTGCATTCCCATCCCCTTATTTCAACTGGCAGATATCGAGGACGTCCATGTCCTCATAATCGAGATTTTCACCGGCCATGGCCCAGATGAAGCTGTAGTTGCGGGTGCCCGCGCCCATATGCACCGACCAGGGCGGCGAGATCACGACGTCCTCATTCTCCATCACGATGTGCCGCAATGCGTCCGGCTGGCCCATATAGTGGAAGATTCTATCTTCCTCTTCCAGATCGAAATAGAGATAGATTTCCGATCGCCGCTCATGGACATGGGGCGGCATCGTATTCCAGACGCTACCGGGCTCCAGCCGGGTGAGGCCCAGGCACAGCGACGCGCTCTGGCACAGATGGGGCAGGATCAACTGATAGATGGTTCGCTCGTTGGACGTTTCCAGGCTGCCCCGCTGCATCGGGTTGCTATCCGCCTGCGACAATTTGCGTAGCGGAAAGGCAGCATGAGCCGGGACGCTGAGCAGATAGAAACGCGCGCCTTCACCGCTGAAGCTGACCGCCTGTGACCCCATGGGAATATAGAGCGCCTCATAGCGAGCGAGCCTGTGGTCGATGCCATCGACGCGGACCGTGCCGTCGCCCTTGCCGATATTGACGACGCTCATCTCGCGCCGTTCCAGCAGCGGATGGCCGGCCGCACTTTCCGGTTCGCTCTGGCATGGCAGGTCCAGCGTCCCGACGCCCGGCACCGCGCCGCCGATGATGAACCGTTCGCCATGGGAGTAGGTGAGGGTGATTTCCCCCGCGCGGAACAGGCCGGATACCAGATGCCGGTCGCGCAGATCCTCATTGCTGGCGCCGTCCATCATCGCGGGATGGGTGGCGTAATAGGTTTTTTCGAACATGCCGCTGGTCCTCCCGCGCGTCAGCGTTGCGCGTCGAGCGCGGCCACCGCGGTCGCCGCCATCAGGAAGGCGCCGACGCCATAATATTGGGTGTCGCTGGCGGCTACCTTGTCGGGCCGGTCGCCAACCTGCTGGACCCAGCCCAGTCGGCCGTCGGGTTGGATCGCCTTTTGCAGCGCGGCCCAGCCCTTGCGCACCACCGGTTCATATTCGGCGCGGGGCAGCAGCCCGGCCTTGATCCCCCAGGCGAGGCCATAGGTGTAGAAGGCGGTGCCGCTGGTTTCGGGCGGCGCATTTTCCGGCGCCAGCAGCGAGGGTGCCCAATAGCCGTCCGGCTTCTGCAGCGTCTTGATCTTCGCCGCCATCTCCTTGAACAGCGCTTCCATCCGGCTGCGGTCGGGGCTGCCTTGCGCCAGCAGCGGGAGGACGCGGGCGATGCCGCCGAATACCCAGCCATTGCCCCGGCTCCAGAACTGCTTGCGCCCCTTGTCGTCGCGTCGCTCGAAGAAGCGGCTGTCGCGATAATAGAGATGCTCGGCGGGGTCGAACAGGAAGTCGGTGGTTGCCCAGAATTCCTTCATCGCAAAACGTATATAGCGATCATCGCCGGTCTGGCGCGACAGTTCGACAAAGGCGGGCGGTGCCATGAACAGGGCGTCGCACCAGCACCAGCGCTTGAGGCATTCGGTCGCACCATAGCCCTGTGGCGGAATGGCGAAGGCAAGGGTGGTGACCGCCGGTTTGTTGACCACCGTGTCGAATGCGGCGCGGGTCGGCGCCAGAGCATCCTTGCCGGCGCCATGGGCTGCGGCCCAGAGATAGGCCTGGGCGATCGCCTGATCGTCGGCGAAATAGAGATTGTCGCCGGGTTTCCAGCCATTGCGCTGGCCCATCGCCATGATCGCCTCCTTGATCCGGGGCGGCGCGCCGGCGTCGGCGAGGGCGGTCATGCCAACCCAGAACACCGCCTGTTCCCAACCGCGCGTCTTGCGCGTCTCGTCGGTGGCGCTGGGGATGTGCGACAAATCGTCGAGCCGCGCCAATTGCCAGTCGGCCAGCTTCACGGCCGCCTCGATCGGTGTGCGGGCGGGCTGGGCGGCATGGGCCGGCGCGGCGATGGCGCAGGCCAGCATGATCGGCGCGAAGGAGCGGAAGGTCATGATGCAAGCTCTCCAGTAGGCAAGAGACGGGGACTGATGATGTGGAGCAGCGCCAGCGCCACCAGATAGGCGCTGCCGGCGACGGCGAAGATCAGGGCATAGCTGCCGGTCATGTCCAGCACATAACCGACGAACTGGGCGATCAGCATGCCGCCGATCGCGCCGGCCGTGCCGCCGATGCCAACCACCGATCCCACGGCGGCGCGCGGGAACAGGTCGGACGGCAAAGTCAGGATATTGGCGGAAAAGGCCTGATGCCCGGCGGTCGCAAGGCCGATCAGCAGCACCGCCGCCCAGAGATTGTCGATTGACTGGACGGTCACCACCGGCAGCACCGCCAGCGCGCACGCCAGCAACGTTGCCTTGCGCGCGGCATTCACGCTCCAGCCGCGCGCGATCAGCCGCGACGATGCCCAGCCGCCCAGCACGCTGCCCGCGTCCGACATTAGATAGATGACGACCAGCGGCGGGCCGAAGCTCTTGAGGTCGAGGCCGTAACGCTTGCCGAGGAAATCGGGCAGCCAGAAGAGGAACATCCACCAGATCGGATCGATGCAGAATTTGGGCAGCGCATAGGCCCAGGTCTGCCGGATGGTGAACAGGCGCGACCAAGGGATGGGCGCGCTGGCGCGCACCGGATCGCTGCGGATGTAGGCGAGTTCACCGGGGGATACGCGCGCATGATCCTCTGGCCGGCGATAGATGAACAGCCAGGCCGCCACCCAGACCAGGCTGGCGAGGCCGGTGACGATGAAGGCGGCGCGCCAGCCATAGGCGATGGTGATGGCGGGCACGATCAGCGGCGTGGCGATCGCGCCGACATTGGCGCCGGCGTTGAACAGGCCGATCGCCAGCGCGCGCTCCTTCTGGGGAAACCATTCGGTCACGACCTTCAGGCCGGCCGGGAAATTGCCCGCCTCGCCAATGCCCAGGGCAAAGCGGACGGCGATGAACTGGGCGATGCCGCTGACCAGGCCATGGGCTGCATGGGCGAGCGTCCAGAAGGTGAAGGCAGCGGCATAGCCGATCCGCGCGCCGACCCGGTCCATGAAGCGGCCCATCGCCAGGAAACCCAGCGCATAGGCACACTGGAACCAGAAGACGATATTGGCATAGTCGCTCTCGCGCCAGCCCAATTCCGCCTGCAGCACGGGCTTGAGCACGCCGATCATCTGCCGGTCGACATAGTTGATCGCGGTCGCCGCGAACAGCAGCCCGCAGATCAGCCAGCGATAGCGGCTGGCCCGATGACTGGCGCTGGCAACGGCATCATCGACGATATCCGGGGCGGGATGCGGCATGGTCATGATCGTCTCGCGAAAAGATGGGCACCGGGACGTGCAGTCCCCGGTGCCCAAGGGGGGAGGGGTCAGAATTTGCCGCGGATGCCGAGCGAAATGGTGGTGCCGTTGAAGAAGCTGTTGTCGCGCCGCGACTGGCCATTGCCCTTCGGTCCGTCCGGATCCTGATAATAGATGTAGACATTCTCGTTGGTGATGTTCAGCGCATCAACGCGCACCTCCAGCGCATCGCTGAACCGGTAGCTGATCGTCCCGTCGAGGAAGCCCTGCGGCGCGGTATAGGGTATCTGGTCGTTGCCGGTATTTTGCGAGGTGATGCCGGTCTTGGCGCGGTAATTATAGGAACCGCGGATCGCGAATGGGCCCTTTTCGTAGAAGAGCGTCGCGCTGTAGCTATATTCCGGCACGAAGGAGATCGGCACGCGCGTCCCTTCGGTGGTGACGAAATCATCGCCCTTCTGGTCGATCAGTGTCAGGCTGCCGGTAAAGCCAAGCCCGTCGAACGGCTTGGGCAGGAAGGTGAAATTCTGCTGATAGGCAAATTCCAGCCCCTTCAGCTTCAACTGGCCCTGGTTGACATATTGGGTCCGGCGGATCAGGAAATCGTCCGGTATGGTGCCGCCGGGGAAGCCCAGCGAGGTCGTGTTGAACGCGCTAGACGGCAGGCCGAGCGAGCCGAAGGTGACAAAGTCCTGCACCGCGGTTGCGCGATCGGTAATGTCCTTCTTGAAGGCACCGACGCTCAGCAGTGCGCCGGGGGCGAAATACCATTCGACGCCGGCGTCATATTGGGTCGCGACCTGGGGCCGCAAATTGGGATTGCCGACCGTGACGTCGGGATTGAAGACATTGGGCACGATGGTGCCGCCGGCAATGGCGGTCAGCGCCGCACGGGTGATCGTCTTGCCGGCTGACGCACGCAGCAGCAGATTGGGCGTCAGGTCATAGGCCAGGCTGGCCGATGGCAGCCAATTTTCATAGCCGCCCTCGCGCCGCTGTGGCAGGAAGACGCCGGCGCCCGCGCTTTGATAATTGTTGATGATGGTGCGAGTGTCGGAATAGCGCAGGCCGGCATAGCCGCGCAGTTCCTTGCCGAACAGCGGCAGGGCGAAATTGCTCTCGAAGAAGGCCGTCTTGACGATTTCCTTCGCGTTGAAGGCCGCGTTGAGATTGACGTTGGCTGCCTCGTTCGCCGCGTTGGCATCGAGATAGTCCATCACGAAGGAGCGCGGGAAGCTCGCAAATTGGGACGGATAGCCCGCATTGCCGCCGTCGCGGATCGCGCCATATTGGATATAGGGATCCATGTAGGAAAAGACGTCGAGGCCGACCAGCTTGCCGGCCGCGATGCTACTGCCGTCCTGGGTCGAGATGCGCTTGCCCGTGTTCACATAGCTGCCGCCGATCTTGAGCGCGAACCGCCGTTCGCCATCGTCCAGCAGCGACCAGTCGAGCACGGCGCGTGCCTTCTTCTGCTTGTCGATCTCGCGGTTGAGCGAGAAGCCCAGCGTCGGCGTGGTGTAGTTTGACGGATCGGTGAAATCGACCGGCGAACTGATGGTCGGATAGGTGACATTGCCGGTCGGGTCGAAGGTGCTGGTCACGCCATAGATGTTGCTGACGATCCGGTTGGCGGTGTAGCGGGCGTTGCTCTCGCTCAGATTGGCCTGGGCCGACAATTTCAGATTGTCGGTGAAGTCATAGACGCCCCGGATGATGCCATATTTGAAGCGGGTGCGGGCATTGCGGAAGAAATTCTCGTTGATGAAGCTGCTGTTCCCGAACGTGCCGTAGAGATTATTATATTCGTCGATCTTCACGTCGAGCGGGATCAGGCCGGAATTGGTGCCGGTGCCCGGCGCGCTGGTCGACCCCGGCACGGTGCGGGAGTTGCGCACTGCGACGCCGAAGGTGAACTCGTCCGCCTGATCCTTGAGCTGCGAGAAGATGCCGTCGGCGCTCAGTTCCAGCCGATCCGACTTATATTGCAGCGACCCGACCAGGCCCAGCCGCTCGCGCTCATTGTTCGAGGTGAAGACGCGGTAGAAGCGCGGCATATAGGCGTTGGCCACCTGGTCGCGGGTGAGCGACCCATAATTGGCCAGAGGATTGTCGAGGTCGAGCTGGAACTGGAACGGGCCGCCGGTCGTGGTCGGGCCGGCATAGGCACGCGAACCGATAACCGAACTGTTATAGCCGCCGGTCGACTGGAAGCCGGACCGTTCATTGACATTCTTGGCATAGGCCGCGCCCAGCAGCACACCGAAATCGCCCCAGGTGTCGCTCAGCAGCAGCGATCCGCGCGGCTGCCACTTCTTCGACTGGGTGTTGTAGTTGGCCTGGGCGGTATAGCGGATGACCCGGTCCTTGCTGTCGAAGGGGCGGGGCGTCTGCAGGTCGACATTGCCGCCGATGCCACCTTCTTCCAGATTGGCGAGCGGGGTCTTGTAGACATCGACCCGGCCGAACAGTTCGGATGGGAAGACGTCATAATTGAAGTCGCGGGTCGAACTGCCGACATTCTGTGACGATGTCGTGCGCACCGGCGCGCCGTTGATGGTGGTGACGGTGAATTCCGATCCCAGGCCGCGGATGCTGATGCGCTGGCCCTCGTTCGACGCGCCGTCGCGGCTGAGGAACACGCCAGGAATGCGTTGCAGGGAATCCGCGACATTGGCCTCCGGGAATTTGCCGATGTCCTCGGCAACGATGGAGTCGCGCACGCCCACGGCTTCGCGCTTCAGTTCGATCCCCTTTTGCAGGCTGCCGCGAAAGCCGGTGACGACGATGTCGGCGGTGGTGACTTCGCCCTGTGCTGCATCGGCCTGGGGTGTCGGCTGGGGTTCTGCCTGGGCCAGTGCGGGGGCCGAGGCCGCAATCATGGCCAGCATGCTCACCGACATGGCGACGCACGGAAACGCCTTGTTCATATCCATCCTCCCTCATCACGACTCTGATCGTGTTGATCAGGTTATCATACAACTTTGAGGAGGATGTCAATTGTCAGACTTTAGTCATGCAATCATTCGTCCCGGCTGATCAGGTCGTTGAGTTCGGAATGGCGCAAAAGGCTTTCCTGCATGTGATGGCGGGCGGCATGGCGCGCCTTTTCGATGTCCATGCGGACGATGGCGTCAAGCACGGCGTCATGCTCGTCGCTGACCTTGTGGGTGTAGGCGTCGTGCGATCTTTCCGGCTGATATTTGAGGTAAAGGCTACTTGGCGGCACCAGGCGGACGCCCAGAAATTCGACGAAGCGGGCGTAATAATCATTCCGGGTCGCGCGGGCGATCGCCATGTGGAACTGGCTGTCGGCTGTGGCAGCGACGGCCGGATCCTCAGCCTCGCGGATGCGGCGTAGCGCGTCGCGCATCGCCGAAATATCTTCGTTGGTGCGGCGGGCGGCCGCAAGGCCGGCCATTTCGGTCTCGATCGCCAGGCGCATTTCCAGCAATTTGATCACGTCCGATAGCTCGGACAATTCATCCTTGGTGACCTGAAATGCACGGTAGCGCGCGGCATCCGACACGAACACGCCCGACCCCTGGCGGGCGACGGCAAAGCCCTGCGCCTCCAGCCGTGCGACCGCTTCGCGAACCACGGTGCGGCTGACATTTTCCTGTTCGGCAATGTCCTTTTGCGCGGGCAGGCGCGATCCGGGCGGGATGCGGCCGGACAATATATCCTCTTCCAGTTTGGTGTAGAGCATGTCGGCGAGTGAGGCGGCTTTGGCCATGATGTCGTTCCAGTGAATATTCTTTTTCGAGCCTGCCAGCCTGCGGCAATGTGAGCAAGGGCTTGGCAAGTCTGATTCGATGATTTATCAGCTTATCATACAAATAATCGAGAGGGGCCTGTGGTGAATCGTCTCCAGTCAACAGCATCGTCACGCCGCATTCGGGCGCCGTATCTGTCGAGCGGATTGCTGGCGATCGGTCTTTGCGTTGGCACGGCCCTGGCGCAGGGCGATGGGGCGGGCGATCGTCTGCCGGTCGCGAAGCGCCTGCCACCACCGCCCAGCCAGGCGGCGGCGGCCGTCGCACTGGTTGCATCCTATCGCTACGACGACCTGCTGTGGGAAAATGACAAGACCGCCCATCGCATCTATGGCCATGCGCTGGAGGCGGCCGAGCCGCCATCGGGATCGGGAATCGACAGCTGGGGCAAGAATGTCGCCTGGCCCTTCGCCGATCGCCAGCTACGCAGCGGCGACCAGCATGGCTATCATGGCGAAGGGCTGGATTTCTACAATGTCGGCACCACGCGCGGCGCGGGTGGGCTTGGCATCTGGCAGGACAACAAGCTGTGGACCTCGCGCAACTATGTCCGTGCCCATATCCTGAAATCGGGCGGACAGGTCGCCGACTTCAGCGTCGATTATGCGCCCTGGCCAGTCGATGTCGATCGCAAGGTTTGGGAAATGAGGCGTTTCACCCTGCCGCTCGGCACCCATTTCACCCGGCTGGTCTCGACCATAGGATCGGACAAGGCGACGCCGCTGACCGTGGGCATCGGCATCGGCAAGCGCACCACGGGGCAGGGGGCGGGCGACCTGACCGTCGATCGTGCCCGCGGGCTGATCAGCTGGTGGGGCCCGGAAGATGGCGCGCATGGCCGCATGGCGCTGGCGCTCCGGGTCGATCCGGCGCAGATCGCCGATATCCGCGCGGATGCCGACAATCAGCTCATATTGCTGACGGTCAAGCCGGGCCAGCCCTTCGTCTATTATTCCGGTAGTGCCTGGAACAAGGGGGAGGGTGGCTTTTCCACCCGTGCCGCCTGGGATGCCTATGTCGCCGGCCAGTCCCTCGACTTCACCCCGCCCAAGGATTGATCATGACCAGCCATATCGACCGTCGCGCGATCCTGACCGGCATGGCGACCGGCACTGCCGCTTTCGCCGCCATGCCCTCGCTTTCCAACGCCGGGGAGGCCGCGCCGGTCGCCGCCGATGCGGACGACCGCAGCTATGCCCTGGCGCTGCTCGAACGCATGGCCAGCCCCGTGCTGTCGCGCATGGCCAGGGGGCAGTTGCAGGCGCAGTGGAAGCCCGAACTCAGCCCGACCTGGGATGGCCGCAATCCCAAGGTCGCCTTTCTGGAAGCCTTTGGCCGGCTGATCGACGGCATCGCGCCCTGGCTTGCGCTGCCCGATACCGATGGCGCGGAAGGGCGACTGCGCGCCCGGCTGCGCGATCAGGCGCTGGCGAGCTATATACATAGCGTCGATCCCAAGAGTCCCGACTATCTGCTCTGGCAGGCGGAGGGGCAGCCGCTGGTCGATTCCGCCTATTTCACCAGCGCCCTGCTGCGCGCGCCGCAGACATTGTGGGAGCCGCTCGACCGGACGACCAAGGACCGGATCATCAAGGAGATACAGGGGCTGCGCCGGGTCGCGCCGCCCTATACCAACTGGCTGCTGTTTGCGGCGATGAACGAGGTGTTCCTGCTGTCGGTCGGGGCGCAATGGGATCCGATCCGGATCGACCTGGCGCTGCGCAAATTCAGCGAATGGTATGTCGGCGACGGCTGGTATGCCGACGGCGAGCATTTCCATTTCGACATGTATAACAGCTATGTCATCCACCCGATGCTGACCCAGATTTGGGATGTCCTGGTCCGCTGCAACGCGCGCTTCAACGCTCTGGATCCCAAGGAGCGGCTCGCCATCCAGATCCAGCGGATGCAGCGGTTCGGTGAGGCGCTGGAGCGGATGATCGGGCCGGACGGCGCCTTCCCGCCGGTCGGCCGTTCGCTCACCTACCGCACCGCCGTTCACCAGCCGCTCGCCTATCTTGCCTGGCGCAAGCTGCTCCATGCCAAGCTGCCCGAGGGCCAGGTGCGCGCGGCGACCATGGCGACACAGCGCCGTATCTTCGCCGATCCCAGCAATTTCGATGCCGATGGCTTCCTGACCATCGGCTTCGCCCGGCATCAGCCGAGCCTGGGTGACGTCTATTCCAACGCCGGCAGCATGTATATCACTTCGGAAAGCCTGCTGGCGCTCGGCCTGCCCGCCTCCGACAGCTACTGGACTGCGCCGGCCCAGCCCTGGACCATGCGCAAGGCCTATGCCGGGCAGGATTTCCCGAAGGACTATTATATCGCGAACTAAGAACAGGACATATTCAATTTCTTGCCGAGCAGGTGATTGGTTGATTCAAAGGCGGCGTCAGGAGGTGTCGCCATGAGTGATCTGATCTGGTTGTCGGAGGCCCAGATGCGCCGGATCGGGCCATATTTCCCGCTGTCACACGGGGTTCCACGGGGCGATAACCGACGGATCATCAGCGGTATCATTTTTGTCATCAGGAACTGCCTGTGGTGGCGTGATGCGCCCACTGACTATGGTCCGCCCAAAATGATCTACAGCCGCTTCATCCGGTGGAGCCGACTTGGCGTGTTCAACAGGATCTTCGCAGCACTCTTGGCCCAGGGTAGCAAACCCGACCAGTTGGTGATCGATGCGACGCATCTGAAGGTTACCGGACCGCCGCCAGCCTGAAAAAAAAGGGGGCGTTCTCCGACGTATCGGACGCACTGAGGGCGGCCTGAACTCGAAGCTCCATGCCGTGCGCGACGGCAAGGGCAGGCCGCTGATCAAGCTGCTGAGCGAGGGCCAGATGAGCGACTACAAGGGGGCCGCCCTGATGCTCGACGCTTTACCTCACGTCAAAGCCCTGCTCGGCGATCGAGGCTATGATGCCGATTGATTTCGCACTGCGCTCGCCGAACGCAACATCGCGACCTGCATCCCGTCAAAGTGGAACCGGAAGACCCGATCCCACAAGATGCTGTGTTATATCGCCAGCGCCACAGGATCGAGAATATGTTCAGTAGGCTCAAGGACTGGCGGCGCATCCATGCCCGTTACGATCGATGCGCTCACACATCCATGTCCGCCATTTGCATCGCTGTGATCTGCCCCGAGCGAGTGGGCCGGTTGGCTTGTTAGTGGATTAAGCCCATCGCCGCCATATCCGGACGGAGGTGGAGCGAAGCGGAACCGGAGGCCGGATATGGCGGTGTCGCCGTTTCCTGGGCCGGTGGCTGGTATCCCAGGCTGCTATGGGGGCGGACGGTGTTGTAATGCCGCCGCCAGGCTTCGATCAGTACATTGGCCTCCGCGAGGCTGTAGAAAATCTCGCCGTTGAGCAGTTCGTCGCGAAGCGACCCATTGAAGCTTTCGTTGTAGCCATTTTCCCATGGTGATCCCAGGGTGATGTAAAGCGTCTTCACACCGATCTGACCCAGCCATTTCTGAACGGCTGTCGCGATAAATTCGCTGCCATTATCGGACCGTATATGCGCTGGCGGGCCGCGCGAGATGAACAGTTCCGCCAAGGCCGTCAGAACATCTTCATGTTTGAGCTGTCGTGCAATGATGAGCGCCAGGCACTCCCTGCTGGCCTCGTCGATAATCGTCAGGATCCGGAACTTGCGGCCGTCATGCGTACGCCCCTCTACGAAGTCGTAGGCCCACACATGCCCGGATATTCAGGTCGCAGGCGGATGCATGATCCGTCGTTGAGCCATAGACGTCCGCGCTTTGGCTGGCGCTGCGGCACTTTGAGCTCTTCGCGCCGCCATATCCGCTCGACCCGCTTATGGTTCACCGTCCACCCCGCATGGCGCAGCAACGCCGTGACCCGGCGGTAGCCGTAACGACCATACTGCGTCGCCAAGGCGATGATGTCCTCCGTCAGCGCCTGTTCGTCATCCGCCCCGCGCGGCACTTTACGCTGTGTCGATCGATGCTGCCCCAGAACCCGGCATATCCGTCGCTCGGATACCCGGACTGGCAGATCCCGGCGTATATGATCGATGCAGCGCCGCCGCGCGGGGCTCAGAAGTTTCCCCGTGCCGCCTCCTGCAATACCAGCTTGTCCAGTGTCAGGTCGGAGATCGCGCGGCGCAGCCGCTGGTTCTCCTTCTCCAGTTCCTTCATCCGCAGCGCCTGATCGGTCTTCAGGCCGCCATATTCCTTGCGCCAGCGATAATAAGTCTGCTCGCTGACCGCGATCCGGCGGCAGGCTTCAGCCGTGCTCGCTCCCTGCGCCAGCACAATCTCAACTTCACGCAGCTTACCGATAATCTCTTCCGGCTTGTGCTTCTTGCTCGGCATTCAATGTCCCTTTCGTGGTCCAGACTATCATAGTCTCTGGGCCACTCAGCGGGGGGGGGGGGGGGGCAGATCAGCTGCAACCGTCATCTTCTGGATCAATCAATGAGTCCTGATCTTAAGCATTTCCGGTAGTTCGGATACGGGGGTGAGTGTTAGTCGTGCTCCCCTTCTCACTGCCGGTATTCGGGGGCGGGAGCAAATATTGGGTCGCCGGTTCGTGGGAGTCGAAATAAAGCACCGCGAGATCGTTTCTGTGGACGGCGGCTGAAAATGCGTGACGGAAAAAAACCGCAAACGGCGGATACTCGATCCAGAGCTGTAAAGAGATAGGTCCGCTCCCCGGTGATGGGAAGACTGACTGGATGGCGGTAAAGGGGCGGTTGTTCACGCGCGATCAAGCGCTTTGCAACATCCTGCAAAGAAGCTGAAACATCTCCAAGGTTGCTAAAGCGATCGATTCGCATTAGCTGGCCCCCGAATTTAGGGGATCATCATGCGCAGAATTTCCATCGCCACCGCCCTCATTCTGGCGGGTACGTCCACCATCGCCCATGCACAGGCGGCGCCCGCGGAGGCGAACCGCGACGACATCATCATCGTCACCGCGACCGGTCAGTCGTCGGCCATTTCGACGACCAAGAGCGCCACGCCGATCATCGAGTCGCCGCAGTCGATCTCGATCATCAGCCGCGAGGAGATCAATCTGCGCGCCTCTCCGACGATCGCCGATGCGCTGGCCTATACGGCGGGCGTGCAGTCAGAAAGCTGGGGCGTGGACAGCCGCGTCGACGAAGTGTCGGTGCGCGGCTTTGGCGCAGGCGGCTTTTCGTCCAACAATAATTTCGTCGACGGCCTGCGCCTGCCTTCGGGTGGACAATGGACGCGGCCGGGCTTCGACTCCTATGCGCTGGAACAGATCGAAGTGCTCAAGGGGCCTTCGGGCGCGCTTTACGGCCAGACCGCGCCGGGTGGCCTGGTCAATATCGTCACCAAGCGGCCGACCGACGAATTCCAGGCCAATGTCATGCTCCAGGCGATCGGCACGACCGATCTCAACAACTGGAACTATCAGGCTTCTGCCGATGTCAGCGGGCCGATTACTTCGACCCTGTCGGGCCGGATCGTCGGCCTGTCGCGCTATGGCGATACCCAGGTCAAGGATGTGTCGATCGGCCGCCGCTATATCTCGCCCAGCCTGACCTGGAAGCCGGACGATGCCACGACCTGGACGATCCTGGGCCAATATCAGCAGGATAAGGGCGGTTCGACCTTCCAGTTCCTGCCGGCGCTGGGTGCGCTCTATCCCAGCAACGGCAAATATATCGCCAATGACGACAATCTGGGCGAGCCGGACTGGAACACCTTTGACCGCAACCAGTATCTGATCGGTTCCTTCTTCGAGCATAAGTTCAACGACGCGATCACGATCCGCAACAACAGCCGCTATACCCATCTCGACACGCTCTATCGCGTCGTCGTTCTGTCGGGGAACACGCTGACGACCTGCCCGTCGAGCATAGCGGGCTGCATTCCCGGCCAGACGATCAGCCGGCGCGCGGTGCAGGGCAAGGGCGAGAGCGACGGCCTGGCCACCGACACCCAGTTGGAGGCCAAATTCACCACCGGTCCGGTGGAGCACACACTGCTGGGCGGGGTCGACTATTTCCACACGGAGTGGGAGCATTATCGCGACCTCGTCAGTTCGTCGCTGGTGCTGCCCATCCTCGATATCTTCGATCCGGTGTCGCGTGGCTCGGCCGGCTATGCCAGCAACATGTCGCCGCAAGTCTATACCGAAACGGTCAGCAAGCAGGCGGGCGTCTATCTCCAGGACCAGATCAAGCTGGGCAAGCTGCGCCTGACCGTGGGCGGCCGGCAGGACTGGGCGAAGGACAATACCTACAACCCCATCACCGGTAATCGCTACATCACCAAGAGCGACGCCTTCACCTGGCGCGCCGGCGCCGTCTACATGTTTGACAATGGCCTGGCGCCCTATGCCAGCTATTCCGAAAGCTTCCAGCCGCAGGTCAGCGACCCGAGCACCAGCCTGACCGGCGAGCCGTTCAAGCCGACGACCGGCCAGCAATATGAAGCGGGCATCCGCTACCAGCATGGCGACAATATCTATGTGACGCTGGGCGCCTATCAGATCACTCAGCAGAACATGACGACGCCCGATCCGACTGGTACCCTGTGCGGCACCTCAACCTGTCTGGTGCAGACCGGCGAAGGCCGGGTGCGCGGCCTGGAGTTCGAGAGCAAGGCGACCCTGCCCTGGGGCATGGCGGTGATCGCGACCGCGACCCGCATGGACAGCGAGGTCACCAAGTCGAATACGGTGGGACAGGTTGGCAATGAACTGCCGCAGGTGCCCGAATGGATGGCGTCGCTGTTCCTCAACCAGACGATCGAAGGCGGTTCGCTCGCCGGCCTCGGCTTCGGTGGCGGCGTGCGCTATACCGGCAAGAGCTATGGCGACACAGCCAATTCGCTCCGCATTCCCGACTATACATTGTTCGACCTGTTCATCCGCTATGATCTGGGCAAGGCGTCGGGTGCGCTGGAGGGCATGACCTTCTCGATCAACGGCCGCAACATCGCCGACAAGCGCTATGTCGCGACCTGCAGCGCGGTTTCTGCCTGCTATTATGGCCAGGGCCGCAGCCTCACCGCCCGCCTGCAGTTCAACTGGTGAGGCGGCTGTCGGCCCTTGCGGCGCTCGGCCTGCTGACGATGGCGCCGGGCGTGGCGTCATCGCCTGCGGTGACGGCGCCATGGCAGCTGGAACGATCCGACGTGCTGACCATCAGGTCGCCCGATGGCCATGCCTATCGGGTGCTGGTCGCCTGGCCGGAGGGCGAACCACCCGCCGGCGGCTGGCCGCTGCTGTGGATGCTGGATGGCGAGGATAATTTTCCGATCGCCGCGACCACTGCCCGTCGGTTGGCACGCGCCGGCGCGCGCTCGGGTATCGGGCCGGGGTTGATCGTCGCGATCGATTCCGGGCCGCTGGCCCGGCGGGTGTTCGATTATACGCCGGCAGCGCCGGACTATGCCATTCCCGCCGGGGCGCCGGCCAGTGGCCTGCCAACCGGCGGCGCCGACATTTTCCTGCGCTTCATCGAGCAGCAGGTCCGGCCCCAGATCGTGGCGCGCTGGAAGATCGACGCCAGCCGGCAGACGCTGATGGGCCACAGTTTCGGCGGGCTGCTGGCGCTGCACGCGCTGGCCAAGGGCGCGCCCTTCAGCCGTTATGTCGCGGTCAGTCCATCCTTCTGGTTCGGCAATGGCCTGGTCGCGCGGGAGGTCGAAGCCATGGCGCCTGCGCCGGGCAAGAGGCTGCTGGCGGCGAGTGGCGACAGCGAGGGCGGCCCGACCAAAGGCGACAGCGAAGGTGACAGGGTCGCGGCCCTTTTCACGACCCATGGGGTCGAGGCGCAGTTCCGGCTGCTGCCGGGGCACAGTCATGGATCGACGATGATGGCGATGATGACGGACGGCATCGCCACGGCATTTGGAACGGAATCGAAATGATCATTGCAATCCTTGGCGGGCTGCTCACCTGTCTGGCCGCGATGCTGCTTTATCTGGCGGCGCCGCACCAGCAGATGGGGCGGCTGCCCTGTCCGCCGCGCCTTGCCGGGTGGGGCGGCGTGGCGTTGCTGATCGCCGGCACCGGCCTGTTGCTTCGCTGGGCCGGGGTGGCGACGGCGATCTTCATCGTCCTGACGCTGGTGATGACGATCTGGTCGGTAGTGCCCGTCACCATCGCCTGGCGCCGCGGCGCGCCGGAGGGCAAACGATGAGCAGGATCGGATCGCGCCGGCCGCTGTCCAGTCGCGACTGGTTCGGCAAGGTATCGGCTGCCTTCATCCTGGGCTTCACGCTGGCGCTCGGCTGCGCCGGCCTGTTTCGCGAACTGATGGATGTGGGGGAAGGCTATTTCTCCACCAAGGGGCAGTTCGCCATGTGGCTGATGTCGCCGGTCTGGGCGCTGAGCTTGAGCTTCTGCTTCTTCTTCCGTTCGGGCCTGCGCGCCTGGCTGTGGCTTGTCGCCGCCAATCTGCTGGTCTGGGTGCCGGTGCTGCTGATGGGAGGCCTGCGGCCGTGAAACTGCCGACCGACGTCGTGAAGATGTACAAGGAAGTGCATGGCTGGGTCGGCATCATTTCCGGCCTGTGCCTGTTCATCGCCTTCTATGCCGGGGCACTGACCATGTTCGAGTTGCCCTTGCAGCGCTGGGCCTCGCCCCCGCCGACGCTGGCGCCGGCCCCTTCGCTGGAACGGACGCCGGAACTGGTCGCCAAGGTTCTGGCCACCCATCCGCAGGCGGCAAAGGGCTATGACATCAACCTCGTCATCGATGCTGCCCATCCGGCCCGAATGACATGGATGGTGCGTGGCGAAGCGGACGAGCATGGCGGCGGCCAGCGTTATTATGCTTCGCTGGCGCCGGATGGCGCACTGCAGGTCGAAAGCCAGGGGCCGTCCGAGGTCGCGCAGTTGATCGATGTGCTGCACCAGCAGGTCGGCCTGCCCTTCGACCATGAGATTTCCATGCCG
Organism: Sphingobium salicis subsp. salicis; assembly: GCF_049472635.1. Taxonomy (NCBI): domain Bacteria; kingdom Pseudomonadati; phylum Pseudomonadota; class Alphaproteobacteria; order Sphingomonadales; family Sphingobiaceae; genus Sphingobium; species Sphingobium salicis. Next base: position 1,058,357 of record NZ_JAYRCS010000001.1, read on the forward strand.
ATCATGGGCGCGATCGCGCTGCTCTACACCATCGCTCTGGTGTCGGGGCTGGTCGTGCTGCTGCCCAGCCTCGTCAGCGACCTGTTCGCGCTGCGCATCGGCAGGAATGTGAAGCGCATGTGGCTCGATGTCCACAATGTGCTGGGCCTGTTCAGCCTGCCCTTCCACATCATCATGGCGCTGACCGCAGTCGTCTTCGCCTTCCACGACCAATTTTACGGTGCGCAGGGGCTGGCCTTTGGCGGCGGCGCGGAGCGGGCGCGGCCAAGCCTGTCGGCCCCGGCCGAGGGACCGCCGCCCGCCACGCTGACGCCGGCGCAGATCGTCGCCCGCGTGCGCGAGCAGGCGCCCGGCTTCACGCCAGAGACATTAGTCTATGGTCAGGGACGTGGCGGCCTGCCGGCGCTGCGGGTGCAGGGCAGCGATGCCCGCTACGGCCTGCGCGCGCCGACCTATGGCATGGCCGGGATCGATCCGCAGACCGGTGCGATCACCGGCACCGACTATATGCCCGGCATGCAGGATGGCTGGTCGGCGACGATCACCAGCTTCTTTGCCCTGCATTTCGGCAATTTTGGCGGGAATACGATCCGCTGGGCCTATTTCCTGCTGGGGCTGGCCGGTGCCTTCCTCTTCTATACCGGCAATCTCCTCTGGGTGGAATCGCGCCGCAAGAAGGAGCGCAAGGCGGGCGCGGTCGAACAGACGCGGGCGACACGCATCCTGGGCGCGCTGACTGTGGGCGTGCCGATGGGCAGCATCGCCGGCATTTCGGTGACGCTGGCGGCGGCCAAACTGCTGGGCAGCCATGCCAGCTATGGCATGCACAGCGTCATCTATTATGCCCTCTTCCTGATCGCGGCCGGCTGGGCGCTGGCGCGCGGAGCGGCGCGATCGGGCGTGGAATTGGCGATCCTGGGCGCGGTGGCGATGTTGTGCATCCCGGCCGCAAGCCTGATCGCGGGGACCGGCTGGTATGATGCGCCTGCACTGATGCTGGTGGATCTCACGGCAGTGCTGCTGGCAGTGCTGCTGTTCCTGTCATCACGGGTCGCGGCCCGTCGTGCGGCGGCCGGTCCGCGCGACAGCGTCTGGTCGACGATCAGGCCGGTTGCCGACCCTGGTTGATGCCCACTTCAATCGCGCCCTTCAAATTGATCACAGTGCAATCGGCCATTATTTCAGATGTCGCAGTGGCGATAAGCTTGATGATCGGTGGCATATCGCTGGTCAGTGGACGGGCGAGGCGCTGCCGTCTCGGAAGCGCGTAATTTCGGTGTTCGCTATTACGGGGATTATCTGATGAAGCCGCAGTCTGTCATTCGTTTAACCATGTAAGTTCTTCTGTGCCAACGCCGTTGGAGATTGAGGACTGTCCGTATTCTTTTCGCAGATTAAATGTGGCGGAAGTTTGTTCAGCTTGCCTAAGTTGCGAGCGGATTGAGTCAGTCGACCGGAACGCGCTTGTCGTTGCCGCGCAAATCCAGGACCCTCCTTACACCAAGAATGTTGCCCTACGTGTGCTGCCCGGCAGAACCCGCCCCGATTAGGCACGAGCGCTATGGCCTGTGGAACTTGGTCTACATGTGGTTCCGGCGCTGGGCCTCGCGTCGCCAAAATACAGCGAAATATCAATAGTGCTCAGGCATGATCATAAACGGCGATGTGCAATCTGATATCGCCTTTTATGACCGAAAGGGACAAGTATGGCGAGGCAGATGCTCCGGCTTCCGACGGGGCAAAATCGATTTTGAGTGACAGATCTGGGTGGTTTTCGCTTCCGTTGATGATCGCCAACGGCGGCTTGGCGCCTTGCGTCGGAGTGCTTTGGAGGTTCTGCCAGACTCTATGCGGGCTCCGATTGGTTGTTTTGTCTGGCGCTCGATTGCCGCGCCCAACAATAGCGGCGCTGCCATAGTGTCGCTTTGCAGAAGGCCCTGCAACTCGTAAAGGCAGATCGTCAGGATTTTGAATCACTATGAATTATCGCCATTCCTTCCATGCGGGCAACAGCGCCGATGTCGTCAAGCACAGCCTGCTGATTGCCTTGGTGCGGGCCTTGCAGCACAAGCCGGGCCCGCTCACGCTGATCGACACCCATTCCGGCTGCGGTCTGTACGATCTTGGCGGCGACGATGCCCAACGCACCGGCGAGGCAACGCAGGGCGTGCTGCGGGCCTTTGCCGACCCGACCCCCTTGCTGGACGACTATCGCGCCGCCGTGCAGGCGGTGAATGTGGGTGACGAACCGCGCCTTTATCCCGGCTCGCCGCAATTTCTGGCGCAGCTTTTGCGCCCGCAGGATGTCTTGATCCTCAATGAAAAACACCCGGAAGACGCCTACACCCTGCGGGGTGTGATGCGCGGCACAAGCGCGGCCGTGCATGAACGCGACGCCTATGAGCTTTGGCTGGCCATGGTGCCGCCCCGCACCGCGCGTGGCGTAGTGGTGGTCGACCCGCCCTACGAGCAAACGGACGAGCGCGCACGCATCACTGCGACCCTCGCCGCCGCGCAGCGCAAATGGGCGCATGGCGTGACCGTTATCTGGTTTCCGCTGAAAGACCATGCCACGCATTGGCGGTGGAAGGAGCAGTTACGCAAGCTCGGCATCCCCAAGCTGCTGTGCGTGGAGCATTGGCTGTACGATAGCGAGCAACCCGGCATCTATAATGGCGCAGGCCTCTTCATCGTTAATCCGCCCTATGCTTTCACGCAGGCACTGCCGCCCTTGTTGGAGGCATTGCGCGCGGCGTTGGCGCCCGAAGGGCATAGGGGCGAGATCATATCCGGCTGGTTGGCCGATTGATATAAGGCGCATCCAACCCTTCATTCGGGGCAGATGCCAGCGTCCGGCTTTGGCGCAGGCGGATGGCCGATGGTTCGGGAAATGGCATCGCCGCTCAACTGGGGGCAATTGAAAGTTTAGCGTCGAGAGGCCAGCAGTTCTTCGATGCTACCCGCTTGATTGGCGCTTGCAAACGTTTGCATAAAACTTTATCGCCTTCGATGAAGCACGGCCGGACGGGCGTATCCGCGCGAATGGGCCTGCTTCTATCTTGGGGAGGATGTCGTTGGGACTGCACGCTTGACGGCGTCCTCCTCCCATGAAGAGGGCGCTGATGTGACGATATCCTGGACGGCTGCGCATGTTGCTGCAATTCCCTCGTCGCCGATCATCATTGCCCCAATCGCCGACAAGGATTTTGCCCCGGTCGCCTTCAACCTGGGCATCTGGGATGCGTGGCCGATCCAGCGCCGGGATGGCGCACCCTTTGCCAATGCTGCGGGGGGCGAGCTTTGGATGGCGCTCGGGGCGCCGCGATTTGATGATCCGGACGCGCGCCATGGTCATGCACGCATTCATCTGCTTCGCCACGAGGATGGCGGTTGGTCCGATCTTGGGCCTGCCATGCCAGATGGCTTTTCGCCGGGCAGCCGGGAATGGTCTGGATCGGCCATCGTCGACGATGCCACCGGCGATGTGATCCTCTATTTCACGGCCGCCGGGCGGCGCGGCGACAATGGACTGACCTTTGAGCAGCGCATGTTCAGCGCACGGGCCAGTCTTGGCGATGACGATCGCCTGGCGGACTGGCGCGACCTGTGCGAAGTGATCCCACCTATGCCGGATTGGTATATGCCCACCACGGGCGGCGGCGCCATCGGCACGATCAAGGCCTATCGCGATCCCGCCTATTTTCGCGACCCTGCAGATGGTCGCCATCATCTGTTTTTCGCCGGCTCGCTGGCGGGAACGGCATCGGCTTTCAACGGAGTAATCGGGGTTGCCACCGCCCCGGCCGATCGCCCGGACGACTGGACCGTCCAGCCGCCGCTGATCGTCGCCGACGACATTAATAATGAGCTGGAACGACCGCATGTGGTGTTCCATCAGGGGCGTTATTATCTGTTCTGGTCGACCCAGGCCCATGTGTTCAATCCAAAAGGGCCAATAGGGCCGACGGGCCTCTACGGCATGGTCGCAGATATGTTGAGCGGCCCCTGGCACCCGATCAACGGCAGTGGCCTGGTCTTCGCCAACCCGCATGAAGTGCCTGCGCAAAGCTATAGCTGGATGGTGCTGCCTGATCTGCGGGTCACCAGCTTTGTCGATAATTGGGGAGGGGGAGGACGCAAGCGGCGGTTCGGTGGCGCCTTTGCACCCTTCGTTCAGTTGTGGCTCGATGGCGATGCTGCTGGAGTGGCGGCATGACGCCCCCATTGGTCGCGGGTGTCGAGCTGGGCGGGACCAAGGTTTTCGTCCTGCGCGCACGCGGAACCGAGATTGTCGAGCGACAATTGGTGCCGACGACGACACCGGATGCGACTCTGGGCGCGGCACGGGAAACCCTGACCCGCTGGCACGCGGAAGAGGCCTTTGCCGCTTTGGGCATCGCCTCCTTTGGTCCTTTGCGGCTCGACAGCAATGCTGGGGATTTCGGCCGGATGCTGCCAACGCCCAAGCCTGGCTGGAGCGATACGGACATTTTTGGTGCGCTGGCCGGCGCGCTGCCCTGTCCGGCAGCGATCGATACCGATGTGAATGCGGCGGCGCTGGCTGAAGCGCGCTGGGGTGCGGGGGCGCTGGGACAGGAACCGTCCGATTGCCTCTGCTACCTCACCGTAGGAACGGGGCTGGGCGGCGGCTTCGCCCTGAATGGCAAAACGCTGCATGGCGCGATGCATCCGGAACTGGGGCATATCGCCATTCGCCGGGCGAAGGGGGATGATTTCCCTGGCGCCTGTACCTTTCATGGCGACTGTATCGAAGGGCTGGTGTCCGGCCCGGCCCTGGCAAGGCGCTTCGGCCAGCCGGGTGACCAGATCGATGCGGAGGATCCCCGCTGGGATCATGTCGCCCATGACCTTGCCCAGCTCGTGTCCACGATCCTGCTCATGACGGCAGCGCGGCAGGTGTTGATTGGCGGGGGCGTCGGCATGGGCCGCGCCGATCTGCTCGATCGCGTTCGGGCCAAGATTGTCGCGCAACTGGCTGGCTATCTGCCGTTTGTAACTCCGGACACTATCGCGGCCATCGTGCGCACCCCCGCGCTGGGCGATCAGGCAGGGCCGCTCGGCGCGGTCGCGCTGGCACTTGATGCCCTGGCGGAAAGGCAAGGATGATGAATATGCGATCCCTTCGGTCATTGTGCCTGGCGGCTACCGTCTTCACGGCTCTTGCCTGTCCTGGCGTCCTTTGGGCAAAGGTCAGCGCCACAGCGGATGGTCGGGTGATGCGGCTCGATGGCGGCGGCGTGACCTATGCCATGGGTGTGGATGAGCAGGGCTATATCCAGCCGCTCTATTGGGGGCAGGCGCTGGATGAGAAGGCGCCGCTCATAGCCCGGCATCCCACCGAATTGTCGGGTTTCGACCCAGCCGGATCGATCACGGCGCAGGAATATGCCGGGCAGGGGGAGGGGCTGGTCAGCGAACCGGGCATCAAGGCGGTGTTCGCCGACGGCAATCGCGACCTGGTCCTTAAATATCGCGGCCACAAGATTTCGGGTGAAACGCTGACGGTGGAACTGGCCGATATCCGCCGGCCGCTCACGGTGACATTGCATTATGTGATTGATCCGGCGACAGGCGTGATCGCCCGATCGGCCAGCGTTCGCAATGGCGACAGCAAGCCGGTGCGCATCGACCAGATTGCGGCGGCGACCTACACGCTGCCGGTCGGCAACGGCTATCGTCTCCGCTATCTGACGGGGCGCCATGCGTCGGAATGGTCGCAGGTAGAAACGCCGGTGACGCCAGCCCTAACCGTGCTGGAAAGTCGCCGAGGATCGACCGGCCATGGCAATCAGCCCTGGTTTGCGCTGGTCAAGGACGGCAAGGGCAGCGAGACGGATGGTCCTGTCTGGTATGGGGCGCTGGCCTGGTCCGGTTCCTTCCGCCTGTCGGTGGGCCTCGACAATCTCAGCCGGGTGCGGATCAGCGGCGGTTATAATCCCTATGATTTCAGCTGGGCGCTGAAGCCGGGCGAGAGCCTGGACACACCGATTTTCTACGCGGGCTATAGCAGCAAGGGGATGGGTGATGCTTCGCGCCGTTTCCACGCATTCCAGCGCGCCGCCATCATTCCCGGTGGTGCCAAGGCGAAGATCCGGCCGGTTCTCTACAATAGCTGGGAAGCGACGACCTTCAACGTGACTGAGGCTGGACAGATGGCACTGGCCGAGAAGGCGGCGAAGATCGGCGTCGAGCGCTTCGTCGTCGATGACGGCTGGTTCGGCGCGCGCGACGACGACAAGGCGGGGCTGGGCGACTGGACCGTCAATCCGCGCAAATTCCCTAATGGCCTGAAGCCCCTGATCGACCGGGTGAAGGTGCTGGGCATGGATTTCGGCCTCTGGGTCGAACCGGAGATGGTGAACGTCAATTCCGACCTCTACCGCGCCCATCCCGACTGGGTGCTGAACTTCCCGGATCGGCCGCGCACGGAGGGCCGCAACCAGTTGGTCCTGAACCTTGCCAGGACCGATGTGCGCGATCATCTGCTGGCGGTTCTAGACCGGCTGGTGAGCCAGAACGACATCGCCTTCCTCAAATGGGACTATAACCGCAACTGGACCGAGGCCGGCTGGCCGGGCGTGTTGCCACAGGATCAGCAGCGGGTGCAGGTCCAATATGTCCGCAACCTCTATTACATCCTGTCCGAACTGCGGCGGCGGCATCCGGGGCTGGAAATCGAAGGCTGTTCGGGTGGCGGCGGACGCATCGACCTGGGCATTATGGGCCTGACCGACCAGAGCTGGACGTCGGACAATACCGATCCCTATGATCGGCTGATCATTCAGGACGGCTTTACCCAGGCCTATGCGCCGTCGATCATGATGGCCTGGGTGACGGACAGCCCCAATTGGGCGAACGGGCGGGAAACCAGTCTCGACTATCGCTTCCTGTCCGCCATGCAGGGCAGCCTTGGGATCGGCGCCAATCTGGATCATTGGCAGGAGGCGGATTTTGCCACGGCCAGGACATGGATCGCCGCCTACAAGTCCATTCGGGATATCGTGCAGCGCGGCGATCTCTACCGCATCGCGCCGCCTCGGCCGGATGCGGCAAGCTCTGCGACCTTCCATGTCTCCCCGGACAAGCGCCGGGCCGTGCTGTTCCAGATGCTGCACAGTTCATCCTTCCGCGACAATGTGGAGGCGCTCCATCCTGAGGGTCTCGATCCGCTGCGCAGCTACCGGGTGCGGATGCTGAACGGATCGGCCTTGCCTGATGATGTGCCGGCGGAGGCGAGCGGCGCCTACTGGATGGAACAGGGGCTGCGCGTAAAGCTGAAGGGCGATTATAAGGGCGCGGCCTATCTGTTCGAAAGCTGAGCGCTCAGCGGCGCGGTGGGCGGATGTCGAAGGCGATCGACAACCGCTCGCCATCCGCGAACGGCACGGTGCCGTGCCACAGGGTGGACGGAAAGAGGATCAGCCGCCCGACCTTTGGTTCGATCTCGCAATAGGGTGGCAGGTCCAGCCCCAGTTCCGGCGGCGGCATCCCGAAACGCAGCCAGCCCGAAGGCTCTTTCCCCATTGCGGCTGGGTCGGGCAAGGCGACATGCAGCGCCGAACTGATCCAGCCGACCGGATGGGTGTGGGCGACATGAAAGCCCTGGGCATGGAGGCGCACGGACCAGCTACCTGCAAATTTCACCTCGCCGCGTGGCGTTCCTAGCAGCGGATGGCCCGGCTCGGCGGCAGGCAAGCGATCGATATAGTCACGCACGTTTGCCTCGATCGCCGCGCGGGTGCGCTGAATGATCGGCTCATGTCGGAACAGCAGCGGCCGGTCGGTCTGGGTGCCGCCGCGCACCGACTGGTCCGGATAGGGGGAGGTGGCGGTGTGCAGCGTGCGGAGAAGGTCCGCCAGATCGGACAAGTCCTGCGTATCTAAACCGATGTCGGCCGCATGGATGAACTGCTCTGGCCGGTCGAGCCAGGCCGCCCGGTCGTCCCCCAGCAACCGCCAGCCGATCGACAGATAGGGCCAGAATAGCGGAGCGGATGGTGAGCCAAGCTGTGCAAACGCGATTGGCACCGCCCGCTCCGGCGCGCCGCAGCGCAATGCATGACGGACGCGGGCAAGGGCTAGGCCAGGATCGGGGCGGTCGGCCAGCCCGTCGAACAGGTCGGGCCTGTCCGCCGCTGCGCCCGATTCTGCTTCCAGACAGAGGCGCGCCACCTCCAGCGCGCCGGCATCGCCGCAGGCGCGGTTAGCATCGTGCAGCACGGCGCGGGCATCATCCCATGATTTCGCCTTGGCCAACCAGTGGAAGCGAGCCAGATGAAGCGCCAGATTATGCGGCTCGGTGCGCAGCGCCTCGGCAAAGCCCTCATCCGCGCGCGCACCTGTACCAGCCAGACGCCGCAATGTTGCGCGATAGGTCTGGCCCTCGATCCAGTCGGGATGGTCGTCGAGCGCAGCCGTCATCAGGGCCAGTGCCGCATCGCTGTCGCCTTCCGCTGCAAGCGCGCCGGCATGGCCACGAACCAGCGCCATGTCTCCAGGCGCGAGCGCGCAGGCGACAGCGAATTGCGCGGCGGCGCTCCGCCCGGTTTCATAGCGCAGCTGGGCGAACAGCGCCTGCGACGGCGGATCATCCTTCGCCAGAGCAGCCGCGCGCTCGGCGGCGATTAGCGCAGGCTCGTGCGTCTGGATTTCGCGCAGAACCAATGCTTTGAGCCAGAGGAGGCGGGGATGGTCTGGCCAAGCTATGCCGACCTGTTCCAATCGCGAGGGGATCTGGTCGCCAGCCCCGGCGCGCAAGGCGTCCAAAATGGCCGACTCGATCGATCGCAGCCAAGCGGCGGCATCTCGAGAAGACGGCGATGCCGGCTGGTTCGCGACCAGATCGACGAGGCTGTTATCGTCTTTCATCCTCAACCTGCTTGCTCTTGTTTCTGGGCCGCAGCCGCCGCTTATCTGATCGCAATATAGCCATAAACGCCACGTTGACGAGATGAAATGCAAACGTTTGCTGTAATATGTTGCAAAGGTTTGCAGTGGTGATTATGCAAGCCTTCAACCGACCGCGAAGCGATGCGCGGCGGCCCTAAGGAGGGGATGATGAAGACCAGCTTTCAGCCAAGCCGCATTTCCACGCTCGCGCTGGCCATGGCCTGCCTCGGCGGGCCTGCCCTGGCGCAGGATGCCGCACCTGCGGAAGCGCGGGCCGCGGCCGCCGGTAATGCCGAACCCGTCAATGGCGAGGATATTGTCGTGACCGCCGCAGCCGGCGACAAGTCGCGGTTCCGATCGTCCATTTCGGTGTCGCAGGTCAGCCAGGAGGCGATCCAGAATTTCACGCCGCGCTCCGAAGCCGAAGTGCTGCGCTCCATCCCCGGCCTCCAGCCCTCCGACACGGCGGGACCGGGCGGCAACGCCAATATCGGCGTGCGCGGCATCCCGGTGTCGACCGGCGGCTCGGAATATGTCGCGCTGCAGGAGGACGGCCTACCCGTTACCCTGTTCGGCGACATCCAGTTCGGCAACAACGATTATTGGCTGCGCTTCGACCAGAATGTCGAGCGCGTGGAGGCTGTGCGCGGCGGCTCCGCCTCCACCTTCGCGAGCCAGGCGCCCGGCGCCGTCGTCAACTATATCAGCAAGACCGGCGAGAAGGAGGGTGGCTCGATCGGCTTGTCCAAGGGCGTCGGCTTCCGCGAGACGCGCGTCGATTTCGACTATGGCGGCCCGATCAGCGACACGCTGCGCTTCCATGTCGGTGGCTATGCCCGCGAAGGCGGCGGCCCGACCAATGAGGATTTCAACATCCTGCGCGGCTATCAGGTCAAGGCCAATCTGACCAAGGATCTGGGCGACGGCCGGGGCTATATCCGCTTCAATTTCAAGCGGCTGGACGAACAGGCGCCGACCAACACCACCATGCCGTCGTTGGTGACGATCGATGGTAACAAAATCACTAATTTCAAGCCATTGCCGGGCTTCGATGCGCGTGACGGATCTACCTATTCCATCTACCAGCGCAGCTTCCAATATGTCGACACCAACGGCGTGCTCAAAAATGCCGATGTGGAGGGCATCCACCCCCGCGTCACCTCCGTCGGGGCGCAATTCCATTATGAGCTGAACGATGCGCTGACCGTCGACAATAATTTCCGCTACACCGACATGAGCGGCAATTTCACCACCCAGTTCCTGAATGTCGCGACGACCGCCAGCGTGCTGGGATCGACCGTCAACGGGCAGACGGTGGGGGCGATCCGCTATGCGGCGGGGCCGAACAAGGGGCAGGCCTATACCGGCACCTATCTGAACAATAATCCGAACATCAACACGGTGATGAAGGATATGGGCAGCATCGCCAATAATCTGGCGCTGACCGGCAGGTTCGATGTCGGTGCGGGCAAGATCACGGTGCAGGCGGGCTGGTTCCACATGAGCCAGAACATCGTTCAGGACTGGCATGTAAACCGCCAATATAGCGCGCTGGAAGGCGAAAATGCCGCGCCGCTCAATCTCTATTCCACCACCGGTTCGCAGATAACCGCAGCGGGCCAGGCGGGCTTCAACGACAATTGGGGCAGTTGCTGCGCCCGCAGTGTAGACCTCAAATATACCGATGATGCGCCTTTCCTGTCGGCCAATTATTCGGGCGGCGGCTTTGACCTCGACGCCAGCGTGCGCTTCGATCGGGTGCGCGGCGAAGGCACGGCGCAGGCGGGCGTCGTTGGCCCCGATTATATCGTCAGCGATGAAGTGGGCAGCGCGACCATCCCGTCCATGGTGCCGGGCGGCGCGATCGAGCGGATCAATTACCGGCGCAGCTATACCAGCTGGTCGTTCGGTGCGCTCTATGCCTTCGACAGCAGCACCAGCATCTTTGCCCGTGCCAGCCGGGGCGGGCGCTTCAACGCCGACCGGCGCACGCTGGGCGGGAATTTCAATGCCGACGGGTCGCTCAACAGCCAGGGTGCCAGCACGGCCATCAACTTCCTCAACCAGCAGGAAGTGGGCGTGAAGCATCGTGGCTTCGTCGGTGGGTCGGGCAATTATTCGGTGGAAGTCACCGGATTTCGCTCGACCCTCACCGAAAATAATTACGACTTTACCCGGATCAACAATCCGCCGCCGAACAATGATCCCAACATCTCCAACGACTATCGCTCCTGGGGCGTGGAACTGACCGGGCGCCTCAATCTCGGCAATTTCCGCCTGGCGGTCGATGCGACCTGGGTGAACCCGAAGATCAAGGACAGCGCAACGGCGGCGTTGGTCGGCAACCGGCCCGGTGGCATTCCCAAGCTCACCTATCTGATCTCGCCATCCTATGATGCGGGCCTGTTCGCGGTCGGCCTGTCGGCCAGTGGGCAGTCCAGCGCACCCAATGACGACTTCAATCTCTACACCGTGCGCGGCACGACCTTCTTCAATGGCTTCGTGAAGGTGCGGCCGATCGAGAATCTGGAGTTGGGCCTCAACGCCAATAATCTGTTCGATACGCTTGGCTATCGCGGTGGCGGCCAGCTGCTGCCGATCAGCGCAACGACTGGCATCTTCCAGAATAGCGCGGTCTATGGCCGCACCGTGACGGCCTCGATCCGCTATAATTTCTGACCCGATCCGATGCCGGAACCTATTTTTCGGCTACCTCGAAGGCCCGGCTCCCTCAGGGCGCCGGGCCTTTTCTTGTCAGCTTGACTCCCGGATCACGATCTCCGGCGCGATCTGGATCGATCCGACCTCCTCGCCCGCGAGCCGCTGACACAGCTGCTCGACCAGCAGGGCGGCACCGCGGCGGATATCCTGCCGAATGGTGGTGAGCGGAGGGTTGGACAGCCGTGCCAGCGGCACATCGTCAAAACCCACAACCGACAGCTGGTCGGGCACGCGAATATCCTGTTCGGCGGCGGCGGTGATGATGCTCATGGCGGTCACGTCGGATGCGGCAAATACGCCATCGGGGCGATGGCCCGCCGCAAAATAGTCGGCCGCCACGCGATAGCTGGCCTCCGGCGTGACATGCGCATGAACCAGTTCGACCCGATCGCGCACATCGGCGGGCAGGGCGGACAGAAAGCCTTCATAGCGGGCGGCAAATTCCGGCACTGCGACATTGCCGAAAAAGGCGAGCTTGCCGCGTCCACGCTCCAGCAGATGTCGCGCCGCGAGCGCGCCGCCAGCGACATTGTCGGTTCCGATCGTCAGATACTGATTGCGCTCGGCATGGGCGCCCCAGATCACCAGCGGGCGATAATGGCTCGCGGTACGGTCCAGCACGGCGCTCTGGTCGGACTGGCCGATGATAATGACGCCATCGACCCGGCCGGCGCGGATGAAGGCGTCCAGCCAATCCTCGCCATCGGGCAGGACGCGCGACAGCAGCAGGTCATAGCCGCGCTCCGTCAGTTCGTCGGCCAGAAAGCCCAGCATCGCCATGAAGAAAGGGTCGGACAGATGCTGCCCGCGCTCATGACCCAGGGGCAGCAGGACAGCGATCGCCCCGGTGCGGCCCAGTCGCAGATTCTGCGCAGCGACATTCAACTGGAAGCCATGCCGGGCCGCCAGTTCCTGAATACGGCGGCGGGTATCCTTGTTGAGCGCGCCCTTCGACGTCAGCGCACGCGATACCGTCGATACCGAGACGCCGGCGATCCGGGCGAGGTCGGTTATGCTTCGGACAGGTTCGTTCTGATGATCCGTCATGGCCTATCGTCTAGGCCAGGGAAGGACGGGGGACAATCCGGATCGCGGCTGTATCAACTCTTTCGAGGTTTCCTGACGATCAGGGTGGCAGCTCCGGCGGCGATCATCATCACACCGCTCATCAACAGGATGTTACGCGGATCGCTGCCCAGCAGCGGACGGTAGATGACCGGTACGATCAGTGTTTCAACCAGCATGGGAATGACGATGAACATGTTGAAAATGCCCATATAGACCCCGGTCCGCTCGGGCGGGATGGCGTTGGCCAGCATGACATAGGGATTGCCCATCATGCTGGCCCAGCCAATGCCGATGCCGATCATCAGCAGAAACAGGTGGGTGCGATCACTGGTGCCTGGGATGGCCAGCATCGCGGCACCGGACAAGGCTACGGCCACGGCATGGACATAATGCGGCCCGATCCGCCGACTGAGCGGCACCATGGCGAAGGCGGCGAGGAAGGCGACGGCATTGTAGAGCGCGCCCGCCTGGCCGGTGAGTAGCACAGCTTGGCGGAAGCCGCTGCTCGCTGGATCGGCAGTGTCGAAGATCGCGCGGGCCAGCGCGAAGCTGATGAACTGCCAATAGGCGAACATGGCGAACCATTGCAGCAGCATCGACAGGGCAAGCTGGCGCATGGCGACGGGCATGTCGCGCACCGCCGCGATGAAGTCGCGCAGCGCCGTGCCGAAGGACAAGCGCTCGCCGCGCATGCGCGCCATCTCGTCCGCTGGCAGCGGCAGTTCGGGCACGCGCAGCACGGACCACAGGATCGTCGAAATGGAAATGACCGCACCGACCAGAAAGGCTATCCGCGTGATGTCGGGTATGCCGTTCGCATCGACCAGATCGGCATCGAAGCCCCACCAGACCAGGAGCGTCGGCGCCAGATAGGACAGCGTCTGGGCAAGGCCGGTAAAGGCACTTTGCGTCAGGAAGCCGACCGATCGCTGGCTCTCATTCAGTCGATCGCTGACATAGGCACGATAGGGCTCCATGGTGATGTTGTTCGCCGCATCCAGCATCCAGAGCAGGCTGGCCGCAAACCAGAGCGTCGGGCTGTAAGGCATCATCAGCAGGCCGAGGCTGCACAGTAGGGCGCCGATCAGGAAATAGGGCGTGCGCCGCCCCCAGCGGCTGACCGTTCGGTCGCTCAATGCGCCCACGATCGGTTGCACGAGCAGGCCGGTAACCGGCCCCGCCAGCCAGAGCAGCGGCAAATGCGCCTCATCCGCGCCAAGATAGCGATAGATCGGCCCCATATTGGCCTGTTGCAGGCCAAAGGAGAATTGGATGCCGAGGAAACCGAGATTCATTTCGACGATGCGAGACAGACGCATTCGTGGTTTGCTGGCTCCGTCCCGCATATGATCCTCTCCGTCGCCCTTGCGACCTTTCTGACGTCGATCATACAGAGTGATGATGGATATGCAAACGTTTGCTTATTCTGCGAGGCAGTATTTTCGAGGCAGTATTTTCGAACCCAAATAGCTGGAGATTTATTGGCTGGATCGGCCGGGGAGGGGGCGCTCTGCATGATGGACAGCCATCGGAAGCTGTTGCAATCTTCGCGGCATTCATGATCCCTGATCATGACATCATGCCGATCATCGCATGAACCTGAACGGCCTCTCCTGTGTTATCCTCCATCTGGGTAGATGGCAGGCCGGAAGACGGCCGCCATTTTTTTCTTCGATAGAGCGCGCAACCAGCGTCTGCAGGGGAGATTTTCATGGCCGATTTTCCGGATATGGGCGTGTCGCGACGTGGCATATTGGCGGGCGGCGCCGCCTCCGCGACGGTTGCCGTCATTCCAGCACCAGTGCAGGCGCAGCCGTCTCCCGCTGCGCCACCGCCGATGATGGCGGTGGATTTCATCGTGAATGGCAAGCGGCAGCAGTTGAAGCTCGACACCCGCACGACATTGCTCGACGCGCTGCGCGAACATCTCAAGCTGACCGGCACCAAGAAGGGCTGCGATCATGGCCAGTGCGGCGCCTGCACCGTGATGGTCAACGGCACCCGCATCAACAGCTGCCTCAGCCTGGCTCTGCAGCATCAGGGCGACGAGATCACCACGATCGAAGGGCTGGGCATGCCCGACAACCTCCATCCGATGCAGGCCGCTTTCATCGCCCATGACGGCTATCAGTGCGGCTATTGCACGCCGGGGCAAATCTGCTCTGCCGTCGCCGTGCTCAAGGAAATCGAGCACGGCGTGCCCAGCCATGTCCAGGCGGACATCACCCGCGCCCCGGACTATTCCAATATCGAGATGCGCGAGCGGATGAGCGGCAATCTCTGCCGTTGCGGCGCCTATTCCAACATCGCGCAGGCCATGGCGCAGGTCGCGGGAGCAAAGGCATGAAGAGCTTCACCTATGAACGGGCGAAGACGCCCGAGCAGGCCGCCGCGGCCGTGGCCGGCCGGCCAGGCGCCAAATATCTGGCTGGCGGCACCAATTTGCTCGACCTGATGAAGCTGGAGATCGAGACGCCGACCCATCTGGTCGATGTCCAGGATCTGAAGCTCGACCGGATCGAGAAGACGGCGGAGGGCGGGCTGCGGATCGGCGCGCTCGTCACCAACACGGCGCTCGCGTCGGACATGGCGGTCCGCCGCGACTATGGCGTCCTTGCCCGTGCGATCGTCGCCGGCGCCAGCGGCCAGTTGCGCAACAAGGCGACGACGGCCGGGAACCTGCTGCAGCGAACCCGCTGCCCCTATTTCTACGACACCAACATGCCCTGCAACAAACGCCGGCCCGGCACCGGCTGCGCGGCGATCGGCGGTTTTTCCCGACAGCTTGCCGTCATCGGTTCGTCGGATCAGTGCATCGCCACCTATCCCGGCGACATGGGCGTGGCGCTGCGCCTGCTCGATGCGAAGGTCGAGACGGTCAAGGCCAATGGCGCAAAGCGCGCAATCGATTTTGCCGACTTCCATCGCCTGCCCGGCAATGAGCCGCAGCGCGACAATGTGCTGGAGGCTGGCGAACTGATCACCGCCGTCACCCTGCCCAAGCCGATCGGCGGCACCCAACTCTATTACAAGGTGCGCGACCGGGCCTCCTATGCCTTCGCGCTGGTTTCGGTCGCCACCGTCATCCAGAAGGACGGTGGCGGACGCGTGGCATTTGGCGGCGTCGCCCATCGGCCCTGGCGGGTGGAAGCGGCCGAAGCCGCCTTTCCAGGAGGCGCCCGCGCGGTGACCGAGAAGGTCTTTGCCGATGCCCGCCCGACCGAGGACAACAGGTTCAAGCTCAAACTGGCCGAGCGGACGCTGGCGTCGCTCATGGCCCAGGCGAGGAGTTGAGCCCATGAAATTCGATGCCCCCGCCAAGGCCAATCTGTTCGATCAGGCCAAGATCGTCGGCAAGTCGACGCCCCGGATCGACGGCCCGCTCAAGACCACCGGCCAGGCGCCCTATGCCGCCGAACGCCATGATGTCATCGCCAACCAGGCCTATGGCTTCGTTGTCGGATCGGCCATCGCCAAGGGGCGGATCGCCGCGATGGACACAAGCCTGGCCCGCGCCGCGCCGGGCGTGATCGCGATCGTGACCGCCCCTGATACCAAGCCGGTCGGCAAGGGCATGATGAACTATGCCCCGCTTTTCGGTGGCAGCGACATCCATCATTATCATCAGGCGATCGCCTGCGTGGTGGCCGAAAGCTTCGAGCAAGCGCGCGCCGCCGCGGCGCTCATCCGCACCGATTATGTGCGGGACAAGGGCGTGTTCGATTTTCCTGCCGTCGCCCCGGCCGCGCCGCTGGCCAAGGGGCAGGGAGGCAAGCCCGACACCAGCAGTCAGGGCGATTTCGCCACCGCCTTCGCCGCAGCTCCGGTGAAGCTCGACGCGCGCTACAGCACCGCGAACGAAAGCCATTCGATGATGGAACCGTTCGCCACCATCGCTGCCTGGGACGGCGACAGGCTGACGCTCTGGACGTCCAACCAGATGATCGCCTGGGCCAAGCAGAGCATGAGCAAGATCCTGGGCATCGACCCTGCCAATGTGCGGGTGGATTCGCCCTATATTGGCGGCGGTTTTGGCGGCAAGCTGTTCGTGCGGGCGGATGCCGTGCTGGCGGCGCTGGGCGCCAAGGCGGCCGGACGGCCGGTCAAGATTGCCGTGCAGCGCCCGCTGATGGCCAATAACGCGACCCATCGCCAGGCGACGATCCAGCGCATCCGTATCGGCGCGGAGCGGGACGGGCGGATTACCGCGATCGGGCATGAAAACTGGTCGAGCAACATCAACGGCACGGATGGCGAGGATGGCACGGCCCAGACGCCCAAAGTCTATGCCGGCGCCAATCGCATGACCGCCAATCATGTCGCCATGCTCGATCTGCCGGAGGGCAATGCGATGCGCGCGCCCGGCGAGGCGCCGGGGCATCTGGCGCTGGAAGTGGCGATCGACGAACTGGCCGAAAAGCTCGGCATGGACCCGATCGAACTGCGCATCCGCAATGAGCCCGAAGGGACGGTGCCCGCCAACGCGACCCAGCGCATTTCCGACCGCAATCTGGTCCGCTGCCTGCGCGAAGGGGCGGAGCGGTTCGGTTGGGCGCAGCGCAGCGCCAGGCCGGGGCAGCGCCGCGAAGGCGCCTGGCTGATCGGCATGGGCGTCGCGGCGGGCTATCGCGGCGGGCCGACGGCGACGTCCGGCGCGCGCGCGCGGCTCGGCACGGATGGCCGTATCACCATCGAAACCGACATGACCGACATCGGTACCGGCAGCTACACGATCATCGCCCAGGCCGCGGCGGAAACCATGGGCGTGCCGCTCGACCGGGTCCAGGTGGTGCTGGGCGATTCCGATTTTCCCGCGTCGTCGGGTTCGGGCGGCCAATGGGGCGCGGCCAGTTCGACCGCCGGCGTCTATGCCGCCTGCGTGGCGTTGCGCCGCGCGATCGGCCAGAAACTGGGGTTCGACGCCGATAGCGCGACCTTTGCCGACGGCCGGATCGATGCGGGCGGTCGCCGCATGGCGCTGACCGATGCCGGCGCCCTGACGGCGGAGGATGAAATCAGCTTCGGCGATTTCAAGAAGGGCTATGACGTCGGCACCTATGCCGGCCATTTCGCCGAGGTGGCGGTCAACGCCTATACCGGCGAAACCCGCATACGCCGCATGCTGGCGGTGTGCGATGCCGGCCGCATCCTCAATCCGCTGTCGGCGCGCAGCCAGGTGATCGGTGCCATGGTCATGTCGGCCGGCTCCGCCCTGATGGAGGAACTGGCGGTCGACACCCGCTTCGGCTTCTTCGTCAATCACGATCTTGCCGGCTATGAAGTGCCGGTTCATGCCGACATCCCGCATCAGGAATGCATCTTCCTCGACACGCTCGACCCGGTGGTCTCGCCGTTGAAGGCGAAGGGGGTGGGGGAACTGGGCATATGCGGTCCCGGATCGGCGATCGCCAACGCCATCTACAATGCCACCGGCATCCGCGTGCGCGACTATCCGCTGACGCTCGACAAATATCTCGACCAGATGCCCGACATCGCCTGACCCTTAACCGGAGCAAGACCATGAAGCCGGACAAGACCGCTATCGTCCTGATCGAATATCAGAATGATTTCGTCAGCGAGGGCGGTGCCCAGCATGAGGCGGTCCGTGACGTGATGCGCGCCAACAGCATGTTGACGAACAGCGTCGCGCTGCTGGATGGCGCGCGCCAGGCGGGGCTCACCATCCTTCATGTGCCGATCAGCTTTGCGGAGGGCTATCCCGAATTGTCGCCCCGGCCCTATGGCATCCTTGCCGGCGTGATCGCCGCCAGGGCCTTTCGCCGTGGCAGCTGGGGCGCGCAGATTGCCGATGCGATGGCGCCGACCGATGGCGAGATCGTGGTGGAGGGCAAGCGTGGCCTTGACTGCTTCGCCAGCACCAATATCGATTTCATCCTGCGCCAGCACGGCATCACGCACCTGGCCATTGCCGGCTTTCTCACCAATTGCTGTGTCGAATCCACCATGCGCTCCGCCTATGAACGGGGCTATCATGTCGCGACGCTGATCGACTGCTGCGCCACCATCGGCGAGGAGGAACAGCGCGTTGCGATCACCAAGGATTTCCCGATGTTCTCGCTGCCAATGACCGGGCGGGATTTCCTCGCGCAATTTGGCTGAAGGACCGATCTGCCCCCTCCAGAGCGGGGGACTTCTGGCCGGGAGGGCAGCATTTGCCCTGATGCCTGCACCATTCTGCAAACGCTTCATAAGTTTATGTTGCTGTGCAGCATAAGCCATTGTGGGCCGTAATCGCCGCGGTTAGGGGCGCTTTCGATGAGGCTGGCAGGGAACAGGTGTCGAGTTGGCGAGTGAGCGTTTCGGCTTGCGGCAGGCGGCCGCGTGGCTGTCGGAGGTCGTCGGGCCTGACCGCAGCTATGTAAATGTCGGGATCGTCTATACGGTGGCGATCAGCCTGTTGTCGCTGGCCACCCCCATCTCCGTGCAACTGCTGATCAACTCGGTGGCGCGCACCGCGCTGGTCGCGCCCTTGTGGATCCTGTCCGGCGTGCTGTTGGCGCTGCTGCTGGTCGTGGCGGGGCTGAGCGCGCTGCGCGTCTATTTGCTGGCGATCTTCGAACGCCGCATCTTTGCGCGGGTGGTTGCGGAAATCACCGTGCGCGCGGTCCATGCGCAAAACCCCTTCTTCGTGGATGAAAGCCGGGGCAGCCTGTTCAACCGCTATTTCGACATGGTGATCGTCCAGAAATCAGTGCCCAGCCTGGTGATCGGCGCCTTCACCATCGTGCTGCAGGGGGCGGTGGGACTAGTGGTGACCAGTTTCTACCATCCCTTCTTCCTGGCCTTCAACCTGGTGCTGGTGACGGTGTGCCTGATGATCTGGCTGGCCTGGCGGCATGGTGCGATCACCGGCGCGGTGGGCGTCAGCCATGCCAAGCATAATGCCGCGCACTGGCTGGAAAGCGTCGGCGGTTCGAACGGTTTCTACAAATCGGCCCGGCACCTGAATTTCGCGATGGACCGGTCCGAGACGGTCATTGCCGACTATATCGCCGCGCATCGCCGTTATTTCCGCTACAGTTTCGCGCAGACGCTGGGTTATTTTCTGGTCTATGCCTTCGCGGCGGCTGCCTTGCTCGCGCTCGGCGGTAATCTGATCCTGGCCGGCCAGCTTTCGATCGGGCAGCTGGTCGCGGCGGAACTGATCCTGTCCGGCGTCTTCTACGGCATCTACCAACTTGGTTCCTATCTCGACACCTTCTATGATCTGGTCGCAAGCAGCGAGGAATTGTCGCAAATCCTGGCCATCCCGCAGGAGCGGCTTGGCCGGCGCGGGGAGGCGCCACGCGACGGATCGGTGCGCTTCCGCGATGTCGAGATCGACAAGGCCCAGATCAATTTCGAGATTGCGAGCGGCGAACAGGCGGTGATCCTGGCCGAACCGGGCATGGAGAGCACCCTGGCGCTGCTGCTCAAGCGCCACGCCGCGCCCGACAGCGGCATCGTCCTGATCGGCGGCAGCGAATTGGGCAGTTTCGACATGTATCTGCTGCGATCGGCGGTGATGGTGCTCAATCGTCCGACCATCATCGATGTTACCCTGCGCGAATATCTGTCGTTCGCCGAAGGCCGCGACATGGATGGAGCGCGGATCATGAACGCGCTGGAACGGGTGGGCCTAGGCGCGCGGCTCGCCAGGCTGCCGCACGGGCTGGATACCCAACTCGCCAGCTCCGGCTCGCCGCTGTCGATCGTCGAAGTGATGCAGCTCAAGCTTGCCAATGCTCTGCTCAGCCGTCCGCGCGTGCTGCTGTTGTCGCAACTTTACGACATGATGCCGATTGCCAGCCTCAAGGCGACATTGGCCGAGTTGCGGGCAGCGGGCACGACCGTGCTGCTTAGCAGCGGGCGCCCCGAAGCGCTCGACCTCGACGCCTGGTATTGGGTTGGCGCGCGCGCGCAGCAACGGTTCACCGACAAGGATGAATTTGCCCGCTTCGTTGCGGCGCGGGAGGCGCAGGCATGACGCTCGATCGCGCCCAGGCCGAACATTTTCCGTCACTCGCCCAGTTGCGGCCGCCCCGACTGGTGACGACGGTCGCCTGGCTCATCCTGCTGGGCGTCCTGCTCGTGCTGGCGATCCTGTTCGTGCCCTGGCAGCAGACGGCGCAGGGCGGTGGTCAGGTCACGACGCTGAGCGCGCAGGACCGCGCCCGCGACGTATCCTCGCTGGTGAGCGGCCGAGTCGCCGAATTTTACGTCAGGGACGGCGATCATGTCCGGGCTGGCGATCCGATCGTGCGCGTGGTCGATGTCGATCCGGATTTTCTCGCCCGGCTGGCCGGGGAGAAGGCGCAGGTCGAGGCGCAGATCGCGGCGGTCCAGCAGGCGCGCGCGACCGCGATGATCGACGTCAATCGCACCAGCCAGCTCTATGCCGAAGGACTGGCCGCCCGGCGCGACTATGAGCAGACCCAGATCAAGGTCGCCGATGTCGATGCGAAGCTGGCCGAAGCGCGCGCGAAGCTCAAGCAGATCGAGATCAAGCTCGCGCAAAGTTCGGCGCAGATCGTCTCGGCACCGCGCGAAGGCCGGGTGCAGGATCTGAACGCCGCAGCGGGCGGCGCGCTGATCTCGTCGGGAACGGTGCTGGCGACGATCGCGCCCGAGAATATCACCCGCGCGGTCGAACTGTATGTCGACGGGCGAGACGTGCCGCTGGTCGAGCCGGGGCGCCAAGTGCGGCTCGAATTTGAGGGCTTTCCGGCCTTCCAGTTCAGCGGCTGGCCGGCTTTTGCTGTTGGCATCTATGACGGCCAGGTGCGGTCGGTCGATCCCACGCCGCGCACCGACGGGTTGTTCCGGATCTTGGTGGAACAGGCGCCGGGCAAGACCGCCTGGCCGGAGCGACGCTTCGTCCGTCAGGGCAGCAAGGTGCTGGGCTGGGTGCAGGGCGACACGGTGCCGGTCTGGTATGAATTGTGGCGCCAGCTCAACGATTTCCCGCTCAACTTTGGCCAGGATCAGGTGGCCGGCAAGGGCGAGGCGAAAGCGCCCAAGGACGACAAGAGTTCGATCGAGAAGAAGAAGTGAGGATGTGGCGTGCGATGGCGCTGCCCATGCTGGTCGCGGCCATGGGCGCGGGCACCCTGCCGTGCGCGGCTAGTGAGGCCCTGTCGGTCGATGCGACGCCCGCGCCGACCGCAGGGCAGCCCTCGACGCCGCTGACGCTGGATGAGGTGCTGCAATCCTCGGCCCGCTCGGCGCCCGATATCATTGCCGCCCTGGCTCGGGCGCGTCAGGCCGAAGGGCGCGCGATCAGCGCACAGGGGGCCTTCGACACGGTGTTTTCCGTGGATGCCCGCAGCCGGGTCGAGGGCTATTATGACGGCTCGTTGATCGACAGCAAGGTCGAACGCCCGCTGACCGGCAATGGCGGCTATGTCTATGGCCAATATCGCAATTCGCGCGGGGATTTCCCGGTCTATGAGGACAAGGCCTATACCAATCGCGCGGGGGAGCTGAAGATCGGGGCACTCTATGCCCTGATGCGCGATCGCCTGATCGACGCGCGGCGATCCGCGTCGCAAATCGCGGGCAATGACATCGACATCGCGCGCTTTGAAACGCGGGCGACCGCCATCGGTGTGCAGGCGCGCGCCATAGCCGCCTATCAGAAATGGGTGGCGAGCGGCCTCAAGCTCAAGGCCTATGAGGCGCTTTACGATCTGGCCGAAAGCCGTAGCCAGGGCATTGCGCGCCAGGTGCAGCTGGGTGCCAAATCCGCGATATTGCTGACCGAAAACGAAGCCAACATGGTCAAGCGCGAGGCGCTGGTGGTGCAGGCGCGGCAGGAGTTTATGGCGGCGGCCAACAGCTTCTCGCTCTATTATCGCGATGCGGACGGATTGCCGATCCTCGTCGATGCCGCGCGCCTGCCCGCGTCCGCCGCCGCGTTCGACGGCCTGCGGATCAACCCGCTGTTCGCGATCGAGGATCGCCCCGACTTCGGCATCCTGCTGGAGGAAATCGATAACGCCTCGGTCAAGCTGGCACTGGCCGAGAACGACACCCGCCCCAAGCTGGATTTCGAAGGACAGGTCGCCAAGGATGTCGGTGCCCAGGGGCTGGGTGGCTATAGCCGCACGCCGCTGGAAGTGATCGTCGGCGTCACCTTCAAAGTGCCATTGCAGAACCGCAAGGCGAGGGGCAAGGTTGCCGAGAGCCAGGCGAAGATCGACGAACTCACCGTCAAGCAGCGCTATCTGGCGGACAAGATCCGCACCGAAGTGGCTGGCATCGGCATCGAGGTCGATGCCGCGCGCGTGCTGGTCGATACGACCCGGCGGCAGCGCGACTTGGCCGAACGACTGGCCCAGGCCGAACGGCGCCGCTTCGATCTGGGATCGAGCGACTTCTTCCTGGTCAATAGTCGCGAGGAAGCGGCCACCGACGCCGCGGTCAAGCTGATCGAGGCGCAGGCCCGCATCGCCGCGGCCCAGGCCGAAATGGCGGCGGCAACGGCCGATGATCGGGCGCTGGGACTGGATCGCAGCTAGGCGGCATATGGCTGCGACCTGGCGTCAGGGCCCCGGTCGGTCGGGAAAAAGGGCCTTGATCGCCGCATAGGCGGCTCTCGCCTTCATCAGGGCGTCGAACTGGACATGGTGCCAGGGCGAGCCGATCGCGACGGCGCCATCGACAATCTTCCGGTTGCTGCCCCATAGTCGATGGCAGTGCCCCGCGCCGCGTGGGACGCAGCTGTCGAAGGACATGTCGGGGCGGCCCCCGATGCGATCCCTGATGTCGCGCATCAGAAGCTGGCCCGGCGCATAAGCGCGATAATCCTCGTCGAACGCCATCTTGAAGCCATGGCCCCAGATGGCGGCTTCAAACCAGCTCGACATGGCGATGGCGCGGCCCCCGACCGACAGGGTGGCGAGGCGGGCGCTGCCGTTCGCATGACCGCGCTCAATCACTTCGCAAAACAGGGCCTGGGTCGCGCCGTCGCTTGCCAATGCGCTGCCGCCCCGGCCTTTCCAGCCCGATGCCTCAAGGTCCAGAAACGCGTCGATCCAGGCTGTGCATGGCGCGTCCGGCGCCAGAATGTCGATCGTGACCGGGCCATGTTCCTGTTCCAGCCGCTTCGACAGGCTGCGCAGTCGGCTCCGCATTTTCGCGTCGCCGCGGCCTTCCCCTTGCTTGCCGGCGCGATAGGCTGGACGATCATGGCAATGGATGGTGTGGAATGCTCGCCTTTCCCGTTCGCAGCGGTCGAACAGGGCGATACTGACCGGATCGTCGGCATCCAGTCCGGAGACATGCAGCATGATCTCCCCGCCTGAGCGCTGGTCCAGGAAGGCGAACAGGCTCTTCCAGAACAGGTCGGCGGACTGCGCGATGACCAGCGGCGTACCCAGGAATTGGTTGGTCGCCGCCCAGTTGCGCCAGATGCGCACTGGCCATCGGCCGAAGCGTGGTACGGCGATCAGCGGCATGACGCCCAGCCATGGTCCATTGATGGGGGCGACGACGGTCAGAAACACGTCAGCGCCATCAGGCGCGTGGCTCAGGGCGGCGTCCATGAACCAGTCCTGCGCGAAGACATTGGCGGCCCCGGCCAGTGCCGACAGGGCTGCCCACTGCGCGCGATCATCGGCCGTCAGATCGGCATGGCGCAGGATGCGGACGGCGGGTTGGTCGGCATCCGACATCGGCCAGGCATGGCTGGCGTCCGGTTGGAAGCTGCCGGAGGCGGGAAGGTGGCTCATAACAGCCCGGCCTTGCGCGCCACGCGGCACCCGATCGAGCGCCATTTGGCGGCCTTGGGCCATATCGGCACGTCGCCGGTGGGCAGGCCCCATCGCCGCAGCAGCGGATTGATCTGCATGGCGTCGCCCAGCGCCTGGCTCCACTGGCTCTGCCAGGTGATCGACAGCGAAATGGATGGCTCCGCGCCCGCCCTTACCCAATGGGGCGAGGCATAGGGGATGAACAGGCCGTCGCCCGGCTGCATGGGGTGGATGTCGGCATCCGCTTCATAGGCGTCGTTCCAGGGCAGCATATTGTCGCCACCACCATAATAGGCTTCGTGCCGGTCGATCGGCAGCCATGGTGCCATCGGGCGATAGGTCGCGAACTGTTTGTCGCCCGCGATCTGGAAGAGGATATTATATTCGCAATCGAAGTGAAACGGGGTGAGCGTTCCCGGCGCGGAAATGAAGATGAACCCCCGCACCGTCAGCCCCGGACCGGTCGCTGGAGAAATTGCGGGGCCGATCTGGTCCATCAGCCTGGCCAGCAACTCGCGATAGGCGGGCAGTTGCTCGACGAAGCGGAGCATGATCCAGTTGCCGCTGGTCTGGATCGAGCGAATGACGGTGGCGACATCGGCGTCGTCGGAGCGATCCATCGCGAATTCGCCGCCATTGGGGGCGTTGCCGATCCGGCGTTCGACAAATTGCGGTGGCAGGTCGATGCTGGCTTTTGCCAGGGCTTCGAACGAGAGCAGCGGATGGTCCGTCAGGCTATGCTGCAGCATCGTTGGCGACAGCGGGTAGGCGCTGGCGAAAGGACCGAGACTGGACGGCGCAACAAAGCTCATGGAGGAAGTTCTTCCGCAATGACGAGATGAATTGCCGCATACTTGTCGTGCAAGGTTGAAGATCGCGTTAAACAAGGTGCGCGTCTTCCTGTATATTTTCAGGCCATAATAAGTTCAGTTTCTGTCTGGGCTGAGCTGAAATGGTGATGCGGAAATATCGATTTGGATGAAAAATGGTTGCGGCAATGATTTCTGGTCTGTTTCCGCATTTGATGCGATGAAGAAGATCGTAATGCGGTGTTTCGATCGTGCCTGGTCTTAGATGCGCGCCATTCTCCCCTTGCGCGATTGTCGGATGCCGCGCTGGCGGCAACCGTGCGGCATCATGATATTGCCGGCAGCGGCGAGAGATCGGCACTTGATGGGGCGCCGCGGACGCACGCGCCGGCACGACGCATTTTGCTGCGGAGAAGCCTTGAGGCTCTGGTTCAACTCAGCCGGTCGATCGCGTCGCTGTCGAGGCCGCCGGGGATAATCATGATCGGGCAGGGCATCTTGCCCGCGTCCGATCCGGTGAAATGGGAAACGAGCGCGCCGGGCGGGCCGCTGGCGGCGGCGCCCAGGACCAGGGCGGCGACATCGTCCATTTCCTCCAGCGTCTTGCGCACGACCGCGACGGGATCGCCCTGGCGCACGGTGATGCTGGGGCGGATGCCGGATTCGTCGGTCAGCGTGCCGGCCGCACTGGTCACCAGCGCTTCGGCCCGTTGCAGCGCCTCATCCTCCATCGTCGCCTGGACGCCGCCCCACTGAACGAATTCGGACGGCGGGATCAGGGCCAGGATGCGGATCGTCCCGGCCGTCTTGGCGGCGCGGCGCGCGGCGAAGCGCAGCGCGGTTTCCGCTTCGGGCGATTCGTCCACGACCACCAGATATGTCCGCATTGTTCGATATCCCCGAGAAACAAAAATCGGCCTTGCCGGCCCGTCAAAACTGCCCCGACGAACCAACGAGGTGAAATGTGGGGCATTATGGGCCCTTGCGCAAGGCGTGGCCTTGACCGTTCCGGCCAAAGGGTGAAAACGGGCTCCGAAACGGCGCGTGCCAGATAATCAAGAAGAGGCCCCGAACGCATGAGCAAGACGATCCAGATGCCTGCCCTGTCCCCCACCATGGAGGAGGGCACGCTGGCCAAGTGGCTGGTCAAGGAAGGGGACAAGGTATCGTCCGGCGACCTTCTCGCCGAGATCGAGACCGACAAGGCAACCATGGAATTCGAAGCGGTCGATGAAGGCACCGTCGCCAAGATCCTGGTGTCGGAAGGCGCCGAGGGCGTGAAGGTCGGCACCGTCATCGCGATCATCGCCGAAGAGGGCGAGGATGTCGCCGAAGCCGCCGCCAGCGGTGGCGCTGCCCCCGCGCCCAAGGCTGATGCGGTTCCCGCCAAGGCCGAAGCCGCCGCCCCCGCCGCCAAGGCTGATCCGGTGCCGGCGAAGGCGGCTGCGCCTGCCGCCGCTCCGGCGGAAGGCCGCGTGAAGGCGAGCCCGCTGGCCCGTCGCCTGGCCGAAGCCAAGGGCGTCGACCTGGCCGCTGTTGCCGGTTCGGGTCCCAATGGCCGCATCGTCAAGGCCGACCTGGATGGCGCCGCTGCTGCGCCGGCCAAGGCCGCTGCGCCGGCCGCTGCCGCGCCTGCCGCTGCCCCGGCACCGGTCGCCGCCGCTGCCGCGCAGGATTTCGGCATCCCGCACGACGTCATCAAGCTCAACGGCATGCGCAAGACGATCGCGCGCCGCCTGACCGAGTCCAAGCAGCAGGTGCCGCACATCTACCTGACCGTGGACATCCAGCTCGACAAGCTGCTGAAGCTGCGCGGCGAGCTGAACGCCGGCCTGTCGGGCCGTGGCGTCAAGCTGTCGGTCAACGACCTGCTGATCAAGGCGCTGGGCGTCGCGCTGATGCAGGTGGCCGAGTGCAACGTGCAGTTCGCCGGTGACCAGATGCTGCAGTTCAAGCGCGCCGACATTTCGGTGGCCGTGTCGATCCCCGGTGGCCTGATCACCCCGATCGTCACCGGCGCCGACATCAAGGGCGTCGCCGCCATCTCGAACGAGATGAAGGACCTGGCCGATCGCGCCAAGGCCGGCAAGCTGCAGCCGAGCGAATATCAGGGCGGCACCGCGTCGCTGTCGAACATGGGCATGTTCGGCATCAAGCAGTTCGAAGCCGTCATCAACCCGCCGCAGGGCATGATCATGGCGATCGGCGCGGGCGAGAAGCGTCCCTTCGTGGTCGATGACTCGCTCCAGATCGCGACCGTGATGTCGGCGACCGGCAGCTTCGACCATCGCGCCATCGACGGTGCCGACGGCGCCCGTCTGATGAAGGCGTTCCGCGAACTCATCGAAAATCCGCTGGGCATGCTGGCCTGATGGCGAAGATCGACGAGCAGCCGCCGGAGCATAGCCCGGCGGTGCGCGTCATCGCCATGCCGGCCGATACCAATCCCCATGGGGATATTTTCGGCGGCTGGCTGATGAGCCTGATGGATTCGGCTGCGGGTTCGGTTGCGGCGCGCTACAGCCACGGCCGTGCGGTGACGATCGCGGTGGAGGGCATGACCTTCCACCGTCCGGTCATCGTCGGCGATGAGGTGTCGGTGTTCGCGACGCTGAAGTCGGTCGGCCGCACATCGATGAAGATCGATGTCGAGGCGTGGCGCCGTGCCCGTCACGACGATCGATCCTATCGCGTGACCCAGGCGACCTTCACCTTCGTGGCGATCGGTGAAGATCGCCAGCCCCGTTCCGTGCCGCCGCTGCCTGCTCAATAAGGGCGCGGCCTGACCAAGATATCGAATAGCGAGAGAGACCATGGCTGATACCTATGACCTGATCGTCCTCGGCTCCGGCCCGGGCGGCTATGTTGCCGCCATCCGGGCGGCGCAACTGGGCCTCAAGACCGCGATCGTGGAGCGCGAAAATCTGGGCGGCATCTGCCTCAACTGGGGCTGCATTCCGACCAAGGCGCTGCTGCGTTCGGCCGAAATCTTCCATTATATGCAGCATGCCAAGGATTATGGCCTGGTTGCCGAGAAGATCAGCGCCGACATCGAGGCGGTGGTGAAGCGTTCGCGCGGCGTCGCCAAGCAGCTCAATCAGGGCGTCACGCACCTGATGAAGAAGAACAAGATCACCGTCCACATGGGCGATGGCAAGCTGACCGGCAAGGGCAAGCTGACCGTCACCAAGGACGGCAAGAGCGAAGAACTGACCGCCAAGCATATCATCGTCGCGACCGGCGCCCGCGCCCGCGACCTGCCACAGCTGAAAGCTGACGGCAAGCGCGTGTGGACCTATCGCCATGCCATGACCCCGGCGGAAATGCCGACCAAGTTGCTGGTCATCGGTTCGGGCGCGATCGGTATCGAATTCGCCAGCTTCTACAACGACATGGGCGCTGACGTGACCGTGGTCGAGATGATGGACCGGATCGTGCCGGTCGAGGATGCCGATGTCTCGGCCTTCCTGGAGAAGGCGGTCAAGAAGCAGGGCATGACCATCCTGACCGGCGCCAAGATCGAGAAGATCGCCGCGACCGACAAGGCCGTGACCGCGACCATCAAGGACAAGGCCGGCAAGGACATCACCGCCGAATATAGCCATGTCATCGTGGCGATCGGCATCGTCCCCAATGTCGAGAATATCGGTCTGGAAGAGGTTGGCGTCGAGCCCGACCAGCGCTTCCACATCAAGACTGACGCCTATGGCCGCACCAATGTCGACGGCATCTGGGCGATCGGCGACGTCACTGCGCCGCCATGGCTGGCCCACAAGGCGAGCCATGAAGCCGTCACCACGGTCGAGGCGATCGCGCAGGCGCTGGGCAACAAGGATGTCCACCCGCATGCGATGGACGTGCGCAACATTCCGGGTTGCACCTATTGCCACCCGCAGATCGCATCGGTCGGCCTGACCGAAGCCAAGGCCAAGGAAGCGGGCTACGACGTCAAGGTCGGCATGTTCCCCTTCATCGGCAATGGCAAGGCGATCGCGCTGGGCGAGGCCGAGGGCTTCACCAAGACCGTGTTCGACGCCAAGACCGGCGAACTGCTGGGTGCCCACATGATCGGCGCGGAAGTGACCGAGATGATCCAGGGCTATACCATCGGCAAGACGCTGGAGACCACCGAGGCCGAACTGATGCAGACGGTGTTCCCGCACCCGACCATCTCCGAATCGATGCATGAAAGCGTGCTCGCCGCTTATGGGCGTGCGCTCCATATCTGATCGGCCAAAGACGCTGGCAAAGGGCGCGGGGATATTCATCCTCGCGCTTTTTTGCGTGCTGGGAATTGCGCTGGCGCAGCGCAATGGGCTGCTCGACGATCTGAACATCGGCCTGATGGGCTGGGCCGGACAGGGGCGCGAGACGGCGCTGGGCGGGCATGTGACCATGGTCATGCGGCTCGCCTCGGCGATCGGCGGCACCGCGATCCGCATCATCCTGTCGCTGGTCGTGCTGGGGGCGCTGGTCTTCACCGGACGGCGCGCGGCGGCCTTGTGGTTTGCCGGGGTGGAGATTGGCGGCACGCTGCTCAACCTGATCCTCAAACAGATTTTCGCCGCGCCCCGGCCCGACCTGCTGCCGCATCTCGACATCGTGCATAGCTACAGCTTCCCCAGCGGCCATGCGGCGGGGAACATGATGTTCTTCGGTGCGCTGGCGATGCTGGCCGGCCGACGCTGGGCTTATGGTGCAGGCGGGGCGATGATCGCGCTGATCGGCGCCAGCCGGGTGTGGCTGGGCGTGCATTGGCCGAGCGACGTGATGGCCGGATGGATCGAAGGGCTAGGCTGGCTTGTGCTGTGCGCGGTCTGGCTACCAGCGCGGCGAGGGCAGCAGTAAGGCCCGGCCGATGCTGCTGTGCGGTGGCATGCCGTCGGCGGTAACGAAGCCATGGACCCAGAAACTGTCCCAGGCGCTGAGCATAGCCACCAGCAGCAGAGCCAGGCCTGCGCTGGCACAGAGCAGGCGGGCGCCCCGCAGCGGATCGGCCGGCATCAATGCCAGCAGCACGAGCGGCAGCAGCGGCAGGAAATAGCGGCCCTGCGTCCCCTGGACATAATCGGCGCCGAGCGGCGTGCCGGTGAGATACATGGCGGTTTCAATCAGCAGCGCGGTGCCGAGCGCGATCGCCAGCCACCAGAGCCGCTGGCCGAGGCCGAAGCGCACGCCCGATCCGCTCAGCACGGCGCTGCCAAGCATCAGCAGGGCAAGGGGGTAAGCGAGCAGCGGCAGCAGGATCGCGTTCCAGCCGAAGCGGCCGACGATTTGCAGCGCATAGACTGGTGCCCGCTCGACGATGCTGGAGACGAGGATCCGGGCATAGCCGGCCGGATCGGCCAGGATCACGGCGAGTTGCTGCGCCAGCGGCGCGGTCAGCACGCTCTCCCCGGTCTTGCGCGAGGTGATGTGATAGAGCGCCTGGCTGCCGCCATTGGCCTTCATCCAGACAGCGAAGATGACAGCGCCCAGCAGCATTGCGCCAAGGATCAGGGCGTTGCGAAGCAGGCCGGCGCGGCTTGGCCAGCGCAGGCCGGCGGCCATCAGCGGCAGATAGACGCCCTTGGCCAGCGCCAGCAGCGGCGCGGTGACGAGCGTGGCGGCTGCGCTGGCACGGTCCGGCGCCATGAAGCCGATCCGCAGTGCCAGAGCGAGGCCGAGAAAGCCGATACCGTTGATGACCGCATCGGGCGAGAGCGAGCCGATCTGGTAGCAGAAGGTCGGCAGCAGCGCGGTGCCGAGCAGCGCCATCCGGCCAAATGGGATGAGGCGCAGCGCGGCGGCGAGCAGGAGCAATGCGGTCAGCGCATTGGCGATACGGCCGGCATAGAAGGCGCCGATGCGCGGCAGGCCGAGCGCGTCGCCTATCGCGAGGCCGACGGCGCCGGGGGTATAGAGGGTTGGCGCATAGCTGGCGACATTGGGAAATTCGGCAAAGCCCGTGCCGGGGCGAGCGGCGTCGGCGGCCCAGGCGCGGTCGATCATCGTCTTGTCATAGCGGTGGCGTTGGCCGTCCGGTTCGGTCGGGAAATCGAGAGCATGCAGCTCAACCGCGGCACGCGGCAGTTCCGCGCCGATCCGGTCGCCCTGGATTTGCATCACGACCTGGCCCTGCGACAGGGCCAGCGCCTTCATATAATGCTGGTTCTCATCCGGGGCCTGGAAAGGAGGTGTCAGGAGCGCGAAGAACAACGTCGCGAGGCAGATCGCAAGAAACACTATCCGTTCGAGACGCGACCATGGCGCGGCGATCGCCATGTCGGCATAAGGATGGTGCCTGAAAGAAGATCGCTCGCTGCGCATGCCCGCCGTTCGGTTGAATATTGATACGCCCTAGATATGCCCCGTTAACATTTTGCGATGCGAAAGACGAAGGTTGAATGGCAGCGATCTCGAAGTGCCTATCCGTACTCGCAGCGACGATACAAGGGCAGCGAGACTAATGGCCAACTGCTAACACTCCTTCTCCCGCTGGCGGGAGAAGGATACGAAGCCTTGCTGGCAAAGCCGGCTAGGCGAAGTTGGATGAGGGCTGCTGACTCCAGAAGACCCTCACCCTCCCACGCCTTCGGTGCGGGCCCCTCTCTCTCCTGTAGGCGGGAGAGGAATGGCGGAACGTCTGCTCGCCACTGAATATCATCACCGTGGCGAAGGCCTTACCCTCAGGCCTCTTCCGCTTCCAGTTCCTGTTCGACCGGCGGGTGGAGCCGCAGGCGGGTGACGCGGCGGCCGTCGCTGGCCAGGACTTCCAGTTTCCAGCCGCTCTGTTCGTGCGGGATGATTTCGCCCGGTTCGGGGACGCGGCCGGCGAGCACGAAGGCGAGGCCGCCCAGCGTGTCGACATCTTCCTCAATCTCGCCCAGGCGCGGGTCGATTTCCTCGGCCACATCGTCCAGTTCGGCGCGGGCGTCGGCATCCCACATGCCGCCTTCCAGCGGCACCAGCATCGCTTCGGGCGCGTCGTCATGCTCGTCCTCGACCTCGCCGACGATTTCCTCGACCAGATCCTCGAAGGTCAGCAGCCCTTCGGTGCCCGAATATTCGTCCAGCACGATGGCGAGATGGGTGCGCTTGGCGCGCATTTCGGCAAGAAGGTCGAGCGCGCCCATGCTTTCGGGCACATAGAGCGGCTGGCGGATCAGCGGCGCCAGCGTATCGGGCACCGGCGCCTTGCCGGCGAGGATCGCGAAGGCATCGCGGATATGGACCATGCCGACGATCGTATCGAGCGTCTCGCGATAGACCGGGATGCGGCTGTGGCCGGCCTCGGCGAACAGTTCTGCCAGTTCGGCGAAGCTCGCCTTTTCCTCGATCGCGACGATGTCGGCGCGGGGCAGGGCGACGTCGTCGACCGTATGTTCGGAAAAATGCAGCAGGTTGCGGACCATCTGCCGCTCGATCGCGGACAGATCGCCTTTGGCAGGCGGGGCCGCGCCCTCTTCCTGCTCTTCCTCATCATATTCGTCGAGCGCCTCTTCCAGTTCCTTGCGGAGGCTGGGGGCTTCATTCTCGCCGAA
Organism: Sphingobium salicis subsp. salicis; assembly: GCF_049472635.1. Classification (NCBI taxonomy): domain Bacteria; kingdom Pseudomonadati; phylum Pseudomonadota; class Alphaproteobacteria; order Sphingomonadales; family Sphingobiaceae; genus Sphingobium; species Sphingobium salicis. Next base: position 1,091,141 of record NZ_JAYRCS010000001.1, read on the forward strand.
CAGGAGCGACTTCAGGCCGCTCCATAAACCGCCCTCGTTACTACTGTCCGCTTCCTTGGAACCGGCGCTATCCTTCGGGCTGCCTTCAGCCATCTTTCTTCCTATTCCCCTGTTTCAGAACATTGTCGAAGCCGGTGATAGACCGGATCCGAATAAGCATGATCAACCATTGTCCCGATCCCCATAGGGATCGGCCAGGCCAAGGCTGAGGAGTGCGCGGATTTCCAGCGCTTCCATCGCCTCGGCCTCATTGTCGTCCATATGGTCATATCCAAGCAAATGAAAAGTCCCGTGGACGATCAGATGCGTGGCATGGTCGGCAACCGATATGCCCTTTTCCGCGGCTTCGGCGGCGCAGACCCCCTCGGCCAGCACGATGTCGCCCAGCAGAACCTCGCCATCATCGGTGTTCGCCGTCACTTCCAGCAGGTCTTCCTGCACCATCGGGAAGGACAGGACGTTGGTCGGCTTGTCCTTCTCGCGATAGACGCGGTTGAGCTGATGCACCTCATCATCGTCGGTCAGCTTGACCGCGACTTCATAGAGGGTGGAGTCGGTCGCGAAGGCGGCATAGGGACTGTGCGCAATGGCGGCCGAAACCGCCTGTTGCGCGAGAAATTCCCAGTCCGTGCCGGGCCAGCCTTCTTCATGAAGGACAGCGACTTCGATCATAATGTTGAGATCCGTTGTGAAGATTTAGGCATCCGGCCCCTCATAGGCCTGGACGATGCGGCCGACCACCGGATGGCGCACGACGTCGCCAATGCCGAAGGGGACCATGGCGATGCCCTCGACCCCGTCCAGCCGCGCGACCGCGTCGGCCAGGCCCGAAATGCCGGGTTGCGGCAGGTCGACCTGCTTGGGATCGCCGCAGATGACCATGCGGCTGCCTTCGCCAAAGCGGGTCAGGAACATCTTCATCTGGGCGATGGTGGTGTTCTGTGCCTCGTCCAGCACGATGAAGGCATTGGCGAGCGTCCGGCCGCGCATGAAGGCGAGCGGCGCAATCTCGATCTCGCCGCTGGCTATCCGCCGTTCGACCTGCTCGGCCGGCAGCGTGTCGTGCAGCGCATCATAGATCGGCCGCAGATAGGGATCGACCTTTTCCTTCATGTCGCCGGGCAGGAAGCCGAGCTTCTCGCCCGCCTCGACGGCGGGACGGGAGAGGATCAGGCGATCGACGCTGCCGGTGATGAGCTGGCTCACCGCCTGAGCAACCGCAAGATAGGTCTTGCCGGTGCCTGCCGGGCCAAGCGCGAAGATGATGTCGTTCCGGGTCAGCGCCTCCATATAGGCGACCTGAGTGGCGGAGCGCGGAACGATCGTCTTCTTGCGGGTGCGGATCATCACCTTGGGCGGTTCGGCGACGTCATGGCGGATGATGCCGTCCAGCGTCGGTTCGGCCGACATGGCGATCACGGCTTCGACTGCGCCATTGTCGATTTCCTGCCCGGCGACGATGCGGTTGTAGAGGCCGGTCATTACGTCGCGGGCGCGGGCGGCGGCTTCGGCCTCGCCCTCGATCTGCAGCTTGTTGCCGCGCGCGGCGATATAGACGCCAAGCCGGTTCTCAATCGCGACCAGATTCTGGTCATATTGGCCGAACAGCGCACCCAGAAGATGCGGCTTCTCGAACGTCACTTCCAGGCGCGCGCGCTCGGCAATGTCGGTGCGGGGATGGTGCGGTTTCTTGCCCATTCAAAAGCCTCCCTGGCTCGTCATGCATCTCGTAAGGACCGGCAGGCGCCGTGGGTCGGGGAGATGGCTTCCCGGCTGTGCGGGAATGACGAGGCTTTGGTTCAAGCGGCTTTCCTCCTGCTGATTTCGCCGGCCAGGCTGTTTGGGCCGGCGCTGATGATATCGACATCGACCATGTCGCCAATGCCATATTCGGGGGCGGTGACATGGACGGATTGCAGCCAGGGCGTCTTGCCGATCAGCTGGCCGGGATAGCGGCCCTTGCGTTCGAGCAGGATGCTGGTGGTGCGGCCCACCGTGGCGCTGTTGAAATCGACCTGATGGCGGTTGATCGCGGCCTGCAGCCGGGCCAGCCGTTCGTCCATCACTGCGGCCGGGATCTGGTGATCCATGTCCGCCGCCGGGGTGCCGGGGCGGGGGCTGTATTTGAAGGAATAGCATTGCGCATAGCGCACCTGGTCGACGATCTTGAGAGTATCTTCGAACTCTGCGTCGGTTTCGCCGGGGAAGCCGACGATGAAGTCGCCCGACAGGGCGATGTCCGGCCGGGCCTCGCGCACGCGCTCGATGATGCGCAGATAGCTGTCGACCGTGTGGCTGCGGTTCATGGCCTTGAGGACACGGTCATTGCCTGATTGCACCGGCAGATGGAGGAAGGGCATCAGCTTGGGCTCGTCGCCATGGGCGGCGATCAGGCCGTCGCTCATGTCGTTGGGGTGGCTGGTGGTGTAACGGATACGCTCCAGTCCGCCCAGCTTCGCCAGTTCGCGGGCCAGGCCGTCCATGCCCTGCATCCGGCCCCGATCATCCTCGCCGGTCCAGGCGTTGACGTTCTGGCCGAGCAGGGTGATCTCGCGCACGCCGCCATCGACCAGCGCCTTGGCCTCATCCAGGATCGCGGTCCAGCTGCGGCTGATTTCCGCGCCGCGGGTATAGGGCACGACGCAATAGGTGCAGAATTTGTCGCAGCCTTCCATGATCGTCAGGAAGGCGGTCGGCCGGGCCTGCTTGGTGCGGCCGGGCAAAGCGGCGAACTTGGAATTGGCCGGCATGTCGGTGTCGACCGCATCCTCGCCACGCTGCGCCTTGCCAATCAGATCGGGCAGGCGGTGATAGGCCTGCGGGCCGACGACGATGTCGACATTGCGGGCGCGGCGCTGAATCTCGCCGCCTTCGGCCTGGGCAACGCAGCCGGCGACCGCGATCATCGGGCGCGTGCCATCCTCGCGGGTCAGGCGGCCAATGTCGGAATAGACCTTGTCCACCGCCTTTTCGCGGATGTGGCAGGTGTTGAGAATGACGAGGTCTGCCTCTGCGCCATCGGCAGCAGCGGTCATGCCGCGCTCGCCCAGCATTTCGGCCATGCGTTCGCCATCATAGACGTTCATCTGGCAGCCGAAGGATTTGACCTGGAAGGTGGCCGGGCCCTTGCCGGCTTTATGTTCGGGGGCGTCGTTACGATTCATGCCGTCCAGCTATACAGGCGCTTGGCCCGAAGAGGAAGGTGGCAGGTGCGCAGCAATGCTTGCGGCGATCCGCTGGTGCGCGGTGGCCGCCAATATCTTGCGATCGGCGCAACTGGCCGGGTCGAACGGCTCCAGGAAGCGGATGGTGACGGGCAGGCGGCCCTTGCGTTCCAGCAGCCGTTTGACGTTGGCGCCGGCGGGTTCGTCGCCATGCCAGGCGATCTCTGCCGTGGCTGCGCCATAATCGATATGGACCGGCTGGATCATCACCGCGCGCGGCGGCGGCATCAGCACGGCGAGCAGCGAGGGCTTGAAGGGCAGCAGGCCACTGCCATCGCTGGTCGTGCCTTCCGGAAAAAGCGCGACCGGCTGGTGACCGGCGAGCGCGGCGCGCAGCGCATCGAGCTGGCCCGACAGGCTGCCGCGTTTCTCACGCGAGACGAACAATGTGTTGTTCTGCGCGGCGAGCCAGCCGATCACCGGCCAGCTGGCAATGCCGTCATGGGCGACGAAGGCGGCGCCGGTGGCGTCAGCCAGGGCGAGAATGTCGATCCAGCTGACATGATTGGCGACCAGGAACATGTCGCTGTCGACCGGGCGACCCTCCACCCGGACGCGGGCGCCGACCGAGCGGGCCGCCATCCCCAGGAAGCGGCGTGGCCAAGGGGATGGACGGCGAAGCAGGCGCCACAAGAGGTGCGGGGGCAGGCAGAGCAGCAGGCTGCCCAGCAGGGCGGCGATGCGGCCTGCCCGGCGCAGTGGCGCCAAGGCGTCAGTCCTTGCGGTCGAGGGCGACGCCGTACAGTTCCATGCGGTGGTCGACCAGGCGGAAGCCGAGCTTTTCGGCGATCTGCTTCTGCAGCAGTTCCAGTTCGGGATCGACGAATTCGATGACGTTGCCGGTTTCGACGTCGATCAGATGGTCATGATGCGATTCCGGGGCGGCTTCGTAGCGGGCGCGGCCGTCGCCAAAATCGTGGCGCTCCAGAATGCCGGCTTCCTCGAACAGGCGCACGGTGCGGTAGACGGTGGCGATCGAGATGCCCGGATCGATGGTGGATGCGCGCTTGTGCAGTTCCTCGACATCGGGGTGATCGGTCGCGTCGCTCAGCACCTGGGCGATGACCCGGCGCTGTTCGGTGATGCGCAGGCCCTTTTCGTGGCAAAGGGCTTCGACGTCGATCTTGCGGTTCATGCGGGGGGCTGGCTCGCTTCAAAAATGGAAAAGTCGGACATTGCCTAGCCGCTTTTGTTCCAACGGAAAAGGGGCGCATCGTCGATGCGCCCCTTTCGCAATAGGTAAATACCGCAAAAGGGCGCTTATTTCTCGCCACGGGTTCGGCGGCGCTTGGTGCCCAGACCGATCTTCTTGGCCAGCGAGCGGCGCTGTTCGGCATAATTGGGGGCGACCATCGGGTAATCGGCCGGCAGGCCCCACTTGGCGCGATAATCTTCGGGGGTCATCTGATAATGGGTCATCAGGTGACGCTTGAGCATCTTCAGCTTCTTACCGTCTTCCAGACAGATGATGTAATCCGGCTTGATCGATGCGCGCACCGAAACAGCCGGTTCCGGCTTGACTTCGGGGGCGGGCGCCGGGGTCGAAAGACCGGTCAGCGCGGCATGAACATTCTGGATCAGGGTTGCGACGTCGGAAACAGCAACACTGTTGTTCGAGACGTGCGCAGCGACAATGTCGGAGGTCAGAGTGACGAGCAGTTCGCTCTGTGCCGATTCGTTTTCCATTTTTCTTGTTTCCTGCAAAGGCTTCTATTGTGCGACCCGCCTGAGGAAATGGATTCAGAGCGGTATATCTTGGCTAGACCCTGTGGCCTGCCTTCGCAAGAGAAGATTGCCTTAAACAAGCATGTCGATGCGAAAACTCAAAGCGTCATGAAGCTTTCCATCATTGCCCCGATAGTAACCGGGGCGACGATGTACATATTCGAAACCAATAGTCTCATAAAGTTTGACCGCCATGTTCGATGCGCGGACTTCCAGGTTCATCGACGTGATGCCGCGGCGACGCGCCAGCGTCAGGCTGTGGCCCAGCAGGGACCGGCCAATGCCACGGCCACGCCATAGCGGATCGACCGCCAGCAGCAGCAGTTCGCATTCGTCCAGCACGGAGCGGACCAGGGCGAAGCCGAGCGGGGCCGCATCGACATGGGCGACGGTCAGCCAGGTGCCCGGCATGGTCATGACCCCCGACAATTGGGGCAGGGTCCAGGCCTCGCCGAACAGCGGGTCGAAGGCGCGGGTCATAACTTCCATGGCGTCGGCGAGCGCATTGCGCTCGCCCTCATCATAGGTGTCGAGCGTCAGGCCTGCGGGGATCATGAAGCGGCGCGCTCCGCGATCGTCTTGGCGTCGGCCTCGCGGCCATAGAGCGGGGAGGGGGCAAGCGGTGGCAGCTCTGCAATCAGGCTGTAGCGCGCAGCTTCGGGATAAAGGGCAATTGCGGTGCCGTCGCCGCGCGCGGTGACCAGCGCCTCGGCCCCGGTGCCGTAAAATTGCGCCATGTCCAATTGGGTCGCGAGCGTGGCGATCGGCGTGGAGGCGGGCTGGGTCGTGGCGGTGCGGCCATCGGCCTCGAACAATTGCCAGAAGAGTTCGCCATGGCCGCCGGTGATGGTGACCGCGACCGGGTCATCCCGATGGTCGAGCGCCGCCATCGCGGCGATCAGGCAAAAGGCGCTATAGCCATGGAGCGGCACCGACCAGGCGAGTGCCAAAGCGCGGGCGGCGGCGATGCCGATGCGCACGCCGGTGAAGCTGCCCGGCCCGACATCGACCGCGATCGCATCGGCGCGCCCGCCATCGGGCAGCGCGGCGATAGCGGGCAGCAGCGCCTCGGCATGGCCGCGGCCGACGATTTCATGAAAATGGCCGATTGGCTGGCCGTCTTCCAGCAGCGCAACGGACAGCGCCTGTGTGGCGGTGTCGATGACCAATATGCGCAAATTCACTCCCCCGAAGCCGCGGTGCCGATATGGATATGGCTGCGGTTAATCGATCCGGGGCGATTTGCCAAATCCGGTCATCGCAGCGTCAGACCGCGCGGACTTCCGTCACTTCCGGCACATAATGTTTGAGCAGCTGCTCGATGCCGTTCTTGAGCGTTGCGGAGGAGGAGGGGCAGCCGGCGCAGGCGCCCTGCATGCGCAGATAGACGGTGCCCTTGTCGAAGCCGCGATAGATGATGTCGCCGCCGTCATTGGCCACGGCCGGACGCACGCGGGTTTCGATCAAATCCTTGATCTGGTCGACGATTTCGGCATCTTCCGGGTCATCGGTGAAAGCCTCTTCTTCGGCCGGGACGCTGAAGCCCGCGGCGGTGCCGGCGGCGAACAGCGGCATGTTGGCCGAGAAATGGTCGAGCAGGATCGAGAGGATTTCCGGTTTCACGTCGCTCCATTCGGCGCCCGGCGCGATCGTCACCGAAATAAAGTCGGCGCCGAAGAAGACGCCAGTCACGTCACCCAGGCCGAACAGCGCATCGGCCAGCGGCGTGGCTTCCGCCTCTTCAGGGTTGGCAAAGTCGCGGGTTCCTGCAGCACCCATGACGGCCTGGCCGGGGAGGAATTTGACAGTCGCCGGATTGGGCGTGAGTTCGGTCTCGATCAGCATGGCCGCTATGTGGCGACGCGCGCGCGAGAGATCAAGCGGTCAAACGGAACTTCGGCGGCGTCGGGCCATTTCCCTTGATGAAGCCCCAGATAAGGAGATGGAAAGATGAGCGACGACAAGGATATTCGCGAACGTTTCTGGACGGATCTGTCGAGCAGCCCGTTCCTGATGGTGGGGTTGCAGGGCAGCCATGCGCACAGCGTGCCGATGACCGCGCAATTGGACAAGGATGCCGATCATTGCTTCTGGTTCTATACCAGTCGCGACAATCGGCTGGCGCCCGGCGGCCCGGCGATGGCGCAGTTCGCGGCGAAGGACCATTATCTGTTCGCCTGCATCAACGGCACGCTGGTGCCGGAGACCGACGAGGCGGTGATCGACCGCTATTGGTCGAAGCAGGTCGAGGCCTGGTATCCGGGCGGACGGCAGGATCCCAACCTGCTGATGCTGCGCTTTGATCTTGGCACGGCGGAAATCTGGCGCGCCGATCTGTCGATCGGCGGCGTGTTCAAGATGATGTTCGGCGGCGATGTTCGGGCGGAGTTGCGCGACAAGCATGCCGAGGTCAACCTCTAAAGGACTGACATGATGTTGGGCGGCCGCGGGCGAAATCCCGTGGCCGCTTGCTTTTCGGCGGCATTTGCCCCATATGTGCGGCAGCGCAGCATGGCCCTTGGGGCCCGATAGCGATTGGCAGCGTGATCGTTCCTGGCTCTGACAGGCCCTGGGAACCGGCCAATGACAGTCTGCGCCAAGCTTGAGGCTTCCCTATTCACGCGGGGCGTTTCCTAACCCGCCTTGCGCCCTTGCTGCGTCCGCAGACAGGTTGGCGCCCGGCCGACTTGTGAGTTTCTCATGCATTTCAATGAACTTGGTCTTTCCGAGCCGATCATCAAGGCGCTTACCGCCAAGAAATATGCCGAGCCGACGCCGATCCAGCAAAAGGCCATTCCGGTCCTGCTGGAAGGCCGCGACCTGTGCGGCATCGCCCAGACCGGCACCGGCAAGACCGCAGCCTTCGCTCTGCCCAGCCTCGACTATTTCGCGCGCAATCCCAAGCCGACGCCGATCAAGGGCTGTCGCATGCTGGTGCTGTCGCCGACCCGCGAGCTGGCCGCCCAGATCGCCCAGAGCTTCCGCGACTATGGCCGCTTCCTGCGCTTGTCGGTGGAAACCGTGTTCGGCGGCGTGCCGGTCAACAAGCAGATCCGTGCCCTGTCGGCCGGCGTCGACATCGTCGTCGCCACCCCCGGCCGTCTGCTTGACCTGATCGACCAGCGCGCCTTCACCATCAAGGACACGGAAATCTTCGTCCTCGACGAAGCCGACCAGATGATGGACATGGGCTTCATCCATCCCCTGAAGCGCATTGCCAAGCTGTTGCCGCGCGATCGCCAGAACCTGTTCTTCTCGGCCACCATGCCCAAGGAGATCGAGGCGCTGGCCGGCCAGTTCCTCAATGATCCGGTCAAGGTCAGCGTCGCGCCGCAGTCGACCACGGCCGAGCGCGTCCGCCAGCAGCTGACCTTCGTCAACCAGGCGGAGAAGCAGGCGCTGCTGCATATCGTGCTGAAGACCGAGGAGATCGACCGCGCGCTGATCTTCACCCGCACCAAGCATGGCGCTGACCGCGTCGTGCGCTTCCTGGAGGGTGCGGGCATCCAGGCCTTCGCGATCCATGGCAACAAGAGCCAGGCGCAGCGCACCACTGCGCTGCAGGCGTTCCGCCATGGCCATTGCAAGCTGCTGGTCGCGACCGACATCGCCGCGCGCGGCATCGACGTGTCGGGCGTGTCCCACGTCATCAACTTTGAAATCCCGAACGTGCCGGAACAATATGTCCACCGCATCGGCCGCACGGCGCGTGCCGGCGCGGACGGCATCGCCATCAGCTTCGTGGCGGATGATGAACGGCCTTACCTCAAGGCGATCGAGCGGGCGACCAAGGTGAAGCCCGAGATCGTGCCCCTGCCGGAGAATTTCCTGGAGGCCGTGCGCAACCTTCCCAAGCCCGCGCCGCAGCGCAAGGGGCCGAGCCAGAGCCCGGCCCAGCAGGCCAAGCGTGCCGAAGGCCAGCGTCGCTATCAGGAAGGGCAGAAGGCCCAGCGCGGCGCGCCAGACAAGGCTCGCCGGGGTGAAGGGGGCCATCGTGGCGAGGGCGCGCATCGTGGCGAAGGCGATGGTGCCGGCGCCAAGAAGAATTTCCGTCGTCGTCGCGGTGGCGGCGGTGGCGGTGGCGCCGTCGGCACGCACAAGGGCGCGGTCCAGCGCACCGGCGCACCGCGCGGCTAATAGCTAAGGCGTTCCGGGCGCCCCCATGGGGCGTCCGGAACGAACCGCACTGGCGCGTTCCCTTTCGCGCGCAATGCTCCGATGCCGCGGCGTGACCATCTTTGTCAGTGGTCATTCAGGAAAATGCCGTTAGGCTCCCCTGCCTATGCGTTTGACCTCTCGCCGTTCGGCCGCTTCGCTCACCATTCTTGCCCTGCTTCTGTCGGGCTCTCCCCTGCCGCTGGCGGCCAGGACCGATCCTTCGGTCGCCGGGGCAAAGGCTGCGCCGGGTGGCAGCCAGGCGGATATCCGCCCCTGGCTCTACGAAAATAGTGATGTGCCGATCGACACGGCGTGGCGGTTCGGCACGCTGTCCAACGGGCTGCGCTATGCCATCCGCCGCAACGGCGTGCCGCCGGGGCAGGTGTCGATCCGCCTGCGCATCGATGCCGGATCGCTGATGGAGCGTCCCGATGAACAGGGCTATGCCCATTTCATGGAGCATCTGTCGATGCGCGGGTCGCGCCATGTGCCCGACGGCGAATCGAAGCGCATCTGGCAGCGGCTGGGCGTGACCTTCGGCAGCGACAGCAATGCCGCAACCACGCCGACCGGCACGACCTATGCGCTCGACCTGCCGCAGGCCAATCAGACGAGCCTTGGCGAAAGCCTGAAAATCCTGGCCGGCATGATGACCGACCCCAATATCGTCGACAGCGCGGTCGATGCCGAGCGGGCGGTGGTGCTGGCCGAACGGCGCGAGAGCGACGGGCCGCAGATGCGCATTTCCGATGCCAGCCGCCAGCATTTCTTCGCCGGCCAGGCCTTGGCCGACCATGCGCCGATCGGCACGGTCGCGACGCTCAACGCGGTGACCGCGGCCAAGGCCGAAGCCTTCCACCAGCGCTGGTATCGCCCTGAAAACACGGTGATTGCGATTGCCGGCGATATCGACCCGGCGTTGGCCGAACAGTTGCTCAAGGATAATTTTGCCAGCTGGCAGGATAGCGGCAAGGGCGCCGAGCAGCCCGATTTCGGCGAGCCGGACCCCAAGGCGCCGGCCACCAGCGTCGTGGTGGAGCCGGGCTCGCCGACGGGCCTCACCATGGCCTGGCTGCGTCCGTGGAAGCCGCATGCCGACACGATCGTCTATAATCAGGACAAGCTGACCGACATGCTGGCGCTGCAGATCGTCAGCCGAAGGCTGGAGCAGGCGGCACGGGCAGGGGGCAGCTTCCTGGCGGCGGGTGTCGACCAGCAGGATATCAGCCGGTCGGCCGACGGCACCTTCATCACCATCACGCCCACCGGCGAGAATTGGGAGAAGGCGCTGGCCGATGTGCGTGCGATCATCGAGGATGCGAAGGCCGCGCCGCCGACCCAGCAGGAAATCGACCGCGAATATGCGCAGCTCGACACGGCGCTGGCGATCCAGGTCGAAAATGCCGACACGGAAGCCGGGGCGAAGCAGGCGAGCGATCTGGTGAGCGCGGTGGACATTCGCGAAACCACGGTCAGCCCGCAGGCGGCGCTCGACATCTTCCGTTCTGGCAAGCCGGCGATGACGCCGCAGAAGATACTGGATTGCACCCGCCGCCTCTTTTCCGCCGGGGTGTTCCGGGCGATGCTGATCACCGGCAAGGTCGAGGCGGGGCAGGACCAGAAGCTGGCTGCTGCGCTCGCCGCGCCGGTCAAGGCGGCGACCAATGCTCGGCTGGCCGACAAGGCGGTGACGATGGACGACCTGCCCAAATTCGGTGCGTCCGCGACGGTCGTGTCGCGCACGCCGGTTGGGTTGCAGGGCATGGAGAGCATCACCTTCTCCAATGGCGTCAAGCTGACCTTGTTTGCCAATGATGCGGAGACCGAGAAGGTGCGCATCAATGTCCGCTTCGGTCATGGGCAGCAGGCCTTTTCACCCACCAAGCCGGTGGCAAGCTGGGCCGGCGATTATGCGCTGGTGGCCAGCGGCATCGGCAAGCTGGGCCAGCGGGAACTGGACGACCTGACCAATGGCCGGCGCATGGGCATGCAGTTTTCGACCGACGATGACGCGTTCGAATTGCAGGCGGTGACGCGCCCGGCCGATTACAAGGACCAGTTGCGCCTGTTCGCCGCCAAACTGTACCAGCCCGGCTGGGATCCCGCGCCGATCGCGCGGGTGAAGACCGGCGCCTCGGTCGCCTATGACGCGATGTCGCGCGCGCCCGATGGCGTGCTGGGGCGCGACCTCAACTGGCTGCTGCATGACAAGGATGTGCGGTTCCGCACCCCGTCCAAGGCGGAAATCAACGCGCTGACGCCCGAAAGCTTCCGCCAGACCTGGGAGCCGATCCTGGCTTCGGGACCGATCGAGATCCAGATTTTCGGTCAGGTGAAGGCCGAAGAAGCGATCCAGGCCGTGGCGGCGACCTTTGGCGCGATGCCGGCCCGCCCGGACGTGCCGGTGCCGGCCGCGAACAAGGTGCAGCGTTTCCCCGCCCATGTCGAACAGCCGGTCATCCTGCGCCATGATGGCGACAAGGAACAGGCGGCTGCCGTCATGGCCTGGCCGACCTCGGGCGGCTTTGCGCTGACGAAGGAGGCGCGCCAGCTCGAAATCCTGACCCAGATCTTCAATGACCGGTTGTTCGACAAGCTGCGCTCGACCGAGGGCGCGGCCTATTCGCCCAGCGTGCAGAATAGCTGGCCCTTCTCCTATGATAGCGGCGGCTATATCTTGGTGACCAGCCAGGTGCGGCCCGACCGGGTCAATTATTTCTACAGCGTCGTGAAGGAAACGGCGGCCGATCTGGCCAAGACGCCGATCAGCGCCGACGAACTGCAACGGGCGGTGGCGCCGATGCGGCAGTTGCTGATGCGCGCCAGCACCGGCAATGCCTTCTGGATGGGGCAGATGGAGGGATCGACCCATGATCCCCGCTATGTGCAGGCGATGCAGACCATGAGCCAGGATCTGCTCAACGTCACGCCGGCCGATATCCAGGCGCTGGCCACCAAATATCTGGTGCCGGGCAAGAGCTGGTCGGCGGTGGTGCTGCCACAGGGCGTCGCCGCCGAATAGGCGGCTGGATCAGGCGGAGGCGACTTGCGCGTCCTCCGCCTGCAGCAATTGCTCGTAGAGCCGCGCATATTCCAGATGCATGTTGCGGAGCGCCGGTGTGGCCGATCGCGCCGCCAACTGGCGATTGCGGTCGCGTCGCTGCTCGAAATAGGCGCGGCCGAAATTCGCTTCCAGATCCATGAAATACCTCCCTCGATTGATCCTCCAATGGCCGGGGCGCTAACAGGTTGCGAGCAGGGCAGGGGCTTGCGGTGGACGGGGGTGAAACGGGGGTGGGCGGCGCGATGCCGCCATCCATCTTTGCCCTTGATGCTGGCGGGCTTTGGTCGCTAGGTCAGGGGCTTGGGGCAATGATGATCCGGCCATACGCGGCCTGGACATCGATCGCCCAGGGGGATTTGCATCGCATGTTGAAGACTGTCCGGGCATCGGCCATGGCCACCACCATCCTGTTGTCGCTGGCTGCCGCGCCGGCGCTTGCCGAGCAGGTGGTCGTCACCGCGGACCATATGGTCGATGTGCTGGCCGGCAAGACGGTCGATTATCCGGCTATCTTCATCACCGATGGTCGCATCACCGGCATTGCCGACGCCCGGACCGTGCGCTGGGGCAGTGACGTCCGTCATATCAACCTGTCGGGCAAGACCATCCTGCCGGGGCTGATCGACATGCACGTCCATTTGACCAGCCTGGCGGAAGTGGGCGGCTATCAGGGGCTGCGTTACACTGACAGTTTCTGGACGGCCGTGGGCGTCAAGAATGCGCGCATCACGCTGAAGGCGGGCTTTACCACGGTGCGCAATGTCGGGTCGGCGGACTTCGCCGATGTGGGCCTAAAGCAGGCGATCGAGGAAGGGCAGATTGTTGGGCCGCGGATCATCCCGGCCGGCTATGCGATCGGCGCGACCGGCGGCCATTGCGATGGCGGTGGCCTGCCGCCATCGATGGATCGCAAGGAACCTTCGGTGGTCGACAGCCCGCAAGAGGGCCGCGCCAAGGTGCGCTGGCTGCACAAATATGGCGCCCGCGTGATCAAGATCTGTGCGACCGGTGGTGTCTTCTCGCTGGGCGACGCGGTCGGCGCCCAGCAACTGAGCTTTGACGAGATGAAGGCGATTGCCGACGAGGCGCATATGCTGGGCCTCAAGGTCGCGGCCCATGCCCATGGCAATGACGGCATTCGCACCGCGATCGAGGCGGGGATCGACACGATCGAACATTGCAGCCTGGCCGATGACGAGACGATCAAGCTGGCGGCGAGCAGGAAGACCTGGTTCGACATGGATATCTATAATGACGATTATATCCTGGCGACCGGCACGGCCAATGGCACTGAACAGGAAAGCCTGGACAAAGAGAAACTGATCGGGCGTCTCCAGCGCGAGACGTTCCGCAAGGCGGTGAAGGCGGGCGTGCCGATGCTGTTCGGCACCGATGCCGGCGTCTATCCCCATGGCGACAATGGCAAGCAGTTCGCCAAGATGGTCGAATGGGGCATGACCCCGATGCAGGCGATCCAGGCGGCGACCGTCAGCGGCGCCAGGGCACTGGGCTGGGAAGCCGATGTCGGCGCGATCGCCGTCGGCCGTTATGGCGATATCGTTGCGGTCCAGGGCGATCCGCTCAAGGACGTCACCCTGCTGCAGCATGTCAGCGACGTGGTGAAGGGCGGCGAACTGGTGGAGTGATCCGCCGCTGCCGGTTCACGATCGGTGTGAACCGGCTTTCGCTGCGATCAGCGCACGGCCTTCAGGCCTGCCACGATCATCTGGGCGGCGCGCCGGGCCGACGCCTCCGGGCTGAGATTGGGGCGCGACAGGCTGCGATGGCCCAGGCCGAACATGCAGGCCAGGATCATCTCCTCCGCGCCGTCCAGCGCCTCGCCCGAAAGCTCAGGATTGGCGGCGCAGGCAAAGTCGCGAATATCGTCGCGGAAACGGCCGCACATGGTGCCGATCATCTCGCCGACCGTCGGATTGCGGAAGCTTTCGGCCAGGATGTCGAACGACAGCGCCTCATCCTTTTCGTCAATGACGTGCAGCATCAGTTGCTCGAACGTATCGTCGATGCTCAACTCGCCACTGTCGAGTCGTTTGCGCAGGATATCAACGTCCTCCGCCCACTGGTCGGCGTCGGCATGGACGATAGCCTCGATGATATCTTCCTTTCCTTTGAAAAGCCGATATATTTGCCCCACTGATACCTGTGCGGCGGAAGCGAGTTCGGCCATGGACGTCTGGTGGAAACCATGGCTGTTGAACAGGTCTCGCGCCGCTGCGAGTACACGGTCGCGACTGCTTTTTTCATGCTGCGCTGCAACCATTTTACCCTCGGAAAATTGTTTTTCTCTTGAATTCCCTCTGACAGCTTCTTAGGTGCGCGGCAAGCGGAATGAACGTTCATTCCGGTCCTGCGATATTTATCGGATTGGGAAAATTGATGCAAAAGGGGAACTTCTTCGGATTGCTGGCCTGTGTTTCGGCCCTTGCGCTGAGCGCTTGCGGTCAGGAAGCGCCGCCCGCACCGCCGCCGCCGAGCGTGGGCGTGGTGACGCTCAAGACCGAGTCGGCACCGTTGCTGAACGAACTGCCGGGCCGCATTTCGGCCTTTGAAACGGCCGAAGTCCGGCCGCAGATCAGCGGCGTGATCCGTCGCCGCCTGTTTACCGAAGGCGGTACTGTCCAGGCCGGGCAATTGCTCTACGAGATTGAGGACGCGCCCTATCGCGCGGCGCTCGCCCAGGCCCAGGGCTCGTTGGCCAATGCCCAGGCGGCGATCCGCTCGACCGGGCTGCAGGCTCAGCGCTACAAGGATCTGGTCGGCATCAACGCGGTGTCGAAGCAGGAATATGATGACGCGGCGGCCGCGGCCCAGCAGGCCCGTGCCAATGTTGCGGCGCAGCAGGGCGCGGTGCAGGCGGCGCAGGTGAACCAGAATTTCACCCGCATCCGCGCGCCGATTTCGGGCCGTATCGGCCGTTCGCTGCTGACGCCGGGCGCACTGGTCCAGACCGGCCAGGCCGATCCGCTGACCACGATCCAGCGTACCGACCGTGTCTATGTCGACGTGACGCAGTCGGCCGCGCAGATAATCGACCTCAAGCAGGCGATGAAGGCCGGCGGCATCAGCGAGGCGCAGGGCGCCCGCATCCAGCTGATCCTGCCCAATGGCAGCGTCTATCCGGGTGAAGGCCGCTTGCAATTTGCCGACGTGACGGTGGATTCCAGCTCGGGCGCGGTCACTCTGCGCGCGATCTTCCCCAACGGCGACGGCCTGTTGCTGCCGGGCATGTATGTCCGCGCCAAGCTGATCGAGGGTGAGCGCACCCAGGCGATCCTGGCCCCGCAGCAGGGCATTTCGCGCGACGCGCGCGGCCGGGCTACGGCGATGGTCGTTGGCAAGGACAACAAGGTCGAGATGCGCCAGGTCACCGTCGACCGCGCGATCGGCGACAAGTGGATCGTCACCAGCGGCCTGAAGCCGGGCGATCAGCTGATCGTCGAGGGGCTGGTCAATCTGCGCCCCGGCACGGTGGTGAAGCCCGGTGCACCGCAACAGGTGACTGCGCCTGAAGGCGGCGCGAAGCCGGCCGCTGCACAAGGCGCGTCGAACGCGGGCGAGGCGCACTAAGCCATGGCCCGCTATTTTATCGACAGGCCCATCTTCGCATGGGTCATCGCCATCGTCATCATGCTGGCGGGCCTGCTCGCGATCCGGTCGCTGCCGGTCGCGCAGTTCCCGGAAATCGCCCCGCCGGCGGTGACGATCCAGACCACCTATCCCGGTGCCAACGCCCAGACGCTGGAAAGCACGACGACGCAGATCATCGAGCAACAGCTCAAGGGCATCGACAATCTGCGCTATTTCTCGTCCACCAGCGATGGTTCGGGCAATCTCAACATCACCCTGACCTTTGAGCAGGGCACCGATCCTGACATCGCGCAGGTGCAGGTGCAGAACAAGCTGTCGCAGGCGACCCCCCTGTTGCCGCAGGAAGTGCAGCAGCAGGGCCTGCGCGTGGGCAAGTCCACGTCCAGCTTCCTGCTCATCATGGCGGCCTATTCCGACGACGGCATCCATGATCAGGAGGACGCGGCGGACTTCATCGCGTCCAGCCTCCAGGATCCGCTGAGCCGCGTCACCGGCGTTGGCGATACCCAGCTGTTCGGTTCGCAATATGCGATGCGCATCTGGCTCGACCCCTACAAGATGGCCAATCTGGGCGTGACCACCGGCGACGTGAAGTCGGCGATCACCGCGCAGAATGCCCAGGTGTCGGCCGGCCAGATCGGTGGTTCGCCTTCGCCCAAGGGCCAGGCGCTCAACGCCACCGTCACGGCCCAGTCGCGCCTGCGCACGCCGGAGGAATTCCAGAATATCCGCCTGCGCAGCAACAGCGACGGTTCGGTCGTGCTGATGAAGGATGTCGCCAAGGTCGAACTGGGCGCGGAAACCTATGGTTTCGGCGTGAAGTTCAACGGCCATCCGGCATCGGGCTTCGGCATCAAGCTGGCACCGGGCGCGAACGCGCTCGACACGGTGGAAGCGGTCAAGGCGCGCGTCGACCAGCTGTCGAAGAATTTCCCCAGCTGGGTCAAATATGACTTCCCGGTCGACAACTCGACCTTCGTCAAGCTGTCGGTGGAGCAGGTGGTCCATACCCTGTTCGAAGCCGTGCTGCTGGTGTTCGTCGTCATGTTCCTGTTCCTGCAGAACTGGCGTGCGACGCTGATCCCGACGATCGCGGTGCCGGTGGTTCTGCTGGGCGCGCTGGCGATCCTCAGCGCAGCCGGCTTCACCATCAACACCCTGACCCTGTTCGGCATGGTGCTGGCGATCGGCCTGCTGGTCGACGACGCGATCGTCGTCGTCGAGAACGTCGAACGTCTGATCCAGGATGAAGGGCTCAGCCCCAAGGAAGCGGCCAAGAAGTCGATGGACGAGATCAGCGGCGCGCTGATCGGCATCGGCCTGGTGCTGTCGGCGGTGTTCCTGCCGATGGCCTTCTTCGGCGGCTCGACCGGCGTCATCTTCCGCCAGTTCTCGATCACCATCGTGTCGTCGATGATCCTGTCGGTGCTGGTCGCGTTGATCCTGACCCCGGCGCTCTGTGCCACCATCCTCAAGCCCGCCTCGCACGGGCATAGCTGGAACGGGCCGATCGGTTCGATCCTCGGCCGCTTCTTCGACTGGTTCAACCGCACCTTCGACAAGGGCGTGGTGCGCTATGGCAAGGGCGTCGAGAAGGTCGAGCGCAGCTGGGTTCGTACCATGCTGGTCTATGGCCTGGTGGTGGTTGGCATGGCCTTCATCTTCCTGCGTCTGCCCAGCGGCTTCCTGCCGGACGAGGACCAGGGCATCATCATCAACCAGGTGTCGCTGCCCGCGGGCACGACGCTGGAGGAGACCGAGCGGGCCCTCGCCCGGATGCGCGACCATTATCTGGTCGATGAGAAGAAGAATGTCTCGGCCGTGTTCACGGTCGCCGGCTTCGGCTTCGTGGGCCAGGGCCAGAATGTCGGCATCGTCTTTGCCCGCATGAAGGACTGGCATGAACGGTCGGGTGCGGACAATCGCGTGCCCGCGATCGCCCTGCGCGCCAATATGGCGTTCCAGAAGATCTCGTCGGGCATGGCCTTCGCCTTCGTGCCGCCGGCCGTGCAGGAACTGGGCAATGCGTCCGGTTTCGACTTCCAGCTGCTCGATCAGGCCAATCTTGGTCATGAGAAGCTGCTGGAAGCCCGCAACCAGTTGCTGGGCATGGCGATGGGCGACAAGCGCCTGGCGCAGGTCCGTCCCAATGGCCTGGAAGATACGCCGCAGCTGAAGCTGAATGTCGATCAGGCCGCAGCCGGTGCGCTGGGCATCGCCCAGTCGGACGTCAATGACACGATCAGTACCAATCTGGGCGGATCCTATGTCAACGACTTCATCGACCGCGACCGCGTGAAGCGCGTCTATGTCCAGGCCGATGCACCGTTCCGTACCTCGGCCGACGCGATCAACGCCTATCATGTGCGTGGCAGCACGGGCGTGATGGCGCCGCTCTCTGCCTTCTCCACCACGGAATGGGTCCAGGGCCCGGCCCGTCTGGAACGCTATAATGGCGTGCCGTCGATGAACATCCAGGGCGCCCCGGCACCCGGCGTGTCGAGCGGCACCGCGATGCAGGCGATGGAAGAGTTCGCGGCCAAGCTGCCGGCCGGTATCGGCTATGCCTGGAACGGCATTTCCTATGAGGAACAGACCTCCGGTGGACAGGCGCCCTATGTCTATGCGCTCTCGATGCTGATCGTCTTCCTCTGTCTGGCTGCGCTCTATGAAAGCTGGTCGGTGCCGATCGCGGTCATGCTGGTCGTGCCGCTCGGCGTGCTCGGCGCGGTGATCGCGGCGACGCTGGCGGGCCTCAACAACGACATCTATCTGCAGGTGGGCCTGATCACGACCATCGGCGTGTCGGCGAAGAACGCGATCCTGATCGTGGAATTTGCCGAAGAGAAGATGCGCGAAGGGCTGCCGCCCGCCAAGGCGGCGCTGGAAGCGGGCAAGCTGCGTCTGCGGCCGATCCTGATGACCAGCTTCGCCTTCATCTTCGGCGTGCTGCCGCTGGCCGTGTCCAAGGGCGCGGGCGCGGGTGGCCAGAACGCCATCGGCTGGGCCGTGGTCGGCGGCATGCTGTCCGCCACCGTCCTCGCCATTTTCTTCGTGCCGGTCTTCTTCACCGTGGTGAAGCGGTTGTTCCGCGAACATCATGAAGGGGAAGAACAGCGTAACGCCGACGGCGAAACGCCGAACGCACCGCAGGAGGCATAAGAATGTTGCGTAATATCAAAGCAATGTCGGTCGCCTCTTTGGCGCTGACGCTGGCCGCCTGTGACATGGCGCCCAAATATGCCCGCCCCGAACTGCCGGTGCCGCAGGCCAGCCCCCAGGGGCCGGCCTATGCGGCCGCGGCGGACGGCGGCGCGGCGATCGTGCCGGCCGATACCGCCTGGCGCGATTTCTTCACCGACCCGCGTCTGGTGCGGGTGATCGAGACGAGCCTCGCCAACAATCGCGACCTGCGCATTGCGGTCGCCAATGTCGAACAGGCACGGGCGCAATATAAGGTGCAGCGGGCCGATCTGTTGCCGACCGTCGGGGCCACCGGCACCGCGACCTATTCGGAACAGCCGCTGGTCCAGTTCGGCCAGAGCCAGCGCCTCAACACCGATGTCTATCAGGCGCAGGTCGGCATCTCTGCCTGGGAAATCGACCTGTTCGGGCGGGTGCGCAACCTGACCAAGGCGGCGCAGGAGCAATATTTCGCCTCGGTCGAAAACCGCAATGCGGCCCAGACCGCACTGGTGGCGGAAGTGGCGACGGCCTGGGTGAACATGGCCGCCGATCAGGAATTGCTGTCGATCGCGCGCACGCTGGCGACCGCGTTCAAGGAGACGCTGGACCTCAACAAGGCCCGCTTCGACAAGGGCATCGCGTCCGAACTGGAAGTGCGCGAGGCACAGACCAGCTATGACCAGGCGCGGGCCGCCATCGCCAGCGCTACCACGCTGGTCGCGCAGGACCAGAATGCACTGAACCTGCTGGCGGGCACGACGCTCGGCAGCGAGGATCTGCCCTCGGCCCTGCCGGAAGGCCATGTCACGCTCGACAATCTTCCGGCGGAACTGCCCTCGACCCTGTTGCTGCGCCGGCCCGACATTGCGTCGGCCGAGCATCAACTGATCGCGGCCAACGCCAATATCGGTGCGGCGCGGGCGGCCTTCTTCCCGCAGCTGTCGCTGACGGCGGCGCTGGGCACGGTCAGCCTTGGCCTGTCCGGCCTGTTCAAGTCGGGCAGCGATACCTGGTCGGTGGCGCCCAGTGCGACCCTGCCGATCTTCGACTTCGGCCGGAACAAGGGTAATCTGCGTTACGCCAGGGCGACCTATGACGCGATGCTGGCCACCTATGAAAAGAGCGTGCAGACCGGCTTCCGCGAAGTCGCCGATGCGCTCGCCCGGCGTGGCACGATGACCGATCAGGTCGAGGCGCAGACCTCGCAACGCGATGCTGCGCGCAAGGCCTATGACCTGACGCAGGCCCGCTTCCGCGCGGGTGTCGACGGCTTCCTGCCGACCCTGGTGTCGCAGCGGACCCTGTCGAGCGCGGAACAGAGCCTGGTATCGACCCGGCTGGCACGGCTCACCAACATGATCGAGCTGTATCGTGCCATGGGCGGTGGCCTGAAATGATGCGGCCTGCCGCTTGCGGACTTTGACCGCAAGCGGCAGGAAGCGGGGGCGGGGATCATCGCCTATCTCCAGCGATGACGCATGGAGGATGACGATGACCCTGGCCTGTATGACGATGCCCTCGCCGGTGGGCGACCTGACGCTGGTTGCAAGCGACGAGGGATTGATGGCGGTCCTGTGGCCCGACGATGATCCCGCCCGCGTCCGCCTGGGCACCCGGTCCGAAGCGACCGACCATCCGGTGCTGCGCGAGACGGCCTCCCAGCTATCGGAATATTTCGCCGGTCAGCGGCAGCATTTCTCCGTCCCGCTGCATTTTCAGGGCACGGATTTCCAGCGCCAGGTCTGGGCTGCGCTGCTCGACATACCGTTCGGCGAGACGCGGAGCTATGCCGACATCGCCCGCGCCATCGGTCGCCCGACCGCGACCCGTGCCGTCGGCGCCGCCAATGGCCGCAACCCGATCTCGATCATCGCGCCCTGTCACCGGGTGGTGGGCAGCAATGGCGCGCTCACCGGCTTTGCCGGCGGCGTCGAAACCAAGAAATATCTGCTCGATCTGGAAGGGGCCTCCGCAATGACCGGGGGGCTGCAGGCGATACTGCTGTGATTGACCGTCTTTCATGGTCATAAAGCCCGCGGAGGGGCCGTGCGGTGTGGCCCTATTTCGTCATGCTGAAACTGGCCTTCATGAACAGGCCGAAAGTCACTTCATCTTCGCGCGAGGCGTAGCCGATCCTGAAACCGGGCAGGATCTGCGCGTCTCCCTTGGGAATGAGATAGACGGGCAGTTCCACGCCATAATCGTCGCTTAGGGCGTCATAGGTGAACTTCGGCGAGAAGGCGAGGCTAGCGTCCAGAACATCCTTTCCGATCGCCTGCCGATACTCGAAGGACAGGTTGACGGCGTCCTGACGATCGGGTGCCTGTGGTGCCGCCTTAAAGCAATCCTTGTCAGGGTCAGTCACCAATGGCTTGCAAAGTATCTTTTCATCTGCCGCTTGATAGCTGGACTGATAGTCGATGGCGAAGCTTAGCATGCTTTTCTGCTCACCGGGATAGAAGGCGATGAAGCCGCCGATAGCCAGCTGTGGTTTCCAGCTGGAATATTTCGTCAATGTCGTCGGGTCACGATAATGGAACTGGTTGGTGCCGATCCTCGCTTCGCCACCAAATTGCCAGAATTGATTTTTGAGGCCTGACGGATCGTCCCGTGTGGTCGCGTTGTAGCGCGACAGGCTGAAGGTTAGTGCCGGCCCGTCCGAAAGCCGGTCGAGTAATTGCGGATCGACCAGATTATCTTCGCCACCCAGTGGAACGGATAGCGACAGCCCGTAGCTGGTTTGCCGAAAGTTGCTGCTCATGCCATCGACGCCTGCAGCGACTATCTCTGGCGATAGCTTCCCGTTGAAGCTGAGCGACGCCTTGGGCTCGCCGCCATTAATTTCTATCTCCCCGCCAAGGCCGCTGAGGAGGGAATCACTTCTTCCGCTTGGGGCTGAAGTTCGTTTTTCTTGCAGATCATCAGTCTGGTTGACGGCCGTTGATACGGCGGGAGGTATATTTGGCTGAGCGAAAGCCAATGCGGGAAAGCCGGTCACGGCCGTTCCTATCAGGAACTTCCAGCCCCCTTTCATACGGAGAACTCCGCTATGACATGGTCGCCGCTTGAGGTTAAGGGAACCTTGAGGACCAATGGCCAGTCTGTGTCGGGTGACAATGGCTCGGCATTATTAATGCTCACCTTCACTGTTGCGCCACTGCCATTGGCATGTACGACCAGGCGATGCTCGCCCGGCGTCAGTGAAAGCAGTATTTCGAAATCGCGGTTGAATTTCGTGACCGGCCGGTGATCGACGAAGATCGCCCATGTCATGGTGGCTGCATCCGGGAAGACCCGTAACAAATGTGCCATTCCAACCTCCAAAACCATCAATGTTTCGGAGGGAGAGCCTATCGTTCGCCGTGATAATCACCATTTCAACTGGGTCGGAAATGGATCAATCAGCGCAAGCCGACCGTCAAACTGTGCCGTTCTGCAGCATAATGTCGATAAATGGTGCACCCAAGTGGATTCGAACCACTGGCCTTTGCCTTCGGAGGGCCTAGCTAGCACGGTTTTCCGCCGCTGTTCAAGGTTTGTTCGCGCGAACATTGGCGGAACGAATCGGTGCGCGACGCTGGATGCGCACACATTACCGTACACACTCGCCACCCGCCCCGCCGATCTGATGGGGAGGGGGATGTGAGCGAGGAACTGACCCCGGCTATGCGCGCGCGGGCGCTATTCCCTAACCAGGGGATGCACCGCAATGCTGAGTTCGTCGCGAACCTTCATCCGTTGGCGATTGACTATCTGGAACAGGCGCCGGTGCTGGCGGCTTCATTTGGCGTGAAGGCAAACAGCCGTGCGGATCGCCTCTATATCGCAAGTCGGATCGGCGGACCTATCGAGCGCGGCGAAAGGCTCAAGATGGTGATGGCTTCTGTCGGTATATCGACGCCCCTTCGCAAACTGAAGGGATACGCGATCCAGCCATATATGTCGGATTTGTTCGCGAGCTGAATGACCTTTCGCCGTCGACATTGTCACAGGTGATACCGGACCGGCCTCATGCGCAGCGGAAATGGCTTGGCGCGCTGAAGACGTATCGTCGGCGAATGCGGCTGAACCACTCTTCACCGAAAGCGGGATTTGCCTGGATTGCGCAGCACGCCCACCGATGCGCTGAAGGGGAGGCTAGCGACTTTGCCGACTTTGTGTCGCGGAACAAATCTGTCGATATCACGCGGTGGTCATTCGAGCGCATGGCGAACGAGGTTCAGCTTTGGCACGATCGGCTCGCTGGTGACAGTTCTCTGGGCAAGCTGGGCATCGGCATCACGCCAACGACTGTCATCGACCTGAGCGACTGGCCGGATCACGCCGCGCATGGCGGATTCGAGTTCTTCAAGCTGTCGACGCCTTCCATGCTGATGGAGGAAGGGCGCCGGATGCGGCACTGCGTCGCCACCTACATTCCCCGCGTCATGAATGGCGGATGCCATATCTACTCGATCCGGATCGATATGCGGCGAATGGCGACCCTAGAAATCGTCGGGCAGCGCGCCGTCCAAATAAAAGCGTTCGCCAATAAGTGGCCCGCGAAGGGCGTGATTGATGCTGCGGACACCTTTGTCAGAATCCACCAGCCTGGAGCCGCAGCATGACCCCCGCCCACCAGCTAGCCGAGAAGCTGACAGAGGCGCAGCGGCGGGCGGTGATCGAAACTGGCGAGAGCGATTTGCGCCCATATCGCGAGGTCAATGGCCATGTCCGCGTGCCCCTGTTCCGCGAAGGGATATTCGCCAGCGAGTGGGCTGCTGGGCACATCTTTTTCTCCCTCACCCCGCTCGGCCTCGCCGTCCGCGCCCACCTCCTATCCAAGGAAAATGAACGATGACATCTGATGCTGTGAAGATGGCGAAGGAAGCCCTGCGCCCGTTTTCTCTGGATATCCGCCCCGAAGTGCCGGGCGACACGATGATGGACACGCTGGCTTGGTCTGCTGATCAGCACCGCGCTGCGTCGCTGGCTCTCGCCGCCCTTGAGCAGGCCGGGGAGCCGGTGGCGGACTTCTATTATCCTATCGAAATGCCATTGAACGCTGATGGTCATGGGCCGGCGACAGTGGGAGAAGACGTAACAACTATGACGTTTGAGGTCTGGGACCAGTTTTGCGATAGCCACGGCCGATTTGCCCGGCTGTCCGATGCGATACAGAGGGCAAGGCAGTTGAATGCACTCCCCACCCTCCAGCGTCTCGACCAAGAGTTCGATGCGGGGGAGGCTGAGCCTTTCGCCTACATGATCCGGGATAGCGACGGCAAAGTCTTCTGGGATGAGGATCATTGCATCTGGACACATCGGGAGGATGCTGAGGAAGCCGCCGAAGACAAGGGAATGACGATGTTTGGCGTCTATGATGGCCCTGTTCCGCCCCAATCTCGCGGGCAGGCGTTCGACGGCGAGGGGGAGGAATTGGGGCGCTTTGGCCACCATCCCGACGCCCGCATTGATTATGAATGCGAGACTGATGCCCTGATCGGAATGGCCTATGACCGCCTGACCGGAATGGCGCAGCATGGCGACCTCGAATATCGCATCCTTCGCGCGATGGAGTTCCGCACGACCAGCACGCCCGGCGAATTGCGATGGCTAAGCCAGAAGTTCAACGGGACGTGCGAGATTTACGCCATTGAGCCAGAATGCATGGCCGCCCTCTCCAGCGCCAAGCGCGGGGAGGAAGGGTGATGGCATTCGGACCATTGCCTGATGAGTATCACCGCCATGAATTACCCGGAAGCGATTGGGTGACATGCAACGGTTGTCCGCAATTTCGGGTACATGATTTCCATTATTTTTACTGCCGCCAGCTTGACGATAAGAACCGACCAGATGTGGCTTATTCCGGTGGGTGGGTTCGCATAGCCAATCCTGTTTTTCAGAGCGTTGAGGACGCGCCGTGCCAAAAGGAACCCGCCCATGACTAAGCCGAACGAACCCGAGGGGCAGAAACTTCGCGACCTCATCGCCGAAGTCGCGGCCGATCTGTCCAATGAAAACCCTTTCTGGACCGCCAAGATTCTTGCCGATGCGCTCATAGCTCGCGGGATCGGCATTGTCCCCGCCCAGCCGATCGCGGACGCTGGCGGGGTAACGGAAGCCGACCGCGAGTTGCACATGTGGCTGACCGGCTATCCGCTGGACGATGGCGATAGCGAGACGGTGCGCCGGATCATCGCCCACCGCCTCCAGTCCGTCGCCGCTGCAACCGCCGCGAAGGATGCGGAGATTGCGGAATTGACCGAAGCTGTGCGCTGCATCATGGCGCGATGCGAGGCTTTGGAAGATGAGGCGTATAACGGCATCGCGACAGTGAGCGCCAACGGCCGAGATGAGACGCATGAGGCGGGGTTCTGGCGCGGGCAAAAATCAACCGCGAAATCCATCCGAGCGCATCTGCACGACATGACGCGCGCCGCCCTCTCCGAAGCGCGGGAGGCGGGGGATTCCCTTGCCGCCGGGGATCGGGTATAAGGCGGCATGGGTGACGGAGGCCACGGGTTCAAGTCCCGCTTCGGGGTGTAAGAGACTCCGATATAGCTCAGTTGGATAGAGCGCCGTCACCCTTCTTTGCAAAAAGCGCAAATTACTTTAGCCAAGACCAGCGCCTTCCCGCTTTGATGTCAGTAATTAATTGACGCGAAACACCATATGCCTTTCCTAATTCTGGATGAGGCTTTGTGCTGGACCGAATTTCCAATACTTGGGCAACCGTTAGTTTCGCTCTAGGGCTCTGCTCGCCCCTATGGTGGGTGCCGTGCGTAAGTTTGTCAGCGTTGTTTTCTTTCGGTGTCTTCCATGCAAGATGTTTTGGGTTGCAACAACCTAAATGCCCCTTCCCGCACAAGTGGGATGCTTCATGCACCGGCGTTGGCGGCGGCCCATGCTCAGCCTCGCAGACAACGCGAGTTACAAGGCGCTTTTCTCCTTTGTACGTTACAATCCCATAGCCGCTTCTCTTGACATAAGGCCAAATCAGGCAGTCTTTCCCGTGATATGAAATGACTGTGTTTTCCAAAAATGCGAGCGGTTCCCCCTTTGGCGTTCGCCCTGAAAGAGGATCTCCATGCGCTAGCCAGCGCTGGTAATGCGCGCTGCACCATTGCCGCTTCCAGCGCACCTTGCCGCAGGTCTCTATGGCGCATATAGAAAAATCATCCATATTCGACTCCTAAACAGTCGGTTTGGTCAGGGCCGGGCGCTGTTGACGCAGCGTTCCGGCCCGTTCTTATTATCAGAATCACTGGTGACCAGCAACATCAACGGCGCTTTGATCCTTCGCCCATGACTGCAATTCTATCAGCATGTCCGTATTGTCTTGAGCCGATTTTAAGAGGGCAGGAATTGCTTCACATGAGGTTCCTGCATGAGCTTAGCAGGCGGCTTCGCTGGCGGCGGACATTCCAGCCTTTGAGGAGCTACTAAAATAGGCTTCGGACTTGGCGCGCAGGCTGTCATAGCGAGACTGACCAACGGCAATCCTTTCCTCCAGCGCATCGATATGGCGATCATTGATTTCCTCCTGATCCTTCTTAATCTTTGCGTTGACGGCCTTCTGGGCTATCAGGGCTTGCGTGGCCTTCACCTCCACCTGCTCGCGAAACAGCGTGTATTCGCGCCGCACGTTCGCCGCGTCGGCCTTGTGGGACGCGCGCAGGCTGTCGATGCGCCAGACCCAGATCGCAGCGGCAAGGATCGCTATGCCGGCCGCGCCGAGAAGGTAGGGGCGTAGGGTTGCGGGGAGGGGGATCATGCCAGTTGCTTCCAGATCAGGCATGCCGCGATCACCAGCCCGCCGACCACGGTTGCGGCGCCCATGAAGAATCCAGCAGCGAAGATCATCGCACTTCCTCCTGAACCGGCGGCAGCTTGGCGATCAGCTGCTCGCTATTGTCGCGGGCCTTGAACGTGCCGATCACCCCCGTCAGGCCGGCGATGGCGGAACCGATGAAGGCCAGCGCCCCGATGATGCGCGCCAGGTTCACTTCCGTGTCGGCCTGAGCGAAGATGCACACCGCGGCGCCGGCCAGCGACATGATGACGATCGCTGCGAGGGTGGCGAGATAGGCGATCACGTTGTGGCGGTTGGTCACAACAGCAGCCCCTTCGCCTTGGCCAGCTGCACCTTGCGATCATTCAGGCCATTGGTGCCGCCGTTCACCTTTTTGGTGACCGCCAGCACATCGTCCCGATCCGCCAGCGCCGACAGCCCGCGCGACTGCCAGTAATCGCAGGCGGTGGTGACGGCGATGTCGGGGCGCTCGGCAAGCTCAGGCTGCGATGCGAGAGGCTGCCCGATCGCCTTGCCGGCGCGCTCGTAGTTTGCCCGTCCGGTGAGCTGGAAGATACCGCGCCCCATGAAGCGCTTCCCGTCGCCGGGCTGGACATTGCCGAGGTCGTTGCGGCCCTCGTAGCGCAACTGCGCCGGCGTCGGTCCCCAGATTTCCCGCAGCCATTTGAAGCCGCCGGTTTCGTGCGCCGCCTGCGCCATGAAGTGGGCGATGCGCAGCGGGGTGGTCAGGCCGTAGAGGGTGAAGTCCCGCGCCGCCTGCTTGCCCAGCGCGTCGGCATTCTCGCGCGCTCCCATGGCCCGGAACAGCGCGGCGTAGGTCTTGGGGCCGGCGATGCCATCGGCTACGACGCCAAGTCGGGCTTGGATCGGTTGCCAGTCCATCATTCACCTCCCAAGGGCCGCTTGCCCGCTGCGATATCGGATAGGTTGCGCTCGGCGCTCAGCTCCATCTGAGCCGCCTGCCGGATCTCGGCTTTGACGTGTTGCTGTAGTTCGGCATCCACCCGCTTGAGGAACCAGACGCGAACCATGCGGATGAGCCGGTCCGAGGAAAGCCCGATCAGCGCGGCAGCAGTGGCTGCATCGGTGGGGTTAAGGCCGAGCCGGGCAATCACCCAGCGTGCCAGCAACACCACCATGCCCATCAGCAGAACGTCGATCAGCATCACCTTGAGGGTGATCCTGCGTCCTTCGCCGAGCATCAGCCCGTATTTCGCAGCCGTGCCGATGGCCCAGCCCGTCACGATCGCGCCATACTTGACGACGAGCGCCTCGCCCCATGGCGTCATCGACGTTACCCCCTGTTGTGTGTGCATGAACGCTCCTCTGAGCGGATTGTGAGCGGCAACATCCTCGCCGATACGGACGGCATGGATTACCGTCGTCTCGGCGAGGCGTTGTAATTATCTTACTTATTTCTGGAATATTCGGCAACTAATATGCGCGAGGTGGGCGCGTGGATTTGCGCGATATTCTACCCGAAAGCGCGAAGCGTTATGGTCTGGTCCTGCCGGACTTGCTGCCGGATTTTCCCTGGCGCGCGGCCATCCGCTTCCGGCGGACATGGCGGATCATCGAACGCTGCAGCGCATTCATGCCGTAGCGTAGCAGGAAGATCAGGAAAGCACTGATTGCGATGGCGCCGTATATGCCCATGTGCGCTTCCTATCGGATAATGTGGCCGTTGCCATCTGTCGCTTGACCGAATCACGATCCTTGGAAAGCATAATCTGTCTGTTGGATCATGAGGAATGGTAATGCCCAAAACGACACCGGAATTATGGGCTGAAATAAGACAGAAAACCAATATCACATTGCAGGGCGGATTTGCGTCAAGGCCATTCGACATGAAGGATGGGGCTGTCATCGAAGGGCCATGTCTTCTGACATCGCCGCCCAATCTTCTATACAGTTTCGGTGCTTACTCCATCCTTCGAGATGCAGGTGCTGCCCGCTTCCTCTCCATTGGTCGATTTACATCGATTGGGCCACGCCTTTATTCCTGCGCTCCCGAGCATAATATGTACGGTGTCAGTACATCCTCTATCTTCATCAACGATTATGACTGGGCGCGGCCAGTCGATAAGCCTCTGCCGCCTCCTTTGAATATCGAGAGGGCCGGATTCGATATTCCGCGGACGGTTATCGGCAATGACGTATGGATTGGGCGAAATGTATATTTGAGATCCGGCATAAGCATTGGTGACGGGGCCGTAATCGGCGCTCATTCCGTCGTGACAAGAAATGTGGCGCCATACACCATTGTGGCAGGCAACCCTGCAAAAGTCATTCGCGCGCGGTTTGCGCCTGAGCTGGCACAACGACTGCAGGCGATACGGTGGTGGGATTATGATCCGGAATGGATAGCCAAGGTGGACATTCGGGATACGGAAGGCGTGGCCTCGTTTTTCGAGCGTGAAGGGAATAGTCTTCCGCCGTTTAATCCAGCGCGTGTTATATTTACGGATGAGATCGATATCAGAGGTCAGTTATAGGCGGATCATTGCCATGCGATTTTGTCACTCTGCCTGAAAGCACGATGCGTTAGGGCCTGGTCCTGCCGGGCTTGCTGCCAGATTTGGCTGGGCGCCGCCATCCGCTTGCGGCGAACATGGCGGATCATCAAGCGCGGCAGTGCATTCATGCCGTAGCGCAGCAGGAAGATCAGGAAAGCACGGATTGCGATGGCGCCGTATATGCCCATGGACCCGCGCTATCCGATAACTGGACTTGCCGAAAGTATACAGATGTAAGGCGCAGCATTTAGAATTGTTGAACTTGCGCGCCCTTTGTGACTGCCATAGATGATTTCAAATCACTCTATGGCACTGAGCACCAATGCATCAAAATCTTTACTCAGGCGTGCATAATGAAGAGGAGTAGTGAAATGGATATGAAGCTCGCTCGCGAAAGATTGGATGAGTTCGACAACATTGCGGCACAAGCGCGCGAGATTGGTGGGCCTATTGGGGCGCTGATCGAACGTATGGCCATGGTGATTGCGGCCGAGATCGAGGCCAATGATCCAGAATCCTTGATCATGTAGACATCCCCGCCACCCAAGCCGCCAGCACTTCCGCGATCACATGACGGTTGGCGCCCACCGGGTGCAGTTCATCAGTGATCACCGTCGTGGCCAAGCCGCCTGTCGTGGCAATCCGTTTTCCGCGCCGTTCGACCAACCGCTGATGGTGTCCATCACCGCCCAGGTCGACAGGATCGAAAACTTATCGTCCGCGAAGCTCTGCTCAAACGCCAGCATGGCCTTGATGGCAGGCACATATTCCTCCCGCCACTTTCGGTCCGAGCTCGCTATGCGCGGAATGTTAGGCAGCCACCATGCTATCTGGGCATTCGGGCAGGCCTCCCGGATCGACGGCACCATGATGTGCATAGCATCGACGATGAACTGCAAACTCGATGCCGGCGCATGGGTGTTGATGTCGTTCGTGCCCAACCCAATGGGCACGAAATCTGGATCATCGATGCCCACGCCGTTGAGGAAATGCCGGAAACCGAAAATCTTGCCGTTGCGGATTTTCGCAGGGTCGTCACCGCCCACCGGATCACGGGCGTAAGGATTGCGGCCCCAGCGCCCGGCCGCATCTGCATTCTCCGCCCCTAAGGCAAGATATGCCGGGAAATCGGTGACCGCGCCGTAAGTGGTGAACTGGTAGATGAAATCAGCCGCGCGCCAGCCACCACGGCCTTCACCGTTGACGATAGGGTCTGCCCCCGTGTCACGGTTGTTCATGGTGCCAAAGAACTGCGGCGTCTTTCCAATGGCCTCGAGCTTGGCCTTCATCAGCGCGAGGATATTCCGGTTCGTGATGCTATCGCCCAGCGCGAGGATCTTCGGGCTACTCGGCGCCGGTGCACTGACGCGGCGGTTCGATATTGCGCGGGTATAGCGGCGCTTAACGCGCGCGCCACGCTCCGTCATGGTGGTGAGGCTGAAATCCGATGACGTGTCGATTACCAAGGCATCCTGGCGGCCATCAGCGCGCCACGGAAGAGCCGCATTGTTCGCGGGCGCCGACCATGCAGACAGGCTCACCATGGAAGGATCATCGCGCTCAGCGAGAAGCGAGGCCTTGAGGATAGGCATGTCTCGCCCTACAATGGCGAAATGGTGGCGGCCATAGAGCGGCTCGGGTCGATAAGGGCGCGGGTAATCCGCGCGCAGGAGCATGCCGGGTTGTGAACCCACATAGGCCTGGGCCCCGCAGACAATGGCATCTGACCCGGTTTGGGTAAGGCCCACGGTGAAGCTCACCGGCTGCGCATCCAGATTATAGGGCGCATCAACCGAATACATGCGCAGGCGCGGCGAAATGATCTTCTCCAGCACGAGGTCCGCCGAATGAATGATGGATTGGGCACTGTCCATCAGGTGGAGGCGCGGCCCTACCACCGCATTATCAGTCGACGTCACAACGAGAATTCGCGCCCGGTAGAAGCCCCGCTGCGGCGTATCCTTGGGCAATTCCTGCCCATAATAGGCGCTGGTGCCTGAGACACCGGTGGTGATGCCGCGCGCTACAGCATCCGCATCGGTTACCGCCACCGGGGTAGATGCCGCCGCATACATGACCGCGCCAAACGCATCGAGCGCGTTGAAAAACATCTGTGGACGCCCCTTCGGATGCAAGCAGTAAATCGGGGTTTGTTGGCACGTAGTCGGATGCTGTCATCTGTCCGGCCTCGATGAGCAGCGCCATATGCTGCGGGCCAGTATGGGAGTTCGCGGACCGGATCCATTACAGGTTTACGCGCTTGGTTAGCGCTCTGCCATTCCCTGGTTCTTCCAGCCCCGTCTCGCCGACTGTTGTGCCATACCCTCCTTCGACCGCCTACGTCTCCGACGCCTCTGGCCGCTGCCTTGGCTTACGCCGCAACTGCTGCCGGAGCTCTGTAATCTTCATTTCTGGTGAGCAGTGCCCAGACCATGCGCGCCATCTTGTTGGCGAGCGCCACCGAGACGAGCATGCGCGGTTTGCGCGCGAGCATCCGCTCCAGCCACGAGCCGGCCGGCGCGCCGAACCGGCAGGCCTGACGCACCATCGAGCTACCTCCGATAATCAGTAGTCGCCTGATCGTCCGCTCGCCCATCTTCGATATGCTGCCGAGCCGCTGTTTGCCGCCGGTCGAGTGCTGACGGGGGGCGAGGCCAAGCCAAGCCGCGAAGTCGCGCCCCTTACGGAACGTCTCGACCGGCGGGGCCAGCGCGATGATGGCGGTCGCAGCGATAGGACCGATCCCTGGAATGGTCATTAGCCGCCTGGCCGCTTCATCCTCCTTAGCACGCCGTGCGATCTCACGGTCCAGCACGGCAATCTGCTTGTCGAGATCGGCCAGCATGTCGACCATGAGCTTGAACATGGGCCGTGCCGCTGCAGGCAGACTTGAAGTCATTTCCTCATCCTCGAGCAGGTCGGCGAGCATTGTCATATGCGCTGTGCCGCGCGGTGCTACCCAACCATACTCCGCTAGGTGCCCGCGAATGGCGTTGATCAGCTGAGTGCGCTGCCGCACCGCTAGGTCACGTGTGCGGAACACGAGCCCTGCGGCCTGTTGCTCTTCGCTTTTCACCGCCACGAAGCGCATGCCTGGGCGCTGCGCAGCCTCGGCAATCGCTTCAGCATCAATCGCATCGTTCTTGTTCCGCTTCACGAATGGCTTCACGTAAGATGGTGGGATCAGCCGCACATCGTGCCCCATCGTCTGTAACTGACGCGCCCAATGATGGGCGCCGCCGCACGCCTCGAGCGCTACTATGCATACCGGCTGACCTGCAAAGAACTCGAGCAGCTTTGCTCTCGTCAGCTTGCGGCTGAACACCATCGCACCCCGCTCGTCAGCGCCATGCGCATGGAAAACGTTCTTGGCGATATCCAGACCGATTGTGGTAACCTGTGACACGGACGCCTCCTCAGTGGTGCTTCAACACCTCCACTTTGCCATAAAGGCTGTCGGGGGGCGTCCACCCCATCAGGTTTGGCACCCGTCCGCCCGGCACATCACCGGCCAGCGCGAATTCGCTATGCACATATGTGCAGACGCCCGGCGGCGGCCTCCACATAGACGGCTGGTCCAGCAGGCTCTCGGGCTACTATGCCGGCCGGGCCTATGCCAATTCGCTACAGCTCGATGGCGGCGGTCTCTATTATGACCCGGATCGCAAGTTCCGCCCCACTGAAATGCTTTCCGCCAGGGCACAGGGGCCGCGCCTGATCGAAGCCTTGTTCAACGTGCCGGTGGGGCCGCTGGTGTTCGACACCACACGCGTCAGTGATCCGGGCGCCTATGCGCGATAGCGAGACGATCAGCCGATTGCAGCGAGAAAACGCCCGGCTTCTTGGCGCGTTGGCAACCGAGCAAAAGCGCTTCAAGCTGGCAGATGAGCGCGACACCGAGGCGCTTGTGGCCCTCACTGCGGTTGCGGCTCAGGCTATCCCGAATCGCCTGATGACATTCCTTCGCCTGGCGCACCGCCGGCGCTACAGCGATCTTGGCTATGTCATCCACGACAAGGGCCGGCGCATCATCGATATAGGGGACGGCAAGAGCGGTAGCTTTGGGACGGCGGTCAAGAATGCAAAGCTGCCCGGCGTAACGCCGCACACGCTCCGGCACACCTGCGGCACGTGGCTGGCGCAGAAGGGGGTGCCGCTATTCCAGATCGGGGGGTGGCTTGACCACTCCGACGCGCGGACGACAGAGCTTTATGCCCATCATCACCCTGATTTTCAGGGCGAGGCGCTGGATGCTTTCTATCGAAGAGGTTGAGCGATTTCCGCTTGCATGGCCGGACATTCCGTATATGATTCCGGACATGGAAGAAGCGATGGACGCAAGTTGGCGCAACTACCTCACGCCGTCAGAGGCGGAGGAATTGGCAGCGATCGAGCGCGCAAGGGATGCTGGAAAGGCACAGGCGCGAAGGATTTATGACCGCTGCCGGAAGCGCATGAAAAGAGCGTAGCGCACACATTACCGCACACGATGACCAGATACCGGTCATGGCAGGAGTGGCTAAGTTGTTGAAAAATTGGTGCACCCAGCAAGATTCGAACTTGCGGCCTTTGCCTTCGGAGGGCAACGCTCTATCCAGCTGAGCTATGGGTGCATGACGCCGGTCAGAAGGGGCGCTTAGCAAAGGGCTTCGAACCGCGCCAGCCACAAAATCACCTGTTCCCGAAACTTATTTCGGGGCCTTCACCATCGGCTGGAATTTGCCCAGGCCACAGCTGGCACCCGGTTGCAGGCCGGGGCCGGCATTGAACAGCACGGTGATGATGTCG
This sequence comes from Sphingobium salicis subsp. salicis, assembly GCF_049472635.1. Lineage (NCBI taxonomy): Bacteria > Pseudomonadati > Pseudomonadota > Alphaproteobacteria > Sphingomonadales > Sphingobiaceae > Sphingobium > Sphingobium salicis. The sequence continues at coordinate 1,125,206 of NZ_JAYRCS010000001.1, forward strand.
ACCGAACACAGCTGGGACATGCTGGTGCGATAGGAAAAGCGCCGCTCGAAGCCCAGGCTGGGGCAGCTGTTGGGCAGGCTGTTGCGGTAGATCTTCTTGCCGCTCACCTCGAAATCGATGGTGCGATCGTCGCGCACGCTGCTCGACCGGATCTGGCTGATGGAAATGCAATCGACCGGATCGCCGCTGGGCACATAGGGATCCGGCTTGTCCTTGGTCTTGGCGAAAGCAGGCGTCAGGCCACAGGCCAGCAGCAGGCCGGCGGTGAGAATGGGGCGGATGGACATTGTCTCTCTCCTTCGTGCTGACAAGACGATTCGCGGAGCTGATTTCCGTACCGATCCTAGCACCGCTGGCCGGCGCGATCAGGCGGCTTTCGCGACGCTGCCGGGTTCCGGCGTCTTGGGCTTGAAGCGGCACAGGTCCGACAGGATGCAGCGCCAGCATTCGGGCTTGCGCGCCTTGCAGACATAGCGGCCATGCAGGATCAGCCAATGATGCGCGTCGCGGCGGAAGGGCTGGGGCACGCGCTTTTCCAGCTTGTCCTCGACCGCCAGCACCGTCTTGCCCGGCGCCAGGCCGGTGCGGTTGCCGACGCGGAAGATATGGGTGTCGACCGCGAAGGTTTCCTGCCCGAAGGCGGTATTGAGCACGACATTGGCGGTCTTGCGGCCGACGCCGGGCAGGGTGGTCAGCGCGTCGCGATCCTGCGGCACCTCGCCGCCGAAATCGCGCACCAATATCTCGGACAGGGCGATGACATTCTTCGCCTTGGTGTTGAACAGGCCGATCGTCTTGATGTGCTGCTTCAGCGCATCCTCGCCCAGGTCGACCATCTGCTGCGGCGTTTCGACCTCGCGGAACAGGGCGCGGGTCGCCTTGTTGACGCCGACATCGGTGGCCTGCGCCGACAGGGTGACCGCGACCAGCAGCTGATAGGCATTGCCATATTCCAGCTCCGTCACCGGCGCGGGATTGGCCTCTGCCAGGCGGCTGAAAAAGTCGAAGATCTGCGCCTTGTTCATGGCATCAGAGCCCCAATACGCCCTTCATGTCATAGCGGCCGACCGGCTGGCCGGCGAGCCAGCGGGCGCCCTTGATCGCGCCGCGCGCGAAGATGCTGCGGTTTTCGGCGCGATGGCCAAGCTCGATCCGCTCGCCCTCGGTCGCCAGGATGACCTGATGGTCGCCCGCGACCGATCCGCCGCGCAGCGCGGCAAAGCCGATCGCGCCCTTCGCCCGTGCGCCGGTGATGCCGTCACGGCCGCGCTCGCTATGGTCCGCCAGCGCGATGCCGCGCCCCTTCGCCGCTGCTTCGCCCAGCAGCAGCGCGGTGCCCGACGGCGCGTCGACCTTGTGGCGGTGATGCATCTCGACGATCTCGATGTCCCAATCGTCGCCCAGGCTGGCGGCGGCCTTTTCCACCAGCGCGGCGAGCAGGTTGACGCCCAGCGACGTATTGCCGGTCTGCAGCACCGGGATGCGGGCTGCCGCCTGGTCGATCAGCGCATGATGCTCGCCCTCCAGTCCCGTCGTGCCGATCAGGATCGGCTTGTTCGCGGCGATGCAGGCGTCGAGATTGGCGGAAAGCGCGGCTGGCACGGAAAAGTCGATCAGCACGTCGGCCGCCTGTGCCAATGCCAGCGGATCATTGGTGATCGCGACGCCGGGGGCCAGTTCGCCGCCGCCGTCGCGATCGGTGCCGCCCGCCACGGTCAGCCCGGCTTCCGCCGCGGCCTGCGCGATGGCGCGGCCCATGCGCCCGGCGGCGCCGAAAATCCCGATGCTGGTCATGCCCTGATCCGTTCCTTGGCTATAAGTCAGCGCGCGATGCCAGAGCGGCGGCCCTTTGTCATCCGGCACCATGAATTTCTTGGGAAAGGCGACCGACCATGGCTAAGAGATGGCCATGCTCGATCTTCCCCGACTCTCCGTTCCGACCCTGCCGATCGACGGCAGCGCCGATCGCTTTCCCGTCCGTCGCATCTTCTGCGTCGGGCAGAATTATGCCGAACATGCGCGCGAAATGGGCGGCGATCCCGATCGCGCGCCACCCTTCTTCTTCACCAAGCCGGCCGATGCTGTGGTCGAGAATGGCGCATCGCTGCCTTTCCCCACGCGCACGCAGGATCTGCATCATGAGGTCGAACTGGTGGTCGCGCTGGGCGCCGGCGGCACGGATGTCGCGGTCGAGGATGCGCCGGCGCTGATCTATGGCTGGGCGGTCGGCATCGACCTCACCCGCCGCGACATGCAGGCCGTTGCCAAAAAGGCGGGGCGTCCCTGGGACATGGCCAAGGGGTTTGATCGCTCCGCGCCGATCGGCCCGATCCGCCCCGGCACGCCGCCGGCCAGCGGCGCCATCGCGCTCTGCATCGAGGGCGACCCGCGCCAATCGGGCGACCTGTCCGACATGATCTGGTCGGTGCCCGAAATCATCGCCAATCTCTCCACCTATGTGGAACTGGCGCCCGGCGACCTGATCTTCACCGGCACGCCCGCAGGCGTCGGCTCGATCGCGCCCGGCCAGGCGGTGCAGGCGACCATCGCGGGCCTGCCGCCGCTCGACATCGCCTTTCAGAACTGACCATCAGAACAAGGACAAACAGGATGGATATCGACATTCCCCATGACCTCGGCCGGGACGAAGCGAAGCGCCGGGTGGAGCAGGGCCTGCCCAAGCTGGAACAGCATATCCCCGGCGGCGGCACCATGACCGCGACCTGGCCGTCCGACTATGCGCTGGACATGGAAATCTCGGCCATGGCCCAGACCATCCCGGTCAAGCTGTTGATCGAGGAGGACCGGGTGCGCGGCACCGTATCGATCCCGATGTTCCTCAAGATGATGTCCGGCCCGATCTCCGACTTCATCAAGACCAGCGCCCAGAAGATGCTGACCAAGGCGTAAGCCTGCCTGCCGAGGTGCCGCCATGCCGACCGACATCAGCAATATTGTCATCCTTACCGGCGCGGGTATTTCGGCCGAGAGCGGGCTTGCCACCTTTCGCGGGCCGGATGGCTTGTGGGAGGGGCATCGGGTGGAGGATGTCTGCACCCCGCAGGCGCTGGCGCGCAATCCGGCCTTGGTGCATCGCTTCTATGACGAGCGGCGGGCGAAGCTGGCGGAGGTGGCGCCCAATCCCGCGCATGATGCGCTGGCCGCGCTCGACCGCGCCTGGCCGGGCGATCTGCTGATCGTCACCCAGAATGTCGATGACCTGCATGAGCGGGCAGGGGCGAGCCGGCTGCTCCACATGCATGGGGAATTGAAGTCCGCCCTCTGTGCCGCCTGTGGCAAGGCGGTGGCCTGGGCCGATCCATTGCCGCCCGGCAGCGTCTGCGCCGGTTGCGGCGCGCCCAGCCTGCGGCCCGACATCGTCTTCTTCGGCGAGATGCCCTATGATATGGAGCGGATCGAGGAAGCGCTGGCGCAGGCCGACCTGTTCGTGTCGATCGGCACGTCGGGCGCGGTCTATCCGGCCGCCGGTTTCGTCCAGATGGCGCGCCATTATGGCGCCCGCACGCTGGAGCTCAATCTCGATCCGTCGGCGGGCAGCAGCTATTTCGAGGAAAGCCGGCTTGGCCCGGCAAGCGAACTTGTGCCCCAACTGGTCCGCGACCTGCTCGGCTGATCGGCCTTATTCGCCGGGTGCCGCCATGATGTCGGCGCCATCGGGTTCGTCGCGATAAAGCAGCATCACCGATCCATCCTCGCCATTCACCGCGCGGATCGGCAGGCTCAGTTGCAGCGCGGAGAGAAATTCCTTGCTGTCGCTGACGCGGAAGCGCCCGCCGACCCGCAGCGAGGAGACGCGGGCGTCGCCGATCAGGATCGGCGCGCGGCGATAGCGGTTGAACTCGCTGGCTGCTTGCTCGATCGTTTCTCCGTCTAGCTCGACCATCTGGTCGCGCCAGGCGGTGCGCTGGTCGATCAGCTTGGGGCTGAGATGGGTGAGGTCGATGCTGCGGGACTGGATCACGGCGCCGCTGCCGGCGCTGACCTTTTCCAGCCCGCTATTACCCGAATGGACCGTCACCGTGCCCTGCGTGACGGTCAGTTCCACCACCGACGGGCGCATGCGGACGTTGAAGGCGGTGCCGACGGCGCGGATCTGGGCCGATCGCACCTCCACGTCGAACGGGCGGCCCTTGTCATGGGCCACGTCGAAGGAGGCTTCGCCCTTCAGCACGCGCACCTTGCGGCCTATGTCGGTGAAGCGGACTTCCGCCTCGCTATTGCTGTTGAGGTGCAGGATGGAGCCGTCGGCCAGTGCGACGTCGCGGATCTGGCCCACTGCCGTCTCATAACGATCCACGCCGCTGAAGGTGCGGATGGTGACGATCGCGGCGACGATGAAGAAGGCGATGGCGATGCCGGCGGCGATCATGATGTTGCGCGACAGGCGGCGCTGCTGTTCCTCGCTGACGATCGCTTCGAGCGGGGGCAGATTGACTTCGGCGGCGGCGCTCTTCAGCCGCTCGGCCGCGTCCCAGGCGGCTTCGGCGCGGGCAAAGGCCACGCCATGGCGCGGATCGGCCTCGATCCACGCACATATCTCGTCTTCGTCCTGGGGGGTAGGGTCGCTGTTAAGCCTGGCCAGCAGGCGCGCGGCTTCCAACGCGATCGCGTCCCTGTCCCCGCTGTTTGAACCTGGTCCCGACGCCTGCACGTTCGAAATCCGTTTCCTCACGTTCTGCCCAGGCCCGCATAACTATGCCGATCGCTTTGGCCAGATGTTTTTCAACAGTAGAAACGGACAGAGACATTTCCTCCGCTATTTCCAGCATCGATTTTTCGTGGATACGGCGAAGAATGAAGACGCGGCGGCACTGGGTGGGCAGCGAATCGACAATCGCCTCGACCTGGCGGAGCGCCTCGCGGGCGTGAAGCTGTGCCTCGATGGTGTTTTCGCCGCCCAGCAATTCCAGATCGGCGATCGTCTCGAAGCTCACCACCTTGTTGCGGCGGGCCGTGTCGATGACGAGGTTGCGGGCGATGGTGAAGAGATAGGCGCGCCCGGTTGTGACATTTTCCCAGTTCTCCGTGGCATAGGCACGGGCGAGAACTTCGGCGACCATGTCCTCCAACTCGTGGGTGGAGGGCAAAATGCGACGCAGGCGGCCCCTCAAGGCAGCTTCCTGCGGCAAAATCACGGTCTTGAACCACTCTAGCTTGGCGCGAACCCTATGCACGTCGACCCCCTTTTATGTCAGCGCGCCTCTCCTGAATTTCTTTTTGTTGTCACATTTCAATCATGGATTCCGGGGGGTGTCCAGCACGTGATTACGCATATTCCGTAATCCGCCATAAAAAGTTCCACCCTGTTGCAAAAAAGTTTTCAGGTGCCTTCTTTTGTTGCGTGGTTACGAAATTATGTCAGGCGGAACCTCGTCCGGTGCGCTGTCGGGCTGGTCATAGTCGGGTTGGCCAGGGATGATTTCGGGCGGCTCGTTGATCGGAGTCTCGTCCGGAGTCGCGGGCGGCGGCGTTTCGGGCGGCGACTGGGGTTCGATCCGGTCGGGCGGGGGCAGGGTGTCGGGCGCTGGATCGGGCTGGGTGGCCATGCTATGCTCTCCTGCAAAGAAGAAGCTACGCGCGGGCAAGGACGCCGGTTCCACCAATGCATCCATATCCCTTGCTCTCGCCAATGCTTTTCTCTATGCCGCGCCGACCGGCGACCGATGCGGGCGTGGCGAAACTGGTAGACGCGCCAGATTTAGGTTCTGGTATCGCAAGATGTGGGGGTTCGAGTCCCTTCGCCCGCACCAGTGTCAGGCTTGGCTTGATCCGGCGCCAACGAGATTCAGCTAAGAAAGCGTTTGAGAGAAGAGATGCAGACTGTCGAGACGTTGAACGAGGGCCTGAAGCGCGCCTACACCGTGACCATCACGTCGAAGGATATCGACGCCCGCGTTGAGAAGGAAGTGCTGGCGATTGCGCCGCAGGTGCGTATGCCCGGCTTCCGCCCCGGCAAGGTGCCGGCGAACCTCGTCAAGAAGATGCATGGTGAAAGCCTGCAGCGTGACGCCCTCAACAATTCCATCCAGGAAAGCGTTCAGAAGCTGATCGCCGATCAGAAGCTGCGTCCCGCGATGCAGCCTTCGGTCGAGCTGGACGAAAGCTTCGAGTTCGGCAAGGACGCACAGGTCAAGGTGGAACTGGAAGTTCTACCCGTGATCGAGGTCCCGAGCATCGACGGTCTGAAGCTGGAGCGCCTGACTGCCGAAGTCAGCGACGCGCAGGTCGAGGAACAGGCCGGCCGCATCGCGACCCAGCAGGGCGCGCTGGAAGAATATGCCGCCAGCCACAAGGCGAAGGACGGCGACACGCTGGTCATCGACTTCGTCGGCAAGGTCGACGGTGAAGCGTTCGAAGGCGGTTCGGCCGAAGGCGTGAAGCTGAAGATCGGTTCGGGCCAGTTCATCCCCGGCTTCGAAGAGCAGCTCGGCGGTGTGAAGAAGGGCGAAGAAAAGACCATCGAAGTCACCTTCCCCGAAGATTATGGCGCCGCGCACCTCGCCGGCAAGGCCGCGACCTTCGACGTGACCGTGCAGTCGGTGCTGAACGCCGACAAGCCCAAGCTCGATGACGACTTCGCCAAGTCGCTCGGTCTGGAAGGTCTCGACCAGCTCAAGGATCTGCTCAAGGGCCAGATCGAGCAGGAGCATAACGGCCTGACCCGCACCTATATGAAGCGCAAGCTGCTCGACCAGCTCGCCGCTTCGCACGACTTCGACGTTCCGCCGAGCATGGTGGAAGCCGAATTCAACCAGATCTGGCAGCAGCTTCAGCATGAAGCCAGCCACGAGGCCGATCCGGAAGCCGCTCTGGCCGAAATGGAAGCCGAGAAGGAAGATTATCGCGGCATCGCCGTGCGCCGCGTGCGCCTGGGTCTGCTGCTGTCGGAAATCGGCCAGGCCAACAATGTCGTCGTTTCGGACAATGAAATGAACCGTCTCATCATGCAGGCTGCCCAGCAGTACAGCCCGCAGGATCGTGAGCGTTTCGTGCAGTATGTCCGCCAGGATCCGATGGCCGCCGCCCAGCTGCGCGCGCCGCTCTATGAGGACAAGGTCGTCGACTTCCTGTTCGAAAAGGCGGAAGTCAGCGACCGCGCTGTCAGCCGTGAGGAACTGGAAGCCGCGATCGAAGCCGAAGATGGCGATCTGAAGCCCCACGTCCACGGTCCGGGCTGCGGCCATGACCACGACCATGACGACAAGCCCAAGGCGAAGAAGGCCGCTGCCAAGAAGAAGGCCGAGCCCGCCGAGGCCGAAGCCGTAGCCGAGGAAGCGCCCGCCAAGAAGGCTCCGGCCAAGAAGGCTGCCGCCAAGAAGGACGACGCCCCGGCTGAGGAAGCTGCCGCCGAGGAAAAGCCCAAGGCGAAGAAGGCTCCCGCCAAGAAGGCCGCTGCCAAGGCTGAATAAGCCGGCAGGCTAGAGACGAGAAGGGCGCCCGGCTTCCAAATGGAGGTCCGGGCGCCTTTTCTTTATATCGTCCCCCGCATTCTTGGGGCAGGGCGGTCGAAATATTAACCATGGCTGGGCCATGGCAGGGGCAAGAGAGGCGCAGGAGCGTGCGGCAGATGAAGGAATTTCCGGCGGTGGCGAATGGCGAGGGCGTTGCGGCCCCGCATGTCGCAGTGATCCTGCCCTGCTATAATGAAGCGGGTGCGATCGTACAGACGGTGCAGGATTTCCGCCGCGCGCTGCCCGAAGCCGACATCTATGTCTTCGACAATAACAGCACCGACGGCAGCCGCGAACTGGCGGCTGGGGCAGGGGCGATCGTCCGGCGCGTGACCCAGCAGGGCAAGGGCCATGTCGTGCGCCGCATGTTCGCCGACGTCGACGCCGATATCTACATCATGGCCGATGGTGACGCGACCTATGAGGCCGCTGCCGCACCGGCGATGGTCGCAGCGATGCTGCAGGATAATCTCGACATGGTGGTGGGCTGCCGCCGCGACCAGGTGGAGGAAGCCTATCGCCGCGGCCACCGTTTCGGCAACTGGGCGCTGACCAGCCTGCTCAAGCAGCTGTTCGGCCGCAGCTTCACCGATATCCTGTCGGGCTATCGCGTCTTCTCGCGCCGTTTCGTCAAGAGCTTCCCGGTGTTGTCCGCCGGCTTCGAGATCGAGACCGAGATCAGCGTCCATGCCCTTGAACTGGCGATGCCGGTGTCCGAAGTGATGACCGCCTATGGTGCGCGGCCTGAAGGATCGGTCAGCAAGCTGTCCACCTATCGCGACGGCTGGCGCATCCTGCGCACGATCATCACCCTCTATCGCATCGAGCGGCCGATCCTCTTCTTCGGCATCATCGCGGCCTTCCTCGCGGCGCTCGCGCTCGGCCTGGCCGTGCCGCTGATCGTCACCTATGCGCAGACCGGACTGGTGCCCCGCTTCCCGACCGCAATCCTGGTCACTGGGCTCATGATCCTGGCGACCCTGAGCGGCATGTGCGGCCTCATCCTCGACACGGTGGTGCGCGGCCGCCGCGAAGTGCGGCGGCTCGCCTATCTCGCCTTCCGCGCGCCCAGCGACTACGCCTTGAAGGACTGAACCCGGCGACGCAGCCGCATCGCCAGGATCAGCAGGGTGACGCCCGTCACCAACGCGTAGAAGCCGATACCCCAGCCCAGCATCGCTACCGATACATGCGGGTTGGCAAGGGCCAAATAGAGGACGAACAGGCCCAGCAGCAGCGAGAGCAACCCGCTCAGCGCCAGCAGCCATTCGCCCTCTATCTCCTTGCGCAGCCGGATCGCGGCGATGATTTCCAGCCCGCCGGCGATGATCGCCCAGCCCGCGATCAGGAACACGGTGAGCAGCGCATAGGTGATCGTCATCGCGATCGGCGTGACGATGAAGATGATTCCCACGGCAATGCCCAGCAGCCCGCGCAGCAGCATCGCGCCCCAATGGCGGCCATGTCCCATCCGACGAAAGGCGCTGATCGCCGAGAATATGCCGTCGACCAGCGCATAGACGGCGAAGATCAGCGTCAGCGCGAACAGCGCGCTGAACGGGTAGGCCAGGGCGATGATGCCCAGGATAATCGAGGCCACGCCACGCAGCGCCAGCGCCTTCCAACCGAAGGAGAAGGCGGCGATCAGCCCCGGTCCGGCCCGGCCGTCATGGGGCGGAATATCGGAATGCACGTCGGAAACCATCGGCTTGTTCCCCCTGTCACGATTTGAAACGATTGTGGAACGAGAGGGGTGGCACATGGTTCCCCCTTGAACCAGTCGGGTTTTGTGCCGATGTAGGGGGTCGGGCAAAAGCACCTGACTGAAAGAGCACAATGACCAACATCATGCATGATCCCATGGCCGCGCTGGTTCCCATCGTCATCGAGCAATCGAACCGTGGCGAGCGCAGCTTCGATATTTACTCGCGTCTTCTGCGCGAGCGGATCATCTTCGTGACCGGCCAGGTCGAGGACCATATGGCCTCGCTGATCGTCGCCCAGCTTCTGTTCCTCGAATCGGAAAATCCGAAGAAGGACATCTGGATGTACATCAACTCGCCGGGCGGCGTCGTCACGGCGGGCATGGCGATCCACGACACGATGAAATATATCCGCCCCCAGGTCGGCACCGTCTGCATCGGCCAGGCCGCCTCGATGGGCAGCTTCCTGCTGGCCGCTGGCGAGCCGGGCAAGCGCATCGCGCTCAGCAACGCCCGCATCATGGTCCACCAGCCGTCGGGCGGCGCCCAGGGCATGGCGTCGGATATCGAGATTCAGGCCAAGGAAATCCTTCGGATTCGCCGCCGCCTCAACGATCTCTACGTGAAATATACCGGCCAGTCGCTGGAAGCGGTGGAGCGGGCGATGGACCGCGACACCTTCCTGGAGGCTGACGAAGCCAAGGCGTTCGGCTTGGTCGACGAAGTGTTCGATCGCCGCCCGGCCGCTGCGGAATCCGCAGAAGCCTAAAGGCGATCTTTACCGGGGCGCGGTATATCACCCCTTGTGAAACCGCCGTGCCCCGGTCTAGGATGGCCTTTGGACCAGAATATCCCCGGCCAGATCCGGCATGGTGCCGACGGCGGGGAGGAAAGATTGGCGAATGACTAAGCTTACGGGCTCCGATTCAAAAAGCACGCTTTACTGCTCCTTCTGCGGCAAGTCGCAGCATGAGGTGCGCAAGCTGATCGCGGGGCCGACCGTCTTCATCTGCGATGAATGCGTGGAACTGTGCAACGACATCATCCGCGAGGAGACCAAGGGCGGTCTCGTCGGCAAGAAGGATGGCGGCGTGCCGACCCCGCAGGAGATCTGCGATGTGCTCGACGATTATGTGATCGGCCAGAAGCGCGCCAAGCGTGTCCTGTCGGTCGCGGTCCACAATCATTACAAGCGCCTCAACCACGGCTCCAAGCCGGGCGAAGTGGAACTGGCCAAGTCGAACATCCTGCTCGTCGGCCCGACCGGCTGCGGCAAGACGCTGCTGGCGCAGACGCTGGCCAAGACCTTCGACGTGCCCTTCACCATGGCGGATGCCACCACGCTGACCGAAGCCGGCTATGTCGGTGAGGACGTGGAGAACATCATCCTCAAGCTGCTTCAGGCCTCCGACTATAATGTCGAGAAGGCGCAGCGCGGCATCGTCTATATCGACGAGATCGACAAGATCAGCCGCAAGGCCGAAAACCCGTCGATCACGCGCGACGTGTCGGGTGAGGGCGTGCAGCAGGCGCTGCTCAAGCTGATGGAGGGCACGACCGCCTCGGTTCCGCCGCAGGGTGGTCGCAAGCATCCGCAGCAGGAATTCCTGCAGGTCGACACGACCAACATCCTGTTCATCTGCGGCGGCGCGTTCGCGGGTCTGGAAAAGATCATCGGCGACCGTCTGGAAGCCAAGTCGATCGGCTTCGGCGCCCATGTCGCGGCGCCCGAAGAGCGCAAGACGGGCGAGCTGCTGCGTCAGAGCGAACCGGAAGATCTGCTGAAGTTCGGCCTGATCCCCGAATTTGTCGGTCGTCTGCCGGTGATCGCGACGCTGGAGGATCTGGACGTGACCGCACTGGTCAAGATCCTGGTTGAGCCCAAGAACGCGCTGGTCAAGCAATATGGCAAGCTGTTCGACATGGAGAATGTCGAGCTGAGCTTCACCGATGATGCGCTGACCGCGATCGCGAAGAAGGCGATCGAGCGCAAGACCGGCGCTCGTGGCCTGCGTTCGATCCTGGAAGCGATCCTGCTCGACACCATGTTCGACCTGCCCTCGATGGAGGGCGTTGGCGAAGTGGTGGTCGACAAGGATGTCGCTGCCGGCACCAAGGAACCGATTCGCGTGTTCAGCGAGAAGGACAAGCGCGCGGAAGACGCCGCCTAGTTCATTCGCCGTTCAGGCTGGAACAAAAGGGGCCGGTGGACCATCCACCGGCCCCTTTTTCGTGCAAGTCTTTCGCACTGCACAAAATTTCCTGCGCCGTTGCATAATTGCACCAGTGTTGGTGTGGCGTAAAATTTCGACATATTATACAATAAAATCAATGTGATAGATTGGTGTTTCGGGCTGTTTTTCAGTGTCTTGCCAGAACGTCCGCCCAATTGTGACAGTCCCGCACCTGCATTGTAACATAATTGCAATCATAGCATCACAGGGGCGTCGCCAGTGGCCGCCAGATGCGGCGCCGGCTCGAAGAGCAAAATGGTTATGGCGCCGTGGGGCGCACTCTTGAAAAAGGGACAAGGGTCAATGAAGCAGTTTCTCAAGTGCAGCGCCGCGATTCTCGCCGTCGCTGCCCCGGCTGTCGCTTTCGCGCAGTCGACCGGTTCGGACGATTTCGATTCGATCATCGTGACGGGCGCCGTCGTCAACCAGGGCGTTGGCGGCGTGAAGATCCCGGACTCGCCCAAGGCGAAGGTCGTTCTGGGCCAGGAAATCATCCAGGCACAGCGTCCTGGCCAGTCGGTCAACGAAATCATCAACTTGGTGCCGGGCGTCAGCTTCACCAACAACGATCCCTGGGGTTCGTCGGGCGGCAGCTTCACCATCCGCGGCTTCAGCTCGGACCGTATCTCGCAGACCTTTGACGGTATCCCGCTCAATGACTCGGGCAACTATGCGATCTACACCAACCAGCAGGTTGACGCCGAACTGATCGAGAACATCAACGTCAACCTGGGTTCGACCGACGTCGACAGCCCGACCGCCGCTGCGGTTGGTGGCACCGTCAACATCAAGACCCTTGAGCCGAGCGACGATTATGGCGTTCTGGCCAGCGTCAGCTACGGCAACATCGTCGCCGACGGTGCGGGCGATCGTCCCTATTTCCGCATGTTCGGCGTGGTGAACACCGGTGACCTCACCGGTCACGGCACCAAGGCCTGGATCTCGGCTTCGCGCATTCGCAACGACGCCGCCTTCGCCAATTATGGCAAGGTGTCGAAGCAGCAGTATAACGCCAAGATTTGGCAGGATATCGGCAGCAACGGCGACTTCATCTCGGTCGCTGCCCATTATAACCAGAACCGCAACAACTTCGGTGGTTCGCCCTTCCGCGCCAGCGCCTTCACCGGCGACAAGAGCGATCGTTTCTACGACATCGCCGGCGGCTATCCCTGCCAGGTCAGCCAGACCAGCACCCCCAACGCTTGCGGCACCGATTTCGAGCGTCGTTTCAACCCTTCGAACACCGGTAACGTCCGTGCGAACTCGAAGTTCACCCTGGCTGAGCGTCTGACCCTGTCGGTCGACGGCGCCTATCAGTGGGTGAAGGCCAATGGCGGCGGCACCACCAGCGCCAACGAAACCTTCTTCACGGATTCGACCGGCTTCACCGGCACCGGCAACTATGGCGGCAGCTTCTATTTCGGTCGTGACCTGAACGGCGACGGTGTGCTGGGTCGCGTGACCCTGCTCCAGCCGAGCCAGACCAACACCCGTCGCTGGGTCGGCATCGCCAACCTCGCTTACGAGATCAGCGATGGTCAGCGCGTCCGTCTGTCGTACAGCTATGACCGTGCCCGTCACCGCCAGACCGGCTATGCCGGCTTCCTGGATCAGGGCGGCACGCCGTTCGACGTGTTCCCGATCAACGATCCGGTCCTTGATGCTGCCGGCAACGCCCTGCAGAAGCGTGACCGTAAGTCGATCGCCGAACTGAACCAGATCGCCGGTGAATATCGCGGCCAGTTCTTCGAGGACAAGCTGTCGGTACTGATCGGTGGCCGTCTGCCCTTCTTCAAGCGCGAACTGAACCAGTATTGCTTCACCACCAGCTCGGGTGGTTTTGTGAACTGCGTGCCGGAAGACCAGCAGGCCGACTACATCGCGACCCACCCTTACAGCTTCAACGAGACGACTGGCCGTGCGACCGGTTCGGCTCTGCCGCAGGCGCGCAAGCTGAAGTATGACAAGTTCCTGCCGAACGTCGGCGCGACCTTCAAGATCACGCCGGAAATCAGCATCGCGGGCAGCTATGCCAAGAACCTTTCGGTGCCCAGCACCGATGCGCTCTACAACGCGTTCATCTTCCCGGTTGATAGCGACTCCGCTTATCGCGCGCCGGAAACCTCGGATAGCTTCGACGCCAGCCTCCGCTACACCTCGTCGAAGGTGCAGGCTGCTGTCACCGGCTGGTACTCGAAGTACAAGAACCGTCTGGTCACTGCCTATGACATCGACGGCAACGGCACCGACACCAACCTGGGTCCGGTGAAGAAATATGGCGTCGACGCCAATATTTCCTACAGCCCGATCAAGGAAATCACCGCCTATCTGTTCGGTTCCTACATCAAGTCGGAAATCCAGAACGACGCCGTGACCGGCAGCTGCGCCGCGACTAGCGACATCGCTCTGGCGGGCCTGTGCTATGTGCAGGATGGCGTTGCCTATCTCCGCACCTCGGGCAAGCGTGAACGCAGCGCGCCGAAATATCTGTTCGGTGGCCGTCTGCAGGGCAATCTGGGTGACTTCACCCTGGGCGTCCAGGCGAAGAAGACCAGCTCGCGCTATCTGAACGACATCAACGGTGAAATTCAGAGCGTAACGCTCACCGATGGCACCAGCAAGATGATCTTCCCCGGTGCGAAGTTCGGTGCCTACACCGTTGTCGACCTCGACCTGCGCTACTCGCTGGCCAGCGTCGGCATGGAGAAGGGCGCGATCCAGCTGAACGTCAGCAACCTGTTCGACAAATATTATGTCGGCTCGTTCAGCGGCGGTCTGGATACGCTCGCCAGCTCGTCCTCGGCCTTCGTGAACTTCGGTTCGCCGCGCGCGATCAGCGCTTCGCTGATCATCGGCTTCTAAGTCAGACGCCGACAGGCAAAAAGGAAGGGAGGTGCGGAGCGATCCGCGCCTCCCTTTTTCATGTCCTATTCGCCGCCGCTCGATTATGCTTGGGGTATGGCAGTGTGCGCTTTCCGATAGGATCAGGGCAGCGCAATAAAATGTCGAAATGTGCGGGAAATATGGGAAGTTAAGCGCCCGATTTCCTATTTTCGGGCGCTTGGCCGCTGTCTCAGTTCAGGCAGTCGTCCAGCCCGTCGCGCTGCACCACCGGGATGCGGGCGGAGATGCTGTTGCCATAGCGGCGGGTGAAGCCATGCGGGTCGATCGCCTCGCGCTTCTTGGGTAGCGGCAAGACCGCCGCCAGCCGCGCCGCCTCCGCCCGGCTCAGCTTGCCCGCACCATGGCCGAAATAGCGGATCGACCCGGCCTGCACGCCATAGGTGCCGATGCCGGTCTCCGCGACGTTCAGATAGACTTCCATGATCCGCCGCTTGCCCCAGATCGCCTCGATCAGCACGGTGAACCAGGCTTCGAAGCCCTTGCGGACGAAACCGCCACCCTGCCACAGGAAGACATTCTTCGCGGTCTGCTGGCTGATCGTGGAGCCGCCGCGAATGCGCCCGCCGCTGGCATTGTGGCGCATCGCCTGGGCAATTGCGACCGCGTCGAAGCCGTGATGGCTGCAGAAGCGGCTATCCTCCGCCGCGATCGCCGCGCGCGGCATGTCCGGATCGATCGCGTCCAGCCGCTTCCATTCCTTGGTGATGCCATTGGGGTCGAGCAGCATGGTGATCGTCACCGGCGGCGGCACGAAGCGATAGATGACCACGGTGCCCACCGACAGGCCGACAAAGCCGATGGCGACCTTGAGGGGGATGCTGATCCAGCGGGAGCGACGTTTCTGGGTGGAGGCAGGCTTGGGCGCGGCTTTGGCTTTTTTCATGGCCGCAAACTAGCGCCCCTGCGCGCCGCCGTCATCGATTCCTTCAGGCTGTCGCCAGGCTCGGCGTGCGGCCCCGGTTGATCAGCAACACCAGCGCCGCACCGATCAGGCACAGCACCCCCGCCGCGATGAAGGCGGGCATATAGCTTTGCCAGGCGGTGCGCGACAGGCCGCCGGCCAGCGCGGCGCTCGCCGCGCCCAGTTGATGCCCGGCAAAGATCCAGCCGAACACGATATTCGCCTTCTCCGGGCCGAAGCGCTGCGCCGTCAGCTTCACCGTCGGCGGCACCGTCGCCACCCAGTCGAGGCCATAGAAGATGGCGAACAGCGACAGGCTGTAGATCGAGAAGTCGCTGAACGGCAGGTAGAGGAGGGACAGGCCGCGCAGCCCATAATAGAAAAAGAGCAGCCAGCGATTGTCATAGCGATCGCTGAGCCAGCCCGATGCCAGCGTGCCGGCAAAGTCGAACAGCCCCATCATCGCCAGCATCGACGCAGCGCCCACCGCCGCCAGCCCATAATCCCCACACAGCGAGATGAAATGGGTCTGGACCAGGCCATTGGTGCTGGCGCCGCAGATGTAGAAGGAGAAGAAGAGGATCCAGAAGGTCGGCACCTTCGCCACGTCGCGCAGCACGATCAGCGGCGTCGCCAGCAGCGCGCCCAGGCTGGCCGGTTGGGCAGGCACGGGCTGGATCGCTTGCTCGCCATAGGGGGCAAGGTTCAGGTCCGACGGCCGGTCGCGCATAAGCAGCATGACCGCGACGGCCGCGACCAGGATTGCGCCGCACACCAGCAGCATCGCCGCGCGCCAGCCATAGCTGCCGGTCATGCTGGCCAGCAGCGGCAGGAAGGCGAGCTGACCGGTCGCGGTGCTGGCCGACAGCAGCCCCATCACCAGCCCGCGCCGCTCGCTGAACCAGCGGGTGGCGACCGTCGCGCCCAGCACCATGGCGGTGAGGCCTGTGCCGACGCCGATCACCACGCCCCAGAGAAGGACGAGCTGCCACAATTGCGTCATGCCAAGCGACAGCAGCAGGCCGCCAATGACGATCGACAGCGAAATCAGCATCATCCGCCGCACGCCGAAGCGGTTCATGAAGGCGGCGGCAAACGGCCCCATGCCGCCGAACAGCAGGAAACGGATCGCCAGTGCGCCTGAAATATCCGCCGCGCTCCAGCCAAATTCCTTTTGCAGGGGGACGATGAACACGCCCGGCGCGCCGACCGCGCCGGCCACCACCAGCATGGTGAGGAAAGTCGTGCCCGCGACCGCCCAGCCATAATGGACATTGCGCGCGGCCAGGCGGCGGGCGAACATGGTGGACAGCATCGACTTCCCCTTGGATTGGCCCTTGGACTGGCCCCTGAACTGCTTCTTGAGCCGGAAAACGGACTGGCGTTAAATGATAGGTATCATATATAAGGTCAAGAGGCCAATTGGAGATGCAGGATCATGAAAGTCAGCCGTGAACAGGCCGAGCGCAATCGCGAGAAGGTGGTGGATGCGGCGTCGCGCCTGTTTCGTGCCCGTGGTGTGGAGGGCGTCGGCATTGGTGAGGTGATGCGCGAATGCGGCCTTACTCATGGCGGTTTCTACAATCAGTTCGAATCGAAGGAGGCGCTGGCGGCCGAAGCCTGCGCCACGTCGCTTGCGCGGGGCGCGGCCAAGTGGCGTCGTCTGTCGGCCGAGGATGGGCCGGATGCGATCACCGCCGATTATCTGAGCGCCCGTAACCGCGACGCGCCCGAAACCGGCTGCGCCCTGATTGCGCTTGGCCCGGACGCCGCGCGCAAGGGCGGGCCGCTCGCCACCGCCTTTCGCGAAGGGTTTGAGGATCTGACCGCCGCGTTGCAAAATGCCGGTATCGCCGATCGCGACGCGGCGCTCGCCCGCATGGCCCAGCTGGTCGGCACGATGGTGCTGGCGCGCGCGGTGGACGATCCTGCGCTGTCGGAGGAATTGCTGGCGGCCAATCGCCGCGCCCTGGGTGTCGAGGCATGAGCGGCAGCGCCCAGTGGCGACCGATGGGGCAGGGGGATGTAGACGCAGCGGCGGCCATTTCCGACCGGGTCCATGGCGCCTATACGGAGAAGCCGGCCATCTATGCCGAACGGCTGCGCCTCTATCCGGCGGGTTGCTTCCTGCTGGAGGGGGACGGGCAGGTGCTGGGCTACCTCGTCACCCATCCCTGGGCCGGCGACCGGCCGCCGGCGCTCGACCAGTTGATGGGCAGGCTGCCAGACGCGGCCGACCGCTATTATCTCCACGACCTGGCGCTGCTGCCCGAAGCGCGCGGCACCGGCGCTGCTGCGGCCGCCGTGGACCTGGCCGTGGCACAGGCGCGCGCCGCCGGCTTCGACCGCATCACCCTGACCGCCGTGAACGGCGCGGATGCCTTCTGGCGCCGACAGGGTTTCGTCGACGCGCCGGTCGCCGCCGACAGTTATGGCGCGGACAGCGTCTCAATGGTGCGAATGCTCTAAGACGAAAAAAAAAGCCCCGGATCGCTCCGGGGCTTCTTCTTTGCCTGTATCGCCGGATCAGGCCGCGGCGAAGCGTGCCATCTTTTCCAGCTTGCCGCCGGCGATGCGCATCATCGCCTTCTGCAGCTTCTCGAAGGCGCGAACCTCGATCTGGCGGACGCGCTCGCGCGACACGCCATAGACCTGGCTCAGTTCCTCAAGGGTCTTGGGCTCCTCCGCCAAGCGACGCTCGGCCAGGATATGCTTTTCGCGATCGTTGAGGTCGGTCATCGCCTCGACCAGCATCTCGTGACGCTGGGTGCGTTCCTGCTCCTCGGCGACGCGTTCGTCCTGCAGCGGATCGGTGTCCTGCAGCCAATCCTGCCACTGGCCATCGCCATCCTCGCGCATCGGAACGTTGAGCGAGGTATCGCCGCCCATCGCCATGCGACGGTTCATCGACACCACGTCATCTTCCGACACGCCCAGATCGGTCGCGATCTTGGTCACGTCCTCGGGGCGCAGATCGCCATCCTCGAACGCCTCGATGTTATTCTTCATCCGGCGCAGGTTGAAGAACAGCTTCTTCTGCGACGCGGTAGTGCCCATCTTGACCAGGCTCCAGCTGCGCAGGATGAATTCCTGGATCGACGCGCGGATCCACCACATGGCGTAGGTCGCCAAGCGGAAGCCACGGCCGGCCTCGAACTTCTTCACGCCCTGCATCAGGCCGATATTGCCTTCGCTGATCAGTTCGCTGACCGGCAGGCCGTAGCCGCGATAGCCCATGGCGATCTTCGCCACGAGACGCAGGTGAGAGGTGACGAGCTGGGCCGCCGCCTCGGGATCCTGATGTTCCTCGTAGCGCTTCGCGAGCATATATTCCTGCTCAGGGGTCAGCAGCGGAAACTTGCGAATTTCCGACAGATAGCGGTTGAGGCTGGCTTCACCGCCCAGCGCCGGAACCGCGGGGACATTGCTCCGATTGGCCATGTCACAATTCCTTCCCTTTACATGCGCGCCAGGCGGACCCGAAAGTGGCATCCGCTGGCCGCGCAAACTTGTCAGAACCTATACGTGAAGCTCGCTTAACAGTTCCTGCATATCTGCAGGCAGGGGACTGTCGAAAGCCAGGGGTTCCTCCGTCACAGGATGTATGAACCCCAGCCGTTTCGCGTGCAATGCCTGCCTTTTGAAACCCAGCGTTTCCAGTATTGATTTGAAACCTTTTCTGTCTCTACCGTAAACCGGGTCACCGATCAAGGGGTGACCCAGATGCGCCATATGCACGCGAACCTGATGGGTGCGGCCGGTTTCCAGCCGGCATTCCACCATCGCCGCGCCGCGCAGGCGCTCCATCACGCGGTAATGGGTGACGGCATGTTTGCCGCGCCCTTCCCGATGAACCGCCATCTTCTTTCGATCAGCGTCGGACCGCACGATCCAGGCATCGACCGTGCCGGACCCCGGCGTTGGAATGCCATAGACGATCGCGGCATAGAGCCGGTCGATACTGTGATCCTTGAACTGCCGGGCCAGGCCCTCATGGGCCTTGTCCGACTTAGCAACGACCATCAGGCCGGAAGTATCCTTGTCGATGCGATGAACGATGCCGGGACGCGCCACGCCGCCAATGCCGGATAACTGACCATCGCAATGGTGCAGCAGCGCATTGACCAGCGTGCCGTCCAGATTGCCGGCCGCCGGGTGAACCACCAGGCCCGCAGGCTTGTCGACCACGATCAGGTCGGCATCCTCATGCACGATATCGAGCGGAATATCCTGCGCCACGGCGTCGAGCGCGACCGGCGCCGGCAGGGTGATGCTGTAATCCTGCCCCACTGCCACCTTCATCGACGGGTTGAGCGATCGACCGCCCGAGACGATCTGTCCCTCGACGATCAACGCCTTGATCCGCTCGCGCGACAGGTCGGGCAGCAGTTCGGCCAGTGCGCGATCGAGGCGCAAACCCGCCTGGGCTTCGCCTATCGTCGTTTCAATGATGGAAACCCCCGGAACCATTGCCTAGGGATGTAGGAATGAAGGCCGAAATTTCAAGGGTGCTGCTGGAACAAATCATGGCCTTGGCCGCGGCCGAGCCGGGGGAGGTCTGTGGCCTGCTGCTGGGGCAGGGCGCGCGCATCGACGCGATCCTGCCAGCAGCCAATGTCGCGCCTGACCCGGCCCGTCATTTCGAACTGGCTCCGTCGACGTTGCTGGCCGCGCACCGGGCGGCGCGCCGCGGCGGGCCGGCGGTGCTTGGCCATTATCATTCCCACCCATCGGGCGTGCCGATTCCGTCGGAAACGGACCGCGCCTGCGCCGCGCCCGACGGCGCCTTGTGGCTGATCGTCGGCGGGGGAGCGGTGCGCGCATGGGTGGCCCGGCCGGACGGGGAGGGGGGCGTGGCCTTCGTGGAGGCGTTGCTCGACATAAGGTGATGCAAAGGGGGTGAGCCGGGCTTGCATCATCGGCTGGGGAAGCCTAGCCGGGAAGGTGTCTTTTCCCGTAAATCCGGCGGCCTCCATCTCCATGACCCATCCGATCGACAGTATCGAATTTGCCAGCCTTCTCTGCTCGCGCCTCTGCCATGACCTGCTGAGCCCCGTCGGGGCGCTCAACAATGGCCTCGAACTGATGGCTGACGAAACCGACCCGGACATGCGCCAGCGCTGCCTGGACCTGCTGGCCGACAGTGCCCGCACCTCGGCCAACAAGCTGAAATTCTTCCGCCTGGCCTTCGGTTCGGCGGGCGGTTTCGGTGATGCGGTGCCGCCGCATGAGGCGAAGGTCGCGATCGAGGGCATGTTCGCCTCGGGGCGGGTGAAGCTTGGCTGGCTGGTCGAGGAACAGATGCTGGCCAAGCTCGCGGTCAAGGTGCTGCTCAATCTCGCGCTGATCGCTGGCGATGCGCTGGTGCGCGGCGGGCAACTCGACATCGGCGCGGAGAAGCGGCCCGGCGTGACCGAGATCGTGGTGCGGGGCGAAGGGCCCAAGGTCATTCTCGATCCCGAACTGCGCGCTGCGCTGGCGGGAACCTTGCCGGCCGGTGGCCTGGCGTCGCGCACGGCGGCGGCCTGGATGGTGCGCGCGCTGGTGATGGAGGCTGGCGGCGAGATCGTGCTGTCGCCGCCGGGCGATTCGGTGCTGCTGTTCGGCGCCGCCATCCCCGACCGCGCAGAATAATTCGGGCTGGAATGAATCAGGGCAGCAGGGCGCGCAGGGCTGCGTCGTCCTGTCCCTCCAGTTCCAGCAACGCGGCATAGGGATCGCCCGTCAGGCCGAGCAGCGCGGCAAAGGCGGGCTCGGTCTTCAGGCCGCGATGGCGCAAGGCCATGATCGCCTGCGCCAAAGCAGGACCGCTCAGATCGAGCAGGCGCCGCTCGACGCAGAAATGGCGCCAGCCATGTTGCTGCGCGACCGGCAAGGCCTGGCCGAAAATTTCGAATGGCCAGTCCCACGCGCGGAAGCGGACGATCATGGCATCAAGGTTGGGGCGCGCATGAACCGCAAAATCGGGGCGATCGCCGAAATGCTTGGTCAGCAAGGCGGCAAAGGCATCGAAATCCCGCACCTCGCAGACGATATCGATGTCGCTGTCTGGCAGGTCGAGGCCAAGCGGCGGCGTGCCCGCAACATGCGGATCATAGGGCGCCAATAACCTCAGGACGTCGGTGCGTTGCAGCGCGACCTGATGCGCGACGCGGCTCATTTAGCCTCCATCTCCTCTGCGATCGCCGCAATCAGGTCTGCCGCCGGCAAGACACGGGCGAGGGGCGCGCCTTGGCCGGCCCATTGCGCGCCATAGCCGCCTTCGCCCTGGATCTTGGCGGCCGCGTTGAGCGCCTTCCCGGCGGCATAGGCGCGTGGATAGTCGGGGACGTCGTTACCATT
Organism: Sphingobium salicis subsp. salicis; assembly: GCF_049472635.1. NCBI lineage: Bacteria > Pseudomonadati > Pseudomonadota > Alphaproteobacteria > Sphingomonadales > Sphingobiaceae > Sphingobium > Sphingobium salicis. The sequence continues at coordinate 1,146,762 of NZ_JAYRCS010000001.1, forward strand.
TTCAGCGCCCCATTGGGTGAAGCGATTGGCAAGGCAGCGGGCCGGGCGGCCGGAAATGGCGCGGGTCATGACCGTGTGCTGGGCGGCCGGGCTGGCAAGCGCGGCGCGATAGGCGGCGTCGGCGCTGCTTTCCGGGCAGGCGATGAACGCCGTGCCCAGCTGTGCCGCGATAGCGCCCAGGTCGAATGCTGCGCGCACGCCCCGTCCGTCCATGATGCCGCCGGCCGCGATCACCGGCAGGCCGGCCTTCGCCACCAGCAGGCGGGTCAGCGCGAAAGTGCCGAGCATCGCATCGGGCGTATCGGGATCGAACATGCCGCGATGGCCGCCGGCTTCAAATCCCTGCGCCACCAGAACGTCGATGCCAGCGGTGCGGGCGGCGACCGCCTCGTTCAAATTGGTGACGGATGCGAGCAGCAGGCAGCCCGCCTGCTTGAGCGCCGCGATCTGCGCCGCGTCGGGCAGCCCGAAATGGAAGCTGACCACGCGCGGCCGCGCTTCGACCAGCAGGTCGAGCATAGCCGGGTCTTCGGCAAAGCTGCGATAGATGGTCTCAAGGCCGGTGGGCGGCGCCGCATCCTGCGCGGCAAAGAGCGGTGCCAGCGCCGCCAGCCACGCCTGCTCCTCGGCCGGGCGAACGCGGGGCGGCGCATGGGCGAACAGATTGACGTTGAACGGCCGGTCAGTGAGCGCGCGCGTCGCCACAATCATGGCGCGCGCACCCGCCGCATCGGTTGCGCCCACGGCGATCGATCCCAGCGCCCCGGCATTGCTGACGGCCGCGGCCATCGCCGGCGTCGATACGCCTGCCATCGGCGCCTGGATCAGGGGAAAGGAAAGGCCTAGCGCGTCGATCGGGTTCATGCAGTCCATGTGGGCGGTGGCGATCGATCCTGCAACAGCCGGATCAGACGTCGTCAGTGCCCACCGGGCCGCCTTCGCCTTCCATGCGGTTGATCGCGCGCACGTCGCGTGCGGTGAATTTCAGCCGAACACCAGCGCCCTGTTCGCCATCCTCCGGCAGGAAGACGGCGCCACCCTGTTCCAGTATCAGGCGCAGTCGTGCCTTGGCATCGTCACCCGGATCGGCGCGCCCGGCTTCGAAATCGGCCAGCATCGGGGTATCGATCCCTGCAAGGCGAGCGACATGATCACGCGGCCATTCCACCAGGGCGCGGGCAGCGCGGGCAAGCTTTCCGCTGATCTGCAAGGTGAGTCTCCCTTCGTTGATGCGTGGCGCGCGAATAGAACAGCACGCCGGCCGCGCCGCAACGGAAAAGGCCCGGCCGCTTGCGCGACCGGGCCCGTCCTCCAGCAACCTGTGAAAGGATCAGGCGCTGTAATACATGTCGAATTCGACCGGCGAGGGCGCCATTTCCCAACGATACACCTCGGGCCACTTCAGTTCGATATAGGCATCGATCTGGTCCTTGGTGAACACGTCGCCCTTGAGCAGGAACTCATAGTCGGCTTCGAGGCTGTTGAGCGCTTCGCGGAGCGAGCCGCAGACGGTCGGCACCTGGCTCAGCTCTTCGGGCGGCAGGTCATAGAGGTTCTTGTCCATCGCGGCGCCCGGATGGATCTTGTTCTCGATGCCGTCGAGACCGGCCATCAGCAGCGCGGCGTAGCAGAGATAGGGGTTGGCCATCGCGTCGGGGAAGCGGAATTCCACGCGCTTCGCCTTGGCACCGGCGCCGTAGGGAATACGGCAGGAGGCCGAACGGTTGCGGGCCGAATAGGCCAGCAGAACCGGGGCTTCGAAGCCCGGCACCAGGCGCTTGTAGCTGTTGGTGGTCGGGTTGGTGAAGGCGTTGAGGGCCTTGGCGTGCTTGATGACGCCGCCGATGAAGTAGAGGCAGGTGTCGGACAGGCCGGCATAGCCTTCGCCCGCGAAGAGCGGCTTGCCGCCTTCCCAGATCGACATGTGGGTGTGCATGCCCGAACCATTGTCCTGCGCGATCGGCTTGGGCATGAAGGTCGCAGTCTTGCCATAGGCCTGGGCGACCATCTGCACGACATACTTGTAGATCTGCATGCGGTCGGCGGTCTGGACCAGCGTACCGAAGGTCAGGCCCAGTTCGTGCTGCGCGGCGGCGACTTCATGGTGATGCTTGTCGCAGGGCAGGCCCATTTCGAGCATGGTCGACACCATTTCGGCGCGGATGTCGGTGCAGGGATCGACCGGCGCGACGGGGAAATAGCCGCCCTTGGCGCGCGGACGGTGACCCAGGTTGCCGCCTTCATATTCCTTGCCGGTGTTGGTCGGCAGTTCGATGTCGTCGATCTTGTAGTAGCTCTGCGAGTAATCATTCTCGAAGCGCACATCGTCGAACATGAAGAATTCGGCTTCCGGGCCGACATAGATGGTGTCGCCGAAACCGGCCGACTTGACGAACGCCTCGGCGCGCTTGGCGCACGAACGCGGGTCACGGGCATAGAGCTCGCCGGTGTCGGGCTCGACGATGTCGCAGAAGATGATCAGCATCGGGGTCGCGCTGAACGGATCGACATAGACGGCGTCCAGGTCGGGCTTCAGGATCATGTCCGACTCGTTGATCGCCTTCCAGCCTTCGATCGACGAACCGTCGAACATCAGGCCCTGGGTCAGTTCATCTTCGCCGAGGACCGAAGACACCATGGTCAGGTGCTGCCACTTGCCCTTGGGATCGGTGAAACGGACATCGACCCACTCGATTTCCTTTTCCTCGATCATCTTCAGGATGTCTTTTGGCGTGTTGGCCATGTGCAGTTGCCCTTCTCTATGGATACCCCCCCGAAGGGGTCGTTGAAGCCTGTGTCCGCCGGACCCCTGTCCGCCGGCTAGAACCTGTTGAAAATCAGATGGCGTCGCTGTCGCGTTCGCCGGTGCGGATGCGCACCGCGCCCTCGATGGCGGAAATGAAGATCTTGCCGTCGCCGATGCGGCCGGTCTGGGCGGCGCTGCAGATCGCTTCGACGACCCGGTCGGCCAGCGCGTCGTCGACGACGACCTCCAGCTTCACCTTGGGCAGGAAGTCGACGACATATTCGGCGCCGCGATACAGTTCGGTATGGCCCTTCTGGCGGCCGAAGCCCTTCGCCTCGGTGACGGTGATGCCGGACACACCCACTTCGTGCAGCGCTTCCTTCACCTCGTCCAGCTTGAACGGCTTGATGATCGCCTCGATCTTCTTCATCACTTAATCCCAACCCATGACGCACGAACGGACGCGGGTTGGCCCCGCATCCTTCAACCTTCAAGCGACGATCATCATGCCCCCCGAGGCAAGCGCCGTCTCCCTTAACAATCAATTACCGTGCCAAGTGGCGAATCGCTAGGCCTGCTTTCGGCGATGCAGCAATCTTTGTCCATATTGCCCGGATTCCGGGCAATATCATGTCATTCTGCCTGTTTTTTGGGCAGTGGTTGAACGATCCATCATGCAAAAGGCCCGCCCCGTCGATGCCAGTCGGTCATGATCCCGATGGCATGAACGGAGCGGGCCTTTGGGACCGCCATGGGCAGGCAGAAATCAGCGCGCGTAGGGCGGGCAGTCGAGGCCGGTCGGGCTCTTGGTAAAGATCTCGCAGCCGGTTTCGGTGATGCCGATGCTATGTTCGAACTGGGCCGACAGGGTGCGGTCGCGCGTCACTGCCGTCCAGCCATCGTCCAGCATCTTCACGCCGGGCTTGCCGATATTGATCATCGGCTCGATCGTGAAGAACATGCCGGGCTTCAATTCGGGACCGGTGCCGGGGCGGCCGACATGGACCACTTCCGGGCTGTCATGGAAGACGCGGCCCAGGCCATGGCCACAGAAATCGCGGACCACGCCGTAACGATGCTTTTCGGCATGGCGCTGGATGACATGGCCGATGTCGCCCAGATGATTGCCGGGCTTGGCCTGCTCGATGCCCAGCATCAGGCATTCATAGGTGATCTCGACCAGCCGCTTCGCCTTGATCGGGGCGTCGCCGGCGATGAACATGCGGCTGGTGTCGCCGTGCCAGCCATCGACCAGCGGGGTGACGTCGATATTGAGAATATCGCCGTCCTTGAGCTTATAGTCGCCCGGAATGCCATGGCAGATGACATTGTTGAGCGAGATGCAGCAGCTGTGCGTATAGCCGCGATAGCCCAGGGTCGCGGGCACGCCGCCGCCGTCCAACGTCATGCGGCGGACGATGTCGTCCAGTTCGCCGGTGGTCACGCCCGGCACCACATGGGGCACCAGCGCGTCGAGGATCTCGGCGGCCAGCCGGCCGGCCTTGCGCATGCCGTCGAAACCGGCCGCGTCATAGAGCTTGATCGCGGTCGAGCGGGAAACCGGCGCGTCGGCCGTCATCGTCATATATTCGGTCATGTGGTTGATATAGACCCTGCGATCCGGCATTGCGAGTGTCTTCGCTCAGCCCCGCGGTCGCTATCAGGAAAAGAGAAACGGACATGGTGATGGAAGGCGGATGCGCCTGTGGTGAGGTGCGCTATCGGGTCGATGCCGACCCCATCTTCGTCAACAACTGCCATTGCAGCCTGTGTCAGCGGCAGAGCGGCGCGGCCTCCGCGGTCAACGCCTTTGTCGAGGTCGATCATCTTCATCTCCTGTCGGGACAATTGAGCGAACATGTCGTGCCGACCGGTAGCGGCAAGACCCAGGTGATCGTGCGCTGCGCCAATTGCGGCACGGCGGTCTGGAGCTTCTATCCCCGTCTCGGCCGGGCGGGGGCGGCGATCCGGGTCGGCACGCTGGACGATCGCGCGGCGATCCGGCCCGATGCCGCGATCTTCGTCGCCGACCGGTCGGACTGGACCGCCTTGCCCGCCGACGTGCCGGTCTTCGAGGCCAGCTACAAGCCGGCGGACGTCCTGCCGCCCGATCGGCTGGCCCGGCTGATGGCGCTTGCCGCCCGTGCGGAGCCGCTGGCATGAGCGACCGTATCTGGACCGCCGCCGTGATCGTGATCGGCGATGAAATCCTGTCCGGCCGCATCCAGGACAAGAATGTCGCGCAGATCGCCACCTGGCTCAATGTCCAGGGCATCCGCCTGCGCGAGGTGCGGGTGGTGCCCGACGTGCAGGACGCGATCGTCGAGGCGGTCAACATATTGCGTGCCCGCAACGACTATCTCTTCACCACCGGCGGCATCGGCCCGACCCATGACGACATCACGGTCGATGCGATCGCGGCGGCGCTGGGCGTCGGCGTCGAGATCCATCCGGAGGCGCGGGCGATATTGGAGCGCTATTATGTCACGCGTGGGGGCCTTACCGACGCGCGGCTGCGCATGGCGCGGGTGCCGGCGGGCGCCGACCTCATCGAAAACCGGATGTCGGGCGCGCCGGGCATTCGCCACGGCAATATCTTCATCATGGCCGGGGTGCCGCACATCACCGCCGGTATGCTCGAAAGTCTGACCGGCACGCTGGAAGGCGGCTTGCCGGTCCTGTCGGCGACGATCGGCTGCTGGGTCGCGGAAAGCGAGATTGCCGACCTGCTCGGCGCCACCGAGCGTGCTCATGACGGCGTCCAGATCGGCAGCTACCCCTTCTTCCGTGAAGGCCGCACCGGCGCCAATTTCGTGATCCGCTCGACCGACCAGGTGGTGCTGGATGCGTGCGTCACGGACCTCAGTGCCGCGTTGATGGAGGGGGGCTGGCCCCCGGTGTCGGGCGGCATCTAGCCAAGAAACATTCGTTGCGGTGACAAGAAAGGCTGGCGGCGGTACAGCGCAGTTCCACTTCTAAAAGAGAATTCTGCATGCTTACCGCGCGAACCTACAGTGTCACGATAGCGCGCAACTGGCGCGAGCTTTACGAAGCGATCTGGCAGCCGGAGATATTCCCGAAATGGGCATCGGGCCTGACCGAGGCCGATCTGCGCAGGGGCGGCACCGGATGGATTGCCGACGGTCCCGATGGGCCGATCGTCGTTCGCTTCACGCCGCACAATGAATTTGGCGTGATGGACCATTTCGTCGAGACCGGTGATGGGCGGGAGGTTCATGTCCCGCTGCGCGTCATTGAGAATGGGGATGGGGCAGAGGTGATGCTGACGCTTTTTCGCCAGCCCGGTATGAGCGACGAGGATTTCGCGCGCGACGCCAAGTGGATTACCCGCGATCTGCGCGCGCTGCGCGATTATGCAAAGACGCTGGGCTAAGGGCTGATGTCGATCCCAGCCAGGCGGCTCAGCTTTCGGGCCGTGTCCAGATCCAGCTGCCGCCGATCAGCGCTGCGGCCAGCGGGATCAGATACCAGGGGAAGGGGGAGAAGATCAGCGCCAGGATCGCGCTGAAGGCGAAGGCGCCGAGCGCGGCCTTCTTGCCCTTGCGGCTGATCGCGCCGCGTTCGCGCCAGCGGCGGATATGCGGACCGAAATGCTTGTGATCCAGCAGCTTTGCCTCCAGGTCCGGGCTGGAGCGGGCAAAGCAATAGGCGGCGAGGATCATGAACGGCACGGTCGGCAGCAGCGGCAGGAAGGCGCCCAGCGTGCCCAATCCGATCGAGAGGAAGCCGGCAATGAGATAGAGATGGCGCCGCACCCGTCGATCCCGTCTGGAATGGGCCGATGCGGCCCGGTCTATCCTGTCTATGCTATTGATTTGCAGGAACGCAATTGTCTTTCGTCTGGCGCCTTTTGTCAGGCGGCCGGCAGGCGCAGCCGGACCAGCAGCCCGCCCAGATCCTCGCTTTCCTCCAGCGCCACCGACCCGCCATAGATTTCGGCGACGTCGCGGACGATGGCGAGGCCAAGGCCCGTGCCGGGCTTGCCCGAATCGAGGCGCACGCCGCGATCGAAGATGCGCACGCGGTCGGCCTCGGGGATGCCCATGCCGTCATCCTCAACCATGATCTCAACCATCGCGCCAACCCGGCTGACCGTCGCGAACACGCTGCCGCCGCCATATTTGGCGGCATTCTCGACCAGATTGCCCAGCATTTCGTCCAGATCCTGCCGCTCGACGCGGACCGCCGCATGCTTGTCGCCGTCCATGTCGACCCGCGCATCCTGATAGAGATGGCGCACCGCGCGCTCGACCGCCTCCAGGCTGGCCCAGACCTCGGCCCGGCTCTGCGCCGCGCCGCGCCGGCCGACGGCGCGGGCGCGGGCGAGGTGATGGTCGACCTGGCGCCGCATCGTCGTCGCCTCGCGCACGACCGTTTCGCCCAGGTCCGCCGCATTGGCGGTCGCTGCGTTCATGATGACGGTCAGCGGGGTCTTGAGCGCATGGGCGAGGTTGCCGGCATGGGTGCGCGCTTCCTCCGCCTGCCGCTCATTATGGGCAAGCAGCGCGTTCAGTTCCTCGACCATCGGCAGCACTTCGGCGGGCATGGGTTCGGTCACCCGGCTCTTGTCGCCATCGCGCATCTTGATGATTTCCAGCCGCACCTTGCGCAGCGGCCGAAGGCCATAGATGGTCTGCAAGGTAGCGAGCACGATCAGGCCCAGCGCCAGCAGCGCGAAGCTCTTGAACAGGGTCGATCGCAGCGTCTTGATCTGGCCATCAAGGCCTTGGCGGGCCTGCGCCACCATGAACATCCAGCGCGCGTCGGAACCGGGCAGGATGACGCTGCGCTCCATGACGCGCAGGTCCTCGCCGGGAAACTGCTTGCTGTCATAGACATGGAAATTGCGGTCGGCATGGTCGCCCGGCACCTTGAGCGCCCGGTCCCACAGCGATCGCGACCGCCAATCCTCATGCCCCTTGGCACTGATCTGGTAATAGAGGCCGCTATTGGGTTCCAGGAAGCGCTGGTCGGCCAGTTCGCGGTTGAACAGCACTTCGCCGTCCGGGCCGATCTCGGCCGCCGCAATCATCGCGGTCAGCACATAATTCATGCCGTCGTCGAAATTGCGCGTCACCGCGTCCGACAGCACCCGGTCGAGCGCGACGCCGCCGCCCAGCAGCAGCACGCTGATCCACAGCGCGGCAATGCCGATCATGCGGCGGCTGATCGACCCGGTGGACCGGACGGGGGAGGGCGACGGGCTGGCCATGCGAAATGATCCTACACCCGTTCACTGCATACGCAGCCGAGAAACATGGCCGATGGGACGGACCTATTTGCCTGTCGACTTCGCCCGCAGCGAACGGAAGCGGATGGGGCGGGGATCAGCGCCCCGGCTCGTCCAGGCTGTAGCCAAGGCCGCGGATGGTGGTGATGACGTCGGCGCCGAGTTTCTTGCGGATGCGCGTCACGAACACCTCGATCGTGTTGGAATCACGGTCGAAATCCTGGTCGTAAATATGCTCGATCAGCTCGGTGCGGCTGACCACCTTGCCCTTGTGGTGGAGCAGATAGGACAGGAGCTTATATTCCTGCGCCGTCAGCTTCACCGGATCGCCCTTGAGCGTCACCTTGCCCGAACGGGTGTCGAGGCGGACGTCGCCGGCGATCAGTTCGCTCGACGCGTTGCCGCTGGCACGGCGGATGAGCGCGCGCAGGCGGGCGATCAGTTCCTCGCTCTGGAAGGGCTTGGCCAGATAATCGTCGGCGCCGGCATCGAGGCCGGCGACCTTGTCGGACCAGCTGTCCCGCGCGGTCAGCACCAGCACCGGGAAGCTGCGCCCTTCCTTGCGCCAGCGATCAAGCACGGTCAGGCCGCCGATCGTCGGCAGGCCAAGGTCCAGGACCACGGCGTCATAATTTTCGGTCGAGCCCAGGAAATGGCCATCCTCGCCATCGGTGGCGAGATCGACGGCATAGCCGGCACCTTCCAGCGTGTTCCTGAGCTGCTGGCCCAGACTCGGTTCATCCTCGACGATCAGCAGGCGCATAAGGTTCCGTTTCTTGTTATCGACGCAATGGGTTTGGCCGGCACGCGGTCAGCGTGCCCAGCCGATGATATCGCCTGTCCGGCCGTCGGCATCAACCCACATCACCTTGCCGTCCTTCACATATTTCAGGCGATAGCGATTGGTGGAAGGGTTGAACTCGCTGCCGACATAGGTGGCGCCGCCCACCTGGGCGTCGACCCGGCGCTTGATCATCGAAAAGGGCATGACCTGACCGTCCAGCATCGCGCGACGCGCGGCATCCTGCTCGTCACGGCGGCCACCGGCTTCGGCGACCGGTGTCATCAGGGACAGGGCCAGTAGGGTGCCCAGTCCGGCAGTCAGGCTTTTGGCGATCATTGTCATGGGCATGGCATACGCGAAGCGCATTGAACAGGTGGTGAATGACCGGTCATTCCGCGCTGGAAAGGAGCGGCCGGGCGAATTAGGCTTGCCAGCCATGCAGATGGAAGATGACAGGCCCGTAGCCGATGCGCCCTTGTGGCGTTCCGTTCCGCGCTGGTGGCGCAGCCATGTGATCCGCGGGATCGAGCATCAGGCGGTGCTCGAAAGGGTCCGGGCCGATGATGGCTGGACCCCGTCCTACGCCTTCATGATCCTGATGTCGGCGGGCATTGCGGTGCTGGGCCTGCTGCTCTCCTCGCCGGCCGTGGTGATCGGCGCGATGCTGATCTCGCCGCTGATGGGGCCGATCGTCGGGCTGGGCTTTGGCCTAGCCATGACCGATGCGCGTGAAATCCGACGGACGATCGTCGCGCTGGCGGGCGGGGCGCTGGTGGCGATTGCGTTCACCGCCTTCATCGTCCTGCTGTCGCCGTTGCAGACGGTGACCAGTGAAATCGCCGCCCGCACCCGGCCCAATCTGTTCGACCTGATGGTCGCGCTCTTTTCCGCGCTGGCCGGCGCCTATGCGATGATTCGCGGCAAGGCCGGCACGATCGTCGGCGTCGCGATCGCCACCGCGCTGATGCCGCCGCTGGCAACGGTGGGCTTTGGCCTGGCGACGCTTAACGCAACAGTCGCGGGCGGTGCCTTCCTGCTCTTCTTCACCAATTTCGTGACGATCGCGCTGGCTGCGGCGATCATGGCGCGCCTCTATGGCTTTGGCCGGCGGCTGTCGCCCAGCCAGAGCTGGCTGCAGATGGTTTTCATAGGCGCTATCTTCCTGGCGCTGGCAGTGCCGCTCGGCCTGTCGCTCGGCCAGATCGCCTGGGAGGCGCGGGCCGCCCGCGATGCCCGCGACGTCATCCGCCGCGAATTTCCAGATGGCGCCCGGATCGCCCAGCTCGACCTGGATTTCGCCGCCAGGCCGCTTGCCGTGACCGCCAGCGTCCTCACCAGCCATTATGAGCGCGACGCGTCCGCGCGGGCCGGCCATATTCTGGGCGACATGCTGGGCAAGCCGGTGTCGTTGGATATCGAACAGATCCGGGTGGGTGAGGGGACGGATGCCGACAATGCCCAGTTGCTCGCCGCCCAGACCGCGCGGCGTGAGGTGCAGGGGCAGATCGATCGCCTGACCGACCGGCTGGCGCTGGTCGCCGGTGTCAATCCCGATGCGGTGACGGTGGATACCGCGCGCAAACGGGCGGTGGTGCGGGCGCGGGCTTTGCCGGATGCGGGCCTTGGCGCCTATTGGGCGCTGGAGCGGCGGGCGGCGGCGGCAACGCCGGGCTGGGCGATAGAGATTACGCCGCCGACCCTGCCGCTGCCGTCGCTCGCGCTGGATGATGAAGGGGCCGTGACGGACAAGGATCGGCTGGCGCTTGTGCTGTGGGCGGCGCAGCGCACCGGCCTGCCGATTGACCTGTCGATCAAGGGGGACGGGCATGAGGGGCTGCTCAAGCCCTTTGCCGATCGCGGCATCGACGCGCGGCTGGTCAAAGGCGCCAGCGCGGACCTTGCGGTGCCGCACTGGCGCGTCGAGGAATGACGGCTTAGCGTTCCAGCGCGTACTGGACCGTCAGGCTGATCGATGCGCTGACCTGGCCGGGTTCCACCGGGGTCGGCGCGGCGTCGGCCTTGAAGCGGGCGGCCATCAGCGGCATCGGCGCATTGCCGCCGCTGCTGCTTTCCGAGATCGAGACCAGCCGGGCCGAGCGATAGCCTGCCGCCTGGGCATAGAAATCGGCCTGGGCCTTGGCCGTCTTGAGCGCGGTGGCGCGGGCCTGCGCCTGCAGCGGGCTCGGATCCTCGACCGAGAAGCTGGGCCCGTTGATGTTGGTCGCGCCGGCCTGCACCAGCGTATCGAGCAGCGCGCCAACCTTCTTCACGTCGCGCACCTTGACGCTCAGCTGGTTCGACGCCTCATAGCCCAGGAAGCGCGGGCCGGACGGCTGGCCATCGCGGTTGCTATAATCATATTGGGCGTTGAGGTTGATGCCGCTGGTCTGGATGTCGGCCTTGGCGATGCCGGCCTTGGCCAGAGCCGCGATCAGCCCATCCATCTTGGCAGCATTGTCCTTCATCGCCTGGGCCGCGGTCGGGGCCTTGGTCTGGACGCCGGTGCCGATGGTCGCGACATCGGGCGCGGCCTCGACGCTTTCGGTGACGTTCAACGTCACCACCGGCGCGGTCTCGGCGATGGTGACGCTGGTCTGGGCAACAGCCGCGACAGGCAGTGCGGCGGCGCCGAGCGCCATCAGGGCGAGAGCGGATTTCATGGACATGGTCTCCTCTGTAAGTCCTGCACCCGTTTTTGGCCGGGGTGCGATGAATGGACGCTGTCCTGCGTTGAAAGCCGTCCGACAGCTTTCCGGTTCCACTCTTGCCCCGACGCCCGATAGGCCCTAGCTGCACCGCCATGGCAGCACCCATTCTCTCGTTCGAAAATCTCGGCCTCTCGCAGGGCAGCCACTGGCTGTTCCGGCATATCGACATCCATGTCGGCCAGCGTGACCGGCTGGCGCTGATCGGGCGCAACGGCGCGGGCAAGACGACCCTATTGAAGCTGATCGGCGGCCAGATCGAGGCGGATGAGGGCATTCGTTCGGTGCAGCCGGGCGCGCGGGTGGTGACGCTGGAACAGGATCCGGACGTCAGCGCCTTCAAGACGCTGCATGATTTCGCGCTGGCCGGCGCATTCGCGCCGCCCGCCCATGAGGTCGAGGCGATCGCCGACCAGCTGGGCATCGACCTGTCGCGCGAGGCCGCGACCGCGAGCGGCGGTGAGCGCCGCCGCGCCGCGATCGCCCGCGCGCTGGCGAGCGAACCCGACCTGCTGCTGCTGGACGAGCCGACCAACCATCTGGATATCGCGGCGATCGACTGGCTGGAAAGCTGGCTCGCCCGCTATACCGGCGCCTTCATCGTCATCAGCCATGACCGTGCCTTCCTGACCCGCCTGACCCGCCAGACCTTGTGGCTCGATCGCGGCCAGATGCGCCGCAACGAGATCGGCTTCGGCGGTTTCGAGGACTGGATGGAAGCGGTCTATGCCGAGGAGGCGCGCGCCGCCGAGAAACTGGACGCCAAGCTCAAGATCGAGGCACACTGGCTGGAGCGCGGCGTTACCGCCCGGCGCAAGCGCAACCAGGGGCGCCTCGCCAAGCTGTGGGAGATGCGCGCCCAGCGTGCCGCGATGCAGGGGCCGCAGGGGACCGCCAAGATCGCGGTGGCGAGCGACGACAGCAAGACCAAGAGCGTCATCAAGGCCGAGCATGTCACCAAGACCTTCGGTGACCGCACCATCATCAACGACTTTTCCCTGCGCGTGCAGCGTGGCGACCGGATCGGCATCGTCGGCGGCAATGGTGCGGGCAAGTCGACCCTGCTCAAGCTGCTGACCGGCGAACTGGCGCCCGACAGCGGTGCGGTGACGCTGGCCAAGACGCTGGACATGATCTTCATCGACCAGCAGCGCAGCCTGATGCAGGGCGACAAGAGCGTACGCGACGTGCTGGCCGAAGGCGGCGACTGGATCGACGTGCGCGGCGTCCGCAAACATGTCCATGGCTATCTCAAGGACTTCCTGTTCGATCCCTCGCTGGCCGAGGCGAAGGTCGGCACCCTGTCGGGTGGCGAGCGTTCGCGCCTGCTGTTCGCGCGCGAATTTGCCCGCGAATCCAACCTGCTGGTGCTGGACGAACCGACCAACGACCTCGACCTCGAAACGCTCGACCTGCTGCAGGAAGTGATCGCGGACTATGATGGCACGGTGCTGATCGTCAGCCATGACCGCGACTTCCTCGACCGCACCGTCACCGTCACGCTCGGCCTCGACGGATCGGGCAAGGTCGATGTGATCGTCGGCGGCTATGCCGACTGGATCGCCAAGCGCGATCCGCGCCGCGCGCCCAAGGCGGAGAAGAAGGAGGCTGCGGCCCCGCCGCCGCCCAAGCCGGCCTCGACCAAGCTGACCTACAAGGACCAGCGCGACCTCGACCTGCTGCCCAAGAAGATCGAGGAACTGGAAGCGGCGATCGCCCGCGACGAGGAGGCGCTGGCCGACCCGGCGCTTTATACCCGCGACCCGAAGAAATTCGCGGCGCTGACGGCTGCGATCGAGAGGGCGCGGGCGGAGAAGGACGCGGCCGAGGAACGCTGGCTGGAACTGGCGGAGAAGGCCGAGGGCTCGGGCTGAGCCCCTTGCGCTGTCCCCTGCATCTGATAGCCAACGGGCTGGATGATCTGACAGGGGGCTCCATCATATGACCACGCCGCGCGTCGAGCCGCCACGGCCGCATCATGCCGTCCATTATGTCAACCGGGTCGGCTGGCTGCGCGCGGCCGTGCTGGGCGCCAATGACGGCATCGTGTCGACCGCCAGCCTGATGACCGGGATCGCCGCATCGGGCGCGACGGGCGAGTCCATCCTGCTGTCCGGCATCGCCGCGCTGGTTGCTGGCGCCATGTCGATGGCTGCGGGCGAATATGTGTCGGTGAGCGCCCAGTCGGATACCGAGCGGGCCGATCTTGCCAAGGAAAAGAAGGCGCTGGCGACGCAGCCTCATGCCGAATGGAAGGAATTGCGCGACATTTATGTCGAGCGCGGGCTGGACCGGGACTTGGCTGGGCAGGTGGCTACCCAGTTGATGGCGACCGATCCGCTGGGCGCCCATGCCCGCGACGAGCTTGGCATTTCCGACCTCAGCACGCCGCGGCCGGTACAGGCGGGGCTGGCCTCGGCAGCGAGCTTCGCCTGTGGCGCGGCGCCGCCGGTGGTCGCCGCAGCCATCGCGCCGTCGCTGGCCGGGATCAGCGTCGTGCCGGTGTCGCTGCTCTGCCTGTTGCTGCTGGGCTATGTCGGGGCGCGGCTGGGTGGGGCGCGGCCGGGCCGGTCGATGTTGCGTACCTTTTTCTGGGGCGCGCTGGCGATGGCTGTCACCGCTGCGGCGGGCCATCTTTTCGGCGCCGCCATATGATGGCAAGGTCCGCTGCCTGATATCCTAGGGAGACGATGCATGACCGACATCCAGCAGATACCGCTCAAGACCATCAAGGGCGTCGACGCGACCCTGGCCGATTATGCCGGCAAGGTGGTTCTCGCGGTCAATGTCGCCTCCAAATGCGGGCTGACGCCGCAATATGAGAGGCTGGAAAAGCTCTATGCCGATTATCGGGACAAGGGGCTGGTGGTCGCGGGCTTCCCGGCCAATGATTTCGGCGCCCAGGAACCGGGCAGCAATGACGAGATCGCGACCTTCTGCACCACCAATTTCGGCGTCGATTTCCCGATGTTCGAGAAGATCGTGGTCAGCGGGCCGGACAAGCATCCGCTTTATGCCGCACTGACGAGCGCCCTGCCGGAGGCGCAGGGCGATGGCGACAGCTTCCGCGAGCGCCTCAAGGGCTATGGCATGACGCCCAATCCGGTGCCGGAAATCCTGTGGAATTTCGAGAAGTTCGTGATTGCCAAGGATGGCAGCGTCGCGGCCCGTTTCGCGCCGACGACGGCGCCCGACGATCCGGCGCTGGTTGCCGCGATCGAAGCCGAACTGGCGAAATAAGCATCCGACGGGTGGCGTGTCTGCGCGCGCCACCCGTTCTATTCTGAAGCTGCCCCGGAGCGGCCCATTCTTCCTTTGTTTCGGTGAAGTTACGAACCCATGCGACAGACTATTGTGAAGGCGGCGCTGTGCGGCGCCATGCTGCTGGCGACCACGGCACAGGCGGCGCTGAGCCCGGCCGAACAGAAGATCGGCGCCAGCGTCGATGCCGGTCATGAGCCCGCGATCGCCCTCCTCGAAAAGATCGTGAATCAGAATAGCGGGTCGATGAATGTCGCCGGCGTCAAGGCGGTGGCCGACATGCTGCGGCCGCAGTTCGAGGCGCTGGGCTTCACTGTCACCTGGAAACCGATGGATCAGGTCAAGCGCGCCGGCCATTTCATCGCGGTCCACAAGGGCAAGGCGGGCACGACGAAGATGCTGCTGATCGGCCATCTCGACACGGTGTTCGAGCCGGACTCGCCGTTCCAGACCTTCAAGCGGGATGGCGACTGGGCCGCCGGGCCGGGTGTCGGCGACGACAAGGGCGGGGTGGTCACGATGCTGCTCGCGCTCAAAGCGATGCAGGCGGCCGGCACGCTGAAGAACGCCAATATCGAGGTGGTGCTGACCGGTGACGAGGAGGATTCGGGCGATCCGGTCTCGATCTCGCGCGCTGACCTGATCGCGGCCGGCAAGCGCGCCGACGTCGCGCTCGATTTCGAGGGGCTGAGCCGCGAGGATGGCAAGGATATGGGCTCGATCGCGCGCCGCTCCTCCAACAGTTGGACGCTGACCACCAGCGGCAAGTCGGCGCACAGTTCGGGCATCTTCTCGGCCGCCGCCGGTGATGGCGCCGTCTATGAAATGGCGCGGATCATCACCGCTTTCCGCAAGGAATTGCCGGAACCCAACCTGACCTTCAATGTCGGCCTGATCGGTGGCGGCCAGAGCGCCGATGTCGACAAGGATGGCGTGCGCATCGCCGTGACCGGCAAGACCAATATCATCCCGCCGATCGCCGTCGCCAAGGGCGATTTCCGCACCCTCAGCCAGGACCAGACCGAGCGGGTCCGAGCCAAGATGCAGGCGATCGTCGATACCGGCCATCTGTCCGGCACTGGTGCCAGCATCGCCTTCGATCTGGGCTATCCCTCCATGGCGCCAACGGCGGGCAATCGCGCGCTGCTCGGCAAATTGAATGGCATCAACAAAGATCTGGGCCTGCCTGAAATGCCCGAGCTCGATCCGCTCAAGCGCGGCGCCGGCGATATCAGCTTCGTCGCGCAGGATGTCGACGGGCTGGTGGGTCTTGGCCTCGCCTCGACGGGTGACCATAGCCCGGCGGAAAAGGCGGACCTGTCCACCATGCCGCGCCAGGCCAAGCGGGCGGCCATTTTGATGACCCGTTTGTCGGCCGAGAAGGGCCGGAAATGATCGTCCCTCGGGCGCCGGCTTCCGCTGGCGCCCGATAGCGGCTACGGAAAGCCATGCTGCCGCCGACCCCGACGATCGCCACCCATATCGGACCCGTGCTGGAGGCGTTAAGCCTGATCGGCACCTTCGTCTTCGGGGCTTCCGGCGCGTTGGCTGCCGCACGCCTGCGCCAGACATTGGTGACCTTTGCGTTCTTCGCCCTGCTGACCGGGGTGGGCGGCGGCACGGTGCGCGACCTGCTGATCGATGCGCCGGTCTTCTGGATCCATGATCCGGCGCCGTCGATCGTGTGCATGGTCGCCGCCATCACCGTCTGGATCACGCCGCGCCGCTGGTGGAGCGATCATGCGCTCGACTGGCTCGATGCGATCGGGCTGGCTGCCTTCGCGGTCTTCGGCGCGGCCAAGGCGATGAGCTTTGGCGTACCGCCCTTTGTCGCCGGGATGATGGGCGTGGTCACCGGCTGCGTCGGCGGCATCATGCGCGACACGCTGGCCGGCGAGCCGTCGATCCTGCTGCGCCCCGAACTATACGTCACGGCCGCAGCGTTCGCCTCCGGCCTGTTCGTGCTGCTGCGGCTGGCCGGGCTGGATGTGCCGGTCGCCGGCGTGATCGCGGCGCTGCTGGGATTTGGCCTGCGCGCGCTCGCGATCCGCCGGGGGCTGGGGTTGCCCGCCTATAAAGAGGCGGGCGAGTAATCGTCCTGCTTCGGGACCGTCACTTCCCGTTTCGATATTCCAGCGCCGGTCCCTTGTCGCCCAGCAGCGAGCGATAGACGAAATCTTTGCCGCGACGGCGATCCAGTTCGGCCTTCGCCTCTGCCAGTATGTCCGGGCTCTGGAACAGTTGCGCGGCGGTCAGCGCCATCGCCTTGGCGGCGACGACGGCACCCTTGGTGCCGACGCTGGTTCCGCTCGCGGCAACCGCCTGCCAGCTGTGCGGCGGGGTGCCCGGCGCCCAGGTGGCCGCGACCATGCCAACCGTCGGCGTCGTGTAGCTGACATCGCCGACATCGGTGGAGGCCGGCGTCAGGCCGCCGCTGCTATAAGCCTCGACGCTGCCGTCGCCGATGCGCGTGCCCTTGGGGAAGCTCGACTGGATCTGGGTGATGAACGCCTGTTCCTGCGCACTATAGCTGGGCAGGGTCACCTGTTTCAGATTGTCATACATGACATGGCCGAGCGTGTCGTTGGGCAGGAGGTCGAAGGTGCCGCCGACCTGGTTGAACTCGACCGTGGTGCCGGTGCCCATGGCCGCGCCCTCGGCCGCCTTCTTCACCCGGTCCATGATGTCGGCGACCACCTGCTGATTGGGGTGGCGGACATAATAATAGACCTCGGCCGTGTCGGGCACGACATTGGGCGCCTTGCCGCCATCGGTGATGACATAATGGATGCGGGTTTCCTGCGGCACATGTTCGCGCATCATATTGACCATGGCGTCCATCGCCTCGACCCCGTCGAGCGCGGAGCGGCCACGTTCGGGCGCGGCGGCGGCATGGGCGGCGGTGCCGTGGAAGCGGAACTTGCCGCTGATATTGGCGAGCGCCGTGTTCTGCGACGCGCTGTTGCTGTCGGCGGCATGCCAGTGGATCATCGCCGACACGTCCTTGGTGAGGCCCGCGCGGACGATGAAGACCTTGCCCGATCCGCCTTCTTCCGCCGGGGTGCCATAGAGGCGCAGCTCGCCCTTGATCTTGTGCGCGACCATCCAGTCCTTGGTGGCGATGGCAGCCGCGACCGAGGCTGCGCCGAACAGATTATGGCCGCAGCCATGGCCGGCAATCCCCTCGATCGGCTTGCGCACCGGCTCGGCCGCCTGGGGCAGGCCGGGCAGCGCGTCATATTCGGCAAGCAGGCCGATCACCGGACCGTCGCCGGTCCTGAAGCGGGCGACGAAGGCGGTCGGCATGCCGGCGATCCCGGCCTCGACCGTGAAGCCGGCGGCCTTCAGCTGCTGCTGCAACAGCGCCGAACTCTTGGTCTCCTGAAAGCCGATTTCGGCATAGTTCCAGATCTGCAGCGCGTTCTTGGCCAGCGTGTCCGCGCCGCGATCGACATCCGCCATGATCGCCATCTTGTCGCCATCGGCCAGCGGCCCGGCCAGGGCGGGCGCCGATGCGCCGAGCGCGAGAAGGGCAAGGAAGGAGCGGGCGAAGCGTGACATGGATGGATCCCCTGGCTGCATGAAGCGGGGCGGTCCGCACCATCCCCCACTGGTGAAACGGCTTATCGATCAGGGCGATGGATACCACCATCACAAAAGTGAAATTTTTGATGGGGGAAATTTTCGGGCCTGCGTCTCCGACAATGAGAGGGTTTCCGGCCACGCAGCCGGACGAGGGGACAACCTCAAAAGATCAGAGCCCATCCGAAGGGATCGGATGGCGGGAGCCAGGGGAAGACATATGGGTGTGTATCGGAACAAGGGAGCCTGCGCGGCGAGCCTGATCGCCATGGGCTGGGCCATGACCGCAGGCAGCGCATTGGCGCAGGACGCCGCCCCGGCGGCGGATGCGGCGGACGGCATCGTCGTCGTCGGCTCGCAGATCAAGGGCGCCAAGATCAACGAGGCGCTGCCGGTCACGGTGGTATCGACCGACGAGATCAAGAGCGCTGCCGCCGTGTCGGGCGACGAACTGTTCCGTTCGATCCCGCAATTTGGCGACGTCCAGTTCAACAGCCAGTATCTGCCCGGCAGCTCCAACGGCGCGCGCGGCGACGTCGGCTCGCTCGACCTGCGCAGCCTGGGCATCGGCAACACGCTGGTGCTGCTGAACGGCCGCCGTGTCGTCGCCCACCCGACCAGCCAGGCGAACGACCAGCTGGTGCCGGTGCTGAGCTACAACACCAATGCCATCCCGGTGAACGGGCTGGAGCGGCTGGAAGTGCTGCGCGACGGCGCGGCCGCCATTTACGGCGCGGACGCGGTGGCGGGCGTGGTCAACACCGTGCTCAAGACCGATTATCAGGGCGCGGAACTGTCGCTGCAATATGGCGGCGCGGAAGGCACCGGCCTGCGCGAGTTCAACGCCAATGGCGTGATCGGCACCAACTTTGCCGAAAATCGTGGCAACATCACCCTGTTCGGCAGCTATGACCATGGCACCGGCCTGGATTCGACCGAGCAATATTATACCGAATCCTCCGACCGCCGTGGCCTGTTCGAAGGCACCGCGTTCGAAGGCTCGACCTCGCTCGACGGCCGGTCGACCACCACGCCGTTCGCCAACCTGCGCACCTATGGCAATGTGCCGGTGACCATCAACGGCACGTCCCTGACCAACGCATCGGGCCAGTTCCACCTGCAGCCGACCAGCAGCACGGGCTGCGTCGCGGCGATCGGCAATGATCGCTGCATCCAGAATGGGGCGATGGCGACGGCGGGCGCGGACCGCGACCTGCGTTATGACTCGCTGGCGCAGGGCACGTCGATCATGCCGCGCCTCAACCGCCTCAACCTGTTCATGACCGGCCATTATGACATCAGCGACGATGTCACCTTCTTCGCCGAAGCCGGCTTCTATCGCAGCAAGACCAAGGCACAGCAGAGCCCGGTCGCAACGCTCAGCTCGATCCCCATCTATGTGCCGGCGAGCAACTACTGGAACCCGCTGGGTCAGGCCGTGTTCGCCAACGGCGCCGTCAATCCCAACCGCCTGGCCGGCACCAATGCGCCGGCCGCTGGCCTGCCGCTCACCATCAACAATTATCTGTTCGAGGACTTCGGTCCGATGAACGTCACCGTGACCAACCAGCAATATCGCCTGCTGGCCGGCCTGCGCGGCGAGTTCAACGGCTTCAACTGGGAAAGCGCGATCAGCTATTCCGAAGCCTGGGCCCGCGACGTCAGCGACAATATCAGCCGCACCAAGCTGCAGGAATATCTGTCGCTCTCGACCCCGGACGCCTACAACATCTTCGGCACGTCGGTGAACAGCCAGTCGACCATCGACGCGATGCGCGAGGAACTGGTCCGCTATACCAAGTCGACCCTGGCGACCTACGACTTCCGCCTCTCCAAGAGCGACCTGTTCACCCTGCCGGGTGGTAATGTCGGCTTTGCCGCCGGTATCGAGGCGCGGCGCGAGACCCAGCTCGACGATCGCGATCCGCGCATCGACGGCACCATCACCTATACCGATCCGCTGACCGGCGCGGTCTCGGGCGACTTCGTCAACTCCGCGCTCAACAACGACACCAGCGGCCATCGCGAAGTTTTCGGCGCCTATGCGGAATTTGCGGTGCCGCTGGTTTCGCCGGAAATGGACATTCCGCTGGTGCGCAGCCTGGATCTCCAGCTGGCCGGTCGGTACGAACATTATAGCGATTTCGGCGATGTCGCCGTGCCCAAGATCGCCGGTGCCTGGGAAGTGGTGCGCGGCATCCGCTTCCGTGGTTCCTGGGCCAAGTCGTTCCGCGCCCCGAACCTGGAGCAGACCAACGCAACGGTCGTGACGCGCGCGAACAGCCGCACCGACTATATCATGTGCGAGGCGGACGTCCGCGCCGGCCGCATCACCGACTTCTCGCAATGTTCGCGGGCGCAGACCACCTCGGCTCGGCGTTCGGGTAACCCAGACCTCGATCCCGAACGGGCAAAGACCCTGTCCTTCGGCGTCGTGTTGGAGCCGCCGCTGCCCGACGGCATGGGCCATCTGACCTTCACCACCGACTGGTGGCGGGTGCGCCAGACCGGCCTGGTCGGCATCTTCGGCGAAGGCAATGCGCTGATCCTCGACTATCTGCTGCGCAAGCAGGGTTCGAGCAATCCGAACGTGATCCGGGCCGCGGCGACCGCTTCGGATGTCGAAGCCTTTGCCGGCACCGGCCTGACCCCGGCGGGCGAGGTTCTCTACGTCCTCGACCAATATACCAATTTGCAGCCGCAGACGGTGAAGGGCCTGGATTTCAACCTGACCTATCGCACGCCTGAAACCAGCGTCGGCAGCTTCAACTTCGCGGTCAATGCGTCGCACTTCCTGAAATATTATCAGGAACCCTCGCCGGGCATCGCCGAACTGCTGGCGGCGCAGGACGCGGGCGACATCGACGCCGCCGTCAACATCTCGGGCGGCCGCAGCCTGCTGCAGCTCGACCGCAAGCCCAAGTGGCGCGGTTCGGCCTCGCTCACCTGGTCGCTCAATAATGTGACGGTCGGCGCCTTCGCCCAATATACCGGCAAGGTCTATGACACCGGCCTGATCGACGCCGACGGCGATTACTGGACGGTCAAGGCGACCACCACGGCGAACCTCTATGGCCAGTATCGCTTCACCGAGGGATCGCTGAGCGGCACCAGCATGCGCATCGGCGTGCGCAACCTGTTCGACAAGGCGCCGCCGCTGTCGTCCAGTGGCTATCAGGGCCAGCTTTATTCGCCGCTGCGTCGCTATTGGTACTTGAACGTCAGCCACAAATTCTGATGCCTCCTGGGGCACCGGCCATCCGGCCGGTGCCCATTTTTTTGCTTTCGGGACATGTTATTGATGAAATCGCTGCGCACGCTGCCGCTTGTCGCCCTGATGATCCTGAGCGTGCCGGCCGGCACCGCGCTGGCCCAGCCTGTGCCGGTAGCGGCAAGTCCGGCCCCGGCCAGCCTGTTCACGCTGGCGGGCGGGCAGAAGATCGTCCTGCCCAGGGCGGGCGCCAATGGCGTCATCGCCCGCTATCTCTACACCCCCTCGATCGCGGGCGGCCTGGGCGCAGCCGAGATCGGCCTGGATCGCGCGCGGCTCGGCGAGACGCAGGTGCTGCTGTTCCGCAAGGTCGGCAACAAGGTGTTGGCCGAGTTCGAGAATTACCGCTTCCGCGCGCTCAACGGAGACGCCGGCGAGGAACAGGCGGTTGCGCGCTCCTTCTCCAATTCGCCGATCTGGTCGGGCGATATTGTCAGCGAAGATGACAAGGGCATCACCCTCGACCTGTCCGGCCTGCTGATGCGCGATGCCTTCGACGTCGCCGGGCGACTGAAGGCGACCAAGGCCGGCAATTTCAAGATTGCGCCGGCGCTGTCCTATGTCGATCCGGCGCAGAGTCTGGCCTTCCCGGACAATGTCGAGTTCGAGGCGGCGCTGACCTTCACCAGCGACGAGCCGGGGCGTAGCATCGAGCGGGTGCTGCCCGATGCGCGCGGGCTGACGGTGCGGGTGCATCACAGCTTCATTCGCCTGCCCGACGACAATTTCCACACCCGCGCCCATGATCCGCGCACCGGCACGTCGGTCCAGGTCATCCGTAACAATTATGCCGCCGCGCTGGACGAGCCGATCGTCACCCGGCTGGTCCGCCGGTTCCGGCTGGAAAAGACCGATCCCAATGCCGAGCGTTCGGCGGTCAGGAAGCCGATCATCTTCTATGTCGACCGCGCCGCGCCGCAGGCGATCCGCGATGCGCTGAAGGAAGGCGCCCAATGGTGGGCACAGGCGTTCGACGCCGCCGGCTTCGTCGACGCCTTCCGGGTCGAGGAATTGCCGGTCGGCGCCAATCCGATGGACGCGCGCTACAATGTCATCGCCTGGGTCCATCGCGAAACGCGCGGCTGGTCGACCGGCACCACCATCGTCGATCCGCGCAGCGGCGAAATCGTGCGCGGCGTGGTGCAGTTGGGATCGCTGCGCGCCTGGCAGGACAAGCTGATCTTCGAGGGACTGGCCGGCGCGGCGAAGGAAGGCACCGGCGCCAGCGACGACCCGATCATGCTAGTCAAGGCGCGGCTGCGCCAGCTCGCCGTGCATGAGGTCGGCCATGCGCTGGGCCTGTCGCACAATTTCGCCGGTTCGACCTTCGAGAACCGGGCGTCGGTGATGGACTATCCTGCGCCGCGCATCGCCGTGCGCGACGGCGCGCTCGACTTTTCCGACGCCTATGCCACCGGCGTCGGCGCCTGGGACAAGTTCGCGATCGACTGGCTCTATCGCCAGTTCCCGGCCGGCACCGACGAGAAGGGCGCGCTCGACGCCATGACCCGCGCGGTCCAGGCCAAGGGCTATCGCTTTGTCGCCGATGGTGACACACGCGGCGATGGCGATGCCCAGCCCTGGGGCAATATGTGGGATGACGGTACGGATGCCGCCGCGCAGCTGACCCATATCATGGATGTGCGCCGGATCGCGCTCGACCGTTTCGGGCTCGACAATCTGCCGGCCGGGGCGGCGGCCGCCGACCTGCGCCGGATGATCGTGCCGATCTATCTGTTCCACCGTTATCAGGTGACGGCCGCGTCGAAGCTGATCGGCGGGGTGGATTACAGCTATGCGGTAAAGGGCGACGGCCATGAGCAGGCGCTGCCGGTCGACGCCGCGCAGCAGCGGGCGGCATTGCGCGCATTGCTCGCGACGCTCGATCCCGCCGCGCTCGATCTGCCCGATCGCCTGTCACCTTTGCTGTCATCGATCCAGTCGGGCATGAGCGATCGCCAGACCGACATCGAACTGCTGCCCGGCCGCACCGCCGCCGCCTTCGACTGGGCGCGCGCGGCCGAAGTGGCGGCCGACGGCAGCTTCATCGCGATGCTGGCGCCCGAGCGGCTCAACCGGCTGGTGGCGCAGCATGCCGCCGATGCCGGCCAATTGTCGCTCGACGAATATCTGGGCGCGATCGACGATCGGGTGATGGCCGCCGGGGCAATGGGCCGGCAGGCGGAAATCGCGCGGCAGGTCCGTGCCCGCTATGTCCTGCGCCTCATCAGCCTGGCCGATGACAAGCAATTGTCGTCGACCGCGATCGCGATCGTGCGGGCGCATATGGAAAGCCTGGCCGGGCGCCTCGGCAAGCGCGGCGCCGCCGCCGACGCTGCGCATAATCGCTATCTTGCCACCATGCTGACGGCCTCGCCCGAGGAGCGCGCCAAGCTGGCCGAGCCGATCGCGCCGCCGCCGCCGATCCCGCCGGGTGCGCCGATCGGCAGCGATGCCGAATGCTGGTTCTGCATGCCCGCCGTGCCGGCGACCGAAGAATAATCATTGCCTTTGAGGGGGAAGTCCCATGCGTAAATCTGTTGTCACTGCTCTGCTGGCCTCGGCCATCGCCTTGCCGATCGCGCTGCATTCCGCCGCCTCCGTCTCGGCCCCGGCCGATGGCGGCACGGTCGCCATCGTCGGCGCGACCATTTTCGACGGCACCGGCGCGGCGCCCGCGCCCGGCACCGTGCTTATCCAGGATGGCCGCATCACCGCCGTTGGCGCCGATGTGAAGGTGCCGCGCGGCGCCAGGGTCATCAACGCCAAGGGCAAGGCGCTGCTGCCCGGATTCTTCGACGTCCATACCCATTGGACCGCCGGCGGCAGCCCCAGCACCTTCCCGCAGATCGCCAATGCCTATGTCGCGGCCGGCGTGACCACGGTGAATGATTTCAACGAGGCGCCCGAGGCGTTTGCGCCGCTGCGCGCCTGGCTGGGCCAGATGAACGCGCCCCATGTCCGCTTTGCCGCGCGCATCAGCACGCCCGGCGGCCATGGCGCCGACTGGGCCGATCAGGCGACCACCATCTGGGTCAACACCCCCGGTGCCGGCAAGGCCGCGATCGAAAGCCTGGTGCCCTATCAGCCCGATCTGGTGAAGATCTTCTCCGATGGCTGGCGCTATGGCGTGTCGCCCGACAATACCAGCATGGACGAATGGACGCTGAAGGCCACGGTCGAGGCGGCGCATGTCCAGAACTGGCCGGTGCTGACCCACACCGTGACCGTCGATCGCGGCCTGGTCGCGGCGCGGGCGGGCGTGGACTCGCTGGCCCATGGCCTGCAGGACCGGCCGATCACCGCCGAGGAAGTCGCCGCGATCAAGCAGAGCGGCATGGCGATGGCGCCGACGCTGGCGGTCTATGATCCCTATAAGCGCGGCGACGTGAAGGCGGACGATCCGCGCCTGAAGCAGACCTTCCGCAAGTTCGGCTTTGCGCTGGGCAATGTGAAGGCGCTGTTCGATGCCGGCGTACCGATCGCGCTGGGCACCGATGCGGGCATGCCGGGCACGCCGCATGGCCCGTCGACCCTGCACGAGATGGAATTGCTGGTGCAGGCCGGGCTGACGCCGAGCCAGGCGCTGGTCGCCGGCACCCAGACCAGCGCGAAGGTCATGCGCATCGATGCCGATCGCGGCACCATTGCGGTCGGCAAGCGCGCCGACATCGTGCTGATCGACGGCACGCCCTGGACCAACATCAAGGATGTCTATAAGGTCTCGCAGGTGCTGATCGACGGCAAGCTGGCCTATGGCGCCGGCGCCCCGGCGCTGCCCGCCGCCAACAAGACCGACCGTCTGCCCTCGATCAGCGTGCCTGCGCTGATCGACGATTTCGAGCGCGACGATCGCCGCTCGTCGATCGACACGCTGCGCGTCGACACGCCCGATGGCGGCATCGACCGGTCGGTCGAGATCACCCAGACGGTGCCGCGCGACGAGGGCGGCAAGGCGCTGTCGCTGTCGGCGCGCATGGCGGTCAAGGAAGCGGCCTATGCCGGCTTTGCCATTCCGCTGAGCCGCGGGTCGATCACCCCGGCGAAGATCAGCGGCTATAAGGGCCTGCGGTTCGAGCTGAAGGGCGACGGCGCCTATACCGTCCGCCTGAACGGCCTGGACGGCGTGTGGGAAGCGCAGGTGCAGGGCGGCGCGGGCTGGGCTGCGGTCGAGGTGCCGTTCAACCAGTTCAAGCCGGTCGAGCGGCGCGGCAAGGTCGGCCCGGCCTTCACCGGTGACGGCATCACCCAGGTCGAGTTCGGCGGATCGCGCGGTCCCGGCAAGCGCATGTGGTTGCAGATCGACAATGTCCGCTTCTACTAAGGGCTGACGGCCTATTTCAAAGGGCGCGATCGAGCATCGCGCCCTTTCCTCTTTCTGCCCGCTTACGACCAGATATCTGGAGAGATTGCATGAAACCCCATTGGCTTTTCCTGTCGGGCGCGCTGTTGTTGCAGGCGGTTCCTGCTGCGGCTCAGACCACCGCCCAATCCGGCACGCCGACCCCGCCCGAGCGCTTCTTCAAGCAGCCGCCGGGGACCGACTATTATCTCGCCAACTACAGCGAATATGAGGCCTATCTCCAGAAGCTGGCGACCCAGAGCGACCGGATGAAGCTGGTCGACATCGGCAAGAGCGCGGAAGGGCGCAGCCAATGGATGGCGATCGTCTCCTCGCCTGCGAACCTCGCCAAGCTGGACGAGTATCGCGCCATTGCCGAGAAGCTGGCCCGCGCCCATGGCGTGGACGAGGCGCAGGCGCGCACGCTGGCGGCGCAGGGCAAGGCGGTGGTCTGGATCGACGCGGGCATGCACGCGACCGAGACGGTGACGTCGCAGGGGCAGATCCAGGTGCTTTACCGGATGCTGACCCAGTCGGACCCGGAAACGATGCGCATGCTGGACGACTGCATCATCCTGTTCGCGCATGACAATCCCGACGGCATGGAACTGGTCGCCAACTGGTATATGCGTTCGGCCGATCCCAAGAAGCGCGAAATGGCGACGCTGCCGCGCCTCTACCAGAAATATATCGGGCACGATAATAACCGCGACAGCTTCATGGCGGCGATGCCCGAGACCGAGAATGTCAATCGGGTGCTGTTCCGCCAATGGTATCCGCAGATCGTCTATAACCAGCATCAGACCGGGCCGGAGGGCATGGTGGTGTTCGTGCCGCCGTTCCGCGATCCGTTCAATTTCAACTATGACCCGATCGTCATGGCGCAGCTCAACGAAGTCGGCTTCGCCATGCATTCGCGCCTGATTTCGGAAGGCAAGGCCGGTTCTGGCACGCGCAGCGCGGCGCCCTATTCGACCTGGCACAATGGCATGGAACGATCGGTCGCCTATTTCCACAACAGCATCGGCCTGCTGACCGAGATCATCGGCGGGCCGACCCCGGCGAAGATCCCGCTGGTGCCATCGACCCAGTTGCCGCGCGGCGACGAGATGATGCCGATCGGCCCGCGCGACTGGCATTTGCAGGATTCGCTCGACTATCAGTGGACGCTGGACCGCGCGGTCATCGACTATGCTTCGCGCAATCGCGAGCGACTGCTGTTCAACATCTGGAAGATGGGCGCCAACAGCATCGAGAAGGGCAGCAAGGATAGCTGGACCATCACCCCGTCCAAGGTCGACCGGCTGGCCAATGCCAAGGCGCTGGACGAAGGGCGTGGACCCAAGAAGGTCGATCCCGGCCTCTACAAGACGATGTTGCAGGCCCCGGCCGAGCGCGATCCGCGCGCATACATCATCCCCGCCGACCAGCGCGACATGCCCACCGCGATCGCCTTCCTCAATGCCCTCATCAAGAATGGCGTCGAGGTGGAGCGGGCCGACGCCCCCTTCCAAGCGGGTGGGAAAAGCTATGCCGCCGGCGCCTATATCGTGCGCACCGACCAGGCCTATCGCCCGCATGTGATCGACATGTTCGAGCCGCAGGACCATCCGCACGATACGGATTTCCCCGGCGGCCCGCCCAAGGCGCCCTATGACATTACCGGCTATACTTTGGCCTATCAGATGGGGATCGGCTTCGACCGGCTGCTCGACGGGCTGGACCAGCATTTCACCCCGGTGCCCGATCTGCTGGCGCCGCCGCCCGGCCGGATCGTCGGCCAGGGCAAGGCGGGCTGGATCGTCGGCCATGAAAGCAACAACAGCTTCATCCTGACCAACCGTCTGTTGAAGGCGGGCGTGCGTCCGGCCTGGCTGAAGCAGGCGGTGAGCGCCGATGGCGAGGCGATGCAGGCCGGCGCGATCTGGATTCCGGCATCGGCCGACGCGCAGAAGATCGTCGGCGATGCGGTGACGCAGTTGGGTCTGACCGCCCATGCTGTCGATGCCGCGCCGCAGGGCGAGCGCATTGCGCTCAAACCCCTGCGCATCGGCCTGGTCGATCGCTATGGCGGCAATATCCCGACCGGCTGGACCCGCTTCCTGCTGGAGAAGTTCGAATTCCCGTTCGCGCCGGTCTATGCCAAGCGTCTGGATGCCGGCAATCTGGCGAAGGATTATGATGTGCTGCTGTTCGCCGATGGGGCGTTGCCGCCGAGCGGCGCCTGGGGAACGGCCCGTGCCGGCAAGCAGCCGGACGTCAAGGATACGCCGGCCGAGTTCGTGCCGATGCTGGGCGACCTGACCGATGCCAAGACGGTGCCGGCGGTTGCGGACTTCGCCCGCAATGGCGGCGCGGTGGTCGCGATCGGCAATTCGGCCCGCTTCATCGACCTGCTTGGCACACCGCTCAAGCCCGCGCTGGCACGGGAAGTGGAGGGGGCGATGAAGCCGCTCGACACCAAGAGCTTCTTCATCCCCGGATCGATCCTGCGCGCGCGCGTCGATAACCGCCAGCCGCTGGCCTATGGCCTGCCCGACCAGGTGGACATGTTCTTCAACCGCTCGCAGACCTTCGTCACGGCGAATGCCACCCCCTATGGCCAGGTGTCCTGGTTCGAGGGCCGCGACCTGCTGCGCAGCGGCTGGGCCGTGGGGCAGGAGAAGCTGGCCGGCACGATCGCCGTCGCCGATGTCGATGTCGGCAAGGGCAAGCTGCTGGTGATGGGGCCGGAAGTGGCGCAGCGCGCCCAATCCTATGGCACGTTCAAATTCCTGTTCAACGCGCTGCTCTATGGCGCGGCCGATCGGAAATAAGGAAAGGAGCGGGGCGTCATCGGACGCCCCGTTTTTTTGGATCAGCCCCGGACGGCGCAGTCGCCGGGGATGATCTGGTCGCCGCGGGTCAGGACGATCCGGTCGGCGCTACGCGCTACATGGACCAGCCCCTGCTGCTCCAGCGCTTCGGCCAGGCCATCGGCATTGTCGATGTCGAACACGCCGCTGATGGCGATATGCGCGGCATCCTCCTTCACCTCCAGCCGGCCCGAGCCATAGCGGTTCATTTCCGCCGCGACATCGGACAGGCAGCGACCGGTGAAGACGATGCGCCCGTCGCGCCAGGCGCTTTCGCGGGTCACGTCGACCGGGTCGACCGAAACGCTCTGATCCTTCTGGGTCAGCCGCATGCCGGCGGGCAGCAGGGTGGCGCGGCTGCCATTGTGGGTTGCCGCAGCCGTCACGACGCGGACGAGCCCCTCGGTCGTGGTCACCTGTTCCCGGCCCGAAAGGCGCGACACGTCGAAGGCGGTGCCGACTGCCGTGGCCGTGAGCTTGCCGGCCGACACGCTGAAGGGGCGGCTCTTGTCCTTTTGGACGGCGAAATAGGCACGGCCCGATTCCAGCGCGACCGCCCGCTTGTCAGTGGAGAAGGCGAAGCGGATCGCACTGTCGGCGTCCAGGATCACGCGCGAACCATCGGGCAGTTGGATATTGCGGCGGCGGCCGGCCGGGCTGAACAGGCGCGTGCCCGTCGCCTGCGCCACCTGTTCGCCGGACAGCGCAGGGGGCACGGGATGGTCGGCGGGGCGGCTGGTGAACCAGAGCGTCGCCGGCACCGCCAGCAGCGCGGTCAGCGAGGCCGCCAGCAAGGCCGCGCGCCAGGGGCGGCGGCCGGCCGAGGGGGCGGAGGCTTCGGTCTGGCGCGCCTGCATCTGGGCGAGCATCGCCGCGATCGCATCATCCTGTTCCGCAGCGCCGGCGACGTCCCAACCGCGCTCGACCGCGTCCATGGCCGCGCGATGCGCCGGGGCCGCGTCGCACCAGGCGGCGATCGCCGCCCGCTCGGCGGATGTCGCCGTGCCGGACTGCAACCGCGCCCAATGGGCGGCGGCGATGTCGAAGGGGTCGTCCCCGTCCTGGGTCATGAAGTGACCGCTATCCTATCGTGCCATGCGCCGGGCGATATGCGCGACGGCCTTGGCGACATGTTTCTCGATCGCGCTCACCGAAATGCCCAGCCTTTCCGCAATATCGCCATAGGCCAGCCCTTCGTAGCGCCGCATCAGGAAGATGTCGCGGGTCCGTTCCGGCAGCTCTTCCAGCGCGCGGACGACCTGGGCGATCTCTTCCCTTGCCTGTAAGACGCGGTCGGCGGTCCGTTCCTCAGCAGGATGATCCTTTTCCGTCAGTTCATCATGCCCCTTGGCATGACGGACCTGATCGCGCCGGGCCTGATCGCGCAATACGCTGGATGCGGTGCGGAAGATATAGCCTTCCAGATTGTCGATGCCGTCGGGCGACTGGCGCACATGCATGCGCAGCATCACGTCCTGCACCAGATCGTCGACGATATGGGCGCTGGTGACGCGGCGGGCAAAATAGCGGCGCAGCGCCGGGATATAGGCGGAATAGTCGGTCGCCCTGTTTTCCGCCCCGCCCGGTTGCGGCAATGACGATCCTGATAGACGGTTCAACCCCGAAACCCCTTGTCCGCGCTTTCAAACCCCTTGCGGGCCGCCCCGGCGACCCGCATCACCAATGCCGGTCCCAGCTCAGCAGGATCGATCGCGGTCCTGAACTGAACGTTTGACCGACCCCATATCCGTTAGTCACCGCGCGCAAATTCGCGACGCGATTGAAAATATTGCGTGCCCGCAGCGACAGGCTGGTCCGTTCCCGGCGCCAGCTGACCCCCGCACCGAACAGCGAGAAGCTCGACGTCTCGACGAAATCGGGATCGTCGCGGGTGAAGGTGGACCAGGAACCCGACTGATATTGCCAGTCGCCCTCGACCGTCAGTTGGCCATGGCCGCCGACCGACCAGTTGCGCGCCAGGCTGGCCTGCAACCGGCGATGCGGCACGAAGGGGATGCTGTCGCCCTTGTCGGCGCCGCCGACCAGCGGCGCGGCGTCGGAGACGCGGGTCAGGTCGGCGCGGATCAGGCTGGCTTCAAGCCGGGCGGTCAGGCCCGGTAGCGGCCGGGCGACCAGTTCGAACTCGGTGCCCAAAATCATCGCATTGCCGACATTGACCAGATAGGCGTGCGAGCGATTTTCCGACAGCGCCCGATACTGCATGTCGCGCCAGTCGTTCATATAGGCGGTCAGCGTCATCTCGCTGTCGCGCCAGAGATGCAGGTTGAAGCCCAGTTCGGCGCCCCACAGGCTGTCGCCATCATAGGTGCGCCGGTCGGGCAGCAATACCGAAGCCGTATTGACCCCGCCCGGCCGGATGCTGCGCGTCAGCTGGGTATGCCAGCTGGCCCCCGGCGCGATCGGCAGGTCGATATGGACGCGCGTGCTGAGCCCGCCCGACCGGCTGACGGTGCGCGGCCAGGAGTCGATCGATCCGCTGAGCAGATTGGGCACGACCACGTCATTCTGCGACGCGACGCGATAATCGTCATAGCGCAGGCCGAGGGAGACGAGCAGGTCGTCCTCGCGATAGGAGAGCGTCCCGAACAGCGCCGCCTGGTCGCGGCTGATCGCCAGCCGGCGCGCGCCGAATAGTTCGCCGGTCACATCGGGATCACCGCTGTAGGAAGAGAGTTCGCTGCGCAGCCGCTCGCTCCGATGGTCGATCAGCACGCCCGCCACCCAGCCCAGCCCGTGAACATTGTCATGGCACAGGCGCAGTTCCTGCAGGATGCGGGTCGACACGATCGGAATATGCAGCAGCGATGGCGCGAGGCTGGCGGCATAATCCGCGAACTGCTGCGTCTGCGCCGGATCGCAGGATGGACTGTCGAGCCCGAAATAGCGTTGGCAGGCTTCGGGATCCTGCCCCTGCAGCAAGGTGGCGTTGGTCCGATCATAACGCCGGTCGAGCGACCAGCGATAGGCGGCGGTGATGCTGGTCAGGCGGACCGGGCCGCCGCCGTAGCCGATCTTGAGCCGCCCCATCAGGAAGTCATGGGTGGTGGGCGCGGCGAAATAGCGATCGGTGCGATAGGAGTCGAGCGACTGGAACCAGGAGGAGGCGTCGGCGATGCGGCGATGCTGCCAGGTGAGCAGCGCCGATATGTCGAGATCGGGCTGCGGCACGATCCGCGCGATCAGGCGCAGCCCCGATATGTCGTCGTCATTGACGTTGCGCGCGCCGGTGCGGACATTGTCGACATAGCCGCCTGCGCGGCTGGCATAGGCGGTCGCGCGCAGGGCGGCGCGCGCGCCCAGCGGAATATTGAGCGTGGAGGAGGCCGAAAGATCCGGCTCGCCGCCCTGCTGCATGCCCAGGCCCAGGCTGGCGCCGCCGCCCCATTGGCCCAGATGCGGTTCTTCGGGCGCGATCTCGATCTCGCCAGCGAGCGCGCCGACGCCATGTTCGGCGCTGCGTGCGGTGCGCGCGATGCGGACCTGCGCCACGTCCACCAGCGACAGGTCGCTGGTCGTGCGCGCGGCGTCGCTGCCGGTGCCCGACGGGCCGGCGATCGGCACATCACCGAAATAGACCAGAGTGGTGGATTCCCCGGCCATGCCGACGCCGCGCACGACCAGCGCCCGCTGCCCGGCATTGCCCGGCTCGCTGCTGATGCCCGGACTGGCTTCGACCAGGGCGGCAATCCCCGCCGCGCTGGGCCGCAGCCGCAGGTCGCCGGCAAAGCTGACCGGGTCGGTGCGACGCAGCGCGGTGACGATCAGCGGGCGGGCCGGGGGCAGGGGGGATGAGGGGGCGGCGGCGGCAATGTCGGTCGTGCTGCGGACAGGGGAGGCCGGCTCGATCAGGATGACATGGGCGTCCGTCTCGCGGAAGGTCAGGCCGCTGCCCTTGAGCAGCCGGCGCAGCGCGCTCGAAAAGGGCATGGTGCCCGACAGCCGGTGCGACGTCGCCGAACCGGCAAGGGCGGATCGGAAGACGATCTGCCGCCCGGCCTGCAGGGCAAGCTGCTGGATCGCGGTTTCGAGCTTCTGAGGGGGTATGTCGAAAGCCGTGTCGCCGCCGTTGCGCGCGAATGCCGGGGCGGTGATGAGGGACATGGCCAGGAATAGGGGCGCGCCGATTGTCGCGATCCGGCGCAGCGCATGCCGCCCCGGCCGCGCGACACCGGCTCTTCTGCACCTTCGTATCACGGACACGCCTTATTCTTCCGACCCGATGTCCAGAACGAGCGACCCCCCACTTTCCATCACGGAATATCCGGTGTCGCGACGGGAGATTGCGCAAATTGTGCAAAGATCATGAACTATCCCCAGGGCCCGACGCCGGTTTCCGACGTTGCTGTCCCGTCAATGTGGAAGGAAGCGCATGACGTCGTCGTCTTTGCGGAGGCGAGGGCGATGGGATCGCGGCCGGATTG
>NZ_JAYRCS010000001.1:1182500-1485000 GCF_049472635.1 Sphingobium salicis subsp. salicis
TCTTTGACATTGTGAATGGGTTTTTTAATCGATGCCGTGGCGACATGGGATTGGTTTTTTGGTGTTTGCCGCAAGGCAAGCAGCGGAAAGTCGATCAAATGTTGTACACACAAGATTATCTGGCTGAGTTTAATAACCACACCGATACAGCTAATGGCAAATGCTACCCAGTATTGTCGTTGGTGGTGTGGACTCTCAAGCGTGAGGTAAGGGCATCTGGTGAATGCCTTGGCATGTACAGGCGATGAAGGACGTGGCACGCTGCGATAAGCGTGGGGGAGCCGTGAGCAGGCTTTGATCCCGCGATTTCCGAATGGGACAACCCACCTTCACCATTTAATTCCGTTCTTGGTTTTCCAGGCGCGTAGTTAAATGGGAGAGGTATCACTAAGCTGAATAAAATAGGCTTTGGTGAAGCGAACCCGGAGAACTGAAACATCTCAGTACCCGGAGGAAAAGACATCAACCGAGATTCCGTTAGTAGTGGCGAGCGAACGCGGACCAGGCCAGTGCCTGATGTTTAATTAGCAGAACGATCTGGAAAGTTCGGCCATAGCGGGTGACAGCCCCGTATGCGAAAATGAAACATCAGGACTTGAGTAGGGCGGAGCACGTGAAACTCTGTCTGAACATGGGGGGACCACCCTCCAAGCCTAAATACTCGTACATGACCGATAGTGAACCAGTACCGTGAGGGAAAGGTGAAAAGCACCCCGATGAGGGGAGTGAAACAGTACCTGAAACCGGATGCCTACAAGCAGTGGGAGGGTCCTTGAGACCTGACCGCGTACCTCTTGCATAATGGGTCTGTGACTTAGTGTATCAAGCAAGCTTAAGCCGTTAGGTGTAGGCGCAGCGAAAGCGAGTCTGAATAGGGCGCCATAGTTTGATGCATTAGACCCGAAACCCGGCGATCTATGCATGACCAGGTTGAAGGTGCGGTAACACGCACTGGAGGACCGAACCGTTCAATGTTGAAAAATTGTCGGATGAGTTGTGCTTAGGGGTGAAAGGCCAATCAAGCCGGGAAATAGCTGGTTCTCCGCGAAATCTATTGAGGTAGAGCGTCGAATATTTGCCGTTGGGGGTAGAGCACTGGATGGATGCGGGGGTCGCGAGATCTACCAATTCTAACCAAACTCCGAATACCAACGAGTCTAGTTCGGCAGACAGACGGCGGGTGCTAAGGTCCGTCGTCAAAAGGGAAACAGCCCTAACCTACAGCTAAGGTCCCCAAGTCATCACTAAGTGGGAAAGCATGTGGGATTTCCAAAACAACCAGGAGGTTGGCTTAGAAGCAGCCATCCTTTAAAGAAAGCGTAACAGCTCACTGGTCTAAATAAGAGATCCTGCGGCGAAGATGTAACGGGGCTAAAGTGATGCACCGAAGCTTAGGGTTCAGTCTTTGACTGAGCGGTAGCGGAGCGTTCCGTAGGCCGTTGAAGCGGAAGGGTAACCGACCGTGGAGGTATCGGAAGTGCGAATGCAGACATGAGTAGCGATTAAGAGGGTGAGATGCCCTCTCGCCGAAATTCCAAGGGTTCCTGCTTAAAGCTAATCTGAGCAGGGTAAGCCGGCCCCTAAGACGAGCCCGAAGGGGGTAGTCGATGGGAACCACGTTAATATTCGTGGGCCTGGTGGTGTGTGACGGATGCCGTAAATTGTTCGGGCTTATTGGATTGCTCCGGGCAGTGAAGGGGTCCCAGGAAATAGCCCCACCGTATAGACCGTACCCTAAACCGACACAGGTGGAATGGTAGAGTATACCAAGGCGTTTGAGAGAAGTATCCTGAAGGAACTCGGCAAATTGCCTCCGTACCTTCGGAAGAAGGAGGCCCCATCTTAAGGCAACTTTTGATGGGGGGCACAGGCCAGGGGGTAGCGACTGTTTAGCAAAAACACAGGGCTCTGCTAAGTCGGCTTCAAGACGACGTATAGGGCCTGACGCCTGCCCGGTGCCTGAAGGTTAAGAGGAGGAGTGCAAGCTCTGAATTGAAGCCCAGGTAAACGGCGGCCGTAACTATAACGGTCCTAAGGTAGCGAAATTCCTTGTCGGGTAAGTTCCGACCTGCACGAATGGCGTAACGACTTCCCCACTGTCTCCAGGATATGCTCAGCGAAATTGAATTCTCCGTGAAGATGCGGAGTACCCGCGGTTAGACGGAAAGACCCCGTGCACCTTTACTGCAGCTTCAGAGTGGCATTAGGAAAGAACTGTGTAGCATAGGTGGGAGGCTTTGAAGCATTGACGCCAGTTGATGTGGAGCCATAGGTGAAATACCACCCTGTTGTTTTCTGATGTCTAACCTCGCACCGTTATCCGGTGCAGGGACCCTCTGTGGCGGGTAGTTTGACTGGGGCGGTCGCCTCCTAAAGAGTAACGGAGGCGCGCGATGGTGGGCTCAGGACGGTTGGAAACCGTCTGTTAGAGTGCAATGGCATAAGCCCGCCTGACTGCGAGACTGACAAGTCGAGCAGAGACGAAAGTCGGTCATAGTGATCCGGTGGTCCCTCGTGGAAGGGCCATCGCTCAACGGATAAAAGGTACGCCGGGGATAACAGGCTGATGATTCCCAAGAGCTCATATCGACGGAATCGTTTGGCACCTCGATGTCGGCTCATCACATCCTGGGGCTGGAGCAGGTCCCAAGGGTTTGGCTGTTCGCCAATTAAAGTGGTACGTGAGCTGGGTTCAGAACGTCGCGAGACAGTTTGGTCCCTATCTGCCGTGGGCGTCGAAATTTGAGAGGAGTTGACCCTAGTACGAGAGGACCGGGTTGAACATACCTCTGGTGTACCTGTCGTCACGCCAGTGGCGCAGCAGGGTAGCTATGTATGGACGGGATAACCGCTGAAAGCATCTAAGCGGGAAGCCTCCCTCAAGATAAGATTTCATCGAGCCGTCGTAGACCACGACGTTGATAGGCTGGATGTGGAAGTGCGGTAACGCATGGAGCTAACCAGTCCTAATTGCTCTGTTCGCGCTTAAGAGTCCCACCATCAACGACAATGCTGGAAACAGCAAAAACGCTGATGGCGTGGTGTTAAGCCAGCCCAGATATACGAACATCAAACACACAAAGTTCTTGTTGTTCACTTTCCCAAGTGAAAGTGAATAGTGCACGGTATCGATTAAAAACCCGCAGTTATGCGCCTGCTTCATTGCTTGGTGACCATAGCGTCTGTGACCCACCCGATCCCATCCCGAACTCGGCCGTGAAACCAGTCTGCGCCGATGGTACTATTGCTCAAGCACTGGAAGAGTAGGGCGTCGCCAGGCATTGAAGCACGCGCATAGCAACGGATCAAAAACCCATCACAATGTTACAAAACAGGGCGGCCCGCAAAGCCGCCCTTTTTGCATGTCAGGGCCACACAAAAGCCCAGTGTCGCGGGATGGAGCAGCCCGGTAGCTCGTCAGGCTCATAACCTGAAGGTCGTAGGTTCAAATCCTACTCCCGCAACCACATACTAAAAGACCAAACCGTCTCGGATCATTCCGCGGCGGTTTTTTTATGTCTTTTTTGGCGGATTTGCGTGGTTTCTTGGGGATGCAGCGCCGCCCATCGGATCGCGCCTGATGCCAGGACGTCGATTTGCTTTTGGGGGTGTTTTGGAGGGTAATGCCTGTGCCCAGCAGGAGATACCCCCTATGCCGCTCAAGGAACTCGAGGTTCGCTACGCCAGCCGGCGATCGAAGGATTACAAGCTCGGCGATGGCGGTGGTCTCTATCTACTTGTCCGGCCAACGGGCTCGCGCCTTTGGCGGATGAAATATCGGTTCGACGGCAAGGAGAAGCTGCTCTCCTTCGGTCGCTACCCGGAGGTTACGCTTGCTGAGGCGCGGCTGCGCCGCGCTGAGGCCAAACTTGCTCTTGCACGGGGCGATGATTCCGGCCCCAAGGCTGCATCTCCTGTGACGAGCTTTGAGGCGGCTGCACGGGCCTGGCATGGTAACCGGGCGAGCGGGCTGGAGCCGGGGCATGCGGCACGCATATTGTCGCGTCTGGAGCGCGATGTGTTCCCGTCGCTCGGGCAGCGCGATCTCAAGGACATCACT
The DNA here is from genome assembly GCF_049472635.1 of Sphingobium salicis subsp. salicis. Lineage (NCBI taxonomy): Bacteria > Pseudomonadati > Pseudomonadota > Alphaproteobacteria > Sphingomonadales > Sphingobiaceae > Sphingobium > Sphingobium salicis. Next base: position 1,186,561 of record NZ_JAYRCS010000001.1, read on the forward strand.
GCAGGCGATGTGCTGACGATGTTGCGGGCGGTCGAGGCGCGCGGCGCGCTCGATGTCAGCCGCCGGCTGCGCCAGCACGTAAGCCAGGTCTATCTCTTTGCCATTCCGCAGGGCTGGGCCACCCATGATCCCGCAGCAGGGCTTGCTACCCTGCTGCGGCCCAAGCCTCGGGTCCGGCATATGGCCCAGGTTGGGGCAGGGGAGTTGCCGGCCCTTGTTCGGGCGATCGACGCCTATGATGGCGATGAGAATCCCCGACGGCGTGCGGTCACGCGCGATGCCCTGTTGTTCACGCTGCTGACCTGGGCGCGGACCAATGAAACCCGCCATGCGACATGGGAGGAGTTTGAGGGGCTGGATGGCCCTGATCCCATCTGGCGGGTGCCGGCCGAGCGGATGAAGATGGGGCGTGAGCATATTGTGCCGCTGTCGCGGCAGGCCGTCGCCTTGCTCGACAGCGTCAGGGTTTACAGCCGCGGCCCTTATGTCTTTGCCGGCGACAAGACCGCGCTACCCATATCGCAGAATACGATGATCTATGGTTGCTACCGCATGGGTTATCGCGGGCGTCAGACGGTGCATGGGTTCCGGGGTCTTGCCTCGACCTGGGCCAATGAGGCGGAATGCTACCGGCCTGACTGGATCGAAATGGCGCTGGCCCATGCCGATCGTGATGATGTGCGTGGGGCCTACAACAGCGCCCTCTACCTGACGCCGCGTCGGCGGATGCTGCAGGCGTGGGCTGACCATGTTCTGGGCATGATCGTGGTGCCGCAAGAGGCGCTGGTCGCGTGATCGCAGGAGGATGCGGGGATCGGCTCTGCCGGTCCCCGCATAGCTGTCCTCAAGCCGGTTCGGCGACCTTCGTCTTGCGTGGGGTGCGGGTCGGCTTGGTAGCGCCCGCGGCTTCCGCGCGCGGCTTGCGGCCGAGGCCGATCTTGTGGGCCAGTTCCTTGCGCTGCGCAGCATAGTTTGGGGCGACCATCGGATAATCCGCAGGCAAGCCCCACTTGGCGCGATAGTCCGCCGGGGTCATCTGATAATGGGTCATCAGGTGACGCTTGAGCATCTTGAGCTTCTTCCCGTCTTCCAGGCAGACAATATAGTCCGGCTTGATCGACGCGCGCACCGAAACCACAGGCTCGGGCTTCACTTCTTCAGCAACCGCAGGTTCGCTCAGGCTGGCGAGAGCGCCATGCACATTGGCGATCAGGGAAGGAAGATCATTGATCCCAACACTGTTGTTGCTGACATGGGCAGCGACAATATCGGCGGTGAGCGTGATGAGCGTTTCTTCAGCGGACATTTTTATCCCTTCTTCCTGGCGAGCAGTTATTTTTGATGAATGCCAGAAGGGTGATCGGATTACCAGTGCGCGTTCAATGAACTATTGCTCATGTTCGATTATCGGATTTAGGGAATATTTAAGCCATAGCGTCGTCATTGCATCGGTTCCCCTCGTGTCGAGGTCGACCCTTCGCCTGGTTCGGTGCTAGATTAGGTCGCCAGGGCGTAGTTTAGTGCATAAACGTGCGTCGCGGGGCGGATGATCAATTCTCCGATAATGACAAAATGTTTCCCGATTTCCTCGGCCCGGAACTCCTGAAGAGCGTCAACGATTGCGTGATGCGAAGGAGGCGATCGATGATGGCATCGCTTCGCCAGGAGAGATGCTATGCCGGATGTCTGCGACGTCGATGATGCCAGCCTGATCGCTATCTGGAACGATGCCGACCCCGAAAATCTCTCCGATTATGAACGCGAGGTCATCGAGGAGATGAAAGCGCGTGACATCGTCCCAAGATGAGAAATGCCCCGTCGGGGTTATGGTGTCGGACGATCGAGCTGCTACTCGAGCCGAGCGACCCAACGTTCGTCTTCACGATCGATCGCTCCCTGACCCCGCCAGAATTGGCGGGGTCTCTTCGTTCCACCGCCTTGATCATGCCCGACCATATCCACGCGACCATCATATCAATCAGGCCAGGTCGCTTGTCGAAACGAGATCATCATCAAGGGTGATCACCTCAAAGCCGCCACTGAGCCGAGCAACTATCGACGAGAATGGTTGTTCATCCTAAACCCGCCATTGGAAAAACAAGCTTTGCGCCGCCCAGGCAGTGACCCCACAGCCCTCACAACATCGTCGTTTGAGGTGGATGGTGTCTTGGCCCTGGGCATCCTGTGCGGCGCGCTGTTCGCTGCGCTCGTGGGCTTGATGCGGTAACCTCCGGACTCGCTGAACTAACCGGAGGCGCCGGCGCGGTCATCCCCGAGTGATCGAGATTTGTGCAATCTGGAAAAACGACCCATTCTTGCCCTTCAGCCGTCGATTTTTCGTTCTCAGCTGCGGTCGTTCTGCGTTCTCATTCTGGATGCCCAAGGCCTGGCCGATTGCGGCGTGTCGCGTTTGGAGCGCAAGGTGGCAACTCGCTGCCGTTTGGCCATGTCGGAAAACATTTGATTTTCGGTCGCCTGCGACGGACGTTGCTGATCATCTTCGTGCTAAAGTCAGCCTGGTCTGGCGTACCCGCAATATCATTCGCGAATGGACGATTGACGTTTGTCCGTTAAGTCGCACCTTGGTTCACCCATAAGGAGTGGACCAAAGCAGGAGTTCTTAACCCGGCAGCGGAATGGCGGTGGTCTGCTTGATCGTCCGCATCACCACGCCCGACCGCATCGCCGCAACGCCGCCGGCCACGAGCAGCAACCGGTCGAAGAAGGCGTTGAGGTCGCGTAAATCGCTGACGATGATTTTCATCATGAAATCTGCGTCGCCGGTCTGCGCGTAGCATTCAAGCACTTCGGGCGCTGTCTTGACGAACGCCACGAAAGCGGCGGTTCGCTCGGGATCGTGTGTTCGCAGGCTGATGGCAGTGTGGACGAGGATGGTCAGTCCGAAGCGTGCCGGATCGAGCAGTGTCACCGTTCGTTCTATATAGCCTTCGCGCCGCAACCGATCGAGTCGGCGGGCGCACTGGCTCGGCGAAAGATGTGCTCGCTCGCCCAACTCCACATTGGTCAGGTCAGCGTTCTGCTGGATCGCTGCCAACAGGCGAAAGTCGATTCGATCGAGTGATAGCGGAGCGGGATTGTTCATGCGTGATCCTAGCACCCTTATCTGCAGGAACGCTATCCTGATGCGCGAATATACGGAATCTCCGTTCGTATTGCGCAGAAACCGCACAACTGATGACGTATACGGTGTTCGAACCAAGTGAATGGTGTGACCACGATGATACCGATCGATGTGTTAGCCGCGTTCTGCGCGACCGCTCTACTGCTGGCGTTTGTGCCGGGGCCGGACAACCTGTTCGTCCTTACGCAATCGGCAATGCACGGCGCGCGGACGGGCATCGTCCTGACGTTGGGTTTAAGTACCGGCCTCGCGGTCTATTCGGCCGCGACGGCGTTCGGCATTGGTGCTGTGGTCTATACGTCGCCGGTCGCGTTCAATGCGTTGAAGGTATTTGGCGCGACCTATCTCCTGTACCTCGCCTGGCAGGCAGTGAATGCCCGGCCCGCGACCAGGGCTCCCGTAGCCGAGTCAACGGGGAGGGCCTATCGCCGCGGCATCATCATGAATCTGATGAACCCCAAGATCGCAGTGTTCTTTCTTGCCTTCCTGCCTCAGTTCGCGTCGCCCGCGCGGGGCAGCCTCAGCACGCAGTTGCTCATGCTCGGCGCGCTCTTCATCCTGTGCTCGCTCTGCGCCTTCTTCGCCATATCGGCCGCCGCGGGCTGGCTCAGCGGATGGCTGCGCCGTTCGGACCGCAGTCAGATCCTGCTCAATCGCGTCGCAGCCGCAGTCTTCGTCGGGCTGGCGTTCAAGCTGGCGGCGACTCCGCGCTGACTACTTTCTTTTCCATCTAACGCTTTCAGGAGACTTTCATGTCCGCACTCGACACAGCCGGAACCTATCGGCTCGGCGACCGTACCGTCCGGCGGATCGGTTACGGCGCGATGCAACTCGCCGGCCCCAACGCTTTCGGCCCGCCGCGCGACCGCAGCGCCGCGCTCGGGGGCCTTCGCGCGGCGATCGCGAGCGGCGTCGATCACATCGACACCAGCGACTATTACGGCCCACACATCACCAACGAGCTGATCCGCGAGGCGCTGCACCCCTATCCCGCCGATTTGATGCTGGTGACGAAAGTCGGAGCGAAGCGCGGCGTCGATGGATCATGGAACCCGGCGGCGAGCGCCGACGAACTGCGCGGCGCGGTTCATCACAATCTGCGTCGGCTCGGGCTCGAAACCCTAGAACTGGTCAATTTCCGGTTGATGCTCGACGAGAGCTTGCCTGCCGAAGGATCGGTCGCGGAGCCGCTGGCGGTGCTGGACGCGCTTCGCCAGGAAGGATTGATCCGAAACATCGGCATCAGCAACGCGACACCGGCGCAGGTGCGCGAGGCACGCCGGCTGATCGAAATCGCCTGCGTGCAGAACAAGTTCAACCTTGCCCATCGCGGAGACGAGGCGCTCATCGCCGAGCTTGCCGCGGACGGCATCGCCTATGTGCCCTTCTATCCGCTTAGCGGCTTTTCCGATCAGCAGACGGCGGTGCTGGACGAGATCGCGGCGGGTCTCGGCGCGACCCCGATGCAGGTGGCGCTTGCGTGGCTGCTCCAGCATTCACCGAACATCCTGCTGATCCCCGGCACGTCGTCCATCGCGCACTTGAAGCAAAACCTGGCCGTGGCGGGGTTCGTGCTTCCGGCTGAAGCGGTTGCCTTGCTCGACGGCATCGCCACAGGATAGCGCTGCTCAAGCATCATTGACCGCCAGATTTTGATAAGACCACCGCATTTCCGGAAATCCGCTCGTTTTCAGGAAGGCGTCGGGGTTGCCCGACAATCAGGTGTTTTCCGGCACGGCAGGTTTCAAGCGTTTGCCTGTCGCTCAAGAATGGCCGACTTGGGCGCGTAGCTGGGGCTTCCGCCCTCGACCCTTTGCAGCCATTCAAGGGTCAGTTTTCGTTCCCCAGGAGCGGACCGGCTGCTATTATTACTGGCCTAGGACAAACAGACTGCGGTCTGGCCTGCATGCGTCGCCATGAAATTTCGGGACCGCCCAACTGAGGACGATCCCGAAAGGCATGTCAGATCTTAGTGCGCAGCGTCACCATGACATTGCGCGGCTGTCCATAGACATTGTTCGAGCTGGTCGACCCCAGCGCCTGATAATAGGTTTTGTCGAAGATATTCTGGACATTCACCGTCGCAGACATCTGTTCGCTGATGGCATATTGGATCAGGCCGTTGATCAGCGCATAGCCCTTCTGCGTGAAGTTGTACGGCACCGTCACGCCGTTCGATACTGCGACACCCGAATTATAGTGGGGGCTCTTCACCAGAGCCTCTCCACCGATCTTCCAGCGCCTGAATGCACCCGGTAGAGTCCAGGCAGTCGACAGCTTGAAAGTGTGCTTGGGCGTGATGGCGCTGAACACCTTCTCGGTGCTCTCATCCTTCGTCTTGTTGAACGTGTATCCTGCAACCATCTGGAGGCCTGGCAAAACCTCGCCCGCCAGTTCCGCGTCAAAACCGCGGCTTGTGACCTTGCCTTGCGCGACATAGCAGCAGCTCCCGTCATAGGCGCTGCTGGTAGCCTCGTAGCGCGGATCGGCGACTGCCGTACCGGTGCGTTCGACATGGAAGAAGCTCAGTGTCGCGTTGACCTTGCCGTCCAGTATCTGCCCCTTCACCCCGGCTTCGTAGCTCTTGCCACGAACCGGAGGCAGCGATGTGCCGGGCGCCGGTCCAGCCATCACGAGCGGCTGGGGCTTGTAAATGGACGAGTAGCTCGCGAATGCTGACCATTCGTCGGCAAAATCGTAGATGATGCCGCCATAGGGGGTAGCCTTGGAGCTTTCCTTGAAGCTGACGCTCTGGAACAGCGTCCAGTCCGCCGGCTCGCGCTTGGTCTCGATATGCTGAGAGAATTTGTACCGGCTTACCCGCGTCCCCGCTATGACGTGTAGGCTATCGGTGGGATGCAGGCGCAGCACGCCATAACCGCCGATTTGCTCCTGTCCCCAGGGGTTATAATAGGCCCGGTAGTTGTAGTCCGCAGCCGTCATGCTCGGATTCCAGGCCTGTGGGTTGAACACGTCGACATAGACGGTCCAATTGGTGGAAAGATTGGCGTTCAGCCACGTTCCCTCGACCTTCTGATAATCCGCACCAACCAGGAATTCGTGGGTGCGTCCAAATAGCTCAAACGCGCCGCCCAGATTGACGTCGAAGACATTCTGCTTGTTGGTCGTCTGGACGCGGCCAGCGCCATAACGCGGTCCGACGAGTGTATCGGGGTTAACAGCGCCGCTGGTATAGTTGAAGATGCGGTCCAGTTCCTTGTCGGAATGCATCGCATTGATCTTGAACGTCCAGCCGTTCGCCAGATGATGCTCGACCTGACCAAAAAACTCCCATGCCCTCGTATTATCATAGGCCCATGGGTTGGACAGGTTGGTGTGGCGCGGCAGCTTCAGGTCGCTTCCGTCACTGTAGCGTGGCAAGGACGGCAGCGCGCCGTCATTATTGACCTCGGCATAGCTGCCGCCAACGGTCACCAGCGTATTGGGACCAAGATCGGCCTCGATGATCGCGTAGGCGGAGGGCTTGCGGCTGCTGCGATAGTCGATGAAACTGTCATTGGTCTGATAGACCGCGATGGCGCGGCCGCGCACATGGCCATCGGAAGTCAGCGGCCCGGTGATGTCCACATCGGCGCGATAGGTGTCCCAGCGGCCCGCCATCAGGTTGAGGGAGAACTGGGATTTCTCCAATGGCTTCTTGCGCACCAGATTGATGATGCCGCCCGGATCGCCGACCCCGCCCAGAAGGCCCGACGCCCCGCGCATGACCTCCACCCGGTCGTAGAACGCGAGATCCTGTTGCAGATCCTGATAAACATAGTCGCCGACGGCAAGCGGCGCGCCGCCATCGATCTGCATGCTGGTGACAGCGAAGCCGCGCGAGTAATAACTGGTGCCGTCATAGGTGATGCCAGGCAGGCGTGCCAGCGCATCGTTGATGTTGAGGAGGCTCTGATCCTCCATCTGCTGGCGCGTGACGACCGAAACCGATTGGGGCACTTCGCGAAAAGTCTGGGTGTCTTTCGATGCAACGCTGGTCAGGAAGCTGGTGTAGGAGCCGGTGCCTTCTGTGGCTGCAGGATCGCGACTGACGCTCCGCTTGATACCGTCGGAAATTGCTGAGGCTTCGACACGGACGGAGCCAAGGACGATGGCATCATCCGCCTGCGGCGCGCGATCGAGCGTGAACGCCTTGGGCCCTGTCTGCCTATACGTGATGTTGGTGCCGGTGAGCAGCAGCGACAGCGCCTCTGTGACGTCATGACTGCCGCGTACCGTGGTGCTGTTCAGCCCCTGCGTCAGCCTGGCTGGGTAAGCCAATTCGACACCGGCCTGACGAGCAAAGCGATTGAGCGCGTCGGTCAGTGGACCTGCAGGCACATCGAAGCTTCGGCTTTCCTGCGCCCTAGCGGGGGGCGACAACATCGCCGCGCCTCCGACGATGCTCGCGGTGACCAGCGCCACGCAGATCGACCGCATGGAAACCTTGCCTCGGTCGAGGCCTCTTGAATTCAACACTTTTGACTTCCCCCATTCGACATTCGGGATGGAGGCGTATCTGCTAATGAGAACGCCTTGCAATTCAGACGCTCGCACGCGGGTAAACGAGAGGTCGATTCTCAAAAAAAATCGTCAGGCAAAAATGATGATCAGCCGACGAGACAACTGAACGGATCGAAGGCCGAGCGATTTCTGCAGTTGGGATATCGCAGCGAACGGATCGTCGATGCGAAATACGCCACTGACATGCAGAGATGACGCATCGCCGACAACGGTCATGTATCCTGGGTGATAGCGGCCAATGTCCGCAACGACCTGCGATAGCGGCGTATCCTTGAACACCAGCACGCCATCCGTCCATGCTGCAGCGTCTTCAGGGGAGATGGAATGCGGCGCGTCGATACGGCCATCGGCGCCATAGCGGGTGGATTGACCTTCCCGCAGAATGAGATTGGCCGCTTTGGCGCCATCGCTTACGAGCCTCACGCTGTGCTCTATCACCGCAACGTCGGTATCGGTGCCTGACCGCCGAACCAGGAATTGCGTGCCGAGCGCTGTCGTTTCGCCGGCTGCGGCCTCGACAGTGAAAGGACGGGAACGATCAGACGCAACCGTGAACAGCGCCTCGCCTTTCAGCAACCGGATACGACGACCTGTCGGGCGCATGTCGATCGTGACCGCACTCGCAGTGTTCAACTGGACCAGTGAGCCATCGGAAAGACGGATGCTGCGCCGCTCGCCCGTCTCCGTCATTGCGTCAGCGCGAAGGCGTGTCGGCCAGTCAAATACGCCACCGATAAAGATTGCAGCAAGGCTCGCCGCCATCGCAGCCCCGATCCAAGATTTTGTCCGGACAGGTTTCTCGCGGTGTCGCCTTATCCGCGACGCAGGCCGTGGCAAGGAAGCGCGCAAGGTCACCGTGTCGGGGACAACTGCCATATGCTTCCATATGTCCCGCATCTCTTCGAGCAGCACCGTATGGCGCTCGTCGATCGCCAGCCAGGCGCCCCGTTCTGCCTCGGCCGCGTCGTCGAGTAACCCTTCTGCCTCAATGGTAGCCCAGCGCGCGGCCTCGTCCTTGGCTGACGTTGATCTCTCCGCGCCTTCATCCATGATGGGGCTCCTGCTGCAGCCGTCATTGCGGTAGCTGCGCAACGTTCCCGATAGCTGCCATTGCCAATTCGTTGGACTGGCACTATCGGCCTCTTGAGAATAACTCGCATCTGAGGTTGCCGCGACGATCTTCGGCGTATCAATGCGCAGGAGGTGCAGTCCGTTGGCCGGCGATCGTTCGACGTCACAGTTCTACAACCGCCACCGGCAGGAACTGGTCGACTATGCCCGTCGGTTCTCAGGGGACGATGGCGCCGCCGAGGACATCGTCCATGACGCCTGGCTCAAGATGGACCTGCATGTCGAGCCGTCCGCAGTTCGCGAACCTCTAGCCTACCTCAAGCGGGTGGTGCGCAATCTGGCGGTCGATCTGGCCCGCGGCAGAAAACGGCGCAAGACCGATGGCGGGGATGCGGTCGATCATGTTTCGCACAGTCACGCCGATGCAGCCCCGTTGCAGGATGCCGTTCTTTCCGGCCGTCAGGAGATGGAACTGGTGCTGGCGGCGATAGCGGAAATGCCCGAACGGCAGAAGCGCGCTATCATCGCGTACAGCTTCGATGGCCTCACGATCAGGGAAGTCGCCGACCTGCTGGGTGTATCGCGTACAACCGTCCATTGCCTGATTCAGGATGGATTGAAAATCTGCGCCCTTCGCCGTGACAGGGGGCGCTGAGATGTTTTCCCGAACGATGGCAGCTATGATTCGTCTTCCCTATGGAGAGAGTGGGAACTGCCCCACCGGATGTGAGTGCTGGCCGCATGGATGATATCTCTCAGCACAAGATCGCAGCGCTCGACGAGGCGGCGAACTGGCACATCCTGCTGCGTGAGGCGCCGGACGACCTTGCCTTGCGGGCAGAGTTTGCGATCTGGCTTAACGCCGGTGCGGACAATGCAGAAGCCTGGGCTGCTATGGGCAATACGGTAGCCGCGATCGAGAGCACCCCGTCGGAACTGCGCGCAAAGATCAGGGAACAGATTCCGCCGTCCCGTAGCCATCGCTGGCGTCCTGCCAGCCGTCGCAGCCCTCCCGTCGCACGCCCGGCAGGCCGCGCTCGTCGCGTCGTGGCGGCTGCGGCTTTGGCGGCCTGCCTTGCAATCTTTGTACCCTCGCTCTGGCTTCGGGCTACCAGCGATCATCGGACCGGAACTGGCCAGATCGAGGCGGTCCGCCTGCCTGACGGCAGCAAGGTTGTTCTCGGACCCGAGAGCGCGATCCGTCTCGATTTCGCGGGCGGGAAGCGCAATGTCGAACTGACTTCCGGTCAGGCTTTCTTCGAAGTGCGCCGCGATCCGGCGCATCCCTTCGAGGTCGAGGCGCAGGATGTGCGCACGACCGTCCTTGGCACTGCTTTCGATGTCCGCATGCTGGGTGAACAGATCCGCGTTGGTGTCGAGCATGGCCGGGTCCGGGTTCGCTCGACGGTGGGGCAGACGGAATTGATCGCGGGTGACTGGGTCCAGGTCAATGATAGCGGGGCCATGCAAGATGGTCGTCAGGCACCCGATCTCGCCGGCGCGTGGAAGACCGGCAAGGCATTTATCCGGAACCGTCCGATTGCCGAGGTCATCGACGAAATTCGGCCATGGCATCGAGGGCGCATCCTGCTGATGGACGAGGGCCTGGGGGAACGGAAAGTCACGGGCATCTATGACGCGTCCAATCCGGCGAATGCCCTTCGGCTTCTGGTCGATCCTTATGGCGGCCGGGTCATTGAGGTGACGCCCTGGCTCCTGATCGTTGCCAGTTGAAGGTCGGGTAATTCCGCTCAGCTCTGAACGGCCATTTTTTTCGGACAAAGCACCCCCTCTCAGCGTCCGACTAGAGAGGCGCTATTGCGACACGATTGCAAATCGCTTCCACGGATTTTGAGAAGGAGGCTTTACGACATGCGGGGGACTTTCATTTCGGGCGGTGGCGCACGCGTCGGGTTGCTGCTGAGGGCGATGATGCTCTCTAGCGCATTGGTCGGCGCTGCGATGCTGCCGGTCCACGCACAAGCGCAGACGGCAGAACGTCAGTTCGACATTCCCGCGCAATCACTTGGCGATGCGTTGATGGCCTTTGGCCGCCAGTCCGGCATGCAGGTGACAGCCGAAGCCCCGTTGATCGAGGGCCGCAATTCCAGCGCCGTTTCCGGCCGAATGGCCGCCGGTCAGGCGCTCAGCCAGCTTCTTGCCGGTTCCGGGCTCACATTTCGCTATGCTGGTAGGAATGCCGTTCGGCTTGAACGGGCCCCGCAGGCGGCAGATGGAGCGATCCAGCTTGGGCCGGTGCGGGTCGAGGGAGCGAACGACGCAGGAAATAGCAGCTTCGCCTATAGCAGCGATCCGGCCGCGACCGAGGGCACCGGCACTTACGCCGCCCAGACCGTGACGATGTTCAAAGGCGCGAAGTCGCTGCGGGACATCCCGCAGTCCGTATCGGTGATGACGCGCGAGCAGATGGACGATCAGGGTTTTGCTCGCACCGAGGACGCCCTGCGCCATATGGCAGGCGTGCGTCTCGACGGCTTTCCTGACACCAGAAACATCAACGTGCGGGGTTTCAAGGCAGGCGAACAGCTTGACGGCGTGCCCATGCTCGCGACCGGCTTCAGCATGGATCCGGCAATTTATGACAGGATCGAACTGGTACGCGGCCCGTCCGGTTTGCTCACCGGATCGGGAGAACCGGGCGGCTCGGTGAACTATGTGCGCAAGAGACCGCTGGACCGCTTCGCGGTCGGCGCCAATCTGGCGGGCGGCTCATGGAAAGACTTGCGTGCAGAAGTGGATGTCAGCGGCCCGCTCACCGGCGATGGCGCGCTGCGCGGACGCGTGGTGGGCGTCCTGCAAGACCGGGATTTCTACTATGATGTCGCGCATGAGCGGCGCAAGCTCGTCTACGGTATTCTCGAATATGATCTCACGCAGCGCGACACGATCGCGGTTTCCGCGCTGGGCATGGAAAACGTCAATAATCGTAATTGGGGATTGCCGCGCTATTCCGACGGGACGCTGCCGGGGCGCAAGGCATTTGTCGGCAGCAGCGCGCCGTCGCCTGTCGAAACGCAGGAGTATATAGCCGATTACCGCCATGATTTCGGCAGCGATTGGAAATCGAAAATCACCTATACGCGCCGCAAGGTTGATTTCGTGCAGCGCTCGGTCTGGGGTGACAATGCGGTCGACCTGACCACCGGACTGGCGGATGCAAACGGGCTCTATGCCCGCGATATCAACACTTTCTCTGGCTGGGACGCGAATATCTCCGGGCCTTTCGAACTGTTTGGCCGATCGCACAATGTCACCGTCGGCTACAACTGGTCGAAGAATTATCGCAATTATCGCGCATATGACCTGAGCTTCTTCGAAGACGCTCCCCTGTTGGATCGTCACAATTGGGGAAGCGTGCTGGACGGCTCCAACCCTGGGAAGCGTTTCGAGATAACTACGCAAAGCGGCTTTTACGCCTCGGGCAGTTTCAAGTTGCTTGAACCGCTGACGCTAGTGCTTGGCGGGCGTTGGACCGACTATTCCTACAAGATCCGCCAGATTGGATCATCGCAATGGGTGAAGCAGCCGCAGGCCGCCAACGGCAAATTTACTCCCTATGCCGGCCTGATCGCGCAGGTGATCCGGCAATGGTCGCTCTATGGCAGCTATGCCAGCATCTTCGTGCCGCAAAGCGTGAAGGACTATCAAGGGAACATGCTCGATCCACGCACGGGCGAACAGTTCGAACTGGGCGTCAAAGGAGGTATCCTTGACGACAGGCTGAACCTGTCGCTGGCCGTCTATCAACTGCGTGACAGGAATCGCGCCATCACTGACGATGATCCAACCCATGTCTGCCCTGAAAACTTCAACCTTCTTTGCTCGAAGGCCGCCGGCAAGATCCAAAGCAGGGGTATCGAAGGTGAGATTTCCGGTACGCCGGTGCCTGGACTCAATATTTCCGCGAGCTACACCTACAATCACACGAAGTTTCTGCAGGACAGCAATCCTGCCAATGTCGGCCAGACGGTCGAACCCTTCAAGAATCCGAAGCATCTTTTCAAGCTGTGGGCCCAGTATGAGCCGAGCGAGTCGATTCTGGGCGGCGCTCTTGCCAAATGGACGTTCGGTACTGGCCTCATCGGACAGAGCGAGATCCACACGGTCACCGGCCCGCGGCTTTACCGGCAGGCGGGCTATGTGATCGCCTCGGCCAAGCTTGGTTATCGTTTCAACGATCATTTCGATGCCGCCCTCGACGTCGATAACCTTTTCGACCTCAAATATATCGATCTTCTGGGTTGCGAGGGCTATTACAACTATTGGGGCGAGCCTCGCAGCTTCCGACTCACGCTTCGCGCTAAATATTGACGTAAAGAGGTGCCGGTCAAAACAGGGGGTGTCTGGCACCTTAGTCTGTGGTTTGGTAATCGCGTGGCTATGACGTAATTCGAGATCTTGATAGGATATTTCGAGCAGACTTATATGATACAAGAAATGGCCCCACTATTTCGCCATGCCGGTACTTCCCGTCTTGCGCCGTGTATCAAGCTGTCGGGCAGCGATGCGCCCCATATCAGTCGTTGTGATGTCAAGAGTTGGACCCTGAAACCTGCCGCTACCGCGTCCTGAGTGTCGTGCTAAACGCTTGGTGGTCGATGAAGGTGGATCAGTGGATAGGGGCGCCCCTGGCCGTCCAATTCCGATCGTCCGACAGCGACAAATCCAAGGCGACGATAGAATTGCTCCGCTTGCACATTTTGTTCATTTACGTCCGTTGATATGGTCGAATGCAAGGAGCAGGCATGTCTGACCAGTTGGCGTCCGACACCTTGTCCCCTATAGGCGGGGTCAACGAACAGGGCTTCCATGTGGGAGCCATCCAAGAGCATGAAGCCCGTCGTTTCGCCTGTCTCATCAATGGCGAGCCACAGCGGTGCAGCGGGTAGAAATTGGGATAGTTCCTGCTCAATGGCATCACGATCCGCAGGATCAAGGAAGTCATGCGTCGCATCAACCGCGTCACGCCAAATCTGCATAACGCGATGTCCATCGCCCACATGTGATTTCCTGATCGTCAGCATGGTATGATGGTTAGCGAAGGCATGGCGTATTCGCCAGCGGTGACGAAGTCACTACACGACCATTGGCGTAGCGCCATCGCAGCCATCATAAAAGCGCCGAGAACGGAACGAACGTATGCAAAGTCAGATGCACATCATCACCGGCGGCCCCGGTTCCGGCAAGACAAGTCTGATCGAAGCCCTCGCCGCCCAGGGGCTGCACCATATGCCGGAAGCAGGGCGGGCCATTATTCAGGATCAGGTGGATATCGGCGGTACGGCACTCCCCTGGGCGGACCGGGAGGGGTTCGCACAGATGATGCTTGCATGGGAATTGCGCTCCTATCGTGAAGCGGTTGACTTGCCCGGCCCCGTCATCTTCGATCGCGGTATCCCTGATGTCATCGGCTATCTCAAACTCTGTGATTTGCCCGTCCCCCTAACGCTGCAGCGCGCGGCGCAACAAAGGCGCTACGCCCGGAAGGTCTTCATCGCGCCATTCTGGCCGAAGATCTTCCGACAGGACAGCGAACGGAGGCAAACGGCTGCCGAAGCGGAGGCGACGCATAGCGCGATGGTCGAGGCCTATACCGATCTGGGTTACGATCTTGTACCATTGCCAATGGCCTCCGTTGCCGATCGAGCCGCTTTTGTCTGCGCGTCGATCGCTTAGCCGAATGTCGCGAGGCAAGCCGTTTTTGCTGCAGCTGAGCGCTCCATTCAAGTTGTCCGAGCTTTCATTCGCTGCCGATCAAAGAGGGGGAGTGCTCGTAGGTGTAACCGCGGCCTTGTGCGGTATCGGGCGCCATGGCGCAGTAGGTTGCGGTTCAGGTCCCGCTAGCTGGCTTACGCGTCTCAGCCAAAGGCATCCATCAATTGGGCTGACGCCTGGCGTTCAACCAACACCATAATTTCAATGCTGCAAACATGAGCACTGCCGCCAGCATGCTTCGTGTGATGGTGCGTGCAATTGCGTCGGGGCTCATCAGGCTCAGATCCAAGGTAACCTTGCCGAACTGGAAATACTGATAGATTGCGAGGCATGCAGGAGCGAGAATCGCCGCAATGGCGAGGAGGAGAACAATGTCCTTCAGGGTGATTTTCATTTTTTCTCTTCTTGAAATGAATTTTGCAGCGGAAATCTGCTTCAGCGCTGTCTGGCGTCATATTGCTCGAGAGCCTCGCGATCGGCATGCGAGACAAATTCGCAAGCCAGGAGTGTTTTACCGGCAAGCGCTGGCCCTTGCCGCGCCACGACCGAAATCAGTCCGAGCTCTTTCATTGACTGTTGTTCGTCGGGTAACACGCGGGCGAAACCAAGGCTCGAGGCACCGAATAAATGGCTGCCCTCGGATCGCAGGCCGAAATGCTGTGCCGCTTTCTGCGCCACTTCGTCATCAAGTAATATACCTACAGAGCTGCCGGAGAATATGACAGCACTGGCGGTGAAGCCGTCCCGTTCGATCTTGGACGGCAGGGTGTAGACAGCTGCGCCAAGCGTCGAAGTGTCCGCCTTCCCGAGCGTTTCCGCTGCCTTGTACAACCGGGTTGCCTGGCTCATGCTATAGGGTGGTTCACAAATTGCAGCCGCAAAATAGTCAGGTTGGTCCGTCCGGGCGGGAATAGCAGCCGCGATTCCGAGTGCGGCGGAAGATGTGAGGAGAGAAGCAATCATGGCTATGGTCTGAACTCTGCGTTGGTGAGCTTGGAGAGGTGCGCGATCAGTCTCGATGGAGCGCGTCGAGTGCGAAATTGACCGCAGCGTCGCAGTGCAGCTTGGCGGTGTTGAACATCGGAAAGTCAGGCATGTCGGGCTGGTCGATCAACAGGAAGATTTCGGTGCAGCCCAGAATCAGGCACTGCGCCTGTTCTTCGCGCCGCATCCGCTGAGCAATTTCGATATAGCGCTGGCGCGAGCGATCACGGAGCTGGCCTTTGACCAGTTCGTCAAAGATGATCCTGTCAATCTCCTCCTGCTCCATATCGGTGGGGGACACGACCTCGATGCCGAACTTCGTTCGGTAGCGATTCTTCAGATAGTCCATACGCATCACCGGAAGGGTTCCAAACAACGCCACGCGATCGAGGCCTGCAGCTTGGATGGCCTCTCCTGCCGGATCCGTGATATGGATCAGGGGAACAGGGATGTCGGCGGCGATCACCTCCAGAGGTTTGTGGAGGGTATTTGACACGCAAAGGATCACGTCGGCCCCGCCAGCGACAAGGCCGTCGACCTTTCGGCGCATATATGCGGACAAGCCGTCCCAATCTCCCAACCGGACCATAGCTTCGATGTTGCCGAAATTCATTCCAGCGATCAGGGTTTCGGCAATGTCCCATCCGCCAAGCCGGGTATTGGCTTCGGTATTGAGGAAACGATAATATTCCATGGTTGCGACATTGGAGCAGCCTCCGAGCAGGCCGATTGTCTTCTGAGATAAGGGACGCATAAATTTCCGTGTCTTTTCAATCTCTGGTCGCACACGACCCATGAGCCGCAGCGAGTGGTTGTGAAAGGGCGCAACGCATATCCGGATCTGGCCTGCCAATGCTTTTCCCAGAACCGACCGTTCAACAGGCCGCGGCGGCGTGGATCAGGGGCTTGTCTCCACCCTTTGGGCGGACCGGATCATATCAATGTAAATCAGGGCATCGAAGCAGTCTGCAGTTCGCCAGACCTGGTTCATCGCCGTGTTGAGGAATGGGCGGGGCAGGGACCACCAAGCGCGCGCTGCGCCGTGCGGTGGGAGCGCTCTGAGATCAAGGGCAAAGGATGAACGGCCCACCTGCCCAAGCAGCGCGGCCGTGCTGGACTGATCGACCTTTGCTTCCAGAGCCGTGCCACCCGCACCATAAGCGGTGCCTAACACGATCAGGTCGCCACCCAGCATGGCATCGAGATGCTGGCCAAGGGACGAGAAGCGGTTACCGCCCGCGCTCTGTGGGCATTTGCGGATGTGCAGATTGTGGGCAAACAGGAATATTCGTCCATCCGCGCCTTCCTGGTCGAGTATCCACTGGACGCTTTCGGCGCTGGAGGCGTCATGCTGGTTGCGATCGCTGCCCCTGCTGCCCCACCATCCCGAGGCGCGAAGATCCGCGTCCAGATTCTGGGCGTTGCGGGCATTGCGAAATGCGCGTTCGAACGCCTTTGCGGATGTGGCATCGCTCCATTCGATCCGACGGCGTTCGAACAGTCGCACCAGATCGGCGATGGCCAGCGTCTGCCTATCTTTTTCACTCTGATCGAAAGCTGCATATCCTGCGGTGGTTAGCTTCTTCAGCAACGGCTCCAGGCTAGCCGAAAGCGCAAGTGCCTGCGGTTCGCCCCGGTCGGTCGCATAGGCCGTCGCGGCGTCGAAGACCGGCCGCGCATAAAGCTGCGCGCCCTTGTGATGACGGCCCATCATCTCGATCCCATAGAAGCGGACCTTGCGCTTGACGCCGGCGCGGGCATTATGGGCGCGTAACCACTCGAGCAGTTCCAGATTGGCCTGCATGGCGTCTGGCGCGCGGAAGGTGAAGACGTCGCGCACCAGCGCTGTGGTGAACGTCCCTTTGCCAGCAATATAGTCGTCGATCGCTATGGACTGGGCAAAACCGGTCTCTGCGGCGATGGCGGTGATGCCGTGGCGCTCCACGCCCGTGCGGACCAACTGATTACGCAAGGTCAGAAATTCCTGCGCGCCGTGCGTCGCTTCACCCAGCGCAATGACCCTGCCAGAGGTCATGAGGCCGCGCAGCGACCGGGGGGCATCCAATGACGCTGAGGCGCGGCGTGCCCATGCAAGAGCCGCAATCTGTTCCGTTGCCCCGGTCTCGCCCGAGGCCGCCGCAGTTACGGCGGTTCCGCAAGCGAGCGAGGCCACGATGGTCGCCGCGACCCTTCCGACGCCAGCCATCATCGGCCGCCCACGAAGAATTCGACAGGCACGACCAGTTCGATTGTCTCGCCCTTCCTGTCCTCCGGCGGCTTGGGCAAGGGCTGAGCGCGTTTGGGCAGGGCCACAGCCTCGGCATCAAGGGAACGCACACCCGAGGTCCTCTCTAAACTAGACGACAGCACCTTACCGCTGCGATCAATGACGAAGCGAATATAGGGCACACCCTGCTGGCGGCGGAACTGCGCTTCCCTTGGATAGCGCTTCACCTTGTCCAGCGCGGCGAGGACGAGCCCTTCCCAGCTTGCCTTGTCGCTGCTGACCTGACGGGCTGGAGGCGGGGGGCGACTTTCCGGCGCTGTCGTCTTTTCCACTGGCGGCGTGGGTGACTCAATGTCGGCAGGCTTTTCGACCGGAGCTGGAACGGTCGAATGCAGCGTCAATGCGGGAACGATAACGTCTATCGCTGGCGGCGTTGATGGCGCGGGCTTGCTTTCGACCTGCTCAGGGCCTTTCGGCTCCTCGCGGACCTCCTCCTCCGGCGAGGCAGGCAGCGCTACATTGAATGTGCTGAGCGTGGGAGCCTCACGCCGGGGCGCAAGACTTCGCCACTGTGTCAGGATCAAGGCCAATGGGACGGCATAGATCAGAATGGTGAGAATGATCCCTTTGGCCCGGCCGCCACTTTGTCGATAGCCGCGATCAACGGGGTTGGATGCAATGAACATCAGATGCTCCATGCGAACAGGATGACGGCCGGCGCGCCGAGCGCTGACAGGGTGGCCGCCTGCAGGATCCACCTGGGCCGATAGGTGATCGCCATCGTCACGATCATCGTTGAAAATGCCGTGACGCCGGCCCAGCTGGCAGTTCCGACCGCATAACCGAAGGCGGCCACCGGGATGGCCAAGGAAAGAAGGATGAGCAGCCATCCCGCGCAACGCAGCCTGCGTTCGCGGGGGAAAGAGGCTGTCGTTCCGATCAGGTCGCGATGGTGGCGTGGCAGCGACAATGCCAACAGGATAAGGGCAGGCAGGCAGAGCAACAGGCTGGCAAGCATCATCATGGCATCAGCCTTCCCAACAGAGCGACAAGGCTGGCGAGCGGTGTGGCGGCGATGACCAGCATCGCCCAGCCGCGGGTGGCAGTGCGAACATGAAAAATGGCGCAGACGATGGCAGCATAGCAAAGGAAAGCGGGAATGGTCGCGGCCAGTACGGCCTGTGCCGGGTCCACACCGGCCAGTCGCAACAGTTGCGACGCCAGCATCACGATCAGCGCGGTAACGCCATAGCCGCCGATCGCCGCTGCGAAAGCCTATGGCGATACGATAGCGCACCGTTCCTCTTGTCGGGTGGCGCATCTCAGCGTGCTCCGCGGACATCGGAGCGGGATCGTGCAGCAACCCTACGCGCGGCGATCGCCAGTGCCAGGCCGATGCCCGCCACCGTCAGGTCGAAACCCGCCAGCCTCCAGTCGCCTGCCGGTACTGTGATCCCAAGGTGTCGGTCGGTGGTGAGCGCGTTGAGCGGCGGCAACAGCGCATAGGCTGCCGCGCACAGGCAAAGCCCTTCGGTCCATGCCTTGCGGGGCGGGCGCACGGCGGCCCAGAATAGAACCATGCCGATCGCGATGAACAGGCTGTGCATTTCCCACGCGGCGCGGGTCTCCAGCGGCGCGGGCAGCAGCCGGTTCGCCCAGAAATAGGCGGCGATCCCCAGCGGCATGCCGATGATCGCCGCGATGTTCAGGCATTCGACCAGTCGGAACCCATAGTCACTCCGACCTGCGTTGATCTGCTTCTGGCGGCGTTTCACCGTCCAGAGGATGAGGCCAGTGCCGACCATGGCGCAGCCAAGCAGGCCGGAGGCGAAGTAGAGCCAGCGCAGTACCGGTCCCGCGAACAGCCCTTCATGCAGGGCGATCATGCTGTCCTGAACCTGCCATGTCCCGCGCCCACGCGGCGGCGCCCGCTCGATCAGGGCGGCCGTGACGCCGTCGAAGCGCATGCGGTCCCCGGCGTCGGCGGTCAGGCCGCGAGGGAAACGGGAAATGGTGACGCGAGCGCGGCTCTTGCCGGGATTTTCCACGATCAGACTTTCGACGGTGCCCTGTCCCCACAGAGTTTCGGCACGGGTGACCATGCTGGACAAGTCGGCAAGTGGTGCTGCCGTCCCGCTCTCCTGCAAAATGGCGGCACCGCGTGGTCGGCCGCGCCTGTCTTCGCCCCTTTCTGCCCCTCGCTCCGGGCCGGACATGAACTGCGCGTTGGCGCGGGGATTGAGCGGATTGGAATAGCCGTCATTGTCCCACTGACGCTCCAGTCCATAGGTCAGGTTCATGGCCGCGGGCATATAGGCGTACATGAAGAACATGAGGCCGGTGTATGTGATCATCAGGAAGAAGGGCAGAGCGCAGACACTGATGACATTATGCATGTCCAGCCAACTGCGCTGCCCCTTGGCCGGGCGGAAGGTGAAGAAGTCCTTGAATATCTTCTTGTGCGTGATGATCCCGCTCACGATTGCCAGCAACATCAGCATTGTGCAGGCGCCCACGATCAGGATCGCATTGGCCTGCGAGACATAGTGCAGCCGGTAATGCAGCCGATACAGCCCTACGCCGCCCGATGTGTCGCGCGCATCGGCGCGGGAGGGCAAGGGCGTGCCGGAGCCGGCGACCGGATCAAACAGCATGCGCATCTGCCGGCCTTCGCCATGGTCGCCTCTTGCCCGACGTTCTGGACGGTGTGATGATCCCGGCCTGTCTGGCCGGGGCCAGGACACTGTCCATGCCGTCTGGCCGCGTCCGCCGGGCAGGTCGATTGACCAACGCGGCGCTTCGGGCGCGGTCCGAGCCAGATAAGCCTGTGCCTTCGCAACGCCCGCGGCCGGAGTCATGGGCGGGGCGATGCTGGCAAGCGGGCGCTCGGGCTGCATCCACCGGGTGATTTCATCGTCGAAATAGCCCGTCGTGCCCGTAAGGAACACAAAGAACAGCACCCAGCCGACGATCAGCCCGGACCAGTTATGCAACCATGCCATCGACTGGCGGAACCCCTCCTTCATGGATGGTCGCCCTGCCGCTTCGCGCCCTTGCCTGTCATCAGTAGGTAAAGCGCGCGTTGAACATCACTGAACGCCGCTCACCATAGCGGTTGTCGGACGCGAGCGTTCCAATCCGCTGATAATAGGTCTTGTCGAGCAGGTTGTTCGCATTGACCGCCAGCTTGATATCGTCATTCAGGTCGAAGCCGATGCGGGCGCTGAGCAGTGCATAGGCCTTCTGTTCGATCGTATAGATGCCCGACAGGCGATAGATGCGGCTCTGGGCATTGATACCGCCGCCGATGGTCAGGCGATCGAGTTCACCCGGCAGTTTGTAGGTAGCCCAGACGCGCAGCAAATGTTTGGGCGTCGTGGTGTTGAAGGCCAGTCCTTCATTGGTGCTGGGCGTGCCGGTGGCCGTGCGATCACGCAGATATTTCGTGTTTACGTAAGTGTAGCCCGCCATGATCTGAAGGCCAGGGATGACTTCGCCGGACATCTCGGCTTCGAAGCCCTGACCGCGCACCTTGCCGTCGGCAATATAGCAGGCCCCGCCCGTGGGCGACCCGGCGCAGGGTTCGGGATTGTCCGGATCCTGTTGCGAACGGTTGCTCTCGATGATGCGGAACAGGGCAAAGGAGGTATTCAGCTTCCCATCATAGAATTCGCCCTTGATGCCCGCTTCATAATTGGCGCCGATTGCCGGCTCCAGCGGGTCGCCAGCGACGGTGTAGAGCGTGTTCTGCACCCGGAAGATATCGGCATAGCTCGCATAGAGCGACCAGTTCTTGGCAAAGTCGTAGATGATCCCACCATAGGGCGTAAACACGTTGCTTTCCTTGGTGTATTCATAGTCCGCGGTCAGGCTGGCGCGCGACGTGGTCTTGTAGGTGCTGAGGCGACCGCCCAGAATGACCTTGAGTGGATCGGCAAGGTTGAGCCGCGCGACACCGTAGAGGCCGGTTTCTTCGGTCTTGCTGTAACGGCCGGTAAAGCTCGCCGTACCGAACACGGGCGCTGCGGTCGCCCATGGATCGGCATCGAAGATGGACTGACTGACAGGCACGATGGTTGCAATCGCCGTCTTGGGATCTTCCACCGTCTCGCTGGCATAGGAGGCACCGAACATCAGTTCATGAACTCGCCCGAACAGGCTGGCTTCGCCGCTGACCTGCCCATCAAAGCCCAAACGATCGCGGGGATTGAAGAATTTGGTGACGCTGCTGGTCAGCCGTGGACCGATCCCGGTGGCGGGATTGATCGCGGCGTTGATGTTGGGCGCGACATAAGTCTGGTCCCAGTGTTGGCGATTGACTGTAATCTTCGCCTTCCAGCTGCCGCCCAACTGCTGTTCGACACTGGCGAAGATGTTGGTCGCCTTGACGTCGAAGAAATTCCAGCCCGGCGCCAGCCCCCGCGAGGAGCGAGGTAGGCCCGGATCGGTGCCGTCCGAGTAAAGCGGCAGCCCCGAATTGAAGAAGCTGTCGGTGCGGTTATCCTCATAGCTGCCGCCGACGGTGAACAGCGTCGTCGGCGTCACGTCGATTTCTGCGATACCGTAGAAGAGCGGCTTCTTGGCATGCTGAAGATCGTAGAAATATTTGCGGTCCTCATAGGCCGCGACGCCGCGCACGCGCAGCCAGTCGGTCACAGGCACGCTGATGTCCGCTTCGGCGCGATACTGGTTCCATGACCCTGCCTGAACGACCAGACCATAGCGTGGCTCGGCCAGCGGACGCTTGCGCACCAGATTGACGACACCGCCCGGATTGCCGGTGCCGGTCACAAGGCCGGCGGCGCCGCGCACGATCTCGATCCGATCGAACATTGCGGTGTTGGGCGTATAACCGCCGGTCGTCCCACCAGCGCCGGGGATGCCGTCGATCTGGGTGTTGCCGACTGAAAATCCTCGGGCGTTGAAGGTGTTCGAACCAAGGTTGGCGGTCGTGGCCGACATGCCCGTCGCCGCTTCGATCGCGTCATCGATGGTGATGAAATTGCGGTCTTCAATCTGCTGGCGGGTGATGACCGTCACCGACTGCGGTGTTTCGCGCAGGGTCAGGGGCAGCTTCGAAGAAGTGACGGCGCCGCGGGTTGTGTAGGAGCGAGAGCCTTCGGTAGCCAGCATGTCCGAGGCCGGACTGGCGGCCAGGCCAGCGCCGATGCTACCCGCACCTTCGACCCGGACCGGACCAAGCTGCACCGCGCCATCGGCGGCCTCCGGCGCAGCCTCCAGAGTCACGCTGTTTGCGCCGGTAAACCGGTAGGTCAATCCCGATCGCGCGAGAATGCGCGACAGCGCTTCGGCTGCAGACATCGTACCCATGGCGCCCTGCGACCCAAAGTTCGGCAGGGTGCTGCCATAGGCAAGGGTGATGCCGGTCTTCTAGGTAAAGGCGGCGAGAGCGGAGCCAAGCGGTTGCGGCGCAATGTCGAACCTGACAACGTTGACGGTCTGGGCGTGTGCCGTCGGTGCTGCCAGCTGAATGGATACAACCACCATCGTGGAAATCGCGCAGTGCAGCGCTGCCTTGCCCATGGCTCCAGCCATCCGACGTTCCTTCATTATCATCGTCTAATCCCCGCTTCACATCGTTCGCGCCAGCGCTTCGCAGCGCCTACAGAGAGAAAGACGGACGGGTTTCGCGATTGTCAGGTTCGCTACTGATAATTATTTTCAGGATATCGGTCTGATGATCGTCAACAGTGGTGTAAGCCGGGTTATGCGCATGGGCAGGCTGCCGCCCAACTGGATCAATGCCTCATCGACCTTGCTGGCATCAATCATCAACGTGACGGGCTGGCTGGCCAACATGTCATCCATGATCCAGGTTTTGCCAGAGCGCCAGCGGTCCAGTTCTGCCACGACTTCGCGGAGCGGGCGCGAGATGAAGACAAGCCGGCCCTGCCGCCACGCAAGGGCAGTAGTGTCCGATGCTTCGGGGATTGTCGGCCCATCTGCGTCATAGCGGCAACTCTGCCCCTCTCGTACGTCCGTCGATCGGCCTGAAGCATTTACGCGAACGCTATGCTCGGTAACGGTGACAAGAGCGCCGCCTTCATCCCTCGCCACAGCGAAAGCGGTGCCGAGCGCGGTTGTGGTACCGCCCGCACTCTCGACAACGAAAGGACGCCCAGGATCGCGTGCGACCTTGAACCACGCCTCGCCATCATAGAGCTGGATACGGCGTTCGTGGCCTGTAAAGGCGACGGAGATCGCCGAGCCTGTCGAAAGTTCGACCGAGGACCCATCACCGAGCGCCACCGTCCGCCGTTCGCCAATGCTGGTGGTGTAGTCGGCAAGAGGATGCGGGCCGAGAACTATCCTGCCTGTCCCCGCGAGCACGACGCCCGCCAGCGCGATGCTGCCCGCCCCGCGCAGAACAGCCCGGCGATCGCGAGGCGCATCCGGTCGGGCAAGACTGGGCAAATGGCCCGAAGCGCCCCAAAGCCTTTGCAGGCGATCATAAGCCGCGCCGTTTGCAGGATCGGCATTACGCCACGCTTCGAAAGCGGCTCGCTGGCTGGTATCGGCAGGATCTTCATGTAACGCGACGAACCAACGGGTGGCTTCTCTGGCTACCGGGTCCAGCCGGTTGAGCGGATCGGATCGAAGACGTCGGTTCACGCACATTGAGTCCCATTGTCGTGCGTCGACCGCACTTTGACCTAACAGCTAGACGAGCAAGGATGCAGATTGTCAGGCTTGGTCGTCAAATTCGGTATCAGCGGCCAACTGAATGGCGATTAGCGCCTTGGTCATGTGATCGTGGACCGTCTGGCGTGAGACACCAAGACGGCGGTCGATTTCTGCGAAGGACAGACCTTCGAAGCGCGACAGCCGGAAAACCTGGCGTGGGCGACTGGGCATCGCCGAAATTATCGCATCCATGCGACGCAGCTCGTCGCGTGTGATGAGCTGCGTTTCAGCGCTGGGGCGTGGATCGGCTATGCGGGCGATGGCGTCATCAGGCGCCCATGTCTCGACACCCAGCGCTTCCCGACGCCGATGATCGATCATCAGATTTCGAGCGACTTTGAAGAGATAGCCCCGGATATTCGAGATCGTCCCGCCGTTCGATATCCCGTTGGAGACTCTCGCCCAGCTTTCCTGCGCTATATCCTCTGCCTCCGGTGCGCCGCCCATCCGCTTGCGCGTATGATCGACAAACGTGCGGTGGAATTCGCGGGCGAGCGCGTTCATATCCTCGGCACTATTGTCCATCATCGATTCCAGGCTTCCGATATCCAGGCATTGTCGCCAGGTGGGATCGCCCTAGCTCCGTTGCGATTAGTTCGCAAGAAGCGGCACGAATGTGCTGGCGTGCCTTGTCGCTCGATATGGCAGTTATTTCCGCTTCAGCGTGTATAAGCCGCCATTCTCCTTACGGCCAGAATGAGACATCGTGCTTGTGGTTGTCGAGCTGGAGGGGCAGGAATTGCGGCTAAGCGAAACAAATGCACGTCTCATCCCATATTGTTCATTATGGGGGTACTGCAGGGGGACTCTTCGACAAGTTGTAGGGAAATATCACGTAAAATCATTGCATTGGGCTTATCGTGAGGCCCATTCGAGATCCTACTCCCGCAACCACCTATTAGACCCTGTCAAGCCCTTGAGCTGGCAGGGGTTTTTATTGCACGCAAAAAGCGCATGCGTGGGTCCGCGAGCTGTAAAAAAAAACAGCCCTTTTCCATCGAATAATATCAATAACTTACCGCGACGACTGTAAAACGCATGTCCGGTTTTGGACGTCCGTTCTTGTAATCTGGAATGAATTTTTAAGCGTAGCCGATGTCCAACCTGAAGTCCGATGCGGCGAGGGTAACCAGACTTCTGCGCTGCATGCATTCTGCGACTGATCGGATGTCGTTGGTGATAAGTCCGGCGATGGGGCGTCGTAACCTCTCTAGCTGTTGGCCGGTCGCAAAGTGTTGCGGCCGGGTGGCCGTCGCGCATGTCTGATCTGCCCCCACCGAGTGGCCCGATTGGTTTGTTAGTGGATTAAGCCCATCGCCGCCATATCCGGACGGAGGTGGAGCGAAGCGGAACCGGAGGCCGGATATGGCGGTGTCGCCGTTTCCGGTGCCGGCGGTCGGTAGCCCAAGCTGCTGTGAGGGCGAACGGTGTTGTAATGCCGCCGCCATGCCTCGATCAGCACCTTGGCCTCAGCGAGGCTGTAGAAGATCTCGCCGTTGAGCAGTTCGTCGCGAAGCGACCCATTGAAGCTTTCGTTATAGCCATTCTCCCATGGTGATCCCGGCGTGATATAGAGCGTCTTCACGCCGATCTGCCCCGACCATTTCTGGACGGCGGTCGCGATAAACTCGCTACCATTATCGGATCGTATATGCGCTGGTGGCCCACGCGAGATGAACAGGTCAGCCAGCGCCGCCAGCACATCCTCGTGTTTGAGCTGCCGGGCAACGATGAGTGCCAGGCATTCCCTGCTGGCCTCGTCGATGATCGTCAGAATCCGGAACTTGCGGCCATCGTGCGTGCGCCCTTCGACGAAGTCGTAGGCCCACACATGCCTGGGATACTCAGGCCGCAAGCGGATACATGATCCGTCGTTGAGCCACAGGCGTCCCCGTTTGGGCTCACGCAGCGGGACCTTCAGTCCTTCGCGTCGCCATATCCGCTCGACCCGTTTGTGGTTCACCGTCCACCCTGCATGGCATAGCAACGCCGTCACTCGGCGGTAGCCATAGCGGCCATATTGCTTCGCCAGCGCGACGATGTCCTCCGTGAGCGCCTGTTCGTCATCTGCCCCACGCGGCACCTTGCGCTGTGTCGATCGATGCTGCCCCAGCACCCGGCATATCCGTCGCTCGGACACCCGGATCGGCAAATCTCGTCGCAACTGATCGATGCAGCGCCGCCGCCGCGCGGGGCTCAGAAGTTTCCCTTGGCAGCTTCCTGCAAGATCAGCTTGTCCAACGTCAGATCCGAAATCGCCCGGCGTAGCCGCTGGTTCTCTTTCTCCAGATCCTTCATCCGCCTCGCCTGGTCGGTCTTCAGGCCACCATATTCCTTGCGCCAGCGATAGTATGTCTGCTCGCTGACTGCGATCCCGCGGCACGCCTCTGCTGTCGAGGCTCCCTGCGCCAGAACAATCTCAACTTCACGCAGCTTGCCGATAATTTCTTCCGGCTTGTGCTTCTTGCTCGGCATTCATCGTCCCTTTCGTGGTCCAGACTATCATAGTCTCTGGGCCACTCAGCGGCGGGCAGATCACTCTGCAGGGCGCTCACTCAAAGGGCGCCGATGCTTGATGATATCGACCATGCTGCCACCGAAACGGCCAGGACGGCCGCGCTTGTGCTTGGCCCGCGGCAACAGGCGATGCCAGTAATCCTTCTGTGCAGAGCGGTGATAGATGAAGCGATAGATTGACTCTGGACTGATGAGGGTGCGACCATTTTCCAGCGTCAACCGGCCGGCGATCTGTTCGGGAGACCATCCCATCGCAAGGCCGTCTCTCACCCGGTCGCGCAGGTCTGGTTGGCGTTCCAGCTTGAAGCGGCAATCCCATCGTCGTCGACGCTCGGCGAGATGATGGGCGCGCACTGGCTCGTAGCCGCCAGGCCAGGCCTTCGTCCTGACGCTGTTGCGCCGCAGTTCGCGACTGATCGTGGACGCTGAACGCCCCAGACCCGTCGCTATACTTCTTCGAGATTTACCGGCTGCATGCAGCCGGTAAATCTCGATCCGCTCTTCAAGGCTGGGCTGGCCATAATCTTCTCCCATCGCGGCAACATCCTAACAGCTGTTGCACTTGTTCCGTGAACTGAGGGGGGGCTCTGGTGGTAACAGAAGGAGGTCGGCCATCTTGCGCTTCCCGTTTATCTCGCGTGCGCCTGTCTGAGATGCCAGCCTTCGCTGGCATGACGGGGTAGAGGGCGGTCGATTATTCCCCCAATCCCGCCATGCCGGCGAAGAATGGGAAGGTGATGGTGGGGTGGCTCCACCCATCAGGGCAGTGCCGGCGCTGCCCCATGCGCCTCACCCATGCGGCGGATGGCGGTGACCTTGGCGTGGAGCGGGGACCAGTCGTCGGACTGGTCGATCGCGCTCCAGATCGCTTCCACCTCGTCGATATGCATGGAGCAGGGCGCCGCGTCCGACCAATAGGCGTGGTCGCAGGCGCCGGGGACGGGCGGGTGGTTGGTCAGTTGGTCGCGCAGTTCGGCCCAGATCGGCTCGCTGTAGCGGGCGGGGTTGCGGGGCGTGCCGCCGCGCCAGTCCTGGAAGAAGATGTCGATCGGCGTCGCGGTGGTCATCATCGCGCGCACGGCGGTTTCGATCATGGCGGCGCTGTCCGCACCCGGCAGGACGCCGAGGCGCCAGCAGAAGCGGCGCTGCATCGCCTGGGCATAGAGAGCGGGGAAGCGTTCGAGCTGTTCGATCAGCGGCGGCGCTTCGCTGAGCGGGCGCAGTGACACGGCGAGCTGGGCGACGTCCCAGTGGATCGCCTCGGCCTGGCGGGCAAAGGCGTAGAGGCCGGCATGGTCGAAATAGGCGGCGGTGAAATTAGCGTCCCAGAGCGGCGTGAAGCGCCACGGGCCATAGTCGAAGCTTTCGCCGGTGACATTGATATTGTCGCTGTTGAGCACGCCATGGACGAAGCCGGCGACCATGTAGCTGGCGGCCAGGTCCGCGGTGCGATCGACCACGCGGCCAAGCAGTTGGGCGGGCGGGTTGTCGCCCGGCTGCTCCCCATAGAGGCGGGTGAGGGCATAGTCGGTGAGCCTTTCGAGCAGCCCATTATCCTCGATATAGGCGGCGCGCTGGAAGCTGCCGATGCGGATGTGTGAATGGCTGAGGCGGACCATCGCCGCGCCGCGCGTGGGCGAGGGTTCGTCATTGCGCTCCAGCGCTTCGCCGGTCTCGATGATCGAGAAGGTCTTTGACGTGTTGACGCCCAGCGCCTCCAGCATCTCGGTCGCCAAAATCTCGCGCACGCCGCCCTTGAGCGTCAGGCGGCCGTCGCCGAAGCGGCTATAGGGGGTCTGGCCCGATCCCTTGGTGCCAAGGTCGAGCAGGCGGCCGTCCGCGTCCCGGAGCTGAGCGAAGAGGAAGCCGCGGCCGTCGCCGATATCGGGATTATAATGGCGGAACTGATGGCCATGGTAACGCAGGGCGAGCGGCTGGGGGAGGTTGTCGGGCAGAGGCGCGAAGCGGCCGAAATGGGCGATCCACTCTTCGTCGCTCAGATGATCGAGGCCGACGGTGGCGGCTGCGCGGTCATTGCGGAAGCGCAACAGGGTCTGCGGAAAGTCCGCAGCATGCACCGGATCGGCGATGTCGGGCATCAGCGCGGTGATTTCCGTGGCGGGGTGGTAATTGGCGGCTTGCGGCTTGTTGTCCATGCGGCGATATGGGGGAGCATGGGCGGAAGGATCAAGCTTGACCGGCTATAGTGACGCATATTGGTGGTCCCCGGATGGACTGCGGCTGCATTATCGCGACTATGCGGGCGGCGAGGACGGGCGGCCGCCCGTACTGTGCCTGCCGGGGCTGACCCGCAATGCGCGCGATTTCGAGCCGCTGGCACAGCGGCTGGCGGGCGAGTGGCGGGTGATCTGCCCGGATATGCGGGGGCGCGCGGAAAGCGCCTATGCCAAGGATCCGATGAGCTATGTGCCGCTCACCTATTTGCAGGATATCGGCCGGTTGTTGGCGGACCTGGCGATCACCCGCTTCGTGGCGGTCGGCACGTCGCTGGGCGGGATCATCACCATGTTGATTGCCGCGACCCATCGCGAATGGCTGGCAGGCGCGGTGCTGAACGATGTCGGCCCGACGCTGGACGAGGCGGGGCTGGACCGGATTCGCGGCTATGTCGGCGTCGGCCAGTCGCACCCGAGCTGGGTCCATGCGGCCCGCGCGCTGGAGGAAGCGAATGGCGATGTCTATCCGGCCTATGGGCTGGAGCAGTGGCTGGCGATGGCCAAGCGCCTCTATCGGTTGAACAGCGGCGGGCGGATCGTGCTCGACTATGACATGCGCATTGCCGAGCCGCTGCGCGCGCCCGGTGGCGAGGCCGGTGTCGACATGTGGCCGGTGATGGCGGCGTTTCAGGGCATTCCGACCCTGTTGCTGCGCGGGGACCGATCGGACCTGCTGAGCGCGCCGACGGCGGAACGGATGGCGCGCGAGGTGGGGGCAAGCGCGGAACTGGTGATGGTGCCCGATGTCGGTCATGCGCCCGCGCTGGACGAGCCGGCGGCGGCGGCCGGGATCGACCGTTTGCTGGAACGCGTGCTGCGTGGCTGATGGCGGCGGCGTGAGGCGGGGCGATCCGCCGCGCATCCTGCATATCCATGGCAGCTTCACGCTGGGCGGCAAGGAAGCCCGCGCGATCCGGCTGATGAACATCTGGGGCGACAAGGCGCGGCACAGCATCGTCAGCGCCGCGCCAGAGGCGCTCGGTGCTCGCAGCGCGATCGCGCCGCAGGTGCCGGTCGATTTTCCCGAAGCGCCGCCCTTTGCCGGGCGGCCGGGGCTGGCGCGGTTCCGCGCGATCGCGCAGTTCCTGTCCGGCTATGACCTGGTGCTGGGCTATAATTGGGGGGCGATGGACGGGGTGATGGCGCACCGGCTGTTCGCCCGGTCGATGCGCCTGCCGCCGCTGATCCACCATGAGGATGGCTTCAACGCCGATGAGGCGGCCGGGCTTAAGCCGCAGCGCAATCTCTATCGGCGCATGGCGCTGGGGCGGGCGCAGGCGCTGGTCGTGCCCTCGGCCCGGCTGGAGCGGATCGCGCATCAGGCGTGGAAGCAGCCGGCCGGCAAGGTGCATCTGATCCGCAACGGCATCGACGTGGCGCGCTATGCGCAGGCGCCGGCACCGGATGCGATACCGGGGCTGGTGCGCACACCGGGCAAGCTGCTGGTCGGCACGCTGGCGGGGTTGCGGGCGGTCAAGAATATTCCCCGGCTGGTGCGGGCGGTGGCGGCCCATCGCGCGCGGCTACAACTGGTGGTAGTGGGCGAGGGACCGGAGCGCGATGCGATCCTGGCCGAGGCGGCGGCGCAGGGGCTGGACGATATCTGTCTGGCCGGGTTCATGACCGACCCCTGGCGCTTCGTCGGCCTGTTCGACATTTTCGCTTTGTCGTCGGACAGCGAGCAGTTCCCGATCTCGCTGGTGGAGGCGATGGCGGCCGGACTGCCGGTGGCCTCCACCGATGTCGGCGATGTCGCCAATATGGTGGCGCCGGCCAATCGTCCCTTCGTCGCGGCGGATGAGCAGGGGCTGGCCGACGCGCTCGGGACGCTGGCCGCCGACCCGGAATTGCGCGCCGCATTGGGGGCGGCAAACCGGGCGCGGGCGCAGCGCGATTATGACGAAAAGACCATGGTCGACGCCTATGCCGCATTATATGGCGAGGCTCTGGCCAGCCCCCACATTTTGCGCTAGGGCGCCCTACAGTTCGTCATCCCTGACAAAAACTGTTATAGGACGACATTTCAACCGGTCTGGGGAGGCCGGTTCATTTCGCGGGAGAAGTCGTTGTTCAAGGGTTTGAAACCCATCGTCTATGGTGGCCGTGAAGTCTGGCCGCTGGTCGAAGGTGGCAAGGGTGTTGCTGTTTCCAACCATGCCAGTTCGGGCGCCTGGGCGGCTGCCGGAGGCATCGGCACGGTATCTGCGGTCAATGCCGACAGCTATGACTCCATGGGCAATATCATCCCGCAAATCTATCATGGCCGCACCCGCCGCGACCGCCATGAGGAACTGATCGCCTATGCCATCGACGGTGCCGTCGAGCAGGTGAAGCGCGCCTATGAGATTGCCGGCGGCAAGGGCGCGATCAACATCAACGTGCTGTGGGAAATGGGCGGTGCGCAGCGCGTGCTGCACGGCGTGCTGGAAAAGACCAAGGGCATGGTCGCCGGCGTCACCTGTGGCGCGGGCATGCCCTACAAGCTCAGCGAAATCGCTGCCTCCTACAATGTCAGCTATCTGCCGATCGTGTCGTCGGGCCGTGCCTTCCGCGCGCTGTGGAAGCGCGCTTATTCCAAGGCATCGGAATGGCTGGGCGCAGTGGTCTATGAAGATCCCTGGCTGGCCGGCGGCCACAACGGCCTGTCCAACGCGGAAGATCCGCGCGCGCCGCAGGATCCCTATCCGCGCGTGCGCGACCTGCGCGCCACGATGCGCGAAGGCGGCATTTCCGACGACGTGCCGATCGTCATGGCCGGCGGCGTCTGGGCGCTGAAGGACTGGAACGACTGGATCGACAATCCCGAACTGGGTGCGATCATGTTCCAGTTCGGCACCCGTCCGCTGCTGACCCAGGAAAGCCCGATCCCGCAGGATTGGAAGGACCGGCTGATGCAGCTGGAACCGGGCGACGTGCTGCTGCACAAATTCTCGCCCACCGGCTTCTACAGCTCGGCGATCCGCAATCCCTTCCTGCGTTCGCTCGAAGCGCGGTCGGACCGCCAGATCCCGTTCAGCACCGAGCAGGCGGGCGACCATACCCATCAGCTCGACGCGGGCGTGAAGGGCAAGAATTTTTGGGTGACGGTCGGCGATCTGCTGCGCGCGCGCGAATGGGTGGGCCAGGGCTTCACCTCCGCGCTCAAGACGCCGGACAACACGCTCGTCTTCGTGACCGAGGAAGAGAAGGCGGAAATCCGCAAGGACCAGACCGACTGCATGGGCTGCCTGTCGCAGTGCAGCTTCTCCAGCTGGATGGACAGTCAAACCAACTCCACCGGTCGCCTGGCTGATCCGCGCAGCTTCTGCATCCAGAAGTCGCTGCAGGAATCGGTCCATGGCGGCGACCTGGACAAGAATCTGCTGTTCGCCGGCCATGCCGCCTATCGCTTCAAGCAGGACCCCTTCTATTCGAACGGGTTCGTGCCGACCGTGAAGCAGCTGGTCGACCGCATCCTGACCGGCGACTGATGGCTGCCGATATTCAAGGGCTGGCGGTGCTGCAATATGGCACGCCGCATTTCGACGTGGTACGGCCGGGGCAGTTCGTGCTCTGCGCCGTATCGGGCGCGCGAATCGACCTCGACGACCTGAAATATTGGAGCGCCGAGTTTCAGGAAGCCTATCGCGGGCCGGAGGAGGCGACGGCCTCCTTCCTGCGCCACCGCGGTGCAGCATTTCGCTGAGCCGCGGTAAGTGCCTGCCACTATTCGGCTTTTTGGCATCGTTCGATTAGTTGAATCGATCGCTGTGCGCTGCAGCGAAAATTTCAAGATGTTGCGATTTCCATTCATCGCCCTGGTGGCACGTTTTGTCGTGAGATTGCTGTTCCCACGTCCATTTATCTGATGTATTCTTCCTCAACAGGCGGCGCAGATCGTCTTTTGGGTGAAGGATGTGTCAGATGTCTCGAATTGATGTCTTCGGCGATCGTATCTGTCTGGTGAGCAGCCTGCTGATCCTGGGCTGGTTCATTTACAACGTGTCCTTCTAAACAGGACGCGACCGGGAAAGGCAGGGCGATCCGTTTGGCGATGCAAGTCGCTGGATGCGCTTTGTTTTTTTCGGATCCTGCTGGATTTTCCTCTCCTTTGGACAGCGGTATCGGCTGGCAATTGCTGCCGGAACCGATATGAACGCCGGGAATGCTTTTAACAGGGCGTCCTCGGGGCGCCCGTTCACGCCAGTCATGGGAGTAGCCCGCCGTGAAAACCCGCGCCGCCGTCGCCTTCGAAGCGAAGAAGCCCCTCGAAATCGTCGAGGTCGATCTGGAAGGCCCCAAGGCGGGCGAAGTCCTGGTCGAGATCATGGCGACCGGCATTTGCCATACCGACGCCTATACGCTGGACGGGTTCGACAGCGAGGGCATCTTCCCCTCGATCCTGGGCCATGAGGGCGCCGGCATCGTCCGCGAAGTGGGTGCTGGCGTCACCAGCCTGGTGCCGGGCGACCATGTCATCCCGCTCTACACCCCCGAATGCCGCCAGTGTAAGTCGTGCCTGAGCGGCAAGACTAACCTCTGCACCGCAATCCGCGCGACCCAGGGCAAGGGGCTGATGCCTGACGGCACGACCCGCTTTTCCTACAAGGGCCAGCCGATCTTCCATTATATGGGCTGCTCGACCTTCTCCAACTTCACGGTCCTGCCCGAGATCGCGCTGGCCAAGATCCGCGAGGACGCGCCGTTCCAGAGCAGCTGCTATATCGGCTGCGGGGTGACCACGGGCGTGGGCGCGGTGATCAACACCGCCAAGGTGCAGGTGGGCGACAATGTCGTGATCTTCGGCCTGGGCGGCATCGGCCTCAACGTCATCCAGGGCGCGCGCCTGGCCGGTGCGAACAAGATCATCGGCGTCGACATCAATCCCGATCGTGAGGAATGGGGCCGCAGGTTCGGCATGACCGAATTCCTCAACTCCAGGGGCATGAGCCGTGAAGAGGTCGTCGCCGCGATCGTCGCGATGACCGATGGTGGCGCGGACTACACGTTCGACGCCACTGGCAACACCGAAGTGATGCGCGTGGCGCTGGAAGCCTGCCATCGCGGCTGGGGCACCAGCATCATCATCGGCGTGGCCGAGGCCGGCAAGGAAATCAGCACCCGTCCGTTCCAGCTGGTTACGGGGCGCAACTGGCGCGGCACGGCCTTTGGCGGGGCCAAGGGCCGCACCGACGTGCCCAAGATCGTCGACATGTACATGACCGGAAAGATCGAGATCGACCCGATGATCACCCATGTCATGGGGCTGGAGGACATCAACAAGGGGTTCGACCTGATGCATGCGGGCGAGAGCATCCGCAGCGTCGTCGTCTTCTGAACCGATAACCCAACAGGAGAGTGACCATGTTCAGCCATGTGATGGTGGGATCGAATGATCTCGACGTTTCCCGCGCCTTTTATGATGCGCTGTTCGGTGCGGTCGGCGGCAAGCCGGCGATGCAGGACGACAAGGGGCGGCTGATCTACATGCATGACGGCGCGCTGTTCATGGTCACAAAACCGATCGACGGGGAGCCGGCCTGCCACGCCAATGGCGGCACGATCGGTTTCCGCATGGCATCGACCGAGCAGGCCGATGCCTGGCACGCGGCCGGGGTCGCGGCGGGGGGCACGGCGTGCGAAGATCCGCCGGGCGTGCGCGAGGGCGGCTTCGGCAAGCTCTATCTCGCCTATCTGCGCGATCCCGCCGGCAACAAGCTGTGCGGCCTGCATCGGATCGGCTGAGGAAGGAAATACGGGTGGAAACGGTTTCGACCAACACGGCTTTTGGCGGCGTCCAGGGCGTCTATCGCCATGCCTCGCGCGAGACGGGAACGGAGATGACCTTCTCCGTCTTCGTGCCGCCGCATGCACCCGGCGCGAAGCTGCCGGTGGTCTGGTATCTGTCCGGCCTTACCTGCACCCATGCCAATGTGACCGAAAAGGGCGAGTTTCGCCGGGCCTGCGCGGAACTGGGGCTGATCTTCGTCGCGCCCGATACCTCACCGCGGGGTGAGGGCGTGGCCGACGATCCGGACGGCGCCTGGGACTTTGGCCTGGGCGCAGGCTTCTATGTCGATGCGACGCAGGCGCCCTATGCCGCCCATTATCGCATGTGGTCCTATGTGACGCAGGAATTGCCGGCGTTGATCGCAGACCAGTTTCCCGCCGACATGGATCGCCAGTCGATCATGGGGCACAGCATGGGCGGCCATGGCGCGCTGACCGTCGGGCTGACCTATCCCGATCGTTATCGCGCCGTGTCGGCCTTTGCACCGATCGTGGCGCCGGGGCAGGTGCCCTGGGGCGAGAAGGCACTGGGCGGCTATCTGGGCGAGGACCGGGCGGCATGGCGCAAGCATGACGCGGTCGCGCTGATCGAGGATGGAGCGCGGATCGATGCGCTGCTGGTCGATCAGGGCGCGGGAGACAGCTTCCTGGAGGGGCAGCTACGCCCCGAATTGCTGCGCACGGCCTGCGACGCGGCGGGCATCGACCTGACGATCCATCTGCGCGACGGCTATGACCATAGCTATTATTTCATCTCCAGCTTCATGGACGATCATCTGCGCTGGCATGCCGCGCGGCTGGGCTGAGCAATTGGGCTGATCGCGGACCGTCCGGGCAAAGCCCGGATGGTCGCGGCACAAGATAAGCTATTTTGCCTTTCTCTATTTGATAGGTAGATAGAGTGCCGAGCGTTTCGCTCCGCGGCTTTTGAAGGATGTCAGCTTGCTCCGCGTCACCAACGGCTAAAGCGCACGGTACCCAAGCGGCAACGCCCGGTTTCGTGTTCCTCCCGCAAAAGGAGAAGACGATGACCCATAAGCAAGCCCGTGTCCGCCAGCAGCGGCAGGACCAGACCCCGCAAATCCATATTCCCCATAGCAGCTGGTCGCGCGTCGAGCGCAACCGCAGCGCTGAGGCCGTGCTGGCGCCGGGCGATTTCTGGGCGCGGCTGGGGCTTTAACGGCCGTTCGCTTCGCGCTTGTCGAGAAGGGGCGTATAGGGTTCTCGACAGGCTCGAACCGAACGGATGTCGGGCAGTTCGGCCTTCTTAGAGCGCGCTGCGTTAAATCCGACGCAGATCGCGCGCTCTAAGTTTTTGTTGTCGCATCGTTTTAGGCGCAAAACTCGAGCCGGAGGCACGCGAATCCCGCTCGCCCACTTTTGCGCACGATGCTCTAGCGGAACACCACCGTCTTGCCGCCATTGCGCAGCACGCGTCGGTCGGCGAGCCAGCCGACGGCGCGGGCCAGCACCTGGGCCTCGATGTCGCGGCCGATGCGGATCATGTCGTCGGCGGTGGCGCGATGGTCGACGCGCTCGACCGCCTGCTCGATGATCGGGCCTTCGTCGAGGTCGGCGGTGACGAAATGGGCGGTCGCGCCGATCAGCTTCACGCCGCGCTCATGGGCGCGGTGATAGGGGCGGGCGCCTTTGAAGCCGGGCAGGAAGCTGTGATGGATGTTGACGCAGCGGCCCGCCAGCCGATCGACCAGATTTTCCGAGAGCACCTGCATATAGCGGGCGAGGATTAGATATTCCGACCGGCTGCGATCGAACAGGTCGAGCAGGGCGGCCTCCTGCGCGGCCTTGTCGCCATTGGGCGGCAGCTCATGATAGGGGATGCCGTGCCATTCGGTGATGCGGCGCATGTCGGGATGGTTGGACACCACCCCCATGATGTCGACCGCCAGCGTGCCGGTCTGCCAGCGATGGAGCAGGTCGGCGAGGCAATGCGACCCCTTGGACACGGCGATCAGCATGCGCGGGCGTTCGGCCGCTTCAGTGAGGCGCCAGTCCATGGCGAAGCGGGTGCCGATGTCGGCAAATTCATTGCGCAGTCCGGCGGTGTCGAAACGCATGCCGGTGTCGGTCGCCTCGAACGCGACGCGCATGAAGAAGAGGCCGGCCTCGCGATCGGCATATTGCTGGCTGTCGGTGATGAAGCCGCCCCGTTCGGCGAGGAACTGGCTGACCGCCGCGACGATGCCGACGCGGTCGGCGCAGACCAGGGTCAGGATCCAGGACGGGATGGTCTTGTCATTCACTCTGCGGCTCCCAGCAATGCTGCCGAGGCGTTGCCCCAAGCCGGGGCCGCGATCAAGCCTTGGCGCTGGTCATGGCGAAGATGCCGGTGGCATTGCCGGTGTCGAAGGCGAGGTCCAGCCGGCCGGTATCCGGGTCGATATCGCGGCTGATGAATTCGTAGAAGGAGCCGGGCACGGTGCGCAGATCGCGGTCGGCAAAGAGGCGCTCGACGCTGTCGGCACGGAAGGCGGTCTGGCGGACGCGGCCGGTGGCGGAGATTTCCAGCTTTGGCTTCATCGGCCGGTCTTCCGCCTTGAGGCGATCGGCCAGCGCGGCAACATCGGGCACGCGATCGGTCGCATGGTTGAACGCATTGCCCTCGGTCGCGATCCAGGCGGCTTCGTTGGAGCGGGAGAGGAGCAGCTCATAATCGGCAAAGGCCGGCGGTTCATGCTGGCGGTCGAAGGCCGAGACGATGACGGGCAGGGCGGCGGCGGCATCATCGAAGCTGACTGGCTCGCCGGCGGCATAGCGGTCGAGCAGGGCGATGGTCGGGGCATCGAGCGGATCGCGCGAGGTGCCGAAGATGCGGGTCGCCGCTTCGCCAAATTCCGCGTCGAACCGGTCGACATGGAGTTCGGACAGGAAGAATTGCGGGATCGCCTCGGGCGCGTCGACATGGGCATAGGCGCGGCCGGTCATCCTGAGGCGATCGAGCGGATAGAGGGCGGCCATGCGATAGCCCAAGGGCAGGAAGATGCGGGTGAAGGCATCCTCGCCAGCGGGCAGGGCGCCGGTCGGCCCATCGGCAAAACGGATGGTGCGCAGCGCGCCATGGTCGAACATCACCCGGCCGCCGCGCGCCAGCGTGTCGGCGACATAGGCGGCGCCGCTCGGCACCCGTTCGAGCAGGTCGTGGAACAGGATGACGTTCATTGCCATGGCAAAGGCGGCGCGGCTGACGGTCGGGCCGCTTTGCGCGAGCAGTGCGGGATCGATCGCCAATGCGTCCAGTGCGGCCTTGCCGGCGTCTTCGCCCAGCACCGACTGAACCAGGGCGACGATGCTTCCTTCATTCTGCGACGACATAAGAACGCTCCACGATGACAGCGCCCTTATCGCAGGATAGGGTGGGTCGCGCAAATAGGGAGCTGTCATCACTTGATGCGGAACGGGAATGGATAGGGCGCGCAAATGGCTGCCGCCGATGAGCGCGCTCAACAGTTTCGATGCGGCCGCGACCCATGGCAGCTTCTCGCGCGCCGGGGTGGAGGTGGGGCTGACCCAGAGCGCGGTCAGCCGCCAGATCGCACTGTTGGAGGATTGGTTGCAGACGCCTCTGTTCGACCGGGTCGGGCGGCGGGTGCAACTGAACGAGGCGGGGCAGGCCTATGCCGAGGAGATCCGCCCGGCGCTCGATCGGATCCGGCGGGCGACCCGGCGGGTGGCGGCGCGACGGGCGCAGGGGGCGCTGCGGATCGCGACCCTGCCCAGTTTCGGCATGCGCTGGCTGGCGCCGCGCCTGCCGGGCCTGAGCGCGCTGCATCCCGATCTGGTGGTGGATTTCGCATCGCGATCCGACCCGTTCGATTTCGCGCAGGAGGAGTTCGACGCGGCGATCCATTATGGCCTGCCGGAGGAATGGCCCGGCGTGGCGCAGGATTATCTGTTTCGCGAACAGATGGTGCCGGTCTGCGCGCCGGACTGGCTGGCGGCCAATGGGCTGCGGTCGCCGGCTGATCTGCTGGGCAAGCCGCTGCTGAGCCAGAGTTCGCGGCGGGACGCCTGGGCACGCTGGTTCGCGGCAGCGGGCGTCGAGGCCGGGCCGTTGCCGCCGGGGCCGGCGTTCGAGCATTTCCTGATGCTGGCGCAGGCGGTGGTGGCGGGGGCTGGCGTGGCGCTGATCCCCAGCTTCCTGATCCGGCCGGAACTGGAGGCGGGCAGCCTGGTCATCCCGTTCGACCGACCGCTGTCCAGCGAGCAGGCCTATTATCTGGTCTATCCCACGGGGCTTGGCGGCCATCCGGGACTGGCGCGCTTTCGCGCCTGGATGCTGGCGAGCGCGGGCGGGTATTAGGCGCCCGCGCGGGCTTAGTTCTTCTTCGGCATGCAGTCCGCGCCAGCGGCCTTGATGCTGCTGCACAGGCGCGAGGCGTCGGCGCTGCTGGCGATCGGTCCGGCCTGAAGGCGGGTGATGCTGCCGGCCTTGACCAGATAGGGCTGATAGCCGGAGAGGCCGCTGACCTTGCGGGTCAACTGGCTCCACAGGGCACGGGCGCGGCCTTCGTCGCCGAACGCGCCAAGCTGCACGCGCCAGTCGCCACCGGCAGTCGGTGCCGGCATCCTGGACGGTGCGGGCTTGGGTGGCGTGGGTTTGGAGGGAACCGGTTTGGCTGCCTCCGGTGCTGGCTTGGGCGCGACCGGCTGCGGTTTGGCGACCGCGACCTGGGTCACGGGTGCGGGAACTGGCTTTGCTGGTGCCGGGGCGGGATAAGCCGGGCGGGGCTGTGCCGCTGTCGCCGGCAGGGTCAGGCTGGCGCTGGCCAGGCTCTTTTCCTGCGCTTCCATCGACGAGGCCAGGGCTAGGCCCTGCTTGCGCTGGTCGGCGGGGATATATTTGTCCATCTGCTGCAGGCTGGTGGTCGCCTGTGGCAGGCCGGAGGCGGAGGCACGCGTCATCATCGCATAGGCGCGGACCCAGTCCTTGCCGATCATGTCGCCGTTGAACAGGGCGGTGCCGACAATATATTGCGCGCGGGTTTCGCCGCGGGCGGCGGCATGCTGCAGATAGGGCATGGCCCCGGCGCGATCGCCCTGCTGGAACATCAGCAGGCCCAGATTATCCTCGGCGCGGGCATGGCCCTGCGCCGTCGCCTTGCGATACCAGTCGACCGCGCTGCTGAGATCGGCCGGAACGCCGCGGCCGAGCTTATAGGCCTGGCCCAGATTGAACTGCGCATCGGGATCGCCGGCATTGGCGAGCGGGCGCCATTCGGCGATCGCCTTGGCATAATCGCCCTGCTGCCAGGCATCGACGCCGGCCTTCACATCGGCAAGCGCCGGCAAGGCGGCCGTCAATAGCGTGCCGAACGCAACGGCTCCCCAGATAGGCTTCATATCCATGCTCCAGACCGGAATATTCGTCCGGCACTATCGTCAAACAAGGTTAACGTCTTCTTAGCATTGCCGGATCCATGATGTGAAACCGGGGATAGGTGATCCTCAACAAGGTTGCCAGACCAGTT
This sequence comes from Sphingobium salicis subsp. salicis, assembly GCF_049472635.1. Taxonomy (NCBI): domain Bacteria; kingdom Pseudomonadati; phylum Pseudomonadota; class Alphaproteobacteria; order Sphingomonadales; family Sphingobiaceae; genus Sphingobium; species Sphingobium salicis. Next base: position 1,226,962 of record NZ_JAYRCS010000001.1, read on the forward strand.
AACCGAATTTTAGGCGGCGCCATGCCAAATCGTTTCGGAACTGGATTTACCTGGGGGAAGGCGCGTGCGCATATTGGCATTGGCATCGCAAAAAGGCGGATCGGGCAAGACGACCCTGTCCGGTCATCTGGCCGTACAGGCCCAGTTGGCCGGGGCCGGTCCGGTCGTTCTGATCGACATCGATCCCCAGGGTTCGCTGGCTGACTGGTGGAACGAGCGCGAGGCCGAGTATCCCGCCTTTGCCCAGACCACGGTTGCGCGGCTGGCCGCCGATCTCGAAATCCTGCGCCAGCAGGGGTTCAAGCTGGCCGTGATCGATACGCCGCCGGCCATCACCATGGCTATCCAGAGCGTGATTTCGGTTGCCGAACTGATCGTCGTGCCGACCCGTCCGAGCCCGCATGACCTGCGCGCGGTCGGTGCTACGGTCGACCTGTGCGAGCGCGCCGGCAAGCCGCTGATCTTCGTCGTCAATGCCGCGACGCCCAAGGCGCGCATCACCTCCGAAGCCGCTGTCGCTTTGTCGCAGCATGGCACGGTGGCGCCGGTGACGCTGCACCATCGCACCGATTTCGCAGCCTCGATGATCGACGGGCGCACGGTGATGGAGGTCGATCCCAAGGGCAAGTCGGCCGCCGAAGTGACCGGGCTGTGGAGCTATATCTCCGATCGCCTGGAAAAGAATTTCCGCCGCACGGTCTTTTCCGTGCCCCAGAACAGCGTCGGCACCGCCGCTGCTTCGCGTCCCGCCGGTGGTGGCTTCGGCCGCCGCGTCGTGCAGTAAGAAAAGGGGGCTATCATGGCTGAAGCCAAACCGATCGCTTCCCTGACGTCCGGCCTGCTGGCGCGCAAGGGCGCCGCCACGCCGGCAATGCGCCGCCCGATGCTGGGCTTTGGCCGTCCGAGCAATGGCGGCATGGTGTCCGACGATCTGGGCTGGAACGACATGGGTTTCGACGTGCCGATGCACGATGATGAACCTGCCGCGCCGACCGCGCCCGTTGCCACCGGCCTGACGCCGATGACCACGGTGCTCACGCCGGTTCCGGTGCCGGCGGTCGTGACCGAACGCGAGGAATTGGCCGAGCGCGTGGCGCAGGTCGTTCTGCCCGAGACGGTGGAAGCCGAGCCGGAACCGGCCGAACTGGTGATGGCTGCCAAGCCGATGCGGGCAAAGCCGGCGTCGGTGCGCGCCGCGCCGCCCAAGGCGATGGCGGTCGACAACGCACGCAAGGCGGCCTTCACGCTGCGGCTGGACGCGAGCCGTCATCTCAAGCTGCGTCTGGCGGCGGCGGTGACCGGCCGGTCGGCGCAACAGGTTGTTACCGAAGCACTGGATGCTTTCCTCGAAGGGCTGCCCGAGATTGATCGGCTTGCCCAGCAATTGCCGCACTGACGCGGCGATCTTTGATTATAGGTGGGTAAGGTCATGAAACGAACGGCATTTGGCAAGGCGGCCGTTTCCTCCTTGATGGTGGCGACGACGATGGTCGGCTGCACCGGCGCGGCATTCCATCCGCGTTCGGCGGCGGTCAAGCACGCCAATCCCGGCAAGCCGGCCGAGGCTGCGGAAAAGGCGCTGGCCGATCGTGACGGCGCAAAAGCGGTGCAGGCAGCGGAAGCGGCCGTGCAGGCGGCGCCCGACAATGCGCAATATCGCCAGTTGCTGGGCCGTGCCTATGTGCTGGATGGCCGCTTCGTTTCGGCGGAGACCGCTTTCACCGACGCGATGACGCTGGGCAACCGCGATTCGCGCACCATCGTCAGCCTGGCGCTGGTCGAGGTGGCGCTTGGCAAGAATGATGCTGCGCGCGATCTGCTGGCGGCCAATACCGACAATGTGCCGGCGGGCGATTATGGCCTGGCGCTGGCGATGGCCGGTGATCCGACCGAAGGCGTCCGCATCCTGTCCGCCGCGATCCAGGATCCGTCGGCCAATGCGCGCACCCGTCAGAACCTGGCCTATGCCTATGCGCTGGCCGGTCGCTGGAAGGATGCGCGGCTGGTCGCCGGGCTCGATCTGGCGCCGCTTGCCGCCAATCAGCGTATCGCCCAATGGGCCGGCATGGCCGACCCGGCACTGGCGCCGCAGCGCGTCGCCGCGCTGATGGGCGTTACCGTCAACGGCGCCGATCAGGGTCAGCCGGCGGTGCTGGCGCTGGCGCCCGCTGCGCCGGATGCCGCACCGGTGGCGTTGGCCGCCGCGTCGACCGAGCCGGCACCGGTGCTGGACCTGCCGAGCGGTTCGCCGATCGAGATGGCGGCGGCCGAGCCGGCGCCTGCCGCGCCCGCGCTCAACACCCGGATCATCGAAACCGCCGTGCCGGCGTCCACGCCCGCACCCGCGGTCAAGGCTGCGCCCAAGCCGGCGCCGGTGCGCGTCGCCGCCAAGCGCGACTTCGTCGTCGAAGGCCCGGCGGCCAAGGCCAAGCCGGCCAAGGGCAAGGCTACCCCGCTCGCCGGCCCGGCGGCGCGGATGCAGCAGGTCGCCTATATCAAGCCGGTGACCACGGGCGCGAGCGCCTGGGTGGTTCAGCTTGGCGCCTTCAATTCGCCGGCCGTTGCCAAGGAAAAATGGACCAGCATGGCGCGCGTCAACGGACGCATCGCCGCCTTCCCGGTGCTGACCAGCCAGGCGACCGTCAATGGCCGGACCTTCCACCGGATCGCGATCAGCGGCTTTGGCAGCCGAGCGGATGCGCAGACTTTGTGCCAGTCGATCAAGGCACAGCGCGGCCAGTGCTTCGTGCGGGAAGGCGCACCGAATGCGACGCCGCAGCGCTGGGCTGTGGCATCGACGCGCGGTCGCCAGTTCGCATCGCGCTGATCGCACGGCGCCTTCGGGCGTGACCGTGACTTCATGCGGGCCGGGCCGAGAGGTTCCGGCCCGCAATGCATTTGCGCGCCGCGAGTGCTGCAATCGTGCGATGCGCTGAATTTCGGATTGTCTGGAGCCAGCCCGGCCTTGCCAAGGGCTGAAATAGTGGCTCCCCGAGTAGGATTCGAACCTACGGCCATTCGATTAACAGTCGAATGCTCTACCGCTGAGCTATCGGGGAGCAGCCCTGCTTGCGCCGGGCAGGCCGCGCATATGCAGCGGCTTGTCCCAAATGGCAAGCGCTGCTTTTGCCATTTCTGAAAAAAATCTGTGCATATGCATGCGCTTGCGGAACGGGCGCATTTTCGTCCTTTCCCGCCGGTTTTTCAGGTTTCGCCGATGTGGATGGCAAGCCAGATGGTCGGTGCGTCCGTATGGGTGACGCGGTGCGGTATGCCCGCGCGAATCAGCCGATGATCGCCCGGTTCCAGGCGATAGGTGCCAATCCCTTCCAGCAGCAGTTCGGCGGTCCCGGCTAGCACCAGCACCCATTCATCCCAATGCTGGACATAGGGGCGCTCCGGCGGTGTGCTGTGACCGTGGGATATGATCCGTTCGATCCGCACGCCCGGCATCGACACTATATCCTCGAACAGTTCCTCGGCCGCATGTCCGGACGGGATATCGAGCAGGTTGGTCGGCGCATCGACCGGCAATGCAGGAGGTGGGCATGTCATCGGCGCATGATGCCGATTGGCGGAAAATTGGAAATGGGGGTTTTTACCGGGGCGGCAGCCTGTGGGACGGGCGTGTCATCTCCGTTGTCGCCGCGCTTGTCGCTTGAAATCCTGCGCCTATCGTGCTGACCATGCGGCCTGGCCGTTCGGCCCAATGTCAGAACAGGGGTTTGATACCGTGACAATGATATCCCGTTTGCTGCTGTCGGCGGCAATGGTGGCGGGCGCGTGCGCCGCGCCGGCAATCGCGCAGCCCAAGCAGGTGCTGACCCACGAAACGCTGTGGATGATGAAGCGCGTCGGCGCGCCCGTGGCGAGCCCGGACGGCAAATGGGTGGTCTATGCGCTCAGCGAACCATCCTATGAGAAGGATGGCGCCGTCAGCGACCTGTGGATCGTGCCGGCCGACGGATCGGCGGCGCCGCGCCGCCTGACCGCGACCAAGGCGGGCGAGGGCGATCCGGCCTGGGCCCCCGACAGTCGCCGCATCGCCTTTTCCGCCAAGCGCGAGGGCGACGATGTCGCGCAAATCTATGTGCTGGACCTGGCCGGTGGTGAAGCCCGCCGCGTAACCAGCATCCCGACCGGCGCGGGCAAGCCGATCTGGCGGCCGGATGGCCAGGCGATCCTGTTCGAAAGCGCGGTCTATCCCGGCGCGATGGACGCCGCCGCCAACAAGAAGACGGCCGAGGAACGCAAGGCGCGCAAATATAATATGCGCGTCTATGAGCATTTCCCGATCCGCTACTGGAATGACTGGCTGGACGACAAGCGGCCGAGCCTGTGGCTCCAGCCGCTGGCGGAAGGTGCGCCGGCGCGCGACATATTGTCCGCCACCAAGCTGGCGCAGGCCGATGGCTTTGGCGGCAATGCCCAGAGCGACGGCGGCATGACGCTGGCGCCGGTCTGGAGCCCGGACGGCAAGGAAATCATCTTCACCGCCACCACCGAACGCTGGAATGCGGCGCACGCCCGCGTCAATTTCGGCCTCTATCGCATGCCGGCTGATGGCGGTGAGCCGGTGCTGGTGACGCCGACGCCGGGCGAATATGGCGACATGAAGTTCACGCCGGACGGCAAGAGCCTGATTTTCCAGTTCAACACGCAGGGGCAGGAGGTCTATGATCTGGCCAAGCTGCACCGGGTTGCCTGGCCGGCGGGCGGAGCAGCGACGCTGCTGACCGGCGGCTTCGATCGCGCGGTGGACAGCTATGCCGTGACGCCCGACAGCCGCAGCCTCTATCTGACCGTGCCCGACGCGGGGATGGAAAATCTCTATCGCGTGCCGGTGAGCGGCGGCACGCCCGAACTGGTGATCGCGCCCAAGGTCGGCGGCTATGCCGGCATCGACATTCCGTCGGATGCCAAGTCGACGCAGATCATCGCCAGCTATGGCAGTTCGGTGAACCCGGCGGAAATCGTGCGGATCGACCCGGCCGCCAAGCGGCACAAGAATCTGACGAACGTCAACACCGCGCTCGCCGCGACGATCGATTGGGCCAGCCCGGACCATTTCTGGTTCACCACCGACAAGGGCCGGCGCATCCACAACATGATCGTCACGCCCCCGGCGTTCGACCCGGCGAAGAAATATCCGCTGATGGTGCTGATGCATGGCGGCCCGGCATCGTCCAACATGGATCAGATCGGCCTGCGCTGGAATTATCATCTGCTCGCCAGCGCCGGCTATGTCGTGCTGATGACCGACTATACCGGCTCGACCGGCTATGGGGAGGCCTTCTCGCAGGCGATCAAGCTGGATCCGCTGCGTGGCCCGGCGAACGAGATCAACCAGGCAGTGGATGAGGCCGGCAAGCGCTATGCCTTTATCGACACGGCCAATGCCTGTATCGGCGGCGCCAGCTATGGCGGCCATCTCGCCAACTGGATGGAGGCGACCACCACCCGCTACAAGTGCATCGTCAGCCATGCCGGTGAAGTCGACCTGTTGACCCAGTGGGGCACCAGCGACTTCAACTATGGCCGCGAAGTGGCGAGCGGCGGTCCGCCCTGGGGCGACAGCCCGGTGTGGCGTGACCAGAGCCCGATCACCTATGGCAAGGACTGGAAGACGCCGATGCTGCTGACCGCGGGTGAGCGCGATTTCCGCGTGCCGCTGGCGAACACGCTGGAAACCTGGTCGACCTTGCAGCGGATGCAGGTGCCAAGCCGCCTGCTGATCTTCCCCGATGCCTGGCACTGGATCACCAAGCCGGAGGATAGCCGCCAATTCTACCGCGAGGTGCAGGGCTGGCTGGCCCATTATCTGAAGGGGGCGCCGGAAGTGAAGGGCGGCCCGATCGCCGCCCCCGAAGCGGCAAAGACGCAATAAGCAAAAAAAAGGCCCGGTCGATGAACGACCGGGCCTTTTTCGATCAGTCCTTTTCGACCTGGCTGACGTCGCGCACCGCGCCGCGCGCGGCGTTGGTGGTGAGCGCCGCATAGGCGCGCAGGGCCGGCGAGACGTTGCGCTTGCGGCCGAACGGCTTCCACGCCTTCTTGCCGCGCGCCACCATCTCCTCATGGCGCCTGGCCAGTTCGGCATCGTCGACCAGCAACTGGATGCCGCGATTGGGGATGTCGATCAGGATCGGGTCGCCGGTCGCGACCAGCGCGATCAGGCCGCCCTCGGCCGCCTCGGGCGAGACATGGCCGATCGACAGGCCCGACGTGCCGCCGGAAAAACGCCCGTCGGTGATGAGCGCGCAGGCCTTGCCCAGTCCCTTCGACTTCAGATAGCTGGTCGGATAGAGCATTTCCTGCATGCCGGGGCCGCCCTTTGGCCCTTCATAGCGGATGACGACGACGTCGTTCGCCTTGACTTCATTGCCCAGGATGCCGGCGACCGCCGCGTCCTGGCTTTCATAGACACGGGCCGTGCCATGGAAGGTCAGGATGCTGTCGTCGACGCCGGCGGTCTTCACGATGCAGCCCTCGGGCGCCAGATTGCCGAACAGCACGGCGAGGCCCCCATCCTTGGAGAAGGGATGTTCGGCGCTGCGGATCACGCCGGTCTGGCGATCCATGTCCAGTTCCTTCCAGCGATTATTCTGGCTGAAGGCCTGGGTGGTGCGCACGCCGCCCGGCGCGGCCTTGAAGAACTCCTGCACCGCCTCGCTGTTGGTACGGCTGATGTCCCAGCGGTTGATCGCCTCGCCCATGGTGGTGGCGTGGACGGTCGGCAGGCTGGTGTCGAGCAGGCCGGCGCGTTCGAGCTGGCCCAGGATCGCCATGATGCCGCCGGCGCGGTGGACGTCCTCCATATGCACGTCCTGCTTGGCCGGGGCGACCTTGCACAGGCAGGGCACGCGGCGCGACAGCCGGTCGATATCGGCCATGGAGAAATCGACGCCGCCCTCATGCGCGGCGGCGAGCAGGTGCAGCACCGTGTTGGTCGAACCGCCCATGGCGATGTCCAGGCTCATCGCATTTTCGAAGGCCGCATGGCAGGCGATGTTGCGGGGCAGGGCGGATGCGTCGTCCTGCTCATACCAGCGGCGGGCGAGATCGACGATGGTATGGCCGGCCTCGCGGAACAGCTTCTCGCGATCAGCATGGGTGGCGAGGATCGAGCCATTGCCCGGCAGCGACAGTCCCAGCGCTTCGGTCAGGCAGTTCATCGAATTGGCGGTGAACATGCCCGAGCAGCTGCCACAGGTGGGGCAGGCCGCCTTTTCGATCGCAGCGACTTCCTCGTCGGTGTAATTTTCGTCGGCGGCGACGACCATCGCGTCGACCAGGTCGAGCGCCACGGTCTTGCCGCGAATGTCCGCCTTGCCGGCTTCCATCGGCCCGCCGGAGACGAAGATGACGGGGATGTTGAGGCGCATCGCGGCCATCAGCATGCCCGGCGTGATCTTGTCGCAGTTGGAAATGCACAGCAGCGCATCGGCGCAATGGGCATTGACCATATATTCTACGCTGTCGGCGATCAGATCGCGGCTGGGCAGCGAATAGAGCATGCCGTCATGGCCCATGGCGATGCCGTCATCGACCGCGATGGTGTTGAATTCCTTGGCGACGCCGCCGGCCGCCTCGATCTCGCGCGCGACCAGCTGGCCCAGATCCTTCAAATGGACATGGCCGGGCACGAACTGGGTGAATGAATTGGCAATGGCGATGATCGGCTTGCCGAAATCCTCGTCCTTCATGCCGGTGGCGCGCCAGAGGCCGCGCGCGCCCGCCATGTTACGGCCGTGGGTGCTGGTGCGTGAACGATAATGAGGCATTTTGCGCCGTTCCTGTAATCTTGTTTCCCTGCAGTGGCTGCCCCCTACGCCTTTGCGCAAAGGTTGTAAAATATATTATTGAAGCGATATAAGGTCGCAAGGAGACTTTGTTGCCATGGACCTTCGCCCGCTGCGTCATTTTCTGGCTGTTGCCGACACGCTGCATTTCGGCCAGGCGGCGCAGCGCCTGGGCATGACCCAGCCGCCGCTGAGCCAGTCGATCCTCGCGCTGGAGCGGGAGCTGGGCGCGCCGCTCTTCACCCGGTCGAAGCGCAATGTCGCGCTGACCGCCTTTGGCCGCCAATGGCTGGAGCATGTCCGCCCGGCGGTGGAGGCGGTAAGCGCGCTGCCGGACATCGCCCGCCGCCTGCGCGACGGCAGCGCGGGGCAGATCGGCCTCAGCTTCGTCAGCACCGCAGACTATAGCCTGTTGCCGGCGCTGGTGCGCGATTATGCCGCCCGCTTCCCGGAGGTGGAGATTGCGCTGACCGAGGCGACCAGCGACGTGCAGATTGCCGACCTGATCGACGGGGTGAATGATGCGGGCATATTGATCGCGCCTGATGGCGCGCTCCCGGACGCGCTCGCCTATATGCCGCTATTGCGCGAACCGCTGGTCGTGGCCGTGCCGGAGGGCTGGGTGGCGGACGATCAGGCGCAGGGCGATCCCTGGCTCGACAGGCCGCTGATCCTGTTCCCGCGCCGGGTGGCGCCGGCCTTCCATGATCTGGTGAGCGGCTATCTGGCCGGGCGGGGGCAGCCGCTGCTGATCCGGCAGGAGGCGATCCAGATGCAGACGATCATCAGCCTGGTGTCGGCGGGCATGGGTATTGCGCTGGTGCCCGCATCGCTGCGCAACCTCGCGCGAACCGGGGTGCGCTATCTCGACCTGCAGGATGCGCCGATCCTGGAGACGGGCCTTGCCTGGCGGCGGGACGATGATGGCGCGACGCTGGCGGGGCTGCTGGGCGTCGCCCGCGCCATGGCCTGAACAGAAAGAGACCCCGTCGCACAAGGGATGCGACGGGGCCGAGGTTCAGGGAGGTGTCACTCCAAGGGGGGAAAGAAGTGACAGCCACATCTATAGGTCCGGTCCATGAACCTTATGTGAAGCAAGCGGAATTTTTCTGCAGAGGCGGTTTTGCGCCGATGTCGGCCACGTCGGGCTACCAGCGTTCGCCCTGGGTCGAGGCGATGACGGGACGCTGGTAGGAGGCGTCTTCCCTGCTCCAGTGGGGCTTGAGGAAGCCCTTCACATTGGCGGAATAGACCCAGCTCGCATCGGTGTCGGCGGTCATCTCGATCGTGCAGCGACGGGTGAGCAGCCGCCATTCGCCGCCGCGCCGTTCCAACTGGTCGATATAGCGGCCAAAGGCGATCGTCGTGGTCTTGCCGTCCTGCCAGAACAGGCCGCCGACCGTGTAGCTTTCGCAATAGGCGGTGTCGCCGTCGATCTCGCACAGATGGTTGGTGATATTGTGGCTGGTCGACAGGAAGAATTTGCCATGGCCCATATTGGCCCGCGCCGCATAGTCGGGCGCGCGGGTGATGATGGGGCCATGTTCGTCCACGCCATCCTCCCACCAGCAGCTGTTGATGATGTCGACATCCTGCCGGTCGCGTCCGCGGCATTCGCGCAGGATGCAATCGCGGATCGCCTGCCGGTCCTGCAGGTCGCGCACGGTGGCGCGCAGCGCGGCGACTTCCTGTTCGAGGTCCATCTCCAGCTCTTCCTTTCAGTCCTGCGGCACCAGTTGCACCTGCATCATCTCGCCATTTGGCCCCATCGGGCTGTCATGTTCCTCGACCAGGCAGACAGGGTTGCTGTTGCTGGCGAAGAGTTGCAGTTCGTCCGCTTTGCGGATGTCGAGCATCGCGGGGTCGGACAGCCCCTTCATCGCCGCCTGATAATCGGCCAGGCTGTTCCACCAGATTTCCATGATGCAGTCATAGCCAGGATGAATGACCTCACCGGTCAGCGGGTTGGGCTGGGGCGTGACATAGCGGCGGACATAGCGCTGGGCATTGGGCAGAGCGGGTTTGGCGCCCATCTTCTGCGACAGGCGCGAATGCTGGTTCTCATAATAGTCCATGAACTGGTCCATGGAGAGGTCGTCGCGCTTCCTGAGGAAGACGATCTGCTTGATCATGGCTCTCCTCCCGCGCTCAATATTGCCGTTCGCCGGTGGCGTCCGACGCCTTGAAGCCGTCGATCGGTTCGATCGCCTTCATCATCACCAGCGGGATCAGGCGGTCGGTCGACTGCTGATAGCCGGCATAGGCCGGGAAAACCTGGCACATGAAGGCCCAGACCCGATCGCGTTCCTCGCCCTGCGGCTCGCGCCAGGTCGCGCGGAAGGCCTGGGTCGCGACCTGGAAGTCGACCGTCTCGCTGTCGCGGATATTGAGATACCAGGCGGGATGATGATCCGCGCCGCCCTTGGACGCCACGATCACCACCTCACCGCCAATATCGCCATAGATGAGCGTGGTGATGAAGGTCTTGCCGCTCTTGCGGCCGGTATAGCGGATCATGCAGTGGGTGGTGAAGCCATGGCCGCCGACGGCGCTGATGTCCATGATATGGCCCTGCGCTCCGCCCGATCGCAGATACATATCGCGATGCTCGCTGATCCAGTCCTTGCGCGTGTCGCGGATGGCGGCGGAACTGTCGTCGCTCATGACGGCCTCCTCTCTGTCAACTTCGGTGTAAACCAGCCGGGCGCCCGACGGACCTGAAAAGGGCGTCGCCATGGCGATGCTTGGCCGATCAGGTCAGCGGATGATCCGGTCATATTGCGGCAGCGGCGCGACGCCATAGCTTTGCCGATAGGAGGGCGGCTGGCGATCGCCCACGTCGCGCAGCCCATAATGTTCGGCGAGTTCCGCGCCGATCAGCGTCTGGCCGGCATGGTCCGCCAATGCCGGATCCTGCGACAGCGCCCAGATGACATGGCCGGTGAACTCGGGCGTTTCGACCATCTTTTCCAGATAGGCATATTTGGCCGGGTCCGACGCGATCAGTTGCAGCAGGCGTCCGGTGCGCAGCGCGCCCATCCAGATCGACAGGGCGGTGACGCCGGTATCGCGCAGGTCGACGGCCGTGTCGGCCGCCATCTTGTCCTGGCTGACCTTGTGCGCGCCATAGCCGGGACCATAGACATAATGGGAAGCGCCCGACCCGGATGTGAAGACGATCAGCCCCTGGCCGCGATCGACCATCATCGGCGCGGCATGATAGCTGGCGACATAGGAGCTGCGGATGCCGACGGTGATGATGTCGGCCAGCTTCAGCGGCTTTTCCCAGAAGCGGCCGGGCAGGGTGAGTTCGTCATGGATGGCGGCGACATTATTGACCAATATGTCGATATGCCCCTGTTCGGCGCGAACCCGGTCGAACAGCGCGCGGGTCTGCTCGTCATCGCCATGGTCGACGCGCACGGCAATGCCCTGACCACCGGCGGCCGTCACGGCGGCGGCGGTTTGGTAGATGGTGCCGGGCAGGGGGGCGTCGCCGGCCTTTTCCGAGCGCCCGGTGACATAGACGATGCAGCCATGCTGGCCGAGCGCGGTGGCAATGCCCTGGCCCGCGCCTCGGCTGGCGCCGGTAACGACCGCGACCTTGGGTGTCTGGCTCATCCATTCTCTCCTTGGGGCATCCGGCTAACCCAGGCTGCCCGCGTCTGACCATGCAGGGGGCGGAGATATCGCTTTGGCGTTAGGCGGGCGCCGGCGGATTGCCGACCAGTTCCAGTTCATGGCCGTCGAGGTCATGGATCATCAATATGGCCGGCCCCTTGCCCGAGGCACGGATCGTACCGACCGGATAGCCTGCCGCTTGCATGCGCGATGCCACACCTGGCAGGTCGGGCACGCGCAGCACGATCTTGGCGATGCCACTGTCGGCCGGCGGCGCCTTCTGCGCCTTGTCGTGCAGCAAGATCAGGGTCAGCCGGCCGCCCTTGCCATCGGCACAGAGCATCACTTCGGTCACGGGCCCATGTTGCAGTGTGGTCGCGGGGACGAGGCCGAGCGCGACCTGGTAGAAGCGCAGCGCCTTGTCGAGATCGGCCACGGGCAGGCCGGGCGCCATCAAGGTCGCGCCGACCGGCGGCGTCTGGGCATGAAGCGGGGCCGCGCCAACGGGCAGCAGGGCGAGCAGAAGGGCGATGTCGCGCATGGATCAGGCAGTTTCGCTGGCGGTGGTAACCGGGGCGTCGTCCGTCTTCCGGCGCTGCTTGATCTTGTCGAAATCCGCTTCGAACTTCGGGCGCATGGTCCCGCACAAACGGTCCCAGATCGTCGTGTAGCCACCGAAATTGCCGGTGAAATAGCGATGATGCTGATCGTGGAAGGTGGCGGAGATGAACCATTTGGTCGCCCAGCTGCGGTTCCACCAGCGCGGCAGCATCTCATAGCCGGAATGGACATAGAGGCCCATGATGATGTTGGTCGGCACGATCAGCGCGACGGTCGCGTCATGCACGGTGAAGACGGTCAGGAACAGCGGCACGAAGCCGCCATTGATCAGCGATTCCAGCGGGCTGACCGACAGGGTGGTGAGCAGGTTGGGGGAGGTCGACTTGTGATGCAGCTTGTGGACCCAGCTATAGACCGGTTCCTTGTGCATCCAGCGGTGTAGCCAGTAGAAATAGGTGTCGAACAGGAAGAAATAGAGCGCATATTCAAGCGCGATCATCCACCAGGCGCCAGGCGCCGGATTGAAGCTGATCGCGCCGATTTCGACCAGCTTGGTCTTGATCGTGCCGAGCAGCAGGCCGGTGATGGCGAGGTTGATGACGGCAAAGCCGGCCTCGTTCCGGAAAATCTTCCATTTGAAGCCGCGCGGCTGGATCTTGCGTGCCTTGAAATAGCCGCTGACGATGCCGGCGCCGATCCCGGCCGCGACAAGCAGGCCAAGCCATAGCGAGAGAAGATGCTCGCCCTTTCCCAGATATTCCAGCACGCCGGTCCTTCCCGTTGCAGACAGAAGGGCCTGCTATCATGGGATGGGCCGGGGATTTTGTCGGCGCTGACACATAGGCTGGAAATGCGGGCGGACGCTCAGCCGCGATTGGCGTTGATCCCGTCCAGCACGAAATCGGCGATCGCTGCGTCGATGCTGGCATCGTCCGCCAGGCCCGCCGGATAGAGCCAGTCGCGAAACAGCCGATTTGCGAGCACCGCGGCAAAGGCGGCGCGGACCATCAGGCGTGGATCGACGCGCGGCGTACCCTCGATCCGGGCCGACTGGACGGCGGCGCCCTGCTCGAAATAGGCGGCCAGGCTCTCGATCGGATTGCCGCTGTCCCCCGCCGGGCCTCCGGCCAGCATCATCGCCCGCAGCAGCGCCTCATGCTCGGTGACGAAGCGTTGCAGTTCGGCGATGTAGAGGCGCGCGGTGTCAGCCCGGCTGGCATCGTCCTGCGGCACCGGATGATCCGCATTGAAGCGTTCGAGATGCTGGCTGAGCGGGCGGAACACCGCTTCCTGGAACAGGGCGGCCTTGGACGCGAAGCTGCGGAACAGTTGCGCCTCGGTCGTGTCGGCGGCGCGGGCGATCGCGGCAGTGGTCGCGCCGGCATAGCCATGGCGGCGAAATTCGTCCTGCGCCGCCTGGATCAGCCGGCTGGCGACTTCCGCCGAGGATCGGCGCGGCCGTCGGGCTGGCTTGTCAGCCTTGTCCCCGCTCATGTGCGCAGGCGCGCTTCGGACAGGTCGAGCTCACGGGTGAGCTTGCGTCCGACCTCGCTGCCGATCTTGCGACTGCGCAGCAGGGTGAGCAGGGCGGCGCGTTCCGCCGCGACGCCGATCATGCGGAAGTCGCGGAACAGGGCGCCCTGCGCGCGAAGATCATCGGCCTCGGTCGCGCCCAGCGCTTCGATCCGCTCGCGATACAGATCCATCACGCGGGCCCCAGCCTCGGCATAGCGTTCGGCATGGCCATGGGTTTCGGCCAGTTCATGCTGATGCCGCTCGATTGCCTGGATCGCCGCCTCGGCGGTGACGATGCGGGCGGCGTCCTCTTCCGCGGCCTTGTTGGCTTCGGCCGGCATGTCGAGATTTTTGAGCAGCAGCGGCAGTGCGACGCTGGCCAGGATCAGCGACAGGATGATGACCCCGGCGGCCAGGAAGATGGCAAGATCGCGCGCGGGGAAGGGCGTGCCGTCGTTGAGCGCAAGCGGCAGGGTGAGCACACCGGCAAGGGTGATGGCACCACGCACACCGGCGAACGATGTCGCCGCCACCAGCCGCCAGTTGGGCCGGCGCGGACCATCGACGCCGCGATACTGGTTGCGCAGGATGGTGAAGCGCAGCGACAGCCACACCCACAGGAAGCGCAGCGCAGCGAGGCCGACGACGATCGCGACCGTGTAGAGTGCCAGCCAGCCGGGTTCGCTATGGCCGGTCAGCGCCACCGTGCGCTTCGCTTCGGCAAGGATGCCGGGCAATTGTTCGCCCAGCAGCACGAAGATGATGCCGTTGAGCGTGAACTGGATCGTGTCCCACACCGAATTGCGGCGCATCCGGGTTTCGGCCATCGCTTCGCGCGAGATTTCGGCGAAGGTCATCGTGACGCCGGCGGCGACGGCGGCCAGGATGCCGGAGGCATGGACATGTTCGGCCAGGATATAGGAGCCGAAGGGGATCAGCAGGCTGACCAGGATCTGCGACCCGGTTTCCTCGCCCCAGCGGCGCGTGACCCAGGCCTTGGCGCGTGACACGACCAGCGTGACGCCGACGCCGATCGCGATGCCGGCAAAGGCCAGCCAGAGGAAGTTGAGTGCAGCATCGCCGGCGGAGAAGCTGCCGGTCAGCGCTGCGGCAATGGCAAAGCGCAGGCAGACCAGGCCGGATGCGTCGTTGAGCAGCGATTCCCCTTCGAGGATGTGCATCATGCGCTTGGGAATGGGCACGCGCGCGGCGATGGCGGACACGGCGATCGGATCGGTCGGCGAGACCACGGCGGCGAGCGCGAAGGCGACGGCGAGCGGCATCGCCGGGATCATCCAGTTGATGAAGAAGCCCATGCCGATGACGGTGGTCAGCACCAGTCCCAGCGCCAGTTCGACCACGGTCGAGGCGTCCTTGAGCAGTTCATCCTTGGGAATGCGCCAGCCATCGAGGAACAGCAGAGGCGGCAGGAACAAGAGCAGGAATATTTCGGGATCGAGCGCGACCCTGTGCGATGTCGACAGGCCGATGATCGCGCCAAGGGCGATCTGGACCAGAGGTGTCGGGATGGAAATCGGCATCATGCGCGACAAGGCGCCACTGACGACGACAGCCAGCAACAGGAATAATACGACCGAAATGACGTCCAAATCTTCGCTCCAACTTATGTGTCGGGCGACCCTAGGCGGACGGATTGCCGATGGGCAAGCGCCGGGCGCGAATTTTCCTTCAATTTCAGCACCGCAACGCGGCTGTCATGCAGCGGACCTAGAGGGTTAACATTATTTGCCGTTCGGGGACGATTCGATGAATGCAAGCGTGGCAATTGGCGGGGCACGACGGCCCGAGATGGACAAGGGGCGCGGCATGGCCGGCTCGATCGGCTTTGGCGCCGCCATCATCGCCGCGCTGATCTATGTCGTCTACAGCGTCTATAGCGATGCGACGGCGGTGGGCGTGGCACCGACCGCCTATCTGCCCTTCCTGCTGCTGTTTCTGGCGCTGCTGATCGCGCTCGGCTTCGAATTCGTGAACGGCTTTCATGACACCGCCAATGCGGTCGCGACGGTGATCTACACCAATGCGATGCCGGCCAATATCGCGGTGGTCTGGTCGGGCTTCTTCAATTTCCTGGGCGTGCTGCTGTCGACCGGCGCGGTCGCGTTCGGTATCGTGTCGCTGCTGCCGGTCGAACTGATCCTGCAGGTCGGGTCCAGCGCCGGTTTCGCCATGGTGTTCGCGCTGCTGATCGCGGCGATCCTATGGAACCTCGCCACCTGGTGGCTGGGTATCCCGTCGTCCAGCTCGCACACGCTGATCGGATCGATCATCGGCGTCGGCGTCGCCAATGCGCTGCTGCACGGCAAGAGCGGCACGTCGGGCGTCGACTGGAGCAAGGCGACCGAGATCGGCCAGGCGCTGCTCTTCTCGCCGCTGATCGGCTTTGGCCTGGCGGCGCTGCTGTTCGTGGCGATGAAAGTCCTTGTCCGCAACAAGGCGCTCTATCGCGAGCCGCAAAATGGCATGCCGCCGCCATTGTGGATCCGTGCGTTGCTGATCTTCACCTGCACCGGCGTCAGCTTCGCCCATGGTTCCAATGACGGACAGAAGGGCATGGGCCTCATCATGCTGATCCTGATCGGCACGGTGCCGACCGCCTATGCGCTCAACCGCGCGGTGCCGGCGCGCTACACCACCGAATTCCACGCTAATTCGATTGCCGCCACGGCGGCGCTAGGCCAGCGCGCGCCCGCCATGATGCAGCCGGCCGAGGCGCGGGCGCAGGTCACGCGCTATATCGCCGACAAGCGCTTTGCCGACACGACCATGCCGGCGCTGTCGGTGCTGATCGCCGATGTCGATCGGCAGGTGATGAATTATGGATCGCTGGCGCAGGTGCCGGCCGCTGCCGTGTCCAACATCCGCAACGACATGTATCTGGCCTCCGAAGCGATCAAGCGTCTGGGCAAGGAGAAGGCGGCGGGACTGTCCGAAGCGAAGATGACGGCGCTGACGACCTACAAGGGCTCGCTCGATGCCGGCACCCGCTTCATTCCGACCTGGGTGAAGATTGCCGTCGCCTTTGCGCTGGGGCTGGGCACCATGGTCGGCTGGCGGCGGATCGTGGTCACGGTGGGCGAGAAGATCGGCAAGACGCATCTCACCTATGCCCAGGGGGCATCGGCCGAACTGGTGGCGATGGCGACGATCTTCGGCGCGGACCATATGGGCCTGCCGGTTTCGACCACCCATGTCCTGTCGTCGGGCGTGGCCGGCACGATGGCGGCCAATGGATCGGGCCTGCAGATGGCGACGGTACGCAACCTGCTGATGGCCTGGGTGCTGACCTTGCCCTGTTCGATCCTGCTCGCAGGGCTGCTATATATGGTCTTCGCGCAGATCTTCTGATCGACAGGAGCGGCATATCGGCGACCGGAACGACCCGCTGATCCCTATCGTCTTGCCGGTTCCGGGCATGGGGCCGGGGCTGATCTGGGGGCTGGACTTCGCGCCTGACGCGATCAGGCCGGTGGATCATTGCGATGGCGGGGCGACGGGCGGCTTTCGCTGGCTGCACCTGAACCTGGCCGATCATGGCACGCGGCAATGGATCGAGGGGGCGGCGATGCTGCCCGAGGCGGTGCGGGAACTGATCCTGTCGCCCGATACGCATCAGCGGGCGCTGGTCGATGGCGACACGGTCGGCTGCGTCCTGCACGATTTCGAACGCGACTTCGATGTGGCCGATACCGCGCGGGTCGGTGCGTTGCGCATGGCGTTGACGCCGACATTGATGCTGACCACCCGGCTGCATCCGCTGCGCTGCGCCGACATCGCGCGCCATCGGCTGGAGCGGACGAAGGGCGTGATCGGCGGTGCGCAGGCGCTGGGCCTGCTGGTCGGCGCCATTGCCGAGAATATCGCCGATATCAGCCGCACCCTGTCGGCCGACATCCAGCGCGCCGAGGACGCCTTTCTGGAGGGGCATCATCCGCCCCAGCCGCGCGACCTGGTCGGTATTCGCCGCCGGCTCGCACAACTGCGCGGTGCGCAGGCGCTGGACCTGCTGGTCGGCGCCATTGCCGAGAATATCGCCGATATCAGCCGCACCCTGTCGGCCGACATCCAGCGCGCCGAGGACGCCTTTCTGGAGGGGCATCATCCGCCCCAGCCGCGCGACCTGGTCGGTATTCGCCGCCGGCTCGCACAACTGCATCGCCTGCTTGCCGGCGCGCGGGGCGTGTTCCAGCGGCTGGAACGGGACGAGGAACTGCCGGACGCGCTGCTACCCACCGTCGAGAAACTGACCCAGCGGCTGCAGGCGCTGGACGCCGACATATTGGAAGGGCAGGCGCAATTGCGGTTGCTGCGCGACGAACTGGACATACAGGCGGCGCAGCGGACCAATCAGAATCTCTACATCCTGTCGATCATCACCGCGCTGATGCTGCCGGCGACCCTGGTCACCGGATTGTTCGGCATGAACACCGGGGGCATGCCCTTTGCCGGTGCGTCGCACGGCACGCTGACCGCGACGCTGGTCGCGGCGGGGGCTGCTGGTGTCAGCTATTTTCTGTTGCGCTGGATGGGGTTCATGCGGCGCTGAACCGCGATCCATCGCGCCGACGATCTTGGGCCGGGGCCTCTCCCAGAATCAAATGATAGTAAATACTATCTAAGTACTGCCCGCCAGTGGCAGAGGAGAGGCATGCCATCATGATCATCGAACCCGACATCCTGGCCTATCTGACTGACCTGGAGAGCGCGGTCGCCAATCTTGGCGACACCTGGCACCCCGACGATCCGGCCTATCGCGCCGACGTTTATCGCCAGACGATGACCAGCCTGTCCTATGCCTATTTCGCCTATTTCCATGCCACGCCGGAGCATCCCGATTGGGCACCCTTGTGGAACCCGGTCTATACGCTCCAGCCCAATCCGGACGATATCTACCTCCAGTCGCCGATCCGCGGGGATCTGACCTACCGGATCGCCGGCAACCGGGGCAGCTGCAAGATATTGAGCTTCACCACCCAAAGGGCCTTGTCCGGCACGGTCGATGAAATGCCCCGACCCAATGGCCATTATGAGGTGGACGACAGCGATCTGGGGCTGGAGCCGGGGGAGCATTTCGAACTGATCCTGAGCGCCCGGCGCCCGGCGGGCTATGCTGGCAAATGGGCGCCGATCGATCCCCAGGCGGGCGGGCTGATGGTGCGCTATCGCAGCTATGACTGGCTGAACGAGGTCGATCCGCAACTGACGATCGAATGTCTGGATCCGGCGCCGCCCAAGCCGCGCCTTTCGCCGGAGGAGATTGTCGCGCGCATCCGGGAAATGGCAAAATTCCCCGGTCGCAAGACGCGGCTTTATTATCCGATGCAGAATGGCGTGAAGGAGCGGGTTGGTTTCAACCGGTTCGAGCCGGTGCGGATGCCCGGCGCGCTCGCCAAGCAGGTCTACTGGCCGGCCTGCTTCCAGTTCGACGCCGATGAGGCGCTGATCATCGAGACCGACATCCCGGCCCATGCGCCCTACTGGAATATCCAGCTCAACGACCCCTATTTCAACGCGCTGGAATATGTCTATCGCCTGTCCAGCAGCAACGGCCATTATGCCAAGCTGAGCCGTGACGGCAAATATCGGGCCGTCATTGCGCTGGAAGACCCCGGCGTGCCCAACTGGCTTGATCCTGCCGGCTATCGCGAAGGTGGCATCTATGGCCGCTGGTATGATTGCGACAGCGCGCCGGTGCCGACCATCACGCGGGTGAAGCTGAACGCGTTGCGCACCCATTTGCCCGCCGACACGCCGATCGTCACGCCGCAGCAGCGCGCCGAGGAGTTGCGGCTGCGGGTGCGGGCCTGCCAGCGTCGACGGCGCTGGTGAAAGGGAGGGGATTGCCAATGATGTCGAACGGATATGAACCGCCGCTACGCTTCGCCGCCGCGCTCGACCAGTTGCACGATCTGGTGACGGCGGAAACCGGCCATGATGATTTTGGCCCCGACGATTATCTGCCGGGGCTTCGCGTGCTGCTCCAGTCGATGGATTATGATCCGCGCTTTACCGTGGCGGGGCGGCGCACCGCCTGGGGCCATGTTGTGGGTGTTCTGCGCGGCCGGGCAAGTGCGATCGCGGCGATGAAGGCGCATCCGGGCTTCGATGCCCGGCCGATCCTGAGCCCTGTGGTCATCACCGGGGTGCCGCGCACCGGGACCACGGCGCTGCATCGGCTGATGGCGGTCGATCCGCGCTTCCAGGGGCTGCAAAGCTGGCTGCTCGATACGCCGCGTCCGCGTCCACCGGTCGAAAGCTGGCAGGACGATGCCGATTTCTGCCGTTCGGCCGCCTTGCTGGAGCGGCGCTATGTCGATGCACCAGCCAAGCGGGCCGCGCATCATGTCGCGGCCGAGGAAGTGCATGAATGCTGCATGCTGCTGCGCCAGTCCTTTGTTTCCAACCTGTGGAGCTGCGGCTGGTCGGCGGCAAGCTATGACGCGTGGTGGTGCGCGCAGAGCGAGGCGGCGGGCTATGACCATTATCGCCGCTGTGTGCAGTTGATCGGTGCCAACGACCCGGACAAGCGCTGGCTGCTCAAAAATCCCGGCCATATCGAAAATCTAAACCTGCTCTTTGCCGTCTTTCCCGATGCAAGGGTGATCCAGACCCATCGCGATCCGGCCAGGGCATTGCCTTCGCTCGTATCGCTGCTGATGGCGGGGCATGGCGCGATGGAGGACGGGCGGGCGGCCGAGCGCGGCGCGCTGATGCTGGCACGCGAAACGGCCAAATGGTCCCATGCCGTGCGCAAGGCGGAAAAGGTGGCGAAGCGCCATCCGGGCCAATTGCTCGATATCGTCCATGGCGATTTCCATGCGCAGCCCATGGCCGTGCTTGAGCGCATCTATACCTTTATCGGCATGGAGATGCCCGATGCGACGCGCATGGCCATGGCACAACGGATCGCGGATAAGCCCGAGATGCAGCATGGCGTTCATCGCTATTCGATCGCCGACTATGGCATGAGTGCGCAAGAGGTGCATTCGGCGTTCGACGATTATGTGGCGCGCTTCGACCTGGCGGAGACAGGACGATGAAGGCGGCCATCTATCCGGGCGATGGTCAGCCGATCATCATCGCCAACCTGCCCGATCCGCGACCGGCCATGGGGGAATTGCTGATCCGCGTCCACCGCTGCGGCATCTGTGGCACCGACCTGTCGATGACCAGGGGCGGCATGTGGGATTATGGCCGTGGCGAGCAGATCGGCCACGAATATGCCGGCGAAGTGGTGGAGGTCGGCGCGGGTGTCGATCGCTTTCGTGCTGGCGACCGGGTCGCGGTCATGCCCTCGATCGGCTGCGGCCAGTGCAGTCCCTGCCAGGAGCATGGGAATCCGGTATTATGCGGCGCAAAGCCGGGCGGCGCGATGCGGGGCTTTGCCGAATTCGCGGTGGTGCCGGCCGATGCGGCGGTGCGCCTGCCCAAAACCCTGTCCCTGGCCGATGGCGCGCTGATCGAGCCGCTGGCCGTCAGCCTGTATGGCGCGCGCTTTGCCGATATCCGTCCCGGCGACCCGGTGCTGGTGCTCGGCGGCGGCACGGTTGCGCTCTATGCCATCTATTGGGCGCGGCGATTGGGGGCGGGGCGGATCGTGGTCCTGTCGCGATCCGACCGGCGGCGTGATCTTGCGATCGCCATGGGTGCCGATACCTTTTTCTCTTTCGGCGACGAGGAAAAAGGGCAGGTGATCGAAGCCCTGGGTGGCGCGCCCCGGATCGTGTTCGAGGCTGTCGGGGTGGACGGTATGCTGGGGCGAGCGGTGAACCATGTCGCGCCATTCGGGCGGATCGTGTCGCTGGGCTTCTGCACGGCGCCGGATGCGATCATTCCGGCGCTGGCATCCTATAAATGCGCCAGCCTGCAATTTGCCGTCGGCTACCGTATGGCGGAATTCCTGCACATCGCCGACCAGATGGACAAGGGGCATGTCGACCCCAAGGCGATCATCAGCAATGCGATCGCGCTGGATCAGCTGCCGGCGATGATGGTGACGCTGCGCGGGACCAATGAAGAAACCAAGGTACATGTCCGTTGCGGCTAGACCTGGACGGCCACCGCCTTTCGCCCGTCGCCGCCGAACACGCGCAGATAGCGGTCGATCTCGGCCGGGTCGCCGGTCGCCTTGGCGGGATTGTCCGACAGCTTCACCGCCGGGCGACCATTGGCGTCCACCACCTTGCACACCAGTGAGATCGGATCGAGTCCATCGGTTTCGAACGGGGCGCAGCCGCGAAAATCATTGGTGAGATTGGTGCCCCAGCCAAAGCTCATCCGCACGCGGCCATGGAAATGGCGATAGGTCGCCTCGATACTGTCGACGTCCATGCCATCGGAAAAGATCAGCAGCTTGCTGCGCGGATCGCGCCCCTTTTCCTGCCACCAGCGGATGATCTGCTCACCCGCCTCGATCGGTGGGGCGCTGTCGGGACGGAAACCGGTCCAGTCGGCAACCCAGTCCGGCGCGTCCTTCAGGAAGGCGGCGGTGCCGAACGCGTCGGGCAAGGCGATGCGCAGATTGCCGCCATAATGGGCCTGCCATTGTTCCAGAACCGCATAAGGCGCGCGGGCCAGTGCTGCATCGTCCGGCGCCAGTGCCGCCTGGACCATCGGCAATTCATGCGCATTGGTGCCGATCGCCTCCAGGTCGGCATCCATCGCCAGCAGCACGTTGGACGAGCCGATGAAGCGGTCGCCCAGACCTTCCTTCAGCGCCTCGACGCACCAGCGCTGCCACAGGAAGCCGTGGCGACGGCGTGTGCCGAAGTCGGAGATGACGAGATCGGGCAGGGCGCTCAGGCGTTCGACCTTCTCCCACAATTTCGCCTTGGCACGGGCGTAAAGCACGTCGAGCGCGAAGCGGCCACGCCCCTTCATCGCCGCGCGCGATCGCAATTCGTTGATGATGGCGAGGGCCGGAATCTCCCACATCATCGTCTCGATCCAGAGCCCGTGGAAGCGGAGCTCATATTGGCCGTCGACCTGGCGCAGCTCATATTCCGGCAGGCGAAAGTCCGCGAGCCAGGCAATGAAATCCGGGCTGAACATCTGGGTGCGGCCATAGAAGCTGTTGCCCGCCAGCCAGATCAGTTCCTTCTTGCCGAAGCGCAGCGACCGGGCATGGTCGAGCTGGGCGCGCAGTTCGCCTTCATCAATGATGTCGGCCAAGCGTACATGGTGGGTGCGGTTGATCAGCTTGAAGGTGGTCTGGACATCGGGATGCTGCTGCCGGATCATCTGCAGCATCAGCAGCTTGTAGAAATCGGTGTCGAGCAGGCTGCGCACGATCGGGTCGAGCCGCCAATTATGGTTGTAGGTGCGGGTGGCGATATCGGTGAAGACCATGAAGAACCTGATGGACAGCAAAATTGACAGGGGCGTGCTGCACCGTTCCCCATGGAGATCATGATGGCAAGGCTGATGAAGGGATTATCGGCCGATGAAGTTCGGGGCGCGCTTGTCTCGCGTTGCGGCCAGTCCCTCGCGATGATCGGCGGTAGTGGCGAGGAAGGGCTGGACCAAGAATTCGCGGTCGAGGAACTGGTCGAAGGATAGCGTGGTCGCCTCGAATAATTGCTTGCTCATCGCCTGTGCGACTGGCGGCCCCTGCGCAATGCGGGTGGCCAGTTCGATCGCCGCGTCTCGGATTGGGCGGTCTGCTTCGATCGAGAGGAGGAGGCCGAGATGCAAGGCTTCATCGGCGGTCAGCGTCCGGCCGCTATAGACGATTTCCTTCGCGCGCATCGGGCCGACCAGCCGGGTCAATTGCCAGATGGCGCCGGCGTCGGGCGCATAGCCGATCCGGCCGAACAACTGTGCGAAGCTGGCGTTCGGGCTGGCGAGGATCAGATCGCAGGCGAGTGCCAGGCTCCAGCCGGCGCCGACGCAGACGCCGTCGACCGCTGCGATGACCGGCTTGGGCGTGGCGGCGATGGCGCGGATCATGCGGTGGAGCGCTCGCATCCGCTTGAGGAAAGCGGCACTGTCGGCGGCACCCATCTCGCCGGTATCGGCGCCCGAGCAGAAATGACCGCCTGCACCGGTCAGGACGACCGCGCGAACCCCGTCATCCTGGGCTAGATCGTCGAACAGCGTGGCGATCTCGCCGCGCATCGCCATGGTGAAGGCATTGCGCCGGTCGGGGCGATCGAGCGTCACGATCGCCACGGCGCCGTCATGCTCCAGCTGCAGGGTCATGGCGTGGGCGTCCAGCCGAAGGACTGACCACTCTCCCGCTGCCATTTGTCGAACCAGGGGGCGAGCTGGCGGGCGCGAAAGTCCGGGGCGGCGGCGATATGTTGGCCGATGACCAGCGGGTTGGTGCGACCGTCCTGGCTGGCGGGCCATGGCGGCAGGCCGGGGCCGTTGGGATCGCCGCTGCGCACATAGTTCAGCATCCAGCCCGACATGGTCCTGGCGAGCGCCCGGCTTTCCGCATCGACCGAGGGAGACTGGCCGAGCCAGAATAGGCGGTCGGCGCAATGGTCCGCGCCTGGCTTTGTGGCACGCTGGTCAGGCGGCACGAAATCGAACTGATAGGCGCGTGTCGGCAGGCCGGCGCGGGCCGCCAATTGGGCCATGCCGAGCGCCGCCGAGGTGAACAGGAAGTCGGTCTGCACCTGGCGCAGCAATTCCGCCTCGTCGGTCAGGCCATAGCTGGCGGACACGGCCGACAGATCGATGCCGAAGCGGCGCGCCATTTCCGCCCGGCCAAAGCCCATCAGGCCAAAGACGCTGGCTTCGTTGCTGGTCGATCCGATGATCAGCGGGACATGCGCGATCTGGCCCCTTGCGAACAGGGTGGAAAGGGGAGCGGGGAGCCAGCTGCCATCGACGGTTGCGCCAAAGTCCGGCGCGCCGCTGTCGCCGGCCAGCACCTGCGCGACGCTGAGCCTGCGCAGGGCAGCGAGCGATGGCGCGCCATCGCCGGTCACGCCGGTGCGCTGGGCAAAGGCCAGTCCCTGTTCCTGCGCCTGGGGTAGGGGGCGGTTGGCGTTGAACAGGCCGCCGGCCGAATGGGCGCTGGCGCGCGTGAACAGGCCCCTGGCCATCGGCGTTGCCATCAGCGCATTGATGCTGGAGCCGCCCGCCGAACAGCCGATGATGGTCACATTGTCGGGATCGCCGCCGAAGCGGGCGATATTCTGCCGGACCCAGTGCAGCGCCGCGACCTGATCCATCAGCCAGAAATTGGCGGTCGCCTTGGGCGATTCGTTTGTCAGCGCCGGGTGCGCGAAGAAGCCGAGCCGCCCGATGCGGTAATTGGGGGCGACAAGGACGACACCCTGCTTGACCAGCGGCGGCATGCCGTTGCGGAAGGGCTCCCGACCCGAGCCGACGAAATAGGCGCCGCCATGGACGACGAACAGCACCGGCAATTTGCGGGCGCCAAGGTCAGGTGAGGCGACGTTGAGGGTCAGGCAATTTTCATCCTGGGGGAAGGCTGCGTCCTCTTTGCGCTGTGGCTGGGGGCAATCAGCCGCAAAGCCCGTGGCATCACGCTCGGTCTTCCAGGCGCGGACCGGTTGCGGTGCGCGCCAGCGATTGGCGCCGACCGGCGGCGCGGCATAGGGGATGCCGCCAAAGAAGCGGACATCGTCGCGCACAACGCCGCGGATCGGACCGGACGCGGTGGACAATCGGGGTGGTGCCGAAGAAGGCGTGGCATTTCCAAGGCTTGCCCATAAAGCGACGGCCGCGGCCGCGCAGGCGACAGGACGCTGCACCATCTCCATCATCCCCTCATCAATTTTGCTCTATGGTGCATAATAATGTTGGAGAGGATTATCGCTGTCAAGCGCGCAGGCGCGTTGACAGGGTCGTGAATCTGCACCAAGGTGCAATATAAAGAGGCGCGAACAGGGGCGCACGGAGAAGGATGAGAGCATGAAGGGAAGAGTGTCGACGGCCGTGGCGATCCTGGCCCTGGCAAGCGGGCTGGTCGCCTGCGGCGCGGACAGCGCAGCGCCGGGCGGTCCGACCGCCAACTGGTCCAGCTTTGGCGGCGACGACAAGGAGCAGCATTATAGCGCGCTCGACCAGATCAGCGCCGACAATGTCGGCAAGCTCGGCCTCGCCTGGTCCTATGACATCGATACCTATGACAGCTATACCCAGCCGCTGGCGATAGATGGCGTCCTCTATTTCGCGGTCGGCCTGTCGGTCGTCCATGCGCTCGACGCCAAGACCGGCAAGCTGCTGTGGCAATATGACCCCGACGTGGCGAGCCAGCCGGAGGCGAAATGGCGGATGCGCGCCGGCTGGGGCACGCGCGGCATCGCCTATAAGGACGGGCTGATCTATACTGCCACCCGCGAAGGCCGGCTGATCGCGGTCGACGCCAAGACCGGCAAGCCGCGCTGGTCGGTCCAGACGCTCGACGAGGCGGAAAATGGCTATATCACCGGCCCGCCATGGGTGGCCGGCGACAAGGTCGTGGTCGGCTTCGGCGGCGCGGATTACAGCCCGACCCGCGGCTATGTGACCGCCTATGATGCCAAGACCGGCAAGAAGGCGTGGCGCTGGTTCGTGGTGCCGGGCGATCCGGCCAAGGGCTTCGAGAACAAGGCGATGGAAGCGGCGGCCAAGACCTGGACCGGCGAATGGTGGAAGTTCGGCGGGGGCGGCACGGTGTGGCACGCCATGGCCTATGACGCCAAATATGACCGCATCTACCTTGGTACCGGCAATGGCTGGCCGTGGAACCAGAAGATCCGTTCGCCCGGCGGCGGCGACAATCTCTATCTCGCCTCGATCGTGGCGATCGACGTGAAGACCGGCGAATATGCCTGGCACTATCAGGTGAACCCGGAAAACAGCCACGATTTCAACGATGCGATGGATATCGAGCTGGCCGATATCGAGATTGGCGGCAAGATGCGGTCGGTGCTGATGCACGCGCCCAAGAATGGCTTCTTCTATGCGCTGGACCGCGAGACCGGGAAGTTCATCTCGGCCGGTGAGTTCGCCAAGCAGAATTGGGCCAAGCGGATCGATCCGGTCACCGGCCGGCCCGAGATCAATCCCGAGGCGCAATATCCGAACGGCAAGCCGTTCATGATGTATCCCTTCCCCAATGGCGCGCATGGCGTGCAGGCGATGGCGTTCAGTCCCAAGACGAACCTCAGCTATATTCCGGTGATGGAGGGCGGCCGCGTGTTCGTCGATCCGGCCAATGTGAAGGACTGGACCTACAAGCCGGGGATGATGGTCAACACCGGTCTGGGCGCGCCGCCGGCCAATCTGGTGCCGCCCGCTGCGGTGAGCAAGCTGGTCGCCTTCGACGTCGCCAACAACAAGGTTGCCTGGTCTGTGCCGCAACCTGGCGTGTTCAATGGCGGCATCATGGCGACCGGTGGCGGCCTGCTGTTCCAGGGAACGAATGACGGCAATTTCAACGCCTATTCGGCGACCGACGGTCGCAAGCTCTGGTCCTTCCCGGCGCAGAACGGGATATTGTCCGCGCCGATCAGCTATACGGTCGGCGGCAAGCAATATGTGTCGGTGATCACCGGTTTCCGCAGCAGCTTCCCCAACGTGCCCAACTGGGATTATCGCCAGCAGCAGCGCCGGGTGCTGACCTTTGCGATCGGCGGCACCAAGGCGCTGCCCAAGTTCGAGCCGGTGGACGAGCCGATACAGGATGATCCGGCCTTCACCGTCGATGCCGCCAAGGCCAAGGTCGGCGCCGGCATCTACAATAGCAGCTGCGTCATCTGTCATGGCGCGGGCATGATGGCGGGCGGCGCCGCGCCCGACCTGCGCAAGTCGGCGGTGCCGCTGGACGCGGAGACGTTCAAGTCGGTGGTGCATGACGGGGCGCTGATGGCGCGCGGCATGGGAGCCTTCGAGCAGTTGAGCGACGCCGATCTGGAAGGGCTGCGCCACTATATCCGCCAGCGTGCGCGGGAAACCGCGCCCAAGGCAAACTGACCTCCCATGGCATCCGGCCCCTTGTGGCGGATGCTGCTTCGCCCCGCTTCCTTTCATTGGGAGGCGGGGCTCCTTGTCTGCGCTGAGCGGGGGCTTGCACAAAGTCCAGCCGTGCGGCATCAAATTTGCACGTTCATGCAATTGCGTTATGATCGTCGGTTACGTGCCCCCGCCGGGCGCGCCTCGGGGAGGATGAGCGAATTTGACGACGGACAAGGACATGGCTGACCTCAAGGAAAATGGCGATCGGCCGCAGACCTATTCCAGTCCGGCGATCATCGAACGCCGTCGCCGGATATTGGAGGAAACGCGCAAGGTGATCGCCGAACAGGGGATCGCGGCGCTGAGCATGAACGAGATCGGCCAGCGCGCGGGTGTCGCCAAGCGGACGCTCTACAACGCCTTCCAGACCCGCGAGCGCATGATCGCCACCGCGATCCAGGAATATTTCGACGAATATGTCAGCCGCATCGTCTATTCGAGCCCGCCCGGCACGATGCAGCATAATCTGGAGCGGATGATCTCGGTCGTCCAGCGCAACCGGAAAATCCGTAATTATATCAAGGCGATCATGGCGCTCTATTTCAGTTCGGATGTCGACCGCGACATCTGGACCGCGATGCATTCGCCGGCCATCCATCATAACAAGCAGTGGATCGAGGCGCTCGACGCCACGAAGCAGCTGCAGCCTTGGGTGCAGGTCGACAAGCTGGTCGATGATCTGGTGCGCTTCGAATATGCGACCATCAACGATTGGGCGCAGGGCCGCATACCCGATGACGAGGTGATCGTCCGCCTGGTCAGCAGCTATCTGTCCTGCCTGCTCGGTTCGCTGAAGGGCGCGGCGCGCAAGGAAGTCGAAGCGCTGATCAAGGATATTGCCGAGCGCGGGATGGACGCGCTGCCGATGTCGCCCAAGACCAAGACGAAACCGGCTTGAATCTGCACCATGATGCAAATTTTCTTGCGTCATGGTGCGCGCCTCGTCTAGGCATGCCCCAGGCCCGACATGGGCATCAGCATGGGAGAGTGAGATGAGCGCGCCGAGCGAAGACCCCGAACTGTTGTTCGAGCTGCGCGAGGATGGTGTCGCCGTCATCACCCTCAACCGGCCGCGCGCGAAGAACACCGTCTCCTTCACCATGTGGGAGCAGTTTTCCGCCGCGCTCGACCGGCTGGAAAATGCGACGCCAGCGCGGATGCTGCTGCTCTGCGGGGCGGAAGGCTATTTCAGCAATGGCGGCGACGTGAAGCTGCCGCCGGCGCGGGGCGAGGGGGCGTTGCGGCTCGCCGCTCGGCTGGAGATGGGGCAGCGGATCATCCGGCGGTTGCGCGCGCTGCCGATCCCGACCGTGGCGGCGGTGGAGGGCGGCGCTTTTGGCGTGTCCTGGAGCCTGGCGATGGCCTGCGACATGATCTTCGCTGCCG
This sequence comes from Sphingobium salicis subsp. salicis, assembly GCF_049472635.1. Lineage (NCBI taxonomy): Bacteria > Pseudomonadati > Pseudomonadota > Alphaproteobacteria > Sphingomonadales > Sphingobiaceae > Sphingobium > Sphingobium salicis. The sequence goes on from NZ_JAYRCS010000001.1 coordinate 1,255,845, forward strand.
AGGATGCGCGGTTCGGTGCGCCATTCCTGGATTTCGGGCTGGTGCCGGATGGCGGCGCGGCATGGTTCCTGACCCGGCAACTGGGGCGGGCACGCGCGGCCGAGATCATCTTTTCGGGGCGGACATTGGAGGCGGCCGAGGCATTGAGCCTGGGGCTGGTCAGCCGGCTGGTGCCGCCGGGCGAGGCGGTCGCGCAGGCGCTGGCGCTGGGCGCGACGATCGGTGGTGGCAATGCCCATGCGGTCGAACTGACCAAGCGGCTGCTGGATCAGGCGGAAAGCGGCGACCTGTCGGCCAATCATGCGCTGGAACTGGTCTATTGCCATACCTGCCAGGCGGGGGAGGAGGTGCCCCGCGCCCGCGAGGCGTTCAAGGCACGCGCAGCGGCGAAGGCTGCCGCGAAGGGCGCAACTGGGGCGAAGGAATAAGTCATGCAGTTCGACATGCGCAGCCTGCCGATGGCGACCCGCTACAAGATCGTCAATTCGACCATCACCCCGCGCCCGATCGCGTGGATCACCACCCGGTCCGAAGCGGGCGTGGTCAATGCCGCGCCCTACAGCTTCTTCAACTGCGTCGGCACGGAGCCGCCGCTGGTGGCGCTGGGCCTGCTCAAGGAACCGGTATCGCGCGGCCTGAAGAACACGGCCGCCAACATCATCGCCACCGGCGAGTTCGTCGTGAACCTGGTGTGCGAGGATGATGCCGAGAAGATGAACCATTGCAGCGTCGATGCGCCGGCCGATGTCAGCGAGATCGACTATGCCGGGATCGAGACCGCGGCGTCGGTGGTGGTGGCGCCGCCGCTGATCGCCAGCAGCCCGGTCAGCTTCGAATGCCGCAAGGTCGCGGCGATGGACATCGGCACGATGCAGACGGTGATCATCGGCGAGATCGTGATGGCGCATATCCGCGACGAGTTCATCACCGATCGCGAGCGAGTCTATTTCGACACGCCGGCGATGAAGCTGATCGGTCGCACCCATGGTAGTGGCTGGTATGTGCGCAATGGTGACAGTTTCCAGATGGACCGGCCACGCTATGATCCGGCACGGCTGACGAGCAAGGAATGAATTTGAACCTATAGTGCAATATTACTTGCGCTGCCGGGAAAAAGCGTGTCTGTTTCAAGGGAAAGGTCGGAGGCGCGATTCCGCGCACTACCGGCCAGATCCGAACAAGAGGCGGCGCAGACCGCCAAACAGGAGTGCGTGATGCCCGGCCCTCTGGACCATCTTGTCGTTATCGAGCTGTCGACCGAAATGCCGGTCGCGATTGCGGGCATGCTGCTCGCCGACCATGGCGCCGACGTGCTGAAGGTCGAACCCAGGGGCGGCGCCTATTTCGCCCATGAACTGACCCGCAAGAGCTGGGACCGGTCCAAGCGCAGCGTCGAATTGAACATCGTTGATGCGGACGACCGGGCAGCGCTGCGCGGACTGCTCGGCGGAGCGGACATCTTCATCCATGCACTGGAGGAGGGAAAAGCGAAGGCGCTTGGCCTGGACGGTGAAAGCCTGGCGCGCGACTATCCGGAGCTGATCGTGTCGGCGCTGACCGCCTATGGCGCGGACACGCCCTTTGCCGACCGGCCGCGCGGCGAGGGGCTGGCGGCGGCGCTGCTGGGCACGATGATCGACAAGTCCAGTCCGTTCCGCGAGGGGCCGGTCTATCTCGGCCATCCCGCGCTTCATTATGGTCAGGCGTTTCTGGGCGTGATCGGCGCGCTGACGGCGATCCGGGCGCGGCGATCGAGCGGCAAGGGGCAGAAGGTCGAATCCTCGCTGCTCGACGCGATGCTGGCCCAGTCGCCGATGAACAACTGGTGGCAGGAAGAGGGGATTTCCTACATCAAGGCAGGGGATTCCGGCGCGGTCGACCGGTTTGGCCGGACCCGGCTGGTGACCGGCATGTTCGAATGCGGCGACGGCCTGTTCCTGCAGATCCATACCGGCGGCCAGGGCGGCTTCAAGGCGGCGATGGATCAGTTGGGCTTTGGTGATCGGGTGTCGGTGGTCAAGGGCGCGGCGGAAATGTCGGTGCCATTGAGCGATGACGAATATCATATCGCCCGCGTCGAGATTTTCGATGCGTTCAAGGCGCGCCCGCGCGCCGAATGGATCGCGCTGTTCCAGGCAGCCGATGTCGCCGCGCTGCCGGTGCTGGAACCGGCCGAAGTCTTGCTGGACGAGCAGGTGGAGTTTGTCGGGCAACGGATTGCGCTGCCGGACGCGGAATTCGGCACCATCTATCAGGCGGCGCCTGCCGTGCGGTTCGATCGCACGCCCTGCGCCGCGCCGCGACCGGCGCCGATGATCGGCGCCGACAATGGCTTGCTGGCCGATCTGATCGCGCGCAAGCGGGGCGAACTGGCGGCGGCGGGCAAGCCGATCGACCGGCCGCTTGAAGGCATCAAGGTGGTGGACTTCTCGTCCTTCTTCGCGGTCGGCTTTGGCGGTCGGCTGCTGTCGGACCTGGGTGCCGACGTCATCAAGGTGGAGACGCCCGATGGCGACCAGATGCGGCCGCTGCCCGACTGTTTCGACGCGGCGCAGCGCGGCAAGCGCGACATCGTGCTGAACCTCAAGCAGCCCGAGGCGCTGGAGGCGGCGTTGAAGCTGGTGGCTGAAGCCGATGTGGTGACCCATAATCTGCGCCCCGGCAAGGCCGACAAGCTGGGCATCGGCTATGAGGCGCTGTCGAAGATCAATCCGCGCCTGCTCTATGTCTATCTGCCCGGCTATGGCTCCAGGGGCCCCAAATCGCTACTCAAGAGCTTTGCGCCCTTGGTGTCGGGCTGGACCGGCCTGCTTTATGAAGGTGGCGGCGCGGGCAATCCGCCGACCCGGTCGGTGTTCGGCAATGAGGATTATAATAACGGCTTTCTGGGCGCGGCAGGCATATTGATGGGGCTGGAGCGGCGCGCGATCAGCGGCGTCGGTGACTATATGGAGATACCCCAGCTCCATTCGAGCCTGTGGACCACGTCCGAGCATTTCCTGGATGCCGACAAACAGGTCGTCTACGGCTTCCGCCTCGACAAGGATCAGGCGGGCTATAATGCGCTCGACCGGCTTTACCGCACCAGCGACGGCTGGATCTGCATAGCCTGCCGGCAGGACGATCGCTTCGCGGCGCTGGCGCGGGCGGTGGGGCAGGCCGGGCTGATCGACGATCCGCGCTTTGCTTCGCCAAAGGAACGGTCGCTGCACGATGCGGCGCTGCTCGCGGCGCTGGCGCCCTGGTTTGCCGACAAGACGAGCGCGGAGGCTTTCGCCCTGCTCGATGCGACGGGCGTGCCGTGCGAGATACCGGTGGCCAAGAGTTGGGTGCGCGAGGCGCTGTGGCAGGATTGGGCGGTGGCCAGCAACCGGGTGATCGAGAATTTCGATTCCATGTATGGCCATGTCCGCCAGTTCGGCAGCTTCATCCATCTGAGCGACACGCCGGGCCATGCGCGCAAGTCCGCGCCGCGGCTGGGCGAGCATACGCGGCAGATATTGGCCGAGATCGGCTATGCGTCGGACGCGATCGACGCGCTGATCGACAGCGGCAAGGCGATGCAGGCGGCGGACGTGACCGGCCGCATCCAGTCGCGCGTCTCGGCGGCCTGAACCAATACATAAATAGGGAAGAGGAACCCAAAGGGTGCAGTTGAACCTTCGTTACGACATGAACCGGCCGGATTTCGGTGCGCCGCATCCCGTGCTTTACCGCACCGCGATCGAGCAGGCGCAATGGGCCGACAAGCTGGGCTTCACCCAGGTGTTCCTGGCCGAGCATCATGGCGCGGAGGGCGGCTATTGCCCGTCCTCCATGGTGCAGGCGGCGTCTATTCTGGGGGCGACGGACAACATCGTCGCGCATCTTTCGGCGCTGGTCGTCACCATGCATGATCCGCTGCGGCTGGCCGAGGATCTGGCGGTGCTGGACAATATTGCGCCCGGCCGGGTGTGGCTGACCGCCGGCATGGGCTATCGCCCGCATGAGTTCGAGATGTTCGGCAAGGACATCAGCAAGCGGCTGGCGATCATGAACGAGGCGATGGCCACGCTGAAGCAGGCCTGGACCGGCGAGCCGTTCGAGTTTCGCGAGCGCACCGTGCGGGTGACGCCGACACCGGCGACGCCGGGCGGCCCCAAAATCTACATGGGCGGGTCGACCGACAAGTCGGCGATCCGCGCGGCCAAGGGCGGCTATCAATATTTTCCCGGTCATCCCGACCTCTTCACCCTCTACAAGGAGGAGCGGGAAAAGGCCGGCTTCCCGCCGCCCGAGGAACTGCGCACGCCGGCGGCGAGCTTCCTCTATGTCTCCGACGATCCCGACCGCGACTGGCCGCTGGTGGCGCCGCATGTCGCCTATGCGACCAACGCCTATGCCGAATGGGCCAAGGAGCGGGGCACCGGCCAGACCCGCTATCAGCCCGCCGAGACGATCGAGGGGCTGAAGGCGATGCCGAACATCAAGGTGCTGACGCCCGACGAATGTTTCGAATATCTCAAGGGGCTGGGCCGGGGCACCGCCGTCACCTTCCACGCGCTGCTGGGTGGGCTCGACCCCGAAGTATCGTGGCGCAGCCTGCGCCTGTTCGAGAAGGAGGTGCTGCCGCGCCTGCGCGCCGAGCCGGGCCTGCTGGAAAATCCGGGAGAATGAGCATGGAAGAACGCAATCGTCGCGGCACGCTGGCCGCCATGCTGGCGCTGCCGATCGGCATGGCGGCCGCTGCCGAGGCATCGGCCGCCATGCCCAGGGGAAAGGCGAGCGGCATGGACATGGCCCAGCGGCTGGACATCATCGAGTCCAAGCAGGCGATCACCGAACTCCTCTATGCCTATGCGCGGGCCAATGACCGGGCGGACGAGGCGCTGCTGCGATCGCTCTTCTGGCCGGAATCCACGCACAAACATGGCAAGTTCGAGGGCAAGTCGTCCGATTTCGTCGGCTTCGCCTTCAAGATCGTGTCGACGCTCAAATATGCCTGCCACCACATCACCAATGTCTCGGTCGAGGTGAAGGGGGACAAGGCTTTTTCCGAATGCTATTATTTTGCGCAGCATCGGCGCGACCGCAAGGAAGGCGGGGGTGAGGAGGATGTCTTCTTCCAGGGCCGCTATCTCGACGATCTGGAGCGGCGGAACGGGATGTGGAAGATCATCCGTCGCCGGGGCCTGTCCGACTATACCTCGCCGCCCGAACCGGCGCAGACGCCCTATGCCGACTGGCCCGCGGGACAACATAGCGAGAAATATCCGAGCGACGATTATTACAAGATGCGCCAGCAGTTTCTGGGCAGTTGATCCGTGCGGGCGCTGATGTGCGAGGCGCATGGCGCGCCCGAGCAACTGGCGTTTCGTGATGTGCCCGTGCCCCAACCGGGGCCGGGCGAGATCAGGCTGGCGGTGCGGGCGGCGAGCGTCAATTTCCCCGACGCGCTGATGATCCAGAATCTCTACCAGACCAAGCCGCCCTTGCCCTTCATCCCCGGCGGCGAGGCGGCCGGGGTGGTCGATGCGATCGGCGAGGGCGTCAGCGGTTTTCGCATCGGCGACCGGGTGGCGGCGATCCCGTTCCAGGGCGCCTTTGCCGAGCAGGCGGTGGCGCCGGCCTTCCGCACCAGCATCATTCCCGATGCGATGGGCTTCGACGTCGCGGCCGGTTTCACCATGGTCTATGCGACGGCGCTGCACGGGCTGCGCCAGCGCGGGCGGTTGCAGGCGGGCGAGACGCTGCTGGTGCTGGGCGCTGCGGGCGGCGTGGGGCTGGCGGCGGTGGAGATCGGCAAGCGCATGGGGGCGCGGGTGATCGCGGCGGCGTCCAGCGCGGAAAAGCTGGAGCTGGCGCGGGCGCATGGCGCGGACGAGACGGTGAATTATGCCGAAACGGACATCAAGCAGGCGGTGAAGGCGCTGACCGGGGAGCGCGGCGTCGACGTGACCTTCGATCCGGTCGGTGGCGATCTGGCCGAGCCGGCCTTCCGCACCATGGGCTGGGACGGACGCTATCTGGTGGTCGGCTTTGCCGCCGGAAGCATCCCGGCGATCCCATTGAACCTGCCGCTGGTGAAGACGGCGTCGATCGTCGGTGTGACATGGGGGATGCACAGTCGGCGCGAGCCGGACATCCATGCCGCCAATATGGCGCAGCTTTATGACTGGTATGAACAGGGCGGATTGCGGCCGGCGATCGGCGCGCGCTTCGGCTTTGACGAGAGCCGGAAAGCGATCCGCTGGATCATGGATCGCAAGGCGCAGGGCAAGGTGGTGATCGAAATGGCCTGAGCGCGAGAGCGGGAGGACATGAGATCAACCCATGCCGTCATTGCGAGCGCAGCGAAGCAATCCACCGGAGCGAGATGGATTGCTTCGCTGCGCTCGCAATGACGAGTCTCTCTTATCCGGCCGGCCAGTTGGCGAGTGGGGTGCCGGCGATAGCGGTGCGGGCCTGGACGATCATGCCCTTGCCGCGCGAGACGACATAGAGGGTGCGCCGATCCGGCCCGCCCCAGCAGAGATTGGTCGGCATCGCGATCTTTTCGCCGGCGGGATCGTGGAGAATGTCGACCTTGCGCCCCTGCGGCGTCAGCGCGACCAGCCGGTTGGAAAAGGGCAGGGTGATCCAGAGATTGTCGGCCATGTCGAAGGCGATGCCGTCGCAATAGCCCAGCGCCGCCTTCTCCTGCGGGGGCAGCGCCAGGATCGCCTTGACCGTCTGGTCGGGGACGACGGTGCCCAGTTGCGGGCCGAAATCCTGCGGGTCGGCAAGGGTGCCGTCGGCGTTGCGGCGCCAGCGGCGGATGCGGCCTTCGGCCGTCAGCGAGGCATAGAGATGGCGTTCGTCCCGATCGAGGCAGAGGCCGTTGACCCCGCGCAGGGCGCGCGCGACGATCGCGGCGCTGCCGTCGGGCCGGACCATGTAGATGAAGCCGGCCGGCGTGGTGGTGCCGATATTGGCGACCGGACCCCAACTGCTGTGGGTGCAATAGATGCTGCCATCACGCGCGGTGGCGGGGCCGTTGGAGGCGACGAGCTGGCGCCCCTCCAGTTCCGAGACGAGCGTTTCGACCGCGCCGGTTTCGAGGGTGATGCGCTGGAGCGGGCCGGGCTGCTGCTTGAGCAGGCCCATATTGGCAACGATCACGCGGCCCCGCGCATCGACGGCGACGCCATTGGCGGCGAGGGGCGCGCCGACCTGCCGCAGCGGCTGGCCCGGCGCCAGAATACCGATCGCGCCGCCGCTGTTGGACAGGAACAGGCGGCCGTCGGGGGCGCTGGCGACACCCTCGGCATGGTCGAGCCCGTCGATGACCAGGCTGAAATCGGCCGGGGTCAGGGGTGCCGGGACCGTGGAGGCACGCGGCGTACCGGCGCGGGTGCAGCCGGCGAGCGCGAGTGCTGCGCCGCCGAGCAGGGCCGTGCGCCGGTCGACCGCCCTGTCAGTGGGCATCTTCAGCGAACCGGCGCGAAGCCGGCGATGCGGTGATCGCCCGCCTCGACCGGGCGGAAGCGCAGGCGCATGTCGCAGGCCGGTTCCACGCCTTCATCATCGACCAATATGCCCGCGATCCGCACGCCCGGCGCATCGTCGGGTTCGAACAGGATGATGGTGTAGGGGACTTCTGCCTTGTGGTCGCCGGGCAGCAGGCTGCGGATCACGGTGGTGAAGCTATAGGCCTTGCCCTCCGGCGAGACCGGGCGCCATTCGAGCACGGCATCGGGCTTTCCGGGGACGACTTCGGGCGGATACCAGACCCATTCGCCGGTTTCGGCGTCGGCGGTGATGCGCAGTTCGCCGGCATCGAGGCCGTCGTAGAAGCCCTGGAACAGCGGATCTTCCAGATGGACGGGATAGATGGGAATGCCCATGGTCAGTCCCTCGCAAGGATGGTGGTGGAATGATTATTGCCGCCCAGGCCCGCGACCGCGCAGAGGCGCGCATCGGGCACCTGGCGGTCGCCCTCCTGCCCGCGCAGCTGGCGCACGGCTTCGATCAGCAGGTTGATGCCGGGGACATAGCCACCCGACATATGGCCGCCGCTGGTATTGACCGGCATCCGGCCGCCCGGTTTCGCATGGCCGGCGGCATAGAAGCGCGCGCCTTCGCCGCGATCGCACAGGCCCAGCATCTCGGTCTGGACGATCGCAGAGATGGAGAAGCCGTCATAGACCTGGGCTAGGTCCAGATCCTTGGGATCCACGCCGGCCATGGCATAGGCCTGCGCCGCCGAGTCCCAGCCGGGATAGTCGAAGGTGCAGGGCTTCTGCGTGAACAGCACGCCATGGGGATAGTTGTTGTAGCCGATGCCGACGCCTTGCACCGCTATCACCGGATGGGGCAGATCGCGGGCAGCCTCCACCGCGCTCACCACATAGGCGCCGCCGCCATCGGTGGTGAGGCAGCAGTCGGCGACGCGCAGCGGGGTCGAGATCATCGGCGTCTGGCGATAGGCGTCGAGGTCCATCGGATCGCGCTTCTGCGCGCTGGGCGTCAGCGCCGCCCAGGCGCGGTATGTCATGGAGACCGAGGCCAGTTCCTCCTCGCTCATGCCGAATTCATGGGCGTAGCGATTGGCCATGGTCGCGAAATAGGTGGGCTGGCCAAAGAAGCCGGCGGGCATTTCCAGCCCGGCCTTCTGCGGCTCGCGCGCGTGGAAGCCATAGACGCCGCCCGGCTTGGTCGAGCGAATGGCATAGGGGACGAGGACATGGCGGGCGAGCCCGGCCTCGATCGCCAGTTGCGCCAGCCGTAGTGCATCGCCGGTGGTGGCGGTGCCGCCGGCCGTGTCGGCGACGGCGGTGAAGCGCCGGGTGGCGGCGCCGATCGCATGGGCGACCTCCTCCGAGGGGTGGCCGACATATTTGTTGCTGACATGGCCGTCGATATCGGCGGGGGTGAGGCCCGCATCGGCGATCGCGGCCAGGCTGGCGCGGGTCATCATCTGCATCACCGTTTCCTCGCCCTTGCGCAGGAACGCGGTTTCGCCAATGCCGGTGATGGCGATCTTGTTGCCCTTCATCATGCGTCCTTGAACCCCTTGCCCTGTGCCACCAGTCGTTCGATCAGCGGGGAGGGGGTGAAGGCGGCGCCATGCGCGGCCTCCAGCGCCTTCAGTCGGTCGAGGACGGTGGGAAGCCCCTGGAGATCGGCCCAGAACATCGGGCCGCCGCGATATTTCGGCCAGCCATAGCCGGTGATCCAGACGATATCGATGTCGGACGCGCGCGAGGCGATGCCTTCGTCGAGGATGCGGGCGCCCTCATTCACCATGGCGAAGAGGATGCGATCCTGGATTTCCGCGTCGCTGATATCGCGGCGGGTAATGCCCTGCTTCGCGGCGAAATCCTCGATCACCTGCATCGCGACCGGCGAGGGGGTCTGCTTGCGGTTCTCGTCATAGTCGTAGAAGCCGCCCTTCGTCTTCTGTCCGTGGCGGCCCATTTCGTTGAGGATCTCACGGACATTGGCGGAGCTGGTCGTCTTGGGGTTCCAGCCGACATCGAGCCCGACCAGATCGCGCATCTGGAAATGGCCCATGGCAAAGCCGAAGTCGTACAGTATCTTGTCGACCGCCCAGGGTGTGGCGCCTTCTAGGATCAACTGGTCCGCCTGCGTATTGCGAGCGGCGAGGATGCGGTTTCCGACGAAACCATAGCCATTGCCGACCAGCACGCCGATCTTGCCGATCGTCTTGGCGAGTTTCATGGCGGTGGCGATGATTTCCGGCTTCGTGTCCCTGGTGCGGACCACCTCCAGCAGCTTCATGACATTGGCCGGCGAGAAGAAATGGAGGCCGACGACGCTGTCGGGCCGGCTGGTGGCGGCGGCGATATCGTCAATGTCGAGATAGGAGGTGTTGGTGGCGAGGATGGCGCCGGGCCTGGCGATCCTGTCGAGCTTGGCGAAGACCTCGCGCTTGACGTCGATCTGCTCGAACACCGCTTCGATGATGAGGTCGCAATCGGCCAGATCCTCCATCGCGATCGATCCGGTGAGCAGGCCCATGCGGGTGTCGACATCCTCGGGCTTCATCTTGCCCTTCTTGGCGGTCGTCTCATAATTGCCGCGGATGATGCGCAGGCCGCGGAACAGCGCGTCTTCGTTGGTTTCGACCAGGGTGACGGGGACGCCGGCATTGGCGAAGTTCATCGCGATGCCGCCGCCCATGGTGCCGGCGCCGATGACGCCGACCTTGCCGATCGGCAGGATCGGGGTGTCGGCAGGCAGGCTGTCGACCTTGGCGGCCTGACGCTCGGCGAAGAAGACATGGCGCTGGGCGGCGGACTGGCTGCCGGCCTGCAGTTCGTTGAACAATTGGCGCTCGAAGGTCATGCCCTCGTCAAAGGGCAGCTCCAGGGACGCTTCGACGCAACGGATGATCGCTTCGGGGGCGTTGAAGCCACGAAATTTGCGGGCATTGGCCTTGCGGAAATCGGCGAAGATTTCGGGCTTGCCGCGCGCCTCGTCCAGCTTTTCGGTGCGGTCGCGGACCTTGAGCAGCGGGCGGCCTTCGTCGAGCACGCGCTGGGCAAGGGCGATGGCATCGGCGCGCAACTGGCCTTCGACGGCGAGTTCGTCGATCAGGCCCATTTCCTTCGCGGCTTTCGCCGAGACCGGGCTGCCGGCGGTCATGAGGTCGAGCGCCTTTTCGACGCCGACGATGCGGGGCAGGCGCTGGGTGCCGCCGGCGCCGGGCAGCAGGCCCAGATTGACTTCAGGCAGGCCGCATTTGGCCGAGGGGACGGCGATGCGATAATGGGCGACGAGCGCGAGTTCCAAGCCCCCGCCCAGCGCCGTGCCATGGATGGCGGCTATCACCGGCTTGGTGCCATTCTCCACCACCAGCTGCAGGTTGCGCAGCGTGGGTTCGACCGGCGGCTTGCCAAATTCGGTGATGTCGGCGCCGGCAAAGAAGGTGCGCCCTTCGCAGATCAGCACCATGGCGCCGACCGCCGGATCGCCGATGGCGGTTTCGACCGCGCTGGCGACGCCCTGGCGCACGGCGTTGGAGAGGGCGTTCACCGGCGGCGAATTGACCGTGATGACCGCGATGGAGCCTTCCACCGCATAGGTGACGACGTCATTGACCTTCATTCAAGCCTCTGTGCGTTTGGGCGCCTGGCTGGCCGGCGGATTGCGCGGCCAGCACCTGACGGGCGCGTTGGCGGAAATAATGCTGGAGCCCGGCGATCTCTTCGTCGGTCAGTTCCTGGAAGCGCGGCATGCCCCGTTCGCGCAATATGCCGTTGTGCAGCACATCCTTCATGCTGGCGGTGTCGAGCGGGACGCCCGACTGGAGCAGGTCCGGCGCAGCGCCGCCCGACACGGCGTTGGCGCCATGGCAGATGGAGCAGCGCTGGCCAAAGACGGTGGCGCCGATGGCGGCCTTGGCCGGATCGACGGCGAAGGCGGGATCGTCGATCACCGGCATGTCGACGGGATCGACCTTGGGCAGTGTGGCCTTGCCATCGAGGGCGAAGGTCAGGACGCGCCATTGCTGGGTGCGGTAATTCCATTCGCGCGGTAGGCCGATGGCGCTGGGGAAGCGGGAGCCGGCGATCACCGTCACATATTGCCGGCCGCGCGCGCGATAGCTGATCGGCTGGGCCATCACCGCGGTCTGGGCGTCGAACGACCAGAGCGGCTTGCCGCTGGTGGCGGCATAGGCGACGAACTTGCCGCCGGCATTGCCCTGGAACAGCAGATTGCCGGCGGTGGTCGCGGTGCCGCCGCCGCCGCGCAGACCGGGCATGGGAATGCGCCAGGCCTCGCGCTGCGTCACCGGGTTCCAGGCGAGCAGGAAGCTGGTGGCGGGGCGATCGGGCGTCACGCCGGGCGGCGGCGCGCCGGTGCCGACGCTGATGCGCTGGCCATCGAGATGCTTCCAGCCCTCGAGCGGCTCGGCCGGGTCGATATAGACGCGGCCCTGGTCCATCGTCGGGATATAGACGAGGCCGCTGCCCGGATTGAAGGACATCGCCTCGATATTATGGGCGCCGAAGGGCGAGGGGTAGACGATCGCCGCCTTGCCGCCCGGATAGCGGGCGGCGGGGTTTTCGATCGGCCGGCCGCTCTTCACGTCGACGCCGCTGGCCCAGTTGACCGGGACGATGTTGCGGGCGGAGATCAGCTTCCCGGTAGCGCGGTCGATGACGTAGAAGAAGCCGTTCTTGGGCGCGTGCATGAGCACGTCGCGGTCCTGCCCGTCGATCTTCAGCCGGGCGAGTTCCATGTCCATCGCCGAGTTGAAGTCCCAGGTTTCGCCCGGATTGGTCTGATAGTGCCAGACATATTCGCCGGTGTCGGCGTCGAGCGCGACGATCGAGCAGAGGAAGAGATTGTCGCCGCCGCCCGGACTGCGGATCTTCTGGTTCCAGGGGGAGCCATTGCCGACGCCGATATAGATGCGGTTATATTTGGGGTCATAGGCCATGGCATTCCAGGCGGTGCCGCCGCCGCCATATTTCCACCATTCGCCGGTCCAGGTCTTGGCGGCCATCGCCATCGCCTTGTTCTCGAAGCCGAGCTTCGGGTCACCGGGCACGGTGTAGAAGCGCCAGAGCTGCTTGCCGGTCTTCTGGTCATAGGCGGTGACATAGCCGCGGATCGGGGCGAAATCGGCGCCGCCATGGCCGATCAGCACCTTGCCGTTGAACACCCAGGGCGCACCGCTGATATAGCGTTCGTCATCCTTGCCGATGGTCTGGGTCGACCAGAGCCTGTGCCCGGTGCGGGCATTGATGGCGATCAGCCGGCCGTCGATCGTGCCGACATAGACAGCGCCATTATCATAGGCGATGCCGCGACTGCCCCAGGCGCCGCGCATCTTCTGGTCGGCGGCCTTCCAGCTTTGCGGGTCATAGGTCCATAGTGCATGGCCGGTGGCGGCGTCGACCGCGTGGACGACGCTGTAGCCCGAGGCATAATAAAGGATGCCGTCGACCGCGATCGGCGCGGTCAGGCTGGAGCCGCCGCCGTCGATATCCTGATACCAGGCGAGGCCGAGCCGGCCGACATTATGGTCGTTGATGTCTTTCAGCGGGCTGTAGTGATTTTCGTCGATGCCGCCATAGCCGGGCCAGTCGGTGCCGTCGCGCCGGGCCTGGCCGGAGGGCGCGCAGGCGGCGAGCAAGGCCAGAAACGGCAGAGTGAGGGACGCAAGACGCATGGAGATCAGCCCCCGATCGTCCGGTCGGACGGCCAGAAGCGCTGGCGCAGCGCCTTCTTGTTGACCTTGCCCATGATGGTGCGGCCGATATCGTCGACCATCTCATAGCCGCGCGGGCATTTATAGCCGGCAAGGCTGGCGCGGCAGAAGGCGTTGAGTTCGTCGGCGCTGGGCGGATCGGCCGGATCGCGCGGGATCACCAGTGCGCGGGCTTCCTCGCCCATTTCCGCATTGGGGGCGGCGACCACGGCGATGTCGGCCACCTTGGGATGGCGCAGCAGCACATGTTCGGATTCCGCCGGATAGATGTTGACCCCGCCGGACACGATCATGTCGGACACGCGATCGGTGATGAAGAGATAGCCGGCATCATCGACATAGCCCATTTCGCCCAGGGTGAAGATGCCGGGTGCGATATGGGCGGCGGCGGTCTTTTCCGGGTCGCCGCGATAGACGATGCCATGGCCGCTGGTGTCGCGGAAATAGACCTGGCCAACCTCGTTGGCGCCCAGCACCGCGCCATCATCGCCATAGATGACGGTTTCGAACGGGGCCAAGGCGCGGCCGACCGATCCGGGACGCTCCAGCCATTCGGGCGAAGTGATGAAGGTGGTGGAGCCGGCCTCGGTGCCGCCATAGGCCTCCACCAGCACCGGGCCGAACCAGTCGATCATCGCCTGCTTGACGGCGCGCGGGCAGGCCGCGCCGGTATGGGCGAGGCGCTGGATGCTGGAAATGTCGTATTTTGCGCGCACCTCTTCCGGCAGGGCGAGCATGCGCTGGAAATGGGTGGGAACCATGACCGATCCGGCGACCCGATATTTCTCGATCAGCGCCAGCGCCCTTTCCGCGTCGAAATGCTCGACCGTGATGAGGCTCATGCCGCCGAACACGTTGCGGGCCATGCCGAGCGGGCCGGTGTGGTAGAGCGGGCCGACGGCGATGCCGGGCGATGGCGTAATGCGGGCGCGCACCGTTTCCGCCAGCGCCTGCACCGTGGCGACGCGCGGGAAATATTGCGGCGGGGTCTCGGTCGCCTTGGGCCGGCCGGTGGTGCCGGAGGTATAATGGAGATGGGGCAGCGGGGGCACGCTGGGGTCCGGCTCGGCGGTCGAGGCGGCGGCGAGCCAGGCTTCCCAATGGATCAGACCTTCGCGATCGGGGCAGCGCCAGCCGATGACGGTGGCGACGCCGGCCTCGGCCGCGGCGGCAAGGCCCGCCTCCATCGTTTCCGGGCCGACCAGCAGGGCGACGGCGCCGCTGTCCTTGAGGATATAGGCGGCCTCCGACGGGGTGAGGTGGAAGCTGACCGGGACGCTGGAAATGCCGGCCTCCAGACAGGCGACATAGGCGATCACGGTTTCTGCGCTGTTGGGCGCAAAGACGGCGACCCGGCGTTCGTGCAGGTCGAGGCCGTTCAAGGCATTGGCGGCGCGGTTCAGCCGATCATCCAGTTGCAACCAGTCGAGCGAGACGCGCTCGTCGGTCAGCGCCATGTCGGTGCGACGGTCGGGCGCGACAGCCTGGAGGGTGAGTGACATCAGGCGTCCTTTCAGGCGGCCGGTGCGTGGACGGCACGCGCGGCGATGGTGGGGGCGAGATAGCGCAGGGCCATGCGGAAGGAGAGGAGGGCGACGACCGAGCAGACGGTGACGACCACCGCCAGCGACTGGCCCAGCGCGGCTTCCGACCGGAAGACATATTGGGTGAGCGCGGCGACGATCGCCGGGCCGGCGCCCAGGCCCAATATGGTGAAGACGAACAGGAAGAAGGCCAGCATCCGCGCGCGGATCGTCGCCGGTGCGATCAGCCCCATGATCGAGGAGACATAGACCATGAAGGGCACGGTGATGAACTGCGCCACGCAGTAGCAGACCAGGAAGACATAGACGTTGGTGGCGAAGAACATATAGGCGATCACCGGCAGGAAGCCGAGGATCAGCCAGCTGTAGAAACGCAGATGGGCGTCCTTCATGCCGCGCGTGAACAGGCGATCGACGATCCAGCCGTTGATCACCAGCGACACCGCCGAAACGATGTTCATCAGGCTCAGCGCCACGCCATATTGCACCGGCTTCCAGCCGAAATGCCGTTCGATATAGGCGGGCACCCAGTTGGTCATCGAATAGCCGCACATGGCGAGGCAGGATGTGCCGACCAGCATCAGCGCCAGCAGCCGCCAGTTCTGGCGCACGAAGCCGGCGATCGCGCCCTTTTCCGCAACCGGGCGCGCGGCCCTGGTCCCGCCGCGGCGGCCGGGTTCGGGGAAGGTGAAGACCAGCAGGGCGATGAGCAGGCCGGGTATGCCGACCATCATCATCACCAGCTGCCAGGGCTGCGCCGGGCCGTGGAAGGGGATATGGATTCCGCTATGCGCGGCGGCGAAGGCAATGGCGACGCCGCCCAGGGCAAATGCTGTCGCAGACCCCACCTTGCCGGCCATCTGGAAGGTCGAGGTGGCACGGGTCAGCAGGCGCGGCGGAAAGGCGTCGGCGATCAGCGAATAGGCGGCGGGCAGCAGCGCGGCTTCCCCCACGCCGACGAAGATGCGGCCGACCAGCAGCGCCTCATAGCTTTGCGCGAAGCCGCAGGCTGTGGTGGCGACGGCCCAGAGCGCGACGCCGCCGAAGATGATCCAGCGGCGCGAATAACGGTCCGCCGCCCAGCCGAGCGGCAGGCCGAAAATGGCGTAGAAGATGGCGAAGGAGGTCGAGGTGATCATGCTGACCTGGACATCGCTGAGCAGCAGATGCGCCTTGATCGGCGTGACCAGCATCGACACGATCAGCCGGTCGACCCAGGACAGGACATAGAGGCCGAACAGCACCGCCACCATCCACCAGGCGGTGCCCAGATGCTGGGTATCGCGGCCGTCCGGGGCTGTTTCCTGGCTGGTCATCAGCATGATCCTTCCCTTCGCCCTCTTGCGTCTCTCAGCGTTGCGGCAATGCGTTGAGTTCGGCGATCTTGAGCTTGCCGAGCTGGGCCATGTGCACCTCGTCCGGCCCGTCGGCGAGGCGCAGATAGCGCGCGTTCATGAAGGCGGCGGCAGGCGGGAAGTCGCTGGCCATGCCGATGCCGCCGAACACCTGCATCGCCCGGTCGGCGACCGTCTGGGTCATGCGCGGCGCGACGATCTTGATCGCGGCGATCAGATCCTTGGCGACCTTGTTGCCGTGGCGGTCCATCGCGTCGGCGGCCTTGAGCGTCAGCAGCCGGGCCTGCTCGATCTCGCAGAAGGACAAGGCGATATCCTGGCGGATGCTGCCCTGATCGGCGAGCTTGCGGCCGAAGGCGACGCGGCTGTCGACGCGGCGGGCCATATATTCGAGCGCGCGCTGGGCCTGGCCGATGAGGCGCATGCAGTGGTGGATGCGGCCCGGCCCCAGGCGGCCCTGCGCGATC
Organism: Sphingobium salicis subsp. salicis; assembly: GCF_049472635.1. Lineage (NCBI taxonomy): Bacteria > Pseudomonadati > Pseudomonadota > Alphaproteobacteria > Sphingomonadales > Sphingobiaceae > Sphingobium > Sphingobium salicis. The sequence continues at coordinate 1,272,415 of NZ_JAYRCS010000001.1, forward strand.
TCGAACCCGCGTCCTTCGCCCAGGATCAGATTGTCTTTGGGCACGCGCACATCGTTGAAGACCATCTCGGCATGGCCGCCGGGCGAGTGGACGGCGTTCATCACGTCGAGCGGGCGGATGATCTCTATCCCCGGCGTGTCGGCCGGGATCAGGATCTGCGAATGCTGTTGGTGGCGCGGCCGGTCCGCATTGGGGGTGCGACCGAGCAGGATATAGACTTTGGTCAGCGGATCGAGCGCGCCCGAAATCCACCATTTGCGGCCATTGATGACATAGTCGTCGCCATCGGCGACGATCGTCGTCTCGACATTGGTGGCGTCGGACGAGGCGACGCCCGGCTCGGTCATGACATAGCAGGAGCGGATATCGCCGGCGAGCAGGGGCTTGAGCCATTTGTCCTGCTGCTCGGGCGTGCCGTAGCGGGCGAGCACTTCCATATTGCCGGTGTCGGGCGCGGAGCAGTTATAATATTCCGACGATCCGATCACCCGGCCCATCAGTTCGGCCAGCGGCGCATATTCGAGGTTGGTGAGGCCCGGACTCCATGCCCCATATTCATGCGGCAGGAACAGGTTCCACAGGCCCGCTTCCTTGGCCTTGGCCTTGATCGTTTCGGTGCCCGGCCAGCGCTGCCACAGATGGGCGGGATCATGGTGGAAATGATCCCGTTCCTTCTCGATCGGATAGACATGGGCGTCCATGAAATCGGTGAGTTGCGCCCGCAGCGCCTGCACCTTGTCGGAATATTCGAAATCCATGCGATCGGTCCTTTTGGGAAATGGGGCGAAGGCGGGCAGGGGGATCAGGTCAGCGTAAGGCCGCCGTCCACGATCAGCGTCTGCCCGCAGATGTAGGTGGAGAGGGGCGAGGCGAGGAACAGAGCGACGCCGGCCATTTCCTCCACCGAGCCGAAGCGGCCGAGCGGGATGCGCGACAGCGCGCGGTCGCGCCGCTCGTCATTGTCCATCGTCACCTTGGTCATCTTGGTATCGACCAGGCTGGGGGCGATGCCGTTGACGCGGATGCCCTCGCCAGCCCAGGCGATGGCGAGCGCCCGGACCAGATTGACCGCGCCGGCCTTGGACGCGGCATAGGCGGGGTTGCCGAAGGTCGCCTTGAACCCGCCGATCGAACTGACGACGATAACGGCGCCTTTCGTGGCGGCCAACGCATCCCTGAAGCGGTTGGAGATGTGGAGGATGGAGTCGAGATTGACCGCCATCACCTTGTTCCAGCCGTCGACCTCGAACTCCTGGCGGCGATAGAGGACTGCGCCCTGCGAATGGATGAGCACGTCCAGCGCATCGAAGGGGGCGGGCGCGGCGGCGATCGCGGCGGGATCGCTGACATCAACCTGGGTATAGCCGATGCCGTCCAGATCCGACCCTTCCTCGCCGGCATAGTCGGCGGCGCTGGCGCGCGTGCCCCATACATGGACGCGGGCGCCGCGCTGCAGGAAGGCCTGGGCCATGCCATTGCCGATGCCGCTCGATCCGCCGACCACCAGCACCGTCTTTCCGGTGAAGTCCAGTTCATTGCCCAAGGGGGAACATCCTTCCTGCATGTCAGCGGATCAGCGCCAGGGCGCGGTCGAAAAGGTGGATGGCGCGGCTGTGCAGCCGATCGCCGGTGTCGCGTGGGGCCTTGCCGGCGCAGGCGCGGGCATGGGTGCCCTCCAGCAGGATGCCGAGCTTGTAGCAGGCGAGGACATGATACCAGTCGACCGCCGACAGATTGCGCGCGGAGCCGGCGCCATAGCGCGCGACCAGTTCGGCGGGCGTCGGGAAACCCTCCCACGGCGTGACCGACACGGTGCTGGCGCCGCTGCCGTCGGGCCAGGTGGCGAGCATCCAGCCCAGATCGAGCAGCGGATCGCCGATCGTCGCCAGTTCCCAGTCGATGATCGCGGCAAGATCGCCGCTGTCGGGGCGGTACATGACATTGGCGAGATGATAGTCGCCATGCATGATGCCGGGCGTGAAATCCGCCGGGCGGTGCCGTTCCAGCCAGGCGGCGATGGCGTCGACGCTGGGCAGCGCCTGCGGCCCGGTCCAGTCGGAAAATTCGCCATAGCCGGCAAGCTGGCTGCGCCAGCGATCGACCTGGCGGCCGAGGAAATTGTCGGGCCGGCCGAAATCGGCGAGGCCCAGCGCCTGATGATCGAGCGCCCCCAATGCGGCGATGCCGTCGACCAGGGCCAGGCCCATGGCGTGGCGCATCGTGGGCGAACCGGCATGGGGCATGGGCAGCTTGCCGACCGGATTGAAGCCGTCGACCGGCTCCATCAGGTAGAAGGCGACGCCCAGCACGCTTTCGTCGCCGCAATCGGCGATCAGCGCGGGATGGGGCACATTGGTGCCGGCGATGGCGCGCAACAGCCGGGCCTCGCGCCGCATGGTTTCATTGCTGTTGGGGCGGGGGTGTGCCGGCGGGCGACGGAAGATATAATCGCGGCCGTCGCGGGTCAGGCGCAGCAGGATATTCTGCGTCCCCCCGGCAAGCGGCGTCATGTTGTCGATCGGACCGGAGCCAAGCCCCTGATCCGTCATCCACGCCGCCAGCGACTCGATGTCGACCGCTGATTCCACTTAGGCATCCCTCGCTTTTTTCGACTGTTAGCCGTCGATTAGGTCAATTGGATAATGCACTTGACGAACCAGCATTGCAATGAGAAATTGCACTCATGGTCAGACTTCAACTCGCCAAGGCCGAAGATGCCAGCCGCGGATCTGCTGCCGAGCAGATCAAGCAGGTGGCGTTGCGCCTGTTCGCCGAAAAGGGCGTGGACGGCGTGACCGTGCGCGAGATTGCGGCGGCGGCGGGACAGAAGAATCACGGCGCCGTAAGCTACTATTTCGGATCGAAGGAGGCGCTGGTCCGGGCGCTGGTGATGGACGGGGCGATGGCGCTGGAGCGGGAGCGCAATGCGGCGCTCGACGGGCTGGAGGCGCAGGGCGGGCCGCGCTCGATCCGCGAAGTGGTGGAGATATTGGTGCGGCCGGTGCTGGCGCTGCCCGATAGCCATTATGTCCAGTTCATCGTCATCTTTGCGATGACCCATCGCGACATGATGCTGGATGCGATCGATCCGGCCTGGAACAATGCCTATGGCCGGTGCCTGGACCATTTGCGGGGGATGATGGCGGACCTGCCGGTGGCGTTGCAGAACCAGCGCTTCGTGTTCATGGGGGCGTATCTGAGCGCCGTGCTGTCGGCGCGGCAGCGGGCGCTGGCGGACGAGAGCCGCGCGCATCCGATGTGGGGCAGCGAGGCGAGTGTCGAGCATTTCCTGCAGACGCTGGTGGCGTTGCTGGAAGCGCCGGCGGATCTTCCGGCGACGATGCTGAGGCAACTGGGGCAACGCGACGGCGCTATTGCGGATCGACCCGGCCCTGTCGGTTGAACCGGGGCGCAATCACAATCAGAACATAGAAGACGAAACAAGCGGAGCGGGATGATGGCAGTTACGGAAAGGATCGGCGAAGCGGAGCACGCGCGCACGGCAGAGCTGCTGGCGATGCCGCTGGCCGAACTGATGGCGCAGGCGGCGGCGCTGCGCGACGAAGGCCATGGCCGGGTGCAGAGCTGGTCGCGCAAGATCTTCATCCCGCTGACCCAGCTATGCCGCAATCTCTGTCATTATTGCACCTTCTCCCAGCCGCCCCGGCCGGGCGAGAATGCCTATATGACGCGCGCGGAAGTGCTGGCGGTGGCGCGGGCGGGCAAGGCGGCGGGCTGCACCGAAGCGCTGTTCACGCTGGGCGACAAGCCGGAATTGCGCTTCGCCGCTGCGCGCGAGGAACTGGCGCGGCTGGGCCATGACAGCACCCTGTCCTATCTGGCGGAGATGGCGGCGTTGGTGCGCGACGAGACCGGGCTGCTGCCGCATATCAATGCCGGGGTCATGACCCGCGAGGAAATGGCCGGTCTGCGCCGGGTGTCGGTGTCGCAGGGGCTGATGCTGGAGTCGGTGTCCGACCGGCTCTGCCGCAAGGGCGGCGCCCATTATCGCTCGCCCGACAAGGAGCCGGCGGCGCGGCTGGAGACGATCCGGCTGGCGGGCGAACTGGCCATCCCCTTCACCACCGGCATTTTGATCGGTATCGGCGAGACGCGCGAGGAGCGGATCGAGGCTCTGGAGGCGATCCGCGACCTGCAGGACGGCTATGGCCATATTCAGGAAGTGATCGTCCAGAATTTCCGGGCCAAGGAACGCACGGTCATGGCCAATGCGCCCGAGCCGGACATGGACGATCTGCTATGGACGATCGCGGTGGCGCGGCTGATCCTAGGGCCGGAGATGAATATCCAGGCGCCGCCCAACCTGTCCGCGGCGGACTTCCCCCGGCTGATGGCGGCGGGGATCAATGACTGGGGCGGCGTGTCGCCGGTGACGCCCGACCATGTGAACCCGGAAGCGCCCTGGCCGGCGGTCGAGCGGCTGCGCGCGGCGACCGAGAGCGAGGGGCGGATGCTGGTCGCCCGGCTGCCGGTCTATCCCGCCTATGCGCAGGATAATGAGCGCTGGCAGGACCAGACGATGGTGCGCCATGTGCTGGCCCATGCCGATGCGATGGGCTTTGCGCGCGAGGATGACTGGTCGCCGGGCATCGCGCTGGAGCCGCGCATCACGCGCCCGTCGGCGCTGCCGGTCGATCCCACGATTGCGGCGATCGTCGACCGGGCGATGACCGGGGCGCTGCTGGAAGAGGATGAGATCGAGACGCTGTTCACCGCGCGCGAGAGCGACCTGGAGCATGTCTGCGCCAGTGCGGACGCGCTGCGGATGCAGGAGATGGGCGACACAATCAGCTATGTCGTCAACCGCAACATCAACTACACCAATATCTGCGCCTATAAATGCAGCTTCTGCGCTTTTTCCAAGGGCGACAAGGCGGAGGCGCTGCGCGGCAAGCCCTATGACCTGGACCTGGAGGAAGTGGTGCGCCGCACCCGCGAGGCGTGGGAGCGGGGCGGCACCGAAGTCTGCCTGCAGGGCGGCATCCACCCCCATTATACCGGCGACACCTATCTGAACCTGGCCCGCGCGGTGAAGGCGGCGGTGCCCGAGATGCACATCCACGCCTTTTCCCCGCTGGAAGTATGGCAGGGGGCGGCGACGCTGGGCCTGCCGGTCGAGGATTTCCTGCGCCGGCTGAAGGCGGTGGGCCTCGACACGCTGCCCGGCACGGCGGCCGAGATACTGGATGACGAGGTGCGGGCGATCATCTGCCCGGACAAGCTGGACACGGCGCAATGGCTGGAGGTGATCGAGACCGCGCATCGCGTCGGCTTCACCACCACCGCGACGATCATGTTCGGCCATGTCGACACGCCGCGCCACTGGGCAAGGCACCTGATCCGCATCCGCGACCTGCAGCGGCGGACCGGCGGCTTCACCGAATTCGTGCCCTTGCCCTTCGTCCATATGGAGGCGCCGATGGGCGTGCGCGGCCAGTCGCGCCATGGCCCGACCTTCCGCGAGGTGCGGTTGATGCACGCGGTCGCGCGGCTGGCGCTGCACCCGCATATCCGCTCGATCCAGACCAGCTGGGTCAAGCTGGGGCCGGAAGGGGTGAAGGCCTGCCTGGAGGGCGGCGCCAATGATCTGGGCGGCACGCTGATGAACGAGAGCATCTCGCGCGCGGCCGGCACCCAGCATGGCCAGGAAATGCCGCCCGCCGCGATGGAGGCGCTGATCCGGTCGATCGACCGAACGCCCCGGCAGCGCAGCACCGCCTATGGCGGGGTGAGCGAGGATATCCATGCACGCGGAATGACCGCGGCGGAACTGACACCGATGGTCCTGACGCCCCCGCGCAAGCGGCGGCGCGAGGCAGATACGAACCAGGAGAGGTTTGAATATGCAGAATGAGGCTTTGGCGACGATCGCCGTGCTTGGCGGGACCGGCAAGGAAGGTGGCGGCCTGGCGCTGCGCTGGGCGCACAAGGGGCACAAGGTCATCATCGGCAGCCGCACCGCCGAGCGGGCGCAGGAGGCCGCCGATGCGATGAACGCGACGCTGGGCGGGAGTTCGGTCGTCGGCGCCGCCAATCCCGATGCCGCGGCGCAGGCCGACATCATCGTGCTGGCCGTGCCCTATGCTGCGCAGCAATCGACGGTGAAGGACGTCGCTGACGCGCTGGCGGGCAAGATATTGATCGACGTGACCGTGCCGCTGGTGCCGCCCAAGGTCAGCCGGGTGCAGTTGCCCGATGGCGGATCGGCGGTCGAGGCAGTGCAGAACATGCTCGGCGAGGGCGTCCGCGTCGTATCCGCCTTCCAGAATATCAGCGCGCATCACCTGACCAAGCTGGACGAGGAGATTGAGTGCGACGTGCTGGTCTGCGCCGACGACAGCGAGGCGGCGGACCAGGTGGTCGCACTGGCGCAGGAAATCGGCCTGCGCGCCTGGAATGCCGGGCCTTTGTGCAATTCGGTTGTTGCAGAAGGACTTACGTCGGTCTTGATTGCGCTCAATCGGCGGTACAAGGTGCCCGGATCGGGTATTCGCATCACCGGAGTGTAAGCTGCATCCATGATAGTCGCACCGGCCGCCGTCACATTATCGGCCCTGAACGGGGTTCCCATGGTTGCGCCGGGCGACGATCTGTCGGCCATGCTGCTGTCGGCCTGCCGTGCCAATGGCCTGTCGCTGCAGGATGGCGACATCGTCGTGCTGGCGCAGAAGATCATATCCAAGGCGGAGGGCCGCGCGGTGCCGCTCGCCAGCGTGTCGCCCTCGGCCGAGGCGATCGATCTGGCAGCGCAATGCCACAAGGATCCCCGGCTGGTCGAACTGATCCTGTCGGAGAGCGAGAAACTGATGCGGGTCCGGCCGGGCGTGCTGATCGTGCGCCATCGGCTGGGTCTGGTTCTGGCCAATGCCGGGATCGACCAATCCAATATCGCGCAGGATGAGGATGGTGTCGCGCTGCTGCTGCCACTCGATCCCGATGGCAGCGCTGCGGCACTGCGGCAGGCGGTGCGTGATGCGCTGGGCATCGACATCGCGGTGGTCATCATCGACAGTCTGGGTCGTGCCTGGCGCAAGGGCACCTGTGGCGTGGCGATCGGCGTCGCCGGCATGAGCGGCCTGCTCGACCTGCGCGGCGAGCCGGACCTGCATGGCCGGCCGTTGCAGACCAGCGAACTGGGCCTGGCCGACGAGGTGGCGGCCGCCGCCTCGCTGATCATGGGCCAGGCCGGCGAAGGCCGGCCGATCGTCGTGGCGCGGGGCATTGCGCGGGGCCGCAATGAGGGCAGTGCGGCCGAACTGATCCGCGAACCGGCGATGGACCTGTTCCCATGAGCGTGCTGGCCCTGGCCGGGGGCGTCGGCGGCGCCAAGCTGGCCAATGGCCTGGCCGGCGTCGTGCCGCTCGGCGCACTGACCATTGCCGTCAACACCGGTGACGATTTCGTCCATATGGGGCTGCATATCTCGCCCGACATCGACAGCGTCACCTATGCGCTGGCGGGCATGAACGATAACGTGCGGGGCTGGGGCGTGGCCGATGAAAGCTGGGCCTTCATGGACGCGACAAGGCGGCTGGGCGGCGAGAGTTGGTTCAACCTGGGCGATCGCGACCTGGCGACCCATGTGCTGCGCACGGCGTTGCTGCGCGAGGGCACGCTGTCTTCGGTCACGGCGGACATCGCCGCGCGGCTGGGCATCGGGCCGGCAATCGTGCCGATGAGCGACGATCCGGTCCGGTCGATGATCGACACCGACCAGGGCGAAATGGCGTTCCAGGATTATTTCGTGCGCCATCAATGCGGGCCGCGCTTCAAATCGATCCGGTTCGACGGGGCGGCGGCCGCGCGGCCGAGCGCCGGTCTGGTGGCGGCACTGGATGATCCCGCGCTGGAAGCGATCATTCTTTGCCCATCCAATCCGATCCTGTCGATCGACCCGATCCTGGCGGTGCCGGGCGTGCGCGACAGGTTGGCGGCACGGCGCGTGCCGTGCGTGGCGCTGTCGCCCTTCATCGCGGGACAGGCGGTCAAGGGGCCGGCGGCCAAGATCATGACCGAACTGGGTCTGCCGACGACCCCGGCGACGATCGCCCGCCATTATGAGGGGCTGATCGACGGGCTGATGGTGGACGTGGCCGATGCGGCGGGCTGGTGCGACGATGGACTGGCGGTGCGCAGTGCCGACATATTGATGCGCAATGTCGATCAGCAGCGGGCGCTGGCCGCTCAGATGATCGATTTTGCAGCGGTCTTACGGCGCGCGGTGCCATGACCCTGTCGATCCTGATCCCGGCCAAGAGCTTCGCGCAGGGCAAGAGCCGGCTGGCGGAGGTTCTGGGGCCACGGGATCGGGCGGCGCTGTGCCGGCAATTATTGGGGCATGTGCTGGCGGTCGCGCGCGATGCTGGGCTGGATGCAATCACCTATGTCGTCAGCGCCTGCCCGGAGGTGCGCGGTTTCGCGACCGAGCGGGGCGCGACTGTCCTGGCCGAGCGGGAGCCGGGCCATGTGCCGGCACTGATGGCGGCGATGCAGGCGTTGCCGATCGATCGGCCGGTGCTGATTCTGAGCGCGGACCTGCCGATGCTGGCGGCTGCGGACCTGCACGCGATGGTGCAGGAACCGGCCGATGTGGTGATCGCCACCGATCGTGAGGGGCAGGGGACCAACGCGCTGCTGCTGAAGCGGCCCGGCCTCATCCCGCTGCGCTTCGGGCCGAAGAGTTGTGCTGCCCATGTCGGCGAAGCGGAACGAGCCGGACATCGCGTATCGGTCATCCGGCGACCCGGTCTCGCCGACGATGTCGACCTGCCCGAACATCTCCAAATATTTTCCGTTGGTGCATAATTGCCTTGGTCCTGCCGAACGGGCGGGGTAAGGCAATAAAATTGCATCGAGGTATATAATTGGAGGAGTCGGATGGCGGAGGCATATATTGCGGCCGTGGCGCGCAGCGCCGGTGGCAAGCGGGGCGGCAGGCTGGCGGGGGTGCATCCCGCGGATCTGGCCGGGCGCGTGCTGGCGGGACTGGTGGGCCGCAGCGGGATCGATCCGGCCGCGATCGAGGATGTCCTCATGGGCTGCGCCTGTCCCGGCGGCGAGCAGGGCGCGAACATCGCCCGCAACGCCGTGCTGGCAAGCGGCCTGCCCGAATCCGTGCCCGGCACCCATGTCGACCGCCAGTGCGGATCGTCGCAGCAGGCGCTGCATTTCGCCGCCGCGACGGTGATGGCGGGCGTGCAGGACGTGGTGATCGCCGCCGGTGTCGAGAGCATGACGCGCGTGCCGATGGGGCTGCCCTGGACGCTGGCGGCCAAGCATGGCTTTGGCACCTATCGCAGTCCGGGGATCGAGGCGCGCTATCCCGACACGCCGTTCAGCCAGTTTGGCGGGGCCGAGATGATGGCCCGCAAATATGGCTTCGATCGTGCGGCGCTCGACGCCTATGCGCTGGAGAGCCATCATCGCGCGGCGGCGGCGACGCAGGCCGGCAAGTTCGATGCGGAGATAGTACCGCTGGAGGTCGAGACCGCCGAGGGCGAAACGCTGGTCCACAAGGTGGATGAGGGCATCCGCTTTGACGCCAGCCTGGAGAAGATTGCCAGCGTCAAGCTGTTGACCGAGGGCGGGGTGATATCCGCCGCCAATGCCAGCCAGATCTGCGATGGCGCCGCGGCGCTGCTGATCGTCAATGAGCGGGGCCTCAAGACCCATGGCCTGACGCCGCTGGCACGGGTGCATGAAATGACTGTGCTGGGGCATGATCCGGTCATCATGCTGGAGGCGCCGATCCCGGCGACCGAGCGGGCGCTGGCGCGGGCAGGCATGACGCTGGGCGATATCGATCTTTATGAAGTGAATGAGGCGTTCGCGCCGGTGCCGCTGGCCTGGGCCAAGGCGCTGGGCGCCGATCCGGCGCGGCTCAACGTGCATGGCGGGGCGATTTCGCTGGGCCATCCGCTGGGGGGATCGGGCGCCAAGCTGATGGCGACGCTGGTCAGCGCCCTCCACGATCGTGGCGCGCGCTATGGCCTCCAGACCATGTGCGAGGCCGGCGGCATGGCCAATGTGACGATCGTGGAACGGCTCTGAGGGGAATGGATCGGCCCTTCCCCGGTGGCGGGGAAGGGCCGATCCCTTAATTGGCTTCGTCGAGCAGGCGGCGGGCGATGACCTGGGCCTGGATTTCGCCGGCGCCCTCGAAAATGTTGAGGATGCGCGCGTCGGCCAGCAGGCGGCTGACCTGATATTCGGTGGCGAAGCCGTTGCCGCCATGGATCTGCAGCGCATTGTCGGCCGCCGCCCAGGCGACCCGCGCGCCGATCAGCTTGGCCATGCCGGCCTCCAGATCGCAGCGCTTGTCCTCATCCTTGCGCCGGGCGGCGAAATAGGTGAGCTGGCGCGCGCCCATGATCTCCGCCGCCATCATCGCCAGCTTGTTGGCGACGCGCGGGAAGTCGAAGATCGGCCGGCCGAATTGCTTGCGGTCGAGCGCGTAGGAAAGGCCGATGTCGAGCGCCGCCTGGGCGACGCCGATGGCGCGGGCGGCGGTCTGGATACGGGCGCTTTCGAAGGTCGCCATCAACTGCTTGAACCCCTGGCCCTCGACCCCGCCGAGCAGATTGGCGGCGGGCACGCGGAAATCGTCGAAGCCGATCTCATATTCCTTCATGCCGCGATAGCCGATCACCTCGATCTCGCCGCCGCTCATGCCGGGCGTGGGGAAGGGGGCGTCGACGGTGCCGCGCTGCTTGGGCGCGATCAGCATCGACAGGCCGCTATAGTTGCGGGTGTCGGGATCGGTGCGGACTAGCAGGGTCATCACGTCGGCGCGGGCCGCATGGGTGATCCAGGTCTTGTTGCCGCTGACCCGATATTCGCCATCGGCAAGCGTCGCGCGGGTGCGCAGTGCGCCAAGGTCGGAGCCGGTATCGGGTTCGGTGAAGACGGCGGTGGGCAGGATTGCGGCATTGGCGATCTGCGGCAGCCAATGGGCCTTCTGCTCGGCGGTGCCGCCGGTCAGGATCAGTTCGGCGGCAATTTCCGACCGGGTGGCGAGACTGCCGACACCGATCCAGCCGCGCGACAATTCTTCCGACACCACGCACATCGCGGTCTTGCCCATGCCAAGGCCACCAAATTCCTCCGGAATGGTCATGCCGAACACGCCCATCTCGCCCAGTTCCTGAACCAGCGGCAGCGGTATCAGCTCGTCCTTGAGATGCCATTCATGGGCGAAGGGCGCGACCTTCTCGTTCGACAAAGCGAAGAACTGGTCGCGCACCATGTCGAACATCTCGTCGAGGCCGCAATTTTCCAGCGTCGCCCGGCCGCGTGCATCGACCAGATGGTTGGCAATGGCGCTCTTCACCGCCTGGCCGCCGCCGCTGCGGATGAGGGTGCGCAGGGCCGGTGCGTCGAGCGCGGAAAGATCGTCGGTGAGGTCGGTGGGGCGGATCACCTCGCCCTGGTTCATCGGGATGCCGCCCAGCATCTGCGCGCCATATTCGGCGAAGAGCAACTGGGCGAGCAGTGCCTCGATCTCGCCGAAGCTGCCCTGGGCGTCGAGACTGGCCGCCCAGCTGGCGACTTCGCGCAGCATTTCGGCATAGGCAGCGAACCAGCCAAAGCCGTGGACGACATGCTGCTCGACATCGGCGAGGACGCGATCGACCTTGCCACCATCGCTGCTGATCCGCGCCTTCACATGCGGCCGTGCGGCGGCGACAAAGGCATGGGCGGCATCGGCCGCACCCGATAGCAGTGCCGGCAGATCGGGCAGGACCAGGATATTCTTTTCCATCTCCATGGTCGCGCTCATCCTTCCCCCGCCTGCTTCTTGTTCGCCGATGCCATTGCCTTGGCATCCAGTCCGCCGACCAGATTGCCGGTCATCAGCTGATTATGGGCATGGGCGAGATGATGCATATGGAACACGCTATCCATCACCTGCCGCTTGCCGCGCGCATCCTCGACAAAGTTGAACGCCTGCTTGGTCAGCGCCAGACCGAACCGTTCATGCTGTGCGATTTCGGCGGCGATCTTGGCCACTTCCTCGCGCAGCGTCTCGCGCGGGAAAATCTCGTTCACCATGCCGAAATTATAGGCGCGCTGGGCCGGCATGCGGCGGCCGAGCAGCAGCAGTTCGCGTGCGACGCGGGTCGGCAGTTCGAAGGCATGGGCGAAATATTCGACCCCCGGTTGGGCCATGCGCTGCACCGGATCCTGGAAGAAGGCGTCTTCCGATGCGATGATGAGGTCGCAGACCCAGGCCAGCATCAGCCCGCCGGCGATGCAGGCGCCCTGCACCATGGCGATCATCGGCTTGGGGATGTCGGCCCAGCGCCGGCACAGGCCCAGATAGCCGTCCTGTTCCAGCACATATTGGCGTTCGGCGCCGCCCTTGTTCAGATGGTCCCACCACATGCTGGTGCGCGTGCGCGGCATGTGGCTGTCCTTGTCCGGCGTGCCGATGTCATGGCCGGCGGAGAAATGCTTGCCCTCGCCACCGAGCACGATCACCTTGACCCCGTCATCCTCGACCGCGCGCTTGAAGGCATCGTCAAGCTGGCCGAGCAGCCGGTAATTCTGGGCATTGCCATATTGGGGGCGGTTCAGCATCACCCAGGCGACGCCGTCCACCACATTGTAGGTCACGAATTCGGGCTGCGCTTCTTCGGACATCGTCCTTCTCCCTCAGCGCGGCGGCATGCGCAGGCCACCGTCGAGCCGCACATATTCGCCGTTCCAATAGTCATTCTCGATCATCGCCAGCGCCATCGCGGCAAACTCCTCGGGCTTGCCGAAACGCTTGGGGAAGGGAACGGTGGCCGACAGCGCATCGCGCACCTTGTCGCTGGCCCGTGCCATCAGCGGCGTGTCGAAAATGCCGGGCAGGATCGCATTGACGCGGATGCCTTCGCCCATCAGGTCGCGCGCCATCGGCAGGGTCAGGCTTACGATGCCGCCCTTCGACGCGGAATAGGCCGCCTGGCCGATCTGGCCGTCGACCGCCGCCGCGCTGGAGGTGTTGATGATGACGCCGCGCGCCTTGTCCTCCAGCGGGTCGAGGCTGAGCATGCCGGCGGCCGACTTGGCACAGCAGCGGAAGGTGCCGATCAGGTTGATCTGGATGATCCGTTCGAACTGGTCGGTTGGGAAGGCCTTGATCTCGCCGGTCTCGCGGTCGCGGCTGGCGGTCTTGATGACATTGCCGGTGCCGGCGCAATTGACCAGGATACGCTCCTGGCCATGCGCGGCGCGTGCCTTGGCAAAGCCGGCATCGACCGAGGCCTCGTCGGTGACATCGACCTTGCAGAAGGTGCCGCCGATGTCCGCCGCGACCTTCGTTCCGGTTTCCTCGTTGAAATCGAACAGCGCGACCTTGGCGCCCTGCGCCGCGATGGCGCGGGCCGTCGCTTCGCCGAGGCCCGATGCCCCGCCGGTGACGATGGCGGCTACCCCCTGGTCGATCTTCATGCCTGTGTCCTCTCCTTCACGGGGCGTTGGGCGATCGCGCCGTCGCTCGTCAGCGCGTCGAGCGCGCCGTCGTCGAGGCCGAGCCATTCCCCCAATATTTCGCGGCTATGTTCGCCCACGCGCGGCGGGCAGTGACGATAATCGGCCGGCGTCGCCGACAGTTTGCCGGGATAGGCGACGGTCGGAATCTCGACCCCATCCTCTTCCCGGCGGTAGCGATGGACGGTCTGGCGGGCGTCGATGAAGGGATCCTCGAACACATCCTGGATGCTGTTGACCGGGCCGGCGGGGACGCCGGCGGCGACGAAGCGCGCCATCAGGTCATCGCGGGCGAAGGGGCGGACGATTTCCTGCACCTTCGCCTCGATCGCGTCGCGGTTGATGAGGCGCTGGGCGCTGGTGGCATAAAGCGGATCGGTGCCCAGTTCCACATGGCCCATTTCCGTGCAGAAGGCGCGGAACTGGCGGTCATTGCCGATCGCGATGATCATCATGCCGTCGGCGACCTCGAACGTCTTGTAGGGGACGACGGTGGGATGGCGATTGCCCAGGCGTCCGGGCACGATGCCGCCGACCAGCCAGTTCATCCCCTGATTGGCGAGCATCGCGATCTGGGTATCGAGCAGCGACACGTCGATCTGCTGCCCTTCGCCCGTGCGTTCGGCATGACGCAGGGCGGCCAGGATGGAGACTGTCGCGAACATGCCGGTCGACAGGTCAGCCATGGCGACGCCGGCGCGCAGCGGGCCACCATCCTCTTCGCCGGTGATGCTCATGAAGCCGCCCATGCCCTGGGCGACGAAATCATAGCCGCCCCGGTCGGCATAGGGGCCGGTCTGGCCGAAGCCGGTGATCGAGCAATAGACGAGGCGCGGGTTGATCGCCTTCAGGCTGGCATAGTCGAGACCATATTTGCGCAGGCCCCCGACCTTGAAATTCTCGACCAATATGTCGGCTTCCGCCGCCAGCCGGCGGATCAGCTCGGCGCCCTGTGGCGTCGCCAGGTTGATCGCGGCGGAGCGCTTGTTGCGATTGCAGGACAGATAATAGGCGCTGGTGCCGATTTCCGGCTGGCCATCGGCGCCGGTCAGGAAGGGCGGACCCCAGGCGCGGGTATCGTCGCCATGGCCGGGCAGTTCGATCTTGATGACGTCGGCACCGAAGTCGGCGAGTATCTGGGTCGACCATGGCCCCGCGAGCACGCGCGACAGGTCGAGAACCTTGATCCCTTCAAGCGCGCGGCCGCTCATCGGCTGCCCGCCTTGTCCGTCATGACTCCTGTCATCGCCATCCGCTCCTGTCTCCGTCTATCTGCTGCATCGGTTGATGATTCTGATAGCGGGTGCAGGAATGGAGGGCAAGAATTATTGCACTATGGGATACTTTTGGCGCTATTTCTTGGTGGCGCCGGCGAGATAGGCGAGCAGGTTGGCGCGATCCGCCGGGTTGGGCAGGCCGGCAAAGACCATGCGGCTGCCGGGGACGGCAGCGCTGGGCTTGGCGAGGAAGCCGTCGAGCGACTTGGCATCCCAGCGGATCTTGGCCTTTTGCATCGCCGGGGAATAGGTGAAACCGGGGACGGTGCCCGACGTGCGCCCGAACACGCCCGAGAGCGAGGGGCCGAGCTTCTTCACGCCCGGATCGACCGAATGGCAGACGGCGCAGCGGGCGAAGACCGCCTTGCCCTTGGTCGCATCGCCAGCCTGGGCCAGCGCCGGGCCGGTGGCGGCGACCGCCATGGCGAACATCATCACGCGCGAAACATGCTTCATCGACATCCTGATTCCTCTTCCCTTCTTCTCTGGCTAAAATCTATACCAGTGTGCATAAATAAACCAATAGCCGTCTGAGTCTGAACGGCGGTTGAAGCGGGAAGGATGCGGAAATGGCCGATGGCGAACCCATGGCGAACCATCGGTTCGGGCCGGGGGGCATGGCGCTGGCGTTGCTGGTGAACATCATGTTCGCGCTGAATGTCATCGCGATGAAGGTGGTGGTGGATGCGACCGCGCCGCTATTGTCGGTGGCGCTGCGGATGGGAACGGTCTTCCTGATCTGTGCGCCGGCGCTGCGTCCGCTGCCGGGGCGGACGGGCTGGCTGATGCTTTATGGCTTCCTCAATGGCGGGCTGTTCCTGCTGCTGCTGAACCTGGCTTTGTTCATGGCGACCAATGTCGGGACACTGGCGATCGCGGGGCAATTGAGCGTGCCCTTCTCACTGCTGCTGGGCGCACTGCTGCTGGGCGAGCGGCTCAACCGGCGCAAGATTGTCGGCGTGCTGCTGGCCTTTGCCGGGGTCGTGGCGCTGGTGTTCGACCCGCATATATTGGCGGAGGTGCCCGCCGTATTGGTGATGGCCAGCGCGGCGATGGTGTGGGGCGGCGCGACCTTGGTGCAGCGCAAGCTGACCGGGGTGAGCGTGATGAACGGCCAGGCGTGGAACGGACTGATGGGCGCGGCGGTGCTGGCGCCCTTTGCCCTGATTTTCGAACGGCCGGCGATTGCGGGGCTGGCCCATGTCGGCTGGGTGCCGACCGGTTGGTTCGCCTTTTCCTGCCTGGGCGCGACGGTGCTGGGGCAGGGGACGCTCGCCTGGCTGCTGCAACGCTATCCGATCTCGACCATCATGCCGCTGATGCTGGCATCGCCGGTCATGTCGACGGTCTTCGCCTCGCTCTATTTCGGCACGCCGATCACGGTCGGCATGATTGCAGGTGGGACCGTGGCGCTGCTGGGCGTGACGATCATTGCCTTCTCGCCCGACCGCAGGCCGGTCGACTGACCACATAAAAAATGGGCCGGCGTCGCATGCCTCGACGCCGGCCCAGGGGGCTTCCGAAAGGCGGTGGTCAGACCGCCCGTTCGAAGATGGCGGCCAGGCCCTGACCGCCGCCAATGCACATGGTTTCCAGGCCATAGCGGCCGTCGCGCCGCTGCAGCTCGCGCAGCAGATTGGCGAGGATGCGTCCGCCGGTCGCGCCGATCGGATGGCCGAGCGAAATGCCCGATCCATTGACGTTGAGCTTGTCGCGATCGTCCCAGTTCCAGCCCTTGAGGCAGGCCAGAACCTGCGGCGCGAAGGCTTCGTTGAGTTCGACCAGATCGATGTCGTTCCAGCCAAGGCCATTGCGGGCGAACAGCTTTTCGACTGCCGGCACCGGACCAATGCCCATGCGCGAGGGATCGCAGCCCGCCGCGGCCCAGCTGTGCAGCCAGGCCATGGGTTCAAGGCCCAGTTCCTCCAGCTTGTCCTCCGCGACCACCAGGCAGGCAGCGGCGGCGTCATTCTGCTGACTGGCATTGCCGGCGGTGACCACGCCATCCTTCTCGATCGGCTTCAACAGGGCGAGCGATTCCGGCGTGGCGTCGGCGCGAATGCCCTCATCCATGGCGAAGATTAGCGGATCGCCCTTGCGCTGGGGCACGGCGACCGGAACCAGCTCGTCGTCGAACTTGCCGGCAGCCCAGGCGGCTGCGGCGCGTTGATGGCTCATTGCGGCATATTCGTCGCAGGCCTGGCGGCTGATGTCATAATCCTTGGCGAGATTGTTCGCCGTCTCGATCATGCCGCTGATGATGCCATAGCGGGCGATCGGCTGCGACATGACGCGGCCGCGGGTCAGGCGGTCATGGAACTGGGTCGATCCGGAACGGGCGCCCCAGCGATGGTCCATCGAATAATATTCGACATTGGACATGCTCTCGACCCCACCGGCGACGACGATGTCGGCGGCGCCGGTCTGGATCCGCATGGCCGCGTCGATCACCGCCTGAAGCCCCGAACCGCAGCGCCGGTCGAGTTGCACGCCGGGAATGCTTTCGGGCAAGCCGGCGGCCAGCGCCGACCAGCGGCCGATGCAGGGCGCCTCGCCATTGCCATAGCCCTGGGAGAAGACGACATCGTCGATCCGTTCCGGATCGATCCTGGTCCGCTCCATCAGCGCCTTGATGATGACCGCGCCCAGATCGCCGGCGCTGAAGGATTTCAGAGAACCGCCATATTTGCCGACGGCGGTGCGGATGGGGGCGACGATGGCGGCTCTGCGCATGCGATGTCCTTTGCGGGAATGGGGAGGATCAGGCGGCCGCTTCGGCCTGGCGGATCATCTGCTTGGCGATGATGGTCTGCTGGATCTGGCTGGTGCCTTCATAGATGCGCAGCAGCCGGACATCGCGATAGAAGCGCTCGACCTTATATTCGGCCATATAGCCGGCGCCGCCATAAATCTGGACGGCGCGGTCGGCGATCCGGCCGACGGCTTCGGAGGCGTAATATTTGAGCGCGGCGCATTCCAGGCTGACCGGCTCGCCGGCGTCGAACTTGGCGGCGACCGACTGCATCAGCGCCTCGGTGGTCAGCATGTCGACCTTCATGTCGGCGAGCATTGCCTGGACCAGCTGGAAATCGGCGATGCGCTGGCCGAACTGCTTGCGCTCCATCGCATATTGCAGGGCCATGTCGATCAGCCGCTGGCACATGCCGAGCGCGACCGCGGCGATATGGATGCGGCCGCGATCCAGCACCTTCATCGCGGTCTTGAAGCCGCGACCGGGTACGCCGCCGATGATGTTGGCGGCCGGCACGACGACGTCATCCAGGATCACGTCGGTCGTGACCGCGCCCTTCTGACCCATTTTCTTGTCCGGCTTGCCGAAGCTGATGCCGGGGGTGCCGGCGGGCAGGATGAAGGCGGAGATGCCGGCCGCGCCCTTCACGTCCGGTTCGGTCCGGGCCATCAGGGTGAAGACGCTGGCGCGCGGCGCGTTGGTGATGAAGCGCTTGGTGCCGGTGATGCGGTAAGTGTCGCCGTCGCGGACCGCCACGGTGCGCAGTGAACCGGCGTCGGACCCAGCCTCCGGCTCGGTCAGGCCGAAGCTGGCGATCGCCTCACCGGTGGCGAATTTGGGCAGCCATTCGCGCTTCTGTTCCTCGGTCCCGTCCATGACGATGCCCTGGCTGCCGATGCCGACCGTGGTGCCGATGACGGAGCGGAAGACGACCGACGCGCGGGTGATCTCGCGGATGATCGCCGCTTCCTCCGCCATAGTGCAGCCGATGCCGCCAAATTCCTCCGGCACCGACAGGCCGAACAGGCCCATGTCGCGCATCTGCTGGATGATGGTTTCGGGAACGGCATCCGCTTCCTCGACGGCGTCCTCGGCCGGGATCAGCTTTTCACTGACGAAGCGGCGGACGGTGGTGCGGAACAGGTCGAACGTCTCGGCGTCCATGAAAAATCTCCTCTCAATATCCGATGTCGGCGACCATCGCGTCGCTGCCGTCGCAGCGGATCGCACGGCAGCGGCCGGCTTCATCCTCGCGCAGCAATACGGGCTGGCCGGCGAAGACCGGCGCGACCGCGCGGAAGGCGAAGCGGGTCGGGCTGCGGCCGCCGCGCCGGGCATGGCCGAACAATTTGGCAGCGGTAAAGGGGCCGTGGACCACCAGGCCGGGATAGCCTTCCTCGCCGGTCGCATAGGGCAGGTCATAATGGATGCGATGGCTGTTGAAGGTGACGGCCGAGAAGCGGAACAGGTCGACGCTGCCGGGCGCCCAACTCACATCGTCGGGGGCCGCATCGACGGTCGCGGGGGCGATCGCGGGCGTCGGTGCGCCGGTGTCGCGATAGACGATGGTCTGCACCTCGCTCACCCGTTCGCGATCGGCCTGGACGATGCTGTGGCCGACCTTCACGAGGACAAGCTCGCCGCTGCGGCCGCTCTTGTGGGCGATGTCCAGCACGGTCGAGGTGCGGGTCGCTTCCCAGTCGAGCATCAAGGGCGCGTGGAACTGCATCTCGGCGGCCGCGAACATGCGGCGGGGCAGGCTGATCGGCGGCAGGAAGCCACCGCGTTTGGGATGGCCGTCCGGGCCGATCTGGTCAGCGGCGGCAACCGGCAGGAAAAAGGCCCAATGGGCCAGTGAGGGCTGGACCGCCTCGACATCGAGCGGTTCGCCGATAGCGGCGGCAAAGCGGCGCAGCGCTTCCCGGCCGAGCATTTCGGTCCGGCTCTCGGTCCTGCCGACCCATGTCTGCCAATGGGCGATATCGGATGGGGGAAGGGTCATGCGACCAGTCCTTCGTCATGGAGGCGGCCGATCGCGCCGCTGTCGAGGCCGAGCAACTCGCTCAATATCTGGTCGCTATGCTCGCCAAGGCGCGGGGCCGTGCCGACGGCGCCGCGCCCCTCGCCGGCCAGCGTGCCCGCCGGACCGGAGGTGGGGTAGGTGAGGCCGCTGGGATGGGCGATCGTCTCGAACAGGGGATTGGCGGTGAACAGCCGTTCGTCCTGTGTCACAGCCTGATGCAGCGACTGATATTCGCCCCAGGTGACGCCGCCCGCGTCGAAGGCGGGCTTTAGCGCGTCGCTGCTGCGCGCGGCGAAGGCTGCTTCGAACAGCGGGAAAAGCCGGGCGCGGTGGGTGAAGCGGGCGCCTTCATCCCTGGCGAAATTGGCACCCGTTTCGCCCTCGATCGCGGCGATCGCTTCGCCAAGGTCCAGCGTCTTGAGGAGGCCGGTCCATTGGCGCGGGGTGATGGCAACGACGATCAGCCTTTTGCCGTCGGCGGTCAGGAAATCCCGGCCGAAGGCGCCGAACAGGTCATTGCCCATGCGCGGCCGGTCGCCGGCTGACAGCACTTCGGCGACGGAGCCGAGATGCGACAGGGTTGAGGCCGCGAGGTCCGACAGGGGCACGCGGATTTCCGCGCCCTGGCCGGTCGCGCGTCGGCGCAGCAGGGCGGACGTCATGGCGAAGGCGGCATAGGCGCCGCCCAGAAGATCCCAGGCGGGCAGGACATGGTTGACCGGACGGTCATCGTCGGCCGGGCCGGTCATCATCGGCACGCCGGCGGCGGCGTTGATGGTGTAATCGACCGCCGGCGACCCGTCGGCCCAGCCCATCACGCGGACGCTGATGATGTCGGCGCGGCGCGCGGCCAGCGCCTCATGGCTGAGGAAGCCCTTGACCGGATAATTGGTGAGGAACAGGCCGGCATTGTCGCCCGGCGCGGTGGCGATGGCGACCGCCAGTTCGCGCCCTTCGGGCCGGCCAAGATCGATCGCGATCGATTTCTTGCCCTTGTTGAGCCCCTCCCAATAGAGGCTGGCCCCGGAGGGGGCGACCGGCCAGCGGCGATAGTCCGGGCCGCCACCGATGGCGTCGAAGCGGATCACCTCCGCCCCCATCTGCGCCAGATGCAGGCCGCTGGACGGGCCGGCGATGAAGGCGGCCCCCTCGACCACGCGCAGGCCCTTGAGCATGTCGTACATGGATATTCCCCCTAGCCCAGCCTGACCATGGTGCGGCCGATATTGGCGCCCGAGAACAGGCCCCAGAAGGCGTCGAGCGCCTTGTCGATGCCGTCATAGACGGTTTCGGCCGAGGCCATCTGGCCGGCCTGGTTCCAGGCGGTCATGCGCTCCAGCATTTCCGCCTCAAGATCCATATGGTCGAGTGCGATATAGCCCTGCATGCGGATGCGCTTGGTCATCAGCATGGTGAGGTTGCGCGGCACGGTCGGCGCGTCGGTCACATTATATTGCGAGATCATGCCGCAGATGGCGAAGCGCGCGAAATCATTGGCGAGCGACAGGGCGGCCTGCAGATGATCGCCGCCGACATTGTCGAAATAGACGTCGATGCCGCTGGCACCGATCGCCTTGACTTCGCGGGCGAGGGCCTTGGTGAGGTTCGGCTCCGCCTTGTAATCGATCGCGGCGTCGACCTTGAGCACATCGCGCAGGAAGGCGGTCTTGTCCGGGCCACCGGCCGATCCGATCACCCTGCATCCCATGTTGCGGGCGATCTGGCAGGCGATCGATCCGACGGCGCCGGACGCAGCCGACACGAAGACGGTGTCGCCCGGCTGCAACTCCGCAATGCGGATGAGGCCGGCATAGGCGGTGAGGCCGGTCATGCCGGCGAAGCAGAGATAGGCCTGGGGCGGCAGTGCCTGGCGATCGCGATGCTGGAGCGTGGTGCCTGGGGCGTTGAACGCCTCGCGCCAGCCAAGCCGGGAAAAGACGAGGTCGCCGGGCGCGAAGGCCGGATCGTTGGAGGCGATCACTTCGCCGATCGCCGGGCCCTCCATCGCCGCATCGAGGGCGAAGGGCGGGACATAGCTTTTGGCGTCGTTCATCCGCCCGCGCATCGCCGGGTCGACCGCCATCCAGAGATTGCGAACCTGGACCTCGTCGGGGCCGGGCGGCGGCAGAGCCTGTTCGATGGTGGCGAAATCCTCCGCCACGGGGGCGCCGACCGGGCGGCGCTTCAACTGTATTTCGCGCGATGGCATGGTCATCGGCCCTTCAATAGCCATTGAGCCGCGCCCAGCGCTCGCGATGCCAGGCGGTGCTGCCATGGCATTGCTCCGCGACGCGGGCGCGCTTCAGGTAAAGTCCGGCATCATGTTCATGGGTCATGCCGATGCCGCCATGCAGCTGGACCATCTGCGAGGAGATGCGGTGCAGCGTCTCGCCGGCGATCGCCTTGGCGAGCGAGGCGAGGGCGGGAAGCGCCGGATCATCGGCATCGATCGCCGCCAGCGCGGTTTCGACCGCCGATCGCGTCAGCTGCAATTCGCCGAACAGTTCGGCCGCGCGATGCTGCAGCGCCTGGAAGGAGCCGATGATCGCGCCGAACTGGACGCGGGTCTTGAGATAATCGAGCGTGATGTCGAAGGCCTGGGTCGCACTGCCCAGCATTTCGGCGGCCATGCCGATCGCCGCCCGGTCGCGGATCGCGTCGATCAGGTCGGCGGCCTTGCCGACTTCCCCCAGCACGTCGTTGTCGGCGACATTGACAGCCTCAAGCCGATAGAAGGCCGGGCGCCGGGCGTCGATCTGGTCGAGCACCTGCCGTTCCAGTCCGGCGCTGTCGGTCGGCACCAGGAACAGGGTCAGGCCATCGCGATCGCCCGGCGCGCCGCTGGTGCGCGCGGCAACGATGGCGAGGTCGGCGATCATGCCGTCCTGCACCGGGCGCTTGGTGCCGGATAGCTTCCAGCCATCGTGCGAGGCTGTGGCGGCCAGCGCGGTGCGCTCGGGTGCATGATGTGGCCCTTCGTCGAGCGCCAGCGTGCCAATCAGCGATCCGTCGGCGATGCCCGGCAGCCAGCGGGCCTGTTGCTCCTGCGTTCCCGCGAGGCGCAGCGCGGATGCGGCGACCAGCGCGGAGCTGATGAGCGGCGAGGCGGCCAGGGTGCGCCCCAGCTCTTCGATCACCAGGCCAAGGCTGAGATAGCCGAAATCGGCGCCGCCATGGGCTTCCGGCACGATGATGCCGCACCAGCCCATCTGCGCCATTTCGGCCCAGGCGTCGGCATCATAGCCGTCCGATCCGCTGCGGCCGCCGCCGCCATGATCGTACAGGCCGCGCAGCGCGGTCACGGGCAGGCGGTCGCGCACCCATTGCGACGCCATGTCCTTCAGCATCGTCTGTTCTTCGTTCAGCACCGCCACGGCGCGTCCTCCCGCATCCTGTCTTTTCTCTCGTCCTCGCCCATGCTCAGCCCGGCAGGCCCAGCGTGCGCTTGGTGGTGATATTGTTCTGCACCTCGTAGCTGCCGCCGTAGATGGAGAAGGCCTTGCTGTGCAGCCAGGCGCGCGTCGCCTCCTTCTCGGCCGCGCTATAGGGATCGCCGGCCCAGCCCAGGCCATCGGCGCCCATGATCTCGACCAGCAGTTCGGCCCGTTCCTGGATGATGCCGGACCACAAATTCTTGAGCGCGGACACGCCATGGCTGGGGCCGCCATTCTTGGCTTCGGCGGCGAGCCGGCGGACGGTCGCCATATAGGCTTCGTGCCGCATCGCATTGCGCACCATCCGGG
Organism: Sphingobium salicis subsp. salicis; assembly: GCF_049472635.1. Classification (NCBI taxonomy): domain Bacteria; kingdom Pseudomonadati; phylum Pseudomonadota; class Alphaproteobacteria; order Sphingomonadales; family Sphingobiaceae; genus Sphingobium; species Sphingobium salicis. The sequence goes on from NZ_JAYRCS010000001.1 coordinate 1,295,707, forward strand.
CGCGCAGGTCCGGGCTGCCGATCCGCCCGAGCGCGTCCGTGCCCAGATAGTCATGGGCGAGCGGGGCGAGGGGGGTGATGTCGGCCTTCACCTCCGACAGGCTGTTGCGCTCGAACTGCAGCAGCCGCTTGGCGATGGTCCAGCCCTGGTTGACCTCGCCCACCAGATTGCCCTTGGGCACCTTCACATCGTTGAAGAAGACTTCGCAGAAATGGGTCGATCCGCTGATGAGGACGATCGGCCGGGCCTCGATCCCTTCGGATTGCATGTCGACCAGCAGGAAGCTGATGCCGCCCTGTTTGCGCTCGGTATCGGTGCGGACGAGGACGAAGCACCAGTCGGCCTGGTCGGCGCCCGACGTCCAGATCTTCTGCCCGCTGACCAGCCAGTGATCGCCCATGTCGATGCATTTGGTCTGGAGCGCGGCCAGGTCCGATCCCGCACCGGGTTCGGAAAAGCCCTGGCACCAGCGCCGTTCATGGCTGGCGATGAAGGGCAGATGTTCCAGCTTCTGCGCTTCGTCGCCATATTCCAGCAAAGTCGGGCCAAGCATCATCGTGCCATAGCTGCGGATCGGGTTGAAACCGCCGATCGCCGCCAGTTCCTCGCCGATGATCTTGCCATGCGCTTCGGTGAGGCCGGCGCCGCCATAGCGCGGCGCCCAGGTCGGCACGCCCCAGCCCTTGTCGGTCATGCGCTGGCGCCAGAGCTGATAGTCGGCATTGGCGGCGGCGGCATGGGCGTCGCCCTGGAAGATCAGGCCGGGCACATTGGTCAGCGCCGGCGGAAAATTCGCCTTCAGCCAGGCACGCGCCTCCTGCCGGAATTCTTCTCTATCGATGGGCTCCATTTCCGCCATCCACTCACATCCCTGTTCTGCTCGAAAGGCGAACGCGCCGTCCGGGTGTTACCCGTCGGGCTGCTCGCGGCTTTCGGATGGCCGCTTGCGATCCATGAGCGATTCCTTAGGTCAATATTGCACAGGTGGCTAGTTATATTTTGCACTCAAGGATAATTTTCATCCGCAACGGAAATCGCGAATTTTGCGCAATGCGGCGGAAAAGCGTGGAAATGCGGCGGCGCCCGTGCGCCGCGCAAGGGAAAATATCGTAACGACGATTGTCCGATTGACAGCCGGTCACCTGTTCATAAACTATACCATAATGCAAAATTGATAAGGCCGGTCCGCCGTGGCGCGAGAACTGGCTACCGCTGCAGGAGAGCGTAGTATGGAAACCATGGCCGCCCGTCCGATCCCGGCGCATGTGCCGCCCGACATGATCGGCAATTTCAGCCTGTTCAGTTCGCCGGGGCTGGAGCCGACGCCCAATGGCGACCCGCAGGCGGCGAGCGCGGTGGTGCATGACGGGCCGCGCATCTTCTATTCGCCGGTCAACACCCGCGACGGCAAGGGCACCTGGGTCATCACCCGCGCGCAGGACCAGCGGCGGGTGCTGCAGGATCCCGAAACCTTCTCCAGCCATCGCAGCATCTTTGCCTCGGCACTGGGCGAAAGCTGGCCGATGATCCCGCTGGAACTGGACCCGCCAGACCATGGCAAGTTCCGTTCGCTGCTCAATCCTCTGCTGTCGCCCAAGCGGGTGATGGCGCTGGAAACGGCGGTGCGCGAAAGGGCGAGCGTGCTGATCGACCGGATCGCGGCGTCGGGCACCAGTTGCGACGTAATGACCGATTTTGCCTTCCCCTTCGCGGTCAATATCTTCCTGCGCTTCCTGGGCCTGTCGGACGATAGGCTGGACGAATTTGTCGGCTGGGCCAACGACCTGCTGCATGGCGACAATGTGAAGCGGCCGGCGGCGGCGCGCACCATCGTCGCGTTCATCGACGAGCTTTCGGCCGATCGGCGTCGGCAGCCGGTCGATGATTTCATGTCCTTCCTGGTGCAGTCGCGGATCGACGACCGGCCGCTGACCGACATGGAGATCAGGGGCACGGGCGTGCTGCTGTTCATCGCCGGGCTGGACACGGTGGCGGCCGCGATCGGCTTTGACCTCAACTATCTGGCGCGGCATCAGGCGGACCAGCAATGGCTGCGCGACGATCCCAAGCGGATCGTGCTGGCGGCGGAGGAATTGCTGCGCGCCTATCCGACGGTGCAGATGATCCGGGTCGCGACGAAGGACGTGGATTTCGAGGGTGCGCCGATCCGCAAGGGCGATTATGTGTCCTGCGCGACGATGATCGCCAATCGCGACCCGCTGGAATTTGCCGATCCTGCGCGCATCGACCTCGCCCGCGAGGATAATCGCCACACTGCCTTTGCCTACGGTCCGCATCGCTGCCTGGGGTCGCATCTGGCGCGGCGCGAGATCGTCGTCGGGCTGGAGGAATGGCTGAAACGCATCCCGACCTTCCGCATCAAGTCCGGCACCGCGCCGGTCACCTATGGCGGCCATGTGTTCGGGATCGAAAATCTCATCCTCGACTGGTCGCAGGAGGATGCGGCATGAAGATCATTGTGCATCGCGAGAAATGCCAGGGCCATGCCCGCTGCTGGGCGATGGCGCCCGACATCTTCGAACTGGATGACGAGGGCTATATCATGCCCGGCGACATCGACGTGCCGGAAGAGCAGGAGAGGCTGGCCTGGATGGGCGCCAAATCCTGCCCCGAACGCGCGCTCGACATCCAGAAATGAGAAGCTCCCTGCTGGCCCTTGGTGGCCTTGTCGCGCTGGCATCCGGCCCGGCTATGGCGGCGGAGCTGCGCCCCGACCAGATCGCCTTTCGCGATATCTATCGCGAACTGGTGGAGACCGACACCAGCGCCCCGACCGGCAGCTGCACCGTGGCGGCGGGCCGGATGCTCGATCGGCTGCGCAAGGCTGGCTTCGGGCCGGACCGCGCCGAGGTCTTCGTGCCGGAGGGGCATGACAAGGATGGCGGCCTGATCGCCCGGATCGAGGGGAGCGATCCGCGCGCCGCACCGATGCTGCTGGTCGATCATATCGATGTGGTCGCTGCCCGGCGCGAGGATTGGCCGCGCGATCCGTTCCGGCTGACCGAGGAGAAGGGCTATTTCATCGGGCGCGGGGTGATCGACGACAAGGCGCTATCGGCGATCTGGGTCGACAGCCTGATCCGGATGCAGGCGGCGGGCTTTCGTCCCCGGCGCACGATCAAGGTGGCGCTGACCTGTGGCGAGGAAAGCAGCGATGCGGTGAACGGCGTCGACTGGCTGCTGCGCAACCGGCGCGACGTGGTACAGGCGGGCTTTGCCCTGAACGAGGGCGGCTATGGCATCAGCGACAAGGATAGCCGGCCGATCGCCCTTTATCTGGCGGTGGGCGAGAAATATGCGCAGAGCTTCACGATCGAGGCGCGCAACAGTGGCGGCCATAGCAGCCGGCCGCGTCCCGACAATGCGATCTATGACCTGGCCGATGCGCTCGCGGCGGTGCGGCGGCTGTCATTCCCGATCCAGCTCAATCCGACCAATCGCGGCTATTTCACCCGCATGGGGCCGATCGTTGGCGGCGCGATGGGGCAGGCGATGGAGCGGCTGGGGCAGGGGCAGGACGATGCCGCAACGGTCGCGACGGTGACAGGCGACGTCACCTATAATGCGATGTTGCGCACCACCTGCGTCGCGACGCAGGTGGAGGCGGGCCATGCCGAAAACGCGCTGCCGCAGCGGGCGCAGGCGACGATCCAGTGTCGTCTGTTTCCCGGCGACAGGGTGGAGGATGTCGAGGCGCGGCTGCGCGCGGCGCTGCCGTCCGGCATTGCCCTGACGCGCAAGGGCGACAAGGGGGCGCCGGCCGTGCCGCCGCCGCTCGATCCCCGGATCATGGGACCGGCCGAAAAACTGGCGCAGCGGCATTTCCCCGGCATTCCGGTGGTGCCCAACCTGCTGACCGCCGGCACCGATGGTCGCTATCTCAGCGCTGCGGGCATCCCGACCTATGGCGTGCCGGGCATCTTCCTCGATCCCGACGGCAATGGCGCGCATGGCGTGGACGAGCGCATCCGGGTGAAGAGCGTCTATGATGGGCGCGACTATCTCTATGCGCTGATCCGCGCCTATGCCGAGGGGCGCTGACCGGCCCCTCGGGTTGGCGGTGCTCAGGTGCGGATCCACACGCCCTTGGTCTGGAGATAGGCGTCGATATGCTCGGCGCCGCCCTCCCGCCCATAGCCGCTCATCTTATAGCCGCCGAACGGGACCGACGGGTCCATCGCGAAATAATGGTTCACCCAGATGGAGCCGGCGCGGATGCGCTTGACCGCCGTCATGGCCTTGCCGATGTCGCGGGTCCAGACCCCGCCGGCGAGGCCGAAGCGGGTCGCGTTGGCACGGCCGATCACCTCGTCCAGGCTGTCGAAGGGCAGGATGCAGGAGACGGGTCCGAAAATCTCCTCCCGCGCGATCCGCATCTCGTCCGTCACATCGGCGAAGATGGTCGGGGCGACCCAATGGCCCTGGTCGAGCGCGCCGCCGGTGACGCGATGGCCGCCGGTGACGAGGCGAGCGCCCTCCTGCGGGCCAAGGTCGAGATAGGAGGAGACGCGGGCGAACTGCTTGGCGGATACCAGCGGGCCGATCACGGTTTCGGGATCGAGGCTGGGGCCGATCTTGAGATTGGCGGCGAAGGCAGCGATGCGCTGCACCATTTCCTCATAGACTGGCCGTTCGACGAACAGGCGGGTGCCGGCGGCGCAGACCTGGCCCGAATTGTTGAACACGCCCATGGCGGCGGCTGGTGTCGCGGCGTCGAGATCAGCGTCGGCAAAGATGATGTTGGGGGACTTGCCGCCCAGTTCCATCGTCACCTTCTTCACCGATCCGGCCGAAGCGGCGATGATCCGCTGGCCGGTCTCGCACGAGCCAGTGAAGGCGATCTTGTCGACGTCGGGATGGGCGGAAAGGGCCGCGCCGGTCTCGCCCGCGCCGGTGACGACATTGACCACGCCGGGCGGCACGCCGGCCTCCAGGCAGAGCTGCGCAAAGCGCAGCGGACTGAGCGAGGCATCCTCGGCCGGCTTCAGCACGATGGTGCAGCCGGTGGCGAGCACCGGGCCGATCTTCCACGCGGCGCTGAACAGCGGCCCGTTCCAGGGGATGATCGCGCCGACGACGCCGACCGGCTCCTTGAGCGTGTAGGACAGGAGATCGACCGGGAAGCTGTTGGACAGGGTCTCGCCATGGATGGCGGTAGCGGCGCCGGCGAAATGGCGCAACGATCGCTGCAACATGCCGCGCAGCCCCATGGCGGCGGTGATCGGCCGGCCCATCTCGATCACGTCGAGCAGGGCGAGATCCTGAAACTCGGCATCGACCAGATCGGCGAGACGCAGCAGCACCGCCTGGCGCTCGGCCGGCTTGAACCCGCTCCATGGCCCTTCGAAGGCGGCGCGCGCGGCGCGCACGGCGCGGTCGACATCCTCGGCGCCGGCCAGCGCCAGTTCGGCGACCAGTTCGCCGGTGGACGCGCTGAAGCTCTGGAAGCGCTTGCCCGACAGGGCGTCGACATGCTGGCCGTCGATCAGCAACTGCTTGGGCTTGCCGTCGATGAAGGCGGGGCGGCGGGTTTCGATCATCTTTATGTCCTTTCGGGAACAGCCGGTCAGACCGGATCGCCTTCATGGGCGCGGCGCATCGAGGCGCGGCCGAGGGCGAAGAGAAGGGCGGCCGGCAGCAGCACGCAGAAGACGCTGGTGATGAGCGAGAGGCCCACCTTCATCTCGTCGCCCCACAGCTTGTCGGTGACGAGGCCGATGAAGGCCGGGCCGCCGGCCATGGCGATGAGGCCCGATGCCAGCACATAGAGGGCCGAGACGCGGCCGCGCAGATAGGCCGGGGTGACGACCTGGACGGTGGCCGGCCCCATGCTGGCGGTCGAGAGGATCAGCGCCATGAAGCACCAGTAGCAGGCGACCGTGGCCCAGGGGCTGGCGACCAGGAAGGCGGCGATGCCGAAGGGGGCGGCGGCCAGCACGGTCATGAGGCACCAGAAGAGATGCGCGTCCTTGCGCCCCCGGCGATAGAGGCGATCGACGGTCCAGCCATGGAGCGGGATCAGCGCGGCGGCGGCGATCTGGGCGATGCCGATCACCGGGCCGATCTGCGCCGGCTGCCAGCCATGGACGCGGGCGAGATAGACTGGCGTCCAGAGCTGGAAGCCGATGGTGGCGGCATAGGCGAGGCCGAAGCCGACAAAGGCGGCGGTGTAGAGCGGCTTGTGCTGGCGGATATAGGCCCATGCCTCGCCATAGCCCGCGCCTGCGCTCACGGCCTTGCGCCGGGGCGGTTCGCGGAACAGGAAGACGAGGAAGGCGAGCAGGATGCCGGGCGCGCCGGTCATGATGAACACCTGCTGCCAGGGCTGGAGCGTGCCGAAGAGCGGCCATGTGGCAGGGCCGGCTTTCATCGCCGCGCCGACGATCGGACCGCCCAGCAGGAAGACGATGCCCGCGCCCATGACGCCGCCCATGATGAAGACCGACATGGCGAGCGAGACGCGGTGCGGCGGGAAGCTGTCGCCGACGACCGAATAGCTGCCGGTGCCAAAACCCGATTCGCCCGCGCCCACCCCGGCCCGCGCCATGGCAAGGCCGACGAAGCTGCCCGCGAGGCCGCAGGAAGCGGCGGCGATGCTCCAGACCGTCACCGACAGGTAGAGGACGATGCGGCGGCTGAAGCGGTCGAGCGCCATGCCGAGCGGAATGGCGCAGAGGCAGAAGAGGACGGCGAAGGCCGGCCCCTGGAGCAGGCTGATCTGGAGGTCGGAGAGACCCAGATCCTGTTTGATCGGGCCGACCATCAGCGCCATGATGTTCCGGTCGGTCAGCGACAATATATAGAGCAGGAACAGGATCGCAACCGTGAGCCAGCCCATGAAGGGGCTCGGATAGTCGGCGGAGGCCGGAGCAGGGGGCGGCGGCGCGGGGCTGTCGATCGGCGCTGAGGGTGACGGCGAAGCTGACAGGGACAAGGCAGGTTCGCTCATCGGCGGAACGCCCTGATTATCACCGATTCTCTGTTGCGCAGGCTCGACACCGACCTTCTCCATGCTGATCGCCGTGCCTGGTCCGCGGAGCGGCACGATCTGTTGCCGGCATAACGCACATTTTTGCACCATAGGTCAATATATGATGCGCCGCTTTTCGCGGCTTTATCCCCTGTCCCTAATAAGAAGGCCGGATTTCCGTTGCGGCAAGGCGGCAAATTCTTTTCGATCAAACATTTACCACTGGTGCAAAATTAGTTGACATCCACCGCTGGAGCGATAGAAATAAAAATGCACACCGGGATAATAATGACAGGTGTGGGCCAACGAGCCGACACATTGCGTCCAGGGAGAGGAAAGACCAATGTCCAAGCACAAGATTTTTGCGTCGTCGCTGGCGATCGGCGCCAGCATCGTCGCGATGACGGGCAGCGCGCTGGCGCAGGATGCGGCGGCGCCCGCACCGGCACCGGAGCAGGCCGCCGAGCAGGGTAGTGCCGCACCGGTCAGCACATCCGACATCGTCGTGACCGGCTCGCGCATCGTACGCGACGGCTATACCGCGCCGACGCCGGTGACGGTCGCGACCACCGAGGAATTGTCGCGCACGACGCCGTCGAGCATTCCGGACGCGCTCAACAAGCTGCCGCAATTCTCCAATTCGCTCAGCCCGTCCAAGTCGGCGTCGAACTTCTCGAACGCGCCGATCCACGGCAATGTGCTCAACCTGCGCGGCCTGGGCACGCCCAGCGCCAATCCCAAGGGGCCGCTGCGCACGTTGATCCTTTTCGACGGCATGCGCGTGTCGCCGACCGAATATATCGGCACGATCGACACCAATGTGCTGCCGCAGCTGCTGATGCAGCGGGTTGACGTGGTGACCGGCGGTGCCTCGGCCCAATGGGGGTCTGACGCGGTCGCGGGTGTCGTCAACTTCGTGCTCGACAAGAAATTCACCGGCATCAAGGGCGTCGCTCAGGCGGGCATTTCCGACGAGGGCGACAATGCCAGCCAGCGCCTCGGCCTGGCGGTTGGCCAGGATTTTGCCGGCGGGCGCGGGCATATCCTGCTGAGCGGCGAATATTCCAACAATGAAGGCATGCTGCGCAGCGATCGCGACTATGCGACCAAGGGCTATAGCTATGTCGGCAGCGTCGTGGGCTGCACCAAGCTGGCGAGCGAGCCGGCGTCGGTCTGTGCGCCGGGCGGCGCGCGCAACCCCTATACGATCGGGTCGAACATCCTGATTTCGGCGCTGGCGCCCAATGGCCGCATCACCGCCTCCAGCGTGGCGGGCAATCCCTATGTCGGGCAGGTCATCAACAATGACGGCACGACCCGGCCATTCAACACCGGCACGGCGGTCGGCACGACCGGCTTTCAGTCGGGTGGCGACGGTTACCAGATCCCGACCACCGGCGCGGCGGTCATCCCGCTGACCACCTATCAGGCGTTCGGTCGTCTGAGCTATGATCTGACCGACGATATCAACGCCTTCGTCCAGGGTAGCTGGTCACGCTCGGACCTGGAATATTCGACCCAGGTGAATGCGCTGGTCCCGGCGTCGCAGGGTGTCACCATCTACAAGGGCAATCCCTATCTGTCGTCCGCGCTGAATTCGGCGCTGACGTCGGCGACGGACAGCTACACGGTCGGCCAATATGATGCCGGCCAGCCGACCGCCATCGCCAAGGAACGGACCGATTACTGGATGGTCAATGCCGGCTTCACCGGCAAGCTGGGCGGGCTGGACTGGAGCGCCACCTACTCGCATGGCGACTCCAAGCACATCCTCGCCAATTCCGGCCTCTATGACAGCAAGAAGCTCTATGCGGCGGCCGACGCAGTGGTCGATCCGAGCACCGGCCAGATCACCTGCCGCGTGCTGCTCGATCCGACCTATGCCAGCCAATATGCGGGCTGCAAGCCGATCGACGTGCTGCATGGCGATCCGTCCAAGTCGACGCCCGAAGGCTATGCCTATGCCACCGGCACGTCGCGCTACCGCGCGAGCATCCGCCAGGACAGCTTTGCGGTGAACCTGAGTGGCAGCCTGTTCGACCTGCCGGCCGGGCCGGTCGACTTCGCGGTCGGCGCGGAATATCGCAAGCAGACGCTGAACCTCACCAGCAATGCCGATCCCTCGCTGCTCGACACGGCAGCCGAGCGCAGCGCCTATTTCGCCGGACTGCGCGGGGTGCCGGCCACCACCAACTTCTACTGGCTGACCAATGTCGGCACGGCGCATGGCAGCCTGAACGTCAAGGAAGCCTATGCCGAACTGGCGGTCCCGATCCTGAAGGACAAGCCCTTCTTCCGGGAACTGAGCATCAACGGCGCGGGCCGCATCACCGACTATTCGACGTCGGGTACGGTCGAGACCTGGAAGGTCGGCGCGACCTGGAAGCCGGTCGATGACCTGCTGCTGCGTGCCACCCTGTCGCGCGACATCCGTGCGCCCAACCTGTTCGAACTTTATTCGGGGGCGCAGAGTGGCATCGGCATCGTCAATGATCTGCAGACGGCCGATGGCAGCTATGGCAGCGGCCTCAACCAGAATGTGAACACGGTCACCAGCGGCAACGCCAATCTGAAGCCGGAAAAAGCCAAGACGCTGACGATCGGTGGCGTGCTGACGCCGTCCTTCTTCCCCGGCTTCTCGCTGTCGGTCGACTATTACAAGATCAAGGTCACGGGCCTGATCGACACGCTTTCGTCGCAGCAGATTATCACCAACTGCTATAATGCGGGCGGATCGGGCGTGGCCGAATGCGGCCTGATCGATCGGGCGACGCCGACCAGCCTGCCCTCGCTGGTGCATATCGTGCCGGCCAACATCGCCTTTCTGAAGACCGCCGGCATCGATTTCGACGCCAGCTATCGCACCGCGATGGGCGACGGGGCGCTCAGCCTGCGGCTCTACATGAACTATCTCGACAAGTTCGATGCCCAGCAATATGCGGGCGCGCCGATCGCCCATTATGCGGGCGTCAGCGTGGTCGGCAGCAACCCGGCCGGCTTCCCGCGCTGGCGCGGCAATTTCTCGATCGACTACAGCAACGGGCCGTTCGGCATCACCCTGTCCGAACAATATATTCACAAGATGCGGCTGGATATTCCCGGTGGGCCGGTGCCGATCGAGTTCGTCGACGATAAGGTGAAGGCGGTCTGGTATACCGACCTGGCCATGCGCTTCACCGTGCCCCAGGGGAATGGCAATTTCGAGCTGTTCGCCAACGTCAACAACCTGTTCGACAAGCAGCCGCCGATCATTCCGGGCACCGTGCCGGGGGTGAACCTGCCCACCAATATCGCGGTCTACGACTTCATCGGCCGTGCCTTCACGGCGGGCGTCCGCTTCAAATTCTGATAATCGGCAAAGAGCCATTCGGAGCAAGCCGCTGGAGGCCGGATCATCCGGTTTTCAGCGGCTTTTTTCGTGGCGATGGGGTGGCCCAGACGACTTGGAGATGCCGGCGCCAAACAGCCGCAAAAGCGCCCAATGGCGGATTTGCGGTCGTCCCCGTTCACTGTCCTTTTCGGGTCGTTTGACGCTTGGGTTGAGCGGGAGGTGCTGCCTGGCATTGAGAGCGGGGCGCTGGACCGGCGCGATATGGTGGCGGTCGTCGCTGCCCTCCGTCGCTGGGAGCATGACGGGACATGGAGCGCGAGCAACGGTGCGCTAGACAGGTGACTGCACTCCCTTACCGTGCTCAAGAGCAACGATAGGAAAGAGAATCAGTGCGCGGGGACATCGATAATACTCAGCCGGTCTGTCTTGATGGTGCATCGTCAGCCAAGGCCCGCGTAATATACTCGCTACGGCGGGTGCCCGAGCAAAAGCTGCAATTTGGCACAGTCCAAGTCGACTATGGCACTGTGGCGGTTTGGCGACCGTTCGACCCTGACGATACCGGATATGAAGCGGCGTGGAGGTCTATCCCTTGGCGGAATGTTTATCGCATTCACGTTCCTCGGCATCCTATCCCAGACCGACCGAAGTATGTCGAATATGCGATCGAGGAAATGGCATTGGGCGATGTGCGTGCAAAGCTACCGGTCGCTATGCTTGAGTTGAGCTACCATCTCAAAGAGCATCTTAAAACGCTCTGATCCGAGAAAACCGACGCGTCAGCGCCCTGCACCTAGCCGGTGTGGGGCGCTGCTATGATGGGCGTTTGGGCGTGCTAGCGGAGCCTGCTGCGCGGCTAGCATAGTGCTAGCATGGAAATGCTAGCAGCGTTCGGAAGCTGGCCCCATGTGGGGTAAGTTGCTGTATTTTCTAGGAAAGTTTGGTGGACGCACTTGGGCTCGAACCAAGGACCCGCTGATTAAGAGTCAGCTGCTCTACCAACTGAGCTATGCGTCCACACTGGCCTATAAGCGATCCGCTGGGGGATCGAACCTGCATCAGGCCGATGCAGGATTTGGTGGACGCACTTGGGCTCGAACCAAGGACCCGCTGATTAAGAGTCAGCTGCTCTACCAACTGAGCTATGCGTCCATTCCGTTGCCGGTCAGTCTTGGTGGCTGATCGCTTCGGTGTGGGCGGGCTGTTAGCAGGCACATTTGATTCTGCAAACAGTAAATTGCGTTATCGCACAATTTTTTCGCGAGAGGCCCGCTCAGGCCCAGTTGCCGATGCGCGTGGTGCGCTTGGTCGAGCGGTCGATCGACATGATGATGCCCACGCACAACATGACGGTCAGCATCGATGAACCACCATAGGACATGAAGGGCAGGGGGATGCCGACCACGGGCGCAAGGCCCATGACCATCATCAGGTTGATCGCCATGTAGAAGAAGATGGTGGTGGTGAGGCCCGCTGCGACCAGGCGCGCGAACTTGTCGGGCGTGCGCAGCGACACGCGGATGCCCCAGCGGAACAGCAGCATGAAGGCGCCGATCAGGAACACGCCGCCGGCCATGCCCCATTCCTCCGCCATGGTGGCGAAGACGAAGTCGGTATGGCCTTCGGGCAGATATTGGAGATGGCTTTGCGTGCCCTGGAGGAAGCCCTTGCCCCAGATGCCGCCGGAGCCGATCGCGATCTTCGACTGGCTGATATGATAGCCCGCGCCCAGCGGATCGCTTTCCGGGTCCATGAAGATCAGGACGCGTTTCTTCTGATAGTCATGCAGGAAGCTGAAGGCGATCGGGATGATCGCGGCGACGGTGAGGCCGGAGCCGATGAACAGGCGCAGCGGCAGGCCGGCCAGAAACATGACGGTGATGCCGCCCGCCAGGATCATCGTCGCAGTGCCCAGATCCGGCTGTACCAGCACCAGCGCCCAGGGAACGCCGATCAGTACCAGCGCGGGCCAGATGGCGTTCCAGCGGCGGATTTCCCCCACTGGCAGCATCGCATAGAAGCGGGCGACCGCCAGCACGATGATCGGCTTCATGAATTCCGACGGTTGCAGCTGCATGAAGCCCAGGTTGATCCAGCGCTGGCTGCCACCGGCAACGCCACCGATCAGTTCCACCAGCACCAGCGACACCAGCACCGCGCCATAGGCGGGGAAGGCAAAGCGGGCGAACAGTTCCAGCGGTATGCGGCTCAGCACCAGCGCCATGACGGCGAAGATGACGAAGCGCACCCCCTGGTTGATTGCCCAGGGGGTGATGCTGCCGCCCGCGGCGCTGTAGAGCACCAGCGTGCCGAACAGGGCGATGGCGGCAAGCAGACCCAGCACGCGCCAGGGAAATTCGGTGACGGACTGGGGTATGATGCTCATTACGGGTTTCCAGGGCCTGGGGGCGCGGGCAGGTCGTCGCCATCATCGGCGTCCGCCGGGCGCGTCGCTGGTGGTGGCGGGCTGGCGGCGGGCGTGCTGGCGGTTGGCGCGGTCGCATTTGCGGCCTCGCTGCCATTGGCGGCGGCGGCCGGTGGCGGCGCCTGGCCCTTCTCGATCGCCTTGGCCAGGCGGAAGGCGGCCATCTGCCGGGCCTGACGTTCGGCCGGGGTGCCGCCCCAGCCCTTTTCCAGCGTGACCAGCTTCTCCATCGCCTTCTGCGGATCGAACAGATAGGACATGGTATCGCTGGCGATCATCGGCGCATCTTCGTTGCGGATGGTGTGGCCGCCATGTTCGATGATGCAGGCGATGGCATAACGGGGATTGTCGAACGGTGCGAAGCCCTGGAACAGGGCATGGTCGCGCAGCTTGAAGGGCAGGCCGGCATTGCCACGCACGCCGCCGGCGCGCTCCGCCATGGTGATGCGACGCACCTGCGCGGTGCCGGTCTTGCCGGCGATCAGCACATCGGGAATGCTCATGCGCGCCGCGCCGCCGGTGCCGCCGCCATTGACCACCGCGCTCATCGCGTCGCGGATCGTCACCAGATGCTCCTCGGGCACGCCGACCAGTGCCGGCTCTGGCCGGGCCGCGCCATGCAGGAAATTGGGCATCAATTGCCGTCCGGTCGCCAGCCGCGCTGCCATCACCGCCATCTGTAGCGGGTTGATGAGCATATAGCCCTGGCCAATGGTCGCGTTGACGGTGTCATATACCTGCCATTTCTGGTTATATTTCTTGAGCTTCCACGCCGGGTCTGGGACCGTGCCATAGCTCTGACTGGGGAAGGGCAGGTCAAAGCGCTGGCCCATGCCGACGCGCCGGGCCATGCTGGCGATGCGGTCCATGCCGATCCGCTGGGCCATCTGGTAGAAATAGATGTCGCAGCTCTGGGCGATTGCGCCGCGCATGTTGAGCGGACCGTGGCCGCGCTTCTTGTGGCAGTGGAACAATGTGTTGCCGACGCGGATCGCGCCGCCGCAACTGACCGTCTCGGCCGGCGATACGCCCGCCTCCAGCAATGCCAGTGCCACCATCGGCTTGACCGTCGATCCGGGCGGATAGAGGCCCTGCAGCACCTTGTTGCGCAGCGGGACATGGTCGTCCTTCGACAGCATTTCCCATTCCAGATGGCTGATGCCGTCGGAAAAGCTGTTGGGGTCGAAGCTGGGCATGGATGCGCAGGCCAGCACGTCGCCATTATGGCAGTCGATCACCACCACCGCGCCGCTCTGGGTGGCGAGGCGCCGGCCGGCATATTCCTGCAGGCCCGCGTCGATCGTCAGCTTGATCGGATTGCCGGGCGTGTCGGGCCGAGTGGTGAGTTCCCGCACGATCTTGCCGCGCGCGGTGACTTCCACCCGCTTGGCGCCGGGCTTGCCGGTCAGATGCTCGTCATAGGCGCGCTCCAGCCCGTCCTTGCCGACCTTGAAGCCCGGCGTGATGAGCAGCGGATCCTTGCGCTTCTTATAGTCTTCCGCCGTGGCCGCGCCGACATAGCCGAGCAGATGGCCGACCGTGGCGCCAGCGGGATAATGGCGGGAAAAGCCCTGGCTCGGCGCGACGCCGGGCAGGTCGGTCAGGCGGACGGAGACGGCGGCGAACTGGTCATAGGTCAGCTTGTCGGCGACCTGAACCGGGCGGAAGCCGGCCGACTTGTCCAGTTCCTCCCTGATCCGATCGACATCGTCGGGCTGGAGCGAGAGGAGTTGCGCCAGATGGCCCACCGTCGCCTCGGCATCGACGATCCGCTGCGGGATCAGGTCGACGCGGAAATCGGTGCGGTTATTGGCCAGCGGACGGCCGTTGCGATCGACAATCCAGCCGCGCCGGGGCGGGATCAGTGTCAGGTTGACGCGATTGCTTTCCGACAGGAGCTGATATTTCTCGTTCTCGGCAATGCTGATCCAGCCCATGCGGCCGACCAGCAATGCGCCGATTGCGCCCTGCAGCCCGCCGACCACCATGGCCCGGCGGCTGAAGGTGAAACTCTGGGTGGCTTCGGTGACGATCTTGCGCTTGGGCGTCGGGAATTTCATGCCATCACGCGCCAGCGGTCGATCCGGGCGCATTGCCGGACGACGAAGGGAAAGAGCAATATCGTCCAGAGCATTTGGGGCGCGACCAGCAACAGTTTCACAGGACCTCCGCCGGTAATTCGCGCGAAGAAGACGCCGCCGGCCAGGCAGAAGATAATCGCCATGGTCGCGATTAACCAGTCCTGACGATAGCTGCGCCAGACGAGCCGATGCTCGATCGCGTCGATGCCGATCAGCATCACGGTCCACAGGAACATGGCCGAGCCGATCGGCTGGCCGCTCATCATGTCGTCGAACAGGCCAAGCGGCAGGCCGACCCAGGCGCGCCACAATTCCGGGCGCAGCAACCGCCAGGCCAGCAGGACCAGCAGGCCGAAGGGCGGCATCGCCGGCGACTGGGCGATGACGGGCAGGATCGTCAGCATCGACCCCAGCATCACGGTCACCACCGGCGTTCCCGCCAGGCGCCAGCGCGACGGATGGCGGCCCAGGCGGGGAACCGGCGGCAGATTGCGATCGATCATGGCGTCGCGGCGTTCCCGGCGGCCAGGCCATTGGGGTCGCTGGTCGCGGCCACGCCCGGATCGGGGCGGGTCACGATCTGCTCGAAGGCGCGCTCCACCACCACGGCATCGACCTTGGTCGGGTTGGCGAGCGGCACGCCATAGGCGATCTCGCCCTGGACGCGGACGACCACGGCGACCGGGATATTGGGCTGGAAGATGCCGCCAATGCCCGACGTCACCAGCAGGTCACCCGGCTTGAACGGATTGCGACCGGCCGCGAGCGCACGGATCTCCAGCGATCCGTCGCCGCCGCCGGTGGAAATGGCCGGGACATTGTCGTTGGCGCGGCGCACCGGCACGATATTGCTCGTGTCGGTTAGCAGCAGCACTTCGGCGGTGTTGGGCGTGGTGGTATGGACGCGGCCGATCAGCCCCTCGGCCGCGCGGACCGGCATGCCCGGACGCACGCCCTGCCAGCTGCCGGCGTTAAGCCGGGCGAAGCGACGCGCGCTGCTGGCGGACGAACTGATGAGGCGCGCCGACAGCAGCGCGCTGCTGTCGACATCGACCAGCTTCAACAGCTTCTTGAGCCGCGCATTTTCCTGCGCGATGCCCTTCGCCTCGATGATCCGGTTGCGATCGGCCTCGACCTGACGGCGCAGCCCGACATTCTGGGAACCGGCGCGCCAATAGGCGGCCAGAACCTCGTCGATCGAGCTGACGCCGCTCACCGTCCGCTTCATGCCGGTGGACAGGGGGCGGGTGATTTCCGCCGTCCCTGTCCGGATCGCAGCAAAGCCGGTCGGATCGAAGATGGCGACAACGATCAGCAGCAGCGCGATCGCTGCCCCGGCCATTGCCACCACATAGCTGGCGAAGAGGCTATATTGCGCCTTCCGGTTATGACCGGGGCGTCGGCTGGGTGGCCGCGCCATCGTCTATGTCCCCCGGATCAGGCAGTCTGCAACACGCCCCGGAAGATCGGATCCTCCATCGCGCGGCCGGTGCCGATCGCGACGCAGGTCAGCGGATCTTCCGCGATGGTGACCGGCAGGCCGGTCTCGTCGCGCAGTTCATCGTCCAGCCCCTTGAGCAGCGCGCCGCCGCCGGTCAGGACGATGCCCTGATCGACAATGTCGGCCGCCAGTTCGGGCGCGGTGTTTTCCAGGGCGATGCGCACGCCTTCGACGATCGTGCTGATCGGCTCGGCCAGTGCGTCGGCGATCTGGCCCTGGTTGATGCTGATTTCCTTGGGCACGCCGTTGACGAGGTCGCGACCCTTGATGTGGATCGTCTCGCCGACGCCGTCCTCGGGCGGCTGGGCGACGCCGAACTGCTTCTTGATGCGCTCGGCAGTGGCTTCGCCGATCAGCAGGTTATGGTGGCGACGCACGAAGCTGACGATCGCCTCGTCCATCTTGTCGCCGCCGACGCGGACCGAGGTGGTGTAGGCCAGGCCGCGCAGCGACAGCACGGCGACCTCGGTGGTGCCACCGCCGATGTCGACGACCATCGAACCGATCGGCTCGGTCACCGGCATGTCGGCACCGATCGCGGCCGCCATCGGTTCCTCGATCAGGAACACCTGGCTGGCGCCGGCATTGCTGGCGGCGTCGCGGATGGCGCGGCGCTCGACGCTGGTCGAACCCGACGGCACGCAGATCACGATTTCGGGCGCGCGCCAGGGGCTGTGCTTGCCGCCATGCACCTTATTGATGAAATGCTTGATCATCTGCTCGGCCACGTCGATGTCGGCGATGACGCCGTCGCGCAGCGGGCGGATCGCCTCGATCGAATCCGGGGTCTTGCCCATCATCAGCTTGGCATCGTCGCCGACCGCCTTGACGCGCTTGACGCCGTTCAGCGTCTCGACCGCGACCACGGAAGGTTCATTGAGGACGATGCCGCGGCCACGGACATAGACCACGGTGTTGGCGGTACCCAGGTCGATGGCCATGTCCTGGGAGGAAAATTTGAAGAGGCGCGAGAAGATCGACATGCTTCATCCTGTTTCGCCCGGTTGCGCCGGGACGGCAGTGTTCGTGTCCGCGCTCCGTCCCGCCCAAATCTATGCTGGAATATTTTTGGGGTCGCGGCTCGCGGAAAGCGCTCGCTTGGGCTAGTCACTAATCAATGTCAATACGCCGTCTGCCCGAACATCTGGTCAATCGCATTGCCGCAGGCGAAGTGGTCGAAAGACCCGCCAGCGCGCTCAAGGAAATCGTCGAAAACGCGCTGGATGCCGGCGCGACGCGCATCGCCGTGCGCCTGTCGAGCGGCGGGCTCGACCGGATCGAGGTCAGCGATGACGGCTGTGGCATGGATTCGCAGGACATGGCCCTGGCGCTGGAGCGCCATGCCACCTCAAAGATGCCCGACGACGCGATCGAGAATGTCGCGACGCTCGGTTTTCGGGGCGAGGCGCTGCCCTCGATCGCGTCGGTTGCGCGCCTGTCGATCGACAGCCGGCCGCGTGGCGCCGACGGCTGGAACCGCACCGTCGACAATGGCGTGCTGGTGGCCGAAGGGCCCGCCGCGCTGCCGCCCGGCACGCGCGTCACCGTCGACCAGCTCTTCGCCAGGGTGCCCGCGCGGCGCAAATTCCTGCGCTCGGCCAAGTCGGAATATGCCGCCTGCCTCGACGTCATGCGCCGCCTTGCCATGGCCCATCCGTCGGTCGCCTTCTCGGTCGAGCATGATGGCCGCCGCGTGCTGGGCGTGCAGGCGGGCGAGGCAAGGGAAGAGCGGGTCGCCGCGCTCACCGACCGGCAGCTGGCTGACAATCATGTGATCGTCAGCCTGGAGCGGGACGGGGTGCAACTTTCCGGCGTCGCCTCGCTGCCGACCTACAATCGGGGCGTTGGCGATCATCAATATCTGTTCGTCAATGGCCGCCCGGTCCGTGATCGGCTGCTGATCGGCGCGCTGCGCGGCGCCTATGCCGACATGCTGGCGCGCGATCGCCATCCGGTGGTCGCCCTGTTCCTCGACGTCCCGCCGCTGGAGGTGGACGTCAATGTCCACCCCGCCAAGACCGAGGTGCGTTTCCGCGACCCGGCGCTGATTCGCGGCATGATCGTCTCAGGCCTGCGCCGCGCGCTTGATGCCGAGGGCTTTCGCGCCGTGCAGCATGCCGATCCCGCCGCGCTCAACGCCTGGCGGCCCGAACCGCTGTCGCCCACGCCGATCGGTGCCATGCCGATCTTCGAGGCGGCGGCCACGCCCTATGCGCCGCCCAGCTACAGCCAGTTCGCGCCATCCTCGCCCGCCAGCTATCAGGGGGTAGGGGATCGACGGCCGAATTTCCTGACCCCGCCGCCCCAGGCGCGCGCGGAGCCCGCCGCCGCGCCCGCACCCGAAGGGCACAGCTTCCCGCTGGGCGTCGCGCGCGGCCAGGTAGCCCGCACCTATATCGTCGCCGAGGCTGAGGATGGGTTGGTCATCGTCGATCAGCATGCCGCGCATGAGCGGTTGACGCTGGAACGGATGCGCCGGGCGATGGAGGGGCAGGGCGTCGCATCGCAGGCGCTGCTGCTGCCTGAGGTGGTCGAACTGGACGAGCCGGCCTGCGATCGGCTGGAGGCGCGGGTCGCCGAACTCAAGGAGTTCGGCCTGGAGCTGGAGCGCTTCGGTCCCTCCGCCATGCTGGTGCGCGCGACCCCGGCGATGCTGGGGCAGGGCGATGTGCAGGGGCTGGTCTCCGACCTGGCCGACGATCTTGCCGCCTATGACAGCGCGCTGTCGCTCAAGGAGCGGCTCGATCTGGTCGCCGCGACCATGGCCTGCCACGGCTCGGTCCGCGCCGGCCGTATCCTCAGCGTCGCGGAAATGAACGCCCTGCTGCGCGAAATGGAGGTGACCCCGCGATCTGGCCAATGCAACCATGGCCGGCCCACCTGGGTGAAGCTCGGCCATGGCGATATCGAGAAACTGTTCGGGCGAAAGTGAGGACCTGGCTTCAGTGCCAGGCTGTCCCCAGTAACGCCAGCCATCCACGCGCATCCGCCTGGTTCACAGGCCTGGGCGCGCCATAGCCGCGGCATTCCAGGCAGTCGGCGCGCACGCCCGCACCGCTCACCAGCCCGCGCACATCGGCGACGGCCTGCAGCGCCCAGCGCTGTTGCAGCTTTGCTTCGCGGCCGATCAGGTCGCGCGGGGCGCCGGCATCATCCTTCTCGCGATCGGCGATCGACTGGATGAACTCGGCGAACTTGTCCGGCTGCTTCTCGATCCAGTAGGGCTTGGCCTTGGCCGGATCGATCTTGGCGCGGCGCGCCGCTTCGGCAATCGCGTCGTTGAGGTCGCCGAACCGGTCGACCAGGCCGATCTGGCGGGCGGTGCCGCCGTCCCAGACGCGGCCCTGGGCGATGGTGTCGATCTGCGCCGGCGTCTTGTGCCGGGCCTGCGCAACCAGGCCGACGAAGCGGCGATAGATATCCTCGACCCCCATCTGCATGATCTGGTCGAATTGCGGGGTGGTGCCGCCGGCGATGTCGGGCTGGCCCGACAAAGGCGTGGTGCGCACGCCGTCGGTGGTGATGCCCATCTTGGCCAGCGTGCCCTCGAAGCTCGGGATGATGCCGAACACGCCGATCGATCCGGTGATGGTATCGGGTTCGGCAAAGACGATGTCGGCCGGGGTCGAGACCCAATAGCCGCCGCTTGCCGCGACATTGCCCATCGACACGACGATCGGCAGGCCGCCGGACTTGGCCTCCATGATGGCACGGCGGATCTTCTCCGACGCCTGCACCGATCCGCCCGGCGAATCGACGCGCACGACCAGGGCCTTCAAGTCCTTCTCGTCCAGTGCCTTGAGCAGCAGGTCGGAAATCGTGTCGCCCGCCGCGGTGCCGGGGCCGGCCTCGCCATCGACAATGTCGCCGGCCACGGTCAGCACGCCGATCTGCCCGTCATTGGCGGGCTTCCTGGCCTTCACATAGGCGGCATAGTCGATCGCGGCATAATCGGTCTCGTCCTTGTCGGACGGATCGCCCGCTACCTTGGCGACGCGCTCTTCAAAGGCTTCCTGATCGCCCAGATGATCGACCAGCCCGGCGGTCAACGCAGCCTTGGCCATGTCGCCGCCGGCAGCACTGGCGGCGGCGGCGGGATCGGCGGCATAGGCCGCGACCTTGGCCTTGGGCCGCGCCCTAGTCACGTCATCCTGCCAGTTCTGCCACAGCGCGCCGGCCAGTTCCTGATTGGCCTGCTTGGCCGCGGGCGACTGGTCGGCGCGGATATAGGGTTCGACGAAGCTCTTGTAGGTGCCGACGCGATAGACATGGGTGTTGACGCCCAGCTTGTCGATCAGCCCCTTGTAATAGAGGCCGGAGCCGCCGCGCCCGGCGATGGCGACGCCGCCCATAGGGTCGACCCAGGCTTCGCTGGCATGGGCGGCGAGCTGGTAACTGTCGTCGCTATAGAGGGTGGCAAAGGCGAAGACCGGCTTCTTGGCGGCCCGCACCGCGTCCAGCGCCTTGCCGACGCGGGCGATGGCGACCTGGCCGCCGCCGGTGAAATCGTCGAGGTCGAGCACGACCGCCTTCACCTTGTCGTCGGTGCGGGCGGCGTCGAGCGCGGTCAATATGTCGGACAGGCGATATTCCTTCGCCTGGTCGCCCGAGCCCGACAGGATGGCGGTGGCGCTGACCTCGGCCGGTTGTTCGACGATGCTGCCGTCAAGGTCGAGCAGCAGCGCGCCGCTGCCGATCGGCTTGGCCGGCTTGGGCGAGAAGGACAGGGCGGCATAGAGCAGCCCGAAGAAGAGCAGGAGGAACAGGAGCACCAGTCCGTCCTTGATCGCGACCAGGATGCGCCACGCGCCCTTCACAAATGCCAAATCGCCGTTCCTTTTCCGTTGGTCGTCCCGAGCTATCGCATCGCCGGTTTGACTGCAATGTGGGCTTGTCCTGACCCGCGACAAGCTTGCGCCCATAATTTTGCCCGCTATGGCAGGCGCATCTTTCGCCCCTATCGTGCAGGAGACACGCCCGATGCCCACGCTCGTCCTCATCCGCCATGGTCAGTCGACCTGGAACCTGGAAAACCGCTTCACCGGCTGGTGGGATGTCGACGTAACCGAAAAGGGCGTGGAAGAGGCACGCGCCGCCGGTCGCCTGCTCAAGGAAAAGGGGCTGGATTTCGACCAATGCTATACCTCGGTCCAGAGCCGCGCGATCAAGACGTTGAACCTGGTGCTGGAGGAAATGGGGCGGCTGTGGCTGCCGGTCGAGAAGGACTGGCGCCTGAATGAACGCCATTATGGCGGCCTGACCGGCCTCAACAAGGCCGAGACCGCGGCCAAGCATGGCGATGCGCAGGTGAAGATTTGGCGCCGCAGCTTCGACGTTCCGCCGCCGGTACTGGAAGCCGGCAGCGAGTTCGACCTGTCGAAGGACCGCCGCTATGACGGCATCGCCATCCCGTCGACCGAAAGCCTGAAGGACACGATCGCCCGCGTGCTGCCCTATTGGGAATCGGTCATCGCGCCCGACCTGAAGGCTGGCAAGCGCGTCGTCATCTCCGCCCATGGCAATTCGCTGCGCGCGCTGGTTAAGCATCTGTCGAACATCCCCGATGACGAGATCACCGAACTGGAAATCCCGACCGGCCAGCCGATCGTCTATGAACTGGCCGACGATCTGACCGCGACCGATCGCTATTATCTGTCGGAACGCTGATCCTCCCCGGCACGGGGAGGGGGACCGCGCCGCGCAGCGGCGTGGTGGAGGGGCACGCGCCCTTTTGCGCTCCTCTTCTTCCCTTGTGTCAGGCGGCACCTGCCCCTCCGTCAGGCCTTTGGCCTGCCACCTCCCCTGAAGGGGAGGAATAGCATTGCCCCTTGGCGGCCCGGCCGCTAAGGGGCTTTGCTTTCCGGGCAGGCCGGTGGGCCGCCCCATCAGGGGAAGCAAATTATGAGCGGGGCAGTGGAAGTCGGCATCATCATGGGCTCGCGCTCCGACTGGGAGACGATGCGTCATGCCGCCGAGACGCTGGAAGCGCTGGGCGTCGCCCATGAGTGCAAGGTCGTGTCCGCCCATCGCACCCCGCAGCGTCTCTATGATTATGCCACCAGCGCCGCCGGCCGCGGCCTCAAGGTCATCATCGCCGGTGCCGGCGGGGCCGCCCATCTGCCCGGCATGGCCGCATCGATGACCCGCCTGCCGGTGCTGGGCGTGCCGGTGGAATCCAAGGCGTTGAAGGGCATGGATTCGCTGCTGTCCATCGTCCAGATGCCCGGCGGCATCCCGGTCGGCACGCTGGCGATCGGCAAGCCCGGCGCGATCAATGCCGGCCTGCTCGCCGCGTCGATCCTGGCGACACATGACGATGCGCTGGCTGAGCGACTGGACGCCTGGCGCGCGCGCCAGACCGACGCCGTCGCCGAAACCGTCGAGGACTGATCCCGATCATGACGACCATTGCCCCCGGCGCCACCATCGGCATCCTTGGCGGCGGCCAGCTCGGCCGGATGATCGCCATGGCCGCGGCCCAGCTTGGCTATCGCACCCATATCTACGCGCCCGAGGAAAGCGGCCCGGCCGCCGATGTCTCGCCGAGCTGGACCCAGGGCGCCTATGAGGATGCCGCCGCGCTCGCCGCCTTTGCCGAGGGCGTGGACGTCGTCACCTATGAGTTCGAGAATATCGATCCGTTGGCGGTCGAGGTGCTGGCGAGCCATGGGCTGGTCCGTCCCGGCGCCGGTGCGCTGCGCGTCGCGCAGGATCGTCTGGCTGAAAAGCGCTTCGTCGCCGATCTGGGCGGCCTGACCGCGCCGTTCGCGCCGGTCGACAGCCTGGACGATCTGGAAAGTGCGATCGAGACGATCGGCAGCCGCGCGATCCTCAAGACCAACCGCATGGGCTATGACGGCAAGGGTCAGGCCCGGATCAACGAACCGGGCGACGCGGTCGGCGCCTGGAATGCGATCGGCCGCCAGCCCGCGATCCTCGAAGGCTTCGTGACCTTCGATCAGGAATATTCGGTGATCCTGGTGCGTGGTGCCGACGGCGCGGTGCGCTTCTGGGATTCAGCCGCCAACGTCCATGTCGACGGCATCCTCGCCACCTCGACCGTGCCGGCCGGATCGCTGATCGAGGGGCAGTTGCCCGCCGCCCGTGCGCTCGCCAAGCAGGTCGCCGATGCGCTCGACTATGTCGGCGTGCTGACGCTGGAATTCTTCGCCAGCGCCGACGGCCCGGTGTTCAACGAAATGGCGCCGCGCGTCCATAATAGCGGCCACTGGACGACTGAGGGTGCGCTCACCAGCCAGTTCGAGAACCATGTCCGCGCGATCTGTGGCCTGCCGCTCGGCGATACGGGCCTGGCCGCCCGGCAGGTCGAGATGCGCAACCTGATCGGTGACGATGCGGCGGAATGGCTGGCGATCCTGTCCGATCCGGAAAATCACCTCCACCTCTATGGCAAGCATGAGGCGCGTCCGGGCCGCAAGATGGGGCATGTGACGCGGCTCAGCCTGTGAGGGCCGCTTGCTTTCTTTTCGCCGTCATCCCCGCGAAGGCGGGGATCCATCTCCTGAGCCATGTTCATTCGCAAGCTTGCGAGGTGGATTCCCGCCTTCGCGGGAATGACGGGAGTGTTGACGGATGAGTCGACCCGACATCGTCCTGATCCTGGCCCGCGCCGACAATGGGGTGATCGGCCGGGATGGCGACCTGCCCTGGCGGCTGCCGGCCGACCTCAGGCATTTCAAGGGGCTGACCGCCGGCCATCCGATGCTGATGGGGCGCAAGACGTTCGACAGCCTGCCGGGCCTGCTGCCCGGCCGTCGCCATATAGTGCTGACCCGCGACCGGGACTGGGCGGGCGAGGGGGCGGAGGTCGCCCATGATGTCGACGCCGCGATCGCGCTGGCCGACGCACCGGTGCTGATGGTGATCGGCGGCGCGGAAATCTATCGCCTGTTCCTCGACCGGGCCGACCGGATCGAACTGACCGAGGTGCATGTTGACGCCGAAGGCGACACCCATATCGCCTATCCCGATCCGGCGGACTGGCGCGAGACAGCCCGCGCGGATCATCCCGCGCTGGACGGGCGCCCGGCCTACAGCTTCGTGACGTTCGGGCGGAAGCCATAAACTTTCCTTCCGTTCGCCCTGAGCGAAGTCGAAGGGGCCCGTCGAGCGCAGCGAGACGCCCCCCCTCCAGTTAAGTTTGGCGTTGAGGTGCACTTCGCTCCGCTCAGTGCAAGGCTTCGACTTCGCTCAGCCCGAACGGGAGGTGGTGATCGCCAATTGCCACGCCCTGTGTGTCACCCTATAGCCCCGGCCATGGAGCGGCTTACCAGCAATGCCCCGATCCCTGCGCATCTGCGCGGCGGCGTCATGGCGCTTGGCAATTTCGACGGCTTTCATGCCGGCCATCAGGCGGTGGTCGGCCGCGCGATCGCGCGTGCGCGGGCGGAGGGGCGGCCGGCGATCGTCGCCACTTTCGATCCGCATCCCATGCGCCTGTTCCAGCCCGATACACCACCCTTCCGCCTGACCACGCTGGACCAGCGCCAGGCGCTGTTCGCCGCCGCCGGGGCCGACGCGATGCTGGTGTTCGACTTCACTCGCGAACTCGCCGCGCTCGACCCGGCCGGCTATGTCCGGTTGCTGATGGAGCAACTGGGCGTCGCTGCCGTCGTTACTGGCGAGGATTTCACCTTTGGCAAGGGCCGCAGCGGCACGATCGCCAGCTTCGCCGAACTGGGCCTGCCGGCCGAAGCGGTCGCGCCGGTCACGGACGCGGAAGGGGTGATCAGCTCCAGCCGCATCCGCGCCGCATTGCAGGCCGGTGATTGCGGCACCGCCACCCGCCTGCTGACGCGCCCCTTTGCGATCCAGGGTGTGGTGCAGCATGGCGACAAGCTGGGCCGCACCATCGGCTTCCCGACCGCCAATATCGACCTTGGCCCCTATCTGCGCCCGGCCTTCGGCATTTATGCAGTGCGCGGGCTGCTGGCCGATGGCCGGGTGCTGGACGGCGCCGCAAATCTTGGCATCCGCCCGACCTTCGATCCGCCCAAGCTGCTGCTGGAGCCGCATTTCTTCGATTTCGCCGAAAGCCTCTACGATCAGAGCATCGAAGTGCAGCTGATCCACTATCTCCGGTCGGAAGCGAAATATGACGGCCTCGACCCGCTGATCGCGCAGATCGCACGCGACTGCGACGACGCACGGCAAATCCTTGCGGGAACGCCTTACCTCGCGTAGGGCGACGCTTCCACTTTTCCCGTTCGTGTCGAGCGAAGTCGAGACACGCGGCCGAGCGGAGCCGAGGCCCGGTTAGAGCCCTCGCTTCCCTCGGGCCGGCCCTTCGACTTCGCTCAGGGCGAACGGATTCATAAACTTGCACGGACATTCGATGACCGACCAGCCCGATTACAAATCCACCGTCTTCCTTCCCGTCACCGACTTTCCGATGAAGGCCGGCCTCGCGCAGAAGGAACCGGCGATTGCCGCGCGCTGGGCGGCGATGGACCTGTACGGCAAGCTGCGCGAGAAGCGCGCCGGCCGCGAACGCTTCATCCTGCATGATGGCCCGCCCTACGCCAATGGCGACATCCATATGGGCCATGCGATGAACAAGGTGCTGAAGGACATCATCGTCCGCAGCCAGTCGCTGCTCGGCAAGGACGCGCCCTATGTGCCCGGCTGGGACTGTCACGGCCTGCCGATCGAATGGAAGATCGAGGAGGAATATCGCAAGAAGAAGCTGAACAAGGACGAGGTGCCCGCGTCCGAGTTCCGCGCCCAGTGCCGCGCCTATGCCGACAAATGGGTGGATGTGCAGAAGGAGCAGTTCAAGCGCCTGGGCGTGATGGGCGACTGGGCCGATCCCTATCTGACCATGAAGTTCGATGCGGAAGCGACGATCGTCGGCGAATTGCTGAAGTTCGCCGAAAGCGGCCAGCTCTATCGCGGCGCCAAGCCCGTCATGTGGTCCCCGGTCGAAAAGACTGCGCTGGCCGAGGCGGAAGTGGAATATGAGGATGTGACGTCGACCCAGATCGACGTGGCGTTCGAGATTGTCGAAGCGCCGAACGCGCCCGAACTGGTCGGCGCCCATGCGGTGATCTGGACCACCACGCCCTGGACGATCCCGGTGAACCAGGCTTTGGCCTATGGGCCGGAGGTGGAGTATGCGATCACCTCCTGTAAGGACCATGATGGAAAGCTGCTGGGCCGCTTCCTCATCGCAACCGAACTGGTTGCTGCATTCCAAGCGCGCGCTGATGCGGCAGTTCGCGGTGTCGAAAACCCAGAATTGTTTGGTGCATGGGCCATTGAAGGCTTTGTAAACGGCTCGCAGCTCGCCGGCGCCGTAGCCCGTCACCCGATGCACGCGCTTGGCGGCTTCTTTGACCGTCCCCGCCCGTTCCTTGCGGGCGATTTCGTCACGACCGATGCGGGCACCGGCCTTGTCCATATGGCGCCCGACCATGGCGAGGACGACTTTGCGCTCTGCAAGGCGAACGGCCTGAACCCGGTCTTCGCGGTCGAGGGTGACGGGAAGTATCGCGCCGACTGGCTGTGGCTGGGCGGGCAGGGCTCGGTCATCAACCCCAAATTCGTCGGCAAGGATGGGCCGATCTGCACCGATCTGCGCGAAGCGGGTGCGCTGCTCGCCGCGTCGGACGATTTCAAGCACAGCTATCCGCATAGCTGGCGTTCCAAGGCGAAGATCATCTTTCGCTGCACCCCGCAATGGTTCATCCCGATGGACAAGCCGCAGGAAGGCGTGGTGGCCGATGTCGATGGCGGCGTGATGCCGACGCCGATCGTTACCGGCAACGGCCCGACCCTGCGCGAGATCGCGCTCGACGCGATCGAGCATACGCGCTGGGTGCCCGAGCGTTCGACCAACCGTATCCGCTCGATGGTGGAAGGCCGCCCCGACTGGGTGATCAGCCGCCAGCGCGCCTGGGGCGTGCCGATCGCGCTCTATGTTCATCGCAAGACTGGCGATTATCTCGTTGATAAGTCGGTCAATGCACGCATCATCGAGGCGTTCAAGGACGCCGGTGCGGATGCCTGGTTCGGCGCCGATCATCAGGCGCTGCTCGGCCCCGATTATGACCTCAATGACTATGAGGTCGTGAACGACATTCTCGACGTCTGGTTCGACAGCGGATCGACCCACAGTTTCGTGGTCGAGGGCCGTTATGGCGAGGGCACCCGCGCCGACCTCTATATCGAAGGGTCGGACCAGCATCGCGGCTGGTTCCAGTCCTCGCTGCTGGAAAGCTGCGGCACCCGCGGCCAGGCCCCCTACAAGGCGGTGCTGACCCATGGCTTCGCGCTCGACGGATCGGGCAAGAAAATGTCCAAGTCGCTGGGCAACGTCGTCGATCCGCTCAAGATCATGGCCGAAAGCGGCGCCGACATCCTGCGCGTCTGGGTCGCCAGCACCGACTATTTCGATGACGTCCGCATCGGCAAGGAAGTGCTGGCCGGTTCGTCCGACGCCTATCGCAAGCTGCGCAACACCTTTCGCTACATGCTCGGCGCCCTGTCCGACTATGATGAGAGCGAGGCGGTGTCCTACGCCGAGATGCCGGAGCTGGAGCGCTACATGCTCCATCGCCTGGCCCAGCTCGACGCGGAACTGCGCGCGGTGGTCGACAAGGCGGCGAAGAGCGAGAATTGGCTGGAATTCAGCCGCTATACCCGCGCCATCTTCGACTTTGC
This sequence comes from Sphingobium salicis subsp. salicis, assembly GCF_049472635.1. NCBI lineage: Bacteria > Pseudomonadati > Pseudomonadota > Alphaproteobacteria > Sphingomonadales > Sphingobiaceae > Sphingobium > Sphingobium salicis. The sequence continues at coordinate 1,323,718 of NZ_JAYRCS010000001.1, forward strand.
GAACAGCGACCTGTCGGCCTTCTTCTTCGACATCCGCAAGGACTGCCTCTATTGCGATGCGAAGTCGGATCCCAAGCGTCGCGCCTATCGCACCTTGCTCGACACGTTGTTCCATGCGCTGGTCCGTTATGTCGCGCCGATCATCCCCTTCACCGCTGAGGAAGTATGGCAGAGCCGCTTCCCAAGTGACGAGGATAGCGTTCATTTCCTGGAATGGCCGGAAGTCGACCATCGCTGGATCGACAATCATCTGAACGACAAATGGGCCGAGCTGCGCGACCAGCGCGAGCAGGTCAACGAGGCGATCGAACCCTTCCGCCGTGAAAAGGTGATCCGCTCCAGCCTGGAGGCCGATGTCACCATGGGCGAAATGCTGCCCAGCGACGGTGTGAACTTCGCCGAAATCGCCATCGTCGCCCGGATCGAGATGGGCGTGGGCGACGGCATCATCGTCAAGCCCAGCGAGTGGCACAAATGCGGCCGCTGCTGGCGCCTGCTGCCCGAGGTCGAGGAAGATGGCACGCTGTGCCACCGCTGTGACGAGGTGTTGAAGGCATGAGCGCCATAAACCATCGCCCGCTGGGGCTGACGGTCGCGATCGTCACCCTCGCGCTCGACCAGTTGGTCAAATATACCGTAACCTATCCGCTCGCGCTGAAGAGCCGGGCGGATGCGGGAATCGAGATATTGCCCTTCTTCCGCCTGCGTTGGCTGGAGAATCCCGGCGTCTCGATGGGCTTCTTCCATGCCGACAATGACACGACGCGCTGGATGCTGGTCGGCATGACCATGTTGATCGCCGGCTTCGTGGGCGTGTGGATGTGGCGCGAAAAGGCGCGGTCCGACGTCGCGGCGCTCGGCCTGGTGCTGGGTGGCGCGATCGGCAATATCGTCGACCGGATGCGTCTGGGCTATGTCGTCGACTATGCCGACCTGCATTTCGGCGAATGGCGGCCCTTCCTGATTTTCAACCTGGCCGACGCGGCCATCACGTTCGGCGTGCTGATCCTGCTTGCGCGGGCGCTGCTGCTGCGCGAGAAGGGCGCAAAGACGGAGACCCTGAAGTAATGCGTAAACTGATCCTCGCCGCCGGCCTTGTTGCAACCCTGTCGGCGTGCGGCGGCGGTGGTAACGGCCTGCTCAATCGTGGCCGTCCCGACGAGTTCGCTGTGACGCGCCAGGCGCCGCTGGTCGTGCCGCCCGATTTCGCGCTGGTCCCGCCCGCGCCGGGCACCCCGGCTGCAGCCACGGTCGATTCGAGCCGCGCCGCGCAGGAAGCGCTGTTCGGCGGTCCGGCCCCGCGCAGCGCATCGGAAAGCGCGGCGCTGAACTCGGCCGGCCGTGGCACCGCCGCTGCCGGTATCCGCTCGCAGGCGGGTGATCCGGGCACCGAAGTGGTCGACAAGGGCGCGACCACCCGCGACATCATCGCTGCGCCGGAAGGCGACGGCCAGGACGCCCGCGCCGCCACCGGCACGCAGACGACCCCGCCGCAGCAATAATCTAGGGGGAGGGGGGCGTCTGATCGTCCCCTTCCACGAGGGCCTTGAGCCGGGCGAGCGTGCCATCCCATTGCGCGCCGACCCGGCCGAGCCAGTCCTGCGCCGCCGCAACCGCCTCCCGGCGTAGCGCGAAATGCACTTCCCGCCCTTGCTTGCGCCTGCGCACCAGCCCGGCGCCGTGCAGTACATCCAGATGCTTGGCCACCGCCTGACGGCTGATCGGCAGGCCTTCGCCCAGTTGCACGATCGACCGGCCATTGCCGTCGCCCAGCCGCGCGATGAGGCTGAGGCGCGTGGGATCACCCAGGGCGGCGAAAATCTCAGCCGGTGACATGGTCGCGGATATTCTTCACCTGTTCCGCCCAGCCGCCGTCATTGTCGCGCATGACATTGGTCCGGCGCGGTTCGGGCACCGCATCGAACCCGCTTTCGGTGACGGTCAGGCGGGTGCCGCCGTCGATTGGCTCCAGCACGAATTCCACCAGCGTCCATTCGGGCACCCGCACGCCGCTCTCCATCAGCGCCTTGTCGCCGCCGGTCGCAGGCCATTCATAGGCAAAACGGGTCATCGGCTCGATCGCCACGACCCGCGCCTGCCAGCGATACGCCTCATAGCCCGGATAGGTCATATGCCCGGTCGAGGGCTGGCCGATGGCAAAGGGCTGGTCCAGCGCGACGCGGAACCAGGTGCCGAATTGCACATGGTCGGTCAGGGCGTCCCATACCCGCTCCACTGGTGCGGCGATCTCGATCGTCTTGATGATGCTGCCGGTCATGATAGGCAACCTCCTGATTGCCTATATGCGCCTCAAGACGGGGATGTGCAACTATATGGTTGCTCTATAACGGCCCGCCGGCGTAGCGGATCGAGGCCCGGCCGGTCGCCCGCACGGGCAGATACAAGCCCTGACCATGGGCGCTGATCTGGCCGATTTCCGTGCTGTCCAAATGGGTGCGGATACGGAAATGTGGGGTTTTGCGCTCGCCGATGGCGCGCCTGATCTTGCCCTTCAACTCCTCCAGATCATGGGTGAAATTCTGGCTGAGGGCGTCGGCGATGACGGCGGAAAAGGCGGGGCTTCCCGCCAGCGCGATCAGGATGTCGCCGCCGATCCCGTCGCTGGTGCCGGTCACCTGCAGATCCTCGAAATGGACCAGCGCAGAATTGGGCTGGTTGACGGGGCGGGCGGTCAGCCAGACGGTGCCATGGGTATCGCCGAGCTTGCTGTCCGCCGGCCGCGCCGCGAGCGTGACGCCCACTGCGATACGGTTGCCCGTAGTGCCATAGGCGACCAGCTTGTCGAACCGCGCGATGATCGAGCCCAGCTTGGGCAGTTCGAACGGACGCGCGGCGCGCTTGTGCAGGGCGCGCAGGATGACCGGCTCCAGCTGCGCATAATCGGCCCGCACCGGCAGGAAGAAATGCAGCGCGTCATTGATCGGCGCACGCGCGGGCGGTGGCAGTCCGGTTGGCTGCGGATCGACCGGCCGGTCGCCGACCACGGTTTCGGTCAGCGCCTCTATTCCCAGTCGGAAGCGCAGTTGCGCGCCGCTGTTGCCATAGCCGTCGAACAGGAAGCGTTGCGGCGTGATGCGCATCCACACCGGCGGATCATGGTCGTTGAGCGAAAGGCTGGTGAAGGCCGCGCGCCATAGGCGCTCGATCTTGCTGCGCAGGTCGAGCTTGGCCAGTTCGCGCGGCAATTGTCGTTCGAGGTCGCGCAGGACCGGCGCGATCTTGCGGTCGACCTTGTCGGCGAAGGTGATGCGCTGGCCGAGGAAATCGATGCCGGGCGTCTGCGTCCAGTCATAGCTGAGCTTCAGCGTGCCGTGAGGGCGCCACTGGTCATCGATGCCGAGCTGAATCCGGGCATGGGCCATGGCGTCGCCGGTGGCCGTCTCGCCCTTCAGCAATCCGGCAATGTCGCGCGCGCTGACCTGCGCATGGATCGGGATGTCGGCGATCAGATCGCGCCCATTGCCGCGCAGGCGGATCGGCCCGCGCGTGACCGCGCCGATGATATGGCAGTCGATCGGCGGCGTCACCCTGATCTGCTTGCCGAGCAATTTGACCCGCCTGGGCTGGACGCAGCGCGTGCCTGGCCGGTCGATGCGCCAGAGTTGGCGCGGCATGGCCCGCTCGATCGCCTGGGCAATCAGGGCGCGGTCGATTTCCACCGGGACACTGATGATGGAAGATGCGCTGGTCGCCGGCACGGGATCATTGGCGCGCGGCGGCGGTTCTACCACCTGTTTCTGCGAACAGGCGGCGAGCAGCGGCAGGAGCAGCAGCCAGCGATGATGTCGACCCGCCAATGTACTGCCCAACCGCCTTCTCCCGGACATGGTCCAGCGGAAGGCAGGCTAGGGCAGTTGGGGGAGGAGGTCCAGCGCGGACCTTCAGGCCCGCGCTTCCTCCACGCCGGCGCTGTTGTGGCGCAACGCCGTCAGCACCGTGTCGACGATCGCATCGGCATCCAGCCGCGCGTCGGCATATTGCTGTTCGGGCTTGTCCTGATCCTGGAAGATGTCGGGCAGGCGCATGGTGCGGATCTTGAGGCCATTGTCGGTCAGGCCAAGGTCGCTCGCCAGGGTGAGGACATGGGCGCCAAGGCCGCCGATCGAGCCTTCCTCGATCGTCACCGCCACCTCATGGGTGGTCAGCATCCGGCGGATCAGCGCCTCGTCCAGCGGCTTGGCGAAGCGGAGATCGACGACGGATGCCGACAGGCCCTTGGCCTCCAGCGTGTCGGCGGCCTTCATCGCTTCCTCCAGTCGCGTTCCGAGCGACAGGATCGCAACCTGGCGCCCTTCGCGCACGACGCGGCCCTTGCCGATCTCCAGCGCTTCGGGAACCTCCGGCATGGCGACGCCGGTGCCGTTGCCGCGCGGATAGCGGACCGCGATCGGCCCGCTGTCGTGCATGGCGCAGGTATGGACCATGTGCGTCAGTTCCGCCTCGTCGGCCGCGGCCATCACGACGAAATTGGGCAGGCTGGCGAGATAGGTGACGTCGAAGCTGCCGGCATGGGTGGAGCCGTCGGCGCCGACCAGACCGGCGCGGTCGATGGCGAAGCGCACGGGCAGGTTCTGGATCGCGACATCATGCACCACCTGGTCATAGGCGCGCTGCAGGAAGGTCGAATAGATGGCGCAGAAAGGCCGCATGCCCTCCGCCGCGAGGCCCGCCGCGAAGGTCACGGCATGCTGTTCGGCGATGCCGACGTCGAAGATGCGGTCGGGGAAGGCCAGCTCGAACTTGTCGAGCCCCGTGCCCGACGGCATGGCGGCGGTTATCGCACACACGCGCGGATCGCGCTCGGCCTCGGCGATCAGCGCCTGAGCGAAGACATTGGTGTAGCTGGGCGGCCCCGGAGGGGCCTTCGCCTGGGTGCCGGTGATGACGTCGAACTTCTGCACGCCATGATATTTGTCGGCGGCCGCTTCGGCCGGGCCATAGCCCTTGCCCTTCTGGGTCACGACATGGATCAGGCACGGTCCTTCGGCCGCATCGCGGACATTCTCCAGCACCGGGATCAGATGTTCGAGATTATGGCCGTCGATCGGGCCGACATAATAGAAGCCCAGTTCCTCGAACAGAGTGCCGCCGGTCGCCATGCCGCGGGCAAACTCGTCGGTCTTCTTGGCCGCCTTGTGCAGCGGGCGGGGCAGCTTGCGCGCCAGCTTCTTGGCCATGTCGCGCAGGCCCAGAAACTCGCGGCTCGACACGAGCCGGGCGAGATAGGCGGACAGGCCACCGACCGGGGGCGCGATCGACATGTCATTGTCGTTGAGGATGACGACCAGACGGTTGCCGGCCTCGCGCGCATTGTTCATCGCCTCATAGGCCATGCCGGCCGACATGGCGCCGTCGCCGATTACGGCGATGCCCTTGCCGGGCTTGTCCTGCATCTTGTTGGCGACGGCAAAGCCGAGCGCTGCGCTGATCGAGGTAGAGCTGTGCGCCGCGCCGAACGGGTCATATTCGGATTCGGCGCGCTTGGTGAAGCCGCTGAGGCCACCGCCCTGGCGCAGGGTGCGAATGCGATCGCGCCGGCCGGTCAATATCTTGTGCGGATAGCATTGATGGCCCACGTCCCAGACCAGCTTGTCGTTGGGCGTGTCGAACACATAATGGATGGCGGTGGTCAGTTCCACGACACCCAGGCCCGACCCCAGATGGCCCCCGGTCACGCCGACGGCGGCGATGGTTTCGGCGCGCAGTTCATCGGCCAGCTGGCGGAGCTGGTCGGGCTGCAGCTTGCGCAGGTCGGCGGGGATCTTGACGGTGTCGAGCAACGGCGTGGACGGATTGGACATGGGGAACTGCCTACTCGCTTTCCTGCGCCAAGTCGAACCCTGACGTCATGTAGGGGGGCGCCAAATCTTCAATCAGGGAAACGGCGCGGGTGAAACGACTGTCCCAATCCCCGCCGACCGAAGCCCAGTTAACGCCGCTGTTGATCAACACGTTCCGGCTGATATCGGCAAATCGCGCCCGCACCGGATCGTCGCCATAGATACGCGTGCCATCATCGATCCAGGCGACATCGGGTTCCAGCAGCAGATAGAGGTCGGCCTTCGGGTAGGCGAGCAGCGCGTCGGGCGCATGGCCGATCATCATCTCGGCCCAGGCCGCCGTCATCAGCGCGTCGGTGTCAGCGAACAGGCGACGGTTGGCCAGTCGCTGGCCGGCGGTGATCGTCGCGGACTGGGCCGCGCCGATCAGCAGCAGGTCGGCCTCGTCCATATCGACACTGTGAACTTCGGCCTGAGCGCGGCCATATTCGGGCACCCAGATCGTGTCGAAATGCCGGGCGAGCCGTTCGGCCAGCACCGACTTGCCGGTGCTTTCGACGCCATGCAGTACGATCGTCCGGGTGAAATGCGCGCGGATCGGCGGCGCGATCCAGCGCCAATGGCTCCAGGGATCGGCACGCACGGCGCTGGCGGACAGACCGCCCAGTCCGTCCTGGTCCGCGCCCAGGATCCGGGCACCCAGCGGCACGAAGCGGCCGCCGACCTCTTGCGCCAGCCGCAGGCCATAGGCTTCGCCCGCGAATAGCAGGTCGATCGGCTCGGGATGGGCCTGGGCCACGATGGCCCGCCAGATCGGCCAGAAGTCGGCGGAGTCTTCAGGCGCCTGCGGCACGACCGCATCATGGCCGATGACCCGGCAGCCCGGCGCCAGTTCGCGCATCCACTGCAGCCGCAGTGGACCAGGGATCGGATCGCCCGGCAACCAGCAGACCAGGATGGTGAGTTCGTCCACCATCGGCCGCGCACTGTCGATCAGCATCTGATGGCCGGCATGGGGCGGCATGAACTTGCCGAGCAGGAAGCCGCGGGTCATGTCGGCGCCCGGTCCATCGTGCGGCGCCAGGCGATCAGGCCCCATAGCGCGATGAAGAAGAAGATGGCGTAGAGGATCGACGTCGCGATCAGGCCGCGGCTCCAGAACAGGCCGGTGGCGAGGGCATCGACCGCCACCCACAGCACCCAGCTTTCGACCTTGCGCTGCGACTGCAATATCTGTGCGGCGACGCTCATGCCGGCGATCATGGCGTCGGCGAAGGGCGCGGCGGCATCGGTGAAGCGGGCCATGCCCATGCCCCAGGCCAGGCTGGCGAGCGCCGTGCCCGCGATCCAGGCGAGGCGGGCCGGAACGCTAAGGCGCGCCACCGCTATGCCGCCGTCGGCGACCTTCTCGCTATGCACCCAGTTCCACCAGCCATAGGCATTGATCACCAGGAAGAAGATCTGCAGCAGCGCATCGCTGTAGAGCTTCGCCTCGAAGAAGACGAAGAAATAGAGCGCGACCATGGCGATGCCGAACGGATAGTTCCACAGCGAACGGCGCGCCACCAGCACGACATTGACCAGGCCGAGCGCCGCTGCGACCCATTCGATGATGGTCATGAACCGCCCGTCAGTGGCAGGCGCTGCAGGTGCCGCGCACTTCGATCACCGGACGCACCGGCGCAAAGCCGGCCTTTTCCGCCACCGACCGCAGCGATCCGGTGATGGGATCATTGTCGATATGCGTCACCTGGCCGCAATTGTCGCAGACCAGGAAGATGCAGTCATGATGGCAACCGGGATGCGCGTTGGCGATATAGGCGTTCGCGCTTTCCACCCGCATCGCGATATTGTTCGCCACGAACAGGTCGAGGATGCGGTAGACGCTGTTGGGCGCAACCCGCTTGCCGCGCGCTTTCGACACGGTGTCGGCGATATCATAGGCCGATGCCGGCTTTTCTTCGGCCGCCAGCGCGTCGAAGATGGCGGCGCGCATCGGCGTCCACTGCTCATCCTTCGCCTCCAGCGTGGCCTGCGCCGCGTCGGCCAGCTTCTTGCCGGTGGGTTCCTGATGATGATGGTGCGAATGATCTGCCATGGCGATTATCTAGGCGTGTCCAACTGCGGCGGCAAGTGGCTGGCTCAGCCGCGCTGCCAATAGGCAAAAGCCGCCCAAAGCCAGCCGCCGATCATCATTGCGCCGCCGATCGGTGTCACCGCGCCCAGCCAGCGCGGGCAGCCCAGCGCCATGGCATAGAGGCTGACTGCAAAGATCGCCGCGCCGATCAGTAGCAACAGGGCGCCGCCGCGCGTGATGCCCATGATCGTCAGGACCGCGACGGCATGGATCAGCTGATAGAGTCCGCCGGTGCGCAGCCACTCCGCCGCCTGCGGGCTGGCGGCGCCATGGGCGCCAAAGGCACCGGCAGCAATGGCGAGCGCTGCCGACAGGGCGGCCAGAATGGCGATCATGCTTCTTCTCCATCTCCGCGCGCGCGCAGGCGCATGCCCCGGCCGGGGCGGTACATCAGGTCCTTGGCCGCCAGCAGATTGCCATGCTCGATCTGCAGGGCGAGGCGCTGGCCGTCATTCTCGCGATATTGACGCTCGACTTCCTCGACCTCTTCCGGCGGCACGCCCAGCGTCTGCATCGCCTGCACGCCCATGCAGATGGCCGATTCGAATACTTCCCGCACCACGCCGGCCAGTTCGATATCCTGCATCGCCAGGATCTGGCGACGATCGAACACGCGCGCCATCAGCGCGGCCTGGGGGAAGGCTTCGGCAATGGGCTGCAGCACACGGCCATCCAGCGAAGGATCGTCGATGCAGAAGGCGATCAGCCGGGCTTCGTCGGCACCGGCGCGGCGGAGCAGGTCGATCCGCGTGCCATCGCCATAATAGACCTTCATGTCGAAGCGGCTCGACACCTCGATCTGGGCGGGCTTCTTGTCGATCAGCACGACGCCGAAGCCATGGCCCATCAGCATCTGCGCCACGGTCTGGCCGAACCGGCCATAGCCCACGATGATAGCGCTGCCGCGCGGCGCATCCTCCGGCCCCGGCAGGTCGTCGCGATCCTTGGGCTGAGCGAATTCGAAGCGGCGGGCAAACAGCATCAGGAAGGGCGTGGTCGCCATCGAGAAGGTGACGATCGCGCTGAACAGGCTCGCCGCCTGCGGTGCGATCAGATAGGCATTCTGCGCCTGGGCGAAGAGGACGAAGCCGAATTCACCGCCTTGGGAGAGTAGCAGGCCGGCGCTCAGCGCCTGTTGCCAGGCCATGCCGAACAGCCGGGCGAGCAGGGCGATGATCGCGGTCTTGGCGGCCACCAGCATCGCCGCCATGCCGATGACGAACAGGGGATTGGCGGCGACGGCGCGCAGGTCCAGCACCATGCCGACGGCCAGGAAGAAGAGGCCGAGCAGGATGGAGCGGAACGGCTCGACGTCGGATTCGATCTCGTGGCGATAGGGCGAGTCGGCCAGCATCACGCCCGCGACGAAGGCGCCAAGCGCGGTCGAGAGATGCAGGCTGTGCATCACAGATGCGGCGGCCAGCACGGTGAACAGGCCGACTGCAACGAACAGTTCGCGCTCGCCCTGCCGACCGACCAGATTGAGCAACGGTCGCAGGATGAAGCGGCCGGCCAGCACCAGCCCGGCGATCGCGGCGACGGTATAGCCGGCCAGCACCCATCCGGGCGGACCGCCGGCATCTGCCGGATTGCGGGACAGGGCGGCGACGATGGTGATCAGCGGGACGATCGAGAGATCCTGGAACAGCAGGATCGAGAAGACCTTCTCACCGAAGGGCGAGTTGATGCGGCCGCTGCTCTTGAGGCTGGGCAGCACCTGCGCGGTTGAGGAGAGGGCGAGCGGCAGGCCAAGCGCGATCGCGGCGCCCCAGGTGAAGCCGGTCGAGTAGAAGATGATCGCGATGAGGGCGAGGCCGCACAGCACGACCTGCGCCAGGCCAAGCGCGAAGATGTCGCGCTTCAGTCGCCACAGGCGCGCGGGATGGAGTTCGAGCCCGACGAGAAAGAGCAGCAGGACGATGCCGATTTCGGCAATGGCGAGCTTCGATTCCGCGCCGCCGACCAGACCAAGCCCCTGCGGGCCGACGAGGGCGCCGGCGACCAGATAGCCCAGCACCGCACCCAGGCCGAAGCGGCGGAACAGCAGGACGAAGGCCACGGCGACGCCGAGCAGGATCACGCCCTCGGACAGGAGGACGTCGGTGGCTGACATGGCGGTTTCGGCGACCGGCATCAGGCGTCCGCCATCCGTGCGGCTTCGGCGATCGCCTCGAAACCCAGCCGGATCGAGGGATGGCGCGCGGGATAGCCGCGGGCCGGCGCCAGCACCGCCAGGCCGGGCCAGAAATCCAGATCCTCGCTCTTGCCCGACAGATAGGCGGCCAGCTTGTCGCGCGCTTCGGCCAGTTCGTCAGCAGTGAGGCCGATCGCCTGCGCCGCCATCAGCGCGGCGGAGGCCTGGCCCAGGGCGCAGGCCTTCACGTCCAGGCCCATTTCGGCGAGCCTGCCGTCGGCCATGCGGACATCGGCGGTGATGCGCGAGCCGCAGGTCGGTGACCGCTTCTCCACGCTGGCCTGCGGATCGGCCAGCCGCTGGTGGTGCGGGATGCTCGCGGCGAGGCGAAGAATGTCGTTATTGTAGAGGGATGCGCTCATTGTCCCTCCATGTAGGACAGTTATGCCTGCGGGAGAAGGCGGCAAAATGGCCTAGGGTCAATCGACATTCAGCCCTGACGGCCTGCAAATGGCGGCCTTCCGCACTTCCGGTGCTCACGTACTTTAAGTACGCTGCGCTCCGGATTACGGAAAACCACCATTTTCGTCACATCATCATCTGAATGTCGATCGCCCCTAGGGGCCGCGATAGCGCAGCGCGTCGACCAATATGCTGAACGCAGCGGCGGGCTGGCGGCGGCTGGGGTAATAGAGATGATAGCCGGCAAAGGGCGGGCACCAGTCCTCCAGCACCGGGATCAGCCGGCCTTCGTCGATGTCGGCGCGCACCTGATCCTCCATCACGAAGGCGAGGCCGAAGCCAGCGAGGGCGGCGCGGCGGATCATCTCGATGCTGTTGAAGGCCAGTTGCCCCTCCACCCGCACCCGGATTTCATGGCCGTCCTTTTCCAGTTCCCAGGCGTAAAGGCCGCCGGCGCTGCGCAGGCGCAGATTGATGCAGTCATGCGCGGCCAGATCCTGCGGCGTGCGCGGCACCGGGCGGCTGGCGAAATAGGCGGGTGCGCCGACCACGATCATGCGCAGGTCCGGGCCGATGCGCACGGCGACCATATCCTTGGCGATCGCCTCGCCCAGCCGCACGCCGGCATCGAACCGCTCCTTGACGATGTCGACAAAGCCGGAATCGATGCTCAATTCGACATGGATGTCGGGATAGCGCGGCAACAGCCGTTGCAATGCTGGCCAGACGACCGTGTTGCTGGCATGTTCGGCGGCGGTGATACGGATGGTGCCGGCCGGCCGTTCGCGCAGGTCGCCGAGCGAGGCGAGTTCGGTCGCGATGCTGTCGAGCGCCGGGCGCAGCGTGGCGGACAGGCGATCGCCCGCCTCGGTCAGGGAGACGCTGCGGGTGGTGCGGGTGAGCAGGCGGACGCCCAGGCGGGTTTCCAGCCGCCTGATGGTATGGCTGAGCGCGGACTGCGACGTGCCAAGCAGCGCGGCCGCTCGGGTGAAATTGCCGGTGTCGGCGACCATCAGGAAGGCGTTGAGGTCGACCAGCTCTTCGCGCCGCATTCATGAACTCCAGATATAAAGTCTTGCCGCTTTTATGATCTAATCCGCCGCTTGGCGACAGCCTATCTTCCGTTCGGACATCAAATCGGAGTGACCGCTATGGAAAAGCGACTTTTGGGCAAGGGCGGGCTGGAGGTTTCGGCCATTGGCCTTGGCTGTATGGGCCTCAACTTCGGCTATGGCACCGCCGTCAGCCAGGATGACGGGATCAGATTGATCCGTGCGGCTGTCGACTTCGGTGTCACCTTCTTCGACACTGCGGAGGTCTATGGCCCCTATACCAACGAGGAAATGGTCGGCGCCGCGCTCGCGCCGGTGCGCGACCAGGTGGTGATCGCCACCAAGTTCGGCTTCGACATCGGCGCCGGCCTTGGCGAGCTCAACAGCCGGCCGGACAATATCCGCGCGGTGGCGGACGCCTCGCTCAAGCGACTGGGTGTCGAGGTGATCGATCTTTTCTACCAGCATCGCGTCGATCCGGCCGTGCCGATCGAGGATGTGGCGGGTGCGGTCAAGGATCTGATCGCCGAGGGCAAGGTCAGGCATTTCGGCCTGTCCGAGCCGTCAGCTGCAACGGTCCGCCGCGCCCATGCGGTGCAGTCGGTCGCCGCACTCCAGAATGAATATTCGCTCTGGACCCGTGGCCCGGAAACCAACGGCATCCTTGAAACCTGCGAGGAACTGGGCATCGGCTTCGTGCCCTACAGCCCGCTCGGCAAGGGCTTCCTGACCGGTGCGATCGGCAAGGATACGGCGCTGGTCGAAGGCGATTTCCGCAACAGCCTGCCGCGCTTTGCCGCCGAGGCGCGGGAGAAGAACCTGGCGCTGGTCGATCTGCTCAAGGGCATCGCGGCCGAGAAGGGGGTGACCCCGGCGCAGATCGCGATCGCCTGGCTGCTGGCGCAGAAGCCCTGGATCGTGCCGATCCCCGGCACCACCAAGCTGCACCGGCTGGAGGAAAATCTGGGCGCGGCCAAGGTCGAACTGAGTGATGCCGACCTGACCCGTATTCGGGAGGCGGCAGATGCCATCCCGGTCGAGGGCGAGCGCTACCCGCCGCATCTGCTCGAAATCGTCGGGCGCTAACTACGGATGGGCCGGGGTGTTTCCCTGGCCCATTGCACGTTGGTGCCTGTCCGCCTATCGCCGCCGCGAACGGCCGGAACGAAAGGACAGCGCGGCGATGCACATTTTGGTCGATGCCGACGCCTGCCCGGTGAAGGAGGAAATCTACAAGGTTGCCTTCCGCCATGGCGTGCCGGTCACCATCGTCAGCAACAGCCCGATCCGCATTCCGGCGCACGAACTGATCGATCGGGTGGTGGTGAGCGACGGGTTCGACGCCGCCGACGACTGGATCGCCGAACGCGCCGGTGCCGATACGCTCTGCATCACCGCCGACATTCTGCTTGCCGACCGCTGCCTCAAGGCCGGGGCGGGGGTGATCGCGCCCAATGGCAAGCCCTTCACCAGCGCCTCGATCGGTAGCGCCATCGCGGTGCGGGCGATCATGGCAGACCTGCGTGCCGGCGCCGTGGGCGATCCAATCGGCGGGCCGCCGCCTTTCTCCAAGACGGATCGTTCGCGCTTCCTGTCCGCGCTGGACGAGGCCATCGTGCGGAAGAAGCGGGGGCGGTGATGGGCGATTATGACGCGATAATCCTGGGCGCGGGCGCCGCCGGCATGATGTGCGCCGCGACCGCCGGCCAGCGCGGCCGCCGGGTGTTGCTGACCGACCATGCCGATGCGCCGGGCAAGAAGATCCTGATCTCCGGCGGCGGCCGCTGCAATTTCACCAACATCCATACCGCTGCCGATCGCTATCTGTCGGCCAATCCCCATTTCGCCAAATCGGCGCTGGGCCGTTACACGCCGCAGGATTTCCTGACCCTGATCGGCCGTTATGGCATCGCCTGGCATGAAAAGACGCTGGGACAGCTTTTCTGCGATGGATCGGCGACACAGATCGTCGCCATGCTGGCAGAGGAGTGCGCGGCCGGCGGCGTGACCATGGCGCTGGGCCAGCCGGTGACGGATATCAGCCATGGCGATGGCCTGTTTCGCGTCAAGCTGGGCGATCGCATCCTGTCGGCTCCGTCTTTGGTACTGGCGACTGGCGGCCCCTCCATCCCGAAATTGGGCGCTACCGGCTTCGCCTATGAGATCGCGCGCCAGTTCGATCTCAAGGTGGTGCAGCCCCGGCCGGCGCTGGTGCCCTTCACCCTGGGGCCGGACGACGCGCTGTTCCAGTCGCTGTCGGGCGTCTCGGCGGAGGTGGAGGTGCGCTGGAACAAGACCCGGTTCCGCGAGGCGGCGCTCTTCACCCATCGCGGCCTCTCCGGCCCGGCGATGCTGCAGATTTCCTCCTATTGGGAACATCGCACGCCGATCCACGTCAATTTCCTGCCCGACCTCGGCGTGGACTGGTTGCTGGACGAGAAACGCAATCGCCCGCGCACCGGCTTGCGGCGCGTGCTGGTCGAGCGCTTCCCCGAGCGCATGGCCGATGCCCTGCTCGAACGGATCGGCGCCCAGGGCGACCTTGGCAATCTGCCCGACAAGACCCTGCGCCAGATCGGCGAGCGGCTGGCGGGCTGGTCCTTCATACCGTCCGGCACCGAAGGCTATGCCAAGGCGGAGGTCACGGTCGGCGGCATCGCCACCGCAGGCCTGTCGTCGCGGACGATGGAAGCGGCCAAGGTGCCGGGCCTCTACGCCATTGGCGAGGCGGTTGACGTTACCGGCTGGCTTGGCGGCTATAATTTCCAATGGGCCTGGGCCAGTGGCTGGGCGGCCGGGCAGGCGCTCTAGGCGCGCCCCACCGTCTGCGCCTGCGCGGCTGCGATGCTGGCCTGAAGATGCTGGCGGCGGAAGGGCTTGGAAAGGCGCGGAATATCCGGTGCGATCAGGTCGACGCCTTCATAGCCCGATATGATGAGCAACGCGATCTCGGGATGGTCGACGCGCAACCGCAGCGCCAGTTCGGCGCCGGTCATGCCGGGCATGATATGGTCGGTGACGACAATGTCGGGCCGGAAATCGGCGGCGATCATGCTGAGCCCCAGTTCGGCATTGTCGATGTCGACCACGTCATAGCCTAGGTCGGTCAGCATTTCCCGCGTGCCATGGCGGACCAAGGCATTGTCGTCGATCAGCAGCACCTTGCCTTGCGTTGCTGTGATCTCGCCGCCATCGCCATCCGCCACAACGGCCACCGGCTTCTGCTTCTCGATCGGCAACCAGAGCTGGATTTCCGTGCCCTGGCCCACTTCGCTGACGATTTCGAGCGCACCGCCCAACTGGCCGGCCAGGCCATGCGCCATCGACAGGCCAAGCCCGGTGCCATGACCGACCGGCTTGGTCGTGAAGAAGGGCTCGGTTGCGGACGCCTTGACTGCCGGGGTCATGCCAATGCCGGTGTCGGTGATACGCAAGCAGACAAATTGGCCGGGGATCAGTGGCACGGGGAGGCGGCTCTTGCACCGTTCGGCGGAAATGATGACCTGGCCGCCGTTCGGCATGGCGTCGCGCGCGTTGACCACCAGGTTGAGGATGGCCAGTTCCAGCTGATGTCGATCGGCGCGTACCGGCGGCACATCCGGCGCGGCGTCGACATGGAGAATGATCTGCGGGCCGACCGTGCTGACCAGCAAGGTCTGCATATTCTCCAGCGTCTCGGAAAGATTGACCGATGTCGGTTGCAACGGTTGGCGACGGCCAAAGGCGAGCAGCCGCTTGACCAGCGTCTGCGCGGTTTCCGCCGCCTGCATCGCGATATTGGCGGTACGGGCGACCGCTTCGGGGGATCGACCGCCGGCGATGATCTGGTCCAGCCCGCCGATGATCGGCGTCAGCAGATTGTTGAAGTCGTGCGCGACATGCCCGGTCAACTGGCCCAGCACGTCCATCTTCTGGATTTGCCGTAGCTTGTCCTGCGCGCTTTCCAGTTCGCTCGTGCGTTCGCGCACGCGCTGGTCCAGATGATCGTTCAGGGATTCGAGTGCGCTGAAGAGCCGGCCATTTTCGAGTGCGGTGGACGCGGCCCGCGCCAGCGCTTCGAGCAGCGAAATCTCGTTGTCGGTCGGCATCGCCGGCTCGGACCAATAGGCGCCCACGGCGGCGATCGGGTCGACCCGGCCGATCGGCACCATGATCATGCTGCGGACGAAGGTCTGGCTATAGGCGTCCACCGGCACCCGGACATCGTCGAATATGTCGGCGATGACCGCAGTTTCCTGGTTCAGCATCGCCCAGCCGGACACACAGGTTTCCGCCGGGAAGCGTTGCCCGGCCCATAAAGGTGCCTTGGCGTCCTCGGCGATATAATGGCATTTGTCGCCGTCGCGCAGCACGACCGCGATACCGTCTGCGCCGACGGCGCGGCGGGCGAAGGCGCGCAGGACGGCGACCACCGCATCCAGGGACCGCGCGCCGGCCAGGGCTTCCATGGCCTCGGCCGCTATGGTCCAGCGGGCGGCGAGCGCCTTCTGCGTCGAATGGTCTTCCCGGCCATATGCTCCATTCATCGTGTGACCTCTGAAGTGGAAGGGAATCGCACTATATCATCGATCAGACGGGCAGGGGAAATGGAGATTTGTCAGTAGGTTAAGACTAGGTATGATTACATAATATACGCAATTTTACGGCCTGTTCGCGCTGGCGCGCAGCCATGAAATGCGGGGGTATCGAAATCGCCGTCATGGCTGTGGCGGCTCATTCTCCTGCGGTTGGGTCGGCGCGATTCGCGGTGGGGGCACGCCCTGCGGCGGCAGCGGCAAGGGCTGGTCTGACGGAATGCGAAGCTGGTTGCCATCGATGGTGACGGTCATTCCGCCCTGATCCATGCCGACGCCGACATTGCCGATGCCGGTTTCGACGCTGACATTGGCGATGGCGTTGACCAGATCGGGATCCTGCTCTTCCTCGGGCACCTTCTCGACCGGCTCGTTGATCGCGCCAGCCATGAAATTGCGCCAAATACGTGCTGGCACACCGCCGCCGGCCGCGCCGCCGGGCAGCGGGGCATTGTCGTCATTGCCAATCCATACCGCCGTCACCAGGCCGCCGGCATAGCCGACGAAAATCGCGTCGCGACTATCCTGGGTCGTGCCGGTCTTGCCGAAGGTGCTGGTGCGCAGCGCCGCTGCGCTGCCGGTGCCGCGATTGGCGGCGGACGACAAGAGGTCGCGGATCATTTCGAGCTGGTCGTCGCTGAAATGGCGCTGGCGCTTCATCAGCCGGTCGAACCAGCCCTGTTCCTCGGGCGGCAGGCCATGGGCGAGCACCGGATAGGCGCCGGCCGCCACCGACGCATAGGCCTCGGCCAGTTCCACAAGCGGGATTTCCGACGTGCCGAGCGCGAGGCTGAGATCCTCGGTCAGCGGCGCGGTAACGCCCAGATCGCGGGCAACCTTGATGACATTGTCGACGCCGACCTTCTGGGTCAGGCGCACGGCTGCCACATTGCTCGACGCGGCAAAGGCCTGGCGCAACGTGATGCGGCCGCGATATTTGCCGCCATGATTGGCCGGGCGATAGGTGCCGGTGGTGATCGGCGTATCCTCGATCATGTCGTCGGGCGTCATGCCGGCGCGGAACGCGGCGAGATAGACGAACAGCTTGAAGGTGGAGCCGGGCTGGCGCTTCGCCTGCACGGCGCGGTTGAAGCTGCTCTTCTCGTAATTCTTGCCGCCGATCATGGCGACGACGCTGCCGTCCGGCTTCATCGCCACCAGCGCCACCTGTGCCCCGCCCAGCGGCGCGCGCCGGATCGCTGCTTCGGCGAGGCGCTGGATGCGCCAGTCGAGCGTCGTCTTCACCTCCTGCGCGCCATAGACGGCGCCGGCCCGGTCGCGCGCTTCCGGCAGCACCCAGTCGGCAAAATAGGTGCCGCTGGTGGCATCCGGGGACTCGCGCACATCAAGGCGGGCTGGGGCGAGCTGATCGCGCTGGGCCTTGCTGATATAGCCGGCCTCGACCATCGCCTGCGTCACTAGCGCAGCGCGGGCACGCGCGCCCTTCAGGTTGCTGGTCGGCGCGAGGCGCGAGGGCGCCTTCAGCAGGCCGGCCAGCATCGCGGCCTGGGATATGGTCAGCCGTTCGGGCTGACGATCGAAATAATGGAGCGAGGCGGCGCGCAGGCCATAGACATTGTCGCCGAAATAGACGTTCGAGAGATAGCGTTCGAGGATCTGGTCCTTGGTCAGCCAGGCCTCCAGCCAGAAGGCGATCAGCGCTTCGCGCGCCTTGCGGCCCATGGTCCGGTCGCTGGACAGGAATACGCCCTTGGCCAGCTGCTGGGTGATGGTGCTGCCGCCCTGCGATGATCCGTCGGACCAGATATTGTGCCACATGGCGCGGGCGATGCCGCGCGGATCGACACCCCAATGGTCATAGAAGCGACGATCCTCGATCGCCATGAAGGCCTGGGGCACATGGGCGGGCAGCTTGGCCACCTCCACCGGCTTGTCGATGATGGCGCCGCGCCGCGCGACCAGATGGCCATCGGCCGACATCAGGCTGATGCTGGGCGGGGCAATGGGCTGGAGCGAACGCGACATCGGCGCCGTCACCGCCAGCCAGGCGATGATCAGCATCAACAGGGCCAGCCCCGCCGCCACGATCCAGCCGAATATCTGCAGTCGCCGCTTCCACGGGGTGGGCGGGGCAAAGGCGCTGGGCGGCCCGGCGCCGAACGGGCGCGCTTCGTCAGCAGCCGGGGCGGGCGTGCCGGTAGGGGCGGGGTTGGGCAATTCGGTCATCGGCACGGCCATGCTGTATTATGTTGTTGATACGGTCAAGTCTGTCCCGCGACGGGACATCCCGGATTTTACGAAATTTGCCATGGAACTAATGGTAAATATCGCGTTAACCAATCCTTATGAGAAACCGAGTCCTCGTCCTCACCAACGAAGCCGCCCGGCACCCCTTTCGGCAGCGGCTGCCCCGTCACATTTTCCAGCTGACGGACGATGCGTCGTCGCAGGCGCGTCGCCGCCGCGATGTGGCCGTCTCCGACGATAATGACTGGAAGCTGTTCGTGCTGAGCTTCTCGGCCTTCTTCACGGCTTTCTACAGCTTTATCTTCTAAAGCTCGCCGCTGCAGGCCGGGCCGTCACAGGCCTTGTGCAGCCGCCAGGCCAGCCAGGCGCAGGGCAGGCACATCGCCGCCACCAGCAGCAGCTGATAGACCACCTCCAGGCCGGCCAGGGTCAGGCCGATCGCGATCAGCGATCCGACCACCATGGCGCCGGAATTGACGATATTGTTGGCCGCAACGGTGCGCGCCGCTTCGCACTTCTCGACCGTGGTGGTGAGGAAGGCGTAGAGCGGCACCACGAACATGCCGCCAAAGGTCGCCACGCCGAGCAGGCAGAGCGACAGCGGGATCGCCATCGGATGGGCGAGGAAGCCGGCGAGCGGCAGCATCTGGCCGCCGGGCGCGGGCGTCCACAGGTCGCACACCACATGGAAGGCGATGATGCAGCAGCCCATGCCGATCACCGACGCGGGCGCATATTTGGCCGAGACATGGCCGGCGAGCAGCCGGTTGATCGCGATTGATCCGATCGCGATGCCGATCGAGAAGATCGCCAGGAACAGGCTGGCAACCGACTTGTCGGCAGTCAGGACATTCTTCACCAGCGGCGGGAACTGGATGAACAGCACCGATCCCACGGCCCAGAAGAAGCTGATCGACATGATCGCCAGATAGAGGCGCGGAATATGCATCGTGCCGCGCACCAGCGCGACCGAGGATCGGATGACATGGAAGTCGATCGGCTGCTTGGCGAGCAGCGATGGGGCAGGGGGCACGGCCCGGCTGGCAAAATAGCCAATGAAGGCGGTCACCACCACGCCGATGGCCGCAGCCTCGATCGGGATGATGCCGGCGAGGATGGTGCCGGCCAGGATCGCGATATAGGTGCCGGCTTCCACCAGCCCGGTGCCGCCCAGAACCTCGTCATCATGCAGATGCTGGGGCAGGATCGCATATTTGATCGGGCCGAAGAAGGTGGAGTGGATGCCCATCGCGAACAGCGCGGCGAGCAGCAGCGGGATCGCCAGGATATGGACGGCTATGCCGCTCCAGATCAGCGCCAGGCCGGTCGCACCGACCGTCATGATGACGATTTCGGCTGCCTTCACCCAGCGGATGATGACCGCCTTGTCGCGCTGATCGGCCAATTGGCCCGACAGGGCGGACAGCAGGAAGAAGGGAATGATGAAGATGCCGGTGGCCAGCGCACTGAACCAGGTTTCGGACCGCTCGTCATTATAGACCTGATACACCACGAACAGCACCATGGCGTTCTTGAACAGGTTATCGTTGAAGGCGCCGAGAAGCTGGGTGATGAAAAGCGGCAGAAAACGGCGCTTTTTGAGGAGCCTGAGTGAGGCTTGCATGAGTGCGTTTGGCTTTTCGCTGTGGACGACCGGGGGGCGGTCTAGCCGCTGCAGGCGGGCCTGTCCAATTTCCTGTTCACTTCTTGCTGCCTTCGCTTGTGCCCGATGCGGGACTGTGGCAGGTCGCCCTGATGCTGACGCTGCCCAATTTGCTGACGCTTTCGCGCATCATCACCGTGCCCTTGCTGGTGGCCCTGTTGTGGCCCGGCGAGATGGGCGCGCGCTGGACCACGGGCTATGGCCTGGCCTTCGGTCTCTACTGCCTGATGGGCATCACCGACTATTTCGATGGCTACCTCGCCCGTGCGCAGGGCGCGGTGTCCAAGCTGGGTGTGTTCCTTGATCCGATAGCGGACAAGATCATGGTCGGCGCGGTCATCCTGATGCTCGCCGCGACGCGGGACATCGCCGGCATCCATATCGCGGCCGCGATGATCATCCTGCTGCGCGAGATTGCCGTGTCGGGGCTGCGGGAATTTCTGGCCGGCCTTCAGGTGTCGGTCCCGGTGTCGCGCCTGGCCAAGTGGAAGACGACGTTCCAATTGATTGCGCTGGGCGCCCTGATCCTGGCCGGCGCCGTGCCGCAATTTCCCTTCGTGCAGAGCGTCGGCATCCTGACGCTGTGGGCCGCCGCGATCCTGACGCTGATTACCGGCTGGGATTATCTGCGCGTCGGCATCAAGCATATGGACTGACCGGCATGGCGGCTGTGACCCTCGTCTATTTTGCCTGGGTGCGCGAAGCCATTGGCCGTGATGAGGAGCGGGTCGAACTGGCTTCGCCGGAGGAAACTGTAGCTGAATTGGTGGCGCGACTGGCGGCACAGGGCGGTGGCTATGCCGAGGCGCTGGCCGATCCCGTTCGGTTGCGCGCGGCGCTGGACCAGCAGTTTGTCGGTTTCGATCAGGCAATCGGCACGGCGCGGGAACTGGCGCTGTTCCCGCCGGTCACGGGTGGATGAAACGGGTCGCCATCCAGGCGGATGATTTCGATATTTCGGCCGAGCTTGCCGCGCTCGAAGCGCTGGGCGGCGGCGGGGTGGCCAGTTTCACCGGTATCGTCCGCGGCGAAGAGGGGCTGGTGGCGCTGGAACTGGAACATTATCCGGCGATGACGCAGCGCCAGGCCGAACGGATCGCGGATGAGGCGATGGCGCGCTGGCCGCTGCTGGGGCTGTCGATCATCCATCGCCATGGTCGGTTGCTGCCGGGCGAGCGGATCGTGTTCGTCGGCACGGCATCACGGCATCGCGCGGCGGCGCTAGATAGCTGTGCCTTCCTGATCGACTGGCTGAAATCGCGCGCGCCCTTCTGGAAAAAGGCGCATTATGCCGATGGCGCAGGCGCCTGGGTCGCGCCCCGCGCCGAGGATGAGGCCAAGGCGCAGGGCTGGGATCGCTGATCGATCAGGCGGCGTTGGCGCGGATCGCGGGATGGTCCGCTGCGTCGCGCAATATCTCGGCGAGCAGATGGAATTCCTTCTCGCGCGGGCTGTTCTTGCGCCAGACCAGGGCAATATCGCGCCAGGCATGATCGGACTGCAGCGGACGCGCGGTGATGTTGGTGTGTTCCAATATGCCGCCGGCCAGCGCCATTTCCGGCAGCATGGTGACGCCCAGCCCATTGTCGACCATCTGGATCAGCGTGTGGAGCGATGTGCCCATCATCGTCGCGCTGGCGCGCAGGTCGGGGCGATTGCAGGCCGCCAGCGCATGGTCCTTCAGGCAATGCCCGTCCTCCAGCAGCAGCAGCTTGTTCTCGTCGATCATGTCCGGCTTGATCCAGTCCGGCGGATTGGTCGGATCGTCGCGCGGGAAGGCGACATAGAGCGGATCCTGGAACAATATCTCGCTATCCAGTTCGCCGGTCGGATAGGGCAGGGCCATCAGCACACAGTCGACATTGCCATGGCGCAGCGAATCGATCGCCGCCTGGGTCGTTTCCTCGCGCAGATAGAGTTTCAGTTCCGGCCGGTCGGCCCGCAGGCGGGGCAGCAGGCGCGGCAGCAGGAAGGGCGCGATCGTCGGGATGACGCTCATCCGCAATTCGCCGGTCAGCGGCTTGCCCGACGCCTCGGCGATGGCGGCAAGTTCCTCCGCCTCGCGCAGGACGCGGTGCGCCTTTTCGACGATGCGATCGCCCAGCGCCGTGAAGCGCACGACGCGGCGCGTTCGCTCGACCAGCGTAACGCCGATCAGGGATTCCAACTCGCGGATGCCGGCCGACAGGGTGGATTGGGTCACATAGCAGCTGTCGGCCGCCTTGCCGAAATGGCCATGTTCCTTCAGCGCAACCAGATATTGCAGCTGTTTGAGCGTGGGCATGTAGTTCGACATTTATCGGATTCCTGAATTAGAAATCCGAATATAAGCGAATTATCCGATATAACCAAGATATTTGGCGATGCCGAAGGCCGACGTCAGGGTCAGGATGATGCCGACGGCCACGAACAGCACTTTAGGCGCAACATGGCGGGCCAGCATGGCGCCAAAGGGGGCTGCCACTACGCCGCCGATCAACAGGCCGATCGTGTAGGTGGTGAAGCTTTCCCAGCCCAGATGGAACAGGAAGGTCAGGCTGATCGACAGGGTCAGGATGAATTCGACGCTGTTGACCGTGCCGATGGTGTGGCGCGGGCTCGATCCCTGGATCAGCAGGTTGGATGTCACGACCGGACCCCAGCCGCCGCCGCCCGACGCGTCCATGAAGCCACCGACCAGGCCTAGCGGTGCAACCCATTTGGGGCTCTTGCTGTGCGGGGGGAAATGGAAGCCGCGCCAGATCAGGTAGATGCCGATCGCTGCCAGATAGAACTGGACGAAGGGCTTGATGATCGCGCCGTCGATATTGGAGAGCAGATAGGCGCCGGCCACGCCACCGATCACGCCGGGAATGACGAGCCGGGCGAACAGGCCCCAGTCGACATTGCGGTGCAGGATATGGCTGATCGCGGACACACCGGTGGTGAAGGTTTCGGCGGCATGGACGCTGGCGGACGCACGGCTGGGCGGCACGCCCATGGCCAGCAGCAGGGTGCTGGAAATCACGCCATAGGCCATGCCAAGGGCGCCATCGATAATCTGCGCGCCGAAGCCGATCAGGATGAAAGGCAGTATTTCGCCAAAATGGGCGATAAATGTGTCGATCATCCAAACACCTTCGTTCTAATTGTCTACCTCAATGATTGGTATATCTTGAGGCGCCAAGCAAGTTTCTGTTTTGGGCCGGGAAGGCGAATTAGGGCGCGCTCTGGAAAAATTGCCGCTTAATCTCTATGTTGCTGGCAACAGAGTAAAAGGGACGCGCCAGCAGGGCGGGTCCGTTCAGGGACGTTTCGATGCTGCGTAATCTCATCGCCTATCTGGATTCGGTCAAGTCGCGCGACCCTGCGCCGCGATCGCGGGCGGAAATCCTGCTCTATCCCGGTATCTGGTCGCTGGCCTTCCATCGCGTGGCGCATCGTCTCTATCGGGCGCGGCTCTATTTCCTGGCGCGGGCAGTCAATCATCTGTCGCGCTTCCTGACCGGCAATGACATTCATCCCGGCGCGAAGATCGGCAAGCGCTTCTTCATCGATCATGGCTTCACCGTGATCGGCGAGACGGCGGAGATTGGCGACGACGTCACTCTCTATCAGAATGTGACGCTGGGCGGGACCGATCCCGCCAACGGAATCGCCGGCAAGCGCCATCCGACGCTGGAAAATGGCGTGATCGTGGGGTCGGGCGCGCAGGTGCTGGGCCCGGTCCGTGTCGGCGCCCGTGCCCGTGTCGGCGCCAATGCGGTGGTGACCAAGGATGTTGCGGAGGCCGCGACCATGGTCGGCATCCCCGCGCGCGCGATGCTGGTCGATGTCACCGCTTATCAGCGCGACTTCCTGCCCTATGGCACGCCCTGCTCCGATTGTTTCGATCCCGAAAAGCAGAAGCTGGAATTGCTGCAGTGCGAAGTGGAGCAGTTGCAGAAGCGGCTGGCTGAGTTGCTGGCGCAGAAGCAGGTGCCCGAACTGCCTGCCGATGACGTCGCCCTGTTCAAGGAGCGTGGCCGGGCCTGATGTCCAATGTGACGCCGTTCCCAGCACCCAACGGCCAGCAACAGGGGCAGGTCGGGTTCGATCGCCTTGAATTGCAGCGGATCATGGATCTCTATGGCCGCATGGTCGCCGCCGGACACTGGCGCGACTATGCCATGGACCTGGGGCGTGAGGCGGCGATTTTCTCCGCTTTTCGGCGTTCTGCCGAGCGTCCTGAATATCGGATCGAGAAGCGGCCGGCGTTGCGCAATCGCCAGGGCATGTGGACGCTGGTGGGGGAAGCGGGTCATGTGCTCAAGCGCGGGCAGGAGTTGCAGGGCATATTGGCGCCTGTCGAACGCAAATTGATGCGCATCGTCGAGGATTGACCCGCAGATCCGGTTAATTGCGCCCGCGCGCTGCGGCAGTTCGGCGCATTTTCCATTCGCCCCACGTCCACATGTGCCCGCGTAGCGCCAAGTCGCGTTGCAACAGCGTCATGACCCGACTTATGCTGCATCGCGTCAACAGGTGGCTGGTTCCACTGACGCGGCAACTGTCCGAACAGGCCGGGGGCCTCGATCTTTGTCAGGGCGAGAGGTGCGCGCATCCGGATTTTCCGGAGCGCTCTGTCGCGTCCTGTCCGGATCGGGGCGATCGGTTGCGGGCATATTGTCGATTAGCTTGCACATTGGACAAGGAGAATTGTCATGCGGATCGTGATGACCGGATCTGGTTATGTTGGTCTGGTATCGGGCGCCTGCCTCGCGGATTTCGGCCACGAAATCATCTGCGTCGACAAGGATGAGCGCAAGATCGCCAAGTTGCGCGAAGGCGGCGTGCCGATCTATGAGCCGGGCCTGGCCGATCTCATCGCGCGCAACGTCAAGGCGGGCCGGTTGAGCTTCACGACCGATCTGGCAACGTCCGTGGCAGACGCCGATGTCGTCTTCATTGCGGTCGGTACGCCGGCGCGTCGGGGCGATGGCCATGCCGACCTCAGCTATGTCTATGATGCCGCGCGCGAGATTGCCGGGGCGCTCAAGGGCTTTACCGTTGTGGTTACCAAGTCGACCGTGCCGGTCGGCACCGGCGACGAAGTCGAACGGATCATCCGCGAAACCAATCCTGACGCCCAGTTTGCGGTCGCCTCCAATCCCGAATTTCTGCGCGAGGGCGCCGCGATCGAGGATTTCAAGCGCCCGGATCGCATCGTCGTCGGCATCGAGGACGAGCGTGCTCGTCCGGTGATGGAGGAGGTCTATCGCCCGCTCTACCTCAACCAGGCGCCGCTGCTGTTCACCGGTCGCCGTACCAGCGAACTGATCAAATATGCCGCCAACGCCTTCCTGGCGATGAAGATCACCTATATCAACGAGATGGCCGAATTGTGCGAACGGGTCGGC
Source organism: Sphingobium salicis subsp. salicis (assembly GCF_049472635.1). Taxonomy (NCBI): domain Bacteria; kingdom Pseudomonadati; phylum Pseudomonadota; class Alphaproteobacteria; order Sphingomonadales; family Sphingobiaceae; genus Sphingobium; species Sphingobium salicis. The sequence goes on from NZ_JAYRCS010000001.1 coordinate 1,349,127, forward strand.
GCGGATGTGCAACAGGTGGCGCGCGGTATTGGGCTTGATAACCGGATCGGTTCGAAATTCCTACATGCCGGCCCCGGCTATGGTGGCTCCTGCTTCCCCAAGGACACGCTGGCGCTGGTCAAGACGGCGGAAGACTCCGGGGCGCCCATTCGCCTGATCGAAACCACCGTCGCGATCAACGAAAGCCGCAAGCGCGCCATGGCGCGCAAGGTGATCGGCGTGTGCAACGGATCGGTGCGGGGCAAGACGATCGCGGTGCTGGGCCTGACCTTCAAGCCCAATACCGACGATATGCGCGATGCGCCGTCGCTGTCGATCATCCAGGCCCTGCAGGATGGCGGTGCGCAGATCCGCGCCTTCGACCCCGAAGGGATCGAGGCGGCCCAGCCGCTGCTGCAGAATGTCGATTTCTTCCACGATCCCTATGCCGCAGCGCAGGGGGCATCGGCCGTCGTGCTGGTCACTGAATGGGATGCGCTGCGCGCGCTCGACCTGTCGCGCCTGCGCGGCGTGATGGCCGGCAATGGTCTGGTCGACCTGCGCAACATCTATCGGCCCGAAGTCGCTGAAGCGGCTGGATTTATCTATGACAGCGTTGGCCGTGGCATGGCGCCTGAGCCCGAAATGCTGGTTGAAGCTGCCGAGTAAAAGTTCCTCGCCTCGTCGCAAAAATGGCTGATTTGCGACGAGGCGAGCTTGTCTGGAAGCAATTGTTAACCCTCGTGGCGGACCCTTTAGGGACACCAAAACGGGGGTTGCATTATGCGCAGCAAATCGGCCGGCTCCATGATCGGAGCCGGAGCAATCATTACGTCTGTCTTCGCGGCAGGCGCCGCCACGATCCTGTCGGGCGGAACCAGTACGACCAGCAACTCATCGACCAGCACGGCCGATAGCGGCACGGTCACCATCTCCAGCAGCAGTGCGAGCAGTGCGACGACGACCAGCACGGCGACGACCAGCAGCACCAGCAACAGCTTTGCTGACTTCGACTTCGCCAATGGCACGGTATTGCCGGGCAAGGCGACGCTCTGGATCGGCAACGCCACCTACAAGCCGGGCAGCAGCACCGTCTATGTCCCGGTCTATCTCGATCGGGCGACGCCCAACACGGTGATCGCGCGGATCACCACGGTGAACGGCACCGGCACGCTGAAGGCCACGTCCGGCACCAATTACAAGACGGTCGACACCGTCGTCATCTTCCGGCCGGGTGATCCGCTGGAACAGACGGTGGAAGTGCCGGTTATCAGTGCCACAGAAGGCCAGCAGTTCAGCGTGAAACTGCGAGAGGCGCCCTGGGGCGCATTGCAGGGACAGTCGACGGCAACCGTCACGGCCAAGGCCTATGTCGCCGCGACCGAGAAGGCGACCGGCACCTTCCGCGAAGCGCGGACCTTCGCGGCCTCGGGCACGCTGCAGTTCGAACTGCTCAAGGACACGCACAAAAGGTCGGTCGATGGCGGCTGGGACCGCTGGGCCACGACCCTGTCGCATGGCCGGGCGCAGACCGGCAATGGCGAGACCGGCCTCTATGTCGACACCACCACCTATCCGGGGATCGAAGGGCCGGTCTACTGGAGCAACAAGGGCCTGGTGCTGCACAGCCAGGTGCTCAAGACCCCGATCAGCTATCAGGGCGTGACCTATAATTATGGCGCGTCGATCCTGGATGGCCGCAATTTCCTCGCCTCGCAGATCGGCTATGGCCAATATGAGTGGGAAGCGAAGATGCCCAACCGGCGTGGTTCCTGGCCCGCTTTCTGGCTGATCTCGACCAGTGGCTGGCCGCCGGAAATCGATGTCTATGAAGGCTTTGGCTATCAGAGCTATTGGGATTTCGATCGCCATGTCGGCCAGACGATCCATGTCGGTGCCAACAGCACCCGCTATGACCAGCGCGGTATCGTCATCCAGACCGAACAGGCCTATGGCCTGTCGGGCTACTCGCAGGACTTCCACAAGTTTGCGGTCGATATCCAGCGTGACTACATCACCTGGTTCGTCGACGGCAAGGAAACCTACCAGTCGGTCAACCCGTTCAAGGGCTTCCGCTTCTATCCGCTGATGAATGTCGCGGTGAAGACGACGGGCGCCTATGATGATGGCAGTGGCGACATGACCATCCGCAGCTTCAAGGTCTATTCGGCGCCATAATAGGCCCGGCTGCCCCGGCCTGTCAGGGCATAGAGGCGGCCCCAGCATTTGATCCACTGCCCGGCGATGTCGACCCGTCGCGCGCCGGGCAGCAACAGGGCGAGGAGCCCGGCGGTGCGCATCGCGAACACCGCCAGCGTCCGACCGAACAGGGTGAGGGTGCCGACGATGCCGGGCCGATGCTTCCGGCGGGTCAGCGTCTCGGTAAAGCCGATCCGCCACATGCGCGAGAGCGCCCAACTGAGCCTCACCCGTTCGGGTGGCACCCATTCGCTGACCCGCGCATCCGTCGCCCAGCCGAAGCTGAGGCCGGTATCATATAGCCGGGTGAGGTAATCCAGATCCTCGCCGCCACTGCGATTGAAGCGCGGATCGAACCAGGGGGCGGGCAGCGTCTCCAGCGCCTTGCGGCTGAGCAGCAGATTGTTGCTGGCCCATAGCATGTCGGTGGCGCCCGAAGGCCGTTCCTCAGCCCGGAACACCAGCGCTTCGCGTGCCCAGTGTGGCGGCGGACGCAGGAAATGGGCGTCGACGGGGCCGCCAACCACATCGGCGCCGCACATCTCTCGAATTGCGAGGAGTGCGTCGAGCCAACCGGGTTGTGGCCATTCGTCATCATCGATCATCGCCAGATATTGCATTGCCGGAGCCGCGAGCGCGGTGGCGACGATCGCGTTGCGGACCGAGCAAAGGCCCGGCTCGGGCACATGCAGGATATGGATCGGCAGAGGATAATCGGGATCGTCCTGCATCTCGTGCGCGACCATCGCCCCTTCCTGCGCCACCGGATCATTGTCGGCGACCAGCAACTGGACATCGTCATGCTGGACGACGGTGGCCAGGCTTTCGAGCAGGTGGCGCAACTGGCCCGGTCGACGGTAGGTCGGGATCGCGATCCAGATTGTTGGGACGTGGGGCATCATGCAGTCACCTCCATCGGGGTCGGGCGGGCGCGTCCGCCGCGTTGCAGCCATTTGATAATCTTGTGACCCGGCAGTTCAATCAGCCGGTAACTGGCCCAGCAGAGCAGCCAGGTGGCGATCAGCATGGCGGCGATGAAGATCCAGTCATGGCCGACAAAGCCGTGCCGATGGGCAATGCCCATGACGCGGGCCATGATGTCGCGCACCAGCGGATGCCAGAGGTAAATGGAATAGCTGATCAGGCCCAGATGATAGCTGACCGGGTTGGCCATCACCGCGCGGGCGGCGGCGCCATCATAATAGCAGGTGAGGACCAGCGCGGGCATCAGGCACACGACCAGCACGTCGGCGGCTCGGGGCAGCATCAGGGCGACAGCGATGATGACACATATGGCGGCAAATCGGCCGGGGCCATCGAGCAGGCTGCGGGTCAGCGCCATGTCGCGGATGCGATAGGTCAGGACGCCCAGCGCAAAGCCGGCAAGGCAGCGCAGCAGCGTCAGCACTGTGTCATAGTCGTTGACATCCAGGGGGCCGCTGGCGCCCCGGCCGGAACTGGCGACCAGCACCAGAATGCCGACGCACAGCGCCAGTTGCGCCCAGGCCCAGCGGGAAAAGGCCATGATCGCGATCAGCGGGTAGAGGAGATAGGCGGCGACCTCGGTGCTGACCGACCAGCTGTTGCCGGCGATCGGCTGGGTGCCCCATCCCCAGCTCTGGATCATCAGCAGGTTGGTGAGGATATTGGGCAGGTCGAGCGGGATCGCCTGTGTCCCCGACACATTGACCAGGATGCGGGCCATGAACACCAGGGTGACGATCAGGTGCAGCGGCCAGACGCGGGCGGTGCGGTTGATCAGGAAGTCCATGTAACTGGACCGCCCCAGATTGTGCATCAGCCGGTCATAATAGCCGTAGGAAATGACGAAGCCGCTGAGAATGAAGAAAAGATCGACAGCCAGATAGGCGCGCGAGAAAAGCGGGATGGCGAAGGCCTGAAAGGCCGGCGCATGGGGAATATGGTAGAGCAGGACCGAAACGGCGGCGATGCCGCGCAGGCCCGTGAGCGAGGAAATTCTCATGCGGCATGTCTCCCGGCCGGCGGCGCGTCGTCGAAGGCGGCGGCGATGGCGTCCCACAGCGGCTTGCGGCGCAGGGAACCGTCCAGCGGTAATCCGCGCGACAACTGGCCGTCGGGCCATTTATAATCCTTGTAGTTGGACAACCAGGAATAGCGGTCCGACAGGCCCCAGCAGAGCACGGCCTGCATCGCCGGATTGTCCAGCGCGACATCGATGAAGGCGCGGCCGACACTGGCAACTTCGCTGTCACGCTTGGCCGGGTTGGGCGGGCCGCCAATGTCGGCAATGTCGAACTCGGTAATCTCCAGCTTCAGGCCATAGCCGCGCAGCAGGTCGAGGAAATCGGCGAAGCGGCGCTCGTTGAACCCTTCCTTATAGGGTTTGAGATGACCCTGGATGCCGATCGCGTCGATCGGCACGTCACGCGCCTTCAGCCGGTCGAGTAGCTTCAGCATCGCGGTCCGGCGCCGTTCGCAGCGGGGCGAGTCATGTTCGATGCCATAATCGGTCAGGAACAGGGTCGCCTTGGGATCGGTCTCGCGCGCGGTGTGGAAGGCGATGTCGATATAATGTTCGCCCAGCGCCTGCATCCACATGCTGTCGGCGCGCATCCCGTCGGCGCGGCCATCATTGGGCTCCAGCGCCTCGTTCACCACGTCCCATTCCTGGATGCGGCCGGCATAGCGGGGCATGGCCGTGGTGATATAGCTCGTCATCAGCTTCTGGCGGCCGCGATCGCTGGCGGCCTGCAGTGCGGGCTCCAGCCATTTGGGCTGGGCGGCATACCAGACCAGGGCATGGCCGCGCGCGCGCATGTCATGCTTCTGGGCGAAATCGATGATCTGGTCGGCACCGCTGAAATCATATTGGCCCGGTTTGGGTTCGGTCGTGCCGCGCTTCAGCTCATATTCCTGCACCAGGATATTGCATTCCTGCGCCACCGCCTGGGTGAAGCCCGCATCCTCGCGCAACTGGCGCGACTTGACCGCCGCGCCGAAATAGCGGCCCTTGGCACGGGCATGGGTGGCGAGGCCGGGCGGCATGGCGGCCGCCGCTACGCCAGCGGGCAGTGTCGCCGCCAGTGCCATGCCGCCGGCCAGAAATTCGCGACGCTTCACAGGCGCGGCCTCCCGCCCACCATTTGGGCCATGTCGATCCAACGGTCGGAAATCCGGCGATAGACGGGATCGGGCAGGATGATCTGCATCAGCACGGTCGCGGCCAGCCGCGGGCCGAAGGCGCCGCGCAGCACGGCGCCGACATAATAGCGCATCGCCTGGAACCGGCTGGTCGGCCAGATGCTCTTGGCCGCATGCCAGCCCATATAGGCGGAAAAGGCACGGGCCGAGATATGCGGGCGCAGGTCGCGCAGCCAGATGAGGCTGCCGACGCTGCCGCGCACCGCCGACAGCCGATGTTCGGCATCGCGGTCGGCCCAGATCGTGCCGGGCCGCGCGGTCATCTGGAACTGACCGCCGGCCAGCGCCAGACGCACGGCAAAGTCGGTATCGTCACCGAACTTCACATCCTCGCGATAGCGGACCTTGTTGGCGAGGCCGCGACTGAGCGCCAGGCTGCTGGTCTGGATGAAACCGCGATCGCACATGAGATAGCGGTCGATCGTCTCGCCGGTCGCGATCGCGCGGGGAGGTTTGAGGAAATTGCGTCCCTGGCCGCGATCGACCAGCACCTGGCCGTAGGCGACCACATTCTCGTCCTGTTGCAGCAGGGGCAGCAGGTCGGCGAGATGATGAGGCAGGAAGCGGTCATCGCAGTCGAGGAAGGCGATATAGCGCCCGCGCGCCTGCGCAATCCCGGTGTTGCGCGCCGCCGATGCGCCGCGATTGGGCTGGACGATGACGCGCAGGCGCGGGTCTGCGATCCCGGCCAGCACCTGTTCGGTGTCGTCGGTCGATCCGTCGATCACGACGATCACCTCGATCAGCGCGATGGTCTGGTCGAGCGCGGACAGCACTGCATCGACCACCTTGTCGCGACGCTGATAGGTCGGGATGACCACGGAAAAGAGCGGCGAAGCCGCCTGTTCCTGCAGCGCGGACGGAGGTTGCCAGGCCGCCATCACGAACGGGCGCCGCTACTGAGGGCATCGGCCTTGCCGAAACGCAGGACGAAGCCGTTGACGAGCGAACGATAGAGCGACTTTGGCATGTAGGAGCGCAGCAGCTGGCGCGCGATCACCCGTGGCGGAACACCACCCGCGGTCAGGCCGATGGCGAGGTCGCGGATCGCCGCGACCGGGCGGATCGGCGCCATATGATAGGCGAGCACCGTCGCGCGATAGCCACGCCGCGCCCGGTTGGTCAGCATATGGCCGCAGCGATCGAGCCAGTCGAGCGAGGTTTCATAGCCGCGCACATAGGAGGTGCGGCCGACCTCTGTGGCGTCCAGCCAGATGGTGAGCGGCCGTTCGATCATCCGGAAGCGCGCGCCGGCGCCCTGAAGCCGGACGCAGAAGTCGAGATCCTGCCCCTTCTTGAGCGCGGGGTCGAACAGCACCTGCTGGGCCATCCGGGTCGGTACGACCATCGTTGAGGTCTGCATGAACTGGTTGGCGCAGAAGAGATATTCGCCAACATCCTCATCTTCCCGGATGCCGCGGTCGGGGCGGATCCAGTAGCGATCGACGCCTCGATCGACTTTCATCCGCGAATAGAGAACCGTGCGGCCGCCGTCGCCCGCCAGCGCTTCCGCCATGGTCGACAGCTTGCCGGGCAGGAACAGGTCGTCGGAATCGAGGAAGGCGATGTAGCGCCCCTCGGCGGCGAGAATGCCCCGATTGCGCGCCGCACCACCACCGGCATTGTCCTGCCGGATGTAACGCAGGCGCGGGTCGCCGATCGCTTCGATCACCGGGCCGGGATTGTCATGCGAGCCATCATCGACGACGACGATCTCGAAATCGGTCCAGTCCTGCGCCAGTACCGACCGGATCGTGTCGGTGACCACGTCGGCGCGGTTGTAGAGCGGGATGACGACGGAGAAGAAGGGGATGTTGGTCATGCGCCATGGACCTTTCGATATTCTTCATAATGGATGCCGGTGAGGCCGGCGATTTTGCCCGCGGCGCGATAGAGCTTGCCGAGGCGCTCCACCCGCTTGCCGCGGTCCAATGTGGTGAGGGGGCCGACCGCGCCGACCAGGAAGCCGACCGCGATGCGGGGGCTTTCGCTGAGCGCCGCACGAAGGGCGCCGCCATGGGTGCGGGCGACGATCATGTCGGTCATGCCGACACGATAGCCGCGCATCAGCAGCCATTTGGCGGTAACCCGGCTGGCTGGGATGAGTTCGGTGACCAGCGCTTCCTCCGACCAGGCGAAGCGGAAACCGGCGCGCTGCATACGGGTGAAGAGCTGCTTGTCCGACCCGCCGGTGAGCGCCATGCGCTCGTCGAACGGGCGGGCGCCGATGCGGCGCAATGCGTTGGCGGACATCAGCACATTGGCGGTGCTGTCGACCAGCGAGACCGGGCCGGACTTGTCGCGCCGCTTGGGCTGGAGCAGCGGATGGCGCGAGGCCCAGGCGGGCAGCGGGCTGTCCATCTCGCGCAGCACCGCGCCGCCGACGACATCGGCGTCCCAGCGGTCGGCGGCCGTCACCAGCGCGTCGATCCAGCCGGGGCATGCCGCCTCGTCATCGTCCATCATCGCCACATGGGTGACGCCGGGCCGGGCGAGAGCCGCCTCGACCAGCGCATTGCGGACCAGGGGAATACCGCGCTCCCGCACCAGCAGCGCCTCGATCGGCCAGCGATAGCCCGATGTCGCCAGCGCCTCCACCACGGCCAGCCCCTGCTGCTCCCTGGCATCATTGTCGGCGACCAGCACATCGATCCGGTGGCGGGTTTCGAGCGTGGTGAGCGAGGCAAGCGTGCGCCGCAGCCCCTGGGGGCGATTGCAGGTCGCGATGCAGATGACGACATTAGCCATGGGAAGCCTCCGGGCGGGCGAGAAAGCGGCGGCGCCACTGCGGAAGCGGGCGCGCCTTGTAGGTGGCGTGGGCGGCGGCGATGGCCGCCAGGAAGATCACCCAGACCTGCCGATCCTTGTCGAAGAACGAGGTTTCCAGCAGATTCTGGTAGAGGACGAAGACCCAGATCGCGAAGCAGGGCACCATGATCGGCCGGTTCTGCGGCGTCGCCCCGGTCAGGAACCAGATGGCAGGCAGCGCCAGGAAGGTGAGCAGCAACATGATGAGGCCGAGCGGTCCGGTGGTCACCAGGATTTCCAGATAGCCATTGTGCGAATGGGCGGTCAGGGTCTGAAACGCCTGGTTGAGATAATCGAGCGAGGGGCTGCGATCGCCGACCTGCCAGAAGCCGCCGAAACCCGCGCCCAGGAACGGATGGTCCTTGAGATAGGCGAGGTCGACTTCCCAGATGGACACGCGGCCGGTGAAGGAAGTGGGGTCGGCGAAGATCCGCTCCACCACCGGCTGGAAGGCGACATATAGCCACAGCACCCCGACCATGCCGAGCGCGACCATGATCAGCAGCACCGCCCGTTTCTGGGTGGAATCGCTCAGTGCCCGATAGACGGCGCAGACGCCCAGGATGGCGAAGGACAAGGCGAGCGAGGTCTTGCTCTTGGTGCCGATCACGAAGACGAAGGCCATCACCGAGAAGAGGGCATAATACCATTTCTTGGTATCGACCCAGGCATTGGCCGCGACCATGAAGGTGAGCGCCATGACCGCGCCGGCAATATTCTTGTGGAAAAAGAAGCCGCGCCAGGCGCCGATCAGTGCCTTGTCGCTCTCGGTCGGCGGATGCACTGCCGCGGAGGTCAAGGGCAGCGAGACCCAGCAGATGATGAGGGACAGGATGAGCGCGTAGCGCAGCGCCTGGAGCAGCCTTTCAGGGCCGATCAGGCTGAGCGCACTGAAGGTGATGTAGATCACGATCAACTGCTGCATCGCCCGCTTGAACGATACGAACGGATCGACGCCCCAACTGCAGGTGATGAAGAACCAGGCAAGCATGATGGCCAGCGGCCAGAGCGTGAAGCGATAGCGTGGCGGATAGCGGCGGATCAGCTGCACGCCGGTCAGCAGCATCGCAAAGCCGATGAACAGCGCCTGCTTGAACAGGTCCGAACCATTATTTTCCTGCGCCATGGCGACCAGTTCATCCTGGGTGCGCGAGGCGAAAGGCTGCTGGCCGATGAAGACCAGCATCAGGAAGGTGAAATAGAAGATTTGGGCGACCAGGATCAGCCGGGCGCTTTCGGTCTTCTTGATGGCGGCGACGCCCGGCCGGGCCAGGACCGGCGCGGGAATGTCACGATGCCAGGGGGTGCTTGCCATCGCTCAACCCTCCGCCTGGTTGCGGCGCCAGTTGCGGTCGAGTTGCCAGATGCCGAGCATCATGACGAACTGCGACAGCACGACGCCGGCGATCGAGAAGACGGGCGCGACCAGCAGGGTCAGCAGGGTGACGGCGGCAATGCCGACGCCGCAGCTACGCAGGCTCTGGGCGGCGAGCGGACGGAAGGCCTTGCGTGCCTGGGTCATGACGCTCATCGGCGTCTGCACGCACTGGACCAGCGAGAGCAGGGCGCAGAGCGCCACGGCAGTGATCACCAGCTGATGGTCGAGCGTGGGCTTGAGGATCAGGCCGGGGAAGAAATAGAGCGCGCCGGCCGCGACGACGCAGGTGCCGAGCCACAGGAAGACAAGGGCGCCCATGAAGATGCGTTCCGACTGGATCGCGGCCTGATGATCGCCGCGCGCGACGGCACGGGTCATGCGCGGGCGTTCCAGCTGAGTGAGGGCGGTTATGCAGACATTGACCGGGCGGAAGAACAGCATGCCGACGGCGATCGGCGCGAAGGCGGTCGGCCCCGCGAGCAGGGTCACGGCATAGCTGTGGGCGTTCGACGTCGCCTCGGTCGACAGCACGCCGACCAGCGTCCAGGCCGACTGTTCCTTCCACACCGGGCGATAGGCGCGCAGGGCGGCCAGCGGCGACATGGCGACATGGCGGCGCAGATAGGGGCTGCCGAAGGGCAGCAGGCCAGCGAGGCTGGCGGCGACCAGCATGGTGCCGATACTGGAGAGGTCCGCGCCGGTGCGCATCGCGACCAGCAGGCCAATGAGGATCGTCGCGGCATAGGCGATGTCGGACCGGGCGGCCTGCATCGGCGCATGATGGGCATAGGCGTTGGAACGGCCGAACCAGCGGATCAGCGACAATGTGCCCGCAAGGCCGAAGACCAGCGCGGCCTGTGGCGAGGCGGTGGTCCAGGCGATGGCGGCGCAGATCAGCCCCTGGCTGAGCGAGAGCAGCAGGTTGACCGGAAAGAAGAAGCCATGCGCCGCGCGATCGACATCCTCGCCCTGATTGACGGCGATCGTGTAGGGCGTCGACACCAGCGCGTTGGACAGGCTGTAGCCGAACTGGATGATGACCAGCAGGAAGGCGAGCACGCCGATGCCGGTGGTCGCGAGATGGTGGATCGAGAAGAGCTGGACCAGCAGATGGCTGACCGAGACGATCGCCGAGGAGAAGCTGGCGAGGCCGAAGCGGCCGAATATGGTGCCCAGGCGCTGGGTACGGCCGGAAGCCGCCTGCGCCTCAGCCATGGCGGTGCTTCCAGATCAGCCACAGGGCATGGGGATTGGTGGTGATATAGCGCCAGGCCAGTTCCTTGGGCCGGGTGCCCATGCGGTGCAGCCATTCCAGGCCATTGCGCTGCATCCACATCGGCGCGCGCGGATAGTCGCCGGTGATATAGTTGAACAGGCCGCCGCAGGTGACGATCCAGCCGGCCTTGATACGATCGCGATTGCGCACGCAAAAGGCCTGCTCGCGCGGCTTGCCGGTGCCGACCCACAGGACGTCGGGCGCGGCCGCGTTGATCGCGTCGATCACCGCATCTTCCTCCTCCGGCTTCCAGAAGCCGTTGCGGCGTCCCGCGACGGTAAGGCCCGGTGCCATCTCGACGATCCGATCGGCGCAGGCGGCGTTCACCTTTTCCTCGCCGCCGAGCAGATAGTAGCTGACCCCCGCCTTCGCTGCGGGCACCAGGCTGTCGATGAACATGTCGGTGGTGCTCGACCGGTCGGCGATCGGCGGCTGGCCGACCCAGCGCGAGGCGGCGACGACGATCTGGCCATCGGCATGGATCAGGTCCGCCTGCGCCAGATTGTCGCGAAAGCCCTTGTCCGTGGCGTTCATCGACAGGCCCTGGCCGTTGCAGTCGAAGATCAGCAGCGGGCGCTGGTCGAGCGCGCGGCGCAGCGGCGCCTCGCCCAGCATCTGGTCGATCAGCGCATCGAGCGACAGGGTCGACACCGGAATGCCGCCGACCAGGGCGATCTCCTCCGGCGTGGACACGGGCTGTTGCAGCGGTTGGCGGGGAATGGCCTGCTCAAGGCTCATGCGATCACGCTCCCTGCGATTGCGACGCCGTGGCGATCGAGATCGTCGATCACGCGGCGCATGTCGGCGATCGCGGTCTCACCGCGCCGGGCGACAATGGTGACGGCATCGAAGCCCGCGAGGATGGAGCCGAACGGCGTCTGCTCACCGCGCCGCTGGGCGAGGTAGAAGAGCATCGACGTGTCGTGCAGGCCCCAGCCAGCGGCGGTGTCCGCCAGCGGCCCCTTGGTCACCAGGCTGGATGCGCTGCCCGATGCCCGGCCGGCGGTCATCAGCCACAGGCCATCGACCGCCGTGCGCGCGGCAGGCAGCAGCGCGGCGCTGCCAAGCAATTGTTCGGCCAGACCCGCCTTGTTGGCGACGCGGAACAGCCGATCAAGCGAGGGGCGGTCGATATCGACATCGACCAGCATCGTCTGCCCGTCCATCTGCGCCATTACGACGGCGAGATTGGCGGCAAGGATCGCGGCCTCGTCGCCCGCGTCGATCGACAGGATGGCAAGGCGCAGGGCTGCGCCGTCGCTGTCCTTTGCTGCCGCGCGCATCTTGGCGCGGATGGTGCGGACCTTGGCGGCATAGGCGTCCGCCGGGTCGAAGGCGCTGACCACCAGCGGATCGACCCGCTGGTCGCCGGCCGCCAGCAGCGGGAAGCCGCCCTGCATGGCGAGGATGATGCCCGCCGTCTCGGGATCGAGCAGGCCAAGGTCGATCGCCGCCTGCTGGAAGGGCTGGCCGGCGGCATGGCCATGGGCTTCGATCCGGCCGATGTCGGTTTCGGCGAGGAAGCCATGTTCGACCGCAAGTTGCGCGAAATCCTTGGTATCGCGGGCGCGGGGCTTGAGGCCGGTCGTGGCGCCGGCGGTCAGATGGGGATGGGCACTAGCCGTGGAACGCAGTCTCATGCGGCCTCCTGTCGCTTGGGGAGCCAACCGCCCCGTGCGGGGGCAGGCAGCAATTCGGTGATGACTTCGACCTCGGTCGCGCGGGCCACGCCGGCGGCGGAGCGGACGCGGGGCTGAGCGATTTCGATCAGGACGACCGCCGCAATGCCGCCGACCAGGCCAAGGGCGATGCCACCCACCAGCCAGAGCAGCAGGTTGGGCTTGGCGGGCAGCAGCGGCACGGTCGCCTCGTCGAGCAGGCTGGCATTGGGTTGCGAGATCTGGCTCTTGAGTGCCGCTTCGTTGAAGCGCTGGCGCACCGTGTCATAGGTCTGGCGGGCAGCATCGACGTCGCGTTGCATGACCATCAACTGGTCCTGCACGTCGGACATGCGGATCATGCGGTCTTCCTGCGAGGCCATGTTCGACTTGAGGTCGCCCTCGCGGCGGCTGGCGGCGACGCTGTTGGCGCTGACCGCACCGGCCTGGCTGGCGCGCGCGGCGCCAAGCTTGGCCTGGAGTTCGGACAATTGCGCCGAAGCGGCTGCCATGGTCGGATGATTGGGGCCGAGCGTTTTGCCCAGTTCCTGCACCTTGGCCGACTGGGCCGCGACCTGTTCCTGCAAATTCTGGACGATCAGCGACCCTTCGATGTCGGACACCGAACCGGCGCCGGCCTTGCCGCGCGCGGCGGCGGCTTCGGCCTGGGCCTGGGTCAGCTGATAGGACATGTTCTTCAGCTTCTCGGCCTCAAGATCCATGCGGTTGATGCCGATGATGTCATGGGCACGCTGGAAGTCGGACAGGCGCTTCTGCGCATCCTCATAGCGGCGGCGCACGTCGGCAGTCTGTTCGTTGAACCATTTGGCCGAGGTGCGCGCCGGCGAGGCACGCAGTTCCACCTGCTCGCGCATGTAGATCTGCGCGGCGAGGTTGGCGACGCGGGCGGCGACCTGCGGATCGGGATCGAGATACTGGATTTGCAGCACGTTGCTCTGGCGGCCGGTGGTGACCAGCAGCCCGGCGCGCACGCGCGCGGCGGCCTGTTGCAGGCGGGCATCGGCTGGCATGTCCGCGGGCAGCGCGTCGATGAAGCCCGCTTCCTTGGCGACCGCATTGATCACCTTGGCACTGCGGATGATGTCGGTCTGGGTGCCCAGGATCGAGTCCACCTCGACCCGGCCCTGATTCTGGGTCGTGTCGGTCGGATCGGTCTGCGACAGGTCCAGCATCAGCGAGGTCGTCGCCATATATTGGCGCGACTGCATGAAGGCCGCGACCGCGATCAGCAGGAACAGGGCGCCGCCGATCATCGCGGCGACCCGCCAGCGCGCCTTGACGGCGGCGGCAAGGTCCAGGGGGTTCATCGTCATAGTCCGTCCACTCCTCGGAGCATGGCGCGCATTTCCTCGGCCGGCGTCGGCGCGACGGTGCGCGGCGCGGGCTGCTTGGCCATCAGCAGCAGAAATTGCGGCGCCAGCGTATCTTCAAACATCCACAATTCGCCGCCCGGCGTGGGCGTAAGGGCAGGCTCCAACCGAGCCAGCGCATCGCTGGCATCGGCTTCCATGCCCGGATATTCGCCCAATATGTCGCTGCCGACGCGCAGCAGCCGCTCCAGCGAAATCGCCGACATCTGCGACGCGACGATGCCGGCCAGCGCGATCATCCGGCGCCCGGATGCGCTGTCGCGCAGGGCGCGGGTGAACAGGCCATGGCTGGCGCTGCTCATTTCCGCCCAGTCGTCCAGCGCGCTGGCCAGCCCCTGTTCGACATCGCTGGCGGTCACCTGCTCGCGGCCGCTGGCCTCGGTCACAAGCGCCGCCTGCATGCCGAACAGCCGGGCATGATAGGGCGACCCCATTGCTGCGCCGGCCAGCGCCTCCACGGCTTCGGGCGTGATCGACAGCCCGGCCTTCTCGCCGCAGCTTGCCAGCAGCAGTTCCAGTTCGGGGCGGGCGATCGGGCTGACCCTCTGGGGTGCGATATGGCGGCGGAGCGAGGGATGGGCGGCGATCAGGCCGTCGACATCCCCGGCAATGCCGACCAGTACGACCTGCACCGGCGAATGGATATCGGTCAGCAGCTTGAGCAGCGTTGCGACATCCTGCTTGGCGGTGTCGGAGCGGACCCGGTCATATTCGTCGAGGATCAGGATGGAGCGCTGGCGCACCTCCTCGACCAGCAGGGTCGCAAGGCCATTCACGTCGAGCGGGCCGGTGGCGAGCTTGCGGGCCCGTTCCTGACCCGCGCCGCTCATCGGTAGTTCGGTGAGGAAGGGGCGGAACAGCGAGTCGAAATCGGCCTCGCCGCTCGCCGACCCATAGAGAGCAACGCAGCCCGCCTCGTCCGCCAGATCGCCGAAGACGCGCGCAAGCGAGGTCTTGCCCGATCCGCGCGTGCCGAAGATGATCGCATGCTTGCGCTGGACCACGATCGCCTCGACCAGCTTTTCCAGCTCATTGTTTCGGCCGGCCAGACCATGGCGGTCGGTCACCGGCATGGCGGTGTTGAAGGCGCTATAGATCGAATCCCGGCGCAGGCTGATGGGCTTGAGCGGCGTTGCCATCGCGCCCATCGAAAGCGGTCGCGGGGTGTCGTCGGGCGCCGGTTCGGGCTCTGCCGTCCGGTGGAAGCTCGGTGCAACCGGTTCCTCCAGCAGTAACGGAGCCTGATCGGGGATGACACGGGCGGAGGGGCTGGAGCTGCCGGCCAGTCGGCGCGGCAGGGACCAGAGCCAGTCGAGCGTACCCGCCGAGCGGGCGCCGAAATCATGTTCCATCGCGGTCAAAACAGCTTCTCCCGGATGATGAGGACGTCTTCGGGCTTCACCGGATCATCCAGCTTGGCCTGGACCTCCTGGCCGCCGCGCTTCACCTTGATGCTGCGGGTCGAACCGGCGAGGGTCGGACCACCGGCCAGGGCAAGCGCCTGGCGGAAGGTCTGGCCCGCGACATAGGAGAAGGCGCCGGGCTGCTGGACCTGGCCATAGACATAGACCTTCTCGGCCGGCGGTACGAACAGGATGTCGCCGGCCTGGAGCGGCCGGCCGGCGCCGGCGCTCATGTCGGTGAGCGAGATGCGCACGGCGCCGCTGCCATCGGCCGGGGTCAGGATGACGGCATTGGCGCCGGCCGTGGTCGCGCCGCCAGCCTTGGCCAGCATCGATGCCACGGTATAGTTGCGGTCGAGCGGGTAATTGCCGGCCTGGGGCACATTGCCCAGCACCGTGACCGAGCGGCTGACATAGTCGCTCACCTCGACACTGACCGAGGGTTTGGTCAGATAGCCGCCACCGGCATAGCTGGCGGCGATGTCGGACGCGAGCTGGGACGTGGTCTTGTCTTTCGCATCCACCGGCCCGACCAGCGCGAGCAGCACCGTGCCGTCGGCCTTGATCCGGGTTTCGGTCGACAGGTCGGGCTGGCCGAAGATCGAGATCTTCAGTTGATCGTCCGGGCCGAGCAGATAGCCGGCGGGGGCAGAGGCCGCCGGCCGCGCGGGCGTGGCGGCAACCGCCGCAGCGGCGGCAGCACCGGCAGGCGCCTGTGCTGCCTGGACCTGGGCCGTTTGGGTTTGGGCCGACAATGCGTTCGGCACCGCCAGCAGGGGGAAGGCGGCAAGGATATGGAAGCGTGTCGCTATTCTCATGGGTCAGGCTCCCTTCGGGTCAAAAGCGCAGCAGCGCTGAGAGCGTCACCTGCGTGCCGCTATAGTTGGAGACATCGGTGTCGGTACGACGGCGGTAATGTTGGGCGTCGAGGCTGAGATCGAAGCGATCGGTCAGCTTGCGCTTGAGCGTCGCGCCGAACTGGCGATTGCGGTCCGCCTCGATCGAGAAGGGGCGCAGCGCCGCATCCTGCCGGAACTTGCGCCTCTGCCAGTCGGCATAAAGGCCGGCCGAGGTCAGTTCGCTGATCGCGATCTCCCCCTCGATCCGATAGCTGGAACGGATCGCGAAGCCGCTGGCGATCAGGCTGTCGTTCATGATGTCGCGGGCGGTGGAGGCCGTCAGCTTCACGCGCGGAATGATGCTGGTCGACAGCCGCACATCCCAGCCCATGCCATTATAATTGCCGACCGCGGCGGAATCGCTGCTGACATCCAGCCATTGCAGGTCGGCGTCGATCTGGGTGATCGGCGTCACCGAGCGCTGGTAGCGCAGGCCATAGGCGTTGATACGGTTCTTGATGCCCAGCGTGCGCCGGTCGCTGACCGTCCGCTCATAATAAGTGGTGAGCGTGCCGAAGCTGGGCTTGTTATAGCCAAGGCCAACCTTGAAGCTGTCGCTATCCTGGTCGGCATAGTCGAAATCATCGGCATTGCGCGTCGTGTCATGCTGGTAGCCGGCGACGGGAAAGAAGCCCGGCCGCTCGCACGACAGGTCGGCCCCCAGCGTGGAGAAGCGCTGGAGATTTTCGGTCGCGGCGTTGATGTCGCCATAATCGGCCCGCTGCTGGCGATAGCTGGCGCGCGGCGTGATGCCGCAGGTGGCTCCGAATCGAATCGTCGCCTTGGCCTCCGCATCGAGTCGCAGCTTGCTGCGCTGGGTCTCCGACACGAACTGGTCATAGCCGGCCTTGGCCCGGACCTGGATGTCGTGCCGCCCGAGCGGATGGGCATAGGTCGCCTCGATCGAGGGCGTGACGATCAGGTCGCCGGTGGGGTCTTCGACCCGGTCGTCGACGCGATAGACATTGTCGTCATAGAGAAGATCGAGCCCGGCCGTCAGGTGCAGGCCGAGCGTATCTATGCGCTTGTCATCATCCTGGGCCTGCGCCGTGGAGGGCAGCCCGGCGAACAGCATTGCGCCGCCAAGAGCGGCCATGGCGGCCGCATGCGGCCATCCAAAATCATTTGCTGCGGGCGCACAGGGGCGCGCCCGCAAACACGGGTTATGGGCATTATCCAAACGCATGAATCCTTATTGCATTGCAGCAACAAGGGGCATGCTAATCGTATTTTTACGTAATGCACAC
Source organism: Sphingobium salicis subsp. salicis (assembly GCF_049472635.1). NCBI lineage: Bacteria > Pseudomonadati > Pseudomonadota > Alphaproteobacteria > Sphingomonadales > Sphingobiaceae > Sphingobium > Sphingobium salicis. Next base: position 1,366,548 of record NZ_JAYRCS010000001.1, read on the forward strand.
GGGTCCGGACGCGACTTGTCGCGCCAAAACAACGGCTCGTTTCATCGACGAAAGGAGCCGTTAACAGCCGATCCCGGCTGTTAATCTGAGGGCAAGGAAACTGGCCCCGATCAGAAGATCAGATAAGCGATCGCGCCGATTGCCGCGCAGAAGGCGAGGATGCCCGCCCAGCGCGAAACAAACTGAATCGGCCCTTCCGCGCGGTCGGCGATCGACAGCGCATGGCCGTTTTCGGGGAGATCGCGGACGGCGATGCCCGCATCGGAAAAGGAGGTTTTCGTTGCGGCAACTGCCGCCAATTCATCAGCCACGACCGTCATCCTGGGAACTTTATGAACGGTCGTTAATATAGGATTTTAGGGTTCACAAATAGTTTACATCGGCATGAAAGCCGGCTCAGCTCATCGCAAAAGCCGGCTTCTGATGCTGAAAATCCTCAATCCTGGTCAAAGCCCCTGTAAACATTGGGGCTTCACCAGCAGGCGGGATCAATAGGCGTTGCGGTGAACCAGAACCCGTGCCGTGCCGACCAGGATGCCGATGTCGCGCATCAGGCTCCAGCCGTGCAGATATTCCAGATCCGCCTCGACCCGGTTCAGAATGTCGCGCCGGGTTTCGGTCGCGCCGCGGAAGCCGCGGATCTGGGCCAGGCCGGTGATGCCGGGCTTGAGCGCATGGCGATGCCAATATTGGCGGTCGACCTGCCAGAACAGCTGGTCCTCGGCGGTCGAGCCCAGCGCATGGGGGCGCGGGCCGACCAGGCTCATCTCGCCGAGCAGCACGTTGAGCAGTTGGGGCAGCTCGTCGATGCTGGTGCTGCGGATGAAGCGGCCGACGCGGGTGATGCGATTATCGTCGCGCTGGGTCGAGGTGGCGCCGGCGGTGTCGCACTGTTCCACCCGCATGCTGCGGAACTTGAGGATGTGGAACAGGCGGTTGCCGCGGCCGATCCGTTCCTGACGGAAGAAGACCGGGCCCGGCGAGTCCAGCCGGATGGCGACGGCAACGGCGATCATCAGCGGCGCCAGCGCGATCAGCACCGGCACGGTCAGGATGATGTCGAGCAGCCGCTTCTTGGCGCGGTTGGCAAGATTGAGCGGGCCGCGTGCCACCACCAGCGTCGACACGCCGCGATGGCTCTGCACCGCGAGCGGCGCCATCGGGTCGAGTTCCGGCACGATGATCTCGCCCAGGATATTGCCACCCTTGAGCATCTGCGCCCAGTCGGCCTTGCGCTCCAACGGGCAGGAAATGACCACCCGATCGAAATCGCGCAGCAGCATGCCAAGGCGATGCAGCATATAGGGATCGTCCAGATCGGCGCGCAGGCCGAGCGTCGGTGCATCCACGATCGTCATGCCATTGACATCGTCTGGGATCAGGCCGTCGTCGATGATCAGCAACTGGGCGAACAGGCCTTCGGCGAAATTGCGGCGAACGGCGCGGACGACCAGCACCCGCTGCATCACGATCAGCGCGCCGCTGAAGAACAGGCCGGTGCTGATGCCCAGGCGCGAGAAATTGTCGGTGACCTTCAGCGAGAAGACGACCAGCAGGAAGATCAACAGGGTTCCGGCGAAGGCCATTACTGCACTGCGGCATGAGGCCGTCATGCTGGTCAGGCAACGCGGGTTATAGGCCTGGTTGTGAAAGGCGATGGTGCCATAGACCAATATCCCGCCGGCAAGTGGTTGCCAGACCTCCATCGACAGGATCGGAATACCCGCCACGCGCAGGCCGATGACGAACCCTGCGGCCAGGGCCATCATGTCTGCAAGCAGCAGAACCAGGCTCAGCCACAGGCGCGCGTTCCGCTGGAAAGCGGCGGTGGCGGGCTGGCGACTGGGGGTTCCTGCAATCGCCAGATCTATTTTGGACATCGGCAACCCTTTAAATGCGTCGTGACGTCATGGTCCGCCCGCCCGTCGTCAGACGGTGGCGATCTTTCCCCAGGACATCCGCTGCCTTTGATTTATGTTGCGTAGCAGCAGGACATAGTTGCTCGGTTGTTACAATTGGGGGAGGGATATTCGGACGCACATTTCCGACGATCCGTTGAGCGCGCATTTTTCATCCTGCCGCCCCTTCGTTCTGTCGCAGGGAAAAACGATCAGATGTGGTCAGAGGCGTCGCTGGCCTGACGGAAACGACGTCGAATCAAATCGCTCAGCGAAACAGCCACCAGCCGATCAGAAGCAGCGCGCCGACAAGGGCCATGGGGCCGGCCCAGCGCGACAGGAACTGCACGCCGGTTTCGGCCAGATGATGGGGGAAAGGCCAGATTCTGGGGCCATCCGCATCCTCGCCATGCTGCGGGACGGGATCATGCCGTGGCGCCGACCGGGCGCTGTCGTGTCCGGCATTGCGATCCTGTGGTGGCGGAAACAGATCGACCATCATCATTCCCGATGCGATGCGAGGATAGCGACCGCGGATCACGATAACCTGCGGCCGGGCAAAGATAAACCATTATCCCTGCCCGGCCGCGTTCGGTTCAATAGCGGAAACGCGCCGACGCATAGACGGTGCGTCCCGGTTCGGGAAAACCATCCGTCAGCGTATAATAGTCATCGAACAGATTGCGCCCGCCAATGCCGAGGTCGATCTGGTCGGTCAGCGCCAGATCGACGCGCAGGCTGGCATTCACATAGGCGCCGGTGCGGTAATAGCGGGCGGGCTGTGAGGCCGGGGTTGCGGTGAACAGGGTCCAGCGGTTCGACGCCAGGTCGACGCTCGGGACGATGTGCAACCGTTCGACAGGCGCCCAGTCGAGATAGGCAAAGCCCTTGTGCGTGGGAACGCCGGTGGGACGGAAGCGCGCGTTGGACGGATCGGTCAGGTCGCGCTTGATGCCGGTATAGTTGATGCCCGCGTCCAGCCCCGGCAGCAGCGTCGCCGACGCCGACAGTTCGATGCCATAATATTCGCCCTTGCCGACATTGCGGCTCTGGCTGAGGTTGGTGAGAGCGCAGCCCGTGGTCGGGACGGCGGGCGGCGTGGTCGACGCGGTGCAGGGATAGGCCGGCGTTGGCACGCTGAAGATCGCGTCCCGCACCCAACTGTAGAAGAGCGCGCCCTCCAGCCGGATGGATCCCTGGCTCCAGCTTCCGCCGATCTCCGCATTGGTCGCCCGTTCGGCCTTCAGGTCGGGATTGGGAATGGCAGTGTTGAAGCGCTGGCTGAACCGTTCGAAGATGGTCGGGAAGCGGGCACGCGATGACAGGCTGGCGTGGAGCGACAGCGCATCGCTGGCCTGCCAGTCGAACCGGCCCTGTGCGTTCCAGGTGTCGGCGTCCCTGCGCGGGTAATTGTAGATGACCGATGGCGTGCCCGACGTGCCGAGCGGGGCGCCATATTCCTCGGCCCGCTCCAGATTGCGCCAGTCATAGCTGCCACCCAGGGTGAAGCGGAGCGTCGGGCTCAGCGCCAGCTCATTTTCCAACGCGATGGAATAGGTGGCCTCGCTCTGGGTCTGTTTCGGCTCAGTGGTCGCAACGCCGGCCGTCGAAAAGCTGGTCTGGAACTCGACATGCTCATCATGGCGATAATGGAAGGCGAGGCGGAGCGTGTCCGCATCGGTCGCACTGAAATCGAGCTGGGCCGATCCGCCCCAGGCCTTGTCCTCATAGGGGCTGTCAAAGGCGTAGGGCCGGCTCTGCGTGGTCTGCGTTCGGTCGTTGAAGGAACGGAGCATCGAATCGAACTGGTTATAATAAGCGCGGGTCTTGAGCGTCGCCCGATCGCCCAGCGCCGTGGTCGACAGGAAATAGACGCTGGTGATGTCCCAGGACGGCCAGTCCCAGAAACGCGCCGTGGTGACCGTGTCGCTGATATGCAGCGGCGCGCTCTTCGATCCTTCCTGATGGGTATAGCTCAGCGCATATTCGTCGGTGGCATTGGGGGTGAATCCCACCTTGGCATTGACCCGCCAGTCTTCCGCCCTTGAAAAGTCGCGCGCGCCGCCATCTTCCAGCGTGGGAACACGCGGCGTGAAACCATTGGGCAGATCCCAATGATCGGTAAAGCTGCGCGCATAGCTGGCCTGCGCATACCAGAGATCGTGCCGGGTGCCGACCTTGGCCGACGTGGTATAGCCGGCATAGTCCATGTCATTGTCGAAGCTGACCTGTCCGCGCAGGTCGATGTCGAGCGCTTTGGTCGGCTTGCTGGTCACCAGATTGATGGCGCCGCCCATGGCGCCGGGGCCGTCCAGCACGGAGGCATAGCCCTTGGCCACCTGGACCTCGGCAATGTCGGTGGTCAGGAAGCGGCCATAATCGAGCCGGTTGTCGGCGGGCAGATAGACACGGATGCCGTCGATCGAGAGCGGCACCTGGAACCGGTCGAAGCCACGCACGAAAACCAGTCGCTCGTTGCGGGTGCCGCCGCTGTTGCCGGCGGACACGCCGGGCATGAGGTTGACCGCATCGTCGAGCGAGGTGCGGTTGAAGCTGTAGATGGCGTCGGAGGACAGGGTGCTGCCGTCAATCTCGATCCCGCTGGTGCGGGGGGCGGTGACGATGATCTGGCCGAGTGAGAAGCGATCGCTGTCGCCGGCCGCGTCGGGCGCGCCCTGCGCCTGGGCCGTCGCGGTCCAGCAGCACGCGCTGGCCAGCAAAATGCGCATCATGGTCTGTCGCATGAAAATCCCCCTATTCTTGGTCGTTCGACTCGCTATATCCCGCCGTATATAGTTTTGCTTTCGGGAGGGAAGCCCGTGCGTCAGCCACTGTTCCTGCTGTTTCCGGCCCTGTGCGCGGCCTTGGTGCCGGCATCGGCCTTCGCGCAAATGTCGGGCATGCCGGCCTGCACTGCCCCGGCCGATCCGCCGGCGGAGATGGCATCCTGGCGCGCGCCGCAGCCGATGAAGGCGGCGGCGGATGCCAAGGGAGCCAGCAAGGTCAAGCTGAAAGCCGGGCAGGCCGTGGCGCTGACCCTGCTGCCGACGCCCAGGATCAGCTATCCGCTTCGGCCGGCCAAACCCGGCGGCAGTGTCAGCTTCGGTGGCATCGTCCATTTCACCGTCGATCAGCCCGGCACATGGCGGGTGGCGCTGAGCAGTGGCGCCTGGGTCGATGTGGTGAAGGACGGCACTGCCGCGACCTCGATCGCGCATGGTTATGGCCCCGATTGCACCGGCATCCGCAAGATGGTCGATTACAGCCTGGAACCAGGCGACTATATCCTGCAACTCGCGGCCAATGGCGATCCGCAGATGACGGTGCTGGTGACCCGTCTGCCGTGAAGCCGGCGCGCTGGTTGCTATTGCTCGCGACGCTGCTGCTGATCGGGGCGGGGCGGCCGTGGCATTGGAACTTGCCCCTGGGCGAAGCACCGCCCCCGGTCCCGGTCGGTAACGCAATGAGCGCGGCGAAGGTCGAGCTTGGCCGTCGCCTTTTCTATGACGCCGACCTGTCGGCCAATGGCACGTTGAGCTGTGCCGGATGCCATGAGCAGCATCGCGGCTTTGCCGACGGCAACCGCACGCGGCCGGGCGTCCATGGCGATCCGGGGCTGCGCAATGTGCCGGGCCTGGCCAATGTCGCCTGGTTGCCGCGCCTCACCATGGCCGATCCGGGGATCACCAGCCTGGAGGCGCAGGTCGCCGTGCCGCTGCTCGGCGAGCATCCCGTCGAAATGGGGATGAAGGGGTTGGAGGCGGAACTCCCGCGTCGGCTGGGCGCCGATGCCTGCTATCGCCGGATGTTCGCGCGCGCTTTCCCGGACCGTCGCGGCCGGATCGACATCGCGACGGTGTCGGCGGCACTGGCGGCGTTCGAACGCACGCTGATTTCGCGTGACAGCCCCTATGATCGCGATCGACGGGGGCAGGCCGATGCCCTGTCGATGTCGGCCCGGCAGGGCGCACATCTGTTCGCGGACAAGGGCTGTGCATCATGCCATGCGGGGCGGGATTTCAGCGACGGCGCCTATCATCGGCTGGAACCGGCGGCGGCCGCCGATCAGGGGCTGGCCGAAAAGACGGGGCTGACCAGTGATGCCGGGCGTTTTCGCACGCCGTCTCTCCGCAATGTCACGGTGACGGGGCCCTGGTGGCATGATGGGTCCGCGCAAACGCTGGATGCGGCGATCCTGCGTCATGGCCAGAAACTGACCGACGCCGAACGGATCGCGATCACGGCTTTCCTCGATAGCCTGACCGATCGGACTTTCCTCACCGATCCACGCTTCGCCATGCCGGCTGAAGCCTGCGGCAAGAAATTATGAAAGAGGGGCGGGCAGGGGGATCGGCCGCAGCAGGGCGTCAAGCTGGCCCTGCGCCTGTCCTCCGGTCGCGGTGAGCGCGGCCTCTTCCAGCGCGCGATAGGCAGCCAGCACGGCCTGACCTGCTTCCGTCACCCGCGCGCCACGATCCCGGCCGCCGCCGGCGACCGTCTCGACCAGCCGGTCGTTCCAGCAGCGGTTCATCGTGTCGACCAGCAGCCAGCTGCGCCGATAGCTCATGCCCAGTGCTCGTCCGGCCGCCGATATGGAGCCGTGCAGCGCGATCGCATCGAGCAGATCGGCCTTGCCCGGTCCCATGGCGATCTCATCCCCGCAAAGGATCTGGATCTTGAGCTTGAGCGTTCCGGTCTGCATGGCCCTGCCTGATTGCGTGCGATTTGCCCCTCTTAGCCCGTTGTCGCAGGTTCAGCGAGGGGGTGGCATGGCCCGCATTTGCTGCCGCCTTGGAATTGCCGAATTCCTGTGGGACAGGCGCAATGGTCGCCGAAAAACATAGATAGCCGGATAGAGAGACATGCCCCAGCCTTCCGCCCCGATCCAGATCGCGCGCCTGCGCCAGCCGATCGGCCTGTTGATCGGAACGGCATTGGGGGCTGCATTGCTGACGCCGGGCCTTGCGGCCGAGCCTGCCCCGTTCGAGCTGACCGGGCCGGACCTCAAGGTCAGCGTGACCCGCGGCACGACCAGCTTGCCGATCAGCCAGGTGCCGAGCCTGCGGGCCGGCGACAAGTTGCTGATCGAGCCGAACCTGCCCAAGGAACAGGGCGCCAATTTCGTGCTGATGTCGGCCTTCCTGCGGGGCGCGACCAATCCGCCGCCCAAGGACTGGATCGACAGCGCGGAGACATGGAAGAAGAAGGACAAGGATCGCCGCCTCGCCTTGACAGTACCGGACGGCGCACGACAGATGGTGCTGTTCCTGGTGCCCGAGACCGGCGGTGGCGAGGGTACGGTTAGTGACGCGGTGCGCGGCAAGCCGGGCGAGTTCGTGCGGGCTACGCAGGAACTCAATCAGGCGTCGCTTGATCGCTCGCGGCTGGATGCCTTCATGACGGCGATCCGGACACAGGAAAACAGCCATCCCGAATTCCTGCGCAGCGTCGCGCCGGCGCTGGCCCGCAGCCTGTCGATGAAGCTCAACGAGGATTGCCTGTCCAAGGTGATCGAGCTTCAGGCGGCCTGCCTGCTGGAGAATAAGGATCAGCTGGTCCTCGCCGATGTTCACAGCAGTTCGATTGCCGAGACGCTGAGTGGCACGCCGACCGACCTGGCCCTGCAACTCGCCTCCACGCGTGAAGCAGGCTATGGCTATTACAGCCCCTATATCGGCGTGGTGCGCGATCTGGCCCGGATGTTCGGGGCCTTTAGCAGCCCCAGTTTCGAATATCTGCCGACCGTCAGCCTGCGCCGCGACGACAATATCGGGCTGATGCTGAACAAGGCGCCGTCCTTTGCCAAGCCCAAGTCGGTGATGGTGGTCGGCATGCCCTCGATCGAGGCGGACAGCCCGCCGCGCCTGCGCAGCGGTGCGCAGGCACCGATCTGCGCGGCATTGCCCGGCACGGTGCTGCCGGTCGAGGGGGCGCCGCTCATCTATTCGACCAGTTATGCGCGCGGCATGACGGTGCAGTTGAAGGCTGCGTCGGGCCAGACGATCGAATATCCGCTGGAGGCGCGGGCCGATCGCGGCGGCTATGTGATCCGCGCCGATGGTCCCTGGCCGGCTGACTTCAGGGGATCGATCGAGGCCCATGTCTATGGTCAATGGGGGTTCGACCGGTTCGAAGGGCCCGATTACATCCTGCAGCGGCCCGATGACGCGGCCTGGCAAGTGAAGGGCGAGGCGCCGACACTGGTCGTGGGCCGCGATAACGGCCTGACGCTGACGGGCGGTGCGCCTTCTTGCGTCGAAAGTGTCACCCTGCGCCAGGGCAATGCAGCGCTCCAGGCGATCGGCTGGAAGGTGCAAGGACGCGATGCTCTGGACCTGACCCTGCCGCTTGCCGATCGACGCGCCGGACCTGTCACTGTCGATGTCAAATATCAGGGCGTGGCCAAGCCGTTCTCCATGGCGCTGCGCGCCTATGCCCAGGCGAGCAAGCTGGACGGGCTGACCGTGCATCTGGGCGATGCTTGGGGCGAAATGACGGGGCAACGGCTCGATCAGGTGGCGAGCGTCGACCTTGGCGGGCGTAGCTGGAAACCCGATGGCCTGACCCGCGACGGTTCGGTCGACCGGCTGCGTCTGACGGCCGCGGGCGATGGGACTGTGCCAGCCGAAGGCGCCAGCGCCCGCGTGCAGCTGGAGGATGGGCGGACCGTATCCGTGCCGGTCACGATTGCCCCCGCGCGGCCCCGTGTGACCCTGCTCAACAAGAGCGTCACGCCCGCTGCGGCAACGGGGCTGCCGGTGACGCTGGGCGGATCGGATGTGCTGCCCAATAATGGCCGCCTCGTCTTTTCCGTGCAGGCGCAGGACGGCACCAAATTGGCCATGGCCGATGCGATCGAGGTAGCGACGCAGGATGGCGGTGCCAGCGTCCGGCTGACGGCCGGTTCCGGCCTGCAACTGCAAAGTCCGCAGGTGATGGTGGCGACCCTGGATCCCGCGGCGCTCGGCCCCGCCTTCGGCCCGCTGCAATTCCGCATCGTGCGGGGCCGCGAACAGGGGGATTGGCAGCCGCTGATGCCGCTCGCCCGCCTGCCGCGGATCGAGGCGGTGGATTGCGCGGGCAAGGAGCAGAAGGATCAGGGCTGCACCATCAAGGGACGCGACCTGTTCCTGGTCGATGCCGTCGCCGGCAATCCCGCCTTCGATCAGCCGGCTCCGGTGGCGCAGGGCTTCACCGGATCGACCCTGACGGTCCCGGCGCCGACGGATGGCAAGCTCTATGTCCGCCTGCGCGACGCGCAGGGCGCGATGCTGGTGGTGCAAGCGCCATCGCCCGCCGCCTGATCGCCTTCCCGATCAAGGCTGGCCGCGCTAAGCTGACAGAATAGCATGATTTCGAGGCCCGAATGACCGTCATTGCCGCCTATCTCTACCGCAACGGCCAGCGCGTGCGCGAAGTGTCGATCAATGAACGGATCGATTGCGCCGAGGACAAGTCGGAATTCGTCTGGATCGGCGTTGCCAGCCCGACGGCCGAGGAAATGCGGACGCTGCAGCAGAATTACAATCTCCACCCGCTGGCGGTGGAGGATGCGATCAAGGCGGACCAACTGCCCAAGGTCGACATTTATGGTGAGCAACTGTTCGTCGTCGCCCGCACCGCCCATGTGGAGGCGCAGACGATCGCCTATGGCGAGACCGCTATCTTCGTCGGACACAGCCATATCATCAGCGTCCGCCATGGTTCGGCGCGCGGGCATATCGAGTTGCGTCATGCGTTGGAGGCGGTGCCGGACCGGCTGGCCCATGGCGTCGATTATGTGCTGCACGCCATCCTCGACTTCATCGTCGATGGCTATCTGCCGATCGTCGAGGGGATCGAGGAGGAGGTGCTGACCATGGAGCAGCACACGGTCGACAATTTCCTCGGCCGTGACGAGATCACCCGTATCTTCAACCTGCGGCGTCAGTTGATCCGCTTCCAGCGCATATTGGGGCCGATGCAGGAGGTCGCGACCAAGTTCGTCAAGATTGACCTGCCCTGCATCGATCCGGAAACCCGACCTTATTTCAGCGACGTGCGTGATCATGTGCGGCGGGTACAGACGATGGTCGACGATCTGCGCGAAGTGCTCAATTCCGTCTTCGAATTCAGCAATCTGCTGGAACAGCAGCGCACCGGCACGATCACCCGTCAGCTTGCCGCCTGGGCCGCGATCCTGGCGGTGCCGACCGCGATCGCCGGCATCTACGGCATGAATTTCGAGCATATGCCCGAGCTTAAGACCCGTTACGGCTATTTCGTCGTGTTGGCGGTGATCCTGCTGATCTGTTCCATCCTCTACCGGCGCTTCCGCAAGCTCAACTGGCTCTGAGCGCATCGCCCCGCCGAAATGGGGCCGCGGTCGCTTGACCTATTCGGACAGGTGGTGAGAGCCTGTCCGAATGGGAGGTCAGGCGATGGATGAGGATCGTGACGCGTTCGAGGCGATCAACGCCCATATGCTGCGGTTCCTGCCGGAGCTGGTGGCGGAACTGGGCGGCGAAGCGCCGGACAGCAGCAATGCGTCACCCAGCTATCGCCAGACCATCGCACTGATCGAGGATGCGGCGCATCGGCTCGCCTGCCCGGATTTCGGCATGCGCCTTGCCCTGCGCCAGCGCGGCGTGGACCTGTTCGGGCCGCTCGGCGACGCGATGCGCAACGCGCCGACCTTTGGCGCGGCGATCGATTATGTGTGCAGCCATAATTATGCGCACAGCCTGGCGGCGTCGGTCTGGCTCCGCCGCTTTCCCGCGGTCCGCCATGTCTTCGTCGGGCATGACATATTGCTCGACGGCGTGCCCAACCGGGCGCAGGCGATGGAGCATATCCTGCTGGTCGGCCATCTCTTCGCGATGGAACTGACCGGCGGGCGGGCACGGGCGCGGCGGGTGCATTTCCGCCACCAGCCGATCTCGCCGGCGCGCATCTATCGCCGCTATTTCGGATGCCCGGTGCATTTCGGCCAGAATGAGGACGGGATCAGCTTTTCCGAGCGCGACATGGCAAGCCCGGTGATCGACCGGGATGCTGCGGTCTTTGCCGTCGTCACCGCCCATATCGAGCGCGAATTTCCCCATCGCCATCCGCCGCTGCATGCGCAGGTGCGCGGCATCGTCATGCAATGGCTGTGGACCGCCCATTGCTCGAATGATCGGGTGGCGGCCGAACTGGGGCTGCATCCGCGCACGCTGCACCGGCGGCTGGCGGCGGAGGGGACGAGTTTCCAGAAGATCAAGGACGAGGTGCGGCGCGACATATTGCGCTACTATCTGGAGCAGACCGACATGGACTTCGCTCATGTGTCGGAGAAGCTCGGCTTTTCCGAACAGTCGGTGATGACGCGCAGTTGCAACCACTGGTTCGGCGCGTCGCCGACGCGGTTGCGGGCGCGGTTGCACGCGCCCGCCTGACCCTTCAGCCCGCAATCGAGGTCCGGTGCATCATGCGTCCGGAATCGCGGGCATAGGGCACCACCCGGTGCAGCGCGCCAGTGTTGCTCCAGATCACGAAGTCGCCCGCCTGCCACTGATGCTGATAGACGAAATCGGGCTGGGTCGCCCATTCGTTGAGCCGGGCGATATAGGCGCGGCCATAGGCCAACTCCATGCCGACGATCCGGTCGGCGGTTGATCCGACGATCAGGCTCTTGCGGCCATTCTTGTGGGTCTGGACCAGCGGCCGTTCCTTCTCGATACCGATCGCCAGCTTGCCCTTTTCCGCTTCGGGAATGGCGTCAGCGATCGAGCGCAGGCTGGCGGCGACACTGTGGATGATGCGCAGATCCTCGATCTCGATGCGCTGCGCTTCGGGCATCTGTTCATAGGCGGCGAAGGTGTTGGCGAACTCGGTCTGGCCGCCCTTGGGCGCCAGGCGCCGGGCCGACAGCAGCGTCGCGAGCGGCGGCGGCATTTCCATCGGCATGCCGTCCATGTGCCAGAAGAAGGTGCCCAGCACATATTCCGGCGCGCGGTTGATCTTGCGATCCAGCGTCACCTGATAGACGTCCTCATCCTTGTTGGTCGTCGCCTCGCTGGTGAGGTTTAGGCGCCCGCCGAGCAGGTCGGTGAAGGCCAGTTGCTCCTCATTGGTGAAATGAACCTGCGGCATGACCAGCACAGTCCGCTCCTCCAGCATGTCGCGACACTGGGCGACCACTTCGGGATCGAACAGCGCCGCCCGATCGGCCTCCACTACCGCGCCGATCAGCGGCTTGACCGGGCGGAAGGTGACGCGGCTCTTGTGAATGACGTTCATGATCCTGCTCCTTCGATCTCAACCCTGTTCGGCGGCCATGCCGGAAAAGCCGATGCAATAGCCGCCATCGACCGGCAGCAAGGTGCCGGTGATGTAGGACGCCTCGTCGCTGGCGAGGAACAGCGCGGCATTGGCGATCTCGCTGGCGAGGCCCCATCGGTCCATCGGTATGCCGGGCACGCGGAAGATGCCGGGCGGCGGTTCGGGATGATCCTTGGCCATCGGCACCAGCCCGGTCCAGATCGATCCGGGCAGCACGGCGTTCACGCGGATATTGTGCGCGGCATAATCGAGCGCGGCGCATTTGGTCATCTGGCTGACCCCGCCCTTGGCGGCGGCATAGACGCCATGCCCCTTCCATCCGACCATGCCGGTGGCCGATCCGATATTGACGATCGCGCCGCCGCCGCTTTCCAGCATGGCGATCACACCATATTTCATGCCCAGGAAAACGCCCTTCAGATTGACGGCATGGACCCGGTCCCAATTGTCGCTGCTCTGTTCGTGCAGCGGCATGATGCCGCCGCCGAAACCGGCATTGTTGACGAGGATGTCGACCCGGCCAAAGGTGTCGCCGGCGGCGGCGATCATTGCCCGCACATCCGCTTCCTCGGCCACGTCGACATGCAGGCCGATCGCGCCGTTGCCGATGGCGGCGGCGACCTCGTCCTGTGCGCCACTGATGTCGGCGCACAGTACCCGCGCGCCTTCCTGCGCGAAGCGCTCGGCCATCGCCTTGCCCATGCCCGATCCCGCGCCGGTAATGACCGCGCTCTTGCCCGCCAGCCTCATGGCATCGGCTCCGTGTCGATGGTCGGCTGGATCAGGATGCGGCTGACATTGGCGCGGCGCGGCAGGCTGACGGCGAGCAATATGCCCGCGACGATATCGTCTGGCGCCATTGCCCCGTCCTTGTGGGTGTGCTGCTGGATCATGTCGCGCCATTGCGGGTCGGAGATGGAACTGGCGATCTCGGTCGCGGTCGCGCCCGGTTCGATGATCGACACGCGGATGCCAGCCTGGCCGCCCTCCTGCCGCAGGCTTTCAGTGAAGCCGGTCAGGCCGAACTTGCTGGTCGAATAGGCGGCGAAGCGCCAGCCCGAGCGGCGCCCGGCGGTCGAGGAGATATTGACGATGTCGCCGCTGCCCTGTGCCTTCATCACCGGGAAGGCGGCGCGGCAGGCATGGATGGTGCCCATCAGGTTGATGTCGATGACCCGCTGCCACTGGGCGCTGGTCAGGCTTTCGATCCCGCCCGCCTCGTTGACGCCGGCGGAGTTGACGAGGATGTCGAGCCGGCCGAACCGCGCCACCGTGTCGGCGATGGCGGCCGCCGCATCCGCCTCGACCGAGACATCGCCGGGCAGGGCGAGCGCCGTGCCGCCTGCCGCTTCGATCCGGGCGACCAGCGCATCGAGCCGATCGCGGCGTCGTCCGTTGACAGCGATGTTGACACCCTCAAGCGCCAGCGCGAGCGCCGCGGCCTCGCCAATGCCCGAGGATGCGCCGGTGACCAGCGCGACCTTGTTTTCCAGTGCTGCCATGACCTCTCCTTGCCCCGCTGGCCTGTGCTGGACCGCGATGCTGAACAGGTTATTAGCAGGGGTGGACGGGGTGGTGCGATGGCAGGGTCGGTAATAGCGCCGGGGCGATCATTTGGCTTCGAGCTGGTCCAGCATGGCCTCGATCATCGCCAAGGCTTGGTCATGGCCTTCGGTCAGGCCAAGCGCCGTTTCGCTGACCAGCATGCGGGCGAGCGAAGCGGCGATCATCACCAGGCCGCTGGCCTGACCTACCTGATCGGCGGGGAGCAGCGCTGCGACCGCCTGCGCCTGATGCGCGCGAAATGCCTGGGCGGCGGTGACGATTTCGGCCCGCACCGCCTCGCGATGATGAGCGATGGCGCTGAGTTCTGCGGCAAGGGCAGCGGTCGAGGGATCGCGCATCATGTCCCACATGGCGCGCAGCGGGCGGGGGGCGGCGAGGGCCTCGGCGAAGCGGGCCATGCGGCGCTCGTTGATCCGCTGCACCACGGCGCGGAGCAGATCGTCCATCGTGCGGAAATAATAATAGAGAAGTTGGGTCTTCAGGCCCGCCTGCTGTGCCACCTGCCGCGCGGAAATGCCATGTTCGCCGACCTCTGTCAGGATCGTTTCGGCCGCGTCGATGAAGCGGGCGCGGTTCTGCGATCCTTCGGCGCCAAGTCTGCGAGCGGTAGCCATATCGTCCTTTCCGTCCTTCTCCCGATCCGCTTCTGGGCAATTTTGCGAGGCGCGGCAATGGCCGGACGCCTGTCCATTTTGGTCAAGTCGCGGTGCCGGGGCGTCGTTAGCCTTGGCATCAAACAAGCCCATTTTCGGAGAGACGATCCATGACCAGCCTGACGCTCGATTGTTCGGATATCGACAATTATCTGGGCAAGCCGATCCAGCCCGCGCGGATGGTCGAGCCGATCAACAATGGCGATATCCGCCGCTGGGTGCAGGCGATGCATTATCCCAACCGGCTCCATTATGATGCGGGTTATGCCGCGCAGAGCCGCTGGGGCGGCATGGTCGCGCCACAGAGCTTTGCCGTGACGATGGACTGTGCGCATGGTTCCGCGCCGTCCTGCATCGGCCGGGTGCCCAATTCGCACATGCTGTTTGGTGGCGACGAATGGTGGTTCTACGGCCCGCGCATGGTGGCGGGCGACCGCATCCTCAATGAACGCATCCCGTTCGACTATACCGTCAAGGACACGAAATTTGCGGGGCCAACCTGTTTCCAGCGCGGCGACAATTTCTATTATAATCAGCAGGGCGACCTGATCGCCAAGCAGCGTTCCACCTCGATCCGCTACAGCCAGGAAGCGGGCAAGGACAATGTCCCGACCGAGGGCTTTGACGATCCTGTCTGGACCGACGACCAGCTGGAGGAACTGGAAGCGCGCAAGATGCAGTGGGTCCAGATGCTCCACGACCTTGGCCATGACCGGCGCTGGTGGGATGATGTGACGGTCGGGGCCGCGCTGCCCGAGCGGGTGGTCGGGCCGCATTCGATCGTGTCCTTCGCGACCGAATGGCGGTCCTATATCTTCACCCAATGGGGCGGCACCCACCGGCGCACCGACCTCGACATGGAGGCGCTGGGTTTCGTCAAGGAAATGGCGGGGCATGAGAATGACCCGGTGATGGAAGCGATCAACCCGGAATTCACCGACGGCGCCTATGTCGGCCCGTCGCGTGGCCATCTCTTCCCGCGCTGGGCGCGGTTCATCGGCATGCCGCGCGGCTATGGCTATGGCGCGTCTATGGGGGCGTGGATTACCGATTATTTCGCGGGTTGGGCGGGGGAATGGGGGATGATCCGCCATTCCGCCTGCAATTATCGCAGCCCGGCGCTGACCGGCGACATCACCATCACCACCGGCACCATCCTCGACAAGTTCGTGGATGAGGACGGCCGGCACAGGGTGCAGGTCGATTGCCGCATGGCCAATCAGGCGGGGGCAGTGCTGGCCACGGCCAAGGCGGAGATCGAACTGCCCAAACGGCCGGCCTGATCCGTCTGGTCAAGCGCGCCGCGCTGTGGGATAGCGCGGCGATGGATTTAGACGATCAATTTCGCCATTATTTCGGCACCGACGACCTTGCCAGCGTACCGCCCGAGGGCATGGCGGCCGGGATCGAGCGGATGCAGGTGGCCTTCGGGCTGGAGACCGACCGTCCCCGGCGCTTCGCCCTGTGGACGTTGCTCTACATGCTGGGCGCGGCGCCTGATCTGGATGTCGCCTTCGAGGATGAAGCCGATCGCAATGCCGCGCGCGACGTGATGGACATGCTGGACGAATAGGCCGCAGGGGCGATGGAAAAAGGCATAACCCGCGCCGGCAGGAAGGAACGCGCATCGGCGCGCGGCGCGATATTGGCCGCGACCGAGAGGCTGATGGTGGAGGAGGGCTATGCCGCCGTCACCACCCGGCGCGTGGCGAAGATCGTCGGCGTAACGCCGGCGCTGGTCCATTATCATTTTGCGACGACCGACGACCTGCTGCTGGCGCTGTTCCGCAGCCTGTCGGCCGGGTTCAAGGAGGAACTGGCCAGCCGGCTGGATACGCCCGATCCGCTGCGCGCGCTGTGGCGGCTCAATTCCGATCCGGACGGCAGCGCGATCGTGCTGGAGTTCATGGCGCTGTCCAACCATCGCAAGGCGATCCGGCAGGAAATCGCCGCCTTTGTCGAGGAATTGCGCGATATCCAGACGCGGGCGATCGGCGCGGCCGATGGCGCGGGGCTGTCGCCGGTCGGGCTTTCCGTGCTGGCGGCGGGCATGGCCCGGTCGATCGTGATGGAGCAGAGCCTGGGCGTGACGCTGGGCCATGAAGAGGCGCTGGCCATGGTGGAGGCTTTGATGCGCCACGCCACCGGCAAGGATGCCAACGGACACGTTGCCTAGCCGGTCAGCCGGCGCGATGGTGCGCGCCGGCCTTACCCTTATTTCTTCACCGGGACCTTGTTGAGATCGGCCTGTACCTTGGCAAGCGCGGCGTCGGTCAGCGTGTCGGCTGCATATTGCTGCACGCCCTTCAGCGTCATCGATCGCGCCATGTCGATCTGCGGATTGGCGGTGAAGCCCGGCAAATTCTTGTCGAGCACCGCCTTGGTTGCAGGATTGTCGAGCAATGTGCCGATGTCGGTCGTCTCGACGCTATAGGCTGGGGCGGGCGCAGCGGCAGGGGCCTGCGCCATGGCGACGTGCGGCGTGGTCGCAGCGAAGATCAGGCTGGTGGCGATCAGGGCAGTTTTCATCGGCATCCTCTCAAGGCAACAGGTCTTGTCCCGACGTCCAGCGGCCGTGAGACGATCTGTATCATAAGCGGGGCCGAGCAGGCAGGGAACCGGGGCGCGATCCAAACGCCCCCGCGATGTTTGGCTCAGTAGGTGCCGCCGATCCAACTGCGCACGACCGCGCCCTGGGCATCCAGTTGCAGCAGGTCGGCACGCAGGCCGGGCGCGATGCGGCCGGTTTCTGCGGCAAGGCCCAGGAAGGCGGCCGGGGCCGCCGATGCCATGGCGATGGCGCGCTCGATCGGAACGTCCAGCATGGCGACGCTGTTGTGGACGGCGGCGATCATGTCGAGATTGGAGCCGGCCAACGTGCCGGCATCATCGGTGCAGGCGCCGTTGCGGACCAGGATATGGCGGCCCTGAAGCATGAACTCATCCGCATCCGACCCGACCGAAGGCATGGCGTCGGTGACGAGCATCAGCGTGCCTTCCGGTTTGCAGCGCAGCGCGATCTTGAGCGCTGTGGCGCTGACATGATGGCCATCGACGATGATACCGCAGGTCACGCTGTCCTGTTCCAGCGCGGCGCCGACGATGCCGGGCTTGCGTGATCCCAGCGGCGACATGGCATTGTAGAGATGGGTGACGCCGGACAGGCCGGCCTCGACCGCGCCGATCATGTCCTCATAGCCGCCATTGCTGTGGCCCGCCGCGACGATCACGCCGCGCTCCACAAGCTGGCGCACCATGTCGGGCGAGGTCCGCTCGGGCGCCAGCGTAACCAGGGTGCGGCCGCGCTTGAGCGAAGACAGCACTTCCAGCCCCTCGGCATCGAGCGGGCGGATCTTGTCGCCGTCGTGAATGCCCTTGCGCTCGATATTGAGATAGGGCCCTTCGATATGGATGCCGAACACGCCCGGCACGCCGGCCTCGATCGCGGCGTCGACGGCGGCGACCGCCTGGCGGATGACGGCCAGATCGTCGCTGATGAGCGTCGGCAGGAAGCCGGTGGTGCCGAAACGACGATGGGCGGCGCCGATCGCGGCGATGCCTTCGACCGTCGGGGCATCATTGAACAGCACGCCGCCGCCGCCATTGACCTGCGTATCGATGAAGCCGGGCACAAGCCGGTCGCCGCCCAGGTCGCGCTGCGCGACATCGGCCGGGACATCGGCGTCGGGCAGGATCGCGGCAATGCGATTGCCCTCGATCAGCAGCGCCTTGCCGGCATGGAAGTGGCCGTCGATCAGGATCGACCCGTTGACCAGAGCGTGACGCATCAGAGGGTCTCCGTCACCTTGGCAAGGTGCGGGGGCTGGTCCGGGTTGAAGCCGCGCCGGACCGACAGCGCGTTGACCGCGCGGTAGAAGGCCTGGACCTGCAGCATCGGTTCGATCGCCGGATGGGCGGTGGGCACGGGAAGGTGGATTGCGCCATCCACCGGCTCCCCGGCGATCAGCACCTGGCCGCCGCGCGCAACGACCTCGCGCACCAGTTCATCGACGCTCTCGGCGGTCTCGTCCGCCTGGCGGAACACCAGCAGCGGAAAATCGGGGCCGACCAGCGCCATCGGACCATGCTTGACCTCTGCCGCGCTGAACGCTTCGGCGTGGAGACCACTGGTTTCCTTGAATTTGAGCGCCGCTTCCTGCGCGATGCCAAAGCCGATGCCGCGGCCGATGACGTAGAGGCCGCGCGCGGTGGCGAGTTGTTCGACCAGCGGTGTCCAGTCGCAGGCCCAGGCCTGGGCGAGGAGCGCTGGGGCAGTCTCCAGCGCCGCCAGCAATTCTGCATCCTCGCTCCAATGGGCGGCAAGGTTCAGCAGACTGGCGATCGAGGCGATGTAGGATTTGGTGGCGGCGACGCTGCGTTCCGGCCCGGCATGGAGCGGCAGCAGCGTATCGACCTGGCCGGCGAGCGGCGAGTCGGCGACATTGACCATGGCGACTGTCCTGGCGCCTGCGCTTTTGGCGGCATCGACCGTGGCCAGGATGTCGGGGCTCTTGCCCGACTGCGAGATGGCGATGGCCAGCATGTCGGCGAGGGCAGGAGCCGTGCCATAGACCGAGGCGATCGAGGGCGCGGCCGAGGTGGTCAGCAGGCCCAGGCGCGTTTCGAACAGATATTTGGCGAAGGTCGCCGCATGATCGGAACTGCCGCGGGCACAGGTGACGATGCCGCGCGGCGGATTTGCGCGCAGGCTGGCGGCCAGCGCCTTGATCGTTTCGGCGTTGGCGGCGAACTGGCGGGCGATGACGGCGCCGGCCTCTGCGGCCTCGGCGAACATCAGGGTATCTTGCGGATTGAGCATCGTGTCAGGCATCTTTTCGGTCAGGCGCGCATGTCGAGTTCGGCAACGAAGTCATAGGCATCGCCCCTGTACCAGCTTTGCGTCGCTTCGATGACGCGGCCATCGTCCAGGAAGCCGCGCCGTTCGATATAGAGGCCGGGCGCCCCTGCCTCGATCCCCAGCAGCTTGGCCTGTTCGGCGTTGAACAGCACGGCGCGCAGGCGCTGGAGGGCGCGGACCGGACGGTTGCCGGCGGCTTCCAGGGCGGCATAGAGCGAGGCGCCGACGACATCGACACCGTCGAGGCCGAAGCCGGGAATGGTCGAATATTCGAGCGCCATCGCGACATCGTCGGCATAGCGGATGCGGTTGAAGCGGTAGACCGCCGCGCCGGGGCTGAGGCCCAGCGTCAGCGCGTCGTCGGGCGTGACGGCGCCGACGCTGCGGCCGAGCCACTCGCTGCGCACGGTGCGGCCGCGTGCCGCCATATCCTCGGAAAAGGAGGAGAGTTTGGCGAACTGCTTCTCGACCCGGTTGGCGACGAAGGTGCCGGCGCCCTGCTTGCGCACCAGCATCCCTTCCTCGACCAGGGAATCCAGCGCCTTGCGCAGCGTAATGCGGGACACCGAGAGTTCCGATGCCAGGTCGCGTTCGGGCGGCAGCGCTTCATTTGGTTTCAGTCGCTGGGTGCGCAGCGCTTCGCGCAGGGCATCTTCGAGCCGGCGATAGAGCGGGCCACCGCCCAGCGCGTCGAGCGGTCCAATCTGTTCGGCAAGCAGCGGCATCTCGTCTCCACCAGCATCTGTGTTGTTTGCACACTAAGACCAATTAAATACCATATGCCAGTGAAAAATTTCAAACATCGTCACAATTTTGAAAATATCCCTCTTGACGGCGATATGACTTCGGCGGATGGTCTGCTTATTGGTATGCAGTTGGTCCGCCCAATTGGTGCCATGCATCAAATATAAATAAGGGGTGAGATATGGGGATTCGGACTTTTCTGGTCGGTGCCGCCAGCGCCATCGCGCTGTTTTCCGGTGCCGCGCATGCGCAGGGAAGCGATGCTTCCGCGCCGGACGCCGATGCAAATGCCAGCGATATCGTCGTCACCGGCTATCGTGCCTCGCTCGCCAAGGCGATCGACGTCAAGCGGAACGCTGACGCGATCGTCGACAGCATTTCCGCCGAAGATGTCGGCAAATTCCCCAATACCAATGTCGCCGAAGCGCTGACGCTGGTGCCGGGCGTCACCGTCGACCGCCAGTTCGGCCAGGGCGAAAAAGTGTCGATCCTGGGCACCGATCCGGCGCTCAACCGCACCCTGCTGGACGGCCAGACCGTGGCGTCGGCCGACTGGTTCATCCTCGATTCGCCGGGCCGCACCTTCAACTATGCGCTGCTCGCACCGCAGCTGGTCGGCCGGGTCGACGTCTACAAGTCGCCCGAACCGCGCATCGACGAAGGTTCGATCGGCGGCACGGTCAATGTCGTGACCCGCAAGCCGCTGGAGCTGAAGCCCTTCACCATGGCGGGCCAGCTTGGCTATCTCTATAATGACCGCTCGAAGAAGGGCGATATCCAGGGGTCGGCGCTGGTCAGCTGGCATAATGAGGAAGGCACGTTCGGCATCCTCGCCTCGTTCCAGCGCGCCAAGGACCGGCTGCGCCGCGACGGCGTCGAAACCTATGGCACGATGAAGGCCGATCAGTGGGCCGGCGGCAATGCCGACAATCCGGTGGACTCGCGCGACAATGGTTGCGTCGGCGAATGCGCCACCACGCTGAGCAATAATCTCGACGCGATCAGCCCCAACGCCTTTGGCACATCCTATTTCGAACAGGGTCGTGAGCGCCTGACCTATTCGGCCACCGCCCAGTGGAAGCCGGTCGACGAGCTGACCCTGGAAGCGAGCTGGCTCAAGATCGACGCCACCTACAACAACCTCAACCAGTCCATGTATGCCTTCCAGGGCAATACCTGGAACAGCCTGGGCGCGCTGACCGGGATCGAGGTCAATAACGGCATCGTCACCAGCGCGAGCTTCAAGAATGCGCTGTCGGTGCTGGACGTCCAGTATCGTGAAGCCGAGATGAAGTCAGATACCTATCGCGGCAAGGCGAGTTGGGACGGCGGCACCTGGGATCTGACGGTCGAAGGCGGCCTGTCCGACGCGGACGGCGGCACCAAGCGTCAGGTCTTCCTCGAATTCCTGAACTGGGCGGATTATACCGTGAATATTGGCGGTGCGCCCAAGTCGCCGGGTTCGCTGAGCTATGCCACCGACGTTCAGGGTAACCCCAATGCCTTCGTCACCGATCCGGGCTGGAGCGGCAACACCGTCACCAAGCCGACCAGCGACAAGGAGCGTTACGGCCAGGCTGACCTCGGCTTCGATTTCGACGGAGCGCTCAAGCGCATCCAGATCGGCTATAAATATCGCCATCACGAGACCGGCCAGCAATATGCGGGCATCGCGCTCAATGGCCTTAGCGTCGCCGCGGCGCAGTTCGATCCCAAGACGGTCGCGGGAAATTATCTGCGCGGCTTCAGCGGCGTGAACGACCAGATGACCGACCGCTTCATCATCAGCGGCCCGTCGATGGTCGACTATCTGGAAGGCCAGACGCTGCCGACCCCGTCGATCTTCGCGGCGGCGGAATTTACCGCCGGCAACTGGAACATCCAGGAAGATATCAACGCGGTCTATGCCCAGGCTAATTTCGACACCGGCACGCTGCGCGGCAATTTTGGCGTGCGCTATGTGAATACCAAGACCGACAGCGCTGGCTATGTCTGCAACGCTGGCGCGCCCTGCAACAGCGCAGCCGACTGGACCTGGCAGACGACCAAGCGCAGCTATGACAACTGGCTGCCCAGCGCGAATATCGCCTGGACCGCGCAGCAGGATCTGATCCTGCGCTTCTCCGCCGCCAAGGTGATGTCGCGCCCCAACTATGCCGACATGACCAATTATTTCTGGCTGTCGGACACGGTGCTGACCGGCGGTGGCGGCAACCCCAATCTGAAACCTTATACGTCGGGCAATCTCAACGCCTCGGTCGAATGGTATTTCAAGCAGGGCTCGATCCTGTCGGCGGAAGTCTTCTACAAGGATATCAGCAACTATATCCTGCAGAAGACGGCACCCGAGAGCTATTTCAACCAGTCGCAGGGCCGGGTGACGACCTATCAGATCAGCCGTCCCTACAATGCCGGCTCGGCCGAGGTGAAGGGCTTTGCTGTCGCCTATCAGCAGAACCTGCCCTATGGCTTCGGCATATTGGCCAACTACACCTATTCCGACGGTTCGGGTGAAGGCGGTCAGGCGCTGCCCTATAATTCCAAGCATCAGGCCAGCGTCAGCCCCTTCTTCGAAAGCGGTCCGGTCGCGCTGCGCGCCACTTACACCTGGCGGTCGAAATATTTCACCGGCATCGACCGCGGCGACAATATGTTCGTGCGGGATTCCGACAATCTGGACGTGTCGGCGACCTATAATGTCACACCGCAGATCGGCATCACCCTGTCGGGCATGAACCTGACCGACGCGGAATATTATGCCTATGCCAACACTACGGCACTGCCGCGCGGCGTCTATCGCTCGGGCCGCAAGTTCCTGGCGACGGTGAACTTCAACTATTGATTGCCTCGCCTGTCAGAAGGCGCATGACTTGAAGACGGCGGGACGGAACGCAACAGCGTCCGCCCGCCGCACGTCCCTTGTCGCGTCCGCGCGGCGCGGCAAGGGCACGCTATTTTCGGGAGCCTGTTTCGTGATCCGTGCCCGCCGCCTGACGCTGCTTGCGTCGCTGATGCTGTCCGGCATCGCCACCGCCCCGGCCATGGCCGAACTGCCCCGCCTGTTGCCGGTGCCCGCGCAGATGCGGGAAGGGCAGGGCGCTTTTCTTATCAACTCGACCACTCCGATCCGGGTTCCGACCGGCGATGCCGCTGCCCGCAACGCGGCCGAGCGGTTCGCCGATCTGGTCGCGCGCAGCCGGGGCTTCCGCCCTCGGATCGAGACGGGGGGCGATAGCGGCAACGCTGTATCGTTTCGCCGGGCAAAGACCGGCACGGCTGAATCCTACACGTTAGACGTGACGGAGAAGGGTGCCAAGATCGCCGCTGGCGACGATGCGGGCCTGCTCTATGGCGCGGTGACGCTGTGGCAGGCGATGACGCAGGATCAGGCAGCCGGCCCGGTATCGGTCGCGGCGATGCACATTGCCGACGCGCCGCGCTTCCAGTGGCGCGGGCTGATGCTCGACAGTGCGCGCCATTTCCAGTCGCCCGCCTATGTCCGCCAGTTGATCGACTGGATGGCGGTCAACAAGCTCAACCGGCTACACTGGCATCTGGTCGATGATCAGGGCTGGCGTATCGAGATCCCCAAATATCCGCGCCTCACGGAAGTTTCCGCCTGGCGCGTGCCCGCTGGCGCACCCGGCGCGCCGCCGCTGCCCAAGGTCGGTGGCTTCTACACCCAGGCCGAAATCCGCGAGATCGTCGCCTACGCCGCCGCGCGCGGCGTCATGATCGTGCCGGAGATCGAGATGCCGGGCCATGCGCTGGCGGCGATCCGCGCCTATCCTAAGCTCGGCATGGGCGTGCCGATCCCGCCGGGCACGGAGTCCGACTGGGGCGTCTTCCCCTGGCTCTATAATGCCGATGACGCGACCTTTGGCTTTCTGGAGGACGTGCTGACCGATGTGATGGCGCTGTTCCCGTCGGCCTATATCCATATCGGCGGCGACGAGGCGGTGAAGGATCAGTGGAAATCCTCGCCCGCGATGCAGGCGAAGATGAAGGCGCTGGGCATCGGCAGCGAGGATGCGATGCAGGGCTGGTTCATGCACCGCATCGACGATTTCCTGACCAAGCATGGCCGCAAGCCGATTGGCTGGGACGAGATATTGGAAGGCGGTGCCTCGCCCCACGCCACCATCACCTCCTGGCGCGGGATCGAGGGGGCGGTGACGGCCGCCAAGTCGGGCCATGACGCGATATTGAGCCCGGCCCCGATCCTCTATTTTGACAATCGCCAGGGATTTGGGCCGCTGGAACCGCCGGGGCGTGGCCATCTGTCGGACCTACGCAGCGTGTATGACTTCAATCCCGAGCCTGAAGGGCTGAGCGCCGCCGAGCAGCAGCATATTTTGGGGCTGCAGGGCAATCTCTTCACCGAGCATGTCCGCACCGAGGAACGCGCCCAGTGGCAGCAATTCCCGCGCGGCAGCGCGGTGGCCGAAGTCGGCTGGTCGCCGGTCGCGAGCCATGATTTTGCCAGCTTCATGGACCGGCTGGTGCCGCAGATGGCACGCATGGGGACGCTGGGCCTCAAACCCGCGATCAGCGCGCTGACGGTGAACGCAAAGACCGACTATGCGCCGGGCGACAAGACCGCGCGGGTGACGCTGGAAAGCCAGTCGGGCTTCCCGATCCACTATACGCTGGACGGTAGCGGAGTGACGCCGCGCGCGCCGGTCTACAAGGACAGCCTCAGCCTGCCTATCGGTACCCGGCTGCGCGCTGGCACCGCCTGGCGCGGCGGGATGATGCCGGGCGCGATCGACATCGGTCTCGACGCGTCCTTCCTGCGGCGCCGCACCGACGAGCAACTGGCAAGCTGCGCCAACAAGGTCGTGCTGTCGCTGGAGGATGATGCTCCGGCGCAGGGCGAGCGGGCGCATTTCCTGACCGATATCCTGCAGCCCTGCTGGCTCTATGTTGATGCGCCGGTTGGCGGCGCGACCAGGATTGCGATCGACGTCGGCCAGCTACCGTTCAACTTCCAGATCGGCAAGGATCGCGACGCCATCCATTTCCGCGCCCCGGCGACCCCGGCCGGCGAAGTGGAGGTTCGGGCCGGCGGTTGCGAGGGCGAGCGCATCGCCGTGTTGCCGCTGGCACCGGCCGTCGGCAATCCGGAAGTCACCCGGCTGGTCGCGCCGATCGCGCCGCGCAGCGGCAAGGAAACATTGTGCATCACCTATACGGCGAAGGATGTTGAGCCCCTATGGGCGATCAAGCAGGTGGAACTGATCCCATGAGCGGGATGATGGCCAGCGTGACGTTGCGCGCGCCCTTGGCGGGCTGGCTGGCACCGATCGAAAGCGTACCCGACCCGGTCTTTGCCGAGCGGATGATGGGTGAGGGCTTTGCCATCGACCCGATCGAAGGCGAAGTGCGCGCGCCGGCTGACGCGACCGTGCTGACGGTGGCGCCGACTGGCCATTCGGTCTCGCTGCGTCTTACCAATGGCGCGGAACTGCTGATCCATGTCGGGCTGGAGACGGTGACGCTGGGCGGCAAGGGCTTTACGCCGCAAGTGAAACCGGGCGATGCCGTCGCGGCCGGAGACCTGCTGATCGGTTTCGATCTCGATGCCGTGGCGGAAGGGGCCAGAGCGCTGATCACGCCGGTGGTGCTGGCGGGCGAGGGCTATGCCCTGTCGCTGGAGCCGCTCGATCGGCTGGTCGGCTGGAATGATGGCGTCGCACGGATCACGGCGCTGGCGCCGGTGGCGGCCAAGGGTGACAGCGAAGGCGACAGCCATGAGCGGGTCGTGCGCGTCGACGCCCCCCATGGCATCCATGCCCGCCCGGCCGCGCGGATCGCGGCGCTGCTGCGCACCTTCGTCGCGCCGGTGGCGATCCTGCGGGACGGCAAGAGCGTCAATGCGCGCAGCGCGGTCGCGCTGCTTGGTCTGGGCGTGCGCTCCGGCGACGAGATCATGATCCGGGGCGAGGGCAGCGATGCCCGCGCGGCGGTCGAGGCGCTGGTGGTGCTGATCGCAGCGGGGCTGGGTGAGGAGGCGAAGGCCGATCATCCTGCGCCGGCGCCGGTCGTGCCGCAGCATGGCCCGGTGACGGCTGCACCGGGGCTAGCGATCGGGCAGGTGGTGCAGCTGCGCGTCGCCGATGTCGACGTGCCGCGCGACGGGCAGGGCGGGACGGCCGAACATGCCGCGCTCGCGCGAGCGATGGCAGCGGTCGATGCCGAATTGTCGGCCGGCCATGGTCTGGCCGCTGAAATTGCGGCGGCGCATCGCGCGCTGCTGGCCGACCCGGAACTGGCCGAGGCGGCCGGGCACCAGATCGATGCCGGGCGCAGCGCAGCCTTTGCCTGGCGCCATGCGACCGCGCAGGCGGCCGAGGCGATCCGCGCGACCGGCGACCCGCTGCTGATGGAACGTGTTGCCGACCTGATCGATATCGAGCGACAGCTGATCGCCGCTCTGCTCGGCAATGACGCGAGCGCGGTGCCGGTGCTGCCCCCTCAAAGCATATTGATCGCTGAGGATCTGCTCCCCTCGCAGTTCCTGGCGCTCGATAGGGACCGTCTGGTCGGAATCTGCACGGCGGCCGGCGGTCCCACTTCCCATGTCGCGATCCTCGCCGCGTCGGCCGGCATCCCGATGCTGGTCGCCGCTGGCCGGGATGTGCTGGCCATTGCCGAGGGACGGACGGTCATTCTCGATGCGGACGGGGCCCGGATCGATGCCGATCCGGGCGTGAACACATTATCGGAGGTCAGCGAACGGATCGCCGCCGCGCGCGAGCAGCGCGGCCGCGACCGGGCAGAGGCCCATGCCGATTGCCGCATGGCGGACGGCACCCGGATCGAGATTTTCGCCAATCTGGGATCGCAGGCCGATGCCGCCGCCGCGGTGGCGGCCGGGGCAGAGGGCTGCGGCCTGCTGCGCACCGAATTCCTGTTCCTGGAGCGGGCGGCGGCGCCGGACGAGGCCGAACAACGGGAAATCTATTCCGGCATCGCAACGACATTGAGCGACCGGCCGCTGATCGTGCGGACGCTCGACATTGGCGGCGACAAGCCGGTGCCCTATCTGCCGATGGCGGCCGAGGAAAATCCGGCGCTGGGCCTGCGCGGGGTGCGCTTGAGCCTCGCCCGGCCGGACCTGATGCAGGTGCAGTTGCGCGCGATCCTGCGTGCCGTGCCGGCGGACCAGTGCCGCATCATGCTGCCGATGATCGCCGACCTGTCCGACTATCGCGCGGTGAAGGCGATGCTGGACGCGGAGAAAGCGGCGCTGGGCATCGATGCACCGGTGCCGCTGGGCGTGATGATAGAGACGCCGGCGGCGGCGATGCTGGCCGACATGCTGGCGGCCGAGGCCGATTTCCTGTCGGTCGGCACCAATGACCTGACCCAATATACGCTGGCCGTCGATCGCGGCAACGCGGCGGTGTCGCACCGGATCGATGCGCTGCATCCCGCGGTGCTGCGCCTGATCCGCGAAGTCGGGCGCGGGGCGCAGCGCCATGGCCGTTGGGCCGGCGTCTGTGGCGGCCTTGCCTCCGACCCGCTGGCCGCGCCGATCCTGATTGGCCTTGGCATCACCGAATTGTCCGCCACCCCGGCCGCCATCGCCCGGCTGAAGGCGGTGGTGCGCACGCTCGACATGGACCGCTGCATCGACCTGGCGGAGCGTGCCTGCGCCGCCGGAAGCGCCGCCGCGGTGCGCGAAATGGCCCAAGGAGTCCTGGCATGAGCTTTCGTCCCGCCACCCTGCTGGCCCGGCTCCAGCCGCTCGGCCGGGCGCTGATGCTGCCGATCGCGGTGTTGCCGATCGCGGCGCTGCTGCTGCGCCTTGGCCAGCCCGACATGCTCGCCATTCCCTTCATCGCGGCGGCGGGCGACGCGATCTTTTCCAATCTCGGCCTGCTCTTCGCCGCTGGTGTCGCCGTGGGCTTGGCCCGCGAAAATCATGGCGCGGCGAGCCTCGCCGGGGTGATCGCCTATCTGGTGACGACCGAGGGGGCAAAGGTGCTGCTGGTCCTGCCACCCGACGTGGCGGAGGCGGCGCAGGCCGCCTGGCGCGCCAAGGAAATCGCCAAGGTCTCCGTGCCAGCCGGCATCCTGTCGGGCATCGTCGCGGGCCTGCTCTACAACCGCTTTTCCGACATCAAGCTGCCCGACTATCTGGCCTTCTTCGCCGGGCGGCGCTTCGTGCCGATCGTCGCGGGGCTGGCCGGCCTGTTCGGCGCGCTGATGTTCGGCCTCGGCTTTCCCTGGATCGAGGCGGGGATCGATCGCCTCAGCCAATGGGTGGTGGCGGCCGGGCCGCTTGGCCTGTTCGTCTATGGCCTGCTCAACCGTCTGCTGCTGATTACCGGGCTGCACCACATCATCAACAATGTCGCCTGGTTCCTGCTTGGCGATTTCCATGGCGCGACCGGCGATATCAAGCGCTTCTTCGCGGGCGATCCGACCGCCGGCGGCTTCATGTCGGGCTTCTTCCCGGTGATGATGTTCGGCCTGCCGGCCGCCTGCCTTGCCATGTATCGCACCGCCTTGCCCGATCGGCGCAAGCGGGTCGGCGGCCTGCTGCTCAGTCTCGCGCTCACTTCCTTCCTTACCGGCGTGACCGAGCCGATCGAGTTCAGCTTCATCTTCCTGGCGCCGATCCTCTATGTCGTCCATGCGGTGCTGACCGGCCTGTCGATGGTCGTCATGGACGCGCTGGGCGTGAAGCTGGGTTTCGGCTTTTCCGCTGGCCTGTTCGACTATCTGATGAACTATGGCCTTGCGACCAAGCCACTGATGCTGATCCCGGTCGGGCTTGTCTATTTCGCTGTCTATTATGCCACCTTCAGCTGGTGCATCCGCCGCTTCAACCTGAAGACGCCGGGGCGCGAGGATGAACCCGCCGCTGCGGCCGGGGACGTGCCGAGCATGGCCGGTGCGCGTGGGCCGGCGATGGTCGCGGCGCTGGGTGGCAAGGCCAATGTCCGATCGGTCGATGCCTGCACCACCCGACTGCGGCTGGTGCTGGGCGACAGCACAATCGCTGACGAGGCTCGTCTGCGAGCGCTGGGCGCGCGCGGCGTCGTCCGCCTGCGCGATGGCGGTTTCCAGGTCGTTCTGGGGCCGATAGCCGATCAGGTCGCAGCGGAGATCCGCAGCGCGCTGGCCGAGCATGATCCGGCGCCGGTCGCGGGCACGTCCGATCTGGTCGCGCTGCTCAAGGGTGCCGGCGTGCGCGCTGTCGAGCCGCGCGGCACGCGTTTGCTGGTGCGCGTCGATCGGCCCGCTGCCGTGGACGCGGCGACGTTGCGGGGCGCTGGGGTCAAGGCCTGGGTGCTGCCGGCATCGGCCGATGGCTGGCTGCACCTGATCCTGGGCGATCAGGCAGAGCCACTGGCGGATGCGTTGCGGGCCGCCTAGCCGAGTGCGATCCGGCGCCTGATGCCGATCGCGTCGAGGAAGCGCTCGTCATGGCTGACGATCAGCAGGGCGCCGTCATAGCCGCGCAGGCCCGCCTCCACGGCCTCGATCGCTTCGAGGTCGAGATGGTTGGTCGGCTCGTCGAGGATCAGCAGCGGCGGCGGTGCGCTGCCCAGCACACAGGCCAGGCCCGCGCGCAGCATCTGTCCGCCGCTGAGGCTCGCGACGCGCTGTAGCGCGGCGCCGCCGCGAAAACGGAAATGGGCGAGCAAGGCGCGACGACCATTTTCGTCCAGTTCGGGATGCAGGCGCGCGAGATTGTCTGCGATCGACAGCGCGGGATCGAGCAGCGCGGCGGTCTGGTCCAGCACGGCGTGGCGCACTGGCCGATCGATCCGCCCGGCGAGCGGCGGCAATGTGCCGGCCATGGTCGCAAGCAGGCTGGTCTTGCCCGATCCATTGGGGCCGGTGATGGCGATCCGTTCCGGCCCTTCGACCAGCAGGTCGACATGTTCCAGCAAGGGCATGGCGGGATCATGACCGACGCTGACATCGGTGAGGCGCAGGACGATCCGATCCGGCGCAAGGCCGGTCGAGGGCAGGGTGATGCGGATCGGCTCCAATATCTCGACCCGGCTGCGTGCGGCCTGCGCCTGATCCTCCGCTTCGGCGCGCAGCCGCTCCGCGACATGGCGACCGGCGGCGGAGGAGGCTTCCGCCTGGTTCTTGCGTGCGCCGATCAGGATGCGGGGCATGTCGCCGCGCGCGCCCTTGCGCGCGCCGGCGGCGTCGCGGCGCTGCTGGCGCTCGGTCGCGACCTGGGCCTTGCGCGCGGCCTGCTTCACCTGCCGCTCGGCGATGTCGAGGTCATGGGCCGCGGCCGTGAGTTCGACCGCCTTGCGCTCGCGATAATGGGACCAGTTGCCGCCATAGCGCTGGGCGCCGAGGCCGGTGAGTTCGACGATCGCGTCGACCCGCTCCAGCAGCTCGCGATCATGGCTGACGAGGATTAGGCCGGCGCGCCAGCCATCGACCAGTTCGGCAACGGCCGCGCGCCCGGCCCGGTCGAGATTGTTGGTCGGTTCGTCCAGCAACAGGAAATCGGGGGCTTCCAGGATCGCGCCGGCAAGCGCGGCGCGGGTGCGCTGGCCGCCCGACAAAGTGCAAAGCCGGGTATCCGGCCCGGCAGCGAGCCCGACCCGCTCCAGCGCGGCGTCGATCCGGCTTTCCAGCGTCCAGTCGGCATCGGCCAGTTGCTCGGCCGTGGCATCGCCGCTTTCGGCCAGGCGCAGTAGGGCGATGGCATCGGCGACGCCCCACAGATCGGCGATCCTTTCATCCGCGCCGAACTGCACGGCCTGGCGCAGGCGGGCAAGCCGGCCTTGCACGGCGATGCTGCCGCTGCTGGGGGTGAGATCGCCGGCGATCAGGCGCAACAGGGTCGTCTTGCCGACGCCGTTGCGGCCGACAAGGGCGGTGCGCTCGCTCTGGAAACGAAGGTCTAGACCGAAAAGGACGGACTGGCCGTCAGGCGTGGTCCAACCGAGATTGGAACAGGATATGGCGGGCATGAGCATGAATTTCCCTGGCAGCGTTGCGGATCGGCATTGCGGTCAGGTTGAAATCCACGGCACGTCTCTTTTCTTGTGAATTGAGGCATCAATCTAGCTGCAATCGCCACCCTGTTCAAGCTCCGGGCGGCACAGGACAAACATCGGCATCGCGATAAACGGCGAAAAACCGCGCTTTTCTGCGGCCTGACGGGATGTTCCCGCTTGTCGGTGCGCATGCTGTCGCCGGCCGTGGACTTGTGCCGTCGGGCGCTGCTCCGCCATGGCAGGGCAGAACAAAGATTTCCTCGGAGGGGAACCATGAGCATAGCCGTCTTCGACTGTTCGGACATCGACCAATATCTCGGCAAGCCGATGCAGCCCGCGCGGATGCGCGAGCCGATCCACAATAATGACATCCGCCGCTGGGCGCAGGCGATGCATTATCCCAATCTGCTGCATTATGATGCCGATTATGCCGCCGAAGGGCGCTGGGGGCGGCTGGTCGCGCCGCAGAGCTTTGCCGTGACGATGGATGATGGCCATGGCGCAGGGCCGGCGTGCGTCGGCGCCATCCCCAATTCGCACCTGCTGTTCGGCGGCGACGAATGGTGGTTCTATGGTCCGCGCATCCAGGGCGGCGACCTGGTCCATAATGAGCGCATTCCGTTCGACTATACGGTCAAGGATACCAAGTTCGCCGGGCCGACCTGTTTCCAGCGTGGCGACAATAATTATTACAACCAGAATGGCGAACTGATCGCCAAGCAGCGCTCGACCTCGATCCGCTATCTGGCCGAGGCGGGGCGCGAGAAGACGACCGATGTGGTCGAGGGCACCGAAGATCCGGTGTGGAGCGACGAGGAACTGGCGCAGATCCAGGATCGCAAGTTCGACTGGGTGCAGATGCTGCATGAGCTGGGCCATGGCAAACGCTATTGGGACGATATCCAGATCGGCGCCGCGCTGCCCGAGCGCGTCATCGGCCCGCACAGCATTGCCAGCTTCACCACCGAATGGCGCGCCTATCTCTTCACCATCTGGGGCGGCACGCACCGGCGCACCGATCTCGACATGGAGGCGCTGGGCTTCGTCAAGGAAATGGCGGGGCATGAAAATGACCCGGTGATGGAGCGGATCAATCCGGAACTGACCGACGGCGCCTATTTCGGCCCATCGCGCGGCCATCTCTTCCCGCGCTGGGCCCGCTTCATCGGCATGCCGCGGGCCTATGGCTATGGCGCGTCGATGGGCGCCTGGATCGTCGATTATCTGGCGGGCTGGGCCGGCGAATGGGGCATGGTGACCCATTCGGTCGCCTCCTATCGCGGGCCGGCCTTCACCGGCGACATCACGATCATGACCGGCACGGTGGTCGACAAGTTCGTCGACGATGACGGACGCGACGTGGTGCAGATCGACTGCCGCATGGTCAATCAACTGGGCACGACCCTGGCGACCGCCAAGGCGGAAGTTGCATTGCCGCGCAAATAAGCGCGGCAATGGCCGCGGCGCGTTTTTGCGGCTCGCGGCGCCAAGATGTTGAAGCAAAAAGGGGATTTTCCTGCGTGCGACGAACGGTGCGTCGCACGCAGCGCCCGCAATGCCGCAACTTCTTCGAATTTCTAAAGATTTTGTTAACCATTTTACTCTAGGTTTTCCTTGGATATCAGGGAGAACAGGGCCATGCGCTCCGACGCAGAAAGCCTTCTGGCCCGGCTGGGGCGCCGGGATTTTCGCTATCGCGAGTTCGCGGACAGTTTCGCGGACATGGAATTGTGGCCGATCTTCGAGGCCCTGCTGACCGACCCGCGCGTGGTCGGACGCCCCCTGTCCAAACTGGAAGCGCGCGAGGCTGAAGCGGTGCTGGCGGTCCGCCGCGCCGAGCCCGAGCAACATGCGCCCGCACCCCGCGCCAATGTGACCAGCATGTTCGACGCCTATCAGGACGCGCCGCCATCCGCTGCGCCGCGCGGCAATCTGCGCGATTTCCTGGGCCATCTGTCGAACGACCCCGACAAGCGAGATTATTGATGCCGCTGATCCTCTGTCATTCGCCCAAGGGCGGCGTCGGCACCAGCTTCATCGCGGCGCAACTGGCGATCCATCTGGCGCAGCGTGGGCATGATGTCAGCGCGCTCGACTTCACCTATCAGGATTCTCTCAAGCTCTATTTCGGCCTGACCCCGGCCCAGGGTCTGCCGGAACTGAACGACGGCAGCGCCGATCAGATCGCGGTGTCGGGCGTCGCGCTCTTTTCCGCCTATGGCCTGCGCCGTGACACGACCTTCCAGGATCTGCTGGGCAAGCCGGATCATTCGCCGTTCGCCGGCAAGAAGATCTTCATTGCCGATGTGGCGGCGGGGGACCGCGAGACCAAGGACATGTTGCTGCCGCATGCCGCCCTGCATGTCTGCCCGCTGCATCCGCGCCCCGGATCGCTTGCGGCACTGCCCAAGGTAGAACCGGGCACGGCGACGATCGATCTTGCCAAGACCGGGTTCGTGCTCAACCATCTGGACGATACGCATCGCCTGTCGCGCCACACCCATATCTTCCTGCGCGAACTGTTCGGCAGCAAGCTGCTCGGCACGATCCGCCGTGACGAGGCGGTGAACGAGGCAAGCGCGATGTTCGAGCCGCTGGCCCGCTTCGCGCCGGCCAGCGTGGCGCTCAACGATCTGCGCAGGCTGGTGACGACCGTGGAACAGGCGGCCGGGCTGGTAGAGGCGGCCGAGGAGGCTACTTCGTGAAGGGCCGGCAGGCGATCCTGAGCAACGGACTGCTGGTGCTGGCCGGGCTGTTCGCCCTGCTGGCGATCACCGTGCCGCTCGATCTGGAAGCGCAGTGGATCTTTGCCGGCATCACCATCGTGGGCGCGACCATATTGGGCCGGTTGCGCAGTCGCCGCGCACTGCTGGTGCTCGCGATCCTGTCGATGATCGTATCGACCCGCTACATGTTCTGGCGCACCACCGAGACGCTCGAATTCGGCACATTGGCAGAATTTCTGCTGGGGTCGGGCCTGTATCTGGCGGAAGTCTATGCCTGGCTGATCCTGGTGCTGGGCTTCCTGCAGACTGGCTGGCCGCTTGACCGCGAGGTGGTCGAGATCGAGGGTGAGCCCGATCAGTGGCCCAGCGTCGACGTCTATGTCCCGACCTATAATGAAAGCCTGGAGATCGTCCGCAACACCGTGTTCGCGGCGATGGACATGGATTATCCCGCCGATCGCTTCCGCGTCTTCATCCTGGATGACGGCCGCCGGCCCGAGTTTCAGGCGTTCGCGCGCCAGGCCGGCTGCGGCTATCTGACCCGTGGCGACAATCTTCATGCCAAGGCCGGCAACCTCAATGCCGCGATGAAGAAGACCAATGGCGAACTGATCGCCATCTTCGACTGTGACCATGTGCCGACCCGCGCCTTCCTGCAGATGACCGTCGGCTGGTTCCAGCAGGATCCCAAGCTGGCGCTGATGCAGACGCCGCACCATTTCTATTCGCCCGATCCCGCCCAGCGCAATCTGG
The DNA here is from genome assembly GCF_049472635.1 of Sphingobium salicis subsp. salicis. NCBI lineage: Bacteria > Pseudomonadati > Pseudomonadota > Alphaproteobacteria > Sphingomonadales > Sphingobiaceae > Sphingobium > Sphingobium salicis. The sequence continues at coordinate 1,401,036 of NZ_JAYRCS010000001.1, forward strand.
GCACGGTGCGCGACCTGCCGGGCGAGGGCGACCTGTTCTACGGTGCCGTCCAGTCCGGCAACGACCTGTGGAACGCGACCTTCTTCTGCGGTTCCTGCGCCGTCATCCGCCGTGATGCGTTGGCCCAGACCAACGGCTTTGCCGGTGAGACGGTGACAGAGGACGCGCATACCGCGTTGAAGTTGCAGCGCATGGGCTGGAATACCGCCTATATCGGCGCGCGCCTGTCCGCTGGCCTCGCGACCGAGCGTCTGGTGCTGCATATCGGCCAGCGCATCCGCTGGGCGCGCGGCATGACCCAGATCCTGCGGATCGACAATCCGCTGTTCGGACGCGGCCTCAATTGGCAGCAGCGGCTTTGCTACCTGAATGCGATGCTGCATTTCCAGTTTCCGCTGCCGCGCATCGTCTTCCTGACCAGCCCGCTTGCCTATCTGATCTTCGGCCAGAACATCATCCATGCCTCGGCCTCGCTGATCTTCGCCTATGCGCTGCCGCATCTTGTTTGTTCGATGACCTCGTCGGCGAACACGCAGGGCGGGGATCGCCGACCGTTCTGGGGCGAAATCTACGAGACGATCCTGGCCTTTCACCTGGCGCGCCCGACGGTCATGACCTTCTTCCAGCCGCGCAAGGGCAAGTTCAACGTGACGGACAAAGGCAGCCTGCTCGACCGGACCTATTTCGACCTGTCGACGGTGCGCCCGCACCTGATCTGCATCGGCCTCATCATCTTCGGCATCGGGCTGGCGATCGTGAAGCGGGTCTTCTTCCCGCATCTGTTCAACATCCAGACCGATACGCTGGTGCTGAACGTCGTCTGGGCCGTGTTCAGCCTGATCATCCTGATCGCGGCCGTTTCGGTCGCGCGCGAGACGCGGCAGGCGCGCGAATATATCCGCATCGTCACCGAATTGCCGGTCACCCTCTACATGGCCGATGGCTATGTGATCGACGCGACGACGATCGACATTTCGATGGGGGGCGCCGCGATCGCCGTGCCGCCCGACTTCCCGCTGCGCGACCGGCGTGTCGCCTATATGTCGCTGCCGATGGGTGACGAGAAGCTGACGATCCCGGTCGAAATGGTCCGGTTCGATCGGGGCGAGGTCAATCTGCGCTTCCAGGAACTGGACATGATCTCTTCGCGCCACCTCGTCCGCGCGGTGATGGGCCGTGCCGATGCCTGGCAGCCCGCTGCCCCCCGCAAGCCGGTTTCGGCCCTGCACTCTCTCTGGGATATCATCGTGGTCGACTATATGACCCTCAAGCGCCTGTTCCGCCTCAACCGCACGGAGCGCCGCAAACAGAAGAAGGCCGTTCGCCTGGCCGCCGCGGCGAAAGCCGCCAAGCAGGCTGCGACCGCATTGCTGGGCCTGGCCGCGATCGGGACGCTGCTGCTCGCAGGCAGCGGGCACGCCTTCGCGCAGGCGGCACCGGCGCCTGCCGCGACGCTGGCACCCGCCACCGCAGCGGGCGTGCAGAAGCAGCGACTCAGCTTCCGCGACCTGCAGGTCAAGATGCCGATCCGCCTGGCCGGCACGCGCGGCGAAATCGGGATTCCCTTCGGCATGCGCCGCAACGAGGTGGTGACCGACAGCAGCCTGACGCTGAATTTCGCCTGGTCGCCGGCCATGCTCGGCGATCTCAGCCAGCTGGTCGTGCTGCTGAACGGCGAAGTGGTGCGCACCATTCGCCTGACCCCGGCGGAATCAGGTGGTCAGAACATCACCATTCCGGTCAATCCGGCGCTGTTCCTGCCGGGCGACAACCAGCTCAACCTACGCCTGGTCGGCCATTATGCGCGCGATTGCGAGGATCCGTTCCACAGTTCGCTCTGGGCCAATATCAGTAATGTCCGGTCCTGGTTCGACCTCAGCGTCCAGACGCTGCCGATGGCGCCGGATCTGGGCCGTCTGCCCGGTCCCTTCTTCGACCGGCACGACAATCTGCCGCTGCGCCTGCCCTTCGTCTTCGCCGGCACGCCGCGCGCAGGTGAATTGGAGGCGGCCGCCAGCCTGGCTTCCTGGCTGGGTGCGCAAGCCAGCTATCGCGGCTTTTCGTTCAAGCCGGTCTACAACCAGATCCCGACCGGAAACGCGATCCTGTTCGCGACGCCGGACCGGCCGATCGCCGGCCTGAACCTGTCGATCACCGGGCCGAGCGCCACGGTCATCCGCAATCCGCGCGACACGTTCGGCGAATTGCTGGTGGTGATGGGCCGCAACGCCAGCGAGTTGAAGCTGGCCGCTGCGGCGATCGCCAGCGGCCGCGGCGTGCTGAGCGGCGCGCGGATGAATTTCGATGGGGTCCGCATCCCGACCTATGCGCGCTATGCCGCGCCGCGCTGGCTGCGCACCGACCGCCCGGTCCAGCTGGGCGAGATCATGGACGCCAATGCGCTGCAGGGCATGGGCCTGCCGCCTGGCCCGTTGTCGGCGCGCTTCCGGGTCGCTCCCGATCTCTTCTTTTGGCCGCGCCAGGGCGGTCGCCTGGACCTGCGCTATCGCTATCCGGCGGCCAAATGGCTCGATCGTCGCGCTTCGCGCCTCGATGTCTCGATCAACAACCAGTATCTGCGCACGCTGCCGCTCGCAGGGGCTGGCTGGTGGGACAGCCTGTTCGGGGCGCAGGGCGCATCGTCCAACGATTCCAGCGCCTCGATCGTGCTGCCGCGCTACAATCTGTTCGGCCAGAACGAGCTGATCTTCGACTATAATCTGATCATTGCCGACAAGAAGAAGTGCGAAGGGACGCTGCCCGATAATGTCCGGGTCAGCGTGCGTCCGAGCAGCAGCATTGACCTCAGCCGCGCCTATCACGCGCTGCACATGCCCGATCTCGCGACCTTTGCCGGCGCTGGCTATCCCTTCACCATTCGTCCCGACCTGTCGGAAACCACGGTGCTGATGGGCGGCCAGCCATCGGCCGGGGCGGTCGAGGCCTTCCTGGTGCTGATGGGCCGCATGGGCGATTCCACCGGCGCGCCAGTGACCGGGGTCGTCGTCGCCAACGCTGTCGATGGCGAGCGGCTGCAGGGGCGTGACATCATCGTCATCGGTGGCAGCAGCGTGGCGGGTTCCGACCAGCTCTTCGCCGGCGCACCGGTCCGCTATGAAAATGGCCGGCTGCAGGTGACGGAGATGAGCCCGATCCAGCGCATCTTCGCCTTCTTCTCGCCGTTCGATCGATCGGGAGATGGTGAGGCGGATGCGTTCGTGACCTCGTCCAGCGGTTTTGCCGGCATTGTCGGCTTCGAATCCCCGTTCGAGGGTGGTCGCAGCGTCGTGGCCCTGCTGGCGGACGATCCGCGCGCATTGCCCGACCTAGTCGGCGGCATGGCCGATGCCAAGATCAACGCCCAGATCCAGGGCGACCTGGCCGTTGCCAGCGGCGACGGGATGAGCAGCTTTGCCGTCGGACCCGGCTATTGGGTCGGCTATCTGCCCTTCTGGATGAAGGCGGCCTTCTGGCTGAGCCAGCGGCCGTTGCTGATGGCCGCCTGCGGCCTGCTCGCGGCGCTCATCCTCGCCGGACCGCTCTATCTCTACCTCAGCCGGCAGCAGCGCCGTCGCCTGAGCAAGGAGGATGAGGCATGAGCCGCACCCTCCGTCTGCGTGCCACCTGCGCCGCCCTGGCGCTGGCCTGCATGGCGCCGACGCCCACGCTGGCCGATGTGCCGGGCGTCGCGCCGCTGATTCAGCAGGGCCGTTACTGGCAGTCCAAGGGGCGACAGGATCTCGCCAACCAGGCCTATCGCCGGGCGCTGGCGCTCGATCCCAATAATGCCGAAGCGCGCAAGGGACTGGCCGGCCCGCCGCCCAAGGCACAGCCGGCACCGAAACCCACGCCCGCGCCCGCGCCGGCACGGCGCGCCGAAACGACGCCACGCCCGACGCCCACGCCGGCTGCGGCCCCCTCGGCGGCAAATCGGACGCAAGCAGCGCGCCCGAGCGGCAATGCTGGCGGTGGCGCGTCGCGCGCGAGCGGTTTCAAGGCGCTCGACGCCAATGATCTGGATGGCGCCGAGCGGGCGTTCGAGCGCGCCGTGGCGGCCAATCGCAATGATGCGGACGCGCTGGGCGGTCTTGGCCTGGTGCGCTTGCGCCAGGGGCGCTTCGGCGAAGCGCGTGACCTGCTCGATCAGGCGTCGCAGCGCGGTTCGGCGGGCCAATGGGCGCAGGCGCTGGCCTCCGCGCGCTTCTTCGGCGGTCTGGCCGATGCGCGTGCGACGCTGGCGCAGGGCCGGCTTGGCGAAGCGCAGGCCGATGCCGAGGCGCTGGTCCGTTCCGGCTATCCGCAGCGTGGCCCGGCGCTCGAATTGCTGGCCGATATCTATGAGCGGCAGGGGCGCTATGCCGATGCGGCAGACCTCTACCGGCAGGCAAATGAAGGGGCCAAGCAGTCCGATGGTCGGCTGGCGAGCCGGGCGGCGCGCGATCGCGCCCGTGCCGCGGCCGCGCGCGGCGATGATGTCACCGCCGAACAGGAATTTCATTCCGGCCTGTTGCTGGACCAGCAGGATCCGTGGATCCGTTATGAATTTGCCCGCTATCTGATCCAGCGCCAGCGCCTGCCCGAGGCGGAATCGCTGATCAACTCGCTGGGATCGTCGAGTGATCCCGACTGGCTTTATGCCGCTGCGCTGCTCAACGCCGATCGCGGCCGGGCGTCGGCCGCCGATACGCTGATGGCGCGGATTCCCGAAATGCAGCGCACGGAACAGATGCGCAATTTCGCTGTCGGCCTGAAGGTGGACGGCGCGATCGAGCGGGCCAAGGCGATGGCCGCGCAGGGGCGGCAGGCCGATGCGCTGATGGCGCTGCGCCAACTGGCCGCGACCCCCGGCATCGACCCGACCAAGCAGGCGGCGGTGGCCGATGCGATGTTCGAACTGGGTGACCGGGAAGGGGCGGCGCAACTGGCGCAGCAGGCGCTGACCGCCGGCACCATCACCGACCCGGCCGGCTATGAGCCGATCGTGCGCGTGCTGGCCAAGACCGGGCGCGATGCCTTTGCCACCAGCGCCGTGCAACGCGCCGCGCAACTGGCGGGCAATACGCCCGACGGCCAGCGTGTCGTCGCGCGCATGAACGGCATCATGGCGGCGTCGCAGGCGGATCGGCTGCGGCTGGCAGGCCAGAACGCCCAGGCGTTCGACCTGCTGCAGGGCGCGTGGAACGCTGTGCCGGGTAATCAGGAAGTGCTGGCCGCGCTGGCACGGCTCTATCAGTCCGGTGGCATGCCGGCCCAGGCGGCGCAGACCTATCAACTGGTGCTGGCCCAGTCGCCCAATGACAAGGGGGCGCTGATGGGCCTGATCGAGACGGCGGGGGCAGCGGGCGACAAGGATCTGGCACGCGCCACGATCGAGCGCGCCTTGCAGCAATCGCCCAATGATTATCAGATCTACATGGCGGCGGCGCGGATGGAGCAGGCGCGGGGCGACGAGGGCGCCGCATTGCGCTATCTGAAGCGTGCGAAGGAAGTCTATGCCGCGCAGAGCGGCGCAGGCAATGTTACCGCCAGCAACCCCTTTGCCGCGACGATGCAGGGCAACAACCCGTTCCGCAACCAGTCGGCTGCGGCCGCTCCGGCGGCGGTCAATCCGTTCGCACTGGGATCGGGCGCGCGGCTGGTCGGACAGGCGCCGTCGCCGGCAGGCATGGCGTTCGCGCCGATGCCGCAGGTTGGCGAAGCCGGCGGCTTCCCGCCCGCGGTCGTGGCCCAGTCCGCTCCGATGCCGGGCGGCTATCCGACCGTCGGCATGTCGGCGTCTGCGCCGGGCGGATCGATGATGACAAGCGGCGATCCGGTGATGGATCGCATCCAGACCGAGATCCGAACCCTGACCCGCGACAGCGGCCCGCGCGCCGAACTGCGCACCGGCTATCGCGAGCGATCGGGTGAAGCGGGGCTGAGCGAACTCAAGGAACTGACCGGATCGGCCGAAGTCTCCACCAGCCTTGGCAACGGCCGGATCAAGGCCAGGGCGGAAGCGGTGGTGCTGGATGCAGGTCGTCCCAGCCGGTCGGGCCTTGCCCGCTTCGGTCGCAATGCGACGCCCGAAGCGCAGGGGATCGTCGATCAGGAGGAATCCGCGCTGGTGGATGCCGATACCCAGCATGCGTCGGGCGTGGCGCTGTCGGCCGGCTACGAGACGCCATTGTTGAAACTGGAGGTCGGCGTCACGCCGCTCGGTTTCGAGGATAGCGACGTGACCTGGCATGCGGCGATCAGCCCGCGCTTCTCACCCTATGCCACGGCCCGCGCCTGGTTCGAGCGCAAGCCGGTGACCGACAGCGTCCTGTCCTATGCTGGCACACGCGATCCCGTGACCGGGGCGATGTGGGGGCAGGTGATGCGGACCGGCGGCGGCGCATCCTTCTCTTATGATCAGGATGGGGCGGGGGTTTATGGCGACCTGTCCTATTATAAATATGCCGGGCATGATGTCCGCAAGAACCATGGTTTCCAGGCCAATGTCGGTGGCTATCTGCCCTTCTATCGCGGCGATCGCTCGTCGATCACCGGCGGCGTCAATGTGAACTATCAGGATTTCGACAATAATCAGAACTACTTCACCTACGGCTTTGGCGGCTATTTCAGCCCGCAGAGCTTCTTCAGCATCAGCCTGCCGGTGCGTTATGCCTATGCGTCGGACCTGCTGGAGGTGAAGGCGGGCGTGGCGCCTGGCTATCAGAGCTACAGCCAGGATCAGGTCAATGTCTATCCGACCGATCCGGCGGCACAGGCGGTGCTGGATGGCCTCAAGGCCCAGAACAGCGATGTGCGCTCTTATTATGACAGCCTGAGCAAGACCGGCTTTGCCCTTTCGGCGGACGGCGCGATCTATTATCGTGTCAGTCCCAGCACGCGGGTCGGCGGTGAGATGAGCATCAACACCTTCGGCAGCTATGACGAGTTCAAGTCGCTGATTGGGATCAAACAGTCTCTGGGAGGCAATTGATGATCCGGGAAGCCGTGGAATATCAGCCCGCCGAAACTGATCAGTGGACGATGGACGGGCTGTCGCTGCTGACCGCGATGATTGGCAGCGAGGTGTTCGGCACCGCGACCCGTGGCCAGGCCGACGCCTTTTTTGGCGCAGTCGGTCGGCGCATCGCGTCGCTGCTTCAGGTCGCCGACATTTCGGACGGAGACGCGCTGATGGCGCGGATCAACCGGCTGTGGCGGACGTTGGGCTGGGGTGAGGCGCAATTGCGGATGACGGACGATGCAATCATGATCCAGCATGTCGGTTTGCCCGAAACGCTCCAGGGCGATGTCGATGGCCGCTGGGCGGACATGGCGCCGCCGCTGCTGCGTGGCGCCTATGATGCCTGGTTCCGGGCGCTGGGCGGCGGCGCGGACCTGCATACATCCGTGCTGCAATGGCGCGACGGCATCATGGAAATACGCCATGGGCGTTGACCGGCGTGCGTTGCTGGTGGGGATGGGACTGGTTTTCACGGCAGCCTGCGCCAAGGCGCGTCAGCCGCGGGGCAGCAGCGTGACCAATGGCGACTGGGCCCGGTTCAAGGCGGCATTCCTCGATCCGTCCGGCCGCATCATCGACAATGGCAATGGCGGTGTCAGCCATAGCGAGGGGCAGGGTTATGGCCTGGGCCTGGCATTGTGGAACGATGACCGGGAAGCGTTCGACGCGATCCTGCACTGGACCGATAGCAATCTGGTCCGGCCTGATATGGCGCTTTACGCCTGGCGCTATGACCCCCGGCAGCCCAATCCGGTGGCAGACACCAATAATGCGACCGACGGCGATCTGTTCATTGCTTGGGCACTGGCGGAGGCGGCCAAAAGCTGGGGCGAGGGGCGTTATGCCACCCGCTCGGCCGAGATCCGCGCCGCCATCCGCCAGCATCTGGTGCTGGAACGCCATGGGCGCAAATTGCTGCTGCCCGGCCTTCAGGGCTTCGTCACGCCGGAGGCGGTGACGCTCAACCCTTCCTATTTCGTCTGGCCCGCGCTCGACGCCTTCCGTCGCCTGGATGGCGAGGCTGCCTGGGGGCGGATCATCAGTGACAGCGAAGCGCTGATGGCGGCGGCGCAATTCGGTCCGCTCAAGCTGCCGACCGATTGGGTCGATGTGACGGGACATGACATGGTCGTGCCGGCCATGGGCAAGCCCGCCCGTTTCGGCTTCGACGCGATCCGCGTGCCGCTCTACGCGCAGGCCGGGCGCCGGGCTGCGCTGTTGAAGCCGATCCGGGATTATTGGCAGGGCTATGTGACGCGGCAACAGCCGATCCCGGCCTGGGTCGATGTCCAGTCCGGGGAGGTCGCGCCCTATGCCCTGTCGGCGGGGGGCATGGCGATTGCCGGCAAGATCATGGGCCTGCCGCAACCGGCAGGCCTGTCGACCGATTATTATGCGGCCTCGCTGCAGATGCTGGCCGGTAAGCTCGCCTGATCGGGGCTGAGCCGGCGGCTCAGCCCAATATCCCTGGCAGATCCAGCCCCTTGTCACGGGCACAGTCGCGCGCGATTTCGTAGCCCGCATCGGCATGGCGCATCACGCCGGTGGCCGGGTCGTTCCACAGCACCCGTTCCAGCCGTGCGGCTGCTTCCGCCGTGCCGTCGGCGACGATCACCATGCCGCTATGCTGGCTATAGCCCATGCCGACGCCGCCACCATGGTGCAGCGATACCCAGGTCGCACCCGAGGCGGTGTTGAGCAGGGCGTTGAGCAGCGGCCAGTCGCTGACCGCGTCCGACCCGTCCATCATCGCTTCGGTCTCGCGATTGGGGGAGGCGACCGAGCCGCTGTCGAGATGGTCGCGGCCGATGACGACCGGGGCCTTGAGTTCGCCCTTCGCCACCATCTCGTTGAAGGCGAGGCCAAGGCGATGGCGATCGCCCAGGCCAACCCAGCAGATGCGGGCGGGCAGACCCTGGAAGTGAATCTTCTCCCGCGCCATGTCGAGCCAGTTATGAAGATGGGCGTTGTCGGGCAGCAGTTCCTTCACCTTGGCGTCGGTCTTGTAGATATCCTCCGGATCGCCCGACAGCGCCGCCCAGCGGAACGGGCCGATACCCCGACAGAAGAGCGGGCGGATATAGGCGGGGACGAAGCCGGGGAAGTCGAAGGCATTGTCGACGCCCTCGTCCTTCGCCATCTGGCGGATATTATTGCCATAGTCGGTCGTGGGCACTCCCGCCGCCTGGAAATCCAACATGGCGCGGACATGGACGGCCATGCTGGCCTTGGCAGCCTTGGCCACCGCTTCGGGTTCGCGTTCGCGCCGCTCGATCCATTCGGCGACGCTCCAGCCGGCGGGTAGATAGCCATTCACCGGGTCATGGGCGCTGGTCTGGTCGGTCAGCAGGTCGGGGCGGATGCCCCGCGCGAACATGTCGGGCAGGATTTCGGCCGCGTTGCCGAGCAGGCCGACCGAGACGGGTTTCTTGTCGGCGCAGCTTTGCTCGATGATCGCCATGGCTTCCTCGATCGTCGCGGCCGCGACATCCAGATAGCCGGTGCGCAGGCGCATCTCGATGCGGCTCGGCTGGCATTCGATCGCCAGGCAGGACGCGCCGGCCATGACGGCGGCGAGCGGCTGCGCGCCGCCCATGCCGCCCAGGCCCGCCGTCAGCAGCCATTTGCCGTTGAGGCTGCCGCCATGATGCTGGCGCCCCATCTCGACGAACGTCTCATAGGTGCCCTGCACGATGCCCTGGGTGCCGATATAGATCCAGCTACCCGCAGTCATCTGGCCGTACATGGCCAGACCCCGCTTATCGAGTTCGTTGAAATGCTCCCAATTGGCCCAGTGCGGCACCAGATTGGAGTTGGCGATCAGCACGCGCGGCGCATCGCGATGGGTGCGGAACACGCCGACCGGCTTGCCCGACTGGACGAGCAAGGTCTGGTCGTCGTCGAGCCGCTTCAGCGTTTCGACGATCCGGTCATAGCTTTCCCAGTCGCGCGCGGCGCGGCCGATGCCGCCATAGACGACCAGCTCCTCGGGCCGCTCCGCGACATCGGGATGGAGATTGTTCATCAGCATACGCAGCGGCGCTTCGGTCAGCCAGCTCTTGGCGCTGAGATCGGTGCCGGTGGCGGGCTTGATGATGCGGCTATTGTCGATGCGGGTCATGGAGGATCAGCCTTCCTGGCGGGTGAAGGCGAGGCAGGCCTTCACGATGGCGGTGAGGGTGGCGGTCAGCGGTGCGGCATGGGCCAGGTCGAGCGGCGGCGGCCAATTGGCCTCGGTCCGCTCGGCCGGCTCGTGGAGATAGCCGCGCATCGCCAGTTCCATCTGGATCGCATGGAAGCCCTGTTCGGGCCGGCCATAATGGCGCGTGGTCCAGCCACCGCGGAAACGGCCGTCGACGATATGGCTCATGCCGCTTGCCGCACAGAGCCGGGCAACCTCGGCAGTGAGGTCCGGCGAACAGGTCGTGCCGAAATTGGTGCCGATGTTGAACTGCGGCAATGCGCCGTCGAACAGGCGCGGCACATGGCTGCGGATCGAATGGGCGTCGTAGACGACGACCCGGTCATGCCGGGCGCGCAGCCGGTCGATCTCCGACTGCAGCGCGGCATGATAGGGCGTGAACCAGTTGGCCCGCCGCCGGTCGATCTCGGCCGCATTGGGGACGGTGCCGGCATAGAGCGGCGCGCCATCGAAATCGGTCGTCGGGCAGAGTTCGGTCGTCGCCTGTCCTGGATAAAGCGAGGCGCCCGAAGGATCGCGATTGACGTCGATCACGCTGCGCGAAATGGCGGTGCGGATCGTCGTCGCGCCCAGATCGCAAGCAAAGGCGTAAAGCTCGTCCACCCACCAGTCGGCATCGGCGCGCGCGATCCAGGGCGAATGGAAGGCGTCGCCGACATCGGCGAGATCGGTGCCGGTGTGGGGAAAGGCGACGATCAGCGCCGCCTCGCCCCGCCGGATGTCGAGCCAGTCGTTCATCCCAGCACCGGCAGGGCGTGACCGGCCGCCGCCACCAGCGCGCCCGATCGCACTATGCGGTTGGCCGCTTCCATATCGGGATGGAAATGGCGGTCGTCGGTGAGGTGCGGCACCTGATCCCGGACGCAGGCACGGGCCGCTTCCAACGCGGTGCTGGAGGTGAGCGGGGCGTGAAAGTCCATGCCCTGCACCGCCGCCAGCAATTCGATGCCGATCACTGCGGTCGCATTTTCTGCCATGTCGAGCAGGCGGCGCGCGCCATGGGCGGCCATAGAGACATGATCCTCCTGATTGGCGCTGGTCGGGATCGAATCCACGCTGGCGGGATAGGCGCGCTGCTTGTTTTCCGAGACCAAAGCGGCGGCCGTGACCTGCGGGATCATGAAGCCGGAATTGAGGCCGGGCTTGGGCGTCAGGAAGGCCGGCAGGCCGCTCAGCGCCGGATCGACCAGCATGGCGATGCGCCGCTCGGCGATCGATCCGATCTCGCAGATGGCGAGCGCGATCATGTCGGCGGCAAAGGCGACCGGCTCGGCATGGAAATTGCCGCCCGACAGCGCCTCGTCGCTTTCCGGGAAGATCAGCGGATTGTCCGACACGCCATTCGCCTCGATGGCCAGCGTGGTTGCTGCCTGGCGCAGCAGGTCGAGCGCGGCGCCCATCACCTGCGGCTGGCAGCGCAGGCAATAGGGATCTTGCACGCGTTCGTCGCCCTTCAGATGGCTCGCGCGGATGGCGCTGCCTGCCATCAAGCCGCGCAGCGCGTCGGCGGTCTCGATCTGCCCGGCATGGCGGCGCAGCGCGTGGATGCGCGGATCGAAGGGCGTGTCGGAGCCCTTGGCCGCCTCGGTCGAGAGCGCGCCGGTGACCAGCGCCGCCTGGAACAGCGTCTCCGCCTCGAACAGGCCAGCGAGCGCATTGGCGGTCGAGAATTGGGTGCCGTTGAGCAGCGCCAGCCCTTCCTTGGGGCCGAGCTCCAGCGGGGCGAGGCCGGCGCGGGCCAGCGCCTCGGCGGCGGGCAGGCGGTCGGTGCCCAGCATGATCTCGCCGACGCCGATCATCGCGGCGGCCATATGCGACAAGGGCGCCAGATCGCCGCTGGCGCCGACCGACCCCTGGGCCGGGACCACCGGGGTCAGCCCCTGAACCAGCATCGCCTCCAGCAACGCGACGGTCTGCGGCTGCACTCCCGACGCGCCCTGGCCCAGGCTGGCGAGCTTCAGCGCCATCATCAGGCGGATGACCGGCACGGGGGAGGGGGCACCGGTGCCGGCGGCATGGCTCAGCACGATATTGCGCTGGAGCGTGGCCAGGTCTTCGTCACCGATCCGCACGCTCGCCAGCTTGCCGAAGCCGGTGTTGATGCCATAGACCGGCTCCCCCTTCGCCAGGATGCGCGCCACCGCTGCCGCGCTCTCGGCGATGCGCGGGGCCGACGCGCCATCAAGCCGGGCCGTCGCGCCGCGATAGATGGCGCGCCAGTCGGCCAGCGAAGCTTCGCCGGGGACGAGGATGATAGCGTTCATTGACCACTCCAGATGCGGGCATGGAGCGGGTTATACCCCATGCGATAAACCAGTTCGGCAGGGCGCTCTATGTCCCAGATGGCAAGGTCGCAGCTTTTGCCGACCTCCAGCGTGCCGATGTCCTTGTCGAGACCGAGCGCGCGGGCCGCGTTGCGGGTCACGCCCGCCAGGCATTCGTCGATGGTCAGGCGAAACAGGGTCGCGCCCATGTTCATGACCAGCAGCAGCGAGGTGAGCGGCGATGTGCCGGGGTTGCAGTCGGTCGCCAGCGCGATCGGTACGCCGGCGCGGCGCAGCCCGTCGATCGGCGGTAGCTTCGTCTCGCGCACGAAATAATAGGCGCCGGGCAGCAAGGTTGCGACCGTGCCGGTGCGGGCCATGGCGGCGATGCCGTCTTCGTCCAGATATTCCAGATGATCGGCCGACAGCGCGCCATGGCTGGCGGCGAGCGCCGCGCCATGCAGGTTGGAAAGCTGTTCGGCATGAAGCTTGACCGGCAGGCCGAGCGCGCGCGCGGCGGTGAACAGCCGGTCGGTCTGTGCCGGCGAGAAGCCGATCCCCTCGCAAAAGGCATCGACCGCATCGGCCAGCCCTTCGGCGGCGACGGTGGGCAGCAACTCGTTGCACAGCATCGCGATATAGGCGTCGGCATCGCCGGCATATTCGGGCGGCAGGGCATGGGCGCCGAGGAAGGTGGTGACGATCCGCACCGGCCGTTCGCGGCCCAGCTGGCGCGCGGCGCGCAGCATCCGCAACTCGGAGGCGGGATCGAGGCCATAGCCGGACTTCACCTCGACCGTGGTGGCGCCTTCGGCGATCAGCGCGTCGAGCCGGGGCAGGGCGCTGGTGATCAGGTCCGCCTCGCTTGCCGCGCGGGTGGCGCGCATGGTCGAAACGATGCCGCCGCCGGCTCGGGCAATCTCTTCATAGGAGACGCCGGCCAGGCGCAGCTCGAACTCGGCCGCGCGATCGCCGCCATGGACCAGATGGGTGTGGCAGTCGATCAGGCCCGGCGTGATCCAGCGGCCGGCGCAGTCGATTGTCTCAACGGGGGCGAATGCAGGGGCATCGGCACGCGGACCGGCATAGGTGATGCGGCCATCGCGCGCGGCGATCACACCATCCTCGACCGCGCCGATCCCATTGCCCGCCATCGTCGCCAGCCGGGCATTGGTCCATAGCCGGTCGCATATCATCGTCATCGCCAGCCTCCCTTCACGGCCTTCCGCCCAGATTGCATGATTCGATATTTAATGTATAGACATTATATCGGTCCGGGAGATTTGCAGTCCATGACGTCCCTGTTTTTCGATCATGTGTTGCTGCCGGAGGGGTGGGCGCGGGACGTCCGCATGCAGTTGCAGGGCGGCACGATCGCGTCGATCGAGCAAGGCGCCGCCCCGCAGGCCGAGGATATCCGTCACGCCGTCGCGCTGCCGGGCCTGCCGAATCTGCACAGCCATGCCTTCCAGCGGGCGATGGCGGGGTTGACCGAGGTGCGGGGCCCGGCGGGCGACAGTTTCTGGACCTGGCGCGACCTCATGTATCGCTTCGTCGGTCGCATGGACCCGGACGACATCGCGGCGATCGCGGCCCAGGCCTATGTCGAGATGCTGGAAAGTGGCTTCACCCGCGTCGGCGAATTTCACTATCTGCATCACGCGCCGGACGGCGCGCCCTATTCGGACCCGGCCGAAACCAGCCTGGCGATCATGGCGGCGGCGGCGGAAAGCGGCATCGGCCTGACGCTGCTGCCGGTCTTCTACGCCTGGTCGGGGTTCGGCGCCCAGCCACCGAGCGCGGGCCAGCGGCGTTTCATCCATGATCTGGACGGTTTCGCCCGGTTGCGTGAGGCGGCCATCACGGGTGCGCGGAGCCTGCCCGATGCCGTCATTGGTGTCGCGCCGCACAGCCTGCGTGCGGCCGCGCCCGACGAATTGGCGCTGCTGGCCCGGATCGCGGGTCATAATCCAGTCCATATCCATATCGCCGAGCAGCAGAAGGAAGTGGCCGACTGCATCGCCTGGAGCGGCCAACGGCCGGTCGAATGGCTGCTAGATCATGCGCCAGTCAGCAACCGCTGGTGCCTGGTCCATGCGACCCACATGACCGAGGATGAGGCGCGGGCAATGGCGACCAGCGGCGCGGTAGCCGGCCTCTGTCCGATCACCGAAGCCAATCTGGGCGACGGCCTCTTCTCGGCTGAACCCTTCCTGGACGCCGGCGGCGTCTATGGCGTCGGCAGCGATTCCAATGTCCGCATCGATGCGACCGAGGAACTGCGACTTTTGGAGTATGGCCAGCGCCTTGGCCTGCAGCAGCGCAATGTGCTGGCGCGCGATCCGGGTATGTCGACCGGCGATCGCCTTTATCGTTCGGCGGTGTCAGGCGGCGCGCAGGCGTTGGGCGTCGTGGCCGGGTTGCGCATCGGTGCGCCGGCGGATTTCGTCACGCTGGACCTCGATCATCCTTCGCTTGCCCATCGTCCGGTCGAGCGTCTGCTGGACGGGCTGATCTTCGGCGCCGGGCGCGAGGCGATCGATACGGTCTGGCGCCGGGGCGTGCAGATGGTAAGCGGCGGGCGGCATCGCGCCCGCGACGCCATCGCCACCCGCTATCGCCGGACGCTGGAGAAACTGACCGCGTGAAACAGCCGCTGCACGAGAAGATCCGCGCCGATTTCGAGGCCCGCATCCTGGCCGGCACGCTGGCGCCGGGCGACCGGCTGCCGACTGAGCAGGAACTGATGCAGGCGCATGGCTGTTCGCGCATGACCGTGAACAAGGCGCTGTCGGCGCTGCAATCGGCGGGCCTTGTCGAACGGCGCAAGAAGGCGGGCAGCTTCGTCGCGCGGCCGCGCGTCCATTCGATGGTGCTCGATATCCCGGACCTTGCCGTCCAGATCGGCGAGCGCGGCCAGCGCCACAGCTATCGCCTGACCCGGCGGCAGCTGCGTGGCCCGATTGCCGGGCGCGACGAGGAAGCGGCGCTCGCCAATGGCGCGCAACTGCTGGAATTGGATGGCATTCATTGCGCCGATGATCGACCGCTGGCGGTGGAGCATCGCCTGATCGCGACCCGCGCCGTGCCCGCGATCGTCGATGGCGATTTCGACAGCATCTCGCCGGGCACCTGGCTGTTGCAGCATGTGCCCTGGACCGAGGCGGAAAACCGGATTTCGGCGGTGGGCGCAACGCGGGAGGAGGCGACCCTGCTCGGCATCGCGCCCGGTGCGCCCTGCCTGTGCGTCGAGCGCCATACCTGGCGCGGCGGCGACCCGATCACCTATGTCCGACAGGTCTTCCTGGCTGACGCCTATGACATGGTGGCCCGCTTCGGGCCGGCGGGCGGTTGACGGGGTAAAGGCAAATCGGCGCTCTTCCCCGCAGCTGACAAGGGCTGTCGGCAACAGGAAAGAGCGCCCGTCGACAGGCTCCGGTCAGGCCTCAAAGGCCGCCATCTGCCTGTCGCTGCGAAGACCTCATGGTAGCGTAGAGGCCTCCGCATTCTCGATCGTCATGATGCCCGGTGGCATGCCGCGCTCGGCCTTCTGCCGGGCGACCATGGCGCGGACTTCAGCGCGCAACGCCTTTGCATCATAGATGATGCCGTCCTTGATCGTGTAATCGACGCCGCCGACCCGTTCGACCTTGCCGGTCGCGTCATCGAGCCTGATCGATCCGGTGCCGAACAGCAGCTTCATGTTGGCCAGCGGGTTACCCTTGATGACCACCAGGTCCGCCTTGCGGCCGACGCGGATGGTGCCGATCTGGTCCTCATGGCCGAGCAGCCGGGCACCTTCCTGCGTGGCGGCGTGGATCACTTCCAGCGGGCTGAAGCCGGCCTCGCGCAGCAATTCCATCTCCTGGATATAGCCGAAGCCGTAGAGATTGTAGATATAGCCGCTATCGCTGCCCACGGTGACGCGGCCACCACGGTTCTTGTAGTCGTTCACGAACCGCATCCAGCGGCGATAATTATCTTTCCACGCCATTTCATGCTCGGTGGTCCAGTCGAACCAATAGGCGCCATGATTGGTGCGGCTGGGGCGATAATAGTCCCACAGCGCCGGCATGGTGTAGTCGGCATGCCATTGCGCCCGGCTCATCCGCATGAAGTCCCGGCTGGTGAGATAGGCGGTGAAGGTCGGGTCCAGGGTGAAGCCGCGTTCCAGCAGCCTGTCCATCACCTTGTTCCACTGGTCCGATCCCGGTTCGGCCGCCTGCGCCCACAGCCGCCCGGCCTCGCCAAAGCGCATCTGTTCGTCATTGTTGATGAAGTCGGTGGGGAAGGCCTGGATACGCTGGTCGGTGAACATCGCCTCGGGCAGGCCATACCAATGTTCCATGCTTTCCAGGCCCGCGCCCGATGTGCCCAGCACATTGGCATAGGCGACCAGTTGCTGGGCATGGTGCATGGTGCTGTGCAGGCCGAGCTTCTTCGTCTCGTCGAGCGCGGCGTAGAGCACATCCTCCGGCGCGCCGCCAATGAACTTGATGCCGTCGGCGCCGCGCTTCTTGGCTTCCTGGATCACCGCGCGGGCGGTGGCGGCGTCGTTCACGGGGCCGCGTATCTGGTGGAACATCGGATAGATGTCGATGCGCGGGGCGACGATCTCGTTGCGGGCGCTGCGGGCCTTGATGTCGGCCAGCCACTCGATCGGGTGGCCGCTGCCCAGATCGCGGACGGAGGTGATGCCATGCGCCATCCAGAGCTTGAGAATATAGTCGGACGGCACCTTCTGCGCGTCGCTCAGCGAATGGAGATGGACATGGGCGTCGACGAAGCCGGGCATGACATAGGCGCCGGCCAGGTCGATCTCATGGTCGCCGGGCGCGGCGCGCAGCGCGGGATTGATCGCGCCGGGCGCGCCGATCGACTTGATCTCGGCGATGCGGTCGTTCGACAGGACGATGTCGAATGGCCCCTGCGCCGGGGCGCCGGTGCCGTCGATCATATAGACATGGCGCAGCACAGTGCGCTGGAACGGCCCCACGCCCTGGTTGCGGGCGGGAATGGGATCGGCCGCCTGTGCCGCCGGGGCATTGGATGCTTCGGGCGCCGCGAGCGCGCTGCCGCTCAGGAGCAGCGCCGCCAGGGCGAGAATGGGACGGGACCGGACGGCCATGCGACGCTCTCCTCTATAGCTGTTGTGCGTGACGGGCCGGTGCGTCACGGCCCCGGCCCGCCTGCTCGTCGGATCAGAACTTCATCCGCGCGCCGACGAAGTAGCGCCGGCCCAGCGTGTCATAGAGCGACACGTCGGTATTGGCGTCGCCGACCAGCGTCGTGCCCAGGATCGGCGGCTGCCGGTCGAGCAGATTGTTGACGCCGCCGAAGAAGGAGAAGGTCTCCGTCGCGTCGATCGAGAAGCTGGTGTCGAGATACCAGACCGGGTCCACCGACTTCACCACATTGGTCGCGGTCGGATAGAGCTTCAGGTCGCCGATCATCCGGCCCTGCAAGCGGAAGCTCAGCGGGCCGCTGGCATAGGTGGCGCCCAGGTTCAGCTTGAAGTCCGGGGTGATGAAGCCGCCGGTGCCGACCGAACAACCCGCGCCATAATAGCCGGCGCAATCCTGCGGGGCGGAGGTGGCGAGCACCTGCGTCGTGCGCTCGAACAGCCAGCTGGCGATCGCCTGCAGCGACAGGCTGGCATCGTCGCCCAGCGACAGCGCGGCGGGCAGCGGCACGCGATAATCGACCTGCGCGTCGATGCCGTTGACCTTGAGCGAGCCGATATTGTTGCTCGACACGCTGACATAGTCGAGCTGGCCATTGCCCAGGCGCGTGATCGCCCGGCAGGTGGCGCTGCCCGCATCCATCATCGTGTAGCAGTCGTTCATCGTCTGCTGCGCGTTGACGGTCATGATCGCGTCGTCGACCTTCACGTTGAAATAGTCGACCGTGATGTTGAGGCGCGGGATGAAGGGCGGCGAGATGACGGCACCGATCGTGTAGGTCTTCGACTTTTCCTCGCGCAGGTTCGGGTTGCCGCCGCTGTCCTGGTTGAGGCCGAGCGTCGCCTGGGTGAAGTTGGCGATTTCGCCCGCCGGCACGCCGGTGGCGACGCAGAAATTCTTGAGCGCGTCGCTGCGATTGTCGCCGCCCGAGGTCGGGATGGCGCAGGGATCGGTGCCGCTGGAATAGCCGCGGGTCACCGCCGTGTAGAGTTCGGCGATATTGGGCGCGCGGATCGCGCTGTTATAGGCGCCACGGATGCGGATCCAGCTGACCGGGGCATATTCGCCGCCCAGCTTCCAGGTGAAGACCTTGCCGACCGAGCTGTAATCCGAATAGCGGGCCGCGCCCTCGATCGCGAGCGTATCGAAGAAGGGCATATCCGCCAGGATCGGGATGCGCAGTTCGCCGAACAGTTCCTTGACGTCATAGGCACCGGCCAGCGCCTTTTGCGACACCGCGCCATATTCATTGGCCAGGTCGAGCGGGCTGGGGCTGAACGTATATTTGTCCTTGCGATATTCGGCACCCAGCGCGACCGAGACCGGGCCGGCCGGCAATTCGAACAGGGTGCCGGCGATGCTGGCGCCCGCGACCTGGCGGGTGAAGATGTCATGGCTTTCGCGGACCGGGGTCAGGAAGGCGCCGGCTTCCGGGCTGATCGAATTGAGACCCAGGATCGACACGGGGACGCAGCCCAGCGACTGGTTGCGGCAGACGACATTGCCCGAGGAATCGATGACCGCGTCCAGGCCCATCGACAGGCGGGTCTGCGAGATCAGCCCTTCATTCCGGGTGTCGGTGCGGTTGCGCATATATTGGTAGAAGGCGTCCCACTTCCAGTCGCTGCCCAGCAGCGATACGTCGCCGCGCAGGCCGGTGGTGATCTGGTAGGATTGCCGTTCATAGCGATAGTTGCGCGTGCCCAGTTCGTCGGCGCGGCGGCCGCCGCCGACGATTTCCGCCGTGCCGTCGCCATTGGTGTCGAAGATGGCGGCATTGTTGGCGAAGAACTGGCGCAGGCTTTCGGGCAGCACCGGATTGCTGGCATAATTGGGGATCAGCAATGTCGAGGAGGCGGCGCCGGGCGTTAGCGGGGTGAAGCTGTCGGGCGCCAGGATCATGTCATTCTTGGCGTTGACGAAATAGGCCTCGGCATAGGCGGTGATCTTGTCGGCCACCTCATAATGGGCGTTGGCGGCGACGTTGAAGCGATCGAGCGGACGCTGCAGCAGATTATAGGGCGCGTAGTTGTAGGTATCTTCCGGCTGGCAATAGGGCAGGACGGTGCCATTCTCGCCAAAACGAATGCCGGTGACCGACGTGCAGCTGCCACCGGGGGTCAGGTTGACGCCGGTCAGGGCGGCGCGCTGCGCGGCGCTCAGCGGGACGCGCGTGCCGGGGATGCTGCCCGACCCCGAATAGACCAGCTGGCCGTTGACTTCGCCCAGCGGCGTGCGGCTGAAACCACGATCATTCTGGGTGATTGACGACTGGCGCGTCCAGCTGCCCGACAGGGTGATATTGCCCCGGCCATCGGCCGTGCTGGTGCCAAAGGTCAGGTCGAGCTTCTTCGATTCGGCGTCGCCGCGATCAGAAATGCCATATTGGGCGCTGCCTTCCACACCTTCGAACTTGTCGTCGAGGATGAAGTTGACCGCGCCGGCGATCGCATCGGAGCCATAGACGGCCGATGCGCCGCCGGTGATGATCTCGACCCGCTTGATGAGAGCGTCGGGAATGGAGGCAAGGTCGACATTGCCGTTGGAATCGGCGGGGATGAAGCGGCGGCCATTGACCAGCACCAGCGTGCGGGTGTTGCCCAGGCCGCGCAGATTGGCGGTCAGCACGCCCGATCCGCCGCCATTATTGACGGTGGAGGTGGTGCCCGACGCCAGCTGCGGCATCTCGTTCAGGGTCTTTTCCAGCGTGACGTTGCCGGACAGCTTCACATCCTCGCTGCCCATGACCGAAATCGGGCTGGGCGCGGTCAGATCGGTGCGGACCAGGCGCGACCCGGTGACGACGATGTCGGTGGAGGGCTGGGCCGCCTCCTGGGCCTGGGCGGTGGAACCCAAGCCGCCGCCGGCCAGGATGGTCGACAGCAACAGAAAGGCATTGCGGCGGCCGTACAGGCCCGCCGGTCGGATCGTCATCATTGGTCTATCCCCTTGTAATCGCTAGGATTCAATTCATTCGACACAGATTATGATTTTGCATGCGCAGCAATGTGGGATGCTGCGCCGATGTCGGCTCCTGCGTACCGGACCGCCTGACGGTCCCCCGGACGGGTGTTCAGCTCCTCTCTCTGTCTTTGCAGCTCTTTGACCGCTTCAATGTATATGGAATATCGTATACTTTAATCATGCTAAGGCTGCATGATCCTGTCAAGATTGCAGTTAAATGTCAGTCCGCAGTCGCCGGCTAAAAGCGTCGAACGGGGAGTTAGTGTAATGAAAATAAATAGAAAAATTGTTCGTTCCCTGCTGCTGTCTGGAGCGGCTCTGGGGCTGTTCCGGCCCGAGATTGTTGCAGCTGAAACAATATGGATACGCGACGTAACCGTCATCGACGGCACCGGGGCTGCGCCGAAGGCAGGGCAGGACGTGCTCATCGCCGATGGGAAGGTCGCAGCGGTCGGCACAAAGCTGAAGGCGCCGGCCTCGGCGCGGCAGGTCGACGGCCGCGGGCGCTATCTGCTGCCCGGCTTCATCGACTCCAATGTTCATGCGACCGTCTATGGCAATCCGGCGCGCCGCGACACCTCATCGCGTTATGCCGACCGGAACGAGGAACTGGCGCTCGAATTTGCCCAGCGCCAGTTGCGCGCGGGCGTCACCACCATGCGCGACAGCTATGGCGTGCTGCCGCCGCTGCTGGCGGTGCGCGACCGGATCGCCAGCGGCCAGGCGATCGGCGCGCGCATGCTGGTGGCGGGCAATATATTGGGCTGGGGCGGCCCATTTTCGCTGACCTATTCGCTGACCGGCGATCGCGACCTGACCCTGTTTCAGGAACAGTGGAACGACCTGCTGGCCCAGGGCATGGGCGAGGAACTGATGGACATGACGCCGGAACAATTGCGCGCCGCCGTCAGCGCCTATCTCGATCGGGGCGTCGATTTCCTCAAATATGGCGGCACCAGCCATTTCATGATGCCCTCACTGATCGGCTTTTCGCCGCGCCAGCAGGCGGTGATCGTGGCGGAGGCGCACAAGCGTGGCAAGATGGCCGAAACCCATGCCACCAGTTCGGAAGGGCTGCGCCTGGCGGTCGAGGCGGGGATCGACCTGATCCAGCATCCCGAGATATTGAGCCGCGACTATCCTGACGATCTGATCGCGCTGATCCTGTCAAAGGGGACGCTGTGCGCGATGCGGTCCAACATGGTCACCGGCGCGGTACGACAGAAGCAGATTGCCAGGCGCGCCAGGGCGGTGGCGGACATTGCGCAGATGCCGCCCGCGCTGACCAGCACCGAATTGCGCCGTCGGGCGACGATGCGCGGCGACGATGCGGAGATTGAGCGGCGCAATGCCGAGCGGCTGGTCGCGGCCGGATGCCCCGTCACGATCGCGACCGACAATTATCTGGGCGATGCGCCCGAGTTTCGCCGCAGCCCCAAATCGCCGGAGCAGGAGCCAGGCGAGGGGAGCCTGCTGGCGATCGAGGGGCTGGTGGAACTGGGCATGACGCCGATGCAGGCGATCGTCGCGGCAACCCGCAACGGCGCACGGGCCGCCGGGCGACTACAGGATCTGGGCACGGTAGAGCCGGGCAAGATCGCCGACCTGCTGCTGCTCGATGCCGATCCGCTGGCCGACATCCATAATATCCGCCGCCTCGGCCGGCTGTTCGTCGCGGGCAAGGAGGTCGATTTGCAGGCCCTGCCGCAGACGCACCTGTTCGTGGTGGATCAGCCAATGCCCTGAGGGCGTTGCCTGCCGTCTGCAAGCGGCCAAAGCCGGATGTCCATTCCTCCCCTGCAAGGGGAGGGGGACCGGCGAAGCCGGTGGAGGGGTGTTCCGCTATCGAAAGGGCGACGCCCTTCGGTCAGGCACGGGTAAGGGGGGATAGGCGGACCATCCCCCCCCCGCCCGTCCTGCCGCCTATTCCGCTGCGCTGTCGTAGAAGGCCAGCAGGTCGCGGCGCAGGCCCTTCATCGACTCCGGGTGGATGTAGATCATGTGCCCGGATTCATAATAGCGATAGCTGATATTGGCCTGCAGCGCCTTGTCGAGCTGCATATGCTTCAGGTCATATTCGGCGCCGGCAAAGGGCGTTGCCATGTCATAATAGCCGTTGAGCGACAGCACTTTGAGATGGCTGTTGGTGCGCATCGCGCGGGCCAGGTCCAGCGCGGTGTCCGCCGCCGGCATCGGCCGGCCGCCGCCGCCCGGTGCGCGATGGCGCTGATCCCAGGCCGGGCTGATATCCTTGTAGAAATTCGGGCGGTAGCTGAGCGGCGTCTTGTAGCCGAGCGTGCCGAACAGATAGGAGTTGAGCGCCGCGATATAGGCGCCGCTGATCGAGGTGTCGGCCGCGTCAAATTCGGGATCGGCGGCGCTGTCGTCGACATCGATGCCGACGAAGCGGGAATCCAGCCGGCCGACGGTACGGCTGCTGTCGCGCATCAGCTCCTTGCGGAACCGGCCGAGATCGACGCGCAGCTTGTTCTGCAGGATGAAGCCCTTGGACAGGCCGGTATAGGCGGCGAGTTGGGTGGCGATCGCATCGCGCTCGCTATCGGGCAGGTCGTCGCCCTTGGCCAGCGCGGACAGATAGGGGCCCAGGGCAAAGGCGCGTACTTCGCTCAGGAACGGCTCCAGCGTCGCCGGCCGGTTGGGCAGGCGGTTATGATACCAGGCGGTGGCAGCATAGCTGGGCAGATAGGTGACGTTGATCTGGTCATAGCCCGGATTGCGGATGCCATAGTTCAGGATCGACGACAGCAGCACCATGCCGTTCATCTGCACGCCGCGTTCCTGCAGCGTGTTGACCAGGCCCGCGGCGCGCAGCGTGCCATAGCTTTCGCCGAGCAGGAATTTGGGCGCATTCCAGCGATTGTTGATCGTCAGATAGCGCTGGATGGCGCTGGCAAAGGCATCGATGTCCGGATCGACGCCCCAGAAATCCTTGCCCTGTGCCTTGCCGAGCGGGCGCGACAGGCCGGTGCCGATCGCGTCGATGAAGACCAGGTCGCTGCGGTCGATCAGGCTGTCGGGATTGGGGCCGATGGCGAAGGGTGCGGGGCGGGCGGTATCGGGCGTGGGCGTATCCACCCGGACGGGGCCGAAGGAGCCGACGTGCAGCCACATGGTCGACGAACCCGGACCGCCGTTGAACAGGAAGGTGACGGGGCGTTCCTTCTCGCCCTTGGCCCGATCGGCGACATAGGCGGTGTAGAACATGCTCGCGATTGGTTCGCCGGCATCGTTGCGGATCGTCAGCGTGCCGGGCGTGGCGGTATAGTGGATCAGCTTGCCGGCGACCGTCACCGACGCGCGGCTGGGCATCGCCTGTTCCTCGACCGGGGCGACGGCGCTATCGTCTTTCTTGGCCTCTTCCTTCTCCGCCGGGGCAGGCTTGTCGGCGGCGATCGACGGCGCAGCCAGTGCCGTCAGCAGCAGGGGAAGGGCGGAATATGCGATGTTTTTCGGGATCATGACTCTGCCTGTTGCCTAAATTTGCGGCGAACCGTACATCGTATACCAAATCTGTCAAATGCGCATATGCATCATCTTCGTAAAGTTCCAAGGGAGGACCAGAATATGAAGAACCGATGGCCCCGGCTCGCCGCCGCTGCCGCACTGCTGCTCGCCACGCCGGCACTGGCGCAGGGCTTCGATGCCGCGCAGGTCAAGCAGGGCGACCATGTCATCCGCGATTTCGCCTTTCGCTCGGGCGAGAAGTTGCCGGAACTGCGGATGCATTATCGCACCATCGGCACGCCGCATCGCGACGCCAAGGGGCGGATCGACAATGCGGTGATGATCCTGCACGGCACCGGCGGATCGGGCGCGCAATTCCTGCAACCGCAATTTGCCGACGAACTTTATGGCCCCGGCCAGCCGCTCGACGTGCGCCGCTATTTCATCATCCTGCCCGACAATATCGGCCATGGTGATTCCTCCAAGCCCAGCGACGGCCTGCGCATGGCCTTTCCCCATTATGATTATGACGACATGGTCGAGGCGCAGCGCCGCATGCTGGTCGACGGGCTGAAGGTCGATCATCTGCGGCTGACCTTCGGCACCTCGATGGGGTGCATGCACATCTTCGTCTGGGGCGAGAAACATCCCGGCTTTGCCAGTGCGCTGATGCCGATGGCGTGCCAGGCAGCGCCGATCGCCGGGCGCAACCGGATGTGGCGCAAGGCGGCGATGGACGGCATCCGCGCCGATCCCGCCTGGCAGGACGGCAATTACAAGGCACAGCCGCTGCTTGGCCTGCGCACTGCATCCAGCCTGTCGCAGATCGCCGGTGCCGCTGCCAGGTACATGCAGGTACAATTCCCAACGCGCGACGCGGTCGACGCCTATTGGAAGGAGCGGTTCGATCGCGACATCGCCAGCCGCGACGCCAATGATTATCTCTACCAGCTCGATTCCTCGCGCGATTATGATCCGTCCGCCGATCTCGAAAGGATCAGCGCGCCGATGACCTGGATCAATTCCTCCGACGACTTCATCAATCCGCCGGAAATGGGCATGGCCGAAACGGCAGCCAAACGGCTGAAGACCACGCGCTACAAGCTGATCCCCTATTCGCCCGAGACGCGGGGACATAGCACCCACACCTGGGCGAAATTCTGGAAGGAAGAACTGGTCGCGCTGCTGGCGCGGAGTAACTGACCTCTTATCGGCCGCCTTGTCGCATGAGGCGGCCGATACGCGGCGATACGATCAGGATGATCAGGCCGATCAGCATGGCAAGGCCGCCGATCCGGCCGTAGGCGGCGAGCGCCGTGCTGGCCTGGTCTGCCCCTGCCGATGCGCCGATGGCGGCGGCGATCACGCCCGACATGAAATTGCCGCCCGCCGTCGCCAGGAACCAGGTGCCCATCATCAGCCCCAGCATATGGGGCGGCGACAGGCGCGACATCGCTGCCAGCCCGACCGGCGACAGGCACAGTTCGCCCATGGTGTGGAGCAGGTAGAGCAGCAGGATGAAGAGCATCGGCATCTTCGCCCCCGGCAGCATCATGCCCGCGCCGACCAGCAGCAGGAAACCGGCGCCGACCTGGATGATGGCCAGGCCGAACTTGGCGGGGGCGGACGGCTCCAGCCCGCGCCGGCCGAGCTTCAGCCATAGCCAGGCGAAGAAGGGCGCGAGCAGGAAGATGGAGAAGGGACCGACCGCCTGGAACAGCGAGGCCGGCACGGTGATGCCGAACATGGTGCGGTCGACATGCCGATCGATGAACAGGTTGAGCGAGGAGCCGGTCTGTTCGAACAGGCCCCAGAAGACGGGCTGCACCACCAGCAGGAAGATCGCCACCAGCAATCGCCCGCGCGCCGCCGGATCGAGCTTCAGGCAGGCATAGGCGACCAGGCCGATGCCCATGGCAAAGCCGCTGGCGCTCAGCAGATAGCCGACCGTCGCGGGGCTGGCGAGCAGGGCGAGCATCGCCGCGGTGAAGGGCATGGCGCTGGCATAGAGCCAATATTCGCGGGGGATGCCAAACAGCGGGCTTGCCAGCCAGGCCGGATCGGGCGCCTCGCCCTGGCCCTGCAACAATGGCCTGCCCATGACGAAGACGATGATGCCCAGGATCATGCCCAGTGCCGCCGCGCCAAAGCCCCAGGACCAGCCGATCGTTTCGCCCAGCAGGCCGCAGACGAGCGGGCCGAGCGCGCCGCCAAGGTTAATGCCCATGTAGAAGATGGTATAGGCCGGGTCGCGGCGCATGTCGTCGCGCGGATAGAGCTGGCCGACCAGCACCGAGACATTGGCCTTGAGGAAGCCGGTGCCGACCACGATCACCGCCATGCCGGCGAGGAAGATGCGGGTCGCGCTCTCACGGTCGCCGCCCAGCGCATCGAGACCGAGCAGGATATGGCCGCAGGCGATGACGATGCCGCCGAACAGCACTGCCTTGCGCGCGCCGAGGTAGCGATCGGCCAGCCAGCCGCCGACCAGCGGGCTGACGAACACCAGCGCGATATAGGCGCCATAGAGCATGCCGGCGCGCTCGTCGGAAAAGAGGAACTGCTTGGTCAGGTAGAAGATCAGCAGCGCGCGCATGCCGTAGAAGGAGAAGCGCTCCCACAATTCGGTGAAGAAGAGGATGAACAGGCCGCGCGGATGGCCGAGGAAGGTGGCGGTCGCGTGATGATCGGCTGGGGGCATGGCGCTCATTGGCAATAGGCGGGGTGGGTCGCATCCGGCTCGAACGCGGACACATGGTTCAGGGCGATCACCCAGCGGCCTTCGACCTTGCGCATCAGCCGCGTATTGATGCCGGACTGGCCGGGTTTGGCGGCAAGGTGGAAGCGGCTGATCAACTGGGCCGCATCGGGCGCCAGCATCTCGATCCTGATGTCGCAGAAATGGAGCGTGCCGCGCGTTTCGGGCGAGGCGCCATAGTCGCGGACATAATGGTCGAGCGTGCCCTGCCAGTCGCGCTGGAACTGGCCGCGCGACACGAAGGTGACGCCGGGGTTGAGGAAGCCCGCCATATAGCCGCGAAAATCACCCCGGTTCCAGGCGACCTCCATGTCGGCGATCACCTGCCGGATCGCCGCCTTCTCCGTCTCCGCCGTAGGGGGGATCGGCGCGGCACCCATGCAGAGCGCCGCGCCGATCAGGGGGAGGAGAATGCGCTTACTGGGCGGCACCGGAAGCCCCGGCTGCCACCTTGGCCTTTTCCGCCTGGATGAAGCGGTCAAGCTCCGCCTCCATCACCGGCAGCGGCACCGACCCCATGGTCAGCAGCGTGTCGTGGAACGGGCGCTGGTCGAACTTGTCGCCCAGTTCCGCCTCGGCCTTGGCGCGCATTTTGCGGATCGACAATTCGCCCAGCTTGTAGGCCAGCGCCTGCGCCGGCCAGGCGATATAGCGATCGACCTCGTTGGTGATGTCGAGCTTCGCGAGTGCGGTGTGGCTGGCCATATAGTCGATCGCCTGCTGCCGCGTCCAACCCATGGAGTGCATGCCGGTATCGATCACCAGCCGCACCGCGCGCCACATCTCGAATGTCTCGCGGCCGAATTCCTCATAGGGCGTCTCATACATGCCCAGCTTCGTGCCCAGCCATTCGGTATAGAGGCCCCAGCCCTCGCCATAGCCCGAGAAATAGGTCTGGCCGCGGAAGGCCGGGCGGTTGGGGGCTTCCAGCGCATAAGCAGCCTGGAAGCTGTGGCCCGGATTGCATTCGTGCAGCGTCAGCGCGGTCAGATTGTAGAGCGGCCGCGAGGGCAGGTCATAGGTGTTCATCAGGCAGGATTCGAGCCCGCCCCGACCCGAGGTATAGATGGGCGCGATCTCGTCCGGCACCGGCAGGATGGTGAAGCGATAGCGCGGCAGGTTGTTGAACGTGTCCTTCAGCTTGCCGTCCATCTTCTTGGTGACATAGGCGGAATAGGAGAGCAGCTCGCGCGGGGTCTTGGCATAGAATTGCGGATCGGTGCGCATGAATTCCAGGAACTCGGCGAAGCTGCCCTGGAACTTGGCATCCGCCATCGTCTTCTTCATGTCCGCGTCGATGCGCGCGACTTCCTTGAGGCCGATCTCGTGGATCTGCTGCGGCGTCAGGTCCAGCGTCGTATATTCGCGGATCTGGTCCTGGTAGAAGGCCTTGCCGTCGGGCAGCGAATAGGCGTCGATCGTCTTGCGCGCCTTGGGCATATATTCGCCGCGCATGAAGGTCAGCAGCTTCTGGTAGCTGGGGGCGATGGCGTCGCGGATCAGTGCCTGGGCCTGCGCCTGCATCGCCTGGCGCTGGTCGGCCGGGATGGTGTCCGGCATTGCGGCGAACGCCTTGTAGAAGGGATTGTCGGTGCCGGCGGCCAGGAACGGCTCGATCGTCTTGTCACGCCCCTCGATCGACACGCGCGGCACGGTATAGCCCCGCTTCAGGCCCGCCTGCATGTTCGCGATCTGCTCGTCGAAATAGCGCGGTATATCCTTCATCCGGCCGAGATAGCGGCGATAATTGTCGGCGCTGGAAAAGGGCGTGCGCGGGTTGAGGCCGGTCCAGAAGAAGGTATCGCTGTTGAACGGCGCCTCGTAGGTCTTGTACTTGATCTTGGTCGCATTCTCCCAGACCGACGTCTTGAACACCGCCTTGTTGATATATTCCTCATGCGACAGTTGGGCATCGGGGATCTGGTCGAGCTGTTTGAGAATGTCGCTCCAATAGGCATAGCGGCGCTGCTGGGTGGCGGCGGTCACGCTGGGCAGATGATCGTCGGCGCCGCCTTCGGTCCGGCCGCTGCCGGGCAGTCGGGCAAATTCCTTCTGGCGCCAGGTCCATTCGGCGTCATACAGCGCCTTGAGCTTCAGGTCGGCGGCGGTCGGCTGGGCGGCCGGTGCGTTGGTGGCCGGCGCCGTCTGGGCGAGGACAACCGGGGCCGTGCCGGCGAGCCAGGCGATGGCGAGCAAGGATGCGGCGTGGGGCATTTTCATGAATGTCTCTCTTCCCTGTTCGGCGAAGCGATCCGGCGCCCCGCTCCTATCAATAATGTATACGATATACTTTGATTAAGGCGGGTCAAGTGCGCGTTTCACCGGCCGGCGTGAAAATGCGCACGCCGAACATCGGACCGGCCCGCGTCATGCCGGGGGCTGGCTGGACGCGGATCGTCACCGCGCTCTTGCCGCGCGTCAGCGCCTCGGGAATGGCGTAGGTGACGTCGAAAAATTCGCCCGGCCGGTCGGCATCCAGCTTCTGCGTCGCGATTTTCTGGCCATCGACCAATATGTCGAACAGCCGGTTGCGCTCCTCGCCCCAATAGGTGGCCTGCAGGATCAGCGGGCCGGGCTTCACCTTCATGCGGAACTGGAAATGGCCGTCGGTGCGCGCGTCGCGCCCATGCCGTCCGCGATAGGTGGTGGTGTAGGAGAGTTTGGCTTCCAGCCCATGATCACGCTCGGGTTGCATCTCGCCCAGATGCATGACGTCGACCGAGCGCCGCTCCAGATCACGGAGCCGGGCCTGCTCGACGGCAAAGGCCTGCTGCTCCACGCCCCATTCCTGCTGGGTGAAGCGCTTGAAATAGACGGCGGTGCGGCGATCGCGCTGCTGGAAGAAGGGGGCGAAACTGAGGTCCGCCGGCTTGCCGATGCCGGCGGTGCGATAGGCGGGCACGGCGGCGGTCGTGGCAGAAAAGCCCTGCGTTACATCGGCGGCGACCAGCGCCGGGGCGGGACCGTCAAAGGGCTGGTCGGCCGCGCCCAGATCGGCCGCCAGCACGACCGGGCCGTGGAGCAGCGCGATGGTGCGGGCATCATCCGGAGTCGCTTCGATCCGCAATGCCATCGGCAGGTCCAGCGTCACCCGGTCGCCGGCCTTCCACTTGCGATCGATCAGGGCATAGCCATCGGCGATGCGCGGGGCGGGCAGGGGCGTGCCGTTGACGGCGATACGCGCGCCCTGGCACCAGCCGGGGATGCGCAGCGCCAGGGTGAACCGGCCAGCCCGCGCCAGTTTCGGGATCGACATCGCGACATGGCCGTCGAACGGATAGCCGGTCTCGATCCGCAGCTTCGCGCCCCGCGCCGCCCAGTCGGCTTCGCTGGGGATATAGAGATTGGCGATCAGCATGTCGGCCGGCCGGTCGGCATCTTCCCACCAGATGGATTCGCCATGTTTGGCATGGCTTTCCATGCCGCTGCCGACGCAGCACCAGAAATCGTCGAACGGTTCCGACCAGACGCGGTGCGACCCCGACATCAGCGGCACCATATAGGCGAACATGCCGGTGGCCGGGTTCTGATGCGCCAGGATATGGTTGATATGGGCCCGCTCATAATAGTCGAACAGGCGCGCCTCGGGCTTCCAGGCATAGAGATGCCGGGTCAGCTTCAGCATGTTGTAGCTGTTGCAGCTTTCGCAGGTCTGTTCGGTAATATGCTTGGAAATGGTGCCGGGATCAGGGAAATATTCCCGGTCGGCATTGCCGCCGATGACATAGCTATATTGCCCGACCACCGTTTCCCAGAAGAAGTTGGCGGCGATCGCGTCGGCGGCATTGCCGGTGATCTCGTGCAGGCGCGCAAGGCCGATCAGCTTGGGGATCTGCGTATTGGCGTGGATCCAGGGCAGGCTGTTCTGCCGCTGGGACAGCGGATCGAGCACCTTGCGATGGCGCAGCCGCGTGGCCAGCGCCAGCCAGCGCGGATCGCCGGTGCGGGCGTGCAGTTCGGCGAAGCTCTCGTTGATGCCGCCATGCTCGCAGTCCAGCACCTGCTGCACCTGTGCATCGTCCAGTTTCGCGAACACGCCGTCGATATAGGCGGCCAGGGCCAGCGCGACGCCGCGCGCCTGGCTGTTGCCCAGATGGGTTTCGGCGTCGAACAGGCCGGCGAACAGCTTGTGCCAATTATAGAAGGGCACCCAGCAGCCGTTGAGGTCAAAGCCGGCCGATCGGATGTCGCCGCGCATGATCTCCGGAAAGATCAGCCTGCCATCCTCGATCACATCGTCGCGACGGCGGGTGAAGCCCGCGACATAGCCATCGCCGGCCGCCGCCTGGCACTCGGCCAGTTCGGCGATGATATAGGCGGCGCGGCGGGCGCATTCGGCGTCGCCGGTCTGGGCGTGCATCAGCGCGAGCGCGGTCAGATAATGGCCCAGCGTATGGCCGGCGATGGTATCATTTTCCCAGCCGCCATAGATGGCGCCCTTGGGCGTCAGGCCGGCATGTTTGCGGAAATTGTGCAGCAGCCGATCCGGCTCCAGCCGCAGCAGATAGAGGCGATTGCCCTCGACCGCGTCGGCAAAGGGGGAGGGGAGAAGCCGGGTCGCATTTAGCGGCAAGGCGCGCGCCGATTCGGGCAGCGCACTGCCGGTCGCGGCATGGGCGACGCTGTTCCATCCCTGCCAGGCGGGGGCCGTCGCGACGGCGGTGGCGGCCAGCAACATGGCCCTGCGGCTGAGGGGCGTGTGACGGTGGGACATGGCGGCTCCGGCTTGTCTGTAATCGTTATACCGTATACGATATTGCGATTGTGGTTCGGGATCAAGACGGAGGATGCATGTCTATCTTCAACGCTGCGGCATGGGCAATAAAGGCATGAGCGCGGATGAAAGCGTCACGCTGACGCTGCAGCAGGTCGCGGATCTGGCCCATGCCGTGCTGCGCCGCCATGGTTTGGCGGAGGCGCATGTCGGCCCCGTCGCCGCGACGATCATCGCCGGCGAGCGCGACGAATGCGCGTCGCATGGCGTCTATCGCCTGCTCAACTGCGTCCACACGCTGCGCAGCGGCAAGGTCGTGCCGGACGCCGTGCCGGTGGTCGACCCTGTCTCGCCCGCACTGCTGCGCGTGGATGCGGCCGGCGGCTTTGCCCAACTGGCTTTCGCTACGGGATTGCCTTTGCTGGTGGAAAAGGCGCGGACGATGGGCATCGCCGCCATTGGCATCAATCGCTGCGTCCATTTCGCCGCGCTCTGGCCGGAGATCGAGGCGCTGACCGATCAGGGGCTGGTCGCCTTCGCCTGTACCCCCAGCCATGCCTGGGTCGCGCCGGCCGGCGGCACCTCGCCGCTGTTCGGCACCAACCCGATCGCCTTTGGCTGGCCGCGCCCCGGCGGCGATCCCTTTGTCTTCGATTTCGCCACCAGCGCGGTCGCGCGCGGCGAGATCGAACTGCATCGCCGCGCCGGCAAGCCGATCCCGGAAGGCTGGACGATCGACGCCCAGGGCAATCCGACCACCGATGCGGAAGCTGGCCTGGCTGGCGCATTGCTAACCTTTGGCGGGCACAAGGGATCGGCGCTGTCGGCGATGGTCGAACTGATCGCCGGGCCACTGATCGGCGACATGACCAGTGCGGAGTCGCTGGCACATGACGATGGGGCCAAGGCGTCCCCCTATGGCGGCGAACTCATCATCGCCATCGATCCCGCCGGCTTTCTGGGGGCGACGGCCGCCGAACATATGCAGCGGGCCGAGGCGCTGTTCGACGGCATTACCGGCCAGGGCGCGCGCCTGCCATCGCAGCGGCGCTTCGCGGCGCGTCTGCGCACCCCCGATCAGGGCTGCCGCATTCCTCGTGCGCTCTATGAGGAACTGGCGGCGCTCAGCTGAGCGCCGCCGGCGATTTCAGGCGAAAGGCTGGTCGATCGCGACCGAGGGCGGGGTGAACCAGGCGGCCCCGGTATCGGTCACGTAAAAATGATCCTCCAGCCGCACGCCGAAGCGATCCGGCACGACGATCATCGGCTCGTTGGAAAAGCACATGCCTGGCTCCAGCGGGGTCATGTCGCCGCGCACCAGATAGGGCGCCTCATGGATCGAGAGGCCAATGCCATGACCGGTGCGATGGGGCAGGCCGGGCAAGCGATAGTCGGGGCCAAGGCCCGCCGCTTCCAGCACGCCCCGCGCTGCCGCGTCGATCGCGCCGCAGGGGACGCCGGGCTTGACCGCGTCGAACGCGGCCTGCTGCGCGTCCTTTTCCAGTGCCCAGATGCGCCGCTGTTCGGCATCGGCCTCGCCATAGACATAGGATCGGGTGATGTCGCTATGATAGCCGCCGATGGTGCAGCCTGTATCGATCAGCACCATGTCGCCTTCGGCCAGCACGCTCTCGCCTGGCAGGCCATGGGGATAGGCGGTCGACCGGCCGAACTGGACGATGCAGAAGCTGCTGCCCGACGCGCCCAGCGCCCGGTGCGCGGCCTCGATGAAGCGACGCACTTCGGTCGCGGTGATGCCGGGGCGCAGGATGCGGGCGGCGCGGCGATGCACCTCCAGCGTCATCGACTTGGCCTGCTGCATCAGCGCCAGTTCGGCGGCCGACTTGCGGCTGCGACAACCGTCGATCACGGCGGAGGCGGCGATCAACGTCACCCCCGGCGCGGCGGCCCGAATGCGCTCGACGAACAGGAAGGCCATGGCCGGGTCGATCCCCAGCCGGGCGACGCCCAGCGTCTTGAGCGCGTCGGCGACCAGGATTGACGGACTTTCATCCTCTTCCCACAGGCGCAGATCGCCAGCGTCGATCTTGAGGTCGGCTTCCAGTGATCCGCGCTCGAAGCGTGGGCAGATCAGGATCGGCTCGCCGGTGAGCGGCAGCAGCATCGCCACCAGTCGCTCGCTCGCGCCCCAGGGCACGCCAGCGAAATAGGCAAGGCTGGTTCCGGCGTCGATCAGCAGCGCGTCGAGCCCTTCCTGCGCCATCAAGGCGCGGGCCTTGGCAATGCGCGCCTGATATTCGGCGGCGGCGATGGCTGGCGCGCGATCGGGCCAGGGCTGAAGTCCGGCCAGTTCGGTGGCGGCGTCGGAACCGCCGATCTGCTGTGTCATACTCTATCCTTCAAAGCGGCGGAGCGAAAAGGGCGTGGCATCGACCGGCGGCGGTGCGCCGGTGGCAAGCGCGGCGATGATTTCGCCGGTCAGCGGTCCCAATGTCAGCCCCAGATGCTGGTGGCCGAACGCATAGAGCAGGTTGTCCGCCCGGTCACTCCGGCCGATCGCGGGCAGATAATCGGGCAGGGTCGGGCGCGCGCCGATCCAGGGGCTGGCATCCGCCTCGATCGGCAGGCCCAGCGCCGCGGCATGGGCGCGCAGCCTTTGCCATTTGCGCGGGTCGGGCGGGGAAGAGAGGCTGGAAAATTCGACGAAGCTCGCCGCGCGCAGGCCGCTCTCGAACCGGGTGACGATCATCGATCTATCCTCGAACACCACCGGTGGCATGTCCATCGGCCAGCCTTCGGGCGCGTTCGGCGTCTGCAGATGATAGCCCCGTTCGGCGATGATCGGCACCTTGTGGCCCAGCGGGCGCAGCAGCGCGTCCGATGCGGCGCCGGTCGCGACGATGATATGGTCCGCGTCCAGCGTCCGGCCGTCGGCCAGTTGCACCTGCGCCTGCCCATCACGGGTGGGCAGTGCGCTAACCTCCGCCTGCTCGATCCGCCCGCCTGCCGCCAGCAGCGCCTCTTTCAGATCCTGCCCCAGCCGGGACGGGTCGGCAATGCGGCCACTTCCTTCGCAGCGAATCGCGCCGATGATCGGATGGGGGAACAGAGCTTCGAGCAGGGCCAACTCGCGCGCCGTCGCATCGCGGAAGCGCGCCGTGCCGCAATCGGCGGTCATCCAGGCACGGCGCCCGGCCAGCGCGCTCGCCTCGCTTTCCCAGACGATGAAATGTCCATCCTCGATCAGGCGGCTCGGCCCGGCGCATAGCGCGTCGATCCGCTGCCAGGCCGGCATTGCTTCTTTCAACATCGCCTTTAACGCGGCGCGTCCTGCCGCGAAGCGTGATGGGCGCGCAGAGCTCAACAGGCGTAGCGAGAAGGGCAGCCAGCGGCCGATGTCGCGCCAGGGCAATCCCAGTGCGCCGCCGCGCCAGAACAGCCGCCGGGGGAAGCTCTTCACCGTTGCCATCGACGCGAGCGGATCGATCTGCTCCACCGCGACATGGCCTGCATTGCCCCAGGATGCGCCGCGCAGCAGGCTTTCCCGCTCGATCAGCAGCGTTGAAATTCCCTTTTCCTGCAATCGGATAGCGCAGGATGTGCCGACGATGCCGCCGCCGATGATGATTGCATGTTGGGTCAATTGACTTCTTTTCACTTGGCGATGACAATTAGATACCGTATACGATCCTCAGTTTCAACGGAGGCTTATGTGAATTCCTCAAAATTGACGTGGCGTGGTGTCTACCCTGCCGCCACCACCCAGTTCACCCCCGATCTGGACGTTGATATCCCCGCAACCCAGGCTGTCCTGGATGCGCTGGTGAAGGATGGCGTCGACGGCCTCATCATCGCCGGTACCTGCGGTGAGAACAACTCGCTGGAAGCCGAAGAAAAGCGCGCTGTCGTCAAGGCGGCGGTCGAGGTCGTGGATGGCCGCGTGCCGATCCTGGTCGGCGTGTCCGAATTCACCACCCGCCGCGCCGTCGCCTTCGCGCAGGACGCGGAAAAGCTGGGCGTCGACGGGCTGATGCTGCTGCCCGCGATGGTCTATGTGCCGACCGTGGGCGAGCTTTGCACCCATTTCGAGACGGTGGCCAAGGCGACGTCGCTGCCGATCATGCTCTACAACAACCCGCCGGCCTATCGGGTGAATATCGGCATCGACGCGCTCACCCGCCTCGCCGACACGCCCAACATCGTCGCGGTCAAGGAAAGCGCGCCCGATCCGCGTCGGTTCACCGACCTGATCAACGCCTTCGGCGACCGCTATATCCTGATGGCGGGCCTGGACGATGTCGCGTTCGAGGGGCTGTTGCTGGGCGCCCATGGCTGGATTTCCGGCCTCACCAGCGCCTTCCCGCGCGAATCCGTGGCGCTGGTCGCGGCGATCAACCGGGGCGATCTGGAAGAAGCACTGCGCATCTATCGCTGGTTCATGCCGCTGCTGCACCTCGATGCCGATCATGATCTGGTCCAGTCGATCAAGCTGGCCGAAAGCATCATGGGACGCGGCACCGAGCATGTCCGCCTGCCGCGCATGCCGCTGGAAGGCCAGCGCCGCGCCGACGTCATCCGCTGGGTCGAGCAGTGCGCTGCCACCCAGCCCAGCCTGACGGCGGCCTGATGTCCGCGGTGCGCCACACCTTCTTCTGCATAGACGGCCATACGGCGGGAAATCCCGTCCGTCTGGTCGCGGGCGGCGCGCCGCTGCTCAAGGGAAAGTCCATGGCGGAACGCCGCCTGGACTTTCTCGACCGCTTCGACTGGATCCGCACCAGTCTCTGCTTCGAGCCGCGCGGCCATGACATGATGTCGGGCGGCTTTCTCTATCCGCCGACGCGCGACGATACCGACATCGGTATTCTCTTCATCGAGACCAGCGGCTGCCTGCCGATGTGCGGCCATGGCACGATCGGCATGGTGACGTTCGGCCTGGAAAATGGCCTGATCCAGCCGGCGACGCCGGGCAGGCTGCGGGTCGAAGTGCCAGCCGGCGTCATCGACATCGATTACACGACCGACGGCAAGCGCGTGACATCGGTCAAGATCCGCAACGTCCCCGCCTATCTGGCGGCGGAGGGGATCGCAATCGATGTGCCGGGTTTCGGGCCGCTCAGCGTCGATGTCTCCTATGGCGGCAATTACTACGCGATCGTCGAACCGCAGGGCGCTTATACCGGCCTCGACGACCTCGGCGCATCGCGCATCGTGGAACTGAGCCGCACCATTCGCGAACTGGTGCGCGCGCAATATCAGCCGGTCCATCCGCTCGAACCCAGCATCAAGGGGGTCAGCCATGTGCTGTGGGCCGACAAGCCCAAGGGTGAGGGCGCCGATGGCCGCAACGCCGTCTTCTATGGCGAGCGGGCGATCGACCGCAGCCCCTGCGGCACCGGCACGTCGGCGCGGCTGGCGCATCTGGCGGCCAAGGGCAAGCTGAAGGTCGGCGACCGGTTCGTGCATGAAAGCTATATCTGCAGCCGCTTCATCGGCCGCATCGAGGCCGAGACGATGATCGGCGACCAGAAGGCGATCATCCCCTCGATCGAAGGATCGGCGATCGCCACCGGCTTCAACACCATCTGGGTCGATCGCGAAGACCCGTTCTGGGCCGGCTTCACGGTCGTATGAAACTGAAGGTGCAGAGCGGGCGGACGGGATCGTCCATCATATACGAAGTTGTATTCCGCCGTCCGCTCTGTGCTATGTTCGCCGCATGAGCCTAGTCATCCGAAACCTGTCCGACCAGCTGGTCGATCTTGTCCGTGAGCGCATCCTGTCCGGCCGGGTGCCGCCCGACGGGCCGATCCGCCAGGACGCGCTGGCCGCCGAACTGGGGATCAGCAAGATTCCGCTGCGCGAGGCACTGGCCCGACTGGAGCAGGAAGGGCTGCTCAAGTCGCAGGCCAATCGCGGTTTCTTCGTGCGCAGCCTCAATCGGGTGGAGGCGGACGAGGTCTATGCGCTGCGGCTGAAGCTGGAGCCGGACGTCATGGCGCTGGCGGCCGAACGGGCCGAGGCGGCGGACCATGACATCGCGATCAAGACGCTCGATACTCTCTATCAGGTCACCGACGAAGGCGGTGACGGGGTCGGGGCGTTCAACCGCGCCTTCCACATGGCGCTGCTGCGTCCCAGCAACCAGCCGCTGTCGGTCAATATTCTCGAACGGCTCCATATTCTGTCGGAACGCTATGTCCGCAAGCATCTGGAGCCGCTTGGCCGCGACGAACGCGCCAATGACGAACATCGCGAGATGCTCGATGCCTGGCTTGCCCGCGACGGCCAACTGATCCGGGAACTCACGGTCGCACATATCCGCAAAACCATGGACGATCTCATGGTTCAGCTCGACGCCGACGACTGAACCATAACCGAGCAACCGGAACGTCCATAAGAACAGGGAAGGAAATTTCGGTTGAGCACTGGATTTTGGGGACCGATCAAGCCGATCGGCGCCGGTCATCACGCGCAGCATCAGCAGTTGCGCAAGACATTGTCCTGGCCGCATCTGATCGCGCTGGGGGTCGGGGCGATCGTCGGCACCGGCATCTACACGCTGACCGGCGTGGGCGCCGACCGAGCAGGGCCGGCGGTGATCCTGGCCTTCGCCATTGCGGGGGCCGTATGCGCCTGCGCTGCGCTGGCCTATGCCGAACTGGCCACGCTGATCCCGACCGCAGGCAGCGCCTATACCTACACCTATTCGGTGCTGGGGGAGACGCTGGCCTGGGTTGTGGGGTGGAGCCTGATCCTGGAATATTCGCTGGCGTGCAGCACGGTGGCGGTCGGCTGGTCGGGCTATCTGGTCGGCTGGATCCAGCAGGCGGGAATCAGCCTGCCGCCGGTGCTGCTGGCCGGGCCACATGGCGGTGGTATCGTCAACCTGCCCGCCGTGCTTGTGGCACTGGCGATCGCCGGCATGCTGATCGCGGGCACGCGGGAAAGCGCGACGCTCAACATCATTCTGGTCGTTATCAAGCTGACCGCGCTTGCCGCCTTCGTCGCGCTGGCGCTGCCCGCCTTCCAGTCCGACCATCTCCAGCCCTTCATGCCCTATGGCTTCGTCAGTCATGTGGAAGGTGGCATGACGCGCGGCGTGATGGCGGCGGCAGCGATCGTCTTCTTCGCCTTCTACGGTTTCGATGCGGTCGCGACCTCGGCCGAGGAAGCGCGCAATCCCGGCCGTGACCTGACCATCGGCATCGTTGGATCGATGGCGGTTTGCACCCTCATCTATATGGCGGTCGCCGTCGCGGCGATCGGCGCGCTCGACTATCGGGCGCTGGCCGGTTCGTCCGAGCCACTGGCGCTGGTGCTGCGCACGTTGGAGCATCCAGTCGCTGCCTGGCTGGTGGCGGGCGCCGCGCTGGTGGCGCTGCCCTCCGTCATCCTGGTCATGATGTATGGCCAGAGCCGCATCTTTTTCGTCATGGCGCGCGACGGCCTGCTGCCGCGTTCGCTCAGCAAGGTGTCGGAAAAGACCGGATCGCCCGCCCGCATCACCGCGATCACCGGTGTCTTCGTCGCGGCCGTTGCCGGCTTCTTCCGCCTGGACGAGATTGCCGAACTGGCCAATGCCGGCACGCTAATCGCCTTTATCGCGGTCGCCGGCTGCATGATGGCGCTGCGCCGCAAGGCGCCGGAAATGCCGCGCGTCTTCCGCTGCCCGCAGCCCTATCTGGTCGGCACGCTGGCGATTATCGGCTGCATCTATCTGCTGATCAGCCTGCCGGAAAAGACGCTGCTGCGTTTCGGCCTGTGGAACCTCGTCGGCCTGGCCCTCTATTTTGCCTATAGTCGGGGTCGCAGCCTGCTGCGCACCACCGGCCATGCGGCCAGCGAGGAAGGCTTGCCGGAATAGGACAACCGTAACGCAAGCCGGTCAGCCGCGTCGCCGCGACTGGCCGGCTTGCTCAATAGCCCACAGCATAGCCCATGCGGCGGGGATCGGCGCCGGCCATGCGGGCGCCCGATGGGGCGGCCAAAATGCCTTGCACGCTGCCGATCGCATAGGGGCCGACCAGTTCGATCTTGTGCCCCATCGCGGTCAGGCGCTGGATTGTTGCGTCGGGGAATCGTCGTTCCGCCTGCACGGTGATCGCCGCGCCGGGCTTGTAGAAATTGGGATCGGCGTCGAGCGCGAAGCGCGGTGCTTCGATCGCGGCCTGGATCGGCAGGCCGCGATCGACGACATTGACCAGGAACTGGAACTGGGTCTGGCCGATCGTCTCGCCGCCGGGCGATCCGAAGACCAGTTTCAGCCGGCCCTTGTCGAGGACGATGGTCGGGCCATTGCCGAGCAGGGCGATCTTGCCCGGTGCGACCTTGTTGGGATGGCCGGCATAGGGGGCGGACGACCCCAGGCGCAGGCCGTTGTTGAACAATATGCCGGTATTGCCCATCACCAGGAAGGTGCCGAAGCCGCCGCCGACGGTGGTCGTGACCGCGATGGCATTGCCGTCGGCATCGACCGCCGACAGGCTGGTGGTGTCGCCGCCGCGCGTATGGTCGTCGCCCTGATGCGCGAAATCCTGCCGTGCCCGTTCCAGCGCGGCCCGCTCGAAGGCGGCGGCATTGCCGCCTTCGGGATAAAGGCCCGCACGGGTGGCATCGATCAGCTTGCGTCGCTCGGCGGCGAAGCGCTTGGACAGCAGTCCCTCGACCGGCGTCTGCGCGAATTTGGGATCGGCGGCATATTTATAGACGTCGGCCTTCGCGACCTTGATCGCCTCGATCAGATAATGGGTGAAGAGGGGATCGTCGGCGGGCAGCGCTGCGAGGTCGAACCCCTCGACCAGATTGAGCTGCTCGCACAATTCCAGCCCCGTGCGCGAGGTCAGCGGGCTGCAATAGACATCCAGCCCGCGATAATTGGTCGTGACCGGATCGTCCCAGCGCGGCTGATAGGCCTTGAGGTCATCGAGCCGCAGCCAGCCGCCGGTCTGTGTCGAGAAGCGGGCAAATTCCTGCGCGATCGGGCCGGTGTAGAAATAGTCATGCGCCGCCTGCAGCGCGCGATCCCGATCGGCGCCGCCCTTGAGCGCCTGGCTCTCCGCATCGGCAAGCGCCTGAAAGCTGCGGGCCAGATCGGGATTGCGGAAGATGGATCGCGGGGCGGGCGGCTGGCCACCGGGCAGGAAGATCGCCGCGCTGGTCGGATAAAGTGCCAGCGTCTTCTGCGCCCGCGTGATGAACATGGCGATGGAGGCATCGAGCGGGTGGCCGTCGCGGGCATAGCCGATCGCCGGTTCAAGCAGGGTCGAGAGCGGCAATTTGCCGAACCGGCGGGCCAGCGCGATCCAGCCGCCAAAGGCGCCCGGCACGGTCAATGCCTTGGGGCCATGGTCCAGCGCCTTGGGATCGCCATCGGGATCGAGCAGGCGCGGCGCGCCGCCGGTGAAGGCCAGTGACTGGACCTTGCCGGTCTTGCGATCGAGGCAGGTGGCAAAGCCGTTGCCGCCCGCGCTGGATGCCCAGGGTTCGACCACGTTCATGACCGCCATCGCCGCGACCACGGCGTCGGCTGCGGTGCCGCCCTGCATCAGCATGCGGGTGCCGGCCATGGCGGCCAGTGGATGGCCGGCGGTCACGCCGCCATGCGGCATGGGCACTTCGACCCGGTGCGCGGCGACGCTGGCGCTGCCGGTGCGGGGTGCGTCGGGCGCGCGTGCGCCCGATTGGGCCAAAGCGCGGCCGGGCAGGGCGGTGAGCGCCATGCCGGCAAGGCCGGCGGCCAGCATTTCGCGGCGATCCAGGAAGGATGGGGGCGTATCGGACATGGCGGAGCGACCTTGCAGGGGAAAGGAAAAGGAGAAAATGGGCACGGCAGCATCGCGCCGTGCCCATGTCTTGCAAGCCTTTAGAAGACCTTCTTCAGGCTGGTGTACCAGTAGCGCGCCTGCGGCTGGTAGAGGTTCGACAGATAGCCGCCCGATGCCAGCGGCGGATCCTTGTCGAAGATGTTGCGCGCGCCGATCTGAACGGTGGTGCCGTTCAATGGGCCGTCATTCTTGAACGTATATTGGCCATAGAGATTGACCGTCGTCTGGCCCTTCACCGTCCAGGGATTGGCGGACGCATCGCGCACGCCATTTTCATAGACGCTGTCGATATACTGCGTGAAGGCGCCGATCTTCCACGGGCCGAGCGACCAGTCGAAGGTTGCCGAAAGCCGCCAGCGCGGCTGGCCATCGCGACCGATCACGTCGCCGCCGCCCTGGATCGGCACGCCGGCATTGATCTCGCCAGCGGCCTGTCCCGCGATCACCTGCTGCACGCCCGCCGGGGCGTCGACATAATAGCTGATCAGGCGCGAGGCATTCACGTTGAGCGAGAAGGTGCCGACCGACGTCGTGGGCAGGAAATAGTCCAGATTGAAGTCGATGCCCTGAACGGTGACCGGCAGCAGATTCTGGAAATTGGCGACGACGTAGAGCAGTTCGCCGACTGGCGCGAGGCCGGTGCCGGCGACGCGGGCGATATCGTCCGCCGTGGGATCGCGGCGGATGACGTTGGGATTGCTACTGCCCTGGGTGCGCAGCAGATAGTCGAGGTTGAGCGCATTCTGATAGTCGAGCAGGCCCACGACATTCTTCTGCTGGATCTTCCAGCGGTCGACGGTGAAGGTGACCTTGCCCAGGCCATCGCCCAGTTTCGGCGACAGCACGGCGCCGAAGCTCCAACTGGTCGATTCCTCGGGCTTCAGGTTCGGGTTGCCGCCGCTGCGACGCAGCACCGACACGTTGCAGACCGCGCTGGAGAAGTTCGTCGCGCGTCCGGATCGGACATCGGCATCGCACAGCACATAGTCGAAGCCGCCATTGACGCGATCGAGCGTGGAGGTGTTGATGACCTCCAGGTTCGGCGCACGGAAGCCCTGCGACCAGGAGCCGCGCAGCATCATGCCTTCCAGCAATTCCCACGATCCCGCGATCTTGGGCTTCGCCACAGACCCGACGTCGCTATAATCCTCGTAACGGCCCGCGACCTGGAAGTTCAGGCGACGGAACATGGGGATTTCCATTTCCGGGCTGAAGATCGGGATGGCGAGTTCGGCATAGGCGGACTTCACGTTGCGCTTGCCGCGCACGTCGGGGCTGGGGCTGGCGCCGCCAAGGTCGGAGCCATAGAAGACGCCGGTCACCGCGTCGGTATAGGTGGTGTCGACCCCGGCAATGCCGCCCTGATAGGTGGAGCGATTGTCATGATAGGTCTCGCGCCGCCATTCGATGCCGGCCGCGACGCCGATGCTGTTGTCGGCCCACAGGCCCAGCAGATTGGCGTTCGACACCTTGAAGTCCCACAAGGCCAGCGAGGTGCGGGTCTTGCGGGTTGCCTCGATCATGAAGCTGTCGATCGTGGACTGGCTGTTGGGCGTG
Organism: Sphingobium salicis subsp. salicis; assembly: GCF_049472635.1. Taxonomy (NCBI): domain Bacteria; kingdom Pseudomonadati; phylum Pseudomonadota; class Alphaproteobacteria; order Sphingomonadales; family Sphingobiaceae; genus Sphingobium; species Sphingobium salicis. The sequence goes on from NZ_JAYRCS010000001.1 coordinate 1,443,931, forward strand.
CAGTCGCCGATCGAGGGCGTGTCGACGCAGCCGCCATTGAACGGATTATAGGCGTCGGGCGTGGTCTTGTTGATCGCCTGTTGCAGCAGCGTGTTGGAGAAATTCTCCTGCGTGTCCTTGGCCGTGGCCCAGGTGTAGAGGCCGGCCGATTCCCAGTCGAAATCGCCGATGCTGCCGCGCAGGCCGCCCAGGAAACGATATTGGTAATTGGTCACGTCGACCTTGCGCGATCCCACGTCGACATAACTGAGCGAGGTGATCTGCACCGGCAGGCCCTCGGCCGGGACCACCGAAAGATCGAGGCCGGGCAGGCGGTTGGGCGATCCGACCGGGCCGAGCGGGTTCCAATAGGCATTGGCCGCTACGGTGATCGGGATGTTGGCGAGCGAGCCGGGCGCGCCGATCGTCGAACTGGTCTTGCCGCGATAGAAGCCGACCTCGCCGAAGAAGGACAGGGCGTCAGACAGTTCATAGTTGATGTAGGAGAAGATGTTGATGCGCTTGACCGAGGGCTGGGCGGTCAGGTCGTCGAAGGTTGCCGGCGAATTGAAGCGCAGGTTGGAATCCGCGCCCGACATTTCCGTCGCGCCATTGCCGTCATCATAGCAGGTGTCGGGTGTGCCCGAAGCGATGCGGCAACCGGCATTGGCGCTGGGCTGGATGTGGAACTGGCCCGAGCTGTTGGTGAAGGCAGTGCCGTTGCTGGTGAGCGTCTGGTTGAGGAAATTGGCGCCGCCGCCGGGGCGGACGACGCGGAAGGTGCCCCAGGGCGTGCTGGTGCTGGTGCCGTTCCAGGCCGCGACATTGGCGAAGGAGGTGCCAGCGACATAGCCGCGCCGATCGACGCTGGCGGTATAATCCTGGTCGCTGAGATAGAGTTTCGATTTCTGGGCATAGCCGCCGAAGATCGAGATATTGCCGCGGCCTTCGTTGAAGTCGAACCCGACCAGGCCATTGGCGGCAAATTCGCGCAGATTGGTGCCTTCCGCGCCGCCATATTGGACGTCGAACTTGGCGCCCTTGTAATCGGACTGGAGCACATTGTTGACGACGCCGGCGACCGCGTCAGAGCCATAGAGCGCCGCCGCGCCGTCGCGCAGCACTTCGACGCGCTCGATATTGCCGACGGGAATAGTGTTGGCGTTGTAGCCGAAGGTCGGGACGCCGGAATCGACGACGCCGGTGATCGCCTGCGATGTCGGGTGCAGCACGGTGCGACGGCCGTTGATCAGCAGCAACGTATTGCCCTGGCCCAGACCACGCAGCGAAACGGTCGATACGTCGCCGCGCGCGGCGTTGGCGTTGCCGCCGCCCAGCACCTGTTCGTTGAAGGTGACGCCGCCCAGTTGCGGGATGGAGCGATAGAGGTCGGCACCCGAAACGGCGGCCACTGCCTCGATCTGCTCTTCTCCGACCAGGCTGACCGGCAGCGCGCCGGCGGTATTGGCGCCCTTGATCTGGGAACCGATGACGACGATTTCCGCAGCGGGCGGTTCACCGGCCTGCGGGGCGGCTTCTGTGCTGGACTGGGCCTGGGCCATGCCGGCCGTCAACGCCCAGAGACTGGCACTGGTTAGGGCGGTGGTTAAGGCGAAAAGCGTCTTTCCTCTTTCTCTCGTCATTATTGTTCCCCTGTGATGAAGCCTTGAGCTTCGCGCCGTTAGGCAAAGGTGCCTTTCCGGTTCAGAGTTTGGGGAGGTCGGCAAATGTCGGCGCCGCACGACGCGTGCAGCGACCCATGCTTATTGATGACCGTTCAGATAGTGCATTTGCAGGCCCTCCCGAAAAACTGGAGTTCCGGCATCATCCCTTGCGTGGGAAATCGTTGCTGCTGTCGCCCTCACGACGGCAAGGCTTTTTCCGGGCACAACACCCACCATTGTGCGCGTTCATTGCGCTAGAACTGATGGGCATGAAATTTCCACCATATGTTTCGAAATATTTTTGAAATAAAATCGGATTTACCGGCATGTAGCGGAAAAATCGGGTTGGCTCGTTGTTGCGCGTATCGGCCGGCAAACGCCTTCCCTCGGGTGATGCCGGACAGGCCGAAAACAGGGGATTCCATCGATGAGCGATAACGCAAAGCAGGGGGTGACCCGGCGGGAGTTCGCGGCGTCGGCCATGGCCGGTGCGGCCTTGGTCGCGGGCGCCGGGCCGGCTTCCGCCCAGGCGGGCAATGCGCCGGCAAAGCCCGGCAAGGCGGCGATCGAGCCAACCAGATTGGTTAGCGCAGGCGAAACGCTGCGGCCGGAGATCGTCGGCCAGTTCGGCATCGTCGCGGCAGGGCGCCATTATGCCGTGGCGGCGGGGACGCGCATCCTGCTGGCCGGCGGCAATGCGACCGACGCGGGCGTGGCGGCGGTCTTTGCCGCGGCCGTGACCGAGATTTCGCATTTCGGCTTTGGCGGCGAAGCGCCGACCATCATCTATGACGGCAAGACGAAGAAGGTGTCGCTGATCAGCGGCCAGGGCGTCGCGCCGGGGCTGGCCACGCCCGACAAGTTCGCCGATGCCGGCGTCATTCCGGGCAATGGCCCCAATGGCGGCACCGTGCCGGCGATGGTCGACGCGATGGCGCTCGCGCTCCAGCTCAACGGCACAATGGGGCTGCATGAAGTGATGCAGCCCGCCATCGAGCTGGCCGACGGCTTCGTCATGTATAATTTCCTGGCCGAAGTGTTCGTCAGCCAGCAGAAGGCGACGTCCAAATATAAGGACGCCTACGACGCCTATTATCCCGGTGGCCAATTGCCCAGGACCGGGGAGATTTTCCGCCAGCCCAACCTCGCCCGCACGATGCGGATCATTGCCGATGCCGATGCCGCAGCGTTCAAGAAGAGCGGCGATCGCAAGGCGGCGATCCAGGCCGGGCGCGATGCCTTCTACAAGGGCGACATCGCCCGCCGGATCGGCGCCGCGATGGAGCGGGACGGCGGCCTGATGCGCTACGAGGATCTCGCCAAGTACAAGGGCAAGGTCGAGGCGCCGGCGATGACCAGCGTCTTTGGCTATCAGGTCTGCAAGGCGGGTTTCTGGAGCCAGGGGCCGGCCATGCTGATGGCGCTCAACATTGCGGAGGCGGCCGGGATCGCGACGATGGAGCCGGGCTCGGCGCCCTATCTCCACACCGTTGCCGAGGCGATCAAGCTCGCCTTCGACGATCGCAACATGTATTTTGGCGACCCCGATTTCGCCACAGTGCCGATGAAGGGGTTGTTGTCGAAGGACTATGCGGCGCAGCGGGCGAAGCAGATCGGCCCGCGTGCCTCGCTGGAGCATCGCTTCGGCAATCCCTGGGCATTCGAGGGCAGGGCGCGGACCACGCCCCAATTCACGCCGCATATGCTGAAAGCCCCGCCCAAGCCGACCGCCGACACGACCGCGATCGAAGTGGTGGACAAGGATGGCAACCTCTTTTCCTGCACGCCCAGTTCCGGCTGGATGCTGGGCGGCGCCTATATTGCGGGCGACACCGGCGTGCCGATGAGCAACCGCCTGACCGTGTTCGATCTTGATCCGGAAAGCCCCAATGTCCTGGTGCCGGGCAAGCGGCCGCGCACCACCCTGTCGCCGTCCATGGTGCTCAAGGATGGCCAGCCCTATCTGGCGATCGGGACACCGGGCGGCGACAATCAGGATCAGCAGATCATGAATGTGCTGCTGCGGGTACTGGCCTTTAACCAGCCGCTACAGGCCGCGATCGAGGCACCGCGCATCAATTCCAATCATTTCCACGGCTCCTTCGGCATCAAGAAGGATGAGCCGGGCGTGCTGGAAATCGAGGATCGCGTGCCAGAGGCGGTGCGCGACGATCTGACCGCGCGCGGTCACAAGCTGGACGTGCTCGGGCCGTTCGCGGTGTCGACCGGCATCGTCGCGGCCGGCGTGGTGCCAGGCAGCGGCACGCTGCGCGGTGGCGCGGATGTGCGCCGCGAACGCTATATATTTGGTTGGTAAGGGGATCGATCCGATGAAATCTGCCTTCAAGCTTCTGACGCTGGCCCTGCTGTCGGCCGGCGCCGTCCAGGCCTATGCCCAGCCCGCCAATCTGCCCCCGCCCGGCGGCGAGACCCCGGTCGCCTTCGATGTGCATGAAGGCACGTCGATGGCGGTGTCGGTGTCGCCCGACGGCAAATGGCTGGCCGTGGACCTGCAGGGCAGCCTGTGGATCATCTCGACCAGCGGCGGCAAGGCGAAGCGGATCACCGACTATTTCAACGATGCCCGCCAGCCGGTCTGGTCGCCCGACGGTTCGCGCCTCGCCTATTTTTCCTATCGCGACGGCAATTATGACCTCTGGACGATCAAGCCGGACGGCAGCGACATGCGCAAGCTGACCGAGGGCGCCTATGATGATCGCGAGCCGGCCTGGTCGCCCGATGGCCGGACAATCGCCTTCTCGTCGGATCGCAGCGGCAATTACGACATCTGGACGCTGGACATTGCCAGCGGCGCGATGAAGCAGGTCAGCAGCAACGGGCGCGAGGATCGCATGCCCAGCTGGTCGCCCGACGGCGCGCGCATCGCCTATTCCGGGACGGACGGCGCCAAGACTGCCCTTTATGTCACGGCCCTTGCCGATGGGCAGGAAAGCCTGTTGAAGCAGGTGCAGGGCAAGATAGATGCGCCGTCCTTCGGACCCGGCGGCGAGCTTGCCTATGTCGTGCAGGACGCGCAGGGCAGCCGTCTGGAAGTCGATGGCAAGGCCGTCAGCGGCGCCGAGAATGTCTTCCCCTTCCGTGTGTCCTGGGGGAAGGGCGGTTACTATTATGTGTCCGACGGCAAGATCCGCAGCCGCAAGGGCACCAGCCTGTCGACCGTCAACTTCGCTGCCACGCTGGAGGTGGTGAAGCCCAGCTACGCCCGCGCCAAGCGCGACTGGGATTCGACCGCGCCGCGCAAGGCGCTTGGCATCGTCCACCCGACCCTGTCGCCCGACGGCAGCCGCATCGCCTTTGCCGCGCTCGGCGATCTCTATGTCATGTCGTCCAAGGGCGGGGTGCCGGAAAATCTGACCAAGGATGGCGCGCTCGACACCGATCCGGCCTGGTCGCCCGATGGCCAGAGCCTGGTCTATACCTCCGACAAGGGCGGTGGCCTGCCGCAGCTGTGGATCCGCGACATGAAGACCGGCAAGGATCGCCGGCTGACCGATATCGACACCCAGCCGCTAGGTGCCGCCTGGTCGCATGACGGCACGCGGATCGCCTATATCGATGTCGACGGCCGCTGGGGCGTTGCCGGCCTGTGCGTGGTCGATGTCGCGACCGGTAAGATCACCCGCCTTCAAGGATCGCTGGGCCAGCCCGGCAGCCCCAGCTGGTCGCCCGACGGCAAATATGTCGCCATCCCGCTATCCTACAAATATTCCAACAGCTTCCGCGAGGGCACCAATCAGGTCTACATGGTGCCGACCGATGGCGTAGGCAAAGCCTTCTGGCATCTGCCCGAACCCAATATGTCGATGGACACCCGCGCTGGTGGCGGTCCTGCCTGGTCGCCCGACGGGACGAAGATGGCCGCCATCTATGAGGGGCTGCTGAAGATCTGGCCGGTGGCCGCCGACGGCAAGCCGCTGGGGCCGCCGCGCTCTTACACGTCCGACATCTCCTATTTCCCGAGCTGGGCGGGCGACAACAAGACGATCCTGTTCCAGTCGGCCGACAAGCTGAAGTCGCTCGACACCGAAACCGGCGCGATCACCGACATCCCGCTGGACCTGACCTATCGCATCGCCAACCCGACCGGGCGCACGGTCATCCATGTCAGCAATCTGGTCGACTCCGTTCATGACGTGACCCAGCATGACAAGGATATCATCGTCGACGGCCATCGCATCGCCGAAATCCGCGACCATGATCCCGCGCTTCATCAGGCGGAGCATTTCGTCGACGGCACGGGCCTCACCGCCATTCCCGGCCTGATCGAACATCACTCCCACGCCCAGAAGGATTTCGGCTCCAATCTGGAACGGGCCTGGCTCGCCTATGGCATCACCACGGTGCGCGATCCGGGTACGCAGATCTATGATGCGGTGGAGGATCGCGAGGCGGCGGAATCGGGCGTGCGCCTGTCGCCGCGCCTCTATGTCGCGGGACCGCTGCTCGAATGGCAGCGCGTCTATTACAAGATGGGCGTGGCGGTCTCCAGCCCGGCCCATCTGGAGCGGGAATTCACCCGCATGCGCGCGCTCCATTATGACATGATCAAAAGCTATGTGCGCATGCCCGACCTGTTCCAGCGCCAGATCGTGCGTGCCGCCCATGAGATGGGCATACCGGTCAGCGGCCATGAAATCTTCCCGGCCGCCTTTTCCGGCGTGGATGGCACCGAGCATATGGGCGCGACCAGCCGGCGCGGCTATTCGCCCAAGCAGGGGCCACAGGGCATGGCCTATGAAGATGTGATCCAGCTTTTCGGCCGCAGCGGCCGGACCCTGACGCCCACCCATTTCGGCGCGATGACGCCCTATCTGGCCAAGCATCCCGGCTACAAGGACGACCCGCGCCTCAATCTCTATCCGGTCTGGGCACGCGAAACGATCACCGAAGCCGATCCGATGGCCAGCATGCTGCGCCCGTTGCTGGAGGGGCAATATAAGAGCCTGAAGAAGATGTATGATGCCGGCACGCTGGTGACGGCTGGCACCGACACGATGATCGCCAACAATCTCCATGCGGAGATTTCCTCCTATGTCGACGCGGGGCTGACGCCGTTCCAGGCGCTCCAGACCGCGACCGTCAATTCGGCGAAGGATCTGAACCTGGATGCGGGCACGCTGGAGGCCGGGAAGCTGGCCGACATCGTGCTGGTCGACGGCGATCCGCGCGCCGACATTGCCAACACCTTCAAGGTGAAGAAGGTGATGATGAACGGCGTCATCCATGACGTGGACGACATCGTCGCCGGCGGCATGCGGAAATGATCCGGCGATTGCCGTTCGCTTTCGATTGACCTGAGCCGTCGGACTGCTGCTATGGGCGTATCCAAAGGGGCGCCATGCGAATTGTCATCATCGACGACAGCGGATTGAGAGCGACGGTCCTGGAAGAAGGGCTGCGTGAGGCGGGCTATGACGATATTCATATCGTCCCGCCGCGCGGGGCCTTCGTTGCCCGGCTGGAGCGGATGGCGCCCGATGTGGTGCTGATGGATCTTGGTAGCCCCAGCCGCGACACGCTGGAGGAGATGCTGACGGTAAGCCGCGCGCTTGCCCGGCCGATCGCGATGTTCGTCGATCAGTCCGATGATGCGATGATCGGCGCGGCGATCGATGCGGGCGTATCCGCCTATGTCGTCGATGGTCTGCGCAAGGAGCGGGTGAAGCCGGTGCTGGAACTGGCGGTGCGGCGCTTCAACGCCTTTGCCCGGATGCAGACGGAACTGGACGAGGCGCGCACGGCGCTCGCCGACCGCAAGGTCATCGACCGGGCCAAATCGATCCTGATGAACCAGCGCAGCCTGTCCGAGCAGGATGCCTATGCGCTGCTGCGGTCGAGCGCGATGAACCAGGGCAAGAAGATCGTGGATGTGGCGCAGGCGCTGATTACCGCCAGCGACCTGCTGGGAGGGGGCATATGAGCGAATTGCTGCGGATAGCCTTTCTGCCGCTGACGGATGTGGCCGTGCTGGCGGTCGCGCGCGAACGGGGTTTTGCCGAGGAAGAAGGGATCGCGCTCGATCTGGTGCGCACCACCAGCTGGGCGACGCTGCGCGACCGGCTGGTCTATGGCCAGGTGCAGGGCGCGCAGATGCTGGCGCCGCTGGCCGTGGCGGTGACGCTGGGTCTCAGCCAGCAGCCCGCCGCACTGGTTGCGCCCTATAAGCTCAACGTCAACGGCAATATGCTGGTGATGGCACCGGACTTCGCCAAGGCGCTGGAACCGGACATCGGCCGGCGGCTCGCCGATCCGCTGGGCACTGCCCATGATTTTGCCGCCGCGATCGGCCTGTGGCGGCGCAAGCCGGTGATCGGTGTCGTCCATCGCTTTTCCAGCCATGCGATCATGTTGCGCTACTGGCTGGCGAGCGCGGGCATCGATCCCGATCGGGATGTCGTGCTGCGCGTGCTGCCGCCCTCGCTGACGGTCGAGGCGATGCGGGCGGGTGAAATTGACGGCTTCATCGCCGGCGAACCTTGGGGCAGCGCGGCGATCGAGGCCGGGCTGGCTGAAACCGTCGCGATCGGCGAACGCATCTGGCAGCGCGGCGTGGAAAAGGTTCTGGCCTTTCGTCAGGACTGGCTGGAGGCGAACCCGGAAACGGTCGATCGCTTGCTGCGCGCGCTCGCCCGGTCGGCCGCCTGGTGCGACGATCCGGCGCATCATGAGGCGCTCGCCGATCTCCTGTCCGACCCCCGCTATGTCGATCAACCGGCCGACCTGATCCTGCGCGCACTGTCGGGGCGGATCGTGGCGCGCCTCGGCGATGCGCCGATCGTCAATCCCGACTTCATGCTGTTCGCGCGCGAAGCCACCGCCTTCCCCTGGCGCAGCCAGGCGCTGTGGATCTATTCGCAGCTGGTGCGTTGGGGCATGGTGGCCCATGATGCGGAAAGTGCGGCGCGGGCCGCCGCCGTCTTCCGGCCGGATATTTTCCGTCGAGCGCTGGCCGACAGCGGCCTGCCGATGCCGGGGGCGAGCATGAAACTGGAAGGGGCGCTCACGACCCCGATGCCGGTCGGTGCCCATCGCGGCGACCTGACGCTTGGCCCGGATCGCTTTTTCGACGGGCGAATCTTCGACCCCGAACGGATCGAGGATTTCCTGCGGGATTCTGCGCCGCTCCGTTGAAATGAAGGGCGAATTTGTGCCTTGCAACATAATGCATTCTACGGGATAAGATAAGCGATCGCGCGACGAGGCGCGTGCAGACGAATGCGCCGTCCCAAGGGTGGGATCGCCATTCCATCCATTTTTCGCAGCAAAGCCGCTGACCGGACCACGCCATGAGTGTGCGCGTCCGGCCTGCGGCTTTTTTCGTTTCCAATTCCATTGGTTGGGGGACGCATCATGGCTACTGTTTATTGGGACCGCGAAGGGGAGGCCGCACCGGCCACCGCAACGACAAGCTTCTGGAAGGCCGGCCACGCGCCGACCCTGATTGCCGCCTTTCTCTATTTCGATCTCGCCTTCATGGTCTGGGTCTTGCTGGGGCCGCTGGCGCCGATGATCGCCAAGACGCTGGCGCTGACGCCCGCGGAAAAGGGGCTGATGGTGGCGACACCGACACTCGCCGGCGCGCTGCTTCGCGTCGTCAACGGCCTGCTGGTCGATCGCATCGGCCCGAAGCGGTCGGGCGCGATCAGCCAGATCATCGTTATCGCCGGCTTGTTCCTGGCCTGGCTGATGGGCGTCAACAGTTTTGGCGGCACGCTGGCTCTGGGCGTGATCCTGGGCTTTGCCGGCGCCAGCTTCGCGATCGCGCTGCCGCTCGCCAGCCGCTGGTATCCGCCCGAGCATCAGGGCAAGGCGATGGGCCTTGCCGGCATGGGCAATTCGGGCACGGTGCTGGCCTCGCTGTTCGCGCCGATGCTGGCCAAGGCATTTGGCTGGAATGCAGTGCTGGGTCTTGCCTGCATCCCGCTGTCGATCGTCTTCGTCGCCTATATGATCATGGCCAAGGATGCGCCCAACGCGCCGCCAGCCAAGCGACTGGTCGTTTATTTCGAGCCGCTCAAGACCGCTGACGCTTGGTGGCTGATGGCCTTCTATGCCGTCACCTTCGGTGGCTTCGTCGGGCTGGCAGCGTCGCTGCCCATCTATTTCACCGACCAGTTCGGACTGACCCCGATCATCGCGGGCTATTGCACCGCAGCCTGCGTCTTCGCCGGGTCGCTGGTGCGGCCGATGGGCGGCGCACTGGCGGATCGGATCGGCGGCGTGAAGGCGCTGATGATCGTCTATGTCGTCGCGGCGCTGGCGCTGGCCGGCGTGTCGCAGGCGACGACATTGGCCAGCGCGCTGGCCCTGTTCGTCCTGGCCATGCTGGCGCTGGGCACCGGCAACGGTTCGGTCTTCCAACTGGTGCCGCAGCGTTTCCAGGCGGAAATCGGCGTGATGACCGGCCTTGTCGGCATGGCCGGCGGCATTGGTGGCTTCTACCTCGCCAGTTCGCTCGGCCTTGCCAAGCAACTGACCGGCAGCTTCGCGCCCGGCTTCCTGATCTTCGCCGGTCTTGCCGTGCTGGCCCTGCTGGGCGTGGCGCTGGTCAAGGCGAAGTGGCGCGCCAACTGGACCAGCGGCGCCCGCATCTGAGTTGGAGAGGAGGGCGGCGGCCTCTTTTGAGGACTGCCGCCCCGAGCCACGCTCTTTCCGTCCGAGGGGGGACGATCATCCATGAAATATCTTCTCGCAACGACGGCCGTGCTGGCCGTCGCCGGGCCCGCTTGCGCCCAGCAGATCGACCTGAAACCGGTCGCCGAGGCGCGACTGCGCTACGAACATGTCGACCAGGATGGCCTGGCGCAGCAGGCCGATGCGTTGACCTTCCGGGCCCGCGCCGGCCTGACGGCCAGCAGCGGCGCGCTGTCGGCCACGCTGGTGGGGCAGGGGACATTGGCGGTCATCGACCGTTATTTCGACGGTTTCGACAATGCCGCGACCAAGCCGCTGGTCGCCGATCCGCAGAATGTCGCCCTCTATATCGCCCAGTTGCAATACCGGACCAAGTCACTGACCCTGACCGGCGGGCGGCAGAAGATATTGCTGGATGACGAGCGCTTCGTTGGCAATGTCGCCTTCCGCGACAATGGCCAGACCTTCGATGCGGTGCGTGCCGAGCTGACCCCGGCCAAGGGACTGAAACTGGACGTCTCCTATGCGTGGAGCGTAAGCACCATCTGGGGCTTGCAGGGCAAGGGCACGCGCCAGCAGGCGGTCAGCGGCGACAATATCTTCGCCAATCTCTCCTATGCCACGCCGCTGGGTACGCTCAGCGGCTTTGCCTATCTGGTCGATCAGGACGAGGCGGCGGTGCAGGCCTATCGCCTGTCGAGCCAGACCTATGGGTTGCGTCTGGCGGGCAGCCAGCCGCTCTCAAGATCGGCCAAGATCGCCTATCAGCTCAGCTATGCCCGTCAGTTGGACTATCATCGCAATCCCAATGACTATGCCGCTGATTACTGGCTGGCGGATGCGACGCTCGACCTGCATGGCTGGAAACTCAATGCCGGCTATGAGGTGCTGGGCGCGAGCCATGGCGCTGCGCTCACCAGCTTCCAGACGCCGCTCGGCACCAATTTCAAGTTCCAGGGCTGGGCCGACAAGTTCCTGACCACGCCCGCCAACGGCATGCGCGACCTCTATGTTGGCACCGGCTATGGCTGGAAGCAGGTAGGGCCGCTGTCGGGCGTCGCACTGGCCGCCACCTGGCACCGGTTCGAGAGCGATCGGCTCGACCAGCATTATGGCAATGAGTGGGATCTGATCGCATCTGCGAAGCTGCGCAGGACCGCCCTGTCGGTGCGCTACGCCCATTATGATGCGCGGGCGATGGCGACCGATACCGAGAAATTGTGGCTTCAGGCCGACTGGAGCATCTGATTGAAAAGCCATGAGAGGAATCGCTTGAGCGCTCGGGCGATTCCCCATATGCTGCACTGCAAGGGACAAGGATGTCCCGCTTCACATCGCTGCGACGGTTCAGGGTAGGATCGGCAAGGCACTAGATGATGGCAAAGCCGCCATCCAGACTCTCGGGTTTCAACCTCCGAGGGTCTGGATGGCGGCTTTTTTCTTTTCTGGAGTAACGGGGATGGACTTTCAGGACGGGATCGACCCGGTCACGCAGGATGAGGACAATGTCCTGCCGCCCTTGGGGCAAGCACGCGAGCATCTGGTCGTCATCGGCAACGGCATGGCCGGCTGCCGCGCGGTCGAGGAATTGCTGGCGCGGGATGCGGGACGCTATCGCGTCACCATCTTCGGTGCGGAACCCTATGTGAACTATAACCGCATCATGCTCTCGCCGGTGCTGGCAGGCGAAAAGACGTTCGAGCAGATCGTCATCAACGACGCCGCCTGGTATGCCGACAATGGCATCGAACTGATCGCCGGCGATCCGGTAAAGGCCATCGACCGCGCTACGAAGACCGTTTCCAGCCAGTCGGGCCGCACCGTCGGCTATGACAAGCTGCTGATCGCGACCGGCTCCGACCCGTTCATCATCCCGGTGCCCGGCAAGGATATGCCCGGCGTCATCAGCTTCCGCGACATGAAGGATGTCGACACCATGCTCGCCGCCGCTGCCGATGGCGGCAGCGCGGTGGTCATCGGCGGCGGCCTCCTCGGCCTGGAAGCCGCCCATGGCCTGACCCTGCGCGGCATGAAGGTGACCGTCATCCACCTGATGGACACGCTGATGGAGCGGCAGCTGGACGAGGCGGCCGGCTGGCTGCTCAAGACCGCACTCGAAGGACGCGGCCAGACCATCCTGACCGGCGCCAATACCGAAGCCATCTATGGCGACGGCAAGGTCGAGGGCGTACGGCTGAAGGACGGTCGCGAAATTCCCGCCAGCCTGGTGGTGATGGCGGTCGGCATCCGCCCCGCGACCGCGCTGGCCCGCGACGCCGGCCTGGCCGTCAATCGCGGCATCCAGGTCGACGATCATATGGTCACCAGCGATCCCGATGTGCTGGCCGTGGGTGAATGCGTCGAACATGACGGCAATGTCTATGGCCTGGTCGCGCCACTGTGGGATATGTGCCGCAGCCTCGCCGATGGCCTGACCGATCAGCATTCGGGCTACAAGGGCTCGGTCACCTCGACCAAGCTCAAGGTCGCGGGGCTGGACGTCTTCTCCGCCGGTGACTTTTCCGGCGGTGAGGGGTGCGAGGATATCGTCCTGCGCGACGCCTCGCGCGGGGTCTACAAGCGGGTCATCGTCAAGGATGACAAGCTGATCGGCGCGGTGCTCTATGGCGATACCGTCGATGGCGGCTGGTATTTCGATTTGCTGAAGCGCGAGGAGAATGTCGCGGACATGCGCGACATGCTGATCTTCGGCCAGGCCTTCGCCTCGGGAGGAGGCGCGCTGGACCCTAAGGCGGCCGTTGCGGCGCTCTCGGACGAAGCCGAGATTTGCGGCTGCAACGGCGTCAGCAAGGGCCAGGTCGTGTCCTGCATCGCCAAGGGCGCGCATAGCCTGGATGCGGTCCGCGCCACCTGCAAGGCGTCGGCCAGTTGCGGTAGCTGCACCGGTCTGGTCGAAACCCTGCTCGCGCTGACGCTGGGCGAGGATGTTCAGTCGGGGCCGAAGACGATGTGCAAATGCACCAGCTTCACCCATGACGATGTCCGTCGCGAGATCGTGGCACAGGACATGCGCTCGATTCCCGAAGTCATGCAGAAATTGAACTGGTCGACGCCGGAGGGCTGCTCCTCCTGCCGCCCCGCGCTCAATTATTATCTGCTCTGCGCGCTGCCCGGCGACTATCAGGACGACCAGCGCAGCCGTTTCGTCAACGAACGCATGCACGCCAATATCCAGAAGGACGGCACCTATTCGGTCGTGCCGCGCATGTGGGGCGGGCTCACCAACCCCAAGGAACTGCGCGCGATTGCCGATGTGGTCGAAAAATATAATGCCCCGATGGTCAAGGTGACCGGCGGCCAGCGCCTGGATATTTTCGGCATCAGGAAAGAAGACCTGCCCGCCGTCTGGGCCGATCTCAATGCGGCCGGCATGGTGTCGGGCCATGCCTATGGCAAGTCGCTGCGCACGGTGAAGACCTGCGTGGGGTCGGAATGGTGCCGGTTCGGCACGCAGGATTCGACCGGGCTGGGCGTCAAGTTGGAGCATATGACCTGGGGATCGTGGATGCCCCACAAGTTCAAGATCGCGGCGTCGGGCTGCCCCCGCAATTGCGCGGAGGCGACGATCAAGGATTTCGGCGTGGTCTGCGTCGACAGCGGCTACGAACTGCATGTCGGCGGCAATGGCGGCATCCATGTCCGCGCCACCGATCTGCTGTGCAAGGTCGCGACCGAGCAGGAGGCGCTCGATTATTGCGCCGCCTTCATCCAGCTCTATCGTGAGGAAGCCCGCTATCTGGAGCGCACCGCGCCCTGGATCGAGCGCGTCGGCGTCGATTATGTGAAGAGCCGCATCGTCGCGGATGATGTCGGCCGCGAGGCGCTGCGCGCCCGCTTCCTCTTCTCGCAGCAGTTCATGCAGGACGATCCCTGGGCGCGTCGCGCCGCCGGCGAGGACGCCGAACTGCACCAGCATCTGGCCGAAGTCCGCCCCATGGAGACCGTCGCATGACCCTGAATACCAGAGTCGGCACCTGGCTGGACATCGGACCCGTCGATCAGATCTCGCCCGGCAATGCCCGCACCCTGCCGGTGCGCGGCGGCGAGGAAATCGCCATCTTCCACACGCAGGACAATCAGTTCTACGCGCTGGTCAACAAGTGCCCGCACAAGCAGGGGCCGCTGAGCCAGGGCATTGTCCATGGATCGGTCGTTGCCTGTCCGCTGCACAATTGGAACATCTCGCTCAAGACCGGCAAGGCGCTGGGCAGCGATGAGGGCTGTGTGCCCACCATCCCGCTCAAGGTGGAGGCCGGCCGCATCTTCCTGCTGCGCGAGGCGGTCATTCCCGTGCCCAGTGCGGCAAAGGCGGCCTGATGGCACAGGCGATCCGCACCACCTGCGCCTATTGCGGCGTCGGCTGCGGCATCGCCGCCACGCCGACCGGGCCGCGCTCGGTGATCATCAAGGGGGACGAGGCGCATCCGGCCAATGGCGGGCGCCTCTGTTCCAAGGGCACGCATCTGGGCGAGACGGTCGGCCTGACCGGCCGCCTGCTACACCCGATGATCGGCAAGCGCCGCGCCAGTTGGGACAAGGCGCTGGATCTGGTCGCGAAGAAATTTCGCGAGACGATCGAGCGCCATGGCCCGGACAGCGTGGCCTTCTATGTCTCGGGCCAGTTGCTGACCGAGGATTATTATGTCGCCAACAAGCTGATGAAGGGCTTCATCGGGTCGGCGAACATCGACACCAACAGCCGCCTGTGCATGTCGAGCGCGGTGGCTGGCCATAATCGCGCCTTTGGCGAGGACGTGGTGCCGGCCAGCTATGACGATCTGGAACAGGCCGACCTCATCATCCTTGTCGGCTCCAACACCGCCTGGTGTCACCCGATCGTCTATCAGCGTATCCAGGCTGCCCGCGCCGCGCGCGGCACGAAGCTGGTGGTGATCGACCCGCGCCGCACCGAAACCTGCGAGGGCGCGGACCTTCATCTGCCGATCCGGCCCGGCAGCGACGTCGCGCTGATGACCGGGCTGCTCGCCTGGTGCGATGCGCAGGGCGTGACCGATCCGGCCTATCTGGCCGATCATGTGAACGTGCCCGACGGATTCTGGGATCATGTCCGCACCGGCCATGACCTGTGGACGACGGCCCAGGCCTGCGACCTCGACCCGGTGCTACTGAAGGCCTTTTTCGAGCTGTTCGCGGCGATCCCGCGCACCGTCACCCTGTTCAGCCAGGGCATCAACCAGTCGATCCGCGGCACCGATCAGGTCAATGCGATCATCAATGTCCATCTCGCCACCGGTCGCATCGGCAAGCCGGGCGCGGCGCCCTTTTCCATCACCGGCCAGCCCAATGCGATGGGCGGGCGTGAGGTTGGCGGTCTCGCCTCGACGCTCGCCGCGCATATGGACTTCGCGCCGGAAAATGTCGCCCGCGTCGGCCGCTTCTGGGCCGCGCCACAGATGGCGACCAAGCCGGGGCTGAAGGCCGTCGACCTGTTCCGCGCGATCGATGAAGGCCGGATCAAGGCCCTCTGGATCATGGCGACCAATCCCGCCGTCTCGCTGCCCGATGCCGGCCGGGTGCGTGACGCGCTGGAGGCGATCCCCTTCCTGGTCGTGTCGGACATCATCGCCGACACTGACAGCTCTACCCATGCCCATGTCCGCCTGCCGGCCGCCGGCTGGGGCGAAAAGGACGGCACGGTCACCAATTCGGACCGCACCATCAGCCGCCAGCGCCCGTTCATGGCATTGCCCGGCGAGGCCCGGCCCGACTGGTGGATCATCACCCAGGTCGCCCGCCGCATGGGCTGGAAAAACGCCTTTGCCTATGATCGGCCGGCTGACATCTGGCGCGAACATGCGCGTCTGACCGCCTATCAGAATGAGGGGCAGCGGCTGCTCAACCTGCGTGCGCAGGCGGCGATCGGCAACGATGCCTATGACGCGATGGACAGTTTCCGCTGGGGTGGGGTGCCCTTTGCCGATGGGCATTTCCCCACTCCGGACGGTAAAGCGCGGTTGGTGCTGACGAGGCAGATGGATTTGCAGGGGCCGCTGCGCGACTGGCCGCTGACGCTCAACACCGGTCGCTATCGCGATCAATGGCATACGATGACCCGCACGGGTCTGGCGCCCAAGCTGGCGCGTCATCGCGAGGAGCCGCTGGTCGAAATCCACCCGCAGGATGCCGATGCGCTAGGCCTGGCCGATCGCGATCTGGCGCGGGTGTCGACCGCGCAGGGCAACAGCATCTTCCGCGTCAGCATCAGCGACGGGCAGCGGCCGGGCGAAATCTTCACCCCGATCCACTGGACCGACCAGATATCGAGCGGCGGGCGTACCGGCCTGCTACCGCGTCCGCTGGTCGATGCGCATTCCGGCCAGCCCGGCTTCAAGTCGACCCCGGCCGCGGTCGAGAAGGTCTCGACCCAATGGCAGGGCTTCCTGATCCTGCGCGGGCAGGAGCCAGTGAATCTGCCCTGCCTCTGGGCAACGCGGGTCGCGGTGCCGGGCGGGGCGCTCTATGAACTGGCCGGCAATGGCGATGCCGCCCGACTGGAAGCCTGCCTGCCCAGGGGCGAGCGGGTCGAGGCGATCGATCATATGCGCGGCAGTCGCCGGGTCGCGATCATCCAGGACGGCCGGCTGGCCGGCGTCCTGTTCGTCACCCGCACCGGCCTGTTGCCCTCGCGCGACTGGCTGATCGGCCAGTTGGCGGCCGACGATGTCGGCGCAACCGTGCTGGCCGCCCGCGGGCCGGGCAGCCAGCCGGACAAGGGCGCCACCATCTGCGTCTGTTTCGATATCGGCCTCAACCAGATCGTCGCAGCGATCCGCGATCAGAAGCTGGTCGACGTGCCTGCGATCGGCAAGGCGCTGGGCGCCGGCACCAATTGCGGTTCCTGCCGCCCCGCCATCGCCAATATCCTGGCCCAGACATCTCAGGAGACATTGCATGCAGCCGAATGACCTCATCGCGCCGGGCGACGTCTGGCTGGTCGGTGCCGGGCCGGGCGATCCCGACCTGCTGACGCGCAAGGCCGAAAGGCTGATCCGTGCGGCGGACATCATCTTCTATGACGCGCTGGTCGGGCCGGGCATATTGGGCCTCATTCCCGATCATGCCGAACGGGTCAGCGTCGGCAAGCGGTCGGGCCGCCATTCGAAGGATCAGCAGACGATCGACGAGATGCTGGTGGAGGCGGCGCTGGCGGGCAAGCGCGTGGTGCGGCTGAAGGGCGGCGACCCGGCGATGTTCGCCCGTTCAACCGAGGAAATGACGGCGCTGCGCGCGGTCGGCGTGCGCGTTCGGATCTGCCCGGGCATCACGGCGGCCAGCGCCGTCGCAGCGTCGGCGGGTATTTCCCTGTCGCTGCGCGGGATTGCGCGCCGGGTCCAGTTCGTGACGGCGCACAGCCGCCGAGGTCAGGCGCTGGATCTGGATTGGGATGCCCTGGCCGATCCGGCCTGTACCCTGGCCGTCTATATGGGACGCGAGGCCGCTCCGGAACTCAGCCGCGCGCTGATCGCTGTGGGCCTGCCGGGCGCGACCCCGGCGCTCATTACCTGCGATGCGTCGCTGCCGCAGGAACAGCAGTTGCGCACGCGCCTCGATCTCCTGCCGCTGGTGACGCAGGCTTTTGCCGATGATCGCCCAACCCTGATCCTGATCGGCGAGGCGGTGGCTCAGGCCGACATGGCCATGGCTGGCGCAACGGACGATGTCCGCCGATCGATGGCATCGCGCTGAAGCAGCAACAGCGACGCCGTATATCTAACTGATAATATTGGAAAATGGTCGGGGAGACAGGATTCGAACCTGCGACATCCTGCTCCCAAAGCAGGCGCGCTACCAGACTGCGCTACTCCCCGATGCACGCGCGCCTTAGCGTTCGAGCGCCGCCGGCGTCAATGCCCGAAAATCATGTCGGGCCACATATATTGCGCGGACAAACAAAAAAGGGCGGACCATATAGGCCCGCCCTTCGAAATCTCGCCGTGGCAGAGATTAGTGCGCGTTCGCAACGTTCTCAGCAACGTTAGCGGCGTTAGCAGCTTCGTTGGCGGCGTTGGCGGCGTTGTCAGCAGCGTTGGCGGCGTTTTCGACAACGTTCTCGACGACGGCGTTCGAAGCGTTCGCGGTTTCGTTGGCCGGCTTCTCACCGCAAGCGGCGAGGGCCATCAGGCTGGCCGAAGCGAAAACAACAGCGATCTTCTTCATTGTGTACGGCTCCCATAGCATTATGCCGCGTCTGGCACGTTACAAATGTGACCCTACGCGAGCGACCCGCATTAACGTGTGCGCTGCACAAATCAATGCTTTTCTGACGTCGGTGAAGCGGCAGAATCACGCGACGGGGCGTTCTCTACTATAAAAGTTCAGTTAATGCCCAATGTTTCTGTCGCATTCGCAGCAATGTTGAGCGTGACCGCCCAGGCGGCGACATTCTGGCGCAGCTGCGCCGGATCGATCTTGTCCAGCGTGTCGTCCGGCGTGTGGTGAATGTCGAAATAGCGCGTGCCATCCTGCTGCAGGTCGATCACCGGAATGCCCGCGTCCACCAGCGGTTCGATGTCCGATCCGCCATGCGCCTTGTCACGGCTCGGCACGATGCCCAGCGGCGCCAGCCCCTGCGCGATCCGGGCCGACAGCGCTTCATGGCCGGCGGGCAGGGTGAAGTCGACCTTCCACACCTTGTCGGCGCCGAAGTCCGATTCCAGCACCAGCGCATGCGGCTCCTTGCCATGGGCCGCATAATAAGCGCGGCCACCATTGCCGCCCACTTCCTCGGCACCGGCGAACAATATGCGGATCGTGCGGCGCGGCGTACCGGTCTTGGCGACCTGCAACGCGGCGGCGGCCACGATGCCGCAGCCCGACGCATCGTCGATCGCCCCGGTGCCCTGGTCCCAGCTGTCGAGGTGACAGGCAGCGACGATGACGCCGGCCTTGGGATCGCTGCCGGGGATTTCGGCGATGACATTGCCCGACGGCTGGTCCTTCGCCGTCTTCGATACGGCGGTCAGGTGGACGCGGACCGGCTGGCCGCGCGACACCACGCGCGCCATCTGTTCGGCATCGGGTACGCTGACGGCGACGGCCGGGATCGGCGTCACGCCATCGGCCCACATCTGCACGCCGGTATGGGCGATGCGGTGATGATCGGTGCCGATCGACTTCACCAGGATCGCGATCGCGCCCTTCTTGGCGGCGATGCTCGGCCCCTGGCGGCGGGCGGCACCATAATAGCCATAGCCCGACCCGTCCTGGGCGGCGACCATGTCATGGCTGACGAACACGATCTTGCCCTTCACCGCGCTGTCCGGCGCGGCCTGCAGGTCGGCGATGGTCGGAAAATAGGCGATTTCGCCCTCGATCCCCTGGGCCGGGGTCGATCCGCTGTTGCCGAGCGCCGCGACGACCAGCTTCTGCGGGAAGGGGGCGATGATCGCCGCTTCGTCATGGACGCGCTCCCACAGCGGCATCTTATAAGGCTCGATGCGGACGTTGGCGAAGCCCAATGCCTTGAGCTTGGCGGCGGCCCATTCGCGCCCGCGCGCTTCGAGCGGCGTGGCGGCCGGGCGCGGGCCGACTTCGGTCGTCAGCCCTTCGGTAATGTCCCAGGCGACATCATCCTTCAGGGCGGCTTCGCGAATCGCGGCGTCGCTGGCCGGGGCGGCCTGGACCAGAGCGGGGGTGAAGATGCTGCCAAGGAGCAGGGCGGCGAGCGGGCCCGATCGGATTTTCTGCATGGCTGAAGGCTTACTCAGACATACCCCATTTGCCAATGGCTTCCGCCTTCGCTAATTCGGCGCAAATTTTCCTGTCCATACCCTTTGGAGCTGCGCGAACCCATGTCCGCCTCATCGCAATATGCCTATGTCATGAAGAACATGACAAAGACCTTCCCCGGCGCGCCCAAGCCGGTGTTGAACAACATCAATCTGCAATTCTATCGCGGGTCCAAGATCGGCATCGTCGGCCCGAACGGCGCGGGCAAGTCGACCCTGATCAAGATCATGGCCGGCATCGACACCGATATCAGCGGCGAAGCCTGGCCGGGTGAGAATGTCACCGTCGGCTATCTGCCGCAGGAGCCCCAGCTCGACCCGACCAAGAATGTGCTGGAAAATGTCAAGGACGGCGCCCGCGAAATGGCGGACAAGCTGGACCGCTTCAACGAGATCAGCATGATCATGGCCGATCCGCCGGAAGACGTCGATTTCGACGCGCTGATGGAGGAAATGGGTACGCTGCAGGAACAGATCGACGCCGCCGATGGCTGGACGCTCGACAACCAGCTCGAAATCGCGATGGAAGCGCTGCGCTGTCCGCCGTCGGACTGGTCGGTGGAAAGCCTGTCGGGTGGTGAAAAGCGCCGCATCGCGCTCACCCGCCTGCTGATCCAGAAGCCGGACATCCTGCTGCTCGACGAACCGACCAACCATCTTGACGCCGAAAGCGTCACCTGGCTGGAAAACCACCTCAAGGAATATGCCGGGTCGGTCCTGATGATCACCCACGACCGCTACTTCCTCGACAATGTCGTCGGCTGGATCCTGGAGCTCGATCGCGGAAAATATTTCCCGTACGAAGGCAACTACTCCACCTATCTGGAGAAGAAGGCCAAGCGTCTGGAGCAGGAAGACCGCGAGGCGACCGGCCGCCAGAAGGCGATCAATGACGAGTTGGAGTGGATCCGTCAGGGCCCCAAGGGCCGTCAGACCAAGTCGAAGGCGCGTATCGCCAAGTTCGAGCAGCTGGTTGCATCCCAGGAAAATCGTGCGCCCGGCAAGGCGCAGATCGTCATTCAGGTGCCTGAGCGTCTGGGCGGCAAGGTGATCGAGGCCAAGGGCATTTCCAAGGCCTATGGCGACAAGCTGCTGTTCGAGGATCTGTCCTTCATGCTGCCGCCCGGCGGCATCGTCGGCGTGATCGGCCCGAACGGCGCGGGCAAGTCGACCCTGTTTCGTATCATCACCGGCCAGGAAACCCCCGATTCGGGCGAGATCGACATCGGTTCGACCGTGCGTCTGGGCTATGTCGACCAGAGCCGCGACCATCTCGATCCGTCGAAGAATGTCTGGGAAGAAGTCTCGGACGGCCTCGATTACGTCAAGGTGAACGGCCATGACATGTCTACCCGTGCCTATGTCGGCGCCTTCAACTTCAAGGGCCAGGACCAGCAGAAGAATGTCGGCAAGCTGTCGGGTGGTGAGCGCAACCGCGTCCACATCGCCAAGATGCTGAAGCGCGGTGGCAACGTGCTGCTGCTCGACGAACCGACCAACGACCTTGACGTCGAAACGCTGGCGGCCCTGGAAGAGGCGATCGAGAATTTCGCCGGTTGCGCCGTGGTCATTAGCCACGACCGCTTCTTCCTCGACCGTCTGGCGACCCACATCCTCGCCTTTGAAGGCGACAGCCATGTCGAATGGTTCGAAGGCAATTTCGAGGCCTATGAGGAAGATAAGCGCCGTCGCCTGGGCGATGCTGCGGATCGCCCGACGCGCCTTGCCTATAAGAAGCTGACGCGCTGATCTGATTGGGAGGCTGGAAACGGCCTCTCGCTAAATGGCGTCAGAACAATGGCTTGAAACGCCCGATGTCCCCTGGGACGTCGGGCGTTTTGTCGTCCCATCGCCCTGGCGGTAATGAAGTTGCAATATCTGCAACGCCGGTTCCGCCCTTCGCAATTGCGAAAGAACGCGCTGCGCTGCACATAGGAGAGGCCTTTCAGGCATCCTCTCCTAAAACTTATCAAGGCCGGCCTTTCGGGGCTGGCCCTTTTTTTGTCCGTGGAACGCGTGTTTTCAGGCGGGCACAGCTCACGCGGGGATGGGGCAGGACGCGGCAGGCCGGCCCAGTGCGGCATTCTTCAGGAAATCATGGTCCGTCAGCGCGTCGAGAAAGGCGAGCAGGGCAGGCATGTCGACATCGACCAGCATCGGCGCGGCGTGGCGGCGGATCGCCGATTCGATCGTCGGCGACTGGCCATCGTGCAGCCAGGGGCCAGTGACGGCGACATTGCGCAACGACGGCGTGCGGAACTGCTCGGGCGGCGGCTCGAAGCCCGGCGGCAGGGGCTTGCCGCCATAGGCGGCCGCATCGACCTCCTGCGGCGCAGCGGTGCCGACATAATGGGTCTTGCTGTCGGTGAAGTCCGGCCCGGAATGGCAGCTGCCACAGCCCGCTGCGGCGAATTGCCTGGCCCCACGCTGAGCCAGTGGCGACAATGTGCCGCGATCATGGGCGCTGCCGAAGGAGATCATCGTGCGCTGGAACGCCGCAAGAGCCGCGGTCACCCTTGCGAAGCCCAGGTCATTGGGTGCGCCGGGGAAGGCGGCCGCGAACATCCGGCGATAGCAGGGGTCGGCGCCGATCCGTCGGGCCAGCCCGACATCGTCCTGCGCCAGCCCCATCTCGACCGGCTTGGTCCCGGTCATCGGCACCATTGCCTGCTGCTCCAGCGTCGAAAGGCCGGCCTCGGTCCAGGTGAGGCCGCTGCGCCACGCGACATTGGCAAGGCCGGGCACGTTGCGCACGCCCATCTCGCCCATCACGCCCCGATGGGTGGCCAAGCCATCGGCAAAGCCCTTCTCCATCTGGTGGCAATCGGCGCAGGCCATGCTGCCATCGGCCGACAGGGCGCGATCATAAAAGAGCCGGCGGCCAAGCGCGACCTTGGCAGCGGTCATGCCGTTGTCGGACGGGATGGCGGGCGCTGCAACGCCAGCGGGCAGGGCAGGCCAGCGCCAGGCGGGACGCGCCGCCCCCAGTCCCGTCGCCAGCAACGCCGCCGCCCCGATGATCGCCCCTCCACCCACTCGCATCCGCCGTCCCCTTTGTCGCGCATGACGAACCAAGGCTGACCGATCCGTAGGCCGGGGTAAAGGGGATGAGGCCGATGGAGGTTAAGGACGGCGGTCGGTGCGGTGCCAAATGCCCTTGCTTCGGGCGACGTCGGATGCTGTCTCGACCGAACGGCTACCGAGGGTGGTTTTCTGCCACTCCCCTCCCGCACGCGGGAGGGGCAGCGAGACTTATGCGCGAAGCGCATTAGTCGCAGCGGGGTGGGCTTGTGCGACGTCCAGCCCACCCCCTAACCCCCTCCCGCCTGCGGGAGGGGGAGCAGGTCTGGAATTGGTGGTTTGATGCCATCGCAAATCCGTCAACCGTGCGAGGTGGGGCTGTCCTATTTGGCGCAAGCCTGATCTATTCGGGCCATGGAAAGTCGTCTCGATTTCGTCTGCTCTGCTGACATTGTCGCTTTGGTGTCGCTTCACGGTCACCTGACTGCCGCGTCGGCGAAGCGCTACTGTGACCCTGATCATGGCTCTGCTGTCGCGTTGCAGGCGCGTGGGTGCCGCGTAATGGGCGCGTTGCAGGCGCAAAAGGCCCGAAATGGCCCGACGACACTGTGAACTTCGGACGAAAATAAACTGTCGCGTCGATTGCTGCGCTGGCGGCCGGGCATTTCCGCTGTCCTACAGGCCGTGATCCTACCTAAATTCGATCGGCTCTTTGATCTGTCGAGACCCTCTCGCGCCCCATGGCCGCGTCAGGCTGTCGGCCTCTTCTCGAAGCCGTTCAGCGCCTCGACCGGCGCATCCGTCGCGTCGATCCGCGCGACCTTTGCCGCGGGCGGGCCATCCTGTGCCGACGCGACGAAGCGATCGACCGCATCCGCCTCGCCCTGCACCAGCGCCTCGACACTGCCATCCATCCGGTTGCGGACCCAGCCGGTCAGGCCCAGGCCGCGCGCCGTCTCGACCGTCCAGTTGCGGTAGAAGACGCCCTGCACCCGGCCGAGGATCGTCAGATGGCGGGCGACGACCGGCATCAGCGGATCCGCTTGATCCAGGTCTGGCCGCCCTCGCGCACTTCGGTGGTGAAATTGGGGATGGCGGCGACCAGATCGGACAGGCGCTTGAAGCCATAATTGCGCACATCGAAGCTGGAGCGGTTGCCGACCCGCTGGCCGACCGGCCCCAGCGCGACGAAACCGCGCTCGTCCCGCTTCGCCTCGTCATAGGCGTCGATCAGCAGGCGCACGACTTCCGGGTCCACCGCCGCGCCTGTGCCTGCCGGTGCAGGCGTCGCCGCCGTCGGGGGCGAGGCCTGCGTTGCGGCGGGCTTTGCAGCCGCGCTGCTCTTGGCCGGCGCCTTCTTCTTGGGGGCTGCCGCTGGTTTGGCCACCGGCACTTCGACCGGCCGCAGCGCCGCAACGTCGATGAAGCGGGTGCAGGCACGACGAAAGCCCTCGGGCGCATTGGCGTTGCCGAAGCCATAGACCGGAATGCCATCCTGGCGCAGGCGCGTCACCAGCGGGGTGAAGTCGCTGTCGCTCGACATCAGGCCGAAGCCGTCGACGCGTCCGCTCGACAGTAGGTCCATCGCGTCGATCGTCATCTTCATGTCGGTGGCGTTCTTGCCCTTGGTCAGGTCGAACTGCTGCTGCGGCTCGATCGCCTGCGCAACGGAAAGCGCCGCCCAGGTCTTGAGCGTCGCCTTGTTCCAATTGCCATAGGCGCGGCGGATATTGACCGTGCCAAGCTCCGCCAGCACGGTCATGACCGCGTCAAAATGGGCCGCCGACGCATTGTCCGCGTCGATCAGCAGCGCGATATTGCCGCGCCCTTCCTGCCGCATGGGCATGGTGCGCCTCCCGTCAGGCTGCGGCGAAGACGCCGGTCTGTTCGTCCAATATGTGGAGCTGGCCATCGGAAATGGCGAAGAAGCTGCCGACCAGCTTCAAGTCGCCGCTCTTTTCCTTGGCGCGCACGCAGGGGAAGCTGCGCAAATTGGTAAGGCTGACCTTCACGCCTTCCTGCTCCATGGCGCGCTCGACCTCCCGGTCGCGCTGGTCGCCATAGCGGTCCACCACCACGTCGCGAGCATCATCGAGCAGTTGGATCCAGTTATGGATGAAGCCGCCTTCGCCCGGAGGCGCGTCCTTGAGGTCATGGCTGAGCGCCGCCTTGCAGCCGCCGCACTTGCCATGGCCCATGACGACGATCTCGCCGACCTTGAGCACCTGAACGGCGAATTCCAGCGCGGCCGACACGCCGTGCCAGCCCGGATTGGTCTCGAACGGCGGCACCAGCGCCGCGACATTGCGCACGACGAATATTTCGCCGGGGCTGGTGTCAAAGATCTGGGCCGGGTCGACTCGACTGTCGGAACAGGCGATCACCATCACGCGGGGGCTCTGCCCTTCGTTGAGTTCGTCCCATCGCTCGCGCTGCTGGGACCAGCCGGTGTCACGGAAGCGGCGATAGCCTTCGAGCATGTCTGCAAAGTCGGTCATGATGATTGATGTGCCGCACAAAGAGAGGGCTGGCAAGTATGGTCCTGCATCGCTATCTGGGGCCGATGAACGACATTGCCCCGATCCCCGTCCCCGCTCAGCCCGCCGCGACCGAGCGTGCCCGCAAGCCCGACTGGATCCGCGTCAAGGCGCCGACCAGCCCCGCTTATCACGAGACGCGCAAGCTGATGCGGGAAAAGGGTTTAAACACGGTCTGCGAGGAAGCGGCCTGCCCGAATATCGGCGAATGCTGGACCAAGAAGCACGCCACGGTGATGATCCTGGGCGATGTCTGCACGCGCGCCTGCGCCTTCTGCAACGTCAAGACCGGCATGCCGCGCAAGGTCGATGTCAACGAACCGCAGAACCTGGCCGATGCCGCTGCCGAAATGGGGCTGGAACATATCGTCATCACCTCGGTGGATCGCGACGACCTGCCCGATGGTGGCGCCAGCCAGTTCGTCAAGGTGATCGAGGCGCTGCGCCGCACGACGCCGGGCACCACGATCGAGATCCTGACCCCGGACTTCCGCAACAAGCATGAGCGCGCGGTCGCGATGATCGTCGAGGCACGCCCGGACGTCTATAACCATAATCTGGAGACGGTACCCCGGCTCTACCCGACCATACGCCCTGGCGCCCGTTACTATGCGTCGCTGCGCCTGCTGGAGAGCGTCAAGAAGCTCGACCCGTCGATCTTCACCAAGTCGGGAATCATGCTGGGCCTGGGCGAAGAGCGCCTGGAAGTCCATCAGGTGATGGACGACATGCGTTCGGCCGACATCGATTTCCTGACCATGGGCCAATATCTGCAGCCCACGCCCAAGCATGCCAAGGTGATGGAATTCGTCACCCCGGCCGCGTTCAACGCCTATGCAGCGATCGCACGGGCCAAGGGCTTCCTGCAGGTCGCATCGAGCCCGCTGACCCGGTCGAGCTATCATGCCGGCAAGGACTTCGCCGAGATGCGCGCCGCACGCGAGGCAAAGCTGGCCAAGGCGGCCGCCGCAAAGGCCTGACCGGCGAATGCCCAAGCATAACGAGACCCGCCAGCTGCCCTATAGTCCGGAACAGATGTTCGACCTCGTGTCGAACGTCTCGGCCTATCCGCAATTCCTGCCCTGGGTCAGCGCGATCCGTATTCGATCGGACAGCGAGAGCGAGATGGTCGCGGACATGATCGTCGGCTTCAAGGGGATCAGCGAGAGCTTCACTTCGCGTGTCCACAAGCATCGCCCGGACCATGTCCGCGTCGATTATCTCAACGGCCCGCTCAAGCATCTCCACAATGAATGGCGCTTCCGCGACGACGGGCAGGGCGGCGTGCTGGTGGATTTCGAGGTCGAGTTCGAATTCAAGAACCGCATTTTCGAGATGCTGGCTGGCCAGTTTTTCGACAAGGCGCTGCGCAAGATGATCGGCGCGTTCGAAACGCGCGCGGCGGCGCTTTACGGCGCCGGCGAGTCGGGCAGCAGCAGTTCGAGCGCGCACAACGCCGCCTGAAGGCGGACGCCGCCCCGGCCCGTGTCCGCGAAATGATGCATGTCGGCCACGACCTTGTCGGGGCTGCCGCCGCGTTCCGCGCGCGCGAAGACGACGGTGCCGACCGGCTTCTGCTCGCTGCCGCCGCCCGGCCCGGCGATGCCGGTGATGGCGACCGCGACATGGGCGTGGCTCTTCTTTAGAGCGCCCTGCGCCATCGCCCAGGCGGTGGCGATGGACACCGCGCCGAACGTGTCCAGCACATCATGCGAAACTTTCAGAAGTTCCGCCTTCATATCATTGGAATAGGTGATGAAGCC
Organism: Sphingobium salicis subsp. salicis; assembly: GCF_049472635.1. Lineage (NCBI taxonomy): Bacteria > Pseudomonadati > Pseudomonadota > Alphaproteobacteria > Sphingomonadales > Sphingobiaceae > Sphingobium > Sphingobium salicis. The sequence goes on from NZ_JAYRCS010000001.1 coordinate 1,471,320, forward strand.
GGCTTCGAAGACGTCGGAGGAGCCGGCAATTTCGGTAAGGGCCGCGGAGACCAGGCCGCCGGTGCAGCTTTCCGCGACGGCCACGGTGCGACCGGCGCGGCGGTTGGCGATGATAACCTTTTCGGCAAGGTCGACGAGCTGGGCGGGCAGGATGGTATTGGGCATGGTCGGCTCAGAATAGCGTGGGGAGGGAGAGGGTGGCAACCGCCTGCGCGGCGATGCCCTCGCGTCGGCCGGCAAAGCCAAGTCGCTCGGTCGTAGTCGCCTTGACGCTGACCCGATCCAGGGGAACCCCCAATATCTCGGCGATCCGGGCGCGCATGGCGTCGCGATGCGGTCCGATCTTTGGCGCTTCGCAGATGATGGTGAGGTCGACATGGTCGATCCGACCGTCCCGTTTCAGGACCAGATCGCGGGCATGGGCGAGAAAGCGATCCGACGAGGCGCCGCGCCATTGCGGATCGGACGGCGGGAAATGGCTGCCGATATCGCCATCGGCCAGTGCGCCGAGAATCGCGTCGACAATCGCATGGAGCGCGACGTCGGCATCGCTGTGGCCGGCGAGGCCCCGATCGTGCGGGACCAGCACGCCGCCCAGCCACAATTCTTCGTTGGGCGCGAGACGATGGACATCATAGCCCATGCCGACGCGGGTGGTGCGGGCGCCCATGATGCGCGCTTCGGCGCGAGCGAAGTCCTGCGGGTAGGTCAATTTCTCCAGCCTTTCATCGCCTTGCACCAAGATGACGTCATGGCCCCAGGCGCACAATATCTGGGCATCGTCGGTGGCTTCCCGTTCCTCGTCCCAGTCGCGATGGGCCGCCAGGATTGTCTTGAAGCGGAAGGCTTGCGGCGTCTGCACGCGATGCAGGTCGGCGCGATCGACGCCGTCTGCCATGATCTCGCCATTGGCGCGAACCAGCGTATCGGCGACGGGCAGGGCGGGGATGGCGCCTTCGGCATCTTCCAGCGCGGCCAGCAACCGGTCGATGACCGATGCGGGCAGGAAGGGGCGGGCAGCATCGTGGATCAGCACGATATCTGCGCCGCCGGCCGCCGCGATCGCCTCCAGCCCGGCCCGGACCGAACCGCGTCGGCTGTCAGCGCCGGTGACGAAATGCGCGGTGCGATCGCCGAGCATGGCCTGGGCGCGGCCTTCCTCGCCTTCGCCCAGCACAATGTGGATGGCCGACACGCCGCCATGCGCCGTCAGGGCGTCATGGGCATGGGCCAGCACGGACTTGCCGCCGATCCGCCGATATTGTTTGGGAATGTCGCCACCGGCCCGGCTTCCCTGCCCGGCGGCGACGATCAGCGCGACGATCCTGCTGTTCGATGTCATGCTGCGGCGCATAGACGCTCTGCCCCATGCTCGCCAACCTCTAAAGCGCGACAAGTGGTCCGGGGCCTGCCTTGTCGTCGCGGCTATTTTCGGCTAAGGGCTGCCTGTTTTTTAGGCAGTGATAGAAGATGACGCGCAGGCTTTCCCCCATTTCCGTTGGACCGGTGACGGTCGACATGCCGGTCATATTGGCGCCGATGACGGGTGTTACCGACATGCCCTTCCGCACGCTGGTCCGCCGTTTTGGTTCGGGTTTGAACGTTACTGAGATGATCGCCAGCGCGGCGATGATCCGCGAAACGCGCCAGTCGCTGCAGAAGGCCGCCTGGCATCCGCTGGAAGAACCGGTGTCGATGCAGCTGGCCGGCTGTTCGCCGACGGAAATGGCTGAAGCCGCCAAGCTCAACGCCGATCGCGGCGCGGCGATCATCGACATCAACATGGGCTGCCCGGTGAAGAAAGTCGTCAATGGCGATGCGGGCAGCGCGCTGATGCGCGACCTGCCGCTGGCGGCGGCGCTCATCAAGGCGACGGTCGAGGCGGTCGATGTGCCGGTGACGGTCAAGATGCGCATGGGCTGGGACCATTCGAGCCTCAACGCGCCCGAGCTGGCGCATATTGCCGAGGATCTGGGCGCGAAGCTGATCACTGTCCATGGTCGCACCCGCTGCCAGATGTACAAGGGCAGCGCCGACTGGGGCTTCGTCCGCTCTGTCAAGGACGCGGTCAAGCTGCCGGTGATCGTCAATGGCGACATCTGCTCGATCGAGGACGCCGAGACTGCGCTCGACCAGAGCGGCGCCGATGGCGTGATGATCGGCCGTGGCGCCTATGGCAAGCCCTGGCTGCTGGGCCAGGTGATGCACTGGTTCGCCACCGGCGAACGTCGTGCCGACCCGAGCCTTGCCGAACAATATGATCTGATTACAGAACATTATCGCATGATGCTCGATCATTATGACAATATGACCGGCGTCAACATGGCGCGCAAGCATATCGGCTGGTACACCAAGGGCCTGACTGGATCGGCGGAGTTCCGCAACACGGTCAATCAGGAGGCGGATGCGCAGCGGGTGCTGGATATGCTGGCCGCCTTTTATGAGCCGCTGATTGCGGCGGATGAACCGGCGGTGGCACTTCAGGCTGCATGACCATGCCATTGCCGTCCCTCCCGCCGCTTCAGATGCAGCAGGATGGACCATCCCTGTCGGAACTGATGACGGCACTGCCGGTCGCAACATTGGTGGTGCGGCCGGATAACGGCATTGCTGATGCCAATGTGCGGGCGGAAACGCTGCTCAACATGGCGCGGTCGGCGATCATCGGCAGCGACGTGGCGCGCACCGTGCGGATTGCGGAAGCCGGTGCGCGGTTCGATATCTGGCACAGTAACAAGCCGATCGCCGCCTATGACATCAAGGTCCATGCCGGTCGCACCGCCGAGATGGAGGTCGATCTGATGATTTCCCCCATCGTCGATCATGAGGGCTGGCGGGTCGTGTCGATCCATGCGCAGGGGCAGGCCCGCAAGATCGGCCATCGCGGCACGGCGGGCGGCGCGCGATCGGCGGTCGGTGCGGCGGCTATCCTGGCGCATGAGATCAAGAACCCGTTGTCGGGCATTCGCGGCGCTGCGCAGTTGCTGGAGACGAGCAACGGCGGCAGTGATGCGGCGCTGACCCAGTTGATCTGCAACGAGGTCGACCGGATCGCCGCCCTGATCGACCGGATGCAGGATTTCACGACCGACCGCACGCTGGAATGCGGCCCCGGCAATATCTATCCGCTGATCGATCGCGCATCCCATATTGCGGCGGCCGGATTTGCCAAGAATGTAAAAATTATAAAGCGTTATGATCCATCCCTGCCATTCGCGATCATCAACGACGATGCGCTGGTGCAGGTGATGATCAACCTGCTGAAGAATGCGGCAGAGGCGTTGGAGCATGTCGAGCAGCCCTGCATTCGCGTCGAGACGGCGTTCCGACATGGCATGTCGGTGCTGGTCGGCGATCGCAAGGGTAGCGCCGTGCTGCCGATTGAGATCGTGGTGATCGACAATGGACCGGGCGTGCCCGAGCATATTCTGGACCACCTCTTCAACCCGTTCATCACGGGCAAGCGGGACGGGCAGGGGCTCGGCCTGGCGCTGGTAGACAAGTTGGTGAGGGACATGAGCGGTTTCGTGCAATATTCCCGCGATCAGGAAGCTGGGGAGTCCACCTTCCGCATCCTGCTGCCGATGGGAATGGGCTGATGGCCGCGACAGGCACGGTCCTGGTCGTAGATGATGATCCCGCCATCTGCGTGGTCGTGGGGGAGGCTCTGCGGCGCCAGGGGCACAAGGTGAAGATCGCCGGATCGATCCGCGAGCGCACGGCGCTGATGGAGAGTTTTTCGCCCGATATTCTGATCACCGATGTCATGCTGCCGGATGGCGATGGGCTGGATGGCGTGGCGGAGATTATCGAGCGCAACCCCGACCTGAATGTTATCATTCTTTCCGCACAGAACACCCTGAACACTGCGATCCGGGCGACCGAGAAGGGGGCGTTCGAATATCTGCCAAAGCCGTTCGATCTCAATGAGTTGACGCGCGCTGTTGCGGACGCCTTGGGGCATCGATCGGGCGGGGCGGACGCGAGCGAGCAAGGATTGCCGCATGACGGCCTGCCGCTGGTCGGTCGCTCGCCTGCGATGCAGGAAGTCTATCGCACCATCGCCAGGGTTCTTTCCAACGATCTCAGCATATTGGTGCTGGGCGAGTCGGGAACGGGCAAGGAGCTGGTGGCCGAAGCCATCCATAGCCTGGGCCAGCGACGCACCCGTCCCTTCGTCGCGATCAACATGGCGGCCATTCCGCGCGAACTGATCGAAGCGGAACTGTTCGGCTATGAAAAGGGCGCCTTTACCGGCGCGCAGGCGCGGACCGCCGGCAAGTTCGAACAGGCGCAGGGCGGCATCCTGTTCCTCGATGAAATCGGCGACATGCCGATGGAGGCGCAGACAAGGCTGCTGCGCGTGCTCCAGTCGGGCGAAGTGACCACGGTCGGCGGGTCGAAGCCGGTCCGCGTCGATGTCCGCATCATCGCCGCCACCAACAAGGATCTGCCGCGACTGATCGAGGAAAACCGGTTCCGTCAGGACCTCTATTATCGGCTCAATGTCGTGCCGGTGTCGCTGCCGCCTTTGCGTGAACGGCGCGAGGACGTGATCTTGCTGGCCCGCCATTTCCTGGATCGGGCGGCGCAGGACGGCTTGCCGCGCAAGGCTCTGGCCGAGGACGCCGCGCAGCTGCTGATGGCCTATCATTGGCCCGGCAATGTCCGCGAGTTGCAGAATATCATGCAGCGGCTTGCCGTGCTGAGCCGCGAGAATGTGATCGCGGCGGACATGCTGCGCCACGCGCTGCCGCTGGATGCCGTGCCGGCGGACCATGCCGCGCCCGCAGGGCAGCTTGCGCAGGCCGTGCGGGAATGGACCAAGCGGCAACTGGGCGTCGGGCTGGGGCAGGCCAATCCCCAGTTGCATGATAATCTGCTGGCGGTGATCGAGCCGATCCTGCTGCAGGAAACGCTGGCAAGCGTCGATGGCAACCAGATCCGTGCCGCCGGCCTGCTCGGCATCAATCGCAACACGCTGCGAAAGAAGCTGACCGATTATGGCCTCGACCCGCTGCAATTGCGGCTGAGCGACTAGCAAGGGCGAGACGAAGCGCCCAATCGCATCGACCAGCGACATGGTTTTATGTAAAAACTGTGTTTGATCGGGCACGGCATTGTTGTAACGAAGCCACTATGACTGGTGCGGTGACAATCCCCCGACGGGGGCAGGCTTGGGCAAGGCTGATCCGGCCTTACCTGCGCAACGGTCGCCTGGCCGCCGCGATCGAAGCGGTCACGCTCATCCTGTTTCTCGGCACCGCTGGCCTGACCTATCGCCTGTTGTCCGGGCAGGACCAGTCCTACACCCTGTTGACCCCGCCGATCGTGGCGCTGTTGCTGGTCGCCAATCTGGTGCCGGCGATTGCGCTGCTGATGCTGCTGGGGCGCCGCGTGGCCAAGCGTCGGGCTGCAAAATCGGCGATCGGCAGCGATGGCCAGCTTCACGTCCGCCTGGTGGCGATCTTCTCGGTCGTGGCCAGCGTGCCGATGCTGCTGGTCGTGATCTTTGCGTCGCTGCTGTTCCAATATGGCGTGCAATTCTGGTTTTCGGACAGTGCGCGCGGCATGCTGCAAAATGCCAGCGATCTGGCGCGTGGCTATTATGAGCAGAATTTGCGCGAGGTCCGCGACGAGACGCTGACCATGGCGAGCGATCTGCGCGACTATCTGGGCCAGTCGAGCGTTTCCAGCCCGCGCTTTGCCGAGGGCTATATCTATCAGGTGGTGACGCGAAAGCTGAACCGGTCGGCGATCATCGAGATTGGCAAGGACGGCGTGGCGCGGACCGCTGCGACGGTCGATCCCGAGAGCCGGCCAGCGTCTGAAATGCTGTCCGCCGATGTCGTGAAGCGCCTGGCGTCCGGCGAGGATGTGGTGGTGGCCGCCAAGCCGAACCAGATCGAAGCGGTAACGCTGCTTTACCCCAATTCCAAAATCTACCTCTATGCCACGCGCAATGCCGGCAGTTCGTCCTTCTCCAATGTGGAGCGGGCGCAGAAGGTGCTGGGCGATTATGATCTGTTCGCGGCCCAATCCCGCGCGCTGCAATTGCGGTTCAACCTGCTGTTGTTCGTGGGATCGCTGTTGCTGGTCGGCATCGCCGTCTACATTGCGCTGGCGGTCGCCGACTGGATGGTGCGACCGGTCAATGAACTGGTGACAGCGGCCCGCAAGATCACGGCGGGCGACCTGTCCGCACGCGTGACCAGTCCGGCAAGCCGGGACGAAATCGGCACGCTCGCCTCCGCCTTCAACCGCATGACCCAGCGTCTGGAAGCGCAGACCGGTGCGCTGGTCGCGGCCAACAGCCAGCTTGATGAGCGGCGCGCCTTTATCGAGGCGATCCTGTCGGGCGTGAGTGCCGGCGTGCTGTCGGTGGACCGCGGCGGCGTGATCCAGTTGCTGAACAGCTCGGCCGCTGCGATCCTGGTGCGTGAAGGCGATGATCCGGTCGGACGGCCGCTGGCCGAGATTTCGGCCGAACTGGCCGAACTTGTCGCGTCGCAGGAGGATGCCGGCATCGTCCAGGTGCGCGCCCAAGGCGACCTGCGGACCCTGGCGGTGAAGGTGTCCGAGGACGTGTCAGGCCATATCCTGACCTTCGACGACATCACCCAGCAATTGTCGGATCAGCGCCGTGCGGCCTGGTCGGATGTGGCGCGCCGCATCGCGCATGAGATCAAGAATCCGCTGACGCCGATCCAGCTGGCGGCTGAACGCCTGCAGCGCCGCTATGGCGAGGAAGTGACGAGCGACAAGCCGACCTTCGCCCGGCTGACCGGCACGATCGTGCGGCAGGTGGGCGATTTGCGCCGCATCGTCGACGAATTTTCCTCTTTCGCGCGCATGCCCAAGCCAGTGTTCCGGCGCGAGGCGCTGGGCGACATCGCCCGGCACGCGCTGTTCCTGCACGAAGTGGCCCATCCCGACATTCGCTTCGCCTTCGACGCGGATGCCGGGGAGATGGAAATGGTGTGCGATCGCCGCCAGCTTGGCCAGGCGCTGACCAATATCGTCAAGAATGCAGTCGAGGCGATCGAGCCGAAGCCGGCGCCCGAGGATGGCGGGGTGCGCGGCCATGTGCGCATGCGCCTGCATGAGGCTGATGGCGCACTGGTAATCGAAGTGCGCGACGATGGCATCGGCCTGCCGCCCGAGCGTGAACGCATCCTGGAGCCCTATATGACCACCCGGTCGAAGGGGACGGGTTTGGGCTTGGCCATCGTCAAGAAGATTGTCGAAGAACATATGGGCGAAATCCGCTTCGATGACGCGGAAGGCGGGGGGGCACGGGTGACGCTGCGCTTCCCGGTCGCGGCCCTGGAGAAACTGGAAGAGGGGCAGGTGGTTGCCTTGCCCAAAGGAAAAGTGACGGCCAATGGCGCTTGATATTCTGATAGTCGACGACGAAGAGGACATTCGCGATCTGGTTGCGGGTGTGCTGGAAGATGAGGGTTTCACGACCCGCACCGCCGCCAATAGCGACAGCGCGATCGAGGCGCTGGACAGCCGGCGCCCCTCGCTGGTGCTGCTCGATGTCTGGCTGCAGGGTTCAAAGCTCGACGGGCTGGAACTGCTGGACGAAATCAAGCGGCGCGACGCGACCGTCCCGGTTCTGATGATTTCCGGTCATGGCAATATCGACACGGCGGTGGCGGCGATCCGCAAGGGCGCGGCCGATTTCATCGAGAAGCCGTTCGAGGCGGACCGGCTGCTCCATCTGGTGGCGCGCGCCACCGAGACCGAGCGGCTGCGGCGCGAGAACCAGACGCTGCGCGCGCGCTTTGGCCAGGATGATGAGCTGACCGGCACGTCGGCATCGATTAACGGCGTGCGGGCGACGATCAAGAAGGTTGCAGGCACCGGCAGCCGGGTGCTGATTTCCGGGCCGGCCGGCGTCGGCAAGGAAGTCGCCGCCCGCATGCTGCACAGCTGGAGCGGGCGGGCCGATGCGCCCTTCATCATCGTCGCCGCGGCGCGGATGGACCCTGATCGGGTCGAGGAAGAACTGTTCGGCGTCGAGGATCCCAGTGGACTGGTGCGTCCGGGCTATCTGGAACAGGCGCATGGTGGCACGCTCTATCTGGACGAGATCGCCGACATGCCGGTTACCACCCAAGGCAAGATATTGCGGGTGCTGACCGACCAGAGCTTCACCCGCGTCGGCGGGCAGCGGCAGGTGAAGGTCGACGTGCGCGTCATTTCCTCGACCGCGCGCAACCTGACGGCGGAGATCGAGGAGCGGCGCTTCCGCGAGGATCTCTTCTATCGGCTCAATGTGGTGCCGTTGCAGATCCCGTCGCTGTCCGAGCGGCGCGACGATATTCCGCCGCTGGTCGAGCATTATCTGGCGCGCTTCGCCGCCGATCGTCGGGTCAATCCGCCCGAGATCGCCAGCGATGCCATGGCCGCGCTGCAGGCCAATGAGTGGCCGGGCAATGTCCGTCAGCTGCGCAACGTGATCGAGCGGACGATGATCCTGGCGCCGGGCGACCGGATCGGCCGGATTGAACTGGACATGCTGCCGGCTGAACTGACGAGCGGTGGCGGCGGTGATGGCATCGGCCAGTCCGCCATCATGGGCGCGCCGCTGCGCGAGGCGCGTGAAAGTTTCGAACGGGAATATCTGCGTATCCAGATCCGGCGTTTTTCGGGCAATATCTCGCGCACCGCGACCTTCATCGGCATGGAACGGTCTGCGCTGCACCGCAAACTGAAATTGCTGGGCATTACCGACGGAAAGGACGGCTGACGCTAGGGAAATTCCCGATGGCGATGTCAGGCATGGACGCCCCTTCGCAATTGCGGTAGGATTGCTTTGCCCTCGACAAGCGGGGGCAGGCAAGACACCTCCGCCCAGAGGTGCGAGAGCGGGTAACGTCCCGCCAATAAAGGACTGGCAAAAACCATGGCCGACAAAGTGAACAACCTTCAGGATATTTTCCTCAACAGCCTGCGCAAATCGAAGACCCCGGTGACCATGTTCCTGGTCAAGGGCGTGAAGCTGCAGGGCATCATCACCTGGTTCGACAATTTTTCCGTGCTGCTGCGCCGGGATGGTCAGTCGCAGCTGGTCTACAAGCATGCCATTTCGACGGTCATGCCGGCCCAGACGATGGACCTGACCGATCTGCGCAAGGCCAGCGACGGCAATGGCAAGCCGCGCCTGCTGCAGGAAATCTTCCTGAGCGCCGTGCGCAAGTCGGGCAGCCCGGTGACCATGTTCCTGGTCAACGGCGTGATGCTGCAAGGCGAGATCGCCGCCTTCGACCTGTTCTGCATGCTGCTCGAACGCGACGGCATGGTGCAGTTGGTCTACAAGCACGCCATTTCGACCGTGCAACCGCTCCATTCGCTCGACCTGTCGGGCGAGAATGAGCAGGACGACTGATCGTCCACGCCGCATCCGGTCTTCCCGCCGATCCGCGCGGGTAGACCGGAGCGCGGCCAGATGCTCTAAGCTGACATGGCCATATTCAATCGCGACTCCGAGGACGAAGTGGCGCGCGGTGCGCGTGCCGTCGTCGTGCATGCCGAAACCCATGGCGGCGACCGCCGCGACAGCGATGCCCGGCTGGAGGAGGCCCGTGGCCTGGCGCTTGCGATCGGCATCGATGTGCGCGCCGCCCAGAGCTTCCGCGTCCGCGACCGCAAGCCCGCCACCCTGTTCGGCAGCGGCCAGGTCGACCAGATCGCCACGCTGGTGAACCAGGAAGAAGCCGAACTGGTCATCGTCGACAATGCGCTGACCCCGGTGCAGCAGAGCAATCTGGAAAAGGGGACCGGCGCCAAGGTGATCGACCGGACCGGACTGATCCTGGAGATTTTCGGCGAGCGCGCGGCCACCAATGAAGGGCGGCTGCAGGTCGAACTCGCCCATCTCGACTATCAGGCCGGCCGCCTGGTGCGCAGCTGGACCCATCTTGAGCGCCAGCGCGGCGGCTTCGGCTTCCTCGGCGGTCCGGGCGAAACCCAGATCGAGGCGGACCGGCGCATGATCCGCGATCGCATGGCCAAGATCCGGCGCGAACTGGATCAGGTGACCAAGACGCGCGGCCTGCATCGCGCCCGGCGCCAGCGCGCGCCTTGGCCGGTGATTGCCCTTGTCGGCTATACCAATGCCGGCAAGTCGACGCTGTTCAACCGCCTGACCGGCGCCGAGGTGATGGCCGAGGATCTGCTGTTCGCCACGCTCGACCCGACGATGCGGCAGATCGTGCTGCCGGGGCTGGACAAAGCGATCCTGTCCGACACGGTGGGGTTCGTCTCCGACCTGCCGACCCAGTTGATCGCGGCCTTCCGCGCGACGCTGGAGGAAGTGCTGTCGGCCGATATCATCGTCCATGTCCGCGACATCGCCCATCCCGATACCGAGGCGCAGCGCGACGACGTGCTGGACGTGCTGAGCGAACTGGGCGTCGCCGGCGAAGGGGCGCTGGAACGCGGCGATGGCGAGGCCGATCCGCCGCCGATCATCGAGGCGTGGAACAAGCTGGACCTGCTCGACACAGAGAGTGCCACGCAGGCGCGCGAGATTGCGGCGCGGCATGATGATGTCGTCATCATCTCGGCCTTGACCGGCGAGGGTGTCGAGGGGCTGCAGCGGGCGATCAGCAGCCGGCTGACCCGTGGCGCACGGGTTCACAGCCTGCGTCTGCCGATCGCCGATGGCGCTGCCCTCGCCTGGTTGCACGAGCATGGCGAGGTACTGGCAACGCGGCCGAGCGAAGCGGAGATGCAGGTGGATGTCCGCCTGTCCGACTCCGGCCTCGCCCGCTTCCTCAAGCGCGATCGTTAGAGCAAATTCCGATCCGACTGCGTCAGATCGGTTGCTCTAAGTTTTTGGTTTAACGCGTTTTCCGAGTCATCAGGTGATTCTACCTGATTAGAAAACGCTCTAATCGGGCAGTCGCGCCACGAAATCCTGCACGACGCGGGCCGAATTGGCCGAGGCGAGCGCCATGAACACGCTCATCTGGTTCTGCTCCGCATCGCCGCCGGCGAGATCCGAGAGGCTACGGAAGGCGAGGAAGGGCACGCGGTTGGCATAAGCCACCTGCGCCACCGCTGCGCTTTCCATGTCCAGCACCTGCGCCTGGAACGTCGCGAACAGATATTGGCGATAGGCGGCATTGTCCATGAAGGCGGGGCCGCTGATGCCGCGCCCGCCGACATGCAGGCTGGGCTGGTGCGGCAGGCATTTTGCAGCGGCCGCATCGGCGCAGCGGGCCAGGCTTTCCGAGGATGACAGGGCGCGGGCGATGGCGAGCAAAGCGGGATCGGCCGGGAAGGCGCGGTGCCAGCTCTTGGCTTCGGCTTCATTGCCGACCTCGACATCGCGCGGGAAGATCATGCCATAATTGGGCAGGTCGTTGCCTGGCGTGCGGAAGATCGGCGCATAGCCGCCCGGCGCCTCGCGCGCGATCGTGCTTTCCATGAACTGGCCCCAGTCGGCGGCGACCACGACATCGCCGATATGCAGCGAGGGATCGATGCCGCCCGCAATGCCGGAAAAGAGGATGCGCTTCACCGCAAAGCGATCGACCAGCCACTGGGTGGTCATGGCGGCGTTGACCATGCTGACGCCGCTTTCGACCAGCAGCACCGGCTTGCCGGCCATCTGGCCAAGCGTCACCGGCACGCCGTTCACGCGGACGGTCCGCGGCTGCTCGATCCGGCCGACGAGCGCGGCATGTTCGGGTGGGAAGGCGGTCATGATCGCGGTGCGGGGGCGCTCATCGAGCTTCTGGGCGAGGGCGGGGGTAGCGGTCAGCAGGCCGACCAGGGCGAGGAGGAACTTCATGCGGCGGCAACCCAGGCAAAGCGGATGACGATCAATATGGCGAGCAGGAAGAGCAGCCAGTCGGCGCGGCGCATTTGACCGCGCAGCAGCTTCAGGATCGCATGGGCAACGATGCCGAAGGCGATGCCGTTGGCGATCGAGAAGGTGAGGGGGATGAGCGCGAGGGTGAGGAAGGCGGGAACAGCCTCGAACGGCTCTTCCCAACTGACTTCCACCAGCGGCGCCATCATCAGGCTGCCGACCAGGATCAGCGCTGGCGCCGTTGCATAGAGCGGCACCAGGCCGGCATAGGGCGCGGCGAAGATGGTGAGCAGGAAGAGGAGGCCGGTGACGATGGCGGTGAGGCCGGTACGGCCGCCCGCGGCGACGCCCGCTGCACTTTCGACATAGGAGGTGACGGTGCTGGTGCCCGCCGTCGCGCCGACCATGGTGGCGGCCGCGTCGGCGATCAGGATGCGGTTGAGATTGGGCACGCTGCCGTCCGGGCGCGCGAGGCCGGCGCGCTTGGTCACCGCCATCAGCGTGCCGAGATTGTCGAACAGGTCGACGAACAGGAAAACGAAGATGATCTCCAGCACGCCGATGCCATGGCTGCCGGCGAAGACCGCGCCAAGATCGAGATGGAAGGCCGTACTGCCCAGCGCCGATACCTCATAGGGCGTCGGCGTGAAATGCAGCGCGCCAACCAGCCAACCGAGCAGGGTGGTAGCAACGATGCCGATCAGGATCGCGCCGCGCACCTGGCGGATCGACAGGCCGGCGATCAGCGTCAGGCCGAACAGGGTGAGCAGCACCGGCGCGGAGCGAAGGTCGCCAAGCGCCACCGAGGTGGCGCTGTTGGAAACGACGATACCGGCATTGCGCAGGCCGATGAAGGCGATGAAGAGGCCGATGCCCCCGGCAACCGCCGCCAGCAGATGCGGCGGGATGGCAGCCAGGATCATCTGGCGGATGCCCGCCAGCGTCAGCGCCAGGAAAGCGACGCCCGAGAGGAAGACGCAGCCGAGCGCGACCGGCCAGGGAATGCCCAGGCCCAGCACGACCGAATAGGTGAAATAGGCATTGAGGCCCATGCCCGGCGCCAGTGCCAGCGGCACGTTCGCGACCATCCCCATCAGAATGCTGGCGAAGGCGGCGGCGAAACAGGTCGCGGCGGCCACGCCGACCAGCGGCATGCCGGCCTCGCCCAGGATCGCCGGGTTGACCAGCACGATATAGGCCATGGTGAGGAAGGTGGTGATGCCGGCGATGATTTCCGTGCGCACATTGCTGCCGCGCGCGGCTATCTGGAAACGGCTGTCCAGCCAGGACGACAGGGGAGCGGTCATCGCGCGCAACCGGGCAGGAAAAGGGAAGGGGCCATGGCCGGCCCGGACAGCGAAGTTGACACCAGATACCCCCTATGCGCGATGGTCGCGATTGCGCGCCCTATGCCGCTGCGCACGCGCCGCGTCAAAGGTAACGATGCATCACAAATGTGTCGACCAGCCCCAGCGTCGGATGGGTAAAGGCATCGGGCGCGCGGCCGACAATGGCAAAGCCCATCGCCTGCCACAGCGCGACTGCGCGGCTGTTGGAGGAAACCACGAAATTATATTGCATCGCGCTGAAACCCAGATCGCGGGCCAGATCGAAGGAGGCCGCGCACATGCGCCGGGCAACGCCACGTCCGGTTGCATGGCCCGCCGTTACATAGCCGGCATTGGCGACATGGTTGCCACCGCCGGGTTGGTTGGCGCGGACGTAGAAGATGCCGAGCAGGGCGCCATCCCCCTCGACGACGCGGACCGTGCGGTCCGGGGACAGCCACAGGGCAAGGGCGTCTTCGCGGCTGATCGCGCGATCGACCGCCAGGGTTTCGCCAGCGCGCAG
>NZ_JAYRCS010000001.1:1490000-3970000 GCF_049472635.1 Sphingobium salicis subsp. salicis
AGTAGCGATTAAGAGGGTGAGATGCCCTCTCGCCGAAATTCCAAGGGTTCCTGCTTAAAGCTAATCTGAGCAGGGTAAGCCGGCCCCTAAGACGAGCCCGAAGGGGGTAGTCGATGGGAACCACGTTAATATTCGTGGGCCTGGTGGTGTGTGACGGATGCCGTAAATTGTTCGGGCTTATTGGATTGCTCCGGGCAGTGAAGGGGTCCCAGGAAATAGCCCCACCGTATAGACCGTACCCTAAACCGACACAGGTGGAATGGTAGAGTATACCAAGGCGTTTGAGAGAAGTATCCTGAAGGAACTCGGCAAATTGCCTCCGTACCTTCGGAAGAAGGAGGCCCCATCTTAAGGCAACTTTTGATGGGGGGCACAGGCCAGGGGGTAGCGACTGTTTAGCAAAAACACAGGGCTCTGCTAAGTCGGCTTCAAGACGACGTATAGGGCCTGACGCCTGCCCGGTGCCTGAAGGTTAAGAGGAGGAGTGCAAGCTCTGAATTGAAGCCCAGGTAAACGGCGGCCGTAACTATAACGGTCCTAAGGTAGCGAAATTCCTTGTCGGGTAAGTTCCGACCTGCACGAATGGCGTAACGACTTCCCCACTGTCTCCAGGATATGCTCAGCGAAATTGAATTCTCCGTGAAGATGCGGAGTACCCGCGGTTAGACGGAAAGACCCCGTGCACCTTTACTGCAGCTTCAGAGTGGCATTAGGAAAGAACTGTGTAGCATAGGTGGGAGGCTTTGAAGCATTGACGCCAGTTGATGTGGAGCCATAGGTGAAATACCACCCTGTTGTTTTCTGATGTCTAACCTCGCACCGTTATCCGGTGCAGGGACCCTCTGTGGCGGGTAGTTTGACTGGGGCGGTCGCCTCCTAAAGAGTAACGGAGGCGCGCGATGGTGGGCTCAGGACGGTTGGAAACCGTCTGTTAGAGTGCAATGGCATAAGCCCGCCTGACTGCGAGACTGACAAGTCGAGCAGAGACGAAAGTCGGTCATAGTGATCCGGTGGTCCCTCGTGGAAGGGCCATCGCTCAACGGATAAAAGGTACGCCGGGGATAACAGGCTGATGATTCCCAAGAGCTCATATCGACGGAATCGTTTGGCACCTCGATGTCGGCTCATCACATCCTGGGGCTGGAGCAGGTCCCAAGGGTTTGGCTGTTCGCCAATTAAAGTGGTACGTGAGCTGGGTTCAGAACGTCGCGAGACAGTTTGGTCCCTATCTGCCGTGGGCGTCGAAATTTGAGAGGAGTTGACCCTAGTACGAGAGGACCGGGTTGAACATACCTCTGGTGTACCTGTCGTCACGCCAGTGGCGCAGCAGGGTAGCTATGTATGGACGGGATAACCGCTGAAAGCATCTAAGCGGGAAGCCTCCCTCAAGATAAGATTTCATCGAGCCGTCGTAGACCACGACGTTGATAGGCTGGATGTGGAAGTGCGGTAACGCATGGAGCTAACCAGTCCTAATTGCTCTGTTCGCGCTTAAGAGTCCCACCATCAACGACAATGCTGGAAACAGCAAAAACGCTGATGGCGTGGTGTTAAGCCAGCCCAGATATACGAACATCAAACACACAAAGTTCTTGTTGTTCACTTTCCCAAGTGAAAGTGAATAGTGCACGGTATCGATTAAAAACCCGCAGTTATGCGCCTGCTTCATTGCTTGGTGACCATAGCGTCTGTGACCCACCCGATCCCATCCCGAACTCGGCCGTGAAACCAGTCTGCGCCGATGGTACTATTGCTCAAGCACTGGAAGAGTAGGGCGTCGCCAGGCATTGAAGCACGCGCATAGCAACGGATCAAAAACCCATCACAATGTTACAAAACAGGGCGGCCCGCAAAGCCGCCCTTTTTGCATGTCAGGGCCACACAAAAGCCCAGTGTCGCGGGATGGAGCAGCCCGGTAGCTCGTCAGGCTCATAACCTGAAGGTCGTAGGTTCAAATCCTACTCCCGCAACCACATACTAAAAGACCAAACCGTCTCGGATCATTCCGCGGCGGTTTTTTTATGTCTTTTTTGGCGGATTTGCGTGGTTTCTTGGGGATGCAGCGCCGCCCATCGGATCGCGCCTGATGCCAGGACGTCGATTTGCTTTTGGGGGTGTTTTGGAGGGTAATGCCTGTGCCCAGCAGGAGATACCCCCTATGCCGCTCAAGGAACTCGAGGTTCGCTACGCCAGCCGGCGATCGAAGGATTACAAGCTCGGCGATGGCGGTGGTCTCTATCTACTTGTCCGGCCAACGGGCTCGCGCCTTTGGCGGATGAAATATCGGTTCGACGGCAAGGAGAAGCTGCTCTCCTTCGGTCGCTACCCGGAGGTTACGCTTGCTGAGGCGCGGCTGCGCCGCGCTGAGGCCAAACTTGCTCTTGCACGGGGCGATGATTCCGGCCCCAAGGCTGCATCTCCTGTGACCAGCGACCGAAAGCGCCAACAGAATCCAGCAGGGCCAGAGTGCAATGCCTAGCAGCCCATAACCGCAGATGCGTAGTCCGATGGCGCGTCGGGTCCCAATCCGGCTTCAAATGCAGGTCTCGCCGATGACGCGCCATCGATAAGGCAAATGCCATGAAACCAGCATGAGCCAGAAAGAATGCGAGCAGTATCATAAGCTACTTCTCTGCCTGCATTTGCGCCAGGAGAAGCTCCGACTGCGATCATGCGGCAACGCGCCTGCACTGGGATTTTCGGCTGGAGATCGATGGCGTCCTCAAAAGCTGGGCTGTCACCAGGGGGCCAAGCCTCGATCCGGCCGACAAGCGCCTGGCCGTGCGGACCGAGGATCATCCGCTCGACTATGGCGCGTTCGAAGGGAACATCCCCAAGGGCGAATATGGCGGCGGCTCGGTCATGCTCTGGGACCGCGGTACCTGGGAACCGATCCCCGGCAAGCGTGCCGACGACCTGAAGGATGGTCATCTCCACTTCATCCTGCATGGCGAGCGGATGAAAGGCGAATGGCTGCTTGTGCGGATGAAGGGGCGCCCGGGCGAGAAGCGCGAGAACTGGTTGCTCCGCAAGGTTGAGGATAGCCATGCCAGCGACACCGAAGATCTGGTCGGTCATGCACTGACCAGCGTGCTGACCGACCGCTCAATGGCCCAGATCCAGGCGGACAGCGGCGGCACGCAATCGCTCAAGGGCGCAAGGGGCAAGGCCTTCGCCAACAAGATGCAGGCGGCCAGCGCCCATAACGCCAGGATCAGGACCCGAACGAAAAGCGGCAAGGGGGAGGGGGCATCGATCCCGCGCTTCGTCAAACCACAGCTCGCCATCCTTGTGGACGATGTGCCCACCGGCAACGACTGGTTGCACGAGATCAAATATGATGGCTATCGCGCCATGATTGCGGTCAAGGGCGGGGCGGTGAAGCTGTTCACCCGCAATGGCCTCGACTGGACCGACAAGTTCGGGCCGCTGGTGGAAGCGATCGCCGCGCTCGACCTTCCGCCCGCGCTGATCGACGGGGAGATCGTGGCCTTCGGCGAGGATGGCAATCCCAGCTTTTCCGCCCTTCAGTCCGTGCTGAAACGCGGCCATGGCACGCAGCGGGCGGACACGCCCTTCCATCTTTTCGCCTTTGACCTGCTGTCGCTCGACGGCATTGACCTGAAGCCGCTGACGACCATCGAGCGCAAGGAGCGGTTGGAAGCGCTGCTGGCGGATGGGGCGCCCCCCATCCATGTCGCCGACCATCTGATCGGCTCGGGTGAGGCGCTGTTCCGGTCGATGTGCGATGCCCGGCAGGAAGGCATCATCGCCAAGCGGTCGAGCGCGCCCTATCGCAGTGGCCGAACGCGAAACTGGGTGAAGGTGAAATGCACCCGGCGACAGGAGTTTGTCGTCATCGGCTGGACGAAGAGCAAGGCCAAAGGGCGCGCCTTCTCATCCTTGCTGCTCGCCCAGAATGAGGGCCGCAGGCTCATCTACAAAGGCAAGGTCGGCACCGGGTTCGACGCGACCAGCATGGCGGATCTGGCCGAGGCGATGGCACCGCTCGCCACCGACGTCGCGCCAGCTGAAGTCCCCCAGGCGGAAGCACGTGGTACACAATGGATTAAGCCCAAGCTGGTTGCGGAGGTCGCCTTTGCCGAATTCACTAACGATGGACGCGTCCGCCATGGCAGTTTCCTGGGCCTGCGCACTGACAAGCCGGCGAGGTCGGTGAAGCCGGAGAAGGTCGCGCCAGCGCCCCCCTCGGCCAGCCATATCAAGATCAGCAACTCTGACCGCATCCTGTTTCCCGGCAGCGGCCAGACCAAGGGCGACCTGGCTGATTATTATGCCGGCATTGCGCCCCTGATGCTGCCCTTCGCTGCAAACCGTCCGATCAGCCTCGTCCGCTGTCCGCAGGGACGGGCAAAGAAATGCTTCTTCCAGAAGCATGACAGTGGCGCTTTTGGCGAGCATGTCCGCCAGCTACCGATCCGGGAGAAGGGGGGCGGGGTGGAGGACTATATCTATGTAGAGGACGCCGACGGCCTGCTTACCTGCGTGCAGATGGGCACCATAGAATTCCATGGCTGGGCGTCACGGGCAGATGCGGTGGAAAAGCCGGACCGGATGATATTCGATCTGGACCCGGACGAGGGCATGGACTTCGCGAGGGTCCGGCAGGCGGCTTACGATATCCGCGATCATCTTGGCGACATCGGCCTCGTCTCCTTTGCCATGCTCTCGGGCGGCAAGGGCGTGCATGTCGTGGTGCCGCTGACCCCCGGCCATGATTGGGACACGCACAAGGATTTTGCCGCCCGCTTTGCCCAGGCGCTTAGCACGGCTGAGCCCGACCGCTTCGTCGCGACCATGAGCAAGGCGAAACGCAAGAACCGCATCTTCATCGACTGGCTACGCAACCAGCGCGGCAGCACGGCGATTCTGCCCTATTCTGCGCGCGCTCGGCCGGGTGCCGCGGTCGCAGTCCCGATCGACTGGGGCGAGCTTGCCGACATGAAGGACGCGCATCCCTTTGACATCGACGATGCTGTTATCCTCTTGAAGAGGGCGAAAGGCTTGAAGGGGTGGGGGTTCGCGGCACAGGGCCTCCCGGAAATATGACGGCGGTGGCTGCGAATGGCCAGTGGCGCCGCCTTCTGCCTTGGCGGCGGCGCCCAAATCTTCGCGCGCTAGTCAGAATAGTTTTCGCAGTAGTCCGGCATTGGTCTTGCCAAGTTCGATGATGGCATCGCCGCGGCCGCTCATGATCGCCTTGGCCATATAGAGGGTGAAGCCCTTCATCTGTTCAAGCGTGACCTTGGGCGGGAGCGACAGTTCGGTTCGCGCGGTCACGGCATCCAGCAAGGCCGGGCCGGGATGGGACAGGACGTCCCGCATCGCGCTGTCGAGATCGCCGGGATCGCTCACCCTTACGCCATGGATGCCGATGCTGCGGGCCATGGCGGCAAAATCCGGATTGTCGAGCGCGACACCTGTCTCGACGAGACCGGCCGCCTTCATTTCCATCTCGACAAAGCCCAGGGTGCCGTTGTTGAAAAGGATGATCTTCGCTGGAAGGTCGAGCTGCCGCAGGGTCAGTAACTCGCCCATCAGCATCGCCAGGCCGCCATCGCCGGACAAGGTGACGATCTGCCGATCGGGATAGGTAACTTGCGCGCCGATGGCCTGCGGCAGCGCGTTGGCCATCGATCCATGGTTGAAGGAGCCAAGCAGTCGGCGACGGCCATTCATCTTGAGATAACGAGCCGCCCAGACCGTCGGCGTACCGACGTCGCAGGCAAAGACCGCGTCGTCGCTTGCCTGTTCGCTCAGAACCCGCGCGACATGCTGGGGATGCAGGATCCCGCCCGGCTTGCCATCGGCAAGCTCGTCCAGTCCCTCGCGCGCCCTGGCATAATTGTCCCTGGCTGAAGCAAGGAAGGCGGTGTCGCGATCGCCTTTCAGCAAGGGCAGAAGGGCTTCGATCGTCGCACCGACATCCCCTACCAGCGCCAGATCGATCGGTGTCCTGCGTCCCAGATTTTCAGGGCGCATGTCGATCTGCGCGACCTTCGCCTTCGTCGGATAGAATTGACGATAGGGAAAATCGGTGCCGAGCATCAGCAGGAGATCGCAGGCCATCATCGCTTCATAGCCCGACGAGAAGCCGATCAGGCCGGTCATGCCCACATCATAGGGATTGGCATGTTCGACCCATTCCTTGCCGCCCAGCGCGTGAACGATCGGGGCCTGGAGCGCGCCGGCAATTTGCAGCAATTGGGTATGGGCATCCCTGCAGCCTCGCCCGGCAAGGATCGTGACGCGCCCCGCATCGTTGAGCAGGGTTGCCAGTTTCTCGATCTCGCCGGGTGCAGCCTGGATCAGGGGCCTGGCGGGCAGGAGCGCGTCGATTGATCGCGCGAGTTTTCCCTCGGCGGCCTGCAGCGCCACGTCGCCCGGAATCGATACGACCGCAACGCCACGATGCCCAACCGCAGCACGTATAGCTGTCTCGAGCGTCCGCGGCATCTGGTCAGGATCGGAAATGGTCTCGCAATAGACGCTGCAATCCCTGAATAGGGCTTCAGGCCTGGTTTCCTGAAAATAGTTGGAGCCTATCTCGGCACTGGGGATCTGGGCCGCGATGGCAAGGACGGGAACCCGAGTGCGATGGCAATCATAGAGACCGTTGATCAGATGCATGTTTCCTGGGCCACAAGACCCCGCGCAAACGGCCAGTTCGCCGGTCAGCTGCGCCTCCGCGCCGGCGGCAAATGCACCGGCTTCCTCGTTACGGACATGTATCCAGTCAATATTGCCCTGACGCCGCAGGCTTTCGGTGATGCCATTGAGGCTATCGCCTACCACGCCATAAATGCGTTTCACCCCAGCCAGATGGAGCGTCTGGGTGAAGAGGTCGGAAACGGTCATTTTGGACATTGGCGAGCTCCGGGCAAGGCATCAGGATTTCGGGGCCTCTCCTGGCACGGACCGTTGCATTGGATGTCCCCGCCTCGCACCCGCGCCGTCCTTCCAACACCTGAACGAGGCGATCGTTGCGTGGCTCGACGGGCGATGCGGCCATCATGCCGAGCCAGGCTTCCAACTTGTATCATTCCGCCAGCGGCGGGCGGCTCCATCCGACCTTTTCTGTGGGATGCCAACCGCCCTGGCGGCCATGCCGGCGTCGCCCTCTCATTCGGTCAGGTCGCTTCGCATCTGCCCATGGGCCAGGACCGCGAACAGGCCGCTGCCACCGATGATGTTGCCGATGAGCGCAGGGAGGGAGAAGCCGAACCAGGCCTGCTGGAAACTGACCTCCCCGCTCAGCCAGAGGAAGCTGATCTGGGACGAACCGGTAACGACATGCGAAAAGCCGCCAAGGCCGATGACATAGGTCAGAAGGAAGATCACCCAGAATTCGCTGCCCCTGGCATTGGGCAGGGCCCAGGCAATCGCGGCCATGATGAAGCCCGCCGGAATGCCGAGCATCAGGGTTTTCGACCAGTCCTGCCATTCGAGCTTGGCGAGAATATCCAGCGCCACGATGCGCTGTTCATGCGTGATAATGACCTCACTGGCCATCAGCGCGCTCACGAGCGTGACGCCGACAAGGTTCCCGGCCAGCACGCAGGCCCACAGGCGCGCGAGCCGGCCCAGATTGCCAAGGCTCGGACGGGTCGCGACCGGCAGCACCGCTGTGACCGTGCTTTCGGTAAAGAGCTGCAGCCGTCCCATGATCACGATCAGATATCCGACCGGATAGCCCAGCAGGTAGATGAGGGGCGCCCAGTCTGTGTCGGGCAGCCTTGCCCGCAGGAAGAGTTCTGACATGAGCGACAGGGTGATCGCAAGGCCGGCGGCCAGGCCAGAAAGCATGAGCGCGAGGATCGGTCGATCCAGCTCCTCCTCGCCCTGGAGCCGCACGACCTCATGGACGACCTTTACCGAACCCGTGCTGCGCTCCTCGACATGCGCGGCCTCTTCCTCGTCAAGATCGGGGTGCGGGCTATCCTTGGCTTCATGCATCCGGTCCATTCCCCTGTCTGCCGAGATGACGTCTGCCCTGGTCGCCGCTTTCCTGTCCTTGCTGTCCGGTACTGCGCAGGGCCCCCAGGATGAGCGCACGGTAGCTATGCTCCCTGACGCCATGGGGCGCATCCAGCCCCATGCGCTCGAGCGCGGCGAATTCCGCTTCGTCGGGCTGAGCACCGCGCAGGCCGCGGGCAAGCAGGGCGGCCAGCTGAGCGGGCCTTGCCGCATGGTCTGCCAGATATTGCATCGCCGGCAGTAGCTGCTGCTCGATCTGCGTAAAGTCCGTGCCGAACGGGAAGGACGGAAATGTCTCGATGGGCATGGCCGCGCCGATCCGCTCGGGCAGATTATCCCTGTGCGCTTCGGGAATGTCCCAGTCGGGCGCTATCTTGTCCGCGAACCCTGCCTTCAGATCAACAGGCGTGAAGGGGCCGCCACGCGCTTTCAGAAAAGGCGTGCTGGCGCCATCGACAATATAGACCGGCCGGCTCATTCGGCAGCCTGCGCCAGATCCGATGCAGTGGGATTGCGCCGCAGATCCTCGGGCGCGAAATCATCGACGGCGATGACGTCCGCGACCGCGCGATCGGCTTCTTCAAGCTGCGCCAGTTCAGCGCTCGACAGCAGGCCGAGCTCGCGCGCCTTGGCCCAATCCTTGATCTGCGCCTTGCGCAGCCGGTCGTGGATCGGCTGGGTATCGACCATCAGGCGGAAGGCTTCGGTCAGGCGGGCGACGGGTTCTTCCGGGCCGCCGATGAACACATTGTCGATCAGCCGTTCGCGCGCTGGGCAGGGTTCCAGGATGATCTGCGCGCACTGACGGATGGTCCGGTCCGTCGGGCCATGACGACGGCGGCCAAAGGGGAGGATGAACAGGCGCAGCATCCAGCCCACGGGACGGGCAGGGAAATTCTCGATGATCTCGACGAACCTTTGTTCGATCGTGGCAAAGCCGCTGTCCATGCACCAGGCGAGCAGGGGAAGATCATCATCCTGGCGCCCTTCATCCTCCCACCGCTTGAGCGCGCCCGAAAGAAGATAGAGCTCCGACAGGATGTCGCCCAGCCGGGCGGACAGGAGCTCGCGCCGCTTGAGCTCGCCGCCCAGGGTCAGGAAGGCAATGTCGGATATGAACGCAAAGGCCGCGGCATAGCGGCTCATCTGGCGATAATAGCGGGTCGCGCGCCCGGCTTTGGGCGCCGGCGCAAACAGGCCGCCGGTCCAGTTGCGCGCGAAGGCTCGGATCGCGGTCTTGAGCGCGTGGCCGACATGCTTCCACAGCACATCGTCGAACTGCGCCAGCGCCCGCCCGCGATTGGCATCTGCGACCGCGCGAATCTCCTTGAGAAGATAGGGATGGGAGCGGATCGCGCCCTGGCCAAACACCATCAGGCTGCGGGTGAGGATATTGGCGCCCTCGACCGTGATGCCGACCGGGATCGCGCGATACTGGTTACCCAGATAATTATTGGGTCCGTCGATCACGCCCTTGCCGCCATGCACGTCCATCGCGTCGTTGATGACGGTCCGCATGCGTTCGGTCGCATGCAGCTTGAGGATCGAGGAAATGACGGCGGGGTGGTTCCCCTGATCGAGCCCCGCGCAGGTAAGGCGGCGCGCGCCATCGAGCAGATAGGCATTGGCCGCGATCCGCGCCAGCCGCTCCTGTATCCCCTCGAACTTGCCGATCGGCAGGTTGAACTGGGAGCGGACCCGCGCATAGGCACCGGTCGTATGGGCCGCAAAGGCGCCGGCGGCTGCAGACAGGGAGGGCAGGGAAATGCCCCGGCCGGCCGCCAGCGCGCTCATCAGCATTTTCCAGCCCTGGCCGACGCGATCCGGGCCGCCGATGATGTTGTCGAGCGGGATGAACACGTCATGGCCCTCATTGGGGCCGTTCTGGAAACTCTGCATCGAGGGGATATGCCGGCGCCCGATCGACACGCCGGGCAGGTTGGTGGGGACCAGCGCGACCGTGATCCCGATCTCCTCCTGCCCGCCCAGCAGATGGCCGGGATCGCGCAGCTTGAAGGCAAGGCCCAGCAAGGTCGCGATCGGACCCAGGGTGATATAGCGCTTGCGCCAGTTGAGGCGGATTCCCACCACCTCCTCGCCGTCCCACTGACCCTTGCAGATGACGCCTTCGTCGACCATCGCGGCCGCATCGGAGCCGGCTTCGGGACTGGTCAGGCCGAAAGCGGGAATTTCGCGTCCATCCGCCAGCCGCGGCAGCCAGTAGCGCTGCTGTTCCTTCGTTCCGAAGCGCAGGATGAGTTCGCCCGGACCCAGGCTGTTGGGAACCATGGCAGTGACCGCCGCAGATACGGATCGGGTCGCGATCTTGCGGACAATCTCGCTATGAGCGAAATTGGAAAAGCCAAGGCCGCCATGTTCCTCGGGAATGATGATCCCGAAGAATTTTTCCTGCTTGAGATAGTCCCAGGCTTCCTGCGACAGGTCGTGCGTTTCCCAGGTCATGCGCCAGTCGTCGATCATGCCGCACAGCTGTTCGACAGGGCCATCCATGAAGGCCTGCTCCGTATCAGTCAGCCTGGCGG
The DNA here is from genome assembly GCF_049472635.1 of Sphingobium salicis subsp. salicis. Taxonomy (NCBI): domain Bacteria; kingdom Pseudomonadati; phylum Pseudomonadota; class Alphaproteobacteria; order Sphingomonadales; family Sphingobiaceae; genus Sphingobium; species Sphingobium salicis. The sequence continues at coordinate 1,500,542 of NZ_JAYRCS010000001.1, forward strand.
GCGGCACGGCAAGAAGCTGATCCCAATCCGGATTGCCGGTAAAGAGGGCAGCATCCCACCAGCTGTTGCCAGCCTCGATCGCTTCGCTCTCCGTAGCGGAAAGGGCGGGCAAGGCTGCCTCGACGAGGGAGAAGATCGGGCGGGTGAGGATTTCACGGCGGGCGTTGGCAAGCATCATCTCTGTCCTTTTTGCTTGCCCCATGAACGCGGAAGACCCCGCACATGATCCGTCGTCTGTGGAAGTCGTTGCTGGACGCTGGCCGCAAAATGGCAGTCGCCAGCCGGAGGCCGGCTAGCGCTGTTGGTGATGCTATCGACAGGTGCGTCGGCTGATTGGTCGCGGCTTGCAGGATCAGGGAAGCATATCGCCAATTTTCTTGGCCAGCGCGTCCATCGCGAAGGGTTTGGTCACTAGCGCCATGTTCGGCGCCAATTGTCCGTTCCCGATGACGGCATTTTCCGCATAGCCGGTAATGAACAGGATCTTGAGATCGGGCAGGAGGCTGAGCGCGGCATCGGCCACCTGGCGACCGTTCATGCCACCAGGCAGCCCCACATCCGTGATGAGCAGATCGAAGGCCGCACCATTTTGCAGCAGCCGCATGGCGCCTGGACCATCCATTGCCTCCTGCACATCATAGCCCAGTTCCTGCGCAATCTCGACGACGAGGAGGCGCACCGTGGGTTCATCATCGACCACCAGGATGCTGCCCCGTTTCGTCGCCTTGTCGGCGGCCATCGCGGGCAGGAGAGGGGGCGGCGATGCATCGTCACTCCCTTCGTCCTCCATGAAGTGGCGGGGCAGATAGATGCACATGGTCGTGCCCGTGCCGATCTCGCTATAGATCCGCACATGCCCGCCGGACTGGCGGGCAAAACCATAGATCATGGACAGGCCAAGGCCGGTGCCTTCGCCCATCGGCTTGGTCGTGAAAAAGGGATCGAAGGCGCGCGAAATCACCTCGGGCGTCATGCCTGTGCCGGTGTCGGTCACGCAGATCGAGATATATTGGCCCGGTTCAAGATCACGCTCGCGCGCGGCTGCGTCGTCCAGCCACTTGTTTGCGGTCTCGATCGTGATGCGTCCCCCATCCGGCATCGCGTCGCGCGCATTGATGCAGAGGTTGAGCAGCGCATTTTCAAGCTGGTTGGGATCGACCAGGGTTGTCCAGATACCGGCCTTGCCGACGGTCTCGACCTCGATCTGTGGCCCCACCGTGCGCCGGATCAGCTCTTCCAGATCGAAGATCAGCCGGTTGGAATTGACCGGCTTGGGATCAAGCGTCTGTCGGCGCGAGAAGGCGAGCAGGCGATGGGTGAGCGCCGCGGCGCGGCGCACGGCGCCCTGGGCGGCGACGGAATATTTGTCGATCTCGCCGACCCGGCCCTGCGCGATACGTATCTGCATCATTTCCAAGGCCCCGGAAATGCCCGTCAGCAGATTGTTGAAATCATGCGCAAGGCCACCCGTCAGCTGGCCGACCGCTTCCATCTTCTGCGACTGGCGCAGCGCTTCCTCCGCCCTGTCGCGCTCGGCCGTCTTGGTCTCGACCTCCTCGGCGAGCCTGCGGCGATCCTCCTCGAGCTGACGCTCGATCGCCTTGCGGGCGGACATGTCCTGCATCGCACCGACCATGCGCAAGGGCTCTCCGGCCGTACTGCGTAGGACATAGCCTCGATCGAGGACATCGGCATAGCCACCGTCGCCGCGGGCAAAGCGATATTCGTCGGTCCAGTCGGTGCCTTCGCCATCGATCACCGCATGGATGCTGTCATTGATCCGCTGCCGGTCATCCGGGTGGATATGGTCCAGCCACCATTCGCCGGTCGGTTCGACATTTTCGAGCCTGTGGCCATAGGCATGCTCGAGGGCGATGTTCCAGGTCACATGATCGTCGCGGAAATTCCAGTCCCACACCGCATCATTGGTGGCCCGCCCGGCAAGGCGCAGCCGCTCCTCCACTTCCCGCAAACTGGCCTGCGCCTGACGGTCGGCGGTGACATCCTGCACGGTGCCGATAAGGCGGATCGGGGCCTGGCCCTCGAACATTGCCAGGCCCTGGGCATGGATGTGCCGCTCGACGCCATCCTCGATCCCGATCGTGCGATACTCGGTGTCGAAAATGCCGGTACCGGCCGGATCGAGCGCGGCGCGCACCGCTGCATCGGCCCCTTCCCGATCATCGGGGTGCAGGCCGGCCAGAAAGGCGGTTTCATAGCTGACGGGCGCGCCGGGATGCAGGCCGAAGAGGGCGCGACAGCGATCGTCCCATTCAAGCTGTCCGGTCTGTGGCCAATAGTCGAACTGCCCAAGGCGGGCGGCGCGCGTGGCGAGTTCCAGCTTCTCCCGGCTTGTGGCCAGGGCTTCGCGCGAAAGATGCGATGCCGTCACGTCGGTGGCCGTACCGAACCATTCGAGGATTTGCCCGTCATCGTCAAGAATGGGCACGGCGCGCGACGCGGTCCAGCCAATGGTGCCATCGGCCTGGCGAACCCGATGCTCGAGCACGAAGGGCATTCTGGTTTCGATGGCCTTGGCAATCGCATCCTTCACGATGGCCTGATCATCGGGCGGAATGTAAAGCTCCAGCCAGCGAACCGATGGCGCCTGCGTATCGATCAGGAAACCGCGGCCATCAAGCTGGCGCATTTCCTGCCAGTCGGCGCTCATCTGGTATATGGCGTCGGACGTTGCGCCCACCAAAGCGCTGAAGCGCGCCTCGCTTTTCTCCAGCCGGGACTGTTCTTCCGCGATCCGACGGGCATCGGTAAATTTCTGCGTGACGTCCACCGCGACGTCGAGAACGCCTGCAATCTCCCCCGCGTCGTTGCGCAGCGGGCTGTAGCAAAAGGTCCACCAGGTGTCCTCGGCATAGCCATTGCGGGTCATGACGAGATGCATGTCTTCGACCGAGACCGTCTCGCCGCCAAGCGCCCGGTCGATCAGGGGCGAAAGCTCATGCCAGATCTCGGGCCAGACATCACGCATCGGCTGGCCAAGCGCCGAAGGATGACGGGCTCCGAGGAAGGGCGCATAGGCATCATTGTAAAGGAAGAGCTGTGCTTCGCCCCAGGCGATGAACATCGGAAAATCCGATGCGAGCGCGAGTTCGACCGTGGTGCGTAGCGAAATCGGCCAGTTGGCCCTGGCGCCCAATGCCGTCTTCTCCCAGGGGAAGGAGGACAGCCTCGTCCTGAGCGATTCTGCGTGCGCAGGCGCCGGAGAAAAAATGGAAGCCATGACATCGGGGTAGGGCGACTTGGCTATGCTCTCATCGGGCACGATGGGTGTGCTTCCTTTCATTTCGCGCCCTTAACGTAATCGCGCCCGATTTGATCCATGGATTCAATCTTGTCGGACGGCGGATCGTGCGCTGTTGTCGCTATTGACCTCGTCTGCGCCGGTCTGGTCGGCCCTGAAATAGCCGATCGCAACCACGATGAGCAGAACCGCGATGACCAGCGCAAGGCTTGTCACCAATATCGATCGGGTCACGGTCGTTCGCGATCCGCTGCGTGCCTCGACTTTCGAGAGATGGGTTACCGTTTCGCCGTCTTCCTGTCGTTTCTCCATTTTCTCTCTCCTTGCCCTTTGCCTCATGTCAGCGACGGGTTGGGGCTATCCGCCAGACGCTGTTGGACAGGTCATCGGCGACCAGCAGCGCGCCATGGACCGGATCATAGCTTACGCCCACCGGACGTCCGCGCGCATGTCCATCCTTGATGAACCCGGTCAGGAAATCCTGGGGTTTGCCCACGGGGCGACCATCGGCGAAGGGGATGAAGACCACCTTGTAGCCGGCCAGATCTTGCCTGTTCCAGCTGCCATGCTGCCCGACGAAGGCGCCCTGCGCATAGGCGGGGCCAAGACTAGCGCCGGTTGCGAAGCTGATGCCGAGGGCCGCGACATGGGATCCCAGGGCATAATCGGGCCGGATCGCGCGTCGCACCATATCGGGCTGCTGCGGACGCACCCGCGGATCGACATTCTGTCCCCAATAGCTGTAGGGCCAGCCATAAAAGGCTCCTGGACGAACCGAAGTCATATAATCGGGCACCAGTTGCGGTCCGAGCTCATCGCGTTCGTTCACCACGGCCCAGAGCCGGCGCGTCTGCGGCTCAACGGCAAGGGCTGTCGGATTGCGGATGCCCGAGGCGTAGGTGCGATGCATGCCGGACTGGCGATCAACCTCCCAGATGACGGCACGATCTTCCTCCACCGCCATGCCGCGTTCGCCGACATTGCTGTTGGAACCGATACCGACATAGAGTTTCGATCCGTCCGGGCCGGCTGCCAGTGCCTTGGTCCAGTGATGGTTTATGCGCGAGGGTAATCTGGTCACCTCGACGCCCGGCGTGGTGATGCGCGTCTCGCCCTCGCGATAGGGGAAGCGCAGCAGCGCGTCCGGTGTCGCGACATAGAGCTGGCCCTCGACCAGGGCGAGGCCATAGGGCGCATTCAATCCGGTGATGAGCGCACTGCGCAATTCAGCGCGGCCATCGCCATCGGCATCGCGCAGCAGGGTGACGCGATTGCCACCCTTGACCGATGTCTTCCCCATGGCCTTGATCTGGGTCGCGATGACATCCTTGGGCCGCAGGGCAGGGGCCGAACCGCCCGACCCTTCCGCCACCAGAATGTCGCCATTGGGCAGCACCAGCATCTGGCGCGGGATGGCGAGCCCCGTGGCAAAGGCCGTCACGCTAAAGCCGGCCGGTGCCGACGGCTTTTCATTGCCCCAGCCAGCGGGCGTCGCGATTTTCATCGGCGGCAGCAATGTCTGGCGCTGATCGGGCAGGTCCGGCCGGTCGCCGGTCTGGTCAAGGCCGGGCTGGCTGCGCCCGCAGGCGGCAAGCGCCAGGATACCGGCGCCCAGGATGAAGGCACGCACGGTCATGGTCGAACCTCCCGATAGCCGGCAAAGGCAGTCCAGCCTGCGGCAATGGCTGCCAGGCTGCTGAAGAGGGAAAGGATGAGACCCATAGTCCCGACCGAACTCCAGCCGTCGCGGCTATGCTGAAAGGCGTTGATGAGCCCGCAGACCCACATCAGCGCCAGCAGCAGCAGATAAAGGCCATGCTGCCGGCGTGCAGGCCCTTTGGCGCGCGCCAGTGCGATCAAGGCCCATAGCAGTACCAGCCCGCCGCCGATCAGCGCGCCGGTGATCAGCCAGGCCGAAAAATTGCTCCACTGGATTTCCGCGCTGTTGAGATAGGTGATGTCCGACAGCAGGGCAGCGGGAAAAAGGGCGACCGGCCAAGCGAGCAGCAGGCCGTGAAGCGGATGGAGCAAGGGCCGGGTGCGCGGCGGGGCGCTGGGCAAAACATGTCTCCTTGTCGAAGAATGATCCCTCGCCAATGCGCCGGATGGCTTTTGGTTTCGCCGACACCGGCAATTCATCCACTTGTTACGAAACAGAAATGTTTGAACCTGATGCCGCTTCGCGTGTTGGCACGAAGACGCTGCACACCGGATGCGGCGCGAAAGGGGTGACGCGGGCGCAATGCGCAATCCATGGCTCTGGACCATTTCACTGCTCGGCCTTGGCGCCTGCAATGCGCAGCAGTCGGCCCTCCATGCCTTCGGCGCCGAAGCGCGGCAGGTGCGCGAGATGGCGATCCTGTTGACCATCGGTGCGGCGATCATCCTTTCGATCATGGTCCTCATCTATGGTCGCGCGCTTCGCGCTCCGGAAGGGGCGCTCAGCCATCGTAGCGGCATGCGGATCATCTTGTGGCTGGGCGCCATCGGCCCGGCCCTGATCCTTGGCGCGCTGCTTCTCTATGCTTTGCCTGCCATGCGTCCGCGCGACACGGCGCCTGGCGACCTCACCATTCGGGTCGAGGGCGAGCAATTCTGGTGGCGGGTCGCTTATGGGGCATCACGCGCGGGACCTGGACTTGTTTCTGCCAATGAGATCCGCCTTCCCGTGGGGCGGACGGTGATCCTCGAACTCGGCGCGCAGGACGTGATCCACAGTTTCTGGATTCCCGGTCTTGCCGGCAAGATGGACATGATCCCCGGACGGACCAACAGGCTGGTCGTTCGCGCCGAAAAGGCCGGCCGCTTCAGGGGCATTTGCGCGGAGTTTTGCGGCCTGTCGCACGCGCTAATGGCCTTCGACGTGATCGCGATGAACCCGGCGGATTTCGACGCATGGCTGGCGGGCGCGCGCGGGGCCGGCAGGGGCCTGGGCTCATCGAGGGGCCAGGCCCTCTTCGATGCGCATGGCTGCGGCGCCTGCCATGCCATCCGGGGAACCGCGCATGATGCGGCAATCGGGCCTGACCTTAGCCGTTTCGGGCAAAGGCGGACGCTGGGGGCCGGGATATTGCCACCGACCACCGCCAATATCGCCGCCTTCATCCGTGCGCCCCAGATCGCAAAGCCAGGCGCGCGCATGCCCGCCTACCCGCAGCTGTCCGAGCAGGAGGCCATTGCCATTGCCCATTATCTTGAGGGGCTGAAATGAGCCTCCATGATCAGGATGACCCGGTGCTCCGCGCGGCGCAGGAAAAAAGGTTGCGCGCGGTGTGGGCGCCGCCCAGGGGGATCTTCCTGCGCTGGACCGACTGCAACAATAATCGCGTCGGCGTCTGGTATGTGCTGACCGCCTTCGGTTTCATGCTATTTGCCGGCGTGCTCGCGCTCATCATGCGCACCCAGCTTGCCGTGCCCGACAATGATCTGGTCGGGCCTGGTACCTTCAACCAGCTCTTCACTCTGCACGGCTCGATGATGATGTTTCTCTTCGCCGTGCCGATGTTCGAGGCGGTGTCGATCATCCTGCTGCCGCAATTGCTGGGCGCGCGCGACCTGCCATTTCCCCGCCTGTCGGCCTTTGGCTACTGGTCCTTCCTGATCGGCGGGCTGTTCGTCGGGGGATCGATCTTCTTCAATGCCGCCCCTGACGGCGGCTGGTTCATGTATCCTCCGCTGACCACCCGCACAGACCTGTCGGGGCTCGGAGCCGATATCTGGATGCTAGGCCTTTCCTTCATCGAGGTGTCGTCGGTCGCGGCCGCAGTCGAACTGATTGTCGGCGTGCTCAAATGTCGACCGCCGGGCATGCGGCTCAACCTCATGCCGCTATATGCCTGGTATATCCTGGTCGTGGCGGTGATGATCCTCTTTGCCTTTCCGCCGCTCATCGCCGGCGACATATTGTTCGAAATGGAAAGGCTGCTGAACTGGCCCTTCTTCGATGCGCGCCGGGGCGGGGATCCGCTCCTGTGGCAGCATCTGTTCTGGATCTTCGGTCATCCCGAGGTCTACATCATATTCCTGCCCTCGATCGCGCTGTTCGCGATGCTGGTGCCGACCTTCGCCAACCGCCATCTCCTGGGCTATCCGTGGATCGTGCTGGCGGCCGTGGGTACTGCTTTCCTGTCCTTCGGCCTGTGGGTCCACCACATGTTCACCACCGGGCTGCCGAAGATCAGCCTGGCGTTTTTCTCGGCCGCCTCCGAAGCCGTGGCCATTCCGACCGGCGTCCAGATCTTCGTGTTCATAGCAACGCTGTGGGCGGGGCGGGTCACTTGGTCGACGCCCCTTCTCTATGCGACCGGTAGCCTCGCCATTTTCGTGATCGGTGGTCTTACCGGCGTGATGGTGGCGGTGGCACCGTTCGACTGGCAGGCGCATGACAGCTACTTCGTCGTCGCCCATCTCCATTATGTGCTGATCGGCGGCACGCTGATGCCGCTTTTCGCCGGCCTTTATTATTATTGGCCACTGGTGACGGGCAAGAAGCTGTCCGACCGGCTCGGCCGGATCGCTTTCTGGATGCTGTTTGTCGGTGCCAACCTGACCTTCTTTCCGATGCATCTTTCGGGGCTGATGGGCATGCCGCGCCGCGTCTTCACCTATCCTGCCGAATTGGGGCTGGGCGGGCTCAACATGGCCTCCACCCTGGGGGCCTGGCTGTTCGCCGCGGGGGTGGCGGTGATATGCATCGATCTTAGCCTCTCGCCACGCCGGGTTCGGGCTGTCCGCAATCCCTGGAATGCGGGCACCCTGGAATGGCTTGCCCATCCCGAGGACGAGGATTGGGGCATAAGGTCGGTGCCATTGATCGAGAGCCGCTATCCGATCTGGGACCAGACAGATTTCGTGCGCAAGGTGGATGAGGGCCGCTTCTTCCTGCCCGATGCAGAGGAAGGGCGACGCGAGACGATCGTCACGAGCGTCCTCGATGCCCGGCCAATGGCGGTGATCCGTTTGGGGACGCCGAGCATCAAGCCCATGCTGACGGCGGTCGCGCTCGGCGGGGTCTTTATCCTCACCACCTATCATCTCTATTGGGCTGCGCTCGTCAGTGGCATCGCCACACTCGCGCTCGCCCTGTGGTGGCTATGGACCGGGACGGCTGAAATTCCGGAAAAGCCCAGCAAACCGATCGGACACGGCCTTGAACTGCCGCTATATCTGTCCGGGCCATCGGCGCCGGGCTGGTGGGCGATGTTCATTACGATGATGGCCGATGCGACTGCCTTTTCCGGGCTGGTCTTCGGCTATTTCTTCTTCTGGACCCGCCACGCGGATTTCCCGCCGGTGGCTCTGGCGGACGGACCCGGCTTGGCCTGGCCGATGATTGCGCTCTTCCTGGGCATCGCAAGCTGGCTGCTGACGCTAGGCGCGCGCGAGGTGCATGCCCGCAAGTATGTGGGCATGGCCCGGCTTTTCCTCCTGGTCGCGCTGGTGCTCAGCCTTGCCGGAATTGGGGCGGGTCTGGCCGGACCATGGACCCATGGCATGGACCCGCAGGCGCACAGCTATCCTGCAATCGTGTGGACCCTCGCGATCTGGGCCACGGCCCATGCGGGCGTTGCCGCCATCATGCAGGGCTATGCGCTGGCGCGCAGTCTCGCCGGGCGGATGGACCCGGTGCATGACGCGGATCTGCGCAACGTCACCGTCTACATGCATTTCTACGCGCTGACCGCGATCGTCACCTATGCGACGATCGGCCTGTTCCCGGAGGTCGCATGAGCGAGCGACGCAGATGGCATGAGCGGCTCAAGGTCACGCTCTGGACGCTCATCGTTCCACCAGCGATCTGGGCGGGACATTTCCTGGCGTCCTATCTCTGGGCGGCCATCTCCTGTGCCAAGGCCGGGCGCTTTGCCAGTTTTCCGATGCTGTTCGTCGTCGGCACGATGCTCGCGCTGCTGATGATCGGACTTTCGGGATGGATCGCCTGGGCGCAGGCCCGCCTGCCGGGCAATCCGCCGCCCCATGAGGATTCGACCCGGATCGACCGGCTCCGTTTCCTGGCCAAATCCACCTTGCTGCTGGCGGGGCTGAGCTTCGTCGGCGTGTTGTTCACGGCGCTTCCGGTTATTTTCCTGCGGGATTGCCGATGAAGCGCGCCGCACTTTTCGCCGGTCTGGCGCTGGTTCCGACAGGGTGGCTCCTGGCTGTGCTGCCGCTTGGCATGGTTGGTCATATGGCAGGCCATATGATTGCCGTCGCGATTGCAGCGCCTTTTCTTGCCCTTGGCCTGTCGCAAGGTCGGCTCGATCCTGCGCGTCTCTGGCCCGGCCTTATAACCCCTATGGCGATGATGCTGGTGGAACTTGTCACGGTCTGGCTCTGGCACCTGCCGGCCCTTCGCGCGGCGACAATGACGTCCTTGCCAGTGCTGGGGCTCGAGCAGGTCAGTTTCCTTGGCGTAGGTCTGCTGCTCTGGTCATCGGTGCTCCGCGCCGATCATCGGGCCGCTGGCATCGGTGCCTTGCTGCTGACATCGATGCACATGACGTTGCTTGGTGTCCTGATCGGCCTGGCGCCAAGACCTCTCTACGCGGCCGCGGATCATCATCATCTGGCCGGCATCGACCCGCTGATCGACCAGCAACTGGCTGGTGTCCTCATGCTGCTGGTCGGCGGGGCCAGCTATTTCATCGGTGGTCTTGTCCTGTTGGCGAGCCTCCTTCGCCAGAGGGGGGCGGCATGACCATTCGCATCAGCTTGAAGCGCGCAATTGTCGCGTTGCTCGGACTTGGGATTCTCGGCATGCTGATCGCCTGGTCCGGGGCCATGCAGATTTCCGCTTCGTCGGGCCATTGGCGTATTACCGACTGGTTCCTTCACTGGACGATGCGCAATTCCGTGCGGACTTATGCCTGGCTGGACGCACCGCCCGACCCGCTCGACGATGAGGGCCTGGTCAGTGCAGCGGGGCATTTTCGTCAGGCCTGCCAGGTCTGTCATGGCGCGCCGGGTGTACGGCCATCACCCGTGATGCAGCAGGCAACCCCGCCAGCGCCAGATCTTGCCCGGACCGCAGGGGAATGGCGGGATCGCGAATTGTTCTGGATCATCCGGCATGGCGTCAAATTCACGGGCATGCCGGCCTGGGCGGCGGCTGATCGACCGGACGAGGTGAGGCGCATGACCGCTTTCGTCCGGCGCTTGCCACAGATGACGGCGGCGCAATATCAAGCGCTGACTCAGGCTGGCGAGGAGCGACGTTTGCCCGGCGTTGCTCCGGCAACCTTGTCGGCATGCACAAGCTGCCATGGCGTCGATGGTCGCGGGAGGGGGCAATCCGATATTCCGGTCCTGGCTGGGCAGAGCGCGGCCTATCTGGTTACCAGCATGCGCCAATATATGTCGAGGCAGCGCACCAGTGCAGTCATGCAGACGGCGCTGGCGACGACCGGGCGCGAGGACATGGCGAGGCTCGCGAGCTATTTTTCCGCGATGCCCGGGCTCAAGAATAACGCGACCTCGCCCAGTTCTCCGCGACTGGATCGTTTTGGCCAGCCCCTGCCCGCCTGCAGCAATTGTCATGCAGTCGGCAAGGCGGCGCCCATTCTTGCCGGGCAGAAGCCAGGCTATCTTGCTGCGCGCCTGCGGCTTTGGCAGCAAGACGATAACGTCATCGACGCGCGCCTGCCGCCGGACACCATGGCGATGATCGCAAGACGTATCCCGGTCGATCAGATCGATGAACTGGCACGGACGGTGGCGCAGCCCAGGTCGGACTAAGGGGCTATCGCCCGGTCAGGCGTGCATGTTGACCCAGATGAAAGCCAGGATGGCTGCAACGATGAATGCGAAGACGAGGTAGAGCGCAAGACGACTGGTGGCCTTGCGGGCAGGACGCTCCTTGTGATGGGGCATTTTGATCCTTTCGTGGCGATCTCCTCCTCTCAACGCGTGGAAGCGTCCATGGTGCCCGGTCATGCACGTTGAAGGCTGGAGGGGGGGCATCAACGCTTCCAGTCCTGGCGGTCAGGACAGAGGTTTGGCTGATAGGGCTTGCCGCTGTTCCTTGCGTTCCTTACCGGCCCTCCAATGATGAGCGCAGGATCCATGCCCAGCAGGCCTGAACAGGCAGCGATGAATCTTGATCAGGCGCGTCATCTGCGCGCCATTGGCCTTTCCTACGCCCAGATCCGCCAGAGCTTGGGACTGTCTGCCAGCCAGATCGCCCTGATCCGTCGCAGGTTGAATCTGGCCAAGGCGGCGGAGACCCGCTTGCATCGCAAGGAGCCCGCTATGACGGCGCGAGACCTTCCCATCGGCCAGTGCATATTGCCGCCCGATCTGCGCAAGCGCCTGACGGCAGCGGGCTTTCGCACGCTGGGTGATCTGGAGGCGCGATTGGCGGATCCGGCTCTTCCTGGGCTGGAGACCTTGCCCGCAATCGGCCCTCATCGTGTGGGGCTGATCAGGCGGATGCTCGAGCAGTTCGACCTCCTGCCGGGACGCGACGATCTCAAGGCCGCGATAGAGGATATCTTCCCCGAATTTCGCGATGATGCCGCAACCTCGCTTGTCCTTGCGTCATGAGCTAGGACGCGATCATGGCGAAAGATGCACTTCTGGGCGAACTGGCAGGTTGCGGGTCGGCTGAAACATTGCTTGCGGCGATCCTGAACCACTATCCGGACATCCGTGCGCCCGTTCGTGTCGAGGATATTGCACGGCGCGTCGGGATCACGCAGGTCCGTGACCTGGCGGAGGAAGATTTTACCAGCAGCCTCCTTGTCGATGCGGCAGGCCGAACGGGCATCGTCGGGTGCGCCACGGGCCTGTCGCCCCAGCGGCGACGCGTTGCCATCGCGCATCAACTGGGGCATTTTCTGCTTCGCACCCAGGGCCATGACGGGCATTGTGCCATGCGCGACCTGACTGAGAACCGGCGCGACACGCCGCACCGCAAGCAGGAAGCGCAAGCGAACCGCTTTGCTGCCGGGCTCTTGATGCCCAAACCGTTGATGGCCGCGTCCCTCGACAGTCTTGGCAAGCCCGCAATTGCGCATGTACCCATGCTCGCCAGCACTTATGGCGTCACGATCGAAGCCGCCGCCAGCCGTTATGTCGATGTCACCCCCTCGACCTGCGCCATCCTGTTCATCAAGAACGGCCTCGTGCACTATGCGCGCCCATCACGCAGCTTTCCATCGATGGCCATCGGTCGGGGTGATGCCGCGCCTTCCTCGGTCCCGAGCGCGAAGATCGATGAGCCGACATCCTGGCTTGTCGTCGAGGCGCGCGACTGGCTCGTCCAGTCCCGGGACGTTCGCAGCCCCAAAGTCTCGATGCAGGTGCTGGCCAAGAAGAATGGCCTGCATCTGGTCATGCTTTTCATCAACGCTGCCGCAGAAAGGCGGGCGGATGAGGAGGCCGAGAAATATGCCACCGAGCGCCCGAGCTTTGGCCGTGGATCGGATCGCCGGTAGCACAATCGGGGGATGAAGCAGAACCACCCGCGGTCCTGATCATAGGTCATCGACAGGAGGAACAAGCAACACGGCCAGGGGTTGGGGCACATATTCGCAATCCAGAGGATGGTCCGCTGGCATGACGCTCTCCCTTGCCATCATCCTGGCCTCGGCTTCGACCGGTCCGCAACCGCCCATGGCGCCGTCGAGCGCTGAATATCTGGTTCAATGTGCGATGGGACGGAGCTTCCGGTTTACCGCTGACGCTCGACAGGCGCTGGTCGAGGTAGGCGCGCGTAAGCTGATCCTTGCGCGCACGGACCTTCCCCTGGGCGAATATTTCCGCGGAAAGGACGGCGCCCTGATCATTGATGGCGATTTTGTCGCCTTTGTGCCTCGGGGCGATGAGCGATGGCGCGATTGCCATTTGATGCCTTGAGGCCGAAAATGAGCTTCCCGCGCCACATGTCTCTGATCTTGAGTTGGCAGTCCTAATTCCCGAAATGATGATTTCACTTCTTTCGCCTCTTTCGAAGTAAAGCCTTCCTGAAGCTGACCTCGCCGCAAAGATTTATTGCGATGGGGATTTTCGCCTGATCCAGAAAGATACTGCAACATATGGAGTGCTGATCCAAGATTTGGGCATGTCTGCAATTTCACTGTGTAACATGTCCAATTTTTTGATTTCTTTTCCGAAGAATTGTCCTTTTCCAGAGCCAACGAGATTGACCGGGCACACAGGATGAGCGATTTCCCTTACGGCAAGCGTCAAAAGGCCGCTGCTGGAGAGGATGCCCCATGAAACATGAGCCTCACTGCGTGGCAGTGTTTTTCATCGCCTGTTGCGCGCCTGCTTGTCGGAAACATATCATCCGACGCAGGCTGACATAGAGGCTGTCGCCTGCAAGATATGGCAGGATGGATTCTCATCTATGGAGGGTCGTCCCTGGCATGATCTTGTGCCGGGCAGCGATGACCATTGCAGGATGATCGGGGCAGCACGCATGGCGCTTGGCGTGTAGAACCGGCCCCACCTCCGGGCTGCCGATCCCTGGTCGATGTCATGCATTTGTCTGTGACGGGCAATGTCGCTGACGCATGTCGGAGGTCAGGCTGGTTGAGGCTTCATCCCTGCAAAGATGAACCGGTTGGGCATTCGCTCGTTATGGGGAGAGGAGCTTTCCCATGCGTGCGGACTTCGACATCGTGACGGATCGGACAAATAATCTGGTGAAGGTCAAGCTTTCGGGCTTCTTCACGGTCAAGGATGTCGCCCGCTTTTCCATCGCCTATCGAGACGCATTGCGTCATGTCGCCAATCATGGGCATGTGACCCTGGCCGATATACGCGACATGGCGATCCAGGCGCAGGAGATTGTGGCGGCCTTTTCGGACTTCATGGCGTCCCCCGCAATCCGGTCACGAAAACTGGCTTTTGTCTGCGGCTCCACTCTTGCCCGATTGCAGGCGCAGCGTCTGACGGCACGAGACAATGTTCAATTTTTTCAATCCGCCTTGCTGGCGGAAACCTGGCTGCTCGAATGAAGCCCTGACGTCTGCATGCCTCGCGGCAGACGACCTTGTCAAAAGCACCAGTTCAATGCAGCCTGAAGTCCATGGCCCTGCCGATCCTGCGCCAGGAAGCCCTGATAGGCGAGACGGATGTCAATTCGATCGGCTATCGCCGCATGAATGCCGATATCACCTGCCAGGCTGTCACGCGCGATCGGCAGGCCAGCGACATAGAATGTCTGTCCGACAAGCCTCGCCTCGATGACGGGGCACATCTCCACGGATCAGGCAAGCCGAACTGCCGGTGTCGTCAATGCGGCTCGGTTCCAGGTTTGTCCATCGCTCCTTGACGGAACGGATGCAATGTCCGCCGGTTACCCTTTCCTATGCTGACGATGATCCCATCATGACCAGTGATCCGGCCGCCTTCGACCCGCCGCCAGAGGCGAGGCAATTCTATGCCGATAGCCTCGCAGAGCTGGTGGCTTCGGGTATTCCCTTCATGCTCTCGGGCACTTACGCTTTGGGCTGTCATACCGGGATTTCCCGCCCAACTAAGGATCTTGATGTCTTCTGCAAGGCGGGCGATGCGCCGCGAATCCTGGCCCATTTCCGCCATCTGGGCCATGAAGTGGAATTCGAGGACGAGCGCTGGATCGGGAAGGTCTGGAAGGACGGTAATTTCTTCGACGTCATCTACAATATCTCTTCGGCCAGCCTGCCGGTGACGGAAGAGTGGTTCCGCGACGAATTCTACGCCGAAGTCTACGGGACCCGCGTCCGCATCACCCCGCCCACCGAATTCATCCTGTCCAAGCTCTTCATCCAGGATCGCTATCGCTATGATGGCGCAGATGTCGCGCACATGATCCTCAAGCAGCATGAGACTATCGACTGGCAGCGCATGCTGGACGCGATGGAACTGCATTGGGAACTGCTGCTGATCCATCTGCTCCACTTCCGTTTCGTCTACCCGACCGAACGGCACTGCGTCCCGCTCTGGCTGTTCGAGGAACTGCTTGGTCGACTGGAAACCCGGGCGGAGCTGCCGGTCCCCAAGATCCGCGTCTGCCGTGGACGATTGCTGTCGCCACGCGATTATCTGGTCGACATCACCGAATGGGGATTTGCCGATGTCGTGGGCAAAGGACTGGAGGAAAGCCATGACCGAAACAAATGACACAGTTCCGCCAGGAAAGCTCACCGTGGCCGCGATCGGCGACCTGCATGTGAGCGAGACGTCGGAACATCGATATCGCGAGATGTTCGCGGAAATCTCGGACAAGGCAGATATTCTCGCGCTCTGCGGGGATCTGACCAATTTCGGCAAGACGCGCGAGGCGGAGATTTTGGCAGAAGATCTGCATGCCTGCACGATCCCCACCGTCGCCGTACTAGGAAACCATGACCATGAATGTGGTCAGCCCGAGGAAGTGGTCCGCATCCTTCACAGCGCCGGGGTCACGGTCCTTGATGAACAGGCCGTGGAAATCAAAGGTGTCGGGTTCGCCGGGGTCAAGGGGTTCGTCGGCGGGTTCGGCCGCGGCGAACTTGGGGCATTTGGCGAACCGGCAATCAAGGGATTTGTCGAAGAGTCGATCAATGAGGCGCGCAAGCTGGAAAATGCCCTGCGCACGCTGAGGACGGACCGCGTCGTGGCGGTGCTGCACTATTCCCCCATCTCTGGAACGGTCATGGGCGAGCCGCCCGAGATATTTCCATTTCTCGGTTCCTCCAGGCTCGCGGACGCCATCGACCGGTTCGATAATGTCCGCTTTGCTGTGCATGGGCATGCACATCGTGGCGCATTTGAAGGGAAGACTCCCCGTGGCATACCTGTCTATAATTGCGCACAATTTGTCGTTTCAGAACAATTTGGTCGGCCCTACGCCCTGATCGCGGTCTAGCGCCGATCGAACGGGCCTCCTGAAGATGCGATGCCATTGTCAGAAGATCAGGGCGCTATCTTGTTTCCGGGGATTCGTGGTCGCGCGTGTCGGTCAACCAGCAGCTTGCGCTCAGGCCGACAGGGGCGTGTCTTCCTGCCTGCCAATAATGGCGGTCGCCTCCGCTATCCTCGATTGGCCCTCGATTGGCCCTCGATTGGCGACGCATGGATCTTTTGCGCTGCCGGACGTTATCCGTCAGCAACAATCCGGTAGGATCGCATGGCGCACCCCACGACAGGCCTGAGTGAAGGGCGTAATCTGCGTAGCGGCAGCGTTCCCTGGCGTGAGGCGGACTGGACGCTGCCACCTGCCGGAGGCCTGTCGCGGGACCCCGTCGATATCGCCATCATCGGCACCGGTATCATGGGCGCCATTCTGGCCGAGCGGCTGAGCGCGGGTGGGCGGCGCGTTGCGCTCCTGAATCGGCGGCCGCCCGGTTGTGGCAGCACCGCCGCATCAACCGCGCAGCTCATGTGGGCGATGGATGTGCCGATGCTGACCTTGGCCGGCCAGATCGGGGAAACCGAGGCGGCGCGACGCTGGACCAGGGTGCTGGGCGCCGTGCGCCATCTGTCGGAACGCATCGAGTCAATGGGGCTGAGCGCCCTCAAGCAGGACTGTCCCACACTCTATCTCGCTGGCGGGCTGCTCGATGATGAAGCCCTTGCGGCTGCGGCCGCCATGCATCGTCGCCATGGCCTGCCATCGCAATGGCTTGATGGAAATCAGGTACGCGAGCGCTTCGGCATAGCGCCGCGTGCCGCAATCCTCTCGGACGGTGGTTTCACGGTCGATCCGGTCCGATTATGTCACGCGCTGATAGAGCTGGTCGTGTCGCGCGGTGCGGCCCTTGTATGGCCAATTAATGTTATCGGCATGCACCCGGACGGGGACGGGGACGGGGTCCATATCGAGATGGAGGGTGGCGACAGCCTGCACGCGGGCGAGGTTATCCTTGCCACCGGCTATGAGCGGCCCACATTATTCCTGCCGCCGGCCTTCTCGCTCTTGACCAGCTTTGCCATGGCGACGCCGCCGGGCATGGCACCGCTTTGGAAGGGCAATGCCATGATCTGGGAAGCGAGCGATCCCTATCTCTATCTGCGCACCGACGCGTCCGGCCGGATCATTGCAGGCGGCGAAGATATCGAGGAGGCAGATGCCGACACACGCGACGCCCTGATATCGCAAAAGGCCGGGGTGATTGCCGCCAAGCTCGAAACGCTGCTCGGCGCGCCGGTGACGATCGATCGCCAATGGGCTGCCACCTTTGGCGCTTCGCCCGACGGGTTGCCATCGGCAGCGGATCCTCCCCAAAGTCGCACGCTAAGAAAATTTGGAGCATCGGGCTGAACCCGTAAGGCGATCGTTACCGACCCACCTCGCCAACCAGGAGTGGCCGGTGGGTTGAGAATGATCCCGGCCTGACTGAGAGGGCCTGGGGTGACGATGGCGTTCGACAGTGAGTAGCGCTCAACAGTAGTCCGATCCGTCAGGGATGGCACGATCTGATCGACGACGCGGGCCTCGCCAACGGATGGTATCGCTGCCAAGGCCAGGCAGGCTGATGCGATCGCGATCTTGGGCATGGGATGGTTCCTGTGCTGACTGGAAATGTCGTGCGGTCAATCGCTGGCGTCATGCAGCAGGATTGAAACGGCCAAGAGGGTGGCAATTGAGCCGAACGCCCGCGCTAATGGCACGGAAGAGACGCCTCCAAGCAACGAGGGTGCAAATTTCGCAAGGCATTCTCTCACATGCTGATATCGATAACCTAGTCACCTCAGGGTTTCAATATGCTCTCTTTTCAGAAGCAATGAGATAATCCGCTTTCGATCCAGAAGCGGCTGTCACGCGGATCGTGTTCGTTGTTCACTGGCATTTCGAACAATGTGTCTCCGGCTTGTTTGAATGGCGCAGTGGCAAAGACACTTGACGGACAAACTAGCCGCGAGGATAAGGATATCGATAACAATTTCTGATTGCTATCGCGATCAGCTTGATTTGCGACCGCCTTGGTAGTGGCGAGGCAAACCAGGTTATCGCATCCGTTTGCGATCCTGCCGACGAGTTAGGGGGGGAGGGCGCGAGCTTTGCTTGGTAGCATGACTTGATCAGATAGTACGAAACTAATCAAATCGCATTGTAGGTGAGGAAAATGAACGTTTCTAAATGCTTGGTAAGTTCTGCGGCTCTTATGCTTTCAACGATCGCCGCCTCCGACGCTGTGGCAGAAGTTTCCGATAACTTGCGAGTGTATGATCCCCCACGAGAGTTGATCTATAAAGCGCACAACGATGATTACACCGTTCGCGTGCGCGCTCCAGGAGGGGAGTGGAAAAACCTGTATGAATATCGGATAAAAGTTGACACTGATACATTGCAGAACGCATCGCTCGTATATTTCGACTTTGATGGTAAAGTTGAATTGGAAATACAGAAAAATAACGGAAAATTCGACACTGCCGAGATTCTGCCGCTGAAGCCCGGAATAAGTTTCAAGCGGGATGGAGCGATCGTCCGGTTGACACTGGATAAGCCTGAGCGCTTCTCCGTCCAGTTTGACAATGACCGGCTACACAATCTCCATATTGTCGCGGGCGCCCTGGTACCCGAGCAATCCCAGTCCGACGGAATTACCTATTATGGACCTGGGCTTCACATCCCCGCCGACGGAAGCAATCGGTTTCCGGTGAAATCGGGTGATCGTATCTATCTGGCAGGAGGCGCAGTTCTCCAGGGCTCGTTTGCCCTGGATCATGTCAAAGACGTCAAAATCTCTGGTCGGGGCCTTCTCTACAATCCCGGTAGCGCCATCGACCTGGACGGGGCTAGCGGCGTCGATGTTCGCGATCTGATCATCGTCAATGACGATCGCAGCGATGCAGCTCGCGTCATGAATATCCGGAATTCAGAGAATATTTCTGTCAGCCAGATCAGCGGCTTTACCGCAGGTAAATGGTCGGACGGCTTCAACATCTCCACTTCCCAGCATGTGCGCATTGATGGCGGATATCTGCGCGTGTCGGATGATGGTGTCGTTGTATATGCGACCACAGATTGCCCGATTTGTCGAGACCGACCAATCCGGCCAGTCGGACCGCCCAATGCGCCTCAACCGGCAGATACTTTCGACATCAAGGTCAGCAACCTGACGATCTGGAACGACGTCGCCCATTCATTGTTTGTCGGGCATTTCGGGGACGTGGATGCACCTCGCACAATACGCGACGTGACATTTGAGAAGATCGATATCGTCAATTTCGACGAGGATGACCCTATGTGGGACGGCGCGATTGCAATTTACTCCGGAAACGGGACCGTCACCAAAAACGTGACTTTTAGTGACATCAACGTTCATCGTATTGAGGAAGGTCGGCTGTTCAACATCGTGGCTGGCCAGACCAAGCTCACCATCGCGAGCGCTCAAGCCAATAAGCTTCCCGGTCGCGGTATAGAAGGGCTAACTCTGCGAAATATCAGTTTCGCTGGCAACGGGATGCCACACAACTCGATTATCAGCGGCATGCAGGCTGGCACTGAGGTTAAGAATGTCCGGATCGAAAATCTTCGAATTCGCGGGCGCCGCATGAAATCGGTGGACGAAGCTGGGATCGATGTTGGTCCGTGGGTATCTGATCTCACTATTCAATGAGACGGATCAAATGCTTTGATGGCCTTGCACCGGAATGGTGCAGGGCCATCGTCCTGATAACATGGTGGTAGCCGACGAGATCTCGATACTAGCCGAGGAGGGCAGTACCGGGTGCCTTGCGCCGCTTACCTGTCGACCAGAGGAAGCGGAGCTCCGGGTGCGATCAGCGCCGCGTCGCGAAGCTCACGCCAAAATGCTTCTGGAATTGGAAACTCGAGCATCTGGACGGTTTCCAACAAGCGTTCGGCGCTACTGATTCCAGGGATGACGCTGCAGACAACTTCATGCGCGAGTGGAAATTGGAGAGCCGCTGCCGTGATAGGAACGTCATGCCTGTCGCAGATAGCTTCAATTTTCATGACGTTAGCGTCCGCGCTCGTGGTGTAATTTCCGGTGTAGATTGAGGTGATCGCATGGGGTTGGGCATGCCCAACCCCATGCGATTTCGAACTCGGTGGCCACCGGGCTCATCGGTAAGGTGGAGTTACCACACTTCACACGCCCACCGAGGAGTTGATCCCGATGACCGACGACAGACTACCGCTTGCCGAACTGATGGCGAAGACCGGAGATGGAGATTTCCTGCGTACGATCGCCGAGAGCGTATTGCAGATCATTATGGAGGCCGATGTCGACGGCCTGGTCGGCGCTGGCCGCCATGAACGATCGGGCGAACGCACGACCTGGCGCAATGGCTACCGCGACCGCAGTCTCGATACCCGGCTCGGCACGCTCAACCTCAAGATCCCCAAGCTGCGGACCGGCGCCTACTTCCCCGGCTTCCTGGAGCCGCGCAAGACTGTTGAGAAGGCGCTGGTCGCAGTAATCCAGGAGGCGTGGATTGCCGGGGTCAGCACCCGGCGCGTCGATGAGCTGGTGCAGGCGATGGGCATGACCGGGATATCCAAGTCCTCCGTGTCAAAGCTGTGCAAAGACATCGACGAGCGCGTCCATGCCTTCCTCAAGCGCCCGCTCGCCGGTGACTGGCCCTACCTCTGGCTAGATGCCACCTACCTCAAGGTGCGCGAGGGGGGACGGATCGTCAGTGTCGCCGCGATAATCGCCGTCGCCGTCAACACTGAGGGCAAGCGCGAGATCGTCGGCCTGCACATCGGCCCTTCCGAAGCCGAGCCCTTCTGGTCGAGCTTCCTCAAGGACCTCTCCCGCCGCGGCCTGACCGGCGTGAAGCTGGTCATCTCCGATGCCCACGAGGGCCTCAAGGCAGCGATCACCCGCGTGCTCAGCGCCACCTGGCAGCGCTGCCGCGTCCACTTCATGAGGAACGCGCTCGCCTACGTGCCCAAGGGCCAAAACACGGTTGTTGCTGCTGCGATCCGCCAAGTCTTCCTCCAGCCCGATCATGCGGCCGCAACTCAGGTCTGGCGTCAGGTCGCCGATCAATTGCGCGCCAGATGGCCCAAGCTCGGCGCCTGCATGGACGATGCCGAGCACGACGTGCTCGCCTACATGACCTTCCCCGAGCAGCACCGGGTCAAGCTTCACAGCACCAACCCGCTGGAACGCCTGAACAAGGAAGTGAAGCGCCGCGCCGATGTTGTCGGCATCTTCCCGAACGAGGACAGCATCATCCGCCTCGTCGGTGCCGTCCTGCTCGAGCAGAACGATGAATACCAGCTCCAGCACCGCTACATGCAGATCGAGGGCATGGCCGCCCTTGCCACACCCATAACCGAGGAGGTTCAGCCGCTACAGATTACACCCAAGGCCGCCTGAAAATGCAGCCCGATGGCCAGCACCGAAATTACACCACATTGACGGACGTGACCTTCATGACCCGCTCGAGTATGGCCTGAGGAGCGGGGCCATAATCATACCGTAACTCGCCTGACCGTCGAGTGCCGCCGGCGAGCAGGCCTGAATTATACGGTCCGCCAACGATGATTGCTGTACCTCGGGCAGCGCAGGTCGGAAACAGGGTTTCCATTCCTGCCTGCTCCAAAAGGGTATAGCGACCGGCAAGCAATATGCAGTCAAGGTCCGCATGTTTAAGGATATCATCGCAAATCTCGATCTCATTCACTCCGAGGCCGACTGCAGATATCAGTTGATTTGAGCGTAACTCCTGAAGGGCGCGCATCCCTCCGTCCAGTAACGCAGAGAGATGGCCCCCGTTAGCGCTGCCATGGGCGAATGAACCGATATCATGAACAAGAAGCATGTCGATCCGGGCAAGGCCCAATCGATGCTGGCTGGCTTCGAATGAGCGCATAATGCCATCATAGCTATAGTCGAACTCCGGTCGGAACGACATGCTACTATGAAAGCCGTTTCGGGGGCTACTTGTGTCGAGGCTCACATCCGGAACCATCAATCGCCCAACCTTGGTGGACAAGATTGTCTGATGGTTGCGTATATCTCGAATGGCATCCCCCAAGCGCCGCTCGCTCAGTCCAAAGCCGTAATATGGCGCCGTATCGAAATAGTCCGCACCCACGGCGAAGGCAGCGTCAACGGTGGCTTTGCACTGTTCGTAAGGCAATTTACGGGCGCGGTCGCCGAAGGTGCTGCAGCCAATGCCTAGAATGGGAACAGTCAGGTTCGTTTTACCAAGTGGCCGGCGTTGAAGCATGGTCAATTCCAATGGGAATGATTGAATATAGGAGAGCAGAGTCTCTGGTTCTATCGCATTATGATCGAGGCTGAGCTGGATAGGGCGCGTGCCTTATGCTTTGCCACGCTACCGCTAAGGTTCGTCATGATGATCGAGAGCCTGCTTTTGGCCATCTCCCTGGATGCTGGCTGGCGCACGCATGCGATCATCATTTGACGATTTTGCCTTCTGTGTGATTTCGGCTGGTGTTGGCGAAAGCGTGAACCAGGATGCCAGCCAGAATAGCGAAGCGAAGCCTGCTATCACGATATAGGTGTTCTGAAATCCGATATGGTCATAAAGTAGGCCGGCGATGGGCGACAGAAACGCCAGGCCCAGCGAGTGGCCAAAGCTTACACCAACCAGATAAAGCGTCGACGATAGGCGAGCTTCAAAATGGTATGCGATGTAGCGGAAGATCGATACCAAAAGTATTGGCAACTCCAGAGAATGAAGCATTTTGCACATCGAGATCGTTATGGGGCCGATCGCAAATGCTGATGCAGCGATCCGAACGATCATGATGCCTGAAGCGAGCAGAAGCCCATATGTAGCGCCGGTGCGTCGAACGATGATCGGAGCGACGAACATCATTCCTGCCTCGATGAAAATCTGTGCTGAGTTGAGATACCCGAACATCGCAGTCCCCTCCGCTTTGGTGGGAAACTGCGATGAAAAGTAAAAGGGGAATTGCTGATCATAGACAAGGTACAGGTTCGTGACGCCAAGGATCAGGACCATGAATCCCCAGAATTTTCGTAACTTGAGGATGGAAAAAGAGTCTGCGGGACGCAGCGTCGGCTGAACTTTTTCCTCGCCAGTGGTAGGTTCCTGCGAGCGCGTGGCCAGGATCAACGGAAGAAGAACTATCCCTGCGATCGATGCGAGATAGAAATTGATACCCGGTTCGATGTTGTACAGCCTGCCAGAGAAAAGCGCAGCCGACGCAAAGCCAAGCGATCCCCAGAGTCGGGCGCGGCTATATTCAAAACCTTCACGCCGGCTAATTCGGTCGACGTAGGATTCAACGGCGTAACTGCCGGCGACGTAAGTGCCGCCGAGAAAAATGCCTCCGATTGCAGCCCCGACTATCACGTTCGCTTGCAGCAGTGGCGCATATATGAAGCTGAAGAAAAAGCCTGTCAGCACTACGAGACCGGCGATTGTGGCGGGAACGATGCGGCTGAATCCGAGGCGGTCGGATAGATAGCCAAAGATTGGTTGTGCGATCATCGCCGCGATGAAATTGGCGGAAAATACCGTTCCTGCTTCAACGCCATTAAGCCCAATTTTTTGCGTCAACCATATGGACAGCAGTGAGATCGCTGCAGCCTGAGCGAAAAAGAAGAAAAAAACGAAGGAACTGAGGAGGATGTAATTGCGCCGGTTCTTCAAGCTGAGCATTTTTCCTCTTCCCTTCGTATCTATTTGGCAAAGAAGCGCCGTGCCCGCACGGCGCTTCCTCATCTGCGGCTATCGCGCCAGCCAGCCGCCATCGACGGCGAGGATATGGCCATGGATGTAGTTCGCCGCCGGCGAGGCCAGGAACATGGCGGCGCCGCCAATGTCGCTCGGGTCGCCCCAGCGGCCGGCCGGGATGCGTTCCTGGATCTGGCGGTTGCGGGTCTCGTCGGCCTGCAGCGCGGCGGTGTTGTTGGTGGCGATATAGCCCGGCGCAATCGCGTTGACGTTGACGCCCCTGGCCGCCCACTCGTTCGCCAGCAGCTTGGTGAGGCCGGCGACGCCGCTCTTGGACGCGGTATAGCTCGGCACCCGGATGCCGCCCTGGAAGGACAGCAGCGAGGCGATGTTGACGATCTTGCCGCTGCCCTGTGCCAGCATGTGCCGCCCGGCCGCCTGGGCGAGGAAGAAGGTGGACTTCAAATTGGTGTCGATCACCGCGTCCCAGTCTTCCTCGGTGAAGTCGACGCTGTCGGCGCGGCGGATGATGCCGGCATTGTTGATCAATATGTCGAGCCCGCCCAGCTTGGCGATCGTCTCGTCGACGACGCGCTGCACCGGTTCGATGCTGGAAAGATCTGCCGAGACGATCTCCGCCTTGCGGCCGAGCGCCCGGACCTTCTCGACGGTCTCTTCCGCCGGGGTGCGGCCGACCGCCGCAATGTCGGCGCCGGCCGCCGCGAGCGACAGCGCGATCGCCTGGCCGATGCCGGTATTGGCGCCGGTGACGATGGCGACCTTGCCGGTCAGATCGAAGATAGTGCTCATGTCAGGACTCCCTGGCCCCTCCCGCTCGCGCGGAAGGGGCGAAAAACCGTCAGGCCAGCTGGCAGATGTCCAGCACGTTCATGTCGGTATAGTCCTGATTCTCGCCGGCCATCGCCCAGATGAAGGCATAGGCCTTGGTGCCCGAGCCCATATGGATCGACCAGGGCGGCGAGATCACCGCTTCCTCATTGGCCATGATGATGTGACGCATCGCGTCGCCCTCACCCATATAATGGAAGACGCGGTCGGCATCGCCATCCAGCTCGAAATAGAAATAAATCTCGCTGCGGCGCTCATGGATGTGCGGCGGCATGGTATTCCACACCGAACCGGGCTTGAGGACGGTCAGGCCCATGACCAGCTGCGCGCTGTCGCAGATGCCGGGGATGACGAGCTGGAAGATGGTGCGTTCGTTGGATTCCTCCAAGCTGCCGCGCTCCAGCGCATTGGCGTCGGCGATGCCGAGCTTGCGGGTGGTGAACGCCTTGTGCGCCGGGCAGGAGGCGAGATAGAAACGCGCGCCGGCGCCGGCGAACTCCACGTCCTTGGCGCCCATCGTCACATAGAGGCAATCCTTGTTGCCCAGCGTGAAGACTTCGCCGTCGACGGTCACGGTGCCTTCCACGCCCGAGACATTGACGATCGCCAGTTCGCGCCGCTCCAGGAAGGGATGGCCCGCCGCCGAGGCCGGCTCGGTCTGCGCCGGCAGCTTCACCGGCGCATCGGCCACCGCCACGCCGCCGATCACGAAGCGTTCGGCATGGGTATAGTTGAGCACGCATTCGCCGTCACGGAACAGCCCGCCGATCAGATAGCGATCCCGCAGTTCCTCGTTCGACACGCACTCCATCATGTCGGGGTGGGTCGCATAATAGGATTTGTCGAACATCATCTTGTCTCCGGTTTAAGAGGGTGAAGCGGCGCAATCGCGATGCGAACTGCAGAAAATGATGCGCTTGTAGCGCGTGATGGCCGGAGTACCCCGGTCCCGCACGGCGAGGATCAGGTGCAGGACTGAGAGGCCGTCCTCCGGCATCTTGAAGCTAACTCTGGCGCTGTCGGCCCCAGTAAGGGCCGGAGGGGCAGTATGGGGAGTTCCAGAGGCTTCAGGGTAGAAGAACCATTGGAAGGTGAGGGCATCTCCGTCCGGATCGCTGCTTTCACTAGCGTCCAGCTCCACAAGCTCATCTGGCTCGGCTCGGATGCTCAGTATCGCGTCGGAGTTGTCGCCGCGAACGATCGGTCGTGGTGGATGATTTGCTGACTTGAAGTCAGGTGAAACCGTCCAGGCTATCCGAGCAGCGAAATCATTTTGATATGCCTCTCGCCATCTCCAGATGGTTGCCTGATTGTCGCGATATCGCTGGCCATCTTTTCCCATGACGCTGTCTGAAGCATCGGTAAAAAGCCCGTCGGCGGACGAGATTTTGCCATATCTTCCACCCCATCCGCCCCAGTCGGGATGGGCTGGATCTGACAGGCCGTTGCGCACCAGATTCAGGAATGAAGGCGTGTCTCCTTCCATGGCATAGAGCCAAGGCGGATATTTCTCGCCCAGGGGACCTCGCCGGATATTTGCTTCCAACCAGGCATTCGTCACCAGCCTGCCATCTGGTCCCGCGACCGGCGGGTTGGCTTCATTAGGCTTTCGATAAAGGTCGCCGGACAAGCCTCGCCATGTGGCAAGGGAATAGTCGTTGAAGGCGTGAATGCTGCCTACCCAGAAAAGCTGGGGGAAGTTGCGTCTTATCCAGGGGCCGGCATCGTCCTGATCGGAGATGGCATATATCCGCAGTTTTCCAACTGCGCGCTTGATGGCTGCAGGATCACGTGTTGCCTTGATGTCCCAGAGAGCCTGAGCGAGATCGACCGCTCCTCCCCAAAGCGCGATCCACAAGGGACGCGGATCATCCCGATCAATCGCTGAGATGATCGCACGTGAGCCTTCGGTTCCCCTTCCAGCTCCAACCCCAACCATCCCATATTGGGCAGAGCCCACTTTGACCGCTGCTTTGAACATGTTGGCTTCGGGAAAGCGACAGTCGTGAGTACGTAAGTTGGGGAGGATCTGCGCATATGCATCTATGCGTTCGCGCATGAGTTCGGGGCGCGTGCGTTCACGTTGCCAAACCGATGTTGAAGCCACCAGGCCTTCGACGTCGATCTCGTTGGTGTACAGGAGCAGGCGGACAAGAGATTCTGCATCGTCCGGTTCGTTTCCAATGTCCGAAACCACCAAGAGTCGCGAGTTTCCAGCCGATCTGGTGCAATCCATACCTTGTGCAGACGCTCGGACCGGACTGAGCATCGCCATGGCAGCCAGGACGACCAATGAGCGATGCATTATCCCTGACGTGAATGATTTGAATGTCGATCTACAGAACATCATTGCGCTGTCGCGCCATGATCGGGATGCCATGCTATGAAAAAGTGGGCATCGCCATCCGCGCTGACTACGCACGGAGCGTCAAGATACCAACATTCACCGGCAGACCAATCGGTGCCGTCGACCTTACCCGTTCCTTCCAAGGGAATGAACCAGGCCGGAGCAGTGCTGACCTTGAAGCTCTCACCCTTTGCGAGGGCGACAGTGTCGAGCACGAACGGTGATTGTGTGCGCTCGACAAGGCGCTCGCTCAGCTTGGCAGAAACGAGCTTCTCGCGAATATGGTATGGTGTGGGGAGGGAGACAGCCAGGCCGTCGTCCAGATGCAATTCGCGTGGGCGCCCATAGTCGAACAGGCGATAGGTCACATCGTTGTTTTGCTGGACTTCAACGAGTGTGATGCCGCCGCCGATCGCATGAATTGTCCCGGCCGGGATATAGAAAAAGCTTCCGGGGCGGACGGGCTTCCAATCGATCAACTCTTCGATCGAGCCGTCGAGAGCCGCCTTGCGAAGGTCGCCGATGACCGCATGGTCTCGCAGTCCGATACCAAGCCGCGCATCCGACTCGGCATTCAGGACATACCAGCATTCGGATTTCCCACCGCTAAGACCGACATGCTTGGCTTGTTGATCGTTAGGATGGACTTGAATCGAGAGCTTTTCGCTCGTGAAGAGATACTTCACCAGCAAAGGGAGAGGCGGTGCCGATGCATCGGTGAACCAAATCTCTCCGATCCTACGGTCACTGCTTCCGCCAAAGCGGGCAGGGACATCCCACCGACCCCATGGTTTTTCTACGACCACCGACTGCAGTTTGTGTGCGCTCATGGTCAGGCCCAATATGGCTGCCAGGGACGCCGCAGGCGCATCAAGGCTTCGAGATAGAAGTAATCGCCCCAGATGCAGGCTTCATCTACGCCGGCTTTGTTCGGCATATGATAGACAGCATGAAGCAGGACCGCGTTTGAACCTTCGACTGGCGCCAGATATTGCGCCCCCAAAGTCCGCACGATCGAGGTTGCCCATGCCTCATATGTCTCGCGCATGGTATCGGACAGCGGCAATGCTTGAGCGAGTTCGAGTAATCCGCACGCTGCGATAGCTGCTGCGGAACTGTCTCGGGGCGTTTCTTCCTCATGCGTGAAAATGAGATCCCAACAGCATATCCCGTCGGAGGGAAGGCGATTAAGGAAATGATTGGCCAGCTTCGACGCCAGTTCGAGATAGGTCGGGTCGCCGGTATGCCGCCAAGCCAAGGCGAAGCCGTAGATGCCCCATGCCTGACCACGGGCCCAACTGCTGTCATCCGAATGACCTTGGTGCGTGCTGCCGTACCTGGGCTTGCCGGTCTTGGTATCGACATAATAGGTATGGAAGGTCGATGCATCCGGTCGAACGAGAAGCTTAGCGGCTTGCGCCAGATGCTGGCCTGCAGCAGCAGCAAAGTCCTTGTTACCTGTTTCGCGCGTAGCCCAATAGAGTAGCGGGACGTTTAGGTTACAGTCGATGATCATGCGACCGCGCTGCTTGGGGTCTTTCATGTCGCCCCAGGCCTGGATCACCTGCGCTACCGGATCAAAGCGCTTGAGCAGGAGACGTGCAGCTTCGAGGCCGGACGAGCGCGCCAGGGTATCGCCGGTAAGTTGGTATCCCGCGCACGCCGACAGGGTATAGAGAAAGCCGAGGTCGTGATGGTCAACGTTCACCAGCCGCTCGACGCGCGTCGCAAATGACTGGATGTTGCGATCGGCAACAGTGCGGTATTTGTTGTCGCCGGTGAGCTGCCAGGCAAGCCACAGCATTCCCGTCCAAAAACCGTTGGTCCATTCGACATTGTCGATCGGGGCATAAATGCCGCTCTCGCTCGAAGGCGCCGGAAAATAGTCCCCGAACTGCGGCAGCATCCTATCGACCCGAGCCAGCACCGCGTTGATCTGCAAGTCGAGATCGTGGCTGGTGATAGGCTCAAGTTTGCGCGCAGCCAAAGGTTCATTGTAAGCGCGAAAACCTCCCCACATTTTCGTAGGCGCTGATCTGTCTATGTTTCGCCCCTCGTCTGAGGGGTATCGTAGTGGCTGATGATGTAAGAACATTCGAAACAGGTTTCGAAAGGCAGGAGGGCCAGCGGCCCTCGCGTATGGACGTCATTCCAGCAGGACCGATGCGGCGGCGCTGGTCGGCCGAGGCCAAGGCACGGATCATCGCGTCGAGTTTTGAACCCGGCGCCAACATCGCGGAAATTGCACGAACGCATGGACTGCTACCGCAGCAGCTCTACGCATGGCGGCACGACAGCATTCCGGGCAAGCGGCTGTCCAGCAAGAAGCTGGGCTTTGTCCCGGCGGTGATCGAAGATGCGGGCGGCACCGGCTCCGCTGATGGTGGAGGCGATGAGATCGTGATCCGCACGACCGCCCTCGCGATCCATGTGCCGCCGGGCGCGAGCGAGGAACATATCGCCCGGGTGCTCGCTGTTGTGAGCCGGTCTGGATGATCATCCCGCCAGGGCCACTCAAGGTGATGGTGGCGACAAAGCCGGTCGACTTCAGGAAAGGAGCCGTCAGCCTGGCGGCGCTGGTCGAGCATGAACTCGGACTCAAGCCTTTCTCGGGGGTGGTCTTCATCTTCCGCTCGAAGCGGGCGAACAGGATCAAGCTGCTGGTCTGGGACGGCACCGGCCTGGTGCTTGTGAGCAAGGTCTTGCAGACCGGAGGCTTTCATTGGCCCCGGGCGCACGATGGCGTGATGCGGCTGTCGGCATCGCAGGCTTCAGCCTTGTTCGAAGGGCTGCAATGGTCGAAAATGCACACGCCGCGCACCCAGGTTCCGGTGACGACGCGATAGGTCGCACGCCTGATTCCCCTGATCGAAAGGCCATTGCGGACCGCTCCAAAACTGCCAGAAATGGGGCATGTCCGCCACGGCAGCCGACCTTCCTGACGATGTCGCCACCCTCAAGGCGATGGTCCTGGCCGGCCTCGAGCGTGAAGCTCGGATGCAGCATATCATCGACCAGATCACCCGCACGACATTCGGGAAACGGTCGGAGAAGCTGAGCGAAGATCAGTTGGCGCTTGCCTTCGATGATCTCGACGTCGCCCGTGCTGAACTGGAGGCGCTTGGTGAGCAGGCAGCAGGCCAGAAGAAGGAACGGGCGCGAAGGGAAAGCGGGACAGCGCGGGCGTCGCTGCCGGCGCACCTGACCCGCATTGAGGAAGTGATCCTTCCAGACGAGCAGGAATGTCCCTGCTGCGGAGGCACGCTGCACTGCATAGACAGCGATATATCGAGCCGGCTCGATGTCATCCCGGTCCAGTATCGCGTGATCGTCACGTCCCGACCGAGAATGGCGTGCCGCGCATGCAGCGAGGGGGTGTTCCAGGCGCCCGCGCCTAAGCATGTGGTGCCAGGCGGCCTGCCCACCGAGGCGTTGATCGCCGATGTTCTGGTCAGGAAATATGCCGATCACATGCCCTTCTATCGTCAGGCGCAGGCGCTTGTGCGTCAAGGTATCGAGATCGACCGGGGAACCATGTGCAACTGGGCGGGCCGAGCCGCGGGTTGGCTCGGGCGCCTGACCGGCCGGATGAAAGCGGACCTTCTGACGGGCGCCAGGCTGTTCGTCGATGAGACCACCGCCAAGGTCCTGGCGCCCGGCACGGGCAAGGTGAAGACGGGATATCTCTGGGCGATCGCTCGTGATGATGGCGCACATGGCGGCAGCGATCCACCGGCGGTCGCCTACACCTATATGCCGGGGCGCGGGAAAGTCTGGGCGGAAAAGCTGCTCGGGGACTTCACCGGCATTGTCCAATGCGATGGCTATGGCGCCTACAAGCATATCGAGGCGCCGGACCGGAAGGGCGGCCCGGGAACGCTCGCCTTTTGCTGGGCGCACGTTAGGCGTGGCTTCTTCGACGATGCCAAGGGCGGCAACGCCCCCGTCGCCGATGAGGCGCTAAGGCGGATAGCCAACCTCTACAAGATCGAGGGTCGTATCCGAGGTTCCAGTCCCGAACACAGGTTGGCGATCCGCCAGGCTGAATCCGCTCCCATCATCGCCGGCATGCGCCCCTGGCTCGAGGAGATGCTGCCCAAGCTGCCCCGAAGCTCCAATACGGCCGAGGCCATCAGATACACCCTCAACCACTGGAACGGCCTCGTCCGCTTTCTCGACGATGGGCGGATCGAGCTGGACAACAACACCGTCGAGCGATCAATCAGGCCCATTACGCTCCAGCGGAAAAATGCCCTGTTCACTGGCCATGACCTGGGAGCTGAAAACTGGGCGACCTTCGCCAGCCTCATCGAAACGTGCAAACTGGGCGGCATCAACCCTCAGGCCTACCTCACCGATGTCCTCACCCGTATCGTCCTGCGCGGCGACGCAGATCCGATCGATGATCTGCTCCCCTACAACTGGGTAGATAGCCGCCCCGCCGCCAACACCGTCATCGATCAGGCCGCCTAACGCCTTCAAGTGAGGCTGTTTTAGCGCTTACGGTTCATTGATGATCGAAGTCATTAAAGGATTTCCTCAAAGAGCTAGAAACCTTGCGCGGCTGCACTCGCGCTATTGGGAGCATTTTCTACAACACGCCTCGAAACATGTTCGGGCGGGGTCGGAGCAAGGGCGAAGAATGACCAAATCCAGAACAGCATCGCAAAGCCTGCGATCAGGAAATAGGTATGCTGGAAACCGAACCGGTCGTAACTGATGCCGACAATCGGCGAGAGGACCGCAAGTCCTAGCGAGTGCCCGAAGCTGACACCGACCATATAGACGGTGGCTGAAAACCTCGCCTCGAAATGATGCGCGATGTAGCGAAACAACGATACTGCCAGAATGGGCAATTCAACGGCATGAGCCATTTTGCACATCGAGATTGTTATCGGTCCGACCGCCAACCCGGATCCAGCAATGCGCAGGATCATGATCATGGCCGCGAGCAATAGGCCGCGCGTAGCTCCGATCCGTCGTACAATGAGAGGAGCGATAAACATCCCTCCTGCCTCCACGAATATCTGGGCGGAGTTGAGATATCCGAACATTGCGTTCCCTTCCTCAGGTGAAGGGAAAAGAGAGGAAAAGTAGAAGGGGAACTGCTGATCATAGACCAAGTAGAGATTGGTCACCCCGAGGATCAGGATCATGAATCGCCAGAATTTCGGTTGCGATAGCAGCGAAAGCGAATCCTTTAGCGTCAGCCTGTCCGCAGCTGCCTGGGCATCTGGATCAGGCTCAATTTTCGCGAGCCTGATCAGTGGAAGCAAGAGTAGGCCTGCTGCACTGGCCAGGAAGAAATTGATGGACGGATCGATATTGTACAGTCGGCCTGAAAAAGCGGCGGCCGTAGCAAAGCCAATCGATCCCCAGAGGCGAGCCCGACTATATTCGAACTTATACCTGCGTCCGACGCGGTCGATATAGCTCTCCAGGGCGTAGCTGCCCGCCATGAAAGTGAAACCAAGATACAGGCCGCCGATGACCGCGCCTGCGGCGAGATTATGATGCAGCAGTGGCGCGTAAACGTAGAGGAAAAAAGGACCTGCAAGGATCACCAGCAGGGCGATGAAGGTTGGAACGACTTTGCGGAACCCCATCCGATCCGAGAAAAATCCGTAGACCGGCTGCGCGAGCATCGCGCCAACCGAATTCACGGCGAAGATGGTGCCAGCCTGGGTTCCATTCAGATGGAGCGAACGCGTGAGCCATATCGACAGCAAGGAGATTGCCATCGCTTGCGCGAAAAAGAAGCAGAAAAGGAATGCGCTTAACGCGACATAATTTCGCTGACGAAGAAGGGGCACGACATCCTCATAATCTGTTATCGATATCAAATATGCCTCGTTGGAAATCGCTTGGCAAGCGCTATTGATTGACAGACCCGACGAATGGGTTATCGATATCAATAAGCGCCGGCTTGCAATCGCCGGGGGCTGTGGTGAGGAAGTCTCGTCGAATGGCTGGTGATAAAGAGGATAAAGACGGAGGTGTTAAGAGCGCTCACCGTCCAGTGGTGACGATCCATGACGTGGCACGTCATGCCGGTGTCTCGTCCATGACTGTTTCCCGCGTGATGACGGGGAAGCGACATGTGAGTGAGGCGATGCGTGACAAGGTCAACGCTGCCATCGCTGAGCTTGATTACTCGCCCAATCTCACCGCCCGGAGCTTCTCGAGCGCGGTTCGCGTGGGCGCGATATATTCCAATCCTTCTTCGTCGAACCTTGGTGCGTTTTTGATGGGGGCGTTTCGTCAAAGCGGTGAGAGCGGTTGTCAGTTTCTGATCGAATCAGGTCGTAACGAAAAGGAGGCTCTGGAGGGGCTAAAGCGGCTCATAGAGTCGCGAATTGGGGGGGTAATCCTTCCGCCTCCCTTGTGTGACTCCCAAGCCGTACTGGATCTCGCCCTTAGCTCGGATGTCATACCTCTTGCGTTTGCGACCGCCATTCCACGAGAGGGCGTTTCGGCGATAATCGTGGATGACTACAAAGGCGCGTATGACATGACGCGCTACCTTATTGGTCTCGGCCATCGAGCAATAGGATTTGTTCAGGGGGATCCCCAGCATTCACCGTCGCAGCGCCGCGAGCAGGGCTACAGAGCGGCTATGGCTGGCGCATCGCTGATGATTCGAGATGACTGGATCGCCCCTGGCCTTTTTACCTATCGTTCCGGCCTTGATGCTGCCCATCAATTATTGGCGGGGCCGGACAGGCCGACCGCTATTTTCGCAAGCAACGACGACATGGCTGCAGCTGTCACGGCGATTGCGCATGGAAAAGGGCTATCCATTCCGGACGATTTGTCGGTCGTCGGGTTTGACGACGCGCAGATAGCGTCGACAGTTTGGCCTGAACTTACGACAATCCGTCAGCCAATCTCAGACATGGCATCCCGTGCAGTCGCGCTGCTTAGCGATCAGGTTCGCCAGGCTCGCACCGGCGTGAAGCCGGAAGTTCGGCATGTGCGTGAAATGTTGACGCTGGTGAAGAGGGCCTCGGCAGACGGCGTGCCCGGTTAGCCAGAAAACTTTCCCTTAACCGAGGAAAATTCATGACGATTTATGGCGCCATTGAAGCGGGCGGCACTAAGTTCGTGTGCGGGATCGGCAGCGCTCAGAGCGGTTCGATCGAAACAAGGACCATAGCAACCCGCGATCCCGACACGACATTTGGTGAAGTGGCGGACTTTTTCAAAGAAGCTGGTCGGCATGGGCCGATTGCTGGCCTTGGAATAGCAAGTTTCGGTCCTGTCGAGCTGCGGGCTTCTTCAAGCCGCTACGGCCAAATCCTGGCAACGCCCAAACCATATTGGGAAGGGGCGGATATGCTCGATCGGACGCGGGCCTTTCTCGACGTGCCGATGGTGATCGATACGGACGTCAACGCAGCAGCTTTGGCAGAAGCCGCCGCGGCTGGCCCTGATATTACCCAATTGGCCTACGTCACCGTAGGGACTGGAATCGGTATCGGCTTAGTGAGCGGTGGTCAGCCGGTCCATGGTCTTAGTCATCCTGAGGCCGGTCACATCCTGCCCCGCAGGCATCCCTTTCATGAAGGGTTTGCTGGCGTTTGCCCATTCCATGGAGATTGCCTTGAAGGCCTTGCCAGCGGTCCGGCAGTGGCTGCGGCTTGGGGTGAGACACCTTCGCATTTTCCCGATGATCATCCGTTCTGGGACGTGGAAGCGCATTATCTCTCACAGCTCTGCATGACCTTGTTTCTCACAGTGTCGCCGGAACGCATCGTGCTTGGGGGAGGGGTGATGAAGCAGGAGCGTCTCTTCCCACTCATCCATCAAAAGACGGCAGATCTGTTGGCAGGCTATTTTGGGGCAGTGACGAACGCAGAGCAAATGGCCGAGCGAATTGTTGCGCCGTTATGCGCCGAACCTCCAGGTCTCATTGGAGCATATTTGTTGGCTGAACGCGGTCACAGCTAAAAGCGGGAGATGGCAGGGATCATGGTCTACCGGCTAAAGGTGGGGCTTTCGTTATTCTCGTTAGCCTGCTGCGTCTCCCCGCAGCTGCTTGCCGCAGATGGAAGGTGGTTTGCAGATCAAGGCGATGGAACCTATCGAAACCCGGTGTTGATCGGAGACTATTCCGATCCAGATGTAATTCGGGTTGGCGATGATTTTTATCTAACAGCTTCGTCCTTCACGGATGTGCCCGGCCTGCCGATTCTCCACAGTCGCGATCTCGTAAACTGGACAATCATCGGGCACGCGCTAGCAAAAATACCGCCAGATGCGCATTTTGCCGTGCCACGGCGCGGAGGGGGTGTTTGGGCGCCCGCAATACGCCATCGTAACGGCCGGTTCATGATTTACTATCCCGATCCCGATGGAGGGATTTATGTTGTCTCAGCAGTTGATCCCCGTGGACCATGGACTTCACCGGTGCAGGTCGACGCAACCCCTGGAGTAATCGATCCTGCTCCGTTCTGGGATGATGATGGGAAAGGATGGCTCGCCTATGCATATGCGAAAAGCAGATCCGGGAGAGCGAATATAATTGCGCTCAAGCGACTGAACAAAGAAGGAAATTCGACCGAAGGAGCAGAGCTGGTCATCATAGACGGCGACAAGCAGCCGCCTGTGATGACGAGCTTAGGAGCTCGGCCTTGGCAAACGACAGAAGGGCCGAAGCTCTATAAACGAGACGGTTACTATTATGTCTTTGTGCCGAGCGGCAGCGTGAAGGGCGGCTGGCAAGGCGTCTTTCGAAGTCGATCGATTACCGGCCCCTATGAAGGGCGGAATGTCATGGATCAGGGGCGAACAGAGACCAACGGCCCTCACCAAGGGGCCTGGGTTGCGACTTCTCAAGAGGAAGACTGGTTTCTGCATTTCCAGGACCGAGACAGTTACGGCAGAGTTGTCCATCTTCAACCAATGCGTTGGGTGAATGGCTGGCCGGTCATCGGTGAGACCTCTGAAAATGCGAGCCGGGGTCAACCTGTTTTTCGGCATCAAAAACCTAAAGTCGCAGCGCAGCCGATAGCGGCGCCGGTGTCTGACGACGATTTCGCTGACAGGATAAGCTTAGCCTGGCAATTTGGTAGCAACCCCTCAGCAGACTGGATGTCCGTCGAAAGCGGGTGGCTTCGGCTCAAATCGGTGACAGGATCTCAGGATCTCTATGAGAATGGAGCTATCCTCTCCCAAAAGCTGCCCGCAACCTCGTTTACTGCGACAACCCTTATGCGCCCCGAGTTCAAACGTGAAGGCGAGCGGGCAGGCATTTCGGTCCACGGTACTAATTTTGCGTGGATTGGCGTTGAGCAAGGAAAGGCCGGCTTGCAGCTTGTTCAGGTCACAAAAGACAAGTCGATCCCAGGTAGCCCGATTAGCGAATACGCTGGACCCAAGCTTTTAACCGACAAAGTCTGGCTCCGCATGCAGGTGAAGCCAACCACGGTCGAGGTGCCACCGCCCGATTTCTCACCGTATTGGCCGTCGATGTTGCGAGAGACACACATGCATGTCGTGTTCAGCTACAGTCTTGATGGGATCATGTTCACGCCATTGGGGTTGCCGTTTCAAAGCCGGCCTGGGCGTTGGGTTGGAGCGCAGATTGGTTTGTTCGCTCAAGCCGCCTTTGCGAAGCCGGCCGGAGTAGCAACGACGGTAGGCTACGCCGATTTCGACTGGTTCAAGATCACGCCGTGAGAAGACCACTCCCTCGTTCGTGCAGCTAGGCTAAGGTGATCAAGCGGTCTGGTCCCCGCCCAAAAGAAAACGGGCCGCCGGAGAGGGGCGGCCCGATGAGTTAAGGGAGGGTGAGGGGGAAGTGTTCGTGCAGAAACCCTGCCCCCTCGCATCGACTCAGATGATCAGACGAAATCC
Organism: Sphingobium salicis subsp. salicis; assembly: GCF_049472635.1. Classification (NCBI taxonomy): domain Bacteria; kingdom Pseudomonadati; phylum Pseudomonadota; class Alphaproteobacteria; order Sphingomonadales; family Sphingobiaceae; genus Sphingobium; species Sphingobium salicis. Next base: position 1,537,420 of record NZ_JAYRCS010000001.1, read on the forward strand.
CTTGGCTGAAAGCCGGCGATGAGGCGAATGCAGCTTTCACGTCGTGGCACTGAAAGCTCATTCGGATAGGTCTGAAGCATCTGATATCGATAACAATCTTCTACCGCTTCTTGGGATGTCGCGCAATCAAAATCAGCTGTTTCTCTCGAATTATGCTGCGCGCTGACAGGTTTAGGGGGCATCATACAAAGTCCGCATGACCAGGCTCTCACGCGACAGATGCGGACACCAAACGCCACCGGCCCTGAGATGGTCAGCCAGAGATTTTATGATGCGTGACCGCGCGATGATCTTAGCCCAGCCATCAGTCAGCGCTGTGATCAGTTGCTCGAGATGAGTGTGTAGCCGTCCTTACAAGCGACAGCTTTTCCTTCAATCGATAGCGACGTGCTGCATTTAAGACGAATGTTCGCGTGCGGCTGGTTATTCAGTTCAACCTTTCCACCCCGTCCTAGGTCGATATGCATCGATAATTTCGACAGAGAGTCGAGCAGGGCTGAGCCATCCTTGCGGACATAACTGCCGTTGACGATCAGCATTTGGTCGGGAGCCGTCGCGGGCGATGTGCCGCGCGACAATCAGGATGAGAGAGCAGCGTCAATCAAGATGAGAATCGCCACCTGCTGATCCGGCGTAGGGCGTAGCCCGGAGCCGGATCAGCAGGTGGCGATTGCGCCCTTTCTGGGGGCGTTTCTGGTGGTTGCGGCCGGTCAGGTACTCAGAGGCATAACTTCGAGAGAGGGGATGCCGCGGATGCCGGGCCGCCACGTCAACGATCATCAGATGAGGCTCTACATGAAGTTCCGACATACCCATGCCGTGCCGGTGGCCGCTGCAAAGGCCGGGATCAGCACGGCGACAGCCTATCGCATTGAGGGAGATCCTCGGCTTCCATCCCAGAAACAGGCCCAGCGAGAGCGGCGGCGCCCGGATCCGTTAGCCGGGATATTCGAGGAAGAGGTCGTGCCCTTGCTTCAGGCGGCGCCTGGCATCAGGGTGGTTGCCATTTTCGAGGAGATGCTGCGCCGGCATCCTGATCTCGATGCGGGCATCCGACGAACATTGGAGCGACGTATCCGGGCGTGGCGGGCCATTCATGGCCCTGAACAGGAAGTGATCTTCCGACAGACGCATGAACCAGGACGGCTCGGCCTGTCGGACTTCACCGAGATGAAGGATGAGGAGGTAACGGTCGCTGGCGTGCCGCTCGACCATCGCCTCTACCATTTCCGTCTGATGTGGTCGGGCTTCGAACACGCCCATGTCATTCTGGGCGGCGAGAGCTATGTCGCTTTGGCCGAGGGGCTGCAAAACGCCCTGTGGGCCGTCGGCGGCGCCCCGACCGAGCATCGCAGCGACAGCCTGTCGGCCGCGTTCCGTAACCTGGATGCCGACGCCCGGCAGGATCTGACGCTGCGCTATGACGCCCTGTGCGAACATTATGGCATGACGCCGACGCGCAACAACCGCGGCATTGCCCATGAGAATGGCGGGATCGAGAGCCCGCACGGGCATTTGAAGGCGGCTATAAAGGACGCGCTGCTGATGCGCGGATCGCGGGACTTCGATGATCTGGCGAGTTACCGGCACTTCATCGACGAGGTCGTCAGCCGCAAGAACCGCCGCAATGGCCCGCGCATCGACGCCGAGCGTGCGGTATTGCAGCCGCTGCCTGGCGCGCGCACCAGCGATTATGAGGAGACGATCGTCACGGTCACCTCGAGCAGCAGCTTCACCCTTCGCAAGGTGTTCTACACCGTGCCCTCACGGCTGATCGGACACAGGCTACGGGTCCGGCTTTACGATGACCGGCTCGATCTCTTCATCGGCGGCACCCACCTGATGACGTTGCGGCGCGGACGGTCCTTCAACAATGGCGCCCACGGCCATGTGGTCGATTATCGGCACGTCATCCATAGCCTGCGGCGCAAACCCATGGCGCTCCTGAAGCTGGTCTATCGTGACCAGCTGTTCCCAAGGGAGCCGTATCATCAGACCTTTGACCGGCTCATCGCCGCGTTGCCCGAACGGACCGCTTGCCGGCAGATGGTAGAGCTGTTGGCAATGGCGCACGAAAGAGCCTGCGAAGCGGAACTCGCGGAACTGCTGGCCGCTGACGTGGCTGCCGATCGTCTCCCTGACATGGATGCCTTGCGGAAACGCTTTGCTCCAGATCCAGCGGCGCTTCCCGATGTGGTGGTGGAACTGGTCCCCCTTGCCACCTACGATGTTCTCCTGACGGGAGAAGCCGCATGAGCCGGAACGCACCCGCTATCGACGCCCAGCGCCTGAGCCTCATCCTCAACGACCTGCGCCTGCCGGCGATCAAACTGGTCTGGTCCGACTTCACCACGCGGGCCGATAAGGAAGGCTGGCCTGGCGCCCGTCTGCTCGCGGCGCTCGCCGAGCATGAGATCGCAGAACGGGATCGTCGCCGGATCGAAAGGCATCTGGGCGAAGCCCGCCTGCCACCGGGCAAGACCCTCGACAGCTTCGCCTTCGACGCGGTGCCGATGATCTCGCGCGCCCAGGTCACAGCGCTGTGTTCCGGCGATGGCTGGCTCGAAAAAGGCGCCAACCTCATCCTGTTCGGTCCACCGGGCGGGGGTAAAACCCATCTGGCAGCGGCAATCGGTCTCGCGCTGATCGAAAATGGCTGGCGTGTCCTGTTCACTCGCACCTCCGATCTGGTCCAGAAACTTCAGGTCGCCCGCCGCGAACTGGCGCTCGAGGCCGCGATCGCCAAGCTCGACAAATATCATCTGCTGGTCCTCGACGACCTCGCATATGTGACCAAGGATCAGGCCGAAACGTCCGTCCTGTTCGAGCTGATCAGCGCGCGGTACGAACGGCGCTCCACGCTCATCACCGCCAACCAGCCCTTCGGTGAATGGAACCGGGTCTTCCCCGATCCCGCCATGACGCTCGCCGCCGTGGACCGCCTTGTGCATCACGCGACGATCTTCGAAATGAACGTCGAGAGCTACCGCCGCCGCTCGGCGATCCAGCGACAATCACGCGCTGGCCGGCCAGCGACCTTCGCGACAATCAAGTCCACCGAGGAAATGTCGCGCAGCGACAATCAAACCTGCGAGTAGCGCTTGCCAGCGTCAATCAAAGCAGGCACCACATGAACACCGCGACGATCAGTTCTCATCCTGATTGACGCCAGCTTCTCATCCAGATCGCCGCGCTATAGGCGATGCGCCCCGAGGCCAGCTGATCGCGAATAGGTATGCATCGGTCTCATATCCCGCGAGCGTGGTGTTCGCATTGCGATGTCGCAGGCGCCCATCTGCGAGCTTGTTCATATAGACTTCGGTCGTGCGATCCGGACCCAGAATGCGCACCCCAATCCAGTCGAGGCCCTCAAGCTTCTCGATTTTGGATACCGGACGGTTCTCCCGTAGCGGCTGAATGGCCACCAGGAATTTCTCGCGATCAGTTTTGCCTGCCGGCTGAAACCCGAGGTAGCTTTGCTTGACCTGCGTTTCACCATCCTTGAGGCCCTCATGTTCGGACAGCCTCATCGCATAAGGATAGTCAGTAGGGAGACCGCCATCCGGCAAGGTGTTTGGGAAAAGTGGGGTCACGTCTGCCGCGGCGGTGCCGTTATGGATTCGAATTGCCTTGCCAGTTTTCTTGGCATTCCCTTGATAGTGGAACAACCATTCGAACTGACCGATCTCCCAGCTGCGCAGGTCATCAATGATCAATATGGTGTCGCCGATCCAGAGAATATTGCGGTAGTTGCGCTGGAAATAGCGAGAGGTCGGGCCGGTCGCGTCGGCCCAGGCGTACCGTATGTCAGGCGTGCTCAGGACATGGTCGATCGCTCCCATGAAATGGGATCCATCATAGAGGTCCGACGGCGGTTCAGCCTTGCCATCGATCGTCACGACATTGTGCGCGACGCTCTGGCGGAAATACCCGTCATATTCTGGGGTCGAATAACTTGAGTGACCCGAGTCCACGATCAGGCTTTGCCCTTTGTGATACAGGTTGAAGCTACCTGCGTCGGCGTGGTTGTGGTTCCAAGTGAACCCCGACTTGAGGGCAAACAGGGTGGCATCTTCGTTCCAGCTGTCACGCATCGAAAGCAGTCCCTGACTTGGGAATGCCGTCGTTGTGCCCTTGCTAATAGGCGCTCTTGCTGCCTGGCGCTCTGCGGCGCTTGGGAAATAGGGGAGGTTGATTGCATCTTTCCAGGCATCTTTTTCCGCCACGCCTGAGAAGCCTGCTATATAGGTCAGATAGGCTGGATTTCGATCGCCCAAGGCCCAGAAGTCGGCGAGGGTGTGGCATCCGCAACTTGGCGGCCTGCTGTCACCAAAATTGAGAGAGCTCCACCCGCTGGTTTTTGGATAGGCGGCGGCGATGAAATAGTCTGCTGTCTTCTCAAGGTTGGCGATCGGAGATGGCTGAGCCCCGAACGCTTCTACCCAGGAGCGGCGGAAGAGCATGAGGCTGTGAAGGCCGAGTTCGGCGTAGCCAATCGTTTCGGAATAGGCGCCATCCGTTCCAAAGGTTGCAGGCTTACTTTCGATCCGCGAGCCGGTGAATGAGAACCATTCGGTGCTCGCTTGATCGATCCGCTTGGCCCATTCGAGAGCGCGCGAGTCATCATCCTTCAAAGCAAGCGCGGCAACGCCCGCGCCAAAAACAATATGTCCCCACCAGTTATGGCCCATTGTGTCCAAGGCATGGATACGCTTGCGACCATCAATCCAGTCGTCAACGATCGGCTCGATCGCACCATTGATGATGCCTTGGACAATGATATTTCGATCGGCGGAAGACAACGTCGGTCGTATTGCATCATAGGCTATGCCGCTGCTTGCGGCTGCGAAGCCCATTCCCAGATCGGACTTCCAGGGCGGGTCTCGGCGCGCTAACGGAAGATCTGTGAGCCAGTCCTTTTTTTGGGCTCGAGCTATCAGAAGATCGCGGGCGGCCCTGGCATATTTGCCGTCATCTGTGACGCGATAAGCTAACGCTAGAGCTTCAAGAGCTGCATCGATATTGCGGTCGCCCTTGGGTTGGGTGGCGATGGCATCATCGGCGATTTTCTTCTGCACATTCCAGCGAGCCGCCGCCTCACTGTCTGATGCCAGCAGCTGTTTCACTCTGGCCATGTTAGCAGGATTGAATGCCAGGGTCGGCACATCCGCTGCCATGGCTGGCGTCAGACCGGCCGCTAGGGCGGCTGCAGAGAGCGTGAGGAAGAACTTCTTTCTGATCATGATGTCAAAAACGCACTGCCATGGTGAGGAAGTAAGAGTCCGTTTGGAAAATCAGGGATGAGCGTTTCGGCGTAGTAGGTTTCCACCCATGGCGACGAGGATCATCGCCTGTGAGACGTCGATGCGCTTTTCGTAGTCGCGGACCAGACGGCGCCATCGGGTCATCCATCCGAAGGTGCGTTCGACGACCCAGCGGCGCGGAAGCACCTTGAAGCCCTGCTGGCGATCGCTTCGACGGATGACCTCCACGACAAAGTCGAGGTAGCTGGCCTTGTCCATGAGCTTGAGGCGATCATAGGCGCCATCGGCAAAGAGATGCTTCACCCACGGCCAGCGCTTGCGGATGCCATCGAGGATCGCCTGAGCGCCTGCACTATCGGAGATATCGGCGGTAGTGAGGTTGACCATCAGCAAGCGTCCATCGGTGTCGACTGCGATATGCCGCTTGCGACCGACGATCTTCTTGCCTGCGTCAAAACCGCGCTTTTCTGCGGAAGGCGCCTTGACCGACTGGCTGTCGATGACCGCCGCACTGGGGCTGGCTTCTCGCCCCTCACGTTCTCGGTCCAACATCAATTCGATGTCGTGGATCGTCTGGAACAGGAACCTGCGTGCCAGCTCCCGAAACCAGCCATAGACCGTCTGCCAGGCGCCAAAATGGATCGGCAGCATCCGCCAACCACACCCCGATCGCACCAGATAGCGGACCGCGTTGATCACTTCGCGGAAATCCACCTCGCGGGGACGGCCTCGACGACCCGGCTTGGGCATCAACGGCGCAAGGCGATCCCATTCCTCATCGGTCAGGTCACTGGGATAACGCTTCGTCTTCTTCGCAATCTGGGCCATCCGCCCCCGGCTCTGCTGCGTCCACATCCAGAGCCTGAATCACGCAGATACGCCTATGACAACCCCTGCCGCCGATTTCCCAAACAGCCTCTAAGATCGAGGGGCGTTGGTCTGCACTTGCGAGAGCGCGTTTGGATATAGCTCCAGGAACTGCTCCTCCGTGAGATTGGACGGCCTTGTGCCGACTTGAGAGACCTGCGTGGGATTGATGTCGTTGAACAGATTGTTGATGTTGAACGATATCTGGATTGCGTCTGACGCATCGAGGCGAAGTCCGAAGTCAGATAGTTTTTGCGCCGGCAGGCGGAATGTATTTCGGACTGTCACCGGCCTGGAACTGATGTAACGGAAGCGATAATAGGCTGTGAGTGGACCGAAATGGAAGTTGGCCGTTCCATTATATGTGACCCTTGCCGCACGCTCCTGGGGACCTGAGATATATTCGGCGAAATCATCATCCTGCGGCTGAATGCCGTTGGGGCATTTCTCAGGGGTGGGGACGCCATTGCAGGTGCCAAGGTTTATACTGGCGAAGGACACTGACCGGCCCCAGTTAAGCGTGAGGACGTTACGGATGTCAAACCACCGTGCGAAACGGATGCTGTTGTCCAGTTCCAGACCGTAGGACCGATAATGGCTGAAGAATGGGCGAGTGGTATAGCGCGTCGCTCCATCGGCCAACAATCCATCGTTCCGTCGAACTGGCACGTTTGTTAGGTCGGTGTAGAACAGCACCGGATTGAACGTTAGCCAGCGATTTCTGTACTGCAGCGACAGCTCCATCTGTTCGATGGTGGGCAGCGGATCGAGCGTATATTCGTCTGCGAGCTTCTGGGAGACATTGAAGCCGTCCCAAAACGCATCCTGGTTTTTTCGCCCCTTTGTGTAGCGGAAATACACGGCGGCCTGATTGCTGAACATATAGCTCACCGCCCCGCTATATTGGAGGTATGATACTCGCTTATCGAAGGTGAAGCGCGTGGCGCTGCTTTCGATTGCGTAGAGATTATCGTAAAGCGTGAGCGGGTCTCCATCCAGGCCGCCGAATGTCCGTGACGTTGCGTCAGGATTGGTGGCAAAGCGGCGATTTTCGCCCCATCCGCGATAGAAAGTGTAGCGGGCTCCGAAGTCGAACAGCAGTTTGTCGTTTGGCTCCCACGTGATCCCAAACAGAGGCGAGATTTCGCGCGTCTTAGCGCGGTCTTGAAGCGTCAGGCCGACAGAACTTCCCAATGCGCCAAAGCCTGCCGGGTCGGTCAATTGGTAAACTGTACCAGCGGCGCCTCCGGCAGTGGTGCTGGTCGTCGTCTGGAATGTCACGTCCAGCGGCGACGGTCCATTTTGCAAGGGCATAACCCCTCGGCCGCCATAGGCGAAATCGCGAGAGAAGCGGCTCTGGCTGAAGTAGACGCCACCGGTTACCGTGATCGTTGAAAAGCTCTTGGTGAGCGTGAAGAGGTCCATGAAATCACGGCTTCGAATGATGCCGTTTGCGTTACTGGAACCTACTGTCAGAATGAGGTTGGTACTATCGATCGGTGCTTCGTTGACGATCGTCTGATTGGGAAGGAGGTTAGGCGTAGTGCGATCGATGCAGTAGCCGTTGGACACTGGAGTGACGCAGATTCCTGACTGGCTTGCAGCGGTAACACGATAGACACGGGCCAGGGTTTGCCCCGTGGACCTGTCACTCAAAGTGAAGAAGCCCGGGGTATTAGCGAGGCCGGCAAGCTGCGTCCTCATCAAGCGGAACGTGTCGGCATTGAGCAGGCTTTGATACCCAATGTCGGTTGCGTAAGTGTGCTCAACCTTATTTTGCTGGACGCGCAGGTTGTTGGATATCTTCCAGCCTCCGCCAAAGTCGTGGTCCCACTTGAGCCCGGCAGCGAGGCTTTCCTCATGGCTGAAATCGCTTGGGTTCCAATAGCGGGAGTCATCCGCTCCGAAAGGGACGGAGTGGGCGATATTCTCGGTCGGAAGAAAGTTGACCGATCTGCCGAAAACATCCGTAAACTGCGGATTATCGAAGCCGTAGGCAAGGGGCCTGTAGCTATCAAGATTGCCGGTATGATCGTTAAGATACTTCAACGTGAATAGAAGTCCGCCAGACCCGAATTTGCTGTCGTAGAGGGCGTTCACGTTACCCTTTATCTGGCCGCCCTTGTTGAGCGGATAGGGGATTTCGCGATAGCCGAAGCTACGCCGATAGTTGCCACCCAAAGACCAGCCAAAAGTTTTGGCGTCGTTACGCGCGCCATAATAAGCGTCGAATTTCTGATAGACATTATCATCACCTTCCAAGCCCAGGCGAGCGATGATCATCCCACCAGGATCAGTGAGGCCGGTCTTCGAGATATAGTTGAACAGCCCGCCCGGCGCATTAGGGCCCGTCACTGCTGCGGACCCACCGCGCACAGCCTGAACCCGCTTGGTCGTGACGTCCGCGCGCAGGAACATGTCAGGTTGGAAATTGGAATAGAGGCTGGGCACGACGGGCATGCCGTCTTCGAGGATCTGAGTCCAATAATAGCCAAAGGTTCCTGAGGCCGTACCGTTAGACAGGCCGCGCGCATACACCGAGTTTTTCGTCTCGCCATTGTCGCTGTTCACAACGACCCCGGGAATTTCCGTCAAAAGGTCTGCGGCGCTTACTGGAACGACGTCGCGGATCTTCTGATCGTTGACGTTCGTAAGTGCGATGGGCGCTTTGCTCGCGAGCGTATCTCGAAGAACGCCTGTCACGACGATATCTGCATCCGAAGCGGGCTGCGTCTGTTGAGATTGAGCCCATACGGGACCTGCGGCAGCCAGGGCTACGACGGAAACGCCTGCCGACGCCGCTGCTGTGAATTTCGAACATCCCTTCATCCCATTCTCTCCCAAAAATAGGTATCGATACCATTTTATGTTTGATCGTCGGGACTGCCGACCGATTTTTCAGCTCGGCAGTCCCCCGAGTCTTAATTCAACTCTTCGAAAAGGATTGCTTGTCCGCCTGACGGTTTGAGATCCAGGGGCAGCACATCTTCTGCCGTAACTGTTCGCGTCAGGATCGACACAGGAGTCAATCTGGGCTGAGCGCCCGCCGCGCCATCTGCAAAGATCGTGGCCTTCCACTTGCCCGTACCAAGGAAGGAGAGAGGCGCAGATATGGTGCGTGGGTCCTCATTGGTCATAGCGCCCAGGAACCAACGGCCTTTGTGGCGCCGCGCCACCGCAACAAAGAGGCCCGGCTGGCCATCGATAGCGCGTGTCTCCTCCCAGGTGGTGGGGCACTCATCAAACCACTTGAGCGGAGGCCACGCGCCGATCGCGTATTTTGACGGGATATCGTACCAATAGAGGAAGGTAAGCGGATTATAATAGACCGCAGCCATCGCCAACTGATGAGCATTGGTCGTCTTGTTCATATAGTGGTCGTAGCAAATCGTGTAGTCGATCGGGCCGGACAAAGCGCGAGTAAACGGAAGGGTGACGTTATGCCGCGCCGTGGGGAACTGTTCATTCCCGCGAACCCCCTCAAGCGCAACATAATTTGGCAAGGTTCTTTCGAGGCCCGCCGGCCTTAAGTTGTCGTGCAGATTTACTAGCAGCTTGGCCTCGCCGCAGGTCTTCACAAGCTGGTAGATAAAATCGACATCTTCTTGCCGTCCTTCCCAGATGAAGCCGAACTTGATCCCGGCAATGCCCCATTTCTGGTAAGTCGCGACGATGTCATCGAGCTGCCGCATGGCAGGTACGCGGTCGACATAGACGATCGTGCCGATGCCTTTTTCGCGTGCCCGCGCTACGATAGTCGGGAGGTCGAATCCGTCAATAGGACGGGTTGCATCGCTGGAGTCGGTTCCATCGCCATACCAGTGAACGTCGAACTCTATGAAATCGAGCTTGCGCTTCTCGGCAAAGGCCAAGCCATCCATGGCGCTCTGGAAGCTATAGGGCGCGCGGATCCGGAATGCTCTGCCGGGCTTGATCCATGATGTGTCCCCGAGACGATTGGGGGTGGCAAGCGTCGGGATTAGCCCAGCCTTTTCGAGCAACCCCGCCGGCTTGTCGCTCACCAGAATGAGCCGCCATGGTGTCGTGAAAGGCGCCTCGACTTCAAAAATAGGGGCGGCATGCGTTTCGCCGGGGCCGGAATAGCCAGTCGCTCTCCCAGGGAAGTGCATGAGTTTCGTCACGACGCTGAGAGGATTGTCGCCGCCGGTAAACATCAGCCGGGGATAATGAAGGCGATCAGATTCGCTTATCGAAAGTGACAACCCATCCTTGGTCAGGGCAAGAAGGGGAGTGTCTGCGAAATTGCCCTTATCGGTGCTATTGGTGAGCTCAGGGTGAGGAACGGGCGCAAGCGCGCCGGGCTTTGAGATGGCATATTCGCCCTCATCCCGGCTGCTCCATATTTCGGTGCCGTCAGCGAAGCAAAATTCGATAGCTTCGCCACCGAGTTTTACCTTCTTTTTCGGGGCCGAAAGAAGAACAAATCGTACCGCTACGCCGTCATTATGCGCAAGCAGATGGATTGAGAACTCGATCTTGGAGCGCCGATCTACAAAGTCCGCCTCGATCTGATTGGCTTTGCCATCATAATTTGAGGCAATTCCATAAGGTGGAGACCAGCTACTATCCACGGCGACTATGCGCTGCCCCTTGAGCCGCGCGCCTGGTCCCAGCAAACGCCCATTGTCCAAGACTAAAGCTAGCTTGGACGGAGAGAGAATAGAAGTGGCTCGGTTTGTCTGAACAGCCTTTGACGTTTGATAAGTGGATCGTCTGCGGTTTGGTTGTTCAAGCTGCTGCCTGCGGGGCGTCATGGAGGTCGGGCGTAGCCCGGCCGGAGTGACGCCCCGCAAGTCGCGGCCAATTCACGCTGCCACGGCCTGTGGCAGATTGTCAAAGTAGGTTTGATCGGGCGTACGTCCGCCGAGGCTCGAGTGAGGTCTCCGGGCGTTGTAGAAGCCCAGGTATCGGCCGATCGAACTGCGCGCTTCGCTGACGCATGCGTAGGCGTGCAGGTAGACTTCCTCGTACTTCACTGAGCGCCACAGCCGCTCGACCACGACATTGTCGCGCCAGGCGCCGCGGCCGTCCATGCTGATGGCAATCTTTTCTCGCATCAGCACACTGGTGAAGGCCTGGCTCGTGAATTGGCTGCCTTGGTCCGTATTGAAAATCTCCGGTTTGCCATAGCGCGCCAGGGCTTCCTCGAGCGCTTCCACGCAAAAGTCGGCCTCCAGCGTGATCGAGATCCGGTGGCTGAGAACCTTGCGGCTGAACCAGTCGACGATGGCGACGAGATAGACGAACCCCTTGGCCATGGGGATGTAGCTGATGTCTGTCGCCCAAACCTGATTGGGCCTCACGATCGGAAGCTTGCGCAGGAGATAGGGGTAGATCTTGTGTCCTGGTGCCGGCTTGGAAGTGCTGGGACGGCGATAGACCGCCTCGATCGCCATCTTCTTCATCAGGCTCGCGACATGGCAGCGGCCGATCGTGATGCCCTCCTGACGAAGAAAGTCGCGCATCATCCGGCTTCCTGCGAACGGGAACTCCAGATGCAACGCGTCGATGCGACGCATGATTGCGAGGTCTTCGGATGAAACCGGCCGCGGCAGATAATAGACACTGCCCCGGCTGATCCCCAGTTCCTTCGCCTGCCGCTTCACCGGCAAGGTGTGCGTTCGATCGATCATCGCTTTGCGCTCGGCAACAGACCTGCCTTGCCGAGCGCGCCTTCCAAAAAATCATTGGCCAGCGTCAGTTCGCCGATCTTGGCGTGAAGCGTCTTCACGTCGACGGCCGGTTCGTCCGACGCCTTCTCCGAGCCGAACACGCCCGCCGCCCCTTCGAGCAACTGCGTGCGCCACGTCGTGATCTGGTTGGGATGCAGATCATAGTCGTGCGCCAGCTCTGCCAGCGTCTTCTCGCCCTTGATCGCGGCAAGCGCCACCTTCGCCTTAAATGCCGGGCTGTGGTTGCGCCGGGGTCGTCTGCTCATTCTCTGCTCCTGTCTCGCAGCCTTCCTGGCTGCTCCGAGGCAGAAAATCCAATTATCTCAGTGTGCAGATTCTCCAGGCCACCTCTAATGACGCGGTCGTTCGCTTTCGCGGACCATTTGGGATAATCGGCGGATTGCTTCGGAAGAGCTAGCGCAATGCTGATAGCGCCGTTCGGAGAAGAGACCGTTAAGGTCTGGTCCGGCTTTGGTTCTGCCGCCGATGCCGACAAGGACGCGCCCGAGCAGCTGATTGCCGATACCGTCGCACCTGCGAGGAATGTTCGGCGGGAGGTGGCAGCGGTCATTCAATCTCTCCTGTTATCAGTATAATCTAACGATATCCCATTTAGAGTTGATATCGATAACAGATTATCCTTGCAAGCACTTGGTGCGCATCGATCGCTCGATAAATTCAGTTCGTTTATGAGGTTCGGGACGGCTGTTGCGTTGGCGTCATTTGCGACAGCATGCTGCAACTGGACCACTTTTTGCCGGGCGCAATTTGAACGGGACGTGGGGAAGGGCGATCAAAATCTCATACCCTTTCATAATCTCGCCCATGGCAAGGTCTGCTTCGCTGCCGCAGCGACTGCGAACAGCTTCAAGCAATCTTGTGTAATTGCCTAAGGTAACGTCTGTGCAGGGCTTTTCGGGGATAATCCAGTACAAGATCGATATGAGACCGGCGCCCAAATTGGCCAGAGCGTCATTGCCGATCGATCGGTGTAGCCGAGCATGAAATTGCGCTTGGGGGCAGAGGAGAGGGGGGGCAGGAGTTGCAACGCCCATTGCTCTGAGTTGATGGTCTAATTCAGTCAGATCTCGTTGAGATCGTCGTTCGGCTGCGAGGCGTGCGGCTCGAGGTTGAATGATCATCTGAAGCTCAAAAATGTCGTGTAGAAATTCGCGATCAGGAGCGCTCGAAAAGGCCCAGGTTAAAAGCTCGGGATCGAGCAGGTGAACCGCACCGGGATTGCCGGAGGCCCTAACTCCTGAGAGGAAGGGTCTACGATGAGCAAGACGACGAACAAGTTTGCACCCGAGGTTCGCGAGCGGGCGATCCGCATGGTTCTGGATCATGAAGGTGATTATCCTTCCCGCTGGGCGGCGATCACATCGGTGGCCGAGAAGATCGGGTGTTCCGGGCACACGCTGCTGGAATGGGTGAAGAAGTCCGAGGTGGACAGCGGCAAGCGCGGCGGGGTGCCGACGGAGACAGCCGAGAAGCTCAAGGCGCTTGAGCGTGAGGTCCGCGAACTGCGGCAAGCTAACGAGATCCTTCGCAAGGCGTCGGCATATTTTGCTCAGGCGGAGCTCGACCGCCCGTTCAAACGATGATCGCCTTTATCGATGAACATCGCGATGCCTATGGGGTCGAGCCGATCTGCCGGGTTCTGCCGATCGCCCCATCCACCTATCATGAGCGCGTCGCCAAACGACGCGACCCCGCACTGCAGTCCGCACGCATTCGACGAGACGAGGCTCTGAGGCCCGAGGTTTTGCGCGTGTTTGCGGAGAATTTCGGCGTTTACGGCGTGCGCAAGGTGTGGCGGCAGATGAAGCGCGAGGGTTTCGATGTTGCTCGCTGCACCGTGCAACGGCTCATGCGAGATCTTGGCTTGCAAGGGGTGATCCGGGGCAAGCCGGTGCGCACCACGATTGCCGATAAGGCAGCACCATGCCCGCTGGATCAGGTCAATCGCCAGTTTCATGCTCCGGCACCGAACATGCTCTGGGTCTCGGATTTCACCTATGTCGCGACCTGGGCGGGGTTCGTCTATGTCGCCTTCGTTATCGACGTCTACGCCCGCTACATCGTGGGCTGGCGCGTCAGCAGAACCGCGCACGCCGGCTTCGTGCTGGATGCGCTGGAGCAGGCTATCCACGATCGGCGGCCTGTTCACCGAGGCGGCCTGGTTCATCACAGCGACCGCGGATCGCAGTACGTGTCCATCAAATATACCGAGCGTCTCGCCGAAGCTGGCATCGAGCCGTCAGTTGGAAGCGTTGGAGACAGCTACGACAATGCTTTGGCCGAAACCATCAACGGTCTCTACAAAGCCGAGGTGATCCACCGTCGAGGGCCTTGGCGGTCGTTTGAGGCCGTTGAGTACGCTACGCTGGAATGGGTGGACTGGTTCAATAATCGGCGGCTCTTGGAGCCCATCGGAAACATCCCACCGGTCGAAGCCGAGCAGCGATATTATGCCATGCTGGACGACGTCCCACTGGCAGCCTAATTTAAATGAAATGGCCTTCGGCAATCCCGGTGCGGTTCATACCCAGACCTGAATGATGAACTCTTGAGCTTGCAAGCCAATATAATCCGGCAACGGCTTATGGGTCAGTCATTTGACCAAATTGACACCCTGCTAGGTTTCGTGGACAAAGGTTGACAGCAGGATCGGGCGTTGATTCAAGGCTGCCTTTTGGAGGTGGCGTTGGGCGAGCGTATTGGGCTGACGGAGGACGAGTGGGGGATCATCGGCACATTACTGCCATCTGAGCGTGGTCGTGGCTGTCGTCCAGCACAGGACAACCGGCTGTATTTCGAAGGCATGATGTGGATCGCCCGCACAGGTTCGCAATGGCGCCACTTGCCGGATGAATATGGCAAGTGGAACAGCGTTTTCCGCCGCTACCGGCGCTGGGTTACGACCGGGGTGTTCGAGGCGATGCTCGAGACACTGGGCGAAATGGTGGCTCGTGATGCCACTGCGGACATGATCGACAGCACCGTGGTCCGAGCACATCATTGTGCCGTCGGCATAAAAAAGGGACTCAGGAAACCGAGGCGCTTGGCCGATCGCGAGGCGGATTCAGCACAAAGCTCCACGCCCGCTGCGATGCCAAAGGCCGACCGCTCGGCTTTGTCCTGACGCCGGGCCAGAGCCACGATATCCAAGGCTTTGGCCCGCTGTTCCGTTTGATTGCTCATAAGATCGAGGCATTGTTGGCGGACAAGGGCTACGATGCAGATGCCATCCGCGAGGAATTGGCCAATGCTGACGTTGAGGCTGTCATTCCCGCCAAAAGCAATCGGCGCGATCCAATCCCACACGATCGCGAAAAATACCGTTGGCGCAATCTTGTCGAACGCCTCTTCAACAAACTCAAGAACTGGCGGCGTATCGCAACTCGATACGACAAAACCAAAGAGTCCTACCTCGGCTTCGTCAATCTCGTCTCAGCCCTGCAATGGATACCCTTTGTCCACGAAACCTAGAAGGATTAGAGCCTGAGCCGGATGCGGTTCGTTCACTAGCCACCTATATTAGTTCGGCACTATCTATAACGGAGATATATTTCGATAATCTCGCTGTAGCAATGCTGGAACCACACCAGCATGTGCTAGTATCTATCCCCCTTCTTGCCGACATGATGCAGTAGCCATGGGCGCACCGAAAGGGTCGCAAAACGCTCGAGACCACCAGAACTCGCTAATGGCGACACCGTCGGAACTGATAACCCACCAGATAACAAAACTGGAGCGATCGCAGATGAGATTTGCGAACATATCCGAATTGGCAAAGTATCTGTCTCCACATGTCAACGGTATCGCTCCGGTGAGGGCCGCCTTGCGGTGATCGGCTGATATTTTGACATGGCACCGGTGCAAGCGCCGGTGTTTGCACCGATACTAAGGACGGTGCGATGAGCCAGATCACATTAATTTCAGGGCCGGAGCGGCGCCGGGTGTGGAGCGACGAACAGAAGCGAGAACTGGTCGCGGCAGTCTCGGCGCCGGGGGCGAACGTAGCGGAGATTGCCCGCCGTGCTGATCTTCGGTCGAACCAGATCTACTGGTGGCGGCGACAGATGGAGCAGGCAGCGCAAGGCTTTGCCGAGGTGCAGGTGCAAGCTGACCCGGCGCCAGTGATCGGATCGGCGATCACCGTCGAGTTCGAGCGGGCGATTGTGCGCATTCCCGCTGGCGCCTCGCCCGGGCTGGTGTCGGCAGTGCTGCGGTCGGTCAAGCCGTGATCCCAGTCCCCTCCGGCGTTCGGATATGGATTGCAACAGGGCACACGGACATGCGGCGCGGTATGCGCAGTCTGGCCCTGCAGGTGCAGCAGAGTTTCGGACGTGATCCCTACGCGGGCGGCCTCTACATTTTCAGGGGACGCCGCGGCGACCTCTGCAAGATCATCTGGCATGATGGTGTCGGCATGTCGCTTTATGCCAAGCGTCTCGAGCGCGGGAAGTACATCTGGCCTTCGGCCGTGGACGGTGTGATTGCCATCTCCCCCTCGCAGATGGCCTGCATGTTGGAGGCGATCGACTGGCGTAATCCGCAGGCCGCATGGCGCCCGACATTGGCCGGATAAAAGCCCCGGCATGGCCTAATAAGCTAGGGATTCCGGTGATTTTCGGCTATGCCTTTGGCCATGGGGACCGAAGCGCAAGCAGAGATCGACAGCCTTCGCGAGCGGCTTGCCGCTGCCGAGGCTGTCGCTGCTGAAGTCGCCCGCATCAAGGCCATCAACGCTGACCTGGAAGCCCGCAACGCCCTTCTCGAACTGCAGAACGAGAAGATGCGTCGTACCCTTTTTGCCAGCGATCCGAACGCACGCGCCATCTGCTCGACCAGATGGAACTGACCTTCGAGGAGTGCGAGACCGCTGCCAGCGAAGATGAGCTTCTGGCTGCCCTGGCAGCGGCGAAGACCAACGTCGCACCGTTTGAACGCAAGCGGCCCGCCCGCAAGCCCTTGCCTGAGCATCTGCCACGCGAACGCGTCGTCATCGTCGCGCCCGATGCCTGCCCGTGCTACGGCTCGGATCGGCTGTGCAAGCTGGGTGAGGATATTACCGAGGCACTTGAGGTCGTGCCGCGCCAGTGGAAGGTGGTCCAGACCGTGCGGGAGAAGTTCTCCTGCCGCGATTGTGAGAAGATCACCCAACCGCCGGCGCCGTTCCACGCCACGCCCCGCGGGCTCTTTGGCCCCAGCTTCCTGGCGATGCTGCTGTTCGAGAAGTTCGGCGCGCATCAACCGCTCAGCCGCCAGCGTGATCGCTATGCTCGGGAAGGCGTGGACCTGAGCCTTTCGACCCTGGCCGATCAGGTCGGCACCTGCACCGCGGCGCTGATGCCGCTCTATCTGCTGATCGAGGCGCATGTCCTGGCCGCCGAGCGGCTGCATGGCGACGATACGACGGTGCCGGTGCTGGCAAAAACCAAGACCGATACGGGCCGGATCTGGACCTATATCCGGGATGATCGACCTTTTGGCGGACCCGCGCCGCCCGCAGCGATCTTCCATTATTCCCGCGACCGGCGGGGCGAGCATCCTGTGGGCCATCTGCGCGGTTGGAGCGGCATTCTTCAGGCTGATGCCTATGCCGGCTATAATGCCCTGTTCCATGGCGACCGCCTGCCGGCGCCGCTAACCCGCGCCCTGTGCTGGAGCCATGCGCGCCGTTATTTCTTCGAGTTGGCCGATATCGCCGCGCAGCTCAAGAAGCGCCGCAAAAAGGCCGTCATCTCGCCGCTGGCAGTGGAGGCGGTCCGCCGCATCGACGCGATCTTCGATATCGAGCGCGCCATCAACGGCAGACCGGCCCAGGAGCGCCTCGCCCTTCGGCAGGAACTCAGCGCCCCGCTGGTTGCCGATCTAGAAGAATGGATGCGGGAGAACAGGTCCAAGCTATCGAAGAACAGCGATGTGGCCGAGGCCATGGATTACATGCTCAAGGCATGGCCCGCCTTCGCAGCCTTCCTCGACGACAGCCGCATATGCCTCTCGAACAACGCGGCGGAACGCGCGCTCAGAGGTATAGCCCTGGGCAGAAAATCATGGCTATTCGCCGGTTCAGACCGCGGCGGCCAGCGCACTGCCTTCATGCTGAGCCTTATCGGCACGGCAAAGCTCAACGACATCGATTCACAGGCTTGGCTCGCCGACGTCCTCGCGCGCATCGCCGATATAGCCAGGCGCGCGGGCGCTCTGCGCGCCACCTTCATGGACGCGCCCAAACAATTCGAGGCATACAAGGCCGACGCCATTGAAGCGCTCGAAGCATTCGAGCCGGGTAAGACGCTCGACCGCGCCACTGCCGCGCATGATTTTGATTTTGCGCGGCTCAAGCATGAACCGCATACCGTCTATCTCATCACCCCGAGCGAAAGGCTCGGCGTGATCGCGCCGTGGATCAGTCTTATCGTCAATTACGCCATTGAGGCGATTGCCCGCGAGCGCGGGCCGCTCACGACAACTTTCATCCTTGATGAGTTCCCGCAATTGCCGCCTGCGCCTGCGATTATGAAGGCGCTGCGCCTTTATGCTGGACGCGGCGTCCAGCTTTGGTTCTTCTCACAGGGGCGCTATTCCATGGAAGCCCGCTGGTCGAAGGAAGCCGTGAAAGAAATCGAGGATCAGGCATCCATCTTCACCATGACAGGCGTGGAAGACCCGGACCTTATGCGCGATGTGGAGAAATGGTCGGGCAATCGCACCATCGTCACCCATGGCCAGAATGTCGGCGGCGGGGCGGTGGAAAGCTCGGGCCGCAATCGAGGCGAGAGCCGCCGCGCTGTCCTGCAAAGTGAGGACATTCGTGCCATCGGCGCGGGCAAACAGATTATCAAGGTTGCAGGCCTGCCCACGCTCATAGCCTGTGACCGTGTGCCGTTCTACACCGTCGATCCTTGGAAGGACCAAATCCGCGATGTGCGGGAGATGCACAAAGGTAACTCGCGCAAAAGTTGAGTTTTTACGGGAAATATCGTTATAATATAATTATATTTGTTTATATTTTTATTATAAATTTGAGCGCGTAGCGGAATAAAGATTCATGTTCTTCCCATGGATGGCGAGAAGGTCGTTTAATTAAATCCCCGCGCGTCGATGTTGAGGCGCTGCAATTTGCAGCAGGGGGATGGCGTGACGCCATTGACGCGGGAGCAGATGGAACATTTCAGGGGTGTGATCGCCTCTCTGGACCTGTCGGACGCTCGCAAGGATGAAATGATCCGCATGGTCGATAGTATCGCCATATCCTTCATAGATCAGGCATTTGGCATTGATTCCATTCAACTTTCCTTGTCCGCGAGAGCCAACTTTAGATTCCTCGGAGTCGGTGAATATGCTAAACTAAAACCTAGAAATAGACGGGTGAAATCAGGCGTTTCGCTCGCAGATTCAAGCAACAATTCGACCCCTGAAAGTTCATAGCATGACTGGAAAATCTGAAAAGAAAGCCATCATTTATTGCCGCGTTTCTTCCAAGAAACAGGCTAAAGAGGGTAATGGTCTTGAAAGTCAGGAAGCCATGTGCCGGGACTATGCCGACCGCAAGGGTTATCATGTGGTGTCCGTGTTCAGCGACGACCTCACGGGCAAGACCGCCAATCGCGGTGGCCTCAAGGAAATGCTGGCTTTCCTGCGCGCCTCCAAATCCGAAATCATCGTCCTGATTGATGACCTGAACCGTCTCGCCCGTTCGCTGCGGACGCATTACGCCATTCGCGACGCTGTGGCCAAAGCGGGCGGCAAGCTGGAATCTCCCAAGCGCGTCTACGCCGACGATCCCGACGACGATCTGCTGGAAATCATGGAAGCGGCGTTTGCCAGCGAACATCGGCGCAAGAACGCCGAACAGGCAAAGGACCGCATGAAGGGCCGTATGCTCAATGGATTCTGGGTGTTTCATGCGCCGCTTGGCTATCGCTATGAGAAAAGCCCTACGGGCGGCTCCGTCCTTGTGCGTGTGGAGCCTGTCGCCTCGATCATCGGTGAGGCGCTGAACGGCTATGCTTTCGGGCGCTTCAATTCACGCGCGGAAGTCAAAAGGTTCATGGAGAGCCATTCCGGCTTCCCGCTCTGCCGCCATGGGTTTCTGACGAATGAGCAGGCCAACCGCATCCTGACCAATCCGGTTTATGCCGGGTATGTCGAAAGCAAGATGTGGGGCGTCTCGCTTCGCAAGGGCCACCATGAAGGGGTGATCTCTCTTGAAACCTTCCAGCGCAATCAGGATCGCCTTGCCGGAAAGACCTATGCGCCTGCCCGCGTCGATGTGAGCGAGGATTTTCCGCTGCGCGGCTTCGTGACCTGCGGCTGTTGCAATCACTCTATGACCGCAAACTGGGTGCAGGGCCGGAACAAGAAGTTCCCTTATTACATTTGTCGCCATCGCGGCTGCGAGAAGTTCGGCAAGTCGGTTGCTCGCGGCAAGATCGAAGATGCTTATGAAGCGCTCTTGCGAGCGCTGACGCCCAGCCATGAACTTGTCGAACTGCTTGCGGGGCTGTTCCGCCTGCGGTGGGATGAACGCGCCAAGACTCGCAAGGACGAAGCCGCGACGCTCAAGCTGGAAGTGGCTGCGACCGAAAAGAAGATCGGCCAATTCCTCGAACGGATCGTCGAGTCAGACAGTCCCGCCGTGATCGGTGCTTATGAGCGCAAGGTGGAAGAACTGGAACGCGAGAAACTGGTTCTGGCCGAAAAATCTGCTCGCTGCGGCACGGTCGCGAAAGACTATGACGCAAGTTTTCAAACCGCTTTTTCGTTTCTCTCAAGCCCTTGGAATCTTTGGGAGAACGGCACTCTTGAGGACCGTCGAATAGTCCTCAAACTGACACTGGACTCTCATTTGGAATATGACTGGAATGAGGGTGTTCAAACCGCTGAATATCCTTGCCTTTCAAGGTCTTACAGGATGCTTCGGACCGCAAAGCGGTGATGGCGGGCGGGGTGGGATTCGAACCCACGGTGGGCGCGAACCCACGGCGGTTTTCAAGACCGCTGCCTTAAACCACTCGGCCACCCGTCCAAACGCGGCGTTCCTAGAATCAAGAGATAGAAATAGCCAGCCCAAATTGATTTCCCGAGCGCCGCGAAGCGGCAAGAGTCGGCATTTTTTGAACGCCACAGCCGGAATGAACACCTCCCAGCCATGCTCTCGATCATTCCAACGGATTTCTCCGCGCTTCAAACTTTCCAATTTCCGTTCGGATCTCGGAAGTTGGTCTCGGGGACAAACCAGGAGTTGCCGCAAATTCTTACGTAAGCCCAGATGCAATCCCAGGCGGATAAGCAGAAATGACCGTACAGATTCCGCCGCCCGGCGTGGATAGCGATCGCAGTTAGGCGCATGTTTGAGGATTTCGTCGGCGATCTTGCGATATTCCGCGACCGGACTGTGCGCTTCCAATATAGGCAGGATCGGTTCGAAAGGATCGCGATGAATACGCGCTACCCGTTCAATTTCCTTCGATCGTGCTGCGGCATGCGCATGCGCCCGATCGCGGGCCGCACCCCAGTCAGACTGGGCAACCTCGATATCCGCCGGTGCAATCAATCCCTCCACAGGCTGCAAGCGATCCGCCATATGCGGTTGCTGTCTCAACCACCCCGTCTTCTCACGGGTCAGCGCCATTGCGAGGTGAAGCATTTCCACCTCCCAGCGGGTATAAAATCCGCGACGTCGCTCACGCCACTGCACATACCAGTCCCACACAGCCGGGAAAATGAGCATCGCGAAACTCAGTTTTTCCAAGGGGATGCCACACCCCGCGACAATGCTCTCCGGACGTGAAACCAGCGCCCCGAACATCAGCGCCATATGCTCAATCCTCTGGGCCGCAGTTTCCTCCCCCCAAACACCGCTGCGCTGGAAACCGATCTCGGTAAGCGTCGATGATTTGAACTGCACCAGTGCCGCCATTTCGCTGACCAACTGAGGCGAGGCGTCGACAACAGAAACGGCGATGCCGTCCATATCGTTCGCCGGAGCTGTCACAATGGCTGGTATCTTACGGCTCTTGCGACCGGTCAAGGACGGAAAGCGAACGGCGTAGATCTGCTTGGCAGCTTCTGACTGGTATCGGCGGTATTCGGTGGCGCCGGATATCACGACAGTACGGATCCACTTCAGGATTTCTGCCTGTTCCCTCTTGGGCCGGCTACTGAAATCCTCCGGGAGATGGCATGCTAGACGACGCTGCTCCGAGCGAGCGACGTTACGCAAGGGATGCCGCGTAGGCGCCCTGTCTGAAGCGGGAATTTTCGCCTCCGGCAACCCGTAACGCTCCTCGATCCGCGCCAAGGCCTGCATGCTCTTGATGTTTCGCGGTAGTTTGAGACCCGAGGCCCATACCTTAGTTGTAGCGGAATTGATCTTGATATCAGCCTGGGCGAGCGCGCGTTGGAGGGCGATGCAGGATTCCTGATGTCGCTTCATGTGCAGACTGAGCGCTTCGTGGAAGCTATTGGGATCTACCCAATCCTGCGAGATGGGCTTGGGTTCCAGCGAGATCATCAATCGCTTGCGCCCGCGCTTGCTCCCGCTGGAAGCAGGAGCCATATCGAAATCAGTCGGCATTGAAGGCATTAATATTTTCCGAAGTATCTGAATTTTATAGAGTTTCACCCTGTTTCACAGGGCTTGCCCTTTTGACGCTTCCGAAACAAATTGCACTATTTGAGAAACTTAATTGCGCCGCCACGCGCGCTCTAGGACTATGTTAAAAAGCCATCGCAATTGGCCACTGCAACTCGGCAAATAAAATCCACGATTCAGAAATTTCTCTGGAAAAGATCTACGGTAGCGGACAATGTCCGCGCGGCCAAGGCGGGATCATAGCGCGGCCCTTCATCCCGCATAAACGCATGAGCCGCATTGAACTCGACCCATTCATACTTGGCGCCTACGGATTCAAGCTTCGCTCGGATCCGCTCACGCCCTTCAAACGGAATATGTGGATCCTGCCGCCCCCAAACGAATAGAGCTTCTGCTCGAAGCTCCTGCATGCGCTCGAACGTATCATCTGCTCGCCCCTCTCCTAGTGTGCCGCTGTGGACATCGGTAGGGTAAAAGCATGCTGTCGCTTTCACCCTTGGATCGAACGCGGCACGTAGTGCGAGATGCCCGCCCAGACATTTCCCGACCGTACCAAGCTGCCCGGTCGCTGTAGGATGAGAAGCAAGAAAATCGAGGGCTGCCATCGCATCCTGATCGAACGAGGCCATCGATTTTGTTATTTTAAGCAGATTGCCGCGATCCGTCCCAGCAGGACTATATGAAAGAGCCACCCCAGGCTCTTCATACTCATGATAGACCTCGGGAACCCCCACCACGAAGCCGTGCCCTGCCAAGCTTGCAGCGATGCGAGCAATCGGCCCCGTAACCTGATAAATTTCTGAAAAGAATAGGATCGCCGGAAATCTTCCATCGCGAGCAGGCCGGAACAGATGCATGCGCATTGATCCGTCACTTCCAACAGGAATGTCTTCGAACTCGCCGCTAACAATGATCATACTATTATCCTGATAAAATTGTATTGTACCGTTGCATCGACAAATCAAGAGTAAGGCATAGCGGATATCCCGACCACGCCGGACCGCTCTTCAAGCTGCCCCCACCGATGAAAAGAACGCAGACCATTCTGCGCGCTGTGCAGTGATCGCTATGAATTCAGCAGCCGAGGAAGTGCGCACGGGTCATCGGGCATATCAGCGGGTGGCGCATTAGCCTTCCATAGGTGGCAGCCTCCTTCAAATTTCAATGCATTTCAACATCTCGAACGTCGTAATAATCGAACTTGCAAGTTTCAACTGATATCGATATCACACTGCTATCGATAACAGAGAAGCTGCCCGGGTTTGATTCGCCTTGGACGGACTGCAAACAAATCGATGCAAATAGGAGGGGATATGAGGAAGGTTGTCCGTTACACGGCCGCACTGCTTGCAACGAGCGCGGCATTTCCGATCGCAGCACAGACGGTTTCGCCGCCCCAGGAGGCCAGCGAGACAACGACCGCCGACATCGTGGTCACAGGGTTGAAAGCCAGCCTTCAGAACAGCGCACAGATCAAAAAGAACACGATGGAAATCGTGGACTCGATCACGGCGGACGATATCGGCAAGCTTCCCGATCCAAACGTTGCAGAAACTCTCACGCGCGTACCAGGCGTTCAGGCATATCGCTTCGGCGGTGAAGCAGCCTCCCCGGTCGGCAATGGTTCCGGTCTTACAATCCGCGGCCTTACTGGTCAGACGGGCTCCCGTGTCGATGGCCGAGCTTACTTCACCGCAGGTTCGCGCGAATTCAATGTTGAAGGTGCGAGCCCCGGCATGGTCGCCGGCCTTGATGTGTACAAGAACCCATCCGCCGACCATATCGAAGGCGCAATCGGGGGCTTGGTCAACATCCGGACGCGCAAGCCGTTCGACTTCAAAGACACCGCAGTATCGGCCGCTGTCGGCGGGCGCTACAATGATCTGGGCAAAAAGCTGACCCCGGAATATTTCGGCATGCTGTCAAAGCGCTGGGATATCGGTGACGGCGGGGAGATCGGTTTCCTCGTGGCGGGCAGCTACTCCCAAAGCTTCAATCGCGGGGACAACACGCCATCTGTTGGCGGAACGCAGTTCCGCCGGGCCATTCGTGGCGATAGCGCTGAATATGCAGCCAATGTGGGAAGCGGGCTAAACCTCAACCCCGCCTATGTCGGTAGGTCTGATGTGACCTATCTGGCGGATGTGAACCCTACGACTGTCGCCGCCGCGGATCGGCAAAATTTGCTCTCTTCCGTGGGCGTACAGAATAATATTTCTCAGGAAGATTATAAGCGCACGCGTAAAGGTCTGAGCGCCGCGCTGCAGTGGAAACCCAATCCCGATCTCGAATTCACGGTCGAGGGAAATTACAACGACTATCTGTACAATCAGAACTATCGCTTCCTGAACGCGACGGACAGCCGCTACGCACAGGGGCTTACCACAGAAGCGTTCACGATCGATGAGATGCTTGCCAACCGCAACGCCAACGGAGGCTCGAACGATGTGCTCTCCGGGCAGCATATCACCGGTGGCACTTTCCTGAATTCGACCTTCACAACGACTGGCGGCGATGAACATCGTCGCTACAAGACCTACGTGATCGCCGGCAACGTAAAGTGGCAAACCACAGATCACCTCGAGACGAAGTTTGACTTCGCTTATGTGAAGGCTGATCAATATCAGGACAACCGATCGGTGACCCTGGCTTCTGCTGCCGGCCTTACCTGGAACATCTCTCGCGACCTCGGCACGCCGCAAAAAGTGTCGATCTCTGGGCCTGATCTGGCGTCTCCCTCGACTTGGGTGTTCAACAGCTACGCCAACGGCACAAATCAGGTCTGGGACGACAGCGGCATCGCAGCGTCGTTGGATCTGAAATATTCCTTCGATGATTCCTTCCTGAAATCCATTCGCGTGGGCGGACGTTATGCCACGCAAAAGGATCACTATAACAATTACAGCTTCTCCGGGAAAAACCTGACTACCAAGTAAGCATCCGGTGAGAGCCGCAGGCGCTCAAGCAGTTTCGCGGTTTGGCCAAAGGAACGGTGCAGAACCGAGAACGAAACCCAGAAACGCGGCCTGGAGTGGTAATGCGACTTTGAAGCCCGGAATGCCAAGCACGAAGAATCCGTAAGAATTTGCAGCGACGTCGGAGATCATAATCGCTACGGCAAGCGCCAGACCAACCCGAAGTTTGCCGAGCAGCAGCAGGCCTATAGTGGCCAGGTCGAGGAAGAGCAGCGCAGACCAGAATGCTTCCAACAGGGCCGGAGCCCAGTTGTAGGGCCGCGCGCCGTAGCTGAGAAAATCCCTGCCATGATCGAAAGCGCCAACGGCAAAGCATGCGACGTAAACGCCAAGTACGGCTCTTTGCGTCAAGGAGTGCTTTCTAATGGTTTGGCTCAATGTTTCCAGTTCCATATGTGGACGGCTCCCTCTTGCAAGGGCTGAACGGAAAATTTGATCGGATCGCTTGCTTCCATATGTCCGGCCTTTCGGTGCGGTCGCACGTGACCGCTGGCCAAGATGGTTTCCGCGGTGTGTGTTCCCAACACGGCAGCGGCCTGTGATGGCCACTGGAACTGACGGAGTGTCACACGCCTCGGATCGATCGATCGCACCATCTGCTCTCTTCATGCAAGATCACGGATCAGCTCAGTACGATAGCATTGATATTCTGCTCATCGCTCCTGGCTAATTCTTATGCTGCTACCGCAGTAAGGGCGGGCGGCGCGACGCATTGGTATCGCTCGCCGCTCACCATGAGTTTCCACGCGACACGTGCGGCTTTGTTAGCAACGGCAACCGCAACGAGCTTAGGTGATTTTCGTCCAATCAAGCCGATAAGCCATGGTGTGAGATTCCTACCTCGCCCATTGCGGGCGTGCTGAACGACTGCGGTAGCTCCGACCACGAGCGTGCTTCTGAGAAGTTCATCACCAGCGCGAGTGATAACGCCGTGTCTTGTCTTGCCGGCGGTCGAGTGATCTTTAGGGGTCAGGCCCATCCATGCCGCAAAATCCCGACCGGATTTGAATAGATGCGGATCGGGCGTTTTCATCATGAGCAAGGTCGCGCCGATAGGCCCAACGCCGGGAATTTTGGCCAGTCGCTGACTACATTCGTCGTTGCGATGCCATTCCATCAGCTTCGCGTCGATCCGTTCGATCTCGCACTGGAGCTGCGCATATTCCTTTCCCTGCAGGGCAAAAAGTTCGCGCGCCAATTCGGGTATCGTTTCATCTGCCGCGATGCGCTCGAGAAGCGGTACGACGCGACATGCACCCGTCGCCGCAGTGATGCCGAACTCCGCGCCATACCCTCGTATAGCGTTGACGAGCTGGGTGCGCTTCTGGATGAGCCTTTCGCGCACCCCGACCAACATGAGCGCCGCCTGTTGTTCTGCAGTCTTTACTGGAACGAAGCGCATTGTTGGGCGGCTCACCGCTTCGCAGAGAGCTTCGGCATCCGCCGCGTCGTTCTTGCCGCGCTTGACGTAGGGCTTCGCTAATTGCGGCGCGATCAACCTTACGTCATGCCCGAGCGATCCGAGAAGACGAGCCCAATGATGTGAACTGCCGCATGCCTCGATAGCGACGACGGTGGGTGGCAGCTTTTCGAAAAACCGAACCATTTCCCGGCGCATCAACTTCTTGCGCAGCACTGCCTTCTCCGCTGCATCGACGCCATGCAGTTGAAAAACGTTCTTTGACGTATCCATGCCTATGCGGGTAATTTGCTCCACGGGCGGCTCCCTTGATTAAGTCTTGCAACGTACTCACTCTGGCACATTGCGATGCCGTTGGGAGCCGTCCACCCCAACATGGCAGCAGTTCGTCGATCCGGTTGACCGGATGCTCTGCGATGCGCGCAAGGACATCGGCCAGCCAGGCCTGCGGATCGACATCGTTAAGACGGGCGGTCTGGATCAGCGAGTAAAGCACGGCGGCGCGCTGTCCACCGCGATCGGAGCCGCAGAACAGCCAGGCCTTGCGCCCGAGGGGCACGCAGCGCAGCGCCCGTTCGGCCGCGTTGTTCGTGAGGCAGATCCGGCCATCGCCCAAGAACCGGGTGAAGGCATCCCAGCGCCGGAGCATGTAGTTTATCGCCTTAGCCAGATCGTGGCTGCGCGACAGCTTCGCGAGCTGGGCAGTGAGCCAGGCGTGCAGGTCCGTCATCAGTGGCGCGCTGAAGTCCTGCCGGACGGCGACACGCTCTTCGGCCGCCTTGCCGTTGATGCCACGCTCGATCTCGAACAGGGCATCAAGGCGCTGCACGGCTTCCAGCGCAATCGGATAGATCATGCCGGTACGCTGACCGCGGCTCTTCCGGCGCGCGGCAGCCTCGACGTCGGCCAGTTCGAAGAACTTACGCCGTGCGTGTGCAAAGCAGCCCGCCTCGATCACGGGGGCAGGCTGACGGCCGGGCGCGTAGAGCTCGTTGTAGCCGCCATAGGCATCGGCTTGCAGAATCCCTGCCCATGACGCCAGGTGCGCCCGAGGATGCTCGCCGCGCCGGTCGCGGGAATAGTGGAACAGGGCTGCGGGCGGATCGCTGCCGGCGAAGGGCCGGTCATCGCGAACGTAGACCCACAGGCGCGCGGTATCCGTCTTGCCCGTGGCCAGGACCGGCACAGTCGTATCGTCGCCATGCAAACGCCGGGCGGCCAGGACATGGGCCTCGATCCTTAGATAGAGCGGCATCAGGGCGAAGCTCGCCGCGCCCACTTGGTCGGCCAGCGTCGAGGTGCTGAGCGGGACGCCTTCGCGGGCGAAGCGCTCGGCCTGGCGGTTGAGGGGCTGGTGCTGGCCATACTTCTCGAACAGCAGCATGGCGAGGAAGCTGGGCCCGGCCCATCCGCGCGGCACGACATGGAACGGCGCCGGGGGCTGTGTGATCGCCTCGCAATCCCGGCACGAGAACTTCTCGCGCACCGTCTGGATCACCTTCCACTGGCGCGGGATCACCTCGAGAGTCTCGGTCACGTCCTCGCCCAGCTTCGACAGGCGCGCGCCACCGCAAGCCGGGCACGAACATGGCGCAGGAATGACGACACGCTCGCGCGGGAGATGTTCGGGGAACGGCTTGCGGCTCGGCCGCTTGCGCGCAAAGGCGGCGACATCGGCGGTCCTGGCCGCGGCGACTTCGGCGGCCAGGTCATCCTCGCAGGCATCGGCCTCAAGGTCTTCCAACTGTAGCTCAAGTTGGTCGAGTAACCGGCGGCTGCGCTCAGCGCTGGCGCCATATTGCTCGCGGCGCAGCTTGGCGATCTGCAGCTTGAGGTGGGCGATCATCGCCTCGGTCGCGCTCTCGCGGGCCATGGCATTGGCGAGGCGCGCTTCGGCATCGTCGGCGCGTTCGAGCGCGGCGGACAGCAGCGCCCTGAGCGCTTCGACGTCGTCCGGGAGGGGCGATACGGCCGTGTCCATGACGGGCATGGAATCACAGATCATCCCAGGGTTGAAGCCGAAAATGCCTCGGGAAGCGAAGAAAGTGCGCGGCCTATCCCGCGCTCTGCGGGCGCCAGGAGTACTGCGGGTTACGCCAGTCTATCCCCTCCAGCAGGCAGGACAATTGCGCGTTGGTCAGCGAGACGATCCCGTCCTTCGCCGAGGGCCACACGAAGCGTCCCTTCTCGAGCCGCTTGGAATAGAGGGACATGCCGATCCCGTCGTGCCAAATGATCTTAATCAGTGATCCGGTCCGTCCGCGAAACACGAACAGGTCGCCTCCGTGCGGGTCGCGCTTCAGACCCTGCTGGACCTGCAAGGCCAGCCCTTGCATCCCTTTGCGCATATCCGTGTGACCCATGGCGATCCACACCCGCGCGCCCGCTGGGATCACCGCAGCGCCTTCAAGGTCGCCGCTACCAGTCCGGCGGGCGCCTCGGCCGAAATGCGAACGAGCCGGCCGTCGCTTAGTTCGACGGTGATCACGGCGCAGCGATCGCAACCGTCCACCTTCTCGTCCTCGGCGAGGACCGCCCGGGCAAAGGTCATGTCTGCCATCGGGAGAGCAGTCCGTTCGGCTTGTTCGCGTCGCAGATTGCGCCGCCAGGTGTAGATGAGGCTGGTCGATACGTCCCGCCGCCGGGCTACGTCGGCGACACATGCGCCCGGCGCGAAGGCTTCGGCCAGGATCTGGAGCCGTTCCTCGTCTCGCCACTGACGCCGCCGCTCCGGCCCCGTCATCACCGTGATCTGCCCCATGCTGCGCTCCTAAGCTCGCTCATACGAGCGCTCTTAAGACCGGTCGTTCACCCACCGGACAAGGCGGGCCTCACCGGATGGGTACACTACCAACGGCCTCGCGCTGGCTGCAGATCGCTCTAATGCAATCTCAGTTGGCTCGATGGTCGACCTCGTAGAGGGTTCACCAACGAACTTCATGAATGGCGACGCGGGATATCGCGGCGGCTTCCTGGTGTTCTCGCCGGACGCACTTTTGGGCGACAATGTCCGTGGCCGCTTCCCTCTCGCCGGCATCCAACCTGAAGACTCGCTGACCGAGACCATCCTTAACAGGCGCTACTTCAGCGAGAAGACCTATGCCGGATATGCGCTTGCGGACTTTGGGTTCCTCGATGACAGGATCAAGGGCAACGCAGGCGTACGCGTGGTAAAAACCGACACCTATGTCCGCGCCATGATCACGCAACCAGGTACAACCAACATCATACCGAACGGCAGCTCGTCGTCCTACACGGATGTCCTGCCGAGCTTTAACCTGACCGGCTACATCACGCCCGATACGCTGGTGCGCCTAGGCTATGGCAAGGGCATCACCAGGCCGGACCTGGGGACGCTCAATCCGAGCATCGTGCTTGACGTGAATGCGGGCGTCGGTTCAGTCGGCAATCCCGATCTGCGCCCGCAAAAAGCAGACAGTTACGATCTCTCGTTCGAGCATTATTTCTCTCCGATAAACTACGTGTCCGCAGCCCTGTTCTATAAGAAGATCGATGGCTTCTTCAGCGGACTCACCTCTTGTCAAACCGTGGCAGGCGCGCCTACGCCGATCTTCAACAACAGCTGCACCGGCAGCCAGTATTTCATTACCCAGACGATCAATGCGGAGAAGGGAACCGCTAAGGGCATCGAACTCGCGGCACAGACATTCTTCGACTATGACTTCATGCCAGACTTCCTGAACCATTTCGGCGTGGTTGGGTCTTTCACCTACGTCAAAACCAAGAACCCGCTGACACTCAACGGCCAGAGGGTCACCACCATGCAGCCGCTGACTTCCGAGTTCGCCTATTCGGTTGCGGGTCTATACGAGGACAAGGTCGTTTCGGCCCGCGTCGTATACACCTGGCGATCGAAAGCCGTACTATTTGGCGTAGCCGCGAACCCCATCGATGGTCGCTACATCCGTCCATTCGGTCTTCTGGACGCGTCACTGAACTTCAAACTGCCGCACAACTTCTCTGTGTCCCTGACTGCATCGAACCTGACCAACCAGGCTGCGGACCGGTTCGTCGGGGAGCCAGGGCTTGCGACAGGGATTGAGCGTCAGCACTTCGTGAACGGACGCAATTTCGGCGCAACGCTTCGCTACAGCTTCGGTAGCTGAATCACCGCATATGGGGGATGCTGGGCAACTCGGCATCCCCCCTTGCAATGCCGAGCAAGAGGCAGCTCACATCCTGATTGAATTGGCTACGCCTGCCCGAATGAGGAGAAATCTGGGCGATGCCCTCCATAGCCTCCCTGACAAAAGGTTCCGCACGAGATCGCGGACGGCGCCTTAACGGATCATTGGTTGCCAGCCTGGGCAAAGATATCGTTGATGGAAGATTTCGTCCCGGAGAGCGCTTTTCGTGCGAGGCAACAAACCATCGGAACCTGAATGTGTCACGCAGTTCATATCGGGAAGCCGTAAAAGCGTTAGAAGCAAAAGGTTTGGTGGAGACGAAGGCGAGCTCCGGCACGATTGTCCGGCCACGAAAGCACTGGAACCTTGAACCGCACCGGGATTGCCGAAGGCCATTTCATTTAAATTAGGCTGCCAGTGGGACGTCGTCCAGCATGGCATAATATCGCTGCTCGGCTTCGACCGGTGGGATGTTTCCGATGGGCTCCAAGAGCCGCCGATTATTGAACCAGTCCACCCATTCCAGCGTAGCGTACTCAACGGCCTCAAACGACCGCCAAGGCCCTCGACGGTGGATCACCTCGGCTTTGTAGAGACCGTTGATGGTTTCGGCCAAAGCATTGTCGTAGCTGTCTCCAACGCTTCCAACTGACGGCTCGATGCCAGCTTCGGCGAGACGCTCGGTATATTTGATGGACACGTACTGCGATCCGCGGTCGCTGTGATGAACCAGGCCGCCTCGGTGAACAGGCCGCCGATCGTGGATAGCCTGCTCCAGCGCATCCAGCACGAAGCCGGCGTGCGCGGTTCTGCTGACGCGCCAGCCCACGATGTAGCGGGCGTAGACGTCGATAACGAAGGCGACATAGACGAACCCCGCCCAGGTCGCGACATAGGTGAAATCCGAGACCCAGAGCATGTTCGGTGCCGGAGCATGAAACTGGCGATTGACCTGATCCAGCGGGCATGGTGCTGCCTTATCGGCAATCGTGGTGCGCACCGGCTTGCCCCGGATCACCCCTTGCAAGCCAAGATCTCGCATGAGCCGTTGCACGGTGCAGCGAGCAACATCGAAACCCTCGCGCTTCATCTGCCGCCACACCTTGCGCACGCCGTAAACGCCGAAATTCTCCGCAAACACGCGCAAAACCTCGGGCCTCAGAGCCTCGTCTCGTCGAATGCGTGCGGACTGCAGTGCGGGGTCGCGTCGTTTGGCGACGCGCTCATGATAGGTGGATGGGGCGATCGGCAGAACCCGGCAGATCGGCTCGACCCCATAGGCATCGCGATGTTCATCGATAAAGGCGATCATCGTTTGAACGGGCGGTCGAGCTCCGCCTGAGCAAAATATGCCGACGCCTTGCGAAGGATCTCGTTAGCTTGCCGCAGTTCGCGGACCTCACGCTCAAGCGCCTTGAGCTTCTCGGCTGTCTCCGTCGGCACCCCGCCGCGCTTGCCGCTGTCCACCTCGGACTTCTTCACCCATTCCAGCAGCGTGTGCCCGGAACACCCGATCTTCTCGGCCACCGATGTGATCGCCGCCCAGCGGGAAGGATAATCACCTTCATGATCCAGAACCATGCGGATCGCCCGCTCGCGAACCTCGGGTGCAAACTTGTTCGTCGTCTTGCTCATCGTAGACCCTTCCTCTCAGGAGTTAGGGCCTCCGGCAATCCCGGTGCGGTTCACTTCTGCGCGCATGAGCGCTTCGGCAACAATGCTATTTGTCCCGGCGGCGGCCGACGCCACTGCGCCAGACAGAAGGTTCTGGCGGAAATGGCGCAATGCTCTGCGGAATGGTGGCGTGAGCTTCCCTGATAGAAAGATTATGTCTGAGCCGAGATTAATCATGGCTCAAGCTTTCGATCTTGAGAGCCTCACTCCTCAACCTATCGGTGATTAAAATAGGAAGCTTTTGTCAAGCCTCATCTACGCTATCATAATATTCATCTGCGAAAAGGAGCTTTGAATCGAGAATAATCCTCTTCTCGCGCACGTAATGAGCTGTGGCGGTTTCTGTTAGATGCCCCATCAGGTCCATAACTTCCGGCCGAGCAAGGCCAAAGCCGCCTGGGACCGGCAGATCATTCAACATATAGACGCCATATAGGTGACGAAGGCTATGCGGAGTCCAATGTCTACCACTCCGCTTGCATGGAATGCCTGCTCGTTTGGCTGCGGATGTAAAAGCCTTGATCCGTGCTGTATCACTCACCTTGTAAAAGGGGCGCCCCATATCGGGTCCGGGTCGAATGTCCTGAAACACAAAATCATGCCCAGAGCGCACGACATATTCCTCGTTTCGATACTCGGAGAGCACTGCGAAGAATGCAGCTTTTAGAAACGGAATGAAAAAGGTGCGGGCCGTGGCGCGTCCTTTGAATCTCATGCGCTCATCATCGGGCACCTGCATATTTGGACGGATCACATTCGGATCGTCGACAAACACCTCTAACTTCGCGAAATCAATCTGATGCCAGCGCAAGCCACATGCTTCAGACATCCGGATTCCTGTGCCAGCCAACAGAAGCCAAAGCGCGGCATCACGCTTTGATGTCGCGCATCCGAGAATCCTCGAAAGATCCAGAATCGGAAAGTCCAAGAAATCTTCCCGGGCGCGTGATTGTCTCGGAGCAGAAATTCCGTTGCGCCTAGTGAGCGGCCGACTTGCTGCGCGACGGGCAAAAGCTGCAAATGCAGAACCCTTGCAAAGTGCCTTGACCTGATTTTGCGGCAATTTGTTGTATCCGAAAACCGCCTTCAGCGCAGGGGATGATAGCTCGCCAGATAACTCGACCCCGGCCTGCCTCAACTTATCAATCTCGATTTGCTGACGATCGTTCGAAATTGTGAGGAGGAGGTTGATCGGCGCTGCGATACCACTGGCAGACGTGATGGCAGAATAGCCCATTTTCTCGACAACTGCGGGCGCCCAGTTTTCGAATGCGAAATCGTCATTCTCACGCGGTTGCA
Organism: Sphingobium salicis subsp. salicis; assembly: GCF_049472635.1. Taxonomy (NCBI): domain Bacteria; kingdom Pseudomonadati; phylum Pseudomonadota; class Alphaproteobacteria; order Sphingomonadales; family Sphingobiaceae; genus Sphingobium; species Sphingobium salicis. Next base: position 1,571,369 of record NZ_JAYRCS010000001.1, read on the forward strand.
GCCGACGGATGGCATCGGGATTCAGGCGAATGCGAATATAATTGTCGATAGCTTGGTTTAGGCGGCTAACCGTAGTTAGCCGGCCATAGACACCCGCTTCGACCAAGTAATCGAGAAAACAGGCGGCCGTCTGAAGGTATTTTTTCTGCGTAGCTAAGGCGTAGCCTTTGGTCTGCATATGTGCCCGGTAAGCCGCAAAATACGGATCGATGTCTCCATCCTCATCGATGAGGTCGAAAATTTCCGATGCATATGGCTGCACCGCAACTCTCGAGAAATGGATCATTGCGACACTGCCTTTAGCGGAACGCCAATGACGGCACCATGGTGGGGTGATTGCCTTCCGCCGCCGTGTCTCAAATGGTGCGCGCTATGTAGGTCCAGAACTTGCAACATCCGCATCAAAGAGTACCTCACGGCGATAATCAGTTTTAATGATAACGGCATCGCGAACGACAAATGATAATCAATAGTGTCACCTGATACAATCACATTGTCTGATTCTCGTTTAAAAAAACATATTATCGAAATTATCAATAGATCTTTTGATTCTTATTTAGGCTACGGACGCCTAATATTAATCACGTATTATTTGGCTAATTGGGCATTGACGTCCGATGCATGGTTAAACATGTCCGATTATATAGATATATTTTACGCGCAACGTCCGATTGTTTAATTGTGAGGCTTGGTCCGAGGCCAAAGTTGTAGCTGGCGGATTTCAGCCTTGAAAGGGGTGGTTGTATCGATTTCAGACGCGATCACCCCCTTCGCTCAACACTGAAGGGTAGCCGAAGATGGGATTAATGAATGCCTTCAGGGCGTGGACTCATTACGCGTTGCACCACAGCCTCACGCAGATGAGCTTGATGGCCGCAAGATAGTTGGCAGCATCCTTGTCATGTCGGGTGGCGATGCCCCGGAACTGCTTGATCCGATTGAAGAAGCTCTCGACGAGATTACGCTGGCGGTAGAGCCATAACGACAAGCCGAGGCGCTGCTTACGGTTGGAGCGGTTGGGAATGTTGGCCCAGATATTTCGGGCCGCGACCGCCTCGCGAATGGCATCAATCAGTACTTCAATCGCATGCACTGATCGCCAGCAACGGCTCGGTGATGAGCCATTGCTTGTCCGTCAGTTCATACCGCCGCCGCGTCATACGCCCTCCGTATCCGAGGGGCGCCTGAATCACGCCAAGGGCGACAACTTCAACCAGATTCATGAGTTTGCGCCCTAGTCAGGCAGCAGCTTTTAGATAGGAGGCTCTGGGCCTGCCGGCTTGCTTAGGCGGAATGAAGTAAGCTTGGCCTGAGCGCCTCGCTATGTAACTTGAGCGATGTCCCGCTCGTTTGGTCACCATTTCTACGACATGATTCTGGACAGAAAATTAGGTGTTGCAATCAGAGCAGCAACTCAATCTTGCGCCGATCTCGAGGTTTGACCGGGCCGGCGGCAGAGCCGCCGGCTATCGCGCATCATCGCCCGTAGGGGCTGCTGCGCTTCGCTACGCCGATGGCTACGCTACGCAGCCCCACTCCGTTGCATGTGGGGCAGGCGGGTTAATGCGCATCCAGGTGCGGTTGAGATAAGAACCCACGGTGAGCTTGCACCCACGGCGGTTTTCAAGACCGCTGCCTTAAACCACTCGGCCACACTTCCGTTGCGACGCTTCCTAGCGAAGCGGGCGAACAAGCCAAGGGCAAAAATGACAATATTGAAGGGAATGGTCGCCCATTCGCGACTTCGTATCGGATAGGGGTTTCGCCGGTTGCCCTGGCTGTGCCACAAAAGGCCATGGCAGATTCTCGGTTCAATTCGCTGGCCATTGCGCTGATGATGGGTTTTTCGACGGTCGTGGCGGGATTGGCTGCGCCACAGGTCGCAGTTGCGCAGGATGATGGGGATTTTCGCGCCTATCTGGAATCCCTGCGGCCCAAGGCACGGGCCATGGGCATTCGCGACGCGACGCTGGACGCCGTCTTCCCGACCCTGACGATCAACCCGCGCGTCGTGGCGCTTGACCAGAGCCAGCCGGGCGGCGGCGCCTATTCGCCCATTCCCAATTTCGAGCCCTATCGGGTCAAGCACGTCGATGTCGCGCGGATCAGCCGCGGGCGGGCGGTCTATGCCGCCAATCGCGCGCGGCTGGCCCGGATCGAGGCCGAAACCGGCGTGCCCGAAGAAATCATGGTCGCCATTTTCGGCCATGAAACCAATTATGGCTCCTATACCGGCGATTTCGACCTGATCCGGTCGCTGGCCACGCTCGCGCATGAGGGGCGCCGACGCACCTTGTTCGAGCCGGAATTGCTGGCGACGCTCAAGATGCTGAACGATGGCGTGCCGCGCAGCCGGCTGGTCGGCAGCTGGGCCGGAGCGACCGGCTATCCGCAATTCCTGCCCTCGGTCTATCTCAAGCTCGCCAAGGATGGCGACGGCGATGGCCGGGCGGATATTTGGACCAGCCAGGCGGATGCGCTCGCCTCGATCGCCAATTATTTCGTTGCGGCCGGATGGCGGCGGGGCCAGCCCTGGGGCGTGGCCGTCAGCGTGCCGACCAGCTTCAATCGCGCCTCGGTGGCGGCGCGCACGACGGCGCCGCGCTGCCCACGGGTGTTCAACCGCCACAGCCGCTGGCTGACCATGGCCGAATGGCGCAAACTGGGCCTGTTCCCGGCCAGTGGCATCTGGCCGGCAGACACTGTCATGGCGACCCTGCTGGAGCCGGATGGGCCGGGCAAGACCGCCTATCTGCTGACCAGCAATTACCGCGCGATTCTCGACTATAATTGCTCGAATTTCTACGCTCTTTCCGTGGGGTTGCTGGCCGATGCGGTCAAGCAATAGGAACTGGCTCGCGCTGGGCGGCGCGGCGTCTCTGCTGGCCTCCTGCGGCAGCGAGCAGGCCGTTGCGCCGCCGGCGCCACGCCCCGCGACACCTGTAACGGCGCCAGCGGTTGCGGACGAGCCGGTCAAGATCGGCGAACCCTATAACGTGGGCGGCAAGACCTATGTCCCTGCCGATCCGGTCAATTATGACGAGGTCGGCTATGCCAGCTGGTATGGCGAAGAGGCGATCGGCAAGCCGACGGCCAATGGCGAGGATTTCGTGCCGTCGGCGATCAGCGGCGCCCACAAGACCTTGCCTCTGCCAAGCTATGTCGAGGTGACGGCATTGGATAGCGGTCGCACCATCCTGGTCCGGCTCAACGATCGCGGCCCGTTCAGCGACGACAAGCTCATCGACCTGTCGCGCGGCGCGGCCGAGCAACTGGGCATTACCGGTGACGGTGCCGCGGCCGTTCGCGTCCGCCGGGTCAATCCGCCCGATCAGGAAAAGGCGTTGCTGCGCGCTCATCACCGCGCGCCCGAGCGGATCGAGACGCCGCAGCCCTTGCTCAAGGTGCTGCGCGGGCGTCTGGCGCAAGTGCCGGCAAGCCCGCCAGCGCAGGTTCAGACCGCACGCCCCGTCGTTCAGGCGATCCCGGTCGCGAGCCGTTCCAGCCGTCCCGGCGCATCCTTCGATACGCCCGCACCGCCCACTCCCAAGCCGGCCCCGAAGGCCACGGCACCGACAAAACCGGTATCGGCAAAACCGGTGTCTGGCAGCTATGTCGTTCAGGTTGCAGCTCTTTCCTCGCAGAGCCGGGCCGAAGCGCTTGCTAGGCAGATCGGCGCCCATGCCGTGGCGGCCGGTCCGGTCTGGCGGGTGCGCTATGGTCCCTATCCCTCGCAGGAGGCTGCGCAGGCCGGCGTGAAGGCGGCGGCAGCGAAGGGCTTTGCGAATGTCCGTGTCATGGCTAATGACGCGCGCTAATCATAGCGATGCGTCCAGCGAATCTATCCAGTCGAAGGCTTGAGTTCATGAAGAAAACCGTTGCCGCCACTCTCTTGGTCGGTCTGCTGGCCCAGCCGCTGGTTGCCGCGGCCCCGCCCTATACGAGCGAGGCGCCGATCGCCTATCTCAAGGATCTTTCCTCGGGCGCCGTCCTCTATGACAAGGGCGGCGAAACCCGGATGCCGCCGGCCTCGATGGCCAAGATGATGACGGCGCATGTTGCCTTCCGCCTGATCCAGAAGGGCGAACTGAAGCTCGACACCAAATTCACGGTCCGTCCGGAAACCTGGCAGCAATGGCACGGCCCCAAGGCCGGATCGACCATGTTCCTGTCGGTGGGCGAGCAGGTGTCGGTCGAAAACCTGCTGCACGGCATCGTCACCCTGTCGGGCAATGACGCCTGCGTCGTGCTGGCCGAGGGCATTGCCGGCACCGAGCAGGCGTTCGTCGCACTGATGAACGAAGAGGCCAAGCGCATGGGCCTCAAGAACAGCCATTTCGGCACCAGCAATGGCTGGCCTGACGAGGGCGTGACCTATGTCACCGCCGAAGATCTGGCCAAGCTTGCCGAAGCCACGATCGTCGAAACGCCGGACCTCTACAAGAAATTCTACGCCACCCGCTCCTTCACCTGGGGCAAGACCATGGGCGGCTCCGACATTGCGCAGGCCAATCGCAATCCGATCCTGGGCAAGATCGCAGGTGCCGACGGCCTCAAGACCGGCCATACCGAAGAAGCCGGCTTCGGCTTCACCGGATCGGCCGAGCAGGATGGCCGCCGCCTGGTGATGGTGGTCGCCGGCCTGACCAGCTTCAACGGCCGGATTACCGAATCCGTCCGCTTCATGGACTGGGGCTTCCGCGCCTGGAAGGCGCAGCCGCTGTTCAAGAAGGGGCAGATGGTTGAGACCGCCGCGGTTCAGCTCGGTAGCGCATCGACCGTGTCGCTGGTCGCGCCGCAGAATATGGCGGTCACCATGCCGCGTACCGCGTCGGCCAATGTGAAGGTGAAGGTCGTCTATACCGGCCCGATCAAGGCGCCGATCGCCAAGGGCCAACAGATCGCCCAGCTCATCGTCCAAACCCCGGATACGCCGCCCCAGGTGTTGCCGCTGGTTGCCGGTGAAGATGTCGCGGAAGCCGGCATTTTCGGTCGTTTGTGGAATGGTCTGAAGTCCTTCTTCGGGTGATAACAGGCCGTTTCATCACGCTCGAAGGCGGCGAGGGCGCCGGCAAGTCGACCCAGCTTCGTGCGCTGGCGTCGGCCTTGCGCGCGCGCGGGCTGGAGGTTGTCGAGACCCGCGAGCCGGGCGGCAGCGAAGGGGCGGAAGCGATCCGTGCCATGCTGCTGACCGGTGGTGCGGACCGCTGGAATGCCCGCGCCGAAGCTTTGTTGTTCGCCGCCGCGCGGGCCGACCATATCGAAAAGACCATCCGCCCGGCGCTGGCCCGTGGCGCCTGGGTTCTGTCCGATCGTTTCCTCGACAGCAGCCGTGCCTATCAGGGGCAGGGCGAACTTAGCGATGCCGACATATTGGCGCTGCACCAGATCGGCAGCGCCGGCTTCCTGCCCGATCGCACCTTGTTCCTGACCCTGCCGGAAGCCGAGGCGGAAGCCCGCGCCCATGCCCGTGACGGCGACGTGTCGGACCGAATCGGCGGCCGCGATCGCAGCTTCCACCGTGCCGTGGCCGATGCGTTCGTCCGCTTTGCCGCCGATGAGCCGGCGCGGGTCCGCGCGATCGACGCGTCGGGCGCGGCAGACGATGTCACCGCCCGACTGCTCGCGGCACTGGACGACCTGTTGTCATGACGTCACTGGTTGGGCATGACGCCCAGGCGCAGACCCTGCTGGCGGCGGCAAGCAGCGGCCGTATGCATCATGGCTGGATCTTGAGCGGCCCGCGCGGCATCGGCAAGGCCAGCTTTGCGCGCGCCATGGCGATGCGCCTGCTGGCGGATGCGGCCGGCCCGAAGATCGAGGGTGAGGGGCTCGCTGTTCCCGAAAGCCACCCGATCCGCCGCCTGATCGAGGCGAGCGCGCATCCCGATTATGCCGAACTGGCGCCGCTGGAGAAGGATGGCGTTACCGCGCGCAACATCAGCGTCGATCAGGTGCGCGGCCTGCAGCGGCTGATCCAGTCGGCGCCGTCGCTCTCCTCGCGGCGTATCGTCGTGATCGACAGCGCCGATGATCTGGAGCGCGGCGCCGCCAACGCCCTGCTCAAGACGTTGGAGGAGCCGCCCGCAGACATGGTCTTCCTGCTGGTCAGCCATGCGCCGGGCCGGCTGCTGCCCACCATTCGCTCGCGCTGCCGCACGATGCGCTTCGATCCGCTGTCGGACGGCGCCATGGCGACGGTGCTCCGGCGCGAGGATGAAAGCCTGTCCGGGCCGGAACTGGATGCGCTGCTGCGTGCGGGCGAGGGCTCACCCGGTCGCGCGCTGCGCTATGCGGGGCTCGACCTTGCGGGCCTCGAAAAATCGCTGCTCGCGATCGTGGCCGACGGCGATCCGGGCAATCGGGAGCGCCTGCGCCTGGCCAAGGCGTTGGCGGGCAAGGCGGCCAAGCCGCGTTACGAAGCCTTTCTGGAGCGCGCGCCCGCCTTCATTGCCCAGGCTGCCCGGACCCGCCATGGCCCGGCACTGGGTAGCGCGCTCGATCATTGGGAAGCGGCCCGGCATCTGGCGGGCGGTGCGGTGATCCTGTCGCTGGACCCGGCCTCGGTCGTTTTCGAGCTGGGCGGCCATGTCGCGGCACTGGCTGAGGCCAGACCCTGAAAAGCGGCTTTGCGGCGACGCGAACAGCCGCTAGGGAGGCTGCATGTCGCAGCCTTACACCATCACCACCGCCATCTCCTATCCCAACGGCCGTCCGCATATCGGCCATGCCTATGAGGTGATCGCCACCGACGCGATCGCCCGTTTCCAGCGCATGATGGGCCGCGATGTCTTCTTCCAGACCGGAACCGACGAACATGGGCTGAAAATGGCCCAGACGGCGCGCAACCGCGGCATCGAGCCGCGCGAGCTGGCTGATGAGATGTCGTCCTATTTCAAGCAGATGAACGATAGCCTGAACATCAGCTATGATCGTTTCATCCGCACCAGCGAACCCGATCACCACCGCGCCAGCCAGGCGATCTGGCAGGCGATGGAGGCCAATGGCGACCTGTATCTGGGCCGCTATGAGGGCTGGTATTCGGTCCGCGACGAAGCTTTCTATGATGAGAAGGAAATCACCGAGGGCGAAGGCGGCGTAAAGCTCTCGCCCCAGGGAACGCCGGTGGAATGGACCGTTGAGGAAAGCTGGTTCTTCCGCCTGTCCAAATATCAGGACAAGCTGCTCGACCTCTATAACAGCCAGCCCGATTTCATCCGCCCGGAAAGCCGGCGCAACGAAATCCTGCGCTTCGTCGAGGGCGGCCTGTCCGATCTCAGCATTTCGCGCACCAGCTTCGACTGGGGCGTCCAGGTGCCCGGCGCCGACGGTCATGTCATGTATGTCTGGGTCGACGCGCTGACCAATTATATCACCGGCTGCGGCTATCCTGACGATGCCGAGCGCATGGCGCGCTATTGGGCGGAGGGTGGCGATATCACCCATATCATCGGCAAGGATATCGTGCGTTTTCATACGGTGTACTGGCCGGCTTTCCTGATGAGCGCGAAGCTGCCGCTGCCCCGGCAGGTGTTCGGCCATGGCTTCCTGCTGAACCGCGGCGAGAAGATGTCGAAGTCGGTCGGCAATGTCGCCGATCCGATGGAACTGGCCGAACGCTTCGGCGTCGATCAGCTGCGCTATTTCCTGCTGTCCGAAGTGACCTTCGGCAATGACGGCAGCTATAGCGCCGAAGCGATTGTCCAGCGTTCGAACAGCGATCTGGGCAACGCGTTCGGCAACCTCGCCCAGCGCACGCTGAGCTTCATCGCCAAGAATCTGGAAGGGCGCCTGCCGGCAATCAATGGCCATGACCCCGCCGATACAGAGCTGTTCGCGCTGATCGACAAGGTCGTGCGCGGCGATATGCCGGCGGCCATGGCCGATCTGGCGCCGTCGGTGGCGATCGATGCCTGGCTGCGCGCTGCCTTTGCCTGCAACCAATATATCGACGCGCAGGCGCCCTGGTCGCTGCGCAAGACCGATCCGCAGCGGATGGAGACGGTGCTGGCCACCCTCTATATCGCCATCGCCCAGCTGGCGGTCGCGATCCAGCCGGTGATCCCGGCGAGCGCCACGGCCTTGCTCGACCATATGGGCGTGTCGGCGGACAAGCGCAGCTATGGCGCGATCGGCGATCATTGGTATAGCGACCTGGCCGAAAGCGATTTCGTGCTGGCCGCGCCCAAGCCGCTCTTCCCGCGCCTGGAACTGACCGAAGCGGACGCCTGAACCCATGTTGATCGACAGCCATTGTCACCTCAATTACAAGGGGTTGATCGAGGATCAGCAGAATGTGCTGGAACGCGCTCGCGCGCGCGGCGTCGACCTGATGCTCAACATCGCCACCCGCGAAAGCGAGTGGGACGATGTGTTGGGCACGGCGGTGCGTGAGGCGGATGTGTGGGCGACCGTGGGCATTCATCCGCATGAGGCGGACGAGCATCCTCACGTCGACACCGCCAAGCTGGTCGAGCGCGCGGCCCATCCGCGCGTCGTTGGCATCGGCGAAACGGGCCTCGATTATTATTACGACCATAGCGATCGCGAGCGGCAGCAGAAGAGCTTCCGCAGTCATATCGCCGCCTGCCGCGAGACCGGCCTGCCGCTGATCGTCCATACCCGCGAAGCGGAAGAGGATACGCTGGCGATCATGCGGGACGAAATGGGGAAGGGGGCCTATAGCGGCGTCATCCACTGCTTCACCGCCAGCGGTGCCTTTGCTGATGCGGCGATGGACCTTGGCTTCTACATCAGCATTTCGGGAATCGTGACCTTCAAGAGCGCGAAGGATCTGCAGGAAACGGCGGCGCGCCTGCCGCTCGACCGGCTGCTGGTGGAAACGGACTCGCCCTTTCTCGCCCCGGTGCCCCATCGCGGCAAGTCGTGCGAACCGGCCTTCGTCGCCGACACGGCGCGCTTCCTGGCTGATCTGCGCGGCGAGAGCATCGAGCATCTGGCGGCGGCCACCTCGGCCAATTTCCTGCGCCTCTTTGCCAAGATCGAGGGCCGGCCGCAGCCATGAGCCTCAAGCTGACCATCCTTGGCAGCGGCACATCCTCCGGCGTTCCCCGGATCGGCAATGATTGGGGCGCCTGCGATCCCACCGAGCCGCGTAACCGCCGCAGCCGCGTCTCGATCCTGATGGAAAGCGCGACGACCCGGATATTGGTCGACACATCCCCGGACCTACGGGCGCAATTGCTGGCCGCCGACGTGATCGACATCGATGCGATCCTGTGGACCCATGACCATGCCGATCACAGCCATGGCATCGACGATGTTCGCCAGTTGTTCCACCATCGCGGTAGCCCGATCCCCGGCTATGCCCGTGCCCAGACGATGCGCCTGCTCCAGGCCCGCTTCGCCTATGCCTTTGCGGGGAGGGGGGGCTATCCCCCGATCATCGTCCCGCATGACCTGCCCGATGGGCTGCGGATCGGCGATATCGACATTGCCTGCACCGACATGCCGCATGGCGACATTTATTCGACTGGATTTCGTTTCAGTCATGATGATAGTCATGTCGGATATGCGACGGATTTTCATGCCATAACCCCAGATATGCTGGCGCTGTTCGATGATCTCGACATCTGGGTGGTCGATGCGCTGCGCGCCCGGCCGCATCCCACCCATGCCCATCTGGAGATGACATTGGCGGGGATCATGGCAACCCGGCCCGGTCGCGCGATCCTCACCCATATGGACCAGAGCATGGATTATGCCACTCTATGCGCCACGCTCCCCAAAGGCGTGGAGCCGGGCTATGACGGGTTGGTCATCGACCTCAACGACGGAGCACCCCACTGATGGACGGCACGGATCAGGCGATGTCCAGCATCTGGTATCTGCTCGCCCTGGTCCTGGTTGGCTCTGCGCTCATTGGCCGCCGCATCGCTCTGGGCAGCTTCGTGCGGATGGCGCTGCTCTGGGTGCTGATCTTCGGTGCGCTGCTCGGCCTCTTCACCTTCGCCCAGAAGGCGGGGCTGATGCCGGCACGGTTCGCGGCGGAGGAGGGGGCCTTGCTCCAGCCGCAGAACAGTGCCGAAGCCATATCACAGCCCGCGCCGCCGCCGGCCCCACCGCCGATCCAGTCCGATGGGCAGGTGGTGCGCATTCCGGTCGCGCCGGACGGCCATTATTGGGTGGAGGGCATGGTCAACGGCATGTCCGCGCGCTTCCTGATCGACAGTGGCGCGACCATCACCGCCCTTTCGGAAAATACCGCCCGCGCCACCGGCCTCAATATCGACATGAATGCGCCCGCGATCCCGCTCAACACCGCCAATGGCAAGATCGACGCGCGCCGCGCCAGCATCTCGACGCTGACGGTTGGGCCGCTGCGCGCCAATGATGTCGAGGTCGTCGTCTCGCCGGCGCTGGGCGACGTCAATGTCATCGGCATGAACATGCTGTCCCGTCTCAAAAGCTGGAGCGTTGAAAATGGTGAAATGGTGCTGACGCCATGACGTCACATGAGGGGCAGGGTGGCGCACCCGACAAACGAGCCCGGCTCAAGGCGATCATCGGCGGCTCCACCGGCAATCTGGTCGAATGGTATGACTGGTATGCCTATGCCGCTTTCACCCTCTATTTCGCGCCGCATTTCTTCCCGAGCGAGGATCGCACCGCCCAGTTGCTGAGCGCGGCCGGCATTTTTGCCGTCGGCTTCCTGATGCGACCGATCGGCGCCTGGCTGATGGGCGTCTATGCCGATCGCCATGGCCGCAAGAGCGGCCTGACCCTGTCGGTCTCGCTGATGTGTGCCGGATCGCTGCTGATCGCGGTGACGCCGGGCTATGAGGTGATCGGCGTCGGCGCGCCGTTGCTGCTCGTGCTGGCCCGGCTGATGCAGGGGCTGTCGATCGGCGGCGAATATGGCGCCAGCGCGACCTATCTCACCGAAATGGCCGGCAAGGACCGGCGCGGTTTCTATTCCAGCTTCCAATATGTGACGCTGATTGCCGGGCAGTTGGTGGCGATCTGCGTGCTGCTACTGCTCCAGTCTATCCTGACGGAGGCGCAGCTTGACGCCTGGGGCTGGCGCATTCCCTTCGCCATTGGCGGCGCGCTGGCGGTCATCGTCTTCTGGCTGCGGCGCGGTCTTGCCGAAACCCAGAGCTATGAAGTGGCCAAGGCCGAAGGCGCCCCCAAGTCCGGCTTCATCGAACTCATCACCAACCATCCGCGCGAGACGCTGACGGTGATGCTGCTGACTGCCGGCGGCACGATCGCCTTCTATGCCTATTCCATCTACATGCAGAAATTCCTCGTCAATACGGCCGGCTTCGGTCGTGAAACAGCGTCGGAAATCAATGGGATAACATTGTTTATTTTCATGTTGTTGCAGCCTTTGGCTGGCGCCTTGTCCGATCGCATCGGGCGCAAGCCGCTGATGATCGGCTTCGGCATCATGGGCGTGCTCTGCACCTATCCGATCTTCGCCACGCTGGCGGTGACGCGCGATCCGCTGGTCGCTGGGCTGCTGGTGATGGCGGGCCTGGTGATCGTCACCGGCTATACCTCGATCAATGCCGTGGTGAAGGCCGAGCTGTTTCCCGCGCATATCCGTGCGCTCGGCGTCGCGCTGCCTTATGCGCTCGCCAATACCTTGTTCGGCGGCACGGCCGAGTTCGTCGCGCTCTGGTTCAAGCAGTCTGGGATGGAATCCGCTTTCTATATTTATGTCAGCGTCATGATCGCGATCTCGTTGACGGTCTATGTCCGCATGCGCGACACCAAAGCCCATAGCCGCATCCTGGAGGATTGAGATGAATGAGGAGGAATATCTCCCATCCATCCAATCCGTGATTTAACATAATATATATTATCATCCATTTTATTTGTAAGCGCCATTTAGAAATGACACACCCCCGCTAGATAGAGATGACACAGTTTGGATCATCGGCGGAGCGCTGCTGTCATGTTCATCCTTCGCGTTGGAGGATGTGCGATAATGGCGGTGCTGGTGATGAGCGATGGCGAGCTTTCGCGTTTCGATACCTTGATGCGCGTGGATCGTGGGGAGCTGCGGCCGACGGATGCGGCGCGGCTTTTAGGCATTGAGCGGCGGCAAATTTATCGGCTGTTGGATCGGTTAAGAGCCGAAGGTGCTGCCGGCTTGGTGTCAGCCAAGCGCGGCCGGCCCAGCAACCGGCGCTATGCCGATGATTTTCGGGAGCGCGTGGTCGCGATCGTGCGTGAGCATTATTATGATTTCGGCCCCACGCTGGCCCGTGAGTATCTGGCCGAACGGCACGATATTCATCTGGCCTGCGAGACGTTGCGCCAGTTCATGATCAAGGCCGGGTTGTGGAAGGATCGCGAAGCCCGGCGCCCTCGCCCATATCAGCCACGCTACCGGCGCGACTGCCGGGGCGAGCTGATCCAGATCGACGGGTCGAAGCACTGGTGGTTCGAGGATCGCGGGCCGCAATGCACCCTGCTCGTCTATATTGATGATGCGACCAGCGAACTGATGCACCTCAAAATGGCCGAAAGCGAGAGCACCTTCGCCTATATGGATGCGACGCGGGAGTATATCGAGCGGCACGGCAAACCGGTGGCCTTCTATTCCGACAAGCACAGCGTGTTTCGGAACGCCAAAGCCAGCGCAGCACGCGGCGATGGCATGACGCATTTCGGACGTGCGCTGGATGCGCTGAACATCGAGATTATCTGCGCCAACTCGCCGCAGGCCAAGGGCCGGGTCGAACGGGCCAATGCCACATTGCAGGATCGCCTAGTCAAAGCGATGCGTCTGGAAGGCATATCGTCGATCGAGGAGGCCAACGTCTTTCTCGACAGCTATATGGCCCGGCATAATGCGCGGTTCGCTCGCCCCGCCTTTGACGTGCGCGACCTGCACCGTCCCCTCGCCCCGCATGACGATTTGCGCTCGATCATGGTCTGGCGGGAGCAGCGGACAGTAACGGCGGCGCTGACGCTCCATTACAACAAGGTGATGTTCATTCTGGAGCCGACAGCGATCAGCAAAGCATTGGCGCGCAAGCGGGTGACAGTGTGCGAATATCCTGACGGTCGGCTGGAGATTGAACATGAGGGCCATGTCCTGCCCTATCGTCCGTTCGATAAGATGCGGCACGTCAACCAGCCTGCTATTGTCGAGAATAAGCATCTGGACGCGGCGCTGATGTTGGCCAAACAGATGCAGGCCATCATGCCGCATCACCGCAAGCGCAATAACGACGCCCCTGCCCGCCGCGACCAGCCCCTGCATCTCTTCCCCGAGCCAGAACCGCCGCCAAAGATTGACCGCCGCAAACTGGGTGGTTCAAAGCTCAAACGCGGTCCCAGGCTCAGTGACGAGGCGTTGCGCGAACGCGGCACGCTCAGCTTCGTGCAAAGGGCATGACCGGGCCCACTGCAGAGCAGCGGGTCCATGGTCCACTACCCCAAGGTCAGCGCATCAGCAGGGTCTGCGCTGCGCTGTGTGGATGGCTCCACGCAGCCCCTGCTGTCCACGAGCGTGTGACATTTTTAAATGGCAGAGATTGTGACTTCTCTAAATGGCAGGAACATTATTTGTAGGAGCTAGTTCGAAACCGGACTCCTGCGCAACTTCGAAACTGGACTCTGGCTTCCCACCGCCCCGGACATCCAACCGGGCTTGAGGAGGTTTGAGAATGTCGAACGACGACCAATGCGAGCCTCTAAATGATGAGGAAACATACGAAAACAGTGCGATCCGAGCTTATCTCCGCCAGGAATGTTGATTTCCACTGAGAAGTGACCCGGGTAGGGCGTAAATTTCCACTAAGAATTGACCCATGTTGAACTCGTCCCTGGCTTTGGCAAGCGAGGGTATATGGAGTGTTGGACATGGCGTTATTGAGCGTTATCCGGCGCTGGCATTTTCGCGATCATCTACCGATCCGGGAGATAGCGCGGCGCACCGGACTATCACGCAACACGATCCGCAAATATTTGCGGTCCGAGACGATCGATCCGCGATTCAAGGTGCCTGATCGACCAAGCAAACTGGATCCATTTGCTGAGCATCTGGCGGCCTGGCTGCGGCGCGAGATGGGCCGATCGCGCAAGCAGAAGCGCACGATCAAGCAGTTTCACGCCGATCTGGTGAGCCTGGGTTATGAAGGATCCTACAACCGGGTTGCCGCTTTTGCTCGGGACTGGCGCGAAGATTATCGGCGCCAGCAACAGATTGGCGGGCGTGGGACATTCGTGCCCCTGTCGTTCGCGCCGGGGGAAGCTTTCCAGTTTGATTGGAGTGAGGACTGGGCAATCATTGCCGGGGTTCGGACCAAGCTGCAGGTCGCGCACTTCAAGCTCAGTTACAGCCGGGCATTCATCGTGCGCGCCTACCTTCTGCAAACCCATGAGATGCTGTTCGACGCCCATAATCACGCCTTCCGCGTGCTGGGCGGCGTGCCGCGCCGGGGTATCTATGACAATATGCGCACGGCCGTCGACAAGGTCGGGCGTGGCAAGGAACGCACCGTCAACGCACGCTTTCTGACGATGGTCAGCCACTATCTGTTCGAAGCCGAGTTCTGTAACCCGGCTGCGGGATGGGAAAAGGGGCAGGTCGAGAAGAATGTCCAGGATGCGCGGCACCGTCTGTGGCAACCCACGCCGCAGGCCGAGAGCCTTGATGCGCTGAACCTGTGGCTGGAGGAGCGCTGCAAGGCGTTATGGGAGGACATCTCTCACGGGATCGAACCCGGGTCGGTTGCCAATGCCTGGGCCGATGAATTTGAGTGTCTGATGGTTGCGGGCAGGCCCTTCGATGGTTTTGTGGAATATCGCAAACGGGTATCGCCGACCTGCCTCATCCACTTTGAGCGCAATCGCTACAGCGTACCGGCCTCTTTCGCCAATCGCACTGTCAGCCTGCGCGTCTATCCTGATCGCTTCCAGGTCGTCGCCGAGGGGCAGCCAATCTGCGCACATCAGCGCATCATCAACCGCTCTCACGACGGTCCAGGTCATACGGTTTATGACTGGCGCCATTATCTGGCGGTCGTGCAGCGCAAACCCGGCGCCCTGCGCAACGGAGCGCCCTTCCTTGAGCTACCCGATGCGTTCCAGCGTCTGCAGCGACATCTGTTGCGCAATCCCGGCGGCGACAGGGAAATGGTCGAAATACTGGCGCTGGTTCTTCATCATGATGAGCAACTGGTGCTGACGGCGGTCACCATGGCGCTGGAGGCTGGCGTTCCGACCAAGACCCATATCCTCAATCTGCTCTATAGGCTGGTCGACGGAAAACCGATCTCCACGCCGCCGGTGACGGCGCCCCAGGCGCTCAAACTGGTCAGCGAGCCGATGGCCAATGTCGAACGCTATGATGATCTGCGCAAGGAGAAGCGTCATGCGTCATGACCCTGCCAGCGGCGCCATCGTCGTCATGCTCCGCAGCCTCAAGATGCATGGCATGGCGCAGGCCGTCACCGATCTCATGGAACAGGGATCTCCAGCCTTCGAAGCCGCCATCCCGATCCTCTCCCAGTTGCTCAAAGCCGAGACAGCAGAACGGGAGGTTCGGTCTGTGGCCTATCAGCTCAAGATCGCGCGCTTCCCTGTCTATCGCGATCTGGCCGGCTTCGACTTTACCAGTAGCGAGGTCAATGAAGCTCTAGTGCGTCAGTTGCATCGCTGCGACTTCATCGACATCGCCGACAATATCGTGCTGGTCGGCGGTCCTGGCACCGGCAAGAGCCATGTGGCAACGGCGCTGGGCATCCAGGCCATCGAACATCATCGAAAGCGCGTCCGCTTCTTCTCGACGGTCGAACTGGTCAATGCGCTCGAGCAGGAAAAAGCACAGGGCAAGGCCGGTCAGATCGCCAATCGCCTCCTGCACTCCGATCTCGTTATCCTGGATGAGCTTGGATATCTGCCGTTCAGTGCTTCAGGTGGCGCGCTGCTCTTCCATCTGCTGAGCAAACTCTACGAGCGCACCAGCGTCATCATCACCACAAACCTGAGCTTCAGCGAATGGGCCACCGTGTTCGGCGACGCCAAAATGACCACGGCGCTTCTCGATCGGCTTACCCATCACTGCCACATCCTGGAGACCGGCAACGATAGCTTCCGCTTCAAAAACAGCTCTGCCAAGCAGGCCAGAACCCAAAGGAGAAAACCACGGGTTGACCCACCCATGACACCCGAAACATAATCCGCAGACGGGTCACTTCTCGATGGAAAACCCGGGTCACTTCTCAGTGGAAATCAACACCAGGAACTCAAAGCGTCCGATTTGATGGCATCGCTGGGTGTGTCACGATCGCACATGTTCGCACTCATCAAGCGGTTCCGGGAGTCTGGTCAGGAAGCACTGATCTCGAAAAAATAGGTCACGTCCGTCAATGTGGTGTAATTTCGGTGCTGGCCATCGGGCTGCATTTTCAGGCGGCCTTGGGTGTAATCTGTAGCGGCTGAACCTCCTCGGTTATGGGTGTGGCAAGGGCGGCCATGCCCTCGATCTGCATGTAGCGGTGCTGGAGCTGGTATTCATCGTTCTGCTCGAGCAGGACGGCACCGACGAGGCGGATGATGCTGTCCTCGTTCGGGAAGATGCCGACAACATCGGCGCGGCGCTTCACTTCCTTGTTCAGGCGTTCCAGCGGGTTGGTGCTGTGAAGCTTGACCCGGTGCTGCTCGGGGAAGGTCATGTAGGCGAGCACGTCGTGCTCGGCATCGTCCATGCAGGCGCCGAGCTTGGGCCATCTGGCGCGCAATTGATCGGCGACCTGACGCCAGACCTGAGTTGCGGCCGCATGATCGGGCTGGAGGAAGACTTGGCGGATCGCAGCAGCAACAACCGTGTTTTGGCCCTTGGGCACGTAGGCGAGCGCGTTCCTCATGAAGTGGACGCGGCAGCGCTGCCAGGTGGCGCTGAGCACGCGGGTGATCGCTGCCTTGAGGCCCTCGTGGGCATCGGAGATGACCAGCTTCACGCCGGTCAGGCCGCGGCGGGAGAGGTCCTTGAGGAAGCTCGACCAGAAGGGCTCGGCTTCGGAAGGGCCGATGTGCAGGCCGACGATCTCGCGCTTGCCCTCAGTGTTGACGGCGACGGCGATTATCGCGGCGACACTGACGATCCGTCCCCCCTCGCGCACCTTGAGGTAGGTGGCATCTAGCCAGAGGTAGGGCCAGTCACCGGCGAGCGGGCGCTTGAGGAAGGCATGGACGCGCTCGTCGATGTCTTTGCACAGCTTTGACACGGAGGACTTGGATATCCCGGTCATGCCCATCGCCTGCACCAGCTCATCGACGCGCCGGGTGCTGACCCCGGCAATCCACGCCTCCTGGATTACTGCGACCAGCGCCTTCTCAACAGTCTTGCGCGGCTCCAGGAAGCCGGGGAAGTAGGCGCCGGTCCGCAGCTTGGGGATCTTGAGGTTGAGCGTGCCGAGCCGGGTATCGAGACTGCGGTCGCGGTAGCCATTGCGCCAGGTCGTGCGTTCGCCCGATCGTTCATGGCGGCCAGCGCCGACCAGGCCGTCGACATCGGCCTCCATAATGATCTGCAATACGCTCTCGGCGATCGTACGCAGGAAATCTCCATCTCCGGTCTTCGCCATCAGTTCGGCAAGCGGTAGTCTGTCGTCGGTCATCGGGATCAACTCCTCGGTGGGCGTGTGAAGTGTGGTAACTCCACCTTACCGATGAGCCCGGTGGCCACCGAGTTCGAAATCGCATGGGGTTGGGCATGCCCAACCCCATGCGATCACCTCAATCTACACCGGAAATTACACCACGAGCGCGGACGCTAACAAAAAATACGGCAATAGGAACCGAGCGCGACCCGACGGCGAGAAAGAGCGCATTCTCGGAATTGTTCGGTCGCAATACGCGGACTTCGGTCCGACCCTAGCACACGAAAAGCTGGTCGAAGATCATGGCGAAAGGCTTTCGGTCGAGACGCTCCGTAAATGGATGAAGGCGGATGGCCTTTGGAAAGATCGTGCCGGTCGGAAGCCCAGGATCCATCAATCGAGAAAGCCCCGCCCCCGCCGTGGCGAACTCGTACAGGTCGACGGCTCTTATCATCGCTGGTTTGAAAAGCGTGGTCCTGAATTGATCTGCCCCCACCGAGTGGCCCGATTGGTTTGTTAGTGGATTAAGCCCATCGCCGCCATATCCGGACGGAGGTGGAGCGAAGCGGAACCGGAGGCCGGATATGGCGGTGTCGCCGTTTCCGGTGCCGGCGGTCGGTAGCCCAAGCTGCTGTGAGGGCGAACGGTGTTGTAATGCCGCCGCCATGCCTCGATCAGCACCTTGGCCTCAGCGAGGCTGTAGAAGATCTCGCCGTTGAGCAGTTCGTCGTGAAGCGACCCATTGAAGCTTTCGTTATAGCCATTCTCCCATGGTGATCCCGGCGTGATATAGAGCGTCTTCACGCCGATCTGCCCCGACCATTTCTGGACGGCGGTCGCGATAAACTCGCTACCATTATCGGATCGTATATGCGCTGGTGGCCCACGCGAGATGAACAGGTCAGCCAGCGCCGCCAGCACATCCTCGTGTTTGAGCTGCCGGGCAACGATGAGTGCCAGGCATTCCCAGAAGTGGCTCGGTTTGTCTGAACAGCCTTTGACGTTTGATAAGTGGATCGTCTGCGGTTTGGTTGTTCAAGCTGCTGCCTGCGGGGCGTCATGGAGGTCGGGCGTAGCCCGGCCGGAGTGACGCCCCGCAAGTCGCGGCCAATTCACGCTGCCACGGCCTGTGGCAGATTGTCAAAGTAGGTTTGATCGGGCGTACGTCCGCCGAGGCTCGAGTGAGGTCTCCGGGCGTTGTAGAAGCCCAGGTATCGGCCGATCGAACTGCGCGCTTCGCTGACGCATGCGTAGGCGTGCAGGTAGACTTCCTCGTACTTCACTGAGCGCCACAGCCGCTCGACCACGACATTGTCGCGCCAGGCGCCGCGGCCGTCCATGCTGATGGCAATCTTTTCTCGCATCAGCACACTGGTGAAGGCCTGGCTCGTGAATTGGCTGCCTTGGTCCGTATTGAAAATCTCCGGTTTGCCATAGCGCGCCAGGGCTTCCTCGAGCGCTTCCACGCAAAAGTCGGCCTCCAGCGTGATCGAGATCCGGTGGCTGAGAACCTTGCGGCTGAACCAGTCGACGATGGCGACGAGATAGACGAACCCCTTGGCCATGGGGATGTAGCTGATGTCTGTCGCCCAAACCTGATTGGGCCTCACGATCGGAAGCTTGCGCAGGAGATAGGGGTAGATCTTGTGTCCTGGTGCCGGCTTGGAAGTGCTGGGACGGCGATAGACCGCCTCGATCGCCATCTTCTTCATCAGGCTCGCGACATGGCAGCGGCCGATCGTGATGCCCTCCTGACGAAGAAAGTCGCGCATCATCCGGCTTCCTGCGAACGGGAACTCCAGATGCAACGCGTCGATGCGACGCATGATTGCGAGGTCTTCGGATGAAACCGGCCGCGGCAGATAATAGACACTGCCCCGGCTGATCCCCAGTTCCTTCGCCTGCCGCTTCACCGGCAAGGTGTGCGTTCGATCGATCATCGCTTTGCGCTCGGCAACAGACCTGCCTTGCCGAGCGCGCCTTCCAAAAAATCATTGGCCAGCGTCAGTTCGCCGATCTTGGCGTGAAGCGTCTTCACGTCGACGGCCGGTTCGTCCGACGCCTTCTCCGAGCCGAACACGCCCGCCGCCCCTTCGAGCAACTGCGTGCGCCACGTCGTGATCTGGTTGGGATGCAGATCATAGTCGTGCGCCAGCTCTGCCAGCGTCTTCTCGCCCTTGATCGCGGCAAGCGCCACCTTCGCCTTAAATGCCGGGCTGTGGTTGCGCCGGGGTCGTCTGCTCATTCTCTGCTCCTGTCTCGCAGCCTTCCTGGCTGCTCCGAGGCAGAAAATCCAATTATCTCAGTGTGCAGATTCTCCAGGCCACCTCTATATCCGTCGCTCGGACACCCGGATCGGCAAATCTCGTCGCAACTGATCGATGCAGCGCCGCCGCCGCGCGGGGCTCAGAAGTTTCCCTTGGCAGCTTCCTGCAAGATCAGCTTGTCCAACGTCAGATCCGAAATCGCCCGGCGTAGCCGCTGGTTCTCTTTCTCCAGATCCTTCATCCGCCTCGCCTGGTCGGTCTTCAGGCCACCATATTCCTTGCGCCAGCGATAGTATGTCTGCTCGCTGACTGCGATCCCGCGGCACGCCTCTGCTGTCGAGGCTCCCTGCGCCAGAACAATCTCAACTTCACGCAGCTTGCCGATAATTTCTTCCGGCTTGTGCTTCTTGCTCGGCATTCATCGTCCCTTTCGTGGTCCAGACTATCATAGTCTCTGGGCCACTCAGCGGCGGGCAGATCAATGCCCTCGCCAACGTGCGGGATTATCCCCCTCTCTAAACCCATTCACCTTGGCCCAATCCAACACAGATTCGATACGCCCCCTTAATCGAGACGCTGTTCCGGTCTTCGCTTCCCAAAATATTTTTCCGCTCCCCACCGACTGCAATAAAACGTCCTGAACCATCTTAGTGTCTATCGCGCGCACATCAGTGTTGCCAATGTATGGGAACGCATATGTAGTGAGAGTGCTAATCCATTGCTGTCGATGCTTAGAATTCTTCCACCCCACTTGCTGGGCAGATATATAGTTTGAAGCGCACTCTTTGAAGCTATGGGTGCTCGCTTGAGGTTCACAGTTAGAGATTGCCGGACCTTCCAGCAGTTCACCCTTTGCCTCGGTGGGCGACATGAGAATACCAGCGGCCCTGTAATGCAGCCGCAGCTTTCGGGCGACAACCCGAGCCTCGGCGAGCGAAAGGCCGTCTAGCTTGGCCATCTCATTGGAAACAGCGCTCGGCGGCAATTGATCAAGCCAGGCCTCGGCACTCCGCTTACCAAACTTTGATAAGTATCTACCGAGCCCGATATCCCGCCGCTTCTCTCCCACCTTAATGCGCAGAGCCCAAACCTTAGATTTCCCTTCTAGCCTGATATGCAAGCCTTCGCAGCGCTCACCGCCGACCATGACCCGTCGATTGCCTTGCTGGTTGGGTTTCAACGCTTCGACGGCACTCGCTGTCAGCGGCTTGATCTGCAAAGGCACAATTAATTCCCGACCAACATAAAATCCTAAATGCGCCCAGCCGTCAAGGCACCTCACAAGACGAATATGGCATTTAACTATCTGTATATTAGGGCATATTTTAAAATCATGGAACTTTTTGAAACCTCAAGAATGCGGACACCGCTTCCGCTATCACCATGCAAATCATGCAAAAAAAACGCCGCCGATCGAGAGACCAGCGGCGCCATCTTTCCGTTAACGATGATCGCTCATTCGCAATAGACGTTGCCGCGATCAATCTCGCGGCCCAGCGCGCCACCAACGCCCGCGCCCAGGATCGTGCTCAGCACGCCGGAATCGCCGTCACCCAGCGCATTGCCCAGCAGGCCGCCGACGGCGGCGCCCACGATCAGGCCAGTCGATCCATCATTGCGACGGCAATAATAGCGCCCATTACCACCACGATAGACCCGCGTGTTCCGGTCGATGCGATAGCGATCGCGCGACGAACCGGGGCGATAATGCTGGTCGGGGTAATATTTGCCGCCATGGGAGGCGGAATGGGACGGCTTGCCATGGGACGCGCCAGGGCCAGGTCGGCCATTATGGCCCGGCGGCTTGTTACCGGGACCGTTGCCATTATTGTGCGAAGGCTTGTTCTGCCCATGGCCGGGCGGATGTTGAGCAGTTGCCGCAATCGGGGCCGCGATCACAGCCAAGGCCAATACCATCGCAAATTTTCTCATGCCCTTCTCCTTCCGCCGGAACATCCGGTCCGCATCGCACAGGCGCAATGCGCAACGGCCTGTCAGCGCAAGAGTTCCCCATTTTCATTGCAGGACCAAAACAAAAAAAGGGCGCTGCCATCGGCAACGCCCTTCCCTGTTTCTCGCCTGTGGTCGCGCCTTAGCTCAGCGCACCATGGCAATGCTTGTATTTCTGACCCGAACCGCAGGGGCAAAGCGCGTTGCGGCTGATGTCGAGATTGGTGAACTCGCCCGGCGCGACATTGTCCACCGGCGCGCGCGGAATGGTGGTGGTGATCCCCGCCAGCTGGCTGCCATCGATATCCGCGCTGTTATCCTCGCCCGAGAAGGGGTCGATATGGGTGGTGATGAAGTCCGGCAGCACCGGCAGGTCGAACTGCGGCTGCGGCGCTTCCATGCGGAACTGCACCCGCGCGATCGAGCTGGTCACGTCCTCGCGGATATTTTCCAGCATGCGCTCGAACAGGGCGAAGGCTTCCTGCTTATATTCGTTGATCGGCGTCTTCTGCGCATAAGCGCGCAGATGCACCACTTGGCGCAGCGCGTCGAGCGTCGAGAGATGCTCCTTCCAGTGATGGTCGAGGCTCTGGAGCATGATGCTCTTCTCAATCATGTGCCAGTCGGCCGCCTCAACTTCCTGCGTCTTCTCGGCAATGGCCGCGTCGGCCAGACCGGCAAGCCGTTCCTCGATCATTTCCGGATCGACGGCATCTTCAGCCAGCCAAGCGTCGAAATCGGGCTCCAGACCCAGCACTTCGGCGGTGCGCAGCTTCAGCCGCTCCATATCCCATTGTTCGGGATAGGTGCCCGGCGGGCAGGATGCGCCGACCAGGTCGTTGACCGTCTCATGGCGCATGTCGGTGACGACATCGTCCACCGTTTCGGCGTCCATGATGTCGCTGCGCTGCTCGTAGATCACCTTGCGCTGGTCGTTCATGACATCGTCATATTCGACGACCTGCTTGCGGATGTCGTAGTTGCGGGCCTCGACCTTGCGCTGGGCGGTCTCGATCGCCTTGCTCAGCCACTTGGACGGGGGCAGCGCCTCGCCATCTTCCAGGTTGGAACGGATCATCTTGGCGAACATCGTGTCCGGCCCGAAGATGCGCATCAGGTCATCGTCGAGGCTGAGGTAGAAGCGCGACAGGCCGGGATCGCCCTGACGGCCCGAACGGCCGCGCAGCTGATTGTCGATACGACGGCTTTCGTGCCGCTCGGTCGCCAGCACGAACAGGCCGCCGGCGGCTAGCACTTCCTGCTTCTCCGCTTCGATCTCGACCTCGATACGGGCGATCGCCGCCTCGCGCTCGGGGCCTTCCGGCATATCACGCAGCTCATCCTCGACCCGCATCTCCAGATTGCCGCCCAGCTTGATGTCGGTGCCGCGGCCAGCCATGTTGGTGGCGATCGTCACCGCGCCCTTGCGGCCTGCCTGGGCAACGATATGGGCTTCGCTCTCGTGGAAGCGCGCGTTCAGGACCGCATGCTTGACGCCTTCCTGATTGAGGAATTCCGACAGCATTT
Organism: Sphingobium salicis subsp. salicis; assembly: GCF_049472635.1. Taxonomy (NCBI): domain Bacteria; kingdom Pseudomonadati; phylum Pseudomonadota; class Alphaproteobacteria; order Sphingomonadales; family Sphingobiaceae; genus Sphingobium; species Sphingobium salicis. The sequence continues at coordinate 1,594,698 of NZ_JAYRCS010000001.1, forward strand.
CCGACTTTTCGATCGACACGGTGCCGACCAGCACCGGTTGACCCTTTTCAGCATGTTCCTTGATGGTGCGCGCGATGCCCCGGAACTTGTCTTCCAGATTCTTGTAGAACGTGTCTTCCTCGTCGACGCGCTGCACCGGACGGTTGGTCGGGATGGTGACCACGTTCATCTTGTAGATTTCGTAGAATTCGGTCGCTTCGGTCGAAGCGGTGCCGGTCATGCCCGAAATCTTGGGGTACATGCGGAAATAATTCTGGAAGGTGATCGACGCCAGCGTCTGGTTTTCCGGCTCGATCTGGACGCCTTCCTTGGCTTCCACTGCCTGGTGCAGGCCATCCGACCAGCGGCGACCGTCCATCATGCGACCGGTGAATTCGTCGATGATGACGACCTTGCCGTCCTTGACGATATAGTCGATGTCGCGGCGGAACATCACCACCGCGCGCAGCGCCTGGTTGACGTGATGGACGACCTGGGTGTTTTCGAAATCGTAGAGATTATTGCCCTGAAGCAGGCCGGCGGCCTCCAGCAGGCGCTCGATCTTCTCGGTGCCGTCTTCGGTCAGCGTGATCGTGCGCTGCTTCTCGTCCTTCTCATAATCCTCCTCGATCAGCTGCTTCACGATCGCGTCGACCGCGACATACAGCTCCGACTTGTCGTCGGTCGGACCGGAAATGATCAGCGGCGTGCGCGCCTCGTCGATCAGGATCGAATCGACTTCGTCGACGATCGCATGGTTGAAAGGGCGCTGGACCATCGCACCGCGATCGAACTTCATGTTATCGCGCAGATAATCGAAGCCGAGTTCGTTGTTGGTCGCATAGGTGATGTCGGCATTATAGGCCTCGCGGCGCTGGTCTTCCGACAGGTTGGGCACGATCACACCGGTGGTGAGGCCCAGGAAGCGATAGACCTGACCCATCCATTCGCAGTCACGGCTGGCCAGATAGTCGTTCACGGTGACGACATGGACGCCCTTGCCTTCAAGCGCGTTCAGATAGGTGGCGAGCGTCGCCACCAGCGTCTTGCCTTCGCCGGTGCGCATTTCGGCGATTTCGCCGCGATGCAGGACGATGCCGCCGATCATCTGGACGTCGAAGTGACGCATGCCCAGCACGCGGACCGACGCTTCGCGGACGGTCGCAAAAGCTTCGGGCAGAAGGCCGTCCAGCGTTTCGCCATTGGCCAGGCGCTCACGGAAGCGCGCCGTCTGGCTCACCAGTTCATCATCGCTCATCGCCTGGATCGTCGGTTCGAAGGCGGCGATCTGGTCGATGACCTTGCCCAGCGATTTCACATAACGTTCGTTGGACGATCCGAAGATAGACTTGGCGAGTGCGCCGAACATGCAAATTCCTGACAATGAGGGGGCCATGGGTCCAACGGACACATGGGCAGATATGCGCCGCGATTTAGGCACGGCACAGCCGATAGTCAATCAATGCGACGGACTGTCGCACGGCTGTAACGGCTTTGCCCGATGCGGTTTTGCCATAGCCGCGCCGTCCTGCCGTCGTGCAGGCGCGACGCGCCGCCGAAAATATTTTGCGTTTGGGCGCACGCCGCCGCAAGAGCGCCACGACAACAAGGGTCGCAAACAGGGTGTATCGTTCCATTTCCATGGCGCCGTCGCGCCGATTGCGCCTGCCTCTGGCGGCGCTGCTGGTCAGCGCATTGACCGGCTGGTTCCTGATCGCCGCGATTGCCGCACCCTTCGATCATGACGAAAGCCAATATGTCGCAGGCGCCTATTTCAGCGGCCATGCGGTCATGTTTCGCGACTTTCTCTATCTTCAGCCGCCGCTGCACGCCTGGGTGCTGGCACCGCTGAGCCTATTGGCATCGGGCCATATGGTACTGGCGATGCGCCTTGCCACCGCCGTCATGGCACTCGCGACGCTTGCGCTCATCTGGGCGGCCCAGCGTGCGGCAGGCATATCCCGCTCCAGCGCTACCCTGGCCATGCTACTGATGGCAGCAACAGCCGCGTTCCAGTTCAGCGGCTCCGTTGTCCGCAACGATATGCTGGCGACCCTGCTGGCCTCCGCCGCAATGCTGCTGACCTTGCTTGGCCTGCGCCATCGCTCGGACCGCCACTGGCTTGGAGCCGGCCTGCTGTACGGCCTTGCCATCGCGACAAAGCTCAATTTCGCCCCGCTCGGCGCGACCGTCGGCCTGTTCGTCATTGCCAGCGGCGGCCGGCACGCTATTCGCGCCGCCCTGTTCCTGGCACTCGGCGCGCTGCTGGGCATGGCGCCCATGGCCATCGCCTGGATATCGGGGCCGGACGGCTTTCTGTACGGCATCCTGACCTATGGCATGACCGCGCCCCACGCCTGGTATGCCGCCAACGGCGCCGCGCAGGAGCTGGCGACGGCGGAAAAGCTGCGCGACCTTCTCAAATATCTCTGGAAGGGGCCGGCGCTTGTCGCCTTGCTGCTGCTCATCGCCAACTGGATCGCGACCCGTGGCCGCACGCGCTCATCCGGGCGTCGGCTGGCGATCTGGATGAGTGGCGGCGCGCTGATCGGGGCCGCGCTGCCGACCCCTACGCAATTGCAATATCTGATGCCGCTGTTGCCGCCGCTCGCCCTTGCCCTCGGCTATCTGCTCGACGATGCCCGTCACTGGCGGCCGCTGCGGCGCAAGGCGATGCTGGCGCTGCTCTGCCTGGCAGCGATCCCCGGTCTCATTCCCTCGATCCGGGATCTGGTAACGGCCGCCCGTGCCGGATCGCCGCTGCTGGCCGTGCAGGCCAATGCCGATTGGCTGGGCATGACGGTGCGCGCCGCGGGCGGCGCCGATATCCTCACCCTCTCCCCGCATCTCGCAATCGACAGCGGCCTGGCGCTCGATCCGCGCCTTGCAACCGGCCCGTTCGTCTATCGCACCGGCTGGACGCTCCGCCCCGAGCAGGCGCGCCGGCTCCATGCGCTGACGCCTGCCACCCTGCCAGGCCTGGATCGCGCCATGCCGGCGGCGATCCTTACCGGCTATGAACATGGCACACGGAAATTGCCGCTGCGGCCCGACGACAGCCTGGAAAATTATGCCCGTGGCCATGGCTATCGCATGGTCCCGATGCCCGATGGCGTCGGGCGCCTCTATCTGCGGGACTAGCGCCCGATCGAGCCATTGACGCAAAGGGGGATTTCGCTCATGCCGCGCCCCATGACCGACCGTTCCCCCCTTGCCCCCGCCACCTTTCCCGCCCTGCCCGCCATTGCCGGCGTGACGTTGCGTGTCGCCAAGGCGCGATACAAGAATTGGGACCGGTGCGACCTTACCTATGTCGAGCTGGACGCAGGCACGGCGGTCGCCGGCGTGACGACGCAGAGCAAATGCCCCTCGCCCGAGGTCGAATGGTGCCGGGACGCCATCCCGATGGGCCAGGCCCGTGCCGTCGTCGTCAATGCCGGCAACGCCAACGCCTTCACCGGCCATCGCGGCCGCGCCGCCGTGGAGGCTATCGCCGCCAAGGTCGCCAATCACCTGTCGTGCCAGCCGTCGGACATCTTCGTCTCCTCGACCGGCGTGATCGGCGTGCCGCTGCCGATCGACAAGGCCGAGGCGGGCCTGGAAGCGGCCTTCGTCGCCGCGCCCTGCGGTTGGGAGGATGCGGCCAAGACCATTGGCACGACCGACACCTACGCCAAGGGCGCCCATGTCTCGGCGATGATCGGCGACACACGCGTCGATCTGGTCGGCATCATCAAGGGATCTGGCATGATCGCGCCCGACATGGCGACGATGCTGGGCTATATCTTTACCGACGCCGCGATCGATCCGGCGCTGCTGCAGCAGATGCTGTCGGCTGCCAACAAGCGGACCTTCTCCTGTATCACCGTCGACAGCGACACCTCGACCAGCGACACGGTGCTAGCCTTCGCCACCGGTAAGGCCGGCAATGCCCCGCTCGCGTCGATGGAAGATGCCGGCGCCGACGCCTTCGCCGCCGCGCTCTCCGACCTCTGCCGCCAACTCGCCCATCTGGTCGTGCGCGACGGCGAAGGCGCCAGCAAGTTCATCGAAATCACGGTCGAGGGCGCCGAAAGCGACGCCAGCGCCCATCGCATTGCCCTCTCCATCGCCAATTCGCCGCTGGTGAAGACCGCGATCGCCGGCGAGGACGCCAATTGGGGGCGCGTCGTCATGGCCGTCGGCAAGGCCGGCGAACCGGCCGAGCGCGACAAGCTCGCCATCCGCTTCGGCGCGACCCAGGTGGCGGCCGGCGGCCTAGCGCTCGACGGCTATGACGAGGCACCGGTGGCGGCGCATCTCAAGGGGCAGGACATCGTCATCGGCGTCGATATCGGCCTGGGCGAAGGCCGCGCCACGGTGTGGACCTGCGACCTGACCCACGGCTATATCTCGATCAACGCGGACTATCGCAGCTAAGGGGGCCGGCGCATGATGGTGGAACTGCATGATCCCGTCGTCGCGCTGATGCGGCAGGTGGGGCGCGACATCGTCATGCCCCGCTACCAGAATCTGGCGGCGGAAGAGATTAGCGAGAAGGCGGCGAACGACTTCGTCACCATCGCCGACAAGGAAAGCGAAATCCGGCTGGCCGAAGGGCTGACCTCGATCCTGCCCGAAGCCGGGGTCATCGGCGAAGAGGCCTGCGCAGCCGACCCGTCGATCCTCGACCGCGCCGGCGACGGCCTCAACTGGATTATCGATCCGATCGATGGCACGGGCAATTTCGCGTCGGGCAAACCGCCCTTCGGCATCATGATCGCGCTGGCCGACAATGGCGCCACTTTGGCCGGCTGGATCCTCGATCCGCTGACCGGGCGGTTGTGCCATGCGACCCTGGGCGGCGGCAGCCATGTCGACGGCGAACGGATCATGGCGAAGGAAAGTAGCGGCGACCTGCCGATTGCTGCCATTTCCACCATCTTCATGGAGGCGGAGGAACGGGCCGAAATGGAGCGCAAGTCGCAGGCCATTTTCACCATGGTGGACATTCCCCGCTGCGCCGCCGAGCAATATCCCCGGCTGGTGCTGGGCCAGAATGACGTGTCGATCTTCGCGCGCGTGCTGCCCTGGGACCATGCGGCCGGCACCCTGTTCGTCAATGAGGCAGGGGGCTGCTGCCAGCGGCTCGACGGCAGCGCCTATCGGGTCGGTGAACAGCGTCGGGGCCTGATGGGCGCGTCCTCGCCGCGCCTGTGGGATCTGGCGGCCAAGACCTATTACGCCTGACCGAAGGAAGACCGAACATGCTGACGATCTGGGGCCGCCTCAATTCGCATAATGTGAAGAAGGTCGCCTGGTTCGCGCAGGAAATCGGCCTGCCCTTCGTCCGCCATGATGTCGGCATGGAACATGGCATGTCCGACGCCTATCTGGCGATGAACCCCAATCGCCTGATCCCGACGATCGAGGATGGCGATGTCATACTGTGGGAGTCCAACGCGATCCTGCGCTATCTCGCCCATCGTTATGCGCCGGACGAGATGTATCCCACCGACCCAGCGCCGCGGGCGCAGGGCGACAAATGGATGGACTGGCAGTTCAGCTTTGCCGACGCCCAGCGCGACGCCTTCATCCAGTTGGTGCGACGCCAAGATGGACAGCGAAATTTACAGGTCGTCGAGCAATCGGCGCAGGCGTCCGGCGCGGCGATGACGATCCTCGACCGGGCGCTGGCGGATCAAGAATGGCTTTCGGGTGTCAATTTCGGTGTCGCGGATGTGCCGATGGGCGTCTACGCCCATACCTATTTCACGCTCGACATGCCGCGGCCCGACCTGCCGCATCTGCGCGCCTGGTATGATCGGCTGCGCGAAAAGCCGGCCTATGCCGAACTGGTAATGATCTCGCTCAGCTAATAAAAAGGGGACGGCAGCCGGGCTGCCGTCCCCTTTTTAGATTTACCAGCGACTTAGAGGACGCTTTCGATCCAGCCCTTGAGCGCGCTCTTGGGCGCGGCGCCGACCTTGGTCGCGGCGACTTCGCCATTCTTGAACAGGATCATCGTCGGGATGCCCCGCACGCCATACTGGCCCGGCGCATCGGGATTTTCGTCGATATTGATCTTGGCGATCGTGACCTTGTCGGCCAGCTCCTCGCTAATCTCTTCCAGAGCCGGGCCGATCATCTTGCACGGGCCGCACCATTCCGCCCAGAAGTCGACAAGCACGGGCTTGTCGGCGTCGATCACGTCCTGCTTGAAGCTGACATCGGTAACTGCCTTGGTGGCCATAACTGCAAACTCCTTAAGTTGGTCAATATCTAGGATGGCTGCGCCCGCTGCTCAACGGGTCACAGCAGCAAATATTGCTGCGTGGGCGAAAAGCCCGGCTTGTAGGGCGCCAGTTGCGCCGCCGGCAGCGCGATGAGGCGCGCCACGCTGGTATAGAGCAGGGCTGCTTCCACCGCGCGGCCGGGGAAGATCACTTCCAGCGCGGCGACATAGGCCGCCATCTGCCGGACATGGGGGACTGGCACTTCCTCCGCATCGCGCGGCGTCATCCGCCCGGTCTTGAAATCGACCAGCTGGACCCGGTCGGCCTCGACCCGCAGCCGGTCGACGCTGCCGGCAATCACCGCTTCGCCCACGACCGCGGCGATCGGCGCTTCGGCCAGCGCACCCGGCGCGAACAGGGCGGCGAAATGCGGATCCTCGATCACGCGCAGCGCATGGTCAATCACGTCTCGGCGCAGAGTGACATCCCCTGCCCCCTGCTGCTCCAGCCAGCGTTCGGCTCCTTCGCGCCGTCGCTCCGCCGGCAGATCGGGCAGTCGCTGGAACAGGGCATGAAGCCAGCGACCGCGTTCGGCCGCCTGGCGCATCGCGGCGGTCGGCGGCGGGTTGGGGACATCATCCTCGACCGGCGCGGACGGCGCCAGCGGCCGGGGCGGACGCTGTTCCGCCGGCGCCTGCGCGCGCAGCCACTCCGGCTCGACCACCACCGGCTTGTCCTCGGCGCTTTCGGGCTGCGCGGCCTTGGGCGTCAGCACCTCGGCCCCGCGCCAGCGCCGGCGGGCGCCCCAGAGCGGATCGGCCTCCCAATCACAGCCCATGTCGACCATCGCCGCATCGACCGCGCCATACCAGCTTTGCGGCTTGACCTCGCCCTTCGCCCTTGGCCCGAGCGATCCGGCGACGATCAGCTTTTCCTCGGCGCGGGTCAGGGCGACATAGAGAAGGCGCCAATGCTCCTCGCGTTCGATCGCGGCGGCATCGGCCGCGACCTCGCCGACCGGTCCCAGTCGCTCGCCCTTGCGCGGGGCCAGGATCGGCAGGCCGTTCCATTCGAGCGAATCCATACGGTTGCCGGCGTCGGGATCAAGACAGGCATCGGCGAGGATCACGATCGGCGCCTGCAGCCCCTTGGCGCCATGCACGGTCAGCAACCGCAGCGCATCGCCCTGTGCCGCCGCGTCGCGGACGATTTCGACTTCGCCGCGATCGAACCAGTCGATGAAGCGCTGGAGCGAGGGATGGTCGTCCGCCTCGAAGCCCAGCGCGGCGTTCAGCAATTCCTCGATCGGGTCGGCCGCTTCCGCCCCCAGCCGCTCGATCAGCCGGCGACGGCCGTCCATCGGGCCGGACAGGATCGCCTCCAGATAGCGATAGGGGGTGGTGAAGTCCGCCTGCCCCAGCAATTGGCGCAGCGGCTGTAATTGCGCGTCGTCCAGCCGCTGGAGCAGATGGCGCCACAGGCCACCCTTGCGCCCGATGGCCCGCTCCATCAGTTCGTTCTGGGTCCAGCCGATCAGCGGCGACACCAGCAGGGCGGCAAGGTTCAGGTCATCGTCGGGCTGCGTGGCAAAGCGCAGCGCGGCCAGCAGGTCGCGCACCGCCAGCGGCGCATTGAGGCGCAGGCGGTCGATGCCGGCAACCGCCACCTTTTCCTCATAGAGGCGCGCGACGATCAGCCGCGCAAGTTCGCTGCGGCGGCGGACCAGGATCATGATGTCGCCAGGGCGGACCGGGCGCCCCCGCGCTTCCAGCATCATCTTCTCGTCGATCCATTGCCGGATCTGGCGCGCGATCTTACCGGCCAGTTCCCGTTCCTGATCGGCGACCCAATCCTCCTCGCCCTCGACCTCGTCGGCCAGGCCCGCGATCGTCGGCTTCCACAGCAGCACCTCGCCGGGATGGCGATTGGCGCTGATATGACGCACTTCGCCCTCGGTCAGGCCCAGCGATTGCGCTCGCAAGGTCGCGATCGTCCGGTCGACCAGGTCGAGAACCGGCGGCGTCGAGCGGAAGCTGCGATCGAGCGATAGGTCGTGGAAGGCATGGCCGGCCATGTCGGCATGGCGGGCGAACACCATCTGCGCGGCGGCGAAAGCCTGAGGGCTGGTGCCCTGGAAACCGAAGATCGCCTGCTTGAAATCGCCCACGGTGAAGATGGTGCGGACCTTGTCGGCCTTGGAACCGTCACCGGCGAAAAACTCGGCGGCCAGCGCACCGACGATCGCCCATTGATGGACATTGGTGTCCTGCGCCTCGTCGACCAATATATGGTCGATCCGCTGATCCAGCTTGTAGCGGATCCATTCGGCGATCCCCTCCTTCTGGAGCAGGGACGCCGTGCGCGCGATCAAATCATCGAAATCAACTGCGCCGGCGAGCCGCTTGGCCTCGTCATAGGCGCGGGCATAGGCGCGGCCGGCATGGAGCGCGCGGGCCAGCAGTGCGGCATATTCGGCCTGCAGCTTGACACCGATCAGTTCGGCGCAACGGGCATGGAGCCGCGCCGTCGCCTCGCCATAGCCGTCGATCGGTGGCACCCAGCCCTTGGCGGAGATGAGGTCGCCATCCGCCTTCGCCCAGGCGCTATGCAGGTCGGTCAGGGTTGCGGCACGCGCGGCGGGATCGCGGCCGCGCCAGGCGGCGATCCTGTCGCAGCGCTCCAGTGCCCGCCCTGTGCCCCAGTCGGCATTGGCCTGCGCCACCCAGGCCAGGCTGCGCATGTCGAACATGGCGTCGCTGCACTGGTCCGCCAGCCAGGCGTCGATATCGCCTTCGGGCAGGCCCAGTTCGCGTGCCAGCCAGGGGCCGATATCGCCGGGTAGCTCTGCCAGCGCGGAAAGGCGCGCGGCACAGCGCAGCAGGAACGTCTCGGCCGCGCCCTCGCCCAGCCGCAGGCTCAAAGCCTGCAAGGCGTCGATCAGGTCGCCATCGCCCAGTTCCTCGGCGCGGATGACCATGTCGGCCAATGTCTGGCGGGCCAGCACGCCCTGTTCGCGCGCGTCGAGCGGGCGGAATCCGGGGGCCAGGTCCGCCTCCAGCGGGAAGGAGGCGAGCAATTGCTGGCAGAAACCATGGATGGTCTGGATGCGCAGGCCGCCGCCGGTCGATTCCAGCACTTCGGCGAACAGGCGGCGGGCGCGGTCGCGCGCCTCCGGCCCGCTCTCTTCACCCAGCGCCTCCAGATCGTTGAACAGGTCGCGCTCCTCGGCCTGCACCCAGGTCGCGAGTCGATCATGGATGCGGTCGGCCATTTCCGCCGCGCCGGCCTTGGTAAAGGTCAGGCAGAGGATATTTTCCGGCCGCACGCCCTGGAGCAGCAGGCGGAAGACACGCGCGGTCAGCACATGGGTCTTGCCGGTGCCGGCGGAGGCCGACAGCCAGACATGGGCGTCGGGCGCAGCGGCCAGCGCCTGCGCGCCGGCCAGCGGTTGCAAAGGGCTGGAGCCTTTAGCCATCGTCGCGCCCATACCATTCCTCCAGCCGCATCAGCTGGTCATAATCGCCATAATTGGCCACTTCCGGATTGACCTGCGCGGCGAAGGGCGCGGTGCCGGTGAGCCAGGTTTCGGCCGCGTCGCGGAACTGGTCATAAACGAAGGCGGTGAAATCGGCGGTGACGATCTTGTCGCGCTTGCCCGCCACATCGACCGGACTTTCGCGATAGCCGAAAGCGTCGCCCTTCTTGGCCAGCGACCAATATTCGAAACTGCCCGCCACCCGCGCGCCGGCCACGCCGGGAAAGGCGCCATCGGCGGATTCCGCGATCAGGCCGAGCAGGCCGAGTTGTAGCGCGTAGCCGCCGCGCACCTGTCGCGCGCTGGGTGGCTTGCCGGTCTTGTAGTCGACAATGCCGATGCTGCCGTCGGGCATGCGGTCGATGCGGTCGGCCTTGCCGGTCAGCAGCACGCCGGCAATCTCCGCCTTGCCTTCCGTCTCCACCGCCAGGATATGGCGGCCCGCCGCCTGGTCCTTCGCGACTTCGGCCGCAATCCAGCGGATCGCCTCGATCAGGCGCGGCTGCCATAGCGCGCGCAGCAGTGGATGAACATCGGGCCGGGCGAACATGGCGCGGGCGCGCGCCTCCAGATCGGCCGGATCGCGACTGCCGCCCTGCGCCCAACGCTCCAATATCTCATGCACGATCGTGCCGCGCCAGGCCGGCCCGGCATCGGCATCGACCGGATCGAGGCGATTGAGCTTCAGGATACGCCGGGCATAGAAAGCGAAGGGATCGGCCTTCAGCCGGTCGACATCGGTGACCGGAATACGGGTCGGCCGGGCGGCGAGCGGCGGCACCGGCGCGGGGCGCGCGGACGGCCGATGGCTGGGCGGCAGGTCCAGCGCATCGGCCAGCAGGCGATAGCGATCGGCCGTCTTCCATTGCGGCCCCGCCATCGCCTTCAGCCGCAGCCAGAAGCGCGAAGCAATCGCCGGCCCACCGCTGCCCCGCCGGGCACGGGTGATGAGGACATGCGGCGCGCCCAGCGCGCTCGCGAAATCATGCGCGGCAAGGCCAATCCGGGTTTCCAGGCCCGGCAAGCCCAGTTCGCGGCGAATGCGCGGCGCCAGCCAGGGATCGGGCGAAGGCAGGCCCGGCCAGCTACCTTCGTTGAGGCCGCCCAGGATCATCAGGTCCGCCTGCACCAGCTGCGCCTCGACCAGACCCAATATGGCGATGCGCGGATGCCCGCCCTGTGGCGGGCGTACCGACACGCCGCCGAGCATATGGTCGAGCAGTGCGGGCAAGGAGCGGATATCGGCCTGGCGCGGCCCTTCAGTGGCGGCGGCCTCCATCTCGGCGAACAGGTCGGCGGCGGCATGGCCCTGATGCCCCGCCCAGAGCGCGTCATTGGTGAGCGCGCCGGCCTGCTCGCGCACGGCCGCCAATTGCCCGGCCAGATCGGGCGCGAGCGCGAAGGCGGCCTCCAGCGGTTCGAGCAGATCGCGCGCCCAGGGCCACCAGGCGCGGGCCTGCGCACGTAGCTCCTTCTGCCGGTCCTCGCCCTCACGCGCCTCCAGCAGCAGGTCGATGCCGCGCAGCCCCGCCTGCGGCCGCGGCCCCCGCAGCAGCAGATCGAGCTGACGCACCCCCTCCAGCCAGGGCAGGCGCATTTCGCCGCGCATCACCAGCGGATGCTTGAGCAGGGTCAGCAGCGCGACCGGCGCAAAACGCTCGGCCGCGGCCTCCGCCATCGCGATCAGCAAGGTGCCGGGCGGCAGGCGAGAGAGCGGCTGACCGGCGGAGTCGTCGGCCTCTATGCCCCAGCGGCGCAGATGCGCGGAGACGCGCACCGCCAGCTGCCGATCCGGCGTCACCAGCGCGGCGGTGCGTTCGGGTGTTTCCAGCGCCTCGCGCAGCGCGATGGCGATGGCCTGCGCTTCCTCGCCCGGCGTCGCCACCTCCAGCGCTTCGACCCCGGCGAGCGAGCGGTCGGCGGTCTTGAGGTCGCGCCAACGACTTGTCAGGCGCGGCGGCAGCATCGCGTTGGAAATATTGCGGCCGCGCACGGCGCGAGCATCATGCTCGCTGCCCCAACGCCACTGGGCGACATCCTCGCGGCTGGCGCTCATCCGGTCGAGCAGGCGCTTGAGCGTATATTGGGGATGGGTCTCATGTCCCGCAGCGCTGCGGCCGGTGACGGGATCGGGCGGGAACGGACCGATCGCGGCCCAGGCGTCCTCGTCCAAATTCTGGTCGAGGCCGGCGAACACCACCTGTCCATTGGGCAGTTCGGCGATCCGCCGCAGCAGCCCGGCGATCGCCGGCGCGGTGGCGCTGATGCCGGCCGCGACAATGAACCCCGGTGGTGGCGCTTCGCTCCAGCGCGCTGCGACCCGGTCGAACAGCCGATTGCGCCGGTCGGCCAGGTCAATGAGGCCCAGCCGCGCTAGTTCTGCCGGCCAGCGGGCGATCAGGATGGAAAAGAGATCGAGCGATTTTTCCCAATGGCTCGACAGCCCCTCGATCAGGTCGAGCTTCGACAGCGCATCGAGCGGCACCCGCTCCACCTGCATCTGGTCAAGCACAGCGCCGAGCGCCTGCCCCAGTTGCAGCGCCTGGCCAGCATCCGCCGCGCCGCCGGCATCCTGCACCATGCGCGCCAGGATCATCTGTCGTCGCATCGGCGGGATGGCCGCGGGAACGGCATCGCCCTCCCAAAGCGGATCGAGCGCGCCCCCCACTTCCTCGCCCAGTTCCGGATCGCCCAGCGCGACCAGACGGGGCAGCAGCAAACCGCCTTCAGCCCGACGGACAAAGGCGTCGCTCACGGCACGGACGGCGCGATTGCTGGGCAACAGGATCATGCCCTGCGCCAGGCGGATGGGATCGCTCCCCTGCTGCGCCAATATGCCGGCGACCAGCGCGTCGGCGAAGGCGCGGTGCGCCGGGATGGTGTACAGCGCCGGCTTGGCTCGATCACCCATGGGCGATCATCGACTCCACGACGGGAATGGCCTGCGGCGTGCCCACGTCGAACCATAACCCCTGATGCACCGCGCCATAGAGGCGCCCGGCCTCGATCGCACGGTTCCAGAAGATGTTCGTCGAAAAGACATCGGCCGGCGGATCGACCAGCAGTCGGGGGGAGAGTATCTGCACACCGGTGAAGACGAACGGCGCGACATGGGCGGTCTTGCGCCGGGTCAGACGGCCATTGGCATCCATATGGAAATCGCCCGGCCCGCTATGGCAATTGGCCCGCGCCAGCGGCACCAGCAGCAGCAGCGCGTCCATCCGTTCGGGATCCCATAGCCGCTGCATCATGCCCAGCGTCTCGGCCGGACCATCAATCCAGAGATTGTCGCTATTGGCGCAGATGAACGGCTTGTCGCCGAGCAGTGGCTTGGCGTGGATCAGCCCTCCGCCGGTTTCCAGAAGCTTGGCCCGCTCGTCGGAAATGCGGAAGTCCATGTCCTTGCGCGTCCTGAGATGCGCCTCGACTGTATCAGCGAGATAATGGACATTGACCACCACCGTCTTGATCCCACCAGCGGCCAGGCGATCGAGCGCATGGTCCATCAGCGCCTTGCCGGCGACCTTCACCAGCGGCTTGGGACGGGTCGCTGTCAGCGGGCGCATCCGCTTGCCGAGTCCTGCTGCCATGAGCATGGCGGTATCGATCATGCCTGGTCAAACTCCGCGAGCGCATGATGACGCTTGTCGGCAGGGATATTGGCGTCGAACCAGGCCTTGACCGGCGCCAGCGCCGGATGGGCTAGGTCGCGTTCCAGCAGCCCCCACATGCGCGGCAGATAGGACAGATAGCGCGGCTTGTGGTCACGCTTCCACAGGCGGGTGAAGATGCCAATGATCTTCGCGTTGCGCTGGGCACCCAGCACCGCATAGGCGGCATCGAAATCGGCCGGCGGATTGGCGACCGCATGATAATGGGCGAGCATCGCGGCTTCCAGCTCCGGCGACACGTCGCGCCGGGCATCCTGCAGCAGCGAAACGAGATCATAGGCCGGGTGGCCGGCCAGCGCGTCCTGAAAATCGAGCAGGCCCAGGCCGCGTACCTCGGGCCGGTCGATCAGCATGATATTTTCGGCATGATAATCGCGCAGCACGGTGACGACCGGGCTTGCCGACTGTTCGGCGATCGGCAGCACCGCGTCCCAGGCCGCATGATAGGCGTCGGCATCGACGTCCAGCCCCAGCGCCGGGCAATACCATTCGGTCAGCAGCCCGACCTCGCGCTGATAGACCGCGCGGTCATAGGGCGGGACATCCGCTGCGGGCAGCTTGTGCAGGTCGGCCAGCAGATCGATCGCGCGGCGATAGACCGCCAGTTCGCCCGCCGGATCCTCCTCGACATGTTCCTTCAGGCGCTCGTCGCCAAAATCCTCGATCAGGACCAGCCCCTGCGTCAGATCCTGCGCCAGGATCGCGGGTGCGGCAAAGCCCTGACCCACCAGATGTTGAGCGATCGCGATGAACGGACGCGGATCTTCATGCGGCGGTGGCGCGTCCATCAGCACGGCACGGCGGCCACCATCGACGACGCGGAAATAGCGACGGAAGGACGCATCGCCGGCAAGCGGAACGATGGCGGCGCCATCCCAACCCGCCTGCGTGAGGAAAGCGGGGGCGGTTGCGGGGGGGATCATATCTGTGACCATCGATCCGTCCAAGCGTCGGGCACGCGCGCTGTCAAGCGCCGTGCGCCATCCGGCTCGATCATGATGGTCAGAAACAGGGCGTGCGACCAGAGCCCATCGCCCAGCCTGTCGGGCCATTCGATGATCAGCAGGCTGTCCTGCAGATATTCGTCCAGCGCCAGCTCGGCCGCTTCCTCCGCATCATCGAGCCGGTAGAGATCGACATGCGCGACCGGCAGGCGGACATCGGGAATGTCATAGGGCTGGACGATCGCGAAGCTGGGGCTGGGCGCCTCCCCCTCCAGACCAAGCCCTTCCAGCAGGCCCCGCGCCAGCGTCGTCTTGCCGGCACCCAATCCACCTTCCAGCGCGATGACGTCACCGATGCGGACATGGCTCGCCAGTCGTCGGCCCAGATCGAGCTGGGCGCCCTCGCCCTCCAGGATCATATCCAGCTCAGCCACGCGGCAGTTCGATCACGACCATCGTTCCCTGACCCGGCTCCGATACCAGTTCGAACGTGCCGCCATGGGCCTGCGCCAACTGCTTGACCAGCGGCAGGCCGATCGTCGCGCGCGCGCCCTTGCGATTTTGCTCGGCGCGGCTGATTGCATCGAAGATCGTGGCTTGCCGGGTGGCATCGATGCCGGGGCCATTGTCCGACACGACCAGACGGGCGAGATCGGGGCCGCCATCGCCGTGCAACAGCACCCGTGCGCCGGAGCCGCAATAGCGCACCGCATTCTCCAGAAGATGATCGACCGCCTGGCCGATCCGGCGCGCATCGCCCTGGATCACCCCCAGCGTATCCTGCAGGGTGACGGCAAGATCGATCCCCTTGGCCTTCGCCTCGGCGTCGATGCGCGCGACGCTGGCGCGCACCAGCGCCGCCAGATCGACCTCGCTGCGTTCGATCGGCAAGGTGCCGGCCTCGCCCTGGGTCAGGTCGAGCACATTGTCGATCAGCATCGACAGGCGCCCGGTGCTCTGCAGGATGCCGTTCACATATTCGACCGCGCTGTCGCTGAGTTCACCGGCATAGCCCGCACTCATCATCTCGGCAAAGCCGGCGATGGTCGTCAGCGGCGTGCGCAATTCATAGCTCATGTTCGTGACGAAGGCAGTCTTGACCTTGTCGGCTTGCTCCAGCGCCTCGTTGCGGTCGCGCAGCATCTGTTCGACCCGCCGGCTGTCGGTGACATCCAGCATGGTGAACAGCGCATTGCCGTCCGGCAGCGGAATGGCGGCAAATTCGAAGATACGCCCGTCGGCAAAGCCGACATGGCCGACACGCTGCTTGCGCTCGACCGTTGCCGCGCGGACCAGTTCGCGCACCAGATTGCTCTGCTGTGGCTTGGCAAGGCGGCTCTGCACGGCGCGCATCAATTCATCAATGCGGGGATGCTTGCCCAGCGCCTCTTCACTGATGTCCCAGATGGTGCGGAAACGGCTGTTCCACAGATGCAGGCGCCCATCCGACGAGAAGACACCGATCGCCTCGAACAGATTGTCGAAGGTCGCCGTCCGCACCCGCAGCAGCGTGTCGCGCGCACTCGACAATTGCACCTGTTCGGTCCGATCCTCGAAGATCAGCAACAGGCCACCATCGGGCAGCGGCTGGGCATAGACGCGCAAATGCGTGCCATCGACCAGCAGCCAGTTTTCCTCCAGCGGATCCGGCGACAGGAACCAGTCGCGCCGCTCCGCGCGCCAGGCCGGGAAGTCGCGATTTTCCGGCAGGCGGCGGGCATCGCGCATCTGATCCAGCACACGCTCGAACAGCGGTGCATCCGTGAGCGCTTCCTGTTTCAGGCCGAACAGGCTGATGAAGGGCTGGTTCCAGAAACGCAGCGCCCGGTCGGGACCGAAGCGCGCAACACCGGCCGACAGCCGATCGAGCAGATCGCGCTGCGCCGCTTCCAACCGACGATGCTCAACCCGCGCCTGTTCCAGCTCATGCTGGTCCATCGCGAAACCTGCGACCCCGGCCGCGCCCAGCGGCACGTCGACGACGCGCATCGTCCGCCGTTCGCCATCGATCGTTGCCGGAACGATACGGGCAAGCGAATTGCCTTCGTCGAGCGCCTGTGCCGCGGCGTCCTGCGGGCTGAAGCCGTTCACATTCTCGACCAGTTCGGTGCCGTTCATGATCACGTCATGGGCGCCGGCGCCATCGACAGCACGGACATAGGCGCTGTTGACCAGGCTCAGGCGCAGGTCGGGCGTGCGGTGCCACATAGGGAAGGGCGCGGCCTCGACCAGTCCGGCAAGCGCCTCCAGCGCCTCGCGCAATTGCCCGACGGTCGCGCTCAGCGCCTGGATTTCCGCCTGGCTGTCGGTCGCGTCGAAGATCCACAGCACGACGCCGCCATTGGCGGCCAGCGCCGGCCCGGCTGGCGCACCGCGAACCAGCAGCGTGCGCGACGAACCGCTGCCCCGGATCGGCAGCGAAAAACTCTTGCCCGCTTTCTGTGCGGCGCCGATCTCGCGCCCCAGCGCAGCGGCATCGGCCGGCTCAAGCCCGCCATCGGGCGCCGTCAGTTCGGACACGAAGGTCGGCACGCGGTCCCGGCCCAGCCATTTGCCCAGCCGGTCGGCGGCCTCCATCCGGCCGTCGGGATGAATGATGACGGGCGCAGCCGGCGCCGACGCCAGCAGCGTCGTCAGCCGATCCAGCTTGCCCTGCGCCTGCATCCCTGCGCGGCGCATGCGCTGACCCGTGATCAGCGCCCATATCGCAGCCCCCAGCCAGCCGGCCATCACCGTGCCCAGCAACAAAGTGGCAAGCGGGCTCATAGACCCCATTGCGCCATTCCCATCCCGTTCGCGACCAGTTGTTTATCGTTCATACAGACCAATGGCCACGGGCCTAACGCAACTTGGCGTCGGCGGAAAGCGCCCAGATATGATGAATGCCCGGCACAACATGGTCCGGGCATCGGATAAGGCAAAAGGGGGAGGATGGCCCTCCCCCTTTTTCAATTTTTAGTAGCGGTAGTGGTCCGGCTTGAACGGGCCTTCGACCGGTACGCCGATATAGTCGGCCTGACGCTGGCTGAGCTGGGTCAGCTTCACGCCCAGCTTTTCCAGGTGCAGCGCGGCGACCTTCTCGTCCAGATGCTTGGGCAGGACATAGACGTCGTTGCCGTAGGTCTCGCTCTTGGTCCACAGCTCGATCTGGGCCAGCGTCTGGTTGGTGAAGCTAGCCGACATCACGAAGCTGGGGTGGCCGGTGGCGTTGCCGAGGTTCACCAGACGGCCCTTCGACAGAACGATGATCTTCTTGCCGTCGGGGAATTCGACTTCGTCGACCTGCGGCTTGATCTCGGTCCACTTCATGTTGGCGAGACCCGCGATTTCGATTTCGCTGTCGAAATGACCGATGTTCGACACGATCGCCATATTCTTCATGGCGCGCATGTGATCGACGGTCAGGACGCCTTCGTTGCCGGTGGCGGTGACGAAGATGTCAGCGCGCGGCGCGGCTTCTTCCATCGTCACGACTTCATAACCTTCCATCGCCGCCTGCAGGGCGCAGATCGGATCGATTTCGGTCACGAGAACGCGGGCGCCGCCGTTGCGCAGCGAGGCCGCCGAACCCTTGCCGACATCGCCGAAACCGGCAACGCAGGCGACCTTGCCGGCCAGCATGACGTCGGTGCCGCGACGGATGGCGTCGACCAGCGATTCCTTGCAGCCATAGAGATTGTCGAACTTCGACTTGGTGACGCTGTCGTTCACGTTGATTGCCGGGAAGGGCAGCTTGCCCTTCTTCGACAGTTCATACAGGCGATGCACGCCAGTGGTGGTTTCTTCCGACACGCCCTTGATCGACTGGACGGTCTTGGTCAGGAAGCCCGGACGCTCGGCCAGAACGCGCTTCAGCACGGCGCAGAAGATTTCCTCTTCCTCGTTCGACGGCGTGAACAGCTCTTCGCCAGCTTCGACGCGGGCGCCCCACAGGGCGAACATGGTGGCGTCGCCGCCATCGTCGAGGATCAGGTTGCAGACGCCGCTGTCGTCATTGTGCCAGTCGAAAATGCGCTCGACATAGTCCCAATATTCCTGGAGGCTTTCACCCTTGACGGCAAAGACCGGCACGCCCGACGCGGCGATCGCGGCGGCGGCATGGTCCTGCGTCGAATAGATGTTGCAGGTCGCCCAACGGACCTGCGCGCCGAGCGCAGTCAGCGTCTCGATCAGCACGGCGGTCTGGATCGTCATGTGCAGCGAGCCGGTGATGCGCGCGCCCTTGAGCGGCTGCGACGCACCGAATTCGGCGCGCAGAGCCATCAGGCCGGGCATTTCGGTTTCGGCGATCTCGATTTCCTTGCGACCAAAGGCAGCAAGACCGATATCGGCGATCACATAATCCTGCGCCTTGTCAGCGGGTACGGTGGCCACGAGCCTGTCTCCATCATTAGAAATTGACCGGCCGCCGGCATAAGGAAGGCGGCGGCGATGGTCGGGCTTTACCAATCGCCGCCAAGCATGGCAACTCAATATAAAGTTTTCTTTATGTGTTAATTGGCCGGACCCCGAACCTGTGCGGACGGCAGGCGCGCTGCCCCTTCGGCCATGGCGATGGATCGACCCACAGAGCCGCCGCTTACACCTTCGTCGGCCAGCAGATCATTGGCCAGCGCGATCGCCATGTCGCACTGGGGCGCATCGATCCGCGGCGCGATGCCGGCAGATTCCGACAATTTCCAGATCGCAGCCCGATTGGCCGGGACCGCATTGGCCGCCGCCTGGATCGCCTGAAGATCCCGGCATTCCAGCCCGCCAGCACCCGCGCCATAGCTGTTCGCCAGCATGATGACATAATCATCATAGGCGTCGAGACCGCCTTCCAGACCCGCAACGTCCGCAAAGTGGCTGCGCAGCGCGTCATTCACCTCGACCAGGGCCGTCCGCTTTTCACGCACGAACTGGTTATAGGCCGGCAGGAAATCATAGGCGCTCGTATTGCAGCGAAGCGCCGACACCATCAGCATCATCTCGAAATTGCGGACCTGCGCCGCCTCGACATGATCCTTCTTCCAGCAGGTCGCTGCCGACGCCGGCGCGAGCGGCATCGCTGCGGCAAGTGCCGCACAGATAATCTTCTTCATGAAATAACCCCGCATATTCCCCAGAGACAGAGAATGGGCGGGACCGATTGCCGTATTCTATCGCATTATGGTTAAGGCGAATTTACCCTAAACGGTTCAGTTACGATGACAGAACAAGCGGCCAATGGCTGTTGTTGTTCTGTCCCTGAAACGGCCGGAAATCGACAGCGCAACGGATCAAAAAGTCAGGCCGACCCGCCGCCGCTCACCAGATGGGCCGAATCGACCCCCGCAGCGGCATAGGCCGCGCGCCATTTGCGGTGCGCAGGCGTGTCGAACAGCAGGGCCGCATCGCCCTCGGCCAGGAACCAGCTTTCGCCCGCCATTTCCCGTTCCAGCTGGCCCGCGCCCCAGCCCGCATAGCCCAGCGCGACAAGATAGCGGCTCGGGCCGCGCCCTTCGGCAATCGCCTTCAATATGTCGAGCGAGCCGGAAAGACCCCAGTCCGGCCCGGACTGCACCATGTCCTGCCCGGCCCAATCGAGCGAATGCAGCACGAAGCCGCGCCGCGGCTCCACCGGCCCGCCCTTCAGGACGGGCTGGTCAGGAATGGCCGAAGCGTCGATATCGAAACTCTGGAGCAGATCGCGCAAGCCGACCCCCTCGACCTCCTCGCTCAGGGAAATACCCAGCGCCCCATCCTCGTCATGCACGCACAGCGCAATCACGGAATGGTCGAAGCGCTCATCCTCCATGCCCGGCAATGCCAGTAGGAAGCGGCCGCCAAAAAAGCGCGGATCGGTCATGCTGCGGAATATAGGCAGAAACGCGCCAATGCCAATCGGCGACCGTCGCGACAAAGGGGCATCGTGCCATATTCCGCGCCCGCACCCTTGACAGCGAAGGCGCGAGCAACGAACTCCGCGACGCCACAGGCCAGGAGACAAGATATGACCATCGCCAAGGGTGATCGCCTTCCCAGCACCACCTTCACGAAGATGACCGAAAACGGCCCCGAACAGGTTGTTTCGGACGAATATTTCGCGGGCCGCACCGTCGCCCTCTTCTCGGTGCCCGGCGCCTTCACGCCGACCTGCTCGGCCAAGCACCTGCCCGGCTTCATCGAAAAGGCCGACGCGCTCAAGGGCAAGGGCGTCGACGAGATCGCCTGCACCGCCGTCAACGACGCCTTCGTCATGGGCGCATGGGGCAAGTCGGCCGGCGCCGATGACAAGGTGACCATGCTGGCAGACGGCAATGGCAGCTTCGCGCAGGCCGTGGGCCTGACCATGGACGGCAGCAAGTTCGGCCTTGGCGAGCGCGGCCAGCGCTTCTCGATGATCGTCAAGGACGGCGTGGTCGAGGAACTGAACGTCGAAGCACCGGGCGACTTCAAGGTCTCCTCGGCTGACTTCATGCTCGAACAGCTCTGAATTTTCCGGTCGCGCGCCCGGCCGGATCGGTCAGGCGCGCGATTGTTTCGCTGGCATCTTCCTTCCGTCACACAAGTGCGGTAGCAAGAGGTGATGACACAGAGCATCGGCACAGCGATCGTCGCGCAACTCGACGCCATCTATCAGACATCCATCGAAAATCTGCGGGAGGCCATGCGTGCCTATGCCCGCGACGGCAGCATCCCGCCGCCCGAGGCTCGTGCCGACCGGCGCTTCTGCTATCCCGAACTGCGGGTCACCTATCAGGATGACAGCCAGGCACCACCGCCGGGCCGTTCGTTCGCGCGCCTGTCGAAGCCCGGCCGCTATGTGACCACGGTCACCCGGCCCGCCATGTTCGCCGATTATCTCGCCGAACAGATCGACCTTCTGGTCCGCGACTATGGCGTGGAGGTCGAAACCGGCCTGTCGGATCAGCAGATCCCCTTCCCCTATGTCCTCGACGGACTCGACATCAACGCGCTCGACGGCACGCCGCCGACCGAGCTGGCGCGCCACTTCCCGGCAACGGAACTGGCCGAGATCGGCGACGAGATCGCCGACGGACTGTTCACGCCCGATGCCGAAGGGGACCGTCCGCTCGCGTTGTTCGACGGGCTCCGCACCGATTTCTCGCTGGCGCGCCTGAAGCACTATACCGGCACCCCGGCCGAGCATGTGCAGCGCTATATCCTGTTCACCAACTATCATCGCTATGTCGACGAGTTCGTGGACTGGGCCTGCAAGGAACTGCAGCGCCCGGACAGCCGCTTCACCGCGCTATCGGGTGCGGGTGGCGTCTTCGTTACGCCCGAAACCGCCGATCCCGCGCAGATGATCGCCGACAGCGCCTGGCGCAAGCATCAGATGCCGGCCTATCATCTGATCGCGCCGGATCGCAGCGGCATCACCCTTGTCAACATCGGTGTCGGCCCGTCCAACGCCAAGACCATCTGCGACCATCTGGCGGTGGTGCGTCCCGAAGCCTGGCTGATGATCGGCCATTGCGGCGGGTTGCGCCCCAGCCAGCGGATCGGCGACTATGTGCTGGCCCACGCCTATCTGCGCGACGACCATGTGCTGGACGAGATGCTGCCGCCGGAAATCCCGGTGCCGGCGATCGCCGAAGTGCAGGTCGCGATGGCAAGCGCCGCCGAGGCGATATTGGGCGGGGGCAATCCGGAAGATTTCAAGCGCCGCCTGCGCACCGGCACGGTCGTCACCACCGACGATCGAAACTGGGAATTGCGCTATTCCAGCTCCGCCCTGCGCTTCAGCCTGTCGCGCGCGGTCGGCATCGACATGGAATCCGCGACGATTGCGGCGCAAGGTTATCGCTTCCGCGTTCCCTATGGCACCTTGCTCTGCGTATCGGACAAGCCGATCCATGGCGAACTGAAGCTGCCCGGCCAGGCCAACCGTTTCTATGAGGAAGCCATTGCCGGCCATCTGCGCGTCGGTCTGATGGCCTGCGAACTGTTGCGCCAGGAAGGGCCCAAGCTGCACAGCCGCAAGCTGCGTGCCTTCAACGAGCCCCCCTTTCGGTAAGGCCGGAATGTCCGCGCTGTCGCCCGATCCGACGGATCAGGCGGCGGCGCGGGATACCGTGACCCGGTTCTTGCCCTCGCGCTTCGCCGCATAGAGCGCCGCATCGGCCCGCGCGACCAGATCGTCCAGTTCCCGATCATCCGGCCGCAAATCGGTAACGCCAAAGCTCGCCCGCAGCAGCGCCTGGGGAGCTTCGCCAAGGCGCAGGCAACTGATTTCCGCCCGCACGCGCTCCATCGCATCGGCCGCGACCTCTGCACCGGTATCCACCATCAGCAGGCCGAACTCGTCGCCACCCAGGCGGCCGACCACATCACCGCGCCGTACCGCGTTGGTCAGCAGATGGGCAAAGCCGCGCAACGCTGCGTCGCCCGCCATATGACCATAGCCGTCATTCAGCCCCTTGAAGCCATCCAGATCGCAAATGACCAGCGCCACCGGTCGTCCCTGCCGTCGGGCGTTGGCGATCGCCCGTTCGGCCGCTTCCTCGATACCGCGCCGATTGAGGACGTTGGTCAGCGGATCATGCATCATCTGCTGCCGAAGCTGCTGGGCCAGGTCGCCCGCCACCACCAGCACGGCCGTAACCGCCGTGCCGACATAGACGGTCGGCATGAACAGCCCGAGGATCGCGCGGTAGAGTTCCTTGCCGTCCTCCGGACCGCGGATCAGGGCTGCCGATGTGGCCAGCGCCAGCTGACCCAGAGCAAAGGCGAGCAGCGCGGCGAAGAAGGCCAGCTCGGGCGGCGTGAAGGAGCGATTGCGCGGCCAGAGCGACAGCGCACTGACCGCCATGAGCAGACCGACATAGGCAGGAATGATCATCCCCTGCATGATCTGACTACCCACCGGCCCGATCGCAATCGCCATTGCCAGGCTCACCAGGACAGCCGGGACGGCAAAGGCGAGCAATTGCAAAGGGCGGCCCGAACGCTGACGGATGCCGATCGCCAGTAGCGACGCGCTGACAATGAGGCCGATGCCGGTCAGGATGAACAGCCAGCGGCTGTGCAGGAAATAGCCACCTGCATTGGCGATCCATTGGAGGATGGCGACCGCATAGGATGCGGTCCAGGTCAGCACATGTCTCTGGCGGCCGAAATGCAGCCATGAAACACCCATGGCGATGGTCATCACCAGGGCAGTACCGAAAAGCAGGGAAAGAATAACGGCCGGCGCGCTCATGCGCCGGCCATTTACCAATTTTTACGGCGACTTACCAGCCGCAGGACTTGCCCTTATTCTGCGCCTTCAGCCATGTCTGAAGCGGCGCGAAATAATTGACCAGCGCCTTGCCCGACATCTCACGGCTACCGGTGAAGGCCTGCAACGCATCGGGCCAGGGCTTGGATGCGCCCATCTTCAACATGGCGTCAAGTTTCTCACCTACCGCCTTGTTTCCATAGAAGGAGCAGCGATGGAGCGGCCCCTTCCAGCCGGACTGGCGGCAGGCCGCCTCATAGAATTGGAACTGCAGCACGCGCGCCAGGAAATAGCGGGTATAGGGCGTATTGCCGGGGATATGGAATTTCGCGCCTGCATCGAACTTCGTCTCGTCACGGGACACCGGCGGAACGATGCCCTGATACTGACGGCGCAGGTCGGTCCAGGCCGACTCATATTTGGATTCCGGGATCGATCCGTCGAACACGCCCCAGCGCCATTTGTCGATAAGCAGGCCGAACGGCAGGAAGGCGACCTTGTCCATCGCTTGGCGCAGCAACAGACCCAGATCCTTGTCGGTGCCCGGCACCTTGGCAGGATCGAGCAGGCCGATCTTCACCAGATAGTCGGGCGTGATGGACAGCGCGATGAAATCGCCGATCGCCTCATGGAAGCCGTCATTGGCGCCGTCGAGATAGAGCGGCTTCTGGATATTATAGGCGCGCTGATAATAATTATGGCCCAGCTCATGATGGATGGTGACGAAATCGTCGCCATTCACCTTGGTACACATCTTGATCCGGATATCGTCCTTGTTATCCAGATCCCAGGCGGAAGCGTGGCAGATCACCTCGCGGTCGCGGGGCTTGGTAATCTGCGAACGATCCCAGAAGGTCTGCGGCAGCGGCGCAAAGCCGAGCGAGCTGTAGAAGCCTTCGCCCGTCTTCACCATCTTGATCGGATCGTAATTCTTGGCCGTCAGCAGGTCGGTGATGTCATAGCCCAGGTCGCCGGCGCCGGCGGGCGCGACGATATCATAGATATTGCCCCATTCCTGCGCCCACATGTTTCCGAGCAGGTCCGCGCGGATCGGTCCCGTCTTGGGCTGGACGGCATCGCCATATTTCTCGTTGAGCTTGGTGCGGGTATAGCAGTGCAGATCATCGTAGAGCGGCTTCACCTCGGCCCAGATCTTGTCGGTCAGCTTGGCGAAATCATCGGCCGGCATGTCATATTTCGACCGCCACATCGCGCCGGTATCGGCAAAGCCCAGTTCCTTGGCACCCTGGTTGGCGATCGTCACCAGCTTGGCATAGTCGCCGCGCATCGGCGCGCCGACATTGTCGTGCCAGCTGACCCACATTTCCTTGAGCTCGTCCGGATTGCGGTCCGTGCCCATCTTCTCTTCGATGTCGCTGCCGTTGATCGGCTGACCCTTGAGCGTACCCTTGCCCTTGCCATAGGTGGACTGGAGTTTGGTCGCGAGATCGTTGAGTTCCTGCGAGGCACCCGGCGTGGTCGGCGCGGGCAAGGTCAGCGCCGTGCGTAGCAGCGTCAGGCGGCGCCTGGTCTCTTCGGTCAGGCCCGGCGCGGTCGCGAACTTGGCCGCCTCCAGCGCATAATCGACCCGCATCGTCGTATCGATCGCACCGAAATAGGAAGCGAGCGCGTCGGTGTCGTCGGTGATGTAGGTCGCATTGATCCAGGCGGCCCGGCTGCTGATCAGCGACTGATCGAACAGCGCCTTCTCCGCCTTGGTCAGGAAGGCTTCGGCCTCGGCAGCGGTCGGCTGCTGCGTGGTCGGCGCCTGCTGCGCCAGCACCGGCGATGCAACAAGGGCAGCCGCAAGCGCGGCGATCGAAATGGCGATTTTCATGGAACTTGGCCCCTCAGGTCTTCTTATGGGGCCAAGGTGGATTAGGCGGGCGAGACAGTCAAGCGGTCAGGAAATCGACCATCGCCTGGCCCAGCTCCTTGCGGGTGACGGCGTTCATATGATTGCCCGGAATCTCGACATAGCGGCCGTTGGGCAGTGCATCGACCAGTTCCTGCGCGATGCCGTTGTCCTGGTCGTCGGCGCCGCAGATCACTTCGGTCGGCTGCTGGAAACCGGCAATCGTCGCCTCGTCAGTGTCGACGAAGGTGTTGAGGATATGCAGCATCGCCACCGGATCGCCCTTGGTGGTCTTGAGGAACGCCTCGGTCATCCATTCCGACGTGCCGCGCTCGAACGTGCCGAGATTGGTCAGCACCTTCTTGTAATAGCCGCCCTTGTCGAGTGTCTTGGTCAGGCCGCGCAGGCCCATGCCGGCCAGGATCACCCGGCGCGGAGTCGCGCCGCGCGCCAGCATCCGCACGGTCGTGCGCGCGCCCAGCGAATAGCCGCCCAGATCATAGTCGGTCAGGCCCATCTGCTCGACCAGCGCCAGATTGTCTTCGGTCAGCGCATCGGCCGGATAGGCCGCTGCGTCATGAGGCTTGCCGCTTTCGCCATGACCGCGCAGGTCCGGCATGATCAGGCGGAAACCTGCCTCCACCAGCTTGGCGGCATGGCCGTAGCGGATCCAGTTGGTCCAGGCATTGGAGAAATAGCCATGGATCAGCACCAGGTCGCGTCCCTCTCCCACGACATGCACCGCAATCGGCAGGCCGCCCAGGCCCTTGATATCATGGCGTTCGATCTGCAGGTCGGTCATTGCACTGGTCCTTCGGGGCGTGGGGTCTCGCCGATAGGATCTCCGCCGCGCCCGCGCAAGAGCGCGATCAGGGCAAGGGCGCTGCCGACCTGGGCGGCGGCCATGTCCTTCTGCGGATCCCACACATCGCCCTGCTGGCCATTATAATAGTCGGCGGTCTCGCCGGCGGCGATCACCGTCAGCAGCCATTCGAATATCTCGTAAAGCGCACTGCCAAGGCCGATCGCGGCAAAGGCGAAGGCCAGGCTCCAGCCATGGCGCAAGCTGCCCTTGCGTCGCGCAATCTCCGCCACCGGTGCGGTCAGCAATGCCCCAAAGGCGAAATGGACGAGCCGGTCATAGGCATTGCGATGGAGGCCAAGCAGGCTGGAAATATCATGTCCGCTGAGCATCCGCGCCCAATCGTCATAGGGCACATAGCTGTAGATCCAGCGCGCGCCCAATGTGTGAAGCAGCAGGAACAGCCAGATGCAGCCGACCGATTGGCTCGACAGCGGCCAGCGTCTCAGCATCCAAGGCGCGCCGATCGTCAGCAGCACAGTCGGCCCATGCTGCAACGGCGCGAGATCGGGAAAGGGCTGCGCGACATTGGCCAGCCCGATTGCCACCAGCAGGGTGGCGATCATCCGGCGCTGCGCGACAGGAAGGGCTTTCCATGTCGCGACAGCGCCGGAGATCATGTGCAGGCTCAGCCCTTCTTGAGGTGGCGACGGCCCAGCAGTTCGGCGATCTGCACTGCGTTCAGCGCCGCGCCCTTGCGCAGATTGTCGCTGACGCACCACAGGTTGATGCCGTTCTCGATAGTCGAATCCTCACGCACGCGGCTGATGAAGGTCGCGAAATCGCCGACGCATTCGATCGGCGTGATGTAACCGCCGTCCTCGCGCTTATCGACCAGCATGATGCCCGGCGCCTCACGCAGGATGTCCTGCGCTTCCTTCGCCGAAATCTCATTCTCGAACTCGATGTTGATCGCTTCGCTATGGCCGACAAACACCGGCACGCGTACGCAGGTCGCGGTCAGCTTGATCTTGGGATCGAGGATCTTCTTGGTTTCCGCGACCATCTTCCATTCTTCCTTGGTCGAACCATCGTCCAGGAAGACGTCGATATGCGGGATCACGTTGAAGGCGATCTGCTTGGTGAACTTCTTCGGCTCGGCCGGATCGCCGACGAAGATGTTGCGCGACTGCTCGAACAGCTCGTCCATGCCTTCCTTGCCGGCGCCCGACACCGACTGGTAGGTGGCGACGACGACGCGCTTGATCTTGGCGGCGTCATGCAAAGGCTTCAGCGCCACGACCATCTGCGCGGTCGAGCAGTTGGGGTTGGCGATGATGTTCTTCTTCACATAGCCATCGATCGCGTCCGGGTTCACTTCGGGCACGATCAGCGGCACGTCCGGGTCCATGCGATAGAGCGACGAATTGTCGATCACGATGCAGCCGGCCGCCGCCGCCTTGGGCGCATATTCGGCGGTCGGACCGGAGCCTGCCGCGAACAGGGCGATGTCCCAGCCGGTGAAATCGAAATGTTCAATATTTTTGCATTTGAGTGTCTTGCCGGTGTCACCGAAATCAATTTCGGTGCCCTGCGACCGGGGCGATGCAACCGCCGCGATCTCGTCAATCGGGAATTCGCGTTCGGCGAGAATGGTCAGCATCTCGCGGCCCACATTACCGGTGGCACCAACGACGACGACCTTATAACCCATGACTTAACACTCCACTCCATGCAGTATTGCGGGGTGGCGCATAGCGCAGTGGCGCGATTTGTCCAGAAAGAAGGGCTATTGCCAGCGATAGTCACGGGGTGGGAGGTGGCGCCGGCACGGCCGACGCCACCCATCCCTTACTCCTCACGCCCGACCTTCACTTGGCCGGATCGACACCTTG
Organism: Sphingobium salicis subsp. salicis; assembly: GCF_049472635.1. Lineage (NCBI taxonomy): Bacteria > Pseudomonadati > Pseudomonadota > Alphaproteobacteria > Sphingomonadales > Sphingobiaceae > Sphingobium > Sphingobium salicis. The sequence continues at coordinate 1,622,802 of NZ_JAYRCS010000001.1, forward strand.
CTCGCGCAGGAAATTCTCGATCGTGGTCCAGAGGTGAACGCTAATCTTGGGACCGCCGACGCGGTGCGTCTGCCCCGGATAGACCATCAGTTCGAACGGCACGGCCGCGCCCTGCATCTTGGCCATCAGCGCGGTGGAATTGTCGAACACGACATTGTCGTCCGACATGCCGTGGATCAACAGCAGCGGATCCTTGATTTTCACCGCGTCATCGACCGCGTCCGAGCCGGGATAGGCGCTGGGCTTGTCCTGCGGCTGGCCCAGATAGCGTTCGGTATAATGGGTGTCGTAAAACTCCCATTTCGTCACCGGCGCGCCCGAGACGATCGCGGCGAACGTACCCGGCGCCTTTTCCGCCAGCTTGAGCGACATATAGCCGCCATAGGACCAGCCATAGGTGGCGATCCGCTCGGGATCGACGAAGGGCTGGGCCTTCAGCCATTCGACGCCCTTCAGCTGATCGTCGACCTCGACGGTGCCCATGGCGCGATGGATCTGGTCCTCGAACGCCTTGCCGCGATCGGGCGTGCCGCGATTGTCGATCGAAAAGACGATCCAGCCCCGGTCGACCAGATATTGGTTGAGCGCGCCGCTCCATGTGTTTGTCACCTGGCGCCCGGCACCCGGACCGCCATAATGGATCATGAATACCGGATAGCGCTTGCCCGGCTGCATCGGCGGGGTCAGCATCTTGGTGTAGAGCGTGCTGCCATCGGCCGCCTTGACGGTGCCGAACACGGTCCTGGCGTGGCTCGCCAGATAGGGTGCGTAGGGATGATCGCCCTTCAGCGCATTTTCCGAAATCCATTGCAACTGCTTGCCGCCGCTGTCGGCCAGATAGACCTGCTTGGGCTGGTCGGCATTCTGGCGGGTGACGACGATCCGGCTGGCCGCGCCGTCCATCACCGCGTCGTTCCACCAACCCTTGGCGGTAAGCGCCTTGAGCGGGCCGGTCTTGGCCAGCGATGCGACATAGAGCTGCTGCTCCAGCGGCGTGTCGCGATTGCCGGTGAAATAGACCAGGCCCTTGCCCTCATCCACACCGACAATGTCGCGCACTTCCCACTCGCCGCTGGTCAGCGCGGTCCATTTGCCGTCGCGCACATGGTAGAGATGGCCATGGCCGGTCTTTTCCGACCACCACAGGAAGCTGCCGTCGCTCAGCGGCGTGAAATTGTTGCTGAGGTTGATCCAGCTCTTCGACGTTTCGGTCAGGACGACCTTCGCCTTGCCCGTAGCCGGATCGACCGCGAGCAGGTCCAGGCGCTGCTGGTCCCGGCTTTCGCGCTGGACATAGAGGGTCTTGCCATCCTTCGACCAGTCGACACGGGCGATATAGACATTCTTGTCGGCGCCAAGGTCAACCTGCACCTGGCCGGAGCCGTCCGCCTTCATCACGAAGAGATCGACGATGGCGTTGGGCGTGCCGGCGGCGGGATAGCGCTGCTGATAAACCTTGGTGCCCTCCCCGCCAATCGCGGTGCGGGTGACAATCCCGACCGGGCTTTCATCAACCCGCGCGACCGCGATCATCGCGTCGGTCGGTGACCACCAATAGCCGGTGCGCCGATCCATTTCCTCCTGCGCGACGAATTCCGACACGCCCCAGCTGACCGTATCGCTGGCGCCTTGGGTCAGTTGCTTCTCGCTGTCGTTCATCGGCTGCACGAACAGGTTGCCGCCCCGCACGAACGACACGAAGCCGCCCTTTGGGCTGACCACGCCATTGAGTTCGCCGTCCGGCGTGTCGGTGAGGCGGGTGACCTTGCCGTCAAGCGCGGCGAGATAGAGATCGCCATCGACCGGCACCAGGATGGTCTTGCCATCGGGCGACCAGTCATAGCTGGTGATGCCGGTGCTGCCGGCGACCGAGCGGTCGCGCTCGCGCTGCATCTTTTCCGCTTCGCTCAGTTCCGCGCCGCTGCCGGTCTTCTTCGAATCCACCAGCATGCGCTCGGCGCCGGTCGCGGTGTCGATCGCCCACAGGTCGAGCCGCTCCTTCTCGTCAGCGCGCGGCTTGAGCAAGGTTACCAGCTTGCCGTCGGGCGAGAGCTTGAGCGCACGCGGCTGCGGGCCGGCAAGGTCGGGGCTTGCGAACACACGCTCCAGCGTCAGCTTTTGCTGCGCCTGCGCGGCTGTGACGGGAAACAGCAGCAAGGCGCCCAACGCAGCGCCGGCCTTCAGATATGGGGACATGCTCATCCTTTCCGGGCAGCGCCCGATCGGGCGCCACAATATCGGCCGGGCTTAGCGCGATGCGACGGAAAAGATCAATCGGTTGGAAGAATATGTCCTCCTGCCACGCCCCCCCCAACACTCAGACCAGCCCGCTCCGCACCTGCCATTTGCGCGCGATTGTCGGCCAGTCGGCAAAGGGCTGGGCCGGATCGCCGCGCAGGCCGACGCCATGACTGCCTTCGTCGAACAGATGCATGTCGATCGCCCCCTGCGCCGCGCGCACCGCGCCGAACAGGGTGAGCGACTGGTCGACCGGGACGGTGCGGTCATGAACCGAATGGAACAGGATCATTGGCGGCGTGGTCGACGCCACGATCTTGTCCAGCGAATAGGCCGTAATCTGGGCGTCAGTCGGATCGTCGCCGATCAGCGACCTTCGGCTGCCGCCATTGGTGGCGCCGGCCATCGTCACCACCGGATAGAGCAGGATCGCCCCGTCCGGCCGGGCCGACAGATGGTCCGCACTTTCCGCCATCGGATAGATGCGGTCGTTGGGCCGCATGCACAGGCTCCCGGCCAGATGACCGCCTGCCGATCCGCCCAGCACCAGCACCCTCTGCGGATCGACGGTCCAGCCGCCGCTGCGCCCGGCCCGGATCAGCCGCATCGCCCGCTGCGCATCCTGCAGCGCGACATCGGCGCCCGCTGCCCAGCGATCGGCCGGCAGGCGATAGCGCAGGACGAAGGCATGGATACCCATGTCGGCCATCCAGCGCGCACACTCATAGCCTTCCCGATCGACGCCGACCCGCGAATAGCCGCCGCCCGGTATGATCAGCACCGCCGCCCCCGTGGGCTTGGCCGCCGCGAACCAGGACAGGGTCGGCCGCGTCACATGGATGCCAACGCGATAGCGATAGCCCAGCGTGTCGATCTGGTCGTCCACCACCTCGGTGATGGCCGGTATCTTGCCGCCCGGCACGCCGTCGGGCCAGAGCGGGATGATTTGCGTCGGCTCGTCGGTGGCCGCGGAAAAGCGGCCGAACAGCGGTGAACTTGCCACCGCCGCCAGAAATTCGCGTCGACTGCCTATCATCCCGTCTCCCTTTCAGTTCGTCACCTGCGTCAGATAGACGCTGCCGGTGGTGCTGTTCACATCGGTCGGCGCGGCGCCATAGATGATGTCGGTGTCGGCCGACAGCGGCACCGTGGCAAGCCGCGTTATCGCCTTGCCGGGCGCGAGGTCGGTAATCGTCCAGCCCGACGCCGTCGATGTCTTCAGCCCCTGGCGCAGCCCTTCGCCGGTGGTGGCGAAATAGACGCGGACCTGCGCCGCCGTGCGCGATATGCCCAGCGCCGCGGGCACATTGTTGCTGGCGGCGTAGACTTTTTCCCGGCTGGTCCAGCCGGTGCCGCTCCAGCGCACGCGCCAGACGTCGAAATTGGCGTCGCCGCTGCCGTCGGTCGGACGATAGCGATAGGCGATGGTCGGCTGGTTATAATCGTCGAGCGCCAGCTTGGCGCTCTGCAAGCCTTTGAGCGTCTGGTCGGTGGTGAAGACCTCGCCCGACTGGAGCGGCAGGAAGAAGAGCTTGGCATTGGCGAGGCCCGCCGGCAGCGTTGCCGCCGTGCCATCGGCATAGCTCCAGCCGCCGCCGGTCGGCGAATAGCGCAGATAGCTGCCATAATGACGCAGCGACCGGGGCAGCGACTTGGCCCATTCCCACAGCAGATGAACGCTGCCGTCGCTGCCGAATGTCATATCGTCGGGATAGACGACCGCATCATTGGCGGCGGCAAAGGTGCCGACATGACTCCAGTTGCCGCTGCTGCCAGACATGGCCCAGCGAAACAGTTCGCCCTCGCCATCATAGGTCACCGCATCATAGCTGCGGATCATCAGATAGACGTCGCCATTGGGCGCCCGCTTGGCGACCGGATAGGTATAGAGGCCGGTGGCGGGGATATCGGTCTGGCGGGTGAAGCTCATGCCACCGGGCGCATCGGCGCGGAAATAGCGCATGCCATCCGACAGATTGTGCATGTCGGCCCAGACATGCAGCACGCCCGTGCCGTCGACCGCGATGGTCGGCTGCTTGTGCCCGATATCGTCCGCCTCGGTCCAGACCGTGCCATCGGGATTGCGCAGCACGGCGAAGGTCCAGGTGCCGCTCGTGTCGCGCTTGCCGATCTTGACCTCGTGGCTGCCGGCCGCGCCGGACGCGGGCGGGCTGTCGAAGGCGACATAGAGCGTGCCGTCGGGGGCCAGCGCGATCGGCACCCACCAGGCGGCCTGGTTGGAGGAGTCCGCGTCGCGCGGCACCCGCTCGACGCTGATGCTGGCGGCGAGCGCAGCGGCCATCGGTTCTTCCGCCGTGGCCTGGAGCGGGCTGCCGAGGCTGACCCAGTTAGCAATGGCGCTGGTCGATCGGCTGGCGCCGCCCGTGGTGGCCGTATTGCTCAGCAGCAGCGCAGCCGACGCCGTTCCGGCAAGGGCCAGTCCCCCTGCCAGTCGATAGAAACGCTTCATCTTCCTCTCCCACTTGTTGTTATGCGTGGACGAGTTGGCCTTCCTCATTGGACCGGCGCGCACTGCGCAGCGCCAGGAAGGCAAGCAGAAAGGCGATCGGATGGAGCAGCGCCATCAGCAGGAAGCTGCGTTCGAACGCACCGCCCGCGACAAGCTGGCCGACCAATTGGGTCGAGAGCAGCCCGCCAAGCCCGCTGCCCGCCGCGACCACGCCGAACACGGTGGCGACGATTCGGGTGGGATAGAGATCGACGATCAGCGTGCTGATATTGATCTGGAACACCAGATGGGCGAAGGCCACGGCAGAGGCGAGCGCGAACAGGATCGGCAGGGCCGGATGGCTGGCCGCGATCGCACCGAGCGGCGCCACCAGCGCGGCCGCACCCATCACGATGATGCGGCTGGTTGCTGGCGCCACGCCACGCGCGATCAACCGGCTGGAGAAGAAGCCCCCGCCGATGCTGCCAAGGTCGGCCGCGAGATAGACGATCCACGCCATGGACGCGACCGCGATCAGGGTCAGGCCATAGATGTCCGTCAGATATTTGGGGAACCAGAAGAGGTAGAAATACCAGACTGGATCGGCGACCGCACGGGCACCGGCAAGCAGCCAGACCGACCGGTCGCGCAGGATGCGGCCCCATAGGGCGCCCTCGCTGATCCGCTCCTCCTTCGGCTCCGGCGCGCTGCGCGGATAGACCATCAGCCAGACGACCAGCCAGACAAGCCCCGCCGCACCGGTGGCGATGAACGCTGCGCGCCAGCCGAAATGCAGCGCGATGCCGGCGATCAGCGGCGGCGCCAGCGTCGCGCCGATCATCGCCCCGGCCGTATAGATGCCGAGCGCTATACCCCGTTCCTTGGGCGGAAAATGTTCCGAAACCGCCTTGGGCCCGGCGGTATAATTGCCGGCCTCTCCCAGCCCCAGCGCGAAGCGCGCCGCGCCCAGCTCCCCTGCCGACCGGACGAAGCCGGTCAGCAGGTTCGCCAGCGACCACCAGCCCACGAACAGCGCCAAAGACAGACGCGTGCCCAGCCAGTCGGTCACCCGGCCGGCCATCAGATAGGCGAAGGTATAGGCAATCAGGAAAGCCTGGACGACGCGCGCATAGGCGATATCATCCATATGCAGGTCTTGCTGCACCGTCGTCGCCAGGATCGAAAGCGCCTGCCGGTCGAGATAGTTGATCACGGTCGAGGCGAACAGCATCGCCAGGATCGCCCATCTGATCTTGCGGGCCTTCCCCTCGATCATGCGGCGGCGGCCTCCATGCGCGCGGCGATCGCCGACAGGCCGGCAAGCGCGGTGCCGTCGCCCGCCGCCTTTTCGATCGCGATCCCCACGCGATCGCAGACCCGGCCATAGAGATCGACCAGCAGTTCCGCGCCGACCAGGACGATGGTGTCCACCGCCATGCCGCGCGCGCGATGGGCGGCGACCGCGTCGCGGACCTCCGCACCGATCATCAACCCGGACAGGAAGGAAGGCGCGGCGTCGCTGGTCAGTTCGCCCATCAGGATGCGACTGCGCAGCGCGAACAGTCCATGTTCGATCGCCAAGCTCGGATTATCGATCACCAGCCCGGCTCCGACATCGAAGGCGGCGATGTCGGTCGGCGCGGCCGGATCATAGGGTTTTGCCAACGACCGACCGAGCAGGCCATGGGCGAGCAGCAGCTCGCGCATTTCCCCCTGCATAGAGGTGACGAAATCCAGCACCGTCCGCCCGCGCGCCCGCACCCATTTGGCATGGGTGCCCGGCAGGCAGATCAGCCGTTCGCTATCATCATCGGCCACGCCAGCCAGCCAGCCGAACAGTTGCACTTCTTCGCCGCGCATCACATCGGGCTGGCCAAAGATGTTGCGGCAGGACAGACCCGGCACGATCGCCACCCGACATCCCGCCGCGTGGAACCGCAGCAGCGCGCCGGCCATCGCCTCCGGCCCGGCCGGGCAAGACAGATAGGCTGCCTCGCGCCAGCCGATGGTCGACCCGATCATGCCCGACAGCAGCACCGGCATCGGACCATGACGATCGATCCAGTCCCCTGCCGCCGCGCGGAAGGCGGCTTCATGATCCGTCACATCCTTGGCGCCCTTGCCACGCACCGTCTCGACCGGGACCAGCCGCCCCTCCTCCACCCGGCACAGGTGGAGGCGCATGTTGCTTGATCCCCAATCGCCCGCGATCAGCATAGTCATCCCGTCCTCAGAACTTGAAGTTGGCGCCGATGGCGAAGCGGCGGCCCTGCTCGGCATAGAGGGCGATCGCTTCGGGCGCGCCGGTATAGCGGATCTGCTTCTCGTTGGTCAGGTTGCCGGCCTCGGCATAAATGCCGAAGGCGCCAAAATCATAGCGGATCGATGCGTCGATCGTCTCATAGGGCTTGAAGAAGGAGCCTTCGCCACCCGCCGTCACACTGTCGAGATAGCCCGAGCGATAGTTATAGGCGACGCGCAGGCCGAACCCATCCTTTTCATAATAGCCGACCAGATTGGCATTATGCTTGGACAGCCCTTCCAGTGGCAGGGTAGCGCCGGTGCGGGCATTCACGAACGGCGTGCTGCTGTCGATATAGCTGTAGTTCGCCAGAATGCCGAAGCCGCTGGCAAAGCCATCCAGGAAGTTGAACGGCAGCTGCAGCATCACTTCCGCGCCCTTGAGCTTGCCGCCCTCGCCATTGACCTTGCGCGTGACCAGGAATTGCTGGGCCTCACCCGGCACATCCTCGAAGGTCGAGCGGGTGGTCAGGAAGGAGCCGATATCCTTGTAGAACAGGCCGACCGTCAGCGCCGATCCCTGGCGGAAATACCATTCCAGCGACACGTCATACTGGTCCGCGCGGAAGGGCTTGAGGTTCGGATTGCCGCCGGTCCCGGTATAGACGATGCGGTTGAGCAGCAGGCCGGGACTCAGATCCTGCGAGTCCGGCAGGCCGACGACCTTGGCCGCGCCGACACGGGCGACCAGCTTGTCGGTCAGGTCGAATTTCAGCACCGCGCTCGGCAACCAGTCCTCATAAGATGGCGAGGCAGTGACCGGCTGGAACGTCCCGTCGGCGCGGCGCAGCGCGGACACCGCATCGCGGTCGGTGCGGGTGTAACGCAGACCGATATTGCCGGAGAAGGGAATGCTGCCCAGATCGCCCTTCAGATTGAGCTTCACATAGCCAGCCTTGGTGACTTCATCGAGCTTGTAGGAGGCGGTGGGGTCCAGCACGCGCGGCGTGCAACTGCCCAATATCGCCTCGCATGCAAAGTCCGCGCCGGTGCCGAACGGATTGCCGACCAGATAGGATTGGGCAAAGGGCGCCTTGCCACCCAGCAGATCGGGGAAGCTGCCGACCTCATAGAGCGCCGCATCCCGATCGGTCAGGCGGACCGAGGAGGTGAGCTGTGACAGCAGCGAATTGCGCGCGGTCTTGAGCTTGGCGATACGGCCGCCGACCTCGAAGGAGTCCAGCACGCCGCTTTCGATCGCATAGCGCAGGTCGACCCGGCCGGCATATTCCTTCGCATTGGATTCAAAGCGGTTATCGAAGAAGTTGGAATAATTGTAGAGCGACGGATCGAGCAGGTCGACGCCCGACGGCAGGGTCAGTTGCGGCACGCCGCCGCCGGTGAAATCGAACGAGGTCAGATAGGATGCCCGCGTCTGGGTGCGGACATAGGTCTGGTTGTAGTTGAGCTGGGCATCCGAATAGCTGCCCTCCGCCTTGATCGTCCACGGCCCCTTCTCATAACGCAGGTTGAGCGCGCTGGAGAGCGAGTCATCCTTGATCGTCAGCCGCTCGTCATTGCCCTGCAGCGGCCGGCGAACCGTGCCCGCGACCAGCACCTCATTGGGCGAGAAGCTGTAGTCGACATAGTCCGCGCCATTGCTGGTCAGCGCGACGGCGAACCAGTTGCGGCGGCGCTTGGCCTTGCCGGCGGCATAGACGGTGTCCAGCGACAGCTCGAGTTCGTCGGTGGGTCGCCATTGCAACACGACATTGGCGCCAAGCCGCTTGCGGCGTTCGCGCAGCCGCTGATAGCGGAGGTCGGCGATATAGGTGCCGGCCAGGCCGTCGCCATTGGGATCATTGTCGGCCACGCCATCGCCATTGGGGTCGAACGCGCCGGTCAGCGGCAGAAAGCCGGCGAAGCTGTTGAAGCTGTCTTCCTGGATCGGCCGGTCGGATGCAGTCACATTCACGAGCACGCCAAACCGATCATCGAAATTGCGCGAATAGAGCAGCGAACCGCTGACACCCTTACGGTCGAGCATGTCGGCATAGCTGCCCTCGATCCGGCCGGCGACCATCGTGTTCGGCGCGTCGAGCGGCTTGCGGGTGATGATGTTGACCGTGCCGCCCAGCGACCCGTCAATCTGGTCGGCCGACAGCAGCTTGGTGACTTCCAGGCGGCTGATCAGTTCGGCGGGATAAAGCGACAGCGGATTGAAATCGGCATCGGCCGGCACGCCGGGGCCGCGACCGAAGGGGCTGACCAGCGACCGGCCATTCACCTCGGTCCGGTTCTGACGCAGGCCACGGATCGACACGCTGGTGCCATCGCCCAGCGAGCGGCGGATCTGCACGCCCGACACGCGCTGGAGCGATTCCGCGATATTCTGGTCGGGCAGCTTGCCGACATCCTCGGCCACGATCGAGTCAACGAAGGTGACAGCCTGGCGCTTGGTCTCGATGCCCTTGCTCAGGCTCTGACGAATGCCGGTGACGACGATATCGGCGACCGCGCTGTCGGCCGCCTGGGCTGGCTGCGGCTCTGCAGTTTCCTGGGCGGCTACGATCGTCGGAAACGCGGCCGTAGTGGCCAGTACCAACAGGCTCGCGCATTTTGCTACCTTGCGCATCTTCATCCCCTCCTGTGCGAGCATTGTGCTTCTGAGAGGGAAATTGTTGCACAATTAGCGACGTGTCAATCCCGAAATCTGAAATTTGTTGCTTCTATATCGATTTAATTGGCCAATTTTGCGGAATAAAATCAATAGCACGCCATATGTGTATCACATGAAGCAACGCTTACTCCCCGATGCGCTGCGCCGCCTCGCGCAGGGCCTCGACCAGCGGTGCCGTCGCCCCCTCAGGAATCCAGCCGGACATGGCGATGCCGGCATGGACCGGATCGCCCATCGAGACGGACACGATATGATGGTCGCGCTCATCCGCCACATGGACGCGTGCATAGCCCAGCGCACGAACCTCGCTCAGCTTGGCGAGCAGGCTGTCGATGCCGTCCGGGAACATCGGAATGTCGCGCCCTTCATACAGCTCGCGCACATCCGCATCCTCCAGTTCCGCGAGCAGGGCGATGCCGATGCCGCTGGTCGTCGCGGGCAACAGGCCGATACGGCCCAGGCCGCGCGACGCTTCGATCCCCGGCGGGGCGTGGAAGAGATAGGAGACGCTGTCATTCCACAGCACGCCCATCGCCACCGTATGACCGTAGCGACGGAGTTGCTCCAGCTCCGGCAGGGCGCGACGGATCAGGCCCGACGCGAACAGGCTCTGCGCCGCCAGCACATGCATGCCCGGCCCAGCGGTATATTTGCGGTTCGCAGTCTGTCGCGCGATGCCCAGATAGGCCAGCGTCTTGAGCAGGCGGTTGATCTTGGTCGGATCGGAATCCAGCTGTCGCGCCAGTTCGCGGCAGCCGATCGGCTCGGGCGAGGAAGCGAGCGCCTGAAGCGTGGTGATCCCATCGATCAGGCTCTGGTTGGGCTGGGCGTTGATTTTCGTGCGCATGGCCGTTTCTAGCGTCCGACCATGGCGTTTAGCCAGCCCAGATATCTCATTGCCGCCCCCGCGTTACATGGTTCCAGAAGGCCGCGTTCGGCGCCACCCCCAGCCCCGGTCCTTCGGGCAGGGCAAAGGCGCCGGCCGTGCAGGACAGGCGCCCGTCGAGCAATTGCGCCGAACGCGGCAGGATCGAATGCTGATATTCATGATAGGGCAGGTCGCGCACCGCCGCGGCGGCATGCAGGCTGGCCGCCGCGAAGATGCCGACGCCGATGGTCGCATGCGGCATCACCCGGACATGATGGGCCTCGGCCAGACGAGCGATGCGCATGAACTGGGTGATGCCGGTATGGCCCATTTCGGGCTGCACGATCGATACCGCGCGCGCTTCCAGTCTTGGCCGGGCGTCGAACACGCTGCGCCATTCCTCGCCCGCCGCGATCGGCGTCGCGACGCGGGCGGCGACATCGGCCAGCCCCGCCACATCCTCGGGCTTGACCGGCGCCTCGGCGAAATAAAGGTCATGCGGTTCCAGCCGGCGGATGAGCGCCACTGCCTCGGCCGCCGAATACATCCAGTGAAGATCCACCATCAGCTTGACGTCCGGGCCGATCGCCGCGCGCAAGGCCCGCGCCTCCGCCTCGATCCCGTCGAAGCTGACCACGCCGGCGAACTTGATCGCGTCGAACCCCTGGTCGACGAAGCGCTTCGCCAGCGCGCAGCGCGCCTCCAATGTCGGTTCGGGCAGGCCGGAGACATAGGCTGGAATGGTCTCGCGCCGCTGGCCGCCCAGCATGCGGCAGAGCGGCAGGTCGACGGCGCGGGCATGAATGTCCCACAGGGCGATGTCGACCGCAGCCATCGCGTCCAGCCAGAAACCGCCCTGATAGCCGCGCACCCGCATCAGGTCGTAAAGATCTTCCCAGATCACCTCGACATCATGGGCAGATCGGCCGACCAGGATCGGCGCGACGACATCGTCGACCAGTTCGTGGATCGCCCCCGGCGCGACCAGGCCATAGGTCTCGCCCCAGCCGACCAGTCCCGACCGACTGGTGACACGCACCACCACCGATCGGTCGACCGTCGGATAGATGGTGCCATTGCGGCGCCGGACGATATAGCCGGCCGCGTTGACTTCCTCGCCCGGCCCCAATGCGCCCAGATAGGGCACATCGCGAGGTATGGTGACGGTGAAGACGTCCAGCCGCTCGATCACATCATCCATCGCGCCCATATCCTTCAGCCCTGCACCACGCCGATACCGGTCCAATCGTCGATCCGCGCAAGGATGCGGTCAAGCTCGCGCTGGTCGCCCTCGTCCAGTTCCGGGCCGGGCGCGCGGGTGAAGGCGTCTACGATCAGGCCGCGGCGGCGCAACACTTCCTTGGTCAGGCGCCAGCGGAACACTGCCTGCATCATCAGCAGCGGCAGCATCCGTTCATAATGGGTGCGTACCGCGTCGCCGTCGCCGGCCAGATGGGCGGCCATCAGCGCGACATGCGCTTCGGGCAGTTCGGCCGCCGGCATGGTGCCGATCGCGCCGCGCGCCAGTTCGTCGGTGATGTAACGTCCACCGGCACCGCCGAACACGCCCAGCAGATGATCGGGCGCGGCGGCGCGGATCGCACTGATCCGCTGGCCGCAGGGCATATTCTCTTCCTTGACCCAGTGGATGGCGGGGACGGCACCGACGACGGCGATGACATCCTCGGCGCTCAGGCCCGCCCCCATCGGTCGGGGCGCATTTTGCAGCATCAACGGCAGGCCGATCTCGCCGAGCGTGCGATAATGGGCGGCGAGCGCGTCATTGTCGCCGGCCAGCGCGCCCGGCGTCATCACCATCGCGCCAGCGGCCCCCGCTTCCTTGCCCGCACGGATCAGCGCCAGGCTTTCGTCGACGTCCGGGCTGGATGCGCCGATGATGAAGCCGATGCGGCCATCGATACGCGCAGCGATCCGGCCGATCAGGCCGATCCGCTCATCGAGAGAGAGCATGTCATATTCGCTGGCGAGGCCCGGAAAGACTGCGCCGTCGACACCGCAATCGACGACGAAATCGACAATCGCATCCATGCCGCTATCGTCGATAGCGCCCGACGCATCGAACGGCGTGGGCAGAACCGGATATACGCCACTGACCTTCATGGAACCCCTTCCTCTCCTGTTTCCGCATCAATTATCGCTCATTTAGCAACACGTCAATCTGACATTGTCAGAATTATGCCATTGCGAGTGAATCGCCAGATGATATGTTGCTTTTATAAATACGAATGGAGAAGATATGCCCCGCCTGTCCGGTAAGATCGCCCTCGTCACCGGTGCCGCCGGCGGCATCGGCGCGGCCATTTGCGTCCGCTTCAAGGCGGAGGGCGCCCATGTCGTCGCGATGGACCGGATCGCCCCCGATGCGGGGGACGAGGCATGGATGTGCGACCTGGCCGACGACGCCGGCATTGCGCAGGGCGCGGCCGACCTGCTGGCACGGCTTGGGCCGCCGGACATCATCGTCCATGCCGGCGCCGCGACCGAACAGGCGGACATCTTCGCCTCCTCACCGCAAGCCTTCAATGCGATCTATGACGTGAATGTCGGTGGCGCAGTCCGCCTGGTCCAGGCCTTCGCCCCCGCCATGCAGGACGCGGGCCGGGGCAATTTCGTCTTCATTTCCTCGATCAATGCCCGCATGGGCGCGCCCAGCCTGGCCGCCTATGCCGCGTCGAAGGGCGGCCTCGAAACCTTCATGAAGGGCTTTGCGCTGGACGTCGCGGCCGACGGTCTGCGCGCCAATTGCGTCGCCCCGGCCTCGATCGACACGGCAATGCTGCGCGCCTCCTTCGACCGACAGCCCGATCCGGCGGCCGCACTGGCCGCCAACATCCTGCGCCATCCGCTAGGCCGGCTCGGCACGGTCGAGGATGTGGCGAACCTGGTGCTGTTCCTCGCGTCCGATGAAGCCGCCTGGATCACCGGTGGCGTGTTCCCGGTGGATGGCGGCGCCGGCATCACCCGCCGATAGGCTGAGGGACAGGGAACAGGCTGGCGATCGCGCGCCAGCCCCTCCCCTGTCCGGTCGTTACAGCGCCTGCTGTTCCGAATTGAGGTTGCGCTTCGCCGGCAATTTGGCGCCGGCATCGGGCATCGCACCATTCAGGCTCGCCGGCACCTCGACATAAGGCAGGCCCAAAGTCTGGCTGGTCATGCGACGGATGCGGTTGGTGAGGTCCGGGCTGGCGTTGAGCTTCTGCCCATAGGAGGGCACCATCGCCGCCACCTTGGGCTTCCAGCTGGTCGCCATCTGCTGCGGGAAGGCGCGGCGCATGACTTCCAGCATGATCGCCGGCGAGGTCGAGGCGCCGGGCGAGGCGCCCAGCAGCGCGGCGATGCTGGCATCCTTGTCGGTGACGATCTCGGTCCCGAACTGCAGCACCGTGCCCTTCTTGGGATCATATTTGATCACCTGGACGCGCTGGCCCGCGGTGATCAGCTTCCAGTCGCCGCGCTTGGCATTGGGATAATATTTGACCAGTTCGGCCTGCCGCTCGGCATCGGTCAACGTCGCCTGCTGCGCCAGATAGCGGACCAGATCCAGATTTTCCGCGCCGACCTTCATCATGCCGCCGACATTATTCTTGTAGATGGAGGCGAAGAGATCGAGCGACGAGCCATTTTTCAGGAATTTCGTGCTCTGCAGCGCGAACGGACCGAACAGGGTCACCGATTTGCCATCCAGTTTGCGCGCGTCGAGATGCGGCACCGACATGGGCGGCGATCCGGCCTCCGCCTTGCCATAGACCTTCACATTGTGACGGCTGGTCGCGGCCGGCCCCTCGAACGCCAGGAACTGGCCGCCGACCGGGAAGCCGGCATAGTTTTTCGATTCCGGAATGCCCGACATCTGCAGCAGCTTGAGCGAGGCACCGCCCGCGCCGATGAAGACGAACTTCGCCTTCACCACGGCATCGCTGTTCTTCTTGAGGTCATGGACGGTGACGTTCCAGGTCTTGTCCGCATTCTGATGCAGGCCGCGCACTTCATGGCCAAGCTGCAGGTGGAAATTGGGATTGCGGGTCAGCGCCTGGGTCAGCTGGGTGGTGATGACACCGAAATTGACATCGGTTCCAAGCGGCATGAACGTTGCCGCCACCTTCTGCTTCGGGTCGCGGCCTTCCATCACCAGCGGCGCCCAGCGGCGGATCTGTGCGGGATCCTGCGAATATTGCATGCCGTAGAAGAGCGGGTTCTTGACCAGCGCGTCGCGGCGCTTGTGCAGATAGGCGATATTGTCGTCCCCCCAGACGAAGCTCATATGCGGCGTCGGGTTGATGAAGTCGGTCGGCTTGGGCAGGCGGCCCTGCTTGACCTCATGCGACCAGAACTGGCGCGAAATCTCGAACTGCTCGGCGATGTCCACGGCCTTTTCGGTCGCGATCGATCCGTCGTCCTTCTCCGGCGTATAGTTCAGCTCGGCAAAGCCCGAATGGCCGGTGCCCGCATTGTTCCAGCCATTGGAGCTTTCCTGCGCGACCTTGTCCATCCGCTCATAGATGTCGATCCGCCAGTCCGGCTCCATCTCCTGGAGATAGGTGGCCAGCGTCACGCCCATGATGCCGCCGCCGATCACCAGCACATCGACCGGCTGGTCATTGGCGGCCGCCTTGCCAGCGGGCGAGGCCATGGGACGGAACAGGAATGCGGCGGCGGCGATCGCCAGCACCAGGAGGAGGATGGCGAGGGTAAGGAGGATCTTCTTGAACAGGGGCCGGCGGCGCGATGCCGCCGGACTGGAGGAGGATATCATGATCGTGGGTTCCAAATCTGCGTGGAAAGGGGCCGGGCGGCCGGATGCGCGTTCGCCAATCTTGTCCGTCAGGTCATGCGCACCACCCCATCCACCTTCAGAAACGGAAGCTCAGCCAGCCGGCCAGATAATCGCTGTTGCCATAGCCAGCACGGCTAAGCACCGGTCCTGCATCCAGATGCTCGTAGCGCCCGACAAAGGACAGGCGCGGCGTGATCGACCATGTGATCTGCGCACGGATGGATTCGCCGATCTTGTGACCGGTAACCGATTGGGTGCCGGCGAAGATCGACTTGTTGGCGCGATAGACCGCATCATTTTCATCGGCGCGCCAGGCGAACTGATATTCCATCGTCGCCTTCACCCCCTTGAGCGGCGACAGGGTCAGACTGGGCGCCAGCGTCTTGAGGTTGGTCGGCGTCATGCACAGCTGGTAGCTGTAATAGATATTGTTGCCGAAGGGGGCGTAGGCGGCCTTCAGCGTGCCCCCCTCGAACGTGCCGCCGCCGCTCGCATAATCGGCGTGGAAGCCGATGCGCGGCCCCATCGGCAGGTCGCCGGGCAGTTTGTAGCTCTGGTTGAAGAAAAGCTGCCAGGCGCTGATGTCGCGCCCGTCGAAATCGCCGAACTGGTGGTTGACGGTCCAGTCGAGATTGACCGGGCCGACCTCCCCCCACAGGCGCGCGCCGGCATAGAAGCGCTCGACTCGGCCGGTCACGCCGCCCCATAGCGCTTCGCTGGTGCGCAACCGCCAGAAGAAGGGATCGAGATAGAGTTCCGATCCGCCCAGTGCCTTTTCCGGGATCCGGATGCCGGCGGTGAAGCCGGAGAAGCGCCGCCCCTGCTCGACCTTGTCATCGTCGATGCCACCATTGCCCAGCGCGGTCGGCTTGAAATCGAAGGCATCGATGCGCAGCGATCCTGTCCGCGCCCAGGCCCGCACGCCGTTCAGCGCATAGCGGATCGTGTTGTTGTCGCGCTGCGACGTCAGCAGATTGGGGCCGTCGGTAAATTCCTGGCGCCCATAACGCAGGCCCAGGTCCATGCCGGCGAGCCGCCCCTTCAGTTCGGCGAAGGACTGGAGCAGCACCAGATCATTGCGCAGTGATCCCGACGGAGTGCCGATATTGTCGCCGGAAATGCCGCCATGGGCGATCTCGCCATAGAAGCGCAGATGCGGCCCGACATGCAGGTCGGCGCCAGCGACCAGTCGGTTGATGTCCTGCCGCTGGCTGCCGGCGTTCCGCAGGTTGAGGTTGGTCGTGTAATTGACCCGCACCCGCGCCTCGCCGCTGAGCGTCAGATAGATGTCGCCGTCATTGTCGAGCGGCAGATATTTGAGGCGATCGAACAGGTCATCGCGCTGCTGCGGATCGGCCTTGCTGCGCCAGTCCTCCGCCCAGCGCGACAGGGCATAGCCGCCCGATACCGATCCTTCACCGACGGCATCGGCGGGATAGAGGCTGGCGGGTTCAGCGGGCATGTCGTCGGCCCATGCTGGCGTGGCGAGCAGGGTGGCAAGGGTGAGAGCGGAAACGGCGATGGGGCGGCGCGCGGCCGCGCAGGGGAAACGAACCATGGTGGCTGCGCCTCATTCCGCCGGGACGGCGCTGGCGAACGCCGGCTCGGCCGGGGATGGCGCCCCGCCCTCGCCCCGCATCGCGGCCTGCAATTGCGCCTGATCCAGCTTCCCTTCCCAACGCGACACGACGACCGTCGCCACCGCATTGCCGATGAAGTTGGTGAGGCTGCGGCATTCGCTCATGAAGCGGTCGACGCCCAGGATCAGGGCCATGCCGGCGACCGGCACGGAGGGGACGATGGAGAGGGTCGCCGCCAGCGTGATGAAGCCCGCGCCGGTCACGCCCGCCGCGCCCTTGGACGAGAGCATGGCGACGCCCAGGAGCAGGATCTGGTCGCCGATCGACAGGTCGACGCCGGTGGCCTGCGCGATGAACAGCGCGGCCAATGTCATGTAGATATTGGTGCCGTCGAGGTTGAAGCTGTAGCCGGTCGGCACGACCAGGCCGACGATCGACTTGGGGCAGCCCGCCCGCTCCATCTTCTCGATCAGCGCCGGCAGCGCGCTTTCCGACGAGGAGGTGCCCAGCACCAGCAGCAATTCGGTCTTCAGGTAACGGATCAGGCCGAAGATCGAGAAACCCGCGGCGCGGGCGACCAGACCCAGGATCACGACCACGAACAGTGCCGAGGTGAGGTAGAAGGTGCCGACCAGGAAGGCGAGATTGGCGAGCGTGCCGACGCCATATTTGCCGATGGTGAAGGCCATGGCGCCGAACGCACCGACGGGCGCGGCCTTCATGACGATGGCGACCAGCTTGAACACGGCGGTCGAGACATCGTCCAGCAGGTCGAGCACGCGCGCGCCGCGATCGCCGATCAGCGCCAGCGCAACCCCGAACAGGATCGCGACGAACAGCACCTGAAGGATATTGCCGCTGACGAAGGCAGATAGGAAACTGTCGGGGATGATGCCGGTCAGAAAGGCGGTCAGTGTGCTGTCATGCGCCTTTTCCGCATATTCGCTGACCTTGCTGGCGTCGAGCGTGGCGGGGTCGATGTTGAGGCCCGCGCCCGGCCGCACCACATTGGCGACGATCATGCCGACGACCAGCGCCAGGGTGGAGAAGAACAGGAAATAGGCGAAGGCCTTGCCCGCGACCCGGCCGACGCTGGCGATGTCGCGCATGCCGGCAATGCCGGTGACGATCGTCAGGAAGATGACCGGGGCGATGACCATCTTCACCGCCTTGATGAAGGCGTCGCCGACCGGCTTCATCGCCTCCCCCAGATGCGGCGCAAAATGGCCGAGCGCCACACCGGCGATGATCGCCAGCAGCACCTGCGCATAGAGATGAAGATACCAGGGACGCCGGGCGACCGGCGCGTCGGGGAAATCGGAAATCTGCATGACAGTTATCTTTCTGGCCCTCGCCAAAAGCCTTCCCGCCTTCTTGGTTGGGCGGGTCGGGAATTGAGGGGACCAGTATCGAGCCGTCAGCCATGCGCGACAAATTGCAGGAGGAATGAAATTAAATCATTATATTTCAATATATTGATACGATTTCCATGCCTGCGGCCAGTTCATTTAGTGCATATAATTGCTCACCAATATCGCGCG
The DNA here is from genome assembly GCF_049472635.1 of Sphingobium salicis subsp. salicis. Taxonomy (NCBI): domain Bacteria; kingdom Pseudomonadati; phylum Pseudomonadota; class Alphaproteobacteria; order Sphingomonadales; family Sphingobiaceae; genus Sphingobium; species Sphingobium salicis. Next base: position 1,641,194 of record NZ_JAYRCS010000001.1, read on the forward strand.
ATGTGCCAAAATTTGCACATAGCCTGCCGGCGCGATATGCAGGGGCATGGACAGCGCCCGCTTCCCGACTCGGATCCTGTGGATCGCCCTATTCCTGGGCGTGGCCGGCGGCCTGCTCTGGCTGTCGGGCGAGGTCGCCGAGCGCAATGCCGTCGCCCGGCTGAGCGCGGAGACGCGCGGCGCCGCGATCCTGCGCCAGGCCTATCTCAAGAGCGAGATCGAGCGGTTCCGGCTGTTGCCCATCGCCCTGTCCGATGACAGCGACCTGGTCGCCGGCCTTACCGGATCACAGGCCGCCCTGCGGGCGCTCGACCGCAAGCTGCAGGCACTGGCCCGCACCACCGGCGCAGCGCAGATCTATGTGCTCGACGCATCCGGCCGCACCGTCGCATCGAGCAACTGGGGCAGCGAACGCAGCTTCGTCGGCCAGGACTATTCCTTCCGCAACTATTTCAAGCTCGCCGCCGCCCATGGATCGGGCGCGCAATTCGCGCTCGGCACGATCAGCGAGCGGCCCGGCATGTATCTGTCGCGGCGATCGCGCGGCGGCGGCTATGTCGTGGTGAAGCTGGAATTTGACGGGATCGAGCAGCAATGGGCGCGGCTGGGCGAGATCACCTTCATCACCAGTCGCGAGGGCATCATCCTGATCACCAGCCGCCCCGACTGGCGCTTCACCACCATCCATCCGCTCTCGGCGCAGGCCAAGCAGCGCTTCCGCGCCGAATTGCAGTCCGGCCGCGGCTCGCTGCTGCCAGTGCCGCTCAGGGGCATGGGCGATGCCGATGGCCGGCAGATCGTCAGCCCCGCCGACGAACCGCGCCGCCGCCTGCTGTGGCAATCGGTCGCGGCCGGCGAACCGGGCTGGCAGCTCAACATGCTGACGCCGCTGCATGGCGTGGAAAGCTTCGTGCGCACGGTGCGGCTGGCGACCCTCTTGCTGCTGCTGCTGCTTGCGGGCGGCATCTGGATATTGCGCGAGCGCGCCCATCGCCGCGCCGAACGGGCCGCCATGGCCGCCGCCCGCACCAGCGAACTGGAGGCGATGGTCACCGCCCGCACCCATGAGTTACGCCGCGAGATGGAGGAACGCGCCGCCAGCGAGACGCGCGCCGACACGCTGCGCGAGGGGCTGCGCCAGGCCAATCGCCTGGCATCGCTGGGCCAGATCACCGCCGGCATCGCCCATGAAACCGCCCAGCCCGTCGCCGCGATCCGCAGCTATGCCGCCAATGGCCGGCTGCTGATCGAGCGCGGTGATAGCGAGGCGGCGGCCGAGAATATGGCGGCGATCGAGCGGCTGACCGACCGGATCGGCAAGGTCACGGCCGAGCTGCGCGGTTTTTCGCGCAAGGCGACCGGCGCGATCGACGCCATTCCGCTGGCCGGGCCGATCGAGGGCAGCGTGCTGATCCTCAAATCGCGGCTGGCGCGGGTCGACCTGCAACTGCCCGACCTGCCTGACGACCTGCGCGTGATGGCCGACACGATCCGGCTGGAGCAGGTGCTTGTCAACCTGCTGCAAAATGCGCTCGAAGCACTGGAGGGCGTGGCCGCGCCCGCCATCCGCCTGTCGGTCGCGCTGGATGCGGAGACGGTGCTGCTGTCGGTGATCGACAATGGGCCGGGCATCGATCCGTCGGTGCAGGGCCAGCTTTTCACCCCCTTCGTCACCAGCCGCCCATCGGGCCTCGGGCTCGGCCTCGTCATCGCCAGCGACATCATGGCCGACATGGGCGGATCGCTGCGCCTGCTGCCCAGTGAAGCCGGTGCCCATTTCCAGCTGAGTCTGCAACGCGCGTGACCGATATGCCCCCGCGTCCGATCGCCCTGGTCGACGATGATGATGATTTGCGCGCCGCCATGGCGCAGACGCTGACGCTGGCGGGCCATGAGGTGCGCGCCTTCGCCCGCGCCGCCGATGCGCTGGCGGCGATCGATGCGGACTTTCCCGGCGTGGTGGTCAGCGACGTGCGGATGCCGCACATGTCGGGCATCGACCTGTTCCGGGCGCTCCATGCCCGCGACGCGGAACTGCCGGTCATCCTGGTCACCGGCCATGGCGATGTGCCGATGGCGGTGGATGCGCTCAAGGCCGGCGCTTGGGACTTCCTGACCAAGCCCTTTGATCCCGACGCGTTGCTGGCGTCGGTCGCGCGGGCGAGCGAGAAAAGGCTGCTGGTGATCGAGAACCGCCGCCTGCGCGCAATGGTCGATACCGCCGTCGCCTCCCCGCTTATCGGCCATTCTCCGGCAATCGAGCGGCTGCGCGACATGGTGGCGACCCTGGCCGACACCAATATCGACATATTGGTCGAGGGCGAGACCGGCACCGGCAAGGAACTGGTCGCGCGCATGATCCATCAGCGCAGCCGCCGCGCCAGCGCCCAGTTCGTCAGCATCGCCTGCGCCGCCGTGCCCGATGCGATCGCCGAGACCAGCCTGCATGGCGAAAGCCTGGCCGGGCGCGCGCCGCTCGAAGGGCGGCTGGCCCGCGCGCATCAGGGCACCTTGTTCCTGGACGATGTCGACCAGTCCGGTCCGGCGCTGCAGGCGCATCTGATCCAGTTTCTGGAGGATCGGCTGGTCCGCCCGGTCGGTGCGCGCGAACCCCAGCCAGTGGACCTGCGCGTGATCGGCTGCATGACGCAGCAGGGCCAGGCGGCGGCGATCCAGCCGGCGCTGCTTTATCGGCTGGCGGCGGTGCGGCTGCACATCCCGCCGCTGCGCGAACGGCGCGAGGATATTCCACTGATCTTCGCCCATCTGCTCGATGCCGCCGCCCGCCGCTTCCGCCGCGCGGTGCCGCCGGTCAGCCGCGCGGTGCTGGCCCATCTGCTGGACCATGACTGGCCCGGCAATGTCCATGAACTGGGGCGGCTGGCCGAACGGCTGGCGCTGGGACTGGAGCAGGAAACGGTTGCCGATGGCGCGACGCTGCCGCTCGACGCGCGCATGGATGCGTTCGAGCGCATGGCGATCATCGAGGCGATCCAGGCGACCGGCGGCGACATGGGCCAGGCGATCGAGCGCCTCGGCCTGCCGCGCAAGACCTTCTATTATCGGGTCCGACGGCTGGGCATCGACCTGCGGAAACTGCGCGGGCTGGATGGATAGATAGGGCTTCGGCCACATGACAGAAATGTAATGTTTGATATGTTGTAACATCATGGACATGTTTTTACAGAGGCGGGGCAGCCTCCAGCGCGACCGAGCAGGGCGTGGAGGTCAGAATAATGTCGCTCCATCCACCTCGGGGGATCCAAGTCCATGCAATTCCAGTTTCTCGCCGGCTGCGCGCTTGCCGTTCTCGGCATTTCGACGGTCGCCCATGCGCAAACCGCATCGGATGACGCCGCCGACGGCTATCATCAGGCCACCCGTTCCGACATCATCGTCACCGGCATATTGCCGACCCGCCGCCAGGACATGCTGTCCAGCGTCGCCGTGGTCGAGGGCAGGGATCTGACCCAGGCGATCCGCCCGTCGATCGGCGAGACGCTGGAGCATCAGCCTGGCGTATCCGCCACCTCCTTCGGCCCCAGCGCGTCGCGCCCGGTATTGCGCGGCCTGCAGGGCGAACGCGTCAAGATGCTGACCAACAGCCTGTCGACCGTCGACGTGTCCAACACCTCGGTCGATCATGCCGTGGTCGTGAATCCGCTGCTCGCCGAACGGATCGAGGTGCTGCGTGGGCCGCAGTCGCTGCTCTACGGATCGTCGGCGATCGGTGGCGTCGTCAACGTGATCGACAAGCGTATCCCCACGGCCATCCCGGATGAGCCGGTCCATGTCGATGCGATCGGCACCTATGGTTCGGCCGCAGACGAGCGTTCAGGCGCGGCCTCGGTCGATGTCCCCCTGTCGGGCGGTTGGGTTGCCCATGCCGATGGCAGCTATCTCAAGAGCGACGATGTCCGCATCGGCGGCCATGCGCTGACGCCAGCACTGCGTGCCGAAGCGCTGGCGTCGAGCCTGCTTCCCGCCGAACCGGCGGAAGAAGGCGAGGAAGCGATCGACTTTGCCGGCAACGCTGCGGTCAAGGGCAAGCTGCCCAATTCGGCGGCCAAGACCTGGACCGCCGGCGGCGGCATCGCCTATATCGGCGACACCGGCAATATCGGCATTTCCTACGACCATTATGACAGCCTCTATGGCGTGCCGATCCGCTTCGCGACCCAGCAGGGCGACGAGCAGGAAGCCCCGCGCCTCAGCATGAAGCAGGACAGCGTCAACCTGCGCGCCGAAGTGAATGGCGACGGCAATGTGCTGGACAAGATTTCGCTGCGTCTGGGCTATGCCGACTATACCCATGCCGAACTGGAGGAAGATGGCTCGGTCGGCACGGCCTTCTTCAGCAAGGGCATGGAAGCCAGGCTGGAACTGACCCAGGCCAAGCATGGCGCCTGGCGCGGCGCGACCGGCGTGCAACTGTTCAACCGCGATTTCAACGTGATCGGCGAGGAAGCCTTCCTGCCGAAAAATTCGACCACCCAGGTCGGCGTCTTCACCCTGCAGCAGCTCGATTATGGCGCGCTCAAGTTCGAGCTGGGCGGCCGCTACGAACATACCAGCCTGACCGCCAATCCGCTTGAGGATCAGGAGCAGTTCTTCGCCGGCAAGCGCAGCTTCGACGCCTTCTCCGGCTCGGTCGGCGCCTCCTATGGCCTGACCGACAGCTGGCGCATCGGCCTCAACCTGTCGCACACCGAACGCGCGCCGGCGGCTGAAGAATTGTTCGCCAACGGTCCCCATGCCGGCACCCAGGCCTATGAGGTCGGCAATCCCGACTTCAATCTGGAAAAGGCCAACAGCGTCGAGGCGATCCTGCGCGGCAGCGGCGACAATTACAGCTTCGAGGCGTCGGCCTATCACACCTGGTTCTCGAACTTCATCTATGAGGATCTGACCGGCGAGGAAGAAGATGGCCTGCCCGTCTATGCCTTCAACCAGGCAGACGCCCGCTATTATGGCTTCGAGGTGCAGGGATCGCTGACCCTGGCCAAGCTAGGCGACGGCAAGATCGTCGCGGATGGCCTGGCCGACTATGTCCATGCCAATGTGAAGAGCGTCGGGCCGGCGCCGCGCATTCCCCCGCTCCGTCTGCTCGGTGGCCTGGCCTATCAAGCGACCAAGTTCGACCTGCGCGGCGAAGTCGAGCGTGTCAGCAAGCAGGACCGGGTCGCCGAGTTCGAGACCACGACGCCCGGCTACACCATGGTCAATGCCGAGTTGAATGTTCGCCCCTGGGGCAAGGAACGTCCGCTCAGCTTCGCCCTGTCGGCCAACAACATCTTCGATGTGGTCGCCCGCCGGGCCTCGTCCTTCCTCAAGGACTATGCCCCGCTCACCGGCCGCGACATCCGCGTGACCGCGCGGGTCAGCTTCTGATGTGGAAGAACCGGGGCGGGTCGACCGCCCCGGTTCATCGGGCTCAGTTCTCCCTGAGCACCGGATAGAGATGATGATAGGGGCTGCGATCGGGCAGCCGGGCCGAAAGCCAGTCGAGCCGCGCGTCGCCATCGGCCGCAAATGTAGCATCAGCGGCCAGTTTCGCCTCGAACTCTGCGCGAAGCTGCGGATCGGCGGCCAGCAGCGCTTCCGCGATTGGTGCCCGGACGAAATCCTCCGCCCCAGAAGGCGCCGCCAATATCTCCGGGAAGAAGCCCCAGGCAAGGAAACTGTCCTGGCTTTCCGGCTCCAGCAGCGCTGCCGCCAAAAGGCCCAGCGGCTGATCGGCAGGCACGCGCACCGTGCCGGCTGGCAGCGTTTCGGTCACAGTCTCGTGCCGCAACTTCGTGTCCAGCGGGATACGCGCATCACGCACCGACATCGACTGCGGGTCCACCAGCCGCACCCGATCGAGCGTCAGCGTGCGCGGCGCGTCCAGCACCTCAAAACGGATGCCATGCAATGTCAGCCGGTCGATCACCTCGGCCTGCCCAGCTGGCATCCACCATGCCTTGGGCAGGCGCACCGTCTCGACCGGTTCCTGACCGATGATCGGCATCCGCCAGTCGACCGGGCGGCCCAGCCATTTCTGCTCCCTGCGCCCACTCGCGGGCGAGACATAGGTGTCGAAGGCGATGCCCTTGAACCGTTCGACCCAGCCGATCGGCTGCGCAGCGGGTTTCCACCGGGTCAGCATTTCGGCGGGGCGCGATGCCCGGTCGCTGGCCTTCGCCTGCGCAATCGCTCCGGCATCCTGTCCGGCCAGCTTCAGCGCCGCCTCCAGCAGGACATAGGTGCCCAGCACCCGCTGGCGATAGGGCTTCATCATGTGGTTTTCGACCAGCACGGTCGGCACCCCGATGAAGTCGCCATAGCCGGTCGAATAGCGCGGTCCTTCGGGCGCCTGGCGGATGCCCTTTGTCGGCTCCCGCGTGTCGATCGGGCTGGGATAGATGGTGGGGACATGCCCGGCCTTTTCCAGCGCCGCCGTCACGCTCGGTCCGAAACGGCCCTGCAGCCAGTCGGCGGTGGCGCGATGATAGGCATAGCGGCCCCAGCCGGCATAGGTGAATGTGATGTCATATTGCATGTCGAAGCCGTCGCTGACATGGCAATCGACATAGAGGATCGGGTCCAGCCGACGCAGCAGGCCGATCATCGCCCGGCTTTCGGGCGCGTCCGCTTTTGCATAGTCGCGGTTCAGGTTGATGTTGCGGCTATTGCCGACATAGCCTTTCTCCGCCGGGCCGCTCAGCGCCGGGAAGTTCCAGCGGCTCATCTTCTCATGCCCGTCGATATTATAGACCGGCACGAACACCAGATCGACCTTGTCGAGCAGCCCGTCCTTGCCGCGCAGCGCGATGTCCCTCAGCAGCATGAGGCCCGCATCCTTGCCATCGATCTCGCCTGCATGGATGCCCGCCTGCACCAGCACGACCGGCTTGCCCGGCCCGCCCTTGCTGGCGCGCACCAGCAGCATGTCGCGCCCTTCGCCCGTGCGGCCGAAGGTTTCGAGGCTGATGAGGGGCGAGGCCGCATCCAGACGCTTCAACCAGGCCGTAACCTCATCATAGCGCGGCGTGGTGGCAAAGCCTGCCTGCTCGGCCGGCGTGATCCAGGGATCATCCTTGCCGACCACCAGCTTTTCGCTCGCCCCCGACCAGGGCAGTGTTGGCGGCAGCACCGAAGCGGGCAGCCCCGGCAGCAGCGCCTCAGTCGGCTGCTGCGCAATGGCGGTGCCAGCAACACACAAAGCGGCGGCGCCCAGAAGATGCGTCATCCTCTTGCTCATGTCTCTATCCTTCCGGCTCAGAAGCGGGCGCGCACGCCGACGGTGGCGGTGCGCGGCGTGCCCGGCTGCACCCAGACCGAGCTATAGCTGCTGGCATACCATGTCTCGTCGAACAGGTTGCTGATCGTCCCGAACAGCTCGACACCCTCGATCACATCGACGCTACCGAACAGACGAAACAGGGTGTGCGACGGCAGGGTGAAGTCCGTGCCCGTCTCGCCCAGCCGTTCGCCGACATATTGCATGCCCGCGCCCAATTGCGCCCCGCGCCCGGCCAGTTCGAAATGCTTGGCGACCTGAATGTTGAGATTATGGTCGGGAATGTTGATCAGCCTGTCGCCCGGCAGGATCTGGGTGGCGAAATTGGGATCGTTCACCGCCTCCCGCGCTTCGGCATCGGTATAGGCGTAGCTCAGCAGGATATCGATGTCGCCGGGCAGATGGCCGTTCACGTCCAGTTCGATGCCGCGGCTCCGCGCCTTGCCGATCGCGACGGAAAAGCCGGGATTATTATTGTCGCTGGCCAGCACATTGTCCTTGGTCAGCTGATAGACGGACAGGGTGCCGGTCAAGGCGCCGCCGAGCGCGGTCAGCTTGACGCCAGCCTCGATCGAATCACTCGTTTCCGGGTCGAAGATATTGTTGAAGAAATCCGCGCCGACATTGGCGCGATAGCCCTGGCCATAGGCGGCATAGAGGGTGATCGGATCGCTGAGGTCATAGACGATGCCGGCCTGCGGGCTGAACCGCTCATATTTGCGGCTATTGTAACGATTGGCCTCCGCAAGCACGCGGTTATCGACCTTCAGCGTCAGATTGTCATAGCGACCGCCGATGCGGATCTGCAGTCGATCAGTCAGTTCGATCTGGTCCTGCACATAGAAGCCGAAGCTGCGCTGCGTATCCAGACGATTGGTCAGCACCGACGTCGCAGGCAGCGGATATTGGCCATAGACCGGATTGTCGATGTCGATGACATAGCCGGCCTGGTCGCTCGGATTGCTGCTCAGCGCCGGCGGGCGATAGCGGGTGAAATAATTATCATATTCGAACTGGTCGAAATCGCCGCCGATCAGCACCCGATGGCGCAGCGATCCGGTCTCGAACTTGCCGGCGACTTCGGCGCGGACCACGCTATGTTCCGCATCATAGCGGCGCGAGCGGCGCTGGCGCGATAGGGAATGGCCATCGACATAGAGCTTCTGGCGCGATGCGGTTTGCTCGGCGTCGGACGAGAAGCCGGTCAACAGCGTGTCGCGATGGCTGGCCCCGACCAGCAGGCTCCAGTCGTCATTGAACTGATGGTCGAGCCGCAACTGGTGGCCGGTGGCACGCGCCACCGTGTCGCCATCCCCCGGCTCGCCCAGGAAGCGCGAACGTGGCACGGTGTTGAAATCATTGTTCAGGACGACGATGCCGCGATCGAACGGCACTTCGACACGGGTCCATTCGAAATCATAGGTAAGCCGCGTCCGGTCGCCCAGCGCAACGCCGATCGAGGGCAGGAAGCCCCAGCGCTTTTGAGACACATAATCGCGGAACGTGTCGCCCTTCTCATAATAGCCGATCAGCCGTGCGGTGATGCCATCGGTCAGCGCCAGATTGGCGTCGGCGTCAGCGCGGAACCGATCATAGCTGCCATATTGCAGCGTGCCCGTGCCGAAGGTCCGGCCGATTTCGGCCTGCTTGGTGACGAGGTTGATCGTGCCGCCCGGCTCGCCGCGCCCGATCAGCGCCGCCGCCGGACCTTTCAGCACCTCGACCCGCTCGATCCCGGCCACGTCACGCTGGCCGCCAAAGCCGCGCCCTGCATTGAAGCCATTGACCAGATAGCCGCTCGGCAGATTTTCATCGCCGGCAAAGCCGCGAATGGCAAAGCTGTCCCACAGCCCACCCAGCGTATTCTGGCGCGCGACCGAGGCATTCATGTCCAGCGCGTCGGTCAGGCGCAGAATATTATTCTGCTGCAGCGTTTCCGCGTCGATCTCGGTGATGGCCTGGGGAATTTCCTTCACGGAGAAATCGCCGCGATAGGCCTGACGCACGCCGTCGACCGTAATGGCCCCCTCGCCCTCCGGCACATGATGAACCGCGTCGCCGGTCTGCGCCTGGGCTGGAAGCCAGGCCAGGACAGCGGCCAGCGGCAGCGCGCGGGCGATGTGATGGAAGCGACGGGAACGGACGGGCGCAGCGCAGGCGCGCCGCAGGAACTGGATCGACATATTTTCCCCTGAATGAAATGAGACGAAATCTCATCCGCCGCTGCCCCTAGGGTAGGCTCGTCGCACCCGTCAATGGAAATGTTATATTATTTCATTGACAGATTGCTGCATCGCCGAAATGGTCCGGCGCAACAGCCAAGGAGCCTTGCCCCCATGTCCCTGACCGCCACCGGCCAGCCCATAATATTGTCCGACGTCAACCTGTCCTATGGCAGCCATCATGTGCTGCGCGGCCTGACCCTGCATGTCGATGCCGGCGAAATCTATGCACTGCTCGGCGGCAATGGCGCCGGCAAGTCGACCACCATGTCGACCCTGCTGGGCTTTGCCCGGCCCGACAGCGGCACGGTGCTGGTGGCCGGCCATGACCCGGCGGCGCAGCCCGACAAGGCGCGCGAGCAGATTGCCTATGTCCCCGAGAATGTCGCCCTTTACGAGCATCTGACAGCGCGCGAAAATGCCGCCTATCTGCTGGCACTAGCCGGCCGCCACCCGGCCTTGCAGGAGATTGACGGTGCGTTCGAGGCGACCGGCCTGCAGGCATCGGCCTGGGACAAGCGGCTAGGCGGCTTTTCCAAGGGGATGCGGCAGAAGGTGGCGATCGCCATCGCCCTGTTGCGCGAAGTGCCGGTATTGCTGCTCGACGAACCCTCGTCCGGCCTTGATCCGCGCGCGACCGCCGATTTCAACCGGCTGGTCCATGATGTCGCGCGCAAGGGCGCGGCCGTGCTGATGGTCACCCACGACCTGCTGTCGGCCGCCGACATTGCCGACCGGATCGGATTCCTCGAATCCGGCCGGATCGTCGACGAGGCAATGGCGCAGGGCACGGACCGCTTCGACGTGCGCGACCTGCATCGCAAGTTCGCGCGGGAGGCCGTTGCCGCATGAGCGCCATCACCCTGATCGCGCGTGACGAATTGCGGCTGATGCGGCGCAACCGCGTCGCCGTCATCGCCTTCGCGCTGCTCGTCCTGCTGACACTCGCCGCCGCGCTCATCAGTTGGTCGCACCAGAGCGGCATTGCCGAAACCCGCGCCCGGTTCCAGGCCCAGGCCGCCGAGGCGTTCGAGGCGCAGCCCGACCGCCACCCTCATCGCATGGTCCATTTCGGCAATTTCATCTTCCGCCCGCTGCCTCCGCTCGCCGCCTTCGATCCCGGCGTCGATGCCTTCACCGGCAACAGCATCTTCCTGGAAGGCCATCGCCAGAACAGCGCCAATTTCGGCGATGTCCGCCAATCCTCGCTGCTGGTCCGCTTCGGCCAGCTGACCCCGGCCTTCGTGCTGCAGGTGATTGCGCCGCTGCTGCTGATCTTCCTCGGCTATGGCGCCGTCGCGCGCGAACGCGAACGCGGCACGCTGCGCCAGATGCTGGTGCAGGGCGTGTCCGCCCGCGCACTGGTCATGGGCAAGCTGCTGGCGCTGGCCGTGGTCGCGGCGCTGGTCGGCCTGCCCGCGCTCATCGCCTTCCTGCTGATCGCGGGTCAGCCGGGCGCGCTGGCCGGGCCGATGGCGGTGATCGCGCTTGGCTATGGCGCCTATCTGGCACTCTGGTCGATCATCGTGATCCTTGTCTCCGCGCTGGTAAGGCGCGGCCGCGACGCGCTGCTCGCGCTGCTCGCGCTTTGGGCGGTGCTGGTGATCCTGCTGCCGCGCGTGGCACCCGATATCGCGGCGCAGGCCCATGGCTTGCCCACCCGCCTGGAAACCGACATCGCCATCCAGCAGGATCTGCATCGCCTTGGCGACGCGCATAATCCTGACGATCCCTTCTTCAACGCCTTCAAGCAGAAGATGCTGCGCCGCTATGGCGTCGACAAGGTGGAGGATCTGCCGGTCAATTATAACGGCCTGCTCGCGGTCGAGGGCGAGAAGCTGACGTCGGGTCTGTTCGACGCCTATGCCGATCGCAGCTTCGCGACCCAGCAGGCGCAGAGCCGGCTGACCGACGGCTTCGGCATCATCAGCCCGGCTATCTCGCTGCGGCAATTGTCGATGGCAGCCGCGGGCACCGATCTTGCGGGCCATCGCCGCTTCCTCGCCCAGGCCGAAGCCTATCGCTACGCCATGGTCCAGCATCTCAACCAGTTGCAGGCCGATGCCGTCAGCTATGCCGACGACAAGGCCAAGGATGCCGGCGCCGATCAGCGCAAGCGCATCTCCGCCGGCCATTGGCAGGCGATCCCGCAATTCCGCTTCATCGCGCCGACCGCCGGCGACCTGGTTACCGCTAGCCTGCCCGGCCTGGGCCTGCTGCTCGCCTGGCTGGCACTTGCGCTGCTGGCGCTGCTGCCCGTCGCCCGCCATCTTCAGAAAGCCCGTCCATGACCCTCCTCACCCATGAACTGCGCCTGCTGCTGCGCTCGCGCATGGCGCTGCTGGCGCTGCTGCTCGTCGCCCTGCTCGCCATCGCCTCGGTCGCTGCCGGCATGGCCGAAGTCGCCCGGCAGCGCGCCGTCATCGCCCGCATCCAGCCGAAACAGGCACAGGATATCGCGGCCGTCGCGCAATGGGCCGGCAAGACGCAGGATCCCGGCAACGCGGCCTATTACAGCTTCCATGCCACCTGGGATGCGCCCGCGCCGCTCGCCTTCGTGGCGCTCGGGCTGCGGGACGTCGCACCTTACATCCTGCGTGTCCGCGCGCTGGGGCTGGAGGCGCAGCTTTACGATGGCGAGGCGTTCAATCCCGAACTCGCCCTCCCCGGTCGTTTCGATTTCGCCTTCGTGCTCGTCTATCTGACGCCTTTGTTCGTGATTGCCCTGTTCCATGACCTGGTCTCGGGCGAGCGGGAAGCCGGGCGACTGCGGATGCTTGATGCGCTTGCAGGATCGGGACGGCGTCTCTGGGCGCGGCGCGTGCTGCTGCGCGGCGGACTTCTGTTCCTCGCCCTCGCCGTGCCGCTGGCGATCGGCGCAACCCTGTCGCATGTGCCGCTGCTGCCGCTGCTGGCGGTACTGGGCCTCGTCGCCCTCTATCTCGCCTTCTGGATCGGCGTCACGCTGCTGGTAGGGCGGCTGCGCTGGAGTTCGGTCACCAATGCCGCAACGCTCGCCGGCCTGTGGCTGCTGCTCACCCTGCTGCTGCCGACCATCGCCCATGTCGCGATCAACCGTGCCATCCCGGTCGGCCAGGGCGTGGAATTGACGCTGGCCCAGCGCGAGGCAGTGAACCGCGCCTGGGACATTCCGCGCGAACAGACGATGCAGGCCTTCTATGCCGGCCATCCCGAATGGCAGGACAGCCCGCCGCTAGGCCACGCATTCCACTGGAAATGGTATTTCGCCTTCCACCAGGTCGGCGATGAAAGCGTCGCGCCCAAGGCGAACGCCTACCGCCACGGGATCGAGGCGCGCGATGCCGCCGCCCGTTCGGTCGGCTGGCTGCTGCCCTCGGTCGGTGTGCAGGCGCTTCTCGCCCGCCTCGCCGACACCGACATGCAGGCGCAACTGGCCTATCAGGATCGCATCCGCGCCTTCCACGCCCGGCTGCGCAATTATTATTATGGCTATCTCTTCACCGACAAGCCGTTCGGGCAGGCCGATTTCGAAGGCGCTCCGCGCTTCGACGATATGTGAGAGACTCTGATGGCCGGGGATGAGGGCGAAATTGCCCGCTTCGCTTCATCCTCGGCGGCAACCATCGACTTGCCGAGGGCACATAGAAGCGCCGGTGCTGGTCTGTGCCTGCAACGGTCATCTATCGATGTTGGATATCTCCAGCCATGTTTCAACGCAAATCGTTGAAATCATGGTGGGCGCGACAGGGATTGAACCTGTGACCCCACCCGTGTGAAGGGTGTGCTCTACCGCTGAGCTACGCGCCCCCTGTAAGGAGGAGGCGGCCTTTCGCATCCGATGCCTGACCTGTCAAGCGCCGCCTTGCAGCTTTTTGGAAATTATCTCTGTCCAGCGCGTTTGGCCGCATTATACAGGCCCGACCAACATAGATCAGAAAGTGCAGCACCCATGCGTCAGTCCGTCGCTCTCGTCCTCGCCTCCATGCTCCTGTCCGCGCTCGCCGCCTGCAACACGGTGCAAGGCGTCGGCCGCGACATCGAATCGGTCGGCACCGCCGGCAAGGAAGTCATTCACTGATAGCGGAGACACTGTTAACAGAGACGGGGCGGCGTCCTGCCGCCCTGCATCATTGCAGGATGCGCGGAAAGGCCGACTTCTTGCGCAGACGCACACCGTCGCAATCCGGCTCGCCGCATTCGCACGCCTCGATCGCATAGCGCACGCCACACATTACCAGAACATCCTGGTCGAACGAATAGTTGGCAATACCCGCGCGCTCGACCTTTTCTTGTGCTCTGGCCTTGAGAGTCATGAGTAGCTTCCCTCCATTTGGGACGACCGACAATGATTGCTGCGTTGCACAATGTCAATTCATCGACATTGGTTCCTTAACCGACAGTCAGAAATCGTCCCGCAAATCGCACGTTTCGGCGGCGGCCTCGTGTTTCTACATAGACGCTTGCAGCGCTTGATTGCCGCTCCCATATGCGCGATCATGAATGACCATAACCGCTCGTCCATGCCGGTCTGGCATGGCACCACCATCATGTCGGTCCGCAAAAATGGAAAGGTCGTCGTCGCCGGCGACGGCCAGGTGTCCATGGGCCAGACGGTGATGAAGCCCAATGCGCGCAAGGTACGCCGCCTGCATGACGGCAGCGTCATCGGCGGCTTTGCCGGCGCCACCGCCGACGCCTTCACCCTGTTCGAGCGGCTCGAAGCCAAGCTGGAACGCCATAATGGCCAGTTGATGCGCGCCGCCGTCGAACTCGCCAAGGACTGGCGCACCGATAAATATCTGCGCAACCTGGAAGCGATGATGATCGTCGCTGACAAGGACGTTACCCTGATCCTGACCGGCAATGGCGATGTGCTGGAGCCGTTGGGCGGCGTGGCCGCGATCGGTTCAGGCGGCAATTATGCCCTCGCGGCCGCCCGCGCGCTGGTGGAATATGAGGAAGATGCCGAAACCCTGGCCCGCAAGGCGATGGGTGTGGCGGCGGATATCTGCGTCTACACCAACGACCAGCTCACCATCGAAACGCTCGACAGCGCCAACTGAGACTTCAAGAAAAGATCATGAACGACAATCTGACCCCCAAAGCCATCGTCGCCGCGCTCGACGCGCATATCATCGGCCAGCATGATGCCAAGCGCGCCGTCGCCGTCGCGCTGCGCAACCGCTGGCGCCGCCAGCACCTGCCCGCCGACCTGCGCGACGAGGTGACGCCCAAGAATATCCTGATGATCGGGCCAACGGGCTGCGGCAAGACCGAGATCAGCCGCCGCCTGGCGAAGCTGGCGGATGCGCCCTTCGTCAAGGTCGAGGCCACCAAGTTCACCGAGGTCGGCTATGTCGGCCGTGACGTCGAACAGATCGTTCGCGATCTGGTCGAGGAAGCGGTGCGCCTGGAAAAGGACCGTCGCCGCGAAGCCGTACGCGAAGCCGCATCGGAGGCCGCCATGGCCCGCCTGCTCGATGCTCTGACCGGCAAGGATGCGAGCGAAGCCACCCGCCTCTCCTTCCGGCAGAAGATCGAGGGCAACCAGATGAACGATGTCGAGGTCGAGGTGGAAGTCGCCGACGCCCCGTCGATGCCGATGGAAATCCCCGGCATGGGCGGCCAGGTCGGCATGATCAACCTCAGTGACATGATGTCCAAGGCCTTTGGTCAGCAGCAGAAGAAGCGCCGCAAGATGCGCGTCGCCGACGCCTGGGACAAGCTGGTCGAGGAGGAGCAGGACAAGCGCCTCGACCAGGATGACGTCGCCCGCGTCGCCATCACCAGCGCCGAGCAGAATGGCATCGTCTTCCTCGACGAGATCGACAAGATCGCCGTCAGCGATGTGCGTGGCGGTTCGGTCAGCCGTGAAGGCGTGCAGCGCGACCTGCTGCCGCTGATCGAGGGTACGACCGTCTCGACCAAATATGGACCGCTCAAGACCGACCATATCCTCTTCATCGCCTCGGGCGCCTTCCATGTGGCCAAGCCCAGCGACCTGCTGCCGGAACTTCAAGGCCGCCTGCCGATCCGCGTGGAGCTGAAGGCGCTGACGGAAGAGGATTTCGTCGCGATCCTCTCCGACACCAAGGCCAGCCTTGTTGCGCAATATCGCGCGCTGCTGGCAACCGAGGAAGTGACGATCGACCTGACGCCCGAAGGCATCCGCGCGGTCGCGAAGATCGCGGCCGAGGTGAACAGCGAGGTCGAGAATATCGGTGCCCGCCGCCTGCAGACGGTGATGGAAAAGCTGCTGGAGGATGTGAGCTTCGAGGCCGAGGATCGCCGCGGCGAAACGCTGGTGATCGATCAGGCCTATGTCGACAAGCAATTGTCGGCCGTCGCCCATGACACCGACCTCAGCAAATATGTGCTGTAACTGAACGCTTAGCTTAAGTCCGGGCCTGCCGTTTCTGATGGCAGGCCCGGATCATCTTCCCCCCTGCCCGCCATCATGTCAGCCTCCGCCATGCGATTCGCAGGGAGGGAATATGATCCGCACTTCGGCCTGGCTCTTGGCGAGCCTCAGCATAGCCGCACTGTCCACCACTGCCGAAGCGCAGACAATTCCCAAACCACCCGTCGCGGCCAGGAAGCCGCATGAGGTGAAGGCGCCCTTCGGCGCGACCCGGCAGGATCCCTATTATTGGCTGCGCGACGACAGCCGCAAGAACCCCGAGATGCTCGCCTATCTGGCGGCCGAAAATGCCTATGCCGACGCGCTGCTGGCGCCGACCAAGCCGTTGCAGGACAAGCTCTACGCCGAGATCACCGGCCGCATAAAGCAGGACGACAGCAGCGTCCCCTATCGCAAGAAGGGATACTGGTATTACAGCCGCTTCGAGACCGGCGGCGACTATCCGATCGTCGCCCGGCGCAAGGGCAACATGGACGCGCCCGAACAGATATTGCTCGACGAGCCCAGGATGGGCGCGGGCAAGGGCTATTTCGCGATCGGTGGCAAGGAAGTCAGCCCCGACGACAAATTGCTCGCCTATGCCGAGGATCTGGTCGGCCGCCGCCAATATGTGATCCGGGTCAAGGGACTCGCCGACGGCAAGCTGCTGAGCGACGAAATCCCCAATGCCGAACCCGATTTCGCCTGGGCCGATGACAGCAAAACGATCTTCTATGTCGAGAAGGATCCCACAACCCTGCTCGGCAAGCGGGTGAAGGCGCATATTCTGGGCACGCCCCTCAGCGCCGATCGGCTGGCCTATGAGGAGAAGGACGATAGCTTCTACATGGGCCTCAAGACGACGACGTCGGACAAGTTCATCTGCATCGTCCTGCAATCGACCGTCAGCAATGAGGAGCGCTGCGCCCCGTCCACCAATCCGGCGACATTCACGCCGCTCGCCCCACGCGAACGCGATTTCCTCTACAGCAGCGACAATGTCGGTGGGCAGTGGACGATCCGCACCAACTGGCAGGCGCCCAATTATCGGCTCATGACGGTATCGGACGCCGATGCTGCCAAGGGCCGCGCCGCCTGGACGGATATCGTGCCGACCAGCACCAGCGTCTTCATCGAGAATTTTCAGCCCTTCGACAGCTTCCTCGCGATCGAGGAACGCTCCGAAGGCAATAAGCGCCTGCGCCTGCTGACCAGGAGCGGCAAGAGCAGCTTCGTCAATGCCGACGAGCCAGCCTATGCCATGGCGCTCGACGTCAATGCCGAAAGCAGCACGCCCTGGGTCCGCTACACCTATGACAGCCTGCGTACGCCCGAAACCACCTATGAGGTGAATGTCGATACCGGCGAACGCAAGATACTGAAGGTCCAGGAAGTAAAGGGCTATGATCCTGCCAAATATGTGACCGAACGGGTCTGGGCGACCGCGCGCGACGGGACGAAGGTGCCGGTGTCGCTCATCTACGCCAAGGGCTTCCAGAAAAACGGTTCAGCCCCGCTCTACCAATATGCCTATGGCAGCTATGGCTATTCGACCGATCCGGCCTTTTCGCCCCTGCTGCCCAGCCTGCTCGATCGCGGCGTCGTCTATGCCATCGCCCATATTCGCGGCGGCCAGGAAATGGGCCGCCAATGGTATGATGACGGCCATCTCAAGAACAAGATGAACAGCTTCACCGACTTCATCGACGTGACCCGCGCGCTGGTGGATCAGGGCTTTGCGAAGAAGGGCCGGGTCGCCGCGATGGGCGGCAGCGCTGGCGGTCTGCTGATGGGCGCGGTCGCGAACATGGCGCCGCAGGATTACAAGGTCATCATCGCGCAGGTGCCGTTCGTGGATGTCGTGACCACCATGCTCGACCCGACCATCCCGCTCACCACCGGCGAATATGACGAATGGGGCAATCCCGAGCAGCAGTCCTGGTATGATGTGATGCTCGCCTATTCGCCCTACGACCATGTTGAGGCGAAAGCCTATCCCAGCCTGTTCGTCGGCACCGGCCTATGGGACAGCCAGGTCCAATATTATGAGCCGACCAAATGGGTGGCCAAGCTGCGCGCGACCAAGACCGACAGCAACCCGCTGGTCTTCCGCATCAACATGGAGGCCGGCCATGGCGGCAAGTCGGGCCGCTTCCGCCGCTATCGCGACCAGGCCGAATATAGCGCCTTCGCGCTGGAGCAATTGGGGGTGGAGTAACCATTCATATCCCCTCCCTTTCAAGGGAGGGGCCGGGGGTGGGTCTGCCGCGTAGCGGCAGTAGAAGGCTCGCTTCGCTCGCTACCCACCCCTTAATCCCCTCCCTGGAAGGGAGGGGAGATGATGTTTAGTAGCTGCGGCCCACCAGCACGCGCTCAACCGCCGTGCCGCCGGTGAAGATGCAGGTGCCGTCCGCCGCTTCGGCATCGGTCGGCACGTTGCGCAGGGTCAGCTTCTCGCCCTTCAGCCACTGCACCACCTTCTCCAGTTCCGCGCCGGTTGGCTTGGCCCACTGGACCAGCGCCCAACCGGGGTTCTTGCTGGCTTTGAAATGGGCCTTGAGCGCGTCGAGATCGGTGATCGACCTGTCGATATTGCCGTCCAGACGCGCCTTGGCATCGGCGAACAGCGACGTCTGGATATCCTCCAGCATCGCGGTCGCACCGGCAACGAAATCGCCCTTGGCGACGATCTGGCTGTCGAGCTTGCCATCCTCGCGATAGAGACGATCGCGGCGGATGACGGAGACATTGCCACCGGCCACATCGCGGCCGCCAACCTCGATCACGATCGGCGCGCCCTTCTTGACCCAGCCCCAGCGCTTGGTCGCTGCCTTGGACGGGCGCTTGTCGAGCAGCGCGCGGACCGGCTCGCGGAACACGTCCAGGCCGTTCAGCTGGTTCACCAGATCGGTGCAATAATCGACGATCGCGGCATCTTCCTCGGTGTCGCGCAGCATCGGCACGACCACGACCTGATAGGGCGCGACGCGCGGCGGCACGCGCAGGCCGTCATCGTCGCCATGTACCATGATCAGGCCGCCGATCATCCGGGTCGACATGCCCCAGCTGGTGGTCTGGGCCAGTTCTTGGCTACCTTCGGCATTCTGGAACTTGATATTCTGCGCCTGGCTGAAGGTCGTGCCCAGGAAGTGCGAGGTGCCGGCCTGCAGCGCCTTGCCGTCCTGCATCATCGCCTCGATCGAATAGGTCGCGACGGCGCCGGGGAAACGCTCATTCTCCGGCTTCTCACCCGCCACCACCGGCAGGCCGACACATTCTTCGGCAAAGCTGCGATAGACTTCGAGCATCTTCATCGTCTCTTCCATCGCCTCATCGACGGTCGAGTGCGCAGTATGCCCTTCCTGCCACAGGAATTCGCTGGTGCGCAGGAACATGCGGGTGCGCATTTCCCAGCGGACGACATTCGCCCACTGGTTGATCAGCACCGGCAGGTCGCGCCAGCTCTGGACCCAGCGGCTGAAGGCGGCCCCGATCACGGTTTCCGACGTGGGGCGCACGACCAGCGGCTCTTCCAGCTTCGCTTCGGGATCGGGCACCATCTTGCCGTCCTTCTGGATCAGGCGATGATGGGTGACGACCGCCATTTCCTTGGCGAAGCCGTCGACATGCTCGGCTTCCTTCTCGAAATAGGAGAGCGGAATGAACAGCGGGAAATAGCAATTTTCGTGGCCGGTCTGCTTGATGCGCGCATCGAGCAGGGTCTGGATCCGTTCCCAGATGCCATAGCCCCAGGGACGGATCACCATGCAGCCGCGCACGCCGCTTTCCTCGGCCATGTCGGCTTCGGTGATGACGGCCTGATACCAGGCAGCGAAATCCTGTTCGCGGGTAACGTTAAGGGCGTGTTTCACGGGGTCTGTCGCCTGTCTAAAAGTGGATGGGGCGCCATAGGCCAGACCCGCCATCCCTGTCGACCCCCAAGCATCGCGCCGGGCGGCGTTCAGTTGGCGTCGGCGCCCAGTCGCTCCAGCCAGGCCTTGGCCTGCTTGGGTTCGCCCACCGCATCGGCCGCCGGCTTGCCCCGCGCCGCCAGAAACTCTTGGTGCAAGTCAAAGCCTTCGAGACCCAACTGCTCTCGCAGCCGATCTATATCAGCTGCCAGCTCTTCCAGTTGGTCCACCATGGGCTTGGCGTTTTCACGCGTCCATCGGTCACTGTTATGGCCAAACAGGCCCCAGCGCCCGCCAGCGGTCACGCGCAGCGCCGCAATCAGCGCCGCGCGATATTCCTCTTCCAGCTCCGCCCGGCGGATATCCAGGCGCTCCAGTCTATCCGCCTTGGCCATGGTGGATCAGCTCAGCTTGTCGATCTTCGCATTGAGCGCAGCCAGCTGCGCCTTGAGGACGGCGATTTCGTCATCCTTGCTTTCTTCGGTCGCCGCCGGCGTCGGGCTGGGCGTGGCGCCCGGCATGCCCGGAACGCCATTGCCGAACGCGCTCGCCGCGGCCTCGAACATCTGCATGTTGCGCTTGGCGATCTCGGCCAGCGGGCCGCCACCAAAGGCGCCCTTCATGGCTTCCTGGAACTGCTGCTGGTTCTTGCGGAAGGCGTCCATCGACGCTTCGAGATATTGCGGCACCATCGACTGCATGGAATCGCCATACATGGCGATCAGCTGGCGCAGGAAGTTGACCGGCAGCATGTTCTTGCCACGCTGTTCTTCTTCCATGATGATCTGGGTCAGGACATTATGGGTGATGTCCTCGCCGGTCTTCGCGTCGACGACGACGAACTCGCGCCCCTCGCGGGTCATCTGCGACAAAAGGTCCAGCGTGATATAACTTGAAGTTTCGGTGTTATAGAGCCGCCTGTTAGCGTACTTCTTAATAACCACCGGTTCGGATTCATTAGCAGCCTTCGATTTGGCCATGCCTGTCTCTCCCTCACCTGCTCATCCCGCATTAGCACAGGGCGATGCCGCGCCGCAACATGGCCCGCGTCCTTTACCCCTTTTTCTCAACATTTTATGGCGCGAAACGGAGCATGATCCTGATTTGCGTCGCCGCGCCTTCATCGGCCTGCGTCGCTATCAGGAGGCGCAGCGTCCGTCGCCACCGCCACCATGCCCCATCGCCGCAACGGCGGGCAGTGCCCGGCTGCTGCGGTATCAAGCTGATTTGGCACCGGAAAACGATCGGGCGCCGGTCGTCTTCATCCCCTCCCTGATCAACCCGCCGCAGGTGCTGGACCTGTCGGAAAGCCGCTCCATGCTGCGCCACATGGCCGCAGCGGGCCATGATGCCTATCTGGTCGATTGGGGCGCGCCGACGGCCGCCAACCGCAGCCTCGGCTTGGACAAGCATGTCACCGACCGGCTCATACCGATGCTCGCTGCATTGCGGCGCCCACCGATCCTGGTCGGCTATTGCCTGGGCGGCACGATCGCCATTGCAGCCGCAGCATTGCACCGGGTCGCAGCCCTGGCGACGATCGCTTCGCCCTGGGACTTTGCCGGCTTCCCGTCCGCCGACCTTGCCGAGATCGCCGCCCTGTGGCGCGGTGCGAAGCCGGTGTGCGACCGGCTCGGCTATGTGCCGATGGAGGCGCTGCAATCGGGCTTCTGGGCGCTCGATCCGCAGCGGACCGTGCAGAAATATGCAGCCTTCGCCGGCATGGCAGCCGGCTCCGACGAGGAACGCGCCTTCCTCGCGGTCGAGGACTGGGCCAATGAGGGCGCACCGCTCACCTATGCCGCCGGGCAGCAATTGTTCGAGATGCTCTATGCGGCAAATGCGAGCGGGCGAAACGAATGGCACATCGACGGGACCGTCATAAACCCGGCCTCGCTCCCCTGCCCCGGTTTGTCGATCGCTTCGGCAACGGATCGAATCGTGCCCGCCACGGCCGCCCCGTCCCTTACGGAAAGCCGGATATTGAACCTTGGCCATGTCGGCATGATATTGAGCCAGCGGGCACCCGACATGCTGTGGCAGCCGCTGTCCCTTTGGCTTTCCCGCCATGGCGGATGATGTTATGTGCGCCTGCGAAAACAACATTACCACTAGTGAGGATCGAGCCTTTGTCAGACATCGTCATTACCGCCGCCAAGCGTACCGCCGTGGGCAGTTTCATGGGCGCCTTCGGCACGACTCCGGCACATGAACTGGGCCGCCAGGCCATCCTCGCCGCGCTGACACAGGCCGCCGTCGCGCCCGAGGAAGTGGACGAAGTGATCCTGGGCCAGATCCTCACCGCCGGCCAGGGCCAGAACCCCGCCCGCCAGGCCGCCGTCAACGCCGGCATCCCGGTCGAGCGCACCGCCATCGGCCTCAACCAGCTATGCGGATCGGGCCTGCGCGCCGTCGCGCTCGCGGCACAGGCGATCAAGGCGGGCGATGCCCGCATCATGGTCGCTGGTGGCCAGGAAAGCATGTCGCTCGCCCCCCATGCCCAGATGCTGCGCGGCGGCACCAAGATGGGCCCGGTCAGCTTCGTCGACACGATGATCCATGACGGCCTGACCGATGCGTTCCAGGGCTATCATATGGGCATCACCGCCGAGAACCTGGCCGAGAAATATCAGATCAGCCGCGAGGCGCAGGACGAGTTCGCCGTCGCCAGCCAGAATAAGGCGGAAGCCGCGCGCGCGTCGGGCCGCTTCGCCGACGAAATCCTGCCCGTGACGATCAAGGGCCGCAAGGGCGACACCATCGTCGACCAGGACGAATATATCCGCGCCGGTGCCACGATCGAAGCGCTGCAGGGCCTGCGCCCCGCCTTCAAGAAGGACGGCACCGTGACCGCGGGCAATGCCAGCGGCATCAATGACGGCGCCGCCGCGCTGGTGGTGATGAGCGCCGACGAAGCCGCCAAGCGCGGCGCCACCATCCTCGGGCGCATCGCCAGCTTCGCCACCTGCGGCGTCGATCCGTCGATCATGGGCATCGGCCCGGCCCCGGCCAGCCGCAAGGCACTGGAAAAGGCCGGCTGGTCGGTCGCCGATCTCGACCTCATCGAAGCGAACGAAGCCTTTGCCGCGCAGGCGCTGGCCGTGGGCCAGGAACTGGGCTGGGATCCGGCCAAGGTCAATGTCAATGGCGGCGCGATCGCGATCGGCCACCCCGTCGGCGCATCGGGCGCGCGCGTGCTGACCACTTTGCTCTATGAAATGGCGAAGCGCGACGCGAAGAAGGGCCTTGCCACCCTGTGCGTCGGCGGCGGCATGGGCGTGTCGATGTGCATCGAGCGCTGAGCGCCAGCGACTGAATAGCGAAGGGCGCCGGTCTTGCGATCGGCGCCCTTTTTGATGTTAGAGCCCGTACCAGCCCGCTCCCCCGCCCAACCACCCGACAGGATGACACTTGATCGGGCGGTTGGGCGGGGGATCGGGCCGGAACCGTTTTTTCTAAAACGGACTCTCAGGCCCAGATGCGGTCGAACCGTTTGCCCAGGCCCGTCAGCAGTTCATATTGCGACAGGCCCGACGCCTGCGCAGCCTGCGGCAGATCATAGTCGATCGTCAGCCAGTCTCCCTCCGCGACATCCGGGCGCGCGCCGACATCCACTGCCAGCAAATCCATCGACACCCGGCCCAGCACGTGCAGGCGGATGCCATCGACCAACGCCGCGCCCCGCCCCGAAAAGCCGCGCAGATAGCCGTCGGCATAGCCGATATTGAGGACCGCGATCTCCAGATCGCGCTCGGCCCGATGGGTGGCGTTATAGCCGATCGTGTCGCCGGCGATCACCGCGCGACGCTGCAATATCTGGGCCTGTGGCTGGACCACCGGGCGGAGATCCGGCGCTGCATCGGGATGCGGCACGCCGCCATAAAGGGCGATGCCCGGCCGGGTCAGGTCGAAACCATAGTCCGCGCCCATGCAGATGCCTGCGCTGTTGGCGAGACTGTAGCGCTGCGCGGGCACTGCGGCCCGGATATCCCGGAAGCGGGCCAGTTGCGTCGGGTTGAGATCGCTATCCTCGTCGGCTGACGCCAGATGGCTAAGCAGCGTGACAATCTCCAGCCCATCAACCAGTTCGCCGAGGTCAGCCCGCCAGTCGAGGCCCAGCCGGTTCATGCCGGTATCGATCATCAGGTCGCAGGCGCCGCCGCCTGCCGCCTTCCAGCGCGCCACCTGACCCGGCGTACAGAGCACCGGGCGCGCTCGCGAGGTCAGTGCCTGCGTCATATCCTCGTCGCGCACGCCGTGCAGGACGGCAAAGTTCACACCGTCCATCTGCGCTTCGAGCGCCGCCGCCTCGCCCCAGTTGGACACGAAGAAATCGCGACAGCCCGCATCTTTCAACCGCTGCATGACGCCGGCCGCGCCCAGGCCATAGCCATCCGCCTTGATCGCCGCGCCACAGGCCGGGGCGCCGCCCTGCCGCGCCAGCCAGCGCCAGTTGGAAAGCAGCGCATCGCCATCGAGGCGCAGGCGGAGCGGAGCGATATAGCCAGTCATTGCCCGCAGCCGATAGCGCGCCGGGGCTCAGGCGTCGAGGGGGCGTCCTTTTGTTTCCGGCAAGGCGACAAGGCAGGTGACCAGTGCCAGTGCCACCACGACGATCGTGTACCATAGGCCGGCATAGGGATCGCCGGTCCGCGCGACGATATATTGGCTGACCAGCGGCAGGAAACCGCCGAAATAGCCGGTGCCGATATGATAGGGGATGGAGAGCGAACTGTAGCGGATGCGGGCCGGGAAATATTCCGACAGAAGCGCCGCGACCGGGCCATAGGTCGCGCCCGACAGGGTCCAGAGCAGCAGCAACGCGGCGAACAGCATCAGCGCACGCGGCCAGTCGGGGCGGACGACACCGAAATCATAGCCCTGCGCCGTCAGCGCGGCATCGATCCCGTCGCTGCTGAGGTCCGCCACGGCCACGCCGCCGATGCTGACCGCCGGCGCCACGCCGCTGCGCTTCTCATAGGGGATGCCGCGCTTGGAAAAATGATCGAGCAGCTTGCCGCAGGCGGTCGGCTGTATCTTGGCAAAGGGATCGAAACGGCAATCGGGGCCGCTCACCACCACCGGCGCCCGTGCTGCCGCCTGCGTCAGCGCCGGGTTCGCGGTCGCGCCCATATACTGGTAGAGCGGCATGACCAGCAGCAGCACCAGTGCATAGCCGATGACGATCGGCTTCTTGCGCCCGATCCGGTCCGACAGCCAGCCGAAGAAGATGAAGCTCGCCATGCCGGCAAAGGCGCTGCCGCCGACCAGCAACTGGGCGATGCCCGGCGCGACATGCAGGCCGCTCTGCAGGAAATAGAGCGCCTGGAACATCACGGTATAGGCGATCACGGTGAAGCCCGCGGCGATGCCGATCATCGCCACCAGCATCCGCTTCCTGTTGCCCGGCGCGGTGAAGGCCTCCTTCAGCGGGTTCTTCGCCTGTTGCCCGGCCTTCTTCATCGCGGTGAAGACCGGGCTTTCGCGCAGCATCAGGCGCATCCACAACGAAATGGCAAGCAGCGCCAGCGAGAAGATGAAGGGAATGCGCCAGCCCCAGGCGTCCCACACATCCATGCCGACGATCCATTGCGTGCCGACCACGACGATCAGCGACAGGATGAAGCCACCAATCACGCCGGCCTGGATGAAGCTGGTATAGAAGCCGCGCTTTCCAGCAGGCGCATGTTCGGCGACATAGATGGCCGCCCCGCCATATTCGCCGCCCAGCGCCAGTCCCTGCGCGATGCGGAGCAGGATCAGGATGACCGGCGCGGCGACGCCGATGCTGGCCGCCGACGGGGTGAGGCCGACGCCCGCCGTCGCCAGCCCCATCAGGATGATGGTGGCAAGGAACGTATATTTGCGCCCTAGCCGATCGCCCAGATAGCCGAACAGCATCGCGCCCAGCGGCCGGAAGCCGAAGCCGATCGCGAAGCCGGCCAGCGAATAGAGAAGTTCCACGGTCGGATTGTCGGTCGGGAAGAAGGTGCGGCCGATGATCGGCGCGAGCACGCCATAGATGTAGAAATCATACCATTCGAACACCGTGCCCAATGCCGAAGCGGTGATGACCAACCGGTCCCGCTTCGCATCCATCACATAGTCGCCCCCGACCACCTGCGTCATCCCGCCCCCTTAACTTCCCACTTTTCCCGTATATTTTGACATCTTCATGCGCCAACGGGAAAGGAAATTTCCAATCGCCATATCGATAAGATCATGCTGGTCTAGCATGGCGAGGCCTGTGTAGGACAGGTGCAGCAATTGCGGGCATAGCCATGCGTGGCCGGGCTTGGGGGACGCAGAATGGACAGCGAAGGCGCGGACGCATCTGGCATGCCAACGAAAGCGACCCTGATCGCGACCATTCTGCTGATCATCGCCGCGCCGATAGCGATCCTGTTCTGGATGACCGCCGTGCCCGGCCGGTCGCACCAAGACCCGCCGCCACGCCTTACAGCGGAGCAGCGGGCGCTCAGCGGGCGGCTGAGGACCGATGTCGCGCTTATCGCGCGAAAGCCGCACAACGCTGCGCATTTGCGCGAAATGGATCATGTCGCACATTATGTCGAAATGGAATTGCGACAGGCCGGCTATGCCCCACGCCGCCAGCCAATCCAAGGCATCCCCGGCATCTTCAATATCGAAGCCATGCTCGAACCCGCCAATGGTGATGCCCCGACGCTGGTGATCGGCGCGCATTATGACAGCTATGGCACGACGCCTGGCGCCAATGACAATGGATCAGGCACGGCGGCAACGCTGGAACTTGCCCGCGCCTTGTCCGATCTGCGCGGACGGAGCCGATTGCGGCTACGCTTCGCCTTCTTCGCCAATGAAGAGCCGCCCTATTTCCAGACTGCGCATATGGGCAGCCTTGCCTATGCCAAGGCGCTGGCGGCCGGTCAGGAGCGCGCGCTCGGCATGATTTCGCTGGAGACAATCGGCTTCTACAGCGATGCAAAGGGAAGCCAGCATTACCCCTTTCCGTTATCAGCCCTCTATCCCGACACCGGCAATTTCATCGCCTTTGTCGGCATGACATCCTCGCGCCCGTTCATTCGGGCCACGGTTGCAGCATTCCGGCGCGAGGCAGCCTTCCCCAGCATAGGCGGCAGCGCCCCCGGCTTCGTGCAGGGGATCGACTGGTCGGACCATTGGGCGTTCGCGCAGGTCGGGATACCCGCTTTGATGATTACCGACACGGCCCCGTTCCGCTATCGCTATTATCATAGCGAAGCCGATACACCCGACCGGCTGGACTATGACCGCATGGCGCGGGTGGTCGATGGCGTGAAACGGGTGGTACGTGCGTGGGCGCGGAAGGGCGCGCTATAGCCTTAGAACAGGCGCGATCCATTGGGCACGGGCTTGTCGGGCGCGAACAGCATGACGGCGCCCGCCGCGTCGGCGAAGCCCAGGGTCAGCACTTCCGACATGAACTTGCCGATCTGGCGCGGCGGGAAATTGACCACGGCGGCGACCTGGCGGCCGGGCAGCTCTTCCAGTGCGTGATTTTCGGTGATCTGGGCGCTCGATTTCTTCTGGCCGATCGTCGGGCCGAAATCGATCAGCAGCTTGTAGGCGGGCTTGCGCGCCTCGGGATAGGGTTCGGCCGAGATGATCGTGCCGACGCGGATATCCACTTTCAGGAAATCGTCGAAGCCGATCGGGTCGGCGGCGGGGGCGCTGGGGTCGTGTGTCAGGTGCATGCAGGAACTCCATCTCCTCCCCGCCTGCGGGGAGATGGCGGCGAAGCCGACGGAGGGGGCGTGCCCCAAATGCGAGGCCGCGTCCAGAAGCATCCCCCCTCCACCACTTCGTGGCCCCCTCCCCGTTCCGGGGAGCAATGCTTACTCCAGTTCCAGGATCACCGCGTCAACCGGCAGGCTCTCGCCCTGTGCCGCCGACACGCTCTTGACCGTGCCCGCCTTGCCGGCGCGCAGGATATTTTCCATCTTCATCGCCTCGATCACGGCGAGCGGCTGGCCGATCTCGACCTTGTCGCCCTGCTTGACGTTCAGCGCGACCAGCAGGCCGGGCATCGGGCAAATCAGATATTTCGACAGATCGGGCGGGATCTTCTCGATCATGTGCGCAGCGTAAGGCGCGGCGTGGGCGGGCAGGATGCGCAGCTTGTGGCTGGCGCCATGGGCGGTCAGCACGAAGCCCGACCGCATCGGCGCGATCCGCACCGCCAGTTGCTCCTCGCCAAATTCCGCCTCGATCAGGCGATCGCCGGGCGTATATTCGAGCGCCATGTCGATGCTCTCGCCATCGACCGTCACTTCGTCGCCGTCGATCACGACATCATGAACGGCGTCGCCGATCTTCACCTGCCAGCCGGTGGGCGGGGCAAGACGCTTGCCAAGCTGCCCGTCGATGCGGCGGGCGCGGTCGGCCTGCGCCATCGCGGCGAAGGCACCGATGGCGGACAGGCGCTTGAGCAGTTCTTCCGACGCCGGGGCACCAGTGAAGCCTTCGGGATATTCCTCGGCGATGAAGCCGGTCGTGATGTTGCCGGAGCGGAAGCGCTCATGCTGCATCAGCGCGGAGACAAAATCGATATTGTGGCCCGGCCCTTCGATCTCGAACTTGTCGAGCGCCTCGATCTGCTTGTCGATGGCCTCGAGGCGGGTCGGCGCCCAGGTGATCAGCTTGGCGATCATCGGGTCGTAGAAGATCGACACCTCGCCGCCTTCCTGCACGCCGTCATCCACGCGGATCAGCGCGCCGCTTTCATCCGTGCCGGTTTCGGGCGGATTATAGCGGATCAGGCGGCCGGTCGACGGGAGGAAGCCGCGATAGGGGTCTTCGGCATAGACGCGGTTCTCGATCGACCAGCCGTTGATCTTCACGTCCGCCTGACCGAAGCTCAGCGTCTCGCCATTGGCGACGCGGATCATCTGTTCGACCAGGTCGACGCCGGTGATTTCCTCGGTGACGGGATGCTCCACCTGAAGGCGGGTGTTCATTTCGAGGAAGTAGAAGCCGTCGCCGGTCTTGTCCTCGCCACTGACGATCAGTTCGACCGTGCCAGCGCTGAAATAGCCGACCGCGCGGGCGAGCGCGACGCACTGCTCGCCCATCTTCTTGCGCATTTCGGGGCTGACGAAGGGCGACGGCGCTTCCTCGACCACCTTCTGGTGGCGGCGCTGGATCGAACATTCGCGCTCGTTCAGGTAAACGATATTGCCATGCTGGTCGCCCAGCACCTGAATTTCGATATGGCGCGGGCTTTCGATGAACTTCTCGATGAAGACGCGATCGTCGCCGAAGCTGTTCAGGCCTTCGCGCTTGGTGGCTTCAAAGCCTTCGCGGACATCCTGTTCGCTGTAGGCGAGGCGCATGCCCTTGCCGCCGCCGCCGGCCGAGGCCTTCATCATCACCGGATAGCCGATCTCGTTGGAGATCTTCACCGCATGTTCGGTGTCGTCGATCACGCCGACAAAACCGGGGACGACATTGACGCCCGCTTCCATCGCCAGCTTCTTGGATTCGATCTTGTCGCCCATCGCCGCGATGGCGTTTGCGGGCGGGCCGACGAAGATGATGCCCTCGGCGTCCAGCGCCTTGCGGAAACTCTCGCGCTCGGACAGGAAGCCATAGCCCGGATGGACCGCGTCGGCGCCGGTGGCCTTGCACGCTTCGATGATCTTGTCGGCCAGCAGATAGGATTGGGCGGCGGGCGGCGGGCCGATATGGACGGCTTCATCGGCCATCAGCACATGCGGCGCGCGGGCGTCGGCATCGGAATAGACCGCGACGGTCTTGATGCCCATCTTCTTGGCCGTGCGCATGACACGACACGCAATTTCGCCACGGTTCGCGATCAGGATCTTGGTGATTGCCATTATATTTCCTGTCCCAGTCCTTGTTCTAAACTCCGTTCGGTTCGAGCGTGTCGAGAACCGCTTCTCGACCTCGCTCGAACCGAACGGGTGTTATGGTTGCGGCGATGAACTAGCTTGCGCCAACGCCTTCCAAAATTCTGACGCGATCCAGCGTCATTCCCGTTTTGCAATCATATCTGACCAGCGCCTCGCCCGATGTTCCTTGCATGGAATAGGCCATCACATCGCAATGCGCGTCACGCCAGGCTCGCCAGCTTTTTTGTTCGGTGGTCAGAAGGTTGATCGGTGTCTGACCAAAAGCCTTGGTCGTATTCCTTCGGGCCGGATCGCGTAGCGTTTGGACAGCTTTACTCCACGCCACACTGAGACGCTTTTCCGCCTTCGCCAGCTCAGCCGCAGCACATCGCTCCTCCCCCGCCTGCCCCTTCTCGTGGCATGGCGGGGGTGCGTAGCGCACCACCTCGCTGAGAAGGAGGAGGGAGATCACTCCGCCGCCTCCAGCTCGACCTTCACTTCGGCCTGCATCGGCACGACGCCCAGCTTGGCGAAGAGCGCCGCATCGGCATTGTCGCCGGCATTGGCGGTGGTCAGCAGCTTGTCGCCGGTGAAGATGCTGTTCGCGCCGGCCATGAAGCAGAGCGCCTGGCAGCTATCCGACATGCTCTCGCGGCCGGCCGACAGGCGCACCATGGATTCCGGCATCACGATCCGCGCAACCGCGACGGTGCGCACGAACTCGATCTCGTCGATCTTGGCGAGCGGGGTGTCGGCCAGCATATTGCCCAGCACCGTGCCCTTGACCGGAACCAGCGCGTTGATCGGCACGCTCTGCGGATGGACCGGCAGCACGGCCAGCGCATGGAGGAAGCCGACACGATCCTCGCGCGCCTCGCCCATGCCGACGATGCCGCCCGAGCAGACATTGATGCCCGAATTGCGGACATTTTCCAGCGTCACCAGACGATCGTCGAAGGTCCGGGTGGTGATGACCTTCTCATAATGTTCGGGCGAGGTGTCGATATTATGGTTGTAATAATCGAGGCCTGCTTCGGCGAGCATATCGGCCTGGCTTTCGCTCAGCATGCCCAACGT
Source organism: Sphingobium salicis subsp. salicis (assembly GCF_049472635.1). Lineage (NCBI taxonomy): Bacteria > Pseudomonadati > Pseudomonadota > Alphaproteobacteria > Sphingomonadales > Sphingobiaceae > Sphingobium > Sphingobium salicis. The sequence goes on from NZ_JAYRCS010000001.1 coordinate 1,671,940, forward strand.
CATGCAGGTTTCCATGCCCATCTGGCGCACGCCCTTCACCATCTCGACAATGGCGGGCATGTCGCGATCCTTGGGGTTGCGCCAGGCCGCGCCCATGCAGAAGCGCGAAGACCCTGCGTCCTTCGCCTGCGCCGCCGCCTGCATTACCGCCTGCACGCTCATCAGCTTCTCGGCCTTCAGTCCGCTTTCCGCCGAGGCCGACTGGTTGCAGTAACCGCAATCCTCCGGGCAGCCGCCGGTCTTGATCGACAACAGGGTGGACAGCTGCACCTCGTTGCGCGGGAAGTTCGCGCGGTGGATCGACTGCGCTTCAAACATCAGGTCGCCAAAGGGCAGGTCGAACAGCGCGGCGATTTCCTCGCGCGTCCAGTCGTTGCGGGCGGTCAGGGTGCAGGGGGTATTCATTTACGCAGCTTCCTCTAGCCCCGCCGGGGGCATGTTGTGGCCGAGCAGGCGCAGCACATCGGCGGCGCACTCCACGACATTGGAACCCGGCCCATAAATGCCCTGAACCCCTGCGTCACGAAGATAGTCATAATCCTGCGGCGGGATGACCCCGCCAGCGATCACCTTGATGTCGCTACGGCCGTGGTCGCGCAGCCGGTTGATCAGTTCCGGGATCAGCGTCTTGTGCCCGGCGGCGAGCGACGAGGCGCCGACCACATCGACACCGCTGTCGAGCGCCAGCACCACCGTTTCCTCCGGCGTCTGGAACAGCGGGCCGGACACGACATCGAAGCCCATGTCGCCGAAGGCCGACGCGATTATGTTGGCGCCCCGGTCGTGCCCGTCCTGCCCCATCTTGGCGACGAGAAGCTTGGGCTTGCGACCGAGGCGCCGTTCGACGGCCTGCACCCCGTCGAGAACCTGTTTCCAGCGGCTGTCATCCTTGTAGGGCGCGCCATAGACGCCCTTCACCGGTGTCGGCTGCGTGCCATAGCGGTTGAAGCTGTCTTCCATGGCGGCCGAGATTTCGCCCAGCGTGGCGCGCGCACGGGCGCACTCGACGGCGTGGGCGAGCAGATTGGTCTCGATCGACTGCGGCGCGGCGGCTGCATCGCGCAGCGCCTGCAACGCAGCCTGGCAGGCATCCTCGTCGCGCTGCGCCTTCACCCGGTTGATGCGGGCAATCTGGGCTTCGCGAACCTTGGTGTTGTCGACTTCGAGGGTTTCGAGCAGGTCTTCGTTCGCCAGGCGATATTTGTTGACGCCGACGATGACGTCCTCGCCCCGGTCGACGCGCGCCTGACGGGCGGCGGCGGCGGTTTCGATCATCGCCTTGGGCCAGCCCGCGCCCACGGCCTTGGCCATGCCGCCTTCGGCTTCCACGCGGTCGATGATTTCCTGCGCGGCGTCGACCAGCTGCTGGGTCAGCGCCTCGATATAATAGCTGCCGCCCAGCGGATCGACGACATTGCACATGCCGGTCTCTTCCTGGATCACGATCTGCGTGTTGCGCGCGATGCGGGCCGAAAAATCGGTCGGCAGCGCGATCGCTTCGTCGAGCGCATTGGTGTGGAGCGACTGGGTGCCGCCCAGCATCGCCGCCATCGCCTCGATCGTGGTGCGCATGACGTTGTTATACGGGTCTTGCTCGGTGAGGCTGACGCCCGACGTCTGGCAATGGGTGCGCAGCATCTTCGAGCGCTCGTACTGCGCGCCCAGCTTCGTCATGACGCGGTGCCACAGCACGCGGGCGGCGCGCAGCTTGGCGATCTCCATGAAGAAGTTCATGCCGATGGCGAAGAAGAAGCTGAGGCGTCCGGCGAACTTGTCGATGTCGAGGCCGCTGGCGACGCCATAGCGGACATATTCCGCGCCGTCGGCGATGGTGAAGGCCAGTTCCTGCACCTGCGTCGCGCCGGCTTCCTGCATATGATAGCCGGAAATGGAGATGCTGTTGAACTTGGGCATCTCGCGCGACGTATAGCCGAAAATGTCGCTGATGACCCGCATCGAGGGTTCGGGCGGGTAGATATAGGTGTTGCGGACCATGAACTCCTTGAGGATGTCGTTCTGGATGGTCCCGTCGAGCAGCTTGCGCTCGACCCCCTGCTCCTCGCCCGCGACGATGAAGAAGGCCAGGATCGGGATCACCGCGCCGTTCATGGTCATGCTGACCGACATCTTGTCGAGCGGGATGCCGTCGAACAGGATCTTCATGTCCTCGATCGTGTCGATCGCCACGCCCGCCTTGCCGACATCGCCGACGACGCGGGGATGGTCGCTATCATAGCCGCGATGGGTGGCAAGGTCGAAAGCGACGCTGAGGCCCTTCTGGCCGGCCGCCAGATTGCGGCGGTAGAAGGCGTTGGATTCCTCGGCAGTCGAGAAGCCCGCATATTGGCGGATGGTCCAGGGCCGACCCGCATACATGGACGCACGCACGCCGCGGGTGAACGGCGCAAAGCCCGGCAGGCCCGGATCGACGGTCACGTCCTCGGCCGTGTAGAGCGGCTTCACCGTGATACCTTCCGGGGTATCCCAGTTCAGATCCTTGCCCTTCACTTCCTTGGCAGCAGCGGCGGCCCACTGGTCCAATGTCGGCTTCTCGGTCATTCGTTCCTACCCTTCACTCCTCTCCCGCAGGCGGGAGAGGATATGCAGGCTTAGCAGCTTGCTGCTTAGCCGGAGTTGGAGTGGGCTGTCCCGTGCCCACCCCGCTGCGACTAGGCGGCAAAGCCGCCAAGTCTCGCTGCCCCTCCCGCAAGCGGGAGGGGTGATGTCAGTGCGCACCGTCCTTCGGCGTCTCCATGATCTCGGTCAGCACCCCGTTCATATCCTTGGGGTGGACGAAGAAGATCGGCGTGCCATGGGCGCCGATGCGCGGCTCGCCCAGCACCTTCTTGCCCAGCCCCTCGAACCAGGCCTTGGCCGCCATGATGTCAGGCACTTCATAGCAGATATGATGCTGCCCACCGGCCGGGTTCTTGGCGATGAAGCCGTGGATCGGACTATTCTCGCCCAGCGGCTCGATCAGTTCGATCTGCGTCCCCGCCGTGCCGCCTTCACCCGGCGTATCGACGAAGCACACCTTCACCCCCTGCGCGGGCAGGTCGAACGGTTCATGCGTCAGCGTCGCGCCCATGATGTCGCGATAATAAGCGAGCGAAGCCTCCAGCGAAGGCGTCGCGATGCCGATATGGTTGAGACGGCCGAGTTTCATAACATCCTCATATCGTCACTCCAGCGCAGGCTGGGGTCTTGGGCCTTCAAGGTCCAGCTTAGCGGCACGAGATCCCAGCCTGCGCTGGGATGACGCTCCTGCGGGCCATCACAGCGGAATATTATCGTGCTTCTTCCAGGGGTTATCCAGCGCCTTGTTGCGCAGCTTGCGCAGGCCCAGCGCGATCCGCTTGCGGGTCGAGTGGGGCTGGATCACCTCGTCGATGAAGCCCTTGCTCGCCGCCACGAAAGGGTTGGCGAAGCGGTCTTCATATTCCTTGGTCTTCTCGGCAATCTCTTCGGGCGTCTTGCCGCGGAAAATGATCTCGACCGCGCCCTTGGCGCCCATCACCGCGATCTCGGCGGTCGGCCAGGCATAGTTCAGATCGCCGCGCAGATGCTTGGAACTCATCACGTCATAGGCGCCGCCATAGGCCTTGCGGGTGATGACGGTGATCTTCGGCACGGTCGCCTCGGCATAAGCGAAGAGCAGCTTGGCGCCATGCTTGATGATGCCCGAATGCTCCTGCGCGGTGCCCGGCAGGAAGCCCGGCACGTCGACGAAGGTGACGATCGGAATTTCGAACGCATCGCAGAAGCGTACGAAGCGGCCGGCCTTCTTCGACGAGTTGATGTCGAGCACGCCGGCCAGCACCATCGGCTGGTTGGCGATGATGCCCACCGTCTTGCCCTCGATCCGGCCGAAACCGCACAGGATATTGCCCGCATGGGCCGGCTGCACCTCGAAGAAGTCGCCCTCGTCCACCACCTTGCGGATCAGCTCGTGCATATCATAGGGCTGGTTGGCATTGGCCGGGATCAGCGTGTCGAGGCTGTCCTCCAGCCGGTCCCACGGGTCCGCGCTCGGGCGCTCGGGCACTGGCTCCTTGTTGGACGCGGGCAGGAAGTCGACGAAATCGCGCACCGCCAGCAGCGCTTCGATGTCGTTCTCGAACGCCACGTCCGCCACGCCCGACTTGGTCGTATGGGTGATCGCGCCGCCCAGTTCCTCCTGCGTTACCACCTCGTTGGTGACCGTCTTGACCACGTCAGGCCCGGTCACGAACATGAAGCTGCTGTCCTTCACCATGAAGATAAAGTCGGTCATCGCCGGGGAATAGACCGCGCCGCCCGCGCACGGCCCCATGATGACGCTGATCTGCGGCACCACGCCCGACGCCAGCACATTGCGCTGGAAAATCTCGGCATAGCCGGCCAGCGAGGCGACGCCCTCCTGGATGCGCGCGCCACCGCTGTCGTTGAGGCCGATCACCGGCGCGCCGACCTTCATCGCGATGTCCATGATCTTGCAGATCTTCATCGCGTGCCGTTCCGACACCGCGCCGCCATAGACGGTGAAATCCTGGCTGAAGACATAGACGAGGCGACCGTTGATCGTGCCCGATCCGGTGACGACGCCGTCGCCCGGAATATGCTGTTCGTCCATGCCGAAGTCGATGCAATTATGCTCGACATACATGTCCAGCTCTTCAAAGCTGTCCTCGTCCAGCAGCACTTCGATCCGCTCCCGCGCGGTCAGCTTGCCCTTGCCATGCTGCGCGTCGATGCGGCGCTGGCCGCCGCCCATGCGGGCGCCCTCGCGCTTGGCTTCCAGCTGTTCGATGATGGCGAGCTTCGACATGAAAGGCTTCTCTCCAAATTCGTGGCGTCCATAGCTTGGCCGACGCCGCCTTGCCCTTCCCCTACCCAGCCGCACGTAAAGTTCGCAAATGTAAATTTGCCAATTTGCAAATCGCGACTTCGCAAATTAGGGTAAGGATTATGGCACGCGGCAACCGTATATTCGCAGGTCCACGCCTGCGCCAGCTGCGCCTGGACCATCGCATGGACCAGGCGACGATGGCGCAGGCACTGGGCATATCCGTATCCTATCTGAGCCAAATGGAAAATGACGATCGCCCGTTGACCGCCAAGGTCAAGGCCGCGCTCGCCAATGCCTTTCCCACAGACTGGGCCAGTTTCGACAGCCGCGAGGACGAGCAGCTGCTGGGCGCCTTCGCCTTTGCCCTATCCCATCCCGAGCTGCCCGGCCCCGCGCTGGAGCCGGAACGGATCGAGAAGCTGCACCTGCAATTTCCCGAGTTCGCGGCCCGCTATGTCGATCTCTACAACGCCCATATGCGCGCCAATGAACGGATCAACATGATCGAGGAGGCGATCGCCAACGATCATGAGGTGCAGGCCCGCCTGCCATGGGAAGCGGCGCGCGACTGGTTTCATGAGGCGGGCAATTATGTCCATAGCCTCGACTGCCTGGCCGAGGAGATGGCCGAGAGCTTTGCCCAGGGCCAGGTGCTGGACGAGGGCATGCTGGTCGAGGCGCTGGCCCGCCGCCACGGCATCGAGACGCTGATCGCCGAGACGCCCGACAGCGCGCTGCGCGCCTATCGCGCCGCCGACCGGCAATTATTCATCAACGCCGCCCTGCCGACCGAAAGCCGCAAGTTCATGCTGGCGCACCAGCTGATGATGCTGGAGGGGCAGGCAGTGATCGCCGATGTCGTGCGCAAGGCCGGCCTGCCGGTCACCGGCGCCGACCGGCTGCTCGCCATCGGCCTTGGCAATTATGCCGCCGGCGCGCTGCTGATGCCCTATGCCCCCTTCCGGGAGGCGGCGCGGACGATGCGCCATGATATCGACCGGCTGGCCCGCACCTTCGGCGTCAGTTTCGAACAGGCCTGCCACCGCCTGTCCACGCTGCAGCGACCGGGCCTGCGCGGCATCCCCTTCTTCTTCTGCCGGGTCGACATGGCCGGCAACATCACCAAGCGCCACAGCGCCACTCGCCTGCAATTCGCCCGCTTTGGTGGCGCCTGCCCGCTGTGGAACGTGCATGAGGCGGTGGCCGTGCCCGATCGCATCAATGTCCAACTTGGCGAGACCCCCGACGGCGTGCGCTATGTCTCGATGGCCAAGGGGCTGGTGAAGCCGTCCGGCAGCTACAAGCGCACCCCGCGCCGTTTCGCCGTGGTGCTGGGCTGCGAGGTCGCCCATGCGGCCAATTTCGTCTATGCCGACGGCCTGCATCTGCAGGAGGAAGGCGCCGCGACGCCGATCGGCATCACCTGCCGCCTCTGCTCGCGCCAGAGCTGCGACCAGCGCGCCTTCCCACCCGCCGACCGCCCGATCCATGTCGACCCCGACAATCGCCAGATCGTGCCCTACTGGATCGGCTGACACGAAGTAATAATGGCACGAAAATCCGAAATAAAATTCGCCATTACTTTTACATTTCAATATTCAACTTCACGAACGAAGATCATGCAGCATATTGAAATATAATTCACTTATATGTCGTGTCACTTTTAACAAAATTGTCATAGCGAAATCCCAGTTGCAGGGCGGGACTGTCACGGACAGCTCGGTGCCAGAAAAGATAATCGGCACCCTTGTCGCACATGGTAAAAAGGGATTTCGGGTCAATGAAACAGCTATTGATGTGCAGCGCCGCGCTGGTCGTGGCGGCTGCGCCGGCGATCGCGCTTGCGCAATCGACCGGCTCGCAGGATTTCGAGGACAGCATCATCGTCACCGGCGCGCAGGGCGACCAGAGCGTCGGCGGCGTCAAGATCCCCGAAACGCCCAAGGCCAAGGTCACGCTCGACCAGGAGATCATCGCCCGCCAGCGCCCCGGCCAGGCGATCAACGAAACACTGAACCTGGTGCCCGGCGTCAGCTTCTCCAACCAGGATCCCTGGGGATCGCTGGGCGGCAGCTTCACCGTGCGCGGCTTCAGTTCTGACCGGGTGTCGCAGACGATCGACGGCATTCCGCTCAATGACTCGGGCAATTACGCGCTCTACACCAACCAGCAGCTCGACCCGGAAATCATCGAGGCGGCGACCGTCAGCCTGGGCTCGACCGATGTCGACAGCCCGACCGCCTCGGCCGCCGGCGGCACGATCAACATCCGCTCGCTGACGCCGTCGGACGAGATGGGCGCGATGATCAGCGCCAGCTATGGCAATATCGTCGCCCGCGGCAATGACGATGATCGCGCCTATCACCGCATCTTCGGCATGTTCCAGACCGGCGTCTTCACGCCCTTCGGCACCAAGGCCTGGTTCTCCGCCTCGCGAGCGACCAACAAATCGACCTACACCAATTATGGCGGCGTCGATAAGCAGCAATATAATGGCAAGATCTACCAGCCGATCGGCAGCAATGGCGACTTCATCGCGCTGGCGGGCCATTACAACCAGAACCGCAACACCTTCAACGGTTCGACCTATACCACCGCGACCTTCCCCGGCACGACCGACGGTCGCTTCTACGACACCGCGACCTGCACCGTCGATACCCCGCAGACCGGCGTCACCGACTATGCCAATAGCTGCGGTTCGGCGTTCGAGCGGCGCTACAACCCGTCCAACACCGGCAATGTCCGGCTCAATTCGCGCTTCACCCTGGCGAATGGCCTCACGCTGACGGTCGATCCCAGCTTCCAATATACCAAGGCCAATGGCGGTGGCACATCCTATGCCTATGAAGGCGCCAGCGCCGACGGCAATACGGGCGGCTATTATCTCAAGGACAGCCGCAACACCGCCACCAGCAGCTCGACCCAATATTATTATGTCGGCGGCGTGGACCTGAATGGCGATGGCGACACGCAGGATTTCGTGCGCGTCCTGTCGCCTAGCCAGACCGTGACCAAGCGCTATGGCGTGATCGCCAACCTGTCCTACGATATCGACCCCGAAAATCGCCTGCGCCTGTCCTACACCTATGACCGCGCCCGCCATCGCCAGACCGGCGAGGCCGGCTATCTGGAGGCCAATGGCGATCCGGTCGACGTCTTCCCGATCAACAATCCGATCGTCGATGCCGACGGCAATGTCGTGCAGAAGCGCAACCGGCTATCCTATGCCACGCTGAACCAGATTTCGGGCGAATATCGCGGTTCCTATCTCGACGATCAGGTCATCCTGCTGCTGGGCGCGCGCATGCCCTTCTTCAGCCGCGACCTCAATCAATATTGCGTCACCACCGACGCATCGGGCAACGTCAACTGCCCGGCGACCCAGGCCGGCATCGATGCCCAGCTGGCCGCCAACAGCGCCTATGCCGCGCCGCAGTCGCGCAAGTTCGACTATAACAAGCTGCTGCCCAACCTTGGCGTCACCTACAAGTTCACCAGCAAGGCCAGCGTCTTCACCAGCTATGCCAAGAACCTGTCCGTGCCCGGCACCGACGCCCTCTATGGCGCGCTCTATTTCGACCAAGACTCCAGCTCGGGCAATCCCAAGCCGGAAACCTCCGACGCGTTCGACCTTGGCGTGCGCTATCAGTCGGGCCTCGTCCAGGCGCAGCTGTCGGGCTGGTACACCCGCTACAACAACCGGCTGGCAACCGCCTATGACGCCGATTGCGATTGCAGCGTGACCCGCAACCTCGGCCGCGTCGACAAATATGGCGTGGACGGCAGCGTCGCGGTGCGCCCGGTCAAGGATCTGATGCTCTACGTCTTCGGCTCCTACCTGAAGTCCGAGATCAAGGACGATGTCCAGACCGGCGCCAGCACCTATGCCGCGACCGCCGGCAAGCGCGAGGCCGGCGCGCCGGTCTACACGCTGGGCAGCCGCATCCAGGGCACGCTCGGCCCGGTCGACCTCGGCCTCCAGATCAAGCGGACCGGCGAACGCTATGTCAACGACATCAACACGGTGAAGCTGCCCGGCTATACGCTGGTCGATCTCGACGCCCGCTTCTCGCTGGAGCAATGGGGCCTCAAGAAGACCTTCTTCCAGCTCAACGTCACCAACCTGTTCGACAAGGTCTATATCGGCTATTCGGGCACCGGCCTCACCAGCACCGCCACCACCGCCTATCTCGGCTCGCCCCGCGCGATCAGCGGGTCGATGGTCGTAGCCTTCTGACCGGACGAAGGGGCGCCGGCACCGGCTGCCGCCCCTTCACCCCACCACGGGCATCGCCCCGTCCAGATAGTCGAGAAAAGCGCGCACCCGCGCAGCGGTGCGATCTTCTGCCGCGTAGAGGGCATGGATATCCTCGCCGTCGCCGGGGTTATAGTCGGCCAGCACTTCGACCAGTCGCCCCGCCCTGATGTCGCTGGCGACATGGAAATGGCCGTGCCGGGCGATGCCGCCGCCGGCGACCGCCATCTGGCGCACCACTTCGCCCGAATTGCCGTAGAAGCTGCCCTGCACCGGGCGCTGGACCAGCTTTCCGCCGATGCGGAACGGCCAGCCGTCGATCGAGCGGCGGAAGCTGAAGCGCAGGCAGTCATGATCGTCCAGATCGTCCGGCGTCTGCGGCGTTCCGCGCCGGGCGAGATAGGCCGGGCTCGCCACCAGCACCATCGCGCTATGGCCCAGCTTCTTCGCCCGCAGGCTGGTGTCGCGCAGCGGGCCGATGCGGATGGCGATGTCGGCCCGCTCCTCGACCAGATCGACGATCGTGTCGGACAGGGTCAGGTCCACCGTCACCGCCGGATACAGGGCACGGAAACCGGGCAGGATCGGGATCAGGCATTCGATGCCGAAGGAGGGCGAAGCGTTGATCCGCAACAGCCCGCGCGGCGCCGTGCGATCCTCGCCCAGCCCCGCCTCCAGCGCCATCATGTCGCCCAGCAGCACCGCCATACGGTCGCGATAGGTGACGCCTTCCGGCGTGAGCGCCAGCGCCCGCGTCGTCCGCCGCAACAGCGTGACGCCCAGCCGCTGTTCCAGCCGGGCGATCGACCGGCTGACCGCCGATGGCGTCAGCCGCAGCGCCTTGGCGGCGGCCGCCAGACTGCCTTCACCCGCCACCATCAGGAAGGTTTCGATGTCGCCGAACCTATTATCCATGATTTCAAATCACTTCTGAAGTGTCAAAGTGCAATCTAATCACCAATGATAAATAGTCTATCTTGGTGTCAACGTCGCTGTCACTTTTCAGAGGAATGCACCATGGATCTTCAGCTTTCGGGGAAGACTGCCCTCGTCACCGGATCGACCGCCGGCATCGGCTTCGCCATCGCCAAGCGCCTGGCGCAGGAAGGGGTCGAGGTCGTCATCACCGGCCGCAACCAGGCCAAGCTGGACGCTGCCGCCGCCGAGCTTTCGCAGGCCGGCGCCATCCGCCCGGTGCTGGCCGATCCCGCCACCGCAGCGGGCGCCGACGCGCTGATCGCCGCCGTCCCGGACATCGACATCCTCGTCAATAATCTCGGCATCTATGAGGCCAAGGATTTTACCGACATCACGGACGCGGACTGGCACCATCTGTTCGAGGTCAATGTGGTGAGCGGCGCCCGCCTTGCCCGCCATTATTTCCCGAAGATGCTGGCCAAGAACTGGGGCCGCATCCTGTTCATCGCCAGCGAAAGCGGCCTGCTGCCGCCCGCCGAGATGATCCATTATGGCATGACCAAGTCGGCTCAGCTCGCCATTTCGCGCGGTTTGGCCGAACATACGCGCGGCACCGGCGTCACCGTCAATTCGGTACTGCCCGGCCCGACCCGCTCGGAAGGCATTGTCGAGTTCATCCGCTCGGTGGTCGAGAACAAGGACGCGTCCGAAGCCGAGCGCGAGGCCGAATTCTTCACCAAGCTGCGCCCGCTCTCGCTGATCAAGCGGCTGATCGAAGCCGATGAAGTCGGCGCGATGACCGCCTATCTCGCCAGCCCGCTGGCCGCCGCCACCAACGGCGCCGCGGTCAAGGTCGAAGGCGGCATGGTGCCGACGATCTACTGACGCCCAGCGCCAACCTCCGCAAAGCGGTGGTTGGCGCGCGCCTCCATCACAATCCTGCTTGTGGTAACTGGCCCTGTCGCTCGTTTCCTCCCCTGTCTATGAGGATGGAAATGAGCGATACGGACTGCCTGCCCACCATCGACCAGGCGCTGGAACAGGATGGCTATGCCCGCCTGGCCGGCGCCGACCTGCTGCGCCAGCTGGATATCGGCGCGGCCGACTGGGCGCCCTTTGCCCGCAGCTGGGACGATCTTGGCCCCGACCTCTTCATGGCCGATGGCGGCCGTTATCGCCGCCGCCGCCACGCCACCTTCCACTGCGCCGCCGGGCAGTTCAGCCGCCAGCCGCACCAGCCCCATTATCAGAGCCGCGACTATAACCCGCTGAACGGCGACGTGCAGCGCTGGTTCGATCCCGTCGAAGACGCCACGATCGCGCTGCCGGTGACGCAGGCGCTGCTCGCCTTTTGCGCCAGCCATTTCGATCCGGCGTCATCGGGCGACTGGCATGTCGAGATGCACCAATTCCGGATCGAGGCGAAGGCGGGCGAGCTTGGCCGTCCCACGCCCGAAGGCATGCACCGCGACGGCGTCGACCGGGTCTTCGTGATGCTGGTCGAGCGCCGCAATGTGCGCGAAGGCATCACCCGCATCGGTGCCGCCGACGGCACGCCGATGGGCGAATTCACCCTGGCGCAACCCGGCGACGCCATGCTGATCGACGATCATCGCATCTTCCACGGCGTAACCGAAATCCACGCCGTCGATCCCGCCCAGCCCGCCTGGCGCGATGCGCTGGTGATTACCTTTGTAGCCAACAACTAAGCCCGTTCGTTTCGAGCGAAGTCGAGAAACGGCAAGCGCAGCGCTCTGCGCTTCTCGACACGCTCGAAGCGAACGGATTTTTGGTTCTCCGCCTTTACTTCAGCAACACCAGCTCTTCGGCCATGCTGGGGTGCAGCGCCACGGTATCGTCGAAATCCTGCTTGGTGAGGCCTGCCTTCACCGCGACCGCCGCCGCCTGCAGGATTTCCGGCGCATCCGGGCCGATCATGTGCAGGCCCACCACCTTGTTGGTGGTCGCATCCACGACCATCTTGTAGAGCGCCCGCTCGTCGCGCCCGGCCAGCACATTCTTCATCGGCCGGAAGTCGGAGGTATAGACCTTCACGGTGCCATATTTATTCTTGGCCTGCGCTTCGGTCAGGCCGACGCCGGCCAGCGGCGGATGGCTGAACACGGCCGAGGGCACACAGCTATAGTCGACAGTGCGCGGGTTGTTGCCGAACACGGTGTCGGCAAAGGCATGACCCTCGCGGATCGCCACCGGGGTCAGTTGCAGCCGATCGGTGACGTCGCCCACCGCATAAATGCTCTCGCAGCTGGTGCGGCTATATTCGTCGACCTTGATCGCGCCCTTGTCGTCGATCTCGACGCCGGCATTCTCCAGCCCCAGCCCGTCAGTGTGCGGGCGGCGGCCGGTGGCGAACAGCACGATGTCGGCCGCGACCGGATCGCCATTCTTGAAGTGGACGCACAAGGTGCCATCCTCCTTCTTCTCGATCTTCTCCATCTGCGCGTTGAAGCGGAAATTAATTCCCTTCATCGTCGAAATCTGGAGCAGGCGGTCGCGGATCTGTTCGTCATAGCCGCGCAGCAGCGTGCCACCGCGGTTGACCATCGTCACATGGCTGCCGAACTGGTGGAAGATGCCGGCAAATTCATTGGCGATATAGCCGCCGCCGACGATGACGATGCGCTTGGGGCATTCGTCCAGATGGAACACCTCGTTGGAGGTGATGCCATGTTCGGCGCCCTCCACCTCAGGGATCAGCGGCCAGGCGCCGGTCGCGACCAGGATGACCTTGGCCGTCACCTCGCGTCCGCTGGCGAGCTTCACGCTATGCGGCCCGGTCACCGTCACCCGTTCGGCGATCAGCTCGACCTTATGGCTGTTGAGCGTATTGGTGTAGAGCCCTTCGAGCCGGTCGACATCGGCCAGCACATTGTCGCGCAGCGTCGCCCATTCAAAGCCGCAGTCCGGCACATTCCAGCCGAAGCGGCGGGCGTCCTTCAGATCCTCGGCGAAATGCGCGCCATAGATGAGCAGCTTCTTGGGCACGCAGCCGCGGATGACGCAGGTGCCGCCGACGCGAAATTCCTCGGCCACCGCGACCTTGGCGCCATGCGCGGCGGCAACGCGCGACGCGCGCACCCCACCCGATCCCGCGCCGATGACGAAAAGGTCGAAATCATAATCGCTCATGCCAGTCTCCGCTCGGCGCACTATCTTGGCGGCGGATATGGCGGCTGGACCGCACAGTTACAAATGGGAATTTTTGCAACTTCCGTTCGCTTCGAGCCTGTCGAGAAGCATTTTCCGACGTCGCCCGAAACGAACGGTCGTCATTGCCTTATTCGCCCAAAGCGATCTCGATCAGCGCCATGGTCGAGGGGTCGAAACCGGTCGGGCCATTGGCCTCGATCGACTTGGCGATCTCTTTGCCCAGTTCGACGCCGAACTGGTCATAGGGATTGATCCCCATCAGCACGGCATTGGCGAAGGTGCGATGCTCGTAGAAGGCGATCAGCGCGCCCAGCGCCTCCGGGTTCACGTCGTCCATCAGGATGGTGGTCGACGGGCGGTTGCCGGCATAGGCACGGGCCGGATCTTCATTGTCCTTGCCGCGCATCAGCGCCGCCCCCTGGGCGAAGCAGTTGACCAGCAGTGCGCGATGATGCGCCGGGTCGAGCGCATTGCCCGGTTCGATCGAGGCGATGAATTCGACCGGGGTCAGGATCGTGCCCTGGTGCAGCAGCTGGAACACCGCATGCTGCGCATCGGTGCCCACGCCGCCCCAGGTGATCGGCGCGGTCGGCCCATCGACCGGCGAGCCGTCCAGCTTCACCGACTTGCCATTGCTCTCCATCTCCAGTTGCTGGAGATAGGAGGGCAGCAGCGCTAGCCGCTCGTCATAGGCGAACAGCGCGCGGGTCTCGCAGCCCCGCACGCGGGCATAATATTGATCGACGAAAGCGGCGATCAACGGGATATTCTCGCGCGGATCGGTGAGCTGGAAATGGCGGTCCATCGCCGCTGCACCCTCCAGCAGGCTTTCGAACGCGTCCCAGCCCAGCGCCAGCGCGGCGGGGAAGCCGATCGACGACCAGAGCGAATAACGGCCGCCGACGCTTTCAGGGAAGGGCAGGATGCGGGTCTCGTCGACGCCCCATTCCATTGCCTTTTCCGGCGCGGCGGTTAGCGCGATCACCTTGCCATAGGGATCCTCGACGCCCGCCTCGACCATCCAGTTGATCGCGCTCGCCGCGTTCAGCATGGTTTCGCTGGTGGTGAAGGTCTTGGAGGCGATCGCGATCAGCGTGGCGTCGGGGTCGAACGCATCCATCGCCTTTTCGAGCGCCGTGCCGTCGACATTGGAGACGATCGCGACATCGTAACGCATGCCGTCGCCGCCCAGCGCATCGACGATCAGGTCGGGGCCAAGCGCCGAGCCGCCGATGCCGATATGCAGGATGTGGCGGATCGGGCCGAGCGCTTCCGCCTCGATCGCGTCGATCAGCGCGCGGGTGCGATTGTGCAGCGCCTTGGCCAGCGCCACGCTGTCGGCATTGCCGACGCCGCGCTGCGCGGTGTGTTCGGCGGCGCGGCCTTCGGTATTGTTGACCGCCTCGCCTGCAAACAGCGCCTCGCGCCGGCCGGTGAAATCCTGTTCCTGCGCCAGCTTCAGGAAGCCGTCGACCAGATCGTCGGTCAGGTGGCTCTTGGACCAGTCGAAGCGCAGCGGCCCGTGGCTCAGCACCAGCTTGGACAGGCGGTCGGGATCACTCTCGAAGATGGTCTTGAGTTCAGCTTGAGGCAGGGCGGCAAGGGCCGCCAGTGCGGGACTGGACATGCGGGAGATCCTCTTGGTCGTTGGTCGATATCGACGCTGCACCGGTCGATTCTTCCTCTCCTTATCCAAAAGCGGCACGCATTGCATCGTCCACGCGCTTGACGCGGCGCGGGCGACCCCGCAAAAGCCGCGACAGGCCGCACTCACACGCTGCCATGCGGCACGATCTTGAAGGATTATAAGACAGACATGAGCGCAAAATCGGAAACGCGGGACTTCATCTGGTTCCTCGCCAAGCTGGCGGTGTTCGTCTTCGTCCTGCGCAGCTTCATCGTCTCGCCCTTCAACATCCCCTCGGAATCGATGCAGCCGCGCCTGCTGATCGGCGACTATCTGCTGGTCGCCAAATGGCCCTATGGCTATTCGCGCTATTCGCTGCCCTTTTCGGTGCCGCTGATCCCCGGCCGCATCTTCGCCTCGACGCCGCAGCGCGGCGACGTGGTGGTGTTCAAGGCGCCGCCGAGCCAGAAGAACGACTATATCAAGCGGGTGATCGGCTTGCCGGGCGACATGATCTCGGTCCGCGGCGGCACCGTCTATCTGAATGGCCAGGCGATCCCGAAGCAGAAGGTCGCCGACCTCGTCATTCCGGTGACGCCCAACATGGAAGATGCCGCGCAGAAGGAAGGCAGTCCCTCCCCCTGCTATCGCCCCGAATTCGAACAGGCCGCGCCGGGCGGTGGCAAGCAGTGCCGCTATCCGCAATATCGTGAGACGCTTCCGGGCGGTAAGAGCTATAACGTCCTCGACCTGGTGCCCGATGGCGCCGCCGACGACCGTGACACCGTGCTGGTGCCGCAAGGCCATCTCTTCATGATGGGCGACAATCGCGATCGCAGCGCCGACAGCCGCTTCCCGGCGGTCGAAGGCGGCGGCATCGGCCTCGTCCCCGAGGAAAATCTGGTCGGCAAGGCACTTGTTTCGGTCTTCTCGACCGACGGCAGCGCCAACTGGCTGCTGCCCTGGACCTGGTTCACCGCCGCGCGCTGGAGCCGGATCGGGGAAGGCTTTTGATGGTGGCTTCGCACAGGCCTGATACCGCAGCCTGGCTGATCGCACTGATCGGCCGCGCGCCGATCAACCCGGCCGCCTTCGAACAGGCGCTGACCCATGGCAGCGCCAAGGCGGAAAATTACGAGCGGCTGGAATTTCTGGGCGACCGCATCCTGGGGCTGCTGATCGCCGAATGGCTCTATGCCCGCTTCCCGGCCGAACCGGAAGGCAAGCTGTCGCGCCGGTTCAACGCGCTGGTCTCGGGCGAAACCTGCGCGCAGGTCGCGCGCGCCGCCGGAGTGCCCACCCATCTGGTGCTGGGCAAGCAGGCCCGCGACGATGGCGCCGCCGACAGCGACAATGTGCTGGGCGACGTGATGGAGGCGCTGATCGGCGCCCTCTATCTGGAGGCCGGACTGGACGAGGCGCGCACGCTCGTCCACCGCCTGTGGGGCGACCGGGTCGATACCCAGACCGCCGCGCCGCGCCACCCCAAGTCGGCGCTGCAGGAATGGGCCGCGTCGAACAAGCGCAAGCCGCCCGAATATGTGATGACGGACCGGTCGGGACCGCATCATGCGCTGCGCTTCACCGTCACCGTCTCGATCAAGGGCGCGGGCGAGGCGAGCGCTACCGGCGGCTCCAAGCAGGAAGCCGAAACCGCTGCCGCGAAAGCCCTGCTGGAGCAATTGGCGGGCTAAGCCTGTCCCCAACATTCATTTTGGTTTAGGAAGACGTCTCCGCGCATTGGCGTGGAGCGAACGGAGCATGTGATTGACCATCGAGTTTGAAAATCAGCGCTGTGGCGTCATCGCCATCGTCGGCGCCCCCAATGCCGGCAAGTCGACGCTGGTCAATGCACTTGTCGGGCAGAAGGTGGCGATCACCAGCCCCAAGGCGCAGACCACGCGCACCCGCGTCATGGGCGTCGCGATCGAGGGCGACGCGCAGATGGTGCTGGTCGACACGCCCGGCATTTTCGCGCCGCGGCGCCGCCTCGATCGCGCGATGGTGCAGGCCGCCTGGGGCGGCGCGCAGGGCGCCGACCTGATCGTCCTGCTGGTCGATGGCAAGGCGGGCCTTGGCACCAAGATGGAGCCGATCATCGCTGCGCTGAAAGCCCGGCCGGAACGCAAATGGCTGGTGCTCAACAAGGTCGACATCGCGGTCAAGGAGAAGCTGCTGGTCCATACCCAGCGCCTCTATGAGGAGCTGGAATTCGAGGAGACCTTCTTCGTTTCCGCCGCGACTGGCGACGGCCTGCCCGAACTCAAGACCGCCTTTGCGAACGCCATGCCCGAAGGCCCCTGGCATTTCCCCGAGGATCAGGTGTCGGACGCGACCGACCGCATGCTCGCGGCCGAAATCACCCGCGAGCAGCTTTATCACCAGCTCCACGCCGAACTGCCCTATGCCGCCGCGGTCGATACCGAGCAGTATAAGGAGCGCGACGACGGTTCGGTCGAAATTCACCAGCAGATCCTGGTCGGCCGCTCCAGCCAGCGCGCGATCGTGCTGGGCAAGGGTGGCCAGCGCCTCAAGGAAATCGGGTCCAAGGCGCGTGCCGAGCTGGCCAACCTCCTGGGCGTCAAGGTCCATCTCTACCTCCACGTCAAGGTGAAGGAAGACTGGGAAGAAGACCGCTTCATCTATCGCGACATCGGCCTCGACTGGGTCGACTGATCCACTTCGCTGCACAAGCGAAACATAATCGCCACCCTGGTCGTTGAGCCATCATGCTCAAGACCATCATGGTGGCCACGCGGGATCGCGCACGACTGGCCGAGATTACCAGCGTCGCGACCCGCTTCGGCCTCGACATGCTGCTCGCCCGGCTGGGACTGGCGAAAGGCGATGACAGCGCCGCCGCCGATCCGCCCGACCTGCCCCGCCGCACCCGGCAGGCGATGGAGGCGCTCGGCCCGACCTATGTGAAGCTCGGCCAGATCCTCGCCACGCGGCAGGATCTGCTGCCCGAAGCGTGGATCGCCGAATTCGGCAAGCTGCACAGCGACGCGCCCACCTTGCCCTTCGACCAGCTTCGCCCGCGCCTCGAAGCGGTGCTGGGCGAACCGGTCGAGACCGCCTTTGCCCGCTTCGATACGGCCCCGCTCGCAGCCGCCTCCATGGCACAGGTCCATCGCGCCACGCTGACCGACGGGCAGGAGGTGGTGGTCAAGATCCGCCGGCCGGGCATCCGCAAGGCGATGGAGGCGGACCTGCGCCTCATCACCCATCTGGCCGGCATCGTCGAGGCCAGCAGCCGCGAGGAGCGCCGTTTCCAGCCGCAGGCACTGGTGCAGCAATTGCTCGACACCGTGCTGGAGGAACTGGATTTCACCCAGGAAGGTCGCAATGCCGACCGGCTGCGCGAAGACCTGGGCGACAACCCGGCCGTGGTCATCCCGGCGATCCACTGGACCTATTGCGCGGAAACCGTGCTGATGATGGACTATATCGACGGGGTGCCGCCGCGCGACGGCGAAAGCCTGCGCGCCGCCGGCATCGATCCGGCCGCGATCGCCGACCTCGGTGCCGCGCTGGTGCTCGACATGGTGCTGGTCCATGGCCGTTTCCATGGCGATCCCCATCCCGGCAACCTGCTCTGCCTGCCCGGCGACCGGCTCGCCTTGCTCGACCTTGGCCTGATCGGCCATGTCAGCGCGCGGCGGCGGCAGGAATTCCTGTCCTTCATCCTCTCGCTGCGCTCCGGCGACGCGCGTACCCTGGCCGACACGCTGATTGCCTGGTCAAAGGCCAGCGCGCCCGATCCCGGCCGGGTGCTGGACGCCGCCGAGCAACTGGTCGCGCGCCATGGCAGCGGCCCGCTGGTCCTCACCCGCATGGTCGCCGACTTCTTTCCGCTGCTGCGCAAGGAGGGGCTGGTGCTGCCGCCCGACCTCGCCCTCATCTTCAAGGCGCTGATCACCATGGACGGGGTTCTGGGCGCGATCCGGCCCGGCTTCGACCTGTCGCAGGCCCTGCAGAAGGCCCGCGGTCGGCTGGTGATGAACCAGGTCGCGGCAGCCCATGCCCCGGAAAAGACCGTCGCGCTGCTGCTCGAACTCTCGCGCATCGCCGACGACGCCCCCCGCCTGCTGCGCGCGCTGACGCGCCGACTGGAAGCAGACACGACGCCCGCCACCCCGTCCCCATCGGACCAAGGAAGCAAATGGATCGCCGCCGCCGTCCTGGCTGCCGGCGCCCTGATCGCTGCCGCCCACTATTTCGGCTAGGCTGTCACCTGTTCCGGTCCGCGCAGCAACGAAGCCGGCGATAAACTGGTCAGCCGATCAGTTCGTCGACGCTTCATTCTCGGCGATTATCGACAAGCCAAAGTCCCGCGACCGCTGCACCAGCGTGCGGACCGTGTCCGGCCCGTCATAGCCTTCATAGGTCGCGACGAGGATCGCCTTGCCCGCCGCCGTCGTCAGACAGCCGCCAACGCCGATCGCCACCTGCGTCTGCTGCGTCTGCTGGGTCTGCATCGTCATCGATCCGCCGATGATGGCGCAGCTATCGTCCATTCCCATCGGCACCACCTTGCCGCTGGTCTGGGTCTTGGCGCCGAACAGCGTCTCCATCCCCTTGTCGATGGCCACATTGGTATCGTCCTTGTCCAGAAACGCCTTGAACGCCGGCGTGTCGAACTCCGCTTCCATTAGCTTCAGGAACTGGTCCCGCTCCAGCGTCGCCATCAGTGCCGCGACCGGCGCCTTGACAAGGATATAGCGATCCAGCTTCGTCAACGTCGCCTCTCAGGCAAAGAGGGTCAGGACCGTGACATTCTGCGTGTCCATGGTCGCCATCATCTGCGCCAGCGACGCCATCTGCCCCTTGGGCGGGCAATAGCCCTCCGGCACGGTCCAGTGCAGTTCCTGGTCGCCGACCTGAAAGCGCACGACATCCGGTTCGGCGGCCAGCGCGGGGCTGGCCGCCGACAGAAGCAGGGCGACGATGGCGCAGGCCCGCGCCGCCATGGCGCCGATCATGCCTTGGCGGTCTCCGCCTTCTTCTTGGCCGGGGCCTTCTTGGCGGCGGGCTTCTTCTCGCCCGCTTCCTTCTTTGCCGCCGGCTTCTTGGCGGCCGCCTTCTTCGCCGGCGCCTTCTTGCCCTTCTTGGCCGGGGCCGCCGCTGCGCGCGCGTCGATCAGCTGGGCCGCTTCCTCCAGGGTCAGCGCATCCTGCTCGATCGTCTTGGGCAGGGTCGCGTTGGTGGTGCCGTCGGTGACATAGGGGCCATAGCGGCCCGCCATCAGCTTGATCTCCGCTTCGGTGCGCGGATGCTTGCCCAGCACCTTCAAGGGCTCGCGCGACGATCCGCCACGCCCGCCCTTGTTCGCCGCATCGGCGAGCTTGGCGACGGCCATGTTCATGCCCACCTCGAAAATCTCGGCGGTCGAGGACAGGCGGCCATATTTGCCGTCATGCAGCAGATAGGGACCGAAGCGGCCGATATTGGCAACGATCGGCAGCCCGGTTTCCGGGTGCAGGCCGACCTCGCGCGGCAAGCTCAGCAGCTTGATCGCCCAATCGAGCGTCATCTCACCATCGGGCAGATCCTTGGGGATCGATCCGCGCTTGGCTTCCTTGCCCTCGCCCATTTCGATATAAGGGCCGAAACGGCCGGACTTCTTGACGATGTCCTGCCCGGTTTCGGGGTGCTGGCCCAGGATTTCGGGGCCGGTATCGGCGCCATCGCTGCCGCCGGGCTGGCCGAACTTGCGGGTATATTTGCACTCGGGATAGTTGGAGCAGGCGATGAACGCACCGAAGCGGCCACCGCGCAGCGACAGCTGGCCATCGGCGCAGAGCGGGCAGGCGCGCGGATTGCTGCCGTCCGCCTTGGGCGGGAACAGCATCGGCTCCAGGAACTTGTCCAGCTCCGCCGTGATGTCGGACGGCTTCTGCTCCATGATCTCGGCGGTCTTGGGCTTGAAGTCCTTCCAGAAGGCTTCGAGCACTTCCTGCCACTGGGCGCGGCCGCCGGAAATCTCGTCCAGCTCGTCCTCAAGACCCGCGGTGAAGTCATAGGAAACATAGCGTTCGAAGAAGCGCTCCAGGAAGGCCGTCACCAGACGCCCGCTCTCCTCGGCAAAGAAGCGGTTCTTCTCGACGCGGACATAGTCGCGGTCCTTCAGAACCTGCAGCGTCGAGGCATAGGTCGACGGGCGACCGATGCCCAGCTCTTCCAATTTCTTGACCAGCGACGCTTCCGAAAAGCGCGGCGGCGGCTGGGTGAAATGCTGTTCGGCGCTCACCTCCTTCTTGGCCGGCGCATCGCCTTCGCTCAGGCGCGGCAGCAGCTTGCTGTCGTCATCCTCGGCGTCGTCGCGACCTTCTTCGTAAAGGGCGAGGAAACCGGGGAAGATCACCACCTGGCCGGTGGCGCGCAGCGTGTGGCTGCCGCTGCCGTCCACCATGTCGATGGTGGTGCGCTCCAGCCGGGCCGAGGCCATCTGGCTCGCCAGCGCGCGCTTGAAGATCAGGTCGTAGAGGCGCGCATGATCGCCGCCGCCGACCTTGTCGCGATGGAATTCGGTCGGGCGGATGGCCTCGTGCGCTTCCTGCGCATTCTTGGCCTTGGTCTGATATTGGCGTGGCTTTTCGGGCAGATAGCCGCCGTCATAGCGTTCCGCGATCGCCTTGCGCGCGGCCGAGATGGCGCTGCCGTCCATCTGCACGCCGTCGGTACGCATATAGGTGATCGCGCCATCCTCGTAGAGCTGCTGCGCGATCCGCATCGTGTGGCTGGCCGAAAAGCCCAGCTTGCGTGCGGCTTCCTGCTGCAGGGTCGAGGTGGTGAAGGGCGGCGGCGGATTGCGGGTGAGCGGCTTGGTCTCGACCTTGTCGACGGTGAAGCGGCCGGCCTCCACGTCCGCCTTGGCGGCCATGGCGTCGCCTTCCTTGCCGATGGTCAGGCGGTCGATCTTCTCGCCCTTCCAGCGGACCAGGCGCGCGGTGAAGCCCTGCCCGCCCTGCTCCATCTCGGCCGCGATCGACCAATATTCTTGGGGGCTGAAGCTTTCGATCTCGCGCTCGCGCTCCACCACCAGACGCAGCGCGACCGACTGGACGCGGCCAGCCGACTTGGCGCCGGGCAGCTTGCGCCATAGCACCGGCGACAGGGTGAAGCCCACCAGATAGTCGAGCGCCCGGCGCGCGCGATAGGCGTCGATCAGATCCTCGTCCAGCGCGCGCGGCTTGGCCATCGCGTCCAGCACCGCCGCCTTGGTGATGGCGTTGAACGTCACCCGGTCGACCGTCTGCGGCAGCGCCTTCTTGGCGCGCAACACTTCCTGCACATGCCAGCTGATCGCTTCCCCTTCGCGATCAGGGTCAGTCGCCAAGATCAATCGCGTGGCCTTCTTCGCTTCGTCGGCGATGGCCTTGAGCTGCTTGCCCTTGTCGCCATAATTCTCCCACGACATGGCAAAGCCATTGTCCGGGTCTACCGATCCGTCCTTGGGCGGCAGGTCGCGGATATGGCCGTAGCTGGCCAGGACATGGAAATCCCCGCCCAGATATTTCTCGATGGTCTTCGCCTTGGCCGGCGATTCGACAATGACAAGTTGCATGTGGGTCCAGTAGCTGCTTACGCGTGTGTGTGTAAGGTGGGGAGCAAACACGTAGCGCGTCAAGCCAATCTGACGACTGGCTCCGTCAACGAATCACCCCCATGACATTTTCGTTCCTAGCGGAGCCACGAATGATGAGGCGGAATTTTTTGGCAGCGCTCATTGCCGGAGCGGCTGCGATCCTGGGCGGAAAGGCACAGAAAGGGCGCGCGACAACCGGCCAGCTTGGCGGCGACGCGCAGGATAGTTCGTCAACGGAACTGGTAGAGATGCGGCAGAAACTGCGCGCCGCCCTTCCCTATGAATGCGTCACCGTTGCGGGGGGTGACGCGCTCTCCGAATGGAAACGCCTCCACGATCTCGGCCAAGGCTGGCCAGTCATCATCGGCGATGACGAAGCGCTGGATCGCATCGCGGAGCAATATAGCCTGGATGATCCGGCCATGCTCCCGCCATCGGCACACCCCTCTGCGTCATTGCCCAAAACAGCGGCCGAAATCATTGTTGCGGCGGACGGCGTCAATGTCCCGGCCGCGCTCAGGCAGTTCTGGCAAGATGAATATGGGGACGATGAGGAAGCGGATGCCATGCCTGCAGAAGGTTCATGGCCGAGTTCGACATCCAATGCGCAGCCTGGCTTCACCATCGCCAGCGATGTGTTGACGGGCAAGGCTTTCCCACGCGTTCACATCCTCATCATTCCTACCCCCCATTCCTATGAAGTCCCCGCCTATCTGCGATGGGGCAACTGGAATGCCTGCCCGTCTCCGGAAATCCATGTCGCAGCCCTGCGATACTGGCATCACCGCTATGGCGCGGAGTTGATCGGGCTAAACGGCGACACCATCAATATGCGGGCATCCCGCCGACCCAGCACGAAGGCGGAGGCTCTCAACCTTGCTCGCGATCAGTTCTACTATTGCGCAGATATCGTCTATCAGGGCACCGAAACGCTGGCGCCATTGGCCGCTGGTCTAATGGATTCCGATTGGTGGTTCTTCTGGTGGGATTGATCACATCCGGGGAGTAATCGTTTACCGCAAGCTGACCCGTCCGCCCGCCTGCCGTTCCAGCCCGCCCGCCAGTTCCAGTTCCAGCAGCACCGTCTGCACGATAGCGGGCGACAGGCCGGACAGGCGGATGATCTCGTCCACCGCCACCGCGACCGGCCCCAGCAGCGCGATCACTGCCGCGCGATCGGCATCGGCGACATCGCTCGACACCGGCTGGCCGATAAAGTCGAAACTGCCCTGCCGCACCATGCGGGGATCAAGCCCGCCGACCGCCTCCAAAATGTCGTCAGCATTCTGCACCAATGTCGCACCCTCGCGGATCAGCAGGTTGCAGCCCTGAGCGCGCGGGTCGAGCGGCGATCCCGGCACCGCCATCACCTCGCGCCCCGCCTCGGTCGCCAGCCTTGCGGTGATCAGCGATCCGGACTTGGGTGCCGCCTCCACCACGACCGTGCCCAGCGCGAGGCCGGCGATGATCCGGTTGCGCGCCGGGAAATGCCGGGCGAGCGGCTGGGTGCCGGGCGGATGCTCGGTCACCAGCAGGCCGCGCTGCGCCACATCCTCCTGCAAGGCGGCATTTTCGGGTGGGAAGCCGATGTCGATGCCGCTCGCGATCACGCCGATCGTGCCGCTGTCGATCGACCCGCGATGCGCTTCGGTATCGATGCCGCGGGCCAGGCCGGACACGACCACCGCACCGCGATCGCCCAGTTGCTGCGCCAATATCCGGGCAAAGCGGCAGGCGGCGGCCGACGCGTTGCGCGCGCCGACCATGGCAATGCAGGGCCGCGCCGTGATCGCGGCATCGCCGCGCACGATCAGCGCCGGCGGCGCGCCCTCCATCTCGGCCAGCAGCGCGGGATAGTCGGCATCCCCCATCAGCAGATAGCGGGCGCCGGCTGCACGGGTGGCGGAAATCTCCCGCTCGATCGCGGCAGCATCGGCCACCCGCGCCTCGCCCCCACCGCGCGCGGCAAGCATGGGAATGGCGCGCAGCGCCTCGGCCGCGCTGCCGAAGCGCGCGAGCAACTGGCGGTAGCTAACGGGGCCGATCCGGGGGGATCGGATCAGGCGGAGACGGTCGAACCGCTCCTGCCCGCTCACTCGGTGGCGGCTTTCTGCTTGGAACTGCCGACCTTGGGCTCCTCACCCTTCAGCAGCCGGGCAATATTGGCGCGGTGCCGCCACAGCACGATCAGCGCGAGCGCCAGGCTGACCGGCACCAGATCGATCCGGCCAAAGGCAAACATGGCGATCGGTGCGCTGACCGCGGCCGACATGCCGCCGACCGACGACCATTTGGTGCCGAACAGCGCGCCTAGCCACACGACCGCAAAGACGATGCCGGCCGGCCAGTACATGGCCGTCACCACACCCATCATCGTCGCCACGCCCTTGCCGCCGGCAAAGCGCAGCCAGACGGGGTAGCAATGGCCGATGAACGCCATAGCGCCCGCCATCGGCCCGCCACCATCCACCAGCGCCGCGCCGATCAGCACCGCCGCCGCCCCCTTGAGCAGGTCGAGCAGCAAGGTCGCCGCCGCCAGCCCCTTGCGCCCGGTGCGCAGCACATTGGTCGCGCCGATATTGCCCGAGCCGATCTGGCGCAGGTCGCCAGCGCCAGTGAAGCGCGTCAGCAGCAGGCCAAAGGGGATCGAGCCGAGCAGATAGCCCAGCACCAGGACAGAAGCGGGAAGCAGCCAGGGAGGTGTCATGAAATTCGCCGATAAAGCGTTTTCAAAGCAGGTGGAACAACTGCTGGCTCGGAAAACGCGGTACATCAAAAGACCAGAACAGGACAGCCGATGCAATCGGCCGGCCTGTTCTGATTGTTGCGCGCGACCATAGCGTGACAGTCGCGCGGGGCAATGGGCAGTATCGGTTTACCGCACCCGCGCGGGATTGCCGACCACGGTTGCACCGGCCGGCACGTCGCGCGTCACCACGCTGCCCGCACCGATCAGCGCATCGTCGCCGATCGTCACGCCGGGCAGGATGATCGCGCCACCACCGATCCACACATTGCGACCGATATTGATCGGCACGCCCCATTCGATGCCGGTGGCGCGCTCGGCCGGATCGCGCGGATGGTCGGCGGTCAATATCTGCACCCCGGTGCCGATCTGCGTGCCGTCGCCGATCGTCACCGGCACCACGTCCAGGATGACGCAGTTGAAGTTCAGGAACACGCCCGCGCCCAGGAAGATGTTGAAGCCATAGTCGCAGTGGAAGGGCGGCCGGATCGTCGATCCCGCCCCCAGCGCGCCCAGCCGCTCGCGCAGCAGCGCCTCGCGCTCGGGCGGCAGGGTCGCGTTGAAACGCTGCATCCACGCCGCTGCGGCCAGCTGGTCCGCGATGATTTCCGGGTCGCTCGCATGATAGGGCTCACCCGCGATCATCTTCTGCTTCATGCTGGGCTGGGTCATCCTGTTCTCCTTCGATCGGCCCGCGAGGTGGCAGCGACCGGCCCGCTTTGCAAGCACCGGACGTTGACACTCACGCCCCATGTCGCGACACAGGCGCGCATGACGGTCGCACCAGACGCTCCCATCCTTTTCTTCGATTCCGGCGTGGGGGGCCTGTCCATCCTGGCCCCGGCCCGCGCCGCCTTGCCGAACGCCCCGGTCGTCTATGCGGCCGACAGCGCCGGCTTCCCTTACGGCACCAAGAGCGAGGCGGAGATCGCCGCGCGCGTGCCCACCCTGCTCGGCCGGCTGGTGGAGCGCTATCGCCCGCGCCTCGCCGTCATCGCCTGCAACACCGCCTCGACCATCGCGCTGCCGCATGTCCGCGCCGCGCTCGACATTCCGGTGGTCGGCACCGTCCCGGCGATCAAGCCGGCGGCGCTATTGTCCAAAAGCCGGGTGTTCGGCGTGCTGGGCACCAATGCCACCGTGCGCCAGCCCTATGTCGACCGACTTGCCGCCGAACATGGCGCCGACTGCACCGTGCTGCGCCATGGCAGCGCCGCGCTGGTGCAACTGGCCGAGGCGAAGCTGCGCGGCGAAACGCTCGATCCCGCCATCGCCCGCGACGCTCTGGCGGGGCTTCTCGATCAGCCGGGTGGCGATCGGATGGACATGGTCGTCCTCGCCTGCACCCATTTTCCGCTGGTGGAACAAGAACTTGCCGCCGCCGCGCCGCATCCGATGGGCTTCGTCCATGGCGGCGAAGGGATAGCCCGGCGCATCGCCTTCCTGACCGAAGGACAGCCCTGGCCGGATGCGCCCTCGCCCGGCATCGCCGTCTTCACCCGCGTCGATGACCAGGTCGAGGCGCTGCGTGACGCGCTTGCCGGCTATGGCCTTGATCGCATCGACGCGCTCTGACCCCAGGGGTAGGCCATTTGTCCAATGGCAAAGCGTTTCGATCACACTGATAGGGAATCTGCGTATCGTTGCGAGCGGTTATCGCTGGCAATGGCAGGCGCGCGCAGGTAAATGCACTCCTCAGGCAGAGGATGGCGCGACCATAGAAGAACCGGCGCGCGAGCAACGGGAAGAACGGCGTAGTGAATTACAAGCATATCTTTTCGCAGGCGATCGACCGGCTCCACAGCGAGGGCCGCTATCGCGTGTTCATCGACATCCTGCGTAACAAGGGCGCGTTCCCCAATGCCCGCTGCTTCCACGGCCATAACGGCCCGAAGCCGATCACCGTCTGGTGCTCGAACGATTATCTCGCCATGGGCCAGCATCCCAAGGTGGTCGCCGCCATGGAGGAAGCGCTCCATGATGTCGGCGCCGGATCGGGCGGCACCCGCAATATCGGCGGCAACACCCATTATCATGTCGATCTGGAGGCCGAACTCGCCGACCTGCATGGCAAGGAAGCGGCCCTGCTCTTCACCTCGGGCTATGTCTCGAACGAAGCGACGCTCTCGACCCTCGCCAAGATCCTGCCGGGCTGCATCATCTTTTCGGACGAGCTGAACCACGCCTCGATGATCGCGGGCATCCGCAATTCGGGCTGCGAAAAGCGCGTCTTCCGTCACAATGATCTCGATCATCTGCGCGAACTTCTCGCCGCCGAAGATCCCGAGGCGCCCAAGCTGATCGCCTTCGAAAGCGTCTACTCGATGGACGGCGACGTGGCGCCGATCGCGGAAATCTGCGACCTAGCCGACGAGTTCAACGCGCTCACCTATCTCGACGAAGTCCATGCCGTGGGCATGTATGGCGCGCGCGGCGGCGGCATTTCGGAGCGCGACGATGTCGCCCATCGCCTGACCATCATCGAAGGCACGCTGGGCAAGGCGTTCGGCGTGATGGGCGGCTATATCGCCGCCGACCAGATGATCGTCGACGTGATCCGCAGCTATGCGCCCGGCTTCATCTTCACCACCTCGCTCTCGCCCGTGCTGGTCGCCGGCGTGCTGGCGAGCGTGCGCCACCTGAAGGGCTCCAGCGCCGAGCGCGAGGGCCAGCAGGCATCGGCGGCCAAGCTCAAGCAACTGATGCGCGACGCGGGCCTGCCGGTGATGAACTCGGTCACCCATATCGTGCCGCTGATGGTGGGCGATCCGGTCAAGGCCAAGCGGATCAGCGATATCCTGCTCGCCGAATATGGCGCCTATGTACAGCCGATCAACTATCCCACCGTGCCGCGCGGCACGGAGCGACTACGTTTCACCCCCGGCCCGGCCCATAATGAAGAGATGATGCGCGACCTGGTGTCGGCACTGGTCGAAATCTGGGACCGGCTGGAACTCGAACTGCTGGAACGCCAGGCCGCCTGAGCGGACAGGAACGGGGTGGCCGATCACAGCGCCGCCCTGTCCTATCTGCGCAAAAGCCGCTAAGATGAGGCAGGTCGGAGCCATCCGCCCCGACGCCTGTCCCGCAACAAGATTTCCTACATTGGATATCAAATGTCACAATGTGCAGGAAATATGCGAAGTTAAGCGCGCCCTTTCCTACAAATCCAACATCATACCCGGATCAGCCCACCCCTGACTGCATAGCCGCGATAGAGCGTCCGGGCATGGGGAAAGCCTCCCATGTCCTGCGCCAGCCGGTTGATCGCGCTGCTGAGTTCGCGCCGGGGCGAGACGTGGAATCGCGCCAACCAGCCGAACAGCGCTCTTTTCCAGAGCGCTGGCAGTTCGTCCTGCTGGCCGAAATCGACGATCTCCAGCTTGCCGCCCGGCGCCACGCAGCGCGCCGCCTGGACCAGCGCCATTTCCCATTCGGGGATCATCGACAGCGCATAGCTGATGAACACGCGCTCGAAGCTCGCCCGCCCGAACAGCGCCTGCGGATCGAACCCACAGGCATCGCCCTGCGCCAGCGTCACCCGATCCGCCATACCCGCCTTGGCAACCGAGGCGCGCGCCGTGTCGAGCATCGCATCGCTGATATCGACACCGTATAGCTCTGCTTTTGGCCAGGCCTTGCCGACCGCAATCAGGTTGCGGCCGGTGCCGCAGCCAATCTCCAGCACAGCGCCGCCGGCGGGCGGATCGAGATCGGCGATCAGCCCGTCGCGGCCCAGCAGATAATATTTGCGGGTCAGGTCATAAATGTGCCGCTGGTAGCGATAGACCCCGTCCATCAGCTGCCCATGACCACTCATGCGTCGGTGCCCTTCAGCACATAGAGATGCACGCCGCCATAGATGGCCGACCGGTCCCGCGCGGTATAGTCGCGCGAGGCTTCGGCGCGATAGTCCCAATGGGCCAGCACATCGTCGGCGACCCGGCCGGGCAGGATGCTCGGTTCGCCGGCGGTGCGGAACAGCACGCGGGCGCCGGGCTTGGCCGTCCGCGTGATCTGCGCCCAGAGCGCGTTCAACTGCTCGTCATCCATCCAGTCCTGCGCATCGAGCAGGATATAGCGGTCGCACGATGCCGCCGGCTGACTGGCCAGGAAGTCGGTGAAGTTGATATGCCGGACATCGACCCGCTCTGCCCTGTCGCGCACTGCGCGATGATTGGCTGCCTGCAGATAGGGCGGCAACGGCCCTTCGCCGCCTGCATAGCCGCGACCGAACGCCTGCACGGCGAAATAATTGTCCTGAAGATCGAAGTCGCAGGCCAGTTTCTTGAGCCGCGCCTTCAGCACATTGTCCATCCGGTCGTCGCCCGCCAGCGCCTCGAACTGCGCGGGCGGGATGCCGAGGCCGAACAGCGAGGCCGGCTGGCTGGTCAGCCAGCGGACGAAGCCCTTGTCGAAGATCGGCGCCAGCTCGCGCTCGAAGATCGCCAGTTGCTCCTCGCGGCTCTGCGCGTCCAGCATCCGCTTGGGGTTCACGCCATGCAGCCGGGCGAGCAGATGGGCTGCGCCGATGAAGCGGCCAAGCAGGCCATGCCTGTAGATGCCCCGCGCAAAGCCACCGATGCGGCGGCGACCGGTCATGTCGCGCCCCTCCCAATAACGACGGGTCGCCTCATCCAGGCGCGGCGCTACGATCTCACGATAGGCCGCGATATTCGCCTTGTCGTCCGCCCGCGCGAAGAAGCGATGGAAGGCGGCATGATCGGGCAGCGTCTGCGCCGCCATCAGCTTCAGCCGGTTGAGCGCGATATGGGCGGTGTTGAGGTCGACCGCTGTGATCTTCGCGGGATCGGCGGTCAGGTAGGACAGGACATTGCAGCCGCCCGACGCGATCGTCACCACATGGCTGTCGGGCGTGATCGCCAGCGCTTCCATGTCGACCGCCGGGTCTTCCCAGATCTGGGCATAGACCAGGCCGCGGAAGGCAAAGGTGAAGGCGCGTTCCAGCAGCCCCTGCTTCGACAGATGGCGGTGACGATGCACCGCGTTGGTGACTTTCTTGTGGGCCGATGCGGCCATGGGCGCACTCCTCGCTGCCGGGTCGTTCGGTCGGCCGATAGGGCAGGCGCGTGTCGTGCGCATGACCGCTGGGTTACGCCATGATGACGCCCCTTGCGGAACCGGGACCGCCTTTCCCATCTTCTGCATCTGATGGCGCACTGGATCGAACCCCACCCCACCGGCATCTATGTCCGCCCCGCCGATGCGTGGATCGACCCGTCGCAGCCGCAGGAACGCGCACTCGTCACCCATGGCCATGCCGACCATGCGCGTGGCGGCCACGGCCATGTCTGGGCCACGCGGGAAACGCTGGCGATCATGGCGCTGCGCTATGGCACGGCCAGCGGCACGGCGGTCGGCTATGGCGAGGAGATCAGGCTGGGCGGCGTCACCATCCGCTATGTGCCCGCCGGCCATGTGCTGGGATCGGCGCAGATCATCCTCGACCATGCCGGCGAACGGGTGGTGGTGACCGGCGACTACAAGCGCCGCCCCGACCCGACCTGCCTGCCGTTTGAGCCGGTGCCTTGCGACATCTTCGTGACCGAGGCGACCTTCGGCCTGACCGTCTTCCGTCATCCCGACACCGGCAGCGAGATGGACCGGCTGCTCCATGCGCTTCACGCCAATCCCGATCGCTGCGTGCTCGTCGGCGCCTATGCGCTCGGCAAGGCGCAGCGGGTGATCTGCGAGTTGCGGGCGCGCGGCCATCATGACCCCATCTATATCCATGGCGCGCTCGAACGCATGTGCGCGCTCTACCAGGATTTCGGCGTCGATATGGGGAAGTTGCGCGGCGCGACTGGCGTGGCGGCCAAGGATATGCGCGGCGCCATCGTGCTGGCGCCGCCCTCCGCGCTCAACGATCGCTGGAGCCGCCGCCTGCCCGACCCGATTGCCGCCATGGCGTCAGGCTGGATGCGGGTGCGCCAGCGCGCCCGGCAGCGCAATGTTGAGCTGCCGTTGGTCATTTCCGACCATGCCGACTGGGATGAACTGACCGACACGATCCGCGAAGTCGCGCCGAGCGAGACCTGGATCACCCATGGCCGAGAGGAAGCCCTGCTCCACTGGTGCATGACCCACCAATATCGCGCCCGCGCACTGGCACTGGTGGGCCGCGAGGATGAGGAGGAAGGGTGATCAATATTGCATCACCACCTCCGTTCGGTTCGAGCCTGTCGAGAACCGGTGCGCATGGGTTCTCGACAGGCTCGAACCGAACGGAACAAGACGGATGAGGCAATTTTCCCAACTGCTCGACAGCCTCGTCTATACCCGCTCGCGTAACGGCAAGCTGGCGCTGATCGCCGCCTATATGCGCGAAGCCCCCGATCCCGACCGAGGTTGGGCGCTGGCCGCGCTGACCGGCAATCTCGATCTCAAGGCGGTGAAGGCCTCGGCCATCGGCGAAATGATCCGCGCTCGCACCGATCCCGTCCTGTTCGAGATGAGCCGCGATTATGTCGGCGACCTGGCCGAGACCGTGGCCCTGCTCTGGCCCCGCTCCAGCAATGAACCGGCCGAACTGGACGACGGCTCGCTCAGCCTGTCCGCCATCATCGACCGCCTCCACAATATCAGCCGCGCCGCCGCGCCGGACGCGCTGGCGCAGATGATGGACCATCTCGACGCATCGGGCCGCTTCGCCCTGCTGAAACTCGCCACCGGGGGCCTGCGCGTCGGCATCTCCGCCCGTCTCGCCAAGACCGGCTTCGCCCAGGCTTTCGGGCTCGACGTCGATGATGTCGAACAGGTCTGGCACGCCCTCGCCCCGCCCTACACGGCCCTGTTCGACTGGGCGGAGGGCCGCAGCGCCCGCCCCGACCCGGAGGGCACGCCCTATTTCCGCCCCTTCATGCTCGCCCATCCGCTCGAGGCCGACAGCGTCGACCTCGCCGACTATGCCGCCGAATGGAAATGGGACGGCATCCGTATCCAGATCGTCGGCACCGGCCGCGAAACCCGACTCTACAGTCGCGCGGGCGATGACATCACGGGCAGCTTCCCCGAAATCGCGCAGGCCTTCACCGGCCATGCCGTGCTGGACGGCGAATTGCTGGTGAAGGGGGAGTTTCAGGGCGGCGAGGCGGCGAGCTTCAACGCCCTGCAACAGCGTCTCGGCCGCAAGGCGGTGAGCGCGAAGATGATGGCCGACTATCCCGCCTTCGTCCGCCTCTACGACCTGCTGATCGAAGGCGACGACGATCTGCGCGCCCTGCCCTGGACCGACCGCCGCGCGCGCCTCGAAGCCTATATGGCGCAGCTATCGCCTGACCGTTTCGACCTGTCTGCCGTGATCGACGCGCCCGATTTCGCGGCGCTGGCCGACATCCGCGCCGGCGCCCGCGATGCCGCGATCGAGGGGGTGATGCTCAAGCGCCGTGACAGCCCTTATGTCGCCGGGCGCAAGGCGGCACTCTGGTACAAATGGAAGCGCGATCCGCTGACCGCCGACTGCGTGATGATGTACGCCCAGCGCGGCCATGGCAAACGCTCCTCCTTCTATTCGGATTATACATTCGGCTGCTGGACGGGCGATCCGGAAAATGGGGGCGAATTGCTGCCGGTCGGCAAGGCCTATAGCGGGTTCACCGACGAGGAACTCAAATGGCTCGACCGCTTTGTCCGGGGCAATACTGTGAACCGCTTCGGCCCGGTCCGCGAGGTCGAGAAGACGCTGGTGCTGGAAGTCGCGTTCGACTCCATCCATGACAGCAAGCGCCACAAGTCCGGCCTCGCCATGCGCTTCCCCCGCGTCGCCCGCATCCGCAAGGACAAGCCGGCAGCCGAGGCGGACACGGTCGAGGGATTGAAGCGTCTGGTCAGTTGAAGCATAAGGACCAGAAGGAGAACGAGGATGGCCTATAGCGGAAGCTGCCATTGCGGCGCCGTCACCTTCACCGTCGATGCCGATCCGCCCAGCGAGGCGATGAGCTGCAACTGCTCCCATTGCGGCCGGAAGGGCTTCGTCCTGACCTTCGTTCCGGTCGACCAGTTCCGCCTCGACAGCGGCGCCGATCAACTGACCGACTATCTCTTCTACAAGCACGCCATCACGCATCAATTTTGCAAGACCTGCGGGACGGAAGCCTTCGCGCTCGGCAAGTCGCCCCAGGGTGAAATGCGCGCGATCAACCTGCGCTGCGTGCCTGCGATCGATATCGAAGCACTGACCATCCAGAAGGTCGACGGGGCCAGCTTCTAACTCTGACTTTGCTCTGTCACGCGACGCCCCTATATGGGCGCTTTCGCGCGTCCGGCGCGACCACAGTTATGGAGCAGTTGAATTGAGCAAGGTTCTGGTCATCGGCGCAGGCGGCGTCGGGTCTGTCGCGGTCCACAAGATGGCGATGAACCCTGATATTTTCAGCCATATCACGCTGGCCAGCCGCCGCATCGTCAGCTGCGAGAAGGTCGCCGAATCGGTCAAGAAGCTGGTCGGCGTGGATATCGACGTGGCCCAGGTCGACGCCGACAATGTTGAAGAGACCATCGCCCTGATCCAGAAGGTCCAGCCCAAGCTGGTCGTGAACCTGGCGCTGCCCTATCAGGATCTGGCGATCATGGACGCGTGCCTCGCGACCAAGACCGATTATCTCGACACCGCCAATTACGAACCGCGCGACACCGCCAAGTTCGAATATAGCTGGCAGTGGGCCTATCAGGAACGCTTCAAGGAAGCCGGCATCATGGCGCTGCTGGGTTCGGGCTTCGATCCGGGCGTAACCAGCGTGTTCGCCAGCTACATCAAGAAGCATCTGCTCGACACGATCGACACGCTCGACATTCTCGACTGCAATGGCGGCGACCATGGCCAGCATTTCGCCACCAACTTCAATCCGGAAATCAACATCCGCGAAGTGACCGCCCCGTCG
Source organism: Sphingobium salicis subsp. salicis (assembly GCF_049472635.1). NCBI lineage: Bacteria > Pseudomonadati > Pseudomonadota > Alphaproteobacteria > Sphingomonadales > Sphingobiaceae > Sphingobium > Sphingobium salicis. The sequence goes on from NZ_JAYRCS010000001.1 coordinate 1,705,976, forward strand.
CGTCACTGGCTGAACGGCGAATGGGTCGAAGGCCCGGCATTGAGCCACAAGCAGGTGTTCGACTTCGATCAGGTCGGCGAAAAGAACATGTACCTCATGTATCATGAGGAACTGGAAAGCCTTGCCACCCACTATCCCGAAATCAAGCGCATCCGCTTCTGGATGACCTTCGGTGACGCCTATCTCAAGCATCTCGAAGTGCTGCAGAATGTCGGCATGACCCGGATCGATCCGGTCATCTATAATGGCCAGGAAATCATTCCGCTGCAGTTCCTGAAGGCCGTTCTGCCCGAACCGTCGAGCCTGGGTTCGACCACCAAGGGCAAGACCAATATCGGCGACATCGCGACCGGCCAGAAGGATGGTCAGGAAAAGACCGTCTATATCTATCAGGTCTGCGACCATGAGGACGCCTATGCCGAAACCGGCAACCAGGCGGTCAGCTACACCACCGGTGTGCCCGCGATGATCGGCGCCGCCATGATTTTGACCGGCGCCTGGAAGGGCGAAGGCGTGTTCAACATCGAGCAGTTCGATCCCGATCCCTTCATGGATATGCTCAACAAGCACGGCCTGCCCTGGCAGGTGAAGGAACTGGACGCGCCGCTGGCCTTCTAAGCTTCGGTTGTAGCAGAAACCTGGTCCTTCCCGCGACCCGAAGGGCGACCGAAGGTCAACGCGGGAACCCATCTCCGGACTTGGCGTCTGGGGATGGGGTGGGAGATGGATCCCCGCCTGCGCGGGGATGACGGAGTGGGCTGGAATGCGAAACCCCATGTGGGCCGTTCTGGCCCTTTCTCTATTGGTTCCTGCGGCATCGGCGCAGCAGCCCCCCGATCCCTACGCCCCGGCCAAGGCCATCGTCGCCGACGTCAACCGGATCGTGACGCCGAATGGCGTCCAGGAAGATCTGGTCGTGACCTTGGGTGGCGCGCGGCAGGCGATCAATGTGCGCGGCGCCGATCGGGCCAACCCGATCCTCCTCTATGTCCATGGCGGCCCCGGCGCGGTGGAAATGCCCTTCGCCTGGTCGTTCCAGCGGCCATGGGAAGATTTCTTCACCGTCGTCCAGTGGGACCAGCGCGGCGCAGGCAAAAGCTACGCGCTGAACGATCCCAAGGCGATCGCGCCGACCATGACGCTGGATCGCTATCGCGACGACGCGATCGAACTGATCGACTATCTCAAGGCCCGCTATGGCAAGCGCAAGCTCTTCCTGCTCGGCCATAGCTGGGGCTCGGCGGTGGGCCTCTCGGTCGCGATCAAGCGGCCCGACCTGCTCTACGCCTATGTCGGCATGGGCCAGGCGATCGACTTCCGCGCCGGCGAACGCATGGGCATGGATTGGACCATCACGCAGGCCAGGAAGGCCGGCAACACCGATGCCGTCAAGGCGATCGAGGCGCTTGCCCCCTATCCCGACAGCGGGCCGTTCACGATCGACAAGGCGGACGGCTGGCGCCGCTACGCCATTCCCTATGGCTCGCTGATGGCCGACCGGCCCGACCCGACGCTCTACTTCCAAACGCCGCGCCTGTCGCCCGACTATACGCCCGAAGACCGCAAGGCCTGGGGCGCAGGCAGCGAATTTTCGACCACGGCCCTGTGGCCGCGCGTTGCGGACGTCAGCTTCGCCAAGGTCCACGAGATGAAGCTGCCGGTCATCATGCTGCTCGGCCGCACCGACTATACCGTACCCTCGCCGCTCGCCGCGCAGTGGATGGACCGGTTGAAAGCCCCCGCCAAGAAGACCATCTGGTTCGAGCATTCGGCCCATATGCCGATGGTCGAGGAACCCGGCCTGGTCCTCAAGGCCCTGATCAACGATGTCCGCCCGCTGGCGGATCAGGAGTAATAATTTCATGGAAACCAAGGCTGGCGATCCCGCCGCTTTCGCCCATTTCGACTTGTACCGCGTCCCATCCCCCGCCTTCGTCGTCGATGAAGCGGCGGTGCGACGGAACCTGTCGGTGCTGCGCGATATCGGCGACCGCGCCGGCATCAAGGTGCTGGGCGCGCTCAAGGCCTTTTCCATGTGGTCGCTGGGCGGCGTGCTGGGCGAATATCTCGACGGCGTCTGCGCCTCGGGCATCTATGAAGCGCGCCTAGGCCGCGAGGAATATCAGGGCGAGGTCGCGACCTATTGCGCTGCCTACAAGCCCGATGATCTGGCCGAAATCCTCAAGATTTCCGACCATGTGATCTTCAACAGCCCCGGCCAGATCGCCCGCATGAAGCCGGTGATCGATGCCGCGCGCGCAGAAGGCCGCATCTTCGACATCGGCCTGCGCCTCAATCCGCTTCACCCCGAGGGTGAGGTGCCCAAATATGACCCGTCGCAGCCGCACAGCCGCCTCGGCTTCCCGGTCGACCAGTTGCGCGCAGAGCATCTGGACGGGGTGGACGGCCTCCACGTCCACAATCTGTGCGAACAGGATTTCCTGCCGCTCCAGCGCACCTGGGCGGCGATCGAGCCGTTCGTCATGCCCCATGTCGCCGGCCTCAAATGGCTGAACTTCGGCGGTGGCCACCATGTCACCCGCGCCGACTACCAGATCGACGAGCTGATCGCCTTCCTTCAGGCGATCAAGGCGCAGACGGGCCTTGAACTCTATATCGAACCCGGCGAAGCGATGGCGCTCGATGCCGGCATCCTGATCGGCGAGATCCTGGACGTGATCGACAATGGCATGCCCGTCGCGATCACCGACATCAGCGCCACCTGCCACATGCCCGACGTGATCGAGGCGCCCTATCGCCCCGCCATGCTGCATGAGCAGGACGAAGGCCCGGTCACGCGCCTGGGCGGTCCATCCTGCCTGGCGGGCGATATCATCGGCGATTATCGGGTGCCCGGCGGCGCCGAACCGGGTGCGCGCATCGCCTTCCTGGACCAGGCCCATTATTCGATGGTGAAGACCAACACCTTCAACGGCGTGCCCCTGCCCGCCATCTGGCTGTGGAATTCCAAGAGCGATGAACTCCGGGAAATCCGCAGCTTTTCCTATGCGGATTTCAAGGGCCGGCTGTCCTGATTCCACTCCCGATTCTACCCGGCCGGGCGTGTAAAATTCCGCGTTAATTCCGTGGAAACTATCTTTCGTCCGGCCGAAATATCCTGTCTTTTCAACAACCCATCCAGCATGACGCACGTTTCATAGCGGGCTGCGCAACAAAATTTTCATATGCGCTTTACAGGGGGGACCCCACCGCATATATCGGCCGCTCGCTGCCCCATGGGACTTCCACCGCAAGGCAGCTTTTTCGCCCTGAACTACACTGGAGGTCCCTTGAGTTGCACAAGCATCATAGCGCGCTGGGGGTAGCGACCGCCCTCACACCGGCAGCACCGGTAACGCTGATCCGTCCCGAAGCCGCAGCTCGGGCCGCCCGTTTCTTCACTGAGAAGTTTCCGGGTCGCTCGCTCTATGCAGTCAAGGCGAATCCGTCTCCTGATCTGATCCGTACGCTTTTCGATTCGGGCATCACGCATTTCGACGTGGCTTCAATTGCCGAAGTGCGTCTCGTTGCCGAAACGCTCGAAGGCAAGGCCAAGCTCTGCTTCATGCACCCGGTTAAGGCCGAGGAAGCAATCGCAGAAGCTTACCATGTCCATGGCGTGCGCACCTTCTCGCTCGACACGATCGACGAGCTGGAAAAGATCATGCGCGCCACCGGTGATGCGACCGATCTGGAGCTGTGCGTGCGCCTGCGCGTTTCGTCCGAACATTCGGAACTCAGCCTGGCGTCGAAGTTCGGCGCGGAGCTGGGCGAGACCCGCGAGCTGCTGATGGCAACCCGTCAGGCCGCCGATGCGCTGGGCATCTGCTTCCATGTCGGCAGCCAGGCGATGAGCCCCCAGGCCTACAGCGATGCGATCGAGCGCGTGCGCGCCGCGATCGTCGACGCGGCCGTCACGGTCGACATCATTGATGTCGGCGGCGGCTTCCCGTCCATCTATCCGGGCATGGAGCCGGTCGCGCTCGAAAATTATTTCGAAGCCATCCACCGCGGCTTTGAAAGCCTACCGGTCAGCTATTCGTCGGAACTGTGGTGTGAACCCGGCCGCGCGCTGTCGGCGGAATATAGCTCGATCATCGTGCGCGTCGAACGCCGCCGCGGTCAGGAACTCTACATCAACGACGGCGCCTATGGCGCGCTGTTCGACGCCGCGCATATCGGCTGGCGCTTCCCCGTCGCCCTGCTGCGCGAAGATGAGAGCGAAGAAGAGCTGGAAGGCTTCTCCTTCTATGGCCCGACCTGCGACGACATGGACCATATGGTCGGCCCGTTCATGCTCCCGGCGGACGTGAAGGTCGGCGACTATATCGAAATCGGCATGCTTGGCGCCTATGGCGCGGCGATGCGCACCGGCTTCAACGGCTTCACGTCGGAATCGACGATCGAAGTGTCGGACGAGCCGATGGCCAGCCTCTATGCGGAAACGCTGCCCGCCCGTCGTCGCGCAACTGTCATCAAGCTCGGTTAAGACGGGTAACGCTCCCCTTTAGGAGAGGGTGCCCGTCCAACGGCCCGCATAGGCCGAGGATCGAACGAAAGACTATATCCCTCGCTGCCGCCCCCTCGCAGCGAGGGATTTTCTTTGGGGCATTTGCCCCCTCCACGACGGTGTGAACTTCACAGGAAATCGCTCAGGGGCGCCGGAAAATCCCGACCAGCTCGACATGGGTCGACCAGCGGAACTGGCCGACCGGCATGACGCTGTCGAGCACATAGCCACCCGCCACCAGATGCACGGCGTCGCGGGCGAAGCTGCCCGGATTGCACGAGACATAGGCGATCAACGGCACCGTCGACTGCGCCAGTTGCATCGCCTGTTCGCGCGCACCCGCACGGGGCGGATCGATCACCACGGCGGCAAAGCGGTTCAACTCCTCGGGCGTCAGCGGGCGGCGGAACAGGTCGCGATGATCCGCCACCATGCGCCGCTGTGCGCGATGGCCGGCGAGCTTGAGCGACAGCACCAGATCGCGCGCGCCCTCCGCCGCATAGACCGGCCGATTGGCGCCGATCGCCAGCGCAAAGGTGCCAAGGCCGCAGAACAGATCGGCGACAGCGCCGGTCGCGGGCAGCGCGTCCTGCACTGCCTTCACCAAGACAGCCTCGCCATCGGGCGTCGCCTGCAGGAAGGAATAGGGCGGGAAACCGACCGCCACGCCACCAAAGCTGACGGTCACCGGCTCCGGCTCCCAACGGGTTTCGGGGCCATCGCCCTGGTCGATGGTCAGCCGTGCCAGAGAGTGTCCGCGGGCGAAATCACCCAGCGCCTCGTCCGCCGCCAGCCCCTCGACCTTCACGCCTTCCAGCAACAGGTCAATGCCCTGGTCGGTCAGCGACATGCGCACATGCGCGGCGCGCTTGTCGGGCAGACAGGTCAACAGCATCGTCCGCAGCGGCGCGATCAGTGCAAACAGGCGCGGATCCAGTATCTCGCACATCGTCAGGTCGACCAGAACATGGCTGCCCTGCTCGGCAAAGCCGATGGTGATCCGCTTGCCCTGCCGCGCGGCACGCAGCGAGGCACGGCGACGCGTGCGCGGCGGCGAGACATGGGCCGGCAGCACCATCTGCGGCACTACGCCCTGCCCGGCCAGCGCACCGGTCACGCGGGCGCTGACGAAATCAGCGAGGCTCGGCTCGTCGATCTGCTGCAGTTCGCAGCCACCGCAACCGGGAAAATGGACACAGGGCGCGTCGACATGATGCGGGCCAGCGATGATGCTGCCGTCGGCAGCAATCCGGTCGCCCGGTGCTACCAGCGCGAAATGCCGCCCATCGGCGGTGACGCCATCGCCCTTGGCGGCGATGCGGAGGATGAGATCATTATCTTGGGTCACAGCCGCGAGCCGATAGCGGCTGGAAGCGCGGCAAGCAAATCATCCGCGACAAAAGCCGGGCCAGCCCGTCGCGCAGCGTCCCCATGCAGCCACACCGCCTCGCACGCCGCACGGAAGGGATCGCCGGTCACGGCCAGTCGCCCGACGACCAGGCCAGCCAGCACATCACCCGTTCCGGCGGTAGACAGCCAGGTCGAAGCGCCCCGCGCCACCGCTACTTGGCCATCCGGCGCGGCGATCACGCTGTCCGCGCCCTTATAGACCACAACCGACCTCGTCATGCGGGCGCCGGCCAGCGCCCGGTCGATCTTGCTGCCCGGCAGATCGCCGAACAGCCGGACGAATTCGCCTTGATGCGGGGTCAGGATCGATCCGGCCGGGATATGGGTAGCTGCCCTTGCTGCCAGCAAGGTGAGCGCATCGGCGTCCAGCACCAGCGGCCGCTTGCATGCCAGCGCAGCATCAAGCCGCATCTGTGCCCCATCCTCCCGGCCCAATCCCGGACCGACCAGCACGGCCGCCAGTCGAGCTTCGGAAAGAGCATCGCTGAGGACAGTTTCGTCCTCAATCTGCTGATGAACGATGGCATGTGGCCTGGCCTCACAAGGCGAAGCGTCATAGCGCCTCACCATGCCAGCACCGGAATGGGCCGCCGCAGCCGCTGCCAGCGCTGCCGCGCCCGGCATAAGACCGCCGACAACGCCGACCAGACCTCGGCTATATTTATGCGCAGCGGCAACAGGCGCGCGAAGCCGTGGCGGTGCAAGCACATGCATGTCCTGCGGCATGGAGAGGCCGATGTCCGCCCGCACCAGCTTCCCCATGAGGCTGGCCGCCGGCTGCAACAGATGCGCGGGCTTGAACGCGCCCAAAGCAATCGTCACGTCGAACTTCGGCACCGCCGACAATAGCTGGCCGTCATCCGTCCCCACCCCGCTCGGCAGATCGATCGCATAGCTGTGATTGGCATGCGCCACCAATTCGCCCAACCGGTCCGCCACCGCCGCATCCAGGCCGCGCGTCAGCCCCGTGCCGAACAGGGCGTCGACCAGTTGCGCCGCCGGCGCGGCATCGGCCAGCGACTCTACCGGGCCGTCCCATAATGCCCTGGCCCGCAGGGCGGATGCAGTGCGACTGTCCCCCAGGGAGGAGACCCGCACCGGCACGCCAAGTTCGCGCAATATACGAGCAATAACAAAACCATCACCACCATTATTGCCAGGACCACAGAGGATCAGCGCGTCCCGTCGATGCCCGACACGCCAGATGATCTGCGCCGCCGCCGCACCGGCTCGTTCCATCAGTTCATAGGGATCGACACCAGCATCAAACGCCGCCTGCTCGGCCGCACGGATGGCTGCTGCCGTCAATATCGGGTCGGGCACCATCAATTCGGCTTGGCCGCCACGGTAGCGGGCAGCCGATACCGGTCGGCACCGATCGTCACTTCGACCAGCCCCTTGTCGATGATAGTGAGCTTCGCGTCCTCGGCACCATCGGCTGAAACCAGGCCGCGCCCGTCCTGCACGATCCTCAGCCGCCGGAACCCGCCATCCCGATGGCGCAGCGTCAACATGTCGCCCTCGCGTTCGACGCCGCACGCCCGCGACCAAGCGCCCTTGCCGATCGCGCAGTCGATCAGGCTTTCGTCATCGGCGATCGCCCCACTCCCGCCGCCCTTGCCGTCACATCCCGCCAGGGCCAGCCCCGCCAGCATCAGTGCGCCAGACAATCGCAGCCCCATCAGAACATCTCCTTTCGACATCCTCTATGGCCCGGCGCGCCAGGCCCGACCATCAACTCAGCCGGTTACGGCACTCCAGCACGATCGGCCCGAGCAGATCGGCAAAGCGGCGCTGCCCCGCAGCATCGTCAACCAGATCCTGCCGTATCTCGATGCCCAGATAGGGGATACCATTGGCTTCCGCATGGCGATTCATGGTCGCGTTGAGCAATTGCCCCGAATAGGGCAGTTGGTCGCCGACATTCAGCCCCGCCGCCTCCAGCATCGGAATGGCGATCCGCGCCGCCCGATCATCCTGATTATAGAGAATGCCGATGTCCCAGGGCCGTTGCTGCGCCGGATCGCTCGCCAGGCACGGTGTGAAGCTATGCACGGAAAGGATGAAGGGTGACGTCATGCCGTCAAGCATGGCCGCCACCTGCTGATGATAGGGATGATGGAAGCGGCGCATCCGTTCGGCCAGATCAGCGTCCCGATTACCCGGAATAGCATGGCCGTCACTCATCACCGGCAGCAGGCCGGGCGCATCCTCTTCGCGATTGAGATCGATGACTAGGCGGGAGATACCGGCCAGGATCGCGGAGCAGTTCAGTTGCGCCGCGAGCAACTGGCTGACCTCCGCCACGCCGATGTCGATCGCGATATGTTCGCGAAGCAGCGTCGGATCGATGCCCAGGTCGATATCGTCGGGGACATGGGCCGAGGCATGATCGACGATGATCAGCAGGTCGAGATCGCCCTCGCGCACGGTGGTGAAGGCTTCGCTCATGATGTCCTGATCCTCGTTTCCATCACCCACCAATCCGGATGATCGCGGCGCAGTGCGTCCGCCGCCTGCCCCCTTCCCTGCTCGTCATCGAACAGCGCGAAACAGGTCGCGCCCGACCCGGACATGCGCGCGAGCCGGGGCCTTTGCGCCTGCAACGCCTCCAGCACTTCACCGATCACAGGCGCCAACAGCAGGGCCGGCGCCTCCAGATCATTGCGCCCGTCGCGCGCAAGCCCATCAATATCCAGCGCATCGAGCGCACCGCGATCGATCCTGTCCCAGCCGGCAAAGACCGACGCCGTCGAGACGCCGACCCGCGGATTGACCAGCAGCATCGGCCGGCTCGACAGATCATCCAGCGCCTGCGCCTCCAGCAGCTCGCCACGGCCGCGCACCAGTTGCGTGGTACTGGCCAAGCAGGCCGGCACGTCCGACCCCAGCGACAGGGATAATTTCTGTAATACAGTATCTTCTACCTCGAAGCTCCAGATACGCGTCAGCAAGCGCAGCGTCGCGGCGGCGTCCGCCGAGCCACCACCAATGCCGGATGCAACCGGCAGTCGCTTGTCGAGCCGAATATCGGCACCGGCCGTTATACCGGTGGCCGCCTGAAGACTCCGCGCCGCCCGCATGACCAGATTGTCCTCGTCGCCGCTCAGGCCAGCACCACAAGGGCCTTCCACGGCAAGCGTGATGACGCCGTCATCGCGCTGCCGGGCATGGAGAATGTCCCCATCCTCGGCAAAGACGAACAGGCTTTCCAGCGCATGATAGCCATCCGCGCGGCGCTCTCGCACATGCAAGGCCATATTGACCTTTGCGTAAGCAATTTCAGTTAGTTGTTCAGATATGTTCACAGGATTTCAATGCAATCTCAGGGCGCTGCATATTCGGGTTTCAACCCTTCGCGGGCCTTGGCGTCAAGCCGATTGGCGACATCCCCCTCCGCGAAGACCGCCGCTGCGCGCCAGGCGTAGCGGGCTTCGTAGCGACGGCCAGCGGTCCACAGTGCGTCGCCCAGATGTTCGTTGATCGTGGCATCGCCGGGCGCCCCTGCTGCGGCGCGTTCCAGCACCGGGACTGCGCCCTTGACGTCCCCGGTCACGAACTTGGCCCAGCCAAGCGAGTCCGTGATCGACGCATCCTGGGGCTTGAGCGCGCTCGCCTTTTTCAGCAGGTCGAGCGCCACATCGACATTCTGCCGCCGTTCGATCTGGGCATAGCCGAGATAATTGAGGATGACCGGTTCATTCGGGGCCATGACGGCCGCCTTTTCCAGCACCGCACGAGCCTCGTCCCACCGCTTCCCCTGCTCAAGCGCACTGCCTTCAAACAACAGCAGCGCCCAGGGCAGGCTGTCGGCCGAATAGCCCGCCTGCGCACGATGGAAAGCCGACGCAGCGCCGTCGAAATCTCCCGAATCCGCCAGCAACCGTCCAAGTCTTACAAGGCGTTCCGGCTCGGCATTGGAAGCCGATGCCAGGCTTTGCGCCAGGGCAATCGCACCATCGCGATCACCCGACGCGGCCAGCGCTTCGACCAGTTCCGCCTGAGCGAGCGCGCCATACCAGCCAGTCACCGGCACCTTGCGCGCTTCCGCCGCCGCATAATTGGCGAGATCGCCCGCCACCAGCAGCTTCGCCGCCACCAGATGCGGCTCGGCAGCGGCCGGATCGGCAAAGGTCGCGATCCGCGCCAGACGAATGCCCAGCGCCGTGCCCGTTTCGTCGGACGCGATGTCGACCGCCAGACGGGCCAGCAATTGGGCAAAGCCCTGCCTGGGCGTGAAGGGGGCGGCAATCGCTCCCGGCACCTTGCCGCGGGCAACGTCCGCATGGGCCTTGGCGAAGCTCGCCTCATCGGCGGGCAGCAGGGCCAAGGCATCCGCCTTCGCGCGGCGCCCGGCCAGTTGCGCGGCGAAGGTCAGGCGCAGCGCTTCGTCATCCGTCACGCGCAAGGCCAAGGCGCGGCGCATCGCGCCAATCGCCTCTTCCTTGTCGCCCCGCGCCATGGCCTGCAACGCCAGATGTTCGTCAAGATAGCGGGCGCCCAGCGCCCCGAACTTGTCCTTGCTGTCGATGACGGGCGCCACATAGCGGCGCTGGCCCAGCGATATCCAGCTTTGCACGATCGGGGCGAGGAAGGAGAAATTGCCTTCCTCCACCAGGCGATCGGTGAAGGTCTGCGCCGCCGCCCAATCCTTGCGCCCCAACGCGTCACAAATCCGCAGCAAGGTGCCGTCGCGCGGCAGCATGCCGCCCTCATCCAGCAACGCGGCCGATTGCAATGCCAGCGGCATGTCGCCGCTTTCCAATGCCTGGACATAGGAACGGCGGGCAATGGCAAGGCTGGTCGGATCGCCGGCGAGGGCCACACGATAGCTGTCGACCGCAACGCCCAGCGCGCCTTCACCATCGGCAAGGCGCGCGCGGACATAGGCATGCAAGGCCATATCGGGATCGACCGATGCGCCGGCTACAGCCGGCAGCATCAGCAACAGTCCTGGAATCAGGCCCCTACATGTTCGGATAATTCGGTCCTCCACCACCCTCGGGCACGACCCAGTTAATATTCTGGGTCGGGTCCTTGATGTCGCATGTCTTGCAGTGGACGCAATTCTGCGCGTTGATCTGGAAGCGAGGCTCCCCTTCATCCAGACCGACCACTTCATAGACACCGGCAGGACAATAACGCTGAGCCGGCTCGTCATAAAGGGGCAGATTGTAGGAAATCGGGACCGACGGATCCTTCAACTGCAGATGGACCGGCTGGTCCTCTTCATGATTGGTGTTCGACAGGAAAACCGAGGACAGACGGTCGAAGCTGATCACGCCATCGGGCTTGGGATAGGCGATCTTCTGGCACTGGTCCTTGCGCCACAATTTCTCGCAGTCGGGCTTGTGCTTCATGGTGAAAGGCAGGCCGATCTTGAGCGTGCGCATCCACATGTCGATGCCGGCCAGCAGCGTGCCGATGGTGTTGCCGAACTTGGCCAGCAGCGGCTCGGCATTCTTCACCAGTTTCAGTTCGTCCGCGATCCAGCTGGAACGCAGCCGATCCTCATAATCGTGCAGCACGTCGCGCGCGCGTTCGTCCTGGATCGCCTCGAACGCGGCCTCGGCGGCCAGCATGCCCGACTTCATGGCGGTATGGCTGCCCTTGATGCGGGGCACGTTGACGAAGCCGGCCGAGCAACCGATCAGAGCGCCACCGGGAAAGACCAGCTTGGGGATCGACTGCCAGCCGCCCTCGTTGATCGCGCGCGCGCCATAGGAAACGCGGCGACCGCCCTCCAGGAACTTGCGGATTTCCGGATGCTGCTTCCAGCGCTGGAATTCCTCGAACGGATAGAGATGCGGGTTGCGATAACCCAGGCCCACGACGAAGCCGAGCGCAACCTGGCCATTGGCCTGATGGTATAGAAAACCGCCGCCATATGCGTCAGTTAGCGGCCATCCCTGCGTATGGATGACAAGGCCCGGCTGATGCTTGGCGGGATCGATGTCCCACAATTCCTTCATCCCCAGACCATAGACCTGCGGCTCGCAATCGGCCTCCAGGTCGAACTGGCGCTTGAGGATCTTGGTCAGGTGGCCGCGCGCGCCCTCCGCAAAGAAAGTATATTTGGCGTGCAGTTCCAGGCCCGGCTGATAGTCCGCCTTGCGCTCGCCATCACGGGCAATGCCCATGTCGCCGGTCGCGACGCCCTTCACGCTGCCATCCTCATTGTAGAGGATTTCGGCAGCGGCGAAGCCGGGGAAGATTTCGACGCCAAGACCTTCGGCCTGCTCGGCCAGCCAGCGGCACAGATTGCCCAGCGATCCGGTATAGGTGCCCTTATTGTGCATCCAGCCCGGCGTCATGATGTGCGGCATCGCCATCTTGCCCGCCTTGGACAAGACCCAATGCTGGTTGTCGGTGACCGGAACATCGGCCATCGGGCAGCCCTGTTCCTTCCAGTCGGGGATCAGCTCATCCAGCGCCCTGGGATCGACCACCGCGCCTGACAGGATATGGGCGCCGATTTCCGACCCCTTTTCCAGCACGCAGACGGCCAGTTCCTGCCCGGCGGCATTGGCCAGTTGCTTCAGCCGGATCGCTGCAGACAGGCCAGCCGGCCCCCCACCGACGATGACGATGTCATAGGGCATCGAATCCCGTTCGCTCATAATCCCTCCATAAAGGCGCCCGCCAGCACATGTCCGGCCATCCGGTCGCCTTATTACTCCAACGTTTTGACATTCCACGCGATGAAGATTCTTGACCCTCGCGTCAACCTCTGGCCCAAGGGCATCGTGATGCGGGGATTAGAGCGGGACTTTGGAGCCGCAGCGCCGGACGCTTATCTGGCGTGGTGGTCGCTGGCGGGGGTGGACGGCGCCGTAGCGGAAGCACCAGTCAACTGGTTGCGGCCCCAGCCGACACGCGCGCAACTGGCCGAGCAGGCTGCGAAGGCCTTTGCTCCACCGCCCCCCGAAAAACCCAAGACGCTGGACGCCTATCTCGAATGGCTTGCCAGTGATTCGGCCCAGCCCGAACGCAAATGGCCCGTCACCCCGATCCTGCCGACCGGCCCGGCCGAAGCATCGCTGATGGTCATTACCGACATGCCCGACATGGCAGATGCCGGCGCGGGCCATTTGTTCGCCGATCGCGCCGGCGCGCTGTTCGATGCCATGATGCGGGCCATCGGCCTGCGCCGTGACGATATCTGCCTGGCTTCGCTGTTCACCGTCCGCCCCGCCGGCGGCATGGTGGAGGCCAGCGATCTGGCGCATGTCGCCGATCGCATCAGGCTCCATGTCCATCTCGCCGCGCCGCGCCGCCTGCTCCTGTTGGGCGATCGGACGGTCCGTGCGCTGCTTCCGACCGATGGCGCGGACCGGCCCGTCGGTTTACGCCCCTTTAACCATGATGGCGGCACTGTGCCCGCCATTGCCACATTCCATCCGCGGCTGCTGCTCAGCCAGCCTGCGGCCAAGGCGGAATGCTGGCGCGCCCTGCAAAGCCTGATTGAGGAAGACCGCCCGTGATTCGCGTTGCAACCCGCATTTCCAGCCTTGCCCTGCTCAGCATGAGCGCGGCGCTGGCGATCCCGGCCGGCGCCAAGGCGGCCGAAACCCTCCCCACCTTGCCGACCAGTTCCACCGCCGGCACGCCGCTCCAGCTGTCCGATGGCGACAAGGCGCGCTACAATGCCATCTTCGCCGCCCTGCGTGACCAGAAATGGTCGGATGCCAAGGCGATGATCCTGGCACTCGACCCGCAGGATGCGGTCCGTCCGCTGGCCCTGTCGGAACTCTATCTTGCCAAGGGGTCGCCGCGCGTCGAGCTGTTCGACCTGCTCGACCTCGTCAACAAGGCAGCCTGGCTGCCCAAGGCCGACCAGCTTTCCCGCCTGGCGCAGAAGCGCGGCGCGACCATCCTGCCCGATCTGCCGCAGGTGCAGAAGCTGGTATGGCTGGGCTCGGCACCCCGCCGCCAATATGTCAGCGGCAGCAAGACGGACGTTCTGGCCCAGAGCCTGTCGGCCCAGATCCTGACCTTCATCAAGAATGACGATCCGGCCGGCGCGGAAGGGCTGCTTGCCGCCGGCGAAGCGGGGCTGACGCCCGAAGGCCTGACCGAGGTGCGCCAGCGTGTTGCCTGGGCCTATTATATTGAAAGCGACGATCTCAACGCGCGCCGTATGGCCGCGCGCGCGCTCGAAACCCGTACCGGCGGCGACTGGACTGTGCAGGCTCACTGGACGACGGGCCTGGCCGCCTGGCGCCAGAATGATTGCCGCGCTGCCGCCCCGGCCTTCGCCAATGTCGCCGCACTGGCGGGCGACGCCGACATGCGCGCGGCCGGTGCCTATTGGGCATCGCGCGCCTATATGGTCTGCGGCGAGGCCGAGAAGGTCGAGAATATGCTGAAGCTCGCGGCGCGATCCGACGAGACCTTCTATGGCCTGCTCGCCCGCGAGAGCCTGGGCATGCCACTGGGCGGGGCGACCATGAATGCGCGTTTCAGCGACAATGACTGGCGCCAGCTCAAGGACAGCCCCAATGTCCGCAGCGCGATCGCGCTGGCCGATATTGGCGAAAATGGCCGCGCCGACGAGATTTTGCGCTATCAGGCGAAGCTGGGCGGCACCGCCCAATATGATGCGCTGCTGCGGCTCGCCAGCGCGCTCAACCTGCCGGCAACCCAACTCTGGCTCGCCCATAATGGCCCGGCCGGCAAACAGCCCGACAGTTTCGCCCGCTTCCCGGCGCCGGCCTGGCGGCCGGACGGCGGCTGGCGTGTCGACCCATCGCTGATCTACGCCCATACGCTGCAGGAATCCGGCTTCCGTTCCGACGTCGTCTCCAGCGCCGGCGCCCGCGGCCTGATGCAGGTGCGCCCCGGAACCGCCGGCGATGTCGGCCTGTCGAACGCATCGCAATTGTTCGTGCCGTCCACCAACATGGAATATGGCCAGCGCTACCTGGAATCGCTGCGCGACATGAGCGCGACCGGCGGCCTGCTGCCCAAGGTGATGGCCGCCTATAATGCCGGCCCGCTGCCGGTCGAACGCTGGAACAGCGAGGTGAAGGACAAGGGCGATCCCCTGCTCTTCATCGAATCCCTGCCCTATTATGAAACCCGCGCCTATGTGAACATCGTCATGCGCAACTATTGGATGTACCAGATCCAGGCAAAGGGCGAGGCGGATTGCCTGACCGGTATGGCGCAGGGCATGTGGCCAACCTTCCCCAATGCCAAGGGCGTCAAGCTGGTGCGTCTCAGCAAGGCCGATGGCCGGGCGATGCTCGCCGGCGGATCGGACTGATGCCGATCGACGAGGGCCGGACCTTCCTGCCCGTCCGCATTGCCGTCCTGACCGTTTCCGACACCCGTACCTTGGCCGACGACCGGTCCGGCGACACGCTGGTCGATCGCCTGACCGGCGCGGGCCATGTCCTGGCCGACCGACTGATCGTCACCGATGATCGCAGCGCCATCGTCGCGCGCCTTCACGCCTGGATCGACGATCCGCAGGTCGATGTTATCCTGACTACTGGTGGCACCGGCGTCACCGGCCGGGATGTCACACCCGAAGCACTGGCCCAGGTGCAGGACAAGGAAATTCCCGGTTTCGGCGAACTGTTCCGGTGGCTCAGCTATCAGTCGATCGGCACCTCGACCATCCAGTCGCGCGCTACCGCCTGCGTCGCGCGCGGCACCTATATCTTCGCGCTGCCCGGCTCGACTGGCGCGGTGCGCGATGCTTGGGACGGCATTCTCGCCAGCCAGCTCGACAGCCGGTTCCGCCCCTGCAATTTCGTCGAGCTGATGCCGCGCCTCACCGAGCGCTGAGCGGCTGTTTGAAAAATCGCGAAAGAGCGATTTTTGGTTACGGCACCAGCCCGCTTCCCCGCCCAACCACCCGATCCAGTGTCATCCTGTCGGGTGGTTGGGCGGGGGAGCGGGCTGAAACGGGCTTTCTCAAACAGCCTCTGAGCGCCCTCACTTCTTGAGCGTGGGCGCCGGGTTCTCCTTGAAGAATTTGCTGAGTTCGCCGAGCATCACTGACCACCAGTCGACCACATCGGCAAAATTCTCCTGATTGAGACCGCCGATCGTGCTGACGTCATAGGACACGTCCAGAGTCTTGTCGTCGGCCAGTGACATCTGGATGAAGCGCTTGGACTGGTTCCACTTGTTCGCCAGTTCGACCGTGTTGCCGCCATCATCCGCGAAATTGATACCGAATTGCAACGAGTTGCAGTCCTTCATCTCTTCGCAGCCATAGAAATAGATGGTGAAATTATAGCCGGAGGCCGCGCTCTCTATCATCGGATTGCCGGTCGACTTGCTCTTCGTCAGCGCCGCCTTGTAGCCCGCCGCCTGCAACGCTTCGACCACCGACTGGGGCCGGCTGGCGCAGACCATATTTGCGGCGCAATCCGTCGTAGGCGTCGCGGCATCGGCCGCGCCTGCCATCAACATCAGAGCCGGAACAAGCCACCAGGCACGCATGATATTTCCCCCTGCTTTCAAGGGGGCAGCCATGACGCGTCGGAAGCGACCTTGTCAATAAGTTCATGATATGTTCTCATTCCTGGATGGCAAATATCCCCGGACGCGGCGCAACGCACAACCAGGCAAGCAGCCGGTTCAATCTTGCCGCGCGCGAGGCGGACGGCGACTGGCTCGACGCCGTGGAAGCGATCGACGGACCGGCCCAGAAACTGCGCACCAGCGTGTCGCTGATCACACCGCGTACGATCATCTCGCGGAATGCGTCGCCCGACATCGCCTTCTCCCAGTCGATCAACGCCTATGCCGGCTGCGAGCATGGCTGCATCTATTGCTTTGCCCGGCCAACCCACGCCTATCATGATCTGTCGCCCGGCCTGGATTTCGAGACGCGGCTGTTCGCCAAGCCGGACGCTGCGGCGCTGCTCCGCAAGGAACTGGCGCGCCGCAACTACAGCGTCTCGCCGATCGCCATGGGCACGAATACCGACCCCTATCAGCCGATCGAGAAGGATTGGGGCATTACCCGCCAATTACTGGAGGTGATGGTGGAATGCCGCCACCCGGTCTTCATCACCACCAAGTCCGACCGCATCCTGCGCGACATCGACCTGCTTGCCGATCTGGCGCGCGACAATCTGGTCGCGGTGATGATTTCGGTCACCTCGCTCGATCCCAAGGTCGCGCGCACGCTGGAGCCGCGCGCCCCCCATCCCGAGCGACGGATCGCCACCATCGCCCGACTGGCCAAAGCTGGCGTGCCGGTATCGGCAAACATGTCGCCGATCATCCCCGCGATCAACGATCATGAGATCGAACAGGTGGTGGCGCGGCTCGCCATGGCCGGCGCGCAGGACGTCAACTACATCCTGGTCCGCCTGCCGCATGAGGTCGCACCGTTGTTTCGCGCCTGGCTGGAAACCCATTATCCCGATCGCGCCGCCAAGGTAATGGCGATGATCCGGGACATTCGCGGGGGCCGCGACAATGATCCCGATTTCGGTAGTCGGATGCGCGGCCAGGGCGTCTGGGCCGACCTGACCCGCACCCGCTTCACCAAGGCACGGCGCAAGGCCAATCTGGGCCAGGCGCGGATCGGCGTCCGCACCGATCTGTTCCGGCCGCCCGAAGGCGCGCAGATGCGGCTCTTCTAGAGGCCGGTCAAATCTCGACCTGGCTACCCAGTTCGACAACGCGGTTGGTCGGCAGGCGGAAAAATTCCATCGCGCTTTCCGCGTTGCGGAGCATCCAGGCGAAGATCTTCTCGCGCCACAGCGGCATGCCGGGATTGGCCGAAGGCAGCAGCGTCTGGCGCGCCAGGAAGAAGCTGGTGTCCATCATCTTGAACGCCTGACCGCAGCCGGTGACATTCTTGAGCGCGGCCGGAACATCCGGCTCCTGCATGAAGCCATATTGCAGCACCAGACGGAAGAAGCCGCGCCCCAGATCCTCCAGCTTGCACCGGCCGTCATCCTCGACCACGGGCACATCCTTGATCTTGACGGTCAGCAGGATCACCCGCTCGTGCAGCACCTTGTTGTGCTTGAGATTATGCAGCAGCGCATGCGGCACGCCATCGGGCGTCGAAGTCATGAAAACAGCGGTGCCCGGCACGCGCACGGCGCTGTTGGCGGCCGAAGCCACGAATACCGGGATCGGCATTGCTGCCTCGCGCAGCCGTTCCTGCACCAGCCGGCGCCCACGAGACCAGGTGGTCAACAAGGTGAAGACGACGAAGCCGATCAGCAGCGGGAACCAGCCGCCGTCGGGCACCTTGGTCAGATTGGCCGCCAGATAGGCGCCATCGACCAGGTAGAAGACGGCAAGCAGCGGCGCGGCATAATACCATTTCCAGTGCCACAGCCGATAGAGCACCACGGTCAGCAGCACATTGTCGATGAACATCGCACCGGTGACGGCAATGCCATAGGCCGCGGTCAGGTTGGACGATGTCTTGAACACCAGCACCAGCAGGATGACCATCACCATCAGGCCCCAGTTGATCAGGGGAATGTAGATCTGGCCGGCCGTCGAGGCGCTGGTATGCTCGATCCGCAAACGCGGCATGAAGCCGAGTTGGATCGCCTGCTGCGTGACCGAGAAAGCGCCGGATATCACCGCCTGCGAGGCGATGATCGCCGCCAGCGTGGCAAGGCCGATCAGCGGCAACTGCATCCATTGGGGCGCGAGATTGTAGAAGGGGCTGTGCAGCGCCGCGGCACCCTCCCGGAAGAGCAGCGCGCCCTGCCCCATATAGTTGAGCATCAGCGCCGGCAGCACGAAGATCAGCCAGGACACGCGGATCGGGCTGCGGCCGAAATGGCCCATATCGGCATAGAGCGCTTCGGCGCCCGTCACCGCCAGCACCACCGAGCCCAGCGCCAGGAAGGCGGGCAGCGGATCGGTGGCAAAGAACATCACCGCCCAATAAGGATTAAAGGCGTAGAGAATGCCCGGCGTCTTGACGATGCTGAGCACGCCGAGCGACGCGATCGTCACGAAATAGATCAGCATGATCGGGCCGAACAGGGTCGCAACCTTGTTGGTCCCCAACCCCTGGATCCAGAACAATCCAAGCAGGATCAGCACCGCGACCGGCAGGATCGCCGGCGCCAGATTGGCATTATAGACCGCCAGGCCTTCCACCGCCGACAGCACGGAAACCGCCGGCGTGATCATCGAATCGCCGTAGAAGAGCGACGTCGCGAACACGCCCAGCAGCACGATGCCGCGCGACCAGCGCTGCGTCTTAGTCTGGCCGTTGATCAGCGCCAGCAGCGCCAGGCTACCGCCCTCGCCCTTATTGTCGGCGCGCATGATGATGCTGACATATTTAAGCGTCACGACCAGCATCATCGACCAGAACATCAGGCTGATGACGCCCAATATATGGTCGGGATCGAGGTCGAGATGATGGTGGCCCGCAAAGGTTTCGCGGAAGGCGTAGAGCGGGCTGGTGCCGATATCGCCGAAGACGATGCCGATCGCGCCGACGACCAGCTTGGCCGTGGCTTTCTGGCGGGCATGGCCATGCCCTTCCTGCTCGCCGTCTTCGGGGACGGCGACCGCGCTGTCATCAGCCATGAAGGAAATGCTCGATCATCAATATCATGTCGCAACCCTTGCCAGGGCAATTCTCATTCCAAGGACGGAGCCCAGCAAACCGCCGGCCCCTACCATGGGCACAGGGTTCACGCAATGATCGCCCCGATGCGGATCATCGCGAAGCCGCATCCATCGCCAGCATGGCATCGATACGCGCGATATTGGCCTGCAGTTCCGCTTTGATCTTGCTGCCTTCGGGCGCCGATTGCGCCAGCGGCAACCATTGTTTGCGCGCGGCGTCCAATTGCCCCGCCTGGGCCAAAGCAAGGCCATAGAAATAGCGCGGCGCCGGTCCTTCCGGGTCCAGCCGCAGCGCCTGGCGATAGGCATAGTCCGCCGCCGGCGCGACCACGCCATCGGCATGCGCGACCAGCGCATTCCCCATGCCCAGCCACAGATTGGCGTCTTCCGGCGTCTGCTTGAGGCCGGACAGCAGGACATTGGCGGCCTCCTTGGTCAGGCCGCGCCGCCCGTAGGAATCCGACATGATCAACCATTGGCCGGCCGGGCCATAGCGCTCCGCCAGGCTGCGGCGTCGCTCCGCCAGCTTCTCGTCGAACTGCGCTTCCTTCTCGGCCGCGACCTGTCGCGGTGCGCCGGCAAGGCCGGGATGCCCCTGCCAGGCATAGCCCGCGAGGCCGACCAACAAAGTCGCCGCAACGATCTCCCGCGTCACGCGCGGGATACGCCCGATGAAGCAGAGCACCGCCATGGCCATGATGGCGAGGCCGAAAGCAATGATCCAGCCCGTCATGCCCGCGGCCTCCGCTTGATCCGTCCGCGCATCAACAACAGCCCCAATGACAGCAGGATTATCGGCGCCGCCCATAACGGCCAGAGGATCGGCGCGGCCGTCGGCTCATAGCTGACCCAGTCGCCATAGCGCTCGATCAGCCAGCGCCTGATATGCTCAGGCTCCTCCCCCGACCTGATCCGCTCGCGTATCTCGGAGCGCATGTCGCCAGCCATGCTGGCGTTCGAATCGGCGATCGACTGGCTCTGGCAGGTCAGGCAGCGGATGGTTTCCATCAGCGCCTTCGCCTTGCGCTCCAGCGCCGGGTCATCAAGCTGCCGGTCGGCATAGGGCGCGGGCGGCAGGGCGGTCTGCGCCTGAACCGGCGCTGCCAGCATCAACAGGAGAAGAGAAAGCAGCCCCCTCATCATTGTGCGTCCTTCAGCCGTTGCAGCAACATCGGCACGTCATCGGCGCGGATGTCACCAATATGCTGATAGGCGATCCTGCCCCTGCCATCGATCACGAAGGTTTCCGGCACGCCTGACGAGCCCAGCGCGATCTGCACGCCACTGCGCGCATCCAGGCCAATCCGGCTATAGGGATTGCCGTTGCGCGCCAGGAAGGCGTCGACATCGGGCCGGGCATCGCGGATCGCGATCGCGTCTATCGCCACCCCAGCCTGCTTGAGCGCCATCAGTTGCGGCGCCTCCGCCGCGCAGGGAATGCACCAGCTGGCAAAGATGTTGAGCAGGCGCGGCTTGCCATCCGCCAATTGCGTGCTGGCGAGCGCGGGACGATCGCTGGCAGCAGCCGGCAGGGTGAAGGCCGGCAAAGCCTGGCCAATCAGCTTGGAGGTGATGACGCGGTCATCCGGCTTGAACAGGCCGCTTGCGAACAGCGCGAAGAAGCCGAGGAACAGGACAAGCGGTAGCCAGATCAGCAGCTTCCTCATGCCATTGCCTTCCGCGCCCGCCATTTCATTAGCCAGCCGCGCCGTTCCCGCCCGACCAGCGCCAGCAGGCCGCCCAGCGCGATCATGATGCCGCCCAGCCAGATCAGCGTCACGAACGGCTTCCACCAGATCCGCATCTGCCAGCGGCCGGCATCGGCTTCCTGCCCCAGCACGACATAGAGCTGGCCATTCCACCGGGTCAGCAGGGCCGCCTCGGTCGTGGTCGTCGGCGGCGAGGCGAAGAAGCGTGACTGCGGATGGATCACGACCGCGCGGCCGCTGCCCTCCGCAATGACGTCCGCCTGCAACGCCGTCCAATTGTCGCCAGCAAGCGGCAGGATGCGCTGGAAGCGCAGCGTCCAGCCAGCCGTCTCGATGCTGTCGCCCGGTCGGACTGCCACCAGCTTCTCGACCGTGAACGCCGAATCGCAGGCCATGCCCGCCAGGCTGACGGCACAGCCCAGATGGGCGATCACCATACCATAGGTGAAGAGCGGCGTGCGGCGCAGGTTGCGCTTCCACAGCGGTGCCAGCGATCCCACGCCGACGGCCAGCGCCACCACCAGCCCGCAATAGGGCAACAGCCCGATCCGGCCCCAGGCGAGCGCACCAACCAGCACCACGGCCGCCAGTGCGACCGCAGTCGGAACAAGCATGCGCCCGGCCACGGCGCGCACCTGATCCCGGCGCCAGCGGGTAAGCGGCCCCGCCGCCATGACGATCAGCAGGGCGAGCGCGATCGGCCCGGCAATGCGATCGAAATAGGGCGCGCCGACCGACACCTTGTGTCCGAATGCTTCGGTCATCAGCGGGTAAAGCGTGCCGATCAGCACCAGCCCGAGGATCACCGAAAGCAACAGGTTGTTGACCACCAGGAAGGTTTCGCGGCTTACCAGTTCGAACGGCGCGCCCTCGCGCACCGTGCCGATCCGCCAGCCGAACAGAGCCAAAGCGCCGCCGATATAGAGCGCCAGCAAGGCCAGGATGAAGCTACCCCGCTCCGGATCGACGGCGAAGGCATGGACGCTGGTCAATATGCCCGACCGGACCAGGAAGGTGCCGACCATCGACATGGAGAAGGCGACGACGGCCAGCATCACCGTCCAGGCGCGCAGCGCGTCGCGGGTCGCCAGCACGGTCACGCTATGCAGCAGCGCGGTTGCCGCCAACCAGGGCATAAGCGACGCATTTTCGACCGGATCCCAGAACCACCAGCCGCCCCAGCCCAGCTCATAATAGGCCCAATAGCTGCCCGCGGTGATGCCAAGCGTCAGCATCACCCAGGCGGCCAGCACCCAGGGCCGCATGGCGCGGGCGAACGCGGCATCTACCTGCCGCGTCAGCAAGGCGCCGACTGCGAAGGAAAAGGCGACCGACAGGCCAACATAGCCGAGATAGAGCGTCGGCGGATGGAAGGCGAGGCCGGGATCCTGCAGCAGCGGGTTGAGCCCCTGCCCGTCCGCCGGTGCCGGGGAAATGCGGGCGAAGGGATTGGAGGAGAAGAGCAAGAAGGCATAGAAACCGAGGCTGATCGCCGCCTGCGCCCCCAGCGTCGCCATATGCGCGTCGCGCTTCAACGCGCGCTCGAACAGGGCCACTGCGGCTCCAGCGACGCCCATTACCGTGACCCAGAGCAGCATCGACCCTTCATGATTGCCCCAGGTTCCGGCGAACTTGTAGAGCCATGGCTTGGCCGAATGGCTGTTGGTCGCCACCAGCAGCACCGACATGTCGGACCGCAGGAACAGGCTGATCAGCGCGACAAAGGCGGCTGCCGTCAGCACGCCTTGCAAAACAGCGACAGGTCGGACGGCGCCCAGCACCTCGCCCTTGCCGCCCGCCAACCCCATGCCGACCAGAAACAGCTGGAGCAGCGCGAGGACCGCGGCAAACCACAGGGCGGCGAGACCGGCTTCGGCAATCATGGCGCGGCCTTCATCTCATGCGTGGTTTCATTATAGGTCATGCCGTCCAGCTCGCGCGGCATGTAGCGCTCGTCATGCTTGGCCAGCAAATTGGTGGCGACGAACCGCCCCTGCCGATCAAAAGCGCCCTCCGCGACCACGCCGCTGCCTTCCTTGAACAGGTCAGGCGCGATGCCGCTGAAGGTTGCCGGCACGGTTGCCTTGCCGTCGGTCACGTCGAAATTGATCGTCACGCCATCGGCCGCACGCTCGAGGCTGCCCTTCACCACCATGCCGCCCAGACGGATCGCCTTGCCGGGCTCCACACCCTTGGTCTTCACGTCGTTGGGCGCGTAGAAATAGGCCGCTTCGTCCTTCAGCGCCGATACGGCGAGCAACCCGGCACCGATGATCGCCACCAGCGCTGCGAGCGCCAGGATAAGCCGTTGATGCTTGGCCTTCATGTCCGGTCAGACAGTCGTTCGGCCTGACGTTCCGCCGATCGCATCGCGCGCCAGCTGGCGATGGTGACGATCGCCGTGCCTACGGCCGTCACGGCATAGGCGGCGATCACGAAAGCCCATTGGTTCATCTCTACCCTCTCGTCAGGCGCTGCATCCGCGCCTCGACCTTATTTTGTGCCAATATTGCCCGCATCCGCATCAGCACGATCGCGGCGAACAACAAGGTGAAGCCGAACAGCGTCAGGCCGAGCGGCCAGAGCATCGATCCGTCGATGCTCGATCCGCGCATCGTGATGCTCGGCCCTTGGTGCAGGCTGTTCCACCAGACCACCGACCGATTGATGATCGGGATGTTGATCGCGCCGACCAGGCCGAAGATGGCGGTCACCGGGCTGACACCGCCCTGCCCCTGCCGCGCCGATGCATTGGCCAGGGCGATATAGCCCAGATAAAGGAAGAGCAGCACCAGCATCGATGTCATGCGCCCGTCCCATTCCCACCAGGTGCCCCAGGTCGGCCGCCCCCAGATCGAACCGGTCATCAGGCAGATGGCGGTGAACAGCGCGCCCGGCGCCGCGATCGCGCGGCCGGCTACGGAAGCCAGCGGAT
Source organism: Sphingobium salicis subsp. salicis (assembly GCF_049472635.1). Taxonomy (NCBI): domain Bacteria; kingdom Pseudomonadati; phylum Pseudomonadota; class Alphaproteobacteria; order Sphingomonadales; family Sphingobiaceae; genus Sphingobium; species Sphingobium salicis. The sequence goes on from NZ_JAYRCS010000001.1 coordinate 1,730,124, forward strand.
GGCGCCAGACCAGTTGCATCAGCCCGGACACGGCGATGCCGGTCCAGCCCGCCATGCCGAGCCACGCGGCCGGCACATGTATATAGAGTATGCGCACCGTATCGCCCTGCAGATAATCCGCCGGCGTCAGGAACAGACCCGAAGCGCAGCCGGCCAGCAGCAGCACGAGGCCGGGCCAGAACAGCCAGCCCGTCATCGGACGGGCGATCTTCAGGAAGCGGGCGGGATTGGCAAAACGGTGCATGAGTACAGGTTTCTTAGCGACACCCGAACGTCAACGCCAGTGGCCGTTTAGCCCATGGAAAAGCCAGCAAAACGCAGCGTTGCCACGATTGGCCACGCTTTTTTGTTACAGGCAGGCGACAAATCGAGCGGGAGGGACTATATGCGCGCGAAAGGTCGCCCCAGAGGGGTGGTCAGGAACGGCAATGGACCCGCTCACACCCATGATTACGACGAATCCTTTCGACGACGACAAGTTGCGCGAAGAATGCGGCATTTTTGGCGTATCTGGCGCAGAAACCGCGTCCGCGATGGTAGCGCTCGGCCTTCACGCCCTGCAGCATCGCGGCCAGGAAGCGGCAGGCATCACCAGCTGGGACGGGCATGATTTCCATACCCATCGCGCCATGGGCCATGTCGCCGGCAATTTCGACCGCGACGAGGTGATTCGGGGCCTTCCCGGCGACACGGCCTGTGGCCATGTCCGTTACTCGACCACCGGCGAAACCTCGCTGCGCAATGTCCAGCCGCTCTATGCCGAACTCAATTCCGGCGGTTTCGCGGTTGCCCATAACGGCAATATCTCCAACGCGATGAAGGTCCGCCGCGAACTGATCCGCCGCGGCTCCATCTTCCAGTCGACCTCGGACACCGAAGTCATCATCCATCTGGTCGCGACGTCCAATTATCGCACCCTGCTCGACAAGTTCATCGACGCGCTCAAGCAGATCGAAGGCGCCTATTCGCTGATCGTCATGACCCCCGAGGGCATGATCGCCTGCCGCGATCCGCTGGGCATCCGCCCGCTGGTGATGGGCAAGCTGGGTGATTCGACCATCTTCGCTTCGGAAACCGTCGCGCTCGACGTGGTCGGCGCCGACTATGTCCGCTCGATCGATCCGGGCGAACTCGTCATCGTCACCAAGGATGGCGAAATGCGCTCGATCCGCCCGTTCGGCGAAGTGCATCCGCGCCCCTGCATCTTCGAGCATGTCTATTTCAGCCGCCCCGATTCCATCATCGACAATTCCAGCGTCTATTCGGTCCGCAAGGCGATCGGCGCGCAGCTGGCGATCGAAAATCCGGTCGAGGCCGACTATGTCATCCCGGTGCCCGACAGCGGCGTACCGGCCGCCATCGGCTATGCGCAGGAATCGGGCATCCCGTTCGAACTGGGCATCATCCGGTCGCATTATATCGGCCGCACCTTCATCCAGCCGGGCGACAAGGTCCGCCATCTGGGCGTCAAGCTGAAGCATAATGCCAACCGCGCCCTGATCCAGGGCAAGCGCATCGTGCTGATCGACGACTCGATCGTGCGCGGCACCACTTCGCTAAAGATCGTGCAGATGATGCGCGAAGCGGGCGCGGCCGAAGTGCATATGCGCATCGCATCGCCGCCGACCAAGCATAGCTGCTTCTATGGCGTTGATACGCCCGAGCGCACCAAGCTGCTGGCGCACAAGCTGGACATTGGCGGCATGCAGGACTTCATCCACGCCGACAGCCTGGCCTTCATCTCGATCGACGGCCTGTACAAGGCGCTGGGCGAGGCGAAGCGCGCCGACATCCGTCCGCAATATTGCGACGCCTGTTTCACCGGCGACTATCCGACCAAGCTCACCGACCAGGATGAAGCGGTGGTCGAAAACCAGTTCGAACTGCTGGCAGAACGGGTCTCCTGATCCACGGGCAAGGCCCGACCGGGCGGGGTCGCACGACCCCGCCCTTCCCTTTTCCCACGACGACACCCGGCATCGGCCGGGGCGAACGGAGAGCCGATGTCTGATACCTTGCCGCTGTTCGGAAAACTTGCGCTCGTCACCGGCGCCAGCCGGGGCATCGGCGCGGCCACGGCGGAAGCGCTGGCCGCAGCCGGCGCCCATGTGATCCTGACCGCGCGCACCAGCGGCGGACTGGAAGAGGTGGAAGACCGCATTCATCAGGCCGGCGGCAGCGCCACCATCGCGCCGCTCGACCTGATCGACGGCGAAAGCATCGGCCGCCTGGCCCAGGCCATTTCTGGCCGCTGGAAGGCACTCGACATCCTCGTCCTCAACGCGGCGACGCTCGGGTCGCTGGCATCGGTTCCGGCGATCGATGCCAAGGAATTTGCCCGGCTGCTGATGCTCAACATCGCTGCGCCCCAGGCGCTGATCGCCGCTTTCGATCCGATGCTGCGGGCCAGCGCCGACGCGCGGGTCATTGCCCTGACATCCTCGGTCGGCGCCACCCCGCGCGCCTATTGGGGCGCCTATGGCGCGTCCAAGGCCGCACTCGAAACGCTGGTCGGCGCCTATGGCGAGGAGATGAAGAACATCTCCGCCATTCGCACCCATATCGTCGATCCCGGCGCCACCCGCACCGCGATGCGCGCCCGCGCCTTCCCCGGCGAGGATCCGGCAACGCTCAAGGGGCCGGAGACGGTCGCCAAGGCGATCCATGATCTGGTGCTGAGCGATGCCCCGAACGGCCACCGCCTGCGTGTAGAGGGTTAAGCGGCCGACTTCACCAGCGTGACCTGGGCGACATCAATGGTGCCGCCCCGGAAACCGCCTTCGCAATACATCAGATAATAGCGCCACAAGCCGACGAAATGCTGGTCGAAACTGGCCGGCAATCGCCCTTCGTCGATCGCCCGATCGAACCGCTCGCGCCAGCGGCGCAGCGTTTCGGCATAATGGCCGCCAAAGCGGCGCACGTCGCGCCATTCCAGCCCGCGTTCCTGCGCCAACGTCCGAAAGCGACTTTCGGATATCAGCATGCCGCCGGGGAAGATGTAGGTCTGGATGAAATCGGCGCCGCGCGCATAATGATCGAAGATCGCGTCGTCGATCAAAATATACTGGATCGCGGCGCGGCCGCCGGGCTTCAGCAGGCGCGCGACCGCATCCAGATAGTCGGGCCAATAATGCTGGCCGACCGCCTCCACCATTTCCACGCTGGCGATGGCGTCATATTGCCCCTGTGCGTCGCGATAGTCGGTCAGGTGGATTTGCGCGCCGGACCCCAGCCGATCGCGCGCATAATCAGCCTGCTCGACCGACAGGGTCAGCCCGTCATATCGGATGGCACAGCGCTCCATCGCCTGTTCGGCGAGGCCGCCCCAGCCGCATCCGATTTCCAGCAGCGCCTGTCCGTCGCGAAGGTCAAGCCGTTCCAGCAGGGCGTCCACCTTGCGCTGCTGCGCCCGTTCCAGGCTTTCGATCCGATCCTGCGGATTGAGGAACAAGGCACTGGAATAATGCATATTCCTGTCCAGCCATAGGCTGTAGAAGTCATTACCCAGATCATAATGGAAGGCGATGTTCCGGCGCGAGCCGTTACGGTTGTTGCGCCGCGCCCAATGCAGTAGCCGTCCTGCCCAGCGTGCCGGTCCATGAGGCCGGGCAACGCGGCCCAGCGATACCGCATTGGCCATGAACAGCGCGAACAGCGGCACCGGATCGGCACTGCGCCACTCGCCCGCCGCCCAGGCGCGATACCAGCCCGCCGAGCCACCCATCGCCAGTCGCACCAAGGCGCGCCAGTCGACCAGGTCCACGACACAGTCGAATCCGGGCGTCCGTCCGCCCAACAGCCGGCGCGTGCCGTCCGGCAAAGTCGCGTCCAGCGAGCCCTGCTCCAGTCCCTGGTCGATGCGATCGAGCATGTGATGGAAAAGCGGCGCGAACAGGCGCGCCCGCCATCCCGGCGTCCGGTCTGCCGGCGGGCGCCGGATCGACAATGCGGCCTTGCCGCGACGGGGGTCGACTGCATTCATCGGGCCTCTTTCTGCCCCATGCCGCGCGTCGCTGCAATCACCCCCTCATCTGACGATAGGCCGCCAGCGCGCGCTCGCGACCTTCGCGATGGCCGATCCGCTTTTCGGGATAGGATGATGGTCTAACCCCATGAAAATCCGGATCATGGATGACGCGATCGTCGAGATGCGCCAGTTCCGGCACCCATTGGCGGATATAGTCGGCGGCATCGAATTTGTCCGACTGGGTCAGCGGCGCCATGATCCGGGTGAAGAGATTGGCATCGACGCCGCTGCCCGCCACCCACTGCCAGTTGACGCTGTTATTGGCATAATCCGCGTCGACCAACGTGTCCCAGAACCAGCGCGCGCCATGGCGCCAGTCGATCAGCAGATGCTTGATGAGGAAACTGGCCGCGATCATCCGCACCCGATTGTGCATCCAGCCCGTCTGCCAGAGCTGGCGCATGCCGGCATCGACGATCGGATAGCCGGTCCGGCCCCGTTTCCATGCGGTCCAGTCGCCTCGCGCCTCGCGCAGATCGCGCCAGTGCATGGCATCGAAGGCCGGCTGGGCATTTTCCGATCCATAGGTCGGCAGGGCCCAGACCTGATTATGCGCGTAATCACGCCAGATCAGTTCCTTGAGATAGACGGTCGCGTCGCCCGGCGCCTTCGCCACCCGATGCCAGACCTTGGCCGGCGAAATCTCCCCGAAATGGAGATGCGGGGACAGGCGGGACGTTCCCTCCTGCGACGGCAGATCGCGCGCGACCGCATAGTCACCGACTTCTCCTAGAAAACTGTCGAGATAGCGCTTTGCCCCCTCTTCGCCCGGCGACCAGTCGGCAGGGAAGCCGCTCGCCCAGTCCGGGTCGCGCGGCAACAAGTTCCAGCCTTCCAGCCTGTCGCTGTCCGGCCAGTGCGATGGCGCCTCGATCCGCTGCGGCGCGGGCTGTGGTGGCGCGGGTGGCATGTGCAGCATCACCGCGCGAGAAAAGGGCGTGTAGATGCGATAGGGCGTCCCGCCACCCGTCCGCACCGCCTCCACTGGCAATAGCAGCCCGCCGTCATGAAGCCGCAGGTCGATCTGCCTTGCCACCGCCTTTTCGGCGTTGCGCCACCAGGGTTCATGATGGCGGATCGCATGAACGACCTGCGCGCCGCTGTCCTTGGCCACCTGCGCCAGCACATCGACGCAGCGTCCGCGCCGCAGGATCAATCGCGATCCCTTACCCCTCAGTCGCTCGTCCAGGCTGGCGAGGCTGTGATGCAGCCACCAGCGCGACGCACCACCCATCGCCCATTGGCGCGGGCTTTCATCGTCAAGGATATAGAGCGGAATGACCGGGCCGGCCTGCGCGGCGGCGGCGAGCGCCGCCTGATCCGAGAGGCGCAGATCCTGGCGGAACCAGATGATGATGGGGGATGGCATGTCCGCCCAATGCCTGCCTAGTCCCCCGGTTCCAAATGAATTTTCCGCGCCCTTCCAGGAGATGCCCGGCAAATCCGATGAATGTCGATTCGGCCAATGGACGCGCGCATCGCCGCCGCCTATTCTGGAACCCAATACACTAGCCATGGGTCGTCAACCGGCCATGGCTGCAGCGATGCAGGGGAAGACATGGCGTCGATGCCAGATAATGCAGAACTGAATTACCGGCCGTGCGTCGGGATCATGCTGGTCAACATGGCGGGCAAGGTCTTCGTGGGTCAGCGCCTCGATAATGTCGTGGAAGCCTGGCAGATGCCGCAGGGCGGGATCGACGACGGCGAAGACGCCAAGACGGCGGCGCTGCGTGAACTGGGCGAAGAGACCGGGATCACGCCGGAGCATGTCGAGATCATCGCCAAGAGCCGCGACGAGCATTTCTATGATCTGCCGCCCGAACTGATCGGCAAGCTGTGGGGCGGCAAATATCGCGGCCAGCGCCAGATCTGGTTCCTCGCCCGCTTCCTGGGCAAGGACAGCCATATCGATATCCAGACCAAGCATCCCGAATTCCGGGAATGGAAATGGGCTGCGCCCGAAACGCTGCCGGAACTGATCGTGCCGTTCAAGCGCAAGCTTTACCGCGACATATTGCAGGAATTCCACGACTTGATCTGATGGGGGCTTAAAATCCCCGGTCGGTTCGCTATGACAGCGGCATGCGTCACTGTCTGGCTATCCTGCCCTTTCTCTTTGCCACCCAGGCCTGGGCCAATGCGCCCGCGCTGCTGCCGCCGTCCGTTCGCGAGATGCTGGAGGCGGCGATTGCCAATGGCAATGAGACCGAAATTGCGACCGTCGCCAAGATCGCCAAGCAGACCAATCCGCAATCGGCCGACCAGATCCAGCAGATGGTCAACAGTTGGAAGGAACGGACCAAGGCGACCCATGACACGGTGATTCGCGAGGCGCGCTTCACCGAATTATGGACCGGCAAGCTGGAGGCCGGCGGCTTCCGCTCGACCGGTTCGACCAGTGAAATCGGCATCAGCGCCGCCGCGCAGGTCAAGCGCGAAGGGCTGGAATGGAGCCATAAGCTGAGCGCCACGGTGGATTATCGCCGCGCCAATGGCGTCACCTCGCGCGAACGCTACACCGCCAGCTATGAACCGCGCTATCAGTTCGACCCGCGCGGTTTCGCCTATGGCCTGACCCAGTTCGAACGCGATCCCTCGATCGGCTATGACGAGCGCTACACCGCCTCGGCCGGTATCGGTTACAAGGTGATCGTCAGCAAGCCGATCGACCTGTCGCTAGACTTGGGCCCGTCCGTCCGTCATGCCAAATATGTGATCGGGCCGCGCGAAACCAAGCTGGGCGCGCGTGCATCTATGGACCTGGCCTGGCGTCTGGCGCCCAATGTCACCTTCAAGCAGACCGCTGCAGGTTACGCAGAAACTGACGTATTTTCAGTCAATTCTCTGACACAGTTGCAAACCAAGGTGAGCACCCGCCTGTCCGCTGGCCTGTCTTATACGGTGCAGTATGAGTCGGAGACCCTGCTGTCCGCGCGCGACTTCGACACGCTCAGCCGCCTGACCCTCAGCTACGATTTCTGATCGGGGTGGAGCAGGCGCCCGCGCTCTGATAGACCTCCGGGATGAACGGCACCCACCCGCCCGTAACAGCCCCTGAAACCGCCCTGCTGGAACAGGCCGCCGCCGCGCCGATGCTGGCACAGGTCGAGGCATGGGCCAGCATCAACAGCGGATCGCGCAACCTGACCGGGCTCGCCACCATGGCCACCACGCTCGCCGACGCCTTTTCGGTGCTGCCGGGCGCGATCGACCTGATCGACCCCGATCCGGTCGAGACCGTGGCGCCCGATGGCCGCACATCGGTGATCCGCCATGGCCAGCATCTTCGCCTGACCGTCCGCCCCGATGCGCCGGTCCAGTTGCTGCTGACGGGGCATATGGATACGGTCTTTCCGGTCGATCATCCATTTCAGACGCTTCGCTGGCTGGGACCCGGCATTCTCAACGGCCCCGGCGTTGCCGACATGAAGGGCGGCATCGCCGTCATGCTCGCCGCCCTATCAGCAGTCGAGCAAAGCGAGGCACCCCGGACGCTCGGCTATCAAGTGCTCATCAACAGCGACGAGGAAGTCGGCAGCCCCTCCTCCGCTGCCTTGCTCCGTCGGGCCGCCGCCGGCAAGCGCGCCGCCTTCACCTATGAACCGGCCCTGCCCGATGGCACGCTGGCCGGCGCGCGGGCGGGCAGCGGCAATTTCTCGATCGTCGTCACCGGCCTCAGCGCCCACGCCGGCCGCAACCCCGACGATGGCCGCAATGCCCTGCTCGCGGCCGCCGATCTCGCGCTGCGGCTGAAGGCCGGCAGCGGCAGCGGCTTTTCCTGCAACCCCGCCAAGATCGACGGCGGCAGCCCCAATAATGTCGTGCCCGACCATGCCGTGCTGCGGGTCAATTTCCGCCCGCGCACGCCGGACGACGAAATCGCGGCCCGTGCCCTGCTGGATCGGGCCATGGCCGATGTCGCCCGCGATCATGGCGTCAGCCTGCATCTTCACGGCGGCTTTGGTCGCCCGCCCAAACCCATGGATGCCAAGGCCGAGCGGCTGTTCGGCCTGGTCAGGCGTTGCGGCGCGGACCTCGGCCTCGAGATTGGCTGGCGCGACACCGGCGGCGTGTGCGACGGCAACAATATCGCGGCCTGCGGCGTCCCGGTGGTCGACACCATGGGCGTGCGCGGCGGCAGCATCCACAGCGACGCCGAATTTCTGATCAGCGACAGCCTGGCCGAGCGCGCGCAACTGTCCGCGCTGGCACTGCTGCGGATCGCCCAAGGACAATATTGAGAGAGAGGACCGCCTTTTGAGTTTCTACATGCGCACCGCGCGAGCGGACGACCTGCAGACCTTGTATGAAATGGCGAAGCTGACCGGCGGCGGCTTCACCAACCTGCCGCCCGATCGCGCCGCCCTGACCGCCAAGCTGGAGCGCACCGAACAGGCGCTCAGCCGGCAGGATGGCGGGATCAAGGATGATCTGATCGTCCTGGTGCTGGTCAATGCGCAGACCGGCCAGGTGCGCGGCACCTGCCAGATCTTCAGCACGGTGGGACAGAGCTGGCCCTTCTATTCCTATCGTCTGGGCGTGCTGACCCAGCACAGCCGCGAACTGGCCCGCACCTTCCGCGCACAAATGCTCTCGCTCACGACCGATCTGGAAGGATCGACCGAGGTTGGCGGCCTCTTCCTCCACCCGCGCGAACGGGCAGAGGGGCTTGGCCTGCTGCTCGCGCGCAGCCGCTATCTCTATATCCGCAACCATCGCGATCGCTTCGGCGACCGGGTGATTGCCGAATTGCGCGGCGTGATCGACGAAGCGGGCGGCTCGCCCTTCTGGGACGGCCTTGCCGGCCGCTTCTTCGGCATGAATTTCCAGGAGGCCGACGAGTTCAACGCCGTCAACGGCAACCAGTTCATCGCCGACCTGATGCCCAAGACGCCGATCTACACCGCAATGCTGACCGACAGCGCCCGCGCCGTCATCGGCCTGCCCCATCCCAATGGTCGCGCGGCTATGCGGATGCTGGAGACCGAGGGCTTCACGAACGCCGGCTATGTCGACATTTTCGACGGCGGCCCGACCATGGTGGGTCAGATCGACCAACTCCGCACCGTGGCCCAGGCACGCGACGTGACGCTGGCGGCGACCCATGACAAGGGCGGCGACAAGATGCTGGTGTCGACCGGCCTGCTCGCCGATTATCGCTGCACCTATGGCTATGTGCAGGAGGGCGAGGATGGCAGCATCTCGCTCGACGCGGCCAGCGCCGCGCTGCTGCAACTGGACGTCGGACAGGCATTCACCATGGCGGGGCGAGCATGAGCGTGCGCGAGATCAATTTCGACGGGCTGGTAGGGCCAAGCCATAATTATGCCGGCCTCAGCCTTGGCAATCTGGCCTCATCCCGCAATGCCGGCGCGGTGTCGCACCCCCGCGCCGCAGCCCTGCAGGGGATAGAAAAGATGCGCGGCAATCTGCGCCTCGGCCTTGCCCAGGGTATTTTCCTGCCGCAATGGCGTCCTGACGGCACCTGGCTCGCGACCCTGGGCACCGACATCAGCAATGCCGATCCGCATATCCGCGCCGCCGCCATGTCGGCCTCGTCGATGTGGGCCGCCAACGCCGCGACCGTCTCGCCGGCCGCCGACACAGCCGACGGACGCACCCACCTGACCGTCGCCAATCTCGTCACCATGGCGCATCGCAGCCATGAATGGCCCCAGACCCTGGCGCAACTGCGCCTCGCCTTTTCCGACACCCGCGCCTTTGCCGTGCATGGGCCCATCCCCGCGCCCTTTGGCGACGAAGGCGCGGCCAATCATATGCGCCTGTGCGACAGCCATGGCGCACCGGGCGTCGAGGTTTTCGTCTATGGCCAGTCGGGTGGCCCCTTCCCCGCCCGCCAGCATGTCGAGGCCAGCAAGGCCGTCGCCCGTATTCACGGCCTCGATCCGGCCCGCACCCTGTTCGTGCAGCAGTCGCAGGAGGCGATCGCTGCCGGCGCCTTCCACAATGACGTCGTCGCCGTCGCCAATGAGCGCGTTCTCTTCACCCATGAACAGGCTTTCGCCGACAAGCAGGCCTTCTACGCCTCGCTGCGCACGCTGTTGCCGTCGGTGGAGATCGTCGAAGTGCCCGCCAGCGCCGTCAGCCTGGCCGATGCGATCAAGAGCTATTTGTTCAACGCGCAGCTCGTCACGCTTCCTGACGGCACCATGGCGCTGATCCTGCCGAGCGAGGCGCAGGCAGTCCCGGCCGTATGGTCCTGGCTGGAACAGATGGTTGCCGGCAATGGCCCGATCCGTCGCCTCATTCCCGTCGATGTCCGTCAGTCCATGGCCAATGGTGGCGGTCCCGCCTGCCTGCGTCTGCGCGTGGTCGCGGATCCAAAGGATATCGACCCGCGTTTCCTGGTCGATGAGCCGCGCCTGGATGAAATCGCCCGCATCGTTTCGGACTATTGGCCCGAAACCATTGCGCCCGACGACCTGTCCGACACGCGCCTTATTGCCCGGATCGAACAATCATGGTTAAGCCTTGTTGACCATTTGCAACTTTCGGGCGACTTAATGCCTTAGAAGATGGACGAAAGCCTCGGATGAGTCTGATGGAACGGATCAAACGCCTCTTCACGATCAAGACCAAGTTCGAGGCTTTCCTCGTGATCTACGCGCTTGCGCTGGGCGCCAGCGAGCGCGGCGTCGTCTATATGCATCAATATCCCGGCGTCGGCGGCCAGTTGCTTGCCCTCGCCTGCTCCGGCGCTGTCTTCATGGCGGGCGGAAAAATGCTCGATGCCTTGGAACTCCAGCGCAGTTACGGCGCTTGATACTGCCTGATCACCATTGCTCGCAAAGCAACACCAGTTCGCCGCACATAAGGGATATTACGTAGCCGCCACCCGTTGGTGAGGGTCTTTGTGCCTGCACCCAGATTTGGGAGAGGGTCAACCATGCCGGACGACATAAGCGACAGGAGTGTCACCGCTGCGGAACTGGTCCGCAACTTCGCCCATTGGCGCGAGATCGGCGCGCGACACCCCCTGCTGATAACCCATCATGGCCGCGAAACCCATGTCTTCATGGGGCTGGACCGGTTCAAGGCGCTCGCCAGCCAGGACGAGTTCGATCAAAATCCCGATCGATTGCGCGAACTGGCCGTGCGCATGGCCCAGGGACTGATCCTGTGCCGCGCCGATTTTCGCATCGACCTGATCAATCCGGTCGCGCTGGCCATGGCACGGCGCTGGGACCGCCGGCTGGAAGGGCAGATGCTTTGGGATGCGCTGCCAGAACTGGTCGGCACACTGACCGAGGCGCATGCCCGGCACAGCCAGGTATCCGCCGAAATCAGCGCTGCGGATATTCCCTCCCCCTTCCGCGACGATAGCTGGCTCCACGTCGAAACCTTTCCCTTCGCAGACGGGATCGGCCTGCTGCTGCGCGACATCACGTCCGACGTGCAGCGCCATCGCCTGGCCGACGTCAAATCGGCCATCCTCAAGGCGATGGGCATCCATGGCGGCGTCGGCTATGCCCGCCTCTCCAACCGGGGTTTCATCGAATATGTCGATGCCACCATCTGCACCCTGGTCGGGCTCCCCGAAGCCCGCCTGATCAACGCCTATATGACCGACCTCATCGCCCTGCCACAGCGGCCGCATTTCCGCCAGGAACTGGAAGCCGTGCTGCGCGGCGAGGGCGACCGCCGGGTCCAGGCCCATCTACTCACCAATGGCGGCGCCTTGCTTCCCATGGAGGGCGCCCTCGTTCAACTGCGCGGCACCTACGGAACGGAGGGCGTCGTGCTGGTAATGACACCGCCCTGCTTGAGCGAAAACGACCAAGTCGCCTCCCAATGATGTAAAATCCAGCGGTCGTAGCGGATTTGTCTGTGTAGACCGTTCAGTATCCCCCCGAAATGTCCGAAAAGCCCCGAAAACACTGCCTCTGATTTACACAATTCGCACAAAAGGTGCGTGAATTTCGCATACCGCTTTTTGAATGTTGCGCCTTTATTGGAGTGACATGCGGAACCCTCCTCTCCATGCGGTGCTTCGCCTCGCTCGACTGGGCCAGGCCATGTCCCGCCATGAGCGTGGCAGCGTGCTCGTCGAAGCCGCCTTCGCCCTTCCCCTGATGATCGTCCTGTTGCTCGGCATCCTGCTCTATGGCGGCTGGTTGATGACCGCCCACAGCTTGCAGCAGGCGGCCAATGACGCGGCACGCGCGGCCGTGGCCGGCATGACCGCGACCGAGCGACGGGCGCTGGTCGACGAAAGCGTCAATGCCAGCCGCCCATCCTTTCCGCTGCCGGGGGCACAGACGATCGGCGTCGCCGCCAATTCCAATAGCGGCTATTATACGGTCACCCTGACCTATAATCTCAGCAACGCGCCCTTCTTTTCCGCCGCCATCTTCCCGATGCCCGCTGCCCAGATCCAGCGAAGCGCCGTCGTGCGGATCGCATCATGAGCCAGCCGCACAAGCGCATGCGCCGCCTGCTCGTCGACAAGCGCGGCGGCATCAGCGTCCTGCTGGCGGGATCCCTATTCATGCTCGCCGGCGCCGCTACGGTCGCCGTCGACCTGGGATCGATCTATCTCGCCAAGCGCCAGTTACAGGGCGTGGCCGATGCAGCCGCGCTGGCGGCCAGCAGTGGCGGGCGATCGGCCGCCGAAGCGCTACTGACCAAGAGCGGCGTGCCTGGCGTGTCCCTGGTGGCGGTCCAGACCGGCTATTATGACCAGAATAGCGCAGTCGCGGTCGGCAATCGCTTCGTATCGGGCGACCCGCGCGCCAGCGCGATCCAGGTCCAGGTCCAGCGCCGTACCCCCCTCTTCTTCGGCCGCCTGCTGGTCGGCAGGGATGGCGTCGACGTGCGCGCCCATGCCACCGCCGCCCGCTCCGACGCGGCAGCCTTCTCCATCGGCACCGGCCTTGCCTCGCTCAGCGGCGGCCTTCCCAACATGCTCCTGTCCGCCCTGGCCGGAACGGAGCTTAATCTGTCGGTGATGGACTATCAGGGGCTGGCCAACCTGAACGTCGACCTGCTCCATTTCGCCGACGCGCTCAAGGTCCGCACCGGCCGCAATGACGCCGCCTATGGCGAGTTGTTCGGCGCCAATATTCCGTTGTCCGACGTCATCGGCGCCATTGCCGACACCGCGGACAATAGCGGCACGGCCGCCCTGCTTCGCAATATCGGCGGCAAGTTGCCGGGCAAGAGCGTCCGCCTCAGCGATGTCATCGATCTGGGGCCGATGAAGGGGACCGGCAGTTCGACCGGCCAGCCCAGCCTGCTGCTCGACTCCTTCTCAATGCTGCGCATGGTGCTGAGCCCGCCATCCTCGACCGCGGTGCCGCTGGACCTGACCCTGAACGTTCCGGGCCTCACCAGCACGCGGCTGAAGCTCATCACCGGCACCGGCCAGGCCAGCACCCCCCTGATCAGCATCACCAACGACAAGAATTTCATTCTGCGCACGGCACAGACCCGTATCTTCCTGGAGAGCCGGGTCGCCACCCTGCTTACCGGGATCGCGACGATCCGCATCCCGCTCTATGTCGAACTGGCATCGGCCGAAGCGCAATTGTCAAATATCGTCTGCGATCAAGGGGCCATCAACAATGGCGTGACGCTGGCGGTCAAGCCGTCGATCGGGACGGCGGTGATCGGTGACGTCGATGAAGCCGCGCTCACCAATTTCTCGACGCCCGCCAATCCGCGTACCGCGACTCTGGCTTCGGTCCTCGGATCGCTGACCCAGATCCATGCCTATGCCAATGTCGCGCTGGGCGGCGTGACCCAGCAAAATGTGCTGTTCACGCCCAGCGACATTTCCGGGCAGCAGAGCAAGACCGTCAGCACCCAGGATCTGACCCAGGGCGTCGCCTCCAGCCTGGCCAACCAGACCAAGGTCACGGTGACGCTCGCCGGCCTGCAACTGCCGCTCAGCCCCCTGATCTCGCCCGTCATGAGCCTTCTGGGTGAAACGGCGCAGATTCTCGACGGCTTGCTGAACAACCTCACCGCCATCCTTGGCGTGAAGCTGGGCACCGCGACGGTCAAGGTCCACCAGATGCGCTGCGGGATGCCGACCCTGGTCGCCTGATGCGCTAAGAACCTGTCTGAAAAATGCGCGGGAAAGCGCATTTTCGATGCGGCACCGGCCCGCACCCCCACCCGGCCGCCCAGACATGGTATCCTGATGGGTGGCCGGGTCGGGGTGCGGGCCGGTGCGGATGCGCCAGAGGCGCATTTCCAAACAGACTCTAAACCCTTGCCATCATTGCCGCCGGCTTGCAGGAACAGGCCATGGGCGCAATCATGCTGCAGGGAACCGGATCGGACGTCGGCAAATCGGTGCTGGTAGCGGGGCTATGCCGCGCCCTGCTCCGCCGAGGGTATCGCGTCCGCCCTTTCAAGCCTCAGAATATGTCGAACAATGCCGCCGTCACCGTCGATGGCGGCGAGATTGGCCGCGCACAGGCGCTGCAGGCGATCGCCTGCGGGGTCGAGGCGCATACGGACATGAACCCGGTGCTGATGAAGCCCCAGGCCGACCGGACGTCCCAGTTGATCGTCCATGGCCAGGTGCGCGGCACATTGGGCAGCGGCAATTTCCGCAGTGCGCGCGGACAGTTATTGGGCGCCGTGCTGGAAAGCTATGAGCGGCTGAAGGCGCAATGCGACATTGTCGTGGTCGAAGGCGCCGGATCGCCGGCCGAGATCAACCTGCGCGCCGGCGACATTGCGAACATGGGCTTTGCCCGTGCCGCTGACGTGCCGGTGCTGCTGGTCGGCGATATCGACCGGGGCGGCGTGATCGCGGCGATCGTCGGCACCAGGGCTGTGATTGATCCGGACGATGCCGCGATGATCGGCGGCTTCCTGATCAACAAGTTCCGGGGAGACCCCGCGCTGTTCGAGGATGGCTATCGCCAGATCGAAGCGCTGTCGGGCTGGCGCGGCTTTGGTGTTGTCCCTTGGCTGGAGGCGACCGCCCGTCTGCCCAGCGAGGATGCGGTGGCGCTGGAGCGGACAGCACAGCCCGGAACCGCGCGCACCATCATCGCCTGCCCCATCCTGCCGCGCATTTCCAATTTCGACGATCTCGACCCGTTCAAGCTCGATCCCGGCGTGGAATTGCGCATGGTGCCGCCTGGCCAGCCAATACCTGCCGAGGCCGCGCTGATCGTCCTGCCCGGCTCCAAGGCGACGATCGCCGACATGGCGGCCATGCGCACACAGGGCTGGGACATCGACATATTGGCGCATCATCGCCGCGGCGGCGCGATCCTGGGCATTTGCGGCGGATATCAGATGCTGGGGCAGCATATTGCCGATCCTGACGGTATCGAGGGACCGGCGGGCACGGTCGACGGCCTGGGGCTACTCGAAGTCGAGACGCGACTGTCGGCGGGCAAGCGACTGGAACGGGTCGAAGGTGTGGCGCTGGGCGCCGTCTTTGGCGGCTATGAGATGCATATCGGCGAAACGACTGGCCCCGACAGCGAGCGGCCCTTCGCACGCCTTGGCGGCAATGCAGATGGCGCGATCAGCGCCGACGGCCGGGTGATAGGCACCTATGTCCATGGCCTGCTCGCCAGCTGCCCGCTGCGCGCGGCCCTGCTTGCCCGGCTGGGCGTTGATGGCGGCGTGGCGGATTATGATAAGTCGGTCGACATGGCGCTGGATGCGATCGCCGCCCGGCTGGAAGAGCATCTGGACATCGACGCGATCGTCGCCTTGGCGCTGGGCTGAGCGCTCAGCCCTTAAACGCCAAATGGGCCGGAAACCTTGCGGTTTCCGGCCCATTTTATTCCTGTGAAGGAATGGTGCACCCGGAACGATTCGAACGTCCGACCCTCAGATTCGTAGTCTGATGCTCTATCCAGCTGAGCTACGGGTGCGTTGTGGAGGCGCAGATATAAGGGCCCGGCTGATCTGGCAACCCCCAAAAATCATCAATGTGAAATTTATGCGAAAATCGCCGACAAAAGCCCGTATTTCCAGGACTTGCCCCTCGCCGCCTATTGCTTGCGGCGCGGCCAGGGATGGAGAATCGGGATGTAGATGGCGGCAATGATGCCCAGCGCCAGGAAAGTGAGGCCGATCGCCAGGGCAATCACCCAGTAGCGCGGATCTTCCTGCGACACGAACCAGCCCGCAATCAGCGACGGGATGAACAGAAGGAGGCGTGCGATCCAGACCATGGATATTCCCCGCATGTCGTAACGATGCGTCGATCCTAGCATGCTGACTTCGGCAGGGAAAATAATCTGGAAGCCGCTCCAGCCTCTGATCGGTCATTCCCGATAGGGTGGCCGCAGTCGCATGCCCTTGGTCCGACTGGTCAGATGATATTGGCGACACAGCGCACAGCGATAAGGCCGCAGGACGATATCGGCCCGATGGACGACCGCCCAGGCCTCCTCCTCCGTGGCATAGCGTGCCTTGCGAGTGCAGATGCCCAATGTGGTGCGCATGATGGAATGCTTCGCCAGATCGCGCCCGCCGTCAATGCCGATTGACGCAGCAGAATATCAAGCAACCTCAGCGAGTTGCGTTCGATCGTTCAGCGATGAAGGAAAATGGTGCACCCGGAACGATTCGAACGTCCGACCCTCAGATTCGTAGTCTGATGCTCTATCCAGCTGAGCTACGGGTGCGTTGGAGTGGCGCTGTTAGAAGCGTCCGGCGGTGCTGGCAAGCACTTTCTTTCACTTTTTTCGACAATGCCCGAACCATGGGCGTTTTCGGCAACTTCCCGGCGGGCTGATCGTTTCGACGCTGGAAAGGATGCCGACATGAGCTTCACACCCAATGAGATTGCGCTGCTGCTGGTGGCGCTGCTGGCCGGCCTGGTGCTTGGCCTGATGATGAGCGGCCGAGGCAAATATAAGCGCCTGTGGCGCGAGGAGCAGAGCGCCCACCACCATGCCATCCGGGATCGCGATGCGCGGCTGAATGTCGCCAATGAACGGATCGCCGAACTGGAGCGACAGTCCGCACCGATCGGCCCCGGCACCGCGACGGCGGTTGCAGGCGGCGTGCAGGGCCGCGATGACCTCAGCCGCATCAACGGCATCAGCCAGACGCAGGAGGTCGCGCTCAATGAGGCGGGCTATCACCGTTATGGCCAGATCGCGGCGCTCAATAGCGAGCAGGAAGCGACGCTGGAAGCCCGCCTGGGGCTCAAGCCCGGCACGATCGCGCATGAGGACTGGCGCGGCCAGGCGCATGATCTGGAACGGGGCGAGAAGCCGGGCCTACTGAGCCGCCTCACCGGCCAGGCCTGACCCCCTGAAACCCTGAGCCCCCTGAAACGAAGAAGGGCGGGAGTTGCCTCCCGCCCTTTCCTCTTACTTCTTCGCCAGAGCGGCCTGCGCCGCGGCGAGGCGGGCGATCGGCACACGATAGGGCGAGGCCGAGACATAATCGAGGCCGGTCGCCTCGCAGAAGGCAATCGAGGCCGGATCACCACCATGTTCGCCGCAGATGCCGAGCTTGATGCCGGGGCGGGTCGCCCGACCGCGCTCGGCCGCCAGTTCGATGAGCTGACCCACGCCCTCCACATCGATGCTGACGAACGGATCGCGGGCGAAGATGCCCTTGTCGACATATTGGGTCAGGAAGCGGCCGGCGTCGTCACGGCTGATGCCGATCGTCGTCTGGGTGAGGTCGTTGGTGCCGAAGGAGAAGAATTCGCCGACTTCGGCGATTTCACCAGCCTTCAGCGCCGCGCGCGGCAGTTCGATCATCGTGCCGACCAGATAGTCGACCGACGCGCCCTGCTCCGCAAAGACGTCCTTGGCGACCTGATCGACGATCGCCTTCATCAGTTCCAGTTCCTTCTTCGTCGCGACGAGCGGGATCATGACTTCCGGGATCGGCGCTTCGCCGCTCCGTTCCTTCACGATCAGCGCGGCTTCGAAGATGGCGCGGGCCTGCATCTCGTAGATTTCGGGATAGGTCACGCCCAGGCGGCAACCGCGATGGCCCAGCATCGGGTTGAATTCATGCAGTTCGGCGGCACGACGCTTCAGCGCCTCGACACCGACGCCGGCCGCCTTGGCCACTTCCTCGAACTCCGCTTCGCCATGCGGCAGGAATTCGTGGAGCGGCGGATCGAGCAGGCGGATGGTCACGGGCAGGCCGGCCATCACCATGAAAATCTGGGCGAAATCGTCCCGCTGTTCGGGCAGCAGCTTGTCGAGCGCGACGCGGCGGCCCTTCTCGCTGTCGGCCAGGATCATTTCGCGCACGGCGGTGATGCGGGCCGCGTCGAAGAACATATGCTCGGTGCGGCACAGACCCACGCCTTCGGCACCGAAATCGCGTGCGGTCTGGCAGTCGAGCGGGGTTTCCGCATTGGCGCGGACCTTCAGGCGACGGACCTTGTCGGCCCAGGCCATCAGGATGCCGAAGTCGCCGGCCAGTTCGGGCTGCACGGTCGGCACTTCGCCCGCCATGACTTCGCCGGTGGCGCCGTCGATGGTCAGGATATCGCCTTCCTTCAGCTCGCGGCTGCCGATGCGCAGTATCTTGTTGGCATTGTCGATCGACAGGCTGCCCGCGCCCGAGACGCAGGGACGGCCCATGCCGCGCGCCACCACGGCGGCGTGGCTGGTCATACCACCACGCGCGGTCAGGATGCCCTTGGCCGCGTGCATGCCGTGAATATCTTCCGGACTGGTTTCGACGCGGACCAGGATGACGGCGTCGCCCAGTTCGTTGCGACGCTCGGCGGTGTCGGCATCGAACACGATCGCGCCGCTGGCCGCGCCCGGCGAGGCCGGCAGGCCCTTGGTCAGCACATCGCGCGGCGCCTTGGGATCGAGGGTCGGGTGGAGCAACTGGTCGAGCGCGGCGGGATCGACGCGGGCGACGGCTTCCTCTTCCGAGATCAGGCCTTCATTGGCCATTTCAACCGCGATCTTGAGCGCAGCCTTCGCCGTGCGCTTGCCCGAGCGGGTCTGGAGCATCCAGAGCTTGCCCTGCTGCACCGTGAACTCAATGTCCTGCATGTCGCGATAATGGGTTTCGAGGATGTCGAACACCCGTGCCAGTTCGGCATAGGTTTCCGGCATCGCCTCTTCCATCGACAGCGGCTTGGCCCCTGCCCGCTCGCGCGCCTGCTTGGTGAGGTACTGCGGCGTGCGGATGCCGGCAACGACGTCCTCGCCCTGAGCGTTGATCAGATATTCGCCATAATAGGCATTCTCGCCGGTCGCGGGGTCACGGGTGAAGGCGACGCCGGTGGCCGAGGTGTCGCCCATATTGCCGAACACCATCGCCTGCACATTGACGGCCGTGCCCCAGTCGCCGGGGATCGAGTTCAGGCGGCGATAGACCTTGGCGCGGTCCGCCTGCCAGCTGCCGAACACGGCCGAGATCGCACCCCAGAGCTGGTCGGCGACATCCTGCGGGAAAGGCTTGTTCCAGAGCTTGGCGACCAGCGCCTTATATTCCGAAACCAGCGCCTTCCAGTCGTCGGCGGTCATTTCGGTGTCGAGCGTGTAGCCCTGATCTTCCTTGGCGATTTCAAGGGCTTCCTCGAATGCGCCATGATCGAGTTCCAGCACCACGTCCGAATACATCTGGATGAAACGGCGATAGCTGTCCCAGGCGAAACGCTCGTCGCCCGATGCGGCGGCCAGGCCCAGCACAGTCTCGTCATTCAGGCCGAGATTGAGGACCGTGTCCATCATGCCCGGCATCGAGATGCGCGCGCCCGAGCGGACCGAAACTAGCAGCGGATCGGCAGCGTCGCCGAATTTCTTGCCGGTGACCGCCTCGATATGGGCGATGCCATTGGCGACTTCCGCCTTCAGGCTTTCGGGATAGACGCCGCCATCGGTATAATAGCGGGTGCACATTTCGGTGGTGATGGTGAAGCCCGGCGGCACCGGCAGGCCAATCGCGGCCATGCCGTCAAGGTTCGCGCCCTTGCCGCCCAGCAGATTCTTGTCGCCCTTGCCCCCATCGTTCACGCCACCGCCGAAACGATAAACATAGCGCGTCGAAGTGGTGCTCATCTGGGCCTCTTCCGTCATAACCATATACCGGCTCTCCCTGCACTGATTGCCGAGTTGTGCGTTGCAATAATAATGCCGCAATTAGCGGCTCAAGCCATTAGGGGATAGGACTTATCCCGCTTAACTTCGCATATTTCCCGCAGATTTTGGAATTTCGTTTCCTTATCCTGTAATCTTCGAAAAGTCGGCGACATTGTGCACTGCATCACGGACCCGCGCCAGCAGCGCGAGGCGAGTCGTGCGCTTCGCCCGATCAGCATCATTCACCGTCACGGTCTCAAAGAAGGCGTCGATCGGCGCGCGGAGCGTCGCGAGCGCGGCCATGGCGCCCTCGAACTCCTCGGCCGCGACAGC
This sequence comes from Sphingobium salicis subsp. salicis, assembly GCF_049472635.1. NCBI lineage: Bacteria > Pseudomonadati > Pseudomonadota > Alphaproteobacteria > Sphingomonadales > Sphingobiaceae > Sphingobium > Sphingobium salicis. Next base: position 1,750,509 of record NZ_JAYRCS010000001.1, read on the forward strand.
CTGTGCCGCCTGCGGTTCCGCCGCGTCGAGCGCAGCGATCAGATCAGCTTCCGCCTTTTCGGGTTCATAGGAAAGCGAAATCGCCTCCGCCTGCTCCACGCCTTCCTTCTTGAGGATATTGGCGGCGCGCTTGTAGCCCGCGAGCAGATTGGCGCCGTCGTCCGTCGCGACGAAGGACTGGAGCGCCTTCACGCGAGCGAGCAGGCGGACAAGGTCGTCCTCGCCGCCCAGCGCGAACACCGCGTCGATCAGGTCGTGGCGAACACCGGCTTCCTTCTGCTGGACCTTGAGACGGTCAGCGAAGAAGGGAATGATTTCAAAGCACGCTGCAATAATCGGCTTGGTCAGATCCGTTGGAGCAACAGATTTTCGAATTTTATCGGTGTACTCGCCAATATTCAGCTGATCAGGCGTAAACCCTGCCCGTTCAAATGCTTCAATATCACGTTTAATATCGGATCTCACATTGCCTAGCAGCAATGGTTGCAACAGATCAGGAACATAATCCGACTTCATCAGCTCAAACAATGGAAGACGGATGTTGTTATTCTGAATGGTTGCGAGAACGGCAAGAGCGGCGCGACGCAGGGCAAACGGATCCTTAGATCCAGTCGGCGACATCCCGAAGGCGAAAAAGCTCACCAAAGTATCCAGCTTGTCCGCCAAACTGACCGCCACCGTGACCGGCGCGGTGGGGACGTCGTCGCCCTGCCCAACCGGCTTGTAATGGTCGCGGATCGCATCGGCGACGGCGTCGGGCAGGCCTTCGGCGCGGGCGTAATAGCCACCCATAACGCCCTGCAGTTCAGGGAATTCGCCGACCATTTCGGTGACGAGGTCCGCCTTGCACAGTTCCGCTGCCTGGCGCGCCAGCGCCGGGTCACAGTTCGGCACGATACCTTCGCTCGCCAGCCATTCGGCCAGCTTTGCGACGCGCTCGACCTTGTCGGCGACGGTGCCCAGCTTCTCATGGAAGGTGATGCGGCCAAGCTTCTTCGCCTGCTCGGCGAGCGGGGTCTTGCGGTCCTGCTGCCAGAAGAAGCGGGCGTCGCTCAGGCGCGCGGCCAGCACCTTGCGGTTACCAGCGACGATCGCCACGCCGCCATCCTTCGCCTCGATATTGGCGGTGCAGATGAAGGCCGGGGCCAGCTTGCCCGCTGCATCGCGCAGCACGAAATATTTCTGGTTGATACGCAGGGTTAGCTGAATGACTTCAGGCGGAACCTCAAGAAATTCCGGATCGAAATCGCCGAGTAATGGCACCGGCCATTCGGTAAGGCCGGCATTCTCCGCGACCAGGCCCTTGTCCTCGATCACGCTATAGCCCTTCGCTGCAGCGGCCTCGCCGGCCTTCGCCTCGATGATCGCCTGACGCTCCTGATGCGAGACGATGACATAAGCGGCGCGCAACTTGTCGGCATAGTCATCGGCGCCGTCGATGCGGATCGCCCCGGTCGAATGGAAGCGATGGCCCACCGTCTCGCGACCAGCCTCGATCCCTTCGATCGACAGCGGAACGATCTCGCCGCCGAGCAGCGCGATGATGCCCTGCAGCGGGCGGACCCAGCGCAGGCTTTCGGTGGTGGCACTGGCCGCGCCCCAGCGCATCGACTTGGGCCAGGGGAATGCACGGATGACTGCCGGCACGGCTTCGGCCAGCACGTCGGTGGTGGCACGGCCGGGCTTGTTCACCACGGCGAACCAGACGCCGTCGCGATCCTCCAACTGATCCTGGGTCAGGCCGGTCTTGCGCAGAAAGCCTTCGAGCGCCTGCGCCGGGGCGCTGGTGCGGGGCCCCTTGAACTCCTCGCTGACCGCCGCGGTTTCCAGCGGCAGGTCGCGGGCGATCAGCGCCAGGCGGCGCGGCGTGACGAAGCTGTCGATCGACGCGGGCTTGAGCCCGGCCTTGGCCAGTTCCTCGGTGAAGAGGCGCGCCAGATCGTCGGACGCCTTCAATTGCATGCGCGCGGGAATTTCCTCGCAGCGCAGTTCAAGGAGGAAATCGGTCATCAGGCGGTCCATCCGTTGGTCTTCATCCACGCTTCGCAGCTACCCTTCGCCATGTCGCGGACCTGGCCCATATAGCTGGCGCGCTCCTGCACGGAGATCACGCCGCGCGCCTGCAGCAGATTGAAGGTGTGGCTGGCCTTGATCGCCTGCTCGAAGGCCGCGAGCGGCACATCATTGGCGATGCACTGGTCATATTCGGCTTTGCAGTCCTTGAACCAGCGGAACAGTTTTTCGGTGTCGGCGACCTCGAAATTCCATTTCGACATCTGCCGCTCATTTTCCAGGAACACGTCGCCATAGGTGACGCCCTGGTCGTTGAACTTCAGGTCATAGACGCTGTCGACGCCCTGAATATACATGGCGAGGCGTTCAAGGCCGTAGGTCAGCTCGCCCGCGACCGGCTTGCAATCATAGCCACCCATCTGCTGGAAATAGGTGAACTGGGTGACTTCCATGCCGTCGCACCAGACTTCCCAGCCCAGGCCCCAGGCGCCGAGCGTCGGACTTTCCCAGTCATCCTCGACAAAGCGGATATCGTGGACCAGCGGGTCGATGCCGATTTCCCGAAGGCTGCCCAGATACAGCTCCTGCAGGTTCGCAGGGCTGGGCTTCATGATCACCTGATATTGGTAATAATGCTGCAGCCGGTTCGGATTCTCGCCATAGCGGCCGTCGGTCGGACGACGGCTAGGCTGGACATAGGCCGCGTTCCAGGGCTTGGGGCCCAGGCTGCGCAGCGTGGTCGCCGGGTGGAACGTACCCGCCCCCACTTCCATGTCGTAGGGCTGAAGAATGACACAACCCTGCTTGCCCCAATAGGCGTGCAGGGTGAGAATGAGGTCCTGGAAGGAAAGCGCTTTGCCCTCGGCCACCGGTGGTCCTTGCAATAATGACAGATTATGGTCGGCCGCGCCTTGGCGCAGCGCGGGCCAAGGGTCAAGGAAAAGCCGCGTCGAACAGGGTTAAGCCGCTTGCCCTGCGCGCCCGGCGCCCGCATGGAAGGGATATGAGACTGACCGCTTTCCCGTCCTGCTGGCTTTCCGCGGGACTTTTGCTGCTCGGCGCCTTGGGCCAGACCCAGCCCCTCGCCGCCCGCGAACCCGCCAACATCGCTGTCAACATCGCCCCTGCCCTGTGGCAGGTGAAGGATGACGACACGACCATCTATCTGTTCGGCACCGTCCATGTGCTGAAACCGGGGATCGACTGGTTCAAGGGCGGGGTGAAGCAGGCGTTCGACGCGTCGGACGAACTGGTGCTGGAAATCATCGAGCCCGAAAACCCCGACGAGATGGCGCAGATGATGGCGGGCAAGGCGATGGCGACCGATCGGGTCGCCCTGTCCACCCGGCTCGCGCCCGACGCCGCGCAGAAATATCGCGCGGCGATGGTGGCGGCCGGGGTGCCCTGGCAGTCGTTCGAGGCGTTCAATCCCTGGATGGCGGGCATGATCCTGTCGGTCGCGCCGCTGCAGAAACTGGGCTACCAGTCCGATATCGGCGCGGAGAAGATCTTGCGCGCCGCAGCCGAGAAGGCCGGCAAGAAGGTCGGCGCGCTGGAAACGGTGGAGCAGCAGCTCAATTTCTTCGCCGACCTGCCGATGGCGCAACAAGTCGAGTTCCTCAACGCCACGGTCGAGGGCATGGACGGCATGGAAGGCGAGTTCGCCGCCCTGCTCAACCATTGGCAGACCGGCCAGCCGGAAAAGCTGGCCGACGAAATGAACGATTCGCTCAAGGCCACGCCGGAACTGGCGCAGGTGCTGCTGATCAACCGCAACGCCAATTGGGCCAAGTGGATCAAGGCGCGACTGGACCAGCCCGGCACCGTCTTCGTCGCCGTCGGCGCGGGCCATCTGGCCGGCAAGGGCAGCGTGCAGGATCAGTTGAAGACACTGGGCATCGCCAGCGCGCGTGTGAAGCAGGGGGAATAAGGCCATGAAAAGCTGGATGATCCGTTTCCTGGCCCTCTGCGGTCTTGCGCTACTCGCCGCGTGCGGCAGCGAGCAGAAGGCCCCTGCCCCCAAGGTCGAGGCCGGCCAGGGCCCGGCACTGTGGCGGGTCGAGCGCGCGGGGCTAGACGGCTGGATCTTCGGCACCATCCATGTCCTGCCCGAAGGGGTCGACTGGCAGACGCCGACGATCAAGCAGGCCTGGAAGGACGCCGACCAGCTGGTGCTGGAGGCCGCCGACCTGCAGGACCAGCAGAAGACGCTGGGCCTGTTCGAAAGCATGGGCCGCAGCCCCAACCTGCCCGCGCTCGACGCGCGTGTGCCGGCGGGCGAGCGCCCCGAACTCGACCGGATCGTCAAGGAAGGCGGCACCAGCGCGCAGGCGTTGTCGGGCTATGAAAGCTGGGCGGCCGCCATGCTGCTGTCGGCCGCGTCGCAGGAAAGCCTGAACGTCAGCCAGGCCAATGGCGTCGAGCCGGTACTGATCGCCGCCTTCAAGGGCCGGCCGATCGGTGGCCTCGAAACCGTCGAGCGCCAGTTCGGCGCCTTTGACGGCCTGCCCGAAGCGGCGCAGCGCAAGCTGCTGATCCAGACCATCCATGAAGCCAAGGACATGAAGGCGCTCTATAATCGCATCCTGAGCGCCTGGGCCAAGGGCGACATGGAGGCGATCGCCAAGGAGGACCAGAATGGCGAGCAGCCCGATCCGGTGGTCGAGGATGCGATCCTGACCGCGCGCAACCGCGACTGGGTCGGCGCGGTCGACAAGTTGAAGGGCCGCCCCTTCATCGCGGTGGGCGCCGGCCACCTGACCGGCAAGGACAATCTCGTCGACCTGCTCAAGGCCAAGGGCTACAAGGTCACGCGCGTGCAATAAGCCAACGCTAAACTTGCTTTATCGCCGCTTTCTGCTACAGGGCCGCCTTCCCGCGATGGTCATCCCTGGAGGCGTGGCGGGAAAATTGTATCAAATTTGCTTTTGGAGACACGCAATGAGCGAGCAGCTTACGCTGTCGGCCGAGGCACGCGATCGGGCAGGCAAGGGAGCCTCCCGCGCCCTCCGCCGTGAGGGCCGCGTACCCGCCGTCATCTATGGTATGAACGAAGAACCCCTGTCGATCCACGTCGAGGAAAAGCTCCTCAACAAGCAGCTCGGCACCGGTCATTTCTTCAATTCGGTCATCATGGTCGAAGTCGGCGGCAAGACCGTCCGCACCCTCGCCAAGGATGTGGCCTTCCACCCCGTGACCGATCGTCCGCTGCACGCCGACTTCCTGCGCGTTTCGGAACATGCCACCGTGACCGTCGCTGTCCCGGTGCGCTTCGAGAATGAAGACGCCTCGCCCGGCCTCAAGAAGGGTGGCGTGCTGAACGTCGTCCGTCACGACGTCGAACTGGTCGTCGATGCCGCCGAGATCCCCGATGACGTCGTCGTCGACCTCAAGGGCTTCGAAGTCGGCGATTCGATCCACATCAGCGCCGTGACCCTGCCCAAGGGCGCGAAGGCTGCGATCGAAGACCGCGACTTCACCATCGCCACCATCGTCGCTCCCTCGGCTCTCAAGAGCGCCGAAGGCGAAGCCGCCGAGGGCGAAGGCGAGTAATCGCCTTACAGCTTGCTTGCAGGCTGGAAATTCCGATCCCGTCCGCCTAACCGGCGGGCGGGATTTTTCTTTTCATGCGAGATAGACGATGCAGATCTGGGCCGGCCTCGGCAATCCGGGGCAGCAATATGCGATGCACCGGCACAATGTCGGCTTCATGGCCGTGGACCTGATCGCCGACATGTATCGCTTCTCGCCGCCCAAGAAGCAGTTCCAGGGCTGGGTGCAGGAAGGGCGGATCGGCCCGGAGAAGGTCATCCTGCTCAAGCCCGCCACCTTCATGAACGAAAGCGGCCGCGCGATCGGCGAGGCCATGCGCTTCTACAAGCTGACGCCGCAGGACGTGACCGTCTTCCACGACGAACTCGACCTCGCCCCGATGAAGGTCAAGGTGAAGCGCGGCGGCGGCAATGCCGGCCATAACGGCCTGCGGTCGACCGACGCCCATATCGGCAATGATTTCCGCCGCGTGCGCCTGGGCATCGGCCATCCCGGCCACAAGGACAAGGTCCATGGCTATGTGCTGGGCAATTACCACAAGAGCGAGATGGACGCGCTGGCCGACATGCTGGGCGCGATCGGTGCCGAGGCGGAATGGCTGGCCAAGAATGACGACGCCCGCTTCATGAACGAAGTGGCGCTGCGGCTGGCCGACTGAGGCGGTTCAGAGGCCCAGAAATTTGAAGGCCGGCGCATCCTTGAACTGGCCGCTGACCTCGCCCGAATAGGTTTTCGTCTGGTTCGGGCCAAGATCGAGCTTCCTCACCTTCACGGAAGAGGCAAAGTCGATCGTCTTCAGGTCGACCCAGAAGCTGTTGGGCGTCATCGCGGATTCGAAGAAATAGAGCTTGCGCTTGTGATCTGCGACTGTGCGCCAGCGGGTCGAGGAGATATTGGGCTGATCCGGGGTCGAGATGCCGAGTGGCACCGAGACATTGCGGATCACGCTGAACACGCTGGCCAGCGCCGTCACCGGGTCTTCGCTCTTGGGAATGGCCTTCACATAGAAGGAGGCGCGGGCGAAGCGATCGGCCGAGCGGTTGGTGCCCGGCAACATGGTCGTTCCGCCAATATCCTTCCAATAGGCGTTGAGCGCCAGTTGCTCATCGAAGATCGGCGAATTGGTCATCACCGGATATTGCGGGCCGTGATGGATCACCAGCTTGCCCTTGATATATTCGAAGATGGCACTGTCGCCCGATGCGTCCGAGATCGCGAGATGAAGCGTGCCGAGCCGTTCCTCACCCGGAATATTGTCGGTGACGACGACGAAGCTTTCCTTGGACAGTTCATCGACGGCTGCCTTCACCGTGGCGAAATTGTCGAGCACATATTGGGTCCAGATGGCGATGCTCATGCCCGGCTGCTTGCCGTCGAAATGGGGATATTCGGATTCGACCAGCCACAGGAGATTGGCGGTCAGCCCCGCCTCGTTCATGCCGTCGGTAGTAGAAATGTCGTAGCCGGTGGCGATCACGCTGCCATAGCGGGACGTCCATTTGACCGAATTGGGGCCAGCCTCCCCGCTGCGCGCAATGCCGCGCGGAAAGATCCAGAGGTTGGTGCCGACATCCACCTTCCAGTCCATCGACCGGGCTGTGATCACATCATCATTGGCGCCATGATAGACTAGGCGCGTGCAGGCATCGGCCGATACCGAAGCCAGTTGCGCCGTCAGCAGCGCAAGACCGGACAGGAAAGCGGGCAGACGAGACATGAAACCTCCTACAAAGGTCACGATACTGTCACTGAAAATGCCGATTTTCTGAATAGTTGCCATGGGTGATAACCCGCATGACGGCTTTGGCCAACCCGTCTCTTGCGCAGTAATCGCATGCGATCACGGCCGCCCGCACCTTCGGCGCGACAAAGCGCATTGCGCAGTGCAGCATGAACAAGCCATAGAGGCGTAACGACTTATTAGGCAAAGCAGGGGACAGAGGTGATCCAGACCGTCGCGACCACGCCTTTCGACGACCAGAAGCCCGGCACATCGGGCCTGCGCAAGAAGGTTCGGGTCTTCCAGCAGCCCCATTATGCGGAAAATTTCATCCAGTCGGTGTTCGACAGCCTGGACAGCTATGCCGGCCAGACCCTGGTGATCGGCGGCGATGGCCGCTATCTCAATCGCGAAGTCATCCAGATCGCACTCAGGATGGCGGCGGCCAATGGCTTTGGCCGGGTGCTGGTTGGCCAGGGCGGCATATTGTCGACCCCGGCTGCGTCGCATCTGATCCGCTCGTCCGGCGCCTTTGGCGGGCTGGTGCTGTCGGCCAGCCATAATCCGGGTGGCCCGGACGAGGATTTCGGCATCAAATATAATGTGTCGAACGGCGGGCCAGCCCCCGAAAAGGTGACCGACGCGATCCACGCGCGGACCCTGACGATCGACAGCTATCGCATCCTCGATGCCGCCGACGTCGATATCGACACGCTCGGCACCAGCCAGTTGGGCGCCATGACCGTCGAGGTGGTCGATCCGGTCGCCGGCTATGCCGCGTTGATGGAAAGCCTGTTCGATTTCCCCGCGATCAGGGCGATGATCGCCGGTGGCTTCACCCTCGCCTTCGACTCGATGAGCGCGGTGACCGGCCCCTATGCGACCGAGATTTTCGAAAAGCGCCTGGGCGCACCGGCCGGAACGGTGATGAACGGCACCCCCCTGCCCGATTTCGGCCATCACCATCCCGACCCCAATCTGGTTCATGCCAAGGCCCTCTATGACCGGATGATGGCCACCAATGCGCCCGACTTCGGCGCTGCGTCGGACGGCGACGGCGACCGCAACCTGATCATCGGCCGCCATTGCTATGTGACGCCCTCGGACTCGCTCGCGGTGCTGGCCGCCAATGCCCATCTGGCGCCCGGCTATGCCGGTGGCCTCAAGGGTATCGCCCGCTCCATGCCGACCAGCGGCGCAGCCGATCGGGTGGCGGAGAAGCTGGGCATCCCGCTCTACGAAACGCCGACCGGCTGGAAATTCTTCGGCAATCTGCTCGACGCCGGCATGGCAACGATCTGTGGCGAGGAGAGCGCCGGCACCGGGTCCGACCATGTGCGCGAGAAGGACGGCATCTGGGCCGTCCTGCTGTGGCTCAACATCCTGGCCGCGCGCCAGCAGAGCGTGGCCGACATCATGGCCGATCATTGGGCGACCTATGGCCGCAACTATTATGCCCGCCACGACTATGAAGCGATCGCCAAGGACAAGGCCGATGCGCTGATGGCCGCGTTGCGCGACACGCTCGCCAGCCTGCCCGGCACCGGCAACAGCGGCGGCACGGTGAAGGCGGCGGACGATTTCGCCTATGCCGACCCGACCGACCAGTCAGTGAGCAAGAACCAGGGCGTGCGCATATTGTTCGAGGATGGATCGCGCGTCGTCTTCCGCCTGTCGGGCACCGGCACCGAGGGAGCCACCTTGCGCGTCTATATCGAGCGCTATGTCGGGCCGGACGGCGATCTGGCGCTGGCCACCGGCGATGCGCTGGCGCCGCTGGTCGCGGCCGCACAAGAACTGGCCGACATTGCCGGCTATACCGGCATGGACCAGCCCAGCGTCATCACCTGAACCGGTTCACCATCGCTTACCCCGCAGCAACGGGACAGCAATGACAGCAACCTAAAGGCGGTGGGAATGTCGCTTTCCACCGCCAGAGGTTTCATGCGTTTCCCGTCGCTTGCTGTCGCCCTGCCCCTTGCCACCCTGTCCTTTGCCGCCCTCGCCGTGCCCGCCCAGGCCGCGACGAGCGAGGACGAGCAGCTCTGGGTCAATCTGACGGCGATGGGGTCGATCAAGGACGAGCTGGTCTATTTTGCGGAAATCCAGCCGCGCGTCGGCGACGGCGTGTCGCGCATCGACCAGGCGCTGTTCCGCGGCGCGCTGGGCGTCAAATTGTCGCGCGATATCACCCTCTATCAGGGTTACGCCCATGTCGTCGTCCCGATCGAGGGTGGCAAGGACGCCAATGAGGAACGCAGCTTCCAGCAGTTGAGCTGGACGCTGGCCCGGCCCAAGGATGCCGAGATTTCCTCGCGCACCCGGCTGGAGCAGCGCTGGCGCTCAAACGGCAGCGACATGGGCTGGCGCCTGCGCGAGATGCTGCGGGTGGAACATGCGCTCAAACCGGGCAGCGATGCGGTCAATGCGCTCGCCTATGGCGAGGTCTTCTTCGCCCTCAACGATACCGACTGGGGCGCCCGCAAGGGCTTCGACCAGTTGCGCAGCTTCGCCGGGGTCGAGATTGGCCTGCCCGGTGCATCGACCATGGAAGTCGGCTATCTCAACCAGCTGATCGACCAGGGCGGCAGCCGCCAGCGCGTCAACCATGTCGCATCGGTGACGCTGTTCTTCCGCCATTGACGCAAGGCTGGCCAATCCGCGCCGAAACCGCTATCGGCGCGGCATCATCTGAGACATGAAGGCAGTCAAATGGGTTTTCGTTGCGGTATCGTCGGGCTTCCCAATGTGGGCAAGTCCACCCTGTTCAATGCGCTGACCGAGACGCAGGCGGCGCAGGCGGCGAATTATCCCTTCTGCACGATCGAGCCCAATGAGGGCCGCGTCGCCGTGCCCGACGACCGGTTGCAGACCATCGCCAGGATCGGCGGCAGCGCCAAGATCATCGAAACGCAGCTCGCCTTCGTCGACATTGCCGGCCTGGTGCGCGGCGCGTCGAAGGGCGAAGGGCTGGGCAACCAGTTCCTGGCCAACATCCGCGAGACCGACGCCATCGTCCACGTCCTGCGCTGTTTCGAGGATGACGACATCACCCATGTCGAGGGCAAAGTCGATCCGATCGCCGACGCCGAGACGGTCGAAACCGAACTAATGCTCGCCGACCTCGAAAGCCTCGAAAAGCGCGTTCCCAACCTGCTCAAGAAAGGCGCGCAGGGCGACAAGGAAGCCAAGGCCGCCGCATCGGTGCTGGGCCAGACGCTGGAACTGCTGCGCGACGGCAAGCCCGCCCGCCTGACCCAGCCGCGCGACGAGGAAGAAGCTCGCCTGTTCGCCCAGGCGCAGCTGCTGACCGCCAAGCCTGTCCTCTATGTCTGCAATGTCGAGGAAGGCGCCGCGGCCGAGGGCAACGCATTTTCCGCCCGCGTGTTCGAGAAGGCGGCGGCCGAAAATGCCAGCGCGGTCATCGTGTCGGCCGCGATCGAGGCTGAACTCATCACCATGCCAGTCGAGGAACGCGGCGAATATCTCGAAGCGCTGGGCCTGACCGAAGCCGGCCTCGCCCGCATCATCCGCGCTGGCTATGAGCTGCTTGGCCTCATCACCTTCTTCACCGTCGGCCCCAAGGAAGCCCGCGCCTGGACCGTCGCCAAGGGCAGCAAGGCCCCGCAGGCCGCCGGCGCCATCCACTCCGACTTTGAAAAGGGCTTCATCCGCGCCGAAACCATGGCCTATGCCGACTATGTCCAGTTCAACGGCGAAGCCGGTGCCAAGGAAGCGGGCAAGTGGCGCTCGGAAGGCAAGGATTATGTGACGCAGGACGGCGACATCATGCTGTTCCGCTTCAACGTCTGATCCGATGGCGCTGCGCATTGGCCAGCGGCCTGCGCAGCGCAAGGCCGCCTTCCCGCCCAGCGTGGATGCGGGAACGCGGCTGCTGATCCTGGGCAGCCTGCCGGGCGACACCTCGATCAAGCAGGGCGAATATTATGCCCATCGCGGCAATGCCTTCTGGGCATTAATGAGCGACATTCTGGGCGAGGATGTCCGCAGCGCCCCCTATGCGATGAAGCTCAAGCGGCTGCGCGCGCGAGGCGTGGGCCTTTGGGACGTGATCGAGAGCGCCGACCGCGACGGCAGCCTGGACAGCAGCATCCGGGGCGCGGAACTGCGCGACCTCAGCGCCTTCCTGTCCCGCCTGCCCAATCTCCGCGCGATCGCCTTCAACGGCAAGACCGCTGCCCTGCATGGCCGCCGACAATTGGGGGAAAGGTCCGATCTGGTGATGATCGACCTCCCCTCCTCCAGCGGCGCCTATGCCAGCCTTTCACGCGATGCCAAACGACAGGCCTGGAGCATATTGGCACCCTATGTCGATCCGACATGAACCATTCGTCACTTTACCGACATGGTTGGACTGCTAAGCAGCGGTCAAATCTTCCTTTTTGCCATGAGGCCATGATGTCCGCCCGTCGCCTGTCGCTCGCATTTGCCCTGTCCGTTTCCACCTTGCTCGGCGCCTGCGCCCCGGTGCAGCAGCATCCAGCGAGCGTCGCCGCCGCCCCGGCCGAACAGCGCGCGCCGGTGACGATCCTGGTGTCGATCGACGGCTTCCGTCCCGACTATCTGACCCGCGGCGTCTCGCCCAATCTCAACGCGCTGACGGCCGGCGGGACCGAGGCGTCGATGCGCCCCTCCTTCCCCACCAAGACCTTCCCCAATCATTGGGCGATCGTGACCGGCGACCGGCCGGACCGCAGCGGCATCGTCGCTAATAATATGGAAGATGACAGCCGGCCCAAGGACAAGTTCACCATGGCCAGCGACGATCCCTATTGGTGGAACGAGGCCGAGCCGATCTGGATCACCGCCGAAAAGCAGGGCGTGCGCACCGCCACCATGTTCTGGCCCGGCTCCAACGTCGCCTGGGGCGGCAACAAGGCGGCCGAATGGCCCTACAGGATCAGCGGCGGATCGCGCCCGAGCGACTGGGCGCAGTTCAACGAGGCGATCAGCCCGACCCAGCGCGTCAACGGCGTGCTGGACGTGCTGCGCCGCCCGGCCGACATCCGTCCGCGCTTCGTCACCCTCTATTTCGATGAAGTCGACACCGCCGGCCATATCAATGGCCCGGCCGCGCCGGAAACGACGCGGGCGGTGGCGGACGTCGACGCCCATATCGGCGAACTGGTCGCCGGCCTGAAGGCGCTGGGCCAGCCCGCCAATATCGTCATCGTCTCCGACCATGGCATGGCGGCCAAGGCGAATGACCGGGTGCTGCCGATCGACAAGATCGCCGACCCGGCCGACTATCGCGTCGTCGAGGCCGGCCCCTATGCCAGCCTGGTCGCCAATCCCGGCCGCGAAAAGGCGCTGGAGGCCGCTCTGTTCAAGCCGCGCGACCATATGCAGTGCTGGCGCAAGAGCGACATCCCGGCGCGCTTCCACTATGGCACCCATCGCCGCATCCCGCCCTATTTCTGCCTGGCCGAAACCGGCTGGGTGTTCCAGAATACGACGCCGACCAAGCCGGTCACCGGCGGCGACCATGGCTGGGACGATCGGGCGCCCGAAATGCAGGCTTTGTTCATCGCGAACGGCCCGGCCTTCGTCGGCGGCTTCCGTCCCTCGGCCGATTTCACCAATGTCGATGTCTATCCGCTGCTCGCCCGCCTGCTGGGCGTGACGCCGGTGGCGAGCGATGGCAATCCGGCGGTGCTGCAGGGGCTGGTGAAGCCCTGATCGGGCGACATGCATTTGTCATAAAGCGGTTCTAGGCGGCGCGTCATGTTCACGCGCCGCTCGCTCCTCTCCGCCGCCGCCATCGCCCCGATCGCCGGCGCGCCCGCCCTCCTTCGCGCCCAGAGCTGGTTCGCCGGCTATCCCTTCGCTTTGGGCGTGACATCGGGCGATCCGGCGCCCGACGGCTTCGTCATCTGGACCAAGCTGGCGCCGCGCCCGTTCGAGCCGCATGGCGGCATGCCGATGACGCCTATCCCGGTGAAATGGGAGGTCGCGGCCGATGATCGCTTCAGGACCATCGTTGCCGGCGGCGAAGCGACCGCCCGGCCCGAACTGGGCCATAGCGTCCATGTCGAAGTGACCGGCCTTCAGCCCGACCGGCCCTATTGGTATCGCTTTGCGCTCGGCAACGACCAGTCGACGCGTGGCCGCGCCCGCACCCTGCCGCTGGCGTCGGCCAGTCCCAAGCTGCTGAAATTCGGCGTCGCTGGCTGTCAGAATTATCAGGATGGCCTGTTCACTGCCTTCCGCCATCTGGCGCGCGAGGACGATCTCGCCTTCGTCTATCATTATGGCGACTTCATCTATGAATATAGCCAGCGCGGGCCGGACTATGACAAGGACGGCCTGCCCGGACCGCAGGTGCGCGACCATATCGGCCAGGATTGTTATGACCTTGCCGACTATCGCCTGCGCTACGCCCAATATCTGAGCGATTATGATCTGCAGGCGGCGCGTTGCCGCCATAGCTGGTTTCCGACCTTCGACGATCATGAGGTCGCCAACAACTGGGTCGGTGACATCGACGCCAAGGGCGCGCCGGCCGATGCCTTCCGCATGCGCCGCGCCGCCGGCATGCAGGCCTGGTATGAATATATGCCGGTCCGCGCGGCGATGGCGCCCCGCAGCGAGATGATCGGCACCATGTATCGCCAGGCGCGCTTCGGCGACCTGCTGTCGATCGACTTCCTCGACACCCGCACCTTCCGCACCGACCAGCCCTGCGGCGACAATTTCAAGCCGGCCTGCGCCGAAATGACCGCCACCCAGGCACAGGTCATTTCGGCCGAGGAGGAAGGCTGGCTGACCCGCAACCTTGCCCGCCGCGACGCCAAGTGGAACTGCCTGGCGCAGCAGGTGATGATGATGGCGCTCGACCGCCGCAACAGCGAAGATGCGACCGATCCCATCTACAATATGGACACCTGGGCCGGCTACAAGGTGCAGCGCCAGCGGCTGCTCGGCCGGATGAAGGGGTTGAACAATGTCGTGGTCCTGACCGGCGACGAGCATCAGAATTTCGCCGGCCTGCTGGATGACGGCACCAAGCCGGTGGCGGTGGAGTTCGTGTCAACCTCCATTTCCTCCGGCGGCGACGGATCGGACCTGCGGCCCGGCAGCGACATCATCCTGAAGAACAACCCGCAGCTCAAATTCATCAACGACCAGCGCGGCTATCTGACCTGCGAAGTGACGGCCGACTCCTGGACGACGCGGGCGATGGTGATGGATCAGGTATCGGCGCCGGGCGGCCAGATCCGCACCCGCGCGACCATGACCGTTCCGCGCGGCACGCCGGGGCTGAGCATCAGCTGACAGTTGACGTAAACGGAAAGTCACCATACACCATGTCCGTTGCAATGGGAGATGGATAGATGGACGACATTCTCTATTTCGAGGATATCGAGATAGGCGACAGCTTCGCGTTCGGGCCGCTGACCCTGTCGCGCGAGGAAACGGTCGCCTTTGCCGCGGAGTTCGATCCTCAGCCCTTCCATCTGTCCGACGAGGCAGCGGCGACCACCCATTTTCGCACCATCTCGGCCAGCGGCTGGCACACCACAGCCCTGTTCATGAAGATGTTCGTCGCCGAAATGCAGAAGCAGCCGGGCCGTCAGGCGGCCAGCCTGGGCGCGATGGGCGTCGATGAACTGCGCTGGCTGCGCCCGGTTCGCCCCGGCGACACGCTGCGTGGCACCAATGAAGTGATCGACAAGAAGATTTCGCAGAGCCGCCCGGAAATGGGCATCGTCCGCAACAAGGTGACGCTCTACAACCAGAAGGACGAACCCGTGCTGACCATGTGCCCGATCGCCATGTGGCGGACGCGGCCGGCCTGATCCGCCCTCGGCCGGATGGGGCCACTTCCACTATCCCGGACCTGTCGGTGCGGATCGCCTGCCATTAAGCAAAGGCGCATTCTCATCGGGGAGCCCAGCCATGCCCAGCGCCGCGCATCTTGCCGCCTTCGCCCTCATCTCGCTCGGCATGGTGCTGACGCCGGGGCCGAACATGATCTACCTGATCTCCCGCTCGATCAGCCAGGGGCGCGCCGCCGGCATGGTCTCGCTGCTCGGCGTCGCCTGCGGCTTCCTCTTCTACATGGTCGCTGCCGCCTTCGGCATCACCGCGCTGCTGATGGCGGTGCCCTTCGCCTATGATGTGCTGCGCCTGGGCGGCGCGCTCTATCTGCTGTGGCTCGCCTGGAATGCGGTGCGGCCCGGCGGCCGTTCGCCTTTCCAGGTGAAGCAATTGCCGCTCGATGGCCCGCGCAAGCTGTTCGCCATGGGGCTGCTGACCAATCTGCTCAATCCCAAGGTAGCGATGATCTATCTCTCGCTGCTGCCCCAGTTCGTCGATCCGGCGCGCGGCCATGTGCTTGGCCAATCGCTGATCCTGGGCGCGACCCAGATCGCGATCAGCCTGTCGGTCAACGCGATCATCGCCTGCCTCGCCGGATCGATCGCCGGTTTCCTCGGCACCCGGCCGCGCTGGCTGACGATCCAGCGCTGGTTCATGGGCACGGTGCTGGGCGGCCTCGCCGTGCGGATGGCGGTGGAGCGCTAGTCAGCCTCAGCCGTCACGCCGCCAGCTTGCGCGCCCGTTCGCGCCAGGCTTCGGCCAGTTGCGGCATCTCGGCCAGCGCGCGCACCGCATCAGGATCGGCCTTGTGCCCGCCGCCGATCAGCAGGCGAAAGACCCGCTCGATGCTCCAGTCGGGCAAGGGCCGCTCCAGCAACCCCATCCGCGTGCCCGCTTCCGCCTCGCCTTCGCGGATCACTCGGAAATAGATGCCGCAGCGCGCGGTCTTGACGATCGTCGCCATCACGTCGCGGGCACCGAAACGATGGTCGAGCTTCCAGCAGGGCTGGCGGCCATGGCTCACCTCCACCACCGCGCTGCCCAGACTGAACCGGTCGCCCAGGCATATGTCGCTTTCGGTCATGCCGCGGCTTGCGATATTCTCGCCAAAGGCGCCGGGCGCGTCGAGCAGTGGATGATCGGGCTTGCGATCGCGCCACCAGCCATAATGGTCCTGCGGATAGAGATGGATCGCCTTGTCCCAGCCGCCATGATGAACGGTATCGGCCACCCCGTCGCCCGCGAACCCCAGCCAGTTGATGCGGATCGGGCCAGCGACCGGCAGCTTGCCAATGGCGCTATGCTCGTCATCACGAAAGGGCCGGGGCATGCCGATCAGCAGCGCATCGATGGTCATGAAAGGCTGGGTCATGCCGCTCCATGCCATGGTTGCAGCGCGATGACGATGGCCAGTTGCGGCCAGCTTGCCCCGTCATCCCCTAAGATCAGGCGGCGCTCAGTTCCGATCCCAGCTTGAGCACCAGGTCGCCCTTGTCGGTCTGGACCAGATAGGCGGGATCGCGGGTGGACCCGTTGCGACGGATCAGGGAGCCGGCGATCATCCGCTCCACTTGCCGCTCGAACCGCTCAGCTATACGTCCCCGGCCGACACCCTGCCCCCAATTCCACCTGACCCGTGTTCCCTTGCGGAATCTCTCGGCCATCAGCAGGCATCCTCTCCTTCGGGGGCAATCATGCCGGCCGGCTTTCCCGGTCAGCCTCAGCAAAATTCCCGAGACATGCTCTGGTTCCTTGGGTTTTTCGCCGGTCTGGTCTAAGGGGCCGCGATGGATGTTACCGGACTTCGTGTCGCGCTGTTCAGCGGCAATTATAATTATGTGCGCGATGGCGCGAACCAGGCGCTCAATCGCTTCGTCGGCTATCTGCTGCGTCAGGGTGCGCAGGTGCGCGTCTATGCCCCGACCACCGATACGCCTGCCTTTCCGCCGACCGGCGACCTGGTCAGCGCGCCGTCCATTCCCGTGCCCGGCCGCCCGGAATACCGCATCCCCACCCGCCTGTCGCGCGCGCTGCGCCGGGACCTGAAGGCGTTCGCGCCCAACATGATCCATCTGTCGAGTCCCGATCCGCTCGGCCATCGGGCGCTGACCTGGGCGCGCGATCATGACCTGCCCGCCGTCGCTTCGGTCCATACCCGGTTCGAAACCTATCCGCGCTATTATGGCCTCGCCTTCCTGGAACCGGCGATCGAGGGCATTTTGCGCCGCTTTTACCGCCGCTGCGACGCCATCGTCGCCCCATCGGAATCGATGGCCCAGCTGCTGCGCGAACAGCGGATGAGCTATGATGTCGGCATCTGGACCCGTGGCATCGACCGCGAGATCTTCACCCCAGAACGTCGCGACCTCGAATGGCGCCGCTCGCTTGGCTTTGCCGACGATGTACCGGTGATCGGCTTCATCGGCCGTCAGGTGATGGAAAAGGGGCTTGACGTCTTTTCCGACACGATCGACCAGCTGACCGCACGCAAGGTGCCGCACAAGGTGCTGGTGGTCGGCGAAGGGCCGGCTCGCGAATGGTTCCAGAACCGCCTGCCCGACGCGGTCTTCACCGGCTTCCAGGGCGGGGCCGACCTTGGCCGCGCGGTCGCCAGCATGGACATGCTGTTCAACCCGTCGGTCACCGAAACCTTCGGCAATGTCACGCTGGAGGCGATGGCCTGTCGCCTGCCCACCGTCGCCGCCCGCGCCACCGGCAGCGAAAACCTGGTGCAGGAAGGCGTCACCGGCCGGCTGATCCGCCCCGGCGCGATCGGCAAGTTCGCCGATGCGCTGCAAATCTATTGCACCGACGCCGCCGCCCGCGCCAGCGCAGGCGCTGCCGCCGAGGCGCAGGCTGAACATTTCGGTTGGGACCGGGTCAACCAGGCGCTGGTCGATACCTATTTGCGGATCATCCGCCAGCGCACCCAAGGCGCCAAGATCCGTTCCAGCCCTGTTCCCTGATCGGCGCCGCTTGCCTATATCAGGGCCGATGGCTGATCTTTTCTCTTCCGACGATGTCCTTCCCGCCGGCATCGACCATGCCCCGTTGGCGGACCGGTTGCGTCCGACCGTGCTGGCCGATGTGGTCGGCCAGGAGCATCTGACCGGCCCGGACGGCGCGATCGGCCGGATGGTGGCGGCCGGCCGCCTGTCATCCATCCTCTTCTGGGGGCCGCCCGGCACCGGCAAGACCACCATATCGCGGCTGCTCGCCGATGCCGTCGGCATGCGGTTCGAGCCTATCTCGGCCGTCTTTTCCGGTGTCGCCGACCTCAAGAAGGTGTTCGCCGCCGCGAAGGACCATGGCCGGCGCGGCGAAAAGACCCTGCTCTTCGTGGACGAGATCCACCGCTTCAACCGCGCCCAGCAGGACAGTTTCCTGCCCTTCGTCGAGGATGGCACGGTCACGCTGGTTGGCGCGACAACGGAAAATCCCAGTTTCGAACTCAACGCTGCGCTCCTGTCCCGCGCGCAAGTGCTGATCCTGCGCCGGCTCGATGCCGCCGCGCTCGAACAATTGCTGGACCGGGCCGAAGCGCTGATCGGCCGCCCGTTGCCGCTGGATATGGCCGCGCGTGAAGCGCTGCTGGCCAGCGCAGACGGCGACGGCCGCTTCCTGCTCAATCAGGTCGAAACGCTCTATTCGATCGACATTCCCATGCCGCTCGATCCGGCGGGCCTCTCCGCCCTGCTCCACCGCCGCGTCGCGGTCTATGACAAGGATCGTGAGGGCCATTACAACCTCATCTCCGCGCTGCACAAATCGCTGCGCGGCTCCGATCCGCAAGCGGCGCTCTATTATCTTGCCCGGATGCTGACCGCCGGGGAAGAACCGCTCTATGTGCTGCGCCGGCTCGTCCGCTTCGCGACCGAAGATATCGGCCTCGCCGACCCGCAGGCAGTGGTGCAGTGCCTCGCCGCCAAGGATGCCTATGAATTTCTCGGTTCGCCCGAAGGCGAACTGGCGATCGTTCAGGCCTGCATCTATTGCGCCACCGCGCCCAAATCGAACGCCGGCTATATGGCGATGAAAACGGCCTTCCGCACCGCGCGTGAAACCGGATCGCTGATGCCGCCGATGAACATCGTCAATGCCCCGACCAAGCTGATGAAGCAGGTCGGCTATGGCAAGAATTACCAATATGACCATGATGCCGAGGGCGGTTTTTCCGGCGCCAATTACTGGCCGGAGGAGATGAGCCCGCAGACCTTCTACACGCCGACGGAGCGCGGGTTCGAGGCTCGGATCGCCGAGCGCATTGCCTATTGGAACAAGCTGCGCGCCGAACGCGGCGCGGCGTGACATCCCGGTTCGGGCGCTTCGCGGCGATCGACTGGTCGGGCGCAAAGGGCTTGCAGCACAAGGGGATAGCGGTCGCCATCTGCGGCATCGGTCAGGATGCGCCGGAACTGGTCGAGGCGCCCGGCGGCATCTGGTCGCGCCAGGCGGTCGCCGACTGGCTGATCGCAACAGCGCGCGAGGCACCAACCCTGTTCGGCTTCGACTTCAGCTTCGCCCCACCCTTCGTGGCGCGCGGCGCCTATCTGCCCGGCGATCAGACCCCAACGAACGGCCCCGCTTTCTGGGCCTATGTCGATGCGGTCTGCGACGATCCGGATCTGGGCGCCGCCAGCCTGCTGGAAACCACCCATCGCCGCCATTTCTATTTCGGCAAGGCCGACGGAATGAAGGCCGGCTTCCTGCACAATCGCGCCTGCGAAGCCCATTATAATGCCGGAGGCGGCGGCAAGCCCTCGACCATCTATGACGCGATCGGCGCGGCGCAGGTGGCCAAGGCCAGCTTTGCCGGCATGCGCCTGCTCCACCATATCCGCCCGCATGTGCCGGTCTGGCCGTTCGATCCGCTGCCCGCCACCGGATCGCTGGTCGTCGAAATCTATACCAGCATCGCTGCACGCGCCGCCGGCCGACCCAAGGGCAGGACCAAGATGCGCGATCTCGCCACCCTCAACAACGCGCTGGCCATGTTCGCAACCGCCCCTTACGCCGGCCCGATCGCCGCCGACCATCAGGCCGATGCCTTGCTGACCGCCGCCTGGATGCGCGAAAGGGCCGAAAATCCGGCACTTTGGACACCTTTACCCCTGACCGACAAAATTGCGCGCACAGAGGGCTGGACGTTCGGCGTGATCTGATAGTAAGGGCGTCCGACCCGTCGGGTGCGCCGGCTTAGCACAGCGGTAGTGCAGCGGTTTTGTAAACCGAAGGTCGGGGGTTCGATCCCCTCAGCCGGCACCGGGGTTTTCTGGGCTTTTTGCTCTCACAACATCTTGGTTCGAAGGTGCGCCTGAACCTTCACCAAGTCAAGGCTTCCGCCGCGTTGGCGAGGAACGACGGTGAAAATCTTCCGTAAACGCGCTCCGTGATTCGGCTGTCAGTGTGGCCAAGGAACTGAGCAATCTGAGAAAATGGCGTGTTTGCCTCAGCCATCCACACGGCAGCGCTGTGCCTCATCATGTGAGGAGTGGCCTTCAACTTCGCGCGCCTGGCCGCGGCTGCAAAGCCGTTCCTGATCGAAGCAACCCTTTCTCTACCATGCTCGACCACATAGTCCGACATTGCCCCCTCCTTGGCCTCCAGAAGTGCGGCGCGAAGTTGGGCGTTCATCGGAACGGTGGCGCGATACTTGCTGGTTTGAATCCGCTCGTGAGGATTGAGGATCACGACGTTGCGATTGAAGTCCACGCGGTCCCAGGTCAGATCCAGCAGGGCGTTGGTCCTTGCGCCTGTGCCGACCGCGAGTTGTAGGAAGATCTTGATGTGCGGCGCCTGCGCATTATCCAGCAGCCGGCGGAACTCCGCCTTGCTGAGGTGCCCAACCGTCGTAGATGGAAACGACGGCATCTTTAGAAAAGGCGCCTTCTTGATGAGGTTCGCCTTCTCGGCCCAATTGAGCGCCGCCCGGATCACCGCAAGTTCATTGCGCACCGTGATCGGCTTGCAGTGCGAGCGGCGCACCCGGTAATCCTCCGTGGCCTGCCCATCGACCCGCGCCACCGGCAGCTTGTCCCAATATGGCTTTGCAGCCTTCCATGCCACAGTCGCGCGCTTGATCGACCGCATCGCTTCCTTCGCGGCAAGATATGCCGCCACAGCCTCGCCCACGGTGTGGACCTCGCCGCCTAGCGTTCTGCGTTGCCAGAACTGACGAGCTGCGGCCTCGGCCGACGCTCTATCAGCCGTTCCAAGCGAATGTCGGTGGCGGCGTCCATCCTCATCTGTCCAGACGATGGCGAGTTGCTTTCGGTATCGTTGCAGGGTGTAGTTTGACATTCAAATCGTTCCACTTCGTCCGCCCTGATTCTCAAGAGCTTGCCGCCGAGCTTGAACGCCCGGAGGCTTCCGCCCCGAATCAGGGAGTAGACGGTATCTGTTCCGCAGCCCCAATGCTCCGCCAGGCTTGCGACGCTAAAGACTTGCACCCCCATCTCACCCCTCCCCCACAAGAGCGGCGTCGATGGCGGCGATCATCTTGAAGATCGCGCCCGGCGCAATTCCGCGCGACGGGTTGCCATGCGTCAGCAGTTCACCGATGTCTGCCCCCATGCCATGCTCGGCCAGCGCCACCATTGCCGCAGTGGCAGCCGGCCAGTCAGGATTCGGCCGAGCGTCGCGCATGGCCTTGCCCCTCTCAGCCGCCTCCAACCGATCCAGCAGGGCCGGGAGGTGGTTGATGGCGGCGACGATGAGGGCGGCGTCCACGTCGTTAACCTGAGCAAGATTGGCGTCGTAGCGCTCTTGCAGAAACGCAATGTGCTTACCTCCCCCGCTGATCGTGGCGGGATAGTCCTTGTCGTCGCATTCGGGGTAGCTTTGCGGCTCGACCCGGCTGGCCCACGGCCCCGGCGTCGCCTTCGCGATCAGCCCGCGCAACTCCTGGATGATGTCAGTCATCACCGCCCTCCTTCATACAAGGCGCAACCCGCGCCATATCGCTGCGGCACGACGGGCAATCGCAGCCCTCGACGCGCATCCGGTCGAGCGCCCTGCACTCCTCGCACATCAGCCCATGGTCGGCAGGCTTGCCAACATGATCCTCCCGCATGACGCAGGTGTCAGTGCCGTGGTGTTTCATGGCCGGGCCTCCCGCATGGTCGATCAGCAGCGTTGCTGAAATCCACGCCATCGCGCTCTCCACGGAAGGGAACCGCAACGACTTTCGGTCGCGCAATTCGCTCTCCTGATTCCAGCGTTCGTCACGGACGAAGATGTCGCCCGGCTCGCCGCGGATCGCAAAGGCGCGCTCTTGGACGCCATCTGCCATCGGATAGGCAATGCTTTCCTGGTGCTTGCGGTAATACCACTGGACATAGCCGGGGCGACGCTCGGCATAGATGTCAAAATGGTGCGTGTCGCGCTGGCCGACAGAGAACGATCCTGGCACGAACGGCCCCGGCATATATGGCAGCGACTTCGCCAACTGCGCTTCCCGATCGGAGGCGAAGCGCTGGCGCTGTTCTTCCATCACATCAGTCATTCCACCACCTCCACCTTGACGAACTCCCCACCCTTGAGAACCCACTGGCCGGGGCGCTTGGGCGTTGGCTGGAAGGGCTTGGGCGCGGGGCGTTTGCGGGGCGGGGTCATGCGGATTCTCGCGGATTGTCGTGGGCGCCGGGAAGCATGTCGGGATCGACAGTGTTGCGGATCGTCTCCTGGTTTCGGGTGTCGCCGAACATGTCGGGATCGTTCATGTTGTTGATCAGCCACTTTTCCGACCACGCGGTCAGAAGCTGCTGCAGTTCGGCCTCAGCCACCTTCTGCTCATCCAGCGGCAGAAGCCATTCGGGATAGTCGCCCTCGCCCGAATAATAATCGCTGCTATCGCCAAGGTGCTCGAAATAGTCGTTGATGATCGTGTCGGCGTCGAGCACTGGCGGGATGAGCGCGCGGGCTTCCATGATGACGAAATCGCCCTCGCCTTCGCCAACATTGCAGATGCCGCCTGCAATGGCATCTTCGCGGGTGCTGTAGGAGCCGAGGTCCATCCACTCTTCGGTGCGACCGGCCCACCAGTTCCAAGCTTCCTTGCTCATAATCCTTACCCCGCCGCTATCAGCTTGCGCCGTCGCGGCGGGGCCTCCTTGGTGAATGGTTAGGCGGCGGCCGGATCGGCGGTCTTCGCGCGATCCTTCGCTGCTTTGGCGCGGGCACGGTCCTGGTCGATCTTGCCGCGCGCCATGTGGATAGCGTCGTAGAGGTGGACCGCCTCGCAGGTCGCTTCGTCACTGCCGTCACGGACGGTCGCCACCGCGCTGCCGTTCTTGCAATCGAAGCTGGGAGCGATCACGCCGAACGAAATGACCACGCGGTCGCCGCTGAAATGGTCGCGGACCTTGTGGAGTATCGCGCCGAGGTCGTTCACTTCGTCGCGGGTCATCACGCCGCCTCCTTCTGGGCCTGCGACATGTTCGCGCTGACACCTTCCCGTGCCATGCGCGCCATCCGCTTGACGGTGGCATTGGCGGTCGCCGTTTCTTGCGCCGCGATGTCAGTGAGACATGCGCGGAGCTTCACGTTCTTGGCGAACAGGGTGCTGGCGGCGATCCCCTTCTCGACGGCTTCGGCGCGGCTCTGGTCGCGCTCAGCTTCAAGGGCGAGCTTTTCAGCCTCCAACCGGCCGATCGTCTCCGCATCCCGCAGCGCATTTTCAGCGCGCTGAGCCAGCAAGTCATCACCAGACTTCATCATCCGGTCGAAACGCTTTTTCGTAACGAACATACTTGTTATCCTCTAGGCCGCAAAGGCCGGTTCAGAAATCAGCCGGTAGCCCTTCGACCAGTGGGCCGAGCCGACCGCTTCGATCAGATATCCGTCCGCCCTCATGCAGCGGATCAGCAGGTAAAAGCTGGCCATGCTCCGGTCGGGCATGACCGCGTTGCGCAAGGTTTCGCCGTGGATCGCCCGACCTTCGCGCAGCATCCGCAGAAGGTTGGTGCGGCGGTCCCAGGTCTTGGAATAGCGGCCCTTGCGCGTGGGGAGGTCGTAGCGGGAGGCCATTACTGGCCGCCCCACTTCCGCGCCTTCACCGTCTCAGCGTGGCTGAACAGGTCGTCGGCGTCCTCGTCCGTCTCCATCATCGGCCGCAGCCGGGCGAGCGCACTGTCGATCGCGTCGGCGGTCGGGCAGCGGTCGATTTCGCCAACGGCGGCGTCGAAGGCCGATCCGTTGTTGGCCTCGCCCTGCTGGGACTGGTCGGGGCCTTCTTCTGTATCGGCGCCGGTGGCCTGATCGGTCAGCATTGCGGCTGTCAGAGGCTGCGCGGCCACGCTCGGCGCCATGCCGGCATAGACATCCTCGACCTCTTCGGCCGTCTGGTAGCCGAGCATCACATCCGGCGCGTAGAGACGAACGAGGAAGGTGGCCGACCGATAGCGCAGCATCAGGTGCGGCACCGACTTGTATTTCGGGTTGCTGGTCCAGCCTTCAGCCTGCGCCATCGCCATGTCGACGGCGAACGAGACTTCCTCGCCCGTCTCCGCCAGGGTCGCATAGGCCTCCGCGCAGAGGGTCGCCCCCTGCCCGCTCATCCGCCAGTTGATCCGGCCCTTGAACACCTGCGACGCGTTGGCGCGGGCGATCATATATTGGGCAGAAAAGCCGGCCTTGCCCTTCACGATATGGATATTCTGCATCACGACCAGCGGGGCCTCATTCATGAGGCTGGCCAGTTCGAGCGCGATCAGGCAGTTGGCGCAGGCGGTTTCGTAGTTGTTGCCACGCAGGCCGTCCGGGATCAGCGGTGACATGGCGAACATCTTCGCCTTGTCCTTCATGATAGCATATGCCTCGCGCTGGGCGCTGAGCTGAGGGACCTGGGGCGCGTCGGTGGTCGCAAGCTGGGTTGCCATATTCATTCTCCTTGGGGTCAGGCCGCGTCGGGCCATTGTGTCGGCTCATTCCAGATGCCGCTGTCATCGATGCGCTTGCGCTCCCATGCCGGCAGCCCGACCTGCCGAGGCTCGTCCGCGTAACCGGGCCAGCGATCGCGTTCGAGGCAGTCAGCAAACAGGTCGATCGCCTTGCGATTGAGCCAGCGGCCGCGCTCGATATCCTCCGCCGGCACCTCGTAGAGCGACACGCTGTGCGGCGCATCCTTCTCCACCACGACAAGCAGGAAGTGCGTCGGTTTGCGATCGAACACCGCCTTGATGCCGTCCGCGTAGAATGCGAGGCTCTGGTGATATCCGAAGATCGCGATCGCCCGGCCGAAGCCGACCGGGTCGCATTGACTGCCAGCCATGAATTTCAGATCCGGCAGGATCATGACGCGCGAGCCGATGCGAATGCTGTTCGGCAGAAAGTCGGGCCTGGCGCGCAGCCAGACGCCGCGCTTATGGTCCTGCCAGGCCAGCGTCACTTCGCTCTCGCCGTTGGTCAGCGCGTTGATGGCGAAGGCATTGCGCCGGATCGCCGAAACGACACGATCCACCACCTGCATGTCCTGAAAGCGCAGGACGCACATGCCGGATTTCTCCGCGGCGTCACGCTCGGCAATGGCATCTGCCCACTTCTTGCTATGGGCCGAATTGAAGCCATCGGGCAGCACATGATAGGCGTCCGCCCACCGACCTTCCAGCAGCAGCATATCGTGCGCAGCCTTGCCGACGCTAAAATGCGGAGCATCGTCCTCTCGCGGCCGATCGGGGTTTAGCGCGCTATCGTGCCAGAAATGGAACGGCGATTGGTTCAGGATCAGCTTCGCGCCAGACGAGGACAGCGAAGGCCCAGGCAGCAGGTTCGCATTGCGGTGATAGTCGCTCGCGTCGATGTCGCTGTAGGCGCCGGCGGTGGTGATGACGGGCGCGTTCACAGCCCCGACCCCACCAACAACCCCATCATGAACACCACAGCCCCCGCACCGATAAGCTCGGCATAGGGAGGGTGGAGGCCGATGCGGGCGTCGCGGTTGGTCAGGGCGGCGATCGCGGCGTGGAGGGTCGAGATCATCAGAAGCCTCCCATCAACTGGTCACGGCGGCTCTGCTCGCGCCATTCTTCCGCCTCAGCGGCCTCCTCAGCCCAATCGGCCAAGCATTCAGCAATCAGTTCGTCGGTCGCCTCGTAATCGTCGGGCAGCGGACAGCCCTCGATCACCTTGATCTCGTCAATTTCGACGGTCGCGGGCTCGGGCGGGTCGATGTGGTCGCCGCGAAAGCCCTTGTGGCCAGTGTAGCGGACGCCGACATAGGCTTCGCATTCGCCGCCCTTGCTGTCGTGCCACATGATGCTGGTTTTCAGATATCCCATCACTCAGCCCTCACAATCCTGATCGCCATCGCCACGGAAACCACGTCCCGGCGCAGCGCATCGTTGAACTCCTCGACCGCATCCCATTCGGCTTCGGTCATTTCGCTGGTGCCGCTCACGCTGTGGTCGCAGATGGCTTCCTCGCGGATATCCTCGATCTGCTGGTGCAGGCGGTTGGCGGCCTTTTCGATATGCGGCCAGGCAGCGTCGAAGGTGCGCGGATCGCATCCGGACAGCTCGTTCGCATCCATGTCGAACAGCGCGGTCATGGCGCGGATCACGGGCTTGGCGGTCACCAGCCAGTTGCCCGCCTTCTCGGCAGCGGCTTCCAGGGCGGTGTGCGACGTGGCGTCGGTGAGGGTGGCGCTGGTCATGCCCGGCGCCCCTTCATCTGGGACTGCATGGCAGCCTCGATCGCGCGGGCAGCCTTCGCGGCGCCCTTCGCGTTCAGGTCGTTGAGCATCTGGCGATACGAGGCGGGATCAGTGGGTTCGCCCCGTTCCGCTGCCTTAGTGATGATTTCGTGGCGCATTGGCCGGGACTCCATCTCGCGGTTTCCCGCTGGTGCCGGGTCTGCGCTTTCGGCTCACCGGCTGATGGAGTGATGTTTGCGCTACGCTAACCACGCAGTCAAGAAAAATGTTTGCTCTGCGCTAACTTTCTTCGCCACCCACAAAAAAGCCCCGCAGCGAACGAGCGCGCGGGGCTAGTGGGGGAGGAAGGCGAGCAGGGGTATGCCGCCGTCAGCCGCTAGAGCAGGCTTGTGTTACGACGATGTGGCAGACCGACGCCTAAGCTATCTCAAGATCGTTGCCCTGTTCAGCATCCGCTTCCATCGAGCGAACGTGCTTGAGATAGTTGGCCGCCAGAGCGAGATGAACCCTTTTGGCTGACGGATCGCTAGTCATATTGGCTTTCCGGATCTCAGTCCTGGCGCGGCGCTCATAATAGGCTTTGTCCGAAATTCTGCGCATTTTGCTCCTCCTTGAGTTGAGCAAAAGCGACCTCGTTGAGAGACCGCTATCCCAGGCGGCGAGCCTTGGGACGCTCCGAATTTATCAAAGAGCGGCTCGATTCTTCAAGAGGGAGGAGCCACGAAAAAGCCCCGCCGCGAGCTGGTCGGGCGGAGATGCGAAAAGGGGCGAGCCGTTAAGCCCGCCCCTATCCTTTGCAGCCTAGCGCGATCAGCGCTTGCCGGTATTGACCTCCGATATCCGCCCCTGGTTTACACCAAGGTCGGCCGCGATGTCGTGCTGGTATTCACCCAGCATTAGTCGCCGGCGGATCTCCGCAATAATTTCGGGTGTCAATTTGGCGCGCGGTCGGCGCCGTCTGTCGTGTACCATCGCATTTGTCCTTTTGATGGCGCGATCGGTATTGACGGGACTCTACCTCAGGTGCACAAGGCGCCATCGGGTTTGTCCCTCTGCGCGCTTCCGAACAAGTTTTACGCGCAGTGTTCCCGATCGGAAGGCTCGGTGTTGGTAGCACCGGGCTTTCGTCGTTTCAGGAATGTCAGATATCCACATGCCCGGAGTCCGGCAGCTGTGTCGAGAGGGTAAATGACGGTTCTGGGACTCGGTTCATCGACGCTTGGATTCGTTTCGTCACAGTGCACTGAGGCACTCCGCAAGCGACGCGCGGACTTCTGCCTACCTTGGCGAATTCAAGTGGTTTCCACAGAATTAATAAATAGATTTCCCTTGCCACGAAATTTTCGCTTGGCGGACTTATCCACAGCTAAATTCGCGCGCCCACTTGATCGGTGTTCTTTTTTTGTTCCATCGCGCCGCCATCGATTCGGGAGGCGGTATGCAATACAGATACAGGGCCATTTGCCTTAGGCGGCCGGTTGGCCCTTGGCGCACAAGCCACGAAAAAGCCCCGCTCGATCACTCGGCGGGGCTAGTCGAAGGTCAGCGAGCAACGGGGGGATGCTCGTTGGGCAGTATTACACGCGAACGGGGAGATCGTTCCGCGACAATCCCGCCGCGAGCTGGTCGGGCGGGGTTGTGGTTTAGATGCCTGCGCCGACGACGGCGAGGGAGAGGTGGCGCAATTATTTGCCTTTGCGCTCCAGCAACTGGTCGATCTTGCTTTCGATGCGATCAAGGCGACGATTGGTGTCATCCTGTTTGGTCGACTGTTCCCCGGCCTCCCGGTTCATCGTGGAAACAGCGTCCGTTAGTTTGTCTATCCGACCATTAGTGCTGTTGGACATGGTAAACGTAACTGTCACGATAGCAAGCGCAACAGTGATGATGGCACCAGCGAGCCAAAGGAACGCAGTGTGCAGAAAGTCCACCCGAGGCTTCAGACTATCTTCACTCATGCCGCCAGATATGCCCCCGCCACCGCCTTTGTGCAAGGTTTCGGCATCGCGCTTTCTCTCAAGCCACTCTTCCATGTCGTGGACGTTACTCATCTTCGTCCTGATACCCTGTGAGTTGGATAAAGTGCTCCCTCATCTTCTGGGCGTATTCTCCGACCGTATCAGAAGCCTCCAAAACCTCTTCCCGGTTCCCAGCCGAAGCCGCAATCAACCCAATCTGAATAGCGCGCAGCGCTGATGCCATGCGGATTGCGATCAAGCCCAGCTCTGCATTCTTTGGAACGGAACCCCATTTTTCATCATCGTAAGACATCTAGCCGCCTCACATCTTCCGCACGATAGCCACGACGCGGCCGACGACATGCAATTCGCCGTCATATGCCGTCTCAGGTGCTACGTTTTGGTTATCGCTCATAAAATCCCTCCCCCACTTATCCCCATCCAAATCCCGATAGGAAACACCCTGCCCAGCTTTTCCTATTTCCTACACGCCTCGCGTTCCGATAGAGAACAAAAAGAGAACGGATGAGTCGAGGCGTTGGCGATGGCGGTGTTAGCAGAACCAGCATGCGAAGTAGGTTGCCGGACCTGCCTCATGGGTTGCGCGATCCTGCCCGCTCGACTTTCTTGGTGGGAGCGCGAGATTGAGCGGCTTTGCCGGGAGCGGTCTGTTCGTCCTGGCTCGATCGAAATCCGCCAGCAGCTTTCAACTGCTCTAGCTGCGCATGAAGGCTTGACGCGACAACACGCTGATAGTCCTCGTTCGTTGCACCAACCGGCAGCTCGCGCATCGCAAGCGCGATCATCTCTTCCAAATCGGCAGCACTAAGCGTCGGAGCGGCATCCTGAGAGCCGTCGATTAACTCGCCCGGCGTCCGGTCAAGCGCCTTGGCAATCGCCTCTAAGGTTGACTGTCTAGGCCTACGTTTGCCGCTTTCATACTGGCTGATCATGCCTTTTGAAGAAGGCGGGTCCATTGCGGCGGCCAGCTCGTCCATCGTCAATCCCGCCGCTTTCCGGCAGGCAGCAATGTGATTCTTCCAACGGTCGGTCATCCCGCCGTTTTGGCGGAAGCGCGCCGCCATGGCGTTATGCGCAGTGCTAACATTTCGACTTGAATAAATGTTAGCACTGTGCAAACAATGCGCCATGCCAGACGCACTCACTCCCACATCACTGAGCAATGCCGCGGGCATTAGCGTTCCTTATGCATGTCAGATCCTCAAGGGGAAGCGGCAGCCGTCGAGGGAAATTGCTCTCGCGATCTACCGGACAACGGGCCGCAAGTTCGGTCATTTGTCTGGCCTCAGTGACCGCGACGCGAAGGCTCTTGCTCGTCTGGAAGCGAAGGCGGTGGCGGCATGACGCTCCCGAAATCCATCCGAACCGCCACGGTCCCGCTCTATGGCGTCGATCTGGTCGTCCATCATTTGGACAACGGCGAGCGCGTCATTGAAGAGGCGTCCATGCTGGCGCTTCTGGATGCGATGGCAAGTCTGCCCAGCGCGCCCGATGATGCTGAAATGGTGCAGGCCGCAATCGAAGCGATCTTTGGCCCCATCAAGCCCGCGAGCGCGGCGGCGGCATGAGCGGCAATTCCCCCGCCTCCGATCTCGGATGCGCCTTGCTGGCTATCATCCTGCTGGTCTTCTTGCCTGCGGTCATCATTGGCCTCGCACTCGGCACGATCGGCGCAATCTTCAAATGGATGGTGGCCTGACAGCACATGCCTCACAGCCTCACCGATCGTTTTGCAGGCGCCAAGCTGGTCCACGTGGCCGGCAACACCCGCGTCTGGCGCCAGCGTCCCATCGCCCACCTGTTCGCGAACCATCGCACGGTGGCCGATGTCGATGCCGGCCAGTTGGTGAGCGGTCGCAACGCAATTTTCAATCCTGTCGGGTCGCAACCGCAGGACGGCGCCGAGGGTCGTTTCCTCTCTCCGGCTCTCGGCGCCAATGTTTCCACTCTCGATCATGCTGCAACCGCTAACGGAAAGGCGCAACAGGATCATGGCTGACTACGACAAGATCGTGCGGGATCGGCAGGCGACGATTCGCCGCCAGATGGACGTGCGCCGGATTTCCATCAAGCAGGTGCAGTATGACGGTCAGTGGGAATCCCCCTCTACCGTCCTGTCCTATTTCCCCGCCGACGAAGGAAAGCAGCCCGCCACCATGTCGGTCGCGTCGCTGTTCCGGCTGCTGGAGACGGGCGCGCTGCCTGCTGACCTTCTGTCGATGCTGCTTCCCGCCGGGTTCCAGATCGTCCGCGCGCCGGAGGATATCGATCACGACGAAATGGAGCGGGTCGCCCGCGACTATCTCGCCGCCAAGGGCGCCGCGCACCATCCCGATAGCCCCGGCGGGCGCGAGATCAGTGCGTGCGAGGACGATGCCCTTGATGCGAAGGCCGCGCGCCTTCGGGCGGTGGCAGCATGACCGGCCCCCAGGAAGCCGCGCTGGCTGAGGCTGTGCGGAAGGCGCGGCGCAAAGCCGATCGCGCAGCCATCAACGCCAAGGAGCAGCAGCGCATCATCGACATGATGAAGGCAATGCCCATCGCGCAGGTGAAGGAGCAGACCGGGCGGTCCTACTTCACACTGCTGCGGATTGCGCAGGTGGCGCTGTGACCACGCTCCAGCTTCGCCGCACCATGGCCGAAACGCCGGCCTTCTTCGACTTCCGCCGCGAGCAGTGGCGCAAAGGCATGCGCGCCATGTGCCCGGCGGCCAAGCGCGATCTGGATGGGAGGTATGCGCGGTGAAGCGTCCCCACAAATACGGCGCCAAGAAGACCGCCTGCCAGCACGGTCACAAGCATGACAGCGGCCGCGAAGCAAAGCGCTGCAATGAATTGCACCTGCTCCAGCGCGGCAACAAGATCGGCCAGCTTTCGGTCCAGCAGGCTTTCCATTTCGTCGTGGATGGGCGCCAGTTGAAGCACCCGAACGGCCGCCGCGCCGGCATGACCGTCGATTTTTATTATGTCGATCTGGAGGCCCGCCAGCAGGTGGCCGAGGACGCCAAGGGCTTTGTCGTGCGCGACTATCCGCTGCGCGCCGCCCTGTTCCGCCACTGCTTCCCCATGATCGAACTGAGGGAGGTCTGAGCATGGCTAAGCCGATCTCCGACTATTTTCCCGGCATCCTGGCCCGCACTGAGCAGATGCGCCGGTTTCAGGATCTCATCAACGATTGCGGCACCGCCGAGCGCCGCAAGGACATGATCATGACCGCCTGGCACGGCTCGCTCATCAGCAGCGAGGAATGCCGCCTCCTGATCGAAGCTTATGGATTGGAGACGGCATGAGCCAGTGGTTCCGCATGTATGCCGAGGTTCTGGACGACCCGAAGGTTCAGCGACTGAACGGCGAAGATTTCAAGGGCTGGGTGAATATCCTGTGCCTGACCGCCAAGCACAATGGCACCCTTCCTGCCGCCAGCGACATCGCGTTTGCGCTGCGCATGGACGAGAAGAAGGCCGCCAAACTGTTGCAGCGCCTCGTTTCCTGCGGACTTCTGGTTGAAGACGAAACAGGCCTGAAACCGAACAAATGGGACACTCGGCAATACAAGTCGGACGTTTCAACCAGCAGAGTGAAACGTTTCAGGGAACGTTCCAAGAAACAGGACGAAACCGAAGGTGAAACGGCCCCAGATACAGAGACAGAAGCAGAGGTTATTCCGTTCTCTAACGAGAACGGCTCTGCGAGCGATCCTGACAAAGTTTTCTGGGACAGTGCCAAGGCCTTCCTCGGGTCCTCCAAGGCATCCCTGATCGGCAAATGGGTTTCCCAGCACGACAGGCCTTCGGTCGCTGCGGCGATCGCCAGCGCACAAGCCGAGCGCGCCGTAGACCCCATCGCCTTCATCGAGGGCGTCCTCCGCAAGAACGGGCCGGGAAGGCCGAAGCCGAGGATCGCCATATGACCGATTGGCGACCCACCAGGCCCGGCAAATTCACCTGCCCCCAATGCTCACACACCCGGAAGAAGAAACATGAACGCTGCCTCTCAGTCTCCCTCTCCGACAACGGCTTCGTCTGGTTCTGCCACAATCCCGGCTGTGGATTTCGAGGCGGGACAGACCCTGCACCCGAAGCACGCGGAATATCTCGCCAGTCGCGGCATCCAATCCGATACCGCGATCGCGATGCGCGTCCATACCCGGCAGGACGCGACGGGCAACTGGCTCGTCTTCCCGTATCGGCTGCGCGGCAAGGTCGTGAACCGCAAGTTCCGTCTCACGTCCGAAAAGCAGCACCGGATGGATCAGGGCGGAACCCTCTGCCTGTGGAATGCGGAATGTCTCGCCTCCCCGCTGGTCGAAAAGGGGGCATCGGTAATCATCACCGAGGGTGAGTTCGACGCCCTCATTGCGATGGAATGCGGCTTCCCGCTGGTAACTTCCGTGCCCAACGGCGCCCCGGCCGAGAAGATCGATGATCCGGTCAACAGCAACCGCTATCGCTTCCTGTGGGAGAGCGAGAAGGAGCTTGAGACGGTCAAGCATTTCATCCTCGCGACCGATGGCGATAATCCCGGCCGCGTCCTGGCTCACGACATGGCCGCCATCCTCGGCCCGGAGCGCTGCAGCTTCCTCGAATATCCCGAGGGCTGTAAGGATCTGAACGAGGTCTATGCCGAGTTCGGCTATGACGGCGTTGCCGATGTCGTGGCCAAGGCCAAGCCGTTCCCTGTCCAGGGCCTCTACGATTTCTTCGACTTCCCCGACATGCCCAAGATCGAGGGCATGGAAACCGGCATCGATGCACTGAACGGCAAGATGCAGATCGTGCTTGGCACGCTCACGGTCTTCACCGGATATAGCAATATGGGCAAGTCCACGGTCATCAACACGATGATCGCGCACTGCGCCGAGCATGGCGTCCCGGTCTGCATCGCCAGCTTTGAAACGCTCACGCGCCCGATCCTGATGGACGGCATTGCCAAGGCGCTGATCGGCTGTGGCCCGAGCGAATTTTACCAGCACCCGCAGCGGCGCGAAGCATATGACCACGTCAACAAGATGGTGAAGGTCATCTCCAATTCTATGGACGAAGACCTTGAGTTCACGATCGACAGCTTCCTCGACACCGCGCGCATCGCTGTTATCCGCCACGGCTGCAAGGTGGTCATCCTCGATCCCTGGAACGAGCTGGAACACACGCGCGGCAAGGACCAGACCATCACCGAATATATCGGCCGCGCGCTGCGCCGGATCAAATCGTTCATCCGGCAATACAACGTCTCGTTCTGGATCGTGGCGCACCCGACCAAGCCGATGAAGGGATCGAACGAGAGGCCCAGCCTCTACGACATTTCGGACAGCGCGCATTGGGCGAACAAGGCCGACTATGGCCTCGTCTACCACCGTCCCGATCGCGAGCAGAACGAAGCCGACCTGGCCGTCGTCAAGGTCCGCATGGGCCTGCCGGGCGAAGTCTCATCGCAGACCGTGAAGTTCGATTATCGCACCTCTCGCATCAACGGGATCACGTCATGACCGCACCCCGCATCAAAGAAATCGCCTGCCTTTGTGGCGCCCGCGAGCGCGACACCGGGCAGAACCGCCCCCGGCCTTGCTGGGGCTGTGGGGACAAGACGGGCATGGGGAGGTTTGACCGATGAGCATTGAAAACACGCTGAGCGAACGGGGCGCGCGCTATGGGGATTTCTCCCACCACGCCCGAGCGAGCCAACGCTTGCAGGACGCCATGCGCGCGACGGCAAATTGGGACCGTCTGTCGGATGACAAGAAACAGGCGCTGACCGTAATCGCAGACAAGATCGGTCGGATTCTAACGGGCGATCCTGAATATCTCGATAACTGGCACGACATCCAGGGTTATGCGCGCCTTGCTGAGGAGCGGTGCAAGTCATGACCCCCACCACCCTCCAGCAAGCCCGCGAGAACGTCGCGGCCCGGCTCCATCAGCCATATCAGCAAAGGGCCGTGCTCGAAGGCTCCTGGGATCGCGGCTCCCTCGTTCGGGATGAGATCGCCAAGGTTGAGGGGAGGAAGTGATGGGGCAGACGTGCTTGGGGTGTAAGTTCTGGCGCTCAGGTAATTGCCGGAGATCGTCACCGCTGGTCGTCTATCGACCCGGCGGAAGCGGCGGCGGCCATGGCTACTATGGCGAAGTCCAGACGCATTGGCCTGCCACCAAGGCGGGCGATTGGTGCGGCGAATGGAGGCGCTCATGAACCCCCGCGCCGCCCGCCAGGCATCCGGCATGACCCGGAATGAATGGGCAATGGCCATGGGGGTGTCAGTGCTGACCACCAAGCGATGGGAAGCCCCGGCAGCCGATACGCCCGCGCCCCAACGCAGCACCGCGTCGAGCGCATGGAGCGCGTGCTTACCGGGTGTGGGGTCGATTTGAGGGAGGTGATGGGATGAACAAGCTTGCCATCATCGCGGCTGTTGCCGGCTTCGTCGTCGGCCGCATCCAGTTCGTCCAGCATGGCCACGTCCCGACGCTGCCAGAGCCTGAGGTTGATCACGATGTCGTCGCGTTCAGCACCGGCGATATGCGCGATGGCGATCCCGAGCTTGTCGAACGCAACCTGCCATCGATCATGCTGTCAAACGCATTCGGATGCGACATCGCGATCAGTCGCGACGGCGGACGAGCGCAATGGCTGGCTGATGGTGGAGAGCCGGGCAAGGGCAGTTTTCTGTTGGTTCGCAGGGAGGATCGGGTATGAACGCTGTTGCTGTGATTGAGGCGGCGGTATCGCCCGCCGAGGAATGGATCGATCGCGGCCGCACTCTCGCAGCCAAGCGCCGTGATGTTGACTGGGCCATTGCGGACTGGATGGTCGAGGGTAAAGCCGCCGGTCACCTCGATCAGGCCGGCTTCGACTTCCTGGCGGACAATCTGGGCATCGGCCCGGCCAAGCTGAAGCTGATCCACAAGGCTGCCGCGATCCCGGCGCATCTGCGCGACACCAGCCTGACGGTCGAGCATCATGCGCATGTCGCCGAACTGCCGGTGCAGGAGCAGATCGAACTGCTGACCGAGGCCAAGCGCCAGCACTGGAGCGATGACGACCTGCGCAAGCAGACGATCAGCCGTCGCGCCCAGATCGGGGGGTATGAGATGCTGACCCCGGAGGAGTGGGAATATCACTCCCTCATGGCGATGCAGCACGCATGGAACCGCGCGCCCAAGCAGGCCCGCATCGATTTTCTGGAAATCGCTACCAAGGCAAACGGGGGCTTGATCGACGTATGAAGTGGAAACGCCCATCATCGAAGAAGCTGTGGCCTGTGCCGCCAGAGTTTGCCGAAGCCTTCCGCGAAGGCGGCCACCGCAAGGTTGAGCGATGCTACAACATGCGGAACGACCTCAAGCGCAAATGGCAGGAGATGGCCGGCGGCGATGAGAACCTGAAGCTGGAGCGCAAGCAGTTCATGACTGTGGCGCGCAAGGCTCGGCAGGGTGATATGGCTGGGAGGCGGAAGGGATGACCCCGAAGCAACAGCGCTTCGTTGACGAATACCTGATCGATCTGAACGCCACAAAGGCGGCCATTCGGGCAGGCTACAGCGCGAAGACGGCAAACGAGCAAGGTGCGCGGCTGTTAGCGAATGTTAGCGTCCGTAACGCCGTCTCAGAGGCCAAGGCAAAGCGGTCGAAGGAAACCGGCATCGATGCAGCATGGGTGTTGAGCCGGCTCGCCGCCGAAGCCTTTGCCGACCTTGCAGACCTGTATGATGAGGATGGCCGGGTGAAGCCGGTCAAGGATTGGCCCTTGGTGTGGCGCCAGGGTCTTGTCGCGGGGATCGAAGTCGAGACGATCGGCGAAGGTGCTGGCCATGTCACGAAGGTCAAGATCAGCGAGCGGATCAAGCGGGTCGAGCTGATCGGCAAGCATGTCGATGTGCAGGCGTTCAAGGAGAAGCTGGAGGTCGCCGCGGCGATGACGCTGGTGATCGATCCTAAGGACGCTGCGCTTTGAGCCCAGCGGCCGGATTTGCTGACGAAATCACTGCTGAGCGTCCAGTTGGGCTAGGCCATAATGGCGGCCCGCCGATTGCCAAGCTGACCCCGAGGCAGGAAGAGGCGCGCGACCTCCTTGCCTCGCCCGCCCGCAACATCATGCTCCGCGGCGGCTCGCGCTCGGGCAAGACCTTCCTGCTGGTCCGCGCCATCCTCCAGCGCGCCATCAACGCGCCCGGCAGCCGGCACGCGATATTCCGTTTCCGCTTCAACCACGCGAAAACCAGCATCTGGGCCGACACCCTGCCCAAAGTGCTGAAACTATGCTTCCCGGCGTTGCGCGTCCGGTTCGACAAAACGGATTTCTATGTCGAGTTGCCCAACGGGTCGCAAATCTGGATCGCCGGCCTGGACGACAAGGAGCGGGTCGAGAAGATCCTTGGCGCCGAATATTGCACGCTCTACTTCAACGAGAGCAGCCAGATACCTTGGGGGTCGGTGGAAATCGCCATGTCCCGCCTCGCGCAGAAGTGCGAACTGGCGCCAGAGATTGCGGCGGCGACCGGGCGAACGCATCTGCCGCTCAAGGCCTATTTCGATTGCAACCCGCCGAGCAAGCTGCACTGGTCGTTCCAGCTATTCCGCGCCAAGGTGAAGCCAGGCACGAAGGAAGCGCTGCCGAACCCCGCCGATTATGTCGAGATGAAGGTCAATCCTTCGGACAACGCCGACAACCTGCCCGCCGAATATTTCGAGGTGCTGGCGTCCATGTCCGCGGCCAAGCGGCTTCGGTTTGAGGCCGGCGAATGGGCGAGCGAGGTCAACGGCGCGCTGTGGGCGCTGGAGGACCGGCAGACCGAGGGCGGGACGATTCCCGGCATCGATGGCCACCGGGCGACGCTGGAGCGCAGCCCTGACGATGGCAGGCCGCAGGTTCGCTATGCCGGGGCCGTGATCGATTTGCAGCGCATCGTTGTCGCGGCGGACCCCAGCGGCACCAAGGGCGACGGCGGCGGCGATGATATCGGCATCGTGGTCGCGGCCAAGGGTGCCGACGGACGCGGCTATGTCCTGCAGGATGCTACCTGTCAGCTATCCCCCGATGGCTGGGGCCGTCGCGTGGTTGAGATGTATCGACGCTGGGGCGCCGATCGCGTCATCGGTGAGCGCAACTATGGCGGCGCGATGGTCGAGTTCGTGGTCAAGACGGCGGATCAATCCGTCTCATACAAGGAGGTCAGTGCGACGCGCGGCAAGGTTGTCCGCGCCGAGCCGATCTCAGCGCTGTATGAGCAGGGCAAGGTGAGCCATGTGGGTGATCACCCTGACCTTGAGGACCAGATGTGCAACTTCACCGCGTCGGGGTTCGTCGGAGAGGGGTCGCCTGACCGGGCTGATGCTATGGTGTGGGCGCTGACCGAGTTGATGCTTGATAGCGCGGCGCCATGGGGCGCGTCTCTCTAGCCTACCGTCCGTAGCATATCGCCCCCTGTCGCCGCAGCGTTCCAGCATGGCCCAACTGCTCGACCATCGCGGCAATCCGATCCAATCTGCCGCGCGCAGCAATGTCGTGCCGATGGTGCGGGACGGCCTTGGCGGGCTGGTCAATGGCGCGACCGGCGCAGGCACGGGGATCGACCGCAGCGTCTGGGATTCCTGGCATTTCGTGCCGATGACGCCGCATGAAATAGTCTCCGGCTATCGGTCCAACTGGCTGCTCGGCAAGATCGTGGACATTCCCGCCGAGGACATGGTGCGGGAGTGGCGCGACTGGCAGGCTGATGAAGCCCAGATTGAGACGCTGGAAGAGGCAGAGCGCAATTTCGATATCGTAGGCAAGGTGCAGCAGGCCATCGCCTACGGGCGCTTGGGCGGCGGCGCGATGCTTCTCGGATATGGGGACGCCAACCCCGAAGCCCCCGCCCCGCAGCCGGGTAAGGACAGCCTGAAATACGTCCATGTCTTCAATCGCTGGGAACTGACGATTGGCGAGGAGCAGCGCGACATCACGTCGCTATGGTTCGGCCAGCCCCAGTATTTCCAGATCAACGGCAAACTCGACAATCCGAAGATCCACCCGTCCCGCGTGATCGTCTTCAAGGGGTCGCCTGTGCCCCGCTTCCCCGGTGTGACATGGGGAGATCATTTCTGGGGCGATAGCATCGTCTTCCGCATCGATCGCGCTGTGAAGAACGCGATCAAGGCCAATGACGGGTTTGCCCGCATGATCGATGAGGCGAAGATCGACATCTATCGCCTGTCGGGCTTCATGCAGAACCTAATCAGCAATGAGGATGAGGTGCGCAAGCGGGTGCAATATACCGATGCGGGC
Organism: Sphingobium salicis subsp. salicis; assembly: GCF_049472635.1. Classification (NCBI taxonomy): domain Bacteria; kingdom Pseudomonadati; phylum Pseudomonadota; class Alphaproteobacteria; order Sphingomonadales; family Sphingobiaceae; genus Sphingobium; species Sphingobium salicis. The sequence continues at coordinate 1,789,524 of NZ_JAYRCS010000001.1, forward strand.
AAATCGTCACTGCGGGGCGTATATCTCGACAAGGACGACGAGTTCACCCAGCGCCAGCTTTCGCTGACCGGTATGCCGGAAATGATCGAGGCGCTGCTTTCGGTCGTTGCTGGCGCCGCCGATATCCCTGCCACTCGGCTGCTCGGCCGCGCGCCGCAGGGCATGAACAGCACCGGCGATCACGACGAGCAGAACTACCACACGATGATCCGCAGCAAGCAGCGGCTCTATCTGTCGCCCTCGGTCGATCGCCTCGATGCCACGCTGATCCCGTCCGCGCTCGGCAGCCGGCCGAAGGAAATCGGCTATAAGTGGTCGCCGCTCTCGCTGCCCAGCGAGAAGGAGCAGGCCGAAACCAACAAGCTCAAGGCTGAGACGATCAAGATCTACGTCGATGCGGCGCTGCTGCCGTCGAGTGCGATCGAGAAGGCCACGCAATCCATGCTGTCCGACGACCAGTGGTTGCCGGGCTTGGACAAGGCGCTGGCCGAAGCTGAGGCCGCCGGTGAAGAGCCAGGCGGCGACGAATCCGAACTGGGGATCGTGCCCCTCGGAGAGAAAGGAGGTGGTCAGGGATCTGCCGGTAGCGGCGGGAATGCTGACCCCAATCCCGCCCGCCGTGCTGTGAATGATGCCTGGATGCTGGAGGACTGGGCGCCCAAGACGCTTTACGTCAGCCGGGCGGTCGAGAACCGCGACGACATCGTGAAGTGGGCGCGCTCGCAGGGCTTCACCGACATTGCGGAAGATCTGCATGTCACCATCACCTACAGCCGAACCCCGGTCGACTGGATGAAGATGGGCGAAAGCTGGCGCGGCAAACTGGAGATAGAGCCGGGCGGCCCGCGTCTGGTCGAGGCGCTCGGCCCTGACGGCAAGTACAAGGCCCTGCTGTTCACCGCCTATGAGTTGGTCAGCCGCAATGCCGAGATGCGCGAAAAGGGCGCGTCGTTCGATTGGCCCGAGTATCAGCCCCACATTTCCATTCAGGTCGGTGGCGACATCGATCTAGCCACGGTGGAGCCTTACACCGGCAAGATCGTGCTGGGGCCGGAAATCTTTGAGGAGATCAAGGCATGACCCCAGAGTTCATGGCCATAGCGCTGGTTGGCGCCCACGCGCTGGCGGATTATCCGCTGCAAGGCGACTTCCTGAGCAAGGCAAAGAACCGCACTGCGCCCATCCCCGGCGTTCCGTGGCAGCAGGCCCTTGGCGCGCATGTCGTGATCCATGGCGCGGCCGTCGCCTTCATCACCGGCATCTGGTGGCTGTTCTTCGCTGAAGCGCTGATCCACTGGCTTACCGATGACGCGAAGTGTCGCGGTAAGATCAGCTTCAACCACGATCAAGCGATCCACCTGATTTGTAAATTGGCGTGGTGGGAAATCGCGATGGTGGCCTGACGGTGCCCTATTCCCTCCCCCGCATGGCCCGCCAGGCAGGCAAGCGCCGCGACATCACCCTGCGCCCCATCATCCCGACCCAAGCCGCAGCAACCGACCTCGCCGCGATCTACGCGCCCGCCTGGCAGATATGGTCCGACAACATCGACCGCATCCTTGCCGGCTATGATCCTCAGCCGCTTGCGAGGGATTCTGCCATGGCATATCATAGCAACCATGAAGGGTGCTGCTGTCAGGGTGTGGCAGACGGCAAACAGTGCTTAGAAACCGGAAACCGGATAGCAGGTTCGAATCCTGCCGCCCTTCTTACTATCGACACCGCGGATCAGGTGCAGGCCGCCATCAGCAGCGTGGCGCAGGAGTTCCTGACGATCCTCACAGCACGGATCGCGCCGGGACTGCGTAATTTCGCGTTCAGGGCCGAAAGGGTGCATAGGAGTAAATTCGCCGCGTCGGTGAAAGCGGGCGTAGGCATCGATGTAGACATGTTGATGTCGGCGCAGGATGTCGAAGAGACGCTGGGCACGTTTCTCGCGAGGAACGCCGCGCTTGTCCGCAATGTCAGTGACCAGGCGCAGGCGAGAATTTCTGATGCTGTTTTTCGGGGGTATCAGAACAGAACGCCTATCCGAGACGTGGCGAAAGAGATACGATCTGCGACAGGAATGGGGCGAACGCGAGCGGCCGGCATAGCCTCCGATCAAGTGTCGAAACTCTCAGGTGCCCTTGATACCGAGAGGATGGCCAATGCCGGAATCAGCTTATGGAAATACCGTCATTCCGGGAAGCTGCATCCGCGATCGACCCACAAGGCGAGGGACGGCCGCATCTACACGCTAAACGGAAACCGGCAAGTGAACGCTGATGGTTCCAAAATGTCTGGCGGGGATGTGATCGAGCCAGGGGACGAACCGAGTTCACCACCTTGGTGCGGGTGCAGGAAACAGAGCTATATTCCCCTGTTTTCAGAGATCGAATAGCTAGGCTTTCTGGGGATTCGTGCTATCATCGTCGGGCCGGAATGGGAGTGGAGTCCCAGACCAGCCCTAACCAAATGATCGTGGAGGATCACATGGCTGATGCCGTCAATATACTCAGAATCCGCTCTTGCGAAGCGTGTGGCGCGGAATATTCCATCAACCCTCGATATTCGGCAGCGCAGATTGCGCGGTCTAGGTTCTGTTCCCGCAAATGCTCTAACGTTTCACGCCCTGAGCGCCAACCAATGCCAATCGAGCACTATCTGAAACGGAACACTCGTTTCGGGATGTTCACCTTTGTAAGCGAGGGTGAGCCGATCGTAGGAAAGTATCATCCGATCCGGCGCGCCAAGGTGCGGTGCGATTGTGGTAATATTCGGCACGTGCAGCCCGCCCACCTACTGAACGGCAAACATAACAGTTGTGGCTGCACCAATGGTGAGATCAGTAGGCAGAGATTCACGACGCACGGCGCATCCGGCACCCCAGAGTATTCCAGTTGGAAGGCAATGATCGACCGTTGCCATAACCCGAAGTCTACCAACTTCCAACGATATGGCGCGCGAGGAATCAATGTGTGCCAGCAATGGCATGGCGCAGATGGGTTTGTGCAGTTCATAAAGGACATGGGGCCGCGACCGATCGGCACGACGCTCGATCGCATACGTGGCAATGAGGGCTACTCACCTGACAATTGTCGATGGGCGACGCGGAAGCAGCAGCAGACCAATCTGTCATCGAATGTCATGCTGACATACGACGGCAAAACGATGACGCAGAAGGATTGGGCCATACATCTTGGGATGAGCGGAAATGCCATTTCTGAGAGAATTCGGAGGGGCTGGAGTGTCGAGGAAGCACTGACCACCCCACCCCGAGGTAAACCCTCCCGTCCGTAGAGCCAATCCAAGACCATGCGGCAGACAAGCCACATGGTGCTATTCTCCGACGCCCTGACCCTTGACGCGCCCCGCCGCACCAGTGACGGCTACATGGCCGTGCGGGCGAAGGCGGCTCGGACTGGAACATACGCATACCTGGGCAGCGAAATCGATCCCGACAACAAGCATGGCCTGCGCGACGCGGGAATGGTGAACGTCCTGCGCGATGCCGAAGCGGTTTTTGATCCGCTGTCCGCGCATAGCTTCATCGGGAAGCCTATCACCGACAATCACCCGACCGTAGCGGTCAACGCCAAGAACTGGCGCGACCACGCGCGCGGGACGGTGATGGGCGCGAAGTGGGAGGAAGGCGGTTATCTCGCCTTCGACCTGATGCTCACGGATGCCGACACCATCGATGCGGTGGACGCCGGCAAGCGCGAACTGTCGAACGGCTATGCGGCGGAACTGCAATTCGGCGATTTCGATGGCCCCGGCGGCGTCAAATGCGTGGCTAAGCAGGTCGCCATCAAGGGAAATCACGTCGCGATTGTGGACCGGGGCCGCGCTGGCCCGTCCTGCGCAATCACCGATTCCGTCGCGATCTGCGACGCGAACCCCGCCTTCTTGGCGGACCTCACCCCTCCTTTGGAGAAGCCTGCAATGAAAATCCGGATCGGCGACGCCGAAGTCGATGCGACCAACGGTGAGGCCGTTCGGATCGCGAATGATGCGCGTGAAGGCGCATTCAAGGAACTCCAGACCAAGGTCGGAACCCTGACCGCCGATCTGGCCACCGCCAACACCACCATCCAGACCAAGGACGGCGAGATCGTCGCGCTGACCGCCAAGCTGGCAGACGCCGAAGTCACCCCGGCCAAGCTCCAGCAGCTTGCCGATGCCCGCGCCGACGTGATCGCCAAGGCCAAGATCCTGGCCCCGACGCTGGCGACCGATGGCAAGACCGACGCGGAAATCCGCAAGGCCGCTGTCACCGCCAAGCTGGGCGATGCGGCCAAGGACATGGCCGACGCCGCGATCGAGGGCGCTTTCATCGCCTTCACCAAGGACGCCAAGCCGGCGGACCCGCTGCGGCAGGTCCTGGCTGATGGCGCCATCACCTTCGCCAACGACGCGGCCTCGCAGGAGGGCGCAGCCTATCAGCGCATGGTCGATCGCCTGACCGGCAAGAAGACCGCATAAGGAGGACGGACACATGCCCCCGCTTCAGACCGCTTATCCCGATCGTCCCGCCGCTTATGCGAAGGGCCGCCGCGTCAACATGGAAGAATGGAACGCGCTGACCGGCATCGCCCAGGTCGCTGGTATCGGCCTTGCCGAACCGGTGCAGGACGGCACCATCGGTGAACAGGTCAATCCGTTCACCACCGGCAAATTCCGTGGCCTGACCGAATGGGCGCCGAGCGCCAAGGAAGATGGCACCTTCCCCATCAATGCCAGTTTCCCGGTCTGCGAAAGCGGCGTCATCGCCGGCTCCGCCTATCAGGCATGCACCAAGCGGACCCCGGTCTACTGGAACGCGGCCAACAAGGGTTACACCAGCACGGCTGGCAGCAACACCCTGATCCCGAATGCCGAGTTCGACGCCACCGTGGCGGCGGGCGGCCTTGTCCCCATCCGCCTGCGCCGCATCCCGCCCGCAGCCTAACTGGAGCAGCATAAATGGACATCAATATGATGGATGCGGCGCAGGTCTTCAGCTTCGCCACCCAGGCGAGCCGGATCGTCAACACCCGCGTCTACGAGATCGAATATCCCGAAATGGATATCGCCTCGCTCGTCACCGTCGACACCTCGCTGCCCGAATGGGTGGACGGCATCGACACGCTGATCGGCGATAAGGTCGGCAAGGCCGAATGGCAGACCGGCGGCGCAAAGGATATCCCGTTGGCGGAAGTCAACCTGAACAAGGTCGGCCTTGACTTCGACATGTATGCGATCGGCTATCAGTGGAACATCGAAGAGCTGGGGAAGGCTCAGTTCCAGGGCTACCAGCTGACCGAACGCAAGGCCGGCGCCGCCCGCTTCGGCTCGCAGGTCTTCATGTGGGACAACCTGCTGATCGGCTCCGATGTGAAGGGCTGGAAGGGGCTTCTCAACAGCAACTACGTCACGCCGATCACGCTGCCCGCTGATGGCACCGACAGCACTTCGGCATGGGTTACCGGAACCTACACCGCCATGGTCGGCAACAAGACCTCGGCGCAGATCGTCCGCGACGTGAACATGCTGTTGCTCGGCGCGCCCGGCCCTGGCCGCGTGGTCAAGGATACGCTGCTGCTTCCCGACCTGGCGCTGGATTACATCGTCGCCACCCCCTACGGCGCGACCAATCCGAACATGTCGATCATGCAGTATATCATGGCAAACAACGAATATACCCGCCGCACCGGCCAGCAGCTCAAGGTCCGCTCGCTGGATGAACTGAAGAACAAGGCCACTGTCGGCATTGCCGGCGGCGGTCGCGCGGTCGCCTATCGCAACGATCCCGACATGCTCAAGCTTTGGATGCCGATGCCCTATCGCTTCCTCCCGGTTCATCAGGACGGCCCGCTGAACTTCGTCGTCCCCGGCATCGCCCGAACCGGCCCGCTCGACATCATGCGGCCGAACGCGATCAGCTACGGCGACGCGGTGACGCCGGTTCCGGCCTGATCGGGCCTGACCTGAGACATCGGAGGCCCGCCTTTAACCGGGCGGGCCTTTTCTTTTGGAGGCGAGCGACATGTATAAGATCAAGAACCCGGCCAACGCGCCCTATGACATTGAAACCGCCGATGGGATCAAGCGCTTGCCGGCGCTGGGCGAGATCACCGTGCCACTGACGGTTGAACAGCTTTCCATGTTGGAAATGTTCGGCCTCTACGAGATATCAAAAGCCGAGGAGAAGGCCCCGGCTCGCAAGGCCAAGGACTGACCCATGGCCTACACCCCGCCGACGAAGGCGACGTTCATTGCGATTTTCCCGGCCTTCGCCGCGGTCACCGACGAGGCGTATGCGTTCTGGTCGGCGCGCGCCGGGCGGATCGTGGACCCGATGCAGGCATGCCTTGGCGAGGACGCCGATCTGGCCGCCATGCTGCTCACGGCGCACTATCTGACGCTCCAGGGCGTCGGCACCGGGGCAGAGGCGGAAATGGCCGCTCAGGGCGCGAGCGGGTTCAAGCGCATCAAGTCGGGCACGATCGAACTGGAGCGCGGCGATGCTGCGTCCAGTCGCGCCGACATGGGCGAATATGGCACGACCACTTACGGCCAGCAGGTCTATCCGATGCTCAAGGCTTGCTTGGCCGGGCCTCGCGTGACCGGCACTGGCCCCGTCATCGGCGGCTGCGGCTTCAACGGGTTCGCCGGGCCGCTGCCCTACAGGGGGTGGTGATGGGCTTGCTGGATGGCGGCATCGCGCGGATCTTTGGCGCGGCGCTCTCGGGACTATACCTGCCGGCGACGCTGCATGTGCCTGGGGCGCGCACCGACGATGAAGAGGGCAATATCTCCTATGGCCCTGAAACCGATATCGCCTGCCGTGCGCAGATGGACGCCGCGACCTATGCTATGCGCCAGAGCGAGGGCTATTCGGAAGGCGATGTGCGGATCATCATCCTGACCGCCGGGCTGGGCGTGGAGGTGACGACTGACGCTCAGATCAGTGTGTCGGGCAAGCGGTGGATGGTGGGGAGCGCCGATCTGGATGCTGCCGCCAGTCATTGGGTTTGTCGAGGGCGGGCGGCGTGATCTCGAAAGAGAACTGGAGGCACCTCAGTGCCGCGATAAAGACAATGCGGCCCGAAGATTTCAGCCAAATATGGTGGATCAGGTGGGTCAATGGCGTTCCCTATTCCGGTATCGATCGACAGCATCAGATGCTTCCAGCAATCCGCGCCCAACGAGCCGAGCTGTCTCGGGATCTAGGAATAGCTGAAGGCAATCTTGCGGCTCACTTTCGTTGTGCGCGAACTCAAGGCGCAAAGCGACAAATGGGGGAGCGCCTGCCACCAAGCCGCGCAACAGGAGGGCTGCGTCAATTGCTCCATTTTCTGATGTATCCCAATCGCTCTCTGGCATTCCGCTCACTCCCGAATCAAGACGGCGCATCCTGCGAGGGCGACGGCGCGGAGTCGAATCCGGGGCCATTTCGCATGATAGAGGCTTCCAAGGGTGAACGGATCAATCTGACCGGGCGTGGCAGTGGTTAAGATCACCGGTCAAAAGGCCCACAAGGCTCGCCTGAAACGCATCCGCTCGGCAGAGATGGTGCGTGAAGTGGGTAAGGCTGTGTTGGTGGCGGCCGATCTTATTCGCCGTGACGCTCAAATCAGCATAACGGCCGGCTCTGTCAGCGGGAAAAACCATGCTCCGTCCAAACCTGGAGAGCCGCCGAATAACGATACTGGCAACCTCGCTGACGATGCCAACATCCGATCGGAACGCACCGGTCTTACTGAGGCGGAAGTTAGCAGCAACGCCACCTATAGCGTCGCTCTTGAATTCGGCACCTCCAAGATGGACGCCCGCCCATTCATGCAGCCTGCGGCCGACAAGAACCGAAAGAAAGCCACCGCACTGGTGCAGGAGGCTGTGAAGCGAGTGGCGCGCGGAGATTCCCTATGAGAGTAAAATTCAGCGCCGATTACGACCACAAATGGCCGTCGCGGGCCATGACGTTTTTCCCCGCCGGCTACGAGGGGACCGTCAAGCGCGAGGTCGGCGAACGCGCCATTGCGAAAGGCAGGGCGACAGAGGTTAAGCGCCGTGGTAAGGCTGGCTTTGATGCCGCAGCCCCCGCAAATGCCGACCTGGGAACAAGTCGAGGAATGGCTAAACCTGACGATGCTCACCATGTGGGGCGAATCGTTCGGGATCAGATCATGGATGGGGCCGATAAATGACAACGACGCTGGACCCATCCCTGTCGGTCAGGGGCAAGATCATCGCAGCCCTGAAAGCTGACGCGCAACTGACGGCGATCGTGCCGGCGACGCGGATCTATCCTGGCAAGCCGCCCGCCTCGCCTGTCTTCCCCTTCATCCGCGTGCCTATGCTGATCGGCACGGTGGCCGAACTGGACGGCGGCGGCGGGTCGGAGCAGTCCGGCGTGGTCCATTGCTTCACCAAGCTGGCCAATCCCAGCGTGCCCGACCCCGAAGCGCAGGCCGCGACCATCAACCGCCACATCGTCCGCATCGTCAGCGGCATCGATGATGTCGACCTTGGCGACGGGAAATCGCTGGGCGTCCATGCTACCCAGACGCAGGTGATCGAGGACGGCGCCGAGGCTGACGCCTACCATGGCATGGTGACCGTGCGCGCCACCGCCACCTAGCGTCCGTAGAGCGCCAGCCCCCTCCCCCATAGCCTGCCCGCAAATCCTCGCTGGAGTTGCGGAATGGCCTATACCGACAAGCTGAAATCGACGCGCGTCTATATCGCGATGGGCGATGGCGCGACGCCGACAGAAGTCTTCGCGCCGATGTGCGGCATCAATACCAAGGGCTTCCAGCAGACCCGCGCGACGAACGACACCGTCGACTGGGACTGCGCCGATCCCGATGCTTCGCCGATCACGGTTCGCGATATCGGCGCGAAAGACTGGACCATCACCGGCTCGGGCCTGCTGCACCGTTCGCTTCTGGCCGATCTCCAGGCTGCGTTCGACAGCGGCAACCCGACCAATTTCCGCTTCGTGTTTGATGAAGCCACCGGAAACGAGGTGATCGACGGCTATTATCAGGGGCCTGGCATCGTCACCGACTTCAACATCACCGGCACGAATGGCGAATATGTGAATATCAGCATCACGATCAGCGGCGCAGGCCCGGTCGCGTTCGTCGCCAACCCTTAACCCTCTCCATCTGCCAGCGAACCTTGAGGGGCGGTCGAAAGGCCGCCCTTTATTTGTCAGTCCTCTGAATGATCCGCTAGTCTAGCCGGTCTGACAAAAGGTTTGCGCTGTGGCGTTCCAAAACTTATCCCAATCTGGATTTCGCTAAGGATTTGGTCTGCCAACGCCTGCTCCTCTGGCGTCAGCTCAACAGGAACGTATTGCCTCTTCGCAGGCAGGTAGCGGCAAGCGCACTGGTCTATCCGATCGCACCCTTCCAATGGCAAAAGGTCGGCTTCACTCCGAGCTATAGTGCAGTTACCGATCATCGCGGATCTAGAGCACGGTCCGGAGGCCATATTGCTAGGGAAAAACTCCAATGGCTCGCCCGCGCGATCCGCGAGATATGCACCACTTGCAATGCCTAAATTGATGGAATTAGCTAAAATATCCGCAGCCAGCATCGGATGATCCCGCCCTGCGTCGTTTAAGATATCCATGAATTGCCGGGAAATAATCGAGTTCCCCCGTGCGCCAGCGGATTTGACCTCATCCTTGCTAAGCTTGTCGCCATACCTGCGAATGTGAAGCCCCGTAATCCATTCCACATTTCGGGTAGCTTCGGCGACTTGGGTAAAATCGCTATCGCGGCAATGGCTTACCCCACAAATCCTCAATGCCCTACTGATTGCCGCTTCCCTGAGAAGTTGATGAGAAGGCGTCTCGGAGTAGCCTTCTAATGGCCTCAGATCGGGTAGGGATATCGTCTTGCTCACGTCGCCAGTTGTCGATCCCCTTGGCGAGGTCGTCAGGGAGACGGAGTTGGACGAGGTTCGGGAGATTAGTTTGGCGAGCCATGACATTCCTGTATTTCCCCCATTGAGAGGCCTCGAGCTTGGCAACCAAGAAATCTCTTAGACTTCGAAATCTAAAGGGCGGCCTTCGGGCCGCCTTATTTCGGTGATGGCGCGGTTGCCTCTACCAAGTGTTCAACGCCCCCATTGTTCATCCAAATCACCAACAGGACCAAGATCACGAGGAAGCCGAACAACTTTCCTCCAATTGCTTTGCGAGCCTCCAGCTGACCGCTTAGAGGCTGTTTGGGAAATCGGCGGCAGGGGTTGTCATAGGCGTATCTGCGTGATTCAGGCTCTGGATGTGGACGCAGCAGAGCCGGGGGCGGATGGCCCAGATTGCGAAGAAGACGAAGCGTTATCCCAGTGACCTGACCGATGAGGAATGGGATCGCCTTGCGCCGTTGATGCCCAAGCCGGGTCGTCGAGGCCGTCCCCGCGAGGTGGATTTCCGCGAAGTGATCAACGCGGTCCGCTATCTGGTGCGATCGGGGTGTGGTTGGCGGATGCTGCCGATCCATTTTGGCGCCTGGCAGACGGTCTATGGCTGGTTTCGGGAGCTGGCACGCAGGTTCCTGTTCCAGACGATCCACGACATCGAATTGATGTTGGACCGAGAACGTGAGGGGCGAGAAGCCAGCCCCAGTGCGGCGGTCATCGACAGCCAGTCGGTCAAGGCGCCTTCCGCAGAAAAGCGCGGTTTTGACGCAGGCAAGAAGATCGTCGGTCGCAAGCGGCATATCGCAGTCGACACCGATGGACGCTTGCTGATGGTCAACCTCACTACCGCCGATATCTCCGATAGTGCAGGCGCTCAGGCGATCCTCGATGGCATCCGCAAGCGCTGGCCGTGGGTGAAGCATCTCTTTGCCGATGGCGCCTATGATCGCCTCAAGCTCATGGACAAGGCCAGCTACCTCGACTTTGTCGTGGAGGTCATCCGTCGAAGCGATCGCCAGCAGGGCTTCAAGGTGCTTCCGCGCCGCTGGGTCGTCGAACGCACCTTCGGATGGATGACCCGATGGCGCCGTCTGGTCCGCGACTACGAAAAGCGCATCGACGTCTCACAGGCGATGATCCTCGTCGCCATGGGTGGAAACCTACTACGCCGAAACGCTCATCCCTGATTTTCCAAACAGATGGGGTGATTGGGGCTCGCCACCGAGTCGGAGAGGTGGCTGCTCCTCGCAAATGGTAGAACGTGGTCCGTATCGAGCGGCCACAACCATGAGGAGAAGCAACCGTGAACTACTATGCCGGATTGGATGTTTCGTTGGAAGAGACGGCCATCTGTATTGTCGATGAGACGGGCGCGATCGTACGCGAGCTACGCGCGCCCAGCGATCCTGAAAGCTTGATATCGGCGTTCAACGGGGTTGCTTTGCCGATGGTGCGGATCGGACTGGAGGCCTGTTCGCAATCGGCGTGGCTTCACCAGGGTATGGCTCGGTCCGGCTTGCCGGTGTTGTGCATTGAAACACGACAGGCAAAAGCGGCCATGGGAGCAATGCCGAACAAGACTGACCGCAATGACGCGCGGGGATTAGCGCAAATCATCCGAACGGGCTGGTATCGGCAGGTTCACGTCAAGAGTGCCCCGTCACGGATGTCGCGCTCATTACTTGTGGCGCGCCGGACGGTGCTCTGTAAAGTGCGGGACATGGAGAATGCGGTGCGCGCCGTACTACGCGAAAGTGGGCTCAAAGTTGGAGCTCCAGGCCGCAAGCTGTTCGCCACGCGGGTGCGCGAACTCGCTGAAACCGACCCTTCGCTGGCGGATATTACAGAACCCTTGCTGGCCATCGTCGCCGCCATGCACTGCCAACTTGAACGGCTGACACGCCGTGTTCTTGAGACCGTTCGAGTTGAACCCATCTGCCGGCAGTTGATGTCTGTGCCTGGCGTGGGGCCGCTGACGGCGCTCGCCTTTCGCGCGACCGTGGATCGACCTGAACGCTTCCGACGATCTCGCGATGTCGGCGCCCATCTGGGCCTGACTCCAAGGCGATATCAATCGGGTGAAACAGATGTGCAGGGACGCGTCAGCCGGTGCGGAGACGAACTCGCGCGCACATTGCTTTACGAGGCGGCCCATACGTTACTGACCCGATGCAAGAAATGGTCGGCGCTCAAAGCCTGGGGCATGGGCATTGCCAAGCGGCGGGGGATGGCAAAGGCCCGCGTCGCTGTCGCCCGCAAGCTCGCGGTGATTTTGCATCGCATGTGGAGCGATCAGACTGAGTTTCGCTGGGGGAAGGTTCCAGCAGGCCAGATCGCATGAGGAGGCCCGAACAAGATCCCGTCTGAGAAGACGGGTAGCGTCGTTCCCATGGGGACGAAGGGCAAGACGATCTCGCTTAGAGTCCGGAACCTCAGCCCAGCTGAAGGTCGCGAAACAGATTGAGACGCCTTGCTCTCCATGACCCCATTATGCGGCGGCCTTGCGCCGACCGCGGAGAGAAGCGAGTGATCCATGGGAACGATCACGTAATCGAGGAAGCAGCTTGACCCAAAAGGCCCCAATCAGAGAGGACTCTTAGCATTTCACCCTTGGTGAAGTCGGCGCTGCATTGCGGGCATCTGCTCGCGCGGGTGTCGATTCTCGTTCTGCATCGCGGGCACGTTTTCAAGCCACCTCTCCCGTCCGTAGCACAGCGCCATGCCTCGCACATAGCGTTCCCCCATGCAAACCGAGATCGCCCTGCCCTTCGCCGATGGCGAATATCTGTTCCGGTTGCCCATCAAGCGCATCATCGAAATCGAAGAAAAGGCCGGGCCGATCGACCTTGTGAAGCATCGGCTGATGCACGGTGGCTGGTCGATCCATGATGTGGTCGAGACGCTGCGGCAGGGGCTGATCGGTGGCGCCAAGGGCGAGGTGAACGGCAAAGCGATCGATGTGACCGCTCTGCGCGCGAACAGCCTGATCGAGAACTATGTCGACGGCCACGCCCTGGCCGAACACCACCTGACCGCCAAGGCCGTTATCGCCGCGCTCTATGTCGGATATGCGCCGGCCCAGCAGGCTAAAAAAAAAGCCCCGGTGAAGCGTCCGAGCCGTCGAAAATCGACTGGGGCCTCGTCCTCCACAACTGTCGAACCCTCGGGCTTAGCCTGAGCGATGCGGAGGCCATCACCATGCCGGAATATGCCGCGCTGATCCATCATCATGAACTGGCCAATGACGACGGCGAGGAAGCGCCGCCTTCGGCCGATGACGTGAGCAGCATGTTCCTGCGCATGGAGCGCGCCGGCATCGGGAAGATCCACTGATGGCTGGGGTTACCGCTGATCAGGTGGTCGTTGAACTAGCGCGCAGGCTGGATGCCTACGAGCGCGGGGTAGCAGAGAAGAGGGCGCAAGATGGCCGTCACCGCTGATCGCGTCGTTGTCGAACTTGAGGCCCGGCTTGATCGATACGAGGCCAATGTCGCGCGCGCAGAAGCGAAGTTCGACAAGGCCATGTCTGGCATCCAGAAAAGCGCTGGTGTCACCGAGGCATTTGTCAGCCGGGCGGCAGGCATCATGTCGTCCGCGCTTGCTGGTGTCTCGGTCATTGCACTGACCCGGCAATTCCTGACGCTGGCTGATGAGGCGAAGAAGCTCGACGCGACGTTGAAGCTCGCCACACAGGGGTTCGGATCGTTCGGCCAGGCGCAGAAGGATGTGAACCGGATCGCCAATGACACGCGGTCGGGCCTGTCCGAAACGGCCTCACTTTACGCCAACTTCGTGCGTGGGGCGAAGGAACTCGGCGGCACGCAGGCAGAGGCGGCGCGCGCCACGGAGACGTTTTCCAAGACGCTCAAGATCAGCGGCGCCGATGCCAATCAGGCCGCGTCCGCCACCCTACAGTTCGGCCAGGCTCTTGCTGCTGGGGCGCTGCGTGGTGATGAACTGAACAGCATCCTTGAGGCTTCGCCACGCCTCGCCCGCCTGCTGGCGGAAAGCATGGGCCAGCCTATCGGCCAGATCAAGCAGTTGGGCGAAGAGGGTAAGCTGACCTCCGACAAGCTGCTGAAGGCGCTCACTGACCGCAAGTTCACGGCGGGCATCGATGCTGAGTTTGGCGAACTTCCGGTCACCTTCGATGACGCGATGACGCGGGTCTACAATGCTGCGCTCACGACGTTCTCGGCATTCGACCGCGGCGGCGAGTTCTCGCAGGCCATTGCTGACTTCTTTGTCGATGGGGCTGATGGCTTCGCCGACCTTGAGCGTAGTGCTGAAGATTTCGGCATTGCAGTTCGGGGGACGCTTGAGGGCCTTGGCGACGCGTTCGATCCGCTGATTGAAGCCGGCGCCGAAGCATTCAGGCTCCTTGGCATCGACCTAAGCCATTTCACTGCAGACGGTCGGAAAGAGCTTAGTGAACTGCTGGGGCTGGCTGATGATCTCCTGAACATCGGCCCATCAATCGCAAATCGCTTTGGCGCGAACGGCCGATTTGACAGCAATCTTCAGCGTGACTTCCTCGCCAGCGCCAATGCGTCTGATCGCCGCCGTCAGGGTGAAGCTGCCGAACGTCTCTTTCGTGCCCTCACCGGCGGGACCGATGCTCTCGGTAATCCTCTGCCGGGCACGCCAGCGGCTGGGCGCGGACGAGCGCCGGCTTCTGCAGGCGCGTCCGACGCCGACAAAAAGAAGCGACTCTCGGAAGAGCGCAGGGCCGCCAGAGAGGCGGAAAAGGCCGCGCGCGAAGCCTACCAGAACGCGCAGGAAGACCGTCAGACGCAGATCGATATCCTGCGAGCCAAGTCTGCGCTCACGGATGATCTTGAAGCGCGGGCGCAGTTTGAGCGCGAAATGCTGGATATCGAGCGCCAGCAGCGCCTTGCTGAAATTGCTCAGAACAAGACGCTTTCCGACCAGCAGCGCCAGGCACGGATCGACGTTATCAACCGCCTATACGGCTCATCCGGCCAGGGCGATGAGATCATCGTAGACGGCGGCGGCTTGCTCCCGCGCGCCGTCATGCGCGACCTGCAGAAGCGCCTTGAGGATGCCGCCAACATGCAGGCGGAGGCGCAATATGACATCGCGCACGACGCCCTGGCATGGCAGGAACGCATGGCCGGCACCCGCGAGGAGCGCCAGAAGGTCCAGCTTGAACTGCTCAACCTTGAGTATGAAGAGCGCCGTCGCCAGCTCGAATTCCAGCAAAAGAACGCCACGTCTCAGGCCGAACGTGACGCTTTCCAGACGCGCATCGACGCGCTCGGCGGACAGATGGCCAATGACCGCGCGTCGATCGAGCGCGACAATGAAGGCCCGCTGGCCCGCTATCGCCGCCGCATGGATGAAACCAGCACGCAGGATCAGGTCGAGGAGCTGATCACGCAGGAACTGGACTATGTGCGTGACGGCATCCGGGACAGCATCACCAAGCGTCTCGGGGTGAAAGACCCGTTCCTGGCTGGCCTGATCGATATCTTCATCAACAAGAATATCATCGAGCCGTTCCTGAACTCCATGCGCCGCACGGGGGAATCGGGCGGCACGTTCGGCAATATCCTCACCTCCATCAGCACCTTCTTCCAAGGCTCCGCAGGCGGCGGAGAAACCGGCACTGGCGTGGGCTTCGCATCGGGCGGCACGGCAACGCTCGGCGGTCGCGGCGGCACCGATCGCAACACCCTGTCGCTGAACGGGCGGCCCATCGCGAACGTCACGCGTGGTGAGACGCTGAGCGTGGGCAGCAAGGCGATCCGCGCTGGCGGCGGCAACCAGCCCACCGTCTATGCGCCGCAGTTCAATCTGCCGAACGCGGTCGTCACGACCGAGCTTTACGCCGAAATGGCCCGCATTTCCCGTGACAGTTCCGCGCGCGCAGCGGGTGCGGCCTATGCGCAAAGCCAGCAGTCGATGCCCGGCACCCTCAACAAATTTACGCAGTTGAAGGGTGGTTGATGAACGAGTCCTTCGGCATCCGTATAGCCTCCGATCCCCCGGCCCGGCTCTGGGGTGGCTTTGGCGACCTCGAAATCCCCGCCGACATCGTGGAGGACGCGCCCGCCATCTACCTCGGCGGCGGCGAACTGCTCAACGCGCCAGACTTC
Organism: Sphingobium salicis subsp. salicis; assembly: GCF_049472635.1. NCBI lineage: Bacteria > Pseudomonadati > Pseudomonadota > Alphaproteobacteria > Sphingomonadales > Sphingobiaceae > Sphingobium > Sphingobium salicis. Next base: position 1,805,543 of record NZ_JAYRCS010000001.1, read on the forward strand.
GAAATCCCGATCAACGGCCAGGCCGAGCGCATCGACATCCGCCTGTCCGGTGTCAGCGCCGAAGTCCTCGCCATCGCGATCGGTGAAGCGGCATCGGTGAAGGGCGCCAAGGTCCATTTCGTCCGCTTCTATTTCGATGAGGACTGGCAGCTTGAAGAAGTCGAATATGACAATGTGTTCCGCGCCGACAAGCTGACCTTCAGCAGCGAGGAAACCGACGAAGGCCGGTCGCGGGTGCTGACCCTCTCGATCGCCACCGAGGACACGGATCGCAACCGGTCCCCGCAGGCCTATTGGACCGATGCAGATCAGCGCCGCAAGTCGCCCACCGACGCGATATTCAGCCATGTGGCCCAAATCTATCAGGGCGTGCTGCGCCGGTTCGGGCCGCGCTGATGGAACTTGGCGAATATCTCCGCGCCCGGCGGCCGGCATGGGACTGGAAGACGCATGACTGCTCCCGCTGGCTCGACCGCTGGCTGGTCCTTCGTGGCCACGCCAGCGCCATGGAGGCGACCGACATCGCCTATGATAGCGAGCGCAGCGCTATTCGCGCCATCGTGCGCGGCGGCGGGCTTCTGCCGCTCTGGCAGCGCGGCATGGAGGCGATCGGCATTCCCGTGACCGATGAGCCGCGGATGGGCGACGCGGCGGTCCTGAATGCTACGACCGATGACGGGCACAATCGCACGACCGGCATCTGGACCGGGCAGCGCTGGGCCAGCGTCCATCGCCATGGCCTGATCTGCGCGCCCGGCGATCCTTTAATGATCTGGAGGGTCTGATGGGTGGCGTCGTCAGGGCGATCGTCTCGCCGCTCAGCATCATCGATCGGGATCTGGGCCGGCTATCGCTCCAGATCGTGGCCATCGGCGCCAACTTCATCCCCGGTGGTCAACCGATCGCCGCCGCTGCCGCGCTGGCGCTGGCCGTCCTCTACAAGCCGAAGGGGCCGAAGCCCGAGCAGCAGGAGCGATCGATCAAAACCCCGATGCCGGCGCGCGTGTCGGCCTATGGGCGCGTTCGTCTCTACGGCGCCTATATCCTCTACGTCACGAACGAGGACGGCTATGCGGTCGATGTCTGGGCTTTCCATGACGGCCAGCTCGACTTCATCGAGCGCATCTATCTCGGCGACAAGCAGGTCAAGCTGAACGGTGGCGGCTTCGTCATCGCCCAGGACGATGGCGAGTTTGGCGACGGCGATACCATCCAGATCGGGACACGGCTCGGCCTTCCCACCGAAACCGCGTTCGCAGAAGTCATCGCCCGCCTGGCAGGAATCTGGACCCCAAATCACCGCGGCGATGGCGTGGCGACCGGCTGCATGATCTCCAAGCCGGTGAAGGCCAAGAACTACAACGATGTCTATCCGACCGGCGGGCCGGATGCGAATGCCATGTCGATCGTGGCGCGCGCACAGCGGGTGTTCGATTGGCGCGACCCGGCGCAGGACATAAATGATCCGTCGACATGGCAATGGTCGGATAACAACGCGCTCTGCATCGCGCACTATCTGCTCACCCGGAACAACAAGGATTGGGACACCCATTTCGCGCCCACCCTCGCCTACTGGACCGCGTTCGCCGATGACTGCGATGTCGCGATGGAGGTCTATCACGGCGCGGGCGTGTTCGTGGATGACGCAGATTCCGGTGACACCAGCTTTGAGTTGACCAGCGTTGAAGGCCTGACGCCCGGCAAGACCGTGACGCTCGCGGCCTATGGCATCGACAAGGTGGTCGCATCTGTCAGCGGCAACACCGTCACCCTCACCTCTTCGCTGAGCGACGATTACAAGGCCGGCACGGTCCTGCGCTGGATCGGCGGTGGGACTGAACCGCGCTATCGCGTTGCCCTGGCCCACAAACACACCGACGCGCACAAGGTGACGCTGGGCAACCTGCTGGCGGCCTGCGACGGCATGGTGACGACCCGCGCGGATGGCGCGCTGGTCCCGTGGTCTGGTCGCTATGTCGAGCCTGATCCTGATGACCTGATCGGCCCCGGAGAGATCGTCACTTGGTCGATGGACGATGGGATCGTTGATGAGGATCAGGCCAATGTGGTCGCGCTGACCTACCTCTCGGCAGACCATGATTTTACCAGCGTCCCGACCAGCGACTGGCGCGACGAAGATAGCATCGCAGAGGTTGGCGAGAAGCCGACCACGCTCGACAACGCTGTGCCCAGCCATGCGCAGGCTGGACGGCTCGCAAAGCGCCTGCTCGACAAGACCATGGCGCCATATCGCGGCACGATCGCGACCAACCCCAAAGGCCGCAAGATCAGGGGCAAGCGCTTCATCCCTCTGCATATCGAAGAGGCGGGGACCGTCTTCTATTCCGGCCCTGCGGAGATCGTGCGCATCAAACGGACCCAGACCGGCGTGCAGTTCGATTGGGTGCGCGCGAACCCGAACATCGACGCCTGGAATGCCGCGACAGAGGAAGGGGAGCCGGCGCCGGTTGGTGCGCGGCCGGCGGTTGTGCCGCTGCCCACACCGGTCATCACGGACGCCGAAGCCGAGCTGGGCGAAGGAGGCGCCGATGCGCGGGTGCGGATCACCGTCGACGGCTTCGACCGGGACGACGTGACATGGTATGCCCGATGGCGCATCACCACCGACACGACATGGAATGAGCAGGAATATTCGGACATCGATCCCGGCCCGGCGGCGGTCCTGCTCTCCAGTCTGGTGCCCACCGATGTCAGCATTGATGTCGCGGTCGCCTATGCCGTTGGCGATGGCCGGCGCTCCGATTGGTCGACGCTGGAATCGGTCAGCACCTCTACCGCTAGCCTCGCCCCTGCTCCTCCAACTGACGTGACCGGCTCTGGCGGGACCGGCACGGCCTTGATCGAATGGACCAATGCGACATCGGCGAACCTGTCCTATAGCCGCGTATATCGCAACAGCATCAACACCATAGTCGGAGCCACTTTGGTCAGCGGCGACCTGGCTTCTGCCGCTGGGGCAACGCAGGACTTCACTGACACGGTAGCGGCCGGGACATATTATTATTTCGTGCGCGGGTTCAGCGCATCAGGCGCGCAATCTGGGGCAACTGGCAGCGGGGCAGTGACTGTCTCGTAAGGTGTCCCGTCCGTAGAGCGAGGCGCATAGCAAAGCCACGCTTGCGCGCATGCTCGCGACCTTCCCGACGTGCCAGTTCAGCTTCGCCTCGCGCGAAATGATGGTTCGCGCCAATGTGATTTCAGGCGGCACCGCGCTCAACGGCGATGAAAGCGCGATCGTCACGGATGGCGGCGGGCGGTGGGTTGCTGATTATCAGAATGCGCCGCTCAACCGCCGCGAGAAGGTCATGTCCTGGCGGGCGCTCCGGGCGCTGCTTAACAGCGGGACGCGGGCCATCATCTTCCCGATCTGCGATGCTCGGCACCAACCTGTGGCGGGGCGCCAGCGCGTGCCCCACAGTGACGATACCCCGTTCAGTGATGGCAGCCTCTACACCGCCGGTGATTGTGAAGTGCAGGCCGCCGCAGACGCGCCGCTACGCGCCACGACCATGGCGCTAAACCTTCTCGCACTAGGCAAGCCTCTGATCGGCGGCGAGCGGTTCAGCATAGACCACCCCACTTGGCGCCACCGCCTCTATGAAATTGCGACCGTGATCGGAAACGTGGTCACGTTTCGCCCGCCTCTCCGTGAGGCAGTCACGGCCGGCACCGAACTCAACTTCTCCGATCCTCGCTGCGTGATGCGGCTGTCCGGTGACATGTCGGCCCCGCTCAGCGGTCCCCGTGTGGCAACCGGCTCCCTCCTGCTGGTGGAAGACATGACCGGGAGCTACACCTAATGGGCGCGTTGCGTGATGCATTCGACCGGATTTATCGTGATCATGTCACTGCTGGCATTCCGGGAACCGGTGCGCATGATCCAGAAAAGATCGAGATCCGCAGTCTTGGCCCGCTTATCGAGCAACTGCTCGCGAACTTCGGGGCTGTTGGTGTCATATACGACACTGCCGCAGAAGGCTTGGCCGAAACGCCGGACGGGAAGATTTTCCTCGTAAAGGGAGACGGCGAAACTGGCGCCATCGACCTCTACCTTAACGATGGCGGCACAGCTGTTTTTCAGGACATTTCGATTCCCTCGCAGGAATCGATTGAACTGGCGCTGCAGGCTATTGTCGATGATCTTGCAAGCACGATAGCACTCGAATGCACCGGCAGCGGCCTGATAATCCGGGACAAAGACGGCAACGGCATAGTCCGCATCGATAGGCGCGGCCACCTCCACCGCAACATGACCCGCGAGCCGGCGCAGCATGCGCGCGGCGGCGTCACCGCGCTGGTGGACAGCAATGGCTGGGCAGCGCAGGCGTTCGCTTCGGATGGATCGCCCATCCCGGTCGGCGGCACCCTCCACCGCATCATCTCGCAAATCCTGCATGTCATCTTCTACGGTCAGTCCAACGCCATCGGCGTGGAAGCGCTGCCGCTGCAACCGGCGCTCGCAAATAGTCGCGTCCTGATGTTCGCTGGCGGCGTGCGACCATGGAACAGCACCACGCCCGATCCTGGCACGCCGGATTATTCCAGTCTCACAACCCTGATCGAAGAGGACGACGCGAACCAGGGCGGCACGCTCCACGCGGGTGAAACGCCAGCGAGCGGTTGGGCCATGGGCTTCATGGATGGGATCACGGCACGGTTCGGGCTGACACTGGCCGACCTCAACGCCTATCTGCTGATGTCCGCCGCTGGTCAGGGTTCGACCCCGGCGATGTATCTGCGCCGTGATCAGGGCTATGCCTATCCGCGCCTGGTCGAGCAGCAGAAGGCCGGCTTTGCGCGAGCGCAGGCGCTGGGCCGCACATTCGCGCAATCTGTCATCCATATGGACTTGGGTGAGGCTGACACCTCCCTGCAAACCAGCAGCGCCGAATATCAGCGCCTCCTGTTGCGCATCCTGACCGATATCGAGCGTGATGCATCCACGGCTAATGGCCGGTTCTCGCCTGCCGTCATGACGATGTGCCAGCTATCGTCCTTCAACATCATCGGGGCCGGAACCTATCGCGATATTGCCTATGCCCAGGCCGAGTTCGCGCGGGTCAATCCGTTCGCGATCCTGTCCGCACCGGCCTACATGTCTGACTATGTGCAGACCCCCGGCGGTGGCCTGCACAAGGATGGCTGGTCAAACCGGCTGTCGGGCTATTATGCGGGCCGGGCCTATGCGCAGTCGCTGCAGCTGGATGGCGGCGGCCTCTATTTCGACCCGGATCGCAAATTCCGCCCCACTGAAATGCTGTCGGCCTCTCGGCAAGGGCCGCGCCTGGTCGAAGCGCTGTTCAATGTCCCTGTCGGGCCGCTGGTGTTCGACACCACGCGCGTCAGTGATCCGGGTTCCTACGGCTTCACGATCGCGCGGCCCGGCGTCGGCGTCATCGCGATCAGCGGAACGCCCGTCATCCATGGCCGCAACAAGATCATCATCACCGCCGCCGCTGATCTGCGCCCCGGCGACCAGCTGATCTACGGCGCCGCCGAAACACCGGACGGATCGACCAAGCGCGCCGGTCGTCAGTTCGGCCCGCGCGGCTGCGTGGCGGACAGCGCCACCGACATGTTCGACCCCACCGGCATCAACTTCCGCGCCCGCAATTACTGCATCCACGGCGCCGTTCCCATCATCTGAAGGACAAGCACATGACTGCACGTTTGGCTATTTCGAAGGATGGTGACTTCTCCAAGAACGGGCTGGGCTGGTATGGCCTGCCGATCGACATGGATGGCCTCTACGCCTCCCACTTCTTTGGCGCGCTGCATCCTAATCAGCCAGGCTGGGATTACAGTCTGAACGACCGCCCTGCCAAACCCGGCGGGCCTATGACGCTGCGCGATGACCGGTTCAACGGGGGGTGGTTCACTACGTCGGTCGTGCCTGCCGATATGGGTGCTGGCTTCACCGCAGCCCTGACGATCCAGCCTACTGGCACGCAAGGCGCTCCGATTGCCGAAACCTACATGTCGAATGCCCCGGATACCGAGGGCGGCTTGTCCATGTCGTTCGACGCGAGCGTTATCAGCGGCGCGGGCTATCTGGGCATGCAGATGCGCAACGGATCCGATGTCCCGTTCGCCACCCCCACCATTCCCTTTGACGCCGCCACCGGAACGCGGCCTGTCGTGCTGTTCTATGTCGTGCAGCCGCTGCTGGTCAGCATCTATGAGCATAGCGTCGGAGGCGTGCGCGCAGGCGCTACCCCGATCGCTGGCACTGGCCTCTATTCCGATCAGCCGTTCGTGGTGGGTGACAACTTCGTCCACACGGCCGGCGGTGCGGAAAGCCAATACGCCGTGCAGTTCTTCGATCGCGCGCTGTCGGCTGACGAGTGCGCCACCGTTTACCAGCAGATCAAGGCCCAGATGGCCACGATCGGCGTCACCGTCTGAGGGAGGGCAAGCAGATGAAATTTTCTCCTGATGTTGCGCCGACGGTTGGTGATATTGTTGGCTTGCGCGGCGTGCAGAATGAACTTGTGACGCAGACGCTCGAACTGACCGGCGCGCGCGATATCATCGTGGATCAGATGGACCGTCTTGGCGGCGGCGCGGCGGTCTACGTCCCGCGTCAAATGGCGCTGTTTGCCAATGGCGCAACCGTTCTCAACCTGAACTTGACGGCCGATGCGAAGCTGACCTCGCATACCAAAGTACCTATCAGCGCAGCCACTACGACGTTTCAGGTTGTCTATTACGACAAGCTCACTGCGCAGATGGTGGTTGTCGCAAGGCCCTCCATCGCTCCCGCCGATCCGGCACGATACTATCACATCGTCACCCTATTCGGCGCTGGCCAAGGGTGGTCCAGTGAGATGCGCGTGACTTCGACGGTCGAATCCGTGCCGAGTTTTTCGACCGGCTATCCGATTGTGTTCGATGCCGGCGAGGCGAAGCTCTATCTCCCCCAGCTCTACGGTCTTCGTGACAGCGGCACCGTGGCCTGGAATTTGCAGCCGCTTTCGACTGATGACAATTATCGGGCGGTCGATGTTCCGCTCACCGGGGCCGCCACCTTCATCTATGTGGATGTCTGGGCCTGCGTCGCAAACAGCCGCGATCCGAATGCCGTCATCGTGGCCCAGGGCTATTCCAACCGGCCAGCGCGCGCTGGCTCCGCGCTGGCCCTGATCGGTGTGGTTTTCAACGGCGTCTTCACGCCCGCCAACCCTGATGTGGCCTTGGCCAACATGGTGCCGAACCAGTTCGGTGCAGGGCGTGAGGATAATGATCAGGCTGATCTGATCTTCGGATCAGCCGCGCCGGCGGCTTTGACCCGTCCTGAAAGCCTGGCACTTGGATTTTCCCGAGGCTTTTCGGGTTCGACCTCCGTATTCTATGGCGGGCGTTTTCCGCAGCCTTCGGTGAGCGGCTTCTATTTCTACCGCTATTTCATCGAAACGGATGTGGCGGACAGTTTCGGCACGCCGGTGGCCTACATGGTCGAACGCGCACCGGACGGCGGGAATAGCTACACCTATGGCCCCGCCCGGCTGTTTAAGAAGCACTCTCCCTATCTTGCCGAATATGCGGGCTATATGCGCGCCGCTGGCATCAATCCGGTTTATGGCTTCTGGAACGGCCTATCGAGCGGCACGGCCGGGCAGCAGCGTGTCTTCGGCATGCAGGCATGGTTCGGTGCGGCAGACAGGCCGTGGATCAGCCGCCGTGATTTTCCGCGAAAGGGTGACGAACTCGGTTCGCGCGTCCGCGCCCTGGAGGCCGTGGGCCAGCCTGTGGCTTCGCTCACCCCCCTGGTGCCGCCCCTCTTCTACGTCCATCCAGACCGGCCCTACAATGTCTATCCAGACCAGATGTTCGGCTATAATTCGCGGGGCTCATACCGCATCAAGCTGGTGCAGAATATCGGCTATGGCCCCATCAACGGCGCTGAGCTGACAGCGGCATCCATTCGAGCGCAGGATTTGCCTGTTGGTCCGTTCGACTGGCACTTCCAGAGCGTGGTTTCACCGCTGGAGAAGAAGCAGGCCTCGTCACAGGTGCGCCTTCTCGATCCGGCAGCTATTGCCGCCCTAAATTGCAAGCCCCTGTTCGGCGGAGACAGCATCACGGACTGGGCGGGCGCCGCGGTGCATCCGGTCATGCGGCTGCGAAACATGGGTGCCACCGTGACGCCGATAGGCACCATGGGGCAGTATAATAGCGCCTCTCAAACCGGTGACACCGTGCTGGGGGAAGGTCGATCATCGAGGCGGATGGCAGACTTCTACGGGCTGACCCAGGACCGAATGAAGATTATTCCGGTGGGCGAGGAATCCGCCTATCTGGCGCTGAGTTCGGCGGAAAAGCGCGAGTGGAACCCTTTCCTCAAGGTGGCTGATGCTGCTGACCTGGCGGACCGCGCTGACATGGTCTTCGGCGGCAACATCTTTGACATGCGCTTCTATCTGGACCGGTTCGATCTGGACGACCCGAATGTGTTCGTCATCAATCTGGCCACCAATGATTTTGCGAACGAGACGCCCGAGGTAGCAGCTGCGCATGTGGCAACGGGTCTGCGCATCCTCGTATCGCAGGCGAGGCGCGCGGTGCCGGGCATAAAGGTCGTGCTGGCCTATAACAGCCGTGGTGAAGGCCCCACCAGCCAGGCCTATTGGGAGGGCGGTTTCCGCACTTGCCTGCTGGAATATCTCAAGTTCACGCTGCTGGACGGTGCGGTGGCGCTGGCGCCGGGCTGGTGCTGCATCAACCGTCTGAGCGGCTTCAACTATGCGCTCACTGCTGATCCGAACACCGGGGTCTCAACCGGCAACATATCGGATTCCACCCATTATGGCCTGCCCGGACGGGCAGAATATGGCGAGGTGGTGGCTCAGACTATTGCAGGGGTGATGACGGGCGCATGAATGTCCATGGTTAAGGGGCAGTGCTACAGGACTTAATCATAATCATCAGTATAGCCTGTTAGATTATCGAAAAGCGTTGTCATTTTTTCAGCGACTTTTCTGGCACTACCCAGATTTTCCTTCGCCAATGTCAGGTCACCACGCTCGACTGCTTCAACCGCATCAGCTAAAGCATTTACAGCTATAGCGAACGTGATTGCTATTTGGCTCAGCGAGGCATTGCTAGCCGGAGCATTCAAAACGTCATCTTCGAATGGCATGTGGTCTGACTTCCTGTCTATGGCCTCAAAACGGTGTAACACACGTGGTTCAACGTGTCCTATGCGTCTGCTGTATCCTTTGATAATCTACATCCATGGGCATATACGGCGCCATTGCGATCAGTGCTTTCCTGATCTTCCTGCTCCGCTACGGCATGAATGCGCTGCAGCGTTCGATGATCCGCCATGTCCGTCGGAAGCGGTTGGCCGCGCGCCAGGGGAAATCCGGCAACAAGCCCGGCAAGACGAGAGCGTAACGATTCGTGCTTTCGGGTAGAATGCCGCGCAAATCCACGCGCCCACATCGCGCATATTAGTTGCCGAATATTCCGCAAATAAGTAAGATAATTACAATCCCTCGCTGAGACGACGGTAATCCATGCCGTCCGTATCGGCGAGGATGTCGCCGCTCACAATCCGCTCAGAGGAGCGTTCATGCACACACAACAGGGGGTAACGTCGATGACGCCATGGGGCGAGGCGCTCGTCGTCAAGTATGGCGCGATCGTGACGGGCTGGGCCATCGGCACGGCTGCGAAATACGGGCTGATGCTCGGCGAAGGACGCCGGATCACCCTCAAGGTGATGCTGATCGACGTTCTGCTGATGGGCATGGTGGTGTTGCTGGCACGCTGGGTGATTGCCCGGCTCGGCCTTAATCCCACCGACGCAGCCACCGCTGCCGCGCTGATCGGGCTTTCTTCGGACCGGCTGATCCGCATGGTTCGCGTCTGGTTCCTCAAGCGCGTGGACGCCGAGCTTCAGCAACACGTCAAGGCGGAGATCCGGCAGACAGCCCAGATGGAGCTGAGCGCCGAGCGAAACCTATCCGATATCGCAACGGGCAAGCGGCCCTTGGGAGGTGAATGATGACCACCATTTCCGATGACGATTTCGTGCGTCTGTTTCAGGAGCGCACCGGCCTTTCCCCTGTCGATGGCTGGGCGGGCCGTGACACGATCGCGATGCTGGACAAGCTGGCACCGCCGAAAGCGACGGCTGCGACCGGGTTACCGGATGATTATTGGCCGATGCTGTCGAAGATCGAAAGCGCAGACCGCCCCTATATCAAGGCCAGCACCTCCAGCGCGTCCGGTCTCTACCAGTTCATCAAGTCGACCTGGCTGGGCGAAGGCGGGAAATGGGGCGCCGACATGTCAAAGGCGTTCGGCGGCCTGATGCCATCGACCGATGAGCAGCTCGCCCGCGCCAAGACGTTTACCGCCAAGAACGCCGCCTATCTGCGCGGCAAGGGCATCCCGATCAACAAGGCCTCGCTCTATGCGGCCCACTTCTTCGGGCCGGTAACGGCTGCGGCGGTGATAGGCGCCGATACCAAGGCGCGCGCGGATCTGATTGCCGGCGCCGCTGCCACCAAGGCCAACCCGTCGATCCTGCAGAACAAGACTGTGGGTGACTTCCTGACCTGGCTGCAGAAGAAGACCGGGGAGTGGGCGCGATGAACAACCGCCACAACGTCCTGTCCTATCTCGCCACCCTCGCCGCGATCGTCATCATGACCATCGTGGCGGCGGTCATCTGCGTGGTGGTGGAGCCGGATACGCATCTGCCGCAGATCGTGGCCGCGCTGGGCTTCATCGGTGCCGCAGTGACCGGCCTTATCGGCGTCATCGGCACCTTCAAGGCGCGCGACAATAGCGAGGCCGTGAGCGAACAGCTGATAGCCAAGCTACCGCCGGCCGCGCCGACTGAGGAGCAAGCTCAATGACCCCGCTCGACATCATGACCGCCTTCTGGCTCGCTGTGGCGCTCCTCGGCGGCGGCGCCTGCATCCTGGCGAACTATCTGATGAGGGCACGCTAATGGGACTGGGCAAGATCACGCGCGGGCTCGGCAAGGTCGGGCTCGCGTTCGAGGCTTTGGGCTATGTCGTGGCTGGCGCTAAGGCACTGGTGCGCGCGGTTCGTGGCGCCCCTGACGGACGCCGAGATGATGAACGCCAGGAGCAGGATCAGCATACTGACGAATCGAGATTATTCAAACAGGCGGATTGATGTCGGACCAGTGTGTGGGCGCAATGACCGGGAATCTCCCAGCGGGAAGGCCCGCGAAAGCAAGGCACCAGTCCTGTGCGCCCTCTGTGTCATCCCAAGCTGCGACAGAGACGCCTAGCTGGTTCCAAAGCAGCATCGTCCGGCCGTCCTTCCTATCTTCCGGTAGGAGTTCCATTACCTGCCAAGGAATTAGAGAAACGGATATCATGATCACCTCACTTCTCGGGATTAAAGCTGGGCGCGCTTGAGGTTTATCGACCAAGGAAAGGTGAGCCCGACGCGGCCAAATTTCTTGGGGAAATATCGGGGTGTGCGCCGGGCTCAAGTCTCAGGTACCAGCGCTGCATAAATAGCGCCAGACCTGTCACGAGAAGGTGCCCCTGGCGCGCGCCGCTATGACGTTGAACCTCGCCAGGAGCAGCTGCAGGATAATCGCGAAGAAGAAGACGTTCAAGGGTAACCCCGCCTGCATCAGGCGGGTCGCTACCAACTGAACTGCAGACGGGGTGTCTAGCGGTCGGGCAGTCTAAAACCGAATCGCGAGACGGCTTTGGGTAGGGTTTCTATCCCTGCTTTGGAAGCGTAATATGCCGACGAATGAGGCGGTGACCCCAGCGCTGCACTTCGAAAGGGCGTCGCAGTCTTCAGCACCGAGGTCAGCCTAAGCTATCCCTGATCATCCCATCCAACAATAAGGGGAAGCACGAAAGGTCGATCCTGACCGACCAAAAGCCGAATTATCTATCAATCACGGCGCAGTTGCATGAAAGCGCGTATGATCAGGCCAAAGATCACTACGTAAATTGCTAGGTCCAAGACTACTTCGGACATCTGGCTGTCGAGCCTCCTATCCTATGCCAGAAATGGGAGACCCTGACCGACCAACCGATTGCAAACGTCGGTCAGGATCCACCGTGGCGATAGCATCATCGCTCGCGGAAGCAAGAAGGGCTGGGCATTATTGCCGGCTAAGCGGCCGGCCGGTCCTGTAATCCATAAGCTGATCGATCCGCTCGGCGATCTCACGCCAGGTCCGCGCGGATGCATCATCGCCGGCAGCTTCGGCCTCCGCGATCTGGACAGCGGCATATTTCGGCGCTTTCGCACCACGCCGCTTTATGACCTCTTGCGCTGAGGCCCATAGGGTCCAGTCGTTCCGTTGCATGGGCTGTCCCTGCATATCCGCAGGGACCATGCCACTAGCTGCCGACCTGGTTGCAGTGACGGCGGATGATGTGCGGATCTGCACCGAGAAAGCGGCGGTCAATGAGGGCGAACGCTTACTTGGGAGTGAGCGGTAGGCGCTTCATCAGTCCTCATCCGCTGGTCCAAAGGTCTGCTTGAGCGGATTGGTCATGTGGATGCTCTCGACCTTCTGGACCCTCGTCAGCTCATCCAGCAGCAAGCAGACAACGAAGTCGAACACCTTATTTTCGCTGCCGATACCGTTACTCCCCACCCACTTTGCAGGTTCACCGCCGCGCCAGGTTCTGATCTCCGCATACCAGCGCTCACCATTTTGCCAGGTGCGCCATCGAAAGGCTAGACTGTGATGGCGGCAGATTTCGCGAAGCCTAGTATCATCAGGCCCGGTCGGCATTGACAAGCACCCTCACCCGCTCAATCGATGCGCTCATCGTTCATCCTGTCCGCGGCAAGAAATTCCAGCGTCTCATGCGCGCCTTCGATCATCGTGTTGCGCTCTTCCACGGGGAGTTCGTTCGCGATGGCGAAGGCGATAGCAGCATCGGCCGCCTCGATATGGTTCGCATAGCCCGGCTCCACTCGATCGTGGGTGAACTGGCCATCCGGCGCGGCTTTCGGCGTGGCCACGAACCAGCGGCCATCGCCATATTCAAGACATACGGTCTGCATCGCATTTCTCCATCCGAGTCGTGTTCGCATGATAGAACATAATAGGAACAAACGGGAGTCCGGTTGACTCTCGGCTGGTCGCGAACCACGCTGCAGCCATGTGCAATCGGGCAGAGCGCGGCGACACGCAGAAGGTGCTGAACCTGTTCGGCGCGCGCAAAGGCGCCCGCTTCAATGAAGGCCCGCTGGAGACGCACCCGGCCCAGCCCGGCACGATCGTCCGCCTAGAGGATGGCGAACTGGTGCTGGAGCAGATGACGTGGGGCTTCCCTCTCGCCCAGAAGAGCAAGAAGACCGGGAAGCCGCTGAAACCCAAGCCGGTGAACAATGCCAGGTTCGACAAGCTCGGGAGCTATTGGAAGCGCTGGGCGATCGATCCGCGGAGCCGCTGCCTGATCCCGACCGCGCGCTATGCCGAGGCCGTGGGCGAGCCGGGCCACATGACCGAGACGTGGCTATCGGTGAAGGATCAGCCCATCTTCGCCTGGGCGGGGCTTTGGACGATCAGCGATGAATGGGGCGGCGTCTATACCGGCGTCATGACCGACAACGCGCCTGAGCTGATCGACATTCACGACCGGTCCCCGGTGATCCTTGATCCGGCCAATTGGGATACTTGGCTGCATGCGCCGCTTGAGGAGCTATACCAGTTCGATCGGCCTTATCCTGCAGATTGTATGGTGGTCGAGCATACTGATGCCCCGTGGTTCAGGAAGAAGGGTAGCGCACCTGCAGCGCCGTCGCTGCTTTAGAAGTCGATTTCCCGGCGCTGCATTTCGGCAAGCACCTGCTGCTCATACTCGGTCGGGTTTTCCGGATCAGAGGCGTTCCACAGGTTGACCAACGTCTCGTCGTCAAGATCCTCTACGTCTGGCATACCGGCACTCCTTGGCTAGGCGCTGTCCATTGTCCCATTTCTCGACATAAACCGCCCTACCCGCCCGAAGTTGCTCACAAGCCAGGTTCTTGTCGCCGGCATAGGCCTGGGCAACCGTCCGCCCATAGCGATCGCGCGTCACTGGGCTAATCGTCACCACGCTCGATACCATCTTCTCCAGCGCCTTCTTGCTGGCCACCGGATCGCCAGGCGCGCAGGCGCGACCTTTGCGGCAGTGTCCGGGCATTTCCGGGGCATCGATTCCCAGCAGGCGGACGCGGCCGATCTCGCTGCATCGGAGGGTATCGCCATCGACGGCCGTGCAGGTGATCGGCGGCGTCCAGATGGACAGCAGGAGGATGGGGAGGATCATTCACGCTGCCTATAGCTGCGAGGGATCTTGAGGAAGGGCCGAAATACAAGCTGATCGTCACCCGATGGGCAATTGGGCCGGGCCTGAGATAACCAGCGTTGTTTCTCAATCGAACGACGAGACGGGTATGCCATAATACATTCTCCCTTTGGGTTGGGAGAACATGGTTGCCGTCATTCACTGGTTTTCGGCTGCAGTGACCATCCGGCGAGCCAGGCTCCAACCCCAAAGTATGGGTTTGAAACTTGCCCCTTTCGGGGCGCTCTAACCGGATGGGTCTCGACTCGAATCAAGCCTCTAACTTCCGTGTTTCCTGTATAGCGACGCCAGGGTATGATAGACAACTGCAGGATTGCTCAATCTCCCGCGCTTCGTTTTCCTTGGATAGGAGGTGGGCGCGCTCTCCATATTTGTCGCGGCGGGTTGCCCATGCTCGGGCGCGGATTACGGACATTTCGGCGGCTGTCTTAGGGGCGGCGCGCTTCGTGTATTGGCGGGTGAAGTCGGGGCCGCAGTCGAGGCCAGCGCCGGCGCAATCGGTGCCATGGACGCACGGCCATTTGCCCGTCTGGTGGGCGGGAGTCATGCTGCGGCTCCGAATAGGTCAAACTGGTCGGGGCCATTGATCAGGCTCAGCAGCCATTCGCGGATGCGCGGCGCCTGCTTGCAATCGCTAGTCTCGATGCTTTTGAGCAGCCTTTCAGCCTCATGTTTGATGCATGATTGGCGGTCGCCGTGGTCGGGAAAACGGGTCCGCTTTGTCAGCGGTCCGCTGCCCCCGCGCATATCGGTCCCGCCCATCTGATAGCTGTAGGCGCCCAGCCAGACCCCATCGACTTCAAGGACGTAGATCTGGCAGTGGATGCCATTCTTGGTGTCAGGGCAGGCGATGCATTCGCCAGCGTGCTTCGGATAGACACCGTTCTCGTTTGGCTCGGCCTTCACATCCCCCTCCCCATCAGATCGGCGGGGCGGGTGACGGGCTGGGCGTCACGCCATTCCGCATATTCCTGAACGATGCCCAAAATGGTCGGGTCGAAAAATTCGGAACGGTCGGCCTGCCAGCGCGCAAGGTCTTCGCGCGGAGAAAGGCCGGTGGCGTTGTAGGTGTGGATGCAGCCGATCCCCGCCGTCTCGTAGGCGTGGAATGCCACCATCGCCTTGCACGCAGCCCGCAGGCTGCACGTTTCGTCTTCTTCGCTGGTCGCCGCGTCACGCTGGAGGCGCTTGCAGAGCAAGTCCCATGCCCGTTGCATGATCGTCTTGGGCGGAACCGGGGCTTCCAGACGGATTCCGCCTGAGGTATTGGTGTCGTCAGCCATGCGATACTCCATCATCGTGTTGGTCAGGCCCCGGCGCGATGCCACTCGCGTTCGGGGCCGATCTTTTTGATGTGGAGAGCAACCACCGCACTAGGGTGCGTCATGCACCTTTGAGCCGTGGAAAGGCCCGAAAGCCCCGCACAAGATCACCAATGGCGATCAGGAAAACCGCGACAAACCGGCCATATCGGAACCGGAGTGAGGGTTTTGTAAACCGAAGGTCGGGGGTTCGATCCCCTCAGCCGGCACCGACGGACTCTTGAACAGTGCGCTCATGCGCACTCGATGGCACTCGGCATCCCGGAAACAAAATGGGGGCCGACATCGCTGCCGGCCCCCACTAACGTCGGTTCCTTTCGGCCACATGCCCTTGCGGGTTGCGCCTTCCGGTCCGGCGATGTGATGTGTTGCCACATCTTCGCGCGGGAGAACGAGCCCGAAGGCCTGTTCACCCATGCTGACCTTTCATCCGAAGCCCGACGTTCACTTTCGCGCGTACCCGGCATCATCCTGAAAGGCTTGGATCCGATCGTCCCTGCCATCCTCGCGCATGGCAGCTTCCAACGGACCATCAGGGCAAAAAATCCTTGATTTCTCTTGGATTTTCCGGCTTTGGATCGCTCCTTGCCGACTGTCCCGATACGAGGATGCTGTCACGATCCGCGAGTCGGACAAAGCGGATTCAGACAGTTTGAAGACAGGCCGCGCCACAAATCTGTGGATAACTTTGGATAAGTCTGAAAATCGGCGGAAATCCGCGCGCTTCAGGCGGGCGCCCAATTGGGCGGCGCGAGCGTGAAGCCCGCAAAGTCGAAGCCCGGCGTGACCGTGCAACTGACGAGCGCCCATCCGCCGACCGGCCGCGCCGCCTGCCAATGATGCGCCGGGACCAGGCGTTGCGGCATCTGCCCCGCGGCGATATCCGGGCCAAGGTGATGATCGACGCCAGGCCCCTGCGGCGGAGCGATGCCCAGAATGATCGGGGCCCCTGCGTGCCAAAACCACATCTCGTCGGCATCGACCCGATGCCAGTGTGATCGCTGATGCCCCTCCAGCAGGAACAGGATCGCGGTGCCGGCCGCTCTCTGGCCCACAGCCGCCTTTGCCCGCCAGGTTTCGCGATACCAGCCGCCTTCGGGATGCGGGGCCAGGTCGAGCGCCCGGATCAGTGCGGCAGCATCCTGCCCGTCGCCTGCGTTCATCGCTTCACCTCAAATTTAATTTCCGCTGAAACAAAAACTTATGCCGTTGTCAGAGGTTCATGCAACCTAGGTTTCGTGGACAAAGGGTATCCATTGCAGGGCTGAGACGAGATTGACGAAGCCGAGGTAGGACTCTTTGGTTTTGTCGTATCGAGTTGCGATACGCCGCCAGTTCTTGAGTTTGTTGAAGAGGCGTTCGACAAGATTGCGCCAACGGTATTTTTCGCGATCGTGTGGGATTGGATCGCGCCGATTGCTTTTGGCGGGAATGACAGCCTCAACGTCAGCATTGGCCAATTCCTCGCGGATGGCATCTGCATCGTAGCCCTTGTCCGCCAACAATGCCTCGATCTTATGAGCAATCAAACGGAACAGCGGGCCAAAGCCTTGGATATCGTGGCTCTGGCCCGGCGTCAGGACAAAGCCGAGCGGTCGGCCTTTGGCATCGCAGCGGGCGTGGAGCTTTGTGCTAAATCCGCCTCGCGATCGGCCAAGCGCCTCGGTTTCCTGAGTCCCTTTTTTATGCCGACGGCACAATGATGTGCTCGGACCACGGTGCTGTCGATCATGTCCGCAGTGGCATCACGAGCCACCATTTCGCCCAGTGTCTCGAGCATCGCCTCGAACACCCCGGTCGTAACCCAGCGCCGGTAGCGGCGGAAAACGCTGTTCCACTTGCCATATTCATCCGGCAAGTGGCGCCATTGCGAACCTGTGCGGGCGATCCACATCATGCCTTCGAAATACAGCCGGTTGTCCTGTGCTGGACGACAGCCACGACCACGCTCAGATGGCAGTAATGTGCCGATGATCCCCCACTCGTCCTCCGTCAGCCCAATACGCTCGCCCAACGCCACCTCCAAAAGGCAGCCTTGAATCAACGCCCGATCCTGCTGTCAACCTTTGTCCACGAAACCTAGGTCAATAGGCAGGGGTTCAATCGGCTGACAACGCAATTCGGAGGAGATTTCATGCGTAACGCCCTGATGGCCATGGCCGCCCTGTCGCTGGCCATTCCCGTGTCGATGGCCGTTACCACGGACGGCGCACAGGCCCGCAAACATTATCGTTACAAGGAATGGCGCGGTCGCGACGGCCGCACCTATTGCCGCAAGTCCAATGGCACGACCGGCCTGATCGTCGGCGGCGTCGGCGGCGCGCTGGTCGGCCGTGCGATCGACACCCGTGGCGACCGTGCGACCGGCACGATCCTGGGCGCTGCTGGCGGCGCGCTGCTCGGCAAGGAAATCGACAGCAAGCGCCGCTGCCGCTGATCCCGTCGTCAAGGACAACGAAAAAGGGCGGCCTCCCATCGGGAAGCCGCCCTTTTTGATGGCCGAAGCCAAATGGCTTAGTTGGTCGCGCCCGAAGCCGCGCCGCGCGCGTCATCGACCTTGAACGACACGGTCTGGCCGCCCGAGACGCCCGAAACCTTGTCACCCTTGACCTGCAGGTTGAAGGCGACGGCGTCGGGATAACGACGGCCCGAGATCACCTTGCCGGTCTTGGTATCCTTGACGTCATAGACGTAGGTGTAGCCTTCGTGGGTGAAGCGCTGCTTGGCGGCGTCCTGCGCATTGGCGGGGGCAGCGACGGCAACGATGGCGCTCAGGGCGCCGGCGACAACAAACTTGGACAGCATTCGCATGGGTGTGCTCCTTGTGAATGCCCTCAAACACCTCTTGGACATTCTGTTCTGTTGCCACCCATATGTTGCAGCGCAAAAACTCATACAATCGCAAAAAACGGCGTTCCAGTTGCGCGGAACGCAATCGAGGCACTCTCGTTTTTCTAAGCCTTTGACAAGGCGACGATATGCTCGAACTGCTGCGGCGTCAGCGGCGCGACGGACAGGCGCGATTGCCGTAACATCACCATGTCGGCCAATGCCGGGTCCGCCTTCATCGTCTTCAGTGTCACCGGGCGATCCAGCTTCTTGTGCGGCGCAACATGTACCGCGATCCACTTGCCGGTCTCGTCGGTGCTATCCGGCGCCGCTTCCTCGACAATCTCCATGATGCCGACCGCCTCGACGCCGATATTGCTGTGATAGAAGAAGGCCAGGTCGCCCTTGCGCATCGCCTTCATGTGCAACTGGGCGGCATGGTTGCGCACCCCGTCCCATTCCGCCTTCCCCTTCTTGACCAGGTCGGCATAGGAAAAGACGTCGGGTTCCGATTTCATCAGCCAGTAGTTCATGCCGCATCCTTGCATCAGGCGCCAAGGACGATCAAGGATGGGAACCATCGCGGCTGATCGCTATATCATCCGCAAGCAAATCGATCTGGAGAATATACGTGTCGCAATCCGTGCTGGATCAGGTGCCCGTCCTGTCCATGGCAGAGATGAGCAAGGGCGATTTCGCCGCCGCCTTCGGCGGCTCCTTCCAACGCTTCGGCTTCGCCATGGTCAAGGACCATGGCATGGACCAGGCATTGGTCGACAAGGGATGGGCGCTAGCGCGCGAATTCTTCGCCCAGCCGGTCGAAATGAAGCGCGCCTATGATGCCAAGTTCAATGGCGGCCAGCGTGGCTACACCGCTTTCGGCGTGGAGATTGCCAAGGGCGCGAGCGAGAATGACCTCAAGGAATTCTGGCATGTCGGCCGCGACCTGGCGCCCGGCGATCCGCTTGCCGAAACCATGCCGCCCAATGTCTGGCCGACCGAAATGCCGGCGTTCCGCGACGTGTTCGCGCCGCTCTATGCCGAGTTCGACCGGGTCGGCGCGGAACTGCTGTCGGCGATTGCCCTCTATCTGGGCCTGCCCGAACGCTGGTTCGACGGCCCGATCAAGGATGGCAACTCGATCCTGCGCCTGCTCCATTATCCGCCGGTGTCGCCCGAGGCGCCGGGCATCCGCGCCGGCGCGCATGAGGATATCAACCTCATCACCCTGCTGCTGGGCGCCGAGGAAGGCGGGCTGGAACTGAAGGATCGCGACGGCAATTGGCTACCCGTCGTGCCGCCGCCGGGCGCGCTCGCCATCAATGTCGGCGACATGCTGCAGCGGCTGACCAACCATGTGCTGCCCTCGACCAGCCACCGCGTCGTCAATCCGCCGCCCGAACGGCGCGGCCATTCGCGCTATTCCATGCCCTTCTTCCTGCATCTGCGGCCCGACTTCATGATCGATGCGCTGCCGCAATGCGTGACGCCGGACAATCCGCGCCGCGAGGCGCCGATCAGTGCGCATGACTATCTGACCGAGCGGCTGATCGAGATCGGCCTGATCAAGAAGGCGTAAGAAAAGGCCCGCCGCTGCATTGGGCAGCGGCGGGCCTCTCATTCTCAGCGCAAGCGGCGCTTATTTCCGGCCGCGGCCGAGAGTGATGCCGATTTCCTCGCCCCGCTCGCTCAGCGCCAGCTTGACGATCTTCACCTCGACATGGCGGACCTTGTCGTCCTGCAGGAAGATGGTCTCGATGATATGGTCGGCCACGCCTTCAATCAGGGTGAAGTGCAGCCCCTCGGGCAGTGCGGTCGACGCGGCATGCTTGAGGTCCATGTAGTTTTTCGACTCGCTGAGCGGCGTATCGGGATCATAATGGTCCGCAATCCGCAGCTTGGCCCGGATCGAGATGCGCAGCGGCTGGGGCAGATGCGTCTCTTCCGAATAGATGCCGGTCAATACGTCGACGTGCAGGTTGTTGACCTCCAGCGTCAGATAATCGTCAAAAATGCTGTCCATAGCTCGCCATGTCCGGTCGCGCGAAGGGCGCGGGTCCAGTTTGATCTTTCCTTTTGCGGCATGGACGCTATAGGCCCGCCGCTTCCGGCGCGGTCCATGCGCCATTGATGGCGGATCGGCAAGACATGTCAGCAATTCTTCCCCTCGACAGCCAGCCCGCCGACGCGATCGAGGGTCTGCTGGACGCCGCCTTCGGCCCTGACCGGCACGGCCGCACCGCCTATCTGATCCGCGATGGCATGCCCTGGCTGCCTGCCCTGTCCTTCGCGGTGCTGGACGAAAAGGGTGAACTGATTGGATCGCTGCAAAGCTGGCCGGTGGCGCTAACCCACGAGGATGGCAGCCAATTGCCGCTGATCATGGTCGGCCCGGTCGCGGTTGCGCCGGCGCATCAGAAGGGCGGCCATGGTCGCGCGATGATGGATGCAGTGGTCGCCGCCGCCCGCGCCCAGGCCTGCGAACCGCTGATGATGATCGGCGATCCGGAATATTATGGCCGTTTCTGGGGCTTCACCGCCGACGGCACCGCCGGCTGGGATTGCCCCGGCCCGTTCGAGCCCCGGCGCCTGCTCGTCTTGTCGGTCGATGGCCGCCCGGTCGGCGGAACCGGCATGTTGTCGCCGCGAATCACCGTTACGACCTGACCGCAGCCGAAAGACCTTTGCCAAGCGGGCCGGCCGCTCCTATCTGCTTTCCATGCCGATGGAGCCCCTGCCCGACCTCGCCGACCTGTCGCTGGCCGACATTGCCCGCCTTGCCGCCGAAAAGCGCCTGCCGCCGGTCGAGAAATGGAATCCCGACCATTGCGGCGACAGCGAGATGCGGATCGCACGCGACGGCACCTGGTTCCATCAGGGATCGCCGATCGGGCGCGAAGCGATGGTACGGCTCTTTTCCACCATATTGCGGCGTGAGGGCGACGGCTCCTATGTGCTGGTCACCCCGGTCGAGAAGCTGAGCATCGCGGTCGAGGATGCTCCCTTCGTTGCGGTCGAACTCAAAAGCGAGGGCGAAGGCGCCAGCCGCAAGCTCGCCTTCCGGCTCAACACCGGCGAACTGGTGCCGGCCGGCCCCGAGCATGCCCTGACCCTGCGCGAGAAGGATGGTGGCCCCCATCCCTATCTCCACGTCCGTGCCGGGCTCGACGCGCTGATCGTGCGCAGCGTCTATTATGAACTGATGAACCTGGCCCTGAGTGAAGAAGGCGAGCGGGTCGGCTTGTGGAGCGAAGGCCGCTTCTTTCCGCTGGACGGCGCGGCATGACGCTGGCCGAGCGGCTGCGCGCCGCACTGATCGACGGGCATAGCCGCGATATCCAGTTGCTTCCGTCCGAAACCCGCGATCCGCGCATCGTCGGCGACATGGCACTAGCCCCCGCCGCCGTGCTGGTCGCGATCACCGACCGGGCCAATCCCGGCCTGATCCTGACCCAGCGTTCGGAAAAGCTGCGCAAGCATGCGGGGCAAGTCGCCTTTCCCGGAGGCCGGGTCGATCCGGACGATGTCAACGAGATCGCCGGCGCCCTGCGCGAGGCCCGAGAGGAAATCGCTCTGCCCTCCGAGCGGGTCGACATCATCGGCACCTCGGATCGCTATCATACCTTCACCGGCTTCGACATCGTGCCGGTGCTGGGTGTTATCCCGCCCGACCTGCCGCTGCGCGCCCAGCCGGGCGAAGTGGCCGACTGGTTCGAACTGCCGCTTGACTATGCGCTCGATCCGGCCAATCGGGTGCGCCGCAGCCTGATGTTCGAAGGCATCGAGCGGCAATATTATGAAATCGACTGGCAGGGCCGCCGCATCTGGGGCGTGACCGCTGCCATCCTCGCCAATCTTTCCCGCAGGCTCGGCCATGACCCGCATTCTTCCTGACGCCCCCTGGCGCCACCGCTCCGGCCTTTCCGGCCTTCTCGCCGCGCTCGACGCCGACCAGGGCCGTGCCCGCTATGTCGGTGGCGCGGTGCGCGACGGGCTGCTCGGCCTGCCGGTCAATGATCTCGACATCGCCACCAGCCTGATGCCGCAGGATGTGGTCGATCGGCTGAAGGCGGCCGGGATCAAGGCGGTGCCGACCGGGATCGAGCATGGCACGATCACCGCTGTGTTGCCCGACGGGCCGGTCGAGATCACCACGCTGCGCCGCGACGTCAGCACCGACGGCCGCCGCGCCACCATCGCCTATACCGACGACTGGCAGCAGGACGCCGCTCGTCGCGACTTCACCTTCAACGCCCTCTATGCAGATCCCCTGACCGGCGCGATCAGCGACTATTTCGGCGGCGTGGCCGATCTCGATGCACGGCACCTGCGCTTCATCGGCGATGCCAGCGCGCGGATTGCCGAGGATCATCTGCGCATCCTGCGCTATTTCCGTTTCCTGGCCCGCTATGGCGACAACGAAGTTGACGCATCGGCCTATGATGCCTGCGTCGCAGCGGCCAACAGCCTGATGGCATTGTCGCGCGAGCGGATCGCCGACGAACTGCTCAAATTGCTGGTGGTGCGCGATCCTGTGCCGGCGCTGCGCCTGATGGTGGACGGCGGGATCTGGCTGCCGGTGCTGCCCGAAATCACGCACGAAGGCATCGACCGGCTGGCTAAGCTGATTGCGCGGGAGAATGAGGCGAGCATGGCACCATCGGCGCTGCGCCGATTGGCCGCGCTGGTGCCGGCCGACGCGGCGCTGGCGGACCAGATCGGCGCGCGGCTCAAACTCTCCAACAAGGCGCGCAAGCGGCTGATCACCGCGCTCGAAACCGCCTCCGCCCCCGAAGGCCCGCGCGCGCTGGCGCACCGGGTCGGCGTGGAAGGCGCGATCGACCGCATCCTGCTCGACCCCGCCGCGTGCCTGTCGGCACTGGTCCCGCTCGACGGCTGGACGCCGCCCAGCCTGCCGATCGGCGGCGGCGCGCTGATCGCGCGCGGCCTTCAGCCCGGCCCGGACGTCGCCCGTGCCTTGCAGGAAGTGCAGAAATCATGGGTGGCGGAGGATTTCCCCGACGCCGACCGGGTCGGCGAAATCGCCGATCAGATCGTCTCGAAATTCCAGCGCACGCGCCAATAGTCGAAGGCATCGGCTTCGCTCATCGGGCGGGCGAAATAATAGCCCTGCCCCTGCCAGCAGCCCATCTTCTGCAGCATGTCGGCCAGTTCCTGGGTTTCGATACCCTCGGCCGTGACCCGCAGGTTGAGCGATTCCGCCAGTGACAATATGGTGCGGACGATCACGGCTTTATCGTGATCTTCCAGCATGTTGGACACGAAACTTCGATCAATTTTGAGGATATCGATCGGCAGGCTGTGCAGGCTCGCCAGGTTGGAGAAGCCGGTGCCGAAATCGTCCATCGCGATCGGCATCTGCAGATCCTTGAGCGCGAACAGCAATTTGCGCGCCTTGTCCGGATCGGCGATGATCGCGCTTTCGGTCAGTTCGGCGGTCAGGCGATGGCCGCCAATGCCCGAATAGCGCAGCGCTTCCTCGAACATCGATGCGACATCGTCGCGCGCCATCTGGATCGGCGAAAGGTTGACGTTGACGCCGACCGGCAGGGCCTGGCCAAATTTCGCGTCCCAGCGGCTCAGCGCCTGCGCCGCTTCATAGGCGGCCCAGCGACCGAGCGGGGTGATGAGACCGCTCTCTTCCGCGACCGGCACGAACTCCACCGGCGAGACATGGCCCAGTTCCGGGTCATCCCAACGCGCCAGCGCCTCGAAACCGGTAATTTCGCCGGTCTGGAGATGGATCAGCGGCTGATAGGCCAGGGTCAGCCCGCCATGGGCCAGCGCATCACGCAGTCGGCTCTCGATCGAGAAGCGGCGCTGCGCTTCCTTGAGCACGCCATTGCGATAAATCTCGACCTTGCCGGTGCGCTTGGCGATCTTGACCGCCGCCTGCGCCTTGCGGACGACATCGTCCGGATCATCCTCCAGATGCGTCGACAGGGCGCAGCCGATCGCGCAATCGACGCGGATCTGCAGGTCAGACAGGCGGATCGGCGAACTCAGCGCCTCTCTGATTCTCTGAACGATCTGAAGAGAGTCAGACAAGCCATTGTTCAAGCGCGCAAAAATTGCAAAGTCATTGCCGCCGATGCGGGCCAGCACATCGCCCTGGCGCAGGCAGGATTTGAGCCGCTTGGCGACCGTGATCAGCAGTTCATCACCGGCCATCGGGCCAAGCGATTCGTTCACCCGGCTGAACCGGCTGAGATCGATCGCGATGATGCCGAACTGGGCATTGTCCGGCCAGCTGCCATTGGCGAGCCGATCGTCAATCTCCTCGCCGAAGCCGGTGCGGTTGGGCAGCGCGGTCAGGCCATCGGAAAGCAGCTCGCGCCGCAAATTCTTCTCCATCGTCCGCTCGCTGGTGCGATCGATCGCGGTGAAGAGAAATTGTTCGGCGCGCGCGCCGGTGGCCCGCAGCCGTCCGAGCGTGCAGAGAAAATATTCAGGGCCAAGCTTGCCGTCACGGCGGATTTCGAAACTTTCCGAATCGCGATCCGACTGGGCAAAACCGGTGACGCGCGCGCGCCATTCGGCCGATGCCTGGGCCGTTGCGGCCGTCCGTTCGCGATGTTCCCGGAACGCCTTGAGGAACGGCTCATTCGCTTCGACAATGCTTATTGCATTGTTCTCACATGATAAAATTGCCGCAGCCTGCGACAAGGCGGTGAGCCATTCGCTCGCTCCGATCATGTGCGGCAGATGCGTGTCATCACCCCCGGGCAAGGGGAGGCCACTGGTCTGTTCAGGGGGCCAGCTACGCACCGACATGGCTTTCATGCCTCTGCCTTATCCGCCAAGGGTAAATATTCGGGAAACGAACATCTGCCGATGGTGCTGAATTTGCGTCAGAACTTGTTGTCGCGCGGGAAGCCTGTCGGTGGCATGCGACCGGCGGCACCGCGGGCTACCCGCCATGGCGTCATGTCCGCCTCGGTCCGGGTCCGGCCGGTCTCGCCGCCCATCGCCCAGCTGATCCCGTCGCTCAGGCGGAAGGCGATCGCGTCGGACAGGCCGCCGTCGCGATAGCGCTGCATCTGCACACCCTGCCCGCGCGCCATCTTGGGCATTTCGATGATCGAATAGACCAGCAGCTTCCGGTTCTCGCCGATGACGGCAATGCTGTCCGCCTCCGGATCGACCGCATGCAACACGGCAAGCTTCGCGCCCGTGCGGACATTGACCACCTGTTTGCCCTTGCGCGTCTCCGCCAGGATATCCGCCACATCAGCAAGGAAGCCGCGCCCGTCGGACGAAGCCAGCAGCAACTGCCCGCCGGCCTTTGCCGGCATCAGGGCCACGATCGCACCCTGATCGTCCATGTCGACCATCATCCGCACCGGATCGCCAAAGCCGCGCCCGCCCGGCAGCTTGTCCGCCCCCAGCGTGTAGATGCGCCCGCTCGACGTCGCCATCAGCAGCTTGTCGGTGGTATAGGCGTGGAAGGCGAATTGCGGGCCATCGCCTTCCTTGAACTTCAGCGTATCGGCCGCAGCCAGGTCGCGATGCCCGCTCATTGCGCGGATCCAGCCGCGTTCGGACAGGATCACCGTCACCGGCTCGCGCTCGATCATCGCCTCAAGCGGGATCTCACGCGCCGGCCCGGCTTCCTCGACCAGCGTGCGGCGCCGGCCGATCACCGTATCGGGGCCATAGCGCTTGCGCAGGTCGGCAATGTCGCGCTTCAGCCGCGTGCGCTGCCGGGCCGGACTCTCGACCAGCTTTTCCAGCTCCGCCTGTTCCTTGACCAGCTCGGCATGTTCGCGCCGCAGTTCCATTTCCTCCAGCTTGCGCAAGCTGCGCAGCCGCATGTTGAGGATCGCCTCGGCCTGACGGTCGGTCAGGCTGAATTCGGCCATCATGACATCCTTGGGCTCATCCTCGGTGCGGATGATCTCGATCACCCGGTCGAGGTTGAGATAGGCGATGATATAGCCGTCGAGCAGTTCCAGCCGCGCGGCAATCTTCTCCAGCCGGTGCTGCGCCCGGCGGACCAGCACCTCGATCTGGTGCTTGAGCCATTCGACCAGCACCGCGCGCAGCCCCAGCACGCGCGGCGTATGGCTGGCGTCGAGCACGTTGAGGTTGAGCGGAAAACGATTTTCCAGGTCGGTCAGCCGGAACAGGCTGTCCTTGAGCACATCGACCGGGACGTTGCGGCTCTTGGGCACGATGACGATGCGGATCGCCTCGTCGCTCTCGTCGCGCACATCTTCCAGGATCGGCAGCTTCTTGTCGTTGATCAGCGCCGCGATCTGCTCGATCAGCTTGGACTTCTGCACCTGATAGGGGATTTCGGAAATCACCAACTGCCAGGTGCCCCCGGCCAGCTTCT
The DNA here is from genome assembly GCF_049472635.1 of Sphingobium salicis subsp. salicis. NCBI lineage: Bacteria > Pseudomonadati > Pseudomonadota > Alphaproteobacteria > Sphingomonadales > Sphingobiaceae > Sphingobium > Sphingobium salicis. Next base: position 1,832,392 of record NZ_JAYRCS010000001.1, read on the forward strand.
CGATCCCCTCCGCTTCCCAGCTGCCGTCCTCGTTGCGGCCGGTGGAGAAGCGGGCACGGGTGCGGAAGGAACCGCGCCCCGTGCGATAGGCTTCGGAGATGATCGCCTGATTATCGACCAACACGCCGCCGGTCGGGAAATCCGGCCCCTTGACGATCTCCATCAGCGCGGCGTCGTCCGCCTCCGGGCTGTCGATCAGCAGGGTGGCGGCATCCAGCAGTTCGCCGACATTGTGCGGCGGGATGCTGGTCGCCATGCCGACGGCGATGCCGCTGGCGCCATTGGCCAGCAGATTGGGGAAGAGGCCGGGAAAAACCTCCGGCTCCTCATCCTCGCCATTATAGGTCGGACGGAAATCGACCGTGCCTTCGTCAAGGCCCGCCATCAGGTCGGCCGCCGCCTGGGTCAGCCGCGCCTCGGTATAGCGCATGGCCGCCGCATTATCGCCGTCGATATTGCCGAAATTGCCCTGGCCATCGACCAGCGGGGTGCGCAGCGAGAAATCCTGCGCCAGGCGCACCATCGCGTCATAGACCGATGCGTCGCCATGCGGGTGATATTTACCGATAACGTCGCCGACGACACGGGCGCATTTCTTGTAGCTGGTGGTGTTGCGCGCCGGATTGGCGACCAGAATGTCCGGGTTCGCGCCGCCCGGCTCCATCCGCAGCAGCCGCATCGCCCAGAGCAGGCGCCGATGCACCGGCTTCAGCCCGTCGCGCAGGTCCGGCAGCGAACGCGCGGTGATGGTGGAGAGCGCATAGACCAGATAGCGCTGCGAGAGCGCCGCGTCGAAAGGATGGTCCTTGATAGCGTCGAACGGGTCGCGAAAATCGGTCATCGGGAGTGGCTTAGCAGGACGGGGGCAAAACGGAAACGGATTTGCTCAATAGCCGCTGACGAGCATGTCCAGGGCATTCATGATAGCATCCTGCTCATGCCATAAGGTCGCAACGCGACGCCCGAGCAAATGCGTCGGCACGGACGCGGCCATATGCGTTGCCATGATGTAAGGTTGCGCCTGGACATCAAATTGTGGGTGCAATCGCTTCGTGGGCGATGGGACATCCGTAGGCGACAGCAAGGGAACGACAAAGCGCCTGTCGAAGACTTGCAGCAAATCAGCCTGACAATCCAGCACCAGCCCATCTCCCAGCCGGTAAACATCAAAGCGCGCCATCAGAATGACCGATATTGGTCAAGCGGCGAACCATGCTCCTTTTCATATCGATTCCACGCGGCAATGTTTTCGGCACTCTCCGCCTGCCATAGCCGACCACGTTCCGCCGCGATCTCCTGCCGCAAGGCATCTTCGCAAGCACGCGACAGGTTGATGCCAAGAGCCTTGGCTTCCTCCACCAAGGCACTGTCGAGCGACAGGTTGGTCGCCTTGCGCGTTCCGATCCGTTCCTGCTTTGTCATACCGGCACTCCTGCACATAGCATGCGCATAGATATACGCATAAACGCTCAACGCGGCAAGAAACGCGCCTCCGGATCGGCGGCGATGGCGCTCGCAAATTCCGCGCTGATCCAGTCGCGAAAAGCCTTGATCTTGGGCGTGTTGCGGGCGTGGGGCGGATAGACCAGCCAGTAGCTGGCGATTTCGCGGACATAGGAGGGCACCGCCTCCACCAGTTGCCCCGCTTCCACCTCCGCCTTCCAGAGGAAATGGTTGAGGATGGCGATCCCCTGCCCGGCAATCGCGGCGCGGCCCTCCATCACCTGGCTGTCGAGCGCGATGCCGGGCGGGCCATCGGCCGGGTCGGCCTCCACGCCCATCGCCGCGAACCATTCATGCCACCACATGTCGTCGGGCGACAGGCGCGGCAAGGCGTGGAGCGCCTGCGCATCGGCGATTGGCCCGTACCGGTCGCGCCAGGCCGGGCTGCACATCGGCACCAGCCGGTTATGGGTCAGCAGCTTCGCCTCCAGCCCCGGCCATTCGCCCTTGCCGCCGCGCACCGCCAGATCGATGCCGTCGCGCGCCAGGTCGACCACCGCGTCATCGGCCATGATCCGCACGGCGAGGTTCGGGTGGCGCATCTGGAAGGCGCCGATCCGCGGCGCCAGCCAGAGATGCGCGAAACTGTTGGTGCAGCTTATGCTCAGCACCGCCGAATGATCCTGGGTCAGCGCGGCAAAACCCTGCCGCATCTGGTCGAAGGCGCGGGTCAGGATCGGCGCGATCTCGCGCCCCTTCTCGGTCAGCGCCACCTTGCGCCCGGTTCGCTGGAACAGGCTGATGCCCAGCCGCTCCTCCAGCAATTTCACTTGATAGCTGACCGCCGCTTGGGTCATCCCCAGTTCCTGCGCGGCGGCCGTAAAATTCTCCAGCCGCGCAGCGGCCTCGTACACGCGAATGGCGGACAGGGGCGGCAGCGGCGACATGCGCCATTCGATAAGCCAGGCTTATCTATGCTGTCCATGCTTTTGTTGGCGCCAAGCGGGCCGTTCGGGCAGAGACAGCGGTGCCGGCGGCCCTCCGCGCCCGGCGATGATCATGGACGGAAGGAACAGTGATGCGCGATCAATATGACGCCCGGCTGTGGAACGACAGCCATGAAGAAATCAGCAAGAGTGCCGACCATTTCCTGCATCGCGTGATGCAGGCATTTCGGGTGCTTCACCGCATCGAATGGAGCGCGCCCTGGGCCGATGAACGCCAATGCAAGCGCCCCTGCCAATCGTGAAAATCCCGGCAAGGGGCAAAACAGGGGTTGCGGTTTCCGGTACAGGCGCCACCTTTAGGCCGTGCCCGAAACCGCTCTTCCCCCTCTGCCCGATCTTCCCGCTCCCCCGCCCGCGCTGCTGACCGGCGCCGCCCTGTTCCTCGATTTCGACGGGACATTGGCGCCGATCGCGGACACGCCCGACGGGGTGCATGTCGATGATGATCTGCTTGCCCTGCTGGCGGCGCTACGACGCAAGCTGGACGGGCGCCTCGCCATCGTCAGCGGCCGGTCGATCGCCACGCTGCGCGATTTCGGCTTTCAGGATTTCCTGCTCGCCGGCACCCACGGCCTTGAATTTGCCGCGCCCGGCGCAGCGCCGGATGCGCCGCCCCGTCTGCCCGCCATAGACGCGGTCGAACGGGCCTTTCATATCTTTGCCGACACCCGTCCCGGCGTGCTGGTCGAACGCAAGTCGATCAGCGTCGGCCTCCATTTCCGCGGCGCGCCCGATTGTGGCGAGGCCGCCGGCCTGCTTGCCCATCAGCTTGCAGAGGAACATGGCCTGGCCGTGCAGTCCGGCAAGATGCTGTTCGAACTGCGCCCCGGCGGCGCCGACAAGGGCAGCGCGCTCACCCGCCTGATGCAGCAGGCGCCGATGGCCGGCGGCACGCCGATCTTCATCGGCGACGATGTCACGGACGAGGAAGGTTTCGCCGCCGCCGCGCAATTGGGCGGCCATGGCATATTGGTCGGGCCCGCGCGGCACACGCACGCGGCCTTCGGCTTGGAACAGGTTGCCGCCGTCAGGCATTATCTGGCGCAGGGGGTCGCCGCGATCATCTGACCGGCGGCCACCATTCGCATGAACGAAGGGGGCCGAACATCATCGATACCAGCGACCATATCCTGGCCGGAAACGAGCGTGATCTCGACCTCTGGCCGATCGGAAACTGCCAGGCATCCGCCCTGATCGACCGCGCCGGGCGCATGGTCTGGGCCTGCGTGCCGCGGGTCGACGGCGACCCCGTCTTTTCCGCCCTGCTCGACAACAAGCATTGGGACAGCAAGGAAGCGCGCGGATTCTGGGCGATCGAGCTGGAAAATTGCATCGCGGTCGAGCAGCATTACATCCGCAACACGCCGATCCTGGTCACCCGCCAGAGCGACGGCCAAGGCAATGCGATCGAGATTTTCGATTTCTGCCCGCGCCACAAGCATAAGGGGCGCATGTATCGCCCGGTCGCCTTCGCCCGCATCGTGCGCCCCGCCGCCGGCAGCCCGCGTATCCGTGTCCGCCTGCGCCCCACGACAAGCTGGGGCAAGGAAAATGTCCCGGTCACCTACGGCTCCAACCATATCCGCATGGTCCTGTCCTACATGGCGATGCGGATATCGACCAACGCGCCGATCGGCCTTATTTCCCAGGAAAGCTGGTTCCGGCTGGAATCCGACATGCATTTCTTCATGGGGCCAGACGAGGGATTTTCCGACGCGCTGCGCCCGGCGATCGAGCGGATGCTGGACGACACCATCCTGGAATGGCAGCTCTGGGTGCGCGGCCTTGCCATCCCGCCCGAATGGCAGGAGGCGGTGATCCGCTCCGCCATAACGCTCAAGCTCTGCCAGCATGAGGAAACCGGCGCGATCGTCGCCGCGCTCACCACCTCCATCCCCGAACATGCCGACAGCGGCCGCAACTGGGACTATCGCTACTGCTGGGTGCGCGACGCCTATTATACGGTCGAGGCGCTGAACCGGCTCGGCGCGCTGGACGTGCTGGAAACATACCTCGTCTATCTGCGCAACATCGTCGACGGCGCCAAGGGCGGCCATATCCAGCCGCTCTACGACGTGCGCGGCAATGCCACGCTGCATGAATGGGAGGCCGCGCATCTGCCCGGCTATCGCGGCATGGGGCCGGTGCGGGTCGGCAATGCCGCCTATGAACAGATCCAGCACGACGCCTATGGCCAGATCGTCCTTTCCTCGGTCCAGGGCTTCATCGACCGGCGCCTGCTGCGCATGGCCGGCCATGCCGATTTCGAGGCACTGGAGGCGGTAGGCGAACGCGCTTGGCAGGTTTATGACCAGCCGGACGCGGGCCTGTGGGAATTGCGCACCCGCGCCCATGTCCACAGCTATAGCGCGGTGATGTGCTGGGCCGCCTGCGATCGGCTCGCCCATGCCGCCACCGCGCTCGACCTGCCGCTGCGCGCCGCCCATTGGGAAAACCGCGCCGAAACCATGCGCGCCCGCATCATCGAATCCGCCTGGCGCGCCGACAGCAAGGCGATCTCCGCCAATTTCGAGGATGACGCGCGCGACGCGTCGCTGCTGCAACTGCTCGACCTGCGCTTCCTGACCGCCGACGATCCGATGTTCACTGGCACGCTCGAAGCACTGGAAAAGGATCTGCGCCGCGGCAACGACATGCTGCGCTACAGCGCACCGGACGATTTCGGCGAGCCGGTCACCGCCTTCAATGTCTGCACCTTCTGGCTGATCGAGGCGCTGCATCGCACCGGCCGGACCGAGGAGGCACGCGAACTGTTCGAGGAGATGCTGTCCCGTCGTACCGCCGCCGGCCTGCTGTCCGAAGATATCGATCCCCATAATGGGGAACTCTGGGGAAATTACCCGCAAACCTATTCGTTGGTCGGCATCATCAACTGCGCCGTCTTGCTGAGCAAACCGTGGAGCGTGATGCGATGAGCCGTCTGATAGTCATTTCCAACCGGGTCAGTCGCCCCAATGGCGCCGCCAATCAGGGTGGCCTTGCCGTGGCGCTGGCCCAGGCGCTGCGCGAAAGCCGGGGCATCTGGGTCGGCTGGTCGGGTGGCACGACCGACAATTTCACCGGCCATATCGGCTTTGCCGACGATGACGGGGTCAAGACCGCGACGATCGACCTGGAAGAACAGGATGTCGACGAATATTATAATGGCTATGCCAACAAGACGCTGTGGCCGCTGTTCCATTATCGCATCGACCTGGCCGAATATGCCCGCGATTTCGAGGGCGGGTACAATCGCGTCAACCAGCGCTTCGCCGACACCGCCAGCCCGCTGATCGAACCGGAAGACATCATCTGGGTGCAGGATTATCACATGATCCCGCTCGGCCAGATGCTGCGCGACCGGGGCCATCAGAACCGGATGGGCTTCTTCCTGCACATTCCCTGGCCGCCGACCCGCCTGCTGGTATCCCTGCCCCACCATACCAAGCTGGTCAGCACCCTCTTCGCCTATGACGTCATCGGCTTCCATACCGAGGAATGGCTGGAATCCTTCCGCCATTATGTCGAGCGCGAGATGGGCGGCACCGTCGATGGCGATTTCGTCACCGTCGGCGGTCGCACCATCCAGGCCGTCGCCTGCCCGATCGGCATCAATGCCGAGGAGTTCAAGCAGGCCGCCGCCAGCGACGCGGCGGTGGAGATGCACCGCCAGGTCCGCGCCTCGCTGCAGGATCGCTCGCTGATCGTCGGCGTCGACCGGCTCGACTATAGCAAGGGCCTGGAAGAACGGTTCAACGGTTACGCCCGCTTCCTGAAGGATCACACCGAACATCATCGCCGCGTCGTGCTGGCGCAGATCGCCCCGCCCTCACGCGGCGAGGTGGAAAGCTATCAGCAGATCCGCGCCACGCTGGACTCGCTCGCCGGGCGGATCAACGGCGAATATAGCGATGTCGACTGGACACCGATCCGATACGTCAACCAGGGCTATCCGCGCGACAAGCTGGCCGGCATCTATCGCTCCGCCCGGATCGGCCTGGTGACGCCGCTGCGCGACGGCATGAACCTGGTCGCCAAGGAATATGTCGCAGCCCAGAACCCGGACGATCCCGGCGTCCTGATCCTGTCCCGCTTTGCCGGCGCAGCGATGCAGCTGAAGGACGCGCTGCTCATCAACCCCTATAGTCCCGAAGAGATGTCCGACGCGATCGACCGGGCGCTGGCCATGCCGCTCGACGAGCGCAAGCGGCGCTGGCGGGCGATGATGGACAGCGTCGAGCAGCAGGATATCAGCTGGTGGCGCAGCGCCTTCACCGATCGGCTGGCCGCCACCCGCCAGGAGGAGCCGGAGGCCGAACCGGAACCGGCCACCGAATGATTGAGATCAGGCACCGGTCCCGCTAGGCCGGTGCCATGCATAGCGAAGATGATGACGAACCGCGCGGCCTGTGGGCCGCCATCAGTGCCAAATCCGGCGTGATCATTGGCAGCATCGGCCTGATCGCCTGGCTGGCGCTGATCTGGTTCATGTTCGGCGATGTGCTCTAGCGCCCCTGCGGATTTCCCCTTGCGCCTCGTTGAACCAGCGGCAGACATGATGCCGCTCCGGCTTCGGGAGCGCCAAATGGGGGATGTCCATGCTCGATCGCCGTTCCTTCCTCGGCAGTGCCGCTGCCGCCTCGCTCGCCGCGCCGATCGGGGCGGAAGCGCTGATCAGCGTACCGCTGCCGGCCGCCGATCTCCATGCGAAGAATGAAGATGCTTATTGGGCGGCGCTGCGCAAACAGTTCCTGATCCCGGCCGATGTCGTGAACCTCAATGTCGGCACCGTCGGCTCCTCGCCGCGCCCGGTATTGAAGGCGATCTTCGACGGGTTCGAGACGACCGAGCAGATGACCCAGGAAGGGTCCGAGGATTATCCGATCTGGGGCTATGGCGCCTGGGACCAGTATCGCAAGCCCTTTGCCGACTTCATGGGCGCGAAGGTCGAGCAAATGGCGATCCTGCGCAACTGCACGGAGGCCAACAGCTATATCGCCAATGGCTTCGACATGAAGCCGGGCGACGAGGTGCTGATATCCGACGAGGAACATGGATCGGGCGAAATGCCCTGGATGCTGCGGTCGCGCCGCTATGGCGTGGTGGTCAAGAAATTCGCCATGCCCAAGCCGCCGAAGAACGCTGCCGAAATCCTCGACCGCATCAACGACGCGATCACGCCGAAAACCCGGATCATCTTCGTCAGCCATATCAGCACCTCGACCGGCGTGGTGCTGCCGGCCAAGGAGATTGCCGCGCTCGCCCGGTCGAAGGGGATCATCTCCGCCTTTGACGGCGCCCATGCGCCGGGCATGATGAAGGTCGACCTCAACGATATCGGCTGCGACCTCTATACCGGGTCGATGCACAAATGGCTGTTCGCGACCAAGGGCACCGGCTTCCTCTATCTGCGCGACAAAAGCGTGATGGACCGGGTCTGGAACACGATCGCGACCGGCGGCTATGACGACCCGACCCGCATGGCGGACCGTTATATGCAGATCGGCTCCTCCTGCATCCCGACCTTGATGGGCCTAAACGCCGCGATCAGCTTCGCCGACAGCATCGGCATGGAGCGGATCGAGGCGCGCAACCGCATGCTCGCCGACTATATCCATGCCGAAATGGTGAAGCGCGGCGCGGAGGACTGGACCTCGCCTGATCCGGCGCTGCGCTGCGCGATCGCGACCGTCAACGTGCCGCCGGTGCAGCGGATGGAATTGCAGGACTGGCTCTGGAAAAATCACAAGGTGCGCATTCGCGGCGGCAACCCCAGCAAGCTGCGCCTCGCCACCCCCTATTTCCTGAGCAGGGCGGACATCGACCGCTTCCTTGGCCTGTTCGACGAATATCGGAAGATGAAGGGGGCATAGCCGCTACAATTGCACCCCCGCCTATATTGCTCTATGGGCCACCCCAAGCAGCCCCGGCACCCGCTGATCCTTTCCGATTCGCGTTTGCCGGGGCAAAATCTTTTGTAAGAAAAAGACAGGAACGCGCATGGCCCGTCGCCGCCAGATCTACGAAGGCAAGGCAAAGATCCTTTACGAAGGCCCCGAGCCCGGCACGATCATCCAATATTTCAAGGATGATGCGACCGCCTTCAATGCCCAGAAGAAGGGCACGATTTCGGGCAAGGGCGTGCTCAACAACCGTATCTCCGAGCATATCTTCACCCTGCTCGGCCAGATCGGCGTACCGACCCACTTCATCCGCCGCCTCAACATGCGCGAACAGCTCGTCCGCCAGGTCGAGATCGTGCCGATCGAGGTCGTGGTGCGCAACGTCGCCGCCGGTTCGCTGTCGAAGAAGCTCGGCATCGAGGAAGGCACCCAGCTGCCCCGCACGCTGATCGAATATTGCTACAAGGATGATGCGCTGGGCGACCCGCTGATCTCCGAGGAGCATATCGCCTGCTTCGGCTGGGCCACGCAGGAAGAGATGCACGACATCGCCGACATGGCGATCCGCATCAACGACTTCATGTGCGGCCTGTTCGCCGGCATCGGCATTCGCCTGATCGACTTCAAGCTGGAATTCGGCCGCCTCTATGACGGCGACTACAGCCGCATCATCCTGGCCGACGAGATCAGCCCCGATGGTTGCCGCCTGTGGGACATGGCGACCAACGAGAAGCTGGACAAGGATCGCTTCCGTCGCGACCTCGGCGGCGAAGTCGAAGCCTATCAGGAAGTGGCGCGCCGCCTGGGCCTGCTGCCCGAAGGGTTGGACACCACCGTCCTCGACCTCGACACGCATCGCAAGAAGCGCGAGAAGGACTGATCTACGAAAAGGCCGGCCGCAACGCCGGCCTTTTTCTTTCAGCTCTTAGGCGAGGATGGCATCCGCCATCAGCTTGAGCCCCAGCAGCACCATCAGCACATAGATGAGCGTGTAGAAGCGCGCAGCATCCACCCGCCGGACCAGCCAGACGCCGGCGAAGGTCGAGACCACCGCCACCGGCACCAGCAGCGCCGTCGCCATCAGATTGGCATGAGTGAACTGGCCGAGCGCGGCATAGGCCGGCACCTTCATCCAGTTCATGACAGCGAAGGCGACAGCCGTGGTGCCGACCAGCATGTCGCGCGGCAGCTTCTTGGGCAGCACCCACATCTGGAAGGGCGGTGATCCGGCATGGGCGATCTGGCTGGTGAAGCCGCTGGCGATACCGAACAGGGTGCCGACCCAACCCGGCGAACTGGACGGCAGGACGATCGCCCCGCCCCGCTCGACCCAGAGCCGCTGCAACCCGAACAAGGTGGAAATGGCGCCGAGCGCGCCCAGCACCGCGGTTTCGGAGACCTGCGCCGCGAACCAGTAGCCCAGCGCCACGCCGATTGCCATGCCGGGCAGCATCACCGCCAGGATATGCCCGTCCCAGCTACGGCGGAACGCCCAGACGCTGACCGCGTCCTGCAGGATCAGGATCGGCAGCAGGATCGCCGCGCCGCGCACCGGATCGACTCCCAGCGCCATGATCGGCATCGCCAGCGCCCCGACACCGGCAAATCCGCCCTTGGCGAGCCCCGATATGATGACGGCGATGATGGCACAGGCGAGATAGAGAAGGTCGGGACTCATGCCCCAGCCTTATAAGCAGTTGCCGGCAAAGAGAATAAGCGGGGCGACCTGAGCCGCCCCGCCCGTGACATTCAGTTCCGTTCGCGTCCCAGATTGGGCAGGAAGGCGGTGAGCAGGCCGATCGCCGGCAGGAAGGCACAGACCCGGAACACCATCTCGATGCTGCTATGGTCGGCCAACCAGCCCAGCCCGGCCGCGCCCAGACCGCCCATGCCGAAGGAGAAGCCGAAGAACAGGCCGGAGATCATGCCGACCTTGCCGGGCACCAGTTCCTGCGCGAACACGACGATCGCGGGAAAGGCGGAGGCAAGGATCAGGCCGATGATGACGGTCAGCGGCCCGCTCCAGAACAGCCCGGCATAGGGCAGCGCCAGGGTGAAGGGCAGCGCCCCCAGGATCGAGAACCAGATCACATATTTGCGCCCGAACCGGTCGCCCAGCGGCCCGCCCGCGACCGTACCCACTGCCACCGCCGCCAGGAAGGCGAACAGATGGAGTTGCGCATTCTGCACCGACAGGTCGAACCGCTGGATCAGGTAGAAGGTGTAATAACTCGTCAGGCTGGCGAGATAGACATATTTGGAGAAGATCAGCGCCAGCAGGATGGCGATGCCCCGCGCCGCCTGCCCGCGTGGCAGTTCGATATGCAGCGCGCCAGCGCCCCCGACCTGCAGCCGACTGAGGCCATGATGGCGATACCAGTTGGCGACATTCCACAACACCGCGCCCGACAGCAGCGCCAGCAGCGCAAAGAAGGCCAGGCTCGACTGGCCCCAGCGCACCACGACCAGCGCCGCCGCCAGCGGCCCCAGCGCCTGCCCCGCATTGCCACCGACCTGGAACAACGACTGGGCCAAACCATGGCGACCGCCGGCTGCCATCCGCGCCACCCGCGAGGATTCGGGGTGGAAGACCGATGAACCGACGCCCAGCAGCGCCGCGCCGACCAGCACGAGGCCGTAGCTGTGCGCGATCGACAGCACGGTCAGGCCCGCCAGCGAGAAGAGCGTGCCACCCGGCAGTGCCATCGGCGTCGGCCGCTTGTCAGCATAGAGGCCGATCATCGGCTGCAGGATCGACGCGGTAATCTGATAGACCAGGGTCACCATGCCGATCTGGCCGAAGCTCAGATGTAGCTCGCTCTTGAGACCCGGATAGATGGCGGGAAGCAGCGACTGCATCATGTCGTTGAGCAGATGGCAGAAGCTGATCGCCACGATCACGCCAAATGCCGTGCCGCCCGCTGCCAATTGTGCGCCTGCCTTTTCTATCCTTATCTCTTTCATTGTCCGTTCCTTTCTGAGGCCGGACCGATTAGCGCTTCCCTTCTCGTCCCGCTTCCGCATATGGGCCAATCTCTTTTGCGATCGGGACAATCATGGACCAGCGGCACCCGGACGATCATGAGCATGTGCCCCGGCCGGTGGTCGGCATCGGCAATGATTATCCGCCCTCCTTCGAACTGGCCGAGCATCAGCATCGCCGCGGGCAATTGCTTTATGCCGCGTCCGGCGTGGTCGCGGTCAGCACGCCGCAGGGCGCCTGGGTCGCCCCACCCGAACGGGCCGTCTGGATTCCGGGCGGCACGCCCCATGCTGTGCGGATGGTCGGCGCGGTGCAGACGCGCAGCGTGCTGGTCGATCAGGCCGTCTATCCCGGCCTGGCCCGGTCCTGCCGGGTGCTCGGCGTGTCACCACTGCTGCGCCAGCTATTGGTGGAGGCCGCCCATGTTCCGGTCGAATATGCCGAAGCGGCGCGCGATGGCCTGGTCATGCGGTTGCTGGTGGCGGAGATCGAGCGGGCGCCGCTGATCCCGCTGGCCGTGCCCTTCCCGCGCCATGCCGCGCTTGCGGCGCGCTGCCACGCCTTTGTCGAACAGCCACAGGCGCATGTGACGATCGACCAATGGGCCGACGCGCTGGCGATGAACCGGCGTCGCTTCACCCGGTTGTTCCGGCGAGAAACGGGGATGAGCTTCGCGCAATGGCGGCAACAGGCCTGCCTGTCGGCCGCTCTGCCCCGGCTGGCGGCGGGCGAACCGATCACGACGATCGCTCTGGACCTGGGCTATGACGGGCCGGCCAATTTCTCGACCATGTTCAAGCGGGCGCTGGGAGTCTCGCCCAGCCGCTATCGCCCCTGATCCTCAGGCGGACTTGGCGCGATAGCCCACCAGAAGGCCAAAGCAGAAGGTCGCGAACAGCGCCAGTTGAACCCGCCCATGCGGGTCATCATAGCCCACAATCTGCTGCCCCCAGGCAAAAAGTCCCACAAACATTGCCAGTGCCAGACCGGACATGCCCCATATCCCTGTAAAAAACTCGGCGATCAGATTATCCTCAGCTTCCTAAGAAAGTCATAATCTCTTGCCTGCGCGCCGCGCCGCGCCTAGGGGGAGCGGCAAAGTTCATCCCCCCGCATCGGCGGGCGGCATGCCAAGGAGTTTGCACCTCATGAAAGCCCGCATCTTCGTCACTCTCAAGGGCGGCGTCCTCGATCCGCAGGGCCGTGCGATCCATCACGCGCTCGAAGGCCTGGGCTTTGGCGGCGTCAACGACGTGCGCGCCGGCAAGCTCATCGAGCTGGACCTGGCCGATGGCACCAGCGACGAGGATATCGACGCCATGTGCCGCAAGCTGCTGGCCAACACGGTCATCGAAAATTATCGCATCGAAAAGGTGGCCTGAGCCATGAAGAGCGCCGTCATCGTCTTTCCGGGCAGCAATTGCGACCGCGACCTGGCGGTGGCGTTCGAGGCTGCGACCGGTTCCAAGCCCACCATGGTGTGGCATCGCGATACCGAACTGCCCGACGACATCGACCTGATCGGCGTGCCCGGCGGCTTTTCCTATGGCGACTATCTGCGCTCCGGCGCTATGGCCGCCCGCTCGCCGGTGATGCAGGCTGTCGCCCGCGCCGCTGACCGTGGCGCCTTCGTCCTGGGCATCTGCAACGGCTTCCAGGTGCTGACCGAAAGCGGTCTGCTGCCCGGCGCCCTGCTGCGCAACGCCGGCGGTCATTTCGTCTGCCGCGACGTCGCCCTGACCGTCGAGAACGCCCAGAGCGCCTTCACCAGCCGCTATGCCGCCGGCGAAGCGATCAGCTTCCCGGTCGCCCATCATGACGGCAATTATTTCGCCGACGACGCCACGCTCGATCGGCTGGAAGGCGAAGGCCGCGTCGCGCTGCGCTACGCCCTGAACATCAACGGTTCGGCCCACAACATCGCCGGCGTCCTCAACGAAGCCGGCAATGTGCTGGGCATGATGCCCCACCCCGAACGCGTGATCGAACAGGCCCATGGCAACACCGACGGCCAGCGCCTGTTCGCCGGCCTGGTCGAGGGCCTGCTCGCCCGCGCCTGATCCTCCGGATCGAGATCACAAAAAAGCCCGCCACGCATCAGCGCGGCGGGCTTTTTTTTTTACGTCCGGCTGCGGCGATGCCGGCATCGGTCCTGACTTGCATCATTCCCCCTTTGTTCTACACGGGATGGACAATGACCAAGGGGGATCGATGATCAGCAAATCGCGCGTGCAGCTGATGGCCTTGCTGCTATTGCCGACGGCCGCTCAAGCTGCCGAACCCGGCACGATCGCGGTTCCCGAAGCGGTCCTTGCGCTAAGTGGCTGCTGGGAAGGCGAAGGCAGCGTGATGGGCAAGCCGGTCAGCGTGTCCATCCGCAGTCAGCCCATCACGCTCGACGCCATGCTCGCACTCGATGTGGAAAGTAGCGCCCTGGCCGATCCCAAGGATCGCTATGCTGCGCATCTGATCTTCGGCGGCACCGCAAAATCCCATCCGATCATCGGTTTCTGGGCCGACAGTTTCGGCGGCGCCTTCACGGCCCTTGGCGAAGGCGAAAGCCAGCCCGATGGCTTCGACATCGACTATGCCTATCCCGACGCGACCTTCGTCAACCGTTGGCGCATCACAGGCGCGCAACTGACATGGAGCATCGTCGCGCGGGACGAGGCAAATGCCGAAAAGCCCTTCGCCAGCTACAGCCTCCACAAGGTTGCGTGCGCGCCCGCCAAGACGCGCTAAACGATCAGGTTCTAGCCGCCCCGGTGATAGTCATAATCATAGGCCCGGCCATGCGCCTTGGTCAGCACCGCGCCGACGATCGAGCCGCCAGCCCGGCGCAGTCGTTCCACCGCGACCCGCAGGCCGCCATGATGGTTGCGGCCCCATTCGACCACCAGCAGCGTGACCTGCACCTTGGCGGCGAGCAGTTGCGCGTCGGACATGCCCAGGATCGGCGGCGCGTCGATCAGCACCGTGTCATAGCGGTCGCGCACCGCGCCCAGCAGCGCATCGAGCGCCGGGGTGGAGAGCAGTTCCGCCGGATTGGGCGGCACCGCGCCACAGGGTAGCAGCGACACGCCCGCGACACCGCTGTCGAGGATCAGATCCTCGGCCTTGCCCTGCCCGGTCAGCACCTCGCTGATGCCGCGCGTCGCGGTCACCCGGAACAGGCTGTGCTGCACCGGCCGGCGCATGTCGGCGTCGATCACCAGCACCTTCTTGTCCAGCCGCGCCAACGCGCGGGCCAGCGCGTTGACGGTCAGCGACTTGCCTTCCTCCTCCTGCGCGCTGGTAACCAGGATGGAGCGCGGCAGGCCGGCAACCGATGCCAGTTGCAGCGACGCCGCGATCGGCGCGAAGATGTCGGGCGCGCTCGGCTGGTCGCCGGTGGTCGGCACTGCGCCCAGCAGCGGCAGGTCGACACGCTCCGCCAGCGTATCGGCCGACGTCACCGCATCGTCGAACATGTGCCGCGCCGCGATCAGCAGCAGGCCCAGCAGCATGCCGCCGAGCAGCGCGACCAGCATGATCTGGCCGGCATGGGGGGCAAAGGGCGTGGTCGGCACCGCCGCCCGGTCGAGCGGCTGGATGCGGCCCGCCTGGAAACCCGCCTGCGATGCCATGTCGCGATAGCGCTGCAACAGGCTGTCATGCAGCAGGCGATAGGTTTCGACCGACCGGCTCATCATGCTCATCTGCATGTCGCGGCCGCGCTCGACCCGCGCATCACCTTCCAGCGCGGCGATTTCCGAGGCAATCTGCTTCTCGCCATGCGCCGCCACCTCATATTCCTGGCGCAGCGACGCGCGGATCGTGTTCGCCATGCTCTCGGCCTGGTCGTCAAGCGCCGCCAGCCGCGCCCGCGCTTCGCGCATTTCGGGGTGCGCATCCTTGCGGAACTGCCGTTCCTCGACCAGCGCCGCCCGCGCCTGCGCCCGCTCCGCCATCAACTGCTGCATGGCGCCGTTACCCAGCACCTCGGGCAGCGTCTCGGCGCTCGCGGCCTTGGCGCTTTCCCAGCGCTTCTGCGCGGCGATACGGTCCGCGACCGCCTGCGCGCGGAAGGCGTTGAGCTGTGCCAGACGGGCCGCGGTCGATCCTTCCGGCACCGGTGCGGCATCGGGCTTTGCATCCTTGCCGTCGCTCTTCTTGTCCTCGTCCGTGGCCGCCTCGGCCGGCACAGCGCCGGTGCGCGAGGCATAGACCGCCAGATCCCGCTCGGCCCGTTCCAGATCCTTGCGCGCGCCATCCAGCTCACCCAGCAGGAAACGACGCGCCTGCACGCCGGACTCAAAGCCGCGCTTCAGGTCCGCCCGGATCAGGCTGTCGGCATAGCTGTTCGCCACCCGCGCCGACAAGGCCGGATCGGCGCTGACGAAGCTGATGCGCAGCACCCGCGACTTGCCCGGCAGTTCGACCTGCAGATTGTCGCGCAGCAGCTTGATGACCTGCTCATGCTCGACCTGGCGCTGGGTCAGGCTGCCCTGCCCCTGTGCCGGGCGGCGCGCATCCATGCCCTGGAAGAAGACCGGGCTGCCGACCAGCGCCAGATCGCGCGCGACATCCTCGGCCAATGCCCGGCTGCGCAGCACTTCCAGTTCGGTCTGCATCATGCTTTCCGTGTCGGCCGCGCTGACCGGCTTCTGCATCGCGCCGGCGCCGGCGGCCCCCGCCGGCACATCCTCCACCTCGACCGAGGCGGTCGCGCGATAGTCCGGCGTCGACAGCAGGATATAGATGACGCCCGCCAGCACGCAGTGCGCCATGGTGACGAACAGGATCACCCTGTGCCGCCGCACCACGGTCCATGTGCCGCGCGCACTCTCGACAAAGCGGGTGGTGCGATCCTCCTCCCCGGCCTGACGCTGTTCCAGTTCGATGATCCGGGACACCATCAATTGCCTCCGTCTATGGCGATGAAGCCGGTCGCGACGGCAGGAATGGCGATCAGCGCGCCGCCAAGGATAGCCTTGGCGCGCGACAGGCCGACGATCACCAGATCGCCGGGCAATATTTCAGGATCGGGCGCTTCGCCCTTGCGGATGGCACCCAGGTCGAAAGTCGCGGCCTGGCGCTGCCCCTCGACGGTGCGGACCACCACCACCTGCCCCAGGCTCGCCAGCCGGGTTGGGCCATGGGCCAGCGCCACCGCCTGGATGAGGCCGATCCGGCCTTCGATCGGAAACAGGCCGGGCTCGCGCACCTCGCCATCGACGGTGATGCGGCGGCCGACCGCCTGCTTCACGAACACCGTGACCTGCGGCGACACCAGATAGCGCTCGCCAAGCCTACCGGCGATCACGTCCGACGCCTCGCCGGCGGTCAGCCCGCCGATCGACACATCGCCGACCAGCGGCATGCGGACCATGCCGGCCGCGCTGACCCGCGCATCCTCCAGCGACAGGTCGGGCTCATGATAGACCTGGATACGCAGCACATCGTCGGGACTGATGACATAGTCGCGGCCCACCGCGGCAGGCGCGGGCATCAGCGCATAGGCGGCCTCGCCGCGCGGGGCATCCTCAACAGTCGAGCAGCCGGCGAGCAGCATCGCCGCTGCCGCGACGGCGCCGCCCTTCATGCCCTTGCCATAGTGCCCCAAAATCTGGCGCTTCATGCGCATCAACACCCCATTGCGAACCGGGTGCGGCCCGCAAAAGGGCCGCTCGGCTCGGGGGTTAGCGACGCGGCACCGTCATGGCAACCGCGCGGGGGGCAGGACGAACCGCCCGGCCGACGATCAGACCGCGATGCGCTGCGCAGCCGGCTCGGGCTGACGGCGCGGCTGGTCGGGCCAGATGCCGCGCGTATCATAGACGGCCTTGCCGGCACGTTCGTCGACGGGAACGGATTTGAACATGTCATGATCGACAAGAATGATGAACACGCCGCATTGTTCCAGAGCCGTATCGAGATCGATCAGTTCGGCACCGGTGCCGGCGAACTCCATCGGCAGATCCTGGGCATAGGGTTCGACGAGCTTGACCCGCTTGCCGTAGCGGCGGGCGAGCCGGCTGGCGACCTTGACCGCCGGGCTTTCGCGGAAATCGTCGATGTTCGGCTTGAAGGCGAGGCCGAGGCAGGCGACATCCTCGCCGGCAAAGGCGTCGATCATGTCCGACGATTTGGCCACGACATAGTCGGTCTTGCCGTCATTCACTTCGCGCGCCGTGCGGATGATGCGGGCATTTTCCGGGTCGCCATGGACGATGAACCAGGGATCGACGGCGATGCAATGACCGCCAACGCCCGGCCCCGGCTGCAATATGTTGACGCGCGGATGGCGGTTGGCCAGGCGGATCACCTCCCACACGTCGATGTCCATACGGTCGGCGATCACCGACAATTCATTGGCGAAGGCGATGTTGACGTCGCGGAAGCTGTTTTCCACCAGCTTCACCATCTCGGCCGCCCGCGCCGTGGTGGTGATGCAGGCGCCGCGCACGAACTGGCGATAGAAGCCCAGCGCCTTGCGCGCGCAGCGCGGCGTGATGCCGCCGATGCAGCGATCATTGTCGATCAGCTCGACCAGGATGCGGCCGGGCAGCACCCGCTCGGGGCAATAGGCGATAGCGATGTCGCCCGCCACGCCCGGCGCCGGCATCTTGAGGTCGGGGCGCAGCTCGGCGATCAGGTCGCGCATCGCCTCGGTCGTGCCGACCGGCGAGGTGGATTCCAGGATCACCGTATCGCCGTTCTTCAGCACCGGTGCGACGGTCCGCGCCGCCTGCAACACATAGGAGATGTCGGGCGCGCGGTCTTCGGCCACCGGGGTCGGCACGGCGATGATGAAGACGTCGCTGGCCTCGACGCTGAGCGACGCACGCAGATTGCCGCGTGCCACCACGCCCTGCACCAGGCCGTCCAGATCGACTTCCTCGATATGGACCCGGCCCGAATTGACCGTCTCGACCACATGGGCGCTGACATCGACACCGACGACCTGCGCCCCGCCGCGCGCGATCAGCGCCGCAGTCGGCAGGCCGATATAGCCCAGGCCAATGACGGAAACCTTCTGCTTGCTGTCGACGGGCATGGGGGAGATAATCCTTCATTCACCAAGTTTCGGAGCGACATTGCCCGGAAATGTTGAAGATTCCGGTAATGTCAGGCGGCAAGATGCGCCGCGCCGGCCTTTCCTGCAATGATATCGGCAATCCGCTCGGCCGCCTTGCCGTCGCCGAACGGGTTATGGGCACGGGCCATCGCCTGATAGGCGACATCATCATCGAGCAGCGCCAGCACCTCGCGCACGATCCGGTCCCGGTCCGCGCCGACCAGCTTCGCCGTGCCGGCCTGCACCCCTTCGGGCCGTTCGGTGGTCTCGCGCATCACCAGCACCGGCTTGCCAAGCGAGGGCGCCTCTTCCTGCACGCCGCCGCTGTCGGTGAGCACCAGATGGCACAGGTCGAGCAGGCGGACGAAATGGGGATAGTCGAGCGGTTCGATCATCGCGACATTGGGCAGGTCGCCCAGCATCGCATCCATGACCGGACGGACATTGGGATTGGGATGGACGGGGAAGATCACCGCGACATCGGGCCGCGCGGCAATGTCCGCGATGGAACGGGCGATCGCCTCCATCCCGCCGCCGAAATTCTCGCGACGGTGGCTGGTGACGGCAACGATCCGCTTGCCGGCGAAGCGCGTGGCCAGATCATCAAGGCCGCTGGCCAGCGCTGGTTCGCCATGGACCCGATCGACCGTCGCCAGCAGCGCGTCGATCACGGTATTCCCCGTGACATGAATGCCGGCCGCATCGCGATTTTCCCGCAGCAGTGCGTCGGCCGCCGCCTGGGTCGGCGCGAAATTCATGTCGGCGATACAGGCGACGACGCGGCGATTAACCTCCTCGGGCCAGGGATGATGGATGTCGCCGCTGCGCAGGCCCGCCTCGACATGGGCGACCGGGATCTTGCGATAATAGGCCGCCAGGCTCGCCACCATCGTCGTCAACGTGTCGCCATGCACCACCACCCGGTCCGGCTTTTCCGCGTCGAACGCCTCGCCCAGCGCGACGATCAGCTTGGCGGTCAGCCCGTCCAGCGTCTGGTTGGGCGTCATGACGTCCAGATCGATGTCGGGCACGATGCCGGCAATCTCCAGCACCTGATCCAGCAGGCCACGATGCTGCGCCGTCACGATCACGCGGGTGTCGATATCGGCACGCGCCTTGAGCGCATGGATCACCGGAAACAGCTTGATCGCTTCCGGCCGTGTCCCAAATACCAGCGCTACTTTCACTCTGTGCCCTTTCGTTCGGATGCGCCTTCCCTGGCAAAAAAGGGTAACCAGCCGCTAAACGGTAGCATGGTAATTACGCAAAGGCGCGAATTGTATTGCGTTATGACTATGCTAGAGCCTCAAACCAATCACTTCCCGTTTGGAGTTCCACCAACTCATGAAAATCACCATGATCGGCACCGGCTATGTCGGCCTCGTCTCCGGGGCCTGCTTTGCGGATTTCGGCCATGATGTCGTCTGCGTCGACAAGGATGCGGGCAAGATCGCCGCGATCGAGGCCGGCACGATGCCGATCTACGAACCCGGCCTTGACCAGCTGGTCGGCACCAACGCCGCCGCCGGTCGCCTGACCTTCACCACCGACCTGCCCGAAGGCGTGAAGGGCGCCGACGCGATCTTCATCGCCGTCGGCACGCCCTCGCGGCGGGGCGATGGCCATGCCGACCTCAGCTATGTCTATGCCGCCGCCAAGGAAATCGTCGAATCCCTCGATGGCCCGGCGGTCATCGTCACCAAGTCGACCGTGCCGGTCGGCACCGGCGACGAGGTCGAGCGGATCGCGCGCGAACTGCGCCCGGACCTCGACATCCAGGTCGTGTCGAACCCCGAATTCCTGCGCGAAGGCGCGGCGATCGGCGATTTCAAGCGCCCCGACCGCGTCGTCGTGGGCACCACCGGATCGGAACGCGCCATTTCGGTGATGAGCCAGGTCTATCGCCCGCTGAACCTGAACCAGGCGCCGCTGATGTTCACCGGCCGTCGCACGGCCGAACTGATCAAATATGCCGCCAACGCCTTCCTGGCGACCAAGATCACCTTCATCAACGAGATGGCGGACCTGTGCGAGGCGGTCGGCGCCGAAGTGCAAGACGTGTCGCGCGGCATCGGCCTCGACAAGCGGATCGGCAGCAAGTTCCTGCATGCCGGTCCGGGCTATGGCGGCTCCTGCTTCCCCAAGGATACGCTGGCCCTGGTCAAGACCGGGCAGGATTATGACGCGCCGATCCGCATCGTCGAAACCGTGGTGCAGGTGAACGACCTGCGCAAGCGCGCCATGGGCCGCAAGATCGTGAAGGCGCTGGGCGGTGAAGCGCGCGGCAAGACCGTCGCCTTGCTGGGCGTCACCTTCAAGCCCAACACCGACGACATGCGCGACGCGCCCAGCCTGGCGATCGTGCAGGCGCTGGAGGATGCCGGCGCGAAGGTCGTCGCCTATGATCCCGAGGGCATGGACGTGGCCGCGCCGATGATGCCCGGCGTCACCATGGCCGGTTCGGCCTATGAGGCCGCTTCCGGCGCCGACGCGCTGGTGCTGGTGACCGAATGGGACGCCTTCCGCGCGCTGGATCTCAAGCGCCTGGCCGGTTCGATGAGCGCACCGGTGCTGGTCGACCTACGCAACATCTATCCGGTCGCGGAAGCGGAAGCCGCCGGCTTCACCGTCACCCGCGTGGGCGGAAAGGGCAGCGCCGCCTGATGTGGCCATGGGAAGAGGAGGGCGTCAGCGCCCTCCCCCGACTGCGCCACTGGCTGCTGGCCGCCATGCTGATCCTCGGCGCGATGCTGGCCGTGCCGATCTTCGCCGCGCTCACCTGACGCCGTCAGGCCTTGAGCTTCCAGCCCTTGCGCAGCAGCACATAGCAGAGCACCGCCAGCCCGGCATTGAGCGCCAGCAGCACGACGCTGCCAACCAGCACATTGCCGTCCGCCGCCGCGACGAAGCCATAGCGGAAACCGGAAATGGCGTAGAAGAAGGGGTTGGCGTGGCTGATCGCCCGGAAGAGCGGCGACAGGCGGTCGATCGAATAGAAGGTGCCCGACAACAGGGTCATCGGCCCGATCACGAAATTGGTGATCGCGGCGGCATGATCGAATTTTTCCGCCCAGATCGACGTCATCACGCCGATGAAGGCGGTCAGGCTGGCGCCCATCAGGCCGAACCAGATCACCGCCCACAGATGCGTCGGCGTCACATGCACGCCGGGCCACAGCGCCATCGCCCCCCACAGCGCCAGACCGACCGCCACCGCGCGCGTCACCGCCGCGCCGACCAGCGCCAACAGCAATTCACCCACCGACAGCGGCGGCATCAGATAGTCGATCAGCGTCCCCTGCATCTTGCCCGCCAGCAGCGAGAAGCTGCTGTTGGCAAAGGCATTGTTCATCATGCCCATCATCATCAGGCCCGGCGCGATGAAATCGGCAAAGGGCACGCCCAGCACCTGGCGGTTCGCCCCGCCCAGCGCGATGGTGAAAATCACCAGGAACATCAGCGTGGTAACGGCCGGCGCCCAGATCGTCTGGAGCTGCACCTTCATGAAGCGCCGCACTTCCTTGCGGTAGAGCGCGCGCATGCCGGCCCAGTTGACGTTGCGGATCACCAACTCCCCCGGTTCATGGAAGGGAACAGGTGCGGGATGGGCGGCTGCAATTTTGGGCTGGTCGTTCATGATGGGATCGACTATCGGCTGGTCCGTTATGCCGCAAGGGCGTTCTGCGCGGTTGGAAGTCGCGCCTGCATGCCCCATATAGGGCGCATAGCACAGATTGTGAGGAGTTTTCATTGTCCTGGACCGACGAACGTATCGACCAGCTCAAGGCGATGTGGGAAAAGGGCCTGACCGCGAGCCAGATCGCGGACGAACTGGGCGGCGTCAGCCGTAACGCGGTAATCGGCAAGGCGCATCGCCTTGGCCTGCAGTCGCGCCCGTCCCCGGTGAAGGCCAACGAGGCGCCCAAGAAGGCCGCGCCCGCCCGCAAGCCGGCAGCCCCTGCCCCGGAAGCCGAAGCGCCCCGCGCTGCCGCGCCCGTGGCCGCCCCGCCGCCGCCGCCGCGTCCGGCCCCGGTCGCCGCACCGGCTGCGCCTGCCGCACCGGCTGCTGCCGCTGCCCCCAGCGACGCGCCTGCCGCGCCGCAGCCGCGCATCGTGTCGGTCGGCCCCGGCGGCTTCCTGCGCCAGGGCCCCGGTGACCAGCAGGCACCGATCCCGCCGGCGCCGCCGCGCCGTCTGGTGCCCGCCAAGCCGAGCGCCGAAATTGCCGGCAAGACGAGCCTGCTCGATCTGACCGAGCGGATCTGCAAGTGGCCGATGGGCCATCCGGGCGAGCCGGACTTCCATTTCTGCGGCGAAGCGGTGAACCCCGGCTTCCCTTATTGCGTGGAACATTGCGGCCGCGCCTATCAGGCGCAGCTGCCGCGCGGCACGCGCCGCCCGCCCCCGCCGCTGCCCTTCGGCGGCCCGCGGGTTCGCTGAGCCAAACCAGACAAGGAAGGCCGCCCCACCGGGCGGCCTTTTCTTTTGCCCCTATTTGCCGACCAGTTGCGGATTTTCCGCCTTCCAGACCATCGCCGCATGAATGCGCCGTTCGACGCTGGGATGGTCGTAGAACAGGATTTCCTCCAACCGCGAGGGCGATGAGGCGCGATATTCGATCGTCTTGACCAACGCCTTGGCCAGGCCATCGGGCTCATGCGCGACCTTGAGCGAGAAACGGTCGGCGGCATTCTCGTCATAGCGGCTGATGCTGTTCATCAGCGGCACCAGGAATATCCCGACCACTGCCGCCACCGCCCAGGCGACCGGCATATGCGCCGGATCGCTGATCGCACTGCCCGCGCCGAACCAGCGCGCCGCCACCGGATAGAGCCGGTCAACCAGGAAGAAGAGCAGCATCGCCAGCAGGCTCATGCCGCCGGCCAGCCACAGCACATGATGTTCGGCATAATGGCCCATTTCATGGCCCACCACGCCGCGCACCTCGGCCAGGTCGGCGCCGCGCTTGAACATCACATCGCTCATTGCCACCCGCGCCGTGCCGAACAGGCCGGAGACATTGGCGGTATAGCGTTCCGACTGCTTCGACCCGTCATAGATATAGATTTTGTCGCCCGGCACGCCGGCACGATGCGCCAGTTCGACCACCGCATCGCGGGCCGGCCCGGCTGGCGCGGGGGTATATTTGTTGAACAGCGGTTCGATCGCCACCGGTGCGATGACGACCATCAGGATGATGCCCAGCACGACCACCAACCCCGACCAGGCCCACCACCAGCGCGGCGTGCGGCGCATCAGCGCATAGATGGCGACCGCCAGCAGCGCCAGCAGCGGGATGCTGATCGCACTCGACAATATGTCCTCGCCCAGCCAGCCGCCGAAACCCTGGCTGGTCAGCCCATAGCTGCGCTCGCGTCCCCAATTGGCATAGATGGACCAGGGCAGTTCGATCAGCCAGTCGAGCAGGAAGAAGAGCAAGGCGGACAGGAACACCGCCAGATTGGGGCGCCGCACATGCACCCGCCGACCGAGCCGCACCAGCAGACCGCTGCGCCAGATCAGCGCCATAGCGACCAGCGTCACCAGCATGCCCCACAGCAGCAGCCAATGTCCGCCCTGGGTATAGGCGACCGCCCGTTCATGCTGGGCCGGCGACAGCGTCGCCAGATAGGCGGCGGTCGCCGCATCGGGGTTGAAACCTGCCGCCATATTCTCGACCTCCCGCCATATCTTGTCGGCGGGAAGCTATGTCGAGCGCGGGATCAGGTAAAGATCACAAGAGGAAAGAGCCGGAACATCGTCCCGGCCCCTTCATTGCGGCGGATCAGAAGCGGAAGCTGGCGGTCGCCATCAGGCTCTGATTGTCGAACTTGTCGCCACGATTGATGCTGGTGCCGCCGGATGGCGTGATGATGAAGGGATTCGTCGCGGGCGCGCTGCCCTGCCCCACATCGACGCGATAGTCGCCCGTGTTGTAACGGGTCCACAGATAGCGCGCGCCGATCGAGAAATTCTGCGCGACCTTGGCTTCGACACCGCCGCCCATGGTGTAGCCCCAGGCATCTTCCTTGCGATCATATTCGGTGAAGCTGTTGGCGGTATTGGTGGTGTCGAAATGGTTCTTCACCTTGGCATAGGCCAGACCGCCGGTGATATAGGGCATGAACCCGCCATCGGTAGTGTAGCCCAACCGCGCGCGCAGATTGGCGTTCCAGCCGATCCGCCGGGTCATGGTATAGCTGGCTGGCGTAGTCGAATATTCGGTCACGCTGTCGCTGACATAGGCCTTGCCCGCTTCGCCGACGATGCCCGCGACGATATTCCCGAACTGGCGGTCATAACCGACATGCCCCATCCAGCCGATCGCATCCTTGTCGCCGTTGCAGCCGCTGGCCGGCGTCGCCCCCCGTGCCGAACCGCCGCAGGTGCCGGGCGAAAAGGCATTGGCCCCGGCCGCCGTGGTGACGACATTATCATAATTGCCGTCTCCGTCGGTGTCGAAGCGCAGATGCTCGCCGCCATCGCCCTTCGACCAGTTATAGCCGAAGGAACCGCCGACATAGGGGCCGGTCCAGTCGACCTTGCCGCTGTCGTCCTGCGCCATTGCGGGCGTCGCCAGGGCGAGCGCCAGCGTGGCGCCCATCGGCGCAAAATGCTTGAATGTCATGAATTTCTCCAGCCTGACCTTGGGAATATACCCTGATGGAGGCAACGGCTCTGTCGACCAATTTGTTGCAAAGCGCCTTGTAACAATTGATTGCTGGCGATCGCGTGCGCGCAGCGCTTGCACCCGACGCCCGGCTGCCTATAGCTTGGCGGAATGTCCGAAGACCTGTTCGCCTCCGCCCAGTCCACCACCTCGCCGGGCTATGACGCCTCCACCATCGAAGTGCTCGAAGGGCTGGAGCCGGTCCGGCGCCGTCCGGGCATGTATATTGGCGGCATCGACGAGCGCGCCTTCCATCATCTCGCTTCCGAAGTGCTCGACAACAGCATGGACGAAGCCGTCGCCGGTCACGCCACGCGGATCGAGATCAGCCTGGAACCGGGCAACAAGCTGACCATCACCGACAATGGTCGCGGCATCCCGGTCGACGACCACCCCAAATTCCCCGGCAAGTCGGCGCTGGAAGTCATCCTCACCACGCTCCATTCGGGCGGCAAGTTCGAAGGCAAGGCCTATGCAACCTCGGGCGGCCTGCATGGCGTGGGCATCAGCGTCGTCAACGCCCTGTCGATCAAGACGGTGATCGAGGTCGCACGCAACAAGGAACTGTTCCGTCAGAGCTTCAGCCAGGGCCTGCCCACCAGCGGCCTGGAAAAGGTCGGCGCCGCCCCCAACCGGCGCGGCACCGCGGTCAGCTTCATCCCCGACAGCGAGATTTTCGGCGAGCAGAAATTCAAGCCGGCCAAGCTCTATCGCCTCGCCCGGTCCAAGGCCTATCTGTTCGCCGGGGTCGAGATACGCTGGAAATGCGCGCCCGAACTGATCGGTGACGACACCCCGCCCGAAGCGGTGTTCCAGTTTCCCGGCGGCCTGGCCGACCATCTGAAGGAGCAACTGGGCGACCGCGAATGCGCCACCACCCAATTCTTCTCGGGCAATCAGGATTTTCCGGGCGAAGCCGGCCGGGTCGAATGGGCGGTCGCCTGGCCGCTCTGGTCCGACGGCAGCTATAGCTGGTATTGCAACACCATCCCCACGCCCGATGGCGGCACCCATGAAAACGGCCTGCGCGCCGCACTGGTGAAGGGTATCCGCGCCTTTGGCGAACTGGTGGGGCAGAAGAAGGCGAAGGACATCACCGCCGATGACATCATGACGTCATCGGAAATCATGCTGTCGGTCTTCATCCGCGATCCCCAGTTCCAGAGCCAGACCAAGGATCGCCTGACCAGCCCGGACGCCGCGCGCCTAGTCGAAAATGCCGTGCGCGACCATTTCGACCATTTCCTGACCGACCATATGGACCGGGGCAAGGCGCTGCTCGCCTATGTCATCGACCGCATGGACGAGCGGCTGAAGCGCAAGCAGGAAAAGGAGGTCAAGCGCAAGACCGCCACCAGCGCGCGCAAGCTGCGCCTGCCCGGTAAGCTCACAGATTGTTCGAACGATGACCCGGAAGGTGCTGAAATCTTTCTGGTCGAAGGCGACTCGGCCGGCGGATCGGCCAAACAGGCCCGCGACCGCAAGACGCAGGCGATCCTCCCCCTGCGCGGCAAGATCCTCAACGTTGCCTCAGCAAACACCGCCAAGATATTGGCAAACCAGGAAATTGCCGATATGATCCTGGCGCTGGGCTGTGGCACACGCAAGGATTGCAACCCCGACAATCTGCGCTACGAACGCATCGTCATCATGACCGACGCCGATGTCGACGGCGCCCATATCGCCACCCTGCTGATGACCTTCTTCTTCCAGGAAATGCCCGAGCTGGTGCGGCGCGGCCATCTCTATCTGGCCCAGCCGCCGCTCTACCGTCTGACCGCCGGCGGCAAGAGCCTCTATGCGATGGACGATGCCCAGCGCGAGGCGATGCTGGCCAAGGAGTTCAAGGGCAAGAAGGTCGAGACCAGCCGCTTCAAGGGGCTGGGCGAAATGAACCCGATGCAGTTGCGCGAGACCACCATGGACCCCAAGACCCGCAGCCTGATCCGCATCACCCTGCCCGACGATATCGAGGATCGGCAGCAGGTCCGCGATCTGGTCGAGCGGCTGATGGGCACCAACCCGGCCCATCGCTTCGCCTTCATCCAGGAAAATGCGGCAGCGGTCGATGAGGAAGCGATTGACGCATGAGGCTGCTGGCGGCTGCGCTCGTCCTCATCGGACTGGCGCTGCTGCCGGCCCGTGCCATGGCTGATCCCAGCCCCGCCTTTCGCGCGCGCGCCACGCAACTGGTGAGCATCCTCGCCGGTCCGGGCGACGAAGCCGACTTTTTCTCCCCCGTCTTCCTCGACGCGATCCCGGTCGATCGCTGGCGCGCACTCGCCGCCGACCTGCGCCGCGAGCATGGCCGCCCGGTCGCGCTTGGCGCGCTCACCCAGCAGAGCGCAACGGCCGGGCAGATGGAGGTCCGCTACGAACGGGCAATCGTCGCCATCACGCTGGTGATCGCCCCCGATCCGCCCAACCGCGTCGTCGGTCTGCGCATCATCGGCAGCCGCCAGGCCGATGACAGCATGGCGGCGGTGCTGCGCGACATCGCCGCCCTGCCCGGTCGCAGCAGCTTCGCCATCGCCCGACTGACCGATGCCGCTCCCGTCCTACTCCAGTCGCACCATCCCGACCAGCCGATGGCCACCGGCTCCTCCTTCAAGCTGACCGTGCTGGCCGAATTGGCGCGTGCGGTGCAGGCCGGCGAGCGGCGCTGGAGCGATGTCATCCCGCTCGGCCCGAAAAGCTTTTCCGGCCGGCTGATGGCATGGCCCGATCACGCGCCGATGACGCTGCACAGCGTGGCGACCGCAATGATCGCCGAAAGCGACAATAGCGCGTCGGACACGTTGCTGCTGGCCCTGGGCCGCGACAAGGTCGACGCCATGCGCCAGCGCTTCGGCATCGCCGATCCCCGCAGCTTGCCGATGCTGACCACGGCAGAGGCCTTTGCCCTGAAGATGCCCGGCAATGCCGATCTGCGCCGTCGCTATGAGGCCGGGACCATCGCCGATCGCCGCGCCCTGTTGCGGGATGCCGCCGCCCGGCTGACCGCCGCCCATGTCGATGTCGGCACCGTGTCGGAAAATCCGGTGGCGATCGACACGCTCGAATGGTTCGCCAGCCCGCAGGAGGAAATCGCCCAGCTCGACTGGCTGCGCCGCAACGGTGGCGACGCCCTGTCGATCATGGCGGTCAATCCGGGCATCGCCCCCGCCAACGCGAAACGCTGGCGCTATTTCGGCTATAAGGGCGGCAGCGAACCCGGCGTCATTGCCATGAACTTCCTGGTGCAGGCGCAGGACGGCCAATTCTATGCGGTCAGCGGCGCCTGGAACGATCCGGTCGCCCGCGTCGACGAAGGCCGCTTCGTCATGCTGATGACGCGCGCGCTCAACCTGCTCGCCGACTGATCCCCCGGCCCGACGCCTGTCCTACACGCCCCCGATCCTCTATACATGCCCGATGGGACATGAACGGAGTGCGCAACAATCCATCACCAGCTGGACATTTAATGTCAAAATGTGCAGGAAATATGCGAAGTTAAGCGCACGAAATCCTATTTTCCCGGCCGCGCCGGATCAGGCCGTGAGCGCCTCGATCAGCGCCTTGACCTTCTTCTGGCGCCATTGCGGCAACGGCGCGATCAGCCAGTAGCTGAGCATCGTCGGCAGGGCATCGCCCACCTTGCGCACCCGTCCATTCTCGATATCCGCCTGTGCCAGCAGCAGCGGCACGCTCGCCCGGCCAAAGCCGTTCGCCGCCGCCTCGATCGCCAGGCCCGCATCCGCCACCCGGATTGCGGCAGGCAGGTCGCCCGAGGGGCAGCCGGGCCACTCGATCCGCTGCTCCGGCCCGCCCGCCGCCGCCTCCACGGTGACGAAGGCGGTTTCGCCGATCTTGATCCCCTCATGCTCGCCCGCGCCATCGGTCAGGCGCAGCGCTAGGTCCAGATTGGCCTCGGTAAAGTCCAGCGCCTCGTCGGCGGCGACCAATGAGAAGGTCAGGCCGGGCTGGCTCGCGGCATAGGCGGCCAGGCGCGGCTGCAGCCATTTGGCGGTGATGTCGCGCGGCGCCGCGATCGTCAGCGACGAACTGGACTGGCCAGCCTGCATCGCCCGCACTGCTTCCTCGAACTCCAGGAAACCGGCACGCAGCGCTTCAAGGCCCGCTTCGGTCTCGGGCGTCAGTTCCAACCCCTTGGGCGTGCGGCGAAACAGCACCACGCCCAGCATATCCTCCAGCGCGCGGATCTGCTGGCCGACCGCCGCCGGCGTCACCGCCAGTTCGTCGGCCGCGCGGGTGAAGGACAGGTGACGCGCCGCCGCATCCAGCACGCGCAGGCCGTTGAGCGGCAAATGGGTCCGCTTCATTCGGCCACCGCCGGCGCGATCAGCGCGAAATGGGGAATGGTTACCTCGAACGTCTCGCCATCGGAACCGATCATCGTATAGGCGCCGCGCATCGACCCCGTCGCCGTGTTGAGCGGGCAGCCCGACACATAGTCATAGCTTTTGCCCGGTTGCACCACCGGCTGTTCCCCGATCACGCCTTCACCCTCCAATTCCTGCTGAATGCCCCGCCCATCGGTGATGATCCAGTGACGGCTCAGCAGTTGCACCGGCTGTTCGCCCTGATTTTCAATCCGGATATGATAGGCCCAGAACCAGCGCCCCCGGTCCGGCTCCGACTGTTCGGGCAGGAAAGTCACGGCGACATGGACGATGATGTCCCGCGTCGTCGCGTGCAGGGGGAACAATGCGTTCATGTCTCCCGCATGCGCCTCCCTGCCCGGTTCCGTCAACGCCCTATCGTCTTGAGCGCCTGGTCGAAGTCCGCGATCACATCGTCCGGATCTTCCAGGCCGACGTTCAGGCGCAGCATATCCTCGGTGATGCCGACTTCCAGTCGCGCCTCTTCGGCCATGCCGAAATGGGTGGTGGATGCCGGATGGGTCATCAGCGAGCGCGAGTCGCCGATATTGTTGCTGATGTCGACCAGTTCCAGCGCGTTGAGCAGGCCATGCGCCTCGGCCCGGCCACCACCGGTGTAGATAGAAAAGATCGGCCCGGCCGCTTCCATCTGCCGCATCGCCAGCGCATGCTGCGGGTGGCTCTCCAGCCCCGGATAATTGACCTTGGGCAGGCGGGTTTCGAGGAATTGCGCAACCTTGAGCGCATTCTCACTCTGGCGGCGAATGCGCAGGTCCAGCGTCTCCAGCCCCTTCAACACGACCCAGGCGTTGAACGCACTCAGCGTCGGGCCGGTGTTGCGGTGGAAGGGCAGCAGCACATTGTCGATCCAGTCGCGGCTGCCGCAGATGGCGCCGGCCAGCACGCGGCCCTGCCCGTCCATCATCTTGGTCGCGCTATAGGCGACGACATCGGCGCCGAACTCCATCGGCCGCTGCAATGCGGGCGAGGCGAAGGCATTGTCGACGACAGTGGTGATGCCGCGTGCCTTGGCGATCGCGCAGACGGCGGCGATGTCGACCACGTCCATGGTCGGGTTGGCCGGCGTCTCGAAGAAGAAGACCTTGGTATTGGGTTGGGCCGCCGCTTCCCAGGCCGCAACGTCGCTGCCGTCGATCGTCGTCGTGGCGATTCCGAACTTGGGCAGCAGCGTGTCGACCAGCCAGCGGCAGGAGCCAAAGGCCGCCTTGGCCGCGACGACATGGTCGCCGGCCGACAGCTGGCACAGCAGGGCAGCGGTCATCGCCGCCATGCCGGTCGCGGTGGCGCGACAGGCTTCGGCGCCTTCCAGCAGGGCGATGCGCTGCTCCAGCATCTCGACGGTCGGGTTCTGCAGCCGGCTATAGGTCATGCCCTGCTGTTCGCCGGCGAAGCGCGCGGCGGCATCCTCGGCCCGGTCGTAGCAATAGCCGCTGGACAGGAACAAGGCCTCGGACGTCTCGCCATATTCGGTGCGTGCGGTGCCGCCCCGGATGGCCAGCGTCGCCGGCTTCCAGTTCTTGGTGATCTCAGGGTTCTGCCCGCTCTTCCGCTTCATATCGCCTTCCGCATATCCGTCGTGACGCGCGGCGTTTCGCCGCCCAATATCTGTGCCATCTGGCTCATGTCGCCATTACCGCCCGAGAGGATAACCGCAACCTTCTTGCCGCGCATCTGCTCCTTTTCCTGGATCAGCGCGGCCAGCGCCACCGCACCGGCGCCCTCGGCCAGATTATGGGTGTCCTGCCAGTAGATGCGGATGGCGTCCGCCACCTCGTCATCGGTGACGCCGACGAAACGGTCGGCGCGCGGCCCGAAATAGTCGAGCGCGGCCTGAACCGGGGTGCAGACGGCGACGCCATCGGCAAAGGTATAGGCGGTCGGGCTGGTGAGCAATTGCCCTGCCTCGAACGAGCGCTTGGCCGCATCGACATGGGCGGAAACGACGCCGACGACCTTGGTCTTTAGGCCCAGCGCATCCCTTGCCGCAATCGTGGCGCACAGGCCCGATCCGCAACCGACGGGAACATAGACGGTGTCGAGGTCCGGTACCGCATCGAACAATTCCAGCCCATAGCTGGCGACGCCGCGCACCAGTTGCGCATGATAGGCCGGGACCATGAACAGCCCCTGCTCGGCGGCCAGGCGCACCGCCTCCGCCTTGGCGCTGTCGAAATCATGGCCATGCTCAATCAGGGTGGCACCGAATGCGCGCATCGCGGCATTCTTCTCCAGCGCATTGCCATGGGGGACAACGATCGTCGCCTGCAGACCGGCGGCGCGGGCCGCGCGCACCTGCGCCTGGCCATGATTGCCGCGGGTCGCGGTGATGATGCCCGTCACCGCGGGGTGGGTGCGGCGCAGCCAGTCGATATAGGTGATGGCGCCGCGCACCTTGAAGGCGCCGGTCGGCGTGTGGTTCTCATGCTTGACCCAGGTTTCGACGCCGATCCGCCCGGCCAGCAGCGGCCAGGCATATTGCGGGGTCGGCGGCACCTGGTCATGAACCATGGCGGCGGCGGCACGAAGGCTGGGCAGGGAAAAGTCGTCCATGCCGCTGCCTAGCTGGCGCGTGGAAGAGCCGACAGGACCGATATGCGCGAATTGGCCCCCTAGAGCCTGATCGTTTGAGGCGGAAGCGCCTTGCGCTTCCACCGATAGCGTGAATCAGGCTCTATTCTTGGATGCTAGACCTTGATTCACGCTTCAGGCAGATTCAGCCTGAAGCGATCAAGGTCTAGGCGGCCCTGCGCACCCTGCCCTCGATCAGCGGATGCAGATGCGCCTCTTCCCACTCCATATGGTCGTAGAGGGAATCCTGCAGCGCTAGCGTCGCCCGCTTGTAATTGCCCCAGTCGGCCGCGATCTGGGCCGGGGTCCATTGCTTGATATGGTCGCTGTAGCGCAGGAACAGCGCCACCATGGTACGGCCATGCTGATGCACGACCGGCTCGGCTTCCATCGCCAGCGGCCCCTGGCGCAAGCCCCGCGCCAGCATGTCCTCACGCCCCATATGGTCGCGAAACAGCTGGGCGAAGCGGATGCGCCAGCGGGTCAGGATCGCCATGTCGCGGACGTCATCGTCCATCATGCTGGCAAAATCCCGCATCATGCCCCGCAGGACATGATGGTCTTCAATCAGTTCAGTCGGCATTTGCGTCCCCATTCACCGCTCATATCGACCGGAAACGAAGAAACTTTACGTTCGCGTCATGCAAATGCGACGAACCGAAGCGGAATTAAAGCGCAGCGAGAACCGCGTCGCCCATCTCCACCGTGTTCATCGTGCCGCCCAGATCCGGCGAACGGGCGCCGTCGGCCAGCGCCTTGGCCACCGCCGCCTCGATCCGGTCGGCCGGCTCGGGCAGGTTCAGCGAGTAACGCAGCATCATCGCTGCAGACAGGATGGTCGCCAGCGGATTGGCCTTGCCCTGACCGGCAATGTCGGGCGCGGAGCCATGGATCGGCTCATAAAGGCCCTGGCCGCTTCCGTTGAGCGTCGCCGACGCCAGCATGCCGATCGAGCCCACGCACATGCTCGCCTGGTCCGACAGGATATCGCCGAACATGTTGCCGGTGACGATGACGTCGAACTGGCCAGGGTTGCGGACCAGCTGCATCGCGGCATTGTCGACATACATGTGGGTCAGGGCGACATCGGGATATTCGGCCGACACCTCGATCACCACGTCGCGCCACAGCTGGCTGGTCTCCAGCACATTGGCCTTGTCGACCGAGCAGAGCTTGCCGCGACGGGCGCGCGCCGCCTGGAAGCCGGCATGGGCGATGCGGCGCACCTCGGCTTCGTTATAGGACATGATGTCATAGCCTTCGCGCAGGCCGTCGGTGGTGGTGCGCATGCCCTTCTCGCCGAAATAGACGTCGCCATTGGTCTCACGCACGATCAGCAGGTCAATCGAGCCGGCCACTTCGGGCTTCAGCGCGCTCTCATGCGCCAGTTCGGGGAAGACCTTGGCCGGGCGCAGGTTCGAGAAGAGGCCCAGTTCCTTGCGCAGGCCCAGGATCGCCTGTTCCGGGCGAAGATGGCGCTCCAGCGAGTCGCAGTCGGGATCCCCAACCGCGCCAAACAGGATGGCGTCGGCGCGCTTGGCGATGTCCAGCGTCTCGGGCGGCAGCGGATGGCCGACCGCCTTATAGGCCGAACCGCCGACCAGACCCTCTTCATAGGTGAGGCCGTCGATCGCCAGCGCATCAAGCACGCGCTTCGCCTGCGCGACGATCTCGGGGCCGATACCATCTCCAGGGAACAGGGCGATCAACATGGGAAACCTCTTTCTAAATCTCTGCCGGCACGGTTCCGCGAAAGAAAATGGCCGCCGCTGCCCAGCGGGCGAACGGAGAATGCGGAAACGGCGCGCCCGCCCTTGCAAAAACTGCGCGCGTTACGCAACCGCTCTTTTCAGCCGATCGACCAGTCTTTCGCGCGCGGCCAGCACATCGGCCCGCCTTTCGGTCAACACCGACCGCTCCAGGAAGAAGCCGGTCAGGCGCAATCCATCCATGATCTGCGGCCAGTCCCCCGCCCCGCCCTGCAACAGGAAAGGCGGCAGCGGCAGCAGGCGCGCCTCATAGCCATCCGCCCCGGCCCGACTGACCGCCGCCGCGCTGCGCGGGCTGACAAAGGCCAGGTCGTCGGCAGTCCCGGTGGCGGCGCAACGGCTCAGATCAAGGCCGAAACCCAGCTCCGCCAGCAACAGCAATTCGTAGCGGACCAAAGCCGCCGCCCAGCCGCGTGCCGCCGGCGCCGCCTCGACTGCGCCAAGCACGCCGTTCAGCGCTTCGTAAAGCGTCGGATAGGGCGTTCCCTCCGGCAGGGCCGCCGCCGTCAGCGCGCAGGCCCAGTCGATCGCTGCCGCCGGCAATGGCTCGCCCAGCAAGGGCGCGCGGCTATGCTCCAGTTCGACCGTCAGGCTGGCCAGTTGATCCTCGGTACGGGCGTGGAACTCGGCCTTCACCGCATTGCCCGGCAGCAGCACCGGGCGCAGACCCCGCGACCGCCCGCCGCGCACATAGCCCGCGACCAGCCCATGATCGGGCGTCAGCAGCCGCGCGACCGCGCCATGTTCGCCATGGGCACGCAGCGCGCAGACGATGCCGGATGTGATGAGGACGGGCATGGCGCCTTCCTATCGGCGATCCGGCATTCGTGCCAAATCTAATGTTGCGGCTGCGCCTCGCCACGGGTGCGCCACAGCGACAGGCCGATGCCTGCACCCAACACCCCGGCCGTCACCAGCAGGGAAAAGGCCGGCGGGATCTTCTCCAGCCCCAGCGCATCGGCCAGGAAGATCTTGGCGCCGATGAAGATCAGCACCACCGACAGCGCATATTTGAGATAATGGAAGCGGTGGACCGCCGCCGCCAGCGCGAAATAGAGCGCGCGCAGCCCCAGGATCGCGAAGATGTTGGAGGTATAGACCAGATAGGGATCGGTGGTGATGGCAAAGATCGCCGGCACGGAGTCCACCGCGAAGATGACGTCGGCAATCTCGATCATCACCAGCGCCAGGAACAGCGGCGTCGCATGGAGCAGCGGTTTGCCGCCCGGCTCGGCCGGCTGGCGCACGAAGAAATGGTCGCCCTCCACCCGGTCGGTCACGCGCATGTGACGGCGCAGGAAACCGAGCAGCCGGTTGCCCTCCATCGTCTGTTCCTTGCCGGCCGTCCACAACATGCGGATGCCGGTGAAGATCAGGATCGCCGCGAAGAAATAGAGCGCCCAGGAGACATTCTGGACCAGCGCCGCGCCTAGCCCGATCATGATCGCGCGCAGGACGATGACGCCGATGATGCCCCAGAACAGCACCTCATGCTGATAGCGGCGCGGCACTTGGAAGAAGGAGAAGATCATCGCGATAACGAAGACATTGTCGAGCGCCAGCGATTTTTCGACGACGAAGCCGGCCAGATAGGCGACTGCCGCCTCCTGCCCCATCTGCCAGGCGATCCAGCCGCCAAAGGCCAGGCCGATCGCAATGTAGAAACCCGCCAGCTTCACGCTCTCCCGCACGCCGATCTCGCGCTGCTTGCGATGCAGCACGCCCAGATCCAGCGCCAGCAGCGCGATGATGATCGTCAGGAAGAGCGCCCACATCCAGATGGGCTTGTCGAGAAAGTCAGTCGTCAGGAATTCCATGATGGGTCCGTGCTGCAAAGATGCAGGTCAAGCGGACGGCATGGCTCCCGGTTCCCTCAGCGGAAATATGTCGGAAAGCGGCAATCGAACAGCAATGATCAATGGCCCGGCGCAGGTCAGGCTGCGCCGGGCCATTGATGATCAGCCCAGCATCATCGTGCCGGTATCGATGAAGCGCTGGTGCCAGGCAAAGGCCTCGGCCGGCAGCATCGGCGACTGCAGGCCATAGCTGCCCTGCATCGCCCGCCTGAAATAATCCTTCAGCATCGGGCGATAATCGGGATGGGCGCAATTGTTGATGATCAGTTCTGCCCGCTGGCGCGGCGCCAGCCCGCGCAGGTCGGCCAGCCCCTGTTCGGTGACGATCACCTGCACATCCTGATTGATATGGTCGACATGGCTGGCATGCGGCACGATCGCCGAAATCTTGCCCTGCTTGGCGGTCGAGGGCGTCATGAAGATCGACAGATAGGCGTTGCGGGCAAAGTCGCCCGATCCGCCGATCCCGTTCTGGATGCGCGATCCCATGACGTGGGTGGAATTCACATTGCCATAAATGTCCGCCTCGATGAGGCCGTTCATGGCGATGCAGCCCAGGCGGCGAACCAGCTCGGGATGGTTGCTGATTTCCTGCGGACGCAGGATCATCTTGTTGCGGAAGCGGGCCATGTCGGCATTGAGCCGCGCCGCCGCCTCGGGGCTGAGCGAGAAGGCGGTGGCGCTCGCCATCCGCAGCTTGCCGGATTCCAGCAGGTCGAGCATGCCGTCCTGAATGACCTCCGTATAGGAGACCATATTGTCGAACGGCGCGTCGATCAGGCCGGTCAGCACGGCATTGGCGATATTGCCGACGCCCGACTGGAGCGGCAGCAGCGACGCCGGGATGCGGCCCATCTTCACTTCATGGCCGAGGAATTCGAGCAGATGGCCGGCAATCGCCCGCGCACTGTCATCGGGCGGGGTGAAGGGCGCGTTGCGATCGGGTGAGTCGGTTTCGACCACCGCCAGCACCTTGGCGGGATCGACCCGGAAATAGGGTTCGCCGATGCGATCGTCGGCGCGGGTCAGCGGGATCGGCACGCGGCTCGGCGGCAACGCCGTGCCGTAATAAATGTCGTGCATCCCTTCGAGCGCGGCATTCTGCCAGCTATTGACCTCCAGGATGATACCCTTGGCACGATCGAGCCAGGTCTTGTTGTTGCCGACCGAGGCGGACGGGATCAGCAGGCCGTCGGGGGTGATGCCGGTCACTTCGACCACGGCGACATCCAGTTCGCCCAGGAAGCCCTGCCACGCCATCGGCGCGACCTGGCTGAGATGCATGTCGAAATATTGCATCTCGCCGCGGTTGATCCGCTCACGGGCGATCGGGTCGCTATTATAGGGCAGGCGAAATTCGACGCCGTCGGCCTTGGCGAGCGCACCGTCCAGTTCCGGCCCGGTCGATGCGCCGGTCCACACCTTCACCCGGAACGGATCACCAGCGGAATGGGCGGCGGTGATGCGATCGGCGAGCGCCAGAGGGACGGCTTTGGGATAGCCCGAACCGGTGAAGCCGCTCATGCCCACGGTCATGCCGTCGGCAATCAGGGCAGCTGCGTCCTGCGCGCTGCGTCTTTTTGCCGCAAACCCTGCATGACCGATACGATCCGATGCCATCCTCTCGTCTCCATTAAATGTCTGACTGGCGTCCCTGCGCCGGCGCTTAGGTCTGGCTTTTCCGTTCTCCGCACAATAGGGATTCCCGGCACAATATCTGTGCAGGACATGTTCAAATGAGCGACCTGCTTCTTTCGATCCGCACCTTCATACGGCTATGTGAAAAGCCCAGTTTCACGCGCGTCGCTGCCGAGATGCATGCGAGCCACACCACCATAGCGCGACGGCTCGATCAGGTGGAAGCCCATTTTGGCACCGTGCTGTTTCATCGCACCACGCGCCGGCTGGTCCCGACGCCGGAAGCCGACCAGTTGCTGGTCCATGCCCGCACTCTGGTCGATGCGCTGGAAGTGGCCGAACAGGAATTGCGCCCGGTCCAGGGCGATGTCAGCGGCACGGTGCGGATCGGCGTCACCACTGCGCTGGGCCTCTATTATCTGGGCCTGCTGAGCCTCCTGAGCGATCAGCATCCCGGCCTGCGGATCGACATGGCGATGACGGACTGGCAGCGCGACCTGGTCCAGGACCGGCTCGATCTGGCGCTGCGCGTCGGCCCGGTCGGGGACGACATGCTGGTCGTGCATCGGCTGGGTGCCCTGCCCCGCATGCTGGTCGCCCATCCCGACTATGTCGCGCGCCATGGCCTGCCAACCAGCGCCGACGACCTGCCGAGCCATCGCTGTATCGCCTATGGCTATGGCGACCTGCCCGCCAAATGGACGGTGGACGGCCGCGACCAGTTGATCAGCGGCCCGTTCCGCAGCGACAATAGCGAGGCGGTGCATCGCGCCGCGCTCGCCGGCCTTGGCATCGCGATGCTGCCCGCGGTTCGTGTCGCGGATGATCTGGAGGCGCGGCGCCTCGTGCGCGTCCTCCCCGCCAGCCAGATCGACCCGATCGACATATTGGCGGTGCATCCCGCGCTGAAGCGCCTGCCCGCCCGCGCCAGGCTGGTGCTCGATTTCCTGAAGGCGAATTTCCCCGGCGATCCGCCCCAGCGCTAGGCGGCGCGCAGTTCCTCCAGCACGTTACGCACCGTTTCCTGCAATTCCTGCGAACGGCTGGACAAGGCGGTGGCCGCCGCGTCGGTTTCGCCCATGGCCGATTGCGCCTCCGCCAGGGCCAGGCTCAGCGCTTCGGCCTGGGACGCCGCTTCGGCGATATGGCGGGCCATCTCCTCGGTTGCCGCGGCGATCTCGCCGGTGGCGCGTATCTGCTCCGCCACATGATCGACGATGCCGGCGGTAGACCGATCGATCGTGTCGGCCGATTGGGTCGCGACGTCGATCGCGCCCGACACGCTGTCGGCCGCGCGGCGAATATCCTGCAGATAGATGTCGATCTGGCGGGTGGCCTCGGCCGTCTGCGCGGCGAGGCTCTTCATCTCCGATGCCACGACGGCAAAGCCCCGCACTTCGCTGCCGCTGCGTGCCGCCTCGATCCCGGCATTGAGCGACAGGGTTCGGCTCTGCGCCGCGATCTGGGAAATCAGCGCGACGATCGAACTGGCGGAATCGACCGTCGCCGACAGCATGTCGACCTCCGGCGTCAGCGCACGGGTTGCCATCGCGCCACGCAGCGCATTGTCGCGGGTGTGGCTAGCGCTCCCGCCCACGCCATTGATCGAAATGGCCAGCTTTTCCGTGTCCTGCGCCACCGCGCGGACATCGCCATCAGCGCGGGCATGGGCCTTGCGCAACTCGGCTGAGCGCTGGGTCGTGCGATCGAGCAGATCGAACAGCCATTGCTTGCTGGCCGACAATTGCCCGGCCAGTTGGCCCAGATCGCCGACCACGGCGCCCAACCGCGCCTCCAGCGCATCGGCCACCAACCGACGCCGCTCGCCTGCCTCTTCGGCCCGCCGCGCCGCTTCCTCGATCGCGCGCTGCCGCGTCGCAATCGTCTGCGCCCGCTCCAGTTCGGCCAGCGCGACCTCGGCCCGCTCCTTTGCCGCATCGGCTTCCTTGCGCAGACCTTCGCTCCGCTGCCGTTCCTCGGTCTGCAGGCGGATGGTCTGGGTCAGCAGCGACACGATCCACCACAGCATCAGGGTCTGGATCACCACGATGAGCGCATGTACCAGCACCCGCGGCAGATCGCCCTCGCTGGCGAACACCCAGGCGGGATAGCTATAGTTGAGGATCAGATGGTGGAGCGCCGTCACGCCGGCCGCGACCAGCAACGCCCGCCGATCAAGCAGAACGGTCTGCGCTGCCAGCGCCGCGAAAAAGCCCATATGCATGTCCATCTGCCAGCCATGACCGCGCAGCAGGAAGACATAGAGCGCCGGGATCGCCACCGATGTCACCGCCAGGGTCATGCGCGCAGGCGCCGAAATGTCGCGCCGCCGCACCATGATGGTCGGAAGCAGCGCCAGCAGCGCAGCCGCCAGCGCGCCGACTTCCGCGTCGGGTGCCTTCAGCCACCATCCGATCAGCATCAGTGCCGGCACATTCAGCCAGAACAGCCACATCAGCATGCGCGCACCGGCAAGGCGGATGCTTTCCATCGGGCGTTCGACGTTCATGCCCGCCCTCCCTTGCCAGCGCAGAGAAAATCGGGCGCCGCCAGCAACAATACGCCGCGCGCCAGCATCGGCCAGCCCAGCCGATCGCGATCGCCCCGCACCACCAATGCCCCCTCGATCTGCCCCTGGCCGACCGGGATCGCGCCGACTGCAATCAACCCCGCCGCCAATCCATGGCCGCTGGCCGTTGTCAGGGGAATGGCGAGCATGTCGCCACGCGCCGGCGGCGCCAGAACACCCGCCATCATCAGAAAAGCGACTGTCGCCAATTGCGCAGCCGCAAGCCCCCACCTGTTCCCCACTATTGTCTCCCCCGCCGATCGGCTGGGGAAACATCACCAACAATTGTTAACGCGATACTTATGAGCCAGCAAAAATCATTGCGTTATCGTCACATTTTTTCAGCCGTGGAAATAATCATAGACCTGCTGCGCCACTGCCTTCGACACGCCGGGTGCCCGTTGCAGATCCTCCAGCGCCGCATCACGCACCGCCCGCGCCGTTCCGAAATGCATCAGAAGCGCCTTTTTCCGGGCCGGGCCGATGCCCGGCACCTCGTCGAGCGACGACACGGTGATCGCCTTGCTGCGCTTCGCCCGATGCGCGCCGATGGCAAAGCGATGCGCTTCATCGCGCAGGCGCTGCATGTAGAAGAGCAGCGGATGATTGATCGGGAAACTCACCTCCCGGCCATCCATCAGGTGGAAAACCTCGCGCCCGTCGCGGCCATGATGTGGCCCCTTGGCAATGCCGATCATGCAGACATCCTCGATGCCCATATCCTCCAGCATCGCCCGCGCCGCCGACAATTGCCCCTTGCCGCCGTCGATCAGCACAAGGTCCGGCCATTCGCCGCCGTCGCGATCGGGGTTTTCGCGCGCCGCCCGGCCAAAGCGCCGCTCGAACATTTCGCGCATCATCGCGAAATCGTCGTTCGAGATGTCCGGGTTCTTCATGTTGAACTTGCGATAGGCGTTCTTGCGGAAGCCCTCCGGACCGGCGACCACCATAGCCCCCAGCGCGTGCGCGCCCTGGATATGGCTGTTGTCGTAAATTTCGATCCGGTCGGGCACGCCGTCCAGCCCGAAGGCCTCGACCATCTCGTCCAATATCTTGGCCTGGGTCGTGGTCTCGGCCAGACGCCGGTCGAGCGCCTCCACCGCGTTGCGCTGCGCCTGCTTGATAAGCCGCGTGCGCTCGCCGCGCTGGGGCACCTCGATCCGCACCTTGCTGCCCAGCCTTTCGCTCAGCGCCAGCGCCATCAGCTCGCACTCGGCTGGCTCACGGTCGGTCAGGATCAGCTTGGGCGGCGGCACTTCCTCGTAAAATTGCGCCATGAAGCTTTCCAGCACCTCTTCGGTCGCCACGTCATTGGTGTGGACCGGGAAGAAGCTGCGATGCCCCCAATTCTGGCCGCCGCGGATGAAGAAGGCCTGGATGCACATCGATCCGCCCTTCTCCGCCAGCGCGAAGATGTCGGCGTCGCCCAGCCCCTCGGCATTGATCGCCTGCGATCCCTGGATGAAGGTCAGCGCCTTCAGCCGGTCGCGGATCATCGCCGCCTGTTCGAAATCCAGCGCCTCGGCCGCCGCCTCCATCGCCGCGCCCAGCTTCTGCTGCACGGCGGTCGACTTGCCGCCAAGGAAATCCTGCGCGTCCTGCACCAGTTCGGCATAGCCGGCCGTGTCGATGCGATCGACGCAGGGCGCCGAGCAGCGCTTGATCTGGTACAGCAGGCAGGGCCGCGAGCGATTGGCGAAGAAGCTGTCGGTGCAGGACCGCAGCAGGAACAGCTTTTGCAGTGCGTTGATCGTCCGCGTCACCGATCCGGCGCTGGCGAAGGGGCCATAATAGCGCCCCTTATATTTGCGCGCGCCGCGATGCTTCTGCACGCGGGGAAAGGCATGATCCTCGCGCAGCAGGATGAAGGGAAAGCTTTTGTCGTCGCGCAGCAGGACATTATAGGGCGGGCGGTAGCGCTTGATGAGTTGCGCCTCCAGCAGCAACGCTTCGGCTTCGCTGTTGGTGGTGACGATCGTCATGCTGCGGGTCTGCGCCACCATGCGCCGCAGCCGGTTGGGCAGCCGGTCGACCTGGGTATAATTAGCGACCCGATTCTTCAGCGCCCGCGCCTTGCCGACATAGAGGACATCGCCACGCGCATCCTGCATCCGATAAACGCCGGGCCGGGTCGGCAAGGTCTTCAGCGTCGTGCGGATCGCCTCCACGCCCGCATCGATATCGGGCTGGCTGCCGGTGACGGTATAGGTCGCCTTGTCTTCGTTGAAACGGTCGGGGGATTGCGGCTGCGACATGGCCGCAGAGATAGCGGCACCGGCGCGGATCGCAATGGCGGTGTGGAACAAAGGGCGGCCAACACCGGCATTCATGATTGCCATTCATGGCTGTGTTGCCGAAAGCCGGCCTAATCAACAGCCTGTCGACTTCCTA
Organism: Sphingobium salicis subsp. salicis; assembly: GCF_049472635.1. Classification (NCBI taxonomy): domain Bacteria; kingdom Pseudomonadati; phylum Pseudomonadota; class Alphaproteobacteria; order Sphingomonadales; family Sphingobiaceae; genus Sphingobium; species Sphingobium salicis. The sequence continues at coordinate 1,874,652 of NZ_JAYRCS010000001.1, forward strand.
CATGGGACAGGCACAGGCCGTCCCACGGCCCGCGCCCATCCAAGAATAGCAGCGGAGGGGCATATGCCCTGCACACCGCGAACCTCAAGCAAAGGGACATCCCCATGGCCACCAAAGCCTATGGCGCCAACGCCGCCGACAAGCCGCTCGAAACCCTCGACATCGAACGCCGCGCCGTCGGTCCGCATGATGTCGCGATCGATATCGCCTATTGCGGCGTCTGCCATTCGGACCTGCACCAGGTCCGTTCCGAATGGGACGGCACCGTCTATCCCTGCGTTCCCGGCCATGAGATCGTCGGTCATGTGACCGCCGTTGGCGATCATGTCAGCGCCTTCAAGGTTGGCGACACGGTCGGCGTCGGCTGCATGGTCGACAGCTGCCAGGGCTGCCCCTCCTGCGACGAAGGGCTGGAGCAATATTGCGAGAGCGGCTTCGTCGGCACCTATAATGGCAAGACCGATGATGCGCCGGGCCACACGCTCGGCGGCTATTCGCAGAATATCGTGGTGAAGGACAAGTTCGTCCTGAAGATCAGCCACCCCGCCGATCAGCTCGCCGCCGTGGCGCCACTGCTGTGCGCGGGCATCACCACCTGGTCGCCGCTGCGCCACTGGAAGGTCGGCCCCGGCCAGAAGGTCGGCATCGTCGGCATTGGCGGCCTGGGCCATATGGGCATCAAGCTGGCCCATGCCATGGGCGCCAAGGTCGTCGCCTTCACCACCTCGGAATCCAAGCGCCAGGACGCGCTGGACCTCGGTGCGGACGAAGTCGTCGTCTCGCGCAATGCCGAGGAAATGCAGGCCCATGCCAACAGCTTCGACTTCATCCTGAACACCGTCGCGGCCAGCCATAATCTCGACGCCTTCACCACCCTGCTGAAGCGCGACGGGACGATGACACTGGTCGGCGTGCCCGAGCATGCTCACCCCTCACCCAATGTCGGCGCGCTGATCTTCAAGCGCCGCAGCATCGCCGGCTCGCTGATCGGTGGCATCGCCGAGACGCAGGAAATGCTCGATTTCTGCGCAGAGAAGGGCATCGTCGCCGATATCGAGATGATCCGCATCCAGGATATCGAAGACGCCTATGCCCGCATGCAGAAGAGCGACGTCAAATATCGCTTCGTGATCGACAACGCCACGCTGGCCGCCTGATCGCTAGGCAAAGGGGCGAATGGCCAGGCGCCATTCGCCCCGACTGCGGGCCATGCCCGCCCCTTTCCGGGGGAAACCCCGATTGCTCCCAGCTTCCCGTGCCGGTCCAATCACCGGACGTTCAAGCGCCGAGGAGCCAGCCATGTCCGATCCCCTGCCGTCCTGGAATGACGGATCTGCCAAGGCCGCGATCCTGGATTTCGTCGCCCGCGTGACAGGCTCGGGACCGGAGCATATCCCCGCCCCGCAGCGTATCGCCACCTTCGACAATGACGGCACGCTCTGGGCGGAACAGCCACTTCAGACCCAGTTCCTGTTCGGCCGCATGCTGCGCGCAAAGCTGATCGAACAGGAACCGGAACTCGCGCAGCAACAGCCTTTCAAGGCCTATGTCGAACAGGACATGCCGGCCATGAAGGCGCTGGGAAAGCTAGGGCTGCTGGAGGTTGCCGCCCGTGAGCATGCGGGCGCGACCGAAGAGGAATTTGACAGGATTGCACGCGACTGGCTCGCCACCGCACATCATCCCCTGCTCGACCGGCCCTTCACCCGATGCGTCTATCGCCCGCAGATCGAATTGCTCGATTTCCTGCGCGCCCATGATTTCAAGACCTATATCGTCTCGGGTGGCGGGCTCGACCTGATGCGCGCCTTCGCCGAAGACGTCTATGGCATTCCGCCCGAACAGGTGATCGGCTCCAGCCTTCGCACCCGGTTCGAAATCGACGGTGATGGCGTCGCGCAACTTGTCAAGCTGCCCGAACTCCACTGTTTCGACGACCGCGAGGCGAAAGCGCAGAATATCGCCCTTCATATCGGCCGTCGCCCGATCCTGGCCTTCGGCAATTCGGACGGCGACCTCGCCATGCTCCGCTATGTGAAGACCGGATCAGGGCCACGGCTGGCGCTGCTGCTGCATCATGACGATGCCGCTCGGGAATTTGCCTATGATCGGGATTTCTTCCTGAGTCCCTTGGCCGAGGCGCTGGACAAGGCCCCGGATTATGGCCTGACCCTGGTCAGCATGAAGCAGGACTGGAACAGCATCTTCGTCTGATCCGCGGACCGCGCCACCTTCAGACAACCGGCCGTGGCACTCCGCACGCTGGCGCGCCTATGACCGCCTTATGGTCCATCTCCTTCCCTTCACCCCCGATCATTTCTCCACCCTGTCGGGCTGGTTTGGCAGCGACGCGGATGTCGTTCAGTGGGGCGGGCCCTATGTCCATTTCCCGCTGTCCGACGAGCAGATGATGGCGATGCTGGACGAAGGACGCAGCGATCCGCCCGCACGGCTGTGCTGGATGGCGCAGGACGGCGATCTACTGGTCGGCCATGTCCAGATCGCCTTCGACTGGCGCAACGGCAATGCCACGCTGGGCCGTGTCGCGATCGCGCCCGATGCGCGCGGCCGGAGTCTGGCGGTGCCGATGCTGCGCCTTGCGCTCGCCAGCGCCTTTGCCTTCGACGCCGTCGAACGGCTGGAACTCAATGTCTATGCCTGGAACCGGCCCGCCATCCGCAGCTATGAACGGCTCGGCTTCGTGACCGAAGGCATCCGCCTGTCCTCCGTCCGGGTCGGCGATGCGCGATGGGATACCGCGATCATGCGGATGCTGCGATCCGAATGGACGGACAGCACACCAGCCTGAACCCAAACAAAAAGGGCCGGCGCCTTTCGGTGCCGACCCTTTTGCTATTTCTGCCTGTTTCGATCAGGCGACCGGGCCAAGACCCTTGATCGCATCATCGACCAGCGCCTTGTCCGCCTTGGCATCATGGCCTTCGGCAATCAGGGCGGCTGCAGCGCCGGTAGCGGCCTTCACCGCCTTGGCACGAATGTCGGCGAGTGCGCTGCGCTCAGCCGCACCGATCTTGTCTTCCGCCATCTTCTGGCGACGGGCGACCAGATCGGCAGCCTGCACCTTGGCATCGGACAGAAGCGTTTCGGCTTCATGCTCGGCCGACTTGCGCATGGCGTCGGCTTCGCCAGCCGCAGCGGCCAGCTTGGCTTCATATTCGCCCTTGAGCGCTTCGGCTTCGGCACGAAGCTTCGATGCTTCGGCCAGCTGCTCCTTGATCTGGGCGATCCGGCCGTCCAGCACGCCGCCGATCAGGCTGGGCACCTTCTTGATCAGCAGGATGACGATGAACACCGCCATCGCCAGGCTGACCCAGGCCGTCGCGTCCATGCCGACCGCCTTGGGATCGGTATGCGGCGCGACGCCTTCATGCGCCACGGTGCCAACCGGCTCCATGCCTTCGGCATGGATTGCCTGATTGAGGTGCGGGGCCTGCGCCTCGCTATGCTCTACTGCTGCCTCAGCCATGAGCCAGTGCCGCCTTTACTGCGTTGCGGGCCGCTTCGTCCGACGCTTCCACGCCGGAAATCCGGACGACCATGTCGCGCGCCGCATCGGCGGCGACGGTTTCAATCTGTGCCATGGCGGCATCCGTGGCGGTCTTGATCCGGGCTTCGGCAGCGCCGATCTTGTCCTGGATCTCCGCATCGGCGGCGGCCAGCTTCGCTTCCGAAGCCTTGGCGGCATCCGCCTTCGCCTTGGCCAGCGTTGCCTGGGCGGCGGTGCGGCTTTCGGCATCACGGACGCGATAGTCCGCTTCCGCTTCGTCGGCGCGGGCGAAGGCTGCCTTGGCAGCATCGAGATCACCCGAAATCTTCGCGTCGCGCGCGTCGGCCGTCGCCTGCACCTTGGGCACCATGCCGCGGCCGATGACGAAGAAGACGAAGCCGAACGTCAGCAGCAGCCAGAAGATCTGGGAAGCATAGGTATCGGCGATTTGCGCGATTTGAGGCATTTTTATCCGTCCGAAAAGGGGGCGGTCGTCAAGGGGCAGGCAGCCAGGCTGCCCGCCCCGTCGATCTTTAGGCCACGAAGACCAGGATCATGGCGATAACGAACGCCAGCAGACCCAGAAGTTCGGCGGCGGCGAAGCCGATGAACAGACGACCCTGCTGGCCGTCAGCGGCACCCGGATTGCGCAGCGCGCCTTCGAGGAACGAGCTGAAGACGTTGCCCACACCGAGGGCGGCAATGCCCGCACCGATCGCGGCCAGGCCAGCACCGAGCAGCTTTGCGGCTTCTGCGTCCATGTTCTAAACTCCTTTTTCTAAACCAATTAAGCGTTGAAGAATGTACGAAAACTCAGTGCAGGTTTTCGGCGTCGTTGATGTAGACCGAGGTCAGCAGCGCGAACACATAGGCCTGGATCACGGCGACCAGCACTTCGAGCGCGCTGATACCGACCATCAGCACGAAGCTGGCGGCACCGACGGTCAGACCGAAACCGGGGCCAGCATTCGAGCTGTTGATGACGAAGCCGGCCAACACCTTGAGCAGCACGTGTCCGGCGGTCATCGCCACGAACAGTCGCAGGCCCAGGCTGAACGGACGCACCATGAACGAGATCAGCTCGATCGGGAAAATGACCGGGATCATCGGCAGGGGCGTGCCGTGTGGCACGAACAGGGAGAAGAAGTGCAGCCCATGCTTCCAGAAGCCAACGATCAGCACGATCGAGAAGCTCATGATCGCCAGCACGCCGGTGGCGGTGAAGTGGCTGGTGAAGGTGAAGGGGTGGACCCCGACCAGACCCAGCGGCAGCAGACCCAGAAGGTTGGCCATCAGGATGAACATGAAGAGCGAGAAGACATAGGGAATGTACTTCTTGCCGCCTTCACCCACGTTCGAGATCAGCAGATTCTTGATGAAGCCGGTGAAATATTCGACCGCCATCTGCCAACGACCGGGCACCAGTTCGCGCTTCATGCCGCCGATCACGAAGATCCACAGCACCACCGCAGCGGCGACCATATAGAGCGCGCTGTTGGTGAAGGCGATGTTGAAGCCGCCGATGGACAGGTGATCGGTACCGAACAGCGGTTCGATCGCAAACTGATGCATCGGATCGATTTTGCCGGATTCTGCCACTTGGACCCCTGTACCGTCTAATATTCGGACTAAGACAAAAGCGCCCCTATTGATCGGAACGCTTCGTCGTCGTCAATCTGATGATGTTCCTGAACGCCGCCACGATCCCGAGACCGAGGAAGACAAGCAGGAGCCATGGGGATGTGTCGAGCAGCCGGTCGAGAACCCAGCCGATCAACGCACCACCGACAAGACCACCGATCAGCTCTGCGAGAACCCTGTTGCCCAGACGCGAACCATCGTCCGCCTGCTGCACCTTCGTCCCCTGTCTGACCTGCTCGGCATGTTCCGCCTGCGCAATTCTCGCTTCCAGTGAAGCGATCCGCGCATCTTCCCCCGCCGGGTCCTGCCCGGATTCACCCGCAACCATTGCCAATCCTTCCATCAGGCTGAAACCCAATGGCAGGCGGCATGGCGCTTGCGGCTGCACCCGTCAAGGCGCGGCCCGTTTAGAAAGGGGATGACGGATAGTCAACTATACTTGGGCAGGAGATTATCCTGCCCAGACGAACTGGCGGCAAAAGTCCGCCAGCCACGCTTGTTTTACTGGCCTGCGGTGGCGCAATAGGCCGGCAAAGAGATCGCCCCGGCGCCCTTGGTCTGCCAGGCACCACCGCCGACGCGATAGACCTGCCCCGGCTTCACCCGGCTGCTGAGCGTCTGGCAACCGGTTGCGGCCGCCACATCTTGCACCGTCACGCCGCGCTTGCCGGCCAGATCGGTATAGACGGCCCGACGCTTGATGTTGATCGATTCGACCTCGGCCCGCACATCCGCGCCCACCGTGCCAGCGATGCCCAGATAGCCATCGGCCTGCTCGCCCACCGTGCCGGCGGCGATCGCGGCGGCCGCACCACCCTGGGCCTGCGCGGCACCGGCTAGAACCAGGCCACCCAGCACAGCGGCGGCCAGCATGAACTTGCGTGTCATTGCGGGAACAACTCCGGGTTATTGTTGATCAGATCCTTGGCGTCCTTCTCCAGACGGACGACGACCTCCTGCTGGACCTTCACGTTCAGATTGATCTCGATCGGCTTGTCCGGGGCCTTGACCTGGATGCAGCCCCCCAGGGCCGAAGCGGCCAGACCGGCCATCATGATTGCTGCTATCTTCATTTCGGCTCCGTATTTGACACAGTCTCGCTTGCCGCAGGCTGAACCGCAAGACCAGATTGTAAATCGGCAGCGCTTTGTGCGCGCATCTTCTGCTGGGCATCCTCGCCAATCTGGTCGCGGATCACCTGCGACGGATCGACATAGGATTGGGCGGATTTCATCAGGCCGCGGAAAGGCGCGGAAATTCGCACGTTGAAGATGAAGGGCAGGCCGACGAAGCTTTTCGCTATCCCCTGCGGCGCACCGCCCAATTGGCCCCGGTTGACGCCGTTGAACACCACATTGGTCACCATCTCGCCATCCAGTGCGCCATCCATCAGGATGGTGAGGCATTTATATTGCAGATCCTTCAGCGCATCGAAGGCGACCTTGCCCATAACTCCGACTTGTTCGTTCGACACCGGCCCCACATAGGACAGCACGCCGGACTGGCGCGTTGGATCGCAGGGGATAGTCGGCAGCACGCCCTCGGGCATGATCAGTGGCGCCATGCCCTGCTGCCGCGCGACCAGCACGCCGCCGGCAACCCGCCCGCCCTGCGCATTGAAGATCAGCGGCATGATGCCGTCGAACGTGCCGGTCGCCGACACGTTCTTGAGGTCCATAGCCTGGATGAAGGCGCCAGCGTCGAGGCCGATGACCCGGAAGGTCAGATAGCGGTCGACATCGGCACCAAAGTCCATGGTCGTGGGCAGAAGCACCAGTTCGCCGCCCGAAAAAGGAAAGCCGCCGCCCTCGATATGCACCTTCTGGCCGGCACCCAGGCGATAGCGCACCGTACCATTGCGTGCCTCGACCCCCGGATTGACCAGCGCGATTCGCGCCTCCTGCCCGGTCGGCGTCACCATATTGAGCAGGTCGGAGAAGCGGATTTCGCCCGACAGTCCCTCGACCGGGCCGAAGGCCGCCGCCAGATCCAGCCGATCGGTCCGGAAGACGCCATCGCTGCTGACATCGGAACCGGTCCAGCGAATATGCCCCTCGCCGGTCACGCGGCCAGCGACATTGGCGATAACGCCAAGCGTCAACGGCGTCAGTTCCTCCGGCTGCAATCCCGGCCCGAAGCCCAGGTCCGGCACGGTCAGGTCGGCATGCCCCTTCCCGCTGCCCAGGTCGTGCGCGATATCGGCGCGCGCCACCGTGACACCCTTGCCCGGCACCTGCAGCGTGCCGGTCGCGGTGATTCGGCCATCCTTCATCGCTAAGGCAAAGTCAGGCACAGACAACGGGTTGAAGCGCACCGAAGGCTGCGCATCGCGCACCTGCATCGCGGCCTTGAGCGACAGCGCCCCCTTGGCAAAGGCCCAGCCGCCCGCCCCCTGCTCGACGATCAGCGGCACGGTGCCGATCCGTCCCCCCGCGCCCTTGATGTCGCCGGCAAAGCCATCCTTCGTCGCCGCACCGGTCACGCTCGTCGCGGACAGGCGCACCGGCGCATCCTCCGGGCCGATGGCGAAATCGGCGTTGCCCAGGGTGAAACCGGTCTGGCCCAATATCAGCCGGGCATTGTCCGCCTTTAGGCCCATCGGGCTGTCGCCGTTTCGCCCGTTCAGCGCGACATTGCGAAGCTCCGCGCCGCCCTTCATGCCGCCCGGCCCCATGGCGAAAAGCGCCGAATTGGGCAGTGGGCAGAGCGTCTGCCGGGTCTGCCCCAGCGCGAAGCTGCCATAGCGCGCTTCCAGCAAGGTCAGTGGCGCGCAATGTTCGTTGATCACGATCGCGCCATTGGGCGCCAGCCGGCCATCGATCGGCAGGCCAAGACCGCGAACAGCACCATCGGGCAGCGGCCCATCCAGCCGCAATGCCGTCGTGAAGCGCGTATCGCCCTTCGGCCCGGCAACGAATCGGACAGGCTCAAACGCCAGCCGGGCACCGTCGGCCGTGTATGGATCAATGAACAGCTGCCCGCCAAAGCCGCCGCCAGCGCGGCGGGCCAGCCGGAGCGCCGCCTTGGGCAAGCCCCCGCCCTGCGACGTGATCGCGCCGTCCAGCGCCCAGTCGATCGCCGCGCCGCCCTTGCCCGGCCAGGCCAGCGTCACCCGGCCGTCCCGCGCCACGGCCACCTGCGCGCCGCTGCGCGCGGCGAATTCGGTATCGGTCAGCACCAGACTGCCTGCATCGCCCTTCTGCGCCAGCGCCACCCGCGCCCGCAGCAGATTATCCGCCCCGGCCCGCCGTGCCGCATCCGCCAATCGCAGGGCCAGCGGCGCCACCGGCGTGCCGGCCGTCGACGTGCGCAAAGCCGCCAGCGGATCGCGCCCGGCCATCCGCCCGTTCCGCGCGGTCAGATCGCCACTGAAGGTCGCATCACCGCCGCGCAGCGTCCAGTCACCGGCCAGTTCGGTTGGCCCCGCCAGCACGCCGGCACCGGAAAAGGCGCGCGCGCCGATCCGCGCCCGTCCGGCCATGGCCTGGGCCGAACCGTCGAACTCGATCCGACCGACAGGGGCCGCCAGCAACATGCCCTGCGCCTTGAGCGCCTCGCCCGCCAGCTTGGCCGATCCGTTCCAGCGGTCGAGCCCCCGCCCCAGCCACAGATCGATGTCGGCCGTCGGCGCAGCCATCGCCATGTCCGCGCAGGCCAGCGCATCGCCCTTGATCGGCCCGCGCAGATGCGGCCGGCCGTCCACCATCGCCACATCCAGCCAGGCGCTGGCCTTGGCCACGCCACAGCCGGCCATCCGCGCCCTGGGCATGGCAGCGGCCAGCTTGCCGCGGAAACCCGATTTCAGATTGCCACTGCCATCGATCTGCATGCCGACCGCACCCGCATCGGTATCCAGTCGTAACCGCGCGTCGCGCAGGTGAAGCAGCAGGTCAGGTATGGCGAAGGGCGCAGTCGAATCGGGATCGCGAAACTTGTCCAGTTCGCTCAGCGTCAGCACACCATCGCGATAGGCGCCGCGCATCCGCACACCACCGGCGCGAACCGCCGCCACCTGTGGCGTCACCCCGGAAAAGGCGATGTCGACCTCCACCCAACGAGCGGTCAGGTCCGGCCGCGCCGGATCGCCCAGTACGACATTCTCTATCCGCTGGGTGCGCAGGCCCACCTGCGTCAGGTCATAATTAGCCTGGACCCCGCGCCGATTCAGCTCGCGATTGACGAAATTCTCGGCGATCGGCGCGCGCTGCGTCCACAGCGCAACCAGCACCAGGCCGAGCGAACCCGTCCCGACACCCAGCCAGCGCAGCCAGCCCCGGCGAATTTCGGCTTCGCCGTTCTCGTCTTCCATCTGCCTGGCCAACCCCGACTTTCGCTCGCACTTCAGGTCCGTAACGCATCCATAACGTCCGACCCATTGGAAATATCCACCCCTGAAATAGCCTTGCCCACGAAATCCGCAAAGCCTAGCCTTCATTCGCCGGGGAATGGGGGATCGCCAGCATGACCGAAAAGGACGAACGCGCGAGCCAGGATGGCGCCGGTCATCGCGCCCGCCTGCGCCAGCGCCTGGCCGAAGGCGGCGACGGGCTGCTCGATCATGAACTGATCGAATATTTGCTCGCCCTCGCCATCCCCCGCCGCGACACCAAGCCGCTGGCCCGGCTGCTGTTGCGCGAATTTGGCGGGATCGGCGGATTGATGGCGGCCGACTGGCAGGCGATCGCACGGGTGCCCGGCATGGGCGATACCAGCGTCGCCGCGATCAAGATCGTTCAGGCAACCGCGCTGCGAATGCTGCGCAACGATGTGGCGGAACGACCGGTGCTGGGCAGTTGGCAGGCACTGCTCGACTATCTGCGCGCGGACATGGCCTATCTCCATGTCGAACGTGTGCGGGTGCTGCATCTTAACAGCCGCAACATGCTGATCCGGGATGAGAATATGGGCGACGGATCGATCGACCAGGCGGCCATATATACGCGCGAGGTTATCAAGCGGGCCATGGAACTGGGATCGGCGGCGCTGATCCTGGTCCATAATCACCCGTCGGGCGACCCGTCGCCCAGCAAGCAGGATATCGAGATCACCCGCCAGATCGTCGAGGCCGGCAAGCGGCTGGGTATCGGTGTCCACGACCATATCATCATTGGCGCGCTGGGGCATAGCAGCCTGCGCGCGCAAGGACTGCTGTAGGATCAGGCGCCCTCGATCAGCTCGGACGGCCAGCCGATCCGCACCAGCAATCCATCCGGCCCGTTGATCCCGACCTCATACAGCCCCCATTCGCGATGGCGCAAAATGCCGCCTGGCCGGATGACCAGATCATCGACCAGCGCCGCGATCGCCGCCACATCGGGCGTGCGCAGATAGACGCCAAAGGGATTATGCGCCGGCACATCCCAGGGCGGCGCACCGGCCTGGGTCAGATGCACCTCGCACCCCCATCCCTCCATGATATGATAATGGTGATCGCCGCCAATCCGCGCGAAGCCCAGCCTTTCCCAGAAGGCCAGCGCGACCGCGACGTCATTGCTGGGCACGATCGCAAAAGCGCCAACGCCTGGAATTGCCGTCATGGCCAATCTCTCCCCTTGCCCCATCCCGATCACATAACAAAAAGGCCCCCGCCATGCCTGCGCGTGACGGGGGCCTTTTCAATCTAAGTGGCGCCGTTCAGCCGCCAAAACCGAAATTTAGGAATTCGGGCACCGGACCGTTCCAGCCATCGTCCGGACCATCATCGGGTTCCTGACGGCGGCTATGCGGCGCCGGCCGTGCAGCCGGCGCATCGCGGCGGTCGTCACGACGATCATCCAGCTTGTCGCTGCGCCGGTCATCCTTGCGCTCGGGCTTGCGGCGCGCGTCGCGACCACCGGACCGCTCATTGTCGCGCTCCTCGCGATCGGCCTTGCGCGGCTCTTCCTTCGCGCGCGGCGCAGGCGCAGCCGCGACCGGCGTTTCGACATAGTCGATCTTGGTGCCGATCAGCTTCTGGATATTGTCGATCGCCTCGGCATCCTCGGCCGCGACGAAAGTATAGGCGACACCCTTGGCCCCCGCGCGACCGGTACGGCCGATGCGGTGGACATAGTCATCGGGATGCCAGGGCGCATCGAAATTGAAGACGTGGCTGACGCCCTTGATATCGAGGCCGCGCGCCGCGACGTCCGACGCCACCAGGATGTTGACGCTGCCATCGCGGAACCGCTCCAGTTCGGCGATGCGCGATGCCTGGTCGATATCGCCATGGATCTCGCCCGACTTGAAGCCGTGACGCTGCAGGCTCTTGTTCAGTTCGCGCACCGTGGTCTTGCGGTTGCAGAAGATCACCGCGCTCTGCACCTCTTCTGCTTCCAGCATCGCGCGCAACGCCTCGCGCTTCTTGCGCGAATCGACCTTCACCAGTCGCTGGGTGATGTTGGTCGACGCCGTTGCCGGGCGGGCCACCTCGATCGACTTGGGATTGTCCAGGAAACGATCGGCCAACTTCTTGATGACCGGCGGCATGGTGGCAGAGAAGAGAAGTGTCTGGCGCTGCGCCGGCAGCTTGGTGCAGATTTCCTCGATATCCGGGATGAAGCCCATGTCGAGCATACGGTCGGCTTCGTCGATCACCAGCATGTTGCAGCCGTTGAGCAAAATCTTGCCGCGCTGGAACAGGTCCATCAGGCGCCCCGGCGTAGCGATCAGTACGTCGACGCCCTTTTCCAGCGCCTTGATCTGGTCGCCCATCTGCACGCCGCCAATCAGCAGCGCCATGGAGAGCTTGTGATATTTGCCGTATTTCTCGAAATTCTCAGCCACCTGCGCAGCGAGTTCGCGGGTCGGCTCCAGGATCAGGCTGCGCGGCATCAGCGCACGGGCGCGGCCATGCGCCAGGATGTCGATCATCGGCAGCACGAAGCTGGCGGTCTTGCCCGTGCCCGTCTGCGCGATGCCGATGATATCCTTCATCATCAACACCGGCGGGATCGCCTGCGCCTGGATCGGCGTGGGCGTGTCGTAACCCGCCTCGGTTACGGCCTTGAGCAATTCGTCGGAGAGGCCGAGATCGGCAAAAGTCATTCAAATGTCCGGGACAGGAGGTTGGCCGTCCTGCGCGTCCGCACGACGGAAATCGCGCGCGACTTGCGAAAATATCGCCATCTTGTCAAGGAAATCGCGCAACATGCTGGCCAAACCAGCCGTTTTTCTGCCGATCAATCCTCGGCGTCCGCTTCCACCAGCCGCCTGAAGCTGTCGATCCCGCAACTCGCGCCGCTGCGCGCCTGCAACTCGTCCCGCCTCGAACAGAGCGACCCATCCTCGTCCGGTTCGACATAGAAGCCTGAATAGAAGCTGGCGGAATCACATCCCCGCTCAAGCCGCGCGCGATAGCGATGCTTGTCCGCCAGGATCAGGTCGACCCCGTTGGACACCACGATGCTGGCCCCGCGAATCGATCGCAACGCCACGCAGCGCGGCCCCTTCTTCTCTTCCCAGCGCTCGTCGCTCTTGGGCACGACTCGCGTCGGCGCCCGCCCCTTGGCCATCGGAACACGAATGATCACGCGCCGCTCGATCGTCAGTTGCGCCCATTGCACCGGGTCGGCAGCAGGCGCTGCAAGCAGCATCAGGATGGTATGAACCAAGCGGAACCCCTTTTGGGAGTGGCAAGCTATCGGCCAACGGTTGAACCGTCGATGAATTCCGGGGCATAGCATGTCCCATGACAGAACAAGCCATAATCGCACAGGATGCCATCGATCGCTTCGTCGCCCTGCTCGGCCCCAAGGGCGTCATTACCGATGCCGACGATATCGCCCCCTGGGTCAGCGACTGGCGCGGCCGCTATCATGGTGCGGCCCGCGCGATCCTGTCCCCTGCCTCGACGCGCGAAGTGGCCGACTGCGTTGCGCTGGCGGCGGAACTGGGCATCGCCCTCGTCCCCCAGGGCGGCAACACGTCGATGGTCGGCGGCGCGACACCGCCGGCCGACGGATCGGCGCTGATCCTGTCGCTGCGCCGCATGAACCAGATCCGCAACCTGTCGGCCGACGACAATCTGGCGGTGTGCGAGGCCGGGGTCATCCTTTCCAACCTGCACGACGCCGCCGAAGCGGCCGGCCGTCGCTTTCCGCTCAGCCTGGGCGCCAAGGGATCAGCCACGATCGGCGGCCTCGTCTCGACCAATGCCGGCGGCACCCAGGTGCTGCGCCACGGCACGATGCGCGCGCTGGTCGAGGGGATCGAGGCTGTGCTGCCTGATGGCAGCATCTTCGACGGGCTGGACGCGCTCAAGAAGGATAATCGCGGCTATGACATCAAACAGTTGCTGATCGGTGCGGAGGGTACGCTGGGCGTCATCACCGCGGCCGCCCTGCGGCTGGTGCCCGCCATCGCCGCCCGCGCGGTCGGCTGGGTCGGTGTGCAGACGCCCGCCGATGCCCTCGCCCTGCTGCGTCTGGTCGAAGGCGAACTGGGTGACAGCGTCGAGGGGTTCGAGGTGATTGCCGACGATGGCCTTGGCCATGTCCTGTCCCATATTCCCGGCACGCGCTGCCCGATCGAGACCCGCACGCCCTGGCATGTGCTGATCGAGGTCGACCATGGCGACATGCGCGAGCCCGGCCCGACCGAGCGGCTGGAAGGCGCGCTCGGCTTGGCGCTGGAACGCGGCATCGCGATCGACGCCGCCATTGCCGCCAGCGAATCCCAGGCAGAGGCCTTCTGGCGCATCCGCGAATCCCTGTCGGAATCCGAAAAGGCGCAGGGGCCCGCGCTGCAATATGACATCAGCGTGCCGGTGCCGCGCATGCCGGCCTTCATGCTGGAGGCTGCCGCCGCCGCCGAAGCAGCCTTCCCCGGCACGACCGCCTCTTCCTTCGGTCATCTGGGCGATGGCAATGTCCATTTCCATGTCCGCGCGCCCAGGGGCACCAGCGACGGTCCGGCCTGGATCGCGGCGCAGGGCCAGGCGATCAACGCCTTCGTCCATGACGCGGTGGTCGCCGCGGGCGGTTCCATCTCGGCCGAGCATGGTATTGGCCAGATGAAGCGCGCCGAACTCGGACGCCTCGCCAGCCCGGCCCGCATCCATGCCCTGCGCGCGATAAAGACAGCCTTCGATCCGGGCGGCATCATGAACCCCGACAAGCTCATCCCTCGCCCCGACGAGGGTTGAGCGCAGCATATCCACAAAGCGATTGCCTAGCGGGATAGCTCCGATTATCCCGTCACACCCATATTCGGATCAGCGACGCAAGCCTTGCGCGCTTTCTAACAGGACGGAACAACATCATGGCCAGCGCGCCCGCGAACAGCCTTCCCATCTTCTACAACGACCTGATCCCGCTCAGCACCGTCGATCATGCCGATTATCGCACCCAGCCGGTCGATGCCGCTCCGTTCCTGGTAACCCAGCACGCCGTGCCGCTGACCATCGACGAATTCGTCTCGGCCCAGCGTTTCATGCCCATCATCTTCTCGGCGGGCCAGGATTCGGTGCCGCTCGCGCTGATGGGCCTCAACGAAGGCGTGAACATCTTCGTCGATGACGAAGGCAAGCTGCGCGGCCCGGCCTATATCCCGGCCTATGTCCGCCGTTACCCCTGGATGCTGGCCAAGCTGCGTCCCGACAGCGACGAACTCTCGCTCTGCTTCGACCCGACCAGCAAGGCGATCGGCACCGAAGGCGACGGCCCGGTCCTGTTCGAAAATGGCCAGCCGACCGACGTGACCAAGGGCATCCTGAAATTCTGCGAGGATTTCGAGCAGGCAGCGGCCCGCACCGGCCAGTTCATGAAGGACCTGGCCGAGATGGACCTGCTGATGGACGGCGAAGTCGCGATCCAGACCCCGAACAACGAACAGCCCTTCGTCTATCGCGGCTTCCGCATGGTGAACGAGGAAAAGCTGCGCGACCTGCGCGGCGACCAGCTGCGCAAGATCAACCAGAACGGTCTGCTGCCGCTGATCCACGCCCATCTCTTCTCGCTGCAGCTGATGCGCGAGATCTTTGAAGGCCAGGTCAGCCAGGGCAAGGGCCCGATCGCTGTACCGGCCGCACCGGTGCCAGCAGACGCCTAAACTCCGATTAACTCCGTTAATCGCAAATATATCGGGACAGGGCGGGGCTTGCTCTTGAAAGCAGCCGCGCCCTGTCCTATTTCTGTTGCATGCGATGCACCTGCCCCCCTTTCGGGTGTGTCGTATAGGGCGCCTCCCCCTTGGAGGCGTCTCCTCCCTGAACCTGGCCACCCCGTGCATCGCATGGGGTGGTTTTTTATGGGCTGCAGTCAGCGTAGGTCGCCGGAAATTTTCGCTGCTTTCGCTTGACGCCATCGCCAGCCCTGCCTAAAGGCACGCCCCTGCCTGTCGCCCATGCGACATACGGCCCCTTCGTCTAGCGGTTAGGACGCGGCCCTCTCACGGCTGAAACACGGGTTCGATTCCCGTAGGGGTCACCAATCTTTTCAATGACTTAGCTCTTGAGGTTGGCCCCAAAATACCATTTTGCCTATTTCTTGTCCTTTTGACCGTCTGGGATTGTGTAGGACGCGCTTGGAAAAATTTTTCTTGATGAACTGCGGCGTAGTGCCTCGCCGCTGGCTCAGTTGACCAGCGTTGTGCAGCGCGAGGCTACACCTGCCTGAGCCCCACTCCGCATTCTTGTCTGGGCTTTAGCGTGATCGCCGTCGCTCGATCGCCTCACGCAAACTTGCAACCATGATCAAAGTCGAACTTCGATCTTTCACGATCTCCAACTCACCGGATTTGATCAGCTCATAGAGGCGGGACCGGCTTAACCCCGTCATTGTCACCGCTACCGCGATCCTTACGCTGATGGGATCAATGAGTGTAGGTGGCTTTGACTTCTCGACAGGAAGTGGCGCGTTAATTCTTGGCAGGCTCTTACGCACGGCAGAAGGTCTCCTTGTTGGAGTCTGCCAAATGGGATGAAGCCTTCTCAATCTATCGGAACTATGCGGAATTGGAAGTCCAAAGCTGACAGGTATGGGGCGGCGAAATGCGCGCGCGGCGAGGCCTCACCGTTTACGAGGAACATAAACCTACTGAAAGAGCCGCAGGTCCTGACCCTGACGCCTCACGGTGTCGCCAGCGCGGCACGCCGGCAAGGTGCCCGGAAAAGGGCTGGTTGAATGAACTCCGAATCGAAAATGTGCACTGCACAGCGTCACATTCGCTTTTCCTGAATACCGTTGCGGCAGGCTCAGATGACCGGGGGCGCCGATCATTTTGTTCGCTCAACGAACTCTTCCTCCAATGCCCCCCGCGCCGAAAGATGAGAAAATCGTTACACCAAACCGGCGCTTCAAATGTTCCGCTACGCTGCGGGCATATCGCCTCTGCCGATCAGACCTCGGACTGTGATAGACGCCCACCGCCTTCCAATAGCTGCCCGTCGATGCCAGAGCAGCGACGAAAATCCAACGGGCTGCGTGGGCATTGAAGCATGGATCGTAACGCAGCCAATGGCGAACTTCCTCCGGTGAACGATCAAGCGTTGCTGCGATTTTTGGCACCCACCAGCTATTGATCTGGAGAGGTCCGAGGTCGTGGCTCCCATTGCGGTTCGGAACCGCTGCGCCGATCCAACCGCCTTCCTGATCGCGCAGCCCCCACAGGGTCACTTCGAGCCATTTCTGTCCGCCCGCTGCTTGCCTGATGCAATGGGCGACCCTCCGTTCATCGGCTGCATTATGACCCGACGGTGCTGCAAGACAATCCGATTGCCAGATGATCAGTATCATCAGGGCGGCTGTCCGCTTACCGATCGTGATCATGCGATCGCTCCCCAATGTTCCGCTCTGTGGCAAGGTCCTCCGCCTTGGGCGCATGGGCTTGCCGATTCTCGGCCAGCGTCTGCAAATGACGGTCGAGCGTCTCGAACAGTGAGCGGGCATCGCCTGCAAGACGTCCGACAATTCCGCGGTCCGGCTCTCGCTGATCAAGTTTGCGCGCGAGCGCCCTTCCCTCTGCCTTCCGCCGCTCCTCAACCTGTTCGAGCTTCATTCCCTTCAACCGCGCCTCGTTCCGTGCGGCAAAGCGCCTGTTGTGATCGCGCTCCAGACGGCCCAAACCTTCGAGCGCCGATGTCTTCTCGCCCGACCTCTCTTCGAGTTTCGCGATGAGCTTCTTAGGGTCTTCTGTCCAGAGTTTGACGCCGTAACGGGCTCGCGTGATGGCGGTGTAGAAGTTTTGTCCATTGACAAGCGGGGACGCCACAGGGGCCAGCACATAGACGCGGTCATAGGTCTTTGACTGAGCGGAATAGACGGTCTCGGCATAGCCATGGTCCCAAGTGGAGTGGCGTCCAAGGTCAATCTGCTGGACCCGATCCCCGCGGTCCCAGCGAACCGTCGCCACCATGCCATCGAGCCGCTCCACCGTTCCGCGTTCGGCGTTTTTGAGACCAAGCTCCTTGGTCGCGAGCCGCCACTGGATGCGATCACCAGCGGCGAGGTTGCGATGCTCGGAGAGGAATATATTCACGTGCGCCGCCTTGCTGGTTCGCGGATTCCAATTGTGGATGCGCCCCTGCTCATCCGCCAGTCGCACAAGCTGCCGGCCCTTCGCATCGCGCACCACGGAAACCACCCGATACTCGCCATCGCGCGCCAGGCCAGCGCCGACCTGATCGCGGTTGAATTTCAGAACCTGGCCGCCGGAATAGAAGCGGGCCATCTGCTTCTCTTGGTCGCTGAGCCCGGCGGGGGTTAGGACCGCGAGCCGGGTGTCCTCGGCCGCAACGACGCCTTCCCGCTGCAATGTCTCGCGGATCTGACTGTTGACGATGAGGCGCGTCGCATTCTCCAGAACGAGGATATTCGTGGTTGCTCGGCTTTCAGGCTTGAGGCGCGTCCATTCCCTCACCAGCCCCTTGGCCAGTTCCTCCGCGTCTCCGCCGCTGACCACCTTATCGAGATGGTCCAGCGAACCGGCATAATCACCGGCGCGAGCCTGGGTGACAGCAAGCTTCATCGCCCTGGTTTCCTGCCGCCGTGATTCAACCAGCTCGGCGGTCGCGAGCCCAAGCTTCTGCATCAGCCAGAATGCCTTTCCCTGTTCGATCGCGCCGGTCTGCCGGTTGTCACCAAGCAGGATAAGTCTCGCACCGGTCGCACGGCTGATCTCCAGCACCCGCAGCGCCTGGCGGTTTCCGAGCTGGCCCGCCTCATCGAGGACCAGGACATCGTTGCTGCTCAGGCCATGCCCGCCACTCGCCAACAGGCTGGCGACGGTGCGAGATGCAATCCCCGCGCGATCACCCAGTTCAGCGGCGGCAGATGATGTCGGCGCAAGCGCCGTCAGTACCATCCCCGGATGCGCGGCGTTCTTGAGTGAGCGAACCAGCATGGATTTCCCGGCCCCGGCCACGCCATGCACGGCCGTTATCCGGTCTCCTGACAATGCCATGTGCACGAGAGCCTGCTCCTGCGCCGGGGATAGACCAGCGCTTTCCAGAACGGGCAGCAGCCGGTCTGCGCTGGCTACCTGTCTGCCGTCTCCCAGCGAGAGCGCGAGATGCTGGGTCAGCGCCTGTTCCAGCCTTACCGTCCTGCGGCTGGTTCGCCCACGCGTGAGGATTGCGTCGCCGGTCTGCCCCCGAGTAGCGAGCAGTTTGCGGCGGCTCTCATGGTCAATCAGGAGCGGTCTCAGGTCTTCGAACCGAACCTCTCCCACATGGGAGGCAAGGCCTACGGCAATGACGCGACCAAGTGGATTGACCGCCTCGCGCCCTTCCGATTGCCTGATCCCAAACAGGGCCGCCCGCGCTGCGTCGGCGGGCTCAACCGGGACGGGGCGCTCACCAGCCTCCATGGCCTGGGCGAGGACAGCTGCAAGTTTGGGCTCATAAGGGATGAGCCGCGCATCCCAGCGATCATGCAGCTCGTTCAGCCCGACTTTCACCTTTGCGCCACGCGTCTGATAGAAGCTCTGCCTACGCGCCGCCTGCCCGGAAAGGCCATGCTCAGCGGCATGAGCGTTGATCTGCTCGGCACGCTGCGACATCTCTTTGATCAATGCCTTTGGGACGCCCCTGATTTCGAACAATCCTTGGCGCGGATCGAAGTCGATCTCAAATCCATATTCCCGCAAATGGTGGGCAAGGGCGTTACGGTAGATTTGGCCGCTGGCCATCTGCTCGGCATACATGGCCCGCGTTTCGAGACTGGCCATCGGATTGCCCGGATCGCGGTTCGTCATGTTGAGGATCACGATATGGGTATGCAGATGGGGGTCGAGTTCGCGGCTGGCATGCTCAGTAAAGCGTGCCCACAGGAGCCGCCCCGTCGTCTCATGAACGATTTTCCCTTCTTCCCGGCGGCGCAGCTGGGCATGTTCTTCAAGATAGGAAAGCGCTGCGTCGACAGCCTTCTCATGCGCCGCGACCATCCTCTCATCGCGAAGGGCAAGCGCCATGATCGATACGGATTTGGGGGCGCTGATCGCAAAATCCCATCCGGGATGGTGGTCGATCCCGTCTGCACGCCGACGCCCTAACTGCTGGTCCTCGACAGCGCCGCTGAGCAGCGCATTAAGCTGCGCGGAATCCACCTCTCCGTGCAAACCAAGCTCGCCAGCGAGCGCTCCGCCCCAGGAAGATGTCTCCGCATCTCCCTTCGTGTAATAGTCCCCGACGGTGTAATAGCGGGCGATGTTGCCCGGGGAGCCCTTGAGGCGGCGCGGATGCATCATGCCGGCCTCGCATCGTCACGCTCACCGTTGGAACGGCTATGCTTGTGGAGGTTGAAACCACTCCTTGGCCCAAGGAGCTTGGGCGGTTCGGCGTTCGAGCTGTCCCCATCCTGCTTCGGAATTTGGTTGCCCTTATGCGCAGGCGGTTCACCCGCAGTTGCTTCTTCGGGTGAGCTGCCGTCCAAGGGCAGCTGCGGCGCGGGCGGCGCTTCCTTCCCGGCGCGACGGCGCTTTTTCTGCGACACCTTTTCGGGGTGGGGTAGAGCGTTGCCCTCCTCGAACCTCCTCGCAGGTTCCGTTCGCTCGACGAACGCCGGCTCAATCGTTGGCAGCCCATTGTACCGATCCCGGAAATGGACGACGGGCAGATTTCTTCCGAACCGGAGAAATCCCGACAGGTTGGGGAGGTTCGTGACCTCGGTATGCATGACCAGCGGGCGGGTGACTTGCATACGGGAGAGATTGACGCCGTCCCGCATGTCGTTGACCCCATAGGACATGCCCTCATTGGCCTCGACCTGTTCGACCTGCCCCAAATTCTCGGACACATGCTTGGCCGTGGGGGTATCGTTCGCTCGTAGCGCCACCCAGGTGGAACAGTATCCGGTGATCGCGGCCGCATCCTGGATGCCATAGGTTGCCTCCAGCTGCGGATAAGACTGGAACCCCAATATGCCGCATCCGCCATATTTGCGGGCGCGCGCCAGGAAGTCGCTCAGCGAGGGCAGGCGCTGAAGCGTAGGCAGCTCATCGATGACGCAATAGAGGCGGCGCTTCTGGTCGGGCGGAAGGCTCATGATCGCGCTGATCGCGATGTCGAGCCAGACGGTGACGAGCGGCCGCAGAGAAGGAAGCTGGTCGGCTTTCACCGTGATGAAAAGCCAGCTGTCATCCTCTTCATTCGCCACCCAGTCGCGCACCGAGAAGCCGTCCAGTGTGTCGTCAAGATAGGAGAAGCTGCGCATGACAGAGGCCAGTTCGGCGCGAATGCCCGCGGACGTACGGTCTCCCTCCAGCGAAATAAAGGCGGCGGCGTCCGTCCCTTCCGCAAAGGCCGCCAGCGTCTTCAGAGGGCTCCGCAGTAGCGTGTCGAGCAAGACCGAAACGAGCATCTGCTTGTTCTTCGCAAGCTTGCGGAAGACGGCGACCAGCGTTCCCCTCGCCGCCTTCGCCCAAAAGGGATCGCCGCCCTTATCTGGTATCGTGGACTCCGCGATCTGATCATAATGATAGTCGCGCGGCACATCGACCCAAGGGGACCAGCTGTCGGCTCGAGCGTCGAGCGGGTTGAGCAATATGTCATGCCCGGGCCGGTAGAATTTTTCGACGAAGGTGCCGGCCGTATCGAACACGATCGCCCGGCGGCCCTTCCCACGCATTCCCGCCAGCATCTTGACGATGATGTTGGTCTTGCCCGTCCCCGGCGCACCGCAGATTAATATATGCTCAGGCTCAAACTCTTCAGGAACCGGCACACCGCCGATAGCGAAGCTTCCCCGCTTCGACCGCCACAACAGCCGGCGCAATTGCCGTGCCGTCCCGAACCGGGCGCCGCGAATGAACTGATTGGACCCAAGCCCTTTCCCCGTTCGCGTGAAATAGAACCAGGCCCACAGAAGCATAAGCGCGGCAAAGGCACCTGACAGCCCCGCGCCATAGATCAGATGCTGCTCCATCGCCTGCATGGTCTTCTTCGCGATGGGGGAGGCCAGCAGCGCGTCCGAGTTCGTCCAATATTGGCGCCCAGCCGGGGTCCTGAACAGGATCGGCGCCCCACCCGGCACGTCGCTTTTCAGCGTAGCTTCGGCGATCTTCATCGCGACGAAGCGCTGATAGTCGCTGGATTTTTCGAGGACATACCAGATGATGCCGCCAACCCAGATCGCGAGACCCGCAAGCGAGGTCTGGAAAAAGACCTGGGTGGTCATCCTGACATTGTGGACAATGGCCTGACCACCCCGGGTCCAGGAGCCCAGCGTGTCGTTGCGGAAGATGCTCATAGTGCACCATCCTCGGGCGCGAGCAGCCCCCTTTCGAGGAGCAGGGCGCGGGCATCGTCCATGCCCTTCTGGAGAATGTCGGGGCGCCGCGTTCCGACCGAGGCGGCCAATATAGCGAAGACCTGAATGAGCGTCGCCTGCACCTCATCGAAGCGACCATGATAGCCGCCGGCATCGATGCCTTCGAAGCGATCGAGGATGTCGCGGACATATTCGGGGAGGCTGAGCCGCGCCGATCGGGCGCCAGCGACAAGGCGCTCGTAAAGAGCATCCTTCAATCTGATATTGATCCTGGGCAAACGCCGAACTCCTGTTCGATGCCTGTCCAGATGGGGTGAAGCCCGGTCGTTATACGCCTATTTACAGGGGATCTCAACGCCTTACGATGAGGAAGTGCGGCACCGACATGGTGCCAAAGCTTATCAGGCACTTAGCCCTGAATTGCCTTCATATGGTGACCATTTGGTACCAGCTACCGATGAAGAAAGCGACATCGGCACCGGCTGGCACCTTGCCGAAACCCGCGGAAAACCTCGCGATTCGCGCCCGCAGCACCCGTGCGTACGGTGCATTACAAAACGCCCTGGGCGTGAGTACCCCTTTCGCAGCGGGCTCGCCCCGCTGCGCTGCCTCGTGCCGGAAGGCGCGGGGCACCCCGGAGGGGATTTCTCTTCCCGGCGGCAGCCAGCCGAGACTCTGATTGGCACAACGAGTTGCGTTCATGGGCATGATCCTTGATAATGAAATTGGCGGGCAGACCATCCGACGTGAAAGGATGATCAATGCCAAAGTTGAATGACCGTGACCGCCTTGCCGACCTCGAAGCGCGCCAAACGAAAATCGCGCAAGAGATCCTGGACGCCCGCCGCGCTCTGCGCAGCAAATATGCCTCTATCCTGAGCGACATGGAGGTGGAGAGGCTCAGCGAAAAAGACTTTCGCGACCTTCTCCAAAACGCGATACGGGCGGGTGGGCCAGCCTCAATCACTGCACTGAAAGGCATTCCAACGACGTCGAAATCTCAACCGGAAAAGCGCCCGTAGGGCGTCCCTGTGACGAGCACGGCGTAGCCGCGCGCGGGAGGCCCGCGTTCCTTAAGAGCGCGGCATCGTTGTCCGACGGGACGGGCGCGCAGCGCCTGTCCTCGAGGGCAACGACATAGAGCGACAGACAAAAAAGCGGGAGCTATCGGGCCTGAACCCGACCGCTCCCGCATATCCGCATGACTTCAGGAAGCCCAGTGCGCCGGGCCGCCATAGAGTGAGAGGAGCACCGGCGCGACACCGATGGAGCGCATAACCCTTACCAGTTGAGCCTGAACCCCGCTTCCTTCAGCGACGATCGCTTCGACAGGCCGCAGCCGCGCAATCTGGTCATTGCGTACGAACCCGGCTCGGTTCCCCCACCTCCCCTTGTCGATGCCCAGTTTCACCACCGGCGTCTTGGTCTTTGCCGCCCATGCCTCGGCAATCGCATCGCCGCCGCTATTCTGCGCGGTGGTGAGCAGCACCATCTGCGGCCGGGTCGCCTTGGCCCGCGAGAGCGCCTTCCAGATCGGCTCGGGATCTGCCCACTGGCTGCCGCCCGAGAAGACGACCAGCGGGCCTTCAGGATGATACTGCCCGATCCGGCGCTGGCGTCGCGCGGCCAGATAGTCCGTCCCGTTGATGACGCTCGCTGTCCGTTTAGAGGACACCAGCGTCGCCCTTGGCGCAGACCAGGGCTTACCGGTTTCGTTATGATACACCGCCGCGGCATGGTCCCGCATGCAGGCTAGTGCATCCGATGCCTCATCGAGAAACGCCAGTTCCTCCTGCGCGCGCTCCAGCTCGACGGCGTGGATTTCGCTGCCGTCCGCCTGCCGGAGAAGGTCGCGCATCTGTCTTGCAGCACCGTCGGCTTGTCCCGCTGCCCGATCGCTCACTCGGTGGAAACTGTGGACGATGCCCCACGCGATGCGTCCCGCCACTTTCTCCATCCTGCTGTCCCGCAGAACATCGAAGAGCGTCGTGACGATCAACTCGACCGCGAGCTGAACCTCGGTCGCGTCAGGCATCTGCGCAGTGCGCTCTTCGTCGTCCCTGCTGACCCGGACGCCATCGAGGTCCGTTTCGAATGCGGCTAGAAAGCTGTCGGACGTAACCGCGCTTTCGTCCGCAATGAGCGCTGCAATCTCGGTGAAGCTGCGGACGGAACGGAATGCCTTGGTCATGAGAACCTCCTGTGATTGAAAGAGGTCTTCCCCCTGCACGGGCTCCGAGTGACGGGGTCAAGGATCGGGGCGCAGCCCCGACCGCGAAGCGGCGATGGGGGTCACGATTTTTTTCGGCACGCGCCCCCGCCAGCATGGACGGACTGCCGCCTGCCTGCCGAAAAAAATGGTGGGGCCCCGTCATCCTTGAGGCCGGCGCTGTCCCCGTGCCAAGATTAAAAGACTTGAGAGAAGAAGTGTGGCAGCGCTCCAGGGGGCTCGATGCCCCCTGGAGCGCTATGATCCTCGCGCGACATGTGCCCAAGCGCCCTTCTGACATCGCCCCGGACACCCGCGTCGATAAAAAAAGGACCGCGCGCCCGAATGGCTGCGGTCCCAAGGTAAATTTGGATTTCGTCGTCCGCTGTCAGGTCAGCGCCCGGTAGGCGTCGTAAGGGTTACCTTCCGCGAGGTGGCCGAAAGGGGTCATGAGATAGGCCCCCTCCTCCCGCCCGACCGCGCAGATCACGTAACGCGGGTCCCCTGACGCTGAGTCCTGGCATTCTATAAAAGCGAGGTTTCCATCTTCCGCTGCCCGAAGGAGCGACTGGAAATTGGCGCTAAGATAGTCAGGTATTGCCATGCCACCCTCCTTCAATGGCTGCCGCGGGAAGCGCGCGTGGGGATTTTGACGGCGTCAGCCGCCTGGTCCGCCTTGCGCAACGCATGGATGGGAACATTGGCTTGGCGAAGCAACTGGTAGAGATTGGCTTGCACACCCGAGCCCTCGCAGAGCACTGCCTCGACGGGCTTCAGATCGAGAATCTTGCGATTGCGGGTAAAAGCGGTCTTTCGCCCGGTTCCGTATAGGCCATAGCGCACGACGGGCACTTCAACGCCGGTGCGAGCCGCCCAGGCCGCGGCGATCTGATCCACACCGCGGCGTTGCCCGGTGGTGACCAAAGTCATATGGGAGACCCGTGCATGGATGGCGTCAAGCCGTGCCCAAATCGCCTGCCAATCATGCCAGTCGGCCGGACCGGTGACGACGACCACCGGCCCCTGCGGCAGGTGACGTTCGCGCTGCTCCAGCTGACGGGCACGCAGGAAGTCGACCGCAGCGATCTGGCTGGCGCTCGATGCAGAAGAGGCTCGCGTGCCCTTGGCCGGCGACCAGGGCCAGCCTGACTGCGCCCGGTACATTTCCGCGGCATAGTCGCGCATGCATTCAATGGCCTGCCGCTGCTCGGCGACCGACTGACACTGAAGCTGCTTTTCTTCGAGCGAACGGGCATAGATCTCGCTCCCTTCAGGGTCTCGCGCCAGCTCCCCCAGTTCCCTGGCATAGCCATCCTCGCGCTTTTCGAGTTCCCCCGCGAGAAAGTGGAAGCTGTTGACGAAACCCCAGGCGATATCAGGTGCCAGAGGCTCCAAACGGGTACCGGTAAAGAGGTCGAAGATCGCAGCGATAATCCCGCCGCATTCAGCCTGGGCCGCGATCGGCTCGGGCATCTCATGCTCCGCAGGCGCGTCTCCAGGCTCGGCGATTGTAAGCGGCATTGGGTCGCCAAAAGCCGCCTGATATTCCGGCGTTGCGATCATTTGTGCGTAGAGGGCGGGCAAGTCAGCAAATCGATCGATGCTGTGGCGCAGGGCGGTAGCCATGATGCGCATCCTTTCCAAAATTGGCAGACAAAAAGAAAGGCCGGGGAAGCCATTGCTCCCCCGGCCCATGACGCACAAAGACCTCAGTGAGGCACTTCATCGTCGAAATCGCTACCGCCCATGTAGCTGCCATCCATGCCGGCTGTGCTCGCGCCGAACCCGCCCACTGCCTCGCCGCCCACCCCCGGACGTTCCGAACGCTGGCCGCCGCCAAAGCCGCTCAGCGCATCACGGCGCCGCCATGCGACCCGATAGCCTTCAGCATCGCTACCGAACAAAGCGATCGGCAGCGGTTCGGCCAGGCTCGGATCATCGAGCGATCCTTGGAGGAAGCATTCGCCAGTCTTGTTGGCGGTCGCTTCCCAGAGCGCACCGATCTGTACCCAGCGCTGCCCCACGTTAAGCGCGACGATCTCGAAGACCGGCGCGCGCTCATTGGTGCTTTCGACAGGCCTGAGCCCAAGCCGCGGCAAGTCGATCGAACGGGTCGCGATATGACCGATAAGACGACCGTTCACGGGCTTGATTTCACCGATATTCATAACCTCAACTCCTTGGAAGTTCCGCTCTCGACCATCCGAAAGCGACACTCTCCAAGATCCTTCTCCCCTCTCACACGCGGCGCGTCCGTCCGGCGCGACCGTCGGCCCCGAAGGAGCCCGCCTCGCACCGGGCTTCCGCCCGGCCGTCGACCCAAAGAGCCGGACAAATCCGGGATCCCCCTCGCCATTCTTATTAACGGGACAGAAAATTGCCGCCAATCTGGCGACGATTGTGGTGCGCCGTCCCCAGGGGGCCGGCTCTTGCGAGTCGTTCGCTTGGAACGAGAGTAGGTTTGGAGAACTTAGCAGCGGGGGCGAACAAGAGGAGTTTCACCATGGCTGACAGCTTCACTGACGCGATCGCACTGCTCAAAGCCGATCACCGGGAGGTAGAAGACCTTTTTGAGCAATTCGAAAAGACAAAATCCGCCTCGAAGAAGCAGGCGATCGCGCGACAAATCTGCACAGAGCTCAAAATTCACACACTGATCGAGGAAGAGCTGTTCTACCCCGCGTTCCGGGGGAAGATCGAGGACGACACCCTGGACGAAGCCTATGTCGAGCATGACGGTGCAAAGGTGTTGATCAACGACATTGAAGCCGGAAGCCCCGACGACGATTTCTACGATGCTAAGGTCAAGGTCCTATCCGAAGAGATCAAGCACCATGTCCATGAAGAGGAGATGCAGTCGGAGGGCATGTTCGCGCAGTGCCGCAAGACCGACGTCGATCTCGTATCCCTTCGCGACCTCATGCTGGCGCGAAAATCCGAGTTGCAGGCGCAAGCCGGATCCGGCGCGCTGCCGCCGGCCAAGCCAACGGCCGTCAATCTGATGCCGGCGTAAATTTTGGATCTGACCGGGTCACGAGGCCCGGTCAGTGCGCAATAGGCTTGAATTGGGGCCTGAGGGGAAAAGGTTGCTGAACACGGCAACCCACCGGACGAAAATGGTGTCCCACGCACCATTTCGGCAGCGTTCACAAGCGATGTCCTCTTGCAACTGGATGGCGAACTGGCTGCGTTACAGGAAAAGAACCATAATCGTTCCACCTGCGTTCCAGCACACAAGAACAGGCTGAGGGAGACGTCGGATGAGGGTGCTGCGCGATAATGGGCTGACAATTGTCCTTTTGCTGCTTTTTGTCGGCAGCATAGCGGGTCAATGGCTCGCGGGCTGGCATGTTGCGGCCGAGGATGCACAGCGTCACCATCAGGCCGCGATGAGCCTTAGTGCTTATACGTCGAGCCCAGAATTCCTATCCTCGGTTTTCGAGAATTGGGAAAGCGAGTTCCTTCAAATGTCCGCCTATGTCGTCCTGACAGCCTTTCTGATTCAGCGTGGATCGGCTGAATCCAAGGATCCTGATGCGCAGCCACGCGACAAAGATCTGGATAAGCAGGCACTAAAGCCCGGCGCCCCGACTGTGCTACGTGGGGGTGCGATGTGGCGCGCACTATATGCGCGATCGCTCGGCTTGGCGCTGTTCGCACTGTTTCTGATTTCTTTCGTTATTCACTGGACCCAAAGTGCCCAGGTCGCTGCGCAGAACGCAATCGAACATCGTGAGGTGCCGTTGAGCACGCTTGCTTACCTGGGCGACCCGCAACTCTGGTTTGAGTCTTTCCAGAACTGGCAAAGCGAGTTTCTCTCGACCGCCGTCCTGGTCGTGCTTTCGATTTTCCTGCGTCAGCGCGAATCTCCAGAATCGAAGGCCGTCGCAGCGCCCCATAGCGAGACGGGCAGTTGATCCGATTTATCGCGGTGCCACTTACCCGGATATTCGCTCACTTCAGCGATCATGGCCAAGTTGAGGATAATTGACCGTGTGTTCACCGCCATCGCGACCGTTGACCCAGATTATGGGTCACCCGATGGTTCACCATCTCCACGTTGCTTATCATTGTCTCGCCAGAGCGGTCCGCCACTTCAGTATTCCGTCACCTGACAGTCCACCTGTTTGCGCCCCGGCTGAGGCGCGCCCCAAATTCGTCGGCATCGAGCATCCGACCGATACCCAGATCGCCGTTGTAATTGACGGCTTAGGAGGAACCCGCAGCCATTTTATGTGTATTGCATTGTCATACAATGCCGGGGGTATGCATGTCAGGTCGCCAAATACGCACGATCTCGCTCAGCCGCGAGCTGGACCGATTCATATCGGATCAGGTCGCATCCGGACTATATTCCAACGCAAGCGAAGTTGTTCGTGCGGGCCTTAGAACGCTCGCGGCGCAGCCAGCATCTACTTCAAGCCGAGTGAAACAACCAGAACGATGATCGACCCGTCTCTTGCCCAATGTATTGTCGAAAGCTCGACAGATTTTGCCATTATTACCCTCGCTGCCGATGGGCGCATAACCAGTTGGAACCCCGGCGCGGCCAATCTACTGGGGTGGTCGCCGGAAGAGGCGTTAGGTAAACATGGGCGGATTTTCTTCACCCCTGAAGATCAGGCCGCAGGATCGCCGGAAGATGAAATGAGCCGTGCGGCGCAAGAGGGTCGCGCGCTCGACGAGCGTTTCCACATGCGCGCCGATGGGTCGAGATTCTGGGGCTCGGGTCTCATGATGCCGCTTCAAGGCGAACCGGGGTTTGTGAAGATCGTCCGTGATCGCACCCGCGAGCGCGAGGCTGAACGCAGCCTTGCCACTCTTACCGATGCGCTACCGGGCTTTGTGTTCCAGGCGGATACGGACGGGCATATCGTTCAGATCAACGAGCGCTATCGCGAATATACCGGCCGCGGAGACGAGGATTTGCTCGGCAATCGTTGGCTGGACGCGATTCACCCGGATCATCGCGACAAGACCCAGGCGGCTTGGTCGGAAGCGGTTGGTTCAGGGGCGGCGTTCAACCAAACCTTCCCTGTGGCGGCGCAGGATGGCACCTACCGATGCTTTTCCTGTCGCGCGCTGCCACAGACCGACGATGACGGCCGTATTCTTCGCTGGATTGCAACATGCATCGACGTCGAGAATGAGGCTCAGGCGCGCGCTACGCTCGAAAAACTTAACCTCTCACTCGAACATGCGGTGACGGACCAGGGTGAGGCGCTGGCAGAGTCTCTGCGGAGCCTGCAGGCCGAAGTTGCAGAGCGTGAGCGCATCGAAGAGACATTGCGCCAAAGCCAGAAGATGGAAGCTATCGGCCAGCTGACGGGCGGCGTGGCTCATGACTTCAATAATCTCCTCACAGTTATTCTCGGCAGCATCGACCTGCTGAAGCGACCCAACCTTCCGGAGGACAAGCGCGAGCGATATGTAAATGCGATCGCCGAAACGGCGCAGCGGGCGGCAAAGCTTACTAATCAGCTACTAGCATTTGCCCGGCGTCAACCGTTGCAGGCCGAAGCCTTCGATATCGCCGAGCGCCTTCGCAAGGACGAGGAAATGCTTCGCAGTGTATCTGGTTCACGCGTGACGCTCGAACTGGACATCCGGTGCCAGCCATGTGTGGTAGAGGCAGATCCGGTTCAGTTCGACACCGCGATGCTAAACATGGCCGTGAATGCCCGTGATGCAATGGGCGGTGAAGGACGGTTGCAAATCGTTGTCGAGGAGCGTGACGGCATACCCGCAACACGGGGCCATGCCGCGGTCCAGGGCAAGTTTATAGCGGTCCTCGTGAGGGATACTGGCGGTGGCATATCAAAGGCCGATATATCACGGATCTTCGAACCGTTTTTCACCACCAAGGATGTCGGACACGGCACCGGCCTCGGGCTCAGCCAGGTGTTCGGATTTGCCAAGCAGTCCGGAGGCGAAATCAGTATCGAAAGCGAGATCGACAAAGGCGCGACCTTCATCCTCTATCTTCCCCATGCGCAGGAAAAGCCGCAGAGCCGGCCGGTTGACGTATCTCCGCCGACCGAGCCGCAACCGGGCCAGGAGCGCTGTGTCCTTTTGGTTGAGGACAATCAGCTAGTCGGTGAATTTGCAGCCCAGTTGGTCGGCGACCTGGGATATGGCAATATCTGGGTGTCGAGCGCCAAGGATGCTCTGGCTCTCATCGAAGCCGATCCCGAGCGTTTCGATATCGTCTTTACCGATGTTGTCATGCCCGGCATGTCGGGGATCGAGCTTGCCGAAATATTGCGCGCGCGCTTTTCCGACCTGCCGGTGGTTCTTACCAGCGGTTATAGTCATGTCCTGGCGGCGGAAGGGACGCACGGTTTCGACTTGCTTCACAAGCCCTACACCGCTGATGGTCTCGCGCGCGCGCTGCGAGTGGCGCGAAAGTCAAACGGCGCGAAAGCCTGATGGATGAATTTGGGGGGCAGAAGTCAGATCTATGAACTCAGGCGGCGATCATAAGGCTTTGGAATTTCTCGCTTGCGGCGGTGAAATGGGTGCCATCATCGCGGATTTCGATTGGGCCAAAACCAGCATCGGCCCTATCGCAACATGGCCTGCGGCGATGCGCGCGAATCTGGCGTTCGTGCTGCGCTCGCAAGCCCCGATCGTCACGCTCTGGGGTCCTAAAGGCATCATGATCTATAATGACGCTTATCGCGCGTTTGCGGGCGACCGGCACCCTAGCCTGCTGGGAAGTGATGTCCTTCAAGGTTGGCACGAGGTTGCCGAATTCAACGCCAACGTGATGCGGGAGGTCTATCAGGGTGGGGGAACACTCTCCTACAAGGATCAGGAGCTGACCCTTATCCGCGACGGCACGCCCCGCCGCCTCTGGACTGATATCGAGTATTCCCCGGCTTTTGACGATGATGGTTCCGTTCTGGGCGTTATCGCCATCGTCCTGGAGACCACGCAGGCCGTGCTTGCGAATGAACGTATCGCTGACGAGCGCCGCAAGCTGCTTCAAATGGCTGAGCATAGTCCAAGCTTCATGGCCCTGCTGGAAGGCCCGGAGCATCGGTTCCTGATGACCAACCCGGCCTATCAAGCCTTGGTTGGCGGCAGAGAGGTGATCGGCCGACCGATCGTCGAGGTGCTGCCGGAAGCCTTGCAGCAAAATTTCGTGGCCATTCTCGACGAGGTGTATGCCAGCGGGGAAGTGTTCCAGGCCACAGGAGCGCCATTTCGGCTTGAGGGGTCACCTGACGATCCCTCGCTCGAACGCCGTCTCGATTTCGTCTATCAACCGGTCGCAAACGAAAAAGGCGAGACTACTGGCATCTTCGTGTCGGGCATCGACGTCACCGATCGCATGCGGGCCGAGGCGGCGATCAGTGCCAGCGAAGCGCAGTTCCGGACCTTCGCGCAGGCGCTTCCCAGCCATATCTGGACGGCAACCCCCGATGGGAATCTCGATTGGTTTAATGACCGGGTGTTGGAATATAGCGGTGCTTCCGAGCGAGACCTGATAGGGAATGGCTGGACGGCAATCGTCCATGCCGATGATGTATCCGCGGCGGCCGAGCAATGGCGATCCTCACTAAGCTCGGCGAAGCCTTATGAAACGGAATTTCGCATCCGCGGGGCTGACGACAGCTATCGATGGCATTTGGTGCGGGCGGTACCGATTTGTGATGATGCCGGCGGTATCATCCGGTGGATTGGTACGAACACAGATATTCACGAACAAAAGCTCAGCCAGGCCGAGAGTACAGCAGATCGCGATCGCCTCTGGTCGATATCTCGCGACCTTATGTTGGTATGCACTTTCGATGGAGTCATCACAGCGGTCAATCCTTCAGCGCGGCGCCTCCTTGGATGGGCCGAAGAGGAAATGGTCGGAAAGAATTTGGGAGATTTCCTCCATCCCGATGACATCAGGAGCACGCAGGAAGAGGTGGAAAAGCTTTCTCGCGGTGTGACCACGCTCGCTTTTGAAAACCGCTATCGCACGAATGGTGGCGATTATCGGTTGCTCGCATGGACTGCAGTTCCAGATGCCGACCGCATTCACGCCGTCGGGCGGGATATCACGCAGGAGCGCCAACTTCTGCGCGATCGGGATCGGACCTGGAGCTTGTCTCCTATCCTAAAGGTGGTCACCGACAGCCAGGGTTACATCACCGACGTCAACCCGTCCTGGACCAAGGCGCTCGGCTGGACCCGTGAAGAGACGCTCGGCAAGCGCAGCACAGACTTCATGATCGACGATGAAGCCTTTTGGGGCGAGCGGGTGCGGACGCTGTCCGCCGGGCAGCCTATGCTCGAATACCAGACACGGTTGCGCGCCAAGGACGGTCATGAGCGCTTGATCAAATGGACAACTGTGCCCGAGGGCGGCACCTTCTACGGCTTTGGCAGAGACATAACCGCGGCAGCAGAGGCCGCGGCCGCGCTGGCCGACGCCGAAGCCGCGCTCCGTCAGTCGCAAAAGATGGAGGCGGTCGGACAACTGACTGGTGGCATCGCCCACGACTTCAATAATATCCTGCAAGGCATCACCGGGAATCTGGAAATTATACAGCGTCGCGTGATGCAGGGGCGCGTCACCGAACTCGATCGATACATCGCCGGCGCGTCTAACGCCGCTAACAGGGCAGCGGGCCTCACCCACCGTCTGTTAGCTTTCTCCAGGCGCCAGCCGCTCGATCCCAAGCCCGTGCGTGCCAATAGGCTCGTAGCGTCTATGGAGGATCTCCTGCGCCGGACCCTGGGCGAGCGCATTGAGCTCGAGCTTGCTCTCGCCGGCGGATTGTGGATTACCAAATGCGACCCCAATCAGCTTGAAAGCGCGATCCTCAATCTTGCGATCAACGCTCGCGACGCGATGCCAGATGGGGGCAAATTGACGGTCGAGACCTGCAACGCCCATCTCGATAGCGCCTACGCTGCGCGCCAGCGGGGGGTGAATCCGGGCCAGTATGTCTGCATCTGCGTGACCGACACCGGCGTGGGCATGGATGCTGACACCATTGCCAAAGCATTCGAGCCCTTCTTCACGACCAAGCCGATCGGTCAGGGCACCGGTCTTGGTCTATCGATGATCTACGGTTTTGCGCAACAGTCTGAAGGCTACGCAAAAATCTACAGCGAGGTCGCAAAGGGCACGACGTTCAAGCTCTACCTGCCCCGCTTCCGCGGCACCGAGGAAACGGATGAGCGCGCGCCTCAGCTAACCGACGCGCACATGGCTGACGCCGGCGAGGTCGTCCTTGTCGTCGAAGACGAACCGATCGTCCGCGGGCTGATCGTCGAAGAGCTTAAGGAACTGGGCTACCAGGCGCTGGAGGCTGCGGATGGGCCAAAGGGCCTCGAAATCCTTCAGTCCAGACGTAGGATTGACTTGCTGGTGACCGATATCGGGCTGCCAGGCCTGAATGGGCGACAGGTTGCTGATGCCGCGCGCGATCTGCGCCCTGAGCTCAAAATTCTCTTCATGACTGGCTACGCGGAAAATGCGGCTCTTGCCTCTGGTTTCCTTGAACCAGGAATGGAAATGATAACCAAGCCATTCGCGATGGAAGCGCTCGCAACGCGGATCAGGGCAATGATCGAAGGGTGACAGCCGACCCCATCGAAACCAATTCGTCCTATTCATATGGATCGATTCTTAGCAGGCCGCGGCAGCCGAAGAAATAGAACGGCCAGGCATTTGTGAAGTGCGGGTCGTTTTTTGATCCTGGGAATGTCTAATCAGTCCGGCTGCGAGCTCTATCGCGTTCCAGTCCGTTATCTGAAGGCGACCGCGGGAAAGTGCGAGAACGCCGTCCTCCCGCAAACTCTTCAGCATCCGGTTGACATGAACCGCCGTCAGCCCTGTCAGATCTCCCAGTTGCTCCTGTGTCCAAGGCCATTCAATGGATTGAGATTGGCTCGCACCCGACGCCCTTTGTCGCGAAGCCATTTCGCAGGCAAATCTAGCTATACGCTGCCTCGCATTACATCGTCCAAGACTTACCAGGCGCGATTGCAGCAGAGCTAGCTCAGCTGCTGCCTCTCGGCGAAAGGCGGCTCCAACATTAGGAAATTCAATAAATATCTGGTCCAGCGCATCGAGAGGAATCAGCGCTACCATGACTGGCGTTATAGCGATGACATCCCGCATTTCCTCAGCAAAGCCGGGATCTACGTTAGCGACGTCGCCCGACAGATACACACTCAAAATCTGGCGGGTGCCAGCCCTCGTCGTCTGCTGCTGGCACGCGATGCCTGTCAGCATCACGAAGGCGTTCTTAGCGAAATCTGTTTGCCGGGAGATAAATGAGCCGCGTTCATAGTTCATGACCCGCAAGGACAGCGCTGAAATTGCTACCGATTCTGCATTCGATAAATGCGAGTGAGTGGTAAGCTTTCGCATTAAAATATCTGGGGCGGAGATGTTCTGCATGACGGTCTCTAAACAGTAATCGCTCGCCATCTTTTACCCAACGAAGTCAGGCTCAGGCAGCACATTAATACATGTTAGCCCGCCTTGTTCCGTCATATGTCCAGGAGGTTGAGGGCCATCCGATGCTGTCTACCATGGCCGCGCGCGCCCTTGGACACCGAGGCTGAAGCCACGCGCGTAGAGGCCGAATGCGGTCCTGGCCATGTCCCGTGATGCGTCGCGCGATATGAGGTCGAGGAAGTTCCCCTCTTCGCCCCTCAGCTCTAGCATCCCAGAATGGGCGTCGAGGCGTATCAATGCGACGCGCGCCGAGTTCACAAGGCGCGCGTTGAAGCGATGCACATATGCCGCATCGGGCATCGGACTAGGCATGATCACCTCCTGTACCGGGACGGCGGTCTACGCTGTCCGCCGATAATCGCGGCCCAACGGCTTCGACCCATTCGGCGCGAGCGTCTTCGACCGTGTGGGTGAGCGCGTGATCGACGCAGAACAGCTGGAATAAGGTGTCGAAAGCGAGTTCCGGAGAGGACAGCGCGTCTGCTAGGGCGGCGCTGAAGCGATCTAAGGGTGTGAGATCACCCGCCGGCACCCATCGAGCCAGATCATCGCTTTCCGCATTGCAGAGGTCGCAGAAGGTGCAGTCATAGACGCCGGAGATCGCCCAGGCCTGCCGCTGAATGTCCCATCTTGCGCTGGCGTCGCGAACGAGCATGTCGCAACCGCAGTCCCTGCAGACAGGTTTGAGGCCACCGGCAGGCGATGTTGGATCGGGATCGTCGGGAAAACTCGGAACGAAGCTGAAGCTGTACGAAAGATCAGGAATCCGCAGGTCGAAATAGGTCGAACCCTCCGCGGCGAGATAGGCCGCGGTCCAGACGTCAGCCCCGTCCTCGATCTCGAATGAAATGACATCGGAAGCGAACAGGTCGCCTCCACTAAAGAATTCGACATCGATCCGATAGGCGCGCAGCGTCGTGGTCATGTGAGCCATGACAAATCTCCTTGAATTTTGGTCGGGTGGTGCCGGCTCGCTCAGCGAGCGCGTTCGAGCAGCTTGCGGGCCTTGCCTTCGAGCTCCAGGCGTCCGTCCTGATGCGGGCGGCTGCGTGCAAGCGCGGTGATCCCCTGGACGAAATCATAAACCGAAGCCGGAGGATGCCCCTCTTCAGCCAGAACCGTCGCGATGACCTTGGCGGTCTCTGCCTTGGAAAAGCCTTCCTTGCGCAGGAAGCTTTCCCGATCCTCGTCCTTGCGCGCGACGATGGCTGATCGCGCCGCCGATATCCCGTCGATGAACGAGCGCGGCGAACTATCGGCGAAGTGCGCGAGCGCTGGTGCTGCCTCATGCGCGAAGCGGTTCGCCGCGAACTTGGAGTGCCGGATATTCACTTCCTGGAAGTTTTCGACGCCCCATAAATTGCGGTTCTGACATACGGCACGGAGGTAGAAAGTGGCTATTCCCAGTGACTTGCTGCCAACCTCTGAGTTCCAGCAATAAAATCCGCGAAAATAGAGATCCGGCTCCCCATTGGGCAGTCGGCCGGCCTCGATCGGGTTGAGATCGTCAACCAGGAATAGGAACACATCCCTGTCCGAAGCATAAAGCGTTGTCGTGTCGCTCGTCACATCGACACAGGGGTTGTAGGTCATCGATCCCCAATCGAGCACGCCCGGCACCTTCCATCTTGTGTCGCCCGTGCCATTGCCCGCGATCTTCATCACCGCGGCGACCAGTTCATGATCCCAGATGCGACCATAATCCGGTCCGGTGACCGCCCGCAGTTCGGCCCGGCCATCGTGCGTCTGGAGCAGCTTCACATGCTCGGCCGGATGGCGGATGAGGCCATGCTGGAGGTTGATGCCGGCAAGCGCGGCGGGAAGTTGCCGCAGATAGGAGGCCGGGGCGCCAACCAGGCTGCACAGCTGCCCGAACGACCAGTTGGTGGGTGCAACCGGTGCGCTGTCACCGGGAAGAAGGAGCGAAAGCCGTTCGGGCTGGTCGCTACGGGCCTCGACCCGCACCGTCCGGCTCTCGATGATCCGCGTCGTCGCCCGTTCCGCGCGCGAGCGCACGCTGGCGTAGAGATCGTTCAGCGAGAGATAGCGCTCATCCTGGGGGCGATTGAACCATTCGGACGAAACGCGAGAAACAACGGTCCCGCGGGATATATCGACGCGATAAGGCTGCGCCTGCTGGCGCGGGGCAGAAGATAGGGCGTTCATGAATGCCTCCGAAGGTGGGAAAGTTGGCGATCCCGCGCAGCTTCCAACCGCGCTTCGCCGCCGCCCTTCCCCACCCCCCTTCCCTTCTGCTCGCCTGACTGGTCGGCGCTGCCTCAGGCCGCCTTCACGCCAGCAAGCCGGCTCCATTGCTCGCCGGTGCGGACGATCTGGTCGAGGATGGCCTCGGCACGGTCAGTGGGCACGAACAGCCTCGTCTTGTAATTGATGATCTCGGTGAAGCAGCCGATCGACTTCAGCCAATCCCGCCGTGCGGCGGGAAAATCACGAATTTCGAGCCGTCGCGCATCGTTCATATGGACCTGCACCAGTCGTGCAGTATCCATGCCGACGATCGGAACCCCTTGCCTCCCTCTGGCGCCAGCGATCATCTCCGCCGGGCTCAGCACAGTGGACATGTCGACACCGAAGGAACGGGCGAGTTTCTCCAGTCCATAGGGCGAAATGATGCGTCCGAGCAGCGAGTTGCCTTCCGCGTCAGTAACCCGCCAGACCCGCATATCGTCATCAGGAAGGCGATCCCAGACCGGAAGCAGGAGGCCGGTTGCCATGCTGATCGTTTCAACGTCGAGCTTTGATCGGGTCTCTTCGACCTCTGTGTCCCAGAGGCGTTCGAATTCCTCCTTATCGACAGGAGACCAGAGGCTCTCCTGTAGGGCGGTATCGCGGATGCGGTCGCGGCCGGTTGGACGAACAAGCTGCCACATGGCGATCGCATTGCCATCATTGTCCATACTGCTCCAGCTTGGCACCCGGAGTGCAACGCGACCCGACCGACCGTTGCGCAGCCGAATAGCTTCGACACCGCCATAATCACGCTCCAGCCGCAAGAGGCTGAGGGCACGCTTGCGAAAATGCAGTTCGATCCGACTAAGCCGTGTTTCGGCGCCCGTCACAGGATCACGCCGCAGTACCTGCTCGTCGAGGAGGGCCATCCGCTCTGCCTGCATGGTTTCGACGCCGACATCGAGCGTCCCGGCCTCACGCGCCGCATCGATGCGCGCCCGGATCAGCGCCATATATTCCTCGAAGATCGCATTCTGGATCGCGATCCGCAGAGCCAGCAGGCGATTGAGCCATCGCTGGATAGGCGGGAGATCATCGAGCAGACCGCCGCTTTCCTTGTCCAGGAGGCGCAGGCCCGTCATGTCGATGAAGGCGGCAAGGGTCGTGCTGGTGAGCTTGCCGCGGTAAAGAAGATGGTACCACTGGATGAGCGCATCGCGGGCATAATCGCTTTCGAGATTGTCCGAGGGGTCGAACATATTCTGTCCGCCCGTCTGTCGCTGGCCGCGAGTGAGGGCGCCAAGGCTGTCGAGCCGCCGCGCAATGGTGCTGATGAAGCGGCGCTCGCCCCGGCAATCCGTGGTCACTGGCCTGAAGACGGGCGCACTCTCCTGATTGGTGCGGTTGGAGCGACCAAGACCCTGAATGGCGTTTGCCGCGCGCCATCCAGGCTCCAGCAAGAAATGGATCCGCCGGCGGTCCGCGGATTTGCAGTTGCGATCGGCATGGTAGCTCCGCCCCGTGCCGCCGGCGTCGGAGAAGACCAGTATCTGCTTGGCCCCAGACATGAAGGCTTCGGCTTCAACGATGTTGCTTCGACCGCTCCGGCTTTCGACACGCTGGCGGCCATTTGCGTCAACAATGAGCCGTCGGGTCCGTCCGGTCACTTCCGCCACGGCTTCGGTGCCGAAATGTCGGATGATTTCATCGAGCGCCGAGCCAATTGGCGGCAAGGCGCAAAGCGCCTCGATCATCTCGTCACGCATGGCGAGGGCCGCCTGGCAGAAGACAGGGTTGCCAGCCTCATCGACCATCAGTTCGGAGCGCTCTGCATCGTCGCTCCCCGTGATGATCTTCATCATGCGGACTGGGAAGGCCGTCTTGAGGTAATCGATCATCGCCTCCCGAGGCGATAGTTCGATATCGAGGTTGGCGCGCTCCTCGGCAGACAGACTTGCGAGCCGTCGCCCCAGCATGGCTTCGGCCGTCGTCACAAGCTGGATAATCGCATGATTGCCTGCATCAAGCTCTCGGGTCACGGCATCGATCAGGCTGGGCACTTTCATTGCGATCAGCAATTGCGCGAAGAAGCGTTGCTTGGCGCTCTCAAACCGCGAGAGCGCAGAGCCCTTGGCCTGGGCATTGAGCGCCTTGTCCTCCATCCGGTCGACGATGTTGGTGAGCGCGAGCACTTCATCGAGATTGCGGTGGATGACGGCTTATCGCGAGGAAGCGGTAATGCGAAGGAACGCGGCGTAGGCCTGCGACGCTGCGGAGCATTTCGCCACGTCCTTCACATTATTCTACAGGGTGTCGAGCCATTCCATCAGACTGGCATCTCGCTTCCACGAAGGTGGCACGTTGCTCGCCGCCGGGGCGCAGACCTGTTCCAGCGCCTTGCGTTTGGTCTCCAGATTGGCCTGAGCATAGTGATTGGTCGTATCGAGGCTGACGTGCCCGAGCCAACTGCGGATGACGGTGATATCGACCCCGGCGGCAACGAGGTGGACGGCGGTCGCGTGCCGGAAGCTGTGAGGCGTAACGTGTTTTGACTGGAGGGTCAGCGTCGATTTCGCGGCTTGTCCCACGTAAGCGTTGAGCTTGAACCGCACGCCTGAGGCTCCGAGCGGTTCACCGTATCGATTGACGAAGATCCGTTCATCGGGCGCACGCGGCTGTCGCTCCAGCAGCTTCCTGAGCAATGCCACGGTTTCTGGCCAGAGCGGGCAGATGCGTTCCTTGCGCCCCTTGCCGTAAAGACGAACGAAGTTCGGTGCATCGAACCGGATTGCTCCGGGACAGAGGTCGAGCGCCTCCTGGATTCTCGCACCACTGTTGTAGAGGAACGAGAGCAGTACATGGTCGCGCAGCCCTTCGAGTGTCGATCGGTCGGGCTGGGCGAGTATGGCCTCGACCTCCTCGGGCTCGAGGTAATACGGCGCGGGGGTGGGCTCCCGCTTCAACGGTACAGCCAGTACCTCTGAGCACTGCGCGATGTATTCCGGATTTTTGTCCGCCACGAAGCTGAAGAAGCTGCGGATGGCGGCCAGTCGGCAGTTCCGCGTGCCGATCGTGGTCTTGCGGCCATGCTCGGTATGATGAAGGAACGCGCGCACCTCGCCGGCCGAGACGTCGGTGAGCATCAGTCGCGCAACCCCGCAGCCTTTTCGCTCCGCGACGAACCGAAGCAGCAGCCGCCAGGCGTCGCGATAAGAGCGGATCGTGTGGATTGACGCGCTGCGCTGCTCGGCCAGCCACTCCTGGAAAAACGCCCGCAACAACGCGGGCAAGGGATTGCCTTTCTTCATAGCCGTACCTCCATGCCGAGGCACGGGGCGCCGAGCGCGCGGAACCGTTCACTGGCTTCCTGTAACAGCTCCTGCGTGACGGTGATGTAGACCAGCGTGGAGTGAAGATCCCGGTGGCCCATGTAAGTTGATAGGAAGTGCAGCTTTTCCTGCGGGTTAATGCCGGATCGGTACCATTGGAGGATTCGATTCACCACCATCGAGTGACGCAGGTCATGAACACGAGGTCCCGTTCGCCCCGAAGCAGGTTTGAGCCCAGCACGACGCATGACGTTGGTGATCATCGTTGTTACCGCCTCGGGACTGTAGCGGCCATTAAAGTGAGCATGCCAGAACAGCCCTGATTGCAGGTCCTGAGACGCGCCGGCGCGCCGCCTTGCATCGATGTAGGCGTGCAGCTCAACCAGGACGCTGTTGGATAGCGGCAATATCCTGGTCTTGTAGAACTTCGTTTCCCGGATCGTGATCGTGCCCGCTTGCAGGTCCACGTCACCAAGATCGAGCCATGCCAGTTCGCTTCGCCGTAGCCCGGCGCAATAGGCCAGCATTATCATGGTGTAGAGGGTCAACGGCCGCAGCGGAGCGTCCGGCGACGGATAAGTCCGGGCGGTATCGAGCATACGCCGAACGTCAGCGGGGCTGAAGATATGCGGACGCCTATGGTCACGCCTGATTTCCGTCTCAGGCCGGATGTTGAACGGCTTCGGTGGGATGGTCGGATCAAGGCGGAACCGCGCTTTGGTCAGGATGCGCGCTAGCTTCTGGCATTCCGCCGCGTGGTTGCGGGTCGGCTTGGCAGCCGCCCAACTCGTAAGCATTGCCTCAAGTGGTTTCTTTGCTAGCTCCGGATGGACCTGAAGGAACCGATCGAACCGCAGCAGCCAGTGAGCTTGCGCTTCATATTGATATCCCCTGCTGCGCATCAGCATGACATGGTCGCGCATGAAGTCCCCCAGTACGCTGCCGAAGGGCACCGGCCGTCGTAACGCGGCCAAGGCCTCGTCGGGATTGGGCGAAGCCAGCGCCCTCCAGATCGGCTTGTTTTGTTTGACGTTGTACTGACTGCGCAACAACGCGATGGGGTTGTTGGCGATCCGCCCGATTTCCACGAGGTGGTCGAGGAAGCGATCCACGATGCAGACCTGGTTAAGCAGCGTCCGCAAGCGCCAACGCTTTTCCATGTCTCTCAGCCAGGCGGTGAGCATCTGCCGGTCAACCGCCGGATGACACCGGGCTGCATCCTCGAAGCTGCGAAGGAACCAGCGATACGTTGGCCTGCTTCCCGACCGGAACTGCGATTTTTCCAGGAAGATATTGACGAGGGTGCGATCGGGATCGTGCCAAGCGCTCATGACAGCACCTCCGTTCCCGGTACATCGAGCGCCACGGCTCGGAGATCATCTGTCGCCAGCTTGAGGTAGGTATTGGTGGATTCGGTGGATCGATGCCCAAGCAGGTCGCCGATCAGTTTTTGCGGCACAGACGCCCGCAGCATTTCGACCGCACGCGCGTGGCGGAAGACATGCGGCCCCCGCTTTCCTGACGGCTTGACGCCTGCGGCCGCCAACCGGCTGCGGACCATACCGTACAGGTTTGTCATTGCGATGTAGGGCGCGAGGGTTCGGATGAAGATTTCCCGGACCTCGACCTGCGGGCGCCCAAGTCGGAGATAGCCAAGGAGGGCTTCACCGACAGGCACCAATAGCGGCAGGTAGGAGTACGCATTGGTCTTGGTATGGCGGATGCGCAGGAATTCCCCGTGCCAGTTCACGTCTTCGAGGCGAAGCCGGCAAATCTCACCTTCGCGCAACCCATATGTGGCAAGTAACTGAAGTATCGCATAATCGCGTAGTCCCCGCGGCGATTTGTCCATCCTCGTTGTCGCCAGCACTGCGACGATTTGCTCGTTGTCCAGCGTCGAGGGCACATCTTCGTAGACATAGAGCATGGGGCCGATGATGTGCGGCGTGAGATCGGCCGGAACGCGCCCCGTTCGATGCAGATAGCGCACCACCGAGCGGAGACGCTCAGCGACATCGGCTAATGATTTTCGCCGTAAGCCCGGCGCGCGCATGTCCATGTAGAGATCGACATCCACGACGCTCAATGTCTGGAGACTGCCAGCACCGCCGCGGTCGAACTGCCATCGCAGGAAGTTTCGGGCCTCCCACATAAGCGCCGCAATGGTCGCATTTGCTAAGCCGCGCTCCTCGCGCAGCCATGCCTCGTACTCGCAGCAGATCGCCTGTCGGACTGCGGCATCCGGACCGATCAGCTCCGCCTCAGGGGGCCATTTGCCTTGGGCAAGGCGAAGGAGCTTGGCGATCGCAGTGCGCGGCAACATATGCCAGCGCACGCTGGGCAGCCGACCATACTCGGCCGCAAAGTCCCGCGCTGCATAGGCAAAATATTGAGCAACCTGCGCCGGCGTCACAGTGGCGACTTGGATATCGCACTCGGCCAGATAATCGAGAAACGCGCGTGCGTAGAGGCGATGGTTCGCTACGACCACCGGGTTGTAATTCTGCGTCGTGAGCAAATTCGAAAGTTCGGCGATCAGTTCGTCGTGTAATTTCAGCATGATTGACTCCTCAGCTGGTCCAGAGACCGCCGAGGTTCGCAATCAAAATAATGCGCAGCAACTTCGTGCCGCACCCCTGGAATCCCGCGCCTACGCCGCGTTCCTTCGCATTACCGCTTCCTCGCGATAAGCGATCTTATGGCGAGCTGCGCATAAGATCGCCCAACCATCGGCATAAGCGTTGTAAGTCTCGATCTGGGCCGGGGTCAGCGGATGAACGAGGGGATCATATTCAACGCCGCGGAATGTCAGCGCGCGCGCCGTGTAGAGCCCAAGGGCTTTCAAATCGCGCGCGACGATTTCCATCGCGGCGATCCCGCCCTTCTCGATGCCGCCCATGAAAGCGGCTCGATCATCGAACGACGTGCCCGCCCCCCAAAGGCCCAGGCGGATCGCGTAGCAAAGATTGGCGGGGTCGGTGGCGCCGGTCGCCGAAATGTAGAGGACGCGGGCGCGTGGGCGCAGGTTCTGAAGGCGAACGCCGGCCAGACCCTGCTCCGACCCCTTCTGGGTGCCGAACTTGGTTTCGGTGCCTGCGGCGTTGGCCATTTCGTGCGCTTCATCAAAGCAGATGACGCCTTCGAAATCATCTTCGAGCCAAGCCAGCAGCTGCGAAAGGCGCGAGGCCGTGTCATGGCGCTGGGACCGCAGCGTCGCATAGGTCAGAAAGATGATGCCGCTTTCCATCGAGATCGGCGCCCCGAATGGAATGGCGTCCAGCGGCTGGATGTCGATCGGCAGGCCGCCCAGCGCCGCCCAGTCACGGCGCGCATCCTCGATCAGTGCCGAGCTCTTGGATATCCATATCGCCTTGCGGCGACCGCGGCTCCACTGGTCCAGGATACAGGCTGCGACCTGCTGACCTTTGCCGACGCCAGTGCCGTCGCCGATGAAAAAGCCCATGCGATAGGCGCGCCCCGCACTGTCAGGCATAAGCATCGTGCCAGCTTCATTGGGCGCGTGGAGACCGGGCAGATCGCGCTCGAACGCCTGTCCCGCGTAGACAAGGGTTTCGAGCTGCGCGTCCGACATCGCGGTGACGGCGCAGCGGGGCAGCATCGGGACATAGGTCGGCGCGGGAGGAAGGATCGAGGACATTGCGATCGACTCGACGAGCTGGTCGGGATGCGGCTTTCCGCCCGGAATATCCATCCGCGAGAGACGCCAGGGCACATAGATGCCGATCTGCTCGTCGGCGGACCGCGGCGTTTCGCGAACAGCGTAAGCGAGCGGTTCTACCGTCGTATCCAACGCGGCGGTAGCGCGCGGCCTGAGCTTGCGTCCAATTGTGGTTGAAGGCAGCGCTATCAGCGGCGCATGGGTTCTGACAGGCATTCGCACCGGGATCCGTGCTTTAGTCGTTCCTGCCGGCTCACGCTGCGCGCTATCGAGCGATCCCAGCCTTGGCGGCATCGAAAGAATATGCGGCAGGGCCGCTCTTATGTCTGGCACGCAAATCCGTTCTTGCGCGCCGGTCCAGCCCTTGTCGTAGATCATCAGACGGACCGACACGCTGGTGCCATGCTTTGCAAACGGCCTGCCCTGGATCGTGATTTCCACGCGCGGCGGGACAAGGTCAGCGACAGCCCGGTAGCCTTTCTCCCCGCTTCCATCATGGGCAAATGCCGGCGACATGATCGCAACGCATCGGCCGCCGGGCGTCAGACGCGCGAGGGCGGAGCGAAGATGCCGGGCACCGGCATGCGCGTCGCGTCCCCGCTGTTCGCTGCGGGCGAAAGGTGGGTTGATAAGCACGACATTGGGCCGCACGGCTGTAGGTAAAAAGTCGTCGATGAACTCGGCATCGTAGCAGCTGACTTCGGCACCTAGGGCCTGCCCAAGAAGGCCGGCTCGCACGGGATCGCGTTCGTTCAAGAAAAGGCCCGCGCCCGCCAGTCGCGCAAAAATGGCCAGCAGCCCGGTACCAGCAGAGGGTTCAAGGATCAGATCGTCGGCCCCGATGACGGCAGCGCGTGCTACGAGATAGGCCAGTGGCAACGGCGTTGAAAATTGCTGCATGTCGACCTGGCGCTCCGATCGGACC
Source organism: Sphingobium salicis subsp. salicis (assembly GCF_049472635.1). Taxonomy (NCBI): domain Bacteria; kingdom Pseudomonadati; phylum Pseudomonadota; class Alphaproteobacteria; order Sphingomonadales; family Sphingobiaceae; genus Sphingobium; species Sphingobium salicis. Next base: position 1,919,289 of record NZ_JAYRCS010000001.1, read on the forward strand.
GACTGGGTTGGCAGCCGCTCGGATCGCGCCAGCAGGTCAGCAAGGACAGCTTCGGGCGACGCCTCGTTCAGCGGATCTCGCATGAGCGCCAAGGCCTGAGCTGTCTCCAGCGCGTCGAACGCCTCGCGCAGCGACCAGACGCCCGTCGCGTCGCCAGCACCGAAATAGGCGGTCATCAGACGGGTGAGACGGTGCCGGCTGATCGGCTGACCGCTCGCTATGAGTTCGCAGAGGTCCTTCGCGACCGAAGTGAGAGTCCAGATTTTTTGATCGTGCGGCCCGGTGCCAGCGGTAACGGCGGCGAAATGATCTGAGGTCATGGCAAGCTCCTGATGCCCGTAGCCGAACGGCTCCAGGCGAGATTGTCGGACGGCAGGGCCTGCCCGACTTCGATGTTCGGAAAATTTGGGCGAGGCTCGCATGCGGCCCCGCCCACGATCGTTCAGGCCGCTTCGGGCAAGTCGCTCTGCTGATCAGCGGACGCAGGCTCGCCGTTGGGGGACTGCGGCTCGCTTTCCGGGGGAGCGAGATCCTCAAGCGGACCAAAGCGCATCGCGTCCGGTAGCCATTGCATCGCCCGATCCTTGATATCGGCCTCGACGATGATTTGGCCGCCAAAGAGCTTTTCGGCAGAAAGCGCGAGATCATGCTTCTTCAAGCCGCTGTACCGGCTGCGCAGTTCGGCCCCGCCAACCTCGTGGAAATGGTCCAGGATCGTTGGCTTGGCTACCCGATCGAAATAGCGTCGCGCGGTCGGACGCCACCATTGCGCAACATCGATGTCGAGCTTGGTCCCGAGGTGGTCGATGAGCATGGCCGAACGGTCACCTGCGGGCACCGCATGGAGGGTTCTGGCAACCGCCCAGCCAAGCCAGGCCGCCCGCGCCGTATCGGCGAGCGCACAGAAAGCGTCGTACCGTTCGCATATCCCGCCTGCATCGATCCAGCTGCGGTCGAGGCCCGCCTGCAATTCATCCCAACTTTCCGCGGCGGGCGTGTCGCTCTCGAAATTGCCGACGCGGGTACTGGGCACGGTGGCGCGCAGATCGCTCGGCATGTCGTAGCGATAGGCAACCGCCGCGTCGGCCATGATGAAAGCGCCGAGGTCGAGAGCAAAATGGGGATCGCTCGCGACATGGACCCGGAGGATTTCCGTCTTCATGAGAGCCAATTCTTCTGCCAGCTTCTGGCTTATCGGCGACCGTCCGGAAGCCTCATCGACCGGCTCATCGGCGCTCTCATCCTCCTCCTGGGATTGGGTATCGGCATCCTCGTCGACCTCCGGTTCAGGCTGCGGGATCGCGTAGATTTGTTCGTGAAGCCGGGGGGTGCCGTCATCGCCGATCACGAGATAGGCCAGCGACGTAGCCTTCTGGTCGGCACCGAGGACCGGCGGGCGCTCAGTCAGGCCCTGATATTCCGATTCCAGCCCCTCGATCCGTTCGATCTCTTCGTCGGAATAGCCATCTTCATCGGCATTCTCGGCAATTGTCTCCAGCTCGACCTCGATCGCGCGCTGCCGCTCTTCCTCCTCGGGAGTTAGCTCCGCCGGTTCACCCTCGATTGGATCCAGGCCGATGGTTTCCATGTACGGGACACGGCTGTGGCAGACGACGCGCAGTTCGCCAAAGCCCTCGGTGATCTCAGCGCCGCGGCCGCTGCCTCCAGGCGTTCCTGCGCCAGCGTTTCGACTATGTCGCTGTCGATCCAGTTTTCGCTCGCATTGTCGGAGAAGAGATCACCGTCGATCCTGCCACCGGCGGCGAGGTAGGCGTCGCGCCCGACGAGCAGGGCCTTGGGATCATTGCCGCGATAGAAGCCGGAGATCAGGCGGCGCCGGATTTCCGCGCAGTTCGTGGCGTAGTAGCCGTCGGCAAGTTCTTCGAAGACGGCTGCCTGGCGGGCTGTGTCGGTGATGCTGCCATAGGCCTTCGCCACATCGAGCGTAATGGTCCCATCAGCGAGGGCGTCAAAGACGGGATCCGCAAGGCCAGCAAGTCGCAGACGCCCCAGCACGAAACGCTCGGTGAGCCCAAAACGTATGGCAACGTCGGCCGGGCTCTTCTTCTCGGTCTCCATGATCGTCTGGAACGCGCGGCATTCCTCTGCCGGCGACATGTCTTAGGTCATGTGTCAACTGTCCTTCGAAGCATTTTTTGGCAGATATCCGTCAGTTTCTGGTCTTGTTGTCGGGTGACACTGTCCTTCGAGCTTTGGTGGTCGCTGGCACGGCGCGGAGCGCCGTGTCACGCTCGGCGATCAGCCGAGCGTTGTGACGTTGGTGGCGGTGCGCTTCCGCTTCGGCTGTGAGGGCGCGCTGCAACAGCAGCGCGTTCTCGCTAACCAGGCGACGCTGCTCTTGCTTCATGGTGCGGATGAGGCCGTGCAGTTCGTCGAGCTTGTCCTGCCAGGTCGTCACCGGCTTGATGGGATCGCCGAGGATGGCGTGAAGGTCGTCGATGATATCACGATGGTTGGTGTAGATCGTGTTGCGCGCGACCCCGGATTCGCGCGCGAGGGTCGCGACGGTGAGCGTATAGCCGCGCTGATGCAGCGGGTGGACCGGGCATCCTTTGCGCAGCCGTTCGAACGCAGCGTTGAGCCGGACCTGGGTCTGCTGGCGACGCTGTTCATGACGATCGGGTTTCCTGGGCATTGGATCATCCCTCATCGAGCTGGGTGAGGATACGGTCGCATTCGGCGACCCTGGCCTCAGCAAGCGCACGACTGCCGGCATCGAGCACCGGCTGTTCGAGCAGTTTCAGATTGCGGGCACGGCGCATTTCCCACACGGACCGATGTCGGGGCGTGACCGCGAAGTTGGCGCAGGTCGAGCAAGTGGTCTCGGTCCTGAGCACCGGATTGGGGCCGGCCTCGCCGCCGAAGCACGCCGAGGTTTCGGGGCGATAGACGCAGTAACCCCAGTCGCACACGCCGAGCCGCAGGTCGGTTTCCGCCATGAGGAAGTCCACATATGCCTGCACGTCGCCATTCCGGGTGCAGCCGCGGAACCGGGATCGTGCCGCAATGACGCGCCCGGCCTTGCCGCCGAGCGCGGTTGCGGTCAGCATCTCCTCCAGCGCCGCTCGCGTTTCCTCTTGGGCATGACGGTCGATCAACTCGTCGAGCTGGAAGTCGGTGCCGACGTAGCCGCTGTCGGTCATCGCGCGCGTCACATGGCCAAGATGTGCCTGGAGCGCGGCGAGCCCGGTGCGGTCGCGCTTGCCGACGAACCGCGCGAACGTCTTGCGGCCCTGATGGGTGTTGAGGTGCCAGGGCTTGCCCTCGTGGAGCGGCAGGCCGATGAACGGTGCGAACAGCAGATTGAGACGACGGATGATCGTATAAGTGGCCGGCAGGTCGATCTCGACGGCAGGACCGATGAGGCCGGTGCTCGATGTGATCAGGAACAACTCCTCGCGTCGCGACCGGCGCCGCAGCCCATCGGTCAGCTTCTCCATCACTGCGACCGCACGCACGACCGGCTCGGGCGCGATCCAGCGGTGGACGTCACCATGATAGCCGCGTGAGGTCTTGAAGATGCGGCCCGTAAGATAGGCGAACCGCTCGTCACCCGTAGCGGAAGGGTGACGTTCGATGCATCCGGCTTCCAGCCCAAGGATCTCCGAGAGACGGGCGCCGACCAGCCAGGCGATCGTCACGAAGCAGGCATCGTAGAGCCGGTCGGCAAGGTAGCGCACGGTCTTGGTGCTCGTCACCGGCGCCCGATGCCAGGGGGCCTCCTCGCCAGGCAGCACCTGGAACCGGAACGGCGCGATCGCGTCGATGACGCGGAAGCCGGCCTTGGTGGGAGAGAGCCCGGATGCGAGCGCCGCATCATAGGCCGCCTGCGCCTCGCCTTGCAGGGCGAGGATATCATCGGCCGCCGGTCCGATCAGCCGCAGCGCCGACGACAGTAACGGCACCGCGATCGCGTCGGGGGTATAAGGCAGCCAACCTCGATCACTCCTTTTGAACATGCCTGTCGTGCCCGGGAACGGATCACCGATGGCGACCGTCGAGTAGCGCGCGCCTTGGAGATAGATCAGGATGAGCAGGCTGCGATAATGATGGAGTGTGCCCGTCTTGAGCAGTTCGCCCTTCGGGTTTCGGCGCTCGGCCATCGCCGCCATGAACCGCTCGCTTGCGCCGCGATCAAGGTCGGCGAACCGGCGATAGCCCTGATCTGCCATCCAGCGGATGAGGAGGCGAAGCCCCTTGAACAGTCTCATGAGCGTGCCATCATGAACGTGCCTTCGCCCCGGCGGGGGATCGACCTTCGCGCTCCACAACAGGGTCTTTGCCGCCGCCAGCCAGAGCAGTAGCTCAGGATCGGTGAACCGCCCTGTTGCGACCGTAAAACCCCAGTCGAGCGAGTAGTCGCCCCGACTACAACCGGGCCGGATGCCGTCCAGGTGCCATATGTCGTCGCTGAAGCGCGAGCGCGACGATATCGCGATGTCGGGCGCGAACGCCGCCGCCTGGGCGAGCAACAGGGTCATTCCAGCACCGGCAAGGCAGGCAGCCCCGCCATGATCGCCCGCGCGGCATCGTGCAACTCGCCGGGGAAGTCGGGGAGGATATCGCCCGTGAGGATGCGATGGCTCTCGGCGTAGATCAGTGCCCAGCGCGTCGGATCGATCCGTGTCCGTGCTTCCTCCAGTACTGCGATCGCCTGGAGGATGCGCGCCAGATGCTCGGCATCCAGCGGGATCACCAGGCCCGGACAGCGCAGACACGCCCCGAGCCGAGAACAGGGCCTGCCCTGCCTGTCGCCACCGAGCAGATTGAGGCAGTCATGCCCGAACGGCACGCTCGCGGGCATTGCCGCCGGCGGCGCTTGAGAGACGGTATTTTCCCCCATCACCCATCCGATCATCAGCGCCTGCGCGCGGGCGATCGTCTCAGCCTGGATGCGCGCCGCCTCCGGCCCACGCACATAGCGTTCGGTCGTGTCGATGCGCGCATGGTTGAGTAGCGCCTGCGCCGCGATCAGATCGCCTTGGCTCGCGGTATAGACCTGGGTCGCCGCGCTGCCGCGCAGGAACGCCGCCGCAAAGTCGGGAAGCGGTTCGCGCCATCGTTCGGGTGCGGCCCGGTTCCAGATCGCGATCCGGTCATTGGCGCGGTCGATAAACTTCTTGATGCCTTTGCCCAGCGTGCTCATCGATACGAGGCGCACCGTGCCGAGCTTCTCGCTCTTCATCAGGAACAACAAGTCACGCTCCTGCACGCGGGCCTGGCTTGCAAGCGTCGCGGTCATGGCGATCAGCCGATCGATCAGATTGGGCGCCGCATAGGGTCGCCGACGGTCGAACGAACGGCGCTGCGCCCGCTTCACCTTCGCACCAGCACGCGGCTTGCCCCAGTCGATCATCACCCGATGCTCGTCGAGCGGATGCGAGCTCTGGCAGTCGCGTCGCAGACGCCGCAATGGGTCGGGATTACCGGCGGTCTGAACCGCGAGCCCGAGGAAGAAGGCCGGAAGATACTCCAGTGTCAGATGGAGATAACCGGACAGATGCCGCAGCCCGCCACGCGTGCTCAGCGTGGAGACGCCATAGGGGACCTTGCTCGCTGCCGTCACCACGCCATTGCCGACGCGCGCTATTGTGCGCACGAACCGGCACGTTCGCGCATCAACACCGGGCACCGCGCCGCGCGTGGCGAGGATGCGTTGCCCGGTCTCGAACCGGTCCCAGGCTTCGTCGATCTCCTCATAAGCTGCCTGAAGGATGCTTTTGAGCACCGCCTCGCTGAGCTTGGGTCGCGGCGTCGGCGACCGATTGGGCCAGGGATTGTAAGGGAAGTCGATCCGGCTCGGCAGACGATCAGGCGCGTGCCGCTTGGTCCAGTCGACCAGATAGCGCAGCACCGCCAGCGCATTGGCTTTCGAAGGTGCGGTCCAGCCCTTGCCATCCGGGCCTGGCTGTCGGTTGAGCCAGTCCATATAGCGCCCGACCAGTGTGGAGGTGAGGTCGGCCGCGCCAGCCACCGCATCCTCCTCTCGCGCGAACGTCGCGAACAGGCGCAGCGCACGATAGCAGCCGCGCTGCGTATCCGGGCTCGATCCAGCGTGATGCCCCCGGAACGCTTCGGCCAGCAGCACCGTCACATCACCCGGAAGCCCGAGCCTTCCCAGATCGAACCGCTTGTCCACCTCGCCCCAGGCGTCGCGGAACAGGACGATGGTATCACTCGCCTCCCGCGTCACCATGCGCCGGTTGATCGGTGCCCGCCTAGCCATCGTCGATCAGCGCGCCGTAAAGCCAGGCGATGCTCTCCTCCAGTTCGGCACCATGCATTTCCACGCAGCGCAGATAGATGGCAGTGCTGGCGATCGACCTGTGTCCGAGCAGCACCTGGACCACCTTGAGCGGGTTGATTTCCGGTGTCATGCGCGCCTGCCGCTGGAGCTGCGCCAGCATCGTCATCGCATAGCAGTGCCGCAGCCAATGGCCGGTCCCGACCACGCCGGCCGCCTTGAACGCCGCGCTCATCGCAGCCGTGAACCGGACTGGACTGACCGGCTTGCCCCGGCTCGTCAGGAAAAGCGCCGAAGGTGCATGCCATGATGGATCAGCGCGGCGCAGCCGCCGGATCAGCGGGCCGCGCACCTCATCGATGTAGCGATGCGTGGCGTCGAGCAACCGGATCGGCGGATAGACCGTGCGCGGATAGCCGCCCTTGGTGATGCTGAGCCCGATCCCGACCAGCGGATGCTCATCGGCATCCAGGTGGGCGATCTCCGGCACCTGGAACAGCTCCAGCGCGCAAAGCTCCTTGCGGCGCATTCCCGTCACCAGCGCCCAGCTTGCCATCAGATCGTAAGGCGACGCCAGCGCACTGAACAGCCGGCGAAGCTGATCGGCGCGCAGGGCGCGCGGCAGCCGCTCGGCCTCCGGGACGGTCAGCACATTGGCCGCGACGATGCCGGGACGCGCATCGAGATGCGCGAGCATCGACTGCCGCCGATGCGACACACGCACGTCGATGTAATGGAACGGCAGCTCCACGATCCAGCTCCGCTGATGCGCCCAGCCATAAAAGCGGCAGACTGTGCGGACCCGATCGTTGATCGTCGAGCGCCCATAGGGCCGCTTCGTGTGCGGGCTCGGGCGTTCCAGCATCCGGTTGCGCCACGCCGCTATCTCGCGTTCGCCAACCGCGTCCCAGGCGATCCGGGATTGCTCCAGGCTATCGAGCCAGTCGTGTAGATGTTCGCTATAGGTGCGGATCGTCTCGGCCGCGTGGCTGCGGCCCGGGATGGTCGCCAGTTCGTGCAGATACGCGAACGCAGGCTCGATAATCGCCATCCCATCATCGACGATGACCGGGAAGTGCGCCGGGATGTCGCCATAGCCCGGCAACGCTCTGATGATACGCGCCATCTGTCCTCCGTGGCGCGTCGTGCGCGCCCGATAGCAGGACAGCCTATTGCCGTTCAGAGCCCATGATTACGCTCAAAAGGACAGTTTCTGCCCCATGCTTAAATGTGCGGCGCGCTCAGGCGCGCCGATAAACCCAAGGGCGTCCGTGTGACGGACTCGTCGCCCCCGATCGCAAGCGGGACAATACCACAACCGCCGCGCAAGTGCTTGTTCCAGGCCGCCCTCCGCCAGCTCTTCGGGTAAGCGCTGCGGGCGGCCTGGAACAAGCACACCATTCTCTTATTCTTTCTATCGAAGGACAATCTGGACACATGACCTAACATGTTGAGCCGATTGAAATTTTCAACAAGGCTGATTTCTGCCGCATCGTTCCGATTGCTCAGCAGCTTCACCGTCACCGGGTAATCGGCCGGCAGCTTGCCCTCATCGATCAGTGCCTTGAGCTGCGTGAGACGGCGACCGCCGGCGGTGATCTGATATTCGCCCTTCTTGCGCGCCACCGGCAGGCCAATGAGGTTCTGGATGATGCCGCGTGCGAGGATGCTGGCCTTGAGTTCGCTATCGGCCACGGGGTCAGTCCGCTTGCGGACATTGGAAGGAGCGATCGAGAGCTTGGAAGCGGGAACCTGAATGTCGGGCAGTGCCTGGGACATGAGCTTTCTCCTGTTCGCGGGCGCCCTGACCATCAGGCCGCATTCCGCTCCCATCCCAACCTCACTTTCCCTCCTGCCCGCAGCATGTCGTTCCAGTCGTTGAATGGCGCTGCCGGCCAAAGGACAATGATCTCGCGTTCCGGAAGTGCGTAGCTCTGCAAAGCTTTGGTTACGGCCCGCCTGCCCGCATCGTCGTTATCGGCGAGGAGGATCAGGCGCTTGATGCGGCACGGTATCTCGATCCGATCGAATCGCTCGGCGCCAAGGCTCGCCCAAACCGGGATGGAGAGAAGCAAGGACGCGGATAGGGCATTTTCCACGCCTTCTGCCAGACCCAGCGTATCCATCGGTTCGAACAACTGCACGGCATCTCGATATAGCGGACCGAGCGCGCGCTTTGTCCGGCTGAGCAAAGCCGGCCGACCATTGGGCTGCAGAAATATCCGTTGGACAGCTGCCAGTCGGCGCGGTTGCCCGACAGCGACAAGCAATGCGGGCAACCGTCGAACCGCTCGACCTCGACCTAAGGGTGTGGCCGGGTGGTAGCGCATGAGATCATGGATCGCCGGAATTGACCGCTTGCGCAGATAGCGCTCCGCCGGAGTGCCGCTGACAGGTCGTCCTTCGCGCCAGAGACGAGCGGCATATCGCCGCATGTCGGTGGCAGGCTGGAGGCGCTCGAACTTTCGGCTCTCCCCACCTGGCACATCGAGCTTTTCGCGCCTGAGTGCGGCCAGAATTTCGGTAATTGTGCAGCCGGCAAAACATTTGAACAGGAGGCCGGTCCGACCGCACCGTACGGACAGGCTCGGCGTGCGATCCTCGTGAGCCGGGCATTGGCACATGCCCCACCCGTTGGACCAGACGCCCCCGAGTCGCCGGACAATGTGCTCTCCGGCTGCAGCCATGTCAGCGCTCATGGCAAACTCCGCGAGTCAGATGCCATAATGCTCGCATCAGCGGGATTGCGATGCCGAGGAATGCGCCAACCGCAGGGGCGTGATCGCTTTAAACTTACAACATGCTTTCGCCCGAGCCAGTGCTCCTGCGAGAGGATGGTTTCGAGACAACTCGACAGACCAGCGGCCAAAGGGCTGCACATGGGGGAAATCCTGAGGTTAAAAGAAGCCGACCTCTCCCCTCTTCCTTTTCTCCTGTTCGTTCCCAGACGGTACGCCAATGGCTCTATGCCATTCGATATAAGAGCGTTGCTTTTGCGTGTCAGTTTGATGACACTCATAGCTTATCGAAACGGATCGGCCACCTCGCCTGGCTCTCCCGGCTATGGTCGCCGACGCATGCAAGGGTCGGGTCGCACCGTGACAAGCAACATTTTGCCTCCCGAGCTGGAGAAATATCGCGCCGCCGTCGAGTCGCTGAGCGATCGTCAGCGTGAATGTCTAGCGCTTGTTGCGCGAGGGATGATTTCCAAGCGAATCGGACCCAAGCTAGGCATCATGCCCGGCACGGTCGACAAACATGTTGATAAAGCTCGGGTTGCGCTGAATGGGATGAGTCGCGCTGATGCAGCGCAGATCGTGCTGGCCTTCGAAACCGGCCGCGAAATTCAATTTGTCGATACCTATTTTTTACCACCCCCCGAATCGCTGGTAATTTCCTCCAAGGTCGAGAGAGCGGCAACTATCCCTGCTGATCACGAAGCGGATGGGCATCCGGATGATGATGGGCAGCTTGTTGAGGAACAGGGAAGCTATTCGCTCGAACGCCTCACAACCTCCCTCGTCGACTGGGTCCCGCTCCGCTCAGGCAGGAGACCGAGTAATGACCTGAACCAATCAAAAGCCATCGTTACCGTAGCGGCATTGGGCGCCTTGGGGCTCCTGCTTGCCGGCTCGGCCATATCGCTTCTTACGGTCATGGACAGTTTCGCCCACCCGTAAGGCACCATCCGACAATCAATTTCATGAACCATGCATTCCTGTGGAATGCGGGAGGAGACATCATGCCCAGACAACGTCAGATTATCGCCCATTCGATCGCGCAGCGGATGCACGCTGCGGAGGAAGCTATCGACCTTGCGGCGGCTCGCATCGCCGAACTCAATGCCGCCCTTCCCCTCGCCCGTCTCGAAGGGCGCCTGGACGCAGCGATCGGGCAGGACGCATTCCAGTCCTCCGCCTCGGCCATCATGCTGGTTGCCAAGACGCGGGCAGAGCTCGTCGCGACCCATGACCAGCTCAAGCGCGTGAGTGACGACATCGGTCTTGGCGAGCAGGCCTATGGCGATGTCTTCAAGGTCGCAACTGGCCAAAGCCAGCAGCCGGCGGTACCGAACCATCTCCGCGCCGCCTGAGCGACGATCGTCAAGCGCTTGACTGGGAACGACACTTCCGTTTCGAAGTCGATATGACCAGACAAATGATGTTCGTCGGACTTTTGGTCGTGAGCTCGATTTATGGGTTCGCAAAGGGTGGCCGGCCCGAGCAGATCGGGGCGGCAACCTTTGTGAGCGGCGTCATCGCCAGCATTGCGCTCGCCCATCCCATTGCCTTCCGGTTCCAGGGTGTCGAGCACGGCATGCTCTTTGTCGACACGGCCATGCTGGGTATTTTCTTATGGCTTTCTTTCAAAAGCACGCGATTTTGGCCGCTTTGGGTTTCGGGAATGCTGGTAGCCGAACTTTCGATCCACATCATGCGCGTGGCTGTGCCGGCTGTGGTGCCAAAAGCCTATATGGATGCCGTGGCGCTCTGGAGCTGGATTGCCCAGATCATTCTGATTGCCGCGACCTGGCGACACCAGCAACGGCTGGCCCGGCTGGGTGTCGACAAATCCTGGAAGACCTGATCGGTCTGGGAGCGCCCGATCGCGCGAGAGAATTGTCTGACCGGCTTCTCGAACGATTTGGGTCCTTTCCCGAGGCCCTCAACGCTACGGAGGGGGAGCGCGTCAAAGCTGTTGGTGGCGATGATCTGGAGGGGCTGTTTTCATCGGTTCGAACGGCTATCCACCACGTCCTGCGAGATCGCCTTCCACGTGGAGCCGTGCTGGCCGATGAGCCCGCCGTCCTTGATTATCTGAGAGGCGCGATGGCGTTTGCCCCGCAAGAGCAGCTTCGGGTACTCTATCTCAACGCAGGCAATGAGCTTCTATGCGACGAGGTAGCCAGCATCGGCTCCGTTTCCGCTGTCCATATTTACCCGCGCGAAGTGCTCAAGCGCTGTCTTGAGCTCGGCGCGACCGCCATCATCGTTGCGCATAATCATCCATCTGGTCGTCTTGTAGCCTCCCGGAGTGACAGGATCATGACCCGCAAGCTCGTCGAGGCCGCCACAGCGCTGGGTGTCGCGGTGCACGATCATATTCTTATCGCCCGGGAGGGCAGCCTGAGCTTTCGTAGAAAAGGATTTTTGTAGGCAGGCGCCGCAGCGATCGGCCCGGCCGAGCACGCGCAGCGCCCTTAGCAAAGGGAGAAAGACAATGCCGTATCAAGTCGTTGCTCGCATGGATGCCTGTCGCAAGCTGGTGACGATGCGTAAAGCTCTTGGTGACACGCTGGGCTATCGCTATTGCGCCAGTCCCGTCTGGGACATGCTTCTGGAACTCTATATTGCCGAGAGGGAGGAGAGGGTCGTCTATCTCTGGTCGCTCTGCAGTTTCGCAAATGTCCCGTTCCCCACAGCATGTCGCAAGGTGTACGAAATGGAGAAGATCGGTCTGGTCCTTTGCAACGCGACCGATCGGGACCGACGCGGAATTAAGGTTAGCCTGACCGAGAAGGGGCAAGGGGTCGTCGAGTCGCTTCTGGACCGGCTCGCCGAGATTTACCAAACCAACACGGGAATGCGCGCCGACATTCCCGCGCTTGTCAGCGCGGACAAGCGCACCAGAAACGCCAACTGATTATGTGCAGGTGACGGTCGCGCCCGCCCGTTGGCATCTGGCTTGAGAGTCCACTTCGGCCAGATCCACCGAATTCCAAGAGGCAGCCGCAAGCCCTCCACGCAATGATCTGTTCAGTGAAAATTGCGCGATTGAAGCCGCAAACAAGGTGCATCATCTCTCGCTGCCCGCTTCGACAAGTCTGCTTCACCATCGCTGGCGGCGCAAGTGGCGGCAGACAGCTTGGCTTCACCGATCGATCTGAGAAGAGGGGTATAGTCGATCACGCGATCTATGATGATGTGCGTGACAATCCCCTCGCGCTGCAACCGCCCACGCAACCCGACCATTGCTGATGCCAAGACCGTCCGCCGCTGCGCCTCAAACCGGTCCGGCCACAATATGCCATTCGCGATCCCGGTTTCATCTTCGATCGTGATGAACAGAACACCTTTAGCCGACCCCGGCTTCTGCCGCACAAGGATGACCCCCGCCACCTCGACATGCTGCCCGTCCTTCACCTGATCGAGTTCGGCTGCAGACTTGACCCCGCGCCGTCGCAAATCCTCGCGCAGAAACGCAAGCGGATGCGCCCGAAGCGAAAGCTGAATGGTCCGATAATCTTCGACCACCTCCCTTCCCTCGCTGAGCGGCTCCAGCGTCACCATGGGCTCGTCCCCTTCCGGACCGAACCGCCCTTCCCGCGCGTCGGCAGCCGCAAAGAGTGGCAGGGGTTTGTCGCCCAGCCCCTTCACGCGCCAAAGCGCCTGCCTTCGATCATGGGCAAGGGCGTGGAATGCATCCGCATCCGCCAGCCGCTCGATGGCGGCCGGCGGCACCCCTGCCCGTCGCCAAACGCCTTCGACGCTATCGAAGGGCGCGTCCCCTCGCGCCGACACGATCATGGCGCCGTGCAGGTTGGAAAGCCCACGTGCCATACGCAGCCCCAGCCGGACGGCGAGGTATCGCCCGCGTGTTGGCTCCAGCGTGCAATCCCAACGGCTGCGGTTGATGCAGGGCGGCCGCACCTCCACGCCATGGGCACGGGCGTCCCGCACGATCTGCGCAGGCGCGTAAAAGCCCATGGGCTGCGCGTTCAACAGAGCCGCGCAGAAGATATCGGGATGGTGGCACTTCATCCAGCTCGACGCATAGGCGATCTTGGCAAAGCTCGCCGCATGGCTTTCGGGAAAGCCATAGGACCCGAAGCCCTCAATCTGCTTGAAGGTGCGCTCGGCAAAGTCGCGCGGATAGCCGCGCCCCACCATGCCCTCGACCAGCTTGTCGTAAAAATGGCTGACGCCGCCGGTAAACTTGAACGTCGCCATAGCGCGGCGCAGCTGGTCGGCCTCAGCGGCCGTGAACCCGGCACCGACAATGGCCACCTTCATCGCCTGCTCCTGGAACAGCGGCACACCCAGCGTCTTCTGCAGCACGGCGCGCAACTCCTCGCGCGGATATTCCGGCTTCTCCTTGCCCTCGCGCCGCCGCAGATAGGGGTGCACCATGTCGCCCTGGATCGGCCCGGGCCGAACGATCGCCACCTCGATCACAAGATCGTAGAATTTCTCCGGCTTGATCCGCGGCAGCATTGACATCTGCGCACGGCTCTCGATCTGGAAGACTCCGAGCGTGTCCGCGCGCTGGATCATGGCATAAACGGCCGGATCATCTCGCTGGAGTGTTGGCGACGCCATGGTCATGGCGACGCCGCGATGCTCCGCCAGCAGCGCAAAGGCCCGGCGCATACAGCCCAGCATGCCCAGACCCAAAATATCGACCTTCATGAACTTCAGCGCATCGATGTCATCTTTATCCCACTCGATGACCTGCCGGTCCTCCATGGCTGCAGGTTCGATCGGCACTAGCTCATCCAGCCGGTCCGAGGTCAGGACAAAGCCGCCAGGATGCTGCGAGAGGTGGCGCGGTGTGCCGATCAGTTCACGCGACAGCTCCAGCGTCAGGGCAAGACGCGGATCGCTGGTGTCGAGATTGAGTTCGCTTGCCTGATCGTCGCGCACGCCTTCGAGCGACCATCCCCACACGAGCCCCGCGAGCGCCCCGGTCATGTCCTCGGGCAAACCCAGCGCCTTGCCGACCTCGCGCACCGCGCCGCGGGCGCGATAGCGCGTTACCACCGCCGTCAGAGCGGCGCGGGTGCGGCCATAGGTCTCATAGATCCACTGGATGATCTCCTCCCGCCGCTCATGTTCGAAATCGACGTCGATGTCGGGCGGTTCCTTGCGCTCGCCCGACACGAACCGTTCGAAAAGCAATTCATGCTTGATGGGATCGATCGAGGTGATGCCCAGCACGAAGCAGACGCAGCTGTTCGCCGCCGATCCCCGCCCCTGGCAGAGAATGCCCCGCCTTCGCGCTTCAGCGACGATGCTGTTCACGGTCAGAAAATAGGGGGCATAGCTCAACTTTTCGATCAGCCCGAGCTCATGGGCAAGCTGATCGGCATAGGCTTTGGGCACGCCATCGGGAAACATGCGGGCCGATGCCGCCCCCGTCAGCCGCTCCAGCAATTGCTGCGGCGTTTCGCCCGGACTTGCTTCCTGCGGATATTGATAGCGAAGCTGATCGAGGTCGAAGGTGCAGGCATGCGCGATGTCGGCCGTTGCTGCCAGCGCATCGGGATAGGCGGCAAAGCGCCGGGCCATTTCCGCGCCGGACTTGAGCTGCCGATCGGCATAGCGCTCGCGCTTGAACCCCAGCGCATCGACGGTGCAATGGTGACGGATCGCGGTCACAACATCCTGCAACAGCTCGCGATCATTGCTGTGATAGAGGATGTCACCCAGCACCACCGATCGCACATGATGCGATCGCGCCTGCGCATTGAGACCATGAATCCGGATCGCATCGTCCGGCCTTCGGCGCAGCGACAGCCCAAGATAGGCGCGATCGCCAAATGTAAGGTTTAAACGGCAGAGCGCTCGTGCATTGGCGTCGTCGGGCAGATCGGGAACAAGGATGGCGATCAACCCCTCGTGCCATTGTTCGACATCCTCCCAATGCAGCTCGCAGGCCCCCTTCCCTGCTCGCGCCTTGCCAACGGACAGCAGGCGGGTCAGCCGCGACCAGGCGGCCTTGTCGGTTGGATAGACCAGCAGGCTGGTGCCACAGGCAAGATCCAGCCGACAGCCGGGGATCAGACGGACGCCGGTTTCCTTGGCCGCTTGCCAGGCGCGCACGATCCCGGCTACCGAATTGCGATCGACGACGCCCAGTGCCGGTATCTTGAGCCAGGCGGCCTGAGCGAACAGTTCGTCAGGGGAGGACACGCCACGCAGGAAGGAGAAATGCGTGGTGACCTGAAGTTCGACATAATCCTCGCTCATCATCCGAACACACCATGGATGTGCCAGGAGAGATCGCCCGACCGCAGATTTTCGCCATCGCCGCGCCGGAACACCCAGAAACGCTCGCCCCGCTCATTCTCCACCCGGAAATAATCGCGCACGGCATAGCTCTCGCCGCGCCGACGCCACCATTCTCCACGAATACGCTCCGGTCCATCTGCCCGCACCACGACATGGGCGACCCCGCGCCAGACGAAGCGGCGTGGCGGCTGGTCGGGAAGCTCGGCCATGACATGGTCGATCCGCTCTGGCCGCCGCAGAATGCGGGCGGGCCGTGGCCATAAGGTCGGCCAGGGCATAGCGTCAGCCAGTGGCGCGATGCGCCCAACGCCGCGCTCGGGTACATCACTCTCGCGCATGGTCGGACGGTAAATGGCCCCCTGCCCCAGCCGAGCAACGATCTGATCGACGAGGAGTGCGATATCCGCCGCTTCGCCCGTCCCCAGATCGGCGTCGATCGCCGTGGGCGCCAGGGATTCGCTGCGCAACGCGAGCAGCCGCATGCGTTCGATGCCGAAGCCTGGATCGATGGTCTCGATCTTCATCGCGAGCAGCCGCAGCATATGGCCGATGTCGCGCGTGCCGCGCGCGGTCCCGACCGTGACGATCTGTTCTTCCTTGTCCACCCGCTCGCAAACAAGACGCAGAAGCCGCACGCCAAGCCCCAGTTCGCGCAATGTCCGCGCCAGATCATCGGCAAGGTCGGCCATGACCCGCGCGATCGTCTCAGCCGAGCCAATGGGTTCGGCAAAGATCCGCAGCACCTGCGGCAGTTCGAATGGGACAATGCCGACGAGCGGCTCGCCAACCCGCCCGATTGCCTGGTCGAGCCGGTGAAGCAGACTGGCCCCAAAACGGCGGCCGAGCGGCGCGCGCGGCATGGCGATGAGATCGGCGATGCGCTCGATCCCGAGGCGCTGGGCGGCGCTGCGCTGGCGGTCATCGAGCCGCAGTGCCGCTACCGGCAAGCTGCTGATCGCTTCCAGTTCCCCATGCACGTCGCAGATCGCAATGCGCTCTTTGCCATAGCGGGCGAGCGCATGGGCAGCGCCCGCCGTGCCCGCTATAGCGATGCGCGCGTCCAACCCGATCCGACGGCAAAAGCCGATGATCCGCCGCGCCATCGCCTGCTCGCCTCCGAAGAGATGGGCAACGCCGGTCAGGTCCATGAGCAGCCCGTCAGGCGCGTTGACCTGTGCGGTCGGCGTCCAGCGCCGCACGGCGAACAGCGCGAGCCGTTCCAGCTCCCGCACATCTCCCACCGGGTCAGCGTCGCGCGTATCGAGGCCGGGCACCATGGCTTTAGCCTGGGTGAGCGGCATGCCGGAAAAGAGACCAAGGCTTGCAGCTTGCGCGTCGAGTGCGGCGATCACCATGCGCTGCTTGTGAAGGATGCTGGTGACCAGCGGCGATGCGTCTGGCTGCGCATGTCCAAGGGGCTTCAGATTTGGCGCTGCCGCTTGCTTGCCCGATTTGAACGGATTGTCGGCCGCCTCCGAGCGGCGACCGAGTTCACGCGGCGAGGGACGTTGATGCGCAGGCAGGCTATCGATTTGTTCCTCGCGCGTGCCCATCGCGGCGCCCGCCCCGGCAGTCTGCGCCCAGCGCGCGCCAGGACGCCACCCGCCGCCACGTGGGCAGGAGCAGGACGAGCCGTCTTCCTCTTCGAGCGGAAGGACGGGCAGTTGGAGCGCAGATATCCGTTCAGGCGGCCTGCCGGTCCTCGCCTCGTTTCGGCGCAGCCGATCGACGGCGAGGCTCGGCAGGAACAGCGAGGCGACCCGTCGCATCGCAGCCCTCCAGTAGCCAGTTATCAGGATCCCCGCCGCGCTGGCGCACCAGTGACACCTGCCAGCGCGAGCGACCGACGCCAGATACCGGCAAGGGATCGGACGGCGCACAGCCGATGCGCCAGCGCGTCAGCGCAGAGGAAGGTTGGCCCAGCGGATCTTGCGCGGACCGTCGCCAGCGCCGCAGCAGCAGGGCCGTGGTGTTTCCCTCCTCAGCCGCCAGTTGCAGGCGACGCGTGGCGGTCATGCCGATGCGGGTAACCTCGCATACCACGGCTGCCAGTGCGCCATGGCGCAGCGCCTCTTCCATTACGGCAAGAGCGTGGTCGTCCTTGCCGGCTTCGACCTGGATCAGCCGGGTCGCCGGTACACCGGCGCAGGCAAGGCCGGGCGCGAACAGGTCGGGCTGGGACATGATCCAGAGAATATCGCCTTCCGACGCTCTGGCCGCGATGCCCGCAGTGAAGAGGGTGGCGGCGGCGTCATCGCCCAGCGCGCCGGTGTCGCCGGCAATCTCGTGCAGCGCGGCGCGCACCAGCCCGCCTGCTGCCAGGCGGTCATCGACGGCGGCAATACCGAAGGGCAGGCACGGCACATCGGCCCGCGAAACCGGCGCTATAGCCTGGATTTCGGCAATAAGGGCTTGCAGCCTTTCCGGGCGCGGGACAGTCGGCATGATGGATGAGACTCACGTGTTCTCTATATGTTCCTCTGATACTGTCACGGAGTCAATTGATCGAGATTTCAGTGGCGCATGTGCCTGATGCGCGTCACAAAAATCTGGTCCGCCAAAAAGCGGCCCGCCGTCCTCAACTGGACGGGCATTTTGGCCTTCATCATCTGAGCCGCGCCACTGAACGGTAAATCTCCGCTCGATGGCTGCGGCAATTCGCTCGACGATATCGAGGCGCGCGCCGCGGGAACGGGCAAAATTGCGATCGGACAGAGCCCGGCGCAGCCAAAGTGGTGCCATCGAAAGTGCGATGGAAATATCGACGCGAAGCTGATGCGCGCGCCCCAGCCGCTCACGGCCCTCGGGCACGTGAAGGTCATCGGCTAAAGGGCGATCTGGCTCATCTGATTCCATGATCGACGCCTAGAACATATCAAGAACGCAACGTGCAAGAGGCGCTGCGAGTTATCCACAGATAATTGGAGAGATGCCGTGTGACCGCCCGCTATTGCGCCAATACGCATTGACGCTCATAGGCGATGACCATGGACGACCATATGAAAGCGATCATCGAACGGACGGTCGAGCGCGCGCCCCAATGGCTGCGCAATGATCTTGGCGGCAAGGATGCGAATGCCCGCCGCAGCGCTGAAGAGACGCTTGCGGCTATGATCGCCAACGCACTGAACGAAGGGGCCGGCGAAAAACCGACGACCTGATTTCTGAGAGGAACCTGATCAGTCACCACCGTCAGCTTGAATATCCACGCTCGGCCTCTCGGT
This sequence comes from Sphingobium salicis subsp. salicis, assembly GCF_049472635.1. NCBI lineage: Bacteria > Pseudomonadati > Pseudomonadota > Alphaproteobacteria > Sphingomonadales > Sphingobiaceae > Sphingobium > Sphingobium salicis. Next base: position 1,937,789 of record NZ_JAYRCS010000001.1, read on the forward strand.
TGAGTGTGCCACCCTTCCCCCCTTTGGCTGGCAACTCCCTGAACCTTGGCCCCGTGTTTTAGTTTGCTCCGGCGGCGTTTTATTTCGCCTGCGAGACAGAACAGAGCTTCGGATGTAGCACGCCGACGACCAGTATCTACCAATCCGTGGTGCTGACATGGGAAGATCGGCTGACCCGTGCAGGGCGCGTTCGAGCGACACGTGCCGAGTGCCGGTTGGGATGGTTGGCGGCTAGACGGATTTTATCATGAACTTCAATACGGGACTTTCCTCAACATAGCCTGGCGCAAGCCATCCAATCGGGTTCAAAAGCCGAGGATGGACCTCCAATTTCCGCACAGAACTTCTCCTGAAGCATCGAATTGGCGCGGTCCTGACGGACACGGCTCCATCTCCACTACGCTTCGACCAAGCCACCTTCAGTGTCCTGTCCCATTCGGGCAACGATCCCCGCGCGAGGTGCGCCAGGTGGCGCGGCCCTTCCCACATCCTCGATGCTGACGAAATCCGCAGCTGTGTTCGTTTCCACTGAGAATTGACCCGGGTAGGGCGTAAATTTCCATTGAGAATTGACCCATGCTCAACTCGTCCCTGGCTTTGACAAGCGAAGATATATGGAGTGATGGACATGGCTAGTGAGCGTTATCCGGCGCCGACATTTTGGCGATCATGTGCCGATCCGGGAGATAGCGCGCCGCACCCCACTATTACCAAGCGCGTCCCGTGCGCGGTCAAAATCAGCGGGCGTATTTGGGGTCAAGTCGTCCGCGAAATACCTCATATGCGATAACGACGAACCACCTTCGCCTGCCCTCCGACATGAAATCATGGACCGCTTCGACAGTCCGCCCGAACCGTTGGATCATTTGTCCTATGTCGTCGATTACGTTGGCATCCCGCTGCTAATCGCCCCCCCCAGCAGACGATAGCGCTGACATTGGCGTGGAGCGTCCCCTCCCCCTCTATCCCAACATGATCCTTCGCCTTGTGCGGTCCTTCACCATGTCGCTAGACGCATGTTGAAGAGCATGTACCTGCGCCGTCGAGCAGACGATCAGTTGGGAAGATGGCGCGCGCTTCTTCCCCGATTTCCATCGTCCAGAAATACTCCGGAACGCGAACGATTTTCCGCATGGGGATGGAAGCGATCAGCGACACAATCCTGATCTGAGACATACCCCGTTGGGGTTATTCGCTGCGCTGCAAAATGTGCTATCCGATTCGCGCGACCCGACGGTTTGTCTTCACGATCGATCGTTCACTGGCCCCGTCCGAAATGGCGGGGCCATTTTAGTTGATCGTTGGTCGCGTGAGACTGAAGTCTTCAGCGGCGATCAGCATCAGAAAACTTCCATCGACTTGGACCAGGGCGCCCCGCGCGAAGGCCTTCTGGGCCGCATCGGCGATCCATCCGATCATCCCGCCGAAAGCTATCAGCACTTCATCATCCGCAGCTTTGGTTGCCGCTAGCATTTCGCCTTCAGACAAAATGAGCATCCCTGAGAGGCCCTCGAACGTCGCCGGGATCCGCATCTCGCCATCGGCCACTTCACCGGCAGCCCAATCGACCTGGAGTGTATCGCTGTCCATCCGTGGAGAATGACGCGCGCGTAGGGCGCCATCAAGATATATATAGAGAGAAGCTTTTGCGGCGCGAAGCTTCACCAATCTAGGCTCAGGACCTATTAAATCGCTTGCGGTGATAGCGAAGGGTTGATTCAATGACGGCGTGAGGAGACGTCGTGATGAGTGACCTGCTCTGGTTGTCGGAAGCGCAGATGCGCCGGATCGAGCCATATTTTCCGCTATCGCACGGGGTGCCACGGGTGGACGACCGTCGGATCATCAGCGGGATCATCTTCGTGATCAGGACCGGCCTGCGGTGGCGCGATGCGCCTGCCGATTATGGCCCGCCGAAGACGATCTACAACCGCTTCATCCGGTGGAGCCGGCTCGGCGTGTTCAACAAGATCTTCGCGGCCCTCGCGGCGAAGGGCGGCAAGCCCGACCAGTTGATGATAGATGCAACCCACCTGAAAGCACACCGGACGGCGGCAAGCCTGCTCAAAAAGGGGATGTTCCCAGACGTATCGGACGCACCAAGGGCGGCCTGAACTCGAAGCTCCACACCGTCTGCGACGGCAAGGGCCGGCCGCTGGTCATGCTGCTGAGCGAGGGCCAGATGAGCGACTACAAGGGCGCTGCCCTGATGCTCGACGCCTTGCCTCCCGCCAAAGCCTTGCTCGGCGATCGAGGCTATGACGCCGACTGGTTCCGCAAGGCGCTTGCGGAGCGCAACATCACCGCCTGTATTCCCTCAAAGAAGAACCGGAAGGTGCCAATCCCGCACGACGCTGCGCTCTATCGTCAGCGCCACAAGATCGAAAACATGTTCTGCAAGCTCAAGGACTGGCGGCGCATCCACACCCGATACGACCGTTGCGCCCACACCTTCATGTCCGCCATCTGTATCGCCGCCGCCGTCATCTTCTGGCTCAATCAATGAGTCCTGAGCCTAGGTAGCGCCTCGCCACCCCCCGTGTTCCATCGTCGAACTCTTGCGCTCCCCCGTAATCGGCAGCCAGGCGCTCCTTCAGCAAAGTCGAGGATCGAAGCGCCGCCTCGTCACAGCTGAACGCAAAGCGTTCTCCATTGCTCCGCATGACACTCATCGCAACGGCTATTGGCCTGCTCTTGAACGCGATCATAATCGATAATGCAGTCTTACAGTTTGCAATTGCCATGATGTCTGCGACCCTGATCTATGAACTTGCCTACGCTTGGCGATGCGCTTGGAAGCGGGAGGCGGCCGCTCGCTACAGGTTTGAAGAGATTGAAGCGGCCAGCATAAGCTCAGAAACGTCTGGCCCAGGCCGTTGAGCCTTGGATTTCATATTCAAATGCCGAAAATGGGCTTCTTACCGGCCGCCGGCAATCTCGCACCGACGAAACAGCCAACAAGAGTGTCTCCACGAAATTTATCTGAAAGGCGAACAGATCTCGCGGCCGTGAGTTGAAAGGATAGTTATTCACTGGGCCGGAAGTTGGCAAGCGGCTGTCCTGAACCGACAAACGGCGATGACGGATATTTTTCCTACTATCACTACTAGGGAATGATATGACGGAAGAAGAACTTCATGCGCTAAGATTTCAGGCTCTCGTCACGACCAAGCTGGCGCAGACAACGCTGGAGTTCGTCATCAACATGGCAAGATTGCAGGGCTTGTCGCTTGACCTGGAAGGGGCCGCTCAGGCCCACCTGAACTGCGAGGTCGATCAGAGCCTAGACCCGGCAAGTTTTGCGATCGAGCGCGATGCACGAACGGCGGTCGCGGAGATGCTATTGGCTTTCGCACGAAAGGCCGGGAATTAGTCCAAAAGCCTGATAGAATGTTGCTAGCGGCGTGGCGCGCGCCGCTTGCGACCCTTTGTCGTGATTTAGCGCCCAATTTTTCGGTCCTAGGTGCGGTCGGTCCGCGAAAGGGCAAGTCGCGACCCTTCTGAGACACTCAGAGATCAAATGCTGATCCCTAGGTGCAGAAGGTCCGCTATCGCGGCAGGTGTCGATCAACTCACTCCATTCCCCTCTATCAAGATGGACGGGAGCTTTTTGTAGCGGTGCAGACGTTTGTGTCTGCCACAGATTTCAATCAGCAGCGGATCGGGGCCCTCGCAAAGTCAGGAAGTCGCTTGCCAGCAGCACCAGTACTCGATCCGGGGCAATAGGGGACGCGACGCCCACGGTCGGGAGAATCACGGAAATCCATGTTTCATGCATCTGCGGATCGATTGCTCACGCAGGCAAAAATGGACGGCAGCTAGGGTAGGACATCCTCACCAGAACCCTGAGTTCGCATGGTCTTCTCAATGAGAGCAGGAATGAGCGGTAAAAGCTCGCGTGCCAGAAAGCCGACCTCACCGATTGTCTCTGCAAGGATGTTGCCGGCTTTCCCATGGATCCAAGCACCCCAGGCGGCAGCCTGAAATGCAGTCGCACCTCGAGAAGCAAGACCCCCTATGAGTCCAGCCAGCACATCGCCGGAGCCTCCCGTACCAAGCCCGACGCAGCCCCCCTCATAAATGAGACATCGGCCGTCAGGTTGGGCCAGATAACTAATATCTCCCTTGAGGAGTATGACGGCGCTCCATCGCGCTGCCATTTCAACCGCTATCGCTGCTGGCCTCGCCTTGATCTCTTCGATCGGCAGGCCGCTCAGCGCCGCCATCTCTCCATGGTGAGGCGTGAAAATCGCATCCTTGCTTACTCGCCACCGTGATGGGCCGAAATGACGCAATGAAACCAAGGCTGCAGCGTCGAGAATGAGACTGCCAGGGAAATCGAGGCTATCGAAAAGACTGGCGACAAATGCCCGCGCCGCCTTCCCCGTGCTCATGCCTGGTCCCAGGATGATCGTGTCGCACGCCGTGATTCGATCCTTCAATATTTCCGCTGCTGCGGGGGCGATTTCTCCGTCTTCGTCGGCGGGCAGCGCGATCATGGCTGCCTCCGGGACGAGCACGCCCAGCGACATTGCCGAAGATAGCACGGTCGCCATCTGCAGCTTTCCCGCACCTGCGCGTAGCGCGGCTTCGCCGGTAAGGCGAAGCGCACCGGGCACGAACTCGGCCCCTCCAACCACCAGGACGCGGCCGCGACTATTCTTGTCGGCGCCTTGCGCGATCGCCGGCAGCGGATGTCGCTTCAGCCACGCCTCGTCGAGCTGTCGGCAACTCATCCGCGTACACCCGCTATGGCATCGGGCGCGCGGGTCACGGGCGTGTCGTCCTGCTCGACCGGGGCTGTCACATTGTATCGACCAAGCAATAGCCCTCCATCCTTGCCCTTCTCCGCGTTGAATGCATATTCGGTGATGGCGCAGTTGGCGACATCGCCTTCACGGTCGACCTCCAATATCTCGGCCTCGGTCATGCCTTCGATGATGTATCGCAAGCACAGCACCACTACCTGATGGGTGAAGATCATCACATGCCGGTCCGCATGATGAAGCGCGATCGTATCCATGACGGAGCGCAGTCGCAGAATGACATCGCACCAGCTCTCGCCCCCTGGAGGGCGATGATAGAATTTGCCTAGCAGCCTGCGAAATTCTGCTTGCTGCGGCTCGATGCTGCTTACCCCCATAGATGTCAGCCCATCGAGGATGCCGAATTCCTTTTCCCGCAGCCTCTCGTCAAAGCAGATGGGCACATTGCCTGCGCAACCTCCGGCCTGACGAAATAGATCTGCGGTCTCGCAGGCGCGCCGATAGGGAGATGCAAGGAGAACATCCGGACGCTCATGCGGTGCCTCGCCGGCATACCAGCGTCCCAGCGCTCCAGCCTGGTCGCGGCCCAACTCGCTCAGGGGCACGTCAGCATCTCGCTCGGACAAATCTATGCGGTCGACATTGGCCTGCATGGCGGCATCCCGCGCGACATTGCCAGCGCTCTGGCCATGCCGAACGATCGTCAGTTTCCTCGGCCAATGCATCTGCTTCACCGCTTTTCTCCTTTTTGAAAGAAATGGATGGGCTGGCCAAATGATCCCATTTTCGCGTGCGGGAGATGAAGCGCGATCAAGGATATTTCGCTTCTCCGTTGAGTTCACCAATATGAGAGGCCCATATTAGCCGGGAATCACGCATGCGTGATGATGTCGAAGCGCTGACACTCATGGCGGAGGAAATTTCGCTGCTCCGCGACCTTTCCACGCAGGATAAAAGCGATCCAAGCTGGATCCTGGTACGAGCCTGCGCAGACCATATGTGTGAGATTTTGGATCATTTTGCGGGCGACCAGGGGCATTTAAGTGGCGAGATGCCTTGGTGGCGCCTATTTCGGAAAAGGCCCTGACACTGCCCTGACCCAGAGCCGCAGATCAGGGAAGCCTGGTTTGCAAGGTCAGGGATATAATGTCCGAGCCTGGGGTTGTTGCAGGACTGCCGCTTGGCGGCCCCTCCAAGTCCGTGAGGCCCAATGGCTCGCTCGCATCAGACCCATTTTGTGAAGATCCATCCCACCCAATCCATTGCTTTGAACAATGAACATGACAAGGCCTCACGGAGCGAACTTGCCCGCAGGATTGCCCGGCTCGGCGAGACAAGATTTGTCGATCATGACATGCCGGGTGACCAACAGCTATCAAGCGGCAAGCCGGACACACTCTTCATTCCGACCGGCACGGTCGATCTCTCAACGGCAAGAAAACTGGGCATCCAGGCTGAGAGCCAGATCTACGGTGGCGTCGTGCCGTTTCCCTTTGTCGGGAGCAAGGTCATCACGCATCCGGCCTTCGGGGACGACCCTGCAATTCCCGCCGGATGGCGCGCTGAACTGGGCTTAGCTCTTGCTCCTCACGTTCTTTCGGGCTGGTCGGCCTTTACTTTCGATGCGGTTCGCGATGCCGCTCTTGATATGCTCGGGCGTACGGCGACCCGTCTGAAGGAGGTCGAGGCCACTGCCGGACTAGGCCAGTTCGTCGCGACGTCGGTCAAGGATTTGGACGAAGCGATGGCCCAGCTCGACGAGGCTGCCATTTCGAAGCATGGCGTGGTGATCGAGGAGAATCTTGATGACGTTGTCACCTACAGCGTCGGCACGACGCGCCTTTTTGGCGAGGCGATTTCCTATTGGGGCACGCAGCGGCTCACCACCAACAACAGTGGCGCGACTGTCTATGGCGGCTCCACTCTTCATGTCGTGAGGGGCGGTCTGGAACGGCTTGTGAGCCTGGGTCTGGCTGACGAACTGCAGCAGGGGGTCGATAAGGCGATCGCCTATGACGCTATCGTCTCACGATTCTATCCGGATTTGCTGGCGTCTCGCCGCAATTACGATGTCGCCGCAGGCGTCAATTCCTACGGCGAACGCCGCATCGGCGTGCTCGAGCAGAGTTGGCGTGCCGGCGGCGCGAGCGGCGCGGAGATCGCAGCGTTCGAAGCCCTGGCGCGTGATCCCGGCCGATCGGCTGTGACGTGCATGACGATGGAGATTTATGGCGAGGTAGACGCTGCTCCGGACGGCAGCATTATCTATTATAGCGGGGTAGATCCCGTGGCAGGACCGATGACAAAATATGCGATGGAGCTGGAATGACAGGTAGTCAGCTATCCTTTGACGTCGAGGGCGAGAGCCTGGAAGCAACCTTATTGTCGCCCGACAAGCTGGTCCCTGGCATTCTTTTCATCCACGGATGGGGCGGTTCGCGCGAACAAGACATGGTGCGAGCCGAAGAGATCGCGCAATTGGGCTGTATCTGCTTCACCTTCGACCTGCGAGGCCATGCCAAACATGCCGAAGAGCGCAATGTCGTGACCCGGTCGCACGGTCTTGCAGATGTGACGGCGGCTTATGATTATCTCGTCAAGCAGGACCAGGTCGATCCGTCGGCGATTGCGGTCGTTGGCACCAGCTATGGTGGCTATCTTGCGGCATTGCTGACTGCGGCTCGCCCGGTCAACTGGTTGGCGCTTCGTGTTCCTGCGCTCTATCCTGACGAACATTGGAATGTGCCCAAAGCGAAGCTCGACCGCAATCTCATCAATGCCTATCGGGCGCGCTTTCGAACGGGCCGGGAAGACAAGGCTCTGGCCGCTTGCGAGCACTTTGCCGGCGACGTTCTGATCGTTGAATCGGAACATGACGATTATGTGCCGCACGCGACCATCAGCTCCTATATGTCGGCGTTCCACAACAGCAATTCGCTGAGCTATCGTATTCTAAAAGGCGCTGATCATTCGCTGCGGGATGAAGCTGGCCGACGGGCCTACAATCAATTGCTGCTCACCTGGATAGAGGAGATGGTCCGGGGCGGCCGCCGCCCGTCGTCGGACGCCCAGGCAGAGGCTCAACTTCCATCGCAGGCGAGGAAGCTCGCACAAAGCTGATCCTGTCCCAGCGGATGCGTTCTTACAGCGGCGCTTCACTGTGGGGTGGCCGTTATTCCTGTTCGTGCGTTGATGCCGCAACAATAGAAGGAGACGGCCATGTCCATGTCGCTCGAAGATCTGTCGCGCAAGATGAAGGAGATCGATTTCGCGATGCTGGCCATGCATACGGGCGGTGGCGCGATCGGATCGCGTCCGATGAGCAATAATCGTGAGGTCGATTATGACGGTAGCGCCTGGTTTTTCACGGAAGAGACCACGCTCATGGTGTCGGATATCAAGGCCGATCCGGCAGTAAATCTAAGCTATCAGGGCAAATCAGGCTTGTTGGGACAACGCCCCTTCTGTCTGGCGGTGGAAGGGACAGCCATGCTCATCCGCGACAAGGACCAGTTTGAAGCGCATTGGACGAAAGGCCTGGAACGGTGGTGGCCGCAGGGTCCGCAGACGCCTGGCCTCGTCCTGATCCAGGTGATTGGCGAGCGCGCGCATTATTGGGATGGCGAAGAGGAAGGCGAGCTATCGCTGGAGGGCGCTCACTGATGGTATCGGATGAGAAGCCCTCGCCGCGCCGGCTCGCGAAGGCCGGTGCAGTCTTTTGCGGCGTGATCATTGCCCTGTTCATCATCATATTCGTCGCGAGGAATGTCTGGCATGGCGAGGAACTTGAGCGGGATCAGGCCACTGGCAACAACGTCGCGACCGAGCATACCGGCCCATCCTATAACCAGCAGCCTTGAACCGGACAGCTTTCAAAGGAGCCTGGAAGCTGGCCCTGTTCGCTGGAGCCTAGCCTCTGCTAGCCTCCAGCGACATGAGAGCCTGAATAATAGCCAGATGGGTCAGTCCTTGCGGCATGTTGCCCAGATATTGGCCTGACACAGGGTCGATCATTTCAGGATATACGCCAGCTGTGGGCGCCAGTCCCTCAATCGCTTCGGCAAATGCCCTGGACGCCGCTTCAGGCTGGTCGAGTAGAATTTTGGCCTCGACCATCCAGAAGGTGCAGGCGAGGAAGCAGCCTTCTTCTTTCTCTGCTCCCGAATAGCGATAATGATAGGGTCCAAAGCCGAGCTCCCGATCGATCGCCTCGACCGTTCGACGCAGGCGATCCCGTCCATCGAATCCAAAGCGCACAGCAAGGGCGAGGGATGCATCGAGGCGATCCGAGCCTGGATAGAAACTATAGGCGCCCAGGCTCTCGGACCAGCAATGTTCCGTTATCCAGGCCTCGATCCTGTCTCGTTCGCGTGACCAGCGATCGCGGCAAGTCGTCGGCAATTGTCCTGCGTCAGCCAGCTCGACGGCGCGGGCCAGAGCCTGCCAGCAACTGATTTTCGACATGGTATAATGCTGCTCCTGGGCAAGCTCCCAGATGCCGCTATCCTTCTGGCGCCAGATGTCCGCACATTGATCGGCAAGATGGGCCAATATCTCTGCGCTGCGCGCGTCCAGAATATTGCCATGGTCTACGAAGCATGCCGCGGTCTCGAAGATATCGCCATAAATTCCATGCTGCCGCTGATCCGTGGCGCGGTTTCCAGCAACAACCGGCTGTGAACGGCGATAGCCGGGCAGGTCGACTGTCCGGACGTCTGAAGCTGCGCCGCCCCAGATCGAATAGCAGACGCGCGGCCCCACTTCCTCGATTTGCTTGAGCAACCAGGTCAGAGCAGCCTTAGCCTCCGCCTGGGCACCAACGCGCAGGAAGGCGTTGATGGTATAGCCTGCGTCGCGGACCCAGGCGAAGCGATAGTCGTAATTTTTCGGTCCGCCAATCCGTTCAGGAAGAGAGGTGGTCGCCGCTGCTGCGATCGCTCCACTGGGCGAAAAGAGCAGGAGTTTGAGGGCCAGGGCACTTCTGACCAATGCCTCCCGACATGGTCCGTCACATTGGACCGTCTTCGCCCATGTGCGCCATTCGTCATCCGAGCCATCGATCCGGGCATCTATTTCGTCAAGCGAAGGCGCAACCAGCGGCTCGTCTTCGCCCGCCACGATCGCGAGCAGCTCCCTCCGGCCCGCCTCGATCGTCAAACTTGCGGTCGCCCCACTATCGCCCAGATGCTCGATGATCACGCCCGATCCCCGCAGAAAGAGACCCAGCACGCCGCCGACATGGAAAACATCATGGCCACCGACTTTCTGCATATAGGGCGAAGCGGTTCCCGCCCGATGGCCAAGCCTCAACGCGATGTCGAAATGTACCGAGCCTTCCAGCCCCTCGATACGTCGCGCCAATTCGCACCAGGGCAAGCGCCCCGCAGAACCGCTGTTGAGCGTTTCGACCATTCGCGCCTTACCGCCAGCGGTCGTGAATATAGTCTCGAGGACATTACTCTCTGGACGATATGCCCGCTCGACCTCGAACGCTTCACGAGGCGTGATGGCGAAATAACCGCCCTCCTGCGGGTCAACCAACTTGTCGAACAGGGGCGGAGAATCGAGATTGGGGACACACCACCAGTCGAGCGACCCATCGCTACCGCTCAGGGCCACCGTCCGGCCATCGCCCAGGGCCCCATAATGTTCGAGATGGAGGTAGTTTTCCGCGTCGCGCCGGGGGCGAGCGTTGTCGAGCCGGATTATGTTGATAGCGACGATTCCCTTTAACTGATTGCAGGGGAGAACGCACGAGAGGCGGCCTGTTTTCCTGATCCAGATCAGAACTATGAATAAGATTGCCATCCTGCTGAGCCGGTGTGGAACTGGATGGCTCTGCGGCTCGTAGTTTGCCGTGTCGCCTAGAACGGCAAACTGGACTGTCGTCCATCATCCCCATCAGCAAGGAGCGAACATGGCAGAGCGTCTCACCATGCAGGACCCGCGCGCACAATATCCCAAGCCCCCATTTCCCGAGCAGCCGCAACCGGTTCCCGGCATCGCCGCGAACATGGATCCCAAGCCTGATCATGGTGAGGAAAGCTATGCCGGCTCGGGTAAACTCAAGGGCCGCAAGGCACTGGTCACTGGCGGCGACAGCGGCATCGGCAGAGCCGCAGCGATAGCCTATGCGCGCGAGGGCGCCGATGTCGCCATCTCCTATCTTCCAAGCGAAGAGGAAGACGCAAAGACGGTCATCGCCCTGATCGAAGCAGAAGGCCGCAAGGCGGTCGCGCTGCCTGGCGACATTACGGACGAGAATTGGTGCCGCAAGCTCGTCGATGAGGCGGTGAATGGCCTTGGCGGGCTTGACATTCTTGTCATCAACGCTGGCCGCCAGCAATTTCGCGATGACGTGGAGGCCGTGAGCTCGGAAGATTTCGACCGCACGCTCAAGACCAATCTCTACGCCATGCACTGGATCACACAGGCCGCTGTGCCGCATCTTCCCGCAGGTGCGTCGGTGATCACCACCGCCTCCGTCCAGGCCTATGAGCCCTCTGCCATATTGCTCGATTATGCCACGACAAAGGCGGGCATCGTCGCTTACACCAAGGCTCTGGCCAAGCAGCTGATCGAAAAGGGCATCCGGGCAAATGTGGTTGCCCCCGGTCCATTCTGGACGGTCTTGCAATCCAGTGGCGGTCAGCCGCAGGACAAGGTCACCAAGTTCGGTGAGCAGAGCCAGTTCGGCCGCCCTGGTCAGCCGGTCGAGATCGCGCCCGTCTATGTGCTGCTGGCCTCGCAGGAGGGCAGCTATATCACCGGTGAAGTCTATGGCGTGACCGGCGGCGCAGGGATCGCTTGAAGCGAGTATGGCCCCGCGTCACCGCGGGGCCAACGTCCCGACAGATATGGTTCTGAGAGGTTAACGCCGGGCCGCCACCTCAAGAAGGAGCGGCACGGCCAGAGGCCTTAGTCGCGCAGGCTATCGGGAACCACGCCGCCATTTTCAGCGAGTTTCGCCATCACTGCCCTGTGCAGCGCGATATTCTGCTCTGCGCTGCCGTCAGCGCCCTCATGAACAGCCAGCTCGTCGGCCAGTTGCTTGCGCGCTGTAAGGCTGGAATCGAGATCGAGGAGCTTCAGCAGATCGACGATCGAACTTTGGTAATTTCCACCGCCGCCCCTAGCGTCGGCCATGGCCGAAAGGACCACGCCGACATCGACCTGCGGCAGCGAGGCTGCCTCAGGTGAGGCGGTGGCCGTGGCGGGCGACGCAGGGGGCGTAATGGCTGGCGGGGTCGGGCTGGCGGTCTGAACATTCGTGGCCGGTGCAGGAGCGCCATTGCTTGCCTTCTGGTCATCATGACCAAAAATCTTGTCTCTGATCTTACTGAAGATGCCCATGTTCCTGTCCTCCATGTGATGGTTCAATCATCACCAAACGGCGGGTGGCAAAGAAGGCTCCCATGGGAACGAGCTTGGACGCGGAGGGTTGACGTTCCGACAGAGGATGATCCGGGAGACGATCGATGAAAATGCAGTTCGCGACGGTGGCGATATCATTGGCAGCGCTGTTACTTGGCGGATGCGGCAAGAAGGTCGATACGACGCCCAACAACGCCGCGGCAGTGCCGATGAACAGCGTCAACGCCTTCGAACCGGCGCCGGTTGCGGAGAGCACAGGCCAGATGTTCGCCAATGCTGCAGCATCGAACGATACATTCGAAATCGAAAGCTCGAGATTGGCGCAAGCCAACAGCCAGTCGACGTCCGTCAAGAAATTCGCGGAGTCGATGATCAAGGCGCATACCGATTCAACGGCTAAGCTTGGCCAGGCTGCGAGCGCCGCGTCCCCGGCTATCGTGCCCAAACCAATCCTGACTTCCGAGCAGCAACAGTCACTCGATGCGCTCAAGGGCAAGAAAGGTGCCGACTTTGATGCCGCCTATATCGAAGCGCAGACCAGGGGACATCAGGAGACGCTCGACACGCTCAAAGCCTATTCGGCCAATGGTGACGTCCCCTCGTTGAAGGAGTTCGCGACCAAGCTTGTTCCCATCGTCACCGCACATCTCAACATGGCGAAGGGTCTCAAGTCCTGAGCGAAGGTTCCTTTTTCAGAATTTCTGCGTGTACGGACGGGCCATGGCGGTGATCGCCCATGACCCGGCTCCCTGCCCCTTCGATCTTGCATGAGGCAGATCGAAGGGGCTTTTGGCCCTGCCAGCAAATGCCGCGTCGAGGAAATCGCGCGTTCATCCTCATGAAGGCACCCGACACGCAACGCGGCGACGCCTTCATATTCTTACATCAAGAGCGCGGGCCAATCTCAGGCGGCCGCATCGCGGAGGATGCGAGATAATACCGAATACGGTTTATGGAGAAGCGGAAATCCGTGCCCGCTATATTCGGCCAGGGCATGGCCATAGCCGCTGGTGAGCACTATTGTCTTGTCGGGCCAGCGCGCACGGATTTTCTTGCCCAGTTCCACGCCATTCATGCCCGGCATGACGACATCCGAGAATATGATATCGACATCGTCGTGAGCGATTTCCAAAATGGCGATCACCTCGAGCGCATCGGCTGTCCGTTGGGTTACAAACCCCGGATCGCCAAGCAGTTGAGACGCAAATCGGCCGATCTGGTGGTGTCTGGTTATGATTGCCCATGGAGCAGGAATTCACGCGGCGCCTTTACGTCTCCGCGTTTCCCAACCCTTTTTCGCGGCAGCCGACCGGTCGGAAGCGCTCTGGCTGGAACCGCCTTTGCGTCCGCCCTTGCGCGAACTGTCATGATTTTCAGCCTTGCCGCGTCCGGAACCCGATTTGTTTCCGCCGCCCGATTCCTTATTGACCGTTGCCCAGGCGCGGCGCTCGGCCTCCTTGTGGGAAACGCCGCGATCCTCATAGCCCTCTTCGATATGGGCGGCCTTGCGTTTCTGCTTGTCGCTATAGCTCGACTTGTCACCTTTCGGCATCGCATCTCTCCTTATTCGGCATCGGGTAGCTGCGCATTTGACGGCTCATGGAAAGGGCAGCCGTTCAACCGCCCGCGCAGCTCGGACGACGCAGCATAGGCCACTTTGCGCGCTCGCATCACCGCACCGAGCGGACGATGCGCCTTGATCCCATGCCAAGGATTGAACGCTGTCTGATCGTCGAGCACCCGCGCTCTGCCCCAAGTCCAGCTCGGCTGTGGCGCAATGCTGATGACCGCGACCGCAACATAGGGATTGTCCTCGTCAGGCCAGGCAACCGACGCATCCTCGATCGGATTGGCAGCAAGATCACGGGCAAGCTGAACGCGTATTTCCCATTCACCGCCTTGCGCCGCCAGCAGGCTGGCAATCTCTTCGCGCAGCGCATCGTCACGACCGGCGATGTCGATTTCCTGATCTTCGAGCGCCTTGAAATTCTCTGAGAGTCGGTTTCGAAACTCACGCTGACCGAGCCAAACGGCGTAGCATGAGCATGGCGGCGGCGGCGTAGAGGAAGGCTGCGGCGGATTTGAGGGTGGCTTCCACGTCCTTGGCCAGACGGCGGTTTCGATTGACCCAAGCGAAGAACCGCTCGACCACCCAGCGCCGAGGGAGGACGACGAAGCCGGACTGCCCGGCGATCTTGCTGACTATCTCGACGGTGATGCGGGTCGCCTCGGTGACACGGTGATGGTTATAGCCGCCATCGGCCCAGACCTTCTCGATGAACGGGAAGAGGCCGCGCGAGATTTGCAGCAACGCGCCGCCGCCATCACGATCCTGGACATCGGCGGTGTGCGGCTCGACAAGCAGCGGCCTGCCGTCAGTATCGACCAGAGCATGGCGCTTGCGACCTTTGATCTTCTTGCCAGCATCGTAGCCGCGCGGTCCGCCGCTCTCGGTGGTCTTGACGCTCTGACTGTCGATGATGGCTGCGCTTGGCGAGGCGTCCCTTCCGGCTCGCTCGCGATCGAGCGCGACCAGCGCATGGTTGATCCGCTCGAACAGGCATTCGTCACGAAACCGGGCAAACCAGCGGTAGACCGTCTGCCACGGCGGGAAGTCCTTGGGCAGCAACCGCCATGCAATCCCGCCGCGCAGAACGTAGAAGATGGCGTTCACGATTTCGCGCATTGGCCATTGCCGTCGCCGCCCCGTCGTGCGCGCCTCGGGAACAAATGCCGCGATCAGCGCCCACTCGGCATCGCTCAAATCCGTCTGGTAACGCTTCGAAACACGCGTATGCTGCACGCGGGTGGCTGGGGTCCACATCAAGATCTCCGGGTTGTCTGCAAAACCCCCGGAATCACACGAACCTCAGCCGCTCAACCCCTTTCGAAACGGCCTCTGAGAGCGGGACGACGCCAAGTTTGGCGATATAGTCGCCATAACGGATCGGCGCCTGGGTGAAGAAGCTCTCGCCAAGGGGGTGGGTGTGGCGATGGCCGCCAAGCTGTTCGAGCAAGGCACTCTCCCCGCCCAGTGCTTCGACGCCCTTCTCGGCCGTTCGAAAGACGGCAGATACTGCCTTCTTGAGTCCTTCGACCTTGTCGGTGGTCTTGGCGAGCAGCTTCAGGTTCGCGAGGAACTTCTTTGGACCCGGGGTCGGAAAGGCAACACCATTGGCGAACAGGAAGTCCTGTGTACTGTCGCCTTCGCTCCCTGCCAGCCGCTCGCCTTCGACGCCGACGAGCTTGATGGCAAAGCCACGGATCAATGAGACGCTGTCAGGCAATATATCGCCAGCACCAGTGGATATTCTTACCAAAGCATCAAAGCTCTTCGGCTCGGCAAAAACGCCTTGCGCGTAGTGAGGCGGCAATCCTTCAAGCACGCGAACGCGCGCCTGAAGGAGGGCATGGCTCTTGGCATGGACACCGCGAAACCCGTGGCCCAGATCACGATATGTGGTCTCGATGATCTGGCGGAAAGTGTCCGCCAGTTCGGCATTTACGTCCGCCTCATCCTGGTCAATCCGCTCGATGTCGGTCGTATAGGGGATCGGGCTGCTCATCGGGCCTCCGGCGATAGTTTGAAACATCTCAATCCGGGCGCGCGTTGTCGCGATCCTCGGCCGGATAATCCTCGGGTTTTACCGTGCCGACATTGGGCCGGTCCTCCACCTTTTCGGAGGGTTTCCCCTTGGGCCGATCATCCTCAGCCTCATGGTCCGGACGGGCATCGCCGAGCGGTCCTCGCGCTACTCTACTGGTATCCTTGGACATTCTGGCCTCCTATTGCGCACTGCCGGGCTCAGCCATCTTGCGATGCTGCTCAGCCAAAAACGATTGTCGCACTATACCCGCTGCTGCGACCTGCAGCTTGTTCGAAAAGCCCGAAACGATATGGCCCTTTCCCGCCAAGAGCGCGTCCCAGCCATCCTTTGCAACCTTGGCCGGATCGGCCTTGTTGTCGTCGGCACCCACTGAAGTGTCGGTTCCCAGGCCGGCGCGGTCGAAAAATTCCGTATCGGTCACGCCGGGCATCAGCGTCGTCAGCGTGACGCCCTCATGATCCTTGAGTTCATTGCGCAGCGCTTCGGTGAAATTGTCGATGAAAGCCTTGGTGCCGTTGTAGACCGCGTTGAAGCTGCCGGGGATGAATCCAGCGATCGAGCCAGTGACGAGGATCTTTCCCGCATCGCGCGCCACCATCGGACTGAGCACCTTGTGAAGGAGGTAGATGGTCCCGGTGATGTTGGTGTCTATGACATGGCGCCAATCGGATAGCTGCTGGTCGAGAAACGCATGTCCCAGGCCATGCCCGGCATTGGCGCAGAGCAAGTCCACCTGTCGCCCGCCGGCACGATCGAGCAATTGATCGACGCCCTGTACGGTAGAAAGATCGACCTCGAGCGTATCGACCGCGACACCAAAACTTGCGAGTCCAGCCGAGGCATCGGCAAAGGGCGTGTCGGCAACCACGAGGAGATCATAGCCATCTGCGGCCGCCAGTTTTGCCAATTCAGCGCCAATCCCGCTGGACGCGCCGGAGATGATTGCGAATTTACTAGCCATGTCTTTTCTCCTCACGCCGCAACGCGATCAAAGGCGGGCTTCAGCACGATCTTGGTCACTTCATTCTGCTGGTCGTGGAACATCTTGTAGCCCATGGGAGCATCCTCCAGCCCCATCCGATGCGAAATGAGGAAGGTCGTGTCGATCTTCCCTTCGACGATCGCATTCAAAAGTGCGGGCATATAATGCTGGACGCTGGTCTGGCCGGTCTTGAGCGTCAGCCCTTTCTCCATGAAGGCGCCCAGCGGGAATTTATCGACAAAGCCGCCATAGACGGCCGGCATGGAAACGCGGCCGCCCTTGCGGCAGGCATGGATCGCCTGTCGGATCGAATGGGTTCTGTCGGTACCAAGAAACATCGACGCCTTGATCTGATCGACCACATTGTCGAGGAAGAAGCCGTGCGCTTCGAGGCCAACGGCGTCGATGACTGCGTCGGGACCGATGCCGCCAGTCATCTCCATCAGCGCCTCATATGTCTTCGTTTCTTCATAGTTGATGGTTTCCGCGCCGAAGCGCTTCGCTAGCTCAAGGCGATGCGGGAAATGGTCGATCGCGATCACCCGATGCGCGCCCATCAGGAAGGCGGACTGGACCGCGAACAGGCCGACCGGTCCGCAGCCCCAGACCGCGACGGTGTCGCCCGGCTCGATATCGGCATATTCGGCCGCCTGCCAGCCGGTTGGGAGAATATCGGAGAGGAAAAGGACCTGGTCATCATCCAACCCATCGGGAACGACGATCGGCCCGACGTCGGAAAATGGCACACGGACATATTCGGCTTGCCCACCTGCATAGCCGCCGGTCAGATGGCTGTAGCCGAACAGTCCGGACATTGGTTGGCCATACATTTCCCGGCCGATATCCTGATTGTCGGCGGGATTGCCGTTATCGCAGGCGGAATATTGATGCTTGCCGCAATGGTAGCAGTTCCCGCAGGCGATGGTGAAAGGCACCACGACCCGCTGCCCCTTCTTCAACGTCGATTTTGCACCGGTCTCGACCACTTCGCCCATGAACTCATGGCCAAGGATGTCGCCGGCTTTCATGGTCGGGATGTAGCCATCATAAAGATGCAGGTCCGAACCGCATATGGCGGTCGAGGTGATCTTGATGATGGCGTCGCGCGGATTGAGGATTTCAGGGTCGTCGACGGTATCGACGCGGACATCATGCTTGCCGTGCCAGGTTAGCGCGCGCATCAGTTCTTCTCCTCGGCAAATTGCTGTGCTGTGCGGGCGGCAGTGGCGACCTCGCCGGTTTCCATGAGCTGCTTGAACCGCCGCAGATCGCGCCGCGCCTGAATGGCCGGTTCGCGCTGGAACATCTTGGCGACGATCTTGCCGATGAAGCCGGCGGGCGGATCATAGGTGATGGTAGCCGTGACGATCGTGCCGCGCTCGCCCGCGTCGCGAAATTCGATTCGACCGCTATTGGGGACGTCAGCGCCTTCGACAGAAGCCCAGGCGATCAGCTCACCGTCTATCTCTTCGGTGATGACCGCGTCCCATTCTACGGTCTTTCCCGCCGGCGCCTTCACCACCCAGTGGGAGCGTCCAGCGGCGAGGACGTCCACGCGCTCCACATTCTCCATGAAGCTGGGCAGCCGGGTGAAGTCGCGCCAATAGGCAAAAAGTTCGGTGCGAGTGCGATTGATGGTCACGGACTTGCCAATGAGGCTTCCATGATCCGCCCCCTCGATTGCGGTTGAAGCCTCTTTCTTCTGCTCGTTCGACTTTGCAGTGGCCGCAGGGGCATCGTCTGTCGCATGACTCATGGGCATAGCTCCTTGGGCATGGGAAATAGGCTGCGCCAACATGGATGGGCGCAGCAAAAGCGAGCCTTGGTCTCGCCGCTACTCAACGCGACTGCCGCAGCAATAGTCCCATAAACACGGGGATAAATCTTATTGATGGAGATCAGTGTTGGAGCCACAGCGGGCGCCGGGTTGCGCGATAAACGGCCGCACGAGGGTCTTCAGGCGTGAATGCCCTGCTCTCTGGCACTGGAACGGACGGTAGCCTGGACCGTTCGCCTGGGCGTCCCCCACCAGTCGAGGAGTGATCCATGAAAACCGTGATATTCGTCCATGGCATGTTTCAAAATCCTGTCAGCTGGCGCAAATGGACCCACTATTTCAGCGAGAAGGGCTATGAGTGCGTGGCACCGGCCTGGCCGCTTCACGCAGGAAACCCACTCGATCTGCGTGAGAACCCGCCTGAAGGTCTGGGCGACCTTCGCCTTCGCGAGGTGATCGAAGCGGTCGAGGCCCAGGTGCGTCGTTACGACCTGCCGATCATGATCGGTCATTCGGTCGGCGGGCTCATCACCCAGATCCTGCTCAGTCGCGGATTGCTGTCGAGCGGCGTTGCCATCAATTCGGTCGCCCCCAACGCAATTATCGATCTCGATTGGGGCTTCATCAAAAACAGCGCGATCATCGCAAACCCTCTGAAGGGCAATGCGCCTGTGCTCATGGACGAGAAGACCTTCCGTGATGCGTTCGCCAATAGTTTGAGCCCACCGGACGCAGCAGCCGAATTCGAGGCGACGGCGACGCATGACAGCCGCAACATTCTGCGCGATTGCATGGGCGAAGATGGCCGGATCGATCTCGATGCGCCGCACGCGCCCCTGCTGCTGATCGGCGGTGAAGAGGATCAGATCATTCCCGCACATCTTAGCGAGAAAAATTTCAGGGCCTACACGGACGTAGCGAGCCTGACGGAGTTTCTGCCCTTCGCCGGCCGCAGCCACTATATCTGCAATGAACCGGGCTGGCAGGATGTCGCGGAAGCCGCCTACCAGTTTATCGAGCCCAACAGCGCCGCAACCAGCGCCGGCGCGATCATCTGATAGCCCCCGCCGGCCCGAAGGCGAGCGCCGTGCGAACCGGCGCAGACTTGTCCATTCGACCCCGGACCGCTGCACCCGGGGTGTTACGTGGCAATCTTTACCGACGGTCCGCGAGCCAGCAAGCCGTCACCCAAAGGATCATGAGGATTGGAAGATGGTCATGGTGCGGAACAACGGACTGACGCTCGTCCTGCTGTTGTTGTTTGGGGCGAGCATTATCGGACAATGGATCGCGGGCTGGCATGTTCAGGTCGAAGATGCGCACCGTCATGGCGAACAGGCGCTTTCGCTCAGCGCCTACAGCTTCAGCCCCGAATTTCTCTCCAGCGTCTTTGAGAATTGGGAGAGCGAGTTCCTGCAAATGTCAGCCTATGTGGTGCTGACCGCTTTCCTCGTCCAGCGCGGTTCGGCCGAATCCAAGGACCCGGACGGCCCGCCGCGAGACGCAGACCTCGATCTCCAGGCGAGCAAGCCCGGTGCACCGAAAATCCTGCGATGGGGGCCAATCTGGCGCGCTCTCTATGCGCAATCGCTCGGCCTGGCTCTGGCCGCCCTTTTCGTCATCTCTTTTGTCATCCACTGGAGCCAAAGCGCCAGGGTGGCAGCGCAGGATGCAATAGCACATGGAGAACAGCCGCTGACAACGATAGCCTATCTCGGCGATCCTCAGCTTTGGTTTGAATCCTCCCAAAACTGGCAAAGCGAATTTCTCTCGACTGCCGTTCTGGTGCTTCTATCCATTTTTCTGCGCCAACGGGAATCGCCGGAATCCAAGGCTGTAGCAGCCCCTCATAGTCAGACGGGCGAGTAAGCAGATGTGGATGGCTCCATACTCCCGGCCTCCTTCCTTTTTGCGAGTCGTTAGCGAGGAACCATAATTGGTGCCGACTGCTTCATTGGCCATCACCCCATAGGAGAATTAGGATGGCCGAGCCGCAATTCACCGATGCGATCGCCCTGTTAAAGGCCGACCATCGCAAGGTCGAGGATCTGTTCGAGAAGTTCGAGAGTGCCAAATCCGCAGACCGCAAGCAGGCGCTGGCGCACGAGATTTGCGTCGAGCTCAAAATCCACACGCTCATCGAGGAAGAAATCTTCTATCCCGCCTTCCGCGGGTTGATCGAGGACGACACGCTCGACGAAGCCTATGTCGAACATGATGGCGCCAAGGTGCTGATCAACGATTTGGAGGCCGGGTCGCCAGACGACGCTTTCTACGATGCAAAGGTCAAGGTGCTTTCGGAAGAAATCAAGCATCATGTCCATGAGGAGGAAATGCCGTCGGAGGGCATGTTCGCTCAGTGTCGGAAGACGGATGTCGATCTTGTGGCACTCCGCGACGCGATGGCTGCACGCAAGAAGGAATTGCTTGCGCAAGCAAAGGCAGACGGGCTGCCCGCTGCAAAGCCGACAGCTGTGAACCTGCTCGCAGCCTAATCAGCCGGTAAAACGCAATGGGCCGGCGTCTGAAAATGGCGACGGCTCATGTCTTGCAACCGCCATCCGACGCGATCCTTCACAGGAGCGGTCAGCCTCTCCGTGTAGCAAGACTCCGCCTGAAGAGCGCTGGCGACATCTCCCCCGATATACTTGCAGATGGCGCTGGCGAGTTCCAGGCCGTCCCCGGAAATTGGGGGAAGGATATGTTACAGCAGCAATGCCCCTTTCCGCCATGTCGAGGCCGCGATCTGCGCTCACATTCCGGCACAGATATGGGCGGTATCGTAAAGGTCGTGAAGAAACCTCATTTGCTCCGCCTCTCGTCAAACTCCGCCGGTGCCGCGGGCCATTCTCCCTCGGGAAGCGGTGCCAAACGATCGAACCACGCGCGTGAGCGCAGCAGGGTCAGCCGAGCACTGGCAAAGTTCATATCCGTCCAATCCACAGCGCGAAGCTCTTCATCCACGCCCGCCCAACCGCCAGACGCAACCACGACGTAACTTACCCTGCCGCTCTCGCAGGACACGAGGGCTTCGACTGCATGTCCGATTGTCTCGCCTTCAGCATCAACGACCGGCATGCCAGCGACGCTCGTCGCGGTGAAAAGCGTTGGATAGAGGGACCGCTGGCTTGCCAGGGTGGCGGACTTACCGCCATCTTCATAGGCGCGCTGCTTGCCAAGCCAGCGCCAGACGCCAATGAGATTGACCAGAGTTAGAAATCCGTTGGTGGCAAGCAGATTCGTCTGTCCCGAAGAGAAACCGACTATCGACCAGGCGATCGATCCCAAGGTGAAGACCCCGAAACCCCAGCCCGTGACGCGTGCGCCCAGATTGGCTGCGGTCATCATGGCCGCAATCATGGTGGCGGCAGGGGCAATCCAACCGGCGAGATCTTCCAACTCTGGTAGCTCCATGATCAATAGGTGAGAAGCGACCAACGCGAGGCGGTCTAGCTGGTGCCGGATCGAAGGCAGATTTCTGAGATTTCTCTTTGCATATACGGCGGCAGCGGTTTTGCCGAGCAGGGGCCGTACCAGGCCCGCGAGAATAAGCTCCGCTGGTGGAAGGGGCATTTGGCGATGGTCGCGATCAAAAACGCTCCGAACAATTCATAACACGGCGCCCAACGCCTGAGCGCTCCGTGTATGACTCGCGTAATTCCGGTGCCAGTGTCGATCGGCGTTCCTGCGCAAAGGTAACTGAGGGTCATAAAGCAGGAGATGGCGCTAGTCCGCTTCAGTCGATGCTGCGCAATTGGCGATCTGCCTCGTACGCATCAGTCGATAACAGTGGAACCTCACGCGATGTCGCGCGCTCCTCTGATCTCAACAAGGAAGCAGGTTATGATCACGGAAATCATCGGTGCGGTCATAGGGTCCAAGCTGGACCAGCGGGACGGCGACAGCGGCGCGAAGGGAGCCGTTATCGGTTACTTCATGCCGCGCATTGTCGGTACTGTGGTAAAGGTCGGTCTGCTGACCGCCATTGGGTACGGCGTTGTGAAAGCTGTTCAGGGTTTCGAGTCAGAAAATGATGCAAACTGCTGATAGCTTGGCAACAGTGCTGCGCTGAGCCATTCGCCGGAGGCACGCGCTGCCGATGTACGGAGTGTCAAATCTTCGAGGTGGTGGTCATGGAAGAGGATTATGCGCGTGGCCGCCGGGATGGTCTGAGGCTGGCCCTGTCGATCCTGGCGGCAGAAGAGGCGAAATGGGCAGCTCTGCTGGGCGAGAGCCGATCATGGCGAACCAACGTCACGCGTGAGGTTCGGCACAAGACATTGCAGGTTGCACAACAGCGGCTGCGTACTGCGCTAAACCGCCTGACGCCCAAATCCGACCAGGCCCTGGACCCCGAGGTCGCTCGGGCACTCGAGGAGATCGGGCTCTAATCCTGATCCTGTCATGACCCACCACAAGCTGAAGCTTTCCTGGAAAATCTGCACTGGCTGCGGACCCTCGTTCATCTGGCGCACGAGATGGACGCGGTATTGGGCGCGGGTAGATTCTGTTCCGAGCGTTGCTGCCCGCCTGGCACCGCCTCAGGCCGGGCACCATCCTTACCTGACCCGATGACCTCTGACATTGCCCTTGAGCGGATAGAGAATGCGCGAAACAAGGTTTTACATTTGCTCGCCGCCGCACGGGCCAGGCGACAATCTGTCCAAGCGAGGTCGCACGGATGGTTGCCGGTAAAGCGAACGCTGATCCCAAAGGGCCGTCGTGGCGTGAAGAAATGCCGGTCGTCCACGCCGCAATCGATCAGCTAGTAGCCGAAGGGTTGGTCGAACTGAGTTGGAAGGGAAAAGTCATGGCGTCGCGCGATGGTCCCTATCGGATCGGCCGTATGCAACCCATGAGGTGAAATCTGCTCAGCGCATGAGGCCCGCAGCCCGGAGCGCATCGTGGATGACTTTTTCTACGCCTGCCTTCCCTGACATGGTCGGGCATGAAGGTTCGGAGGGCAACGCTTCCAATCGATTTACCTTTGATACCGGCAGACTCGGTGTGCCCTCCCGAGCTTTGCCGACCGATTGCGCGACAGTGCGCTCCGTGCCAGCTATTAACAGGTTCCAGGACGATGCGATCCTGCGAGTGGATGAGATACCCGCTTCGAGCATATGCGGCATTGCCATGCCGCAAGCATCCGGCCCGCTCGTGGAGAGTGGTGTGCCGTGGCCCATCTTGGCAATGCGATAATCCTCGATAAGCGGGCGTCCGACTGCATCGTTCCAGGAGCGCCTGCGGTGGCCCGCTATCTGCTCTGAAACGTCCGGTGCCGGCTCAAGACCGTGGACCGACAACCACTGAGCAAGAATTGCCTCTGCATTGGAACTGCTGACTGTCGCATCGGCGCTGCCGTGCCATATCGAAATGCGTGGCCAGGGGCCGGAATGGGCCGACGCGCGACGGACCCGATCACCCAGATCCTCCGCGTCGAAAGCTCCACATCCGCGCATGGTTTCAAGCGCCTGCGAGATATTCGACGCCAATCCGTACGGCAGGCCGGCGATGATCGCGCCGCCCGCAAACAATTCCGGGTAGCTGGCAAGCATGACAGAGGTCATTGCGCCCCCTGCTGAAAGACCTGTCACGAATATGCGCGACGGGTCGACCCCATGGCTATTCACCATCGCCATGATCATCTGTCGGATGGATAGCGCCTCGCCCAGATCGCGGCCATTGTCTGTGGGAGAGAACCAGTTGAAACAGAGATTGGGGTTGTTTGCGCGTCGCTGCTCTGGAAATAGCAGCAGGAAACCGTGCTCATTTGCTAATTGTGACCAGCCCGCGCCGCGATCATAGCCTTCGGCGGTTTGCGTGCAGCCATGCAATATGACGACCAGCGCCGGTTTCTCAGCAATCTTCTCGGGCACATAGATTTTGGCGTTCAACGCGCCTGGGTTGGTCCCAAAAGCATCGAGGTCCACCAGGCGACTGGGACCAGCGGATAGAGCCTGGAGCGAGTGGCTGGCTCGCATGGCTGCCAATCGGGCGATTGTAGCGGATAATCTAGACATACGAAAATCTCCTATCCTGCAACAGCAGCCGTTCACTCGCGACAATTTGTTTATGCTGCACCGCACAATATGGGGGAGTTCGGCCAGCACGCAAGGCGTGGCGCCCTGATCTTCATAATATCGAGAGCAATATATTTGTCGGCATATTCATGGAGGCGCGTCGTGCGAGCTAAGTTACGAACATGAGATAGGAGCGAGCGGTTGCCCGGCGCGGTCCGCGACTCCGCGCGCCAGGCCATGACGATACGCAATCAGTCTTGCTAGGCAGGAAGATGGCTTCGGCGCCATTCCACCCCAACGTAGGGCAACCGCCAGTCACTTGGGCGAAATGTCAGCCCTCTGTTCGGCATGGTGATAGTTACGGCTTTGTTCTGATGTCCAGTCTGCCGGTTCAACCTTTGAGCCCATCATCTCGGCTCGTGTCGGTGCGCGAAGCTGGACAAGCTTATCTCCTTGGCGCTGCACGATGCCCAGACGCTCAAACGCTTCAAGCCAGCCCTCCATCGGCCAATGCTTCCAGCGCGCATGGAAGCGCCGTGCATTTCGTACAATATCATCGAGATGCTGCAGCGGTGGATCATGACTGTCATGATATTGGTGACAGGCTATGGCCTCACCGACAAATAGCAGCTTCAGGCCAGCTGCCACTGCTCTGAACCCGAAATCCGTGTCTTCAGCGCCGTAGCCGATGAACCCTTCATCGAACCCGCCCAGCGCCTGGAACGTCGAGCGCCGCAGCGCGAAGGCAAGCGACCAGAACAGTCCGGCATTAGCCTCTTCTCTTAAGCCTTTGTCCGGAAATAAGCGCACCGGATGCGCGCGACCGCGCTTTAGCAAGTCTGTCTCGTTCCAGCAGTCGCGGGCATCATCTGGGCCAAGATAACGGATATCCGCACATAGAAGGGCATCATATTCGCTTAGGGTATCAGCCAGGATCCCAATGCACTGTCGCATGGGGATGCAATCGACATCCAGAAACACGAGCCTGTCATGACTGGCCAGCGAAGCTGCTCGATTTCGCGCCGCTGCCAGCGGGAGGCCGTTGGCCTCGAATTGATCAATATGCACGCGAAACTGAGCCGGTGGCAATGTGACCGGTTCATCGCTCATATCGACGACGATCAGTTCATTGGGTTGACGATCACTCCGCTGCAAGCCGGCTACAAGCTGCGCCAGATGCAGGCTACGGTTGCGAACGATGGTGAGGACGGAAACGCCCATTAGCAGCGTTTCCACAGGTCTAGTCGATATGTGTCGTGCCGTTCGGCCAGCTCCACTTCGAAATTCGAACCGAGTTCGGTCCAAAGAGCCTCGACCGCCTCGTCGCCACTATGAGGGTAATCAGTCTCTCCGGTATAATGGACAAGGATTATACGGCCGCCGGCAGCAACCTGATCGCGCAACCATTCACCTGCCCGATCAAGATCTACAAGGTCCCAATAATAAGCGACCTCGGACAAAATGACGAGGTCGTAGCCTTCGCCATCCGGTGTATCGTGCGGAAAGGCCATCTGCGCGAGCGTGACGCCAGGACGGTCGCCCACCCGCTCTCGCGCCTTTGTGAGCGCCTTGGTGCTGATATCGATTGCCAGCAGGCTATCGCACATTGGCGCCAAATGGCTGGTCAGAACACCATGGGCACAGCCGATCTCAAGCGCACGGGCATATCGGCGGTCCGCCAGGACATCATGGGTATGGGCGAATTTGGCGGCTTCATATTTGCTGGATGCAAGATCCCACGGATCATCATTTGAGGCGAATATGTCATCGAAATATTCCGCCTTGAGGCTGGTGACGGTCATTGTCGATCCCTTCTCAATGTCAGTATGTCCCGTGCGGGCATGCGCAGCTTCTCGCGCGGGAGCCTGAAGCCATCGCCCATCATCGGCGACATCTGGCTGCGATGCGCCAAAAGCGCCTGTCGCCTGCGTCCAACAGCCATGGAAGGCGTCGCAATCCGTCGGGCAAAGGGCGGCGGATCGCTCCACACATGATAGGCGAACAATGTGACTGGCCGCTTTGCCCGGCGCGTCGCCGCCTTCGCAAGTCGATAGGCGGCGACATGGTCGCAATGCGTTTCGCTGTAGTCGGACACTGCAATCGCATCGATCCGGCGCCAGCGGATGAACGCTGCCAGTCTATCGGCATCTCGGCTGAAAATCTGGCTATCGACAGGATGGGGTTGGGCATCGCGCCACCCCATCCAGATCGCCGGGGCGGCGGCAGCATTTAATCTCCCAATGGCGTGCCGGGCTTCCTTGCGCCGGGTGATCGCAACGCGCGGCGTACCTTCGGGGTGCGATCCCGCCCCGTCGGTCAGGTAGACGATAGCGCCTAATCGATCTCTGGCGGCGCAATGCGCTATCAGCGCGCCGGCCCCCAGCGTCTCATCGTCAGGATGGGGTGCCAATATGAGCCAGCGCGCCTGCGACCAGCGGCTGCGCGAAAGAAGCTCGGTGTTCACCACAAGCGTTCGCCCTCAACCCAGATATCGTGGTCGAGAAGTGCCTTGGCGGCCTCATCGCGGGCATGATCTGGACCTGCCTGCCGCAGATAGAGAGATAGGTCGCGGACGATCTTGTCAGCACGTTGCCCGTCTAGGGCACTTTGTGTCCCGAGGATCCGCGCGGCGGCCTCCATTACAATGAACCCGGCGTCCTCGACGACACCGCGTGTCATCCGAGCCACGGCGACGGCATCGTCATGACCAGATGCGAAACGCTGTGCAGCTTCCGCCACCCAGAAGCCAGCGGTTCGGACAGCAACGGTGGCATCGGCGAACCGCGCGCGCTGGACAGGATCCTCGCGCGCCGCGTCGCGCATGGAGCGACGAATTTCTGTGACGAGCGCTTCAATTCCACCAAGCTGCGCGGCGCAAAAGCGCCATGCCCCGGCGGTAAAACGGGGATCCTGGTCATAGTCACCTGGCTTGCCCAGCAGCATGTCAGGTTCGACCGTTACGTCGTCCAGCACATAGCGTCCGCTCACGCTCGCGCGCATGCCTCGTACACGCCATCCTGACAGGTCCGCGCGGACTTTCTCATCAGCGCGAACAATGACGAGCCGACGGTGCTCGCCTTCACTCGCGGCCGTTACAAGCGCATAATCAAGCCCCCCAGCCCCGCTGGCAAATATCTTCTCGCCAAGTAGCGAGGGAACAGTCTCTCGCGTCAATCGGACGCCGGGAGATGGCTCGGTCGCCCAAACTCCGAACCATGCTCCGCGATCGAGGGCATTTGCCAGCCAGCGGAACTGATCGGGCACCCCATACCATTCGAACAGGGACAAAGCGTTGACATGGCCTTCGTAGAGCCGAGCAATGCTGAGATCGCCGCGTCCCACTTCGCGCAAGGCCTGCGCCATCGCACGGCAGCGCGCTGCCTCGTCTTCGAAGGGAAGGCCCCCGCATATTTGGGGGGCAAACCAGCGATGGTGCCCGCTTTCGATCAGGGCCGACATGCTCTCGCAGGGGAAGTTGGGTGCCGCATCATAGCGCGCGCCCAATATTGCCAGCCGATCGACAATATCGATCGTTCCGGGGTCCTGACTTTGGATATCGGGGATCACGTAGCACGACTCCTGTCTGCCGGCGATGTGCCGGCAAGGTCATTCAACCAGCGGGCGATGGGTTCGGCTCCACCTGTGTCCATCAGGCAGTCGGGCCAACATCTGGCGCGCTCGATCGCCTGATTGATCATTCCCGGCCAGTCGCCTGCTGGCGGCCATTCAAAGCATGCGATCGCGCCACCTACAGCCGAAAGCTTTTCCGCCTTCGATACCTGTTCGTCAAAGGGACGTGGTTCGGGCACGCAGATGAAGGGACGACGCGCGCTCAATACCGCGCTGACAACGCCGTCTCCCCCACCCCCGATAACGACCGCTGAGGCTGCGATCTGTGCATCGGCATCTTCGACCCATCCCCGTAATTCCAGATTGTCCGGAAAGGATGCAGGCGCCGTGCAGGGGCCAATGATGCGAAACTTACGCTCGGGTGTCGCACGGGCAATTTCGGCCCATCTATTCCCGTCAGAAATGCCGCCCCCTCGCCCAAGGACAATCAATACGTCGCCATCACGTTCAATTGCCTCGCTGCGCGCTGATCGGACAATGCCAGGAGCGTAGATGGTCTTTTTGCGGATCCAGCCGGGGATTTCATCATCGTCCAAAGCTTCATGGAAGGGGGCAAGCAGAGCAGTTGCCCCGCGGAAGGCTTCAAGATGTGCAGCATCAAGTCTTCTGCCGTTCAAACGGACATAAACAGTGGGCACGGATGCGAGACGGGCTAGCATTGCCACCTCGGCCGATACGTCTACCACTATCAGGCGCGGCCGCGCCTGCGCGATCCAGGCTGCTATCAGTGCGGTGCGCTGCCGGATTCCCTCATGGTCCAGCGGAGCATAATGGAGCGACAAAGGCCGCTGGGAGCCGTCGATACCCCAGAACCCATCATCGAGGCGGTCATCAGGCAGTTCAAGACAGGGAAGGCCTTCAGTCCGGGCCATCAGCCCGGTCCCCAGCAGCGTGACGCTCCCCAGCGACCGACAAAGTGCGATCGCGCGTTGACGGTGACCGTCGCCATGATGATGGACGTAATAGCCGATCGGGCGGCTCATGAGATAGCGGCCGGCCTCGGAAGCGGCATGTCACAGGGCAATGCAGGCAGGGTGCGTTCCGCCTCTACAAATGCCGCTGCGCTCATTTCGCGCCTGGCCTGAAACCGCCATCGTGCGCGCGCCTCCCAATGCGATAAAGCGGGGACGAAAGGTGTGTCTCCCCTCTGTGCGCAGCCCAGCCATTGCCGCATATCAGCCGACATGCCGCCATCGGCGCGCCCCACGGTGCGGGATGATGCCCGCGTCCATACGGCATTGGGGTGAACCAGTTTGCCGCCCACTTCGATCGCTGCTTCGACCAAGGCACGGTCCTCTCCTGTGCGAAGGAGTGGCACGCGGCCTGCGCGGATGTAAAGATCTGCCGATAGCGCAAGGCTCGCGCCCGTATGATCGCCATGCCGGGGCGGCATGTCCCAATCAACCGGATCGATCGCATCCTCGATTGCGCGCACCGTCCGCCAATAGGCCTCGAAGCGACGACGCAGCGAAAATATTTCCGGTGCTTGAGCGGCCTCCAACTCATCCAGTTCGATCCGGCCGCCAATGATCCGATCCAGGGCGAAATGCGCAAGGTTGGCATCGACCCAGTCTGCCGGAGGCCGGCAGTCAGCGTCTGTAGAAATCAGCATACCACGCGGGCCCACTAATTCGGCGCCAAGATCCATCGCGGCACGGCGAGCAGACCCGGCGTGCGCAAGGACGGGGTCGAACTCTCGCTGGATCATTTTGAGCGGGAAGCGGGCGTTGAAGCGCTGCGCGGCGTCGAGTGCGACGGCGTATGTCGCATCTTTGCTGTTATTGACGCAGATTGCGACAGCGAAGGGCGCCCCTGTTCCCTGCCGGGCCAAGGCTTTGATCAGGCGGCCGATATGCTCTGCCTCGTTGCGGGCCGGTACACAGATACAGACCTGCGTCATGCGACATCCGCGACAGGTGGGAGCCCAATATCCGGCGCATTCGGGATCGCGATCGGCGCCATCGCAAGATGCCGATACAAAGCCTCATATTCGTCGACCATGCGCCGCGAGCAGCAATAATGCTCGGCATATGCCCTGCAGGCGCTGCGCTCGAGTAGCGAGGCGGCAAGTACGGCCGATGCGAGAGAGGAAATATTGTCCGGTTCAGCGAGAACGCCGCAATCGGGCGTCAGGAGCGCAGGCAAGCCGCCACGCGCGAATGCGGCGACAGGGGTACCGCAGGCAAGCGCTTCAGCCACGACCAGACCGTAAGGTTCTTCCCAGCGCGGCGTGCAAAGGGCGGCGACGGCACCGCCTACAAGCTTGGACAACGCGATGTGAGAAAGATGCCCGACATATTCGACATCCCCTCCCAATCGGGGCGCGATGAGCTTATCGAAATAGCCCTGGTTCGAGATCGGTCCCGCGATCCGCAAGGGCAACCCCGCCAGACGCGAGGCGTCGATCGCATAATCCAGTCCCTTCTCGGGAACAATCCGGCCATACCAAATGAGATAGGGCTTCTGGTTGGCAATGGGCTGGTAGGGAAAATGCCTGAGGTCGATACCATTGGGAATGACGTGGTGGGCATGCGCAACATGGCGCCACATCGCGGCCGTCGCTTCGGAGACCGCCACATAGGTCATTGGTCCGCGATTGAGCCTGATCCCGCTCTCGAGCCAGCAGAAGGGCGGCGTATGGAGGGTGGTGACGACGGGGACCGACAATGTTTCGGACATGCTGACCGGCAGATAATGCAGGGAATTGTTGTGAATGAGGTCAAATGAGCGTGACCGCAACGCAGTCATCAGGTCCAGATAAGCATGGTGTTCACGAAAGAAGGCGACATCGTTCGCCTCGTCAATACCGGTCTCGAGAAGCGACGTTTCCTCGCAGATCGCTTCTAGCCCCAGACTTGGGTCGGATCGCGTCGAAGCGAAAAGGGTGACGTCATGGCCCCGTTCCCGAAGCGACCGGGCAAGGATATGCGTGTGCATTTCCAGACCGCCAGCGAATGGCTCGCCGATAGCATATTTCAGATGGGCTATGATGGCGATACGCACTCCACGCTCTCCCAGCGACGATGCGCGAGGATTGCGATCGGCAAGCGTTCAACACAAATGCCGCGATTAATTTCCTCAGATTCCGAATCTAAATACCAGAAATCTTCATAATCCAGATCAATCTATAACCTAGGTTTATTTTCCAAGGCGAATGCAACCGCGATTTGCCGTGTCCATTTTATGCCTGCGCTGGATCAACTTTTTTAGTGAGCTGTTTTTATATCTGGTGCGTAGCGAAGCACACAGAACAAAGACTTGATATTTCTAGATATGTATCGGAGTTTGTCTTCGGTTCGGCTCAGTCGCCCAAGGCTTGGAGTTTGCATGAAACTTAGCGTCCATGTTCATCTCGATTACGAGCTGGCTGGTCCAACGGACCTGCTCTTGCAGATCGAGGCCGCTGATATTCCTGAGCAGGCGATCGAATGGAAGGACCTCATCCTTCCCCGGGCGGATCATATCGCCCATGTTCCCGCGCAGGACGGTATCGGCGAGCGGATATGGTTGCGGATGTCCGGTAAGATGGTCGTCGACTATCGAGCCAGGATAGTCGTCAACCGTAATTTGGCTGACTGCCGACAGTTGCAAAGGGTGCCGCCGCATCAATTGCCCGGTGAAACCATTCCCTATCTGCTTTCGTCTCGGTACTGCGAATCCGATCGTTTCCAAAGCTTTGTCGAAGAGGAGTTCGGGACGCTTCAGGGGGGCGAGCTTGTCATAGCCATGCGTGACTGGGTTCATCACCATGTGCGCTATGTTCCCGGCTCAAGCGACGTCATGACCACTGCGGCCGACACCTTCATCTCGCGCCGTGGGATTTGTCGCGATTATGCGCATCTTTTGATTACATTGGCCCGGTCTGCCGGTATTCCTGCCAGGATCGCGAGCGTCTATGCCGTTGGCGTTGAGCCTCCCGATTTCCATGCGGTCGCCGAGATTTTCCTTGAGGGAGAATGGCATCTTGTCGATGCTACGGGCATGGCGCGGGAAGCTGGCATGGCAAAGATCGGCGTAGGCCGCGATGCAGCCGACGTCGCGTTTCTCACGACGTTTGGCGGCGCCAGGTTGATCGATCAATATGTCGCGGTGGAGCCCTGCCTGGAGTGACGGCGTCGGGTTCGACCCGGCTGACCGGACTGCCGGCATCGCGGTCGCTAAAGCGTTTTCTAATCAGATGGAATCACCTGATGACTCGGAAAACGCGTCGAATCAGCGGTCTAGAGCAGTCGAGCTGACGAAGTTGGACCGGAATCTGCTATAGTGCATCCGAGCGGAGGTGCGGTCATTCTCCTGAAACGTGGCGAAAAACTCGTTGTTCGACCTTTCGATCGGCGCGGGTCCTTGGAAAAGCCCCCCCTCCTGCAGCACCAGAACAAAGCTTTGTCAGCCGCGCAGCAGAGCATGAAAAGCGCCCGCAGGAAAATCTGCCCAACAGGGTTTGCGCTTGCGCTCAGATCTAGGGAGCGGTTCGGTCGAGGGACATATAATAGGGTTGCTGAGCGAAGAGTTGATGCGCTGGTATTGAGGCGCCCGCTTCCAGATATGTGTTCTGCCACCATTGCGATGACGGCAGGCAACCAGACTCCGTGATAGCGGAGGTCGCGCGGATGAGGACTGCGCAGGTCAGCTGCGTTGTTTCGTTTCGCCGGGTGAAGGCAAGGATGTTTCCGGCTCTCGGCCCCCTGGCCAGTACAGGCTCGTAGCGGGAAGACGCAAAAAGCGAATAATTGTCCCGGCGCAGTGCCAGAAGCCTCTGAACAAGCTTGATCTTGGCATTTTCTGTCATTTCACCGGGGGCAAGCAAAGCCTGACGTCGCGCATAATCGACGGCGCGGCGATTATCGGGGTCAACCAGGCTCAGATCCTCCAATTCGCAGCCCTGGTAAATGTCAGGAATGCCGGGCAGGCAGAATTTCAGAACGGTCTGCACCAGGCTGTGAGCCTGGGCAGCGGGCCCGATACGTCCGATCAGGCGCTCCATATCGTCTCTGAAGTCGGAGGCTCCAACAAGATCACGTACAAGATGGGCAGCCTTTTCTTCATAGTCGATGCATGGTTCCTCCCAGCTGGAGCGAAGCCGGGCCTCCCGGAGCGCCTTTTGTTGCCAGGCAAGGATGCGATCCATATAGGCAAGAGTATCGCTTGAGCCGTCCCAAGTGCCAAACAAGGTCTGGAAAAGCTGATAGCAATCGGCAGGATGAATGTCGCCATGATGCGTCCTGGCGCGTTTAATCCATCCTTGGACATGATGCTCCCAGAGATCTGGCACGCCGCTGAGTACCGCAATGCGGGCGCGGCTATCCTCACCGCGCTTATGATCATGGGTCGCGGTCGCGAGCATGGCCGCCGGGAACTCGCTGGCCCGCTGAAGGACCCGGCGATGAAATTCCGCCGGCGAAATGGAAAATTCCGCCGGCGCCGATCCAACCTCATTGGCTGACAATAGTGGTGCCCGGCGATAAAAGGCGGTGTCTTCCACCCCCTTGGCGGCTATCGGCGCCGAAAGCTGCTGAAATCGGCGTACAGCCTCGGCCGCAAGCTCGGACTGGCCAGGGCCATCACCGGCAAGCCATGCCAGAATCTGCTGTCCTACCGGTCTCTCGCCGGGGGGCAGAGAGGGCTTTGCCGCTTCCCACGCCTCGAGCCTCACTTCCTCGTCGCTTGCAGGAGCCGATTGTCCGTCGCCATAAGTGCGATAGACAGGAAAGGCCTGCAGTAGGCAGCTGATCGATCGGCGCAACATCGGCTCCGTCCACGCCATGATCGCGGCTTGTCCGCTGCTTTGGGCGACGGCGCTGAAAGCGTGAACGCAGGCAGCCAGCTGCGCCTCGAACTGCCATTCGAGCATGTCGCGTTTCGCGCGCCGGACGACATCTTGCGGGTCGGACTGATCAGGATCGAGGGCCTCCCACAGGCTTGCGAGAGGTGTTTCGCCAATGGGGTCGTGCAGCAGGGCCGTGACATCGCGCATGAAATCATAACCGCTGGTCCCCTCGACGCCCCAGTCGGGAGGAAGCATTTCCCCGGGCCCAACTATCTTTTCAACGAGGATGATGGCGCCGGGACGGATCTGGTCCATTCGCGATCGCAGACGGCGGCAATAACGCGCAGGGTCCGACAGGCCATCGACATGGTCGATGCGCAGCCCGTCAATCAATCCCTCCTGATAGAGGTGGAAATAGAGGCCATGCGTCGCCTCGAAGACGGCCGGGTCTTCAACCCTCACGCCAGCCAGATCGTTGATTGAGAAAAATCGGCGCCAGTTCAGCTGATCGCCAGCAGTACGCCAATGAATGAGGGCATAATGCTGTGCTTCCGCGATAGTCGCGATATCGCCCTGCTGGGGTCCGTCTGGACGCAGGGGAAGCTTCTGCTCACCATAGAGCAGTAGATGGGGTGCTCCCGCTGATCCAACGACGAGATCGCCCTGCGCGATGACGGCAGCCAGTGGCCCGCCCAATATGGGAAGCTTCAGGGGACCGTTCCAGTCTATATCGAAATAGCAGGCGAACGGACTGGTCGGGCCCAATCGCAATACATCGTTCCACCAGGGATTTTCGCCGCCAGCTACCCCCATATGATTAGGGACGATGTCGATGATGATGCCCATGCCATGGGCTCGCAGGGCTGCAACCAGTTGGCGGAACCCGTCCTCGCCGCCAAGCTCGGGATTGATCCGGGTTGGGTCGATGACATCATAGCCATGGGTTGAGCCCTGGCGCGCCGTGGTGATGGGAGAAGCATAAAGATGGCTCACGCCCAGATCCGCGAGATAGGGTATGACTGCCCGGGCAGCTGCAAAAGGGAACTGCTTCGTCAGCTGGACCCTGTAGGTCGCGCGCGGTGTCATGGCTGAACCCTTTTTTGCAAAGCGGTCTTCGGACGGATCGTGGAGAGGCAGGCGATACGTTGCTGGACATCGGGGTCGGAAAGCAGCCTTTCGATCGGCGCGGGAAGGCGGCGGCGCCAATTGGGATGTTCGTTCGTGGTGCCCGGGAGGTTGGGCTGCTCGGCAAGGCCAAGGAGATCTTCCATCGGCACCAGCAACAGAGGAGCAGTTGATCCCGCCAGAAAGGCAAGCGCGCGCTCAATGACAGGCGCCGCGTCATCATCAGCGGGCTGCGGCGCGCCCCCACCGATAGCGGTCCATAGCGCTGATCGGGCCTCGGCCCGTTCGGCAGGCGTCTCCCCTCCGCGATCAAGCCTGCGGTTCCAGTCCAGATCGCGACCAGTCCACCAGCCCGTGATTGTAGCGATGTCGTGTGTTCCGCTCATGGCCACGGAACGTTCGGGATAGGCTGATGCTGGCCGAAATCCTTCTTCGCCACGGGTGAAAGGCAGAACGGTCATGCCATAGATATTTGCCTTTTCCAGCGCCTCGCCAAATCCAGGAGGTCGGGTTCCAAGATCCTCGGCAATGACGACGGAGGCTGCGCGCCAGGCCTCAAGCCTGACAAGGCGCAGCATGTCGTTAAAGGGATAGGAGAGATAGGCGCCCTCGGTTGCCGGACGACCTTGGGGAATGATCCAAAGACGCTGCAGTCCAAAGCCATGGTCGATCCGGATGCCTCCGCCGCGGGGCATATTGGTCCGCAGCAAAGCGATGAAGGGGGCAAATCCGCGATCTGCCAGGCCCTGAGGGCTGTAGCTTGTAAGGCCCCAGTCCTGACCCTGAGGTCCCAGCGGGTCGGGCGGCGCGCCTATGTGCAGGCCTTGGAGAAAGGCACCCGGATCTTTGCGTGCTTCCTCTCCCTGCGGATCGACGCCGACAGCAAGGTCTGTGATGACGCCGATCGCCATGCCCGCATTCTTTGCCTCACGCTGGACATCATCAAGCTTGGCACGGGCCTGCGCCTGTGTGAAAGCCTCGAAACTGTCGACTTGAGCGTCAGCGTTGCCCTTTGCCGCAGAACGCCTGAACGCTTCTTCAAGCGCCTTGAGCTTGGCCGGACCAGCGACGTCCCATTCAATCAGCGTGGCTGACGGCGCCACGCCCCGCCTGTGCACTGGTAGCAGCAGCGCGTTGAGTTCAACGCGGCTCGAGGGTGAGTAAGGCGCGAAGCGGCCGGGTGCGAGAAGCGATTGGGCATGGACCGGGCTGAGGGCTACTGCATCCGCGCCGCAGGCGCCCAGCCGTGTGACGGCCTCGATAAGAGTGTCAAAATCACCAAAATCCTTCTCTTCTTCGCGAAGCGAGGGAATCTGAACAGTGACGCCCCACCCTCGAGTCCTGATAGCAGGACAGGTGAGAGGCGCGACCGCCAGCATGACGCTGCCGTCATCCAGATCAGCGCGATAATAGCCAGGAACGGACAAGCCGCATTCGGAATCGATTTTCAGGACGGCATCCGTCTCGTCCCGGAGGGTGAATTTTCCGCCAGGCAGCGGGAGAGGCTCGCCGCAATCAACGGTCACCAATCCGGGGCGGGCAGAGCGTCGCTGGTGGAGCGCGGCGCGTGACACTGTAACAGCAGCGTCATTGTCGGCCGGAAGGCCGAGCGAGGCCAGGATCGCGCGCAGGCTATCATCGCTTACAACCTGCTCCATACCGTCCGCATCGGTCCACAGGCGCGCGATGCCGGCCTCCTGCGCGAGCTGGTGAAGCAGTATCATTGCGGTTGCCCGATCCAGATGGTGCAACTGGCCGGCGCGCCCGGATCCCCTGTCGAGAAGCAGGGCTGCGTGCTTTCAGAAAGGTCGACCGCCACGCCGCCAAGGTTGATGAGGATGGTAAGCAGGCGACCATTGCCAAGCATCCATCTCGCCTTGACAGCGCCGCTGGAGAGCGCAGTTGCGCCAAGCGCCCGTGCGCCAGCAATCCCCGGCATGACCGCCTGGCGGCGGAGGGTTAAAAGCGTGGCATAGAAGGATCGCCAGTCCGCGGCGTCCTGGCCTTGCATAACCCTTGCCATGTTGAAGGTTTCGAGCGCGTTGGGATCGGGAATGCGTTCCCTGGCATCGCTGCTCGAGAAGCTGGCAAAGCCCTTGAACTCAAGACGCCGGCCCTCACGGACGGCATCGGCAAGATCATCGCGAAAATCCGTAAAAAACAGGAAGGGACTTTTGGCGCCCACCTCCTCGCCCATGAACAGCAGGGGGATGTGCGGCATGAGGAGCAGCAGGCTCGTCGCGGCCCTGAGCCGTTCTACAGATACAAGATGGATCAGCCGCTCGCCCAGCGCGCGGTTGCCGGTCTGGTCGTGGTTCTGCAGAAATGCGATGAAGGCGTGAGGGGGCAGGTGCGTACTGGGGCTCCCACGCGGCGCACCTTTGTGATGCAGTGAGGGATCCCCCTGGTAGATGAACCCTTCGCTGAGGCAGCGTGCCAACTTCTGTGCGGGTTGGTCGGCAAAATCCTCGTAATAGGCATCATGTTCCCCCGTCAGAAGAACATGCATGACATTGTGGAAATCGTCATTCCACTGCGCATCATAGGTGTGGGGGGTTAGTCTGGCAGCATCGTTTCGCTCATTTTCGAGCATCAGATATATGCGGCGGCCCGGCGTGGCTGCGCGGATATCGCGCGCCAGACCGTCAAGAAAATCATCGTTGCCGATCGCATGGACCGCGTCGAAGCGAAGTCCGTCAAAGCCATAATCGTTCAACCACATCAACGCATTTTCGCGAAAATAGGCCGCGACCTGCGGTCGGTCGACCGCCACCGCTCCGCCCCATGGTGTATGGCGCTGGGCGTGAAAAAAGGGCGTGGCATAGTTGCCGAGATAGTTTCCATCGGGCCCGAAATGATTGTAGACGACGTCAAGGAAGATCATCATCTCCAGGCGATGAGCAGCGTCGATCAGCGCGCGCAGGTCCGCCGGGCCACCATAGGCTTCGGCCGGCGCGAAGGGGAGCACGCCATCATAGCCCCAGTTGCGAGAGCCGCTGAAAGCATTGATCGGCATGAGCTCGATCGCTGTCACGCCAATTTCTGACAGAGCAGGCAGTCTTGCCGCTACGCCTGCAAATCCTCCACACAGTCCGACATGCAGCTCATAGATGACAGCCTCCTCCCAGGGGCGCCCCTGCCAGCCGCTAGCGGGCGCGGCGATCGGAGTGACGACGCTCCAGCCATGAACGCCGCCACATTGTCGGCGCGATGCAGGGTCCGGGACGGCGAGGTCGGCGGTAAGGCGAAAACGATAGCGGTCTCCCGCTGTCGCTTCAGTCTCGAGATAGAACCAGCCTCCATCAGACGGTGCCATCGGCAGCGCCTGGGCTCCATCAATTTCCAGAGTGACATTGTCCCGGTTCGGCGCCCAAAGCGCAAAGCGCCATCGCCCCTCGCCAAGATCGCTCGGGCCCCATTGCGTCATATGGCTGGCCTTTCGCCAAGCCAGCATATCAACACTGCCGCATGTGCCTCCACCTTGTAGACGTCGCCGATAGCAAAGGGCGCTCGCTCGGGCTGCGCACTGTCGATGAGCACCTGTCGCGGAGCGGAGGGTGAAGGAAGCGTGAAGTCGATTGCATCCTCGCTTGCGTTGAGCAGCAGCGTCAGAGCCTCGACGCGCCCATCCTCCAGCAGGCTTGCCCGTCGCATGACAAGGGCGCGCCCTTCGGGATTGTGCCAGTCGTCGTGCGTCAACTTTTCTCCGCGCTCATCCCACCATTCGATGTCGTTGATGCCGAAGCCTGGCGAGTCCTGACCATAGAGGAAGGTTGGGGCACGCAGCACCGGATGGGCCTTGCGCAACGCGATCAATCTGGCGGTGAAATCGAAAAGCGCCTTCCCTTCCTCGCTTTCCATCATCGACCAGTCGAGCCAGCTGATTGCATTATCCTGGCAATAGGCGTTGTTATTACCGCCCTGCGTACGACCAAATTCATCGCCTGCTACCAGCATCGGAGTGCCAAGAGACGCAAGAAGGGTCGTGAGCATGGCGCGACGAACATTGTGTCGTCGGGCAATGATCCTCGGGTCATCCGTCGATCCCTCCGCGCCCCAGTTGCGCGAGAGATTATTATCGTGGCCGTCGCGATTATCCTCGCCATTGACCTCATTATGTCGCTCCTCATAGGAAACGACGTCGGCAAGCGTGTAGCCGTCATGGCTGGCCAGAAAATTCACGCTGGCCCAGGGGCGCCGCGCGCGGCGATCGAAAATGTCGCCAGAGCCTGACAGCCGCGCCGCCAGATCGGCTCTCTGCAGAGGATCCCCTCGCCAGAACCGACGCGCGGTATCACGATATTTGTCGTTCCATTCGGCAAAGCCGGGCGGAAAATTACCGAGCTGATAGCCGCCCATGCCCACGTCCCATGGTTCGGTGATGAGCTTGAGCCTTCCAAGTACCGGATCCTGTCGCAGGACGTCAAAAAGGCCTGCATTGGGATCGAACCCATATTCTGTACGCCCAAGCGTCAAACCGAGGTCGAACCGAAAGCCATCCACACCAAAACTGTTCGCCCAATAGCGCAGCGAGTCAGCTACCATCTGTATCACCCTGGCATGGGTCAGGTTGAAACTGTTGCCTGTGCCGGTATCGTTGAGACAATAACGCCGATCTTCGGGCAGGAGCCTGTAATAGGTTGCATTGTCGATACCGCGCCAGGAGAGGGTTGGCCCCAGCTCGCTTCCCTCGCAACTATGATTGTAGACGACATCCAGGATGACCTCGATACCGGCCGCGTGAAGCCGCCGCACGGCCACGCGCAACTCGTCATGCGTATCGCTCGCAAAATAGCTTGGCTCGGGCGCGAAGAAGCTCAGGCTGTTATAGCTCCAATAGTTACGCA
The DNA here is from genome assembly GCF_049472635.1 of Sphingobium salicis subsp. salicis. Lineage (NCBI taxonomy): Bacteria > Pseudomonadati > Pseudomonadota > Alphaproteobacteria > Sphingomonadales > Sphingobiaceae > Sphingobium > Sphingobium salicis. The sequence continues at coordinate 1,977,685 of NZ_JAYRCS010000001.1, forward strand.
GGCCCTTTTCCAACAGAAAGCGATCTTGGGTGAAAGCGTGGATGGGCATCAGTTCGAGCGCGGTGACGCCGAGGCGCTTCATATGGTCGATCACTTTGGGATGCGCGAGCGCGGCGAATGTACCACGTTCCTGTGCTGGCGCAGCCTCCAGGAGCTTGGTCAGGCCCTTGCTATGGGCCTCGTAGATGATGGTCTGCGACCAGGGAATATTGGGGCGTATATCGCGGGACCAGTCAAAGCTGTCATGTGTCACTACGGCCTTGGGCATGGCGCGTGCGCTGTCCCGGCGATCAAAACCCAGATCCTCTTGCCTGCCGCGGACCCGATAACCATGCAGCACGTCATTCCATCGAATATTGCCCGACAGGCGGCGGGCATAGGGATCGAGCAGCAACTTGTTGGGATTGAAACGATGGCCCTCCTTTGGCGCGTAGCGACCGTGCACACGATAGCCGTAAAGCAGACCCGGGCGCGCATCTGGCAGGTAGCCATGCCATACTTCATCCGTGCATTCAGGAAGGGTAAGGCGCGCCATTTCCTTTCGCCCGCCAGGATCAAACAGGCATAATTCTATCCGGTCGGCATTGGCGGAGAAAATGGCGAAATTGACGCCAAGGCCATCGAAGCTGGCGCCGAGGGGATAGGGCGACCCGCCCTCGAGACGATCAGCATAAAGGCTCAAGGGCGGTGTTGTCCTGTAGCTAAGTCAGGCAAAGGGTTTCAGCCCCGGGCTTTGGTTGATCTCTTTCCGGTAAGCGCTTGGGCTGCAGCGCCGCTTGCCAGGGGGTTTGGCAGTTGAACTGCCGCTTGTGCCTGGGCAATTTCGGCTTCCGCCTGGCGCCAATGTTCGGTTGCCAGGCCTTCAGGGTGACCCTGCGCTTCCCAGATGGCATGCGCGCGCTGGCGAACTCTCGCTTCATTTTCCTCTGTCATGATGGCTTCCTGGTTCGGGATCTGGAACAAAACCCAAATGCATCAGAGGAAGTTTGGATGCGCCTACTGATGTAGATCAGGCAGTTTGCGAGGCTGTACCGAAATAGGCTCAAGCGGTGGGGAACGCTGGAGCCATGGGGATGCTGGCATGTCGATGAGGTGGGGAGGCGATGACAGGTCAGTGCGGCGGACATGGTCGTGTCGAACAAGGCTCTCGGTTCATGCGGACGATAGGCTTCGCGCGGGCGGCCCGCCCATACGGCCCGGCCGCATCTTCCTCTTGTTTTTCTCACTGCATTTTGCCGCGCTGCCTATTGATTAAGGTAGGCCGCGACAGCCGCGACATCATCGCCTACTGCATCGACAGCCTCTTCCAACTGCACTTGATCAACGCCGAAATGGCTGGTCCAATATTGGATCTGGTCTTCGTTGCCCAAAGCAACATGATCTCGATCCACTGGATAAGCACGGTTGTCGTTCTCAGGCATGCATGACCCTCCATGGAGATGAAGGTCAACGCTGGTCCATGAACAATGTTGCGAGATCAGGGAAGGCTACCGATTTTGGATACAGCATCCAGGAGGGAAGCTTTGGCCTTAGCCCGGATGAAATTCCAAAAGCCGCGTTATCATCCAGGTGAAAAGGTGATGCGTGCATCGCAGTGCCACGAGAAGGTGATTTAATGCGACGCAGAGGCGCATGGTTGCCGCTGCGCGCAAAAAATTAGCCGGACTGGGCAGCCCGCTACATTCAGGCTGCGACTGCACCCGGAAAGGTTTGGAGAAGCATTTCGCGCGCCGCCTTGAGGCAAAGTTCGAATGTGGGGGCACCAATATGTGTTTGCGAGCCATCGAGATGTCGGACGCTTAGTTCCCACAAGCTGTTCGACCGTACCGCGCATCGGCGCATGTCGGCATCAACAAATGAAATCGGTTCCTGGATATGTTCGCGATGCAGCAGGTATCGCTCCACGCTTATGGCGCTTTCCCGGTGCGCATTATGCCAGAGCCGGAAATTTTCGGTGTTCGACGACAGCCATTCCAGTATCCGGCAATCTGACATCCCAGTCTCCACGAAATGCAACTTTTTTACGCCAGTTGCTGCTGGGAGACGCGCTGAAGTCATCAATGTTCCGGAAAAAATCCATAGATTAACCTGGCTCAATAAGAAAGCTCCGGACTTCGTCCGGAATGTGACGGCGGAGGAAAATCGCGGCGAGGTGCTCGACTTTGGACCTGGCTCGATCGAGCCGCAATTGTCAGCCTGAACCAACCATCACGTCTTGAATGTGGGATCGATGCGGTGAAGCCCCGGCCGTCAGGCGCGTGTTGGCGACGGCAACGCGAAAAGCTGGTGCTGTTCGGGCAACCGCGGCCCGTGCTGACCGTTTAGCGGCTGCTTCAATCTCTTGAGGAACCGCCATGTCGCAACGCACCCTGCTTCAATTCTTCCACTGGTATTATCCGGCAGGGGGCGGATTATGGAATGATGTGGCCGAGCAGGCTCGGCATCTTGCCGAGCTCGGCATTACCGATGTCTGGTTGCCTCCTGCATATAAAGGGGCGTCGGGAGGATTGTCTGTAGGCTATGACAGCTATGATCTTTTTGATCTGGGCGAGTTCGATCAAAAAGGAGGCGTCGCGACCAAATATGGAGATCGGGCTGCGCTCGAACGCGCCACCACCATGTTACGAAATGAGGGGCTGCGAATAATCCATGATGTCGTCTTCAATCACAAGATTGGAGCTGACGAGACAGAGTCGGTATCCGTGCGCCGGGCAAATCCAGACGATCGCACCCAATTGGATGACCAGATCATCAAGGCCAGGGCCTGGACGAAATTCACATTCCCCGGACGACGGGGGAAACATTCCCGTTTCATCTGGGATGCCCGCTGCTTCACCGGCATCGACCATATTGAGGATCCAGTGGAAGATGGCGTGTTTCGCATCGCAAATGAATATGGCGAAGGCGAATGGCACGATGAGGTCGATGATGAACTTGGTAACTACGACTATCTCATGGGTGCCGATGTCGAGTTTCGAAATCATGCAGTGTATGAGGAACTGAAATATTGGGGAAGATGGCTGGCAGATCAGGTCGCCTGCGATGGATTCCGCCTCGACGCTGCCAAACATATACCCGCCTGGTTCTTCCGAGACTGGGTTGGTCATATGCGCGATACGGTCAGGCAGGATCTGTTCGTAGTCGCTGAATATTGGCACCCCGATATGGATAACCTGCATCGCTATCTCGACCAGGTCGACAAGCAGCTGATGCTCTTTGATGTTGCACTGTGCCACCGCTTCCATGAGGCTTCCCTAGCCGGTGAGAGTTTCGACTTGCGCACGCTGTTCGACGAGACGCTGGTCGCGCATTCCCCCGATCATGCCGTGACCCTTGTCGGCAACCATGACACTCAGCCTCTACAGGCGCTGGAAGCTCCTGTAGAAGACTGGTTCAAACCGCTGGCCTACGCGCTGATCCTCATCCGCGAGCAGGGCGTTCCATGCATATTCCATCCGGACCTTTACGGGGCTTCATACACCGACACTGGTGGTGATGGTGACGAACATCAGATCGACATTTCCCCGGTAAAATGCCTGCCTCGATTGATCGAAGCGCGTCAGCGCTTTGCTCACGGCGCCCAATCAGATCTGTTTGACGATCCTCATTGCATTGCAGTGGTGCGTCACGGAACGGAAGATCATCCCGGCGCAATCCTTGTGCTTTCAAACGCAACAGCCACAGAAAAGAAGGTGGCTCTGGGAAAGGAACATTCAGGCGCATGTTTTCGCGACTTCCTGGGACATGTCGAAGGTGAAATCTTTGCTGACGAAGAGGGTAATGTTGAGGTTGCTTCACCCGCCGGATCCCTTAGCCTCTGGGTAAGGTCAGACAGTTTGTGAGCCCTGGATCTCGCTGCCGAGAGAGGGCGCAACACGCCGGGCGCGGACATTTGACAAGCGCTTTCCCAGCCAGGACGGGAGATGTTCGAGCATGGTCGTTTTCCCGGTTCCCCCGGCAGAAGCGCTGCATTGCATGAAGCCGTTCGCTCACGGAGAGGGACGTGCGCAAAGAAAAGTCGCGCATAGCTGTTATGGAATGATGCCCTTGTTGCGGGACAAGCGCAGCTGCCTGATCGAGGTCGGACGGGTCTTCAAGGGTAGCCCGGCCGAGGCTTATCTGATCCGCCTGTCCACGCCATGAAGATCGCAACCTACAACGTCAATGGTATCAACGGGCGGCTTGCGGTGCTGTTGCGCTGGCTCGCGCTTGCCGAGCCGGACCTGGTATGTTTGCAGGAGCTCAAGGCACCTGATGAGCGCTTCCCCGAAGCCGCCCTCCGCGACCTTGGCTATGAGGCGATCTGGCTAGGGCAGAAGAGCTGGAATGGGGTGGCGATTTTGAGCCGCGTCGGCGAGATCCACGAGACGCGCCGGGGGCTTCCGGGGGAGCCGGCGGATGTGCAGAGCCGCTACATCGAGGCTGCAGTAAACGGTGTGCTGATCGCCGGCCTCTATCTTCCCAACGGCAACCCGAGACCCGGCCCCAAGTTCGATTACAAGCTGCGATGGTTCGACAGGCTGCATGATCATCTTTCGACGCTTCTGGCTCTCGATGCGCCGGTGGTGATCGCTGGCGACTTCAACGTCATGCCGACCGATCTCGACGTCTATGTCCCTGACCGCTGGCGCGACGATGCGCTGTTCGCGCCGGAAGTTCGCGAGGCTTATGCGCGGCTGCTCGAGCTGGGCTGGACCGATGCCCTGCGGCATCTTCACCCTGACGAGCGCGTCTACACCTTTTGGAAATATTGGCGCAATTCGTTCGAGCGCAACGCGGGCCTGCGGATCGACCATATCCTTTTGAACGACAGGGCCGTAGCGCGGCTGATTTCGGCCGAGGTCGATCGCCGTCCGCGCGGCTGGGACAGGACCAGCGACCATGCCCCGGTTGTCGTGGAATTGGTCGACAAGCTCAAGCGCAAGCGAATGCCCTAGCCCTCCCCTTCAGGAAGGCCGGCATACCATTGTGCATAGGGGCCTGTGCGCGCGAGATGGCGATTAAGGTCGGGTGCGCCATCGCACCACCAGGCCGAGCCACGTTCGCCAAGCGCCACCTTGGCGCGATGGACCGCATCATGCGCGATTGCCTCGGCGGCAGCATCGGCTGCGCGCCGCGCCGCGCCGACGGCACGGCGAGCGTCCATCAGTTCCTTCACCAGGCGTTCACGCTCGTCAGGCTCGAGAGCAGGGTTGCTCATGCGCCAGAGCCGCCCGCGCACCGCGAAATACCGTCCGTCCGGCGTGATGGGATAGGAGCGGCTGCTCACAGCGTTCGGACCTTGTCAGAAATGCTGCGGAAGGTGATCGACCAGCGCGGCACCTCGATAGGGGCAATGCTATGTTCCCAAGCGTGACGTACTTCACCAGACAAATGATAGATGGAGCGCGGTGGCAGCGAGACTTTGGCGCGATCGAACCCGGCGGTCGTTCGACGGCGCAGGCGCAGAACAGCGTCATTGCCAAGCGAAATGCCCACGACATGCTCGAACACCGGCCTGTCCTTGTGCCAGCCGATGCCGGCACCTGGATCGTAGCGGATCAGCAGAGCCTGAGCGAGTTCGTCTGCTGTAAGCCCGGAAAAAGCAGCAGCGCGGCTTCGCACTTCGAGGAGCCAGTCCGGCATTGGTTCGGCTGGCGCGAAGCGGAGATGCTCGAAGTCATAGTTCCAGCCATAGCTATGGGTCAGGCGCTTCCCAGTCCATTGCTGGAACCGAAAGGGGGTGAGATTACTGCCATTGATATTAGCGATGAGCTCAGCTTCCTCCATTTTGGTCAGCAGATCGTCCCGCGCCGCAAGGCCAGGAACCACCGGCATGTCGAATAAATCTGACATCATCGTCATCCAGGCCATCGCGTGGTGGTGCATGAGGCGGTTGGGCTCATTTTGCTGATTGCGATATAGGATCGCTGGTTGCCGATTACAGTGGCGCAGCTATTTGCGACAGGCCACCGGTCCGAACGTGGCGAACACCCCCGCGGTGGGCAGCGTTCATCCCCATGGCGCGCGCCGATTTCCTGATCCAATGCAGTCACTGGCTGTCATTCGTGATCGGTCCCGCTGATTTCGCCTTGATCCTGTCTAATGAACGGAGAGGTTCCGCTCGTTGCTGCGCCCGGCTGGCTGTTCGAATTGCAGATATATGAGGAGAAATGACGATGCACCGTCAAGACGATGCCGCCTATTTTCGCAGGCGTGAGATTCAGGAGCTTGCCACGGCCGAGAAAATCGCAGGCCCTCTCGCCAAGCGGCTCCATTGTGAAATGGCGCAGCAATATGCGATGCGGGCGCGTTTGTCCGAGGACATGCCCCGCGCTCAGGGACCGCTATCGCAAAATGAGTAGGAAAGATCCGCCGATCGCTGCGGGGTTAACTCGACGACAGTTCCTACGGTAATATGGGGCCATGGAGGTCCATGTCGACGTCGCATTCGGGACGTTCGATTATATCATGGCTTTTGACTGTAGGATGGGCCGGTATGCGCGGTGGCGGCATTGTTGCCCGCTGCCTGATCTTCATTCATCTCCTCTGCTTGCCAGAAATTGTGGCACATGAAGATCGATAGTAAGAGAGAAATCACGATTCCCGCTATCAGCAAGACGGCCCTTCCCTTCTTGCGCGGCGACGAGGGGGCGGCCATCCATATCAAATCCTTCGGAAATGGCCTTTCTGCTCAAGCCCGTCCCTTGGTAACAGCCTGAGCTTTGTGCGCAGCACGCTTGCTTGTGTTCGTCTTGACAATGAATTGCGGGTTATCGCGGGAGGCTGCTACCTTGTGACCCTTGATATGGGTTGGGACCGTAACTTTCTTCGCCACAGTGCCATGCGCATCACCGCCAGGGCTTTTCCATGAAACCGCATCTCCAGCCTTCAGGGGCTTTTTCACCACGCCACCCGTGGATGCGATGATGATGAGATGTCCCGCTTGGCCATTGCCTCGATGACGGCCCGCATGAAGGGGGAAGCATTTTCGATCTCCTTCCCGGAGGCCGCCTCCCAAGTGTCGATCAGTTCCTTGTCAGTCATGAGCCCGACATCGTCCTCGTGCGTCTTTCGTACCGTGTCCGTCATGTTCCAATCCTTAGCTTCGCCTGGCTGTCAGCCGTCGTCCATGATGGCCCCGCCATCCTGTTCCTCTTCGAGCAGGATGGCGGAATCGGCATTAGCCGACAGGCGCACCTGATCGTTTTCCACCGCAGCCACCAGGCCGGTCGAGATGAAGTGATGATGGTCACCATGAGAACCGCTATCGGCCTTCACCATTTTGATCCTGTGACCTTCAAGCCGGTGCACGGTCCCGATGTGGACGCCATCAGCGCCGATTATGTTCATACGCTCAACTATGGCGGTCAGATCTGCCATGATCGTCTCCTGCATTTCAGATGTGCAAAGCGGTTTTGCCGGGGGCAACCGCGGCTGCGCGTGCGCTTAAACCTTCGGGTACCAACCTGCTAACGACGCGACTGTTCCGATAAAATCGGTTCAGGTGCCTCCCGCTTAACTTGTGTTGGATGGATTCGCCCTATTTTGCTTTTCGATCATCCTGAATTGGGGGCATCTCAATCGGGGCGCGCACCCATGCAGGCTAACCAGGGGCAATCGATCACCGGCAGAAGCAAGCGCCATTTCTCCGCCCGGGAACGCCTTTGTGCCAGCATGGTTGAGAAGGAAAGATATCAGGAGAGTATGATGGCAACGCACAGCTATTTGTCACCACTCGCCAAAACATCGAAACCCATATGCGGGGCGAGGAGCATGATCTCTTTCCTCGTCTCGAGTTGGCCCTAAAAAAAGGCAGATGGCGATGATCCTATGCGCCAGATGTATCGGGAAAGGCTCAAGCTGGCCTGACCCAGGCGGAGATTCTCTCGCTGGCGCCAGGTCGGTTCTTCAACTGCTATTTCTGCACAGCAAAAGGCGAAACTCGAGGACGTGGCGATGACACAGTGGATTACCGAGCTTGTTGGCCGGCTTGGTTATTTGGCTATCGCTCTATTGATGATGTTGGAAAATATCTTTCCACCGATACCATCCGAGGTGATCATGCCGCTTGCGGGATATTCGGCGGCAGACGGCAAACTCAATATCATTTTCGTCATCCTCTCTGGCACGGTCGGCACAAGCGCCGGCGCTTTCTTTTGGTGGTGGATAGCCAGCAAATTGGGCGAGCGGAGATTGAAAGGCTGGGCCGGCAGTCATGGTCGTTGGCTCACGCTCTCACCGGCAGAAATCGATCATATTGACGGGTGGTTCGAGCGACATCGTATCTGGGCGATCCCGATTGCCCATGTCATTCCGGGTTTTCGCACCCTCATATCCATACCTGCTGGCCTGTTCGGCACAAAATTGCCGCGTTTCCTGATGCTGACGATCATTGGCGCAACCGCGTGGAACAGCGTGCTTGCTGGGATGGGATATTGGCTTGAAGGCAAATCGGGAGCCGTAGATCAGTATCTGGGGACCGCCGGCATGGTAATCATGGGGGGTATCCTCCTCTACTATCTCTACCGCGTCTTCACTTTCCAGGCTCGAACCGACAATGCTTGAAGACGATCTCATGACGACGCTCGCAAGGCTCGGCCTGGCCACTGCACTGGGTCTGGCACTCGGTTTCGAGCATGAGCGCCGCGGCCATGATGCCGGTCTTCGCACGCACGGGCTGGTTTCGCTCAGCTCCAGCATGCTGACCTTGTCGGCGCTCGAACTAGTGGAAAATCACGGTGAAGGTGACCCCGTAAGGGTGATACAGGGGCTTGCTCAGGCGATCGGCTTTATCGCCGGCGGCCTCATATTCGTGCGCGGCGGCGATGTCCGGAACATGACGACAGCCGCGAGTTTGTGGATGGCAGCAGCCATAGGAATCACTGCAGGTGCAGGTCAGTATCTCCTCGTGCTGGCTGGGACGGTTCTGGCCCTTTTGTTGCTCGTAGCAGCAACCCTGGTTGAACGCCTGTTTCCCCATCGCGACCCGGTGCCAGATCACGCTGACGATGACATTCAGATGCCCAACCGTCGTGGCACTGTTTCGCGCGGCAAAGCTCGGGACCCCCGCGACGCACGAGACAAGGCCAACAGCGCGGAGTAATCGGCGCTTCATGCGTCATGCAATTCAGCGGCTGCGTAGCAGGGTCGAGCTTGGCGGCGATGCATCTGGCCGAAAGAAGCTTAAGGCCGATAATGGCGATCGCGTGGATAGGCGCGGCAAACGCGCGATCAGCTATTGTCTCCCCATCCAATTTCTTAGCCCGCCTTATTCACCAAAAGTGTCCTGAAGGGTTGGCGGGAGTGGCGTAAGCCTCTGATCTGAATTAGGAACTGGGTGTCTAAGCCGAACCTGCCGCAGGGCAGAAAATGCCACGGGCCACACCCGCCATGAACGATGATATCGCAAGCTCATTTGGATTCCCAGCAGTCGGCCGCAAGAAAATCACAGCTGCGTTCGACGGTGGCCGGCTTACCTCGGATGGCGGCGTTCTACTGCTTGCACAGGCCGAGCGCGCGATGGGGATTTGCCAGCGCCTGGCGGCTTGTATTGCCGATCCGCGCGATCCAGCGCGGGTGATCCATCGCCTGGATGACATTCTGCGTGCCCGTGTGTTCGCGATTGCGTGCGGCTATGAGGATGCCGATGATCTCGATGCTCTGCGCGACGATCCAGGCTTCCGCCTGGCGCTCGGCAAGCTGCCGGAATCGGGCGCGGGGCTGGCCAGCCAACCGACGATGAGCCGGTGGGAAAATGCACCGACTACGCGCGAACTGGCCAGCATGATGGCCGCGATGATCGACATCTACTGCGCCAGCTATCCCGCCCCTCCGACAGCGGTCACGCTGGATATCGACGACACGTGCGACGTCGTGCATGGCTATCAACAGCTCTCGTTCTGGAACGGGCATCATGGGGAGCGCTGCTTCCTACCGATCCATATCTACGACACCGCGACCGGCAGGCCGGTGGCCATGCTGCTGCGCACAGGCAAGACGCCTTCTGGAAAGGAGGCGGCGGGGCACATCCGACGCCTGGTGCGTCACCTGCGCCGTAATTGGCCCGATACCCACATCACTATCCGCGGCGACGGGCACTATGGTCGACCCGAGGTCATGGCCTACTGCGATGCGGCCCGCGTCGATTACGTGTTCGGCCTGCCCACCAATTCAGCGCTGCGCGCCGATCCCGCCATTGTTGCGGTCGCCGATGCCTGCGCGGTCAAGCGCGCCCAGCGTCAGTGTCCCGTCCTGCGCAACTATGCCGAGACCCGCTATGGGGCAAAGACCTGGAAGTGCCAGCGTCGCGTCGTTGCACGGATCGAGGCCAGCACGCTGGGCATGGACATCCGCTATGTCGTCACCTCGTTGGCAACAGGATCGGCCGAGCACATCTACGACACGCTCTACTGCGCGCGTGGTCAGGCCGAGAACCTGATCAAGCGCCACAAGTCCCAGCTCGCCAGCGACCGAACCTCGTGCCGCTCGGCCAATGCCAATCAGATGCGCCTGATACTGCACACTGCCGCATACTGGCTGCTATGGCGCATCCAGCAGGCGATGCCCAGGACCGCTGCTCTGGCAAGCGCGGAGTTTACCACCTTGCGCCTGCGGCTGCTCAAGGTCGCTGCGCGCGTCGTAGAAAGTGCTAGCCGCATCCGCATTGCCTTCGCTTCCGCCTGTCCGGATGCCGACCTGTTCCGCGCCCTCGTTCTCCGGCTGAAGCCTGCGCCGACGTAGCCCATGCGGCAGCGCCGCAGAACTCCGAGCCCAGCCCTTCAACCCGAAAAGCCCATCAATCCGAATGCGGTGAAACAAACGCCAGCGATGCCGGTCGTCCGCGCAATACAGCCAGCCGCAGCAAATGCCCAGAGCGGGCCCGAAACCGAGCGTCGTGAATAAGAGAGGTTAGTGAAGCAGATCAGTGATGCGCTGCTTCATGGCTTCCATCGAAAAGGGCTTGGTGAGGATGTGCATACCGGGATCAAGATGCCCATGGCTTAATACCGCATTCTCCGCATAACCGGTGATGAAGAGGATTTTAAGGTCCGGCCTTTTCACGCGGGCTGCGTCTGCCACCTGCCTGCCGTTCATTCCACCAGGCAAGCCGACATCCGTGATGAGCAGGTCCACTCGTGCATCGCTCTCCAGAATTTTTAGTCCTGCCGCGCCGTCTACGGCTTCAATCGCACCATAGCCAAGACCTTCCAGAATCTCGACGACCAGCATCCGCACGGTGGGTTCGTCGTCAATCACCAGAACGGTTTCGCCTTCCCGTGCTTGAAGCGCCAGCGCCGGCTCGGCTTCCGGTGTTACAGGGCTGCCCGCTTCCCCCAGATGGCGTGGAAGGTAGAGGCATACCGTCGAGCCGCGACCGAGCTCGGAATAGATCCGGGTTTGCCCACCGGACTGGCGCGTGAATCCATAGATCATCGAGAGGCCGAGCCCCGTTCCCATCCCTATGGGTTTCGTCGTGAAAAATGGATCGAAAGCCTTGGAGATTGTCTCCTTGCTCATCCCTGTGCCGGTTTCCGATACGCAGAGGGATACATTTTGCCCTGGCTCCATGTCCCGCTCGACAGCAGTCCGGCGATCCAGCCATCGGTTTCCTGTTTCGATCGTGATCTTCCCGCCATCGGGCATGGCGTCACGCGCATTGATGCACAGATTGAGAAGAGCATTCTCCAGCTGGCTCGGATCCACAAGGACCGGCCAAAGCCCTACGCCGTTGACCGCCTCCACCTCAATGGAGGGCCCCACGGTGCGCATGACGAGGTCGGCCATGCCATTCACGAGGTCGACAACGCAGGTTGGTTTTGGCGCGAGAGTCTGGCGGCGGGAAAAGGCCAACAGCCTGTGTGTCAGCGCGGCCGCGCGACGCGCGGCACCTTGCGCTGCGTATACATAGCGGTCCACATCCTCATGCCGACCCTGCGCCCGACGCATCTGGATCATCTCGAGCCCGCCCGTGATCCCGGTGAGCAGGTTGTTGAAGTCATGCGCCAGTCCACCCGTCAACTGCCCGACCGCCTCCATTTTTTGCGATGGGCGCAACGCTTCTCCGGCGGCTATCAGGTCTCGCGTTCTCTGCTCGACCTGTTGCTCGAGTGAGGCCGCCAGCTCGCGAAGTTCGATTTCAGCCCGTCGCCGTTCGGTAGCGATTCGGGTTCGTTCCGCGACTTCCCGGACGAAAGCGATCTCGTCGTCGAGCCATTCGCGCGCGGTGGCATGGTTAAGGTAGAGCAACGCGACGAGGCCGCCCTGCTCGGTGAGCGGCATATTGACCACTGCCTGCGCGCTTATGGCCTTGAGTGCATCAGCCCCCTCCACCGACCGCGGATCAAGGTCAGCGTCGGCGATGATGACGTCTTTTCCGCGCTTGAGATCCTCGATGTAGGATCCATAGTCCCGGAACTGCAGCACCCCGGCCAGGGACGATATGCCCTCGGCATTCCAATCGCGCTTGATCGTGATCGTCTCAAGAGCCGGATCAATGACGCCATAGCCTGCCCTGCTGACTTCCAGTGCCTCGCCCAATATCCGGGCTGCCGCAAAGGAGATGTCTGCAGGGTCCTGCACGTCGCGCACGACATCGCTCAGTGCGACCAGCGCGATGCGCATTCGCTCAGCGCGCCTCTGCTCTGTAACATCGGAAGATATGCCTGCAAGCCGCAAGGGTTTGCCGTCGGCGTTGAGAAACGGCTGACCGCGAGACGTCAGCCAGCGAATTTCACCCTCCGGGGTAACGATCCGGTAGGTGACGTCGAAATCCCCTCCCGTACGCCGTGTCAGGTCGATCGCATCGATGTTAGCCGCGCGATCGGCGGAATGAATGGCCGCGAGGCGGTCATCAAATGTAAACGGCTTTTCCGTGTCTACGCCAAACAGCGCCCGGCACGCAGGAGAGGTTGTGAGCTCTCCGGTTTCGAAATTGATACTCCAAGTCCCGAACTTTCCGGCGCGAAGGGCAAAATCGAGCTCGCGTTCCTGCTCGTTCTGGCGTTGGAGCCGGCTGGTGATTTCAGCCATGAGGGCAGCGTTCGAATTTTCGAGCCCCTCAAGGCGTTCGCGCTCCAGCGTCACGTCGACCTGGCTGGCGAAGAAATATGCGAGCGTTCCTGCTTCGTCGAATACGGGGGCAAGAAGGAGCCGGTTCCAAAATGGCTCCCCGGACTTACGATGATTGCGAATGTCGATCTCGATAGGGCGTATCGCCTCCACCGCATCGTGAATGGCCTGGACATCCGCCCGATCCGTCTCTGGTCCCTGTAAAAATCGGCAGTTGCGACCCAGAATTTCTTCGCGCTCGTAACCCGTCAGCCGACAGAAGGAGTCATTGGCGAACACCACCGGATTATCGTGCAGACGCGGATTGGTTATGATCATCGGCATGCGCGTGGCCCGCACCGCAGCTACGAAGGGATCCGTCCCTTTGTCGAGGCCCAGAACTTCAGCTTCAATCCTTTGCGCGTCGGCGGTGCCGTGTCCATTCGTCACTGTCTCGCTCATTCTTATGTCGATCCCGCCTACGCTTTTCGTTTTTGCCAGAAGCGAGGGAAGTAGAGTGCGGTTCCATCTCCATGGCATTGGAAAGCTTGAGGGCGTGACAGATTGAGGCGCTCGTAATCCCTGCAGGCAGCGCCTTTGGCTTTTCCTCTATCGAGATGGGTTGCGGTGGAGTGGCCCTTTTTGGAAGAAACGCTGGCACGCTGATTTCATAGTTAAGCGCATACGGTCGAACATAGGCAAAATTGTCGTTCACCACTGTATAGATCGGCGGTCGCTTATTGCCCGTCAGCTTGGTCAGGAACCCCATGACTGCGTCAATGGGCACACAACTGGAACTTAGCGCGCCGGAGCTCCATTTAGCCCGCCTTATTCACCAAAAGTGTCCTGAAGGGTTGGCGGGAGTGGCGTAAGCCTCTGATCTGAATTAGGAACTGGGTGTCTAAGCCGAACCTGCCGCAGGGCAGAAAATGCCACGGGCCACACCCGCCATGAACGATGATATCGCAAGCTCATTTGGATTCCCAGCAGTCGGCCGCAAGAAAATCACAGCTGCGTTCGACGGTGGCCGGCTTACCTCGGATGGCGGCGTTCTACTGCTTGCACAGGCCGAGCGCGCGATGGGGATTTGCCAGCGCCTGGCGGCTTGTATTGCCGATCCGCGCGATCCAGCGCGGGTGATCCATCGCCTGGATGACATTCTGCGTGCCCGTGTGTTCGCGATTGCGTGCGGCTATGAGGATGCCGATGATCTCGATGCTCTGCGCGACGATCCAGGCTTCCGCCTGGCGCTCGGCAAGCTGCCGGAATCGGGCGCGGGGCTGGCCAGCCAACCGACGATGAGCCGGTGGGAAAATGCACCGACTACGCGCGAACTGGCCAGCATGATGGCCGCGATGATCGACATCTACTGCGCCAGCTATCCCGCCCCTCCGACAGCGGTCACGCTGGATATCGACGACACGTGCGACGTCGTGCATGGCTATCAACAGCTCTCGTTCTGGAACGGGCATCATGGGGAGCGCTGCTTCCTACCGATCCATATCTACGACACCGCGACCGGCAGGCCGGTGGCCATGCTGCTGCGCACAGGCAAGACGCCTTCTGGAAAGGAGGCGGCGGGGCACATCCGACGCCTGGTGCGTCACCTGCGCCGTAATTGGCCCGATACCCACATCACTATCCGCGGCGACGGGCACTATGGTCGACCCGAGGTCATGGCCTACTGCGATGCGGCCCGCGTCGATTACGTGTTCGGCCTGCCCACCAATTCAGCGCTGCGCGCCGATCCCGCCATTGTTGCGGTCGCCGATGCCTGCGCGGTCAAGCGCGCCCAGCGTCAGTGTCCCGTCCTGCGCAACTATGCCGAGACCCGCTATGGGGCAAAGACCTGGAAGTGCCAGCGTCGCGTCGTTGCACGGATCGAGGCCAGCACGCTGGGCATGGACATCCGCTATGTCGTCACCTCGTTGGCAACAGGATCGGCCGAGCACATCTACGACACGCTCTACTGCGCGCGTGGTCAGGCCGAGAACCTGATCAAGCGCCACAAGTCCCAGCTCGCCAGCGACCGAACCTCGTGCCGCTCGGCCAATGCCAATCAGATGCGCCTGATACTGCACACTGCCGCATACTGGCTGCTATGGCGCATCCAGCAGGCGATGCCCAGGACCGCTGCTCTGGCAAGCGCGGAGTTTACCACCTTGCGCCTGCGGCTGCTCAAGGTCGCTGCGCGCGTCGTAGAAAGTGCTAGCCGCATCCGCATTGCCTTCGCTTCCGCCTGTCCGGATGCCGACCTGTTCCGCGCCCTCGTTCTCCGGCTGAAGCCTGCGCCGACGTAGCCCATGCGGCAGCGCCGCAGAACTCCGAGCCCAGCCCTTCAACCCGAAAAGCCCATCAATCCGAATGCGGTGAAACAAACGCCAGCGATGCCGGTCGTCCGCGCAATACAGCCAGCCGCAGCAAATGCCCAGAGCGGGCCCGAAACCGAGCGTCGTGAATAAGAGAGGTTAGGATATGGAGGTCAAGGCGATGGCAAATGGTTGGGCGCCCGATGGCGCAGTGCAAGGCCAGATTGACGATACGATCAAGGACGCGGTGCAGCGTGCGCGGACGATGATGCCTGCCGGCGAGAGCGCGGTATATTGCGATGATTGCGGCGAGGAGATTCCCGAGCGACGCCGGCAGGCCTTACCTGGCACCCGGACCTGTGTTGCGTGCCAGTCCAAACGTGATAGGGCTGCCCGTTCTGTCGGGATCAATCGCCGTGGCAGCAAGGACAGTCAGCTGAAATAATTCACCGCAGACTTTGTCAGCCAGACAGTGGTTCAAGTGCAGATGAGTCGGAACACAGGGGGCACGCCCTGGCACATCATGACTTTGCGGTTCGGCATCGAACCTTCTTGTCGCCAAGCTCGACCCACACCGGCGCATGGTCGCTCGATATCTCCCAACCCCGCATATGAGCATCAACCGGCGCATCAATGCGCTGAGGATCGCGAAGCTCTTCTGGCCATGCCAGATGGAAGGATAGCCAAGATCGCAAAGCGCGCTCTGCAGGAACCTCTCCTCCGGCGCCTTGAGTTCCTGGAGCATGACGATGGCTGGCCCGGCTTCTGCTAGTCAGCGAAGCGGGACCGGCAAACGGCCGTTCACGCCTTTTACATTGCAGGTGGCGATCTTCACAAATCTGGCAGGACCTGGTCGGCACGGCCCCATTGCGCGAGTGCCTTGGACCGTGCTCGCTTCACCATCTCCATGGCATCGCCGATATGCCAGTGGGCCGGACTGTCCAGATCGCGCAACTCCTCCCAGCTGAGCGGCACGGCGATCGGCGCAAAGGGGCGCGAACGCGCGCTGTACGGCATGACGGCCGTGGCGCCGCGCTGGTTGCGAAGATAGTCGATGAAGATGCGTCCGGTACGCTTGGCCTTGGCCAGGGCCGCAGTGAACCGGTCGGGATCGGCCTGCGCAAGGGCCATGGCAAAGCGGTGCGCAAAATCCTTGACCACTGGCCATTGGGCGGTCGGCGTGAGCGGCGCGATGACATGAACTCCCTTGCCGCCGGTCACCATCGGGAAAGTTGCGAGACCCATCTGACCCAGCACGTCCTGAAGATGGGCAGCCGCCGAGACCACATCCTTGAACTCCACCCCCTCGTCGGGGTCGAGATCGAACACCAGTCGGTCGGCCATCTCGACGTCCTCGATCCGAGCGCCCCAGCCATGGAACTCGATCGTGCCCATCTGGACGCAGGTCAGAAGTCCGGCAGGCGTGTCCACGAACAGATAGGGCTCGTCATGCCCATCCTTCTCGCGGATCGCGACATGCCTGACTGCATCGCCGAAGCTGCCTGCATCATGTTTCTGGAAAAAGCATTTCTTGTCTCGGCCTTGCGGGCAGCGCACCAGGCTGAGCGGCCGGCTGCCGCTCCAGGGCAGCATGATCTCCGCAACAGCTTCATAATATTCGGCGAGCTGCCCCTTGGTGAGCTTGCCCTCGGGAAAGATGACGCGGTCGCGATTGCTGATCTTGACGGCACTGGTAGCGCCCGGAGCGGTGAGTTCGCCGACCAGCGCTTCGGTTTCGACCACCACCGCTTCGGGCTTTTTGTCCTCTCGAAGCCCCAAATAACTCGAATGGCGCAGCACGCCTTCGTCGGTGAATTCGATGAAGGCGACCTCGGCGACGAGTTTGGGCTTGATCCAGTGAGCGCCGCGCACGGCTGCTCGCGGTGCCTCCACCGTCGCAGTCTTCTGTTCTAGCGGCGCCATCAACGCCATCAGGCGCTCGATCTCGTCACCGGTGAACCCGGTCCCAACCTTGCCTGCGTATCGCAGCACGCCCTTCTCGTTCACCCCCAGCAGCAAGGCGCGAAAGCCCCGCTGCTTGTCGGAGGGGGTCCATCCGACGACGACAAACTCCTGCCGACGGATGCACTTGGTCTTCACCCAGCCCCCTGAGCGCGAGCCTGAATAGCGTGCGTCGATGCGCTTTGAGATGACCCCCTCCAGCCCCGCGTCGCAGAATCTGTCGAAGAGCTGCTCGCCGCGCCCGACGATATGGTCGGAATAGCGCAAATGCCCCCGACCCTCGCCAATCAACGCGGAGAGAAGCGCCTTGCGCTCCAGCAAGGGCCGTTGCGTCAGATCTTCCCCGTCAAGTTCGAGCAAATCAAATGCGAAATAATCGATCGCGTTTGGGTCGTCCTTGAGCGCTGCCTGCAAAGCCTGGAAACTGGTCCTGCCGTCGGGCAACACCACGACCGCTTCACCGTCGATCAGGGCGCTTTCAGCATCAAGCGTGACGGCGTCGCCGATCAGTCCGGCGAACCGGTCCGACCAGTCCAACCCCGAGCGCGTATAGGCGCGGCCTTCGCCATTTCCGATCGCCAGCAGCGTGCGGTATCCGTCATATTTGAGCTCGTGCAGCCAGCGATCACCCGGCGGCACATGGTCGACAAGAGTCGCCAGCTGCACGGGCTGGAACGGCGGCAGGATACGGGCTGCTTTCCTACGCTTCGTTGCCCTGGCAGGCTTCCTGGCTTGCGCCTCTACTGAGGCTGAGGCCGACGGCGATGCCTTGGACTTCAATCTTGCAATCGGTTTGCCCGCAGCGATCTCCTCCATCGTGCGCCCGCTATCTATGCTGGTCAGGTGGAGCCCGACCAGATCGTCCGAGCCGCCGGCAAAGGCATCCTTTACCTTGCGCAATATCCAATTCTCCCCCTTTCCCCTGCCGCGCGGTTTCATGCGAAAAAGGATCCATTCGCCCTGCATCCGGCGCCCATGAAGGATGAAATGGAGATGGCCTTCGGTCAGGGTCGCGCGCGGATCCTTGCCCGCGATCGGTTCCCACGTTCCGTTGTCCCACAGCATGACGGTTCCGCCACCATATTCACCCTTGGGGATGGTGCCCTCGAACCGGGCATAGTCGAGCGGATGGTCCTCGGTCCGCACAGCCAGCCTCTTGTCATCCGGGTTGGTACTGGGCCCGCGCGTGACGGCCCAGCTGAGAAGAACACCGTCCAGCTCCAGTCTGAAATCATAGTGTAGACGGGACGCGGCATGTTTCTGGACGACAAAGCCATTACCGGCGGCGGGCTGTGTCGCCCCGGAGGGTTCGGCGGTGCGCGCGAAATCACGCTTGGCGCGATAGGTGGCGAGCCTGTCCTCCTTCCTGGTCTGTACGTTCGGCATGTCGATTCCGGATCCCTTCGCTCCCTTAATCCCCGGATGCCATGACTCGTTCCTGCGCGGCTCAGGTCTGACAAGCGCGGCGAAACCGGACAGCGATCATTAGCGGTCGATTGACCGCGCGAACCGGTAGCTGGTCTGCTCGAACTTCAACGTGCGAAAGAAATTGTGGGCATTCCTCACCTCGATGTCGCTCATCGCTTCAAGCCGCGTGCAACCTGCCTTGCGGAGCGACTTCACGGCCTCATCGACCAGAGCGGTGGCAATGCCCTTTCTTCGGTATGCTTGCGCAACGAGGAGCAACGTCAGTCTGCCGACCAGCCCGTGCTGGATCGTGGGTATGACGGCCCAGGCGCAGCAACCGACGACTTCTCCGAATTCAGCGACAGCCATGTCGGCCTCCGCCTTGAGCGCTGCTTTCAGATTCCGGGCGACACCGAGTTCGTCCAGCTTTACTCTGGACAGCTGTCGCACCAACGGGACAAGCGCTTCCGCGTCGGCTGCCTTTGCGGGGCGGATGAGCAGTTTCGGTTGGGGCACCGGCGCAGGGTCGGAGCTGCGGTCGTTTGGACGCGATGCTGACCTGACAGTCGCAGCCGCTTTGGCCTCGTGTTTGCACCGATCTATTGGCGGTCCTTCGGCTTTTTTGCGACCTTGCGAATATCCTCTGTCGGGATTTTTTGGCTGTTTCTTAGACCTGCGTGTCGAGCGCGGCCGAATGGCCGATTCCATATCCTGGCCGTCGTCGTTATTGCTGCCTGCGGGTCGGGCTGTCGATACTGGTCTGGCCGGGGTGCTTTCCGCCGATGCCTTCCAGGTGCTGGCGGCACCGGCCCGCAGATAGGCCTCGATATCTTGCGCCGTCGCTTCCAGCCCTTGTGCGCCAATGCCGAACAACGGATTGCCGGCTGCATCGGTAAGCCCGAACTTGCCATAGTCGCCGACACCCGGTTTGCGCCTGCGTGATTTCACGAGCTTGAGGCCACGATGCTCGGCCATGTCGCGCAGTTTTTGGTCGATCGCCTCTTCTGCCATCTTGAGATAACCCTTGAGCCGGCGCCCGGTTCACGGGGCCCCGCCCCCGTCTGGGCGAGACCATCATCCGGCCTTGTTTCTGATTCGGCTCGTCGGCCGGCAGGGAACGCGACATCGGTAATTTCGCTGATTGCTGATGCGCGCCTGCCGTTTCAAAAACTCTTCGATGATCGAGCGGGTCACGTTCGATGATGAGGAGCACACGCTTTACATCTCGTTCCGTCAGACCGGCAAATATCTCTACTATCACGTGCCTGCCATCATCTTCGACGAGCTGTGCAAGGCCGGCTCGGCGGGAGCCTTTTTCAACGAAAGGATCAAGGGTCACTTCGCGTGCCGTCGCGACCCCGAACGCCGACGTTTCGGGCCGACAGATTAAGGGCGCTCAAGCCTCTCCGAGCACCCGGTAGACCGCCATCAGATGCTGTCCTGCAATGGCGCGCGCGCGAGGCGATCGCACAGTTTCCTCATTGGTTTCGTGGAGCATCGTCAGCATGTCGAGAACCTCCTGGCGCGGCATACCAGTTTCGAGCAAATGCGTGCCGATCAGCGCCAGCAAATTGCTCCAGAGTGTGATGGCACCCTCCGCGAAAGCATCATCACCGTCATCGTCGCTGCCGGATGCGTTTGGGTCTTTACCGGGCATGAGGTCACGCCCGCTTGCGCGTCGTCTTCGCTGGAGCCTTCACTGCTGGCTTCTTATCGGCGCTCTTCGCTGCCGTTTTGGCTGGCGCCTTCTTCCCAGCAGGCTTGGAATCGCCACTGCCCAGCGATTTTTTAAGTGCGGCCATCAAATCGACGACGTTGCTGCCGCGCGGGTCGCCTTCGCTATCGTCCGCATCGATATTGAGGGTCTTTCCTTTCTTCTTGCGTTCGATCAGATCCTTGAGCGCATCGACATAGCGGTCATGAAAATCGCTGGCATCGAACTTGCCGGTTTTCTTGTCGATCAGGGTCGTGGCAAGATCGAGGAGTTCATCATCAGGATCGCCATCGCCGATTTCGCGGAAATAGCTCGCTGCCTTGTTGACCTCATCGGCATAACGCAGGGTTTCCATGACCATTCCGCGACCGCAGGCCTTGATGCTGACGACATATTCCCGCCCGCGCATCGCTAGCTGGCCAAGTCCGATCTTTCGGCTGCGGCGGAGCGCCTCCCGCAGCACGATGAAGGCTTCCTCGGCCAGGTCGTCGGCCGGCACGACATAATAGGGCTTTTCGAAATAGATCGCGTCGATCTCGTGGCTATCGACAAACTGCGTCAGTTCGAGAGTTTTCTTGCTCTCGAGCTTGACGCCCTCGATCTCCTTCTCATCGAGCAGGACATATTCGCCCTTGGCATATTCAAAGCCTTTGACGATCTCATCCAGATCTACCGGGCCGATGCCGGGCACGACTTTCTCATATTTGATGCGCTTTCCCGACGGCTCATGAATTTGATTGAATGCAATGGTCGCGCCGCTCTTGGTCGCCGAATAGATTTCGACAGGGATCGAAACCAAGGCCAGTCTTATCTGGCCTTTCCAATAAGGTCGTGCAGCCATGATCGTCTCCAACTCGTTCTTCCGATAACTTTCTCCGATGGAGAGCGTTCCCACGCTCGAGGGCGACTTCGTTTACCGCCGTCAACGTCGAGTTTTGGTCGATGAAAGTCTTGCGGACTGGGACTGACTGACATTGCAGGAGTTCCTATACCTCGCTCGCCTTCCGCCCTCGTCTAAGCGGCCTGCTCGGCCTTACACTGTCTGGCATCACTCCGGCCCTTTGGCGGGCTTCTCGTCGCTTTTAACATCCCTTGCCGAAATGTCAGTGCAGCATTCGGCGCAAGGTGGGCACTAGCCGCCGAACGAGGTCGGACTTTGAAATCAGGGGCGCGGCAGGATGCGCGTGGACGGCTTGATGATCGAATGCGCCCGCGCAGAAAACATAGGGGATGTCATACAGATCCAGGTCATCCGCCAGTAAACCGGAGTCGCCTTCACCAAGCCGCACATCGAGCACCGCGCCGTCGGGCATCTCATCCGCTACTGCGCTAATGCCATCGGCCAGAGTGGTGTGGGGGCCGTCGACGACATAATGCGCGTCTTCCAGGAGTTCAGCGATCATCGCCGCGACGGCCGGGTCGTCCTCGACCAGTAAGATTTTGCGGTCCTCGGGATATTTCTCGGGCATGTCGCCTTACTCTATTCCAAAATAGGCGCGGTAGCGCTCGAAGCAGCGTGCTCCGCATCGCAATCGGATCAGCGCGCCCTCGGCCATGGCCGTGGCGCGCCGGGGTTCTTCTGCGACCAGAGGCGCGATCGCTTCATCATTCCAATCTCGGCTATGCTTAATGTCGAGTACGGCATGAAGGTCGAAATAGCGCCGCTCACTTCCTGAAAGCCCAATCCTCCGCAGGCCGCGGGCGGTAAGGGCCGAGCGGTCGGGCGCGGTCAGTTCGATAACGCCCAAGGCTCCTACGCTATGCCATGTATAGGCACGTAAAGACGCCATGGCAGTCATGGCGTTCGCCAACGCTAGGCTTTCCCAAACCGTGCTCTCGATGCGCGTATCAAGGTCGAGAATTTCGACCAGTTGGTCAAGCATGGGTCCATGCATGCCCTTGGCATTACCCCGGCCCATCTCATCCCAATAATTACGGGCCAATTCCAGCTTCGCGCGCGCGGGCAATTTCACCTGCGTCATCGCTACGAGGTCGTCGAAACCAGCCTCTCCAGCGGCTTCCTGTGACAGGAACCAACGCAACTGATTCCGATCTGCCTTATCCGCAAGCCAAGGGAAAAGGCGATCCTGCTGCCCGGGCCCGATCGCCTTGAGTTGCTCGAACCACCCGATAAAGCCGTCGGGATCGGTTGGCGCATCCGCGGCTTCATCGATCACCTCAGCCCGCAGTTTTTCCAGAAAGGCTTGCTGCAGCCGTTGCATGGTCATATCGTCGCCAAACGACGCTACAGACACATCCTGTGGAAATGCCGGCGCCAGCCGCCGTCTATTCCAGCGGCTCAGTTCTTCCTGAAAGTCTTGATCGAGAAATTGCGGGACATGATGTTTAAGCTGGGTAGCCACGAGGATGCCTTCCGATAGGATATCCCATAGAAAGCCGAGAACCTGACATCCGTTCCAGAAAATCCCATTGATCAAGATTAAGCCAGGCCCTTGGTATCGGCACTGGCTTCCAGAATTCTTCTGTGGATATCGCCGACCTCAAGTAAGCATCGCCCCTTCTCGGACTCTCAGCTGCAAATTTCCCGTTCCCAGGTGCGGCCCGTCCGCTTTGCCGATCAGGACGCTCGAGACCGGCCGTTAGTGGAATGTCCGCTTCGGTGCCGCGTTGCGGCTATAGCTGAATCTCATCCGGCATGGCGCACCGACCAGATCACGTCGTTCCGAACGTGTATCGGAACGGTCCAGTTAGGCGAGAGCATTTCAATCGCTGCGTTTTTGATTGTCTACACCTTCAACTGCGGTTCGGGATTCTAGCGTCAAAGGCCATCATGGCTATCACGGCCGCAATCGCGGGCTCATCTTCCGTCCCCTAGTAGCCAAGCGGCCTAAGCTCGCGGATCAAATCGACCAGCAGCCGCAGACCCGTCGGCACGTTCCTGCGCGATGAATAATACAGGTGGAACGCTGGCCCGGTCGATGCCCAATCCGGCAGCGCGATCTCAAGTTGCCCCGCCGCGACCAAAGGCCTGACCAGTGGTTCGGAAAGATAGGTAAGGCCCGCGCCGGCCAGGACGGCGGGCAGCGCAGCGTCGGCATTGTTCACGGTGATCATGCCAGGCACGTCGATCGCCACGCTCTCGTCGGCCTTGTCCAGTTCCCACTTGTAGATGCTGTCGTCCCCCAGCCTGATGCGCAGGCAGCGATGTTCGGCGAGGTCGTTGGGATGCTGGGGTCTTCCGAACCGTTCAAAATAGGACGGAGCACCAACGATCACCCAGTCTATTTCGCCTGATAGTCGTTGCGCTATCATGTCCTCAGGAACAGTCCCGCCATACCTGATACCCGCATCAAAGCCGCTGTCGATGACATCGACGATGTGATTGTCGACCGAGATTTCGAGTTCGACGTCCGGGTAGCGCTCCATGAATACCGGCAGGATCGGGCTGACGAGAAGGGCGGCCGCATCCGCCATCATATTGATCCTGATGCGACCTGCCGGGGCGTCACGGAACCGGTTGAGAGTCTCGAAGGCATCGCCGATCACGTTGACCGGATCCGAGATGGCTTGCAGCAGTTGTTCGCCCGCGGCTGTGAGCGTCACCGATCGGTTCGTCCGGTTGAGAAGGCGCAGGCCCAAACGAGTCTCGAAGGCTTTTAGCGCATGGCTCAGCGCCGAGGAACTTACGCCAAGTTCCAAACCCGCCCGCCGGAAACTGCGGTGGCGAGCAATAGCGATGAAATACGCGCAGTCCGCCAGATCGGATCGATTGATTTGCACAGTGGGCTGCCGACCTCCAATTTACCGTCGAAAAGCCCTGCTGTTGTCTCGCCGGACCGACGAGCATCGAAACGTCGGTGTGAGCGGAGCTGCAGGGCACGGCAAACCTTACGCCACGTGCAGCCGCTTTGACGATGAGAATTTCTCACGTTGGCATCGCGAGATCCACCCCTAATCCTTTTTCGGTTCGTGCGTTAAATCCACCATGACGATGCGACGGCCGTGAGAGGCCAAGTCCCATCGCTGGCAACATCGCAGAGACAGGTAGCGCGCCGTGCTTCGTGGGCGCGGGCGGTCGTCTGCGCGCGTCGGGAGACGGTCAATGGACGACACGCAGAACGCAGGTATCGACGGCGCGACAGCGTCGGCGCTCAGCACCCCAAAGCTTACGATTGTGTCGGCAACTTCAGCTTTGCTTTTGACGAGCTTGCTCCTGGCGCTCGCCTCAAGCCTGTCCGCACTAGCGCCCTATCCCTATGCGCTGAACGCGTCCGCCCCGGTCCTGTTTGGCAGCATCTCGCTGGCGCTCCTGATCGGCGCAGGCGTCGCAATCGCACTAAGGAACTCGGTCGGCACCCCGATGATCGCGATTACCAGCGCGGTGTTGAGCGTCATCGCAGTCGTCATCGTCAACGGCAACCCGCAGTGGGGTCTTGCTGGCCTGTTTCTGCTTGTTTTGCTCTCAGGATTGGCATTCCTCTCCGGCGCACTTCGCGCGCTGGAAGCGTCGGCGTTAAACTCACTGATTGGTATGTTCCTCCCGCTGATAATTGCGGCGGCGGCCTTCACGGTCATCGCCCCTATTGCCGCGAAATCGAACGCGCTTGCCCTTTGTAGCGTCGCCACCTCCGCTCTTTCTGTGGTCACGGCTGCATTCACACTGCGTGTCCGTCATCGCGCCGTTCAAGACGGCTGAGGCAAATGTATCAAGAACATCAAGTGCTCGGCGCCGGAGGCGTGTTTGCCGCCAACGCCAGCGAGCAAAACACTAGATGGGGCGCTGTTTACGCGGTCGCTTTGAGTGTCGCCGGCATCATCACGGCTGAGCTTCTGCCAGCCAGCCTGCTCACCCCGATTGCGTCAGACCTCGCAATTAGCGCGGGTATGGCAGGTCAGTCGATCAGTGCAACCGCTGTGGCCGCGTTGTTTGCCAGCCTGTTCACCTCAAGGGTGATAGCGAAGGTCGATCGCCGGGTCGTGTTGTTATCCTTCTCTGTCCTTATGGCCCTGTCGAGCGCGCTGACGGCGATAGCCACCAGCTTTGCTGTGCTGATGATCGCTCGCGTAATATTAGGTGTCGCGCTGGGTGGATTCTGGTCGATGGCCGCAGCCGTCGCAGCACGGCTAGTCCCACCACAGGCGTTGCCGAAAGCGCTGTCGATCATCTTCGGCGGGGTCTCTGTCGCCCTCGTCGCATCAGCGCCGCTTGGTAGCTTTCTTGGCGGTATGCTTGGCTGGAGGGCTATATTCGCTGCTGCCGCAGTTCTTGGCAGCTTGTGCTGGCTCTGGCAGTGGGCGGCACTTCCACAGATGCTGCCAGGTGAGCAGGCTCAGAACAGCAGCATCGTCGCCGTGGCAAAGCGCCCACAGGTCGGCACGGCGCTCCTCGCTATCACGACAGTGTTCGCCGCGCAGTTCGCCTTCTTCACCTACATGCGACCGTTTTTTGAGGGCGTGACCCATCTCAGCCACACGTCGTTGTCCGCGATCCTATTGCTTTTCGGACTGGGCAATCTGGCCGGGACAGCCGCGTCTGGGCCGGCACTTTCCCGTAGCCTCAGGGGAACGCTGCTGTTTGCGCCAATAGCGCTGTCGCTATCCGCGGCGGGCTTGATCCTCCTGGGTGCCGCAGCCGTGGAAGCCAGCATACTCACGGCGATTTGGGGCTTCGCATTCGGCATGGTCCCAGTCGCTTGGTCGACCTGGATTGCGCGCAATCTCCCCGACGCCTCGGAGGCCGCAGGTGGCCTTCAGGTCGCGGTGATCCAACTCGCAAACACGGGCGGCGCTGTCGCGGGAGGGATGCTGCTCGATCGCAGTGGCCCGCTGGCCCCGCTCATCGTCTCCGCCACGCTTTTCGCCCTTACCGCATTGATCGTCGGACTGGGCCTCTACCGGACGCCACGTCCGGCAACCGCCAAAGGAATCTTGTAAGTGTTCTCGTTCAAGGATCAGGTTGCAATCGTCACCGGTGCAGCGTCTGGCATCGGCCTACAAACTGCACGCGCTTTCGCGGAGGCTGGAGCCAGCGTCACTATCGCCGATCTGGACGGTCAGGCGGCTGAACGCGCCGCTGCTGAACTTCGGCAAAACGGCCACAACGCGATCGGCATAGCTTGCGACGTTTCGGACGAGGCCTCCGTCGAGACGATGGTGCAGGCTAACCAACAGGCGTTTGGTCGCTTGGACTTCGCCTTCAATAATGCCGGCATCCACGTCGGGATTGCTGAGACGGCCGATTTGGAGGCCGTGGATTTCGACCGCATCATCGGCGTGAACCTGCGCGGCGTGTTCAACTGCATGAAGCATGAGCTTCGTCAGATGCGCGAACAGGGAAGCGGCGCGATCGTGAATTGCTCTTCGCAGAGCGGCACGGTCGGCATTCCTGGCCTGAGCGCATATACGGCGTCAAAGCATGGTGTGATCGGGCTGACGCGCGCGGCTGCGCTGGAATATGCCCCTAAGGGCATCCGCATCAATGCGATCTGCCCCGGCACCACGGAGACACCTCTGGTGCAGGGCTTGATGGAGCGCGAGCCGGGTCGGCTTGATGCAGTGATCGCGGACATTCCCGTTGGCCGCATGGGCAGCCAGGCCGAGATTTCCTCCGCCGTCCTTTGGCTGTGCAGCCCCGGCGCCGGTTTCATGATCGGCCAGATCGTCGCGCCCGACGGTGGTTACACCGCGCGCTGATCGCTTCCCACAATCTCATCTCAGAAGGAACTCGCCATGAATGATCAGCCTCATCTTCGCCTGAACACAGGCGCCAACATGCCAGCGCTTGGCTTCGGCACGTTCGCGATCAAACCAGAAGATACACGCGCTGCCGTGCGGACCGCTATCGAGACCGGCTACCGGCTGATCGACACCGCTGCCAACTACAAGAACGAGGCCGAGGTCGGCCAAGCCATCGCCGACAGCGGCCTTGATCGTGGCGAGCTTTTTGTGACCACGAAGCTCTGGATTGAGGATTATGGTCACGAACATGCGCTGCGCGGGTTCGAGGCGAGCATGGAGGCGCTGAGCCTCGAATACATCGACCTGTATCTTCTGCACTGGCCGCTTCCGATGGATTTTGAGCGGACGATTGCCGCTTTCAACGCGCTTGAGCCTGCGCTCATCAGTGGGCGCATCCGCGCGCTCGGGGTGAGCAATTTCAACCCTGAGCATCTCGACGAGCTATCGCATCACACGGACGTGGTGCCGGCGGTAAACCAGGTCGAGCTAAGCCCTCTGCTGAGCCAGCGCGTGGTCAAGGCTGCAAATGCTTCGCGCGGCATCATCACGGAGGCCTGGTCGCCTATCGGCGGTCAGAAGCGCGTCGGTGATGTGCTGAGAAACTCATCGATAGCGTCGATCGCCGAGAAGCATGGCAAGACACCCATTCAGGTCGTGCTCCGCTGGCAGGGACTATCAGGAATTTCGTGTGCGGCGAGGCGGTTGACCATCAGGCCGTCATGGCCCTGATGAAACGTTCGCCGAAGAGCACGGCAAATTGCGCCTTCGCCATGTTCCATTCGCGCGGTGGCATTTTCCACTCTTTTTCCGATCGGTTCAAGATCAGATAGAGCAGCTTGGTGGCGGCCTCATCACTGGGGAAATGGCCCCGGGCACGAACAGCGCGGCGAAGCTTGGAGTTCAAGGCTTCTATCGAATTTGTGGTGTAGACGATCCGCCTGACCTCATCAGGAAAGGCGAAAAATGGGATGACCTCGGGCCATGCTCGGCGCCAACTCTGGCCGATGGCGGGATAGCGCTGCCCCCAGAAGCTTGCTTCGAAGGCTGTCAGCGCTTCCTCGGCGGCCACTGCATCAACGGCACGGTAGATGGCTTTCAGAGCCATTCCGAGCGCCTTGCGATCCTTCCACGCGACGAAATCCATCGAGTTTCGCAGCAAGTGTACGATGCATGTCTGGACCATCGCTTCGGGGAAGACCGCATTGATGGCGTCGGGAAAGCCCTTGAGGCCATCGACGACGGCCAGCATGATGTCCTCGACGCCGCGGTTGCGCAGTTCATTCATGACGCGCAGCCAGAATTTGGCGCCTTCATTCTGTTCCAGCCATAGCCCCAAGATTACCTTGGTGCCGTCGGCCATGACGCCCAGGGCGATGTGGATAGCTTTATTGCGGACCATGCCCTCATCGCGGATCTTGACCCGGATCGCATCGAAGAAGACCAGCGGATAGGCCGGGTCCAGCGGGCGTTGCTGCCAGGCCGCGACTTCCTCCAGCACAGCGTCGGTGATCGTGCTGATCAGATCGGGCGAAGCATCAATGCCATATAGTTCGCGCAGATGACCCGTGATCTCCCGGGTGCTCATGCCGCGCGCATACATCGAGATGATCTTGTCGTCGAAGCCGGGGAAGCGCCGCTGGTATTTGGCGATCAGCTGCGGATCGAAACTGCCGGCTCGATCGCGCGGCACCTCGATCTCGATCCGCCCGCTGTCGGTCGTCACCGTCTTGCGACCATAGCCATTGCGGTTGTTGCCGACCTGGTCATTGTGCCCGAGATGATGATCCATCTCCGCGTTGAGGGCCCGTTCGGCAAAAGCCTTCTTCAGGGAATCGAGCAAGCCGCCCTGGCTGAGCGCCGCCGCCGCGTCAGTGCCGGCCAGCAACTGATCGAGAATGTCGTTCGGTATCGAGGGTTCTTTCCGTCGTGACATATTGGGTCTCCTTGTTGCCCATTATGCCTCGCCGCACACGAAATTCCTGATAGTCCCCGCTGGCACATTCAGCAGGGCAACGTCGTCATCCCCCGCTCGATCAATCCCGACCATATCGCCAGCAACTTCGACGTCTTTGGGTTCGCACTCACTGACAGCGAGATGCGCGCGATCGACGGCATGAACATCAACGAGCGTGGCGGCCCTGACCCCGAGACGTTCGACGTGGCAGCCTACCAGAAGATCCTCGCAAGCCGATCGTAAGCGCTGAAGTTCGACCAACCGGTCGCCTCTCCAAACGTAATCAAGAAGCGGAGTTCCCATGACCACGAGACGCAGCTTTTTGGCCGCCGCAACCGCGGCCTCCCTCACTCCCGCTATCTTGTCGGCACAGGCCCGGCATGGCCAGTCTCAGGGTGCGAATGGCACAGTTCCGCTGGTCACGCTCAACAACGGCGTGAAGATGCCGATCCTGGGTTTCGGCACCTTCCACGTAAAGCCGGTAGAGGCGGCGCAGATGGTTCAAACCGCCATGGGTGCGGGCTTTCGGCTGATCGACACGGCAAAAAACTACGGCAACGAGGCTGAGGTTGGCGACGGCATCGCTCGCAGCGGCGTCGCCCGCAACGAACTCTTCATCACCACCAAGCTCTGGATCGAGGACTTTGGCTACGATCAGGCGATGCGGGCATTCGACCTCAGCATAAGCAAGCTGAAGCTCGACTACCTCGATCTTTATCTACTGCATTGGCCCGTGCCGATGGATTTCGGCAAGACGATTGCCGCCTATAAGGCGCTCGAGAAGCTGAATGCGGACGGTTGCATCCGGGCAATCGGCGTGAGCAATTTCAACGAAAACCACCTCGACAACCTGAAGGCGGCGACCTCTGTGGTCCCGGCAGTCAATCAGATCGAAATCAATCCGTCGCTCAGCCAACAGCCTATGCGAGCCGCTAATGCCCGGCGCGGCATCGCGACCGAAAGCTGGTCGCCACTGGGCGGCGAAAAGAATGTCGGTCGGCATATTGCGAACTCGACCATCCGTGAGATCGCAACGAAGCACGGAAAGTCTCCCGTTCAGGTCATCATCCGCTGGCATATCGAACGTGGCCTGATCGTCATCCCACGTTCCACGAATCCTTCTCATATCGCTGAGAATTTCGACGTTCTCGATTTCACGCTCAGCGAGAGCGAGTTGGCGTCCATCGATCGGATCAACGTTAACGAGCGCAGTGGTCCCAATCCCGACACGTTCGACGTGGAAGCCTATCGGAAACTCATCGCAGGTCGCGCGCAACAGGCTCGCTGAACATCAATTTGAAAGCCGGAGATCATCTCATGCCAAAAGCAATAGGCGCGGTGCTCATTTCGTTGGGACTTCTGACGGCTGGTAATGCCGCAGCAAAAGGGCGTTCGGAAATGCAGATCAATCGAAAGTTAGAGATGCAGGCGACGAGCGCGCCTGCTCAGAACTTCACCGGGACGGTGACCATCACGGGACAGTTCAAGCGGGATCAACCCTCTCGCATCACCGGCGCGGTCGTCGAGTTCAAGCCGGGTGCCCGAACCGCGTGGCACTCCCACCCGCTTGGCCAAACCCTGATAGTTACCGAGGGTGTGGGCTGGACGCAGGTTGAAGGTGAGCCAATCGTCGAATTTCAGGCGGGAGACATCCTGCTTTGCCCGGCCGATAAGAAGCACTGGCATGGTGCAACGCCGACGCAAGGGATGACCCATGTCGCTGTTCAGGAAGCGCTCGACGGGAAAAATGTGACCTGGATGGAGAAGGTGACGGACGCTCAGTACCTGATCGGGCCGCCGAACGGCTGAGGCGTAGCCTCTCGGGCCTTCGCTCTTTACGATCTTGGCAGGCATGCTCGACGACATGATACTGCATGATTGATCTCGTAGCGGCGCGACGAGGCATCATCCCATGAGTTTCCGGCTGCAGCTGCGGATTTTCCCGGAAGCTGCCATTTATTGCGATCGACAGATTGCGCCTGCTGGTAGACCTACCCCTGCTGGATGAAGGTGACGACCTCGCTGATCGGCGGGCGCGCCACCGAGAGATCGGCCTCGACTCCCGCAGATTGGCGACGTTCTTCGTTCTAGCAGAAATCTGCGAGAATGTATCGAAGCTACAAGACCTTCAGCCCGCATGCTGCTACTCACCCCCAAAGGGAGGCCGCAAAAAGGTCTGCCAAAGGCTTATGAGGGTTTCCCGTGACGCAACATCTTCCCCGCCTTTCGACCGGGATCTCGGGTTTGGATACCATCTTCGGAGGCGGGTTTGTCGAGGGCTCATCTTATATTGTCCAAGGGCAGCCGGGCGCTGGTAAGACAATCCTGGGCAACCAAATCGCCTTTGCGTGCGCGAAGGAAGGCAAGAAGGTGCTTTACATCACGCTGCTTGCCGAAACGCATGACCGATTGTTCCAATCGCTATCCACGCTGACCTTTTTTGAGAAGGAACAGCTGGGCGGCAATGTCGTCTATCTGAGTGTCTTCCAGACTTTGAAGAATGAAGGGCTGGACGCGGTGGTCGACCTGTTGCGCAAGGAGACCAAGCGTCACGGCGCCTCGCTCATTGTTTTCGACGGCCTCCTCAATGCGCGAGATCGCGCCGAGTCTCAGCTCGACGTCAAGACTTTCGTCGCGGAGGTGCAGAGCCAGGCGGCCTTTGTCGGTTGCACGGTCCTTTTTCTTACGAGCGCGCGAGTTGAGGACGACAGCCCCGAGCATACGATGGTCGATGGCGTTCTTGAGCTGCATGAGGAGCTGGTCGGTGTTCGCACGGTCCGACGTGCCCGCTTGCGCAAAAGCCGTGGTAGTGCCGCGCTAGGTGGCTATCACCAATATGAGATAACCGACATCGGGCTCTCGGTATTCCCGCGGCTCGAGGCGGCGTTCCGCACACCGTCGGTCATAGATAGCCCAAACCCACAGCCGCTGTCATCCGGCGTCGAAGGGCTCGATCCGCTGACCGGGGGTGGCTTACCTCGCGGTTCGACCACCTTGTTGATAGGCCCTTCCGGGTCAGGGAAGACGTCTTTTGGCATCAACTTCCTTGCACAATCGACTGAGGCAGAGCCAGGCCTTCATTTTGGTTTCTATGAGACGCCCGATCGTCTCTTGCTCAAGGCCAAAGCACTAGGGCTTGATCTCAAGGCCAAAACCGAGGCCGGGCAAGTCGAAATCTTGTGGCAACCGCTCACCGAAAATCTGCTCGACAAGCTTGCTTACCGCCTCCTCGACGCCGTCACCGCACGGGGCGTGAAACGCCTTTTCCTCGACTCACTAGGCGGGTTCGAGCGTGCCGCGATCCAACGCGCGCGCTTGGTGGAATTTTTTGCGGCCCTGACGAACGAACTTAGGGCTTTGGGCGTTACAACGATCGGTACGTGGGAATTGCGTGACCTTTTCGCCTCCGAGGTAGCAGCCCCCGGACCCGAGATATCCAGTCTGCTCGATAATCTGATCATGATGCGACAAGTCGAAATCCGGTCCGAGTATAAGCGGGTCCTTTCCGTTCTGAAGATTCGCGACCAGTCCTATGAGGCGGCGCCGCAGGAGGTGATCATCGACGGGCATGGCCTGGCCATTAAAGGCCCGTTCGAGCTTGCTACCGGCATCTCGACCGGCCTCGCACGGCCACTCGAGGTTTGACCCATTTCCTCAATCTGAGCCGATTGGGGCGCAATTCATGAAAATTGTGGTAGCCGAAGACGAATTCCTGATCGCCGACATGCTGGTCGTATGCCTCGAGGACGCGGGTCATGAGGTGCGTGACGCGGCTCATGGAGCAGCCGCTCTGGAGCTCGTGCGACAGCAACGTCCCGATCTTATCATCACCGACTTCATGATGCCGTTGATGACCGGCCTTGAGCTCGCCGAGGTCGTACGCGCCGACGAAGCGCTACGTCGCATTCCCATATTGCTGGTGAGCGGCGCGCAAGGCGCTATCGCGCGTGATCGGACCGACCTGTTCGACCTCGTGCTCGACAAGCCCTATGATATTGAGCGACTGCTAGAAGCGGTGGAACAACTCGGCAGCTGTTAGGCTGGTCGCACTATAGGGACGCCGCTTTATGACGCTGAACGCCAAAATCTCAGAAGACGAGGTTCCATCGGCCGCGGCCAGCAGACTCGTTGCCATCGTAGAATCATCCTCTGACGCGATCATCGGCAAGACCCTCGAGGGCGTGATCACAAACTGGAATGCCGCTGCTGAGCGCATCTTCGGCTATTCGGCGGAGGAGATTATTGGCAAATCCATTCTCACCCTCATTCCGGACGATCGCCGCGCGGAAGAGGACGAGATCATCAGCCGCCTTAAAAGAGGCGAGCGGCTCGAGCATTTCGAAACGGTGCGGCGGCGCAAGGATGGGACTCTTTTCCATATCTCACTCACCGTCTCGCCGATCAAGGACGCCGACGGGACCGTGGTAGGCGCTTCGAAAATCGCCCGGGACATCACCGATCGCAAGGCGGCGGAAGCGCTAATCGCTCGCCAAGCGGAACGCCTCGAGACGCTTAACCGCGTAGCAAATGTCATTGCCCGGGACCTTGATCTCGATCGCATTGTCGAAGAGGTCACCGATATCGCCACTGAACTGACCGGTGCGAAATTCGGAGCCTTCTTCTACAACGTTATTAACGCTGCTGGAGAAGCCTACTATCTCTACACCCTATCCGGGGCGCCCCGCGAAGCTTTCGAAACGTTCGGCATGCCGCGTAATACGGCGGTCTTTGCGCCGACCTTCGCCGGCGAGGGCGTCGTGCGCTCCGATGACATCCGCCAAGATCCACGATACGGCCACAGTGCCCCGCATCACGGCATGCCTGCTGGGCATTTGCCTGTAGTGAGCTATCTGGCAGTGCCGGTCACCTCCGTTTCTGGCGAGGTGCTGGGCGGGCTCTTCTTCGCTCACGATCAGCCGGGCAAGTTTTCGGGCGACGCTGAGACTCTCGTCTCGGCTATAGCGGCCCAGACGGCCGTCGCCATGGACAATGCCCGCCTACACAAGGCCGCGCAACTGGAAATCGAACAGCGCCGACGTGCCGAAGACGCCAAAGAGCTGTTGCTTCATGAGCTCAAGCATCGCGTAAAGAACACGCTCGCCACGATCCAGGCCATCGCTGTGCAAACCTTCCGAGAGGCCCCGCCGGCTGAAGTGCGGGCATTTGTTTCGCGTTTGCTGGCGCTATCGGGCGCACACGATCTGCTCACCCAGCAGAACTGGGAGTTGGTCGATGTAGGGCATGTCGTGCACCGTGCGCTAAGTCCGTTCATCGAGGGCGATCGTCCCCGCATCACAATCGCCGGGCCCGAGGTCGCGGTATCGTCTGACAAGGCTCTGCAACTGGCGATGGTTCTTCACGAACTAGGGACCAACGCAGTCAAATATGGCGCCCTTTCCAACGAGGCTGGCAAGATTGATGTTGCTTGGTCGCGCACGGCCGAAAGTTCAGATAAGGCGATCATATTAGTTTGGTCGGAAGTGGGGGGACCGCCTACCTCAGCACCAGCCCGAAAAGGATTCGGTTCCCGAATGATCGACCGAGCGTTGCGCGGTGAAAGTAGCGGCGCTGACTTCGATTTCAGGCCCGAGGGACTGAAAGTGACGTTGCGTTTGGCGCTAGATGACATATTCGGTGCGAAACAGTGACGCTGAACCGGCTTCGACCCAGCCAAGAGCATCCATGGGAGTACAAGCACTGCGTATTAGGACCGAACGGGTCCCCAACCGTCGGACCCGTTCAACGGACCTGTAGCATGTCAGCGCGGTTAGTTTTTGTCGCTCCGGTTAAAACGACGGTGGGTTCAACGGGTGGCGGCAACACAAGCTTGAAAACGCTCAGCGGGCGTTTGATATTCGAGCGTTTTCCTTGGCCGTTCGTTGAGTTGGCGAGCGACGGCACTCAGCTTGGCCTGGCTGTATAGCGACAGATCGGTTCCTCTGGGGAAATATTGTCGCAGCAGGCGATTGGTGTTTTCGTTGGAGCCTCGCTGCCAGGGCGATTGCGGATCACAGAAATAGATTTCGACATCGGTAGCCAGCGATAGGCGCGGATGATCGGCCAGTTCCTTGCCGCGGTCCCACGTAAGCGACTTGTAGAGTTCGCGCGGCAGGCGCTGCGTCTGCCTGATCAGCGCCGACACGACGCTTCTTGTATCCTTGTTGGCGACCTTGATCAGCATCACATAACGCGAATGCCGTTCGACCAGCGTGGCGATGTAGCTGTTCTTCGTGCCGCCGATCAGATCGCCTTCCCAGTGGCCGGGAATGGCGCGATCCTCGACCGACGCGGGACGCTCGCTGATCGACACGGCATCCTTGATCTGTCCGAGGCCATTGCGCTTGAGGCTGGCGTGCCGCGACCTGCGAATGGTGCGTCGGGCGCGCAGATGCTCCAGCAGTTCCTTCTTCAGAACCCCGCGCGCCTGTATGTACAAACTTCTGTAGATGGTCTCGTGCGACACCTGCCTGTGCGGCTCCTTGGGAAAGCTGCGCCTGAGCCACCCCGCAATCTGTTCCGGTGACCATTTGCGACGCAGCTTGGCCGATACTGCCCGGGCCAGTGGCTGCGAGCAAGCCAGCTTGCAGGGCTTGGGCCGCAAGGCACGATCCCATGCCGCCTGATCGGACGCGGTCGCCCGATACCGTGCAATACCGCCGTTACGCCTAACTTCCCGACTGATCGTCGAGGGCGCGCGGCCCAGCCGACGGGCTATCGCACGCAACGGTTCGCTGACGCTCAGACCCCGCGATATCTCCTCCCGCTCCGCAAGGCTCAGCGCACGGCTGCCGCGCTTGCGATCGGCAGGCCGGATGCCCCCGGTCGGCGCGATCACCGAAAATACCGACGATGACGCTCGATCAAACCTGCGCCCAATCGAACTCATCGACTCCCCGCGCTGCCAACGATCCCATATCTCCGCTCGCTGGCTGGCCGTGTAATATATCCGACGACGCTGCTTCATCGCGACACTCCATCTTCCTCAAAAGATTAAAGTGTTGTCGCCACCCGTTGAACCCACCGTCGATGGGCGACAGACAGCTATCTCCGCCTGCGGTCGTGTCGACTGCCCGAAAGAGGTCCGGCGGCTATCGCCGGTTACCCGCCGGTAAGCCGACATTCCGAAGTCGGCCAGTCTGGTGCGTTTCTAGAGCGATCTTCGAGGCTTAGGGAATGGCGGGTGTTGGGATGGAACCCGCCAGTCCCGGCCAGGACGGCGTGATCTGCCCCCCGCTGAGTGGCCCAGATACTATCATAGTCTGGACCACGAAGGGACATTGAATGCCAAGCCAGAAGCACAAGTCGGAAGAGATTATCGGCAGGCTGCGAGAAGTTGAGATCGTGCTGGCGCAGGAGCCCTCGACGGCCGAGGCATGTCGACGGATCGCGGTCAGCGAGCAGACCTATTATCTCTATGGACGGCTCTCCCTTTGCAAGCGGCATTGAAACGTTCTGCGTGGATCAGTTGCAAACATCTATCCGGCGTCAGCTGGTTGTCCAGAGCGCCCAAATGGGAAATCCGCACACGCGCACCTCTACAGCTGGTAGGCCTCAAGGGCCTCGATAATAGTCAGGCTCGTCGCGCGTCGGCTCGATCAGTGCAGTCCATTTCTCCGTCTACTCGCAAACTGGTTCGGTTCTTCAGGCGGCGGCGCGGTATTGATCGCCCGTTCGAAGCACGGCCCAGATTATCCGTGCATTCTTGTTGGCGATGGCAACCGTTGCGCGGTTGAACCCGCGTCGCTCCCGAAGCTGGTTGGCCCATTGGCTGATGGGATCATTTTTATTGGGTGCCGTTCTCACGACGGCACGCGCGCCGTGAACCAATAGGCTGCGCAAATGCTGGCTTCCTCGTTTAGAGATGCCCATAAGCACCGCCTTATCACCGCTCGAGAACTGGCGCGGTACTAATCCAAGCCAGGCCGCCATGTGGCGCCCATTCCTGAAGTCCGAACCATCGCCGACCGCCGCGACAATCGCTGTTGCCGTTTTGGGCCCAACGCCTTTGATCCTGGCGACACGCTGACAGGGCTCGCTCGATTTGAAGACGGCTTCGATTTTCTTGTCGAAATGCTCGATGCGGCGTTCGAGATCGCAGAAGAAATCCCAGAGCTCGGCAATGGTCTCACGGGCCATAGTCGAGAGGCCGGAGTCGGCGCGTGCGAGTATCTCCGGAATCATGCGTCTCACCCGGGTAATCGACTTGGCAAAGGCAATGCCACGATCAAGCAGCAGCCCGCGCATCTGGCTGACCAGGGCCGTTCGGTGGTTCACAAGACGCTGGCGGGCGCGGTGTAGAGCCTGGATATCCTGTTGCTCAACGCTTTTCTTAGGCACCAGCGGAATGTGGGGTTGACGCACAGCCGTACAGATCGCCTCGGCATCGTTGCCGTCGTTCTTCTGCCTGCGGACAAATGGCTTCACATATTGAGGACTCACGATCTTCACGTTGTGGCCCAACTCTTCAAATTGGCGGGCCCAGCAAAATGCTCCTGTGCAGGCTTCGATCGCGACGGTGCAGGGCTCAATCCCGGCCAGCACCGAAAGTAGTTGGTCGCGCATGACCCGCCGTTTGAAAATCGCATTGCCCTTGCGATCAACGCCATGCAGCTGGAAGACATTCTTCGCCAGATCAATACCAAGTACATCGATGGTCATCATTCCTCTCCTTCGACTGCCGGTTGCACAACGATGCTCCGGGGTGGGAGAGCCGTCCATCCCATTAGCTGGCGGAAGGAATATGGCGGCCTAAAAACCGACCAGGCACGGCGGGTGAAGGATCTGGAGAAGGAGAACCAGCGGTTGCGCCGGGCGATCTCGGACCTGACGCTGGACAAGCTGATCCTGCAGGAGGCAGTCAAGGGAAACTTCTGAGCCCCGCGCGACGGCGACGCTGCATTGATCACGTGCGACGAGAGTTTCCGATATCCGAGCGACGGATATGCCGGGTTCTGGGCCAGCATCGATCGACGCAGCGCAAGGCGCCACGCGGGGGCGGATGACGAACAAGCGCTGACAGAGGATATCATCGCTTTGGCGAAGCAATATGGTCGTTATGGCTATCGCCGGGTGACGGCATTGCTGTGCCAGGCGGGATGGACGGTGAACCATCAACGGGTTGAGCGGATCTGGCGGCGTGAGGGGCTGAAGGTTCCGCTGCGCCAGCCAAAGCGGGGACGCCTGTGGCTCAATGACGGTTCATGCATCCGCTTGCGGCCTGAATATCCGGGGCATGTATGGGCCTACGATTTCGTCGAGGGGCGCACACATGATGGGCGCAAGTTCCGAATCCTGACCATCGCCGATGAGGCCAGCAGGGAGTGCCTGGCGCTCATCGTGGCGAGTCAGCTGAAACACGAGGATGTTCTGGCGGCTTGGCCGATCTGTTCATCTCGCGCGGTCCTCCGGCACATATACGGTCTGATAACGGAAGCGAATTTATCGCGACCGCCGTCCAGAAATGGCTGCGTCAGATCGGCGTGAAGACGCTCTACATCACCCCGGGATCACCATGGGAGAATGGATATAACGAAAGCTTCAACGGGGCGCTTTGCGACGAACTGCTCAATGGTGGATCTTCTACAGCCTCGCCGAAGCCAGCTTGCTGATCGAAGCCTGGCGGCGGCATTACAACACCGTCCGCCCTCATAGCAGCCTGGGATACCGACGACCGGCACCAGAAACGGCG
Source organism: Sphingobium salicis subsp. salicis (assembly GCF_049472635.1). NCBI lineage: Bacteria > Pseudomonadati > Pseudomonadota > Alphaproteobacteria > Sphingomonadales > Sphingobiaceae > Sphingobium > Sphingobium salicis. Next base: position 2,016,447 of record NZ_JAYRCS010000001.1, read on the forward strand.
ACACCGCCATATCCGGCCTCCGGTTCCGCTTCGCTCCACCTCCGGCCGGATATGGCGGCGATCAGCTTAATGCACTAACAAACCTATCGGTCCACTCGGCGGGGGCAGATCAATTTTACGCGATGAGCATCAAACATCATCTATTTTGCTCACCAGCCGCAACCGTATCCTAAGTCGCAGGTTTGAAGTGGTCGGAGGCACGGCTTGTTTAATAGAGCGCGCGCCACCACCGTTTCACAAAAGGGAGCTTCTCATGGTCAAGAAACCAGCTGCACCTCGGAAAGGCGTTATTCCAGCCGACATCGCTCCCGGTGCACCGCTGTCAGGCGAATCTCCCCAGAAGGCCTCTCTCATTCCCGCTGACGCGACCGTTTCCGAAAGCTTTGCCGAGCCACAGAGTGATGGTGGCGAAACGCACCAGGCAGCGGAAGGCGACATTGCGGTACTCACCACGCAGCAGGGCGTCCCGGTCGCGGACGACCAGAACAGCCTCAAGCAAGGGGCACGCGGGCCAGTGCTGCTGGAGGATCCGCACTTCCGCGAGAAAATCTTCCACTTCGATCATGAGCGCATCCCTGAGCGCGTGGTCCATGCCCGCGGCTATGGCGCGCACGGCTTTTTCGAGCTCACCGACAGCCTAGCCGACGTCACCCGCGCAGACGTCTTCCAGCGTGTCGGTGAACGCACCCCCGCCTTCGTGCGCTTCTCGACGGTCGCCGGATCGAAGGGATCATTCGATCTCGCCCGTGATGTTCGAGGTTTCGCCGTCAAGCTATACACCAATGAGGGCAATTGGGATCTAGTTGGCAACAACATTCCCGTCTTCTTCATTCAGGACGCGATCAAATTCCCGGACCTCATTCACGCAGCCAAGCCCGAGCCCGATCGCGCCTTTCCGCAGGCGCAGACGGCGCATGACAATTTCTGGGACTTTATCACCCTGACCCCGGAAAGCATGCACATGGTCATGTGGATTATGTCGGACCGTACGATCCCCCGTTCCTTTCGCACGATGGAGGGGTTCGGCGTGCACACCTTCCGCCTCGTCGACGTCGAGGGCAACTCAACCTTCGTCAAGTTTCACTGGAAGCCCAAACAGGGACTGCAGTCGGTGCTCTGGAACGAGGCCGTCAAGATCAATGGGGCGGATCCGGACTTCCATCGTCGCGACCTCTGGGATGCCATCAACGGCGGCGATTTCCCTGAGTGGGAGCTTGGCGTACAATTGTTCGATCAGGCGTTCGCGGACAGCTTTCCGTTCGATGTTCTTGATGCGACGAAGATCATCCCAGAAGACATCCTGCCGGTGCGCGTGGTCGGCCGACTCGTTCTCGACCGCGTCGTCGATAATTTCTTCGCGGAGACCGAGCAGGTCGCCTTCTGCACCCAGAACGTCGTGCCCGGGATCGACTTCACAAACGACCCGCTGCTGCAGGGCCGCAACTTCTCGTATCTTGACACCCAGCTCAAGCGGCTAGGTGGACCTAATTTTACGCACATCCCGATCAACGCGCCTAAATGCCCGGTCGCCCACTTCCAGCAGGACGGGCACATGGCGATGACCAATCCACGTGGGCGGGTGAACTACGAGCCCAACAGCTGGGGTGCCACGATCGGTGGCCCACGCGAGGATCCGGTCCGCGGATTCACAAGCTTCGCGGCGACTGAGGATGGCGCCAAACTGCGGATCCGGCCGGAAAGCTTCGCTGACCATTACAGCCAGGCGCGCCTCTTCTATATCAGCCAGCTGCCGATCGAGCAGAAGCATATCGCCGATGCGCTCGTCTTCGAGCTGAGCAAGGTCGAACGACCCGACATCCGCGCCCGGATGGTCTCCCACCTGCTCAACATCGACGATGGCCTTGCCGCCACGGTGGCAGATGGCCTTGGCCTGTCGCAACTTCCTGTGCCGGCTCAGGCGGCCCGGCCAACCCTTACCGATCTGCCGCCCTCCGACGCCCTCTCCATCGTCAAGAACGGGCCGCCCAGTTTCAAAGGCCGTAAGCTGGGCATTCTGCTGAGCGACGGGGCCGATGCGGGCGTGTTCAACGGCCTGGTGAAAGCAATCGATAAGGTCGGCGCGATCTATGAAGTGATTGCTCCAAAGATCGGCGGGGTTACCCTTTCGGACGGCACGAAGGTGGCCGCCAAGCAGAAAATCGACGGCGGGCCCTCCACTCTGTTCGACGCGGTGGCGGTTGTCGTTTCGGGCGAAGGCGCTGCATTGCTCGCGACCGACGCTGCCACGCAGGACTTCGTGCGCGATGCCTTTGGTCACTGCAAATATATCGGCCTGACCAAAGAAGCCCAGCCGATCTTCGACAAGGGTGGCATCGCTGACGATCTTGACGAAGCCTGCCTCGCGCTTGCGACCGCCAAGGACGCGGCTGCCTTCGTGGAGGCGATCGCTGGTTTGCGCTACTGGCCGCGGGAGCTGAGGGTCGATCTCGATGCCAAGTGAGGCAATAGGCGGCCCAGCCAACGACGATCAGGCGCCTCCGTCACTGCCCTCGCCAGAGCGCATCCAGGAGTTGCTGTTCGATGCGGCGCGGCTAGGTCGCGACGACGTGATTGCTGCGCTACTTCAAGCAGGCGCAGACATCACGGCGCTGGACCCGAAGGGTTACACGCCCTTGATTCTGGCAAGCTATCACGGGCGTGAAGCCGCGACCGCGGCGCTTCTAGAGCGGCGCGCCGGTCGATCAACAGGATCGCGTTCGCGGTAACACGGCGCTCATGGGCGTTGCATTTAAGGGATATACGCAGATTGCCAAACTGCTGCTCGACGCCGGTGCCAACCCCCACGTCGCCAATTCGGCACGTCAGACGGCATTGATGATGGCGGCACTCTTCGGCCATAGCGCGATTGTCGACCTGTTAATCGATCGTGGCGGCGATCCTCATGTTCAGGATGCCGCAGGCAACAGCGCGATCTCGATGGCGGAGACACAAAGCAACGAATTGATGGTCGCGCGGCTTAAGGCCAGGCGCCCCGTACTCGCGTGAAGTGAGGCGACCACCAATGTGTAAGCAGCGCGTCACGCATAAGATGATCGACGTGGCGGTCCTCCGTCAGCGCAGTAAGAACCCGTCATGAAAGGCCACGGGTCCGGTGCCGCCAGCGCGGTACCGTTGCCCTGCAAGTCGAACCGAGAAAGGGCTTGCGGCCGATTGCGATGCTGAGCCTTGGCGATCAATCCGTTGATGTCAGAGCCGGTCATGATTTCCTCTGGCCGATAATCCGGCGTAGCAGCGGTCCCGACAGCGGAGGCATTGCCTTACGGCTGGCCCACTGCTGGGGCGGTTGCGCGTGCATCCGCCGGAGCTGCAAGCGATAGGGTGCCCCACTCGCCCTGGGCGTTGGAAGTGCGATCGGATCGCAGCAAGTGGCGCTCACTCCAACCGCGACGCTCTCGAAATGGTGCGCGTTACCAAGGTGCTGACGCCGTCCCAGCCGCTGCTCATTCCGTATCTTCCACGCGACCTCTCTGCATCGGGCACTCGCGACGCTCCACTCCATGCCCGGTCCGCGCCGACCCGCGCCAGCCGATGGTCGTGTCGAGGCCGCGCAGCGCATGCTGTTAACCTGTCGCCACCCCAACGTGCACAGGCATCACCCGCTTCACTCCTGGACAATGCTTACCGCCCGGTCTTGGGTCTAGCTTGGCATCGAACGGAATCTTGTCCAGCCTCGCCATAAGGTCGGCGAACATGTCGTTCCTCGCGATGGGAAAGTGGCGTCGAAACCAGTCCCCCAACTTTACCAAGTCCCGCTCAGTCAGGACCCTATCGGCACAATCCTTTCGGACATTTTGCGCTCTCCTCAATTCACCCAACAGCCGACATTGACGGACGTGCCCAGAATTTTCGTCTGCGATACTATCGGCACCGAGCTCCAGCACACCGATCCATTTTGATGCGCGCTCAGGCCCCCCCTCGCAGACGCCTGGACAAGCTTGATTCTGTTTGAGCTCAGCCAACGGCACCTGCGCTGGCGTCGGACGAGGCACCTGATGGGGACTCCCGGCCCGGCGGACGCGCGATGCGCAAGCTCAAGCCGCAGAGCACCGACGAGCACAGGGTCAGCGATTCCAAGCGTGGCCAACGCGTGTGCGGGAATGCCCCGCGAGACCGCGGCGTTACGTCGACGAAGACCCTGGAGGAAGGTCGACGTCTTCTCCCGCGCCGCCTTTCTTATTTTTAATGTCAGGCAGCGCCCTATGCCCTTTGCCGGCATCGAGTGGCGGACCGCCCCCCCCCTGCACTATCCGCGTCATAGTCTTCGGTGCCGATCGCAGTGCCGCCAGCACCCGCGCCGCTACCGGCAACAGCGCCGGATCCTTCCCGGGCTCTGCGCCCTCTGTCAGGTCCATCAACGTCAATAAGAGGAGTGATCTTCAACTGTTCCCCGGTCGTCTTCTCGTCCCCGTCATATCCCGGAGGCAAGAATGGCTTGCTGTCGTCCTTGGTCATGGCCATGAGTCCTTTGCAGGTCGAAAGGTCAATCTCGAGCCGTCGGACCATGGCGCTCAACTGGCATGCAGGGCGACGGATCGCTGATGGAAATTCCAGATCGCAGTGAGGCTGGAAGTCCCTGCCCGCTGCTTACGAGACTGGTGATCAGGATGCGACCGGGAACGCTCGCTCCCGGCCGCACAGTATCACAGAATGGCAGCCCGTGCCCGCGCAGCATTATGCCCGCCGTTGCGATAAAGAACGTCCCGGACGAGGTCCTGGTCAATCCCTGCATCGTTCACAGTGACCAATACTCTGCCATCCTTGAGGCCGCTGTTATAATAGGCTGCGTCTTCTTCCTCTATGCCATGCTTGGTCAGCACTTCGTTCAGGCTGCCCCCGACAGCTCCAAGAACAGCGCCGAGGCCGATCGCTTCGGGAACAGCCGAAGCGGCGATGGCGCCGGCGGCGGCCAGCGGACCCACACCAGGAATTGCGAGTGCCGCGACCCCCAGACCAGCTCCGAGTGCACCGCCTCCCAGGATGCCGCGAAGGATGTTTCGATGGTGCTCATCGGTGATCTCGCCATCCCCCGAGCGCGTCGTCGTGGTGCCACCATGGTGGGCAATGACCGATAGGTCGGTGTCGGTCACGCCTAGCGCGCGCAGGTCGGAAACCGCGCGTTCGGCTTCAGCATGGGTATCAAAAAGCGCTGATGCTTGAACCATTTCCTCGATCCTCTTCTAAAGTCTGGCCATCAGTGTGGCTGAGACCTAACGGAGCGGGCGCATGAGTGTTCCGCTGGGCACCATGGAGCGTGCAAATCTGCTGTCAAAGGGGAACGCGGCACTGTCAGACCATGCCCTTGAGTGGAAAGGCGAGGTGCGCAGCGCAGACTATGTGACTCTCCCTCCGATACACGCAATCAAACAGACGTTGAGATTGGCCGCATGCCAAATTCCCTACAGGCAGGCCAGTTGCCGACCGGAAGCTGCTGAACGCCCAATGTCGCTAGTCTTGGAAGGGCCGCCACGCCGCCGGGACGTCCCAAAGGGCCCGGGCGGAGGGACGTGGAGTTCCTTGCGACTATGTCTCGAGCGCAGGTCAGCCAGACGGATAGATGCCATGCAGAACGGTATCGAAATCAAATTCGATCGGGGTAGTGCATGCGCAGGCCGTCCGCCACAGCAAATCTTCATCCTTCACCGTGAAAACGCAGCGGGGCGTTGCGATCGTGCCTTCGTCACGAAGCTTCTTGACGACACGAGTTACAAAAGTACGCCCAATACCGAGCATTGGCCGGCTTGCCCTGAGCACGCGGATCCGGCGCGCAATATGTTCAGTCATTGTCCGATCATCCATAGACCCTCATGCGATCATCAGGGGTAGCATGGCTCGCTCAGGCAAGCTTTAATCCTTCCTGGTTCATTCGGCGGGTGCCGATGCTAAATTGTACGACGTGGAGGCGGTCGCTGCGCAGCCTGGGCCTGGACATACCCCAAGCCTTCGCCGAAACGACGCGCCCGCGGCGGATCACCGCGACTGACGCGCTTTCAACATGCTGTTCTTTCAGGATGGCAGTCATGTTCGGGAGAATGGGCCCCGCCTTTGCCGCCGCAGGCGATGCGCCTGCGAGGAAACCCACCATCGCAGTGCGTACATGTACTAGCCATGCCATCTGTGTTGGTTATGCAACACAGCTATCAAGCAAGAGGCGCCGTGGCAAGGTCTGCCATCCAGAACACGCTCGCCGAGCGTTTCAAAGGGTCAATCATTTCCTGATCAACGATGCTGCACTTGCTCTGGAATGCCGGCCGCTGTGCGAATGAGGCGATCGATATAAAGGCTATGGTGACGGTTCTTTGCTCCGCTAGGCGATGGAGCAGCGTCTTAGCGAATAATGTGATTCGGGAGGGCCATGCGGTAAAATCAGACGCTTGGTCGGCAGTCGACCCTTTGCCGCCGTTCAGCAGCCGATTTTTCATTCCCAGGTGCGGCCGGTCCGCTTTGCCGATCGGAACGTTCGAGACTGGCCGATTGCAGAATGACGGCTTTCAGCCCGCCGGTGAGCGATAGCTGCCGGTCGGTATAGGAGAGATAATCCTATGCAGTGGTTTGCGGTTAGGCGAGTGCAAGCTCAGCCTAGATCGGGATGAATCAACCTGTCCATCGCCTTCGCAGCGCGTTAAGCATAAAGTTCAGACATCTCACTATATATTTCGCTGACTGCTACCGATTGCGCGGAACATGCGTTTGAATTGCTCGGGAAAGCGATGCACGAGAATGAGATAAGCGATCATGGGTCGTACTCCATCGGGCGCGCGAGGGGCCAGCCCAACGCAACGCAGGTGTTTCCAGCCTCTGGAAATTCGGTCGAAACTCTCGACCGGCGTTCGATTTTTTGGAGAAGCGGCACCGGACATGCTCGGTACCGCTGATCACCAGTCAATATAGGGATCGCGGCGGCACATTATAAAACACAACGTCGGAGGCGCATCAAAATGGTGCCCATAATCGTTCGGCGTCATCGACCGCTTCAAACATGTCGCTTTCAGCCTGCATCTTATTGAGGTGAAGACGCACGGCGTCCGGGTCGCCATGCCGCGGAAATCCTCGATCCGCCTTGGCCGCCCTTGCTAGATCGCCGATCCAGCCGTCTCGGCCGTGCTGACCGATCAGCCAGGTGCCAAAGGCAATGTCCTCAAATGGGTCCTGTTCGATCGCTTCGCTATCCGTCATGGCCTGACCCGTCCCGCCAGTTGCCAGCCCCGTTTCGAAGGTTTGACCATGGGGCGACCACACAGCAGACATGCCGACATAAGCAAGCCATTTTCCACATGCTCCTCGACCGGATCGGGCCGATGCCGGCGCAGTAGATTGTGAAGGATCATCAAGGGGCTCCTGTCCCGCAATGAAGCGGACTTTGTCTTATTGAGGTTGCCTCCGCCACCCCCTCTGACACGACATGATTGGCTGGTTCTGCAGGCTCGGCCGCATCTTCGATCAGGAATTCTAGCGCGATCGCTGCATCCTCTGCGCTGAGCAAACGGCGCACGCCGGCTTCGATGTCGGCCGCCTCTACCGCCTGACGGCCCCAGGCCGCAGCCGCGCGCAGGGCAACGGCGCGAACATGGGCGAGCGGCGTCTCGGCCGCCCTCTGGCGGTGCAGGGCTTCTTGCTGCCTGCACATCAAAGCACTATTGAGTGCGATGGTCATGGTCGCCCGTCCGAACGCGCGTGGCGCACCCACAAAGGCACCCAGCGCCACGAGTTCATCGAAGAAGGGGGGCCAAGGAGATCGGAACCATCCGCCGCCATTCCTTCGATCCGGGCCTGGACTTTAGCCTGTTCGTCCCGCTTTTGCGCCTGCTCCAAGTCCTCCAGCTCGATCCGATGGCTCTCCAATCCGCTACCTGTTGGAATGTGGAGCGTCGTCGCAATCCACTGATAGACCGTCCCTGTATTGCTTGCAAAAGCCTCTTCGTCGGTATCGAGTGCATAGGTACCTGCAGGCAGGAACCCAAGTCCTGGTAACTGGAAAGGCGCCCTGAATGTCACGGATGTGCTGCTCGTACGCTTCGTCATGGACGTAGCCAGCAGGTTTTATCCAAGGGCGTGCATTGATGTTGCAGAGTCATCACTCTCTCCCGAAAGCAGGCGGGAGCACGATGGTCTCTCTGTCACGAAATGCCTGCGGCATTATATGGGTGATGCGTCATCCTAGCACATCTCCCGATAGTCCTTGCATCAATTCGGCTGTCTGAAGAATGATGTATGTCGCCGATACGGCCAATGTCCTGGAACAGAATAAATGAAGAGCGACAGGCCTGGGACACCCCGGCACCTCGGCTTGTCGGCTCCGTCCCTGGTAACCGGTTCAGCCGCCGATTTTCCATCCAAAAGTGTGACCGGTCCGCCTGCCGATTTTGGATGCGAGATAGTGGCAGATAGCTGTCTGTCCTTTTCCCGAGCTGGGAAAATGGTTGCGGGCGGAAATAGCTGCCAAATGGCTGTCGACCAGAAAGGACCTTGTTTCCTCTCCCGTTTACGGGAGGAGCATGACAGTAATCCATCCATCCCGCTCATTCAGCGCGCCGAATTCATCCACGCCCCTTAAATCAGGGGTTCGGGAGCGATCTTCGAAGCTGCGGAACGTCAATCGGATTGGTTGTGTCGCTGTGACTATGGTATGGCAGCTAATCGCTGCGCAAATCGCAGTGGCTGAGAGACACATGCGCTCCCGAAAATACAGGAGAGACGCATATGTGCCCGTCCACTTCCGCCATCGATCTTGCCGATATGCTTATCCGCGCGAAAGACAGGGTAGGTGGTAATCCGTCCCAATGCCTTGAACGTTTGACCGCGCTTCTCGGTGCAGCACGGGAGAAACTGGCTCGCGGCACGAATCTCTCCAATGCCGACATCCAAAAGCTGAACGAGGCTTTGGATGAATGGCAGAATAAATGGGCGAGCCCGCTTGAACCTCGGAAATGACGCAATACATCCCTCGACGAAAATTCGCGCGATGCAGAGTTTCTCCAAAAATTTACTTACTCTGCCAGATTGCTTTTCAAGAATTAGTTCGGTGCCCGGATTTTGACTTGAATGATGATGGAAGGGATCACCGTCATAATGCGTCAGTAGCGCCGTTCCGAAGGAGCGCAAAAAGCCTTTCCAACGGTTTTCCTGGCTTCATGACCAGCGGCAAGTCGGGATGCTGCGCGTGCAGCTCTGGAGGAAGGCCCGCAGCGCTGTACACTATGAAGGGTATTGCGGTTTCCATCAGGAAAAGTGCGAGAGGCGTGACGTCGCGATCCCGGAGATTTGCGTCTACGATGGCAGCGTCAATCTTCGCCTGAGTCAGGAAAGTTAGAGCCTCACCGACCGTTGAAAACGGCCCGGCGACTGTGCCGCCTACACTCTCCACATTATCACAAATCACCATCGCAATCAGCGGGTCGTCCTCGACGACCAGCACGCACGATCCTGACAGCATATGTCCTCCCTAGAAGCGGGAGCACGAGGTCTCTCAGCCGGTGACGCGCCACACATGTCACCGATAGACTGTAAGCGGATTGATATGGATTAAGTTCCCAAATTCATTTGATATTTTAGCGACTAATCGTGGTGCCCCTATATTGTTGGTCGAGACGCATTGGCTATTTCCCGCCAAATCGCAGTCTCCAAGGCTACACCGTGCGGTATAGCCTTCCTTGCCATGCCTCCAAAAGGCAGGCATGGTTCGGTGTCACCGCGTAATCGACGCCACTTCGGTTTACGGCGCGCTTGATCCAGAACGCGACAGGAATTCCATGAACTATAGCGGAACGCGCATTGCGCGGTCGTCGCCCCCTGCCTGCAATGACGCCTGGAATGGCAAAGACGCATCCCCAGAAAGGAAAGGAGTACAGGAAAACGGGGCAGGATCGGACAAAAGCCTCCCGATAATTACGGTCGATATTGCCGATATTCCGGGCGGTGGCCAGCTTCACCTCCTCCAGTGTGGGACAGAGTTCTCGATCCAGTTTGGCGATGATGAGTTGATGGGCAGTCGAGATCATGAATCCGAGAAGGCTCTCGCAAGGCTGACCCAAGAGCGTCTTGTTCAGCGCGATGGCAATATTTTGATTGGCGGCCTCGGCATGGGCTTCACCCTTGGGGCTGCGCTCGACGCCTGGTCACAAAGCGCGACCATCACGGTTGCCGAGCTCGTGCCCAAAATCATAAGCTGGGCGAACGGACCTTTGATGCACTTGTTCGGTACCAATCTGACAGATCCGCGAGTCAGAATTCAATTGGCCGACGTGTTTGATGTCATTACCCATGAGAAGGATCGCTTCGATGCCATTCTGCTCGACGTCGATAATGGTCCAGACGGTTTCATCAGAAAAAGCAACGACAGGCTTTATTCGACCGACGGCTTGGAAATGGCCTATGCGGCACTGAAACCGGGCGGCCTACTGTCGATATGGTCAGCCTACAGCGATGACGCATTTGCCGAAAGGCTGGAGCAGGCCGGATTCTGTCTGGATGAGATCTTGTTGCCAGCCTTTAGCGGCAGCGCCGAACGCTGGCACAATATCTGGTTCGCAGCCAAGGGCGGGGCCTGACAGTCCGTACCAGCTTTTCAAGCATGAGACTGAGCCTGCCAGGCTTCCATTCGCTACAGCGCGCGACCGGGCTTGGCAGGCATCGTCGTTCTCAGGTCAGTAAACCGGAGACTCCCATTTGATTTGTCGTGATGGCACTTGGCCGGGTTAGTTCAGAATTGCCACTGCTGTAGAGGCGATGAAGCCTCTTCGCGTTGCAACACGGAAATGATCTTCGCATAGGCACGAGCCAAATCCTCGTGTCTGGCTCTGATCGCAGGATTCTCCGCAAGCTCAGCATGCTTCAACTCGGCCAATCTCCGGCGGTTAAGATAGTCGAACCGACCCATGGCCATATTCATCGTGCTGACGGCGGATGGTGGCGGGCCACATGCGACCGGGAGCGTGTGACAGAACCTTCAATCAGCTTACCCTTCATTAAAACGCGAAGTGCATCGGCATCCCGTGGGTCAAGCAGAACGATCCGCACGCCGCCAGAGTCGAGCGCTTCGAGAACCGAAATCCTGAAGCCGTTTTTTTGGCAGACCAGCCGCACGGCGTCGGCTGATTCCATGATGTTCATGGCCCTGCTCATATCCGCTCCCCCCGCTGCTCGTTCAAAGCGAAAGGGGCTGAACCATCGGGACGCTGCGATCGATAGGGGTGCACATGCTCCCGAATGCGCTGCGCATAACCGTTGGCCAAACGCTGATGCGCATGGGAGGCAGCCCGGCAATGCGCGCTTTGGGCACGCAGCAACTCTTCCTGCTCGCGCTTGAGCAAATAATTTAGATCTTCCACGGATGGGCTCCCTCAGCTGGCAAGCGGGAGCACGTTGGTCTCTCTGTCACGGCGAATGCTTGCAGCAAATTTCGCGCAATAATTCTGTTTATCAAATAATATTCTCAATGTCCATAATTCAATTTAGAAATAACACGAAAAACCTTAAAAATTATTGAATCGACATAGCAACGATATTTCATAAAATATAATGCATGATATTTGAGATCAAATATGTATGGCACCATTAATTATTTTGAAAAAATTATATTATACCATATTCACTTTGATATCTATTTAACATCATAACAAGTTTTATAGATTTTCATAATTCATCGATCTTCAGATCGTCCCAGCCATCCAATATGCCGCTCCTCCACTCTGTTCGAGAATTCGGCATAATTGGTTGGCAACCAAGAAATGCGCTCACTCACCTGGCGCTGACAGCAAATGCAGCGCCCGCTCATGACCATGGATGGCCTGGCGGGCTGCCTTCCCCTGCCCATCCACGCCTGTTTTGCCGCCGGCCCAATGGAACTGCCTTCATACCCATCGCCTTGACAGTGGAGATGACGGTGCTGGACTGCATCCCAAGCTTGTTGGCTTATGGTCGGGGTTCCGCATATTCATCAGCGCGACCTTGCGCTGTTCGTGACCCAGCCCTTGGCCATCGGGCAACGATGCGCGGATGCTTAAGCGCAAAAACATCAATGATAAATCTGACAATATCTATCAGAGTTCTTCGAGAATTCGCTTTACCGCCTCAAGCCCCGAAGAGCTTTTTACCGCGATATCTAGTGGTCGGCCGCCGAGGCCGGGCTCTTCGCCGTTCAGAAATGCGATGGCGCCCTGAGAGCCCAATCGGGCTATGGCAAGTTCAAGAATATGCCCTTGGCGCTCGATCTGATCCGAAGATAGATATGGACCGTCGAACCGTCTTCCAGCCCGCTTAATCAAGATGCTCATCCTTTTTTCGCATCTTGTCCAGCGCTTGTCTTTTGCGGTCGATCTGGACCAGCAAAGCGCGATCAGACATGGTCTGCCATGCAGCTTTTGACCGCAGGCAGCGCTCTTTCACATTCGCCAGATTGGTTTCCTGCGCCTCTTTGTCACATTGTGCGACGCGGGCCAGGTAGAAGTCGATCGTGGCGGGCATGTCGATCTCCTGCGAGTTGGATGTCGTTGCGACGGACGTCAATCGATCATTTCAGCGACAGCCCTGCGCAATTCGCGCACGGGCAGAGTGCCCAAAGGGACGTTTTGGTAAAATGAACGCGGCGTTTTGCCAGTCGCGGACGATAATTTGGCATGAGCCATATTCGAACGGATACTGAGATTCATGATATTCCTGAAACACGCATCTTGGCGTGTGATGTAATGAAAAAGTCTCGCTAAACGGCGCCTTGTGTCGGCGCATAAGGCGCACAAGAACAGCCGGAGCATAACCCGCCACAGCTTTGGCGGGGCCAAGTGGTCACATTTCGAGCGCTTGCGCGGTACGGTCTTGCCATCCAATGATCAGGCAAACCGGCGCGACGGGATGCCGCGCCGCTAATGCATTATAGGGGGCGCTTTGCCTCGACGACTATCTTAAGCAGTCTCAAGGTTCACAGCAGACTGTTTGCCCCTCCGATCTGCTTCGACTTCGTAACTCAGGCGCTGATCCTTATGCAGCATTATCATTCCCGCGCGCTCGACAGCAGAAATATGGACGAAGCTGTCCGGTCCGCCATCTTCGGGCGCTAGGAAGCCATAGCCCTTGTCAGCATTGAAGAATTTTACGGTGCCGATAGGCATGAGTGTTTCCTTTCACGAAAACAGAGAATCCACCCGCGAAATTGCAGGCGAAGCTGATAGCGCAAGAAAGGAAGCGGCACCCAAATGGGGGAGAGCTCCGTCGCAGGCGACGTTAAGCATCAACAAAAATACGGTATAATTGAAAAATGTCAATCCTAAAATCAATTTCGCTACAGAAGTGAAATGAAATTTTTACTAAAAATGAAATTGCAACCTCTAATATTATCGATTTTTATATATAGATATGAATTACATGCGTTATTTTATAGCCAAGTGCGAAAGTGTGGTCGACGCGTTTATAATAGTTCGCATCTCCGTTCAATTTGGTGACCATTTTTGCACTCATGCTCAGCGCGGCCGGTTTTGGATGGTCAAAAAGCGGCAGTTGAAGTGCCCGTATGGTTGGCGCCGTGGAAGGCTCGTTTGCGATCTCCGCATGTCCGGAATCAACGATCCGGCCCTCAGGACCGGACGGTCGGGAAAGTCCCAACGCCGGTCAAAAAGCCGCGCGCCGATTGGCCTCAGGCGCTCCCGATATGCCAACCCGATCGCCTCAAAACGTCCTAACCGATGATAAGCTGGGGAACTGCCGATAACGGGTTTCGGTTGTCGTGGTCAGGAGATGACCATGAAAGTCGATTTCGGTGCATTTGATGGCGTCATGGCGGGCAAGGTGCCGCCGGTATTTCTTGAGAGTCATGTTGTAAGCGAGACTGACCGGCTGACCGACGTCATCCTCTGCCCGCCGCTTCATTTGACGCCCGTGCCCTGCTGCGCCGTCACCCGTGAGGCCCTGGCTGCCGGCTTTAAGACCGATGCCGCTGAGGCTCTGCGGCAGCATAACATGCTTGTAGAGGCGCTAGAGCGGCATCGCGTGCGCTGTCATAGCCTCGCCCCACTTCGCGATCTGCCGGACATGTGCTTCACCCGCGACATCGGTGTCGCGACGCCATGGGGCATGACCGCCCTCAATCCAGCCATGCCGCACCGCCGAGGCGAAGTCGATGCGCTGCTGGAAACCTGTGCTGAGTGGAATATACCTGTGCGGCAGATCACGCGTGGCACGATCGAAGGCGGGGACGTCTGCGTTGTGCGAGAGGGTCTCCTCATAGTGGGTATGTCGGGCGAACGCAGTTGCGCCGCGGGGGCGGAAGAGTTCGCGGCGCCGTTTCGGGCTGCGGGTTGGGATGTGCTGCTATGCCCCTTTCATGCCGACCATCTGCACCTCGACACTATTTTCTGCATGGTAGAAAAGGACGAGGCGATCGGCTGCCTGGAGCTGCTGGACCCGACGTTCGTCGAGGCTCTATATGAGCGCGGTATCAAAATCATCCCCATGCCCACGGCGCTCTCGTCCTCGCTCGGCTGTAACATCCTTTCGCTAGGCGGGCGCCGAATCCTCACAAGCGCCACCGATACGGTTGTCACGACCGCGCTGCGCAAGGCGGGCTACGCTGTGGACGAGATCGACATTTCTCAGTTCGCTGCGTGCGGGGGAGGCATACACTGCCTCACTCAGCCGCTGCGCCGCATCCCAGCCTGATGCCTGTTCATTTACAAAAGAGGAGTAACGATGAGCCAGACAATCGAAGCGCGCTTCGCCACCCGCGCCGAAGCTGAAAACGCGGTTGAACTGCTGGTGCAGACTCACGGAATCGAGCGCAGCGACATTTTTGTCGCCGCTGATGGACCCGAAAACAGTGTCGGGGAGGAGATTAGTGGCGGAGACGCAGCCGCACCGCTGGAAGAGGAACGAGACGATGCTGCTTTGCATTCGCCCGTCCTCGTTTCGATTGACGTGAACGACGAAGCGCAGCTGGAGCTGATCAAACAGATTCTGGTAGAGGCAGGAGCTGATTAGGAAGCCCTTCTTCCCAAAACCGGAATGCAGGAACGCTTGATGAACGACATTGGCGGCGAGCCCTATGCCTATTTCCATGGGAGCAAGGCTCTGCTCGGCGAGCTTTTTCGGCCAAGGCTCCAGCCCAATGGCCGCGCCGTACTGGTCATCCACGAAGCGGACGGAATTGGTGGCAATGTCCGGCGCCATTGCCGCAAACTGGCCAATCTCGGATATACTGCTCTCGCAGCCGACATGCACGGAAATGGCGAGCCGTTAGAAGGCGAGGCGATGCGCGATGCGCTGGATGCGTTTCGCAGCAATCCTGATCTTGTGCGCGGACGAGTGAGGGCGGGTTTTGACGCGCTTCTGTCCGCGACCGGGGTCAATCCTGCCGCCAGTGCCGCGATCGGCTTTTGCTTCGGCGGATTTGCCGCTCTGGAATTGGCGCGGTCTGGTGCCGAGATAGCAGCGGTCGCCAGCTTCCACGGCCTGCTGACCACGGCTCGACCGGCGCAAGCTGGTGAGGTGAAGGCGCGCATAGCGGTGTTTACCGGCGCGCGAGATCCGCTCGTACCTCACGAAGATGTTGCGGCGTTCCAGAGGGAGATGATGCAGGCACAGGCGCATTGGCAGATCACGACCTATGGCGACGCCTGGCATAGCTTCACCAACGAGGATGTCGATCGGCTGGGCGACGCGCGCATGGCCTATGACGCTACCGCACATGGGCTGTCCTGGCGCGCGCTGATCGATTTTCTCGACCTCAACCTTGCCTCTCAGAGTGTCGTTTAGGTTCCAGAAGCGCCCCCTTCCATAATTGGCCCCTGCCATGCAATTCCCAGGCGCTGTCGTCCACCGCCGTGCATATCGAATGCCGGGCAAACCCATGATATGAATGCTATTCGCCGCAGCTTCCATCGTCTCGCCTCATTACGACCATCTCGACGGCGCGCCTGAAATGCCGGCAGACCCGCTCCTCGCTCATCCCGAAACGCCGGGCGATCTGCGAGACGCTCATTTTCTGACTGACCACCAGGGCGAGAATGCCGCGTGTGAGGGCATCCATCCGCGCCACCGCCTCGTTGATACCCGGATCCCTCTCGCCCGCCGCTTTACGGGGCGGCTGGCCCTCTTCGAGCGCCGCCGTTGCCAAGTAGCGTTCGATACGCGCGGCGCAGATGTCATCAGCGACGCGGTCACGCATCCGCGTCACGAACCTCGCGAGACAGCTGCTTACATTATGATGTTGGGCCATGGGGGAAGACTCCTTTCAGGATGGCAGCCAGCCAATCTGGCGACCTCCACCCACCACCTCCCCCCTTCCCTTCTGAGGACCTGAGGGATGGCGACCACGGCTGTTCAGGGTCGCCATGTTCCACATGATGCCCCTTCCCGCGCCCCATTTGTTCTTATTAAAGCATCCGTTCTTGCGGCAGCGATCGCAGCTCGAAGGGCCGGGATCGGCGCAGCCGAGGCCGGCCGGTGCGGCGGCACGCCGCTCCGGCAAGAGCGCGGTGTTCGCGCAGCGAGCAGCCGCCCTCCCCCCTTTCTTCTCTTCCAGCCTGCCTGCGCAAAAACGTCACAAAGCGCGCTCTTTGGGGTTGCGTTCACCCTTCATTCCGGCAAATTGGTCGCGCTTCCCGTGAAAGCCGGGAAGCGGGGCGTCGAAACTCCTTGGAAACCAGCTCGGTCACAGTTTCACTGGGGCCGGGTGGCATGCGCGCATGTCCAGCCGGCAACGGTAAAGGCGCATGCGCCTGCGGTTTCCACAGGTTTCGAACATCCGGCTCACGGCCGTCGCCCCGAGATGGACATAGGTGCGACAGATGAGCCATGGCAGAAGCGAGGATCGCGTACGCGGTCCCGTCAGACACACGGATTCCGAAGCCGAACCCTTTCGCTTTCCGGAATTCTACAACAGGGAGAAGCCTCGCCTCATGCGCTTCTTCACGCGCCAGCTCGGTAACCAGGCCGACGCAGATGAACTGGCCCAGGAGGCTTTTACACGCTTCGTGCGCGCAGCGCCCGCCCAGGCGCTGGAAAGCCCTCAAGCCTATCTGACGCGCATCGCAACCAATTTGCTACGCGATTTCATCGCGCGCGGCTCGACGCTTCTATCGCGCCGCTCGACATTGCTCGATGACGATCTCGACCTCATTGCCGCCAGCGATACGCATCGCGAGACGCAGGCACGTCAGGACCTCACCCGCTGGAAGCTGATCCTCGACCAGCTCAAGCCCGACACGCTCGACATCTTCCTGCGGAACCGCGTCGAAGGGCAGACCTATGTCGAGATCGCCAAGGAGCTGGATGTGCCGCTCTGGGTGGTTCAAAAGCATATGCTAAGGGCCATCAAGCATGTGGTTGCCCACCGCGAGGCCAATGATGACTGACACTGGCGCTGCCCGAGCGGCGCGCGACAATCAGGAGGCGATGGAGTGGGCAATGCTCATCCTCGCTGATCACCATGCCGTTCCCGATCCCACCGCCCTCGACAGGCTGGGGGAGCATCAGGCTGACTTTTCAGCCTGGGTGGCGGCAGATCCGTCCCGCGAGGCCCGCTATCTCGACGCCGTTCGCGAAATGCTTGAGGCAGGCGGCGCCGCTGCAGAGCTCCGCATGCGTTCACGCCGGCTGCATGCGCCCAAGAACAAGCGAAGCTTCCGACCGTTTGTGCCCCTTGCCGCATCGCTCGCGCTCGTGCTCGTCGTGGGAAGTATCTGGTGGCGATCGCAAGATGACGCGCCAAGGTTGATCGCGCAAAGCGAAGCCCGCACGCCGATCGAGACCCGGGTGGGAGAAAAGCGTACCGAGCGGCTAAGCGACGGCACATCGGTGCTTCTCGACACCGACACGCTTCTTCTCGTGGAGATTACCGCCACAAATCGCAATGTGGCAATCAAGCGCGGACGGGCGCGGTTCAGCGTCACGCGGGACGCTCAAAGACCATTCGTCGTCAGTGCCGCAGGCACGACCGTGGCGAGCCAGGGCGGCAGTTTCGATATAACTTTGAGAAATGGTGTCCGCGTCAATCCCATCGACACCCCCGTCATGGTAGCCTTTACGCATTCGATCCCGGCCGATCAGGCGACGCCGCTTCAGCTCCAGCCCGGGCAGCTGCTCAAGCTGAAGACTAGACTCGCCACCGAGATTTCTGTCATCCCTGTGCCTCTATCCGAACAACAATGGGTGAGCGGTGTGAAGAGCTTCGACAATGTTCCCATCAGCGAGATCATCGCCGAAGCCAACAGCTATAGCGAGACCAAGATTGAACTGGCGACGCCGGCGCTCGGCAATCGCGAGATATTCGCCGATATCGACATTCGCGACATCGAGCGTGTCGCGCAGGGGCTGGCCAGCTTTCTTGATGCCACCATCGACCGATCGAAACCCAATAAGCTGATTTTGACCGAGAAGAAATAATTCGGCCAATCGGCTTTAGAAAAACAGATTCCCGTCTTCCCTATTGAACCTCAAAAAAGAGGCAGCATGAAATAGGGGCACATAATGGGAATCGTAAAGATTGCGCTGATGACCAGCGCTGCACTTTGCATGGGCGCTATTTGCAGTCAGGCACATGCGCAGGACGCGCAAAAGACTTACAACCTGCCTGAACAGGATCTTGCCACAGCCTTGCGAAGCGTCGCGCGCGGCAGCGATTACCAGCTCGTCGCCGACCCCAAGAGCCTCAAGGGCGCGCGCGCCCCATCGCTAGCCGGCGCCTACACGGTCGAAGAAGCCGTGGCCGCCCTCCTCGCGCCGTCGGGCCTCACTGCCGAGATCAGGGATCGTACGATAACCCTGCGGGGGCGAGAGGCACCGTCGCGCGAGGAGGTAACCGGCGCGACGGATGTGCTGTTTTCAGTTACAGGCACACGCATCAGGGGAGCGAAGCCGACAGCCCCTGTCCTTTCATCCTCGCGCGAGAAGATCGCTGAGCTTGGATATAGCGATCTGGGTTCTTTCGCGCGCAGCATCCCGCAGAATTTTTCCGGCGGTCAGAACCCGGGTGTCATCTCCAGTGTCCAGACCGGTTCGGAAAATGTGAACTCGTCTTCCGCGCTCAATCTGCGCGGCCTTGGCCCTGACACGACCCTGACGCTCTTGAACGGTCACCGGCTCGCCTATGACGCTGCCAGCCAGGGCGTGGATATCTCCGCAATCCCACTTGCAGCCATCGATAGGATCGAAGTTGTCGCTGATGGCTCCTCGGCACTTTACGGCTCAGATGCCGTAGGGGGTGTCGCCAACATCATCCTGCGGCGGGAATATGACGGACTGCTCACCAGCGTTCGCCTCGGGGCCGCGACAGAGGGCGGCAACTTCCAGCAGCAATATAGTGCAGTGTCGGGCGCCCATTGGTCGGGCGGCGGGATGATGTTGGCCGGCGATTTCAGCCAGGCTTCCGATATCACAGCCGCGCAGCGTGATCTGACAGCCAATATGGAACCCGGAACGACGCTGTTGCCATCGCAGCGCCAGATCAGTGCGATCCTGGCCGGGCATCAACGCCTGGGGGACGGGGCAGAGTTTGAAATAGACGCTCATTATAATAATCACCGGTCACGCGCTGCGCTGCCCTTCAGCGCCACCGCGCCAGTCACGACCGGTGGAAATCTGACACGCTCGGCTGTCGAGAGCTATTCCGTCAGCCCCTCGGTCACCTTTCATCTACCAGCCGACTGGGATGTGACAGCGAGAGCTACACGAGCCGTCAGCGATACACAGATTGATGGTTCCATCTTTTCAGGAGGAGTGCGTTTTGCCGAGAACCTCATTCGCTATAAAAATGATCTATGGTCGGCTGAAATCAGCGGCGACGGTCCGCTCTTCGCCTTTCCGGGCGGCGATGTCCGCCTCGCGCTTGGTGCTGGTCTTCGATCCAATGGCCTCGCGGCTTCGGTCCGCAGCGTCCGCGCCGCTGGCACCTTCAATCTGGTAAACTATCTCGATTCCCAAACGGCGATCTATGGTTTTGGGGAAGTCGTCGTGCCGCTGGTGTCAGATCGGAATGCTTTACTGCTCATCCAGAAACTCCAGCTGTCCGGGGCCCTACGCTATGAGCGCTATGACCATCTTGGCGGGCTAGCCACACCAAAAATCGGTATCCTGTACCAGCCAGTCGATGCGCTCATGTTCAAGGGCAGCTGGGGCAAGTCCTTCAAGGCGCCCACGCTCAGCCAGCGCAACACCGTGCAACAGGGCTATACCCTCGCTTCGAGCGAATTCACGCCTAGTCCCGCGACAGCCGGAGCCGTCCTTGTTCTCGCCGGCGGCAGCCGAAACCTCGCCCCCGAGCGGGCGACGACGTTGACCCTTACTGCCGAATTTGCGCCGAGAGCAGTCGAGGGGCTCAGCCTGCAGGCAAGCTATTTCCATGTCCGCTACAAGGGGCGGGTCGTCAGCCCGATCGCCGACGACTATCAATCTTTCCGCAGTGAATATGCAGACCTCGTCCTGCTCAATCCGAGCCTCACCGAGGTTTTGGCCGCCACCACCGACCTGCCGCTTGGCGTCAGCAATCAGACCGATGGCCCGTATGACCCGGCCGGCATTGTCGCAATCGTCCACAACCAGCTACAAAATGCTGCTCGGCAGAAAATCCAGGGCGTTGACGTCACGGCTTCCTACGCCTTCCGCAACGGCGCCAATGCGTTCAGTGTCGAGACGAACGCCAGCTATCTCAAGAGCGACCAACGCTTGTCAGCGAGCCAGCCCAGCATCGAGAGGGCTGGCACAATTTTCAACCCACCGCATTGGCGCGCGCGAACAAGCGCGGGCTGGCAACGGGGCAATATCGGGCTGACAGCGAGCTATAACTATATCGGCGGCACGACCGACGGAAGAACAACGCAGGTCTACAAGGTCGACAGTTTCCAATCGGTCGACCTCAGCGCCAATATCAAGTTCGACGGACCCGGGCTTCTCGGGGGCTGGTCGTTCCTTCTGTCAGCGCAGAATTTGTTCAATGAAATGCCTTCGCTCATCCGAACCTCTGGGGCGAACAGCCCGCCATATGACGCGACCAACTATTCAAGCGTCGGCCGCTTCGTCAGCCTAACGATTTCCAAGGCCTGGTAATGCTCCCGCTCCTTGCCCTAGCGCTGGCAGCAGCGGCGAGCAGTCCGACCCCTGCGTCGGATTGCAAGGCCGCGCTACAAATCAAAAGCCCAGGTCCAAGCCATTCACTTTCGGCCGGCGATCTCATTGAAACCCTGAACATGGGATCCATCCCCGATCTTGATGTAG
The DNA here is from genome assembly GCF_049472635.1 of Sphingobium salicis subsp. salicis. Lineage (NCBI taxonomy): Bacteria > Pseudomonadati > Pseudomonadota > Alphaproteobacteria > Sphingomonadales > Sphingobiaceae > Sphingobium > Sphingobium salicis. The sequence goes on from NZ_JAYRCS010000001.1 coordinate 2,037,660, forward strand.
ATCCCATGTTTTCAGTCTCTCCCGATGGACAGGCCATTGCCGTCAGCGTTGCGAGAGCCAACATCGCCAGCAATGATTTTTGTTCGGGCATTTATGTCATCGCGCTGGGGAGCAGTCCGCGCCTTATCGACAGCGGCGCTGGCGCAGCCTTCTGGCGTTTTGACGATTATTACGGGATGACGGGGTTCCCGAGCGGCTTTCCCAAGGTCATCACACCCCGCTGGTCGCCCGATGGTAAACATCTTGCCTATCTCAAATATGTCGATGGCCGCCTCCAACTCTGGAGTTGGGACGGAAGTAGGAGCAAAATGACGGCGACATTCGACGATGATATCGTCGATTTCCGGTTCGACGGCGGTGGGTTATCGGTCATCGCGAAAGTACGGGACGACGCAAGCGCCAGCGATGCGCTCGATCAAGAGAGCTTGTCAGGATATCATTTTGATGAACGCTGGTTTCCTTACGGAAGAAACCGGCCGTTTCCGCGGGGGCCGGCCCATTACAGTTTTGTATCAATCAACATCTTAACTGGTGAACATCGCCTGGCCGCGCCCACACAGGCGCTGATCTTCTCAGCGTCCGACGCTCCATCCCGAGCACATCGAAAAGCGGCGACGCTGGCAGTCGACGTCGATGGCGTCAGCCGCCTCGCCCTTACAGATGGGACAGCGCAAATAATCTGCGCCGACAGTCGCTGCACGGATGTCGAGGGACAACCATGGATGGCCGGCGACGCTATCCGTTATGTCCGGCGTGAAGGCTGGGGCCGAAGCCTGACGGGAATTTATGAATGGCAACCGGCTCGCAAATCCGTTCGCAAAATCATGCAGACATCGAACCTGCTTATGAATTGTGGCGCTCTTGGCACGGACATTATCTGTGCCCGGGAGCAATCGGTAGCACCGAGATATCTCGATCGGATTGATCCCGAAAGCGGTCGGTCGCAGGTGATTTTCAATCCCAATCCCGAATTCGGCTCTCTCGCTCTCGGGCATGCGGAGCGGCTGCAATGGAAAAATGATCGCGATCTCGAATGCTATGGCGACCTCGTTTATCCACCAGATTACCGGGTCGGGCAGCGCTATCCTTTGATAGTCGTCCAATATCAAAGCCGAGGGAGACTGTTGAAAAACGCGTGCTTGCGACGACGAGGAAGGCGTGATTCACTCCTGCCAGGCGGCGGGAGTATGGACATGATGGGTCGGCAGGTGGCGCAAGGCGCGCTGTTCTACGGTTTCCGGCTCGACGATCATGTGCCTGCCGACCACCTTCTCCGGCGCATCGACGGCGTGCTGGACCTCGGCTTCGTGCGTGAGGCGCTGGCAGCGAGCTACAGCGCGAGCGGTCGACCCTCGATCGATCCGGAGCTGATGCTCAGGATGCTGCTTGTCGGCTACCTGTTCGGCATCCGCTCGGAACGGCGCCTGTGCGAGGAAGTGCATCTCAACCTCGCTTATCGCTGGTTCTGCCGGCTCGATCTGGGCGACCGAGTGCCCGACCATTCCACCTTCTCCAAGAACCGGCACGGCCGCTTCCGCGCCTGCGACTTACATCGTCTGCTATTCGAGCAGGTAGTCGCGCGGTGCGCCGCGGCCGGGCTGGTAACGGGGCGTGACTTGGCGGTGGACGGCAGCACGATCATGGCCGACGCCAGCCGCGAGAAGAAGCTGAAGGGGGCCGTCGCCGCAGACGAGCTTCGTGCCGGGGAAAGCATATCGCGACCCGTCGCCGAATATCTGGCGGCGCTCGATGCCGCGTTGCCGCCGGACCCCGACGAACCAGCGCCCGTCGATCCGACCAGCATCTCGCCGACCGACCCGCAGGCGGCGCTGACCTGCAAGCACGGACCGGCGCGCTACGCATACGCCATTAACCCCCTGCTCGACCTCGACACCGACTGCATCCTCGACGTGGAGGCGACGCCCGCCCGCTTCGCAGCCGAGGTGGCGGCGACCCGGACGCTGGTGTCACGCGCCGGCACCAGGCTGGGCATCGAACCCGAGAGCCTCGCGGCTGACAAAGCATATGGCAGCGGCCCGTTGCTCGGCTGGCTAATCGACCGGAAAATCACCCCGTACATCCCGGTCATCGACCGCAGCCGCCAACGCGACGCCTTCTTCACCCGTGATGCTTTTCGCTATGACCGCGAGGCCGATACCTATCGCTGCCCGGCCGATAAGCCGCTCGGCTATTGCGGCACCAAACGCGCCAACCAAGTTCGCGTATACCGAAGCCATGTTGCCGATTGTGCTGGCTGCGAACTGAAGCCCCGATGCACCGTCAGCCGGAAACGCAGCATCACCCGCCTCGTCAGCGAGGATGCCCGCGATGCCGCGCGCGCCCTTGCCGGCACCGACGCCTATGTGCACGCGCGGCGTCGAAGAAAGCGGATCGAGCGCGTGTTCGGCCACCTGAAACGCAACTTGGGGCTACGAACGCTCAAGCTGAGAGGCCTCGCCGGAGCAGCTGAGGAGTTCTCCATGGCTGCCGCGGCATACAACCTCCAGCTGCTGGCCCGGCAGGCCGCGCCGGCCTGATACGCGGCGCATCCTCCGGTGCCCGGCGTCACCTGTCATCCACCACGCTGATCCCACGCGATCCTTTTTCAACAGTCTCGAGGGTTTCTGCGCGGCGGTACGGGAGACGAATATCCTATCCAGTTGCTTGCGAAGGCCGGATATCTGGTTCTCTCGATCCAGCGGCCACCCGCGCCACTGCGCGATCAAAAGATCGACCCACATGAACGAGAGCGGCGCCAGCTCGACGGCTTCATGGAACGGCGCAGCATCCTGTCAGCCATCGAGACGAAGGTTCAGCAGCTCATTAGCGCCGGCCTCGTCGATCCAGCACGCATCGGCATCACAGGCCTGAGTGATGGCGTATCGACCGTGCAATTCGCTGCTCTTCACAGCACGCTTTTCAAAGCGGCTGCGATCAGCAGTTGCTGCTGGGAAGGGTCGCAAACCTGGCTCCTTGGGCCTGCTATTCAGGCGGAATATGAAAAGCTGGGCTGGCCCGCCTCCCCTTCCGACAATCCGTCCCTTTGGGAGGGCCTATCCTGGGCGCGAAATGCAAATCGCATTCCCTTCCCGGTCCTGGCCCAGATGTCGGACGATGAATATCTTTCAGGCCTCGAAGCCCTCACAGCCCTTCGCCGCGCCGGCAAGCCCGTGGATCTTTATGTCTTCCCGGATGAGCATCATGTGAAACGACAACCTGCTCATAGGGTTGCGATCTATCGACGGGCTATCGACTGGTTCAATTTCTGGTTGCTCGACAAGTTGCCTGTTGGGGGAAGCCAAGCAGCCCAAGAGGCTGAGCGGTGGCAACAGATGCGAAGAAGCTGGAATCAGAGAGAGGCAAAACCGGGTGGATGACCCTGACCATTCGGGATTGCTTGCCAGCGCGTAATCCACGCCTCCATGTCGAGAAGCGCCATGAGCCGGACATAGTGACGATCAATGGCCGGCCCATGGACAAGCGCCTCGTCCAAGGCTGACCGACTGACAAGCCGGTGACGAACAAGTTCACCATCCATCAGCCGCTCGCGTATCTCGTCGAGGCGCTGGTTGACCAGGTCTACCGCGAAGCTGCTCGGACTTCCTTTGCGCCGACGGTCGCGGATGAGTGGCGGGAGAAGGTCGGCGTAGGCCCGACGCGCTATGGCCCGATTTCTCCCGCCCTCTATCATCTTCCAGGTCGGGATGGCCAAAGCCAACTCGACAATCGGTTGCGACATGAGCGGATCGATCATGGGCAAACCGAAGCCACGCAGATAGCCTTCGACATGGTTTTGAACGCGCAGGAGGAGCGCGATATGGCCCAGTTTTCCGGGCCGTGTGAGTGGTGCCTTCTCTAGCCAATCGTGCTGCGGCGGGTCTGCTTGCAACGCCTCAGCGGCGTCCGCCTCCATCAAATCAATGTCGAGATGCCATCGATAGGGCCGACGCATAGTGCGAGCGGCTTTGACGATCTGGCGACATACCTCCCATCGAGGGACCTGGGTCACCCTCCCGATATCGGCTATCGACTGAGCGGTTTCACGGTGGAAACCTCTGGCTTTCCACGCGTCGAAAAATGGCCGAACAGAACTACTATTGTAAAAGACGTTATCGCCGCCATTTCCGGTAAAGACGGCGTCTGCGCCAGCCTCGCCAACCGCGCGTAACAAGGCCGAATGATAGGCGAGTTCGTGAACGAATCCGATCGGCTTTGGGAATTGTTCTGCCACTGATCTGGACATATCCACATCCGCCAGATCATAAGTGGCCTCTATAAGGTTCATACCCGATGCCTGCGCCATTACGCGGGCATAGTCCCGCTCATCGCCATCACGGCTCAGGGTCGAAATCGTCACGCTGCTCGCACGCCTGCCTACTCTGGAAAGCGCCGCCGCGACGATCGAGGAATCGAGCCCTCCTGATAATGTGAGGATGGGAGCCAGCGAGGTAGATGCCCAGGACGCAACGCAATGATCAACTGTGCGGCGCAGGCGCTCGGCAACCTCCTCGCTATCCCAGAAAAGCGGCTCGGAAACAAAATCCCAAGGGTTCCAGAACTGCCACGCCCGAGCTTCTCGCTCGACCAGTTCCACCGCAGTACCAGGAAGCAATTCCGTAACGCCATCGAGTGCCGTCCTGGCCTGTGGCAGGTCCTTGGCGCCCAGATAGCGTGGAATTTCCGCCCAACTCACCGACGGTCGAACCAGACCTGCTTCGACGAGAAGCATGATGTCTGACGAGATTGCCCATCCTCTTGGAAGCATCGTGAAATAACTTGGCAGCGCGCCGCCGGGGGAACGCGCGACCAGCATCCTATTCTCAGGCGTGAGCAAGGCAACATAGCCGCCCCAATAGCGCTCAGCTAAAGTCGCGACTGGATCACCATGGAGCATATCATCGGGAAAGATCCTGTCGCTCGGCAATATGCGCGCGGCAGGACCATGGCGCGGAAACACCGGGCCGATCACCGCGCCTCGGTCGGCCGGGAGCGTGAGCAATTGCGCGGCACAGCCGGTCAAAAGCGCGCAGCTTTTTCCGGGTAGAACGCTTTGGAACCCGGAGGCCGCTAGGAATTCGGAGGAGAGCCTCTCAAGCGGCGCACCGCTATAATCAATGATTGCGAGGTAGCGTTCCAGCATCTCAGATCGCCAGGATCGGCTCAAACGCCGAAATATTCTCGAGGCGGTCGTTTAAGACCGTATCACCTGCCTGAACCCAGCAATGGGCGGAAAAGGGCGATGCGCTGACGCCCAGGATCAGTTTGGCTGGCAACCGCGCCGACAAAGCCATGTCCATGAAGGCGATCGAATTGGTCAGACAGTGGGTATTGCGGGGACGCAGCGGCGCGGAGGCCGCAAAGGCGCCCACAATTGGTCCCCACTCGCGCAAATCAGGACAATTCCAACCGACGACACCGAGTCCTCGCGACCGATCGGCAATCCCAGATACGATCCTGTCAAAGCGGCGTAACCGCAGGTCCAGCATCGCCCTGAACTGGGCAAGAATGAACAACAAGCTCCTGCCGCTCAGGCGATGGCCGAACTCAGCCAAGACCTCCCGGCGAGCCGGCGGGATCACAGCCTGCTGACTAAATGGTTCACATTCATCTGCCATGACGAGAATCTGACCACGCAGCAAGGGCTCGATCCCGGGACCGTCCTCCTTGTCTTCAAGATATCTCCTGAAAGCTGCATCCCATTCCGGCCGCAGGCCGAAATAGCGATCAGCCGCGACGTCCAGGAAGATCGTTCTTCCGCCAGTGACGCAGAAGGCCAGGCCATTCCTCAGCTTGTACCGCATGGGTCCGCCCCTCTTTCGAAGACGCGATTACGGCGCGCGCCCTTCAAAAGGACGCGCGCCTCATCGATCAGTCGTCAGCGATGCCCATCTGGTTCAGCTGACCACCGGTGAGGTCGAGGACGCCACGGATGGCGCCCTGGGTTTCGACGGAAGCGGCACCCAGATCGACGATATCTTCGTCATGTTCGATATTGGACATGTTCATCTCCATCATTGCGCCGCAGGAATTTGCGGCAACGCTGATGGTATGAAAGAAAAGCCATATATCCGATCATATATGCTCTCATTTTGAGAGCATATATGATCGCCGTCATAATCGAATGAAATATGGCAACGCCTTGGCAGGCAGCGAAGCGAGGCTTTCAAGGCTTTTCAGGATTTACCTCATTCGTGTCGCCGCTGAAGAAATTTGATCAGCTCGTAACAAACGTCGACGGTGATATTGCCACATAGCGATCCGTGTTGCGTTTCTGTTTCCCGAACGGGTTACATTCCATAGCGTCGCGAGTTCCTCGCCTTGCCTACCGATAGGGCCTTCGTGCAGTCGGAGAATAGCGAGCCGCTCGCCCGCCTGTACGATCGCATCTAAATGTTCGGGGTTAGGGGAGCAGGATGCCAGCAGCGAAAAAAACTCCGCGGTCGCATAAGCCAAAGCCAGGCCGTGCGCTGATCTGTTGACGACGAAAGCAGGTGGCGAACCCATTTCCTCCAGTCGAACCATCACCTTCACGATCGTCCGGACAAGGTCGGCATGGTAGCTGTAGAGATGGTAAACGTTACGCTTGGTGATTTCCGGCAAAGCAAACCCACCGCCGCCCTGCGTTTCAACGAGACGCTCGCCCACCAGCCGATTGAGTGCATCTCGCACAGGAGACGTACTCGTCCCAAATTCGTCGGCGAGCGACTGGACGGTCAGCGGCAAGCCGGGCGTGAATTTGCCGGCCATGATCAGCTTCTTTATCTCGCGGTGAATGCGATCGGCGGTGAAGGCGTCGGGCGACATAAGTCCGCTCTACCTTGCCGAGCCGGCGCCGCCCGGCCCCTTGTGTCCATTACCGGCCTGAAGGAATGTCTTGAGGCTGAGATTTGAGATGAATTCGACCAGCAGCGTTTCCAGCTTCTGCATGTCGTCGAGAAAGAAATGGCGAGGAAAGTGCATGTTATGCTCCAGAAACAGCATTGGAATGATAAGGTGCGCTGAGGAGAGCCCAAGGGCATGAGCGCAAGCGATATGATCATCGACACGGGACTTCGGGTTGCCCGCCTCGATTTCACGAAGCCACCGCACGCCGATCCCGACATCGGCAGCAAGTTGCTTTTGCGTAATGCGATGGCGTTTGCGCCGTTCTTCTATGCGGCGACCTGAGATCGTCTTGACCTCGGCCAGTATCGACGCCCCCTCTTCAAAGGCGCCGCCTTGAGATGAGATCATCAGGGCCTCCCTGATCGCGTCTCAAAGCTCCCATGCACATTCCGACTCGATCAGGGTCGTGTGAAATGTGCCGTGGGTCAAATTTTTTGACTCCCATTTTGAGAGTGAGCGAGATTTACCTATCCTGCGTGATTCAGCAGGAAAATCAGGCGCGCGGCCTCAACTTCAGGTGCAACAGATATTATGACGGAACGACGCCAGGAGACCCAACCAAAATGAGGTCAATATTCACGCGTGCAGGAAGTTTAATGGGCGTACGCGTGGTGAGTGCGGCGCGCGTTTCAGGCGGCGACCTCAGCAACGTGTTGCGTCTCAGCCTTGCGGACGGACGATCGATAATCGCCAAGCGCGGACCGCTGGTGGAAGAGGAAGCCATCATGCTTGCCGCTATTCATGCAACGCAGGCCCCGGTCCCGTCGGTATTGGCAGTCGAGAAGGGACTGATGCTCCTTGAGGATTTGCCTGGCTCGGGCCAGATCGCGCGCTCCTGGGCGCAGCTGGCCGAAGTCCTCGATCATCTTCACCGACCCACTCGGCAGCAATCGGGCTGGGACAGGGATCATGGTTTCGGGCCGGTCGCCATCCCCAACGGCAGAACTGATAATTGGGTCGAATTCTGGGCGGAGAGGCGCCTGTGCTGCCATCTTCCCCATATCGAGCCACATCTGGCGGATAGGGTCAGTCGGCTCGCCGACCGCCTGGCCGACCATATCCCAACTGGGCCTCAGGTTGCGCTGCTCCATGGAGATCTCTGGGGCGGGAATATCCTTATAGAGAAAGATCGGGTCTCGGGGCTGATCGATCCGGCTTGCTATTTTGGTGACCGCGAGGTCGACCTCGCGATGCTCAGCCTGTTCGATCAACCCCCGGCAGCTTTTTACGATGCCTGCGGCCTTGAACAGGGATGGCAAGAGCGACAGCCCGTCTATCGGCTCTGGCCGCTCCTGGTCCATGTTCGCCTCTTTGGTGGGGCCTATCATCAACAGGCCAGCGCCTGCCTGGATATGCTCGGCCTTTAGAAAATCGCGCTTTATTCGGGCTTACCCGCCAGGATTATCCGCGCAGAACGGAGATAATGGGCAAGTTCGGCATCGTTCGCCATGAGCCGATCGGCGAGATCCTTCATGTCGGCGGCATCGGAATCAGGGCGGAACGGACCGTCAGGCTGCTGTTCAATCACAGCGATGCTCAGGCACAGTGCTTTCTTTACCAGGTGAAGATCGCGGTCGGTGATCTGTGCCATTGCCAGTTCCCCCAAAAGGTCCGCGCTGCGCTATGCGCCGGAACGATCGGTGATGCCACCGACTGTCGATGAACAACATCCCGGCTCAACCGGGCGTCTCAGGGCTCGGTGGCGCGAACGCCGTCCCGATGCGGCGATAGGCTCGCTCAATTTCGCTGTCTTCACTTGCGGACATGAGCGCGATGGCGGTCATGAAAAGCCGGGCGGCCGTGACGGAGGGCCCGCCACCCGGTGCAATCTCGATGTGGTCGAGCATCTTTGCCGCTGCTTGGGCGAGACAGGGCGAAGCACCGACAAAATGTTCGATCCGTCCGGCCAGGCGGTTCACTACCGGGGCGCAAAGCTCATCGGACAGTTCCGGACCTTCTAGCGCCTCGAGGAGCAGCGTGGCGACGGTCAGCGTGGTTCCATAAGGAATGAACCGCCTGGCAATGCGTGCCAACCGGGAATGGCATTCGAGAAACGTGTCGGTCCCCTCCTCCGATAGATGCAGCCGGTAGGTCCGAGACTTGGGTGTCACCATCGATAGCCTTTCTGATTCGCAAAATCCGCTTGTCTCCTGACGACCGAATTCGATTTTGAAGCTGTCCATGCGCATAAAAGCGGCACTGAAATGCCGATTTCGGCACCTCAGTGCCGCTTACGGCATCTCAGTGCCCTCCCCATTGCCGAGTGTGCAGCATTGGATGCATCGCTTGTCCCACCCGATCAGAGGTCGAGACGCCGCTCGAAGAGAACGCAACGACTCAGCCCAGACCGGACCGCAAGGCCAGAGCGCGAATGCGCCCGGCAATAGGGAGACCTATCCAATGTCAGCGTCACGCCTGGCTATCATGGCCGGATTGCTCACACTCGTCCTCGCTCCGGGTTCTGCGTCCGCAGCCCGGAAGATACGCCCCATTGGGCCGCCGCTGGCTCCACAAAAACTGGCGATTGCCCAAATCGGCGCCGATTTCTTCATCGGCGAGCCTCGCACTGCGTTGCCTGCAGAGGAAACCATGGATCTGGGAAGCACGGTGAGGATCGATCAGCGCCTCCTCTTGAGGAAAACACGTCCGGACGCAGGGTCACGTCCGTCAATGTGGTGTAATTTCGGTGCTGGCCATCGGGCTGCATTTTCAGGCGGCCTTGGGTGTAATCTGTAGCGGCTGAACCTCCTCGGTTATGGGTGTGGCAAGGGCGGCCATGCCCTCGATCTGCATGTAGCGGTGCTGGAGCTGGTATTCATCGTTCTGCTCGAGCAGGACGGCACCGACGAGGCGGATGATGCTGTCCTCGTTCGGGAAGATGCCGACAACATCGGCGCGGCGCTTCACTTCCTTGTTCAGGCGTTCCAGCGGGTTGGTGCTGTGAAGCTTGACCCGGTGCTGCTCGGGGAAGGTCATGTAGGCGAGCACGTCGTGCTCGGCATCGTCCATGCAGGCGCCGAGCTTGGGCCATCTGGCGCGCAATTGATCGGCGACCTGACGCCAGACCTGAGTTGCGGCCGCATGATCGGGCTGGAGGAAGACTTGGCGGATCGCAGCAGCAACAACCGTGTTTTGGCCCTTGGGCACGTAGGCGAGCGCGTTCCTCATGAAGTGGACGCGGCAGCGCTGCCAGGTGGCGCTGAGCACGCGGGTGATCGCTGCCTTGAGGCCCTCGTGGGCATCGGAGATGACCAGCTTCACGCCGGTCAGGCCGCGGCGGGAGAGGTCCTTGAGGAAGCTCGACCAGAAGGGCTCGGCTTCGGAAGGGCCGATGTGCAGGCCGACGATCTCGCGCTTGCCCTCAGTGTTGACGGCGACGGCGATTATCGCGGCGACACTGACGATCCGTCCCCCCTCGCGCACCTTGAGGTAGGTGGCATCTAGCCAGAGGTAGGGCCAGTCACCGGCGAGCGGGCGCTTGAGGAAGGCATGGACGCGCTCGTCGATGTCTTTGCACAGCTTTGACACGGAGGACTTGGATATCCCGGTCATGCCCATCGCCTGCACCAGCTCATCGACGCGCCGGGTGCTGACCCCGGCAATCCACGCCTCCTGGATTACTGCGACCAGCGCCTTCTCAACAGTCTTGCGCGGCTCCAGGAAGCCGGGGAAGTAGGCGCCGGTCCGCAGCTTGGGGATCTTGAGGTTGAGCGTGCCGAGCCGGGTATCGAGACTGCGGTCGCGGTAGCCATTGCGCCAGGTCGTGCGTTCGCCCGATCGTTCATGGCGGCCAGCGCCGACCAGGCCGTCGACATCGGCCTCCATAATGATCTGCAATACGCTCTCGGCGATCGTACGCAGGAAATCTCCATCTCCGGTCTTCGCCATCAGTTCGGCAAGCGGTAGTCTGTCGTCGGTCATCGGGATCAACTCCTCGGTGGGCGTGTGAAGTGTGGTAACTCCACCTTACCGATGAGCCCGGTGGCCACCGAGTTCGAAATCGCATGGGGTTGGGCATGCCCAACCCCATGCGATCACCTCAATCTACACCGGAAATTACACCACGAGCGCGGACGCTAACGGACGCAGGAAGCGATCAATGACCCGGCATCTCGACAGACCGAGCCTGATTGCAGCGGTTCTGATGCTCGGCATCGCAGCACCAGCGCTCAGTCAGGGGCCAGTCGACCCGGACCTTTCCCAAGTCGCAAAATCTGCAGAGGCCCAGCTGCGCCAAAGCTTCGCCAATCTTCAGTTCGAGGATTTTGCGCCATCTCCCATCCATGGCCCGCTTTTCCAGGCCAGCGCCGGCGGCCGCATCCTCTATTACGCGCCGGAAAGCGATCATCTCCTGTTCGCGACCATCTACGACAAGAATGGCGTCAACCTCACGGCCCTGTCCCAGGATGCCGCGGCTCGAGCCAAACTCAAGACCCTTGATCAAAGCCAGGCGCTCCTGATCGGACCGCCCGGCGCCCCAATGGTGATCGAGTTTACCGACCCCGACTGCCCCTATTGCCGCGCGCTCGATCGCTTCTGGGCTACCAAGGCGGCCGAAGGCAAACCGGTGCGCCGCCAGATCTACTTCGTGTCCGGCATCCATCCAGAGGCAGCCTCGAAGGCCGAGCATATTCTCTGCGCGAAGGACCGCGAGGCAGCGTTCCGCGCGACCTATGCCGGTGAGCCACCAAAGCCCCTCAACCGGTGCACAGATGGCGCCGCCCAGGTTCAGGCCCATCGCCAAGCGGTCAAATCCATGGGCATATCGGGCACGCCGACGCTTATTCTCGATGGGCAACTCATATCCGGCTTCCAACAGGCCGAGATTGAAGCCTGGCTCGCCAAGCAGCGGCCGTCAGCTAAGCCGCCGACCTGACCCTAATTCTGGCGGGCCTCAAGGCTGCATGGCAGCCCAAGGCCTCGAGATGCCGACGACGGCGCCCGATCTTCGAGGAGCCACCCAGCCTGTCGTCGGCCGACAGCGAACACCCAGTCGGTGCCGGCAGGCATGTCTTGGGGCGGCTCCTCTCGTTTCTGGAGACCTAAACAAATGATCAAGCTTGCACATCTGCCGCGCCTGCGCCGCCCGTCTTTTTCGTCGGCCGATGCCGTGGGAACATTCGTCGCTGCCCTCGCCCTCGCATCGGCCGCCCACGCTTTCCAGGCACCGACCGCGGGCGACCTTGGCTACGACATTTACGATATCGTGGTGAACCAGGGCGTGAAGGGACCGCTGGGCTTTGTGGGCGGTGTCGCCGCCTTCCTGTTCGGCGTCTCGCGTCTCTTCTCGAATATCATGATCGGCATTCCCACGATCGTGGCCGCCGTCTGCCTCATCCGCGCGGACTCCATCCTCCAGACCTTCGGCATGATCGTCTGAAGAACCGGCCAAAAGACCAGCGCGGGGCTTCATCGGCCCCGCGCCGGGCGGAGAGCGAACCGCGCTCTTCGTAACCCTCACATCTGTTCAGATGTGGGTGAAGCAAGGGAGAAGGACGTGGACGAGAGACTTCCACAATTTCTGCACAAGCCGGTCCAGATCCTCTGGTTCGACGCGCAGGAGTTCATCCTCGTGGTCTCCACCATCTTCGTCGCCGTCATCGTCGGCGGGCTGGTGGGCTGGTCGCTCCTCGGCGTCCTTCTCCTTTTCATTCCCTGGAAGCGGACGAAGCCCCGCGGTTTCGTGCCCCATCTGGCCTGGCGCTGGGGGTTGCTCCGCCTCCCCCATTATCCCGGGCCAACCCAGACCCGCTTTTGCGAGTGAGGCATATCATGTTTCGTCAGAAATCACCCCAGGAGGCGCCCGACCCGCTGCTCGGCAAACCGGCAAGCTTCGGCATTCACCGCTACCTCCAGGGATCGTCCAATCTGTTCGAGGAGAACAGGCTGCTCAAATTCTCGATTGTCGGCTTGTTCGGCGTGACCGCAGTGCTGGGCATTACGCTCTACTCGACGTCCCAGAACCAACGCACGATCGTCATTCCCTTCGGCGCCGGCGGCGATCTCTACGTGACCGGCGGCAAGCCATCTTCTGCCTATCTGCGCGCCATGACGCGCAATATCGTCGCGCTCTCGGGTACCTATTCTGCTCTGTCTGCCGACCGGCAGTTTCAGGAGCTGCTCAGCATCGTCCACCCGACCGCCTATAATGGCCTGCGGGACAGCCTGAATGGCGTGCTCGATGAGCTCGCCAACAATCCCACGCTCTCGATCGCCACCTATATTCGGCCCGATCAGCCCGTCACCTGGACCGATCGCCAGATCATCGTGCCGGTCGAGAAGGTCCGCGTCATCGGCGGCGTCATCCGCAAATTCCGGGGAAACTTGCGCATCCGATACACGATCGATGCCGGTCGCTTCTGGATCCTGTCTCTCACCGAGGAGAAATTCGATGCCGAGCTTGGGTAACCGAGCGCGCGCGCCTCGCGCCGCCCTGCCACTTTTGCCTCTCATCGCCTTAGCGTCGCCGGGACAGGCGCAATCGATCCAGGCATTGCCCGATCAGACCAGTATGATCCGGCTCTCGAACCGGGACGTCAATCATCTCATCTGTCAGGGCGGGGAGATAGAGGATGTCAAATTCTCCGCCGAGAAGGGCCTCGCGGTCGAGAAAGGCGGCGGTGACGCCTGGGTCAAATTCCTTGTCCGCGAAAGCGACGACAGCGGCCAGATCACCCGTAGCTATGTGACGACGCCGTCCGAGTTCTTCGTCACCTGTAACGGGGCAATCTACCCGCTCTACGCCGAGCCCTCCGAAATCCCGGCGCAGACGATCATACTGGTGCCCGGCGCCCGGCAGCGCGCCCGTGCCAATGAGGATCTGCTCGCCCCGCTTGCGCAGGAAGATCGTGCGGTCTCGATCACCCTGTCCCTTTTACAGGATCGGGTGCCGGCCAGCTTCACCGAGGTGGCGACCGCCAGCCGGCAAATCACCCTCCCCGCCGCACCCGCGCTGCACATCACCGAACACCGCCGCGTCACCGTCGAGGGCGCAGGCCTCAACGCATCGGAATATCGGGTCGACGCCATAAGCGACATGGAGGTCGACGAGCGCCTCTTCCTCGATACAGCGCTTGGCGCCCGCATCTTCAGCGCGACGCTTGATAGGCTCTCTCTCCGCACCGGGGAGACCGCTCGCCTCATAATCCTGCGCCGGGGAGACGGGCTATGAGCGATGAGCGACAGGATATGCCCCAAAGCCCAGACGAACCCGGTTCGCCCGCGCAGGGCAGCGGCGCCAGGGGCCATTCGCGGCCGAACCGCCCGTCGTCGGCAACGAGTGACATGGGCAACAGCGTCCTTCACCTGCGCGGCCCGGCCCTTCTCGATCTGAAGGAACGCTGGGCGACGCTCAGCCCCCACCAGCAATTGCGCGCACGCCAGGCCGCCATCGGTGTGCTGGTCGCCCTCTTTGGCTATGGCCTCTACTCGGCCTCGAACAGCGCGGAGAAGGTCACGCCCCAGGCGCCGGCGGCTTCGAAGCTCGACATGGGCGCGGGCCTTCGTGGCGACAGTCTTGAAACGAAGGTGCGCGGCGACCTCAAGAAAATCCTCGATGGGCAGAACCTGCTTGGCGACAGAGTCACGGCGATCGAGGAGGGCCGGATAGGCACCGCCGGTCCAGCATCGAGCGACGCACCAGACGACGACCTCCCAAACGCCATGCCAAGCGACATCCCGGCCTTTCCGCCCAGCCCTTCCCAAAGCGAACTTGAACGCGCTGACGGGAGCCTGCCTGCACCGCCCATGCCTAGCGCGCCGGCAGCGCCACCTGCCCCGCCGGTCGAGCGCCAGGTCGGCGCGATAGGTGCCGCGACCAGCGCAATCGTCGCGGAAGGATCCGCTGCTCCAAATGGCGCTAAAAAAAAGACCAGGACGATCTATTTGCCGCCTGGTTTCATGAAGGCGCGCCTATTGACCGGGATCGACGCGCTCGCCAGCCGGGACGCGACGAGCAATCCCGAGCCCCTCATCGCCCGCGTCCAGGCGCCCGTCGTGCTGCCCAATGATGTGAAGGCCAACCTTGCTGGATGCTTTGTCATCGGCAATGCCACGGGCAGCCTTGCCAAGGAACGGGTCGAGGTCCAGCTCATCTCGCTCTCCTGCGTGGACTTTGACGAACGCTCGGTCATCGATCAGCCGATCAAGGGCTTCTTCGTCGATACCGACGGCAAGAAGGGACTGTCGGGCAAGGTCGTTACCCGCGCCGGCGCTGCGCTCGCCCGCACCTTCATCGCCGGCACCATCGCCGGGGTCAGCCAGAGCGTCGAGAATACGTTTGGCAACACCTCGACCTCGGCGCTCGGCACCGTCCGATCCCTGGACGCGGGCGATGCGCTCAAGACCGGCATTGCAGGCGGCCTGTCCAAATCTTCCGACAAGCTCACCGACTTCTACCTCGATCTCGCGCGCCAGGCCGGCCCGATCGTGGAGGTCGGCGCCGCCAAGGATGTGGTGGTCGTGATCCAGGAGGGGCTGGCTCTGGAAATCAAACCCACCACGGCCACCAAATTCTGATGCCCACTTGTCGCCCCCAGGGAGAGTATCCCATGCCCACCCAGCACCCTCGCAACGCGGCACGACTGTCCAGCGCCGCTCTGCTCCTCCTGCTTGGCATCTTGCCAGGCTGCGCGGCGATCGGCTCGGCCATGTCGCCCTATCCTGAGAAGTTCAGCTGCAAGAACAGCGATCATGGCCAGTGCATCCATCCTGAGAAGGCCTATGCCGACGCCGTGGCCGGACGGGCATCGAAATCCGATCCCAAGGTCACGAATGGCAGCCGGGCCGACGAAACTCTCGGGCGCACCGGTGCGCAACGGAGCAGCCGAAATGCCGCCGCGGATGGCTATGTCGGCTACCGCAGCAGCGTCTATCGCGAACTTCAGGGCCTCGTCGAGGCGCCGGTCACGCCTATGCTCCGGCCCGGCCGCACGGTCCGCACGCTGATCCTGCCTTATGCCGATCGCGAGCGGCCCGACCGGCTCTACATGCCGCGCTACGTCTATTCGATCCTCGACAAGCCGCAGTGGGTGGTCGGCGACTATCTCGTCAATCCGACCGAACCGGCCGCGCGCGCGCCGATCCTTGAACAGACCAAGGCCAGGCCCACGCTGCCCGATAGCGATATCCCGGCGCCGCCACAGGAGCAGGATCAATGAGGGGGCTCGGCACACGCCATGGCGGCGGCATGACCATCAAGCGGCTGCAACAAAGCGTGTCGCGCGACGCTTATTCAGACTTTTTGCCCATGGTGAGCTGGGTCGAGGAAGAGGAAGCCTTCCTCACCATCGACGATGGCTGGGGTCAGGCCTGGGAGCTGGTGCCGTCGGCCTATCTCTTCGCCCATGTGCATCAGGCGCTGCTCGGCCTTCTCAACATCCAGTTCGGCACCGGCACCGTGGTCCAGCTCCACTGCTTTGCCGATCCGCTGATCGACCAGGCGCTCGATGCCTATCTCGATCTTAAATCCCGGCCCGATCCACTCGTCCAGGCATCGGCCCGGCGCACGGCACAATATCTGCGCCATGGAACCGAAGGACTCCCAGCCCTTCATGGCATTCCCGTCCGTAACTTCCGCGTGCTGCTCGCAATCAAATCGCGCACCCCGCTGGGCGCGGACCTGCGCCGCCAGATCGAGGAGCAGCTCTCCAAGCTCGGGATCGTGCGCATGGCGCCTGAAGCGCTAGTGAGTTTCTATCGCCGCATCTTCAACGGCGCCTTCGATCCGGCTCCGGGCGTCTTTGCCACGGGCGCCCCTGACCATCCCGCGCGCCCGGTGCGCAAACAGATCATCGATGCAGGCCCGGACCTGCTGTTCGATGGCCCGGAGCTTTATTTTGGCAATCAGGTGGCTCGCTGCCTGACGCCCAAATCACCAGCTCGCCGGGTTACGGCCGAGCGCTGCAACCGGCTGCTCGGAGGCATGCGCGGCGCGGCCGAGGATAGCGACCAGATTGGCGGCCCCTTCCTCTATACGCTCAACATCCTCTTCGATCACTCGGCTTTCGAGATCCACAAGCGCGCGCAGATCCTTTCCGCGCAAAAGGCGGCCGGAAGCTTTGCCGTCGAGGTCGGAAAGCAGATCGAGGAGATTGGCTGGGTGCTCGATGAAGCGGGCAACAGCCGCTTCGTCTCGGTCATCCCAACCGTCTGGGTCTTCGGCCGCGACAGCGCACAGGCCCGTGAAATGGCCGCCCGCGCCAAGCGCCTTTGGGAAAGCGAGCCGCTGCCATGGATGATGCAGGAGGAGAGCTATCTCAATCCCATCCTGCTGCCTATGAGCCTGCCCTTCGGCTTCTACCCTGAGCGCCGGACGCTGCGGATGCTGGAGCGCGATCTTCCCATGCCGGCCAAGGCGGCCGCATTGCTGGCGCCTGTCCAGACCGACTTTCGTGGCGGCGGGCGGCCTGCCCTTCTCTATGTCGGGCGCAAGGGCCAGCTCATCACGCTCGATCTCTTCGACCCGCGTATCAACAATTATAACTTCATCGTCTCGGCCGAGAGCGGCGCGGGCAAGAGCTTCCTCCTCAACAATCTCTGCCTGCAATATTATGCGCAGGGCGCGCTCATCCGCATCATCGATATCGGCGGCAGCTACCGGAAGCTCTGCACCCTTTGCTCGGGCCGCTATATCGACATTGGCGAGGAAGCGCTGGTCCTCAATCCCTTCGACATGGGCTTTGCGCTCGATGGCGATGATCGCCAGTCAGCCATCTCCATGGCCGTTGCGATCGTCGCTGAAATGGCCAATGCCGCGACCCGCAAGGGCGTCACGACGTCCGAATGGAATTTGCTCAAATCCGCCGTCCAGTGGACGATCGACAGCGGGCGCGCGGAAGCGGGGATCGATGCGGTGCGGGATTGGCTCGGTGCCTATCCAGCCGATGCCATAAGCGATCTCGACAAGGTCGACCATCTCGTCCCCGTTGCGCGTGAGCTCGCCTTCAACCTGCGCGATTTCGGCAGTTCGGGCGCCTATGGCCATTTCTTCAACGGGCCCTCCACCTTCGACATCTCGGCCGACGAATTTGTCGTGCTTGAACTCGAACGCCTGAAAGCCATGCCGGACCTCTTCAACGTCATCGTCATGGTGGTCGTGAATGCGGTGAGCCAGGAGCTTTACCTCTCCGCCCGGGACCGACCGAGATTTGTCCTGTGCGATGAAGCCGCCCAGTTCATGACCCGAACCGATGGCCAGGATCTCTCCCGCCTCGCCGAAGTGTTCGGCCAGGGCTACAGGCGCGCGCGCAAATATCAGGGGAGCTTCGGGGTCGTCCTCCAGTCGATGAACGATCTGCTGCTGTTCGGCGGCACAGGGCAGGTGATCCTGGAAAATGCCGCTACCCGCTTCCTGCTTCAGGGCTCCACCTATGAACGCGCGGTCGAGAACAAGATCCTGGATTACTCAGGCTTCGTCCTCGATCTCCTGAAGTCGGTCCGGAACAACAAGCCGCATTATTCCGAGGTTTTCATCGACTCGCCGCTCGGCCTCGGCATCGCCCGTCTGGTCGTCGATCCCTTTTCTTACTGGATCAACACCTCAGCACCCCAGGAGGTAGCCGCGTTCGAAGCGCGCCTGCGCGCCGGCCTCTCGCCGCTCGAAGCGGTCTGCGATCTCGCCGGCGTCGACCCCGCGGAGCTGCTCGGCGCGCCAAGATCCTACCCGTCGCAGGAGCTCTCATGATGCGAAATCCTCCCGCCCAGCAACCGCACACTAAGCCTACAGGCCCACAGCTGGACCTCGATCTCGATCCGACGATCGAAGCTTTGATCGAAGCGCGCGCCGCGAGCCTCGCCCAGCACCAGGCCCTGTTCTGGCGCTTCCGGCTCGTGACGATCGAAACCTTGATGATGGGCGCGCTCATCCTCTGCGCCGGCCTCGCCCTCCACCAACCTGCCGCCATGGTCCTGCGCGCCGCCATCATGGTGTCGGCCGGCTGCTTTGCGAGCGGCATGCTGCTCATCGGCCTCACCGGTGCCTTCGATCGCGGCCTCGATCATTTCACCCGCTGGCGGCGCGGCCAATGAGCGGGATCCTCACCTCTTCCCCCGCCCATGGTCCGGTCCGCCTGCTGCTCGGCACCCATCTCCTGTTGCTGATCCAGACGGTGCTGGTGCTGCAGGCATCGGATCCACTGCCCACATCCCTCCGCCTGTTTCTCGGTGTGACAGGTGTGCTCGGTCTCGCCGCGCTGATCGTCGCTGTGCGCGGGGAGCGTGATGACGAGGGCAAGCCATGGTGGGCGAAGCGTCATGTCCACTGAAACCCGCTTCCCCGCTCGCGCGCGCCACGCGCTTCTCGGTGCCCTCATGCTGGGCCTCGCCTGCCAGCAGGCACAGGGCGCGACCTCGACGATTGGCCGCACCTGGCCGATCGCTGAGCCTGACGCGATGAGCGAGATCGAGGCACGGGTCGCCAATGCGCCTCACATGGCGGCGAAGTTCGGCCCTCGCGCCAAATGGTCGGCGCTCAAGGCTGCGTCGCTGGGACCAGCTCCGGCCGATCGGACCCGGACCATCATTCCCTTCTACACGGTCGATGAGGATATCCGTCTGCCTGACGGCCGTGTCCTTTATCCCAAGGGCTTCACCTTCAATCCCCTCGAATATGTCTCGCTGCTCCAGCGCCTCATCATTGTCCATCCGCGCGATCTTGCCTGGGCGCTGAAGGCCGCGCGCTTCACCGATTTCATCCTGCTGACCGCTGGCGATGCGCTTGAACTCTCCGAACGCACCGGCCGCCCGCTTTTCATCCTGGAGGAGCGCGTAAAGGAAAGGCTCGGGCTTACCGTCGCGCCGGTCATCGTCGCGCAGGAAGGGAAGAAGCTCGTCCTTTACGAATATGCGCCGGAGCGTCCCGCAGCTCGGAGCGCCCGGCCATGAAGTGCCAGCCCCTCCTACGTGCCGCCGCCCTCTCTCTCGCGCTTGCGCTCGGCTCTGCCAGTGCGCCCGCGCGGGCCTCCAAATGCGAGGCCGGCACCATCTTCAATCCGCTGACCAAAGTGCGCTGGACCTGCATCTTCCCGATCACCATCGGCGGCGTTCGGGTCGGAAGTTTCGACAAGCTCGACAAGGAACTGGACGCCCAGTCAGCCTCCAAGCCGCTATGCGCCTGCCGCAAGGGCGCCACCTTCTGGTTCGGCGTGAAGGTCAGCTTCTGGTCGCCCAATCGCATGATCGATGTGGTGACCGAGCCCGGCTGCATGATGGCGCTCGGCGCAGATCTCCTGCCAACCGGCGGCAAGCTCCAGGGCAGTCAGTCGTCGATCGCCGATGGCACAAACAGCCAGAAAATGTTCGCGCAGATGCATTATTATATCTCGCCGGTCTGGAAGATGCTCGACATGTTCACCGACCTGCCCTGCATCGAGGACGACGGGTTCGATGTGGCGATGATCACCGAGGTGCTGCCGACCTGGCAGTCGGGGACGCTGGGCGCGATCATCCAGCCCGAGGGCATTCTCTTCGGCAACCCCGCAGCCGGCCTTGCCTGCATGGCCGACAGCGCCGCGGCGGCGGCCGGCAAAGTGCTCGATCCGCTTTTCTGGTGCATGGGCAGCTGGGGCGCCACCTATCCGGTCGCGGGCGACATCCATTTTGGTGACAGCGTCGAGGCCTGGGCAGGGCTTGCCGCGCGCGGGACTTATCTGATGGGCCGTCTTGGCGCGCTCACTATCAGTTCGGCTGACGGCTGCTCCTTCAAGGCGCAGCCCATCTGGACCAAGAGCCGTTACAAGCTCCAGATCATGGAGCCGGTCAAAGGCGGCAAATGCGTCAATATCGGGCGTCCCGGCGCCCTCTGGTCGAGCGGCAAACATGCGCCCGGCAAGGACAATGCCCAGTTCATGTCTTTTGAAAAAGTGATCTGCTGCGCGGGAGTATCCACCCCGTGAGCCAGATACCTCCCCCATCCCCCGTAGCGATCAACGAGCATTCCGGATGGTCTGCCCGCCTAGGCCATGCCGGCACGTTCGATCGCGGCGAGGGCGGGGCGACGCCGTTCTTCCACAGCGTCGCTCCAACCCCCATTTCCCTCGCGCGCCCGATAACCGCCAGATCGGGCCCAAGCGTGGGAAAGGTCAGCACGGTCGGTGAGCCCCCTGCTCGGATCGGGTGCCCCCCCTCTCTAGCGCCTGATCCGACATCGGCCGTGCTGACCACCTTTAAAAGGCCGTGCCTGCGCCCGCGTGAAAGCCAGCGGACAGGCCTTTCGTCTGCCCCCTGCGGAAATTTCGAGTTCGCCCGGAGGCTTCCGATGAAGAACATGATCCTCATCTTCATGGGCAGCGTGGCGCTCGCGCCGCAAGGTACCCAAGCGCAGGATATGGAGGCCCGCGCGCGCGCCGCGACGGCTGCATCGCGGACGAAGTCGAGCGACA
This sequence comes from Sphingobium salicis subsp. salicis, assembly GCF_049472635.1. Classification (NCBI taxonomy): domain Bacteria; kingdom Pseudomonadati; phylum Pseudomonadota; class Alphaproteobacteria; order Sphingomonadales; family Sphingobiaceae; genus Sphingobium; species Sphingobium salicis. The sequence continues at coordinate 2,058,923 of NZ_JAYRCS010000001.1, forward strand.
GCGACGCGATCACCAGCAATTACGTCAATCCAGGTCTGTCAGGTGAGGCGATCAGCACCGTCGACAACAGCCGCACCTTCACTACCAGCCTGGCCTGCCAGAAGAGCGCGACGATGCTGGAGCTGCTGGTCCAGCCCGGCACGACCGGCGACATCACCCATTTGAGCATAGCGCGCGACAGCGATCTCGACGGCAGCTTCGATCAAAATTTGACCCTTCCCGTCCCGGTCTCGGGTATCTGCGCGAACGGCATCGTCTCCTGCGACCCTGGCAGCTGGAACAACTGCACCCCCTTCCAATGGGATGTCGCGTCGTCCGGCAACCTCAAGCTTACCCAGGTGCCGCTGACCGACCTCTCCGCCTGCTATTGCGTCAATGCGAGTTGCGGCAGCAACCTGGTGCTCGGCAACCTCAATTCTGTCCTCAAGGATTTGGGCGGGGGCATCATCGGCGCGCTCACCACGGCCGATCCCCGGATCGGGGTGGCGCAGGCAAGCATCGAAGGGCCTGTCATCCGTTATCTCGGCGCCCAGACGACGGCCTGTACCGCGTCGCCTTCTCTATCTTCGACCAGCTATCGCGCCGATCCAACCGCGATCAGCGGGGACGCCAGTGCGAGCGCGCAGGCAAGCAGCGTCTTTCAGGCGCTGGCCGGTTCGGCGTCGGCGACCGGCAAGGCCGAGGTCACGCGGAGCTGCTCGATCGATCGGGAGATCAGCGTCAAATCCTGGGACTATGACGACATATTGGGCGTTGCCGGAACGGTGACCTCCACCGCCTGCGGCACCGGCTGCCGTCGCTATCAGATCCGCGGTTCCGGCACCTGCGGCAGCGTTCCGCCCATTCATACAGCCACCTTCGACCCAATCGCGCCGGCACGCATCGTCTCCGCCCGGATCGTGGAAATGGGCGCGGACGACTGGGTCCAGGCACGGGTCAACGGCCAGATCGTCGGCTATGCCGGGAAGCGCCCCTGGACCGGTGAGGCCCTGCCATCTGGTGACTGCCGGATCAGCGGCGATCCCTATTATAATCGCACCGCCATCGACATCACGCCCCAGCTGCGCGCCGGCGCCATGACGGTCGGCGCGCGGGTGCGAGCCGGGGGCGATGGCAATTGGGGCTATGTCACTGTCGAGGTTCAGGTCGATACGGCCTGCGAGGTTTCCGAACGGCTGGTGGATCTCTGCGCAGGCTATGCCCAGGACGCGGCGTGCAGGCTGGACAGCGAGAGCGTCGACGGCGTCACGACCTTCGCCAATGGCGTGAATACAGGTCTCAAACCCCTCGCCCAGACCCGTCTAATCGGTACGGGCCATTGCACGTTCCAGTATAGCCGCGACTTTTTCGAGCGGGACCGCCGCTATAAATGCCTGATTGATAGCGGTGAGCTCAGCGCGCCCGATCTGTCGCGCAGCGCCTATATCATTGACCATTCGACCGAAACCCTGCTCGCTGATCGCACCCTGTCGAGCGACGGAACGATCTCGACCTCGACGCGGGCATTTTCCCTGCCCGATCGCGGGACGGTTCCGGCCTGCGAGCCGATCTGCAAGACCCGTGCGCCCAGGGCGAACAGCGACGTCGCTATCTCCGGTGTGGTCGGGGCTAGCCAAAATGATCCGGCCGGCTGGAACAGTTTCTATCATAGCTGCACCGCGGACAATGTCTGCCCCTTGGGCGAAGGGGAGGAACTGGTCACCGCCTGCGGCTGCCTCGACGATTTCCCTGAAGCCGCCGTCATGATGCAGACCGTGCGCCTCGCCGGCTCCGACCTTGCCTGCACTGCGGGGACGCCATGAGACAACGGATCATATTCGGACTGCTGAGCGCCGCGCTCGTTGCAGTCACCATTCCTGGGCCGGCATCGGCGGCCCAGCTCTGCGCCGCTGATTTGAACGGCAATGGCGATGCGGCTGACGAAGGCGAGATGGCGAGCTGCGTCACCATGGCTGGCGGCGCGACGCAGTGCCCGATCCAGCAAATACCCTGCGTGGTCGACGCCGCAGGCGCCTATAGCTGCCCGCTGGGGGCCGATCATCAATGCCTGGTGCCAGCAGCAGGCGGAACACCGACCTGCTCGCCCGTCGCCTGCATCGACACCGCGCTCAATCCGGTCGAGGATGAGCTTCTGGTCGATGACGCGGGACCGGACAATGACGGCCCGGTCGACGCCGATGGCAACTGCCTCGGCACGATCGAGATATTTGGCGGCCGGGCGCTGCGCTGCCGTCCGCCTGGCGCCAGCGTCACCTTCCAGAATTGCTGCAAGGATCGGGACAAGATCGTCAAGGACGGCATGGGCGGTTCGATCAGCTCGATCACGACCAAGATCGCGATCGCTAAGGGCGTGTTCACCGGCGCCAAGGCCGCCTATCTCGCCTTCAAGGCGGGCGCGACGGCGGGCCAGGCGGCCAGTGCCGGCGCCAACGCGATCATCGTCGGGCTCGATCCCACCTCGATCGCAATCAGCCTTGCCATCAACTTCATGATGGAGGTGCTGCTCCAGGGCTGTGACCAACAGGATATGGAAACCGGCATGCTGCGTGGTTCGGGGATGTGCCACGAGGTCGGCACTTATTGCTCCTCCTCGATCCTTGGCATCTGCATCCAGAAGGCCCGCGGCCATTGCTGCTTCAACACCAAGCTTGGCCGCATCATCCAGGAGCAGGGCCGACCGCAGCTCAGCGCCTTCAACGCCATGGGATGGGGAACACCCAAGCAGCCCTATTGCCGGGGCTTTACCGCTGAAGAATTCCAGGCGCTCGATTTCAGCCGAATGGATCTCTCCGAATATTATGAGGAGATCGAGGCGCGCGCCCAGTCCAACATCCAAATCGATATGGAGGAGAAGGTCGATGCCTATCTGCGCATCGTCAATCCCTGACAGCCATATGGCCCCGCTCGTGCTTGCACTCGCGCTTATGGGCGCCGCGCAAGGGCAGGCCCGGGAGGCTCAACCGGCAAACGAAGGGACGGCCGCCATGGAGCGGCTTCAAAAAGCCAAGGCAAGCGCAAACCCAGCGGTGCACGCCGGGCCTGACACGATCCCTGACCCCTCTCCGGCTCTCAAACGACGTGCCTTCGAGGCCATGCGGAAACGGCGGGTCGATCCGCGGATGGAGGCGCAGGCGCGCGCGGCGCAAATCGAGGCAGCCAATGCACTCGCCGCGGAGCAGCAGGCCATGAGTGCCCGGCTCCACCAGGCATTGGGCCTGGCACCGTTAGATGCCACCGCGATGCCCAACCCCGCCACTTCGAACGCATCGGCCAAGGCCTGGGTGCCGCTGCTGTTCGCTTCCTCATCGATGCCGATCGAGACGTTGCGCACCTACGCCAGGCAGCTCGAACGGGTCGGCGGCGTGATCGCCTTCCGCGGAGTCCCCGGTGGCCTCACCAAGATCGGCCCCATGGCCGAGCTTACGGCAAGGATGCTCCGGGTCGATCCCGGATGCGAGGGTCCGGCCTGCACGATGCGCAACGTCCAGGTGGTGATCGATCCGATCCTCTTCCGCCAGCATGGCATAGGCCGCGTACCGGCCCTCGCCATGGTACCGGGTGACCCCACCCAACCCTATTGCGAGCGGGAAGACGAGACCGCCCCCCGTGCCGCCCATCTCGTGCTCGGCGATGCAGCGCTTTCTGGCTTGCTGGATGAATATGCCCGCCTCGGCGGCAAGGAGGAGGTGCGCGATGCTTCGGCTCGTCTGGCTGGCCGCTAAAAGGCTTTTCCACGGATTGAAAGCGCTCCCGCGCGAGGCAGTGCTGGCGCTGGGCGGCGCGGTCGGCGATCAGCCGGTGCGTCCCAAGCGCTTCTGGCTGGCGCTTGGTATCACCGTGCCGCTGGCGACGCTTACCTGGCAGGCAATCCCTTCGGTCACCATCGTCATGAGCCCCTCGATCGACGCCTGGGCCGTGCGCGCGGCGCCTGGGGCAATCCACAAGGGCGATCTCGTCATGTTCGCACTGTCCCATCCGATCGCCGGTCCCCGCCCCGTCAGCGTCACCAAACGGGCGATGTGCATGCCAGGCGAGCGCCTGCGCGAGGTCGAGCGCCATTCAGTCTTCGATGGCAGGGTCACAAACAGCAGCTATTATTGCGGAGATCTCCTGCTGGGTATCAGCCGTCCTGTGGGCCGTGATGGCCAGCGCCTCGATCATCTGCACTGGGGCGATCATGCGATACCCGCAGGCTTCGTCTATGTTGGTTCCGACCATCGCGAGGGCTTTGACAGCCGGTACTTTGGCCCAGTGCGGATCGAACGTCTCACCCGCATGGAGCGCGTGCTGTGAGGCGGAGCATCGCCGCTGCCGCGATCGCGCTGGCGGTCGCCATGCCATCGGCTGCCGCGCAGCCCAACGGCGAACCCAAGCTCGGCTACTGGTGGTACGCCCCCAAACCCGCGGAACCCGGCGAAGCGGACGAGGATCAATTGCCTCCGGCGCCCGTCATCCCACCGATGACCGAGCTCGCCAGATGGAGCCCGCTCCGGATCGCCAAGCTCATTACCGAGCAGCGCGACTACGCTGCCACGGTGCTGACGGTCGATGCCGTCACTGATTTCTGGCGGCTCCAGGACTTCGCCAGGCGCAAGGCCCGCGCCTTTGCCGGCGTCACCCAACTCGCCATGCTCACCCACCCGGAACTGAGCGCCCGCTCCGCCTATCCAGTCGTGGGCGACGCGCGCGACGCCATGGGCGCGCAGAAGGACGCCACCCGCCGCGCCTATCTCCGGTCCAAGGGGGGCGAGTTCGCGCTTATCATGTTCTCGCGGGCCAGCTGTGGCTATTGCCGCGTCCAATGGCCGATCCTCCAGCGCTTCCAGGAGGAGATGGGCTGGCAGGTCAGCAGCCAGGATCTCGATCGCAAGCCTGAGCTTTCCAGTCGATTTGGGGTCGATGTGACCCCCACGACCATGGTGATCCGACGCGGTTCGTCCCAGCGCATGGTAATCGCCAATGGGGTCGAGGCCTATCCCAATCTCATCCAGACCGCCTATCAGGCCGTGAAACTGCTCTCCGGCGACATTCGTCCCGAGCAATTCCTGACCGGCGCGGGCGAGGAAAATGGCTTCTTCGACGCGCTGGCCAACGGTCCGGTTGCGGCCAGTGACCCGGCCGTCAGCCAGGGCGCCCAGCCGTGAGATCGGTGGTCATGTTCTTGGCAGCTGCGGTGACTGCGGGCGCTACCACAGCGATCGCCGCGGGGCCGCCGAGCCGGGCCGAAGCCGCGCGCGCCGCGGTCCATCCGGTCAGCAGCGAGCAGGCGATGAAAAGCTGGCTCGATCGCGTTCCGCGCACCAGCGTCTTTCCGCCCGACTTCGAGGCGACCCTGCGAGGCCAGGGCGCCGCCTATGTGGTCGAAATGAGCACGGCGCCCGGCTGCCTCCCCTGCGGCGATCTCTGGACCAAGCTTGGCGTGCTGAAGGCCCGCTATGGCTGGACCGTCCGAACCATATCGACCCCGGAAGCGATGATCCGGTCCGGCCGCCTCGGTCTCCCCTGGGTCGGGCACCCTGTTGCCTGGGTCCGGCCATTGGCCGACCCCAATCGCGTCATACCGGTAGCCATTGGTACCGATCACTCGGTCAACATCAGTCGCAATCTCTATCTGGCGGCCAAGATGCAGTCGGGCGTGCGCGTGGCCGTAGGGGTGCGCGCCATGTCCAAATTCACCGGGATCGTCGGTGTGCCGGCGTCCTCCCCATCCACCCATCGTCGGAAAGGCTGAGCAATGGCGGGCGCAGTCGATCCTGATCCGTCAACCCATTGGAGCCCGCCATGCGCCACGCCCCCACCCCCTGCCGTTCGCACCTGAAGATCAAGGCGCTCCTTCGCCGGTTCGCCGCCTTCCTTACCCTCTGCGCTGCCAGCTGCGGCATGACGCCCGCCCCCGCGCAGGCGCAGAGCTGGGCTGAGCATTGGTTCGACAATGTCACCTATACCAACCCGGGCAGCTTCGAGGACCAGACGCGCGGCTATGTCACCGCCGGCGGCATGTCGGGCCGCATCGACGTCCATAACGACTATCTCATGAGCTTGACGCTGCCGAAGGTAAAAGCCGGCTGCGGGGGCATCGACATGTTTCTTGGCGGCATGTCCTTTCTCGATCCAGACTATCTGGTCGAGAAGCTCGAAAGCATCTTGCAAGCGGCCCCCGCAGTCGCTTTCCAATATCTGCTCGAAACGCTCGATGAGAAAATGGGCAACATCATTTCGAAGATGGAGGCGGCCACCAATTACCTGAACTCCATCCAGGTGAACGACTGCCGCCTCGCCAACCGCATGGTCCAGATCGCCAAGGGCGACGACAATATGTCCGGCATCATCGAGGAGATGACCGGCTACAAATCGGTCAAGGAAGGCTATGCCAAAAGCTATCAGCAAAGTCGCGAGAAAATCCAGTCGAATGGCAATAATCCGACCGAGGATCTGCGCGATGCGCTCGCCAACTGCCCGGCTGAGGTGACGGAGATATTCAGGACCGGATCGCTCATCTCTCACGCCGCAAACCGGGTCGGCGCGGCGGACTGGGCCGCCGTCATGCGCGCGCGGGTGGGCGACGTCTATATGCGCTGGGACGCGACCGACAAGGTGCCGCTTTTCTCTGCCATTCCGGCCTGCGCCGGCCAAGATAGCGAATCTTCCGACGACTTCTTGAGCGGTCGCGTCATGCGGCGCGCGCTCAACATCCCCGCCACCAGCGCCGATTGCACACGCGACGGAGCCAAGGGCGCGCTTACCCTCACCCGCGAGCGCATGACAGCGATCGCCGAAAAAATCCGCACACGCGCTGCGCTGACGGCCGAGGAGCGGCAGTTTGTCGCCAATGTGCGCACCCTCCCTGTCTACCGCATGCTCGAGTGGGGCGTCCGCCAGGATGTGGTGGACTCTGTCATCGCGGATACCGACGAACTGGTGGCGCTGACCCTCGCCTATCAGATGCTGAATGACCTCACCCGCAGCATTGATTTCGCGCTGACCAACGCCGAGCGTGGCACCAACGCGGCAGGCGCAGCGGATAGCAGTAACGCCAATATCTGCCAGACCCGGATCCTCACCAAGGGGATAGAGCAGCTTCGCGATCTGCGCGAAGAAGTTCTGCGGCAGCGCTCGCAGATGCGACAATCCTATATGGCAGCGCTTGAGGCTGCGAACCTCTCGACCAACTATGCCGGCCTCGTCCGCCAGCGTGATCGGGACGCCCGCGACGCCGCCGGCACAGCCACCAACCGCAATCGCTAAAGGGGAGCCGTTCCCATGCGCCTTGTCGTTCGCCTCATTGCGATCTTGACCGGCCTTGCCCTCGCTGAGCCGGCCCTTGCTCTGGAAGCCAGCTTTCATAGCTATGATGGCTTTGCCGAGACAATCGATGCCTTTCGCCTCGTCTCGATGATCTTTGCCGATCCGCGCTACGAGACGCTGGTGCTGATCGTGGCGGTGGTCGGCATGGCGTTTGGAGCCGTGCTTGCCATGGTCCGCGGCACAGGCATGGGACTTGTTGCCTTCGGATTCCAGATGCTGGTCGGGATCGGCATGTTCGTCGGCCTGGTCGCAACCACCGGCACAGTCCATGTCTATGACCGCGTCCGCAATGCCTATCAGCCGGTGGGAGACGTTCCCAACCTCATCGTGCTGGTGGCGGGCGTCACCAACATGATGGAACGCGCGCTGGCCGAGACGATCGACGACAATACGCTCGATCCCCATGCCAAGCTGGAGTTCGGCGCGGGCGGTCATGCCTTCGATCTGTTCCTGAACGCCGTCTCGCCGCGTGGCCCCATGACTGACAGCTTCCTCGATGCGACGGTCAAGGATTATGTCCGCCAATGCTATCCGGTCGCCCGCGTGTCGCCGGCTTACGGCGTCGACGATGACCAACTCTTCCGCGCCAGCACCGATCTCCCCACCGCCTTTGCCGCCATGGCGGGTCCATCAACCTTCAGCACCGTCTTCACAGCGTCGGACAAGGGCGGCACGACGGTCAGCTGTCAGGAAGCCTGGGAGCATATCGCCGATCGCCTGTCAGACCCTGCCATCTTCGAAAGCTATTCGGCGCAGGTCTGCGCCCGAACCGGCTATGACATCGCAAAGCCAGATCAGCTCGCGCGTTGCCGCAGCAATCTTGGCGAGATGGGCGACATGATGATGGGTACACCACTCACCGCACAGGCCTTCCTCACCAACATCCTGCTCGGCAATAGCGTGGGCGATGTTCTTTTCGAGGACAGCCCGACAACGGCCTCTCGCGTGATGGCAAACCGCGCCGTCGTATCGAGCGGCCTCGCGACCATGTCGACGGCGAATGAATGGTTTCCAACGATCCGCGCTGTCGTGTTCGGGATCATGCTCTTCATGGTGCCAGTCGCGCTCCTCTTCATCCTCACACCGATCAATCTGCGGGTGGCGAGCTTTGCGCTCGGACTCTTCGTCTTCGTTGCACTGTGGGGCGTGATCGACGCCGGCATCTACCAGCTCACCCTTGGCCGAGCCACGGCAGCACTTGCCGAGATGCGGGCCAATCATCTTGCTGCCAATGCCTGGATGCTCGCCCCCTCCTCCGCCATGAAGGCGCTCGCCATATTCGGCAGCTTCCGCACGGCAGGCGCCGGACTTGCTGGCGCTTTCGTGTTCACCGTTTTCCGTTTTTCGGGTAATGTCTTCTCGTCCTTCACCGGCGGCTCGCTCGGCGTCACGGCGCAGGCCTCCTCCGCAGCGGCGACGGTCTCCACATCAGAAGGCTATGCATCGGCACTCGAAGCCCAGGCATCGGCCGCCGGCACCAACACTCGCCGCGGCGCCGCTTCCTCATTCGGCGACTTTGGCGCCCGCTCCAGCTTTGGAGCAACGCGCAGCTTCGGCGCCGCCGGCGCCGTCGAAGGCGCGCATGGGGGCGTTCCAGGTCAGGCCGCGCTGGGGCTCGGCGGGATCGACGCCGGCCGCGAACTGGGTGGGCTTGCACCAGCGCTCGCCGGCCGGGATCTCGCTGATCCGTCAGTCAAGAGCGCTGTCCAGGCGGCGGCCGCCACGGGCGCCATCCACAATTTCGCCGAAAAAGACGCGCTCCGGAAGCTGGGTACGGGCTATTTCGGCACAGGTCAGGGCGGAGAAAAGGCCTTTGCCGCCTTCACCCAGAACCTTGTCCAGTGGCGCGCCTTTGGCGATACCCGCGCCTACGACATGATGATGCAGGGCGCGAGCCGGCATTTCGAGCGCGCAGGCTATTCCCCTGAGGATGCGGCGCTCAAGGCCAGCGGCCTCATAGCAGAAGCCCATGCCGATCCGACCTTTGCCAAGCTCATCGCCAACAGCTTCTCCCAGGAGGAGATGCTCCGGAATGAGCTCACCGGCGCGCAAACGCAGGTCGGCGCGATGGAAGGTCGCCGCGACTATGCTGGCGATCAGGTTTCCGCCGTAGAGCGAGGCAATGTCGCGACTGAACAGGCGCGGCGGACTGGCGGGAATGACGGCCAGCGCTTTGCAGCGCGGATGCTTGGCCTGCCGGTGGATGAAATGAACCGCCGCATCTCCTTCATCAACGCCCTCTCCGGCGAAGCGCGCTCTTCCGCCATATCCCAACTCTCCCGCTCCACCGGCCGCAATGAAGCGCAGGTCATGCATGCCCTTGAGACCTACCGGGCGGCGAGTGAGGTCGGCACCGCCGATGGGGCAACCGCAGAGGCGGCCCGGGAAGGCACGAGCATCTACGGGCGTACTCGCGAGGCCGCAGGTTATGATTTTGCCGAACGCTCAGGCAAGCTCGATGCGCAACGCGAGGTCGGCCATGATGGCACACGCGGCGCAGCCAGGATCGGCGAGCAACGACGCCAATCCGAGAATTTCGGCTTTGCGGAAGGTGCTGCCGCCGCGGGCATGTCGACGCGTGAAGCAGCACGCCTCGACAGCTTCATCCGAGCCCTGTCAGACGGTGCCGGAAACCAGGTCGACATGGCTGAGGGCGGCGCTGAAGGCGTGGCTGATCGCGCGCGCAATTCCAGAATGACCAGCATTGTCGACAAGGAACGCCTGTCACGCGTGCAATCGATGCTCAAGGACAACGGCATTGAGATGACCAAGCGAGAGATCGCAATGGATCAGAATGGCGATTTCAGCCTCAACCTGACACCTGCGACGGCGGCCCAGATGTGGAAGGCTGGGCTTCTCAATGAGAGCCAACTCGGTGCGGTCGCGAACGGTGGCCATGCCCGCTTCAGCCTCGCCCACAATGACCTTCTCGTCTCCAGTAGCGCGGGATTTGAGAAGTCGGCACGGAATGACAGCAGCACGAGGTTCGAGGCCGGAAAGCAGGCCGGGCCCGACACGATCGAACATTTCCTCGGAGGCGGTGCCGAAGGCAAGGCAGCGATGGCCGATTGGCTCCGCGGCGGATTTGAGATGGACCGCAGAGGCAACTGGCGCCTCAAACCCCAGGTCGCAGACACCCTTCAGCGGGATGTGCAGGCGATCATGGTGCAGACTGGATGGGAACGAACGATCGCACGTTCCGCACAGGACCAGACTGGCGTTTCAATCTCGGTCAGCGGAGAAGTCTCAGGCGGATCGGGCTCTGGTACGGGTGGACGATCCAAAGGGAGCCGAAGCGGGATTGCCTTCGGCCGCGCAGGTGGCTCATTGGGTGTGTCGAGCCAGGAAAGCGGAATGACGAATGAAACGGCTACCGCGCAACTGAACATCATCAACTATGACGTCCGGCAGGCACTCGCGAATGCCGAGCAGTCGGCCGCTCGTTCGCCCAAACCCGCCGAAGCCTTCTCAACCCGGCTTGCCGACGAGATACTTGGTTCTACGGGGCTGAGAAACCGATATCTTGGCGATGCTGACAGTGGGCGGGGGGTGGTCGACCTGGCAGCACCGATGACATCGATGGAACAGGTTTCGATTTTAAAAAGTGGTCGGCTATCAACCGACCTGAAATCAGGCCCATTTGACGGTAATCCCGATTTTAAGAAGGGTGCCGATTGATGTATCCTGGGTTTAACGGGTTGAGAGGATTTCCAACCCATAAAGCCCCCGACGCCGGATCGAGCGGATCGAACTCGCGCAGCATACCAGAAGGACCGTAGCGCTTACGTCGCCATTCCAGATATCCTTCCGCTTCCTCATCTAGCTCGAAGTTCGCCTTTGCGAGCCGGTCCCTAAAAAAGCCGTAGCATAAAACAAGCCCAACAATGGGCGGGAAGAAGAGGACGTTAGCGAAACCGGCCGCTGCGGAGTGATAGAAGCCGGCCAATGCATCTATCCAAAGCGATGCAAGCATCGTCCCCCAGTATAGCAGCACCGCAGACCACCAAAGTTTCGCTCGCCTAGGTCGCCAAAGCCAATCAGCGGCCTTGGGACTTGGCATAGTTTCAATTTGCTTATCCGACACTTTAGAGTTCGACATTCTAGCTTATCCTCAAACCAAGGGTATCATTTCCTCCCCGTATCGCAAAATACTCCTTCCCTCCCCAAGGCCGGATGCGACGCAACGACCGCGTAAGGCGATACAGAGAGGTGGCCTGGAGAATCTGCACACTGAGATAATTGGATTTTCTGCCTCGGAGCAGCCAGGAAGGCTGCGAGACAGGAGCAGAGAATGAGCAGACGACCCCGGCGCAACCACAGCCCGGCATTTAAGGCGAAGGTGGCGCTTGCCGCGATCAAGGGCGAGAAGACGCTGGCAGAGCTGGCGCACGACTATGATCTGCATCCCAACCAGATCACGACGTGGCGCACGCAGTTGCTCGAAGGGGCGGCGGGCGTGTTCGGCTCGGAGAAGGCGTCGGACGAACCGGCCGTCGACGTGAAGACGCTTCACGCCAAGATCGGCGAACTGACGCTGGCCAATGATTTTTTGGAAGGCGCGCTCGGCAAGGCAGGTCTGTTGCCGAGCGCAAAGCGATGATCGATCGAACGCACACCTTGCCGGTGAAGCGGCAGGCGAAGGAACTGGGGATCAGCCGGGGCAGTGTCTATTATCTGCCGCGGCCGGTTTCATCCGAAGACCTCGCAATCATGCGTCGCATCGACGCGTTGCATCTGGAGTTCCCGTTCGCAGGAAGCCGGATGATGCGCGACTTTCTTCGTCAGGAGGGCATCACGATCGGCCGCTGCCATGTCGCGAGCCTGATGAAGAAGATGGCGATCGAGGCGGTCTATCGCCGTCCCAGCACTTCCAAGCCGGCACCAGGACACAAGATCTACCCCTATCTCCTGCGCAAGCTTCCGATCGTGAGGCCCAATCAGGTTTGGGCGACAGACATCAGCTACATCCCCATGGCCAAGGGGTTCGTCTATCTCGTCGCCATCGTCGACTGGTTCAGCCGCAAGGTTCTCAGCCACCGGATCTCGATCACGCTGGAGGCCGACTTTTGCGTGGAAGCGCTCGAGGAAGCCCTGGCGCGCTATGGCAAACCGGAGATTTTCAATACGGACCAAGGCAGCCAATTCACGAGCCAGGCCTTCACCAGTGTGCTGATGCGAGAAAAGATTGCCATCAGCATGGACGGCCGCGGCGCCTGGCGCGACAATGTCGTGGTCGAGCGGCTGTGGCGCTCAGTGAAGTACGAGGAAGTCTACCTGCACGCCTACGCATGCGTCAGCGAAGCGCGCAGTTCGATCGGCCGATACCTGGGCTTCTACAACGCCCGGAGACCTCACTCGAGCCTCGGCGGACGTACGCCCGATCAAACCTACTTTGACAATCTGCCACAGGCCGTGGCAGCGTGAATTGGCCGCGACTTGCGGGGCGTCACTCCGGCCGGGCTACGCCCGACCTCCATGACGCCCCGCAGGCAGCAGCTTGAACAACCAAACCGCAGACGATCCACTTATCAAACGTCAAAGGCTGTTCAGACAAACCGAGCCACTTCTACAGTTAGACGCGCGAGAATATGGTAAGCGAAAGAATAGCCCACGCTGGCAGGCGTTAGGCGGTCTGTTCGATGTCGGCCCTGGCGGCGAGGCGCCTATCGCCCCAGTTGAAAGTGTGCAGATCATCAATTGGATCTACGTCGCGGTGCAGGACGATATGAGTGAGGACATCGGTGCGGCAGGCCTGATGGTTGATGCCGCCCAGCTTGCACGTTTCGATGAGGCCGACAAAGGTCGCCCAGTTTTCAGCCCCCAAATCATGACCTGCGAACAAGGCATTTTTGCGGTTATGCATTAACTTCCACAAGCGGAAGAATGCACTCTTTGCCGGCTCCTACGAGGGCGGCGATAACTGATCTGCCCCCCGCTGAGTGGCCCAGAGACTATGATAGTCTGGACCGCGAAAGGGACATTGAATGCCGAGCAAGAAGCACAAGCCGGAAGAGATCATCGGCAAGCTGCGTGAAGTTGAGATCGTGCTGGCGCAGGGGGCTTCGACCGCCGAAGCCTGCCGTCGGATCGGGGTCAGCGAGCAGACCTATTATCTCTATGGACGGCTCTCCCTTTGCAAGCGGCATTGAAACGTTCTGCGTGGATCAGTTGCAAACATCTATCCGGCGTCAGCTGGTTGTCCAGAGCGCCCAAATGGGAAATCCGCACACGCGCACCTCTACAGCTGGTAGGCCTCAAGGGCCTCGATAATAGTCAGGCTCGTCGCGCGTCGGCTCGATCAGTGCAGTCCATTTCTCCGTCTACTCGCAAACTGGTTCGGTTCTTCAGGCGGCGGCGCGGTATTGATCGCCCGTTCGAAGCACGGCCCAGATTATCCGTGCATTCTTGTTGGCGATGGCAACCGTTGCGCGGTTGAACCCGCGTCGCTCCCGAAGCTGGTTGGCCCATTGGCTGATGGGATCATTTTTATTGGGTGCCGTTCTCACGACGGCACGCGCGCCGTGAACCAATAGGCTGCGCAAATGCTGGCTTCCTCGTTTAGAGATGCCCATAAGCACCGCCTTATCACCGCTCGAGAACTGGCGCGGTACTAATCCAAGCCAGGCCGCCATGTGGCGCCCATTCCTGAAGTCCGAACCATCGCCGACCGCCGCGACAATCGCTGTTGCCGTTTTGGGCCCAACGCCTTTGATCCTGGCGACACGCTGACAGGGCTCGCTCGATTTGAAGACGGCTTCGATTTTCTTGTCGAAATGCTCGATGCGGCGTTCGAGATCGCAGAAGAAATCCCAGAGCTCGGCAATGGTCTCACGGGCCATAGTCGAGAGGCCGGAGTCGGCGCGTGCGAGTATCTCCGGAATCATGCGTCTCACCCGGGTAATCGACTTGGCAAAGGCAATGCCACGATCAAGCAGCAGCCCGCGCATCTGGCTGACCAGGGCCGTTCGGTGGTTCACAAGACGCTGGCGGGCGCGGTGTAGAGCCTGGATATCCTGTTGCTCAACGCTTTTCTTAGGCACCAGCGGAATGTGGGGTTGACGCACAGCCGTACAGATCGCCTCGGCATCGTTGCCGTCGTTCTTCTGCCTGCGGACAAATGGCTTCACATATTGAGGACTCACGATCTTCACGTTGTGGCCCAACTCTTCAAATTGGCGGGCCCAGCAAAATGCTCCTGTGCAGGCTTCGATCGCGACGGTGCAGGGCTCAATCCCGGCCAGCACCGAAAGTAGTTGGTCGCGCATGACCCGCCGTTTGAAAATCGCATTGCCCTTGCGATCAACGCCATGCAGCTGGAAGACATTCTTCGCCAGATCAATACCAAGTACATCGATGGTCATCATTCCTCTCCTTCGACTGCCGGTTGCACAACGATGCTCCGGGGTGGGAGAGCCGTCCATCCCATTAGCTGGCGCAAGGAATATGGCGGGCTGAAGACCGACCAGGCACGGCGGATGAAGGATCTGGAGAAGGAAAACCAACGGCTGCGCCGGGCGATCTCGGACCTGACGCTGGACAAGCTGATATTGCAGGAAGCTGCACGGGGAAACTTCTGAGCCCCGCGCGGCGACGGCGCTGCATCGATCATATACGACGGGATCTGCCAGTCCGGCTATCCGAGCGACGGATATGCCGGGTTCTGGGGCAGCATCGATCGACACAGCGTAAAGTGCCGCGTGGGGCGGATGACGAACAGGCGCTGACGGAGGACATCATCGCCTTGGCAAAGCAATATGGTCGTTACGGCTACCGCCGGGTCACGGCGTTGCTGCGCCATGCGGGGTGGACGGTGAACCATAAACGGGTCGAGCGGATATGGCGGCGCGAAGGGCTCAAGGTGCCGCAGCGCCAGCCCAAACGCGGGCGTCTATGGCTCAACGACGGATCATGCATCCGCCTGCGGCCTGAGTATCCTGGGCATGTGTGGGCCTACGACTTCGTCGAGGGGCGCACGCATGACGGCCGCAAGTTCCGCATCCTGACGATCATCGACGAGGCCAGCAGGGAATGTCTGGCGCTTATCGTTGCGCGACAGCTCAAACATGAGGATGTGCTGGCGGCCTTGGCGGACCTGTTCATCTCGCGCGGCCCGCCTGCACATATACGGTCAGATAATGGCGCCGAATTTATCGCCAATGCCGTCCAGCAATGGCTGCGGCAGATCGGCGTGAAGACGCTCTACATCGCGCCGGGATCGCCATGGGAGAATGGCTATAATGAAAGCTTCAATGGGTCGCTGCGCGACGAACTGCTCAATGGTGAAATCTTCTACAGCCTCGCCGAGGCCAGGGTGCTGATCGAAGCCTGGCGGCGGCATTACAACACCGTCCGCCCGCACAGCAGTCTTGGCTATCGGCCACCGGCACCAGAAACGGCGACACCGCCATATCCGGCCTCCGGTTCCGCTTCGCTCCACCTCCGTCCGGATATGGCGGCGATGAGCTTAATGCACTAACAAACCAATCGGTCCACTCGGTGGGGGCAGATCAACGTCCTGATCGCGTACCGCCGCCGCCCACCAACGCGTCTCAGTCGGCCAAAAGTGCCGTGACAGTCTTCGTTTCGGTGTAGTGAAGAACACCTTCTTCGCCGACTTCGCGCCCCCAGCCGCTCTCCTTGACGCCGCCAAAGGGGGCAGAGGGATCATTCATGCCATGGGTATTGATCCACACTGTGCCGGCCTGCAACTTGCGCGCTGTCAGGTGGGCGCGGGAGAGATCGCGGGTCCAGATATTGGCGGCCAGACCATAGCGCGTGTCATTCGCGGTCCTGATGACCTCTTCGACATCGTCAAAGGGCGTGGCGACCAGCACGGGGCCGAAAATCTCTTCGCGCACGATCGATGCGTCCGCTGAGGGATTGGCGAAAATCGTCGGTTCGACGAAATAGCCGTCACCGGCGCCTGCCTTGCCGCCCGTCACCAGTTCGGCGCCGCTCGCCAGCCCCTGTTCGATATAGTCGAGCACCCTGCCCTGCTGCGTCCGCGACACCAGCGGTCCCAGCATCGTGTCGGGATCACGGCCATGCCCCAGTTTGAACTGCTTCGCCGCGTGCGCCACGCCCTCCACGACCTGATCGAACACCGGCCGTTCGACATAGAGACGAGAGGCGGCAAGGCAGACCTGCCCGGAATTGAAGAAAATGGCGAGCGCAGCGCCCAGCGACGCCTTTTCCAGATCCGCGTCGGCGAAGATGAGCGACGGCGATTTGCCACCCAGTTCCAGCGTCACGCGCTTGAGATCCTGCGCCGCCGTCTGCACGATCTGCTTGCCCACACGGGTCGATCCTGTGAAGGCGATTTTATCGATGCCGGGATGCTCCACCAGAGCCTGACCGGCCTCATGCCCATAGCCCGTCACGACGTTCAGCACGCCTTCGGGCAGCCCTGCCTCCAGCGCCAGTTCCGCCAGTCGCAGTGCGGTAAGGGGCGTCACTTCGGAAGGCTTCAATACGATGGTGCAGCCTGCCGCCAGCGCCGAGGCAATCTTCCAGGCGGCCATGGCGAGAGGATAATTCCAAGGCACGATCTGGCCGACGACGCCGATCGGTTCGCGCACCGAATAGCTGTGATATTGGCGGCCATCGCCGGAAATGGGATTGACCTGGCCATGGATCTTGGACGTCCATCCCGCCATGTAGCGGAAGATATCCACGGCCGCCGGCACGTCTACCGCCAGTGCGTGATGCACCGCCTTACCATTGTCATAGCTTTCAAGTAGCGCCAGTTCCTGCGCATTTTCCTCGATCTTGCGTGCGATCGTTTCGATGATTTTGCCCCGATCCAGTGGCCGCATGCGCGACCATGCAGCCGACTCGAACGCGGCCCGCGCGCATTTCACGGCCCGATCCACATCCTCTGCGGTGCCCGCCGGCACATTGGCGAATATCTGCCCGGTCGCAGGGTCCTCGACATCGATGCTACGCCCACCCGCGGCCTCTTCCCAATCGCCGCCGATCAGCATGCGGGTCGTGGGCAGGCGAACCTGATTCTCGTCGTCACCATGAAGTCGATCGGCAGCGAATATGGGTGCATTCATCTTCTTTTCTCCAGCAAACAAGAAAGGGCCGCGCCGCCTTTCATGGCGCGGCCCAGGGGGAGAGCATTCAAAAGCGCGCCGACAGATTGACCCCGAAGGTGCGTGGGCGCCCGGCGAAGCGGACCGTCGTGTCGGTGATGCGCGTGGCATTGGTCCAGTAATAGGTGTTGCCGAGATTTCGGACGAAGGCGCTGATCTTGTAGCGCTTATCGTCGAAGGAAAGCCCCGCCCGGAGATCGATCAGCGTATAATCCTCGATCGTGAGGCCTCCCTGCGCGGAAAGTTCGGCCGATGGGGTGGCGCGTGCATTGCCCAGAACGGCCTTGGTATCGCTCTGGAAATTCAGGTTCGCACCGACAAAGGCTTCGACATCGTCGCTCAATGCCCAGTCATATTGAGCGTCGGTCACGATCTGGAACTTGGGCGTGTAGGGAAAAGCCGATCCACCGAAGTCCACCTGATTGCCATAGCTGTCATAGTTGACGAAGCTTTCCTTGATTTTGGTGTCCAGATAGGTGGCACCGATGCTGACGTGCAATCCATCCGTTGGCGCCAGATCCAGTTGCACTTCCGCACCCTGCACCCGGCTTTTGGGGACGTTTACCAGGGCTTCCAGCGGGCCGAAAACATCGGGGTTTGCGATCACCCGCCCCTTCAACTGCTTGTCGCTATAGTCGTAATAGAAGAGCGCACCATTGATCTGGGCGGTATTTTCCAGAACAGTCAGCTTCGCGCCTACTTCATAGGCCGTGATGGACTCCTGCGTGACCGGGTTGAACTGGTTTGCATCGCTGGCCGACAGCATGGGGAAGCTTCCGGACTTGTAGCCCTTGCTGACCGAAGCGTAGAGCAAGATATCCTTGCTCGGCTTATAGTCGACACCTGCGCGCCATGAGACATTATCTTCGTTGAGCGTGCGCTGCACTTCTCCCACGGTCAGCGTCGATCCGTCGATGGTCACGCATGCACCTTCTGCGATGGAGATGGGCGCCAGCCCTGCGCCTCCACGAATGAAGTTGACCAGATTCTGGATGCCCTGCCCCAGTGCAAAACCGCGATCGGCCGTACAACCGGCAAAATCGATGTTGGTCTTGGTATAGCGCACCCCGCCATGCAGGGTGATCTTGTCGCCAAGATCATAGTCGAGATTGGCGAACACCGCCTTATTCACAAATTTCTGCCGCGCATACTGGCTATAGACGAAGAAGGGTACGCCAAGGCCGGCATCGACGAAATTATAGGCCGGCGTCGATTGATCATAAGGCCCCGCATCATCCTGCTGATAGGTTTTTTCCCGCGCATAATTGCCGCCCAGGATATAGGTCAGGCCGCCGACACGGCCCTGCAACCGCAGTTCCTGCGAAAGCGCCGTGATCTTACCGGTGGTGTTGTAGAAATAATCGCGAAGCGCCACACCATCCGGATCGATGTCCTGATCGTTATGATATCTGGAATAGCTGCTGATCGAAGTCAGGGTGATGTCATCGGTCAGGTCGATGTCACCCCGGAAAGCCACCTGATAGAACCAGTCGTCGCGCTTGGGCTTCTGCTCCGGCGTCCAGTCAGCATCGCGATTATTGTGTGGCGCAATCGGGTAGGTGGCGAGCGGACCCAGTCGCGCGGGATTGCCCAAGGGCACCACGCCGATCAACTGGCCGGCCTGCCCATCGCTCTTGTCGATAAAGCCATTGAGGTTCAGCGAAAATCGCACGCCGTCCGACGGCTCGAAGTCGAGGAGGATGCGGCCTGTAGTGAAATTGCGATCGCCCAGCTTTTCATCGCGGGTATAGCTGCGCTGCCACGCACCGCCCTGTTCGGTTCGCACCGCAACCCGCGCTGTCAACGTATCGCTGATCGGTCCGCTGATGAACCCGCCGCCGCTGACCTGTCCGAAACTGTCCACCCCGGCATCCAGCCCGGCCCTGAAGGTCGAAGTCGGCTTGGCCGCGATATAGTTGATGGCGCCACCAGTTGCGTTCGATCCGAACAACGTGCCCTGCGGCCCCTTCAGCACTTCGACCCGTTCCAGATCCAGCGTCGCACCGCGCGTCATGATCGAAAAGGGGATCGGCACCTGATCCTGATAGATGCTGACCGTAGGCTTGGCAGCGAGGCTGGTGTCGTAGAAGCCGATGCCGCGCAGCGTATAGACCGGCGTGGAAAAGGCGCTTTCGGTATAGTTGAAGCCGGGCACGATCTTGACCAGATCGGCAACATTGGCGACGCCCTGGCTGGCCAGTTTTTCGCCCGATGCCGCCGTGATCGAGAGCGGCACGTCGTTTATGGCCTGCTCCCGCTTCTGCGCCGTCACGACGATATCCCCCAGGCCCACAGGCTGCTGTGCCTGGGGCGCCGTATCGGCCTGGGCGAAGGCCGGCGATTGCAGCGCCACCGCCGATACGCTCGCTACGAGCAAGATCATCCTGTTGTGCATTTCAGACTCCTCCCATTGTCGCCCGGATGTTCCACCCTTGGGCCATGTGCCGGTCCCGCCTGAGCGATGTCCCGGCCTTGAAAAATCAGGCTTTCTTGAAACGGATCGGCAGCGCCTTGTAACCGCCGACAAAATTGGTCTCGACCAGCCGGGGATCGCCTGCCATCTCAACCGACTGCAAATGCGGCAGCAATTCCTCGAACAGGATGCGCATCTCCAGCTTGGCAAGATGCTGCCCCAGACACATATGCGGGCCGAAGCCGAAGGCGATATGGGGATTGGGCGAGCGGGTAATGTCGAACCGATCAGCGTCGGTGAAGACATCCTCGTCGCGGTTGCCGGACGGATAACAGATCATCAGCCGTTCCATGGAGCGGATGTCCATGCCGCGAACCTGGGTATCGGCGGTGGCATTGCGCATAAAATGCTTAACCGGACTGGTCCAGCGGATCGCTTCATCGACCAACCCGGGAATCAGGGACGGATCGGCTTTCACCTTCGCCCAATTTTCCGGATAGACCATCATGCCATGCAGGCCACCGGCCGTGGATGACGATGTCGTGTCGTGGCCAGCGGTCGCGATCGCCACATAATAGCCATTGGCCTCATCGCGCGGGATCGGCGCACCGTTGATCCGGGAATTAGCGATCAGCGACAGCAGATCGTCGGTTGGCTGTTCGCGCCGCTGGGCGCTAAGTTTGTCGAAATAGACGTAGAAATCCTCGATCGAAGCCGCCCATTGTTTCGCCGCGACGACCGGGTCCGCCGCCATTTCCGGACGCTGCTCCTCCGGATCATGGACGCCGAAAAACTCCTGCGTCAGCTTCAGCATTTTGGGCTCGTCTTCGGGCGGCACGCCGAACAGCGTCATGATCACCCGCAGCGGATAATGCAGCGCAAAGTCGCGCACGAAATCGCACTCGCCATCGAAGCTGAGCAGGTTATCGACGGACTGACGCGCCAGCACCCGGATCTGTTCTTCCAGCTTGCTGATCTTGCCGGGCAGGAACCAGTTGGCCGTCAGCATGCGGTAGGAGGCATGTTCGGGCGGGTCCATATAGGTCAGCGACGACAGGAGCCGCGTCGTGCCGCCGGTGATTTCCCGCGTGAAGGCATCGGATGCCTGATCGTTCAGAACCGGGTTATGATCGGCATTGTGGAACAGCTTGGCGTTCCGCTCAATCTCGCGAATGTCGGCATGCTTGGTCACGATCCAGAGCGGATCATAGCCAGGCACCTGTGCAATCCCCAAAGGCATATGTTCGCGGAGCCATTGGAACGCACGATAGATGGTCGCATCATCCGTGTAGCTTTTCGGCGCGATCACGATCCGCGCAATATCGTCTGGAATGATGGGACGCGTGTCAGCATCCAGCGAAGTCGCCATGAATCTACCCTCTCCGATTAACGCCGTCCTCAGGACATTTGCGTATTGCGTATGTCCATTACGTAATAGTGGACAAGGCCGTCGGTCAATCGTAAAAACAGGTCCGACCATTCAGCTTTTCAGCGAACGGAAATGACGGATTTCTGCGGATCATATCCATCAGCCATCCCTTATCCGTCCCTGCAATTGAATGGACGACACCAAGTTTGAATAGGAGGATGCATATGGAGATAGAGGCAGCCGTCGCCCGGACAGCAGGCGGAGACTTCAGTGTCGAACGTCTGACACTGGGCGAATTACGTCCGACCGAAGCATTGGTGCGCGTCGTCGCGACAGGCCTGTGCCATACCGACCTGGTCGTACGCGACCAGATATTGCCGCTACCCCTGCCCGCCGTGCTGGGGCATGAAGGGGCCGGTATCGTGGAGGCTGTGGGCGATGCCGTGACATCGATTGCACCAGGTGATGCTGTCGTCATGGGGTTTGCCGCCTGCCGCGCCTGCCCGCAATGTGATGCCGGTCAGCCCGCTTATTGCCGCGACTTCGCTCCGCTCAATTTCGGCGGCCACCGCACCGACGGATCGACATGCCTGCATGACGGCCAGACCCCTGTCAGCAGCCATTTCTTCGGCCAGTCCTCCTTCGGCACATATGCCATCGTCGCCGCGCAAAATCTGGTGAAAATGCCGAGCGACGCGCCGCTGGAACTACTGGGTCCGCTAGGCTGCGGCATCATGACGGGCGCTGGCGCGGTGATGAACGCGCTCAAGCTGCAAGCGGGCGAATCGATCCTCATCATTGGCGGTGGCCCGGTCGGCCTGAGCGCCGTCATGGCCGCCAGGGCCTTGCATGCCGGTCAGATCATCGTGGCCGATCCTTTGGAGAGTCGCCGTGCCATGGCCGTTGATCTGGGTGCAACCGGCACCATCGATGTGAGGCTGGGCGATACCGCCGAACAATTGCGCGCCATCCAGCCGCAGGGAGTCCATTGCGTGCTGGACACGTCGGGGGTCATCCCGGCCATCGAGTCCGGCATAGCGGCGCTTGCCCCTCTGGGGCGCCTGGCCATGGTCGGCGTTCCCAAGGCGCAAGACGCAGCGATCAGCCTCAACATCCTGCACATGCTGTCTCTGGGCATCAGCATTTGCGGCGTGACGGAAGGCAATGCCGACCCGCAGACATTCCTGCCCGAACTGGTTGCCCTCAACGCAAAGGGGCTTTTCCCGTTCGAAAGGCTGATTACCCGCTATCGACTGGAGGATATCAATCAGGCCGTGGCCGACCAGCATGCCGGGCGGTGCGTCAAGGCTGTCCTGACGATGGGCTGATGCCCTGTGCGGGGCGATCCGTTTCTTCGCCGGCACGGATCGCCTCGACATGGCGGAAGAAGGCGCGCTGACGCATCAGACCAAAGAAATCGAGCATGAGCGGCAAAGCGTGCTCGACCATGGTCGCGGCCTTTTCGACATCGATATGGCCTTCGACGCGCTCCATGAAGGTGGTCGCTTCCCATCGCCCGACAAAATCCGCGGCCTCGGTGTAGAAGCCCAGAATCTCCGGCGTGTAGTCGAGTTGCTGGTCGAACCCGGCCTTGCGCATATCGCCCCATAGCCGCACGAGTTGCGCGCAGGTGATGCTGAGCGCCTCGCCCTGTTCGGTATCAATGATGTCCAATATGCCGATCTTCGCCAGCGTGCGCGCATCTTCCGCCGCATGGGGGTAGCGCTCGAGCAATGAGGATATTGTCACCGGCGGGCCATCAGCACCAGCCCGGTGCGCGACCAGCTGTTCCAGTTGGTCGAAGGCGCTCGCCTCTACCCGCGCTTCGGTCCCTTCGCCAGCGATGATCGCCTTGATCTGGGCCAGGGTCAGGCGGTTTTCGTGCTGCAACCGCCGCACCGCTAATATCGCCTGCACATGCTCCACGCCATAGTCGGCGACGGTCTTGCGCGGCCTTTCCGGCTCCGGGATCAATCCCTCGCGAAGATACACGCGAATCGTTTCCCTGTGGACCCCGGTCCGCTGCTCCAGCTCGCGCATCTTCATAGATGCGCTACAGCATGGGGCAGCGGCGGGAGCAAGCCACTATGTTATCGACATACGCAAGGGCGCGCCATCAGGCCGCGACCTTTCCGCCTTCTTCCGCTTCCTGCATGTTGCTCAGGAGGCGGCGCGCCTGGTTGACGGCGCCGTCGCTGGCGATGCCCACGAAGGGCCGCCCCGGCTCATCATCGATCCGGCGTTGCTGCGCCTCCAACGTTTCCTCATCTTCGGTGATGGTATCGAAAAACTGGTCGAACAGCGTGTCGGGTACGCCACTTTCCTTGGGCGCTGTCGTGCAGATCGTCCAGAGATAGTGGCTGGTCGTTTCCGTTTCTGGCGTGATGAAATGGTTGTTCGCCAGCATGAAGCCGTTGTTGCGACGCCCTTCATAGGCGCCGGTCCCCGCATCGCAGCCACCGGCATTGACCCGGCAGGTCATGCCGATGCCCGGTTCGAACCGTACTTCCTGCCAGCGATCGACTCGCCCCTTGAAGCCGCCTGCATCGATATAGGATTTGGGCGGGATCGAATTGGGCATCTTGCGCAGCAGGGTCACGCGGCGGCCGTCAAATTCGACCTTGGTATCCGCGTTATAATGTTGCTCCGGATTTCCCCCGATGGTGCGCGCGTGGATATAGGGCACATGGGTCAGGTCCATGATGTTGTCGATGATCAGTTGCCAGTTCGACTTCACCGGGAAAGTATAGGGCCGCCATGTCCAGGCCGGATCATTATGTTCGGGGCTGTCGACGATCACGCTGGGGTCGGCCAGCGCCGGTTCGCCCATCCAGATCCAGATCAGATGATCCTTTTCGACCACGGGATAGTGGCGGACATTGGCAGAAGCCGGAATACGTGCCTGATTGGGAATGCGGGTACAGGTGCCGCGACCGTCAAATTCGACGCCATGATAGCAGCAACGCAGGATATTGCCTTCGACATGCCCGGCAGACAGGGGCATGGCCCGGTGGCTGCACCGATCCTCCAGCGCTGCGATCTGGCCATCTTCGGTCCGGAACAACACAACCGCCTTGTTCAGATACCTGCGCCCCAGCGTCTTGCCGGGTTCGATATCGGCGGCAAAGGCGGCCACATACCAGGCGTTGTAAATGAACATAATCTCTCCATCTGTTCGGCCGGCCCGCTAGACGGTTCCGGCGCTACCCTATTGTTGGTTGTAATTATGGAGTCCCAACCGGCGAGCGCCAATCGCAATGCCGTAAAGCCATAAGAAAAGCGGGAAACCAACGTCGCGAACCGGGATCAGCGCAGATAAAGGCCGCCATTCATGTCGAGCGTCGCCCCGACAAAGAAGCCGCCCCGGTCGGATGCCAGCAGCGCCGTGGCGGCCGCGATTTCGCCTACGGCCATGAAGCGCCCCACCGGCACTTCCGCTTCGACCCTGGCGATCTGTTCGGCGGACAGGCGCGCCTTGGCCGTATCGATCGGCCCCGGCGCGATGGCGTTTACTGTAACGCCAGTCCCGGCCAGATAGCGCGCGAAATATTTGGTCAGCATGATCGCTCCGGCCTTTGAGGCGGCATAATGGGGCGAGGCCACCGTGCCGCCATTCTGCCCGGCGAGCGAGGTGATGTTGACGATCCGCCCATAGCCATTTTCGCGCATATGTTCGGAAAATATCTGACAGCTCAGGAACACGCTGCGCATATTGATCTGGACGATCAGGTCAAATTCTTCCGGACTGATGTCCTGCGTCGGCGTCCGCTTGGCAAAGCCGGCATTGTTCACCACGATATCGGTCTTGCCCCAGAGCGCTGCAATCTGGTCCCTGGCCGCCAGGAAATCCGATTTTTCGCGCACGTCCAGCTGCAGCGCTATCGCCGTCTCTCCCGACGGGTCGAGGGAGTGGGCAACGGCCTGTGCCACATCCATGTCCACATCGCTGACCGCGACCCGCCCCCCGCCAGCATGGATTTCCCGCGCGACGGCTTCGCCGACGCCCCGCCCGCCCCCCGTGACAAGCGCAGCCCGCCCGGCAAAGGAGAAGCTGCCATTGGCGGGAAGTTCGAAATTATCGTCCATCGTTCATCCTGTAAAATCGAGGGGAGCGGCCAGGGCCACTCCCCGATTGCATCGGCTTCAGGGGCGCAGCGACAGCGTCACGCCATAGGTGCGCGGCGTGTTGGTGAAGATTTTCCAATAGGTCGTGCCGTTGCCCGGCACCGCCAGAAAGGCGGTGATGTCGTCTGCATTGACGATCTGATAATTGTTGGTGAGGTTCTTGCCCCAGATGCCGACCGTCCAGCGCCCATCGGCACCTTCGTAATTCAGCCGCGCGTTGAGCGTCCGCCCCTTCGTGTCATTATAGAGATTGTCGTAAAGACGCAGCGTGTTGGCGTCGTCCGTGGAAATGCGCGCGGAATAGTTGAAATCGGCCTGCGGCGTGAGCTTGGCACCGTTCGCCATAGCCAGATCATAGCTGGCCCCGACCGTGAAGCTGTCCCGCGGCGCGAATTTAGCCGGGTTGCCGGAATAATCGAGATTGACCAGCGGATCGCGCAGGTCGCTGTAAGTGCCGACAAGATGGGTCCAGTTGCCAGTCAGGCGCAGACCGTCGAGCGGACGGAGCACGGATTCAACCTCGATGCCCTTCATCTTCAACGTGCCATTATAGGTATGCGCAATGCCGCCCGCGCCCGAGAAATTCTGGAGATTCTTCGTCTTCTGCTTGAACAGCGCAACATTGAAATCGAGCATATTGTCGAACAGCCGAGACTTCGCGCCGATTTCGTAATTCTGCGCCTTTTCCGGCTCCAGCGGGATCGTCGGGTTGAGATAGGCATTGTCGACGAAGCCGCCCGATTTGAAGCCCTTTGCCCAGGTGGCATAGAGATTCACGTTCTGCATCGGACGATATTTGACCGTCACCCGCGGCGTGAAGGCATTCCATGTCTTGCCACCCGACGCGAACACTTCGCCGGGGAAGCCGAAACCGGGAATCGCGCCTGCGTCCGTGGTGGAAAAAGCGTGATAGTCGATCTTTTTGCGATCCGACGTGTAGCGTCCACCTGCGACCAGCGACAGGCCATCGGTCACTTCGAACGTCGCCTCACCAAATACCGCGAGGCTGCGGACATTGCCTTCCTGTTCGCGCGTGATGTTGGTCACGCCCGGATTGCGCCGGACAGTCGCGTTGACGGCCGATCCGGGCAGCGGGCTGTAGTTGAAGATGTTCGTCGTCGAGACATCCGCTGACAGGAAATAACCGCCCACAACATAAGACAGACGGCCCGGCGCGGAGGCGAAGCGGACTTCCTGCGTGAAACTGCGATTCTTCACCACCTGCCGGCGATCGAAGACAGGAACCTGCGTGGCGACCGGTACATCGTCGTTGGTCGCATGGCTGTCGTTCATCCGGTAGCCGGTAATCGACGTCAGCGTGCCGCCAAACAGATCCAGATCGCCGCGCAGATAGCCCCCGCGCAGCCGTTGGCGATAGGGCGAGCGAGCAAAGTCGTTATTCGTCCACTTGCTGTCATCATAGTCGCCAAAGCTAGCGGGAACGACCTGATTGCCGCCGATACCCAGGCTGATCGCACCGCCGTTGCCCTGCGTGTAGCTATAGTCCCCCGACAGGACGATCTTGAGCGTATCGGTCGGCCGGAACAGCAGTTTGCCGCGCATGGCGACGCCATCGGTCTTGCCATAGCTGCCCTTCTGGTTGGGCGTATCGATCAGGCCGTTCGACGTTTCCGTGCTAAATGCCGCTCGAAAGGCCAGCTTGTCATCCACCAGCACGCCGTTCACCATGCCTTCGGTGCGGACATAGGCCCCGTTGCCTGCTGTCACCTGACCGAACCAGTCTTCCTTCATCTCCGGATTATTGCTGATGACGGCGATCGCACCGCCCACGACGTTACGGCCGAACAGGGTACCCTGCGGCCCGCGCAGCACCTCGACCCGCTGCGTGTCGAAGAAATTGGCGTTCAAGTCATTGTTGAACACATAATAGACATCGTCCATGAAATAAGCGACCGGCGTGTCGAGCGTGGCCGTGCGGAACGTCGACACATTGCCGCGTATCGCCACGATCGACAGTGACTTGTCGGATGTGTTGACGGTGATGCCCGGCATCTGCTGGGTCAGCGCCGCGGGGCTGAACACCTGTGATTGGCGCAGCAATTCGCCGCCAAAGGCGGCTATTGAAAATGGCACTTCACGCACGGTCGACTCACGACGCTCTGCCGTCACGACAATATCTTCAGGCAACATGCTGGGCTGTGCGGCGGCATCCTGGGGCGCGCCCTGATCCGTCTGTGACCAAGCCGGCGCGGCGACCATCATGGCAATGAGGGCCGATGCTGCGACCGAGGATTTGAAGCTGAAAGGCATACCCATACTCTCCCTTAACGACGCGGCTTGATGCCGCCTGAGCTTGGTGAAGCAGCAAAAGGAAGAAGCGCGCAATAACATCGTCCCGATTATTGAATGGTCCGACCACATTCCGATTGGGGTCGCCGCGAGCGACCCTCTAGCTAGGAGAAACAAGATTTCATGTGTCGTGATACAGCGAGATCACGACCAGGGTACAACAACGAAGACAAGGAAGAGGCTGAGCCATGCAGTCCAGTGATAGCGCCGACATGACCCGCGTGGGACCGGGAACGATCATGGGCACGATGATGCGTCAATATTGGTTGCCGGCCTGCCTGTCGTCCGAAGTGACGGCAGATGGCGACCCGGTCCGCCTGATGATCCTGTGCGAAAAGTTGATCGCTTTTCGCGACAGTTCAGGCCGCGTCGGCATCATGGACCATCGCTGCCCACATCGTTGCGCGTCGCTGTTCATCGGCCGCAACGAGCAGAATGGTATTCGCTGCGTCTATCATGGCTGGAAGTTCGATGTGGACGGCAAGTGCGTCGACATGCCTTCCGTCCCGGCGCGAATGGATTTCAAGGAAAAGGTGCATGCCAAGGCTTACAAGACTCATGAGGCCAATGGCCTGATCTGGGTCTATATGGGCGAGAACCAGGCGAGCCCGCCACCGCTGCCCGAAATCGAGGCGACCATGCATCCCGACGCGGAAATCTGGTGCCTGCAACGTGATTGCAACTGGCTTCAGGCGCTGGAGGGGGACATCGACACCAGCCATGTCGGCTTCCTTCATGTCGGCTCGATTGAGGCGGACGATCTGGATGAAGATCATCCGATGCGCCCGACCGTACTCAACCGCGCTCCGGAATATGAGGTCGCACAGTCCGACTGGGGCGTCATGTATGGCGGCTATCGCCCGAACGACGATGGCCAGATGAGCTGGCGCGTCGCCCATTACATGTTCCCCTTCTGGACGCAGACGCCCAACAACCGTTTCCATACCCGCGCCATCGCCCGCGCCTGGGTGCCGATGGACGACGAGCATTCCATGCTGTTCGACATCACCTGTGGAGTCGATGCAGGCAATCCGGCCTACACCTCGACGCTGAAGGATGGGACGCCACTTTTCGCGCCGCTGGAATATGCGCCCAACACGACCGATTGGTATGGCCGCTGGCGATCGCCCGACAGCCAGGCCAATGACTGGGCCATCGACAGGGAATCGCAGCGCAACGGCACGCAATTCACTGGCATCCCCAATATCACAATGCAGGATCAGGCGGTGACGGAGAGCATGGGACCGATCACGGACCATAGTTTCGAGAATCTGGCGCCGACCGACCAGATGATCGCCCGCGTGCGTCGCCGGGTGTTGCTGGCCGCCCGTGCGCTGGCGAACAAGGGCACCCTGCCGCCGGGTATCGAAGATCCGAGCATCTTCTATCGTGCCCGTGCCGGATCGTTCCTGCATGATCCCAACGACACGCTTGCCAACGCCTATGCAGCCGCGTTGGCCAAGGCGGTCCGCTGGCCCGAACAGGTCGAGGCGGCGGAATAGAATGACAACCGAGGCCGGCGCGATCCAAGCGCCGGCCTCCTGAACAAGGATATGAGGGTGACGAAATGCTTTGCGGCTCGTCCGGTCCGTCGATCCATGATGGCCCGGCCCTGCCAAGACACGCATCGCACCAGATGGAGAGGCAGATGCGCGCAAGATTGAAGAACATCCGTTGGGAAGCGGAAGGGATCAACAGCTATATATTGGAACCCGTGGACGGCGGCCTGATGCCCGCATTTGAACCGGGCGCCCATGTCGACGTCCAGTTGTCACCCGGCCTCGCCCGCAGCTATTCGCTGGTCAACGACCCGGCCATTCGCAGCCATTATGAGATCGCGGTGCATCACGCGATCGACAGCCGGGGCGGGTCGCGCCACATCCATGAACAATGGCGCGTGGGCCAGATCCTGGACATTTCGGACCCGAAGAATAATTTCCCGATGGTGGAAGATGCCAGCCACACGGTAATGATCGCGGGTGGCATCGGCATTACCCCGATGCTGCCGATGATCGCCCGGCTGAAAAAGCTGGGGCGTAGCTGGGAACTCCATTACGTCGCCGCCAGCCCGGATCGTGCTGCCTATGTCGATCGCCTGTCCGACCATGATCGAGTGGAAATCGCCTATGACGGCATCCCCGGTGGCCGCCGGCTGGACCTCGCCGCCATCTGTGCCGCCGCTCCTGCCGATGCGCATCTGTATTGTTGCGGGCCGGGCGGTATGCTCGAGGCATTCGTCGCCACCAATTGCGACCGTCCCAAGGGCCACGCCCATATCGAATATTTCTCGGCGGAAACGGAAGTCGCCACCGAGGGCGGCTATACGCTGGAACTGGCCAAGAGCGGCAAGACCATCAGCGTCGATGAAGGGGAAACCATGCTGGACGCTCTGCTGAGCGCCGGGGTCGATATCGGCTTTGCCTGCGCCGAGGGGATTTGCGGCACCTGTGAAGTCAAAGTGCTGAGCGGCGTCCCCGACCATCGCGACCATTTCCTGACCGATGAGGACAAGGCCGCCAACACATCGATCATGGTCTGCTGTTCGGGTTCCAAAACACCGACGCTGGTGCTCGATATCTAAAATACGAAATTCCGGTTTTTCAATGCCGGGCCAGAAAATGAATAAGCGGTCGAAAACGGCCCAAGGGTAAGGAGAATGTCTTGGCGGTTGCCACGATAGACAGCAGCAGCTCGCAATCCATGCTGGACGACCTGCCGATGTCGGCTTTCCAGCTATGGTCGGTGCTGATGATCGCCGCGACCGTCATCCTCGACGGGCTCGACAACCAGATGCTCGGCCTGGCTGCGCCGTCGCTGCTCAAGCAATGGGGCATTGGACGGGAGGCGCTGGGGTCGGTGTTTGCGCTGGGTTTCGTCGGCATGGCGGTCGGCACCTTGACGTCGGGCTGGGTCGGTGACCGGTTCGGGCGGCGCGGCGCTTTGATCATCGGCGTCGCCATTTTCGGCGTGGCGACGCTGCTGACCGGTTTCGCCGATGCGTTGTGGCAGGTGGCGATACTCAAGATGCTGGGAGGCGTCGGGCTGGGCGGGGTGCCGGGCACGGCGAGCGCCATGATCGCGGAATTCACCCCGGTCCGCTGGCGCAGCATCGCAGTGACATTCGGTGTGGTCTGCGTTTCCATCGGCGGGATACTGGGCGGGATAGCCGCCGCCCTGATCCTGCCCGGTCTTGGCTGGCGCTGGCTCTTCTACATTGGCGGCACGGCGACGCTCCTTTTTGTAGCCTGGCTATGGTCGGTCCTGCCGGAATCTCCCCGCTATCTCGCACAACGCCCTGATCGTGCCGACGAGCTGGAACATATTTTGCGCCGCATCGGCCATCCCGATCCGGCATCGGTCAGGCATCAGGCGCACACGACGCGCGACGCCGTGCATTATGAGCCCATGCGCAAGCTGTTCGGGCCTGCGTTGCTGCGCGATACGATGGCGCTGTCGATTGCCATGTTTTCGGGTATGTTCATGATTTACCTCATGTTCAACTGGGCTCCGACGATGCTCAACAGCGCGGGGTTCGGTCTTCAGACCGCCAGCCTTGGCCTGACCAGCTTCAACATGGGCGGCACCACCGGCGCGATGATCGCCAGCCTTGCCATCATCCGCTTCGGGTCGCGACCGGTCTTGATCCTGATGGCTGTCGTCGGCGCGAGCGTATGCGCGACGCTGGCTCTGCTGCCGATCGATGGCGGTCGCAATGAAGGGGCGGTGCTCGCCTGCCTCGGTGCGCTTGGCCTTTTCGCCAGCGCCGCCCAATCCGCCATGTTCGCAGTCGGCGCTCATGCCTTTCCCACCGTCTTGCGCGCGCGGGGTCTTGGCTTGATGGGCGCGGCCGGGCGAGCAGGCGCGATCGTAAGCGCCATCGCCGGCGCCATATTGATCGGCTGGAGCAATCTGGGCTTCTTTGGCGCGCTGGCCGCATT
The DNA here is from genome assembly GCF_049472635.1 of Sphingobium salicis subsp. salicis. Taxonomy (NCBI): domain Bacteria; kingdom Pseudomonadati; phylum Pseudomonadota; class Alphaproteobacteria; order Sphingomonadales; family Sphingobiaceae; genus Sphingobium; species Sphingobium salicis. The sequence continues at coordinate 2,090,480 of NZ_JAYRCS010000001.1, forward strand.
GATGCTGCTCAACGCCATCGGTTTCATCGCCGTGCGGGGCCATATTCCGCCACTCGGCCGCAAGGACATGCACATATGAGCGACGCCTTCGACTATATCGTGATCGGTTCCGGTTCGGCCGGCAGCCTGATGGCCAATCGCCTGTCCGCCGATCCCGCCAATCGCGTCGCCCTGATCGAAGCCGGGCCGTCCGACAGGAAATGGCCGGTCAACATCAAGACAGCCATGCCGGTCGGGAATATCTTCCTACTGCCTCATGAAAAATATAACTGGAAGCAGTCGCTTGCCGGCAATTCCGCTGTCCACAACCGCCAGATCAATTTCCCGCGTGGCAAGCTGTTCGGCGGGTGCAGCGCGATCAATGGCGGCGTCTATATTAGGGGCCAGATGGCCGATTACGACGCCTGGGCCGATGCCGGCAATCGCGGCTGGTCCTATTCCGACGTGCTCCCCGCCTTCAAATCTGTAGAAAATTATGCCGGCCCTGACAGAGCCTGGCATGGCAAGGGCGGTGAACTGGATGTCCAGAAGCCCAAAAGCTGGAACCCGATCGCAAGCGCCATCGTCGATGCCGCCGCGCAGGCAGGCCATCATCGCAACGATGATTTTGCCGGTGTACGGCAGGATGGCTTTGGCCGCTATGACCTCAACCAGCGCAATGGCACCCGCCTGTCGAGTGCGCGCGCCTTTCTGCATCCCGCGCTGGGACGCGGTAACCTGACGGTTCTGGACGAAACCCTGGTGCGCCGCATCCTGTTTGATCGCGGCCGGGCCGTGGGCCTGGAAATCGAGAAGGACGGTGCGCGCCGCACGGTCAGCGCCCGGCGAGAGATCATCCTGTGCGCCGGCGCGACCAACTCGCCGCAATTGCTGATGCTGTCCGGCATCGGCCCGCAGGACCATCTGAAGGATATGGGGATCGATCTGGTCCATCATCTGCCCGGTGTCGGGCAGCATCTTCAGGACCATCCGACCGTCCATGTGGCGATGGAAAATCCCTCGGCCGAATCCTACGCCATTTCGGCCAAGGCACTGCCCCGCATCCTTGCCAGCCCGCTGAAATATCTGACCAACCGCACCGGCATGCTGGCGTCCAACGTCGCGGAATGCGGCGGTTTCCTCTGCACCGACGGAAGCGGCCGACCTGACATCCAGATTACCTTCCTGGTCGGGCTGAAGATCGACGCCCGCGCCATTCCCCGCCGCCATGGCTATATGGCGCTGATCCAGTTGCTGCGTCCCAAAAGCGCCGGATCGGTGCGGCTGGCTAGCAACCGCCCGGAAGACAAGCCGGTGATCGATCCCAATTTCTTCGCCGATCCTTATGACATGAAGACCCTAATCGCCGGTTTCCGTGAAGCCCGGCGCATCTTCGCCCAGCCTGCGCTTGCCGCCATGACCGGCGCGGAGATCGAGCCGGGCGCGCAATATCAAAGCGACGCGGAGATCGACGCGGCCCTGCGCAAGATCGTCAACACCGCCTACCACCCGACCGGCACCTGCAAGATGGGGCCGGACAGCGATCCCATGGCCGTGGTTGACGGGCGCCTGCGCGTGCGCGGCGTGGCCGGTCTGCGCGTGGTCGATGCGTCGGTCATGCCGGAGATCATCAGCGGCAACACATCCGCGCCCACCATGATGATCGCTGAGCGGGCGGCGCGCTTCATTCTGGAAGACGCTCATCAATCGAATATCGCCGCCTGATCGCGGCACCGGAGAGAATGCCATGAACATGATGACCATCCCGCCCCGCCCCGCCCTACTCGACACGCCGCAGCAGGATATGCTGATCGGCGGCAAGCGTGTCCCCGCCCTGTCAGGCAAGCGTTTCGAAACCCGCAACCCCGCGACGGGTGAATTGCTCGCCACGGTAGCGCAAGGTGGCGCAGAAGATGTCGATCGCGCGGTAAAGGCTGCCCGCGCCGCCTTTGAAGGCCCCTGGCGCGCGATGAAGCCGGTCGAGCGCCAGCGCATCATGCTGCGCCTCGCTGATCTGGTCGAAGAGCATTACGAGGAACTCGCGATGCTCGACACGCTGGACCTTGGAGCGCCCTATAGCCGCACCATCATGGGCAAGGCGCGCGCCGGGGCGCTGCTGCGCTATTATGCCGGGCAGGCGATGCTGATCACCGGCGACACAATCGACAATAATGCACCCGGCGATGTTATATCGCATACGCTGAAGGAACCGATCGGCGTCGTTGCCGCGATCAACCCCTGGAACGGTCCGATCGGCATGTCCGTCTGGAAAGCCGGGCCGGTTCTGGCCACCGGCTGCACCCTAGTCATGAAGCCCGCTGAGCAGACGCCACTATCCGCCCTGCGCTTTGGCGAACTATGCCTGGAAGCCGGTGTACCCGAAGGTGTCATCAATATTGTTACCGGATTGGGCGATGCCGGTGCAGCCCTGTCCAGCCACCCCGACGTCGACAAGATCGCCTTCACCGGTTCTACCGGTGTCGGCGAGAAAATCCTCCATGCCGCCGCACCGACGATGAAGCGCGTCACCGTCGAACTCGGCGGCAAGTCGCCCAATATCGTCTTTGCCGATGCTGATCTGGAAAAGGCGGTTCCCGCCGCCGCCATGGCCGTGTTCGCCAATGCCGGGCAAATTTGTTCGGCTGGCACGCGCCTTTTCGTGCAGTCCACGATCCATGACGAATTCATGGAACGACTTGCTGCCTATACTAAGACGATCCGTGTCGGCGATCCGCTCGATCCAGAAACCCAGATCGGCCCGGTCGTCTCAGCCCCCCAGATGGACAAAATTCTGGCCTTCATCGACAGCGCACACAAGGAAGGCGCGCAGCCACTGACCGGCGGCAACCGCATGCGCGGTACAGGCTATGATGCCGGCTATTTCATCGAACCGACCATCTTCACCGGCGTTGCGGACGACATGACCATCGCGCGCGAGGAAATTTTTGGCCCTGTCCTGTCCGCCTTCACCTTCGACACGATCGAAGAGGTGCTCGCCCGCGCCAATGCCACGGAATTCGGCTTGGGCAGCGGCGTGTGGACCCGCGATCTGGCAACGGCGCATCGTATGGCGCGCGGCATTCGCGCCGGATCGGTCTGGGTGAACTGCTATCAGATGCTCGATCCTGCTGTTCCTTTTGGTGGCTACAAGATGAGTGGCTTTGGCCGGGAATCCGGGCCGCACCATATCGAGGACTATCTTGAGACCAAGGCTATCTGGATGAAGCTTGACTGAAGCGGGGTTCCGAAGTGGAGACCAAACAGAGCAGTCATCGCCCAGCCGTGCATCTGGACGATCATATCATTGCCCAAATGCAAGTCCTGGCAACAGGACGGACCGATGAAGCGCTCAACGCGCGGTTCGGGATCAGCTATAATACCTGGCGAAAACTGTTGGCGGGCGAGGCAGTGCGCCCATCGCTCGCCCATCGGCTCAGATTGCGGATTGAAGCGCTCCAGGCACCCGAGACCTGACCCCCGACCCGATAATCAGACCCAGCCAGATGCCCGCAGATCAGAGGGGGCGCCCTCTGCGGTCTCGCCCGTCGCTGCGTCCCCGAGCATTTCCAGAAATCGACGCTGTGTAGCGGTCGGTCGCCAACTGCGTCGCGTGGTAATGCCCACGACACGCTTCGTCCCTTCCAGAGCGGGGCCGACCTGCGTCAACAATCCGCTCCGGATTTGGAGCGCGACCTGATCGGGCGACAACAGCGTCAAGAAATTGCCCTCTGTCAGCAAGCGGCCGATGATCATGACCGATCCGCATTCAACAGGCGTCGAGGGTGTCGTCACTTCTGCAAAAAGATTTTCCCATTGCTCGCGCAGCGGTGAATTGGCGGGGGCGACAATCCAGGGATAGGTCGCCAGTTGCTCCATGCTTGGCTTCTCCACGCCGGCCAGCGGATGCTGGCTGCCGGCCGCAATCACGAGCCGATCTTCCGTCAACGGCAATTGATAGAGGTCGGCGATCTCATAGGGACGCAATGCGCCGACGATGATGTCGATCACGCCATCACGCAGCGGTTCGACAAGTTCACGCCAACTGCCTTCCAGTACTTTAAAGGCAGCGCGCGGATCGCTTCGCGCCATCCGGGCCATGGCGGCCGGCACCAGATAGGGGCGAGACAACGGCAGGGCACCAAAAGCGATCAATTCACTGCCGCTGCCGCTATCGCGGCCAATATCAGCCAGCGCCGCCACGATCTCCGCAACAGCCAGGCGCGTCCCGCGCGCCAACTTCTTGCCGGCCGAATTGAGCCACACCGCCCGCCCCCGCCGCTCCACCAGCTTGCCACCGATCATATGCTCCAGATCGCCGACGGCCCGGTGCACGGCCGTCTGCGACAAAGTGCTGCCATGGGCCGCCGCTGCAAAACTGCCCGCTTCTGCCAGCGCCAGAAACGCCCGCAACTGGGTCATCGTCATCAGCCGTTCGGGATATTGGAACACGCCTGACAGACCCTTGGCCGCCTGCGATAAATGGTCCAGCGCTGCGCTGGCCCGCTCGATGACGATCTCCCCCATTGCCGTGGGGACCATCCCGCCCGATCGCCTTTCGAAAAAACTATAGCCGAACTGCCGCTCCAGCTTGGCCAGCCCCTGAGTCAGAGCGGGCTGGGACAGGCTCACGACATCGGCCGCGGCCGTGATGCTGCCATGTTCGCGTATTGCCAGCAGAGCGCGCAGGTGCCGCAGATTGAGGTCGAACGGATCGGTCGCCATGCCGCTTACTCTTGTTACCCTCCGCCCGCGCCCTTTCCGGGTCGTCGGTCTTGTCTCCGACTCCTAAAGGATGATTCCGCACCCGCCAAGAGCGACAAAGCTTTTAATGGACTGACCATTAGACAAATGGTAGGACCATTTCACGCCACGGCATAATCGTGCTGCGGATTCGAGTGAAAAGGAGGTTGCTCATGGATTTTGAACTGCCAGACGATGTCCGGGAATTTTGTGAGGTGACGCGCACTATCGTTCGCGACCTTTTGCCCTACGAGATCGAATTTCAGGAAACCGGCAATGTCCCGCCGATCGTGCGTCAGACATTGGTTGACAATGGCTATTTCGGCATGGCCCTTCCCGAACAATATGGCGGGCTTGGCCTTGGCGCCCTCGCGCAGGCGGCGGTACAGATCGAACTTGCGCGCCTGCCTCCGCAATTCTGGACCGAACTGCGCCCGCTGATGGGGCCGGGCGCAAAAAATATCATGTATCATGCATCGGAAGCCCAGCGTGAAGCCCTGCTGCCTGGTATGGCAACCGGCGAAATCCCGATCGCCTTCGCCCTGACCGAACCTAATAGCGGTTCGGACCCCGGATCTATGCGCACCACCGCCGTCCGCAACGCAGATGGCTGGCTGATCAACGGCAGCAAGACATTCATCTCGAATGGCAAGAAGGCCAAATATGTGATCGTCTATGCCTATACGGATAAATCGGCAGGCGCGCGCGGCGGCATCTCTGCCTTTTTGATGCCGGCCGATACGCCCGGCTTCTCGGTCACCGGTACGATCGAACTTATGGGGACCGCAACACCGGGCGTCTTCGAACTGAGTTTCGATGAATGCCAGGTCGGCCCAGACGCCCTGATCGGCGAACTGGGCCGGGGCTTTCACTATGCGCTTGAAGGCCTGAACGAAGGCCGGATGAATGTCGGCGCGACCGCTGTGGGCATGGGCGAATATGCGCTGGAACTGGCGATCGAGGAATCGAAGCAACGTCCGGCTTTTGGCGGCGTGATCTCCGACTTCCAGGCGATCCGCCACTATATCGCCACCATGGCGACCGACATGCGGGCCGCACGCTTGATCCTGCTCGATGCCGCATGGCGTTATGATCAGGGCGAGAAACGGCGCGAACTGGCGTCCATGGCGAAATTATTCGCCACCGAAGCGGGCAGCCGCACGGTAGATACGGCGGTCCAGATATTCGGCGGCACCGGCTATTGCCGGGGCTTTGCGGTCGAACGTCTCTATCGCGACATTCGCATCACCCGCATCTATGAAGGATCGTCGGAAATCCAGAAGAACACGATCGCGCGCGAACTGCTGCGATAAAATTAAGGGCGGGACGCGCAACGCCTCCCGCTCTTCGATCCTTGCAAGGGCGGGTATATCCCCGCCCTTTTCCTGTCAGAGCAGATCGCCCTTCTCTCGCAAGGTTGCGATCCGGTCGTCATCCAGCCCAAGTCCGGCCAGAAGTGCTGCGCCATCCTGCCCCAGACATGACACATGATCGCGCGCTTCGACCCGCGAGCCACTCATACGGAACGGCGGATTGGACACTTTGTAGCGCCCGGCGCCATCCGCTATCTCGGCAAAGGCGCCACGCACCGCCAGTTGCGGATCGTCCAGCAGTTCGCCTATCTCGCGATAGCGCGCGCAAGGAACGCCGTACCCCGAAAGGATCGTTTCCGCTTCCTCAGCAAGATGCTGCTCTGTCCATTTTTCGGTCAAGGCCAGCAGGGTCGCCCAATTAGCGTTACGATCGGCACTGGTGCGGAAGCGCGGATCGTCCCGCCATTCCGGATGACCAACCGCATCGGCAAGCTGCTCGAAATTGCGCGGTGATGTTGGCGCAACCATGATGAACCCATCGCGGGTCTTGAGCGGCGTATAGAGCGGGCGCCGGGCGTCGCCGGGAAATTGCGCCTCCTGCGTTTCGAACACCAGCATGCCGACCATCGCTTCGAGCATGGATACGTCGATATGCTGCCCCTCGCCCGTCCGTTCACGCTGGTAGAGCGCAGCCTGAATCGCACCGAAGGCATGGGTTCCGCCCAGAACGTCCGCAACGAATATGCCGCTGGTCGCCGGTCGTTCCGCCCCGTCCTGATAACGTAGATTGACCATGTCGAAGCCGCTGGCCGCATGGATGACGGGCGCATAGGCCGGGAACAGCGCTTTTGGCCCCGTCTGGCCATAGCCGGAGATGGAACAGTAGATGAGGCGGGGATTGATGTCCTGCAGCGTAGCATAATCCAGCCCGAACCGCTGCATCACGCCCGGCCTGAAATTTTCCACCAGCACATCGCAGTTTGCAACCATCTGCTTGATCAGCGCCACCATTTCGGGTGATTTCAGGTTGCACGCGATGCTCTGCTTGCCTGCGTTAAGGTTGCCGAAATAGGCGCTGAACCCTTCACGTAGCGGCGGCCGCGCCCGCACCTGATCGCCCTCTAGCGACTCCACCTTGATCACCTGCGCGCCAAGATCGGCCAGCATCCGCGTGGCGAAAGGCCCCGCCATGACACTGGTAAAATCCAGCACGCGCACCCCGTCCAGTGCCCCTGCGCTGACAGCCATCCCGTTTTCCGCCATATCCTCACCCATGATTAGGACTTAATATTTAATGGTCCTACCTATCACATGAGGTGCAAGATGGGTCAACTGCCAGATGGCGGCACGGATGGGCCCTTATCCGGTTATTGGGTTATGGGGACTATCAGCCCCTGGCTGCCTTGCTGTTCTTGCGCACATGGCGATGCACGCGCTCCAGATGCTTGCGCATTTCCGCGACGGCCGCATCACTGTCATTGGCGCGCAGATGGCGCACCAATCTGAAGCGGGATTCGATCAGCGACTGTTGCAGCATCTCATAATCCGGCCCCCGCACGAACTCGTGCAGAATCGCAGAGAGCGAATTCACGAAAATGCCGAAAATGCGGTTCCCCGTCGCACGGGCCAACACCGCATAGTATTCCACCGCACATTGATAGCGCGCTTCGACATCGCTTTCCTGCTTCGTTCGTGCCGCTATCGCTTCCAGATCAGCCAGATCGGCCTCGGTCGCCCGCTCGCACGCCAGTCGCACGATGATATCCTGAAGCGCCAGCCGTGCCTCTGTCAGTTCGGCGAGAGAAATATCGCCCAGATGCACATAATCCTGCATCGCCTGCACGATGCGATCCGGTTCGGCTGTCTGCACGAACGCCCCGCCCTTCACCCCCTTCACATTGCGGATGATGCCGGCAACTTCCAGACTGCGCAATGCTTCCCGCAGGGCGCTGCGGCTGACCTGGAACTCTGCTGCCAACTCTCGTTCAGCCGGCAATTTATCGCCGGCTTTCAAACTTCCCGCAGCCAGTTGCGCCCGTATCTGCTCGCAAATGATCTCAAATGCCCTCTGCGTTTTTATGGGGGCGAAACTGGGTTTGGTCGAAGGCGTGAGCGCCATGTCATAAGCTCCGAATGATAACAGCAATCTATAGTGGTCGCCCTGAAAGGCGCAATGGCCAGACCGAAACCTATTGACAGCCAAATCCATTCTAATAATGGTCCGACCATTACAGAGAGGAAGGTTTCTATGAAGATCCTTGTGCCCGTGAAGCGGGTTATCGATTACAACGTAAAGCCGCGCGTGAAGGCGGATGGCACGGGCGTGGACCTGGCCAACGTCAAGATGAGCATGAACCCGTTCGACGAAATCGCCGTCGAGGAAGCCATTCGCCTGAAGGAAAAGGGCGCGGCGACCGAGGTCGTGGCGGTATCGATCGGCGTCGCCAAGACGCAGGAAACGCTGCGCACGGCGCTGGCGATGGGCGCGGACCGCGCCATCCTGATCCAGACCGATGATGAGGTCGAACCGCTGGGTGTCGCCAAGCTGCTCGCCAAGGTTCAGGAAGAGGAAGGCGCTGGCCTGATCATCCTGGGCAAGCAGGCGATCGACGACGACAGCAACCAGACCGGCCAGATGCTGGCCGCGCTGTTGAACCTGCCGCAGGGCACCTTTGCCAGCAAGGTCGAGGTCGAGGGCGACAAGGTCAACGTCACCCGCGAAGTCGATGGCGGCCTGGAGACGGTGAAGCTCAACACCCCGGCGATCATCACCACCGACCTGCGCCTCAACGAGCCGCGCTATGCGTCGCTGCCGAACATCATGAAGGCCAAGTCCAAGCCGCTGGCGAACAAGACCCCGGCTGATTACGGCGTCGATATTGCCGCCCGTCTGGAGACGCTCAAGGTCTCCGAACCGCCCAAGCGCTCGGCCGGCATCAAGGTTGCCGACGTCGATGAACTGGTGGCCAAGCTCAAGGCTCTGGGAGTTGCAGCATGACGAAGACGCTCGTTTGGGTTGAACATGAGGGCGGCGCCGTCAAGGACGCGACCCTTTCCGCCGTGACCGCTGCAGCCAAGCTGGGTGAAGTCCATCTGCTGGTCGCCGGCCAGGGCGTCGACGGCGTTGCCGCCGAAGCCGCCAAGATTGCCGGCGTGGGCAAGGTCCATGTCGCCGATGACGCGGCCTTTGGCCATGCGCTGCCGGAGAATGTCGCGCCGCTGATCGTCGAGCTGATGGGCCATCATGATGCGTTCGTCGCGCCGGCCACCAGCAACGGCAAGAATATCGCGCCGCGCGTCGCCGCCCTGCTCGATGTCATGCAGATCAGCGACATCCTGTCGGTCGAGAGCGAAGATACCTTCACTCGGCCGATCTATGCCGGCAACGCGATTGCGACGGTCAAGTCGAAGGACGCCAAGAAGGTCATCACCGTTCGCGGCACGGCCTTTGAAAAGGCGGCCAAGGACGGCGGCAGCGGCGCGGTGGAAGCCGTGGCCTCGACCGGCGACAAGGGCATTTCCTCCTTCGTCGGCGCCGAGATCGCCAAGCTGGAACGCCCCGAGCTGACCAGCGCCAAGGCGATCGTGTCGGGTGGCCGTGCGCTCAAGGACGGTCCGACCTTCGAGGAATATATCATGCCGCTGGCCGACAAGCTGGGCGCGGCCGTCGGTGCCTCGCGCGCTGCGGTCGATGCGGGCTATGTCCCCAACGATTATCAGGTCGGCCAGACCGGCAAGATCGTCGCCCCGGAAGTCTATATCGCCGTCGGCATTTCCGGCGCGATCCAGCATCTGGCCGGCATGAAGGACAGCAAGACCATCGTCGCCATCAACAAGGACGAGGATGCGCCGATCTTCCAGGTGGCCGACATCGGCCTGGTCGGTGACCTGTTCAAGGTGGTGCCGGAACTGATCGGCAAGCTGTAAGCTGATTTGGCTTGAGTAGGTAAGGGCGTGGGGAGTGATCCCCACGCACTTTCCTTTCTGAATCTCCACATTGTGTGCGATGGCAAAGGCCGACCGCTGGTCGCACTGCTGAGCAAATCCCATATGAGCGACTACAAGGTAGCCGCACTGATGCTCGACGCCTTGCTCCGTGCCAAAGCTCTGTTCGGCGATTGAGGCTATGACGCCGACTGGTTCCGCAAAGCCCTCACCGAACGCAACATTGCGGCCTGCATCCCGTCAAAGGTAAACCGGAAGGACCCGATCCCGCACGACACCATGCTGTATCGCCAGCGCCACAGGATCAAGAATATGTTCGGCAGGTTCAAGGACTGGCGAGGCATCCATACCCGCTACGGTCGATGCGCCCCACATTCATGTCCTGGATCGATCGATGATTTCTGATCTTAGCTCCGTGGAGGGTCTGCGGTAGTCCAGCCGCACTTCGCTCAACCATTGCAGTTAGGCGCTCAATTCAATTAGCCCCGATCAGTATAGCTCCCTTTCCCCAATGCCAGGTCATTGATGAGCGAAAGAGTTTCGGCTCGGTCCCGCGCCTGCTCGCATGAAGCGATGCGCAACGTCAGACAGCGGTGCCAATCAGCGGGACGACAGCCCGGGCGACGAGATCGTCAAGCCCATCGACGATCCACCGCGAATAATGGCGCTCGATCATAACCACAGAGGTATCGTGAAGTGCTGCTACGAGCCGGATCGGCAAGCCCATGCGCAAGCCGCGTACAATCGAACTGTGCCGCAGAGCGTAGGGGATGGTCGCAGCCGGCAACCCCGCCTCCTTCACAACCAAGTTCCAGCTACGGGTCATTTCTGACGGAGACTTCCATGGACCACGCTCATAGCGTTCCCATTTGACCGCAGATACCTGACGGACACGCCAGCGCTCGAGCAATGGTGCACTTAACGACCGGTCCGCAACGATCGGCCGCAGCAGTTCGACGATATCGTCGCCGATCGCTACGCGAATATGCTCGTTACTCTTTTTGTTACCCTTGTAGGATTGCGGGATCATGAGCCGGTTCCGCTCGAGCAAAGCGTCTGCGACCTGCATTCGCCGCAGCTGCGCGAAGCGCGCACCGGTCGCCGCCATGACCGCGACCAGGCGCCCCAGATCCGCGTCCATCGCGCAGGCTGCCGCGACGATCCGGCGCACCTCGGCATCGGCCAAAATTTGGTTCTCTCGGGCCTTGGACTCGGTGACGGCCGGGGCCTCGAGGGACAATCCATATTTGATGGTCAGCGGCAGATCGACCGGAAGGACCTTACGATGCTCAGCCCAAGCCGCATTGAGGGCTGCCTTGAAATCGTTGAGCAGTCGCTGCGTACTGGTGAACTTCTGCCGCGCCAGCCGCTTCTGCCAAGCGCGTAAATCCGCTTCTGACAAATCCTTGAGTGCCAGTCCTGCCATCTGCTTGTCGCCAAGGACATGCTTGTTGAGCTTGTAGTGCGCGTCCGACCGGACCTCCCTCCCCGCCTGCGCCGCGCGCCGCGCATCGCGTCGCACGACATAGGCCGAGATCGCCATCCCGACGGTGATGTTGGGGTCTAGCGCCGCCGGCGCACCGTTCGTCTGCCGCTCGACCCATTCGAGCGCCTTTGCCAGCGCCTGCTTCCAGCTGAGGATCGTATCATCGTCAGCGGCACGGACATCGTCCGGCTCGCCCAACGTCGCGTTCAAATAGGCATTAGGCACGTCGGTGCGCCGAAAACGGACCACCCAGCTGACCTTCCGCGCGCCTTTGTAATAGCCGATATGGAAGCCCTCGGAGACGAGCCGCCAATAGGCCTTGGTCTTGACCGGCAGGCGCAGGCGCACGGCCCGATCCTGGATACGAACGTCGGCAACTAGGCGAGCCATAAGCGAAAGGGACCATCCGATTTCTTGTCCTTTTGCTATAGCAGGATTGCCTCGGATCAACAAGGATGGCAGAGCGCTAGGTATATGAAATTGAAGGTGTCCTAGGGCATCCCCAGACGTCTTGACGGCGCTCTCTCACGGCTGAAACACGGGTTCGATTCCCGTAGGGGTCACCACTTAAGTGGTTGAAATTGCTGGATAAAACCGGGAATTTTCGGTTTTCGTGGCACTTTTGTGGCACATTTGAGGTTTTCCGGCCGGATTTTCACCCCCATTTCGGGACCGTTGACAACCCCTTCCCACGGGTGAGCACGCATCCTCCGTTGCCGAAACGAGGGTTTTCCACCATATTTTGCGGATGGACAGAGCGATCAGCGCCAGCGAGGCCAACCAGCACTTTTCGGAGCTCCTGCGCGAGGTCTCCGAGGGAGCGAGCTTTACCGTGATGTCGCGCCGGCGGCCCGTCGCTCGCGTGATGCCGGTCGACCGCCATCAGGACAAGCAGTCGACCCAGAAGATGCTGGCTTTCGCCGCGGGCCTGTCTGTCCGTAATTCGGGGGGGGCTGGTCGCGCGACAATCTGTACGAATGACCCGCGTAGCTGTGGACAGCAACATCCTCGCCTACCTTGCCGGCGTAAGCCGCGGGGGCCGAGGATGAAGCCAAAATCGCGCAAGCGCGCGAACTGATCGAGCGGCTTGGCGATGCCGCCAGCCTGGTCGTTCCCGCCCAGACGCTCGGAGAACTTGTCGCGTCCTGCGCTGTAGCGGAGCCAGCGCCGAGGAAGCGCGCGCGATCCTGCTCGAATTTTTCGAAGCGTTCGGCACATCGGCTTCGGAGGCGAGAATCGCGCTGGCGGCTACGAATCTCGTAGTGACCACAAGCTCCAGTTTTGGAATGCACTCATCGTCACCGCCGCCGCGGAAGCCGGCTGCACATTGCTCCTGTCCGAAGATATGCAGGACGGCTTCGTGACGCGGGAGCTCAATATCGTCAATCCTTTCAATGTAACTCGGCACCCGAGGCTCGCGGCCCTCCTCGCTTGCCGCGACTCAGCCGTAGATCTGACTGAGCTTCGCCGCCTCGCGACCGAAATCGCCCTGGTCGATCCATTTCGAATAGTGCTTGAACAGCATCGCCGCGCTTTTGTGGCCGAGCTGCCGGGAAATATAGGCAGGGTTCACGCCGCCCATCAGCGCGGTGGTCGCGTAGGTATGCCGCGTCTGGTAGGCGTCCCGGCTGCGGATGCCGAGCGCGCGCAGGGCGGGATGGAAGTAGAGCTTCCGCTGGTCCTGCACATCAGGCCAGGGTGTGCCGCTGGCCGGATTGAGGAAGATCGGCGAATCGAGGCCAAGCATGAAGCTGTGGATCTTCTGGCGTTGCAGTACGGCCATCATGCGCGGGGTGAGGTCGACGTCCCGCACGGTTCGGGTTTTCGTCGATTTCACGACGGCGCGGACGCGGGCACGCTCAACCCGGATTGTCTGCCCCTTCCAGTCGACGTCGCGCCACTGGACGATGATCTGCTCGCTGGGGCGCATGCCGGTGCCGAAGGCGAACTCGTACCAGTTCCAGACCTGCTCGTCATAATGGTCGCGGATATAGGCGAGGATGCGCTCAGTTTCTTCGCGATCGAACGGATCGGGCTCGCGCTTCTGATATTTAAGGCTCTTGATCCGCTCCATCGGCGATCGATCGATCAGCAGGTCATCAATCGCGAGTTCGAAAATCCCGCGCAGGGGAATGAGGTTGTTGTTGACCGTCTTGCCGCTGACCCGCTTCGATCGCTCGACGATGATCCGTTTGATCTCGCTCGGCTTGATGCTCTTGAGCGGCCGCTCGCCGAAGGTCGGCGACCAGACCTTGTTGATCGCCCCGATATAGTCCGACATCGTCGATTTCTCGACAACAAGCGTTTCGAGCCACTGTTTCGCGAAGGTGGTGAAGCCGGTGCCCGATGCCTTTGTCCCGGATTTCGGAAATGTGCTCTCATAGTCGAAGATGCCGAGGTCGATCTCCTGATGGACCCGCGCCATCATGCGCTCGGTCGCCTTGATGTTCGCGGAGGTGGGTTCGAGTTGGAGCGTTTCGCGATGGAGCTTGCCGTTCCAGCGGAAGCGGACACGAATGCAGCTTTTCAGCGGCTCGACGCCAGTGCCTGGCCTTTTTCTACCCATTTCTGGAAGCCTTCGATATCTATGCAGATGCTGCCATCGGGAGCGCGCCGATATTCGCGGCCGTGGATCCACACGCCGTCCGCGATCTTTCGATAGACCGCTTTCTCGGTGTAGCCGGTCAGCTCGGCGAAGCGCTTGATGCGCACATAGCGAGCGCCTGTCATGGCAGTGCTGCGGTTGAGGAAGTGGAGCCGCGGACAGCCCTCTGCCCGCTGCTTCCGCTTCCCTTCCCCCTCCTTCCCTTTGCATCGGCTCGGGATAATCGGGGCGCGATGCCGAAGCTGTGTCCAGTGGCGGGCTGTAGACGATTATGTGAGGCTGCATGAGAATAGCGCATGATTTGCTACCCATTGGGCTAAGCAAGCAGGTCATGACGCCTTGCCAATCTAGCGTTTCCAACTGATCGGCTAAAGAATCAATATTCCACTTATCGGCAGATAATTGCCGATCCTAAGGCCCCGGATTGCCAGCACGGCCACGGCTGCGGAGCTATTTAAGCGCCTTGCCGAAAATCCCGACACGCGGTCGCGTCTGTCATTTCTCATCAATGTGCGAATCGGCGACGATATAAAACCGAGTCTTCATGCGGGTTTCCACTTCTTCGAAATGTTCAAGAATTGTGAATCGGCGCGAAAAATGTTCATTAGAGCGTTTTCCGATCATTCTGGGTCATATCCGCACGAGCTAAAGTAGTTGGCGCATTCCGTTGGCTGGAAGATGCCGACGAGTTTACCGATCAGATCCCACAGGCTGCTGACGGTTCGCTCTTCGGCCTTTCGCAGCATCGCTTTGAGTTTGGAAAAGGCTTTCTCAGAAGTGGCTCGGTTTGTCTGAACAGCCTTTGACGTTTGATAAGTGGATCGTCTGCGGTTTGGTTGTTCAAGCTGCTGCCTGCGGGGCGTCATGGAGGTCGGGCGTAGCCCGGCCGGAGTGACGCCCCGCAAGTCGCGGCCAATTCACGCTGCCACGGCCTGTGGCAGATTGTCAAAGTAGGTTTGATCGGGCGTACGTCCGCCGAGGCTCGAGTGAGGTCTCCGGGCGTTGTAGAAGCCCAGGTATCGGCCGATCGAACTGCGCGCTTCGCTGACGCATGCGTAGGCGTGCAGGTAGACTTCCTCGTACTTCACTGAGCGCCACAGCCGCTCGACCACGACATTGTCGCGCCAGGCGCCGCGGCCGTCCATGCTGATGGCAATCTTTTCTCGCATCAGCACACTGGTGAAGGCCTGGCTCGTGAATTGGCTGCCTTGGTCCGTATTGAAAATCTCCGGTTTGCCATAGCGCGCCAGGGCTTCCTCGAGCGCTTCCACGCAAAAGTCGGCCTCCAGCGTGATCGAGATCCGGTGGCTGAGAACCTTGCGGCTGAACCAGTCGACGATGGCGACGAGATAGACGAACCCCTTGGCCATGGGGATGTAGCTGATGTCTGTCGCCCAAACCTGATTGGGCCTCACGATCGGAAGCTTGCGCAGGAGATAGGGGTAGATCTTGTGTCCTGGTGCCGGCTTGGAAGTGCTGGGACGGCGATAGACCGCCTCGATCGCCATCTTCTTCATCAGGCTCGCGACATGGCAGCGGCCGATCGTGATGCCCTCCTGACGAAGAAAGTCGCGCATCATCCGGCTTCCTGCGAACGGGAACTCCAGATGCAACGCGTCGATGCGACGCATGATTGCGAGGTCTTCGGATGAAACCGGCCGCGGCAGATAATAGACACTGCCCCGGCTGATCCCCAGTTCCTTCGCCTGCCGCTTCACCGGCAAGGTGTGCGTTCGATCGATCATCGCTTTGCGCTCGGCAACAGACCTGCCTTGCCGAGCGCGCCTTCCAAAAAATCATTGGCCAGCGTCAGTTCGCCGATCTTGGCGTGAAGCGTCTTCACGTCGACGGCCGGTTCGTCCGACGCCTTCTCCGAGCCGAACACGCCCGCCGCCCCTTCGAGCAACTGCGTGCGCCACGTCGTGATCTGGTTGGGATGCAGATCATAGTCGTGCGCCAGCTCTGCCAGCGTCTTCTCGCCCTTGATCGCGGCAAGCGCCACCTTCGCCTTAAATGCCGGGCTGTGGTTGCGCCGGGGTCGTCTGCTCATTCTCTGCTCCTGTCTCGCAGCCTTCCTGGCTGCTCCGAGGCAGAAAATCCAATTATCTCAGTGTGCAGATTCTCCAGGCCACCTCTCTCGATCGGATTGAAGTCCGGGCTGTATGGCGGCAAAAACCGCAGCGTTGCGCCCGCTGCTTCAATCAGTTCGCGCACTGAAGCACGCTTGTGGCTCGACAAATTGTCCATGATCACGACATCACCGGGCTTCAAATCGGGGACAAGGACCTGGGTGACATAGGCTTCGAACCAGTCGCCGTTGATCGGGCCATCGAGCACCATCGGCGCGACCATGCCGGTCATGCGCAATCCGGCCACCAGCGTGGTGGTTTTGCGGTGACCGTGCGGAAAGCCCATGCGCAGGCGTTCGCCTCTGGCGCAGCGGCCATGCCTGCGGGTCATGTTGGTGGCGGTCCAGGTCTCGTCGATGAACACGAGACGTTCCGGGTCCAGATCAATCTGACCATCGAACCAGTCGTGCCGCTGCTTCAGGACGTCGGGCCGGTCCTGCTCGATGGCATGAGCAGTCTTTTTTTGCGCGTCATGCCACGGCGCACGAAGAAGCGGTGAAGACCGGCGACAGAGACGGTCAGCCCAATCTCGCCCAGCCCCGCGCGCAACTCTTCAAGCGTGATATCTTTACGCGCTTCCCAGATAGACAAAATGTCGGCCGCCCGCTCTTCAACCCGGCGCGAGCGCATATCGCCCCCTTGAGGCTTGGGGGCAACGTTGCCGGTCACCCGGCGTTGCCCGGACCACCGGATCGCCGTTGATGGCGCAATACCAAACCGAACCGCTGCCGCCCGACAACTCAGGCCTTGGTCAATCGCCGCCAAAACGCGGACACGCAAATCCATCGAAAGAGCCATCCATGCCAGCCTCCTTCACCGGCACGAAGGCTGAATCAGAAAATCAGTCTTTTGGGAATCCTCGCCCGATTCATGGCGGTCGAAAAACGCTCTAATGCCAATGGAACTCTCGACAGAGAAAGCATAACCCAAGACGCCACCAGCGGCGCGTGGGGCGTTTGGGACGGTGACGGGAGCTTCAGTACCGGAAATGCCTTGGTTGATTTCGTCTATGGTCTGGGTAGCGTCGTCCCGAAGTATGATCTCGCGATATTTGGCCCCAATGCCGAAGAAGTGGCTGGCGTGATCAAGCTGAATACCTCGATCGGGAACATTGGTATTGCTGGCGCACAGTAAGTCTATTTCTCAGTCATTCCCCGTCCGATGGTCGGGGAATGACCTTTTTCTGGCTATCCTCCAGATGTGGACGCTCTATCTTGCGAAATATTTATCGCTGCCTCCCAGCATTGGCATTTTGGGTGTCGATCCCTGCCTCGGCACAGATTGTCGATCGCCCTCCCGATGATGGCGTGCTGCGTGTGCCCGAAGTTACCATCGATGTTCCTCGGATCGGTGATCCGACGTCGGACGAGCCGTCTAGGCCCACCCAAGAAACGCAGGAGCCTGTCAAGCTGGATGACGATGACCTGAAAGCCAATCAGGACTTGGCCAGTTTCATTCTCGGCACGAGCGTTCAGGCGCGCAATTGGCGCACGGTCCGGCGCGTGCTGGCCTATTATGCTGATATTCCCGGTTACGATCCGCTCCTGGAGCTTTACGCTCGGGGCGCGTTGGAGCGGCAGGATGGGCATCACGGAAGGGCGATCGCTGCCTATCGCGAGATGCTGAGCCGCGATGCAAGTCTGAGCTATGTGCGGCTTGACCTCGCCGCGATGCTTTTCGAGGACAAGCAGCTTCGAGAGGCGAAAAGACTGTTCGAGCTTCTGAAGCGTGATCCTGAAGTGAAACCCGCAGCGCAGCAGGCGATCGACCAGTATCTTGCGGCTATCAGCAAACAAGGCCAATGGACCGGCACGCTTCGCGTTGGGTATAAATATAATGACAACGTAAATAACGCCTCTGATGATCGTTATATTTATCTCGGCGGCCTGCGCTTCGAGAAAAACCCGGAAAGCCTTCCCCGTTCTGCCAACGCGATCAGCTACTATGCCAATATGAATCGCAACTTCAACCTCTCTGGAAATCATTTCCTGAGCGTGGATGGAACAATCGAAGGCGATCACTATTGGGATGATCGAGACTGGCGCGAGACAACCGCAACCTTGCGGCTTGGCTATCGATACCGCAATCTCAAATCCTGACTTTCGGTCCTTCCAAGTTATAGCCAGACATGGCTGGGCAGCGAACCATTCCGAGAGATAATCGGGGTGAGCGTCGAATATGGAAGCTGGATTTCGCCGAAGCTACAGATCATGGGCGGCTATTCCTATTTTAACAAGCAACACAGTGAACGGTTCGACAGGTATGATGGCGACCTGCATGCGCTATCGGCGACGGCGGTCTATTTTCACTCTCCAAAGACAATCTTCTATGGCGGCCTTACCACTCAGCGCGATCTGCTGTCGGTAAAATATGAATCTTCATCACGCGATGGCGCGAGCCTGGGGTTCATCAAGTTGTGGGATAACGGTATCAATGTGCGCGGTAATGCGCGCTACAGCTTCCGCAAATTCCACGACTACAGTCTTTTTTCGCAAACCAGCCTACGCCGTGATCATGAATATCAGATCGATCTCAGCGTCACACACAGCAAGCTAGGCTTCGCCGGTATCTATCCCCGGCTGAGCTATCAGTATCTCAGGGTCGATAGCAGCGTCCCCTCGCTCTACTCGCGGACAGGCAACCAGTTCACCCTCTCCCTTGAAACGACCTTCTGAGGGCGCGGCGATGTCTTAGATGTCTTACAAGGAAGCACGGCCGCCCCTTTCAAGCATCTGGCCCCTGAACGAGCCTGATGGCGGTTCGCCAGTGCCGGAAGAGTCGCGCGGCGCGCGGCCATCTCCGGCGCCGAGCGTACCGTCAGGCGGACGGAATGTCGGTCTCTCCAGCTCCCTCAGTGGAGGACCGGCATCCGTCCGCTACAGCGATCGGCCGATGCCGCTCGGCACCCGGATGTTCGGCCTGGGCGGAACCGGGCTGGTGTGTCTCGCCATTGTCGGCGCCGCCCTGTTCAAATGGGCCGGCCCGCCGCAGATCATCGCCCCGACGACGCTGACCGTTTTTGATGTTGCGCCACCTGAAGCACCTCCCGCGCCGGACACCGAGATCCCGCCCGGTCCCGAACAGGTGCAGAAGGAGGACAAGCCGAAGGTGGAGATCGTGGAGACGCCACCTCCACCGTTGGTGCAGATACCGAGCACGAACAGCGTGAGTTCGCCGCCGCAACAGGCCGACCCGGCGCCCGATCCCGGTCCGCCGGTCGATCAGACCACCGCGCCGCAATCCTCGCCCAAGCCGCCTGGATCGCGAAACAGCGATGCGAAGCCCACTTGGGAAGGCCAGATGCTCGCCGCGCTCAACGCGGCCAAGCGCTACCCCCTGGAGGCCAAGCGCAACCGACAGCAGGGAATGCCGTGGATCAGGTTCACGATCGACCGCGAGGGACGCGTGCGCTCCGTCCGCCTCGAACGTCCCTCCGGCTTCGACGCGCTCGACCGCGAGGCGCTGGCGCTGCCGATGCGGGCGTCGCCCTTGCCGAAACCGCCCGAGAGTGTGACCGGCAACCGCATCGAGCTGACGGTGCCCATCGAGTTCTTCCTGTCTTGAGGGGCGTTTCATGATCCTGCGCATCATTCGGCAGCGGCTCACAATAGCCGCGTTCGGGCGGCGGCGGGCGGTGTTCGGCCATGCGGCAAGCCGCGAGGCGCTGCCGAATGGTGCTGCCGCAGGCTTCGATTGGAAGGCGGCACAGGCATGAGCCGGGGGTGGTATCCCGACGCCGCCACGACGCGGATGCAGCTCGCGGCGGCCGATCTCGGCTTCGACATCCATAGCTGGGATACGACCCGGGACGATATGCGCGCGGTGCGGCGCGAGGCCGGCATCGAGGTCCCGGACGGGCAGGCGTCGTCACGCGATACCGACAGCGAGTGGGAGCCGTCATCGTGACTGGTCCGTCGATGTCAACGCTGGCGCTCAAGCGCCGCCCTCTCGTCGAGCGCAAGACGATCGCGCTCTTGCGAGGTGCAGACATAGCGCCTCAGCGGATCGGGACGGTGCGGCCGAGCCGGACGCGGACGGCGGCGGGACCAACCCCGGCGCAGGCGCAGCATTTCGCCGAGTTGCGGCGCCATGCAGCGCGGCATGGCCTCACGATCCTTTCGCCCGCCTCGCCCTGGCTCGGTGCGGGTGAACTGACCCTGCTGGCCTGGCTCGCCGGGACGCAGCGCGTTCTTGGGGCGGGGAACGCCTCGGTGCACGACCCCGCCCTTGCCGCCGCGCTGCTCCGCTGCGCCGGCCTGCTCGACGGCATGGGCCTGCGCCTCTCGCCGCTCACTCTCTATGCCGCGCGCCTGCGCGCGCCTGCCCCGCAAAGGACAATGCCGCATGATGGTTCGGGCGATCGTCGAAAGCATCCGCACCGCCGCCTTCAGGAAGAAAAGGCAAGCCCTCCATGACGGGGCGGCCGGGGTGCGGCACGGCCTGCTCGAAGCGGTTGGCTCGGACCTGCTCATCCCCGACATCCAGCAATATCGGGCGCGCGGGCCGAACGGAGACTACACGATCTTCGTCACCCTGCCGAGCGCGCCGCCGCCAAAGACGGACTATCCCGTCCTCTGGCTGCTCGACGGCAATGCCTGGGTCGCGGGCGCGGCCGAGGCGCTGCGATTGCAAAGCCGCTTCGCGCTTCAGAGCGAGATCGAACCGATGCTGATCGTCGCGGTCGGCTATCCGGGCGAGGAGCCGTTCGACCTGGGACGCCGGGCCTATGACTATCTGCCCGAACATACGTCGGGGAAGCTGTCCGAGCGCTTCATGCAGGGCGCGCCCTGGCACCAGCCGGGCGGCGCGGACGCCTTCCTCGACTTTCTGACCGGGCCGCTGCGCGAGGACATCGCGGCGCGCTATCCGGTCGATGGTCGGCGGCACATCCTTTGCGGCCATAGCTTCGGCGGTTTCTTCACGCTTTACGCGCTGCTGCATCGGCCGGGGGCATTCCGCCGCTATGCCGCGCTCAGCCCCTCGCTGTGGTGGGACGACGCGCAGTTGCTGAAGGCCGCCGATGCCGCGATCGCCGCGCTGCCGCGCGATCTGATGGCGGACGTCCTCATTGCCGTCGGCGAACGCGAGACGCCCGAGCGCCCGAAGATCAGCGCCCGGATGCTGGATGATTCCAGCGCTTTCGTGGACCGGCTGGAGCGTGAAGGACTCGCGGGCGTGTCGGTCGACTATCGCGTGCTCGCCGGGGAGAACCACCAGTCGCTGCTGATCACAGCCTTTTCCGCCGTGCTGCGCTTCGCGAGCATGAATGGAGGCCGGGTATGAGGCCCCGCCTGCGGATGCAGGCCATAAGGCAGGGCATCCGTGGTTGGATCGAGCGCCTGTTCCATGCACGGATCGAGGAATGCACGCTGCTGCGCGTGGTCGAGACGAGCCGGATCACGCCGCACATGCTACGCGTGGCCTTCATCGGGCGCGACCTCGAACCCTTCGCCACGCAGGAGAATCTGCACGTCAAGCTGCTGCTGCCGCCCGAGGGGGCGGCGCGCGACCGCTGGCTGAAGGAAGAGACGGGCGGCATGGCGCGGCTGAAGCGCCGCAAGCTCGATCCGATATTCCGCAAATACACCATCCGGTCCATCGACGCCGGAACCCGGCGCGTGGCGATCGACTTCGTGCTCCACGAGGATGGCGGAGCCGGCGCCTCATGGGCGGCGGCGGCAAGGCCCGGCGATGTTGTCGGCATGATCGGCCCCGGCGGGCGTTCCGCCGGTTCCGCCGACTGGATCCTGCTCGCGGGCGACGAAACCGCACTACCGGCGATCGGCCGTATCCTCGAAAGCATGCCCAGCGATGCGAAGGGCGTTGCGCTGGTCGAGGTAGACGGACCGGATGAGGAACAGACGCTCTCCGCGCCGCCGGGGGTCGAACTGCGCTGGTTGCATCGTGATGGCGCCCTCGCCGGCACCACCGATCTGCTGGCCGGTGCGGTGAAGGCTGCATCGCTGCCCGGCGACGGCACGCGCTTCGTCTGGGTCGCGGGCGAATTTGCCGCCATCCAGGAAATCCGGCGCCATCTGCGCGGCACGGGACTGGGCAAGCAGGAGCAGCTCGTAGTCGCCTATTGGCGGCGCGAAACGGCTGACGCGCGGGCGACGGCATGATGCAGCGCCGCGCCTTCCTTCACGCCCTGACGGCGGTCGCCATGTTCGGACTGGCTGTCCCGGCTCGCGCGGCAGGAGGGTGGGACCTGCTGACCGAGGCGGCCTTCCGCGCGCCGACGACGGCGCGGGCGCGGGCCTTGCTGTCGCAGGTGCGGGCCGAAGCGGAGACCGCGCTGCACCAGAACCCCGCGAACCATGAAGCCGCGATCCAGCAGGCCGTGGCGGCGGCCTGGGGCGCGATGCTTTCCGGCGGTATCGGTCCGGCCCGCGAGGCGCGGCGCCTGATCGAGCGGCAGATCGCGGTCCAGCCCGACAATACCGAAGCACATCTTGCGCTGGGTGCGTGGCACATCGAGGCTGTCCGGCGCGTCGGCATGCTGGCCGGGCCGACGGTCGGCGCGAGCCGCAAGGCCGGCAACGCGGCGCTCGATCGCGCGATTGCGCTGGGCGGCCAGCGCGCCTTGCCATCAGCTTATGGCGCGTTGCTGCGGGCCGCGTCGGGCGAAGGCAAGTCGGCTGGCGGTCGCGCCGCCGTCCTGGCGCTTGCCCGCCGCGCCGGGCAAGGCACGACCCCGACCACTCTCGACGCGGCGATGCGGGCCCGAGCCCAGCGGTTCGTCAATGCTCTCGCGACGCCGGCCGCGAACGCAGCTGACGCAGCGGCACCGCTGCTGCCCTTCGCCCATCTCTCGGGTAAAAGCTGATGGGCAGGATTGCCATCCGGCGCGGTTTGCGCGCGCGCATCGCCCTTTCGGCCCTGGCGTCGATCGTCGGCATCGCCGGGATGCTGCTCGCCGAAGGGGCATGGGACTGGTTGTTCTTCATGCTCGCCGCCCTGCCCTTGCTGATCGGCGGGGCAGCATCGGCCGCGCGCAAGGTCCGGGAAACGCCTCTCGATAGGCTTGACCGCCATCCGGTCGAGAACTCCTGACCGATGGCGGCGCGCATGAAAATAGCGACGATCGCACCCGCAAAGACGCCCTCACGCTGGTATCGGGCGAATCTGTGGCTTCACCGCTGGGCGAGCCTGGTGGCGACGCTGCCGTTCCTGATCCTCTGCCTTACCGGCACGGTGCTGATCTTCCACGAGGAGATCGACGCCGCGATGGGCGTCCTTCCGCCCGCGCCGGGATTGAGCGCGCAGGATCGTCCGCTGGCGGAGTCGGTGGACGCGGCGCTTGCCGCCTGGCCCGATGAGAAGGTCGCACTGATCGGCATCGACCCCGGCGATCATCCGGGGCTGCTGCTGGTGGCGACGGTTCCCAATGGCGACACCGGGTTCGACCGCACGACGCTGCGCTTCGCCCACCTGGCCACCGCAAAGCTGGTGCCGGAGAATTTTGGCGAGGGCGAGACGCTGACCGGTTTCCTCCTGGAGCTGCACGGACAATGGTTCATGGGGCCGATCGGCGAACTGATCGGCGCCCTGATTGCGCTGCTGGTGCTGGTGTCGCTGGTCTCGGGCCTTGTGGTCTACGCACCCCATGCCCGCCGCGTTGCCTTCGGTGCGTTCCGCCGCGGGCGCGGGCCGCGCCTGTTGCAGCTCGACCTGCACAATTTCATCGGTGCGGTGGTGCTGGGCTGGGCGTTGGTGGTGACGCTGACCGGCTTCCTGCTGGGCTTCGGCAGCATAGCCACCGGGCTCTGGGCGCAAAGCGAGCTTGGGCAGGCCCAGCGGACCTTTGTCGGAGCGCCCGTCGATCCCCGCCGTCCACCGGTAGATGCCGATGGCGTCGCCCGCGCCGCGCTCTCGGCCGCGCCCGAGGGTTGGCATGTTGGCAGCATCTTCTGGCCCGGCACCGACTTCTCCACCCCGCGTCATTACACGGTGCTGGTGCATGGCGAGGGTCTCGACGAGCGGATGTTCCGTGCGGTGCTGGTCGACGCGCAAAGCGGCGACGTCGTGACCACGACGGCGATGCCCTGGTATATGAAGGCGATCATTCTCTCGCAGCCGCTGCATTTCGGGGACTATGGCGGGCTGCCGCTCAAGCTGCTGTGGACTGCCTGCACCTGGCTCACCCTGTTCATCACCGGCAACGGCGCCTGGCTCTGGTGGGACCGCAGGCGCAGGCGCCGCCGCACGCCTATGGAGGTTACAGTATAATGCATCACGGTTTGCGCGGGCGCCTCGCCCTGTTGGCCCTGTTCTCGTTTGTCGGTCTCGTAGGGCCGGTTCTGGCCGACAAGGGCTGGACCTGGCTGTTCGTCGCGCTTGCGGCGACTAGCCTTGCGATCCTGGGTTTGGCGCACGTTGCACGGGCTGTCCGGGCATCTCTCGACCGATGGTGCGATGACTTGTCGGCGCGGGCGGCGGAATGGTGACGGCCCTGTGGCGACGCTGGCGGCGGAGGTGCGAATGGAAAGCCTCGCCGGCCTTTGAGGAAGCCGTCCGGCAGGAATGCGAATGGTTGCGCGAGATCCATGGCCAGGGCGCGCTGGAGGTAGCGCGCAGGAAGCTCGCTCGCCGACACCAGCGCACCGGCCGACGCTGGGTATTGCGCGCCGTCGTGGACCGACTGGAGCAGTCGGAGGCCAGTGATCCGCACAACGCGCAGCAAGGGGGAGCCGTCCCATGAACATTCTTCAGTGGGGCACCACCGGCGGTCTCATATTGATCTGGGCGCTGCTCTGCCTGCTTTTTCTGGTGGTGATGACGCCATGCTGGATGGTCGGCGCGCTGGTTGTGGTGTGGCGGGAACGGGCCGGATGTGGCGGCCATTCGACAGTTACTCGACAGGGATAGATGGATGAAAATCGCTTTATGGTCTTTGGGTGCGGTCGCCCTCTTGCTCGTGCTGGCTTTCGTTGCCCTCCAAATCTGGTTCGCGATGAGTATCAAGCCGGTGGAACCGTTTGTGCCGACGAAGGAGGAGCAGGAGAAACTGGCCTTCTATTCGCAGTCCGAAAGCTGGTTCATGGAGCATCTGCAAGGCCCGCTCGAAACGGTCGACGGGCAGACCATCGACCCCAAGCTGCAATATATGATGGAGCAGGTCCGGCCCGCCGCTCCGTGGCTGCGCCGCGCCGCGCCAATGATCTTCGCAACGCCCTGGGGCCGGGGCTTCATCCGCCACGGCGCCGACCGCGACTGGCGGCTCCTCACCAAGGTCACGCCCGACATGGCGCATGTCGAGGACCGAACAATCAAGGGACGCGGCGGGCCGATCCCCATCCGTATCTACCACCCCGAAACGGACGATGACGGGCCGCTTCCGGTGCTGGTCTATCATCATGGCGGAGGCTGGATCTTCGCCAGCATCGCCTCGCATGACGGGGTGTCGCGGCTGCTCGCCAACGAGGCGAAGGCGATCGTCGTCACGGTCGATTATCGCCTCGCGCCCGAACATACCTATCCCGCGGCCAGCGACGATGGCGAGGATGCATTCCTGTGGGCGCGCGCCAATGCCGCTTCGTTCGGCGGCGATCCCGTACGCGTCGGCGTGGGCGGCGACAGCGCCGGGGGCCATGTCTCGATCAACATCGCCCAGCGCCAACTCGCTGCGGGCCAGCCCGGCCCCGCCGCCATGCTGCTGTTCTATCCGGGCGCGGGCCTGCCGCAGAATGATCCTTCCTATCGCCTGTTCGGCAAGGGCTATGCGCTCGACAGCACGTTCATCGAGTTCATCCTGCCGCGCGTGTTCGAGGACTATAGCCCCGACCGGATCGACGAGGCGGACGAGTTCATGAACCCGGTCAGCGCGAAAAGCCTAAAGGGCCTGCCGCCCACTATCGTCGCCACTGCCGGCTTCGACATATTGCGCGATTCCGGGCGCAGGTTCGCCGAGCGGCTGAAGGCCGAGGTCGTTCCCGTGCGCTACGCCAACTACCCCTCGCTCACGCACAGCTTCCTGCAATTCTCCGCCGTGGTGAAGGATGCCGACACGGCCTCGACCGATAGCGCGCGGCTGTACGGCGAGGTAATTCGCAATCCAAACGACGCAGTGACGCTTCTCGCCGCGACGCCCGGCAACGACGTCGAAGATCCGACCAAATGAGCAGCGCCAGGCGATCCGGCTTCTTCGGAGTTGTCGAAGCCGCGAAAGCGGCCGGGCGCAGCCATGCTGGCCGACGATTCAGGAGGGTTGGCCGGGAACTGCCGGGCCTGTGTCGTCTGGCTGCGCGACCGCGCCAATGGCTTCGATTCCACGCTGATCCCGTTGAAGGGAGGAACCGAATATTCGGTGCGGAGATAGCCGTCAGCCTGTTGAAGGATTGTTCCGCCTCACGCTCCACCAGGCAGTTGCGTGCCATCTTACCGCCGCGCCTGGCTATGCGTCCGGGGACGACGACACCAACTGCGAACAATTTCAACGAGGAATGAACGGACGTGGAGAACCACGTTCGCGAGGAGGAGGAAGTCAATGTATGTCGGTCCCCGGCTGCGCAAGGTCCTTTCGCGGCTCAATAGGGCCTCTTCGATCGAGGCGCTGCGCGACGGACTGGCCGATGCCGCCTTGCTGATGGGCTTCCCCTATGTCGCGCTGGTGCAGCATGGCGGCCTCCCACGGCTGGTCGAGGGCGCGCTGGTGGTCACCAACTATCCGGAGGACTTCGTCCGATCCTATATCGACAATCACTACTTCGTCATCGACCCGGTCTATGAGGTGAGCCAGCAGCTTGACCGGCCGTTCGGTTGGGAGGAGATCGCGGGCTTCGTTGAGCTTGCCGATCACCAACTGGCCCTGTTCCAGGAAGCGCGCCGATACGGGATCGCCTATGGCGTCACGGTGCCGCTCGCCATTCCGAGCGACTCCCGCGCGTCCTGCTCCTTTGCCGGCCCGGAGCCGATCGAGATCACGCCGCCGCTGATGGCCACGCTCCAGATCGTCGCGGGTTTTGCACGCTGTTTTGCTCCGCCCATTTCGACAGCCTGCTATGTGCGCTCGTGCTTATGCTGCTGTCCATGCAGTTCCCCTCGCGCGTCGGCGCCGACGACAATGCCTGCGAGTTTGCCGCCGACACGCCCACCGCCCCGCATCATCTGCGCCGTGATGGCTATCGCACGCCCCTGTCTGGAAAATTGCGATCGTGGGCCGGGCAAGCTTCAAGGTTTCGCGGAGGATCCGATTTCGGGCCGCAGTGATCAACGCACGATAGATCCCGCAAGCCCTAAAGCCGGTTGCGGATGGTTTGCGCCATCGTGCTCATGCTCGTTCCAAAATCCTTCGCCAACTGACGCACGCTCGCTCCGGCACGCCTGCGCTTTATGATCTCGTCGGCATGGGGATGCCTTTTGATGTAGCGCTTTGTTTTCGGGTTTTGGCGCCTCTCGTTCTCCCACTCATGGAGAACGACGATCACATCGGGCCGGATATATCCGCGATCACGATAAGAACGCAGGTTCGATTCCGCGGGCCAGGGCACGGATCCCATTTTCAACAGGCCAAATTCCTTCTGGTCGGGCAACAGGAACAGGTTCGCGGGGGCATGATTGTCGTTGTCGCCGTCCAGACAGATCACGACTTCGTTTCGTTCGAGCCTCCGGCCGATCTCGCGTTCAGCGACAAGCCGATGCTCGCCATTATATTTCCCGGCAAAGCCCTGGCGGTCGATCCTGCGAAACTTGCGCCCGTTCTGCTTGACGACCCCGCCTCGCCAACCGTGCGAGCGATCGCGAACATAGTAGGCCGTCGCGCATGCCCGTGAACAGATTGTCTTGCCGGAATGCGAGCGCGACACGGTGAACGGCTCGCCGCAGTTGAGGCATGCCTTGGTGATGCGCAGCGATCTGCGATGCTCATGGAGGCAGGCGGTAGAGCAGAACCGCATCCTCGCATCTTTAGGGGGAGCGTCGAACGGCTTTGCGCAGTTGGCGCAAGACACACGCCTTCGCTGAGACCACCCGTGATGGGCCCGGACGCATTCACGCGAGCAATATTTCGCGGCGTGATCTCCACTTGCGCTCTGCCCGGCGGGGATTTCGAAGGTCTTGCCACAATGTAGGCAGCACTTGTCCCTGCGCGATGTCGGCAAACGCCGGGCCAGCCCCGCGCATTTTCGTGAGCAGAATTGCTGGTTTATCCTGTGCGCTGTGTACGGCTTTTCGCAGACCTGACAGATCTGGCCAGGAACAGTCGGCATCCAATGACCGCCGGGCGAATAATGCGGACGGTTCATAGGCTTTTTCATCTCTTCACACTTGCGCTGGAGAGACGTTGGTTCGGCAGGACGCGGACCGTTGCACTCTGGGTCGCCTGCGGGTTTCATATCTGGCCGCTCTCATCGCCGCGCCGCCATTCGGGCGAGAGATCCTGCTTGAGCGCGGTGAGCACCCAATCCGATATCATCTCGATGCACTTGCGCTCGATGGCGGGCAGATCGCCGTAGATGAGCTGGCGCGGAAAGCGCATGCGCTGGCCCGCAAAGAGGATCGAGAAGGCGATCTGTCCGGTCGGCATGCCGAGACTGAGCGTGGCTCTGATATGATCCTCCAGCTTCGTGCCCGGCCCCCCGGCCTCAATCTCGCGCATCGTACGCGGGCTGGCTCCCATATTGGTCGCAAGCTCGATTTGCGTGATGCCGCGCAGGTTGCGCTCTTGTCTGATGCGCTCGCCGGACAGCAGCTTGATCTCCCTGAAGATCGACGTGTCGACGGCGGCAAATTTATCTTCGGGCTCCATGGTCTCGTCCTCCGCGGCAACGCCTCATGGCGCGATGGATCGCCCGAAAAATCTAAGTAGACCGGATAGTCGACGGCAATGGCAGATACCGATGTTTTTAGAGGAAGTTATATTCCTAATAGCCGATAACATGCATCTATAAGAGATGAATACAGCACAATCGGCATCTCATTTCCGATCTGATCCAAAATTGGTTGTTTCGGAGCTTATTCTCCGAAAGCGGCCCAGGACGGTGCGGATGCATCCGTTCATGCCGAAATGGAACTATTTTCGAGCAATTCCAGCTAATTTCGAAGCTGTGGGCACTCCGCTTCCGGGGCCTGTTGCAATCGACTTCGATTCCCATCAGTCAGACCTCGTTCCGAACAACCCAAGGCGAATCAGACCTGATACTTCGGATCGTTAAGTAATCTTAACCGTGGCGCAAAGCGCCAAGATGGAGTCGTGCATGACGCCGATTGCCAAAGCGATGACGGTTGCCTTGGGCGCCCTGGTCGTCACGACGACAGCCTGCGCGACGCCGGGCGATCGCTCTCGGCGGGCCGGCGTCATGCCGGATGCCGAGCGGCAGCGCACCATCGCCGCGACGGCGGAAGGCTTCGTGATCCGCGCGGCGGCCTCAGCCCCGGCGGAGAACGGCAGTCTGCCGGCCACGGTGCGCCAACACATCCCAGTGGGATCGGGCACGCATCTCGATACGCGGCTTCTCTCCCGCCCCGGCAGCCCCATTCAGGAGACATCGCATGCGCATCCGTAAATTCGGGCCAAAGCTTGGGGCGGCAGTCCTCGCCCTGCCTCTGATCCTCGTGGCCCAAAGCGCCGCCTCGGCGCAGCAAGCCGATCCGCTCGCAGCGGCGGCGCGCGAGGCCGAGAGCGAACTTCGGCAGACCTTCACCAATCTCCAGTTCGAGGATTTCGGACCGGCGCCGGTAAAGGGCCCGATCTACCAGGCATCAGCGGGCGGCCGTATCATCTACTACGCGCCCGAGAGCGAGCACCTGCTCTTCGCGGAAGTGTACGACCGCAACGGACAGAACCTCACCGTGCTGGCGCAAAGCGCCGCCGCCGCGAGGAAACTCGCCGGGATCGATACCAGCAAGGCGCTGGCGATCGGCCCGAAGGACGCCCCGGTCGTCATCGAGTTCACCGATCCCGATTGCCCCTATTGCCGCGCGCTCGATCGCTTCTGGGCGGCGAAGGCGGCTGAAGGCAAGCCAGTGCGCCGCCTGATCTTCTTCGTCTCCGGCATCCATCCTGAAGCCGCGGCCAAGGCCGAGCATATCCACTGCTCCGCGAACAAGGAGGCCGCGTTCAACGCGATCTATGCGGGGGCGGCGCCGCCATCGATGCTCAAATGCGAGGAAGGGCGCGCGCGGGTCCAGGCAGATTCCGCGGTGGTGCGCAGCATCCGCATTACCGGCACGCCGACCCTGATCGCGGACGGCCAGATCATCTCGGGCTTTCGGCAAGCCGAGATCGAGGAATTTCTCACCGGGGCGAAGGCGCTCGCCGATGCGAAGCGCTGACCATGTCCCGTTCCCTGGCACGGCGATCGCCGCGCCAGCCCCATGCCGGCGGCGGGACCCGAACCGGGCCGTCCAGCCTCGCCGCCGGCCGACAGCGATCCTCATCGATGCCGGCAAGCTGATCCCGGAGCGGCCCATTTTCACAGGAGCAAGTGCATGCTGAAGACTCTTCGCAGACAGACCGTCTCGCTCGCCAATGTCGGCATCCCTTTGACCGCGCTCGCGTTGCTTGGCGCCGGTGGGGCTCACGCCTTCTCCGCGCCCGCCGCGGGCGACCTTGGCTACGACATCTACGATATCGTCGTGAACCAGGGCGTCAAAGGCCCGCTCGGGTTCGTCGGCGGGGTCGCAGCCTTCCTGTTCGGGGTGAGCAGGCTGTTTTCCAACATCATGATCGGCATCCCGACCATCGTTGCGGCGGTCTGCCTGATCAAGGCGGACAGCATTCTCCAGACATTCGGGATGGTGATCTGACGGTTCGGTCCGTGGTCCGCCCACGCGGATCGCGGACCTCAACAGGCCAGTGCGCGCAGGCGCAATGGCGAGACAGCCCACGAAGTTCAACCAGCTTCGCAGGGAGGTCACGACGCAAGGAGGAGAAGGCTCGTGGACGAGCGGCTACCCCAATATCTGCACAAACCGGTCCAGATCCTGTGGTTTGGTTCGGACGAATTCGTGCTGGTGATCACCGTCATCTTCGTCGCCGTAATCCTCGGCGGGATGCTCGGTTGGGCGCTTGTCGCAGGCCTTCTCCTTTTCGTCCCCTGGCTTCGTACCAAGCCGCGCGGGTTCATCCCGCACATGGCCTGGCGCTGGGGACTGGTCGGCTTTCGCAACTATCCGGGTCCGACCCAGACCCGCTTCTTCGAGTGAGCCCAAGCGATGTTCGGACGCAAATCCAGCGACACGCCACCACGCGATCCCTTGCTCGGCAAGCCCGCGAGCTTCGGCCTGCATCGCTACCTGCAAGGGTCGAGCAACCTGTTCGAGGAGAACCGGCTCCTCAAACTCGCCGTGGTCGGCCTGTTCGGGATCACCGCCGTGCTCGGCACGTTGATCTACACCTCGAACCAGAACACGCGCACCGTGGTCGTGCCCTTCGGCGCGGGCGGCGATCTCTATGTAACCGGCAGCGAACCATCGGAAGCCTATCTGCGCACGATCACGCGCAACCTGGTGTCACTGTCGGGCACCTATTCCGCCTATTCTGCGGATCGGCAGTTCCAGGAATTGCTGAGCATCACCCATCCTTCGACGTACAACAGCCTGCGCGACAGCCTCAACGGCCTGCTCGATGAACTGGCCAACAACCCCACGCTTTCGATCGCGACCTATATCCGCCCCGATCAACCCGTCACCTGGACGAAGACCGAGATCCTCGTCCCCGTCGAAAAGGTGCGCGTGATCGGCGGTGTGATCCGCAAGTTCCGGGGCAATCTGCGGATCCGATACGTGATCGACAACGGCCGCTTCTGGCTGACCGCCCTGACAGAGGAAAGTTTCGATGCCCAGCCTCGCTAAGCTTACGCGGTCGAGCCTGATGCTGCTTGCGCTGACGCTTGCCGCTCCGGTCGCGGCGCAGACCATCATCGCGCTGCCTGATCAGACCAGCACCCTTCGCCTGTCGAACCGCGACATCAACCATGTGATTTGCGCCGGCGGCGAGATCGAGGACGTCAAGTTCTCGGCCGAAAAGGCCATCGCCGTCGAACGCGCCGGGTCGGACGCCTGGATCAAGTTCCTCGTCCGCGAGATTGACGATACCGGCATGGTGACCCGCACTTATGTGACGGTCCCGTCCGAATTCTTCATAACTTGCAACGGCGCGGTCTATTCGCTTTATGCCGAGCCGTCCGACATCCCCGCACAGACGGTGATGCTGCAGCCCGGCAGCGCCCAGCGCGCGCAGGCGAACGAAGATCTGCTCGGGCCGCTGGTCGAGGAAGAACGCGCGGTCTCGATCACGCTCTCGATGCTCCAGGACCGGATACCAGCGAGCTTCACGACTGCCGCGACCCGGTCCGGACCGATCCGCCTGGGCCTGCTACCGGACGCCAGCATCGAGGAACGCCGCCGCATCGAGATCGACGGTTCTGGCCTTTCAGCATCGGAATATCTGGTTTCTGTGCCAACCGATACCCTGCTCGATGAACGCAGCTTCCTCGACAGCGCGCTCGGCGCCAACATCTTCGCGGTGACGCTCGATCGCGGCAATCTCGCAGCAGGCGAGACCGCGCGGCTGATCGTCGTGCGCCGGGGAGCCGGCCAATGAATCCCGCCGGCCCCAATGATCGCGGTCCTGGTGATCGCGGTCCCGGCAAACGCAGCGAGCGCGGCTCTTCCGACCGGGCAGGCCAGCCTCATGACGGCGAGCTCGACCTCGATGGTTTTCAGGAAAAGCGCGAGCGTTCGACAGGGATATTGCGCGGTCCCGCGCTACTCGACCTCAAAGCACGGTGGCAGACGCTGAGTGCGAAACAGCAACTGCGCCTGAAACAGATCGGCGTCGCCGGCATTGTCGGCGCGCTGGGGCTCGGCCTCTATTCCGCGAGCGGAGACGGCACGCAGGAAGCGGCGGCACCACCCAGCTCGCATCTCGACATGGGCGCAGGACTTCGCGGCGACAGCCTCGAGATCAAGCTGCGCGGCGATCTCAAGAAAATCCTCGACGGCCAGAACCTGCTCGGCGAGCGGGTAACAGCGATCGAGGAAGGAAAGATCGTGCCTGGCACCGGTTCGGCAGCGTCCGCGATCGACGGCGATCTTCCGCCCGCGATCCCCGGCGCAGTCCCCGAATTCCCTGAACCGCCCGCGACCGGGGACATGGATCCATCCATGTCCGCACCGCCCGCGCCTCCGATAGCGCCTCCCGCACCCCCGGCGCCGCCAGTTGAGAAGACGGTTGGGGCGATCGGCGCTGCGACGGCGCCGGTCGGCACCGATGCGGCAGCAGGCGCTAAAAAAAAGACCCGGACGATCTATTTGCCGCCTGGTTTCATGAAGGCGCGGCTGCTGACCGGGATCGACGCGCTGGCGAGCCGGGACGCAACCAGCAATCCCGAGCCGCTGATCGCGCGTGTCCAGGCGCCTGCCGTGCTCCCCAATGACGTGAAAGCGAACCTGTCAGGTTGTTTCGTGATCGGCAACGCAACCGGCAGCCTCGCCAAGGAGCGGGTTGAAGTTCAGCTCGTCTCGCTCTCCTGCGTCGACTTCGACGAACGCTCGGTGGTCGATCAGCCGATCAAGGGCTTCTTCGTCGATGCCGACGGCAAGAAGGGCCTCTCCGGCAAGGTCGTCACGCGCGCCGGCGCGGCGCTGGCCCGCTCGTTCATCGCGGGGACCATCACAGGGGTCGCGCAGACGGTCGAGAACACGGTCGGCAACGTCTCGACCTCGGCGCTCGGCTCGGTGCGCACGCTCGATGCGGGCGATGCGGCGCAGGCGGGGATCGCCGGCGGCCTCTCGCGCTCGTCGGACAAGCTCACCGATTTCTATCTCGATCTCGCCCGCCAGGCCGGTCCCATCGTCGAAGTCGGCGCGGCCAAGGATGTGGTCGTCGTCATCCAGGAAGGCGTGAGCCTCGAAATCAAGCCGACCGCCGGGAGCAAATTCTGATGCGCCCGCCAGCAACCACAAGGCCAGAAATCATCAGGGGAGTTCGTCCCATGCATCATCGTCCGCGAGGCCGCGCAATCCGGGCCGCCGCCTTGATCCTTACGCTTCCCGCGCTGGGCGGCTGCGCGACGCTAGGCTCGGTCATGTCGCCCTACAGCGAGAAATTCTCCTGCAAGAATGACGATCATGGCCAGTGTATCCATCCCGACCAGGCCTATGCCGACGCGGTGGCGGGCGTGGCGTCAAAGTCCGATCCGGCCGTCACCAATAACAAGAAGATTCTTCGCGAGCGCCAATCTCCGCGTGCGTCCGGTAGGTCCGGCTCGGGCCAGGCGGCATCGGGCAGGTTCGAGGGTTATCGCGACAGCGTCTATCGTGAATTACAAGGCCTGATCGAGCAGCCCGTCACCCCGATGCTCAAGCCCCCGCGCACGGTACGCACGCTGATCCTGCCCTATGCCGACCGGCAGCGGCCCGACCGGCTCTACATGCCGCGCTATGTCTATTCGCTGATGGAGCGCCCGCAATGGGTTGTGGGCGACTATCTGGTCGCGCCGGTCTCGCCGGCCACCCGCGCCAACGTCCTGGAACAGGTCAAGGACGGTTCCGACGATATGGAGCCTTACCCATGACCAGCTATCAGGCCGGCATGACGCTTTCGCGGCTGCGCCGCAGCGTGGAGCGCGACAGCTATTCCGATTTCCTCCCCCTCGCCGCCTGGGTCGAGGAAGAGCAGGCTTTCCTGACCATCGACGATGGCTGGGGCTACGCCTGGGAGCTGGTTCCCGCCGCTTACTTGTTCGCGCATGTGCATGAGGCGCTGCTCGGGCTGCTCAATGTCAACTTTCCCGAAGAGACGATCCTTCAGCTTCAGAGCTTCGCCGATCCTCTGGTCGAGGGTGCGCTCGACGCGTTTCTCGACCTCAAGACGCGCCCCGATCCGCTGATCCAGGCCTCGGCGCGGCGGACCTTCGATTATCTGCAGGCCGGCACCATGGGCCTGAAAGCGCTCCACGGCATCCCGGTCCGCAACTTCCGTACTTTCCTGTCGGTGAAGACCCGCGAGCCGATGGACAGCGACCTCAAGCGCCAGATCGAGGAACAGCTTTCCAAGCTTGGCATCCGCCCGATGGCAGCGGGCGAGATCGTCAGCTTCTACCGACGCATCTTCAACGGCGTCCATGCCTCCGCGCCCGGTGTGTTCACGCAATCCGCCGACGTGCCGCTGCGACGGCAGATCATCGACGCGGGACCGGCGCTTCGCTTCGATGGGCCTGAGGTCTTTCTCGGCAATCAGGTGGCGCGCTGCCTGACGCCCAAGTCACCGCCGAAGCGGATCACCGCCGAGCGCGCCAATCGCCTGACCGGCGGGATGCGTGGGAGCGCCGAGGACAGCGACCAGATCGGTGGGCCGTTCCTCTACACGCTCAATGTGCTATTCGACCATTCGCAGTTCGAGATCCACAAGCGCGCGCAGATCCTCTCGGCGCAGAAGGCTGCGGGCAGCTTCGCGGTCGAGGTCGGCAAGCAGATCGAGGAAATTGGCTGGATCCTGGATGAAGTCGGCAACAGCCGCTTCATCTCGGTGATCCCGACGCTCTGGGTGTTCGGCCGCGATAGCCACCAGGCGCGCGAGATGGCTGCCCGCGCCAAACGACTCTGGGAATCGGAGCCTCTGCCCTGGATGGTGCAGGAGGAAAGCTACCTCAATCCGATCCTGCTTGCCGCAAGCCTGCCCTTTGGCCTTTATT
Source organism: Sphingobium salicis subsp. salicis (assembly GCF_049472635.1). Lineage (NCBI taxonomy): Bacteria > Pseudomonadati > Pseudomonadota > Alphaproteobacteria > Sphingomonadales > Sphingobiaceae > Sphingobium > Sphingobium salicis. Next base: position 2,126,314 of record NZ_JAYRCS010000001.1, read on the forward strand.
CGGAGCGCCGCACGATCCGCATGCTTCAGCGCGATTTCCGCGTGCCGGTACGCGCCGGCGTCCTCATGTCGCCGATCCAGACCGACTTCCGCGGTGGCGGCCGCCCTGCCCTGCTCTACACTGGCCGCAAGGGGCAGCTCGTAACGCTCGACCTGTTCGATCCGCGCATCAACAACTACAATTTCATCGTGTCGGCGGAGTCCGGTGCGGGCAAGAGCTTCCTGCTTAACAACCTCTGCCAGCAATATTTCGCGCAGAATGCGCTCATCCGCATCATCGATATCGGCGGCTCCTACCGCAAGCTCTGCACCCTCTGCTCGGGCCGCTATATCGACCTCGGCGAAGAGCATCTCGTGCTTAACCCGTTTGATCTCGGGCTGGCGCTCGATGGCGATGACCGGGAATCGGCGATCACCATGGCGGTGTCGATCGTCGCCGAGATGGCGAACGCCGCGACCCGCAAGCCGGTCACCACCTCGGAATGGAACCTGCTCAAATCCGCAGTGCAATGGGCGATCGAGAGCGGGCGCGCGGAGGCCGGGATAGATGCAGTGCGCGAATGGCTCGGTGCCTATCCCGCCAACACCGCCTCCGATCTCGATCGGGTCGACCATCTGGTGCCGACCGCGCGCGAGCTGGCCTTCAACCTGCGCGATTTCGGGTCGGACGGCGCCTACGGCCACTATTTCAACGGGCCGTCGACCTTCGACATATCGACCGACGAATTCGTGGTGCTCGAGCTCGAACGGCTGAAGGCGATGCCTGACCTGTTCAACGTCGTGATCATGGTCGTGGTGAACGCCGTCACGCAGGAACTCTATCTGTCCGCCCGGGACCGCCCGCGATTCGTCCTCTGTGACGAAGCCGCGCAGTTCATGACGCGGGGCGACGGCCAGGATCTCTCGCGCCTCGCCGAAGCCTTCAGCCAAGGCTACCGGCGCGCGCGCAAATATCGCGGCAGCTTCGGCATCGTCCTTCAGAGCATGAACGACCTCTTGCTGTTCGGCGGCACGGGCCAGGTCATCCTCGAAAATGCCGCGACCCGGTTCCTGCTCCAGGGATCGACTTACGACAAGGCGGTCGAGAACAAGATCCTCGATTATTCAGGGTTCGTTCTCGATCTCCTCAAATCGGTCCGCAACAACAAGCCCAATTATAGCGAGGTCTTCATCGACAGCCCGCTGGGGCTCGGCATTGCCCGGCTTGTCGTCGATCCCTTCAGCTACTGGATCAACACCTCCGCGCCCGAAGACGTTGCCGCATTCGAGGCCCTGGTGCGGTCCGGACGCTCGCCGCTGGAAGCGGTCTGCGATCTCGCTGGCGTCGATCCCGCCGAAATCCTTACCCCTCAGGGAGGCCATGATGCTTAAAGGTAAGTCGCATCCGGGACAGCTGGCGCTCGAGCTATCACCCGACGAAAACCTCGAAGCCTATGTCGAGGCGCGCGTCGCCGCGCGGGCCGAAGCCGATGCGCTGCGCTGGAGGTTCCGGCTCGTCATCATCGAATCGGTGATGATCGCCTCGCTGGTGATCGCAGCCGGCTTGGTTCTCAATCAGCCAATGGGGCTCGTTTTGCGCGGCGCCGCAATGGTCGGAACCGGCTGCTTCTTGACCGGCCTTATCCTGATCGGCCTGACCGGCGCTGCCGGCCGCCTGCTCGCCCGCTTCAGGAGGCCGCGATGATCTCCGTGACCCTCGGCCCTGACGGCGATGGCCGTCTCGTCCCGGCCTATTCCGAGCGCAGGCCCGACGAAACGCTCCACGAGTTTCTGCTGCGCTCCCGCCAGGAAATGGCGCTCCATATCCGGGTGCTCGAAGCGACAAGCGATGCGCAGACGCAATTGTTCGCGTCCGAACGCACGCGCTCGCGCCGCACCATGATCTCGCTTGCCTTGAGCGGAGCCGGCTTCGCCGCGGCGACCTATCTCCTGCTCGCCCACAACGGGCTTGCGGGGAACGGGCCTGCGCCGTTCCTCGCCGCAATGATCGGCGGATGCGCATTGGCCGGCGCCGCAGCGCCGCTCGGCATTGCGTCCATGGCAAGTCGCATCCCATCCTGGAGGTTGGCATCCGAGGATCTGCTACGGCGGCTGCTCGGCCGACCCCGGCGGGCTGCAGAGCCGTGCGCCACCATCCACCCGTTGGTGAGGGGCGGTGACCTTCAGGCAGAAGTCATTGCACCAGAAGAAATATCGGAGGCTGAGAACGCCGCCTGTGATCTCGACCGTGATCCCGTCGTCATAGAACTCATCGAGGACTTTACGATCGATCGGCTGGAGACCCGCACCTTCTTCTGGGGCCTTGGGCTTCCTGTCTTCCAGGCGATGGTCATCGCCACATTGTTCTGCGCCGTGCGCGTCATGTTTGGCTGGCCGCTCGCTGCGCTGATGGCCGATATGCTGCTGGTCCTGGTCATATGCCTCATCGGCTTCTTCTTCCTGCTCATCTTCTCCAATCTCGCCAGCGGTAGCCTCGCGCGGCTGATGCTGTGGTGGAGGCGGCGATGAACGGCATTTTCTCCTCAGCGCCCTGCCAATCGTCGATCCGCCTGGTGGTGGGCACGCAACTCCTGCTACTGGTGCAGGCCGGGATCATCATCTGGGCGCGTCCCGCCGCGAACGACATACGCGGTCTGGTCCTTCTCGCTTTCGCGCTGGGCCTTGCGGGATTCATCGCCGCGGTTTGCGGCGAGAGCAGCGCACCGCGCGTCCACTGGAGGGAGCGCCGCCGTGGCCGATGATCCGCTCCATAGTGGCTGGCCCGTGGTGGTCTTTCAGTCGGCGATGATCGCGGGGCTGATTGTCGGATCGCTGTTGCTGGCGTCCACCGCTCGCGCCGAGACCTCCACCGTGGGGCGCACCTGGCCGATTGCCGAGCCCGATGCGATGGCGGAAATCGAGGCGCGCGCCGCGCAGCAGCCCCCGAATATGGCCGAAAAATTCGGTCCGCGCTCTGGCTGGAGCGCGCTCAAGGGCGCAACGCTCGCTTCAGCGCGCGAGGACAAGGTGCGTCACGTCGTCCCCTTCTACACGCTCGACACCGAGATCCGACTTCCAGATGGCAAGCTGCTTTACCCCAAGGGCTTCACCTTCAATCCGCTCACCTATGTGTCGCTGCCGCAGCGACTCGTCATCGTGCATCCCCACGATCTGTCCTGGGCGCTCAAGACGGCCACGCTCACCGACTGGATCATCCTGACCGGCGGCGGCGATCCCAAAGACGACGCCCTGTCGCTCGGCGAACGCCACGGCCGCGCGCTGTTCACGCTCGAGGAACGAGTGAAGGACCGGCTCGGCCTCACGGTCGCGCCCGTCATTGTGCGGCAGGTCGGACAAAAGCTCGAACTCACCGAAGTCAACCTGTCAGCCAAGGGAGGGCGCGGACAATGACCCGCCTTGCATCCACTCTGCGCGTCGGAGCCGCCGCAATCCTGCTGGCGCTGATCGCGCCCGCAACGCCCGCGCACGCTTCCAAATGCCCTTCGGACACGGTGTTCAATCCGATCACAAAGGTCAGGTGGAACTGCATCTTCCCGATCACCATCGGCGGCGTACGGGTCGGAAGCTACGACAAGCTCGACAAGGCACTCGACGCGCAATCGGCCTCAAAACCCCTGTGCGCCTGCCGCAAGGGCGCGACCTTCTGGTTCGGTGTCAAGGTCAGTTTCTGGACGCCAAACCGGATGATCGACGTGGTGACCGAGCCAGGCTGCATGATGGCGCTCGGCGTCGACCTCATGCCGACCGGAGGCAAGCTTCAGGGCAGCCAGTCGTCGATCTCCGACGGGACCAACACGACCAAGCTGTTCGCGCAGATGCACTATTACATCGCGCCGGTCTGGAAGATGCTCGACATGTTTACCGACCTGCCCTGCATCGAGGATGACGGGTTCGATGTCGCGATGATCACCGAGGTGCTGCCGACATGGCAGTCGGGGACGCTGGGCGCGATCATCCAGCCCGAAGGCATCTTGTTCGGCAATCCCGCCGCAGGGCTTGCCTGCATGGCGGACAGCGCGGCGGCGGCGGCGGGCAAGACGATCGACCCCTTGTTCTGGTGCATGGGCAGCTGGGGCAGCACCTATCCCGTCGCCGGCGATATCCATATGGGCGACCGTGTCGAAGCCTGGGCGGGCCTTGCCGCGCGCGGCACCTTCATGATGGGCCGCCTCGGCGCGCTCACCATCCACTCCGAGGACGGCTGCTCTTTCAAGGCTCAGCCCATCTGGACCAAGAGCCGGTACAAGCTCCAGATCATGGAGCCCGTCAAGGGCGGCAAATGCGTTAATATCGGCCGCCCCGGTGCGCTCTGGACGTCGGGCAAGCATGCGCCCGGCAAAGACAATGCCCAGTTCATGCTCTTCGAAAAGGCGATCTGCTGCGCGGGGATATCCACGCCGTGAGTCAGTCGCATCCCCCATCCCGCGCACCCGGCACGGGCGGTTGTCCCGCTCGTCACGGAGCCCTCCCCACCGTGAGCGGGTGCGCGGACGGAGCGGCGGCGGCTGCCCCTGCCGCCGTCGCTCCACCCCCGGTCAGCGCGGCCGACGAACATGGGCCGGAAAGGAGGGTTGCCCCCACCACCTCGACGCCGGTGGCGGCCGCGCTGACCATTTTCGAGGGACAGGCCGTCTATAAGCTACTCTCGCCCGGATCCGCCGCGTTCCGGGCGGGAGACGTGCTGCGCTTTGCCTATGGCTCTCGCACCACATCTCCGAGGCTGCCATGAGACGGCGGGTCATTCTCATGCTGGCGATGACCGCCACGCTGCCCTTGCCAGCGTCGGCGCAAACCGTCGAGGACCGCGCCCGCGCGGCAGCCGAAGCTTCGCGGGAGAAGACGTCCGACAGCGAGGCGATCCAGCAGAACTACCTGACGCCGGGGCTTGCCGGACAGCCGATCGCGACGGTCGACAACAGCCAGACCTTCAACCCCAGCATTGCCTGCCAGCAGACAGCGACCCTGCTCGAACTGATCGCGCAGCCCGCATCTAGCGGCGATATCGGTACGCTTCGCATATCTCGCGACAAGAATCTCGACGGCAGCGTCGACCAGACGCTGACGCTACCGGTTCCCGTATCGGGCATCTGCGCCAATGGCGTCGTCTCCTGCCAGCCCGGCACCTGGAACCAGTGCCGGAGCTTCCAATGGGATGTGGCGTCGGGCGGCGATCTCAAGCTGACCGAAGTCGGCCTCACGGATCTCGCCGGCTGCTACTGCGTCAACAACAGCTGCGGGTCGAACCTCGTCTGGGGCAACATGGCCTCGGTGCTCAAGGATTTGGGCGGCGGCGTGATCGGCGCGCTGACGACGGCCGATCCGCGCGTCGGCGTCGCGCAAGCCACGATCGACGGCCCTGCGATCCGTTACACTGGAGCGCAAAGCACCGCCTGCACGCCCAATCCGTCGCTGCCCCAGACCGCCTATCGCGCCAGCCCCGCCACCATCCAGGGCGACGCTTCGAGCGCCGCCGCCGCGAGCAGCATCTTCCAGGCGCTCAAGGGTTCGCCTGCGGGCATCGGCACGGTCGGGCAAATCCGTGCCTGCACGATCGAGCGCGAAGTCAGCATCACACCGTGGCAGTTCGACGATATCGTTTCAGCCAGCGGCGTCATCACATCGAGCTGGAGCTGCGGCGAGGGATGCCGCCGCTACCAGATTCGCGGGGATGGCGCCTGCGGCGGCTATCCCCCACTCTATTCCGCTATCTTCACACCCCTGGCGCCTGAACGCATCGTCTCCGCGCGCATTGTCGAGATGGGCGCCGACGACTGGGTGCAGGCGCGCGTGGGCGGCGTAGCGGTCGGCTATGCGGGCAAGCGCGTGTGGATGCATGACGGAATCCCGTCGGGCGACTGCCGGATCAGCGGCAGCCCCTGGTACAATTACGCCCCTATCGACATCACCGAGCAGCTGAAGGCCGGCTCGACGACAGTGTCCGCGCGCGTGCGCGGCGGCGGCGGCGGGCGCTGGGGCTATGTCACCGTCGAGATCCGGGCCGATACCGCCTGCGATCTCAGCGAGCGGCTCGTCGATCTCTGCTCGGGCTATGCCGGCGATCCCGCCTGCCAGCTCGACAGCGAGCGCGTCGACGGCGTGCAAACCTTCAAAAGCGGGGTCGCGACAGGCATCAATCCCCTGCCGCAGGTCCGCCAGTTCGGTTCCGGCGCCTGTACGATGCAACTCGCGCGCGACTTCTTCCGGCGCGAGCGCAGTTATCGCTGTTCGATCGACACCGGCTCGATGCCCGCACCCGATCTGAGCCGCGGCGCCTATATCATCGACCATTCCACCGAGACGATGCTCGCCGACCGGGTGAGGATCGCCGACGGCGGCCACGCCGCATCCTCGCGTCCCTTTGCCCTGCCCGATCGCGGCTCGGTGCCCGCTTGCGAGGCGGTTTGCAAAACCCGCGCGCCCAAGGCGAATGAGAGCGTCGCATTGGATGGGGTCGTCGGCGCCAAACAGAACGCGCCGACTGGCTGGGACACCTTTTATCACGCCTGCAGGACTGACAGCGCGGGCAGCGACGTCTGCCCCGCCGGCCCCGGTGAGGAGATCGTCTCGGCCTGCGGCTGCTTCGACGATTTTCCCGAAGCGGTCGTGATGATGCAGACCGTCCGTCTCGGTGGCGCCGATCTCGTCTGCACCGGAGAAGTGCGATGATCTGGCGTCCTCTTTTCCGGCCGACGCGCGTCGCCCTGATCGCGCTTGCCATTTTGGGCTTCCTCCTCGGCGGGCAATTCTTCCCGGCGCAGGCGCAGCAGCCCGTTTGCGCGGTCGATCTCGACGGCAATGGCGATGCCGGCGATCCGGGCGAAGTCATGAGCTGTTCCGCGATGACGGACGATGCCTGGCTCTGCCCGGTCCAGCAGGTGATGTGCGTCGCCGATGCGCAGGGCGAATATAGCTGCCCGCTGGGATCGCAGCATCAATGTCTGACCCCGGCGGGCGGCGGAACGCCGATGTGCTCGCCCCATGCGTGCACGGGGAGCGACGGCGCTGGAATCGAGGACGATCCGGTCATCGACGATCCCGGCGCGCCCGCCGACGGCGTGGTCGATGCAGAGGGGCATTGTCTCGGCAATATCGAGATCTTCGCAGGGCGCGCGGTGCGCTGCCGCCCGGCGGGGCTGCGCACCACATTCCAGAATTGCTGCAAGGACAAGGGCAAGATCGTCAAGGACGGGATGGGCTCGTCCATCTCATCGATCCAGACCAAGATCGCCGTGGCCAAAGGCGTCTATACCGGCATGAGCGCCGCCTACACAGCCTTCCGGGCCGGAGCGACCGCTGGTCAGGCCGCGACATCAGGCGCGAACGCCATCATCGCCGGCATCGATCCGACCTCGATCGCGATCAGCCTCGCGATCAACTTCATGATGGATTTTCTGCTCTCGGGCTGTGACCAGCAAGACATGGAAGTGGGCATGCTCCGGGGATCGGGCATGTGCCACGAGGTCGGGCGCTACTGCTCCTCGCGCATTCTCGGCGTCTGCATCCAGCGGTCGCGCGGCCATTGCTGCTTCAACACCAAGCTTGGCCGCATCATCCAGGAACAGGGCCGCCCGCAGCTAAAATCGTTCAACAGCGTCGGCTGGGGCACGCCGAAGAACCCCTATTGCCGCGGCTTCACCCCGGAAGAGTTCCAGGCGCTGGATTTCTCCAAAATGGACCTTTCCGAATATTATTCCGAGATCGAGGCCCGCGCCCAGGCCGACATCCAGATCGACATGAAGGACAAGATCGATGCCCATATGCAGGCCATCGGCCAGTAGCGTGCGGCCTCTCGCCGCCGCGATGGCGATGCTCGTCTCCGCTTCCGCTCTGGCGCAGGACAACCCTCGCCCGGACAATGCGCGTGATGGGGCAGCAGCGCAAGGTGAGGCCGCACTCGACCGGCTCGAACGCGCCACGGCCGCCCGAAAGCAGGAAGCGGAAACGCGCGGTCCGACGTCACTGCCGACGCCATCGGAAGAATCCCGCCGCCGCGCCTTTGAAGGCCTGCGCAAGCGTGCCCCGTCCCCTGCGATGGACGCCCGCGCGCGTACAGCCATGGACAAGGCCAAGGAGGCTATGGCGGCCGAACGCGAAGCAATGGCACTTCGCCTTGGCCAAGCTCTCGGCCTCGAAGCGCCCGACATGGAGGCGGTCGTCGGCATCACCGCGCCGCCGAGCGCCAAAGGCTGGGTGCCGGTGCTGTTCGTGTCCTCGTCCATGCCGGTGACAACGCTGCGGACCTACGCAGGGCAACTTGAACGGGTCGGCGGCGTGCTCGCCTTTCGCGGAATGCCGGGCGGACTCACGAAGGTCGCCCCGATGGCGAAGCTCTCGGCCGAGATCCTGCGCCATGATCCCGGCTGCGAAGGCCCGGCCTGCGCGATGCGCGACGTGCAGTTGATCGTCGATCCACTGATCTTCCGTCAGCACAGTGTCACCCGCGTTCCAGCGCTCGCCATGGTGCCGGGCGATCCCGCCCTGCCCTATTGCGAGCGCGAGGATGACAGCCCGCGCGCGGCCCATGTCGTCTATGGCGACGCGGCGCTTTCCGGACTTCTCGAAGAATATGCCCGCCTCGGCGGAAAGAAGGAGGTCAGCGATGCTCAGGCTCGCCTTCAGGGCCGCTAAAGCCGGCTTCGTCGAATTGAAGGCGCTGCCGCTGAAGGCGGCGGTGGCGCTCGGCAGTTCGGGGCTCGGCCAGCCTCCGCGCCCGAAGCAACTGTGGAAGGCCTTTGGCATCGTGTTGCCGGTCGGCCTCTTCACCTGGTGGGCGATCCCGCAGGCGACGATCGTCATGAGCCCGTCGATCGACGCGTGGCTCGTCCGCAAGGCGCCGGGACCGATCGGCCGGGACGATCTCGTCTCGTTCACCTTGTCGCACCCGCTCGCCGGCCCCAAGCCGGTTGCTGTCACCAAATATGCCATGTGCCTCCCAGGGGACCGCATCTCGCTGATCGAGAAGCCGTCCATGACCTATGGCGAATGGGATGGCTGGTATTACTGCAACGGCAGGCTGCTTGGCGTCAGCAAGCCCTTCGGTCACGACGGTCAGCGTCTCGATCATTGGCAACCCGACAACGGTCTCATCCTGCCCGGAACAATCTATGTCGGATCACCGCACGCGAGCGGATTCGACAGCCGTTACTATGGTCCGGTCGAAATCGGACAACTCCAACGCATGGAGAAACTGCTGTGAGCCGGGCGGCCCTCCTGCTCGCGGCGGCGCTCGTGCCTGCCATGCCGGCCCCTGCACAAGCCGCCGACCAGCGCACCGGCTATTGGTGGTATCAGGCCCCGCCCGGCCCTGCGGATGATGAAGCCGATCCAGATGCGCTGATGAAGCCGGCGATCCCGCCGATGGCGGAGCTGGCGACATGGACACCACCGAAGATCAGGAATCTGATCGAGCAGCAACGCGACTATGCTGCGACCGTACTGACGGTCGATGCCGTGGCGGATTTCTGGCGGTTGCAGGATTTCGCGAGGCGCAAGGCGCGCGCCTTCGCGGGAGTCACCCAGATCGCCATGCTCCAAAATCCCGAACTCAACGCCAAGTCCGCCAATCCGATGGTCGGCGAGGCCCGCGACCAGCTTTCCGCGCAAAAGGATCAGGTCCGTCGCCAGTATCTGCGCGGCCGGGCCAACGAGTTCGCACTGGTCATGTTCTCGCGTTCGACTTGCGGCTATTGCCGCGTCCAGTGGCCGATCGTCCAGCGCTTCCAGGAGGAGATGGGCTGGCAGGTCACGCTGATTGACATCGAGCGCAGGCCCGAGCTGGCCCAGCGGTTCGGGGTCGAGATCACGCCGACGACGATGGTGATCAGGCGCAACAGCCAGCAGCGCATGGTGATCGCGAGCGGGGTCGAGGCTTATCCCAATCTCATCCAGACGGCCTATCAGGCGGTGCGGCTGCTTGCGGGTGATATCCGGCCCGAACAGTTCCTGACCGGGGCCGGCGAAGAGGACGGCTTTTTCGATGCCCTCTCGGCCGGGCCGGTGTCCGCAACCGATCCCCGCGCGCTTGGCGGCGATCTTGTCGGCGCGAGCCTGGAGCCGCAGCGGTGAAGCGGCACCTGGCCTGCACGCTGGCCGTGTTCCTTGCGGGCGCTTCCCCGGCGTCCGCACAGCCTGTCACCCGCGAGCAGGCGATGCGCGCGGCGATCCATCCCGTCGCAACCGAGGCCGGGATGCGACAATGGCTCGCCCGCGTGCCGGTGACACGCAACTGGCCGCCCGATTTCGCGGAAACCATGAAGGGCCAGGGACCGGCCTTCATCGTCGAGATGAGCACGGCGCCGGGTTGCGTGCCCTGTGCCGATCTCTGGAACAGACTCGGTGCCCTCGGGCAACGCTATGGTTGGAAGGTGCGCACGATCGGTAGCCAGGAGGCGATGCTGCGCTCCGGGCGACTCGGTCTGCCCTGGGTGGGGCATCCCGTCGCCTGGGTGCGCCCGGTCTCCGATCCCAATCGCATCATTCCGGTTGCGATCGGAACCGACCACGAGCCGAACCTGGCGCGCAACCTCTACCTTGCCGCCAAGATGCTGACCGGGGTGAAGCCCACCGTCGGCGTGCGCGGCATGTCGAAATTCACCGGGATCGTGGCCGCATCGCCACGCCCCGTCCCCAACCGGGCGAGGAATTGACATGGGGAGCCACGTCCTCGCCCACTTCCAGGAAAGTTGTCTGCCATGGCCTCCGCTCGTTGTCGTCTGACCTTGCTTGCCCTGCCGCTGCTGGCGGTCTGCGGCTTCGCTTCCCCCGCGTCCGCGCAAAGCTGGGCCGAGAGCTGGTTCGACAATGTTACTTACACCAGCCCCGGCAGCTTCGAGGATCAGACTCGCGGCTACATCACCGCGGGCGGCATGTCGGGCCGGGTCGACGTCCACAACGACTATCTGATGAGCGTCACGCTGCCGAAGATCAGGGCGGGCTGCGGCGGAATCGACATGTTCCTGGGGGGAATGAGTTTCCTCGATCCGGACTACCTCGTGCAAAAGCTCGAAAGCATCCTGCAGGCCGCGCCCGCCGTTGCTTTTCAATATCTACTCGAAACCCTTGATGAAAAGATGGGCAACATCATCTCGAAGATGGAGGCCGCGACCAACTTCCTGAACTCGATCCAGGTCAACGACTGCCGTCTCGCCAACCGCATGGTGCAGATCGCCAAGGGTGACGACAACATGTCCGGCATCATCGAGGAGATGACCGGCTATAAGTCGGTGCGCGAAGGTTTCTCGAAAAGCTATCAGCAGAGCCGTGAGAAAATCCAGGCCAATCAGGGCAATCCGACCGAGGATTTGAAGGACGCGCTCGAAAACTGCCCCGCCGAGGTCACCGACATCTTCAAGACCGGCTCGCTGCTCGCCCACGCCGCCGCGCGGGTCGGAGCATCCGAATGGGCCGGCGTTATGCGCGCGCGCGTCGGCGACGTCTATATGCGCTGGGACGCCACCGATCGCGTGCCTCTGTTTAGCGCGATCCCGGCCTGTCCACGGCAGGATACCGAGAGCGTGGACGATTTTCTAACGGGCAAGGTCCAGACCCGAGCCATCGCCGTGCCGCCAACCTCGACTGATTGTTCCGTGGACGGCAGCGGCAAGGGCGCACTGATCCTTTCGCGCGGACGGATGGAGTCAATTGCGGTCAAAATCCGCACCCGGGCTGCTCTGACGCCCGAGGAACGCCAGTTCGTCGCCAATGTCCGTACATTGCCGGTCTATCGCCTGCTGGAATGGGGCGTGCGGCAGGGCATGGTCGAGAGCGTGATCGGTGACACCGATGAACTGGTCGCCCTGACGCTCGCCTATCAGATGCTCAACGACCTCACGCGCAGCATCGACTTCGCGGTGTCCAATGCCGAACGCGGCGCGACGGCGGCAGGGGCCAGCGATCCCGGAAATGCCAAGGTCTGCCAGACGCGCATCCTCAGCAAGGGAATCGAGCAATTGAGCGGACTGCGCGACGAAGTGCTGCGCCAGCGCGCGCAGATGCGTCAGTCCTATATGGCAGCGCTTGAGTCGGCGAATCTCTCGGCCAACTATGCCGGGGTGGTTCGCCAGCGCGACCGCGATGCGCGTGATGCCGCCGGCGCCGCCGCCAACCGCAACCGCTGAGCTAGGGCCACGCCATGATCCGCATTCTCCGCGCCCTGTCCGTCCTGATCGCGCTTTTCGTGGCCACACCCGCGCTGGCGATCGATACCAGCTTCCATACTTATGACGGCTTTGCCGAGACTGTGGACGCCTTCCGCCTGGTCTCGATGATCTTCGGCGATCCGCGCTACGAGACACTGGTACTGATCGTCGCGGTGGTCGGCATCGGCCTCGGTGTCCTGCTCGCCGGCATCCGCGGTCAGGGCATGGGGCTGGTCGGGTTCGGTTTTCAGATGCTGATCGGCGTCGGGCTGTTCGTCGGCATGGTGGCGACCACGGGCACGGTCCATGTCTATGACCGCGTCCGCAACGCCTATCAGCCGGTCGGCGACGTGCCGAACCTGATCGTGCTGGTCGCGGGCGTGACCAATATGATGGAGCGCGCGCTGGCCGAGGTCATCGACGACAATACGACCGATCCGCACGCCAAGCTCGAGTTCGGCGCGGGCGGCCACACGTTCGATCTGTTTCTCAATGCCGCGTCCCCGCGCGGTCCGATGACCGACACCTTCCTAGATAGCACGATCAAGGACTATGTCCGGCAATGCTATCCGGTCGCGCGCGTCTCGCCCGCCTATGGCGTTGACGATGATATGCTGTTCCGCACCGCCACCGATCTGCCCGCCGCCTTCGCGGGTATGGCGGGTCCCGCGACATTCAGCACGGTGTTCACGTCCACCGACAAGGGCGGCACGACGGTCAGCTGCACCGAAACCTGGGAGCATATCTCGACGCGCCTCTCCGAGCCCGCGCTGTTCGACAATTACGTCGCGCAGGTCTGCACACGCACCGGCTACGATATCACCAACGCGACCCAGCTACAGCGTTGCCGATCCAACATCGGCGAACTCGGCCAGATGATGATGGACACACCCCAGTCGCTCCAGCAGTTCCTGACCAATGTCATGCTCGGCAGTACGGTGGGAGACGTGCTGTTCGAGGACAGTCCGGCAACCGCCGCGCGCGTCATGGCCAATCGCGCCGTCGTCTCCTCCGGCCTCGCCACCATGTCGACCGCCAACGAATGGATGCCGACCATCCGGGCCACGGTCTTCGGAATCATGTTATTCATGATGCCGATCGCGCTCCTGTTCATCCTCACCCCGATCAACCTGCGCGTCGCGTCGTTCGCGCTCGGTCTTTTCGTGTTCGTCGCGCTTTGGGGCGTGATCGACGCCGGCATCTATCAACTCACCTTGGGCCGCGCGACCGACGTGCTGGCCGAGATGCGCGCGAACAATGTCGCGGCCAACGCATGGATGCTCGCGCCCTCCTCCGCGATGAAGGCGCTCGCCATCTTCGGGAGCTTCCGCACGGCTGCGGCGGGACTTGCGGGCGCCTTCGTGTTCACCGTGTTCCGTTTTTCGGGCAACGTGTTCACCTCGTTCACCAGCGGCGCCCTCGGTGTCCAGGGACAGGGCACGGCCGCCGCCGCGCCGCTCGCCACAAGCGAGGGCTATGCGGGCGCGCTCGAGGCGCAGGCGACGGCGGCGGGCACCATGGCGCGGCGCGGTGCGGCGTCGAACTTCGGCGACTTCGGGGAGCGCTCGACCTTCGGCGCGAACCGGGCATTCGGCGCCGCAAGCCGGGTCCTCGGCGAGCACGGCGGCGGGGCGAACGGCACGGCCGCATTCGGCATGGGTGGGCTCGATAGCGCACGAGAACTGGGCGGGTTATCGCCAGCGCTCACTGGCCGTAGTCTGACCGATCCAGCGACCGTTCGCGCAGTGCGCGACAATGCCGCGACGACGGCGATCCATAATTTCGCGGAGAAGGATGCGCTGCGCGCGCTGGGCACGGGATATTTCGGCCAGGGACAGGCGGGCGAAGGTGCCTTTGCCGCCTTTACGCAACGGATGGTCCAGTGGAAGGCGTTCGGCGATACGCGCGCCTATGACATGATGTTGTCCGGCGCACAGCGGCATTTCGAGCGGAACGGCTACGACCAGAAGGACGCGGTACTGAAAGCTTCGACGGTGATCGCGCAGGCATCGGCCGATCCAACCTTCGCCAAGCTGATTGCCAACACCTTCGACCAGGAGCAGATGCTGCGGAACGACCTCACCGCCGCTCAGGTCCAGGTCGGCGCGATGGAAGGACGGCGCGATTTCGCGGGCGACAATGTGACGCGGATCGAGCGCGGCAATGTCGCGACCGAGCAGGCACACCGCACCGGCAGCAATGAGGGGCAGCGTAATGCCGCATCGATGCTCGGCCTCGGCGTGCAGGAAACCTCCCGTCGGATCGCCTTCATCAACGCCCTCTCGGGCGAAGCCCGCTCCACCGCCATTTCCCAGCTCTCCCGCGCAACTGGCCGCAACGAAGCGCAGGTGATGCGCGCGCTCGAAACCTACAATGCCGCTGTGCAGGTCGGCACCGCCGACGGCGCGACGGCCGAGGCTGCCCGGGAAGGCACCAGCGTCTACGGGCGCACACGCGAGGCGGCGGGCTACGACTTCGCCGAGCGGTCGGGCAAGCTCGATGCGCAGCGCGAGGTCGGCCATGATGGAACGCGCTCTGCGGCTCGGATCGGCGAGCAGCGTCGACAGGCCGACAATGCCGGCTTTGCCGAGGGTGCGGCGGCTGCGGGCATGTCGGTGCGGCAGGCGGCCCACCTCGATAGCTTCATTCGCACATTGTCGCAGGGTGCCGGCAATCAGGTCGATATGGCCGAAGGCGGCGCGGAAGGAATTGCCGATCGCGCACGTAACGAGCGGCTGACCCGGATCGTCGACAATGAGCGTCTGACCCGCATGCAGCAGCTGCTGGGCGAGCATGGCGTGCAGATGTCGAAACGGCAGATCGCCATGTCGCAGAATGGCGACCTTAGCCTCAACCTGACGCCCGAGACGGCGGCGCAGATGTGGCGCGGCGGTCTCATCAACGAGAGCCAGCTCGGGGCGATTGCCAATGGCGGGCGTGCGCGCTTTTCATTCGCTGACAATGACGTCCTTGTCTCCAGCTCGGTCGGCTTCCAGCAATCGGCGCGCAACGACACCAGCACGCGCTTCGAGGCGGGGAAACAGGCCGGGCCCGATACGATCGAGCATTTCCTGAGCAGCGGCGAGCAGGGCCAGGCCATGATGCAGAACTGGCTGCGCGGCGGGTTCGAGATGGATCGTCACGGCAACTGGCGGCTCAACCCGCAGGTGGCGGATACGCTCACGCGGGACGTGCAGGCGATCATCGCGCAGACCGGATGGCAGCGCGGGCTATCGCGGTCTGCGCAAGATCAGGTAACGATAGGCACGACGATCGGTGGCCACCTCGGTGGAAGTGTCGACACCCAGGAATCCGAAGCCATAGGCGGTCGCGGACAACCTACCGGCAAAGGCCAGCAGCCGAACCAAGCTTCGACCACCCAAAAGGGCCGGTCCACATCTGGGCGGGTTGGCGGGAGTTTGGGGTTCGAGAGCCGCGATGTTGGACTTAGCAATGAGACGGCGCAATCGTCCCTCGACATTGTCAACTATGACGTCCGCGAGGCCATCGCTGCCTCCGAACGAGCCGCGGCCCGGTCCAGCGATCCGGCTGCCACCTTCTCGCGCGAACTATCCGACCGTATTCTCGGTCCGGACGGCATGCGTAACCGCTACCTTCAGGACGCTGATTCCGGTCGAGCCACGTTCGACATCACCGGTCCGCTTACGTCGATCGAGCAAAACTCCGTTCTGAAAAGCGGAAGATTCTCCACGGACATCGAGGGCAGCCCGGGCGATGGCGACAGCAGCTTCAAAAAACGCTGATACGAGCGCCATTGTTAGGGCTTATCGGATTGCCGATGTATAGCGCCCCGGAGCGCGGATCGTGGATATCGCTGCCGGCTCGGATATCTTCCATAGCGCGATCATGCTCTTCCCACAGACGGGCAATTCTAGCCCGCGCCTCATCGGATATAGGATCGCCCTCGCCCTGCGGCGCAAATGCCGTCAGCCAATCCTGCGCGTAACCGACACCCAGCGCCAGGAGCGCAGTCATCGGGAAGAAAAGCACATTGAGAAAACCGGCAGGCGCGCTGTCGTAGAAGGCCTCCAGCGGCGCGATCTTCGTGGACGCCGCCATGCCGATCCACCAGACCGGGATCGTGGCCCACCACGCCTTTGCATACCACGGACGCCACAGCCAATCGGCTAGCCTCAGCCGCGGCGCTGCAGGATCGGTTGGGGGCATGTCGGCTGCGGTATTCATCGATAGTTCCTCGCAGCCGACTATAGCAGAGATCTTGTCATTGTTCCATCATTCATAGCCGGTTTCGTGCGGCAAATCGCACTGGAACACTGGTTTGACCCCGCTGATTCTGTTCTCTGCAAGCCGATCTGGAGCGCGCCTCAGCCTTCGGGTTCCGATGTGGATATGGTCGCGCGAGTGACCCCGGTGTGGAGCTCACGTCGAAGACAAACGACATTGCACGGCGCATCGCGCCCTGAACGCCTAGAACTGGCCTGCAGCTCTCAATTCACGTTCGAGTGTCGCAAAGGGCAATATGAGCGTCAGCGGTTTGTCGTGCAGCGGAATAGCGCCGTAGCCGGCATACCAGTCCGCGGCGCGCTCGTTTTTGGCGTCGATGATCAGCATAACCCCGCCGACCTCGGTCGCGACGCGAATGCATCTGCGCCCGATCGCGCCCAGGAGCTGACCCCCGAGCCCTTGCCCCTGCACACGCAGATCCGTTGCTAGCCGCGCGAGCCGGAAGCCCGGCACCTCATGCCTGGCGAGTCCTCGCCTCGCCAGTTCTGGCGTATCCGCATGATCCATGCTGCCCGGAGCGATGCTGTAAAAGCCGAGAACCGTCTTGCTGTCGGTGTCGTCGATGGCGAGGAACGTCTTCGCCCCGCCTGCCTCGTGGCTTTGCCGCGCATAACGCTGCAAGTAGACGTTCAGATCATTGTCGCCGCAGTCGAATGAAGTCCGGTCATGCGCTTTCGAAATCGCTTCCTCGTGCCATGAAGGAAGCGTCATGCCAACTTCGGCATCGCGGCGATGGCAGCGCGCAGTTTCGCATTCACCGGCGGCGGGTTCTCGAGCAGATCAAGAACGAGCAGGCTGTCTCTCTCGCTCAGTTTCGTCCGCTCCGACTCTTCGATCACGTTCTCGGCCTCGCGCAGCGCCGAACGTGTGACAAAGGTCGTGAGATCGGTATGCTTGAGCGCAGCCGCCCGGGCAAGCAAAGCCTTTTGCTCCGGCCGAATCCGCAGGCTCATGCGTCTGTTGTCTTCCACTACTGCTCGCGGCATTGTGTGCCTCCACTCGTACAGCTTCAATTGGTACACCCTTCCGCTGCCGTTCGTCAAGCAGTGTACGCTTTGAAAGAGCACCGGGGCGCTTGGGGGCGTTAACGCGCTTCCCCACTCACCACCTTTCCGATTCTACTCCACCGCCTCAACCAACCTCCACCCTTCCGCGCTGCTCGCCGCAAAATGGTCCAAGCCGTATCTGGCGCATCGTCCGCTCCCGCAACGCGATGTGAGCTATCCACGCTCCGGCTTGTCGTCGGCGCTCTCGGGCACCTTGCTATCCCTGTCCTGGCCATCACGGATGACCTGAGCATCGATGATCGCGCGCGCGACCAGCTCCGAGCGCCTGAAGACGCCGTAGCGTTGCTTCGCTCTCGTTATGAAATACCGAACCGTGGTTTGGGCGATCCCGAGGATCTGGCCGATCTCCCAATCGGTCTTGCCGAGCGCGATCAGCGCCGTGCATTCTGCCTCGCGGCGCGTAAGCCGGGGAACATTGCGGTCGTGCATGGCGTGATGGAGATAGAGGCCCGCCCTGAACGCGAAGCCGGCGATGATCTGGAGCGTGGTCATCAGCGATGGCGTGATCTCGATCGGTTCCGGGCGGGCGAAGGTGCATGACGCGTAGGACTCGCTCGGGATGTGTAGCGGCACGGTGACGCCGTGAACGATCCCGTAGCGCCCCGCTTCCTTGAAAAGGGCATGCTGGTGATCGGCAAGCTCGACGACGTTGCTGATCTCCTCCCAGCCGAACGGCCGATCGAGAAGCTGGCTCACTTCATAGACCGGGTCGATAACATAATAGTGGTTTGCGATGTAGGATTGGACGAACTTCGCCGGATAGTTGGTGACCACCATCGAGCACTCGACCAGCCGCGGCAGACCGCCGTGTTGGACCAGCGCGATATAGGGAAAGCCCATTTGCCTGGCGGCATCAGCCAGTCCGTCGCGCAGTGCCTCGGTCGACGATGCCATGTTGAGACGGGATAGCGCTTCAAGCAGGCGGGGTCCGACATACACGGGTTTCTCCTCCTCGCCGGCGCAGATCTTCGTCCAGTCGCAGGCTTCCGCTCCGACCAGACTAGGCGGAAACTTCTCGAAGAAGGGACGCATCTGCGGTTGTCTTAGCGTCTTGCGGACGACAACTTTTCTGATCGCGTGAGCTTGAAAAGCAATTTTTAGCCGAATCGAGGCCGGTCGTGCTAATATTCATAAAGGATGGATCCTTTGCTAGATTTGAGGGGCCTGCTGCTGCTCCAGAGCGGCCGTGATTATGGCGGCCTGCATGTGCGGCAGAAAAAGCAGTATCCTCGCCGCCTCTGGATGAGCAATCGGGAAGGGCGCGCGGACGTTCATGTTCGCCCCGTTGGGAGTATTGTCGGTCATCATTCAGTCTCTTTGGCGTAAGAGGTTGACTGACCGACCGGCCTTTTTCCAGCAATGCGGGATTCTACGCACCAGGGTCTGTTGCGCGCCGCCTAGCGCTATCGCCGTCGCAACCAGGCTCGCGATCGAACTAGCGTCGAGCTTGCGCATGATTCGGGCGCGATGAATCTCAGATGGCCGATTTGCCGCAACACTCAGGGTATTGGCGTAACCTGCTGGTATAGGTGCTGGATATTGTCTGGTCTGGCGAGATCGTGACCCGGGCTCATCACGGCGGCAGCGCCAGCAGCAATTCCGAAGCGGAACGCTTCGGCCGTATCCCAGCCGATCGAGATCGCAAAGAGCATGGCGGAGAGGAAACTGTCACCGGCGCCAACCGCACTTTTCGCCTCTATGGAGGCGGCCGGCAGAAAAAGCTGTCCGGTGGCAGTGGCAAGGATTGCGCCGTCATGGCCCATGGTCACGGCGACATGCGCGGCTTGTCCCGATCGAACGATTTCCATTGCGGCATTGGCGATCTCGTCGGGTGTCGCGAGTTTCTGGCCGGTGAATTGCCGCAACTCGCCGATGCTGGGTTTTACGAGAAAGATGCGGCCTTCCTGAAGGCCACCCTTGAGACCGGGCCCTGAACTGTCGAGCACAACCGGGATATTGCGTCGGTGCATCAGCGCCGCGACCTGACCGTAGAAGTCACCGGGCATACCCCGGGGTAGCGAACCGCTTAGGACCATGAATTTGCACTGCGCGTTTTCAAGCTGGGCAAGACACGCCTGCCATTCGACAGGCTGGATTGTCGGGCCGGGCGGGACGAAGCGGAATTCCTTGCCGCTTTCGATCTCCAGCACGGCAGATGCAACGCGGGTGTGGCCCGCGATGGTGATGCGATTGCGAACAAGCTGATGAAGGTCGAGCAGGCCGTCGAGCGCATCGCCCGTTGCGCCACCCGCCATATAATAGTTTCGAGCATTGCCGCCGAGGCGGACGAAGACCCGGGCGACGTTGATGCCGCCACCGCCTGGGCTGTAAAACTCGGATTTTGTCCGCATCTTGCGCGTGTGGAACATGCGATCGACTTCGTAGGCGACGTCGATCGTGGGGTTCAGCGTCAGGGTGGCAATGTTCGTCATTCTGCCATTGAGCGGGCCGGCCGCATTCCGGTCTATCCGCAATATCCCCAATTCAACCGGCCCATATTCGCGGATGTGATCGAGGATCGACGACGTCGCGGTCAGCGCGATGTGCTCGGCCAGTACGGCAATGCCAGTTGACGCGGCCCACTACGGGATATCTCGCATAGCTCGAGTTATAGGGGTGTCTAAGGGTCGGACTGTTGCAGACCAAGCAGGAGCAGAGTGAGCCGATGAGTAACGAGCCCAAGATCACCTTCCACGGCGCTGCAGGGACAGTCTGTGAAGCGGCGTGCAAAATTGACCCCTTAGCGGGGTGATCGGCGTCTAAAATTGACCCCCATCATTCCAGAGTTGAGGCGTCGCGGCTTGGGCTTCCAGGCTGCGAGGATGGGGATGTTGATTGTGGAGACTATTGCCAAGATACGCCGGGAGCACAGGGACGGTAAGCCGATCAAAGAGATCGCGCGTGATTTACGGTTGTCGCGCAACACGGTGCGCAAAGCGATCCGTGCGCCGGAGGCGGATTTCAGCTATGAACGCAAGGAGCAGCCTCGACCGCAGACCGGGCCATTTCGCGAACGGCTGGACGAGTTGTTGGCGCAGAACGAGGAACGGCCGCGGCGTGAGCGGCTGCGGCTGACTCGGATACATGACCTTCTGGAGCGCGAGGGTTTCACCGGCTCCTACGATGCGGTTCGGCGCTATGCGGCGCGCTGGAAGCGCGAACGTCGGACCAACAGCGGCGATATGAGCAAGGTGTTCATCCCGCTGATGTTCCGACCTGGCGAGGCGTATCAGTTCGATTGGAGCCACGAGGACGTGGAGATCGCCGGCAAGCCGATGCGGGTGAAGGTGGCACATATGCGGTTGTGCTGGTCGCGGGCGCCGTATGTGCGGGCCTATCCGCGCGAGACCCAGGAGATGCTCTTTGACGCGCATGCCCGGGGCTTTGCCTTTTTTGGCGGGGTGCCGACGCGCGGCATTTACGACAATATGAAGACCGCTGTGACGAGCGTGTTCACCGGCAAGGAGCGCGTGTTCAACCGGCGCTTCCTGATCATGACGGATCACTATGGCGTGGAGCCGGTGGCCTGTAGCCCGGCGGCAGGCTGGGAGAAGGGGCAGGTCGAGAACCAGGTCCAGACCAGCCGGGAGCGGCTGTTCAAGCCCCGGTTGCGGTTTGCCAGCCTCGAAGAGCTGAACGCCTGGCTGGAGGCCGAGTGCCGCCGGTGGGCCGAGCGTTATGCCCATCCGGATCTGGAAGGTATGACCATTGCACAGGCGCTGGAGATGGAACGATCCTCGTTGCAGCCCCTGGCCACGCCTTTTGACGGCTTCTTCGAGAGCGAACATGTGGCGAGTGCAACCTGCCTGGTGAGCTTTGATCGCAACCGATACTCAGTCATGGCGAGTGCAGCCCGGGAAGCGGTGCAACTGCGCGCATATGCCGACAGGATCATCATCCGTTGTGCAGGTCAGGCGGTCGCCGAACATGCTCGCGTGTTCGGCCGCAATCAGACGGTGTACAACCCTTGGCATTATCTGCCGGTTCTGATCCGCAAGCCGGGAGCGTTGCGCAACGGTGCTCCCTTCCAGGACTGGGAGCTGCCGCCGGCCCTGGCCCAGCTGCGCCGCAAGCTGGGCAAAAGCGATGACGCGGATCGGCGCTTCGTCCGGGTACTGGCGGCCGTGCCCGAGGATGGGCTGGAAGCGGTCGAGGCCGCGGTACGCGAAGCCATGATGGCTGGGACAGCCAATGACGAAGCGATCCTCAATATCCTGTCACGCCGACGCGAACCGCCACCGATGCGCGCGATCGACGTGCTGGTCGATCTAAAACTCAAACATCCACCCATTGCAGACTGCGCGCGTTACGACATGGTGCGAGGCCTCAATGCAGCGGCATGAGATGTTGGCAGCCCTGAAGGGGCTGGGCCTGAAGGGCATGATCGCCGCGTTCGACGACGCCGTCACCACCGGCATACGGCGTGATCGGACCGCCATGGAGATGCTGGGTGATCTGCTGCGCGCTGAAGCAGCGCATCGTGAAGCCGCTTCGATCCGGTATCGCATGACCGCCGCCAGGCTGCCGGCGATCAAGGATCTCGACGGCTTTGTGTTCGCCGACACGCCGATCAACGAAAGCCTGGTGCGTTCGCTCCATGCAGGTTCGTTCCTGCCGGAAAGGCGCAACATCGTGCTGGTTGGCGGGACGGGCACCGGCAAGACGCATCTCGCCCTCGCCATCACCGCCGCGGTCGTCCGTGCCGGGTCCAGGGGTCGGTTCTTCAATACCGTCGATCTGGTCAATCGCCTGGAGGAGGAAACCCGGCAGGCTAAGGCTGGAAACCTGGCCGCCCAGATGGCCCGCCTGGACGTCGTGGTGCTCGATGAACTTGGGTATCTGCCGTTCGCCCGGTCAGGAGGCCAGATGCTGTTCCATCTGATCAGCAAACTCTACGAAAAGACCTCGGTGATCATCACCACCAATCTCGCCTTCGGCGAATGGCCGAGCGTCTTCCAGGATGCCAAAATGACGACGGCGCTGCTGGACCGCGTGACGCATCATTGCGACATCATCGAGACCGGCAACGACAGCTGGCGGTTCAAAAACCGAAGCTGAAACGAGGAAAAACCCCTTCCCCCGGACCCCCATCCCCGGCGGTTACCCCGGTGGGTCCACAGGTACCTCCCGCGGACGCCGCCGCCAGCGCTCCTGACGGCGCGCGTCGGCGTCCGCGGGCCCCTCCTATGGACTACCGGGATAACCGCCAGCACTCACAGAAAGGGGGTCAATGTTGGGCGCCGATAGGGGGTCAACTTTGCACGCCGGTTGACACAGTCACCGGCTCGTGCATGGAACTGCACTATGGAGGGAGTACTGTGCTTATCGACTGCGGCCTTTTCCAGGGATCGCGGACTCTCGAAACGCTCAATCGGGACCCATTTTCATTCGATGTGCGCAGGATCGACGCGGTCGTGCTGACCCATGCGCATATCGATCACAGCGGGCTTCTGCCCAAGTTGTCGGCCGAGGGCTACCGTGGCCCGATCTACTGCACTCCCCAGACCAAGGATCTTCTCTACTACATGCTGCCGGATGCCGGACGGATCCAGGAGAGCGAAGCGGAGCGACGCAATCGTCGGCGTGATCGCAGGGATGAAGTGCCGTTCGAGCCGATCTACACCGAAGCGGATTCGATGGCCGCTTACAGCCTGTGCGACACGGTCGAACTGAATGAGTGGTTCGAGCCGGTACCGGGCTTCAGGACCCGGTTTTGGAATGCAGGGCATATTCTGGGGTCAGCGTCGGCCGAGATGCACGTCGGAGGCTCGCACCTATTGTTCTCGGGAGACCTTGGACCGCATCACAAGGCATTCCATGCGGATCCTGTCAACGGCGGCGTAAAAGTCGTCCATTGGGCGGAGCAAAACCAGGCCACTTGATCCGGGTGTTGGCGAGCGCCGGGAGGGCGTAGCCCGAGCGGGGGTCGCCAACACCCGGATTGCCGTTTCTGTCAGGGGTTGGGACGTGCTTTGCGTGCCTGGCTCTGGGCCAGGCGATAGCTCTCGCCGTTCATCTCGAGGATGCTGACGTGGTGGGTGAGCCGGTCGAGGAGCGCGCCTGTCAGGCGCTCGGAACCGAACGTCTCGGTCCATTCGTCGAACGGCAGGTTGCTGGTGATCAGCGTCGAGCCGCGTTCGTAGCGCTGTGAGATCAGCTCGAACAGCAGTTCCGCGCCGGTTTTGGAGAGGGGCACGAACCCCAGCTCATCGATGATGAGAAGCTTATAGCCGGTCATCTGCTTGTGTAAGCGCAGTAGGCGGCGTTCGTCGCGTGCCTCCATCATCTCGCTGACCAGCGCGGAAGCAGTGATGAACCCGACCGTCAGGCCCTTCTGGCAGGCCGCCAGGCCAAGACCGATCGCGACATGGGTCTTGCCGGTCCCCGACGGGCCAAGGGCGATGACGTTCTCGCGACGGGTAATCCAGTCACAACGCGCCAGTTCGAGCACCTGCATCTTGTTGAGCTTCGGAATGGCGGCAAAGTCGAAGCTGTCGAGGCTCTTGGCGGCCGGGAACCGCGCGGCCTTGATCCGGCGCTCGACCATCCGGCGTTCCCGGTCGATCAGTTCCAGTTCGACAAGCCGAGCAAGGTAGCGGACATGATCTACGCCCTCTGCTGCGCATTGCCGGGCCAGCTTGTCATGCTCGCGCAGGAAGGTTGGCAGCTTGAGCGTCTTGAGGTGGCTGGCGAGCAGCAGTTCGGGAGCTTGGCTGCTCATGCCGCTGCTCCGCCGGTCAACAGCCGCATGTACGAGCGCGCCGATGTTGTCTCCACTCTGGCCCTGGGCAGGTAGGGATAGATCGCCATGTCCAGTCGGGGCGGGCGGCGCTCCACCCGGCATAACAGGAGATGCTTCACCGCATCGAAGCCGATCGCGCCCATATCAAGGGCCTGCTTCACCGCGCCATGCAGATCGGCCAGAGCGAAGCTCTCCAGCAGGCGCAGTACCTGCACATATTCGCGCCGGCCATGCTTGCCCATGCGCGTCTCCATCAGCCGGCGCAGCGTTGTAAATACCTCGGGCAGGTCCCAGCCCTGCAATGGTGCGGCCTGATCGAGGGCATTGATCTTCTGTTCGATCAGGGGAAGGTAATGGATCGGATCGAAGATCACATCCTCGCGCTCGTAGCTGCGCACATGGCGGGCAATGATCTCGCCCCGGCAACCGATCACCACCTCGTCGACATAGCCCCTGATCCACACCTCCTGGTGGCCGAAGCGCACCGGCACCGAGTAATCGTTGGTCCGGTAACGCACCAGCGCCTGCGATGAGACCTGGCCGCTGGTCTGGTCACAGGCCTCGAAGGGGGAAGCCGGCAGTTCCTGCATCGCCGCCAGATCGCGCCGCAGCCTCTCGCCAATCGTCTCACTCTCGCCCCGCAGCCGGTCGTTCTGCCGTTTGCGGCATTGCTCCTCGAGCCACAGGTTGAACGCCTCCCATGTCGGGAACCGGGGGATCGGCACCATGAAGTTGCGCCGGCAATAGCCGACAAGGCCTTCAACGCCGCCCTTATCGTTACCCTTGCCGGGGCGGCCGTAACGATCACGGATCAGGTAGTGCGACAGGAAGGCGCTGAACAGCCTCGCGCGCAGCCGCGTCCCGTCAGGCAGGATCTTCGAGACCAGGCAGCGGTCGTTGTCGTAGACGATCGACAGCGGCACCGCGCCGAAGAACGCAAAGGCGTGGACATGGCCGTCCATCCAGGCCTCGGCAACGGCAGCCGGATAGGCGCGTACGTAGCAGGCGTCGCTGTGCGGCAGATCGAGCACGAAGAAGTGCGCCTTCTGCTCCACCCCGCCGATCTCGACCAGAGCTTCTCCAAAATCTGCCTGCCCATGGCCGGGTGCGTGTGCCAGCGGCACGAACATCTCCCGGCTGCGCTGATCCCGATCCCGGATGTAATCCTTGATGATCGTGTAGCCTCCGGTGAAGCCATGCTCTTCGCGAAGGCGATCGAACACACGCTTCGCCGTATGGCGCTGCTTGCGCGGGACCGACCGGTCCCCATCCAGCCAGCCGTCGATGATCGGTATGAACGCTTCCAGCTTCGGTCGCCGCACCGGGGCGCTGCGACGGTAACCGGGCGGCTCGGAATACGACAGCATCTTGCGGACCGTGTCGCGCGATATGTTGAAATGCTTCGCTGCCGCCCGGGCGCTCATGCCGCCCGCGCAGGCAAGACGAACCTTCAGGTAAAGTTCCACGGTGTAAATCCCTCATCCCTCCTCGCCAGCATCGCGAAAAGGGAAAAAGTGGACGACTTTTACGCCGCCCGCAGCAGCACTTCGCCGCCGCTACCGTGGTCTAATTTTGCACCGCCGTTCTCAGCCTGCGTAACCGATTTCTGCCAGTCTTGAATAGCTATTTGCAGGCCTTGGGTGAAGGTTGTCTGGTTTTTGATCGCGACTTGTGTCAGCGCCTGCGCGCCGCCCACGTGGTACTGGAACTGACGCCAGAAGGCTTGTGCGGGCAGCGTGGCCAGTTCCTGCCAGTTCTTGGCCTTGAGCAGGTTTTCGATTTCTGCGCCGGACTCGGCAATGCCGTCTTTGCCTGCGCGCGTGGCGTTCTCCAACCATTGCTGGCCGTTTTCCTGCACCAGGCGCTGGAGGCGCAACTGCAGTTCCAGGTTCGCCTTGAACAGGTTGAGAGGGATGGTTTCATTGCTCATGGTCAAACTCCTTACTGGGTTGAGTGCCCACTCGGGCGATCAAACGATCAGGCCATCTGGCCGATCGTTTTGCGAAAGCGTGCCAACGACAGGAAAAACAGCACCGTGCCGATCAGGGCCAGCGCCAGGAACGGCTGCCATACCGTCTCCAGGCCCGCGTCCCGGTAAAGGATGGCCTGGCTCAGTTCCACGAAATGGGTGGTGGGTGCGATCAGCATGATGTTCTGCACGATCTCGGGCATGCTTTCGCGGGGCGTGTCGCCGCCGGATAGCATCTGGAGCGGCATGATGGTCAGCATCATCAGCATGCCGAACTGCGGCATGTTGCGCGCCAGCGTGGCGATGAATATGCCCATGGAGGTGGTGGCGAACAGGCTGAGGGCCGCGCCGGCGAAGAACAACACAATGGAGCCCTCGATGGGCACGCCCAGGATGCCGCGCACCATGAGGTTGAGGGACAGGAAGGAGGCGATCAGCACGACCAGGGCCATCGACCAGACCTTGGAGAGCATGATCTGCGCGGGTGTAACCGGCATCACCAGCAGGTGCTCGATGGTGCCGTGCTCGCGCTCCCGGATCAGCGCTGCGCCGGTCAGGATGATGGACAACAGCGTGATGTGGTTGATGATCTGCACCACCGAGCCGAACCAGGCCTTGTCCAGTGCCGGGTTGAAGCGTGCGCGCAATGCCAGATCCACGGGTGGCGCGTCGGTGCCGCGGTAACGCTTGACGAACTCATTGACTTCGCCGGTGAAGATCTGCTGGATATAGCCACTGCCGGTGAAGGCCTGGCTCATGCGGGTGGCGTCGACATTGAGCTGCACGGCAGGCGATCGCCCCGCCAGCACGTCGCGCTGGAAGTTGGGCGGAATGACCAGAGCGAAGGTGTACAGCCCCGCGTCCATGCCCGGGTCCACGTCCCCATAGTCGATCATGGCCGGTGGCGTGAACTGCGGGGGGTAGAAGGCCGAGGCAACCCGCTGGGACAGCGCCGAATTATCCTCGTCGACGATGGCGATGGGCGCGTTGTGCAGCGTCTCCGGCATGGACGTGGCCTTGGTGTAGACCGACGCGGTGAACACATAGACGATGAGCACAAGCATCATCGGATCGCGCCACAGACTCCACAGCTCCTTGACACCAAGGTCGTAGATATTGGCCAGGTTTCTTCTGCGCATCTCAACGCTCCTGCTTCTTGAGTAGCAAAACAGCCACGCCGAGAATGACCGGAACCGAAATGAGCATCGACCACAGCGGCCCCGTCAGGTCGGCCAGGCCGAGTGATTTGTTGAACACGCCACGGCTGATGGAGATCATGTGCGTGGCGGGGTAGATCTCGCCGATGAACTTGCTGGAGCCTTCAAGCGAGGACACGGGATCCCTCAGGCCGGCGAACTGGGTGGCCGGAATGATGGTGCCGATCATGGCAAAGAACATGGCGGCGATCTGGCTGCGCGTGACGGCCGAGGCCAGCAGCCCCATGCCTGTCGCGGCGAAGGAGAAGATCAGCGCGGCCAGCGACAGGGTGAAGAAGCTGCCCGTGACCTGCACACCGAAGACGGTGACCGCGAGCAGGCTCATCAGCAGGAAGTTCACCATGGCCAGACCGACATAGGGCAGTTGCTTGCCAAGCAGGAACTCGATGCGCGTGACCGGCGTCACGTACAGATTGGTAATCGAGCCTGTCTCCTTCTCGCGCACCACCGCCAGCGCGGTCAGCATCGCCGGCAGCATGAGCAGCAACAGGGGAATCACCCCCGGCACCATGGCCGGCAGGCTCTTGACATCGGGGTTGTAGCGAAAGCGTGTCTCGACGCTCGCATTTCCTGCGGCGCTGGCACCGCTGCGTTCGCTGGCCTGTACGAGCAGCCAGTGCTGGTGCATGCCCTGAACGTAGCCCTGGACGGTTTCCGCGCGTTGCGGCATGGCGCCGTCGATCCAGGCACCTATCTGCACGTTCTGGCCTCGCAACACATCGCGAGAGAAGCCAGGGGGGATCTCAATGGCCAGCGACAGTTCGCCGTTGCGCATGCGTCGATCAAGGTCCTCGTAGTCGATGATCGGCGCGTGCTCGGTGAAGTAGCGCGATCCGGCCAAGTTCAGCGTGTAGTTCTGGCTAAGCGTGGTCTGGTCGCGATCGAGCACCGCATAGCTCAGGTCCTCGACGTCCATGGTGATGCCGAAGCCGATCACGAACATCAGCAGCAGCGAACCGCCCAGCGCCAGCGTGGCGCGTACCGGGTCCCGCTGCAATTCCAGCGTCTCGCGCCACAGATAGCTGAACATTCGCTGCAGACTGAAACCGCCAGAGCCGTGCCCGCCGTGTTCAGCGGGCGCCGCCGATGGTTGCTCCTCGTGATCGGCGGCCCCGGGCTGGCTGGCCGGCGCCGCCGTGCCGCCCTCGGCTTCGACGAGGTAGCCGATGAAGGCCTCTTCAAGGGTTTTGGCGCCGCGCTTCTCGACCAGTCTGGCGGGCACGTCGCTGTCGAGCACCTTGCCCGCATGCATCATCGACATGCGGTCGCAGCGCTCTGCCTCGTTCATGAAGTGGGTGGAAATGAAGATGGTCACCCTGTCCCGGCGCGACAGTTCGGCAAGCAACCGCCAGAAGGCGTCACGCGCGACCGGATCGACGCCGGAGGTGGGTTCATCCAGGATCAACAGTTCGGGCTTGTGAACCATCGCCACAGCGAGGGAGAGACGCTGGCGGATACCGAGCGGAAGTTGCTCGGGCAGCTCGTCCATGACCGGCTCGAGACTGAAGCGTTCCGCCATCTCGGTGACGCGGCCCGGTATTTCGTCGACCGGCACATGGAACAGCCGCGCATGCAGTTCGAGATTCTGCCGTACGGTCAGTTCGCCGTAGAGCGAGAAAGCCTGGCTCATATAGCCAACCCGCCTGCGCGTCGCGATGTCGTGCGGATCGACCTCATGGCCAAACAGCCAGGCCCGCCCTTCGCTTGCCGGCAGCAGTCCGGTCAGCATCTTCATCGTCGTCGACTTGCCGCAGCCGTTTGAGCCGAGGAAACCGAAGATCTCGCCGCGGCGGATGCGGAAACTGACATGATCGACGGCGACGAAATCGCCGAAGCGCATGGTCAGCCCCTCCGCCTCGATGGCGATGTCATCCTCGTCGACGTCGAGCGGCGGGATGATGACCGGCTTGTGGCCGCGTTTCCTCTCTTCGGGCAACAGTTCGGCGAAGGCAGCTTCGAGATGATCCGTGCCGGTCCGCTCAAGGATTTGCGAAGGCGTGCCCGTAGCCAGGATCGCGCCATCATCCATCGCCACCAGCCAGTCGAACCGCTGCGCTTCGTCCATATAGGCCGTCGCCACGATCACGCTCATGCCGGGACGATCTTCGCGGATGCCGGCGATCAGATCCCAGAACTGCGCGCGCGCCAGCGGATCGACGCCGGTGGTCGGTTCGTCCAGGATCAGGAGATCGGGATCGTGGATCAGCGCGCAGCACAGGCCGAGCTTCTGCTTCATGCCACCCGACAGCTTGCCGGCAGGCCGCGACAGGAAGGAATAGAGCCCCGTGCTGCGGGTGAGCGCATCGATCCGGCGGCGGCGCTCGGACGCGCCATGACCGAAGAGACGGGCGAAGAACTGGAGATTTTCCTCGACAGACAGTGTCGGATAGAGGTTCCGTCCCAGACCCTGCGGCATATAGGCGATGCGCGGACAGACGTCCTCGCGATGACGGCGGTCGGCCATATCGCCGCCGAGCACATGAACCGTCCCCTCCTGCACGGCGCGAGCGCCCGCGACCAGCGATAGCAGGCTCGACTTGCCGACCCCGTCGGGGCCGATCAGACCGATCATCCGGCCTGGGCTCAGGTTGAGGTCGATGCCGCGCAGGGCTTCCGCCTTGCCGTAGCGCAACCGCACTCCGGCAAGGCGGACGACCGGTGGCCCCTGGGGGGGCGTGGGGGAAGCCACCGGCCTATTCCTTTACAAGGTTCGACAGCTTGTCCGGCCAGGCTGCCTGGGAATCGATCCGCACATAGGCCATGCCCGGCAGGCCTGTTTTTACCAGCGCGATATGGCGCTGGAGCAGCGCGGGATCGATCTTCGCCCGGACGCGGAACATGAGCTTCTGGCGCTCGCTTTGCGTTTCGACCGTCTTGGGCGTGAACTGCGCGACATCGGCCACGAAACTGATCTTTGCAGGAATGACGACATCGGGCGCGGCATCGAGCACCAGGCGAACCTCGCTGCCGATGCGCACGCGCCCCGCGACCGTTTCCGGCAGGAAGAAAGTCATATAGACGTCGGTCAGATCGACGAGGTTCATGACCCGGCCGCCGCCGGCGACGACCTCGCCCGGCTGGGCAACCCGATACTGGATGCGGCCGCCGCGAGGCGCCTTGAGGTCGCTGTCGCGGATATCCGCCTCGATCCGCGCGATGGTTGCGCGCGCCGCATCGACATTGGATCGGGCGCCGATGACCTGGCTGCGCGCTGCGGCGATATTGGCGTCGGCCGACGCCAACTGCGCGCGCGCGGCTTCTACCGTGGCGGAAGCTCCTTCGACCGCCGCCTGGTTATCGTCGCGCTCCTGCGTCGGCGTGGCGCCTTCGCGCGCAAGCGTTTCCGACCGGCCAAGCCGCTTGCGGGCCGCATTGAGTTCGGCTTCCCGCTGGCGGACAGTGGCGAGCGCTGCCGCGCGTTCGCTCTGCCGCTGCCCCACCTGGGTTTGCGCGATCTGGACGGCATTGAGCGCCTGGGCGAGCTGCGCCTTCGCTTCAGAAAGCTGAGCAGAGAGCGTCTCGACATCCATATGGGCGACGACCTCGCCGGCTTTCACCAACTGGCCTTCTTCGGCGACGATATCGCGGATGCGGCCCGGCGTTTTCGCCGAGATATCGATCTCGAGCGCTTCCAGCCGGCCATTGCCACTGACGATACCCTCCGGCAGGTCCGCGGGCCTGAGCAGCGACCAGAGGATCACGGCCACCGCCACGACCGCCGCGACGATCGCGCCCCTGATGAACCAGGTCTTGCCTGTCGTCTGCGTCATTGTGACTGTTCCCCGTTTCTGTTCGATAGGTTGCCGTCGAAGGCGTCGTCCGCGACAAATCCTCCGCCCAGCGCCGAATAAAGTACGACGATGCTGGCCAGTTCGGCCCGCCGAAGCTGGACCAGGGCCTGTTCGGCGTCGAACAGGTCGCGCTGGGCATCCAGCACCTCCAGATAGGCCGAGCGGCCATTGTCGAAGCGAAGCTGGGCGAGCCGCGCGCGTTCGCGCTGGGCGTCCAGCATCTGCTGTGTCGTGTCGATCTGCAGCTGCAACTGCTGCCGGCGGACAAGGGCATCGGACACGTCGCGGAACGCCGATTGCACGGTCTGTTCATATTGCGCGACCGCCCGTTCCTGCCGGGCCCTGGCCACGTCGAGATTGCCCTTCAGGCGTCCCGCGTTGAAAAGCGGAAGGCGGATGGTCGGGGTGAAGCTCCACGCCTCGCTGCCGCCGGAGAACAGCCCGTCCAACTCATCGCTCATCGTGCCGTATGCGCCCGTCAGGCTGATGTTCGGAAAAAAGGCCGCCCGCGCCGCGCCGATATTGGCGCTGGCGGCGCGCAGCTGATATTCGGACGCCACGATATCCGGGCGGTTGGCCAGAAGGTCGGAGGGCAGCCCGGCAGGCAGCGTGAGCCGTTCGGGCACGTCGGTCAGAGACAGGGTCCCGGACGCGATCTCGACAGGCCGCCCGATCAGCACCGCAAGAGCATTGCGGTTGACGGCCCGGTCCTGCTCCAGCCCCTGCATCGTCGTATTGGCCTGGCCCAGGAGCAGCTGCGCCTGGGTCATCTCGAGCTTCGATCCCGATCCCACCTCATAGCGGCGGCGCATGATGCGCAGCGCTTCCTCGCGCGTTTCGATCGAGTGCCGGGCGAGTGCGACCCGTTCCTCATATTCCCGTTCGAGAAGATAGCCGTTGGCGACCTGCGCGACGAGCTGGCTCGCGACCGCGCGGCGCGCTTCCTCGGTCGCCAGATACTGCCAGCGCGCGGCATCGCGCAGGTTGCGCAGCCGTCCCCAGAAGTCGATCTCCCAACTGGCCGAGAGCTGCGCGCTGATCTGTTTGACATCGACAGGCGTAGCGCCCGCGCCGGGGAGATTGAACAGGGTCCGGCCCCGCGTTCCCGTGCCGACCGCATCGAGCTGCGGATAGAGCGAGGAGCCCTCGATCCGCCAGGCGGCGCGGACCTCGGCGACGCGGGTCGCCGCGATGCGGATATCGCGATTGTTCGCGAGCGCCTCGCCGATCAGCCGCTGCAACTCGGCTTCCCGGAAGAAGTCGTGCCAACCGATGCGCGCGATCGTGGTCCCGGCGATGTTGGCCGCCTCGTAGGTCGGCGGCACCGGCTGGGGTGGCCGGACATGCTCAGGCGCAAAAGAGCAGCCGGTCACACCCACCATCAAAGCGGCGACAACAGCGGTCCTCGGCCGCAGGGGAAAGCACGGCAGGCGCCACCCTTTCATATGGACTTGATCAGTAAATCGCACAACATCCCCTGTTGCAAGAAGACTTCAACCTGCCCCCGCCCTGCCGAAATGCCGCAGGTTGGCGGCATGGCGGTCGAACTGTGGTTTTCAGGTCTTGTCGGTCTCGGGCTTGGCCGTTCCGGTCTTGGCCGGGGCGGTCACAGGCGCCTTGGCGGCTGCGGCATCTCCCGCCTGGGAGGGTGTGAAGAAAGACGTCCAGAGTTGCAGCACATGAGCCGCCTGCTCCTGGGCCTGGCCGGGTGACAGGCTGTCACCAACCCCGGCCCGCCAATCGTCGAGCGCGCCCTTCATGTCCTGGGCGCACGCCTGACCGTTCCGGCTGATTTCCTGCCACATCTCGGAAAAGCCGGCGATATTGGGCAGAGGCACAGCCCCCGCCTTCTCCGCGCTCTGCGCCGAGAGAAGCTCGAACGTGCGCGAAGCGATCGCCGCCTGGCGCTGGCCGGCTTCGCGCATGATCTCGGCGCATTTGAGGGCGAGTTGCCGATTGGCGCCGGCGACAGCGGCAAACTGGTCGAACGGATAGCTCATGAGACTGCTCCTTGAAGTGGGGTTGGATCTGGAGTGCAGATCGGAAGACGAACCACGCATTAGATTCATGGACGGCAAGAGTTTCAGCCGTTGGCGATATATTGCCCGCCATTGATCGTGAGCACCGAGCCGGTATTGAAACCGGCCTTGTCCGAGGCCAGCCAACAAACGGCTTCGGCGATTTCAGCCGGATCGCCCAGGCGCCCGACGGGAATGCCGCCGATGATCTTTTCGCGGACATCCTGCGGCACGGCAGCGACCATCTCGGTGTCGATATAGCCGGGGCATACGGCGTTGACCGTGATGCCGCGCGACGCATTTTCCTGCGCCAGCGCCTTGGTGAAGCCGATCACACCCGCCTTGGCCGCCGAATAGTTCACCTGGCCAATCTGGCCCTTCTGGCCGTTGATCGAGGAGATATTGATGATCCGGCCAAAGCGGCGTTCGCGCATGCCTTCGATGACGGCGCGCGTCATTGTGAACATCGAGTCGAGGTTGGTGCCAAGAACCTCGCGCCACTGCGCAAAGCTCATCCGATGGAACATGGTGTCGCGCGTGATGCCGGCATTGTTCACCAGCACTGAAACCGGGCCCAGTTCCTTTTCCACGCGGGCCAGGCCTTCGCGGCAGGCCTGTTCCTCCGCGACGTCCCATTTATAGACGGGAATGCCCGTACCATCCCGGAACAGCTCGGCGGCGGCGTCGTTTCCATGATATATGCTGGCAACATTCCATCCCGCTGCTTTGAGCGACCGGGCGATTGCCGCGCCGATTCCACGTGTTCCCCCAGTTACGAGTGCAATTCCCGTCATGATACTCCGGCTCCATTTTTCAGGTCACGCCGCGCGGTTTCCCCCGTCGCGCCTCTCCAGACTATTAGTATCTATACTTATGAGTGTCGTTATTGCCGCTTTCCCGCCCCGGATCAAGTGCGGTCTTTGGCCCGCATGAAAAAGGAAGGTAATGACAAAAAGGTGACAAGCCGCCGATCACCTCGACACAAGCTGGCGCCGCGCGATCCAAAAGGCGGACGGCCGCCGCAGGAAATAGCCGCGCAATTGGGCGAGCATATATTGCAGGTCGCGCTCGACCAGTTCATCGCCCATGGGGTGGAAGGCGCCAACATGGATGACATTGCCGCGGCCGCGAACGTCTCCAAGCGCACGCTTTATTCGCGTTACGGATCGAAAACCCAGCTTCTGATCGCCAGTGCCGAGCACGGCACCCAGCGCCATCTCAAAGCGATTACCGTCGACCGGCGATCAGGAGACCTACGCAATCGGCTCCTGAAGCTTTGCCGCAAGATGCTCGACGCTGCGCTCAAACCCGAGGTCATTGGCATCGAGACACTCGCGACCTGGATTTTCGAACGCAAGCTCGAGGCGCAGCTCAGTATTCATCGCAACCCCGGCGCCTCATTGATCCAGGATCTGCTGACGGAGGAGGCGCGTGTGCGCAACATAGAAGAGGATCTGCCCTTTCTGGCAGCGTTCATCTTCGATGCAACGGTGACCGGTCCGCGCGCGAGAATATTGTTACGAAAGGATCTTGCCAACACAGCTCGGGCCAAGACCGAACATCTCGCCCAGACCATGGATCTGCTGGCACGGGCAGTTCCGCTCCTCGAACCTGAATTGCAACACGCACCCAAAAGGTGATTGCGATGTCCGCCAGCGCTCCGTTCTGTCCGAGGCATTGACAGGACGAGGGCCCAGGACCGAACGCGCGACGCCCTTGTTTTCGCCTGTCGATGGACGGCGTTGCTTCGACCGTTAGCCCCGGCCTGGTCGCAGCCCCCAGGTTCCAGGGTATTCAGGCAGCCGCGGCGCAACCCTTCCGCTCGCACCGATCGTCGTCCGGACTGTGCGTTCGACCGATTATGCTGAATGGGTCCAGGAGCTTCAACGTCCGCGCCCCCCGGCGGCCCAGGGAGCGGCGACCTGATTCGCGCCGGCAGGCGCCCGCCCAAGACCCTCGCATGTCATGGCAAATCGTCGCGACACGCAAAGCCGTTTGACGATCAAATACGAAACTTCTAAGTATAGTTCCTAATGGCGCCGCCGCTCCCTCACAGCGAGATCAGGCACGACTAAATCGGCCATGACAGGGGCCGAATCATATCGGGAGAGACTTCGACCAGGCGCATCGCGGCATAGCGCATGCGCCACTTCCCGCCGTGCGGCCCAGGCGCCCATGGCGACTATTGAAGGCCAAAGGATGATGTCATGCCCAGAGTCGCACTCGTTACCGGCGGCGTCAGCGGAATAGGCGCGGCGACCGCAATGCTCCTCCGCGACAAAGGCTATCGCGTTGCCGTCAATTATCATGGCAATGACGAGGATGCCGAGCGATTCCTCGCGGAAACCTCGATCCCGATCTACAACTGGAATGTAGCCGATTTCTCCGCCTGTCATGACGGCGTGGCGAAGGTTGCGGCAGACATCGGCCCCATCGACATTCTGGTCAACAATGCCGGCATCACGCGCGACGGCACGTTGCACAAGATGACCGAGGAGCAATGGCGCAGCGTCGTCGACGTCGATCTGGGCGGCTGCTTCAACATGTGCCGTGCCGTGATCGAGGGCATGCGCGAGCGCCGGTTCGGACGGATCGTCAATATCAGCTCGGTAAACGGTCTTTCAGGACAATTTGGCCAGACCAACTATGCAGCGGCCAAGGCAGGCGTGATCGGCTTCACCAAGGCGCTGGCACTGGAAGGCGCGTCTCGAAACATCACGGTCAATGCGATTGCGCCGGGCTATACCGATACCGGCATGGTCGCCGCGGTGCCGCAGGACGCGCTCGAGGCGGTGCTGGCCGCGGTGCCGGTCGGCCGGCTCGGCACGCCGCAGGAAATCGCGCGCGGCGTGCTCTATCTTGTCGAGGACGAGGCCGGTTTCGTGACCGGCGCCACCCTCTCGATCAACGGCGGCAAGTATCTCGCCTGAAAATGCGTGGAAGGATTATTCTCATGACCAGTCCTGTCGTTCTGTGCGCCCCGGTTCGCACGCCCATCGGCGCCTATGGCGGCGCGCTCAAGGACATGAAAGCGCCCGCGCTCGGCAGCGTCGCCATCGCCGAAACGCTCAGGCGCGCGGGCGTGGGCGCTGACAATATCGACAGCGTCGTCATGGGACAGGTGGTCCAGGCAGGCGCGAAGATGAACCCTGCCCGCCAGGCCGCCATCAACGCGGGGTTACGCGACAGTGCTCCTGCCATGACCGTCAACCGGGTCTGCGGATCGGGCGCACAGGCGATCGCCTCGGCCGCCCAGGAGATCATGCTCGGCCTTGGCCAGGCCGTGATCGCCGGCGGCATGGAGAATATGGACCAGGCGCCCTATCTCATCGAGAAGGGACGCTGGGGCTATCGTATGGGCGAGGGCAAACTCCTCGACGCCATGCTCCATGACGGGCTGAATGACGCCTTCAGCAATCAGCATTCAGGCTGGGTCACCGAGGATCTGGTCGCACAGTTCGGCATCAGCCGGGAGGCGCAGGATGGCTGGGCGTTGCGCTCGCAGCAGAGTTTCAGCGCGGCCCAGGCCAATGGCCGGTTCGAGGCGGAGATCGTGCCTGTCGAGATTCCTTCTCGCAAGGCTGTGACGCTCTTTGCAAAAGATGAGCAGAACCGGGCCGATACGAGCCTTGAGAGCCTCGCGCGTCTAAAGCCTGCCTTCCGACCGGAAGGCACCATCACGGCGGGCAATGCGCCCGGCCTCAACACCGGCGCGTCCGCGATGATCGTCGCGAACGAGCAATGGGCGCAGCGCAATGGCGTGACGCCCCTGGGGCGCCTCGTCGCGTTCGGTGTCGGCGCGGTCGCCCCCGGCCTCTTCGGCCTCGGGCCGGTGCCCGCCGTCCGGCAGGCGCTCGAGCGGGCGGGATGGTCGGTCGGAGACCTCGATCGCGTCGAGATCAACGAGGCTTTCGCGGCCATCGCCATCGCGGTCACGCAGGAACTCGGCCTCCCTGAGGACATCGTCAATGTGGAAGGCGGCGCCATCGCGCATGGCCATCCGATCGGGGCGACCGGTGCCGTGCTGACCACCCGCCTGCTGCATGCGATGCGGCGCGACGGGCTGCGCCGGGGCGTTGTCACCTTGTGCATCGGCGGCGGCCAGGGCGTGGCCCTCGCCCTGGAGGCGATGGCATGATCACGAGCGGCACGGCGCGGCGGCGATTCTCATGCGAATGTGCCGCGCCGGGCCTCTGACGATGCTCGATGACAGCGCCTGCCGCATTGCCGACACTCCATCAGCCTGCCGCGAAGGCGTTGACTGCGCCAGGCTGGACACCTCCGGGTCGGTGTCGGTGGTCGGCCCGCCCGCGCTCAAAGTCCAGGCGATCGAGAAAGCGTTCGGACGGCGAAAGGTGCTGGACGGCTTCTCGCTCGAGGTCGATCGCGGCGAGATCGTTGGCCTGCTCGGCCCCAACGGCACAGGCAAGACGATCTGCTTCTACGGGATCATGGGTCTCATACGCCTCGATGGCGGTCGTATACTGCTCGACGGCGAAGATGTCTCAGCACTGGCCATGCATGAGCGCGGCAACCGCGGGCTTGGCTATCTGCCGCAGGAAGCCTCGATCTTTCGCGGGATGAGCGTTGCGGACAACATCCGCTCTGTGCTGGAACTGCGCATGACCGACCCTGGCGACATCGACCGCCGGCTGGGCGAACTGCTTGCCGATTTCGGCCTGACGCATCTGCGGTCGACACCCTCCCCTTCCCTGTCCGGCGGCGAGCGGCGGCGCTGCGAGATCGCGCGCGCCCTGGCGGCCGAGCCTGGCGTGATCCTGCTCGACGAGCCTTTCGCCGGGATCGATCCCATTTCGATCGCGGACATCAAGCTCATGGTCCGCGATCTCAAAAGGCGTGGCGTCGGCGTCCTCATCACCGACCATAACGTCCATGAGATGCTCGAACTGGTCGACCGCGCCTATGTCATCCACGGCGGCAAGGTGCTTTTCGTGGGCAAGCCGCAAGAGCTTCTTCACCATGACGAAGTCCGTCGTCTGTACCTGGGAGAGAATTATGAGGATTGATTTTCTTTCTCTGTTCTCAACCCACATTCCCCAAGTAAATCGCTGATTTTGCTGTCAGGATCTCAATATTTCCGATATAAATCATGGTGTTGATGGCCGTGAGGGGCGCGTTTGATGGATCACCCAGAGGGTGCGGGTTCGAAGCGGGCAGATCGGGTCGAGTTCGACCGCCGGGTGCATGTGGAGTTCCGAGGTGCGCAGCTCAGTTCCGACGGCGGCCTGCTGGTGATGCGCGAGCTGGATGACGCGCTCGGGCTGTCCGATCTGGCGGCAAAAGCATTGCGCGACACCCGGCGCGGCAAGAACACGGTCCACCGGCTTGACGGGTTGTTCCGGCAATCGGTGTTCGGGCGACTGGCCGGATACGAGGATGTGAACGACGCCGACCGCCTGGCCCTCGATCCGGTGATGCGCCAGGTCGTGGGTGGAAGGGCTGTCGATGCGCAAGCGGCCTCGGCCTCGCAGATGGGACGGTTCGAGACCGAGACACTGGCACAGCCCGAGAACCGTGCCGCGCTGGCCGACCTGAATGGCCAATGGATCGACCGGTTCCATGACCGTAACGGGCTGAAGTACATCGTTCTGGACATGGACAGTTCGGTCAGCCCCACCCATGGCGATCAGGAGGGCGCGGCCTGGAACGGGCATTTCGACTGCACCTGCTATCACCCGAACTTTTTGTTCAACCAGTTCGGCATGCTGGAGCGCTGCGCCTTGCGCCATGGCAACGTCCACAGCGCCGATGGCTGGCGGGACGTTCTCGACCCCGTCATCGCCCGCTACGCGGAGCGCGACCTTTGCGGCCGGTTCTTCCGGGCTGACGCCGCCTACGCGATCCCCGCGATCTATGAGCGGCTGGAAGAAGCCCGATTCTTCTACGCCATCCGGCTGCCTGCGAACAACGTCCTGCGCGAGAAGATCGCGCATCGGCTGACGCGCCCTGTCGGGCGACCTTCGCTGACCAAGGTCAAGCGCTTCTACGAAGACTTCGAGTATCAGGCGGCATCCTGGGACAAGGAACGCCGGGTGATCGCCAAGATCGAATGGCATCCGGGCGAACTGTTCCCGCGTGTCGGCTTCATCGTCACCAACCTGCCGATGGAGCCCGACTGGGTGGTGCGGTTCTATAACCAGCGCGGCACCGCCGAGCAGCACATCAAGGAAGGTAAATATGCCTTCCACTGGACGCGGCTGTCATGCCGGAAGTTCCGCGACAATGAGGTGCGACTGCAACTGCATGCGCTGGCCTACAACCTGGCCATCTTCTTGCGCTGCATCGAGTTGCCCGAGACGATGGCCGACTGGTCGTTGACCAGCCTGCAACTGAAGCTGATCAAGATCGGGGCACGTGTCGTCCGCCATGCCCGCGCCATCACCTTCCAGCTGGCCGAGGTGGCCGTCACCGGTCCGATGGTCCGCGCCATCCTCGCCGCCATCCGCCGATTGCGAGCGCCTCCGCTATGCGCATGACCGCCATCCACGCCCAAACTGAACGAAAACGGCAGGATGGGTCTGTCCGCTGCGCTGAAAAACACCGCCACCAGGGCACAACACGGCGGCTTCGCGGGCCGATCTGCCCTGTCTCAGCGCCTTGCGCGCCCGACGACGCCGCTCGGGACGGAAAATGATTGTCCTGCGGTCGGATTCAGGCGAAACTCACGTCAGACGGCATGCCACTTGGGGAATGTATGCTCAAAGGAGATTCGCATGGAATACAACAGCGGCAATTTCTACGCCTTCGCCCGCCCCCGCAAACCCGCAGGGGTGGATGGCAAGACCGCCTGGTTCGTCGGCTCGGGCCTTGCGGCGCTTTCGGGCGCGGCCTTCCTGATCCGCGACGGCCACATGGCCGGCGAGAGGATCACCATCCTCGAGCGGCTGGCGCTGCCGGGCGGCGCGCTGGACGGCATCGAGGAGCCGGAAAAGGGCTTCGTGATCCGCGGCGGGCGCGAGATGGAGGCTCAAGGGCGACAGCGGCCTTTTGCCGCAGCTTTGCCTCCCCGGGCAACGGCCCGACCGGTAGCCGCCCTGTAATGGAAATCTTCAAAAAGGACCGATCATGAGCGCCCAGAACATGCCCCAGGCACCCGACCCGCTCGACGGGATCGCCGAAACCCTCGACAGGGCCGCGGGCGCCGCGATCGCGCAGATGACCGCGGGGCTCTCCCCCATCACCATCCTCCAGGCCTTTTCGGACTGGGGACATCATCTCGCCTTCGCACCGGGCAAGCAGCTGCAACTCACCGCCAAGGCGGCCCGCAAATATGTGCGGCTCTTCGACTATGCCGTCCGATCCGCAGGCGACCGCGACGCGGCGCCCGCGATCGAGCCGCTGCCGCAGGACCGCCGCTTTGCCGATCCCGCCTGGCAGCAGCCGCCCTTCAACCTCCTCTCGCAGGCGTTCCTTCTCAACCAGCAATGGTGGCACGCGGCGACAACCGGGGTGGGCGGCGTCGGCAGCCATCATGAGGACATGGTCGAATTCACCGCCAGACAGATGCTCGATATCCTTGCGCCGACCAACTTCCTTACGACCAACCCGGTTCTCCAGCGCAAGATCGTCGAGACCGGCGGCCAATGCCTGGTCGACGGGTTCCGCCATCTGATCGAGGATATGCAGCATCTCGTAAGAGGCTTGCCTCCGGCGGGCACGGACGCCTTCCGCGTGGGGGAGACGGTGGCGACCGCCAGGGGCAAGGTCGTCTATCGCAACCGCCTCATCGAACTGATCCAGTACGCCCCCACCACCGACACGGTGCGGCCCGAGCCGATCCTGATCGTGCCGGCATGGATCATGAAATATTACATCCTCGACCTCTCGCCCGAGAACAGCCTCGTCCAGTGGCTGACGTCCCAGGGCTTCACCGTGTTCATGATCTCCTGGCACAATCCGGACAGCGAGGACCGCGACCTCGACATGGAGGCCTATCGGCAACTCGGGCCGATGGCGGCGCTCGATGCGGTGAGCGCGATTACCGGCGCGCCCGCCGTTCATGCCGTGGGCTATTGCCTAGGCGGCACGCTGCTCTCGATCGCAGCGGCGACGATGGCGCGCGAGGGTGACGATCGCCTTGCCAGCGTGACGCTTTTCGCGGCGCAGACCGAATTCAGCGAACCGGGCGAACTGGGCCTCTTCATCGATGAGGGACAGCTCAATCTCCTCGAAAAGATGATGTGGAGCCGGGGCTATCTCGACAGCGGCCAGATGGGCGGCGCGTTCCAGATCCTCAAATCCAACGACCTCGTCTGGTCGCGCATCCTGTCGGAATATCTGATGGGCGAGCGCGCGCCTCTCAACGACCTCATGGCCTGGAACGCCGACGGGACGCGCATGCCCTATGCCATGCACAGCCAGTATCTGCGGCGCCTGTTCCTCGACGATGACCTGGCCGAGGGCAAATACAAGGTCAATGGTCGCACCATCGCGCTCTCGGCGATCCGCAGACCGTTGTTCGTCGTCGGCACCGAGCGCGATCATGTCGCGCCCTGGCATTCGGTGCATAAGATCCACCTGCTGACCGGGGCCGAGATCACCTTCGTGCTGACGAGCGGCGGCCATAATGCCGGTATCGTCTCGGAACCGGGCCACAACGGCCGGCGCTACCGCGTGCTGACGCGCGAAACCGATGGTCTCTCCTACGATCCGGAGGAATGGGAACGCCACGCAGAGAAGAAGCAGGGTTCCTGGTGGACCGAATGGGGCGACTGGCTTGCAAGCCGTTCGGGCGCGCCCGGGGCCCCGCCGTCCATGGGCGCCGCGGACAAAGGCTATGCGCCGATCGCGGACGCGCCCGGCCATTATGTCCTGGAGCGCTGAGCCATGACCGATGAGGCCATGATCGAAAACCGGACCTTCGACGAGATCGCCGTGGGCGAAAGCGCGAGCGTGACCCGCACGCTCTCCAAGCGCGATATCCAGCTCTTCGCGCTGGTGTCGGGCGACGTCAATCCGGCCCATCTGGACGAGGATTATGCCGAAAGCGACTTCTTCCGCCGGGTGATCGCGCACGGCATGTGGGGCGGCGGGCTGATATCGGCGGTGCTCGGGACCGAACTGCCCGGCCCCGGTGCCATCTATCTCGGCCAGTCGCTGCGGTTCCTGAGGCCCGTGGGCATCGGCGACGCCATCACCGCGACGGTGACGGTGACGGAAAAGCGGGCGGACAAGCATATCCTGCTGCTCGACTGCCGCTGCGACAATCAGAATGGCGAGACCGTCATCACCGGCGAAGCGCAGGTCAAGGCCCCCACCGAGAAGATCCGCCGCCCGCGCATCGCGCTCCCCGATATCCGCCTGTCAGACCATGACGGCTATCATCGGTTGATCGAGGGCGTGCGCGGCAACCCCGCGCGCACCGCCATCGCTCACCCCTGTTCGGCCGCCGCGCTGGCGGCAGCGGTCGAGGCCGCCGAGGCAGGGCTGATCGATCCGATCCTGGTGGGACCGAGGGCCCGCATTCTTGCAGCGGCGGCCGAGGCCGGCAAGGATGTGGCGGCCTATCGCATCGTGGAAAGCGCGCACAGCCATGATTCGGCGGCGAAGGCCGTCGAACTGGTGCGGGCCGGCGAGGCGGTGCTGCTCATGAAGGGATCGCTGCATACCGACGAATTGATGGGCGCGGTCGTGTCGCGCGCGACGGGCCTGCGTACCGAACGGCGGATCAGCCATGCCTATGTGATGGACGTGCCCGGCCATCCGACGCCGCTCATCATCACCGACGCGGCGATCAACATCGCGCCGAACCTTGAAGAAAAGGCGGATATCATCCGCAACGCCATCGATCTTGCCCATGTGCTGGACATCGGCCAACCCAGGGTCGCGATCCTGTCCGCTGTCGAGACGGTGAACCCGGCGATGCCGACCACGCTCGATGCTGCCGCGCTGTGCAAGATGGCCGACCGGGGCCAGATCACGGGCGGCCTCCTCGATGGCCCGCTCGCCTTCGACAATGCGATCAGCGAGGCGGCCGCGAAGGAAAAAGGGATCGTGTCGCCCGTCGCGGGCAAGGCGGACATATTGGTCGTACCCGATCTGGAGGCGGGCAACATGCTCGCCAAGCAGCTCACCTTCCTCGGCGGGGCGGATGCGGCAGGCATCGTGCTGGGTGCGCGTGTGCCGATCATCCTCACCAGCCGGGCCGACAGCCTGCGCACGCGCCTTGCTTCCTGCGCCGTTGCCGTGCTGGTAGCGCGCGCGGCGACCAAGGCGGCGCCCGGCCTGCCGGAGGGTATGCGCACATGAAGGCCGTCGTCAGCCTCAATTCGGGCTCGTCCAGCATCAAGTTCGCGCTCTATACGCTCGATCGCGACCGCAAACCGACATTGTCCGCCGGCGGCAAGATCGAACGGATCGGTCTTTCTCCCCGCCTCGCCATTCGCGACGCAGCAGGCACAGTGCTGATCGAACGCGAGTGGCCCGACGAACGCGCCATGACCCATGCAGAGTTGCTCGCATGGTTGTTTGACTGGGCCACATCGCATCTCGAAGGGCGCGAAGTCCTCGCCGTCGGGCACCGCGTCGTCCACGGCGGGGTCGACTTCGCCCAGTCGTGCCTGATCGATACCATAGTGCTCGAGGAGCTTGAGAAGCTCTGTCCACTGGCCCCGCTCCACCAGCCCCATAATCTGGCTGCCATCCGCGCGATCGCCGCGCTCGCGCCGGACCTTCCCCAGGTCGCCTGCTTCGACACCGCCTTC
The DNA here is from genome assembly GCF_049472635.1 of Sphingobium salicis subsp. salicis. Classification (NCBI taxonomy): domain Bacteria; kingdom Pseudomonadati; phylum Pseudomonadota; class Alphaproteobacteria; order Sphingomonadales; family Sphingobiaceae; genus Sphingobium; species Sphingobium salicis. The sequence continues at coordinate 2,170,244 of NZ_JAYRCS010000001.1, forward strand.
CACCATGATCGCCCCGCACCCGCCACCCGCTTCGCGCTCCCGCGCGCACTTCACGAGCAGGGCATCAGGCGCTACGGCTTCCATGGCCTCTCCTACGACTATATCGCCCGCCGCCTGGCAGAGCTCGACCCATCGCTTGCCGCCGGCCGCGTGATCGCCGCGCATCTGGGCAACGGCGCAAGCCTGTGCGCCATGTCAGGCGGCAAGAGCATCGACACGACGATGGGTTTCACCGCGCTCGACGGCCTGATGATGGGCACGCGCTGCGGGTCGATCGACCCTGGCGTCATCCTGCATCTCCAGAACCGGGTGGGCATGAGCGCCGCCGATGTGGAGGCGCTGCTCTACAAGCAATCGGGCCTGCTGGGCGTATCAGGCATCTCGAGCGACATGCGTGAGCTTGCGGCCAGCGACCGGCCCGAAGCCCGCGAGGCCATCGACCTCTTCATCTGGCGTGCCGCGCGCGAGGCCGGCGCGCTGGCGTCATCGCTGGGCGGCCTTGACGGTCTCGTCTTCACGGCCGGCATCGGCGAGAACGACGCCGCCATCCGCGCGGGCATCTGCGAGCGCCTCGCATGGCTCGACATCAGCCTCGATGAGCGGGCCAATGCCGTCCATGCCGACGTCATCAGCGCGCCTGGCAGCCCCATTACCGTCCGCGTCATCCCGACGGACGAAGAACGGATGATCGTCCTGCAGACACTGGCCACCCTTTTTGGAGTTAAAACATGACCCCCCTCGTCGATCTTCGCGGCAAGCGTGGCCTGATCGTCGGTATCGCCAACGAACAGAGCATTGCAGCGGGCTGCGCCGAGGCTTTCAGCCGCTGCGGCGCGCGCCTTGCCGCGACCTATCTGAACGAGAAGGCGAAAGGCTGGGTCGAGCCGGTGGCGGACCGGCTGGGCGCCGAATGGCTCGCCCCCTGCGATGTGCGTGAGCCCGGCCAGCTCGAGGCCCTGTTCGACCAGGTGCGGGACCGATGGGGCGGACTCGACTTCCTGCTGCATTCGATCGCCTTCGCACCCCGCGACGATCTCCATGGCCGCGTCGTCGACAGCAGCGCCGAGGGGTTCGGCATCGCGATGGACGTCTCCTGCCACAGCTTCCTTCGCATGGCGAAGCTGGCCGAGCCCTTGATGGCGCAAGGCGGCTGCCTGCTCTGCGTCACCTTCTACGGCTCGGAGCGCGTCGTTGAAAACTACAACCTCATGGGACCGGTCAAGGCGGCGCTGGAGAGCGCGACGCGCTATATCGCCGCCGAACTGGGCCCCCAGGGCATCCGCGCCCATGCGATATCGCCGGGCCCTATCGCCACCCGCGCCGCCAGTGGCATCGCGCGGTTCGATGAATTGCTCGAGCGCGCCGCCGCCCAGACGCCGGTCGGCCAGTTGGTGACGATAGAGGATGTCGGCGGGCTGGCTGCCTTCCTCGTCAGTGACGCAGCCAGCCGGATCACCGGAACGGTGATCCCGGTCGATGGCGGACAGCACCTTCTCGCATGATGGACCGGTCTATCCGATGGTTGCTGGCGACAGCGCTCCTTGTGCCCGCCGCGGCGCAGGCAGCGCCGGTAGCGGTGCTCGTCCGGGACGCGGGCGAACAGGATGCAGAGGGCGCTTTGCTCGTCGATCTGCGCTTGCTGAACGAGGGCGATGAACCGCAGAGCTTCGCGCTCCCTGATCGGATCGAGGCCCGGGTCGAACGGTCGGGAGATATCCGGACGGTCTGGCTCGAGCGCGCCCGCGATGTGGCGGACCATGTGATCATAGCGCCCCGCGGATTCGAGCGCGCCCGCTACCGCCTGGCAGCCCGTGATGGGCAATCCCTGGACCTGGCCCGGCTTTCCATCCCCGCCTGGAACGTCAGCCAGATCGCCATGATACCGCGCCCTGCGGCGCCGGCATCGCATCTCGCCGAGGCGCACACGCCTGCGCCGGTTCCGCCTGTGCGAGCCCCTGCTCCCACACCGCCGCCTTCGGATCGCAGGGCGGGCAACGCCTTCCTCGCCAACCTGTCCGGCTACGAACCCATTTATGCGGTCTATGGTCCGGACACCAACAGCGAAGCCCGGATCCAGCTCAGCTTCAAATATCAGTTGTTCGGAAGCCGCCGCGCGGAAGGTCTCCCGCAAAGCTGGCGCGATGGACTCCATTTCGCCTACACGCAGCGCATGTTCTGGGATCTGGGCGCGGACTCCTCGCCTTTCCGGAACATCGATTTCCAGCCCGAGATATTCTATCTTACGCCCTCGACCACACTGGCGAGCGGCGTGTCCCTGAGCGCACAGGGTGGCATCCGGCACGAGTCCAACGGCCGGGACGGCGAGGCCTCGCGGAGCATCAACAGCATCTATCTGGCGCCCATGGCCGCCATTCCGCTGGGCGGCGGCTATCGCCTCTCTATCGCGCCGCGCCTCTCCCTCTTCGTCGGGGACAAGTCCGACAATCCCGACATACGCCGGTATCGCGGCAACACCGGTCTTTTTATGGAGGTCGGGGAGGATAATGGACTGCGCCTCTCCACCTCCACCCGCTTCAATATCGGCAGCGGAAAGGGCGCGCTGTCCGCCGACCTGTCCTATCCGCTCCGCCGTATCCTGGGCGGCGGGCCGGACTTCTACCTCTTCGGTCAGAGCTTCATCGGATATGGAGAAAACCTCCTCGACTATGATCGAAACACCAGGCGTCTGCGCGTCGGGATCGCGCTGATCCGATGAAGGCGGCGACATGGACGCTGGTTGAAGAAGACGGTTCCTTGACCCTCCACGCCGAGGGCGACTGGACGGCCCTGACCCTTGACCAGGCGAGCCGTCAGCCGCTGCCGGCTGTGGGAGGACAGCAGGCGAACAGGATCGACGTCTCCGCCCTCGGGAGGATCGACACGACCGGCGCCTTGCTGCTCCTTAAACTGATGCCCACCGACGGCGAGATCCTGTTCGGCACACGTGACGATGTGCGACGTCTGGCCAACCTCGTTGCGCCGGGCATGACGCCTCACGAGGATAGCCCGCCCCCCCGTGGCTACCTGACCGGGTTCTTCGCGCGCTTCGGCCAGCAGATCATTGAAATCGCTCACGACGCCTATGCGATGCTGGTTTTCACCGGTCAGATGATCCTTGCTCTTGGAGGCACATTGTTACGCCCCAGGCGATTGCGGGTCACACCGCTATTCGCTGTCATGCAAGAATCAGGCATCAATGCCTTGCCGATCGTTTTCATCATGACGTTTTTCATCGGTGCGATCATCGCACTGGTCGGCACCAATCTCCTCACCAGCCTCGGAGTGGAGATTTTTACCGTCGAACTTGTGGGCGTCGCAATCCTCAGGGAGTTTGGCGTCGTCATCGCCGCTATTCTTCTGGCGGGCCGCTCGGCCTCTGCCTTCGCGGCACAAATCGGCTCCATGCGGATGAACCAGGAAGTGGCCGCCATGCAGGTCATGGGTGTCGACCGGTTCGATGCCCTCGTCACGCCCCGTATCCTCGCCGCGCTCGTCATGATTCCGCTCATGACGTTCGTGGGCGACCTGGGCGGACTCCTGGGAGGGCTTCTCGTAAGCTGGGCCACCATCGACATCAGCCCCTCCTTCTTCGTCACCCGTCTCGCGGAAACCGTCAGTATCAAGCATTTCTGGATCGGCATGGGCAAGGCCCCGTTCCTCGCCCTGCTGATCGCTGCCGCGGGGTGCCGCCATGGAATGATGGTGGGAGGAGACGTCCAGAGTCTGGGCCGTCATGTGACGTCCGCAGTGGTCCAGTCTGTTTTCCTCATTATCATGTTCGATGCCATCTTTGCGGTGATCTTCATGGTGCTCGGCCTGTGAGCGGGTCCGTGAACAACGGTCTGGCCGATCCGCTCGCGATCCGGGTGACCGGTCTGCGCACCGCATTTGGTGACAAGGTCATTCACGACAATCTTGATCTCGAAGTCAGGCGTGGTGAAATACTGGGCGTGGTCGGCGGCTCTGGATCGGGCAAGTCGGTCCTTCTGAACACTATTCTTGGCCTTCAGCAGCCCGACGCCGGACACGTGGAAGTTTTCGGTGAGGATATGGGCCGGTCGCAGGGCGATGTTCAACGGCGCATCGGCGTCATGTTCCAGCAGGGCGCGCTCTTTTCCTTCCTGACCGTGCTTCAGAATGTCGAGGCTCCGATGCTGGAGCATACCCGCCTCGCGCCGGGGTTCATGCGCGAAGCGGCGCGCCTCAAGATCAGGCTTGCCGGCCTTCCCGCCCATGCCGCCGATCTTCGTCCGGCCGAACTGTCGGGCGGCATGCGCAAGCGCGCTGGCGTTGCAAGGGCGATCGCACTTGATCCCGACATATTGTTTCTCGATGAACCCACCGCAGGTCTCGACCCGATCGGCGCCGCAGAATTCGACGCGCTCATCCGCGATCTGCGCGATACGCTGGGCCTCACGGTCTTCATGATTACCCACGATCTCGACACGCTGTACGCGGTCTGTGATCGGGTCGCCGTCATCGCCGATCGAAAAATCGTGACCACGGCCCCGCTTCACGAGCTGGAGCAATCGGATCATCCCTGGATCAGGGATTATTTCCTTGGGCCGCGCGGCCGCGCTGCGGCAGAACAGCAGGATAGCATTTGATGGAACGGCAGGCCAATTACGCGCTGGTAGGCGCCATCTCGACACTGCTGCTGATTGCCGGCGTGGTGTTTGTCGTATGGCTGGGCGGATCGCGTTTCAGCAATGAATATGACCGATACAGGATCATCTTCGAGGGCCCTGTTCGCGGCCTCAGCGTGGGCGGGGATGTCCAGTTCAACGGTATCAAGATGGGTCAGATCGAACGGATCAGGCTCGACGAAGACAATCCCAACCGGGTAATCACCGACATATCCCTGCAGGCACGCACGCCGGTTCGCCGCGATTCTCTGGCATCCACCGAAACGCAAGGCATTTCCGGCACGAGTATCGTCCAGATCAGCGCGGGCGATCCGCAACAGCCTCTCCTGCGCGAGGCCGAGCGCTCCCACCGGCCTGTTATTCGAAGCAAGCCGAACGCCATGTCGTCGCTGATTCAGGGCGGCGGCCAGATGGTCGAAAGCGCGACCAGGGCGCTCAACCAGGTCAACAAGCTCATCTCGGACGAGAACATCGCCGATCTGAGCGCGACGATAAAGGATGTACGTCTCACCATGGGCGAGCTCGCCGAGAATCGCGCCATGTTCGATCATGCCGGGTCCATGCTGGCAAAACTCGATTCCGCTGCCACCGATATCGAAGCGTCAGCGGCGCTCATTCGGGAAATGGGCGAGGGAGACGGACGCCGGACACTCGCGGAGATGTCGGAGGCGGCGACCGAGCTCAAGGCCGCAATCGGCGAAGCGCGCGGCACCCTCGCCCATATCAACCGGCAAAGCGAGACAATCGGAACGACCACCCTCCCCGCCGTCAATGCCGCGATGCATAGCCTGCAGGAGACATCCGAATCGCTCGATGGGTTCTTGCGCGAAATACGCCAGAATCCGCGCCGTGCGCTCACCAAGGACAGTGGACAGGAACTGGAGCTACCCCGATGATGTGTTTTACGCGTGGAGCCAGGATCGCGATCATGACCGCTGTCCTGCCGCTGGCCGGTTGTGTCTCCGTTCTGAAAAGCGGACCGCCCGATAACCTCTATCGCTTCGGCATCGTCGAAGACCCGGCGCATGAGGCCCCCATAATAGAGCGGGATAAAAAGCCTGTAACGCTGGGGCGCGTCCGGTTCGCTCCCGAGATCGACGGTGACCGCATATTGACGGCTCATGGCGACACCGTCCTCTATATCAAGGATGCGCGCTGGGTTGCGCCAGCACCGGACCTGTTCACCCAGGCGGTGATGCGCCGTTTCGAACAGGCGACCTCTTCTGTTCGCCTCCTGCCCGCTGCCGCCCGGGGCAACGGCGCCCCGCTCCTGCACCTGACGATAGATCGTTTCGAAGCGGATTATCGCGGAAACGCCCAAAAATCCGACGCTCCGACGATAAGAGTGAGCGGCTCAGCCACCCTTGTCGATTCCGCCAGTCTTCAACCGATCGCAAGCCGCCGCTTCACGGTCGATGAGCGCGCATCCGCCAGCAGCCAGTCAGCCATCACTTCCGCGTTCGATCGGGCCGTATCGCACTATACGCTCCAGATCCTGGAATGGTGTGAGGTTGTGCACTAACCTCGGACCAACTGCGCCGCTGCCTCACCAGCACTCTCCATATAACTCGGGTCTCGATGAAGCAGCACGACGGCAAATGCCCCGTCGAGCAGAAGGATGATCTGGCGCGCAAGACGCCGGGCCTCGTCTGGTGGGCGCACATCTGCAAACAGCGAGCACAGCCAGTCCTCTACGCGCTTCTTGTGCGTGCGTCCTGCAAGGATCGCAGGGTGCCCCGGCAGGTGGATCAGCTCAACCGATGTCCGCAGGAACCCACAGCCCTTCCATTTCGGATGCCGTGCGGAAGCCGCAAGATTGCAAAAGATGCCTTGCACCTTGTCGGCCGTGCTGCCCACCGTTTCAGTGAACCAGCGCTGGAACAGCGCAAGGTTCGGCTGGTCTCGCGTTTCCAGATACGCCGCGATCAGATCGTCCTTGCTACGGAAATGGTAATAGAGCGTCCGCTTGGTCAGGCCCGCCTTCTCAGCGACGGCATCGACGCTGACGGCGCGGATTCCCTCGGCGTGAAAGAGCTTGCCGGCCGCCTCGATAATTCGATCGCGTGTGGGCACATCGGTTCTGGTCATACCGCAATGTATACCGACCAGTGAATATACTCAAGCGATCGCTCCGCATATCATATCCGTCATGAGCAGCTTGACTTCGCACTCCACGACTATTGACGGGCAAACGGTTGAACTTTCCTGCCCTGACGGGGTGCGTCTCGGCGGCCATCTCTGGCGCGCGAACAAGGCCCATCCCATCGGAACGGTGATCGTGAATCCGGCCACCGGCGTCCTCGCCCGCTATTACCATAGTTATGCCCGGTTCCTTTCCCGGCACGGGTTCGACGTGCTCACTTACGACTATCGTGGCATCGGCTTGTCGCGACCCGAGCGTCTGAGAGGCTGTGGCTATCGCTGGCGCGACTGGGGCGAGCGGGATTTCGAGGGCGCTATCAGATTTATCGGACAGCACGGCCGAAGCGACCAGCTGCTTGTGGTGGGCCACAGTATAGGCGGCTTTCTGCCGGGACTTGCTGACAGCGCCGGGCGCATAGCGCGCATCCTGACTGTCGGGGCGCAATATGCCTGGTGGGGCGACTATGCCGCCCGTCGCCGACTCCCTCTCTTCCTCAAATGGCATGTGGCGATGCCTGCGCTGACATACGCTTTCGGCTATTTCCCTGGTCGCAGGCTGAACTGGCTTGAAGACCTGCCGGCTGGCGTAGCGCATGAATGGAGCTTTCGCGGGTCACGGTTCGAGCGTAGCTACCCGCCCGACGAGCGGCAAAGTGTGCTGGAGCGCATGGCGACCGTGTCCGCCCAGGTGCTGGCTGTCAGCGTTTGCGATGACGAGCTTGGCACACCGGCCGCGATCCGCCGAACGCTTGAATATTACACCGGCGCCGAGCGGACGTCGGTGCTGCTTCAGCCATCGGATTACGGTCGCGAAGAGATTGGGCATTTCGGCCTGTTCCACGACAGCCATGCCGCTGGATTCTGGCTCGATACCCTGATGTGGCTGCGCGACGGCCGCAATCGCTGGCCTGACCATGCCATTGCCCGCTGAACTGGAGGGTCAAATGCATCGTCTCTACTATTCGCCCGGAGCCTGTTCGCTCGCCGTCCGCATCGTTCTGGAAGAAATCGGCCAGCCCTATGAGACAGAGATCCGCTCCGCCAAAAATGGCGAGGGGACGTCGACGGCGGACTATCTGGCGCTCAACCCCAGGGGCCGGGTGCCGGCGCTCACTGGCGTTTCCGGTGGCTCCGGCGGCGCGCCCGACCTGCTGACCGAATCCGTCGCCATCCTGCTGTTTCTGGCTGGCATGTTGATTTCCACTGAGAAGTGACCCGGGTTTTCCATCGAGAAGTGACCCGTCTGCGGATTATGTTTCGGGTGTCATGGGTGGGTCAACCCGTGGTTTTCTCCTTTGGGTTCTGGCCTGCTTGGCAGAGCTGTTTTTGAAGCGGAAGCTATCGTTGCCGGTCTCCAGGATGTGGCAGTGATGGGTAAGCCGATCGAGAAGCGCCGTGGTCATTTTGGCGTCGCCGAACACGGTGGCCCATTCGCTGAAGCTCAGGTTTGTGGTGATGATGACGCTGGTGCGCTCGTAGAGTTTGCTCAGCAGATGGAAGAGCAGCGCGCCACCTGAAGCACTGAACGGCAGATATCCAAGCTCATCCAGGATAACGAGATCGGAGTGCAGGAGGCGATTGGCGATCTGACCGGCCTTGCCCTGTGCTTTTTCCTGCTCGAGCGCATTGACCAGTTCGACCGTCGAGAAGAAGCGGACGCGCTTTCGATGATGTTCGATGGCCTGGATGCCCAGCGCCGTTGCCACATGGCTCTTGCCGGTGCCAGGACCGCCGACCAGCACGATATTGTCGGCGATGTCGATGAAGTCGCAGCGATGCAACTGACGCACTAGAGCTTCATTGACCTCGCTACTGGTAAAGTCGAAGCCGGCCAGATCGCGATAGACAGGGAAGCGCGCGATCTTGAGCTGATAGGCCACAGACCGAACCTCCCGTTCTGCTGTCTCGGCTTTGAGCAACTGGGAGAGGATCGGGATGGCGGCTTCGAAGGCTGGAGATCCCTGTTCCATGAGATCGGTGACGGCCTGCGCCATGCCATGCATCTTGAGGCTGCGGAGCATGACGACGATGGCGCCGCTGGCAGGGTCATGACGCATGACGCTTCTCCTTGCGCAGATCATCATAGCGTTCGACATTGGCCATCGGCTCGCTGACCAGTTTGAGCGCCTGGGGCGCCGTCACCGGCGGCGTGGAGATCGGTTTTCCGTCGACCAGCCTATAGAGCAGATTGAGGATATGGGTCTTGGTCGGAACGCCAGCCTCCAGCGCCATGGTGACCGCCGTCAGCACCAGTTGCTCATCATGATGAAGAACCAGCGCCAGTATTTCGACCATTTCCCTGTCGCCGCCGGGATTGCGCAACAGATGTCGCTGCAGACGCTGGAACGCATCGGGTAGCTCAAGGAAGGGCGCTCCGTTGCGCAGGGCGCCGGGTTTGCGCTGCACGACCGCCAGATAATGGCGCCAGTCATAAACCGTATGACCTGGACCGTCGTGAGAGCGGTTGATGATGCGCTGATGTGCGCAGATTGGCTGCCCCTCGGCGACGACCTGGAAGCGATCAGGATAGACGCGCAGGCTGACAGTGCGATTGGCGAAAGAGGCCGGTACGCTGTAGCGATTGCGCTCAAAGTGGATGAGGCAGGTCGGCGATACCCGTTTGCGATATTCCACAAAACCATCGAAGGGCCTGCCCGCAACCATCAGACACTCAGATTCATCGGCCCAGGCATTGGCAACCGACCCGGGTTCGATCCCGTGAGAGATGTCCTCCCATAACGCCTTGCAGCGCTCCTCCAGCCACAGGTTCAGCGCATCAAGGCTCTCGGCCTGCGGCGTGGGTTGCCACAGACGGTGCCGCGCATCCTGGACATTCTTCTCGACCTGCCCCTTTTCCCATCCCGCAGCCGGGTTACAGAACTCGGCTTCGAACAGATAGTGGCTGACCATCGTCAGAAAGCGTGCGTTGACGGTGCGTTCCTTGCCACGCCCGACCTTGTCGACGGCCGTGCGCATATTGTCATAGATACCCCGGCGCGGCACGCCGCCCAGCACGCGGAAGGCGTGATTATGGGCGTCGAACAGCATCTCATGGGTTTGCAGAAGGTAGGCGCGCACGATGAATGCCCGGCTGTAACTGAGCTTGAAGTGCGCGACCTGCAGCTTGGTCCGAACCCCGGCAATGATTGCCCAGTCCTCACTCCAATCAAACTGGAAAGCTTCCCCCGGCGCGAACGACAGGGGCACGAATGTCCCACGCCCGCCAATCTGTTGCTGGCGCCGATAATCTTCGCGCCAGTCCCGAGCAAAAGCGGCAACCCGGTTGTAGGATCCTTCATAACCCAGGCTCACCAGATCGGCGTGAAACTGCTTGATCGTGCGCTTCTGCTTGCGCGATCGGCCCATCTCGCGCCGCAGCCAGGCCGCCAGATGCTCAGCAAATGGATCCAGTTTGCTTGGTCGATCAGGCACCTTGAATCGCGGATCGATCGTCTCGGACCGCAAATATTTGCGGATCGTGTTGCGTGATAGTCCGGTGCGCCGCGCTATCTCCCGGATCGGTAGATGATCGCGAAAATGCCAGCGCCGGATAACGCTCAATAACGCCATGTCCAACACTCCATATACCCTCGCTTGCCAAAGCCAGGGACGAGTTCAACATGGGTCAATTCTTAGTGGAAATTTACGCCCTACCCGGGTCACTTCTCAGTGGAAATCAACAGTGATGGCGGGCCGAGGCGTCCTCGCCGAGGTCCGCAGCGACGGTGCCGCCGGCGCGACGCTCGAAGACCAGCGCCGGGCGCGCCGCCAAGGTGCTAGGCCGGCCCCATCCAGAGAACGTCGAGGAGGATGCTGCTGGCCTTGCGTGCCTCGACGATGACGGCAGTATCCAGGAGCGGCGGGAAATCCTGCGCGCCCCTGAGCCGCCAGACGTGGCCATCGTCCATCTCGAGGAGGAAGCCACGCGCGTTGCGGCGAAGACGGCCATGGAGACGCAGGGGTGCAGCCGCCATGGTCACTGCGCGGGAGGATGGCCGCTGTGGGCGGCCCCTGCGGAGGAAGAAAGCATGACGAAAGTCCTTCAGCATAGGAGGTTTGAGAGCTTGATTGCGTTCTTTTTATGTTCTAGTAAATGGTTGAAAGGACGTTTCTCCATGATCGCGGATTATCTCACCACCTTCGATTTTAACATGCCACTGATCGATGCGGTGAACGACTCCGATCTTACCGGCGTGCGTAGCGAACTCGCCGCCCTCGCTCTGGGGGAAGGCCTGGATTCCGGCTACTATGAGGCGCAGGAACTGGCAGAAGCCTTTCTCGATGCGGCTCGCGAAGCCAATGCGGAAATCACCGATCCGAACAGCCCGGCGCGCAACCGTCTGGTTGAGATTCACGATCACGGGTCTTCCTATCAGCGCCGTCTGTTCGACAAGGTTGCGCCCCTGCCGCTGGCTGATGCCGCAAGCGATCTGGTCTGGCTCGCTGCCCTGATGCGCGATCGGGCAGACATGTATCGCCCGGTCGAAGCGGCCCGCCAGTCGACGCGCTGATCCCGCACACCTGACCTCGACATCCGGTAATTTCACACGAACCGACTGGCAACTAACGCTTGATCGGGCTAGGGGATGTGCGTCTGCCGGTGGTGGGCCGGAGCGTTGAAACTCCGAGAGATAGAGTCGGCTGCATGCCTTTGCGGCCGGATGGCCTGTACTATGTCCAGGCTCCGGCTAAAAATTCAGGCACGCGTCTATCTTTCGCGTTTTCAACCGTCCGGCTCAGGGGCCGGCATCCTCCACAAGGAGGGTGCCCGCCGACTGAGCGCGGACTAGCGGAGAACCAAAGATGACGGATGAAGCACCTGGGTTGGAAAACGCTATCAAGCACATGGAGGCGGCTCTTGAATGCCTCGTCGATCCCAAGGACCAGGTGGTGGCGATGCGGCTGTCGCATGCGCTGGATTTGGCCCGCGAGCGGCTGCTCGAAGGGGCCTGAGGCTGTGCCGCCTATGCGGAAATGCGTTTCAGCATGTCCGCGGGCGACACGATCGTGGGGGCAGGCAAACCTTGAACCTCAAGTAAATCCCGGTCCCCACTCACCAGCCAGCGGGCCGATCCGGCAATGGCGGCGCGGATAAACATATCATCGTCGGGATCCCGGCTGCTGACCGGGAGAGGATCGCTGTTCAGTTCCACCCAGTCCGCGATAGCGCTGAAATCGTGCAGGATCTGGTTCCGACGCTCGATCGTCAAATATCTGTCGAACTTCGGACGCCAGAGCCGGGATCGGAATTCCTCGAAAGTGGGTTCGGCGAAGATCAGCCGGGCATTAGCGATCACCCAGTGGGTCACTCTGGCAGGGGGCGATTCCGCCGAAAGCGCGGCGCTGATGAGGACATTCGTATCGAGAACGAAAGCGTCACCCTTCATCGGAAAGCAGACGCTCCAGTTCGCTGTCGGTCAGGCCCTTGCGCGCAGCCTCGCTCGCGGTTTCGCGTAGCGTGCGGGCAAGCCTGTCCGCGTAGAACTCCCGCATCGCCGCGTAATCCTCCGGGGAAACCATGACGCCGACCACCCGGTTGCGGCGCGTAACCCGCACGGGCTCGCGCTGAACCCGGTCGATCAGTTCGCCGAAGCGGGTTTTGGCTTCATTGGCCGTAATCGTCTGCATAATACCTCCATTCGATCGTATCGATCGAAACGATCGATTCAATATCTAGAGATGAAACGCCCGCCTTTCAAGCGGTGGACAACGGTCCGCAAAGGATCAGAGGTCCATGAAGCGAAGCTGTTGCAGAGTTCGGAAATTGGCATCGCGCCGAGCCTCGGTGTGGCAGGCGCAACGGCCAGTGTCGGTCTCCTTGATGCCGGTCGAGAGGCAAGGATAGGTTTTTCCGGCGCGAGAGCCGGTCATGATTCGAGCGGTCGAACGGCAGTCCAGGCGACGATCAAGGGCGTAACCGATATCGCGCAGCCGCCGCTCGATGTCGTCGAGAGTGACAGGGTGCCAACCCTCGTCGACGCGAGCGGCAAGCTCATTGGCAAGGGCGGGATTCATAAGCGAATGTCCTTCGATTGATGGCCCTGCGTGCCCGTGTGGGCCAGGAGTTTTCGCGAAAGCCCCGGCGTGGTCACCGTGATGTCAGTCTAGGCGGCCGGAAGTTAGAAAGGCCATCCGTTTCGCGTTGCTGGACAGGACGGCAAAGCGGTTTTCGGCTCGGAGAAAGACGACGATATAGCGTCCACGCTCGCACAAGTGACGGATGTTGGCCCGGCTGCCTTGGCTGGACCCATCCCAGATGACGAAGCCGGCCCCTGCCAGGCCAGACATTTCGCGGTCTTTCGCGTTGTGGAAGGCGCGCGTGCCGGAAGGTGCGTTGGCTCTCACGTGTTGGACAGGCCAGTGCCCGAGATTGTGCCGGGGGCTCGTGTCGCTGCAAAAGACCGTGACATGACGCACGCCGCAATCGGCAAGGAACCGCTGGACAGCCGCGTCCGCACCGCGTGCATCCCCGATAACGACGGGCAGCGCCTGGTCGACGATGGCGCAGAGCCGCTCCTTCACGACGGTCGGGAGGTGCCGGATCGACAGGGATCCCGAAATGAAGACCGGCGGCGTTCGAGACAGACTACCCGAAGCGTGGTTGGCAACGTGCATGGCTGGTGGACTCCCAAATGGACCTCACCACCATCCCTCCTCCTTCTCTTCGCGCGGCTAAGACGAGGCCCGCGGACTATGCACCGTCCCGATGCCGCAGTTCGCGGAATTGCCGCAAAAACTCCGCCTGATCGGGGTATCGCGCAATCCATTCGGCGCGGGGGATCAGAAACCCGGCGGCGATCAGCCGGCTGCGCAGGTCCGCGGTGACGATGTCCTTGAGGCGCTCGGGCATCTCGAGCGGAAACGTGTGAAACTGGCATAGCCAGGATAGGTCGTCCGGCTCCTGATGATGCCGGAAATACTCGGCGTCGAAGAACAGCTCGGCGTTCACGACCTGATTATTCCTGATCTGCACGACATATTGGCCGCCTGGCGGCGTCGTCGCCAATTTGGGGGCCGATACCTGCCGGGCGTACCATGCGCGGGCGGAGGCGAACGCGATCCCGCAGGCACGACCGTAGACGGCATGGAGGGTCCAGCTTACCGGATGTCCGGCGGAGCCGAGATGAAATGTGATTTCCTGCATGGCGCAACTCCTGTGAAGAGCAGAGGCAGCGCCTCGCCCCGATGCGACCCACTTCCCGGATTGCGTGCATCCCGCTGACGCGAGATCGTCATTTCTGATATTTGGCGATGATCCGCCGAGCGAGATGCTCGATTTCTCCGCGGTCGGCGGTTTCGGTGCAGTCGCCCGGAAAGACCGTGAAGTCGTCCGACGCCGCACTGCCTTTGCTGACGTATATCCGCCAGACGTTACGACGCAGTTCGGCCTGTTCCCTTGGCTCGGTCCCTGGCATGAACATATCCGCCCACCGGCGCTCGTCGGGGTGGTCCGAGAGGTCGGTCCAGTCTCCGAGCGTGCCGAAGACCGTAAAGCCGTCGACCACGGCGTGATGCTCGCGTGCGGCGCGGCGTTCGGCCTCGCGCCTGGGTGCGTCGCGTCTCTCCCTGGCCTCCGCCTGCTTCCACCGAAGCGATGCCAGGCCGTCTTCGAGGCCCTTGATGATGTCGGGCGCCACGGCTTCCTGCCGCTTGGGCACGATGTAATAGTCGCGCGACCGCGATCTGTTCGGCGCCATAGCGCGCGAGGGTCAGCAACGCCTGGAGTTCGGTTTTTGACAGCGTGATCCGAAGGCCGCTGGTCATGACGTGGGTTTTCATCGGCGGCGCTCCTGGTGCCAGGGTTGCAGGCCCGCGAGCGGGAGCTTGTGTTCCCGTGTGGCGTGGTGGCGGTCTTCCGAGAAGAAGCCCCAATGGCCGGTCAACGAGTATCGCAGGAAGAAGAGCTTCTCGCCCTCCTCGGTCCTGATCCACATGCCCGGCTTGATGGGATATTGGGCGGCAGCGTCCATTGGCGTAGCTCCGTGACGATGGGAATCGGGATCAGGCGACGTGCAGGACCAGACCTTCGTCCATTGCCGGACGCGTCTCCGTTATGCGGAATGGCTGGATCGGATCGCCCGTGCGCAGGACGAACTGATGGCGTCCGGTGGTCTCGCGTATGCGGATCGCCAGCGCATAGGCTCGGTCGAAATCGCAAAGGCGGGATCTGAGCGGCGACAGTTGGGCCATGATATCCTCCTTGTGTGTGCGTTGAGGAAGCTTTGCGTCCCGCCAGGCGGGCAAGGTCGACGCTGGATCAGGGTCTCAGGTGATGGGCCGTCGCGATCGGAGAAGTGCGAGCAGCGCCATGTGCATTTCGATCATCAGGCGACCGCTTCCACGGCAATGCGGAACGCCGCGCCATCGTCCAGGACGAGGTAGATTTGCGTCCCGGTCTCGATGTCGCAGCTCGCGATGCTGTCGATATTGGCGCTGGTGCCGTGGACTTCCGAAATCACATGCGGCGGACGGTCTTCCTCACGAGCTCCGCCATCGTCACATTTGGCGGCATGCGTCTCCAGAAGCTCTGACAAAAGCCCGGCGATCGTGCTTGCGCGGGTCGGATTGTCGCTGTCGTCCCCGGCGGTGTCGACCACCTCGCGCAGGATCGGCGTCAGCACGTCGTTGATCTGGAAAAGCAGGTTCGACCTTCCGCTATCGCCCAGGCCGTCGAGCAGCCGGTCGGGAATTAGGTTGTTGACGGCATGGGTCGCGTCGTCGACCAGCGCGTCGAATTGATCGTCGTGCATCGGATGTTTCCTTAAAAGGCACGGCCGGAGCCGGCGCGGCAGGCACCGGCCCGATCGTTCGGGATCAGTCGGGATTCTTCCACCGGGCGTGGAAAAAGACGTGCATGGGCACGTGCCGCGCGGCGGCTGCCACGGCGTCCTCGAGCCCCGGACGCCATTCTTCGGGAATCTCGACCATGATATTGGTGCCGCAAAGGCCGCCATCCGGCTCGACCGCGATCGGCGCTTCACCAGTCCAGGCCTCGGCTGGAATCGTCACGCTCCATGCGGGTTCGGTTTCATCGGGACCGGACCGGACGATCGTATGCCGTCCAACCAGGCTCGATAGCGCGAGGCCAGATGAAGGCTGCGACCGCAGACGGGCCGCGCGCCAACCGAAGGCGTCCAGTGCGAGCAAGGCCCGTGGACTGTCGATCCCCGAGCCATTGTCGAGGACGGAGAGGGTCGGACGTCCTTCATAATCGAACGTTTCGACATGGATCCGGCAGGCACCGGCGCGTTGGGCGATGCGGAACAGTTCGCGTAAGATCGTATCGAGCGGACCGGGCGGCTCGTCGGCCTGTGTGAAGCCGGAACGGCCGCTTGTCGTGCGTGTCGAGGTGGAAAATGACATAGGAGTCTCCTGACTGGCAGCGAACCCATCGCCGCACCCCTCCCGCCACCTTCCCTTCCATCAGGGCGATTGAGCCGTTCACTGACCGAGGACGTTAACGCTGGGCGGTCATCCTGGCCCGAACACGCTCCAGCCATTTGTCCGGGTTGCAGTGGTGATCGATAAACTCGTGGGACCACGCGAACACCGTCGCGGTGTCGGGCTCGACCGTGTCGAGCGCATCGCCATAGTCGGGATGGTGCGCACCTTTGCACGAGTTGCGCATGAATATGAGCGCGCCGGCGCACATGGCGCGGGCATCGGTGCCGTCGCCCGGGATGGTCTTATGGCATGGCAGCGGCGGCCCATCGAACTGGATTTGCTGCGTGAAGTCTTCCGGCCGATAGCCGCCAAGCCAGCCGGCAGGATGGTCGCGGCGCCAGGGGCACTCGTTGCACGGCCGTTTGAGCAGGGGCTTCACGCCGCACCTGCCCGCAGGGTGTGCAGCGTTTCATTCACGAGCCAGCGGGTCGGGCCGCCGAAGATCTCGGTGTCGGATATGACATAATATCCGCCCGCAAAGGAGCGGCACCCGTCGTCCTCCTCGTTACCTTCCGCCCACTGAAAACCGAAGGGCAACGCGGATTTGCAGACCTTCTGGATCAGCGAGGCGATTGACGGAACGTCGACATCATGGCCGCTGATGAATGCGAACTGCGCTTTGCCCTCCGGATCGCCCCGGATACTGAGGTCGGCGTCAAAGCCGAGAAAGCCGGGATCGGACCAGAGGTCGAAGAAGCCGGCGAAAGGATCGTCTTCTTCCGGTTTCTTCGGGAAGGTGATCTTGAAAGCGTCGCTGCGGGATGCGTAGTAAGCTTTCACCGTCTGCATGCCGTCGATCGGAAGTTCGGCGAAATCGCTGGACAGCTCATCGGCCACGGCAAAGCATTCTTCGAGTAACAGGGCTTCGTGCGGCATCACCGGAATGGCGAAAGCCGTTCGCACAAAATTGTTGGTCATGTTTCGGCTCCTTGATGAAAATGACGGGATTTGGCTCGACCGGGCGAATCCCGTTCGGTCACCGATCGCGTCATCGGGGTTCGCGGGCGGCTCCTCGTGGAGCGGAAGGTCTCGCGGACGCAGCTAGATCGTCGGCCCGTGCGGCAGCCGGTCGGCGATCTCGGCGTCGGTGAGATTTTCGAGAAGCTTCTGGACAGTGCCGACGCCCGGTTCATGGACGAGGATGGACCGTTTGCCGTGATGCTCGGTGGGCCAGGCGTCGGGATTGAACTGACCTGCGAGACCGCGAAAATCATCGTGCGTGCGCTCCCAGATCAAATCCAGGGCGGCGTCTCGCGACAGGTTGGCCATAGCGACCTTCTCATACGCGATGATCGCGGCCCGCATCGCGTCGGGGCTGCTGCGATCGCCGAGGTTGCAATATCCGGTGAACCAGCGCCTGCGTCCGTCGATGCTATCGATCTCGAAGAAAACCGAGCCGACGAAGCCGGCCTTGAGCTCGGACAAAGCGAACATCCCGGCTCGCATGAAGAGCGGCGGCAGCACTTCAAGCATCGTGTCATAGCCCTCGCGGTCCACCTCGAACCACGTATTTTCGTAGGTTTTCCCGGAGATTCGATCCTCGAACGGGCAGTCGGGAATCCGGTTGAACAACTCGAACATCTGCTTGCGCGTCGCAACGCCGTCGAAGATTTTCGTGAAGGGCGGCTTTTGTGTCATGGCACGGCTCCTTGTGGACGCGGCCCGACGCGCCGCGCGAAACGACGCGCCGGACATGCGCGAGGGGAAAGCTTGGCTACTCGGCGGCGTCGACCGAAGGCGCGTCGTCATTGTCCGCGAAGGCGGCCTCGACCAGATGGTTGACCGCCTGCATGCTGATCGCCCGGTCCTTGGGGATCAGCCAGGTGACATGCTGGCGCAACGCCTCGCGCACGCGCTCGAGGACCGCCGCATCCTCGCCGAGAAGCAGCATGTTCGCGGCGAAGCGGGCCTGCATCTCGAATGCCGCCTGTTGGGTGTAATGGCTGTCGGCGTCGCAATCCTCGTTGGGCCAGAAGCAGGAGGCTTCGAGCAGCGAGGCGAGTTCGCCGGGCGTGATCGCGCAGTCGGTGCCGAGCAGGATGGCGACGTCGTCGAGGTCGCTGCAACAGTCGGTGGGGACGATCAGCACATCGGCGGGGAATGCGAGGATGTCGGCGGGTTCCTCGGAATCGGCGGTGGCCCGCACTGCGAGCTCGAGCGTGATCGCGCCGACGCGGCCGGAATCGACGTCGTCGGGAACCGATGCCCCGTCGTCATAGTGGAACGTCTCGTTGTCCGTCTCGACCTGAAAGGACAGCCCCAGGACGCGCGGGAGCGCATTGTACCAGCCATATCCGGCGAATTCGAGCATCGCGCGAACGGGCGAGCCGCCGAGACCATCTGCGGATTTCAGCGCGCGGTCGACGCACTGCTCGATGTTCGCGGATAGCGTGGGCATGATGACCATCGGTTCCCCGGCGATCCGCTCACCCGGAAAGATGTCGTTCGTTTCGGCGATGCGGGGTGTCCAGAGGTGCAGGAAGGGCGCCGCCTCGGGCAGCGAGATGCCGAGTTCTCGCGCGCGGAGCCATTGTGTGTAGGAAAGCCGATGATGGCCCTCACGGGCGATGGTGCGGAAAATCGCCGCTTGGCAGGCTTCGCGCAGGGCGTCGAGCGCCGTATTCTGGACCATTTCCTTGCGTGCCGGAAGCACAAACTGCAAATTTTTCGCGTCCACGATGTCGACCTTGGCATACCAACCGCGCCCGCCATCGGCGTCATGGACATGCGGCAGGCGGCACGGGACGGTGAGGCCATGGAAGTTGATTCGGGCCTGCTCGCGGTGGGGCGTGTACTTGTCGAGAAAAACGCCGATGCTGCACCCGTTCCAGTTTTCGACGCGCACGGCCTCTTTCAAAAAGGCTTCATGGGCCTGCCGCTCCTCGCCATAAAAGACCGGAAGCGGATAGAAGCGCGCCGCGTTTTTCACCGCTTCTCCAAGCTCGTCGATCCACGCCTTGGACAATTCGATTTCGATTTCGGTGCCCTTGGCGATTATTGCCGGGACAAGTTCGAGCGGCTCCCCGCTCTCCCACTCCTGCGGCGGGATCGTCACTTGCCATCCGTCCTCGGCGTCGGCGGGGCGCGACCGGATGACGACATGGCGACCGGCAAGGCTGAAGACACCCATGCCCGCCGGATCCTCGCTGCGGGCAATGTCGCTGTCCCAGCCTGAGTCGCCGAGCGCGAGAAGCTTGGTCGGATCGGCTATGCCTCTGCCATCGTCGCGGATGCGCAGGATCGTGGCGCTATCCCGGTCGAACCGGCGGATGTCGACGCGAGTGGCACCTGCTCTGCGGGCGTTCTGGAGGAGCTCGTGGAGCGCGTCGGCGACGCAGCCGGCAAAAAGTCTTGTCGCCTTGTGGATGATCGACTCGCCGACACTGGCGTGGATCGTGGTGGGAAATGTCATGTGAGCCTCCTGGGTTGCCGCGACCTCATCGCCGCACCCCATCACTCTCCCTTCGCTCCACGGCCGGGCCGCGCCGCCGAGCGGTGGCCGCTCGGCGGGATCATGCCGGTGTCGGATGTTAGGAGGGGCGCGATCGGGGAGCCGCGCGGTCAGGGGGCAGTTCGCTCGAAAATAGCCTCGCCGTTGGAGAACACGTCCAAGCGGACGAGGGTCGCGAACCGCTTCTTGAAACCGACCGCGATCTGGTCGACCCAGCGTTGCGCCAACCCTTCCTGACCGGGATGGATGTCGTGGCGCAGGACCACCCAATATGCGATGCAGCCGCAATATTCCGAGATGCCGAAGCGGGCGTAGCGGTTCATGGCGACAATACGGTCTTCGCGGTCGATCCAGCCGGTCGCGGTCCATGCCGAAGGATAGAGCGCGAGCACCTGTTCGCGGAAATCCTCGACGATGAAGTCCCAATCGTCCTGGGCCGCGACTTGGCTGAAATGGCGGGTATAGGGCTCGTCGTCGTCTTCGATCCAGCCCGCGTCCCACTGCGAGAAGGCGACATACGCCTCGCTGGGATAGGATACCGAGCGCCCCATCGTCAGCTCTCCTCGTCGGAAGGCGGCTGCACGCTGGTCGGCCGCGTGGCGACTGGTCCGCCGTTCGCAGCGGATTCGGGATCTTGTCGCAGGGATTCCGGCCTGATCGTCGGATGAGCGGGATCGGACCAGTCGATATGGTCGATGATCCAGCCCGGCACGAAGTCCCAGTCGAAACAGAGGTCGTAGCCGTCGGCGACCGCGCTCCAGGCCGCCTCGACGGCGCCGGTCCAGCCCACGACGGTCAAGCGCAGGTCGGCGGTGCCGACGGCATTGCAGGTTTCGCGGATAGCGAGTGCCAGGGCGATGGCATCCGGATCGGTGGCGGGACGGTCGCGCAATGTCAGCACCCCCTCCCAGAGGCAGGCGGCGGTTTCGAGCGCGAATTCGAGCGTGTCCGTCTGCGTGACGCCGCTCCGGTTTTGCGCAGCGGGCGCGATCTCGACCTTCTCGAAATCGCCGGGCCACGGGACGTCGATGGGCGATGGGATATCGGGCGGAGTGTTGCTGCCGGTCGTCATGCTGCGGCCTCCTCGTTCGCGGCCTGGCGGGCGCCCTCCTCCAGGGTGTCGAGGTCGATCGGCAGCGGTTTGGCGGGCTTGTCGGTGATGATGACCACCGCGTCGGGCTTGTAGAATTCACCGCCGATCGTCGAGATACGGATGCGGGCGACAGGTTCGCCGGACCGCACACGCTCATTGCCCTTCCATTCCATTCGCACGCGGTGCCCGTCGGCGGCGATCTCGACGGTCTTGAACGGGTCATAGTCGCCCTTCGCATTGGCCGAATAGGTGGCCTGTGTCGTCGCGTAGACCGCGTTGGCCCTGGCGGTGCTGCGCTTGCCGATGCAGGCCGCAACCATGCGCAGATTCCAGATCGCCTGGAGTTGCTCGGCCTGTTCGCGCGATGGATTGATCAGAGGCACGGTGTCCGGTTTGGCCGAGGCTTGACGGGCCTTCTTTTCCGGCACGGTGTATCCGCACGCTTGCATCAGGTCGCGCCAGTCGCCCTCGCTGAGCTCGAGGGAATTCTCCGACGCGATATGCGCCGGGAGCGGGACCGGGCTTTCGAGCCGGAACCGTCCGGCGTCGATTGCTGTGGATTTGGGACTTTCGGCGCCATGCTCGCGGGCGAAGGCCTGGATGATGACCGGGGTCAGCTCGCCGTCATAGCGCGGCACGTCGCCGAGCATCGACCGCTCGAACGCGAGCCGGTGCAGGATATGTTCGATCCAACGGCGGCGGTTGGGGCCGCCCGCGGCAAGCTTGGCGCCCTCGACACACTGCTGCCGGGCATCGGCGGGCGTGATCTCGCCATTGTCGACCTTGTAATAGAGATCGCAGCTCGCCCAGATCGTGCGGGAATCCATGTTGCCGAGCGCGTGGCGGATCTGTTCGTCGCTCGTGATATCCTCCCAGATCGCCAGTGCCGCATGGGCTCTGTTGATGCCGCGCTGAAGGTCGCGCAGTTCGGCCAGCAGCGTCTTGATCCGGTTGGCCCGCGTGCGCGGGTTGTTCTTCATGTTGGCGAAATGCTCGACGCCGCTCGCGCGACCCAGCCAGTAGGTCGCGGCCTTTTCGGCGTTCACGGCGGCGCTCGATGCCGAATGCATGCGCTCCTGCGTCCGGCGCGCCTGACGTTCGCTATGATGGCCGACAAGGATGGGCTGGCCCATGTAGAAGGCTTGCGAGAGTTCATCGGCGCGCCGGGAAAAGGCATTGGCCTGGGCGTGCCGCTTGTGGGAAAGATCTTCGAGCCGCTCGGCCTTGATGGCGGCGCGCTCGGCCAGCGTCATTTCCTCGGGCTCGATCTCACCGGCCAGTTCGATGGCGAGGTCTTCGCGCTGCGGCGTCCATTTCGGCGCCACGAAAAGCTCCTGTTTCGGAGCCCATTTGAAGCCCGCTTCCTTGACACGGGCATAGGTCTCGGCATCGAGGCGGGACGATGCGTAGAGGTGGATCTTGTTGTCCTCCGGGCTGTATGTCGCGGTGAAGCTGATCATTGATGGTCCTTTCAAACGCCCGCCAGCATCCTGTGCCGGGGCGGATCGGTGCATTTGCATGTCCCGGAATCACGAAGCCCGGCGCGATGGCCGGGCTTCGTGCGTGGGTAGAAATGTCGGTGGTGGAGAACTATTCGCGCAGGTCTCCGGCGGCTACGTCGCCGACCCAGGACGCAGCTTCCTCGAAATCGGGATCGTCTTCATCGACCAGCGCCGCGAGCGCGACAGCCCCGGTCCGGCCGAGCTGACCGAGACGCTGGAGGGCGGCATAGAGGACCGGCGCAAGCTGCTCGGGTGTTGCGGTGTCGAGATCGTCCGTGTTCATGCAAATGCTCCTGATTATGGAGGGATGGCGGTCGGGGACAGCCCGCGGCGCGGGCGATACGATCCGGTGCTCCCGACCATTCGCACCGGAAATTCCGGAAAATCGGGGTCATTCCGTAAGTGTGGCGGCCGATAGGCGGGCCATGTTCGGCACGATCAGCCGCCCGCTCTCTCGGGCTTGTCGAGTAGCACGACCGCGATCGACGGTTTTTCGGACACATCGGATTTGCGGCTGTCGTAGGGGTGGCGGCCTTCCTCCGCGATCGTAAACATGTCGAACACCGGGACTGGTGAACCTCCGCCATCGGGCACGGTCATGCTCGCATCGTGGTAGCAAATGTCGATGCAGCGTGGCGGTCCGCCGGTGCGGTAAGGACCGAAATAGAAGGTGACGCGCAGCCCCTCGCTCGTTTTCGCGCTCACCGTGAAGCCCCCGTCGGGAATGTCGATCGGCAACGTCGGGACATGGTTGAAGATGGCAAAGCCGACGTTCTCGGCATCGGCGCTGGTCATGACGGGCAATTGGGTGATGCTCGCCGGTGAAGGTTGGTGATCCATGCGAATGTCCCCTAGGTTGCTGTGATGGTCTGGGAGCTCGCCTGGCGGCGACCAGGCGATCATTTGTTCCGGCGGAAACCCGCAGCGAGATCAGGAGCGGCGACAGGCCTTTTCATCCGGCGTTTCTATTTGGGCGTAGCGCCTGCCGCCGCTACGGCGCTTGCGGATCCGGCCATCGAGAAACGCATCGGCCCATCGCTCCGCCTCCGCCGCACGGGCGCCGCCGGCGCACTCATCGGCTTGCTCGAAGATCGCATATGCGAGGGCATATTGCTGCCTTTCCGGCAGGGCCAGGAGCGCGGTGGCGATCGGCAGGGCGGTCTCGTTGAATTCGAGCACGTGTCGCCCGCCTCCATGATGCATCAGTATGGCGACCCGGCCTTTGCTGCCGATACCCGTGGGTCGGGCGATCCGAACATCGTGTGATGCGTAGGTGATCGAAGCGCGCGAGGTTTCTGTGTCGCCGGGATGGAAGACGCGATCTTCGCGGCTGGGAAGAGGATGGGCGAGGATCTCATAGCGGTCGAAGTTCTCGACCCTGCGGATGCGGTTCATGGCGGTCATGCTCCTGCCATCAGCGCGGTCGCCCGACTTTCCGAAGCGCAGGCCGCGTCGACGTTGGCGATCCATTCCGGATCGATACAGACGCTGTCCACCGCCCAACCGCTGACGGATGCGGGAACCGGTTCACCCTGGTCTCGGGGAATCATGACGAGGTCACCGGAATCGGCGCCCTCGACGTCGTAGTCGACCACGCGAACCGTGATAGGCCGGTCGGCGGCGATACCCTGGACAAGACCGCCGTCGAGCGTGACGACGATATTGGCTTCGACCGGGAACGGGGTGTCGCAATTGATCCGCGTGCAGAGATCATCGATTGCATCCGGGGATAGCGATTTGTGACGGCCGAGGTTGCTGCCGGTATCGGCAAGATCGGACGGACAGTGGTGCCGCTGGTATCCGCGAAGCGCCGCAAGAACGGTCGACCGCTCGCGGTCGTCGAGCGCCAGGGTGGTCATGCCCTGAAGTTCGGACTTTTCGAGCCGGACATCGAATCCGGAGGCATCGGCAAGCTTGCTGACATCGACGTCGGTGACATTGAGGCCGAACACCGCGAGCTGGACCAACTGCGCCGCGGCCAACCCAAGCTGCCAGCAGTCCCCATCGACCAGCGACAGGGATACGGGATCGAGATCGGCGCGAAACGCGTTCACGCGCTCTGCCGCGGCGATGCACGCCTCTCGTTCGCTGGCGTGATAGCTGATGGACGCCGGCGTTTGCGAGAAATGGAATGTTGTGACGACATAAATATCCATCATGGGTCTCCAATGGCGATGACGAATGTCAGGTGGCGGCGATCAGGCGGCGCGCCGGCCGTCGTCCTGCCGAAGTCCGAGATCGGCGACGGTAAGAAGGTCGGACCGGGGTTCGAGACGATCGAACGCGGCGGTCAGGTCGTCGATATTGGTCCAGATGCAGGCATCGCCGGGATCGGTGTCGAGCTGGAACACGATCGGCGTGGACGCGGCGGTCATCTCGGGAAAGCTGGTTCGGATCACCAGCGTCTCGATGCGGCGAGCAAGCGCGCCTATGCGCGGGGCAAGCCCGCTTCGCAGGTGATGGGCCATCTCGAAATAGCGTTCGGGCGCAAGCAGCGGGCCGATGCGGACGCATGGGATACGACCGGCGATCGTTGGACCGGCAACCGTACCGGCAAGTGCCCGCCGGTGGGACGATAGCTTGTCGGCGGGCACCAGCGCGCGATAGACATAGTGCGGTAGCGTCCCCGCGATGCGGGAACGGGTGACGATGATTTCCATAATGCTGCTCCTCAGGCGGCCAGTCGCGTGGGCGGGGTGTCGGGTTCGAAAAGGGAAGTTCGCGGTGGATGCGCTCAGCGCGCCTCGCAGGTCGGGCAAGCGCGTGGACCGGTGCCCGCGTACGAGCCGCTAACATGGTCGTTGCGGTCCGCGACATTGCGGGACATCACCTTGCGGCCCGCCCCATCGAGCGGGGGCCGGGTTCGACAAGGACGGTTATGCGATTTCTTCCAGCGTCAGCCTGCCGGTGGCGAAGCATCCGGTATCGATCCAGCTCATGTTCGCGGCGGTGACGGACTCGGCGAGCGGCGTGTGGCCGAAATAGACATGATCGACGTTGCGGATCGGCGGCAGGGGGAGGTTACGTTTCGCGGTTCGCACGCGATCGCGCGTCCACATGGCGTATTCCTGCACCTGGGGGCAGTCGAGACGTTCGATGAACGCGTCCCAATCGTCGCCCGGCACGTCGGCGTGGACGAAGCCGATCTTGCGGCCCGAGGGTGAGATCACGGTAAGCGCGACCGGAAGCGCCATCGCCAAGGCGGCGAGACGATTCCTTTCGTCGGCAGGCAGATGGGCAAGCCAGATCCCGCCGTTGATGATGTGCATGGTGGGATCGCCGTTGACGGCCTGGATCATCAGCTCCTCGTGATTGCCGCGAATGCTGGTGAACCAGGGTTCTGTGAGCAGCGCCAGGACCTCAGCGCTTTTGGGGCCGCGGTCGACGAGGTCACCGAGGGCAACCAGCCGATCGCGTCCCGTGTCGAAGCCAACAAGCCGGAGCTGCTGCATCAATTCATCGTAGCAGCCGTGAATATCACCGCAGACGAAGAGACGCCCCCGTGACACGGATTTCGGGCGCGCGAGGACGCACGCGTGGGCAGCAATGATTTCCATGACGCAGCTCCTCAGGCGACGAGCCGCGAGGGCGGTGTGTCAGGTTCGGAAAGATGAAGTTCGCGGCGGATGCGTCGTGCCAGGGTGTCGGGCGCCATCAGGTCAGCGATGTCCCCCCAATGGTTGCGATCGCCGCAATAGTCCTTGCGGCCGGTGACACGGCGGAACATGATCTCGCGGCCGCGCCCCATACAGCCGAGGCTGATCTGGACGTATATCTGTTCGCCGTGCAGAATGATCTCGCCCGACACCGAGATTCCTCCTTGCACCGAACGAATATCGAAGCTGTCTTCGGGCAGGCGAAGCGCGTCGGCCAACCGGCGGAGCGCCTTGCGCGCGTCCGAGTGGAACAGCTTCTTGGCGGCCTCGTCATAGGCAACGCCTTTGTGAGCCAGCGCGATGAGCGCGGGCTTGCGCCTGAGATCGGCAATGGCATCCATGCAGGCGCGCCGCAGTTCGACATTGGGACGCTCGATCCGAGAGGCGATGTCGCCGAGGTGACGTGCAAGCAGAATTACGGCGGGATCGCTTTCGTGAGGCCGCCCGGCGTTGCGGCAATCCGTGATCGCGGCATTGAGGGCGTGCAAGGCGGTCGGCAGCGTGATCAGCGCCGAGGGATCGAGCGCCTGCTGAAAGCGAAAGGCAATGTCGTACGACATGGGGTCAGGCTCCTGAGGTCCGGGCGCATCAACACACCCGCCTCAATCCTTCCCCCTCCTCCCCAGTCGGGCGTCGCGGCAGCACCGCGGCCGAGGATCAGGTTCTTTTTGCGCGCGCCCGGAATAGCAGCCGGGTCAATTGATGCTCGCTGGCGCAGAGCACCGACAGGATATGGACGCCGCGGCTGAAAGAGCCACCGACACCGTCCCGGGCCTGGTAGGCGTCGATCGCCTCGAACGCGGTTTGGCCCAATTCGCCGACGCGCTCGACCGCCTGTTCGACGATCGGAGCGAGCCGCGCCGCGTCCAGTGCCATGATCTCCGTTGGCGATTCAGCGCGTATCGGGGCCGTTTCCATCGGCCGGTCATCGCTGGAAGTCGTCCGGTGTGGGAGCGGCGCGGGTTCGAGGGTCTCTGCGCTAGTCCCGCTCGGCTCATCAGCCGCGGCACGGCCGAGAGCGTCGCGCAATTCGTCGATCTGACGCTGCATGTCGTTCGCCCAAGCCATCAGCTCCGGCTTTCCGATCGGGATATCGATCTGGGTGAACTCCCGGTTGATGGCGCGGGCATCGGCTTGGGTTCCCACTATCCTGGTGTGAAGCGTGCCGGGTTCGACGGCGGTGTAGAAGATCATGGGTTTGAATCCTGGTCTATCGTGTTGAGGCGACAGCGATGAAGGTGGTCGGCTTCTATTGATCGGAGCCCCATCAGCCCGGGAGGTAGCGAGAGAAGAAGGCATTTCGCTCGGCGTCGGTGCTCAGCTGCACGAAGCGACCGGCGGGATGAAGATAGATGATGACCGGACAGCCGCGATCGGACAGTCGTCGAATATTGAAGCCGCTGCCCTTGCTTGTGCCATCCCAGATCACGAGACCGGCGCCTGCGAGGAGCGACATTTCGCGGTCTTTCGCGCTATGCCACTCGCGTGTGCCCGGACGCGCATCGGACTTTACGCGCGTGACCGGCCAGCCTCCGATATTGTTCCGGGGCGTGGATCCGGTGCAGAACACGGTCACCGCGTCGACGTTCCAATCCGAAAGATAGAGCTGCACGGCCGTATCGACGCCGCGGGCATCGCCGACCAGCACCGGGACGCCGTCGTCGACAATCTTGCCGAGGCGAGCCTTCACTGCCTGGGGAAGTTGCCGGATGGAAAGCGAGCCGGATACGAAAATCGGCTCTGCGTGCCGACGACGGTCGGGCGCGATCATGTGAACGGCGGTCATGGCTATAGCCTCCCTATTGGATCACCATCAACCACCCCCTTCTCTCCTCCGGCCCGTCGCGGCGACGGCGGTCGGCCATTTTCGGATGCGTAGCCCGTCCGGCGGCAAGCCGGGTCACTGGCCCGGCAAGTGGGGCGCATGGAAGCTCTGGCCGTGCCCGCAACGACTTGCTATCGGGTGTCCGTCTTCGCAGCCGCATTATTCCTCACGACAAGGAAGAACGACATGACAGAGAAGGTCGATACGGCAGAAATACTCATAACGCTTACCGCCGATATCGTGGCCGCGCATGTCTCGAACAACAGCGTCGCCGTTGGTGACTTACCCGTGTTGATCCAGAATATTCACGGTGCGCTGAACAGTCTTCGGGAGCCGGCAGTGCTGCCGGACATCAAACCTGAACCGGCGGTTTCGATCCGTGCTTCGGTCAAGCCCGATTACATCGTATGTCTCGAAGACGGCAAGAAGTTGAAGATGCTCAAGCGGCATCTGATGACACACTATCAGATGAGCCCTGCCGACTATCGGACCAAGTGGAATTTGCCTTCCGATTACCCGATGGTTGCTCCCAATTACGCCGAACAGCGCCGGTCGCTCGCCAAGAAAATCGGGCTTGGTCGTAAGCCAAGGACGGTGGAAACCGCTCCGGCCCCTAAGGCGAAGAAAACGCCGACAACCCGGCGACCGCGCAAGAAGCCGACCGAGGCAGAGCAGTCAGCATAGCATGAAGCCGCAGGGCGCCGCTCTTCGCGCCCCGGTGGTGACGACGCCTCGGATAGGTCAGCGCCTGGGAGGCGCCTTCGAAGTTGAAACGGGACTCTATAGCTCAATCAATTCGTAGCCTCTCGGCTTCAGTATCTTCCGGGTCCAGTCCTTGCCGATCGGCAGGTTTTCGCTGACCAGGTCAATCGCGGAATCGGCGCGTTCGAACAATGCGACACAAAGCTGATCGGTATCGAAGCGTGAACGGTACTGGATGCCGTCAAGCGCGGTGTCAGCGTAGACGAACGCGGAGATCGTCTGCGTCGTGGCATAGGCATCCCGATGGATTGCGGGATCGAAGTCCGCCGAAACGCCCGCGGCCGTCGTTTGGAACCAGGCGAGGCCAGGGCCATGCAGCTTTGCGAGGCGGAGCGTTCGCGTGGTGACGAAGGCGGCGGCGCGCTTCTGCTGGACGCGGTCCCATAGGACGTCCCGGTCGCCTGGTGTCCGCAGCAGGCTCTCGGTAAATGGACCGGTCAAGCTCTTGCCGAGATAGAGGACGCCGTAGCGCCCTTGAGGGTCGTCCCAGCGCCATGTCGCGTCCTTGCGCCCATACCAGCGCGCGGGAACGGATGCGCCGTGCACGCGGTGGAGCGTTTGCCCGGCGGCGATGGTCGCCACCGGCATAGTAGCGCGAGCGACCATCGTCAGTCGTCGAGCGTACCGGCGAAGCGTATGACGCGATCGACGTCCGCCTCATTGCCCTTGATCAGGTCGATCGGCCGCGCGTCGCCCAGACCTCCATCGCCGCTCACCAGATATTGCAGCACGGCCCATCCGCCGGCGCCGGGCGCGGCGGCAAGAATGCGCGACATTGCAGGACGGATGGTGTCGCCGTCGAACTGGAATGCCGGAAACAGCTTGGCGCCATTGTCTTCGACCATCAGCAGGCGGCGATCGCGGGCGGCCTTGTAGACGGCTTGCACGGTCTTGTGGCCGAGAAGCTTGCGCACCGCCTCGGCGTCGAACGCGCCGCCCGCTTCGTCGATCAGCCGGCGCTTGAAGGCGATTGCCCGTGTGATGTCCTCCGCTTTGTCGGGATCATCGGTTTCGACCGATGGGATTCCGCGCGCGATATTGAAGACGAGCGCCGCAACATCGACGCTGCCGATCGCGGCCGCCTTGGCGGCGGGCGGCATCATCTTGATGATGCGGTCGGCGCTCGCCATTATCCGGTCGCGCAGGATGCTATCGACATCGACGGTTGCGGTGCTGGCGGGACGGGACATGGGGGCACTCCTAGTTTAATGAGTTACATTTAGCGGATTATCGCGACCAATTCAACCAGCATTCTGTCTGACGCTTCACTTTGGTGCGGAGCGGTCGGTCAAGCGGTCCCCAGCAAATCGGCCGCCCACTCGGCGATCCAGGCGTCGGTAATTTGATCGTGGGAAATTTCGCCGTCCATCACGAGCGCCCGAATCTCCTCTCGCGCGGCGGCAACGGCGGCTTCCCAGCCTGTCGGAAGGGGTTCCGCAGGCAACGGCAGCGGCAATGACGATTGAAACCCGTTCCGAGGACGCGCGAGCCGGGCATATTGCCGTTCGGTCCAGCGTTCCATGTGGTCGGCGACGAAGTGGTTGGTCTTGGCGTGTCCGTCGAACAGCGCGGACATACGCGCCGCATAGGAGAATGCGCTGCTGTCGACCGTGATCTTGCGATGTTCGAAAGCGCGCAAATGACTAAGAGCCGGGCCTTTGATCCCGAAACCGTGGAGCGGGTGCGTGGAATCGAGATGGCGGTCGAGTGTTTCGAACACGGCGAGAAGGCCATCCTCCCCGTGCACGGCGCGCCGACAGGTCGATCCGATCGCAACCGTTTGTCCCGGACGCAGGATATGGGCGATGCCATCGAGACAGCGCACATAATCGCCTGGTCGGCGGCCTTGCAAAACTGGCATGAAATTCGAGACGATACCGGCGTCGAGTGCGCGGGCATGGCATTCGATGTTGAGGCGAACAGTGCGCGCGATCCGATCGAGCACTTCTTCACGGTCGCGCGCGATCTCGGGTTCGACGCAATGATCGAGGCTTGCCCAGAGCCGCCAGGGGTAGGCGGCCGCCAGCCCTTCGACATAATCCTCGACGGTCCATGGGAGGCCTCGATATCTTGATGCGAGGACGAATCCGGCGGAATCGAGCATGATCGAAGCGAGGCCATGGGCGTTGGCAAGCTGCCTCAACCGCCAACCGGCCCATTCACGCCCGCCGTCACATTGCCGCCAGCGTGACAGGCTGTTCGCGGAGATGAGGACGGGAAGCTGCAACGCGCGCGCGCGGGCGAGCAAGGGCCCCTCCGACAGGCCGGGAAGGCCGACGATGATCTCGATGGGGGTGCCCGCGGCCAACCGAGGGGCAACGTTCGAAGAGTACACCGGTGATCGGTCCGCCTGGGACAAGCCGGCGGGCGGCTGCTGGAAGCGAGAGGGGATGTCATAGGGCATGAGGCCAGTTCCTGCCGTCCGGGCGCATCAGCACGCCCGCCTCAAACCCTCCCTCTCCTCTTCGGTCAGGCCGTCGCCGCCAGAGGCTGGGCGACCGGCGGTTGCCCGGGATCGATCATGCCAGGAGATTCCGGCCGCCCCAGCGCGCCGGTGCCGCGCGCGATCACGCGTCGACGGCTTGTGCGGGAAGCCGCGGCTCGAGATGGTTGCGAACGAAGCCGCGTGTGATGCGCAGTTCGCCGGACGCGACCTTGGCAAGCTGCTCCTCGAAAGTAAGCTTGTGCGTCGCGGCCGCTTCTCGTGCTATCCTTGCCTCCTCTCGCCGCGTGTCCTGCCAATGTGCTTTCGCCTCAGCGAACCCCATACAGCCGAGGAGGCGCCGGAACGCGTAGATCTCCTGAGGCGAAGCCGGAGGCCAGCAGGAATTGCGCATGGGCGCGTGGCGAACCCGGCCAGGACGCCTTGGAGGCGGCAGGGCCCGGCCTTCGCCCGCCAGTTCGGCGGCGAAGGCGTCACGAAGCCGATAGGCTGTCGAGGCGCCAATCGCGAGTTCGCGCGCGGCTCGCTGGACGGGCACCCGATCGAGGAGCATCGCGCGCAGAAGGTCTTTCTGTTCATCGGTTACGAAACGCGCGCTTTCAGCATGCACATGACGGACCCCGCAGCTATCGCATCCAGGAAGCGACTCCCCTTTGCGGCGCAGACTTCGGATAAGGCGGCCCCTGATCCTGGTGCAGCTCGTCTTCGACACGCCGGTGCGCTCGGCGATCTTCTGTGTGCCGAGCCCCTGCAGGAACAGCTCCTCGACCTGCCTGCGCTTTGCCGGCGACAGTTTGACGCCGCTGTAAGCCTCGCCGCCGCCCGGCGGGGGCAGCGCGGCCTTGCCGCGTGCGAGCAGTTCACGATTATATCGCCGGCGCTGCTCGGAAACGCAGGCGGCCGAGACGCCAAGACGCAACTGAATGTCGATGCCCTTGTAACCCTTCTTCAACGCATAGCGCAGTCGCTCGATACCCTCAGCCGTCAGGCGCCCATGCTGATCGCGCTCTGCCGGACGGTATCCGCGCCGGACACAAAGGGCGATCGTCACCGCGTTGCAGGCGCTGGCTTCGCAGATACCGAAATGTGTGCCGATCGCGCTGAACGACCAGTTCTCGACCTCACGCAGCCGGATGGCTTCGTCGAGGTTCTCACCGCCAAGGCGCGGCCTCGGCGCGGGATTTCTATGGGCTGTCTTCAGGCCGAGCTTGTGAGCCTTGACCTGCAAGGCATGGACGCTTCGGCCCGGAAGCCGCTGCGCGACGCTGTGTCCTTCGGCAGGATAACAGGCACGCAGCGTAACGATTTCCTGCGCCGTCCATGGCGCGGATCTTGGGATGGTCATGGGAAGGACTCCGGTGCTAGGAGCGCCTGCCCTGGAGCAACCGCGGTCGTGATGGTCTGCGGTCCATTTGAACAGGCCTCGCCTGCTCTCTCCCCTCTCCCCTTCCCATGCGCCGAAGACCAGGCGCGTGAACCTGTGTGTCAATATGCTCCGCAGTCGCCAGGACGACTGGAGCCTATTGATGATACCGCGCTCGGCGCCGTCCGTTGGGGGTGGCTGCATAATGTTTCATGCCGACAAACCGCAGCATTGACAGCAGACAGCACGGGCGCTTCGTGCGCGCCGCTCATCTCAAAGTAGGTTCAAGGCCCGGTCGATGTCCTGTCCTGGTCCAAGGATTCGGACGACACCTATCCGATCGCCTGCGACACGATAGAGTAAAGCATAGCCGCGATAGGACCTGCGTCTGATACCGTATCGTTCGTAACGCGGAACCAGCGGAAAGCCCTGTGGCATCTCGGCAAGGCCCTGTGCGGCGCTCTCGAGCTCTGCGATGAAGGAGACTGCGCGCAAGGGATTATCCTGCGCGATGTAGCGGCCGATCGCGCGTAGATCGCGCTGGGCGGCCGACGCCAGTATGACAATCATTGAAGCGGGGTCTGGTGGCCTTGAGCTTCGATTTCGGAGGTGAGCTCCCGACAGAAGGCCCCGAGCTCACGGCCGCCGCCGCTCTCCAGTTCCTCTACCGCTTCCTCGACTGAAGCATCAAGCGAGCTCAGCCAGCGCTGTTCATTCTCCGTGTCCGCCTGGTCACGACGGATTAGATCGCGCACATAGTCACTGACACTTGCATAGTGCCCCTTGTCGATGCGCTTCTGGACATAATCGCGCATCGGATCGGGCAATGAAACATTCATGGACGCCATTGACATATCTCCTGAGGTCATAATGGCACAAATTGCCATTGATAGCCAGACCGATGTGAGCATCAGGCAGCAACGGCGGCTTCTTGTGGCACCGGCGTGCCTGCGCCGTCCAAAAGCGGGGGCAGCGGCGCGTCACCGTCATTGTCCGCGTTGAACTCGCCCTTGGTGCTCGCCAGCTCGGCCTCGAGCTCGGCGAGTTCGTTGAGTTTTTCGTCGAGCAGGGCGGCGTCGGGAAATGCTTGCCCCAAGCGAGCCTCGAAGGCGGGAAGACGCCGTTCGTTGGCTTCGAGACTGGCCCTGACGACGGCGAGATCCGTGTCGAGATCGCGGATGGAGGACTCGATCCGGCCGATCACCGTGCTCGGCCGCGTCTTCTCGGTCACCTCGAAGTCGGCGTGCTCGCCGTGATGCTGCATCGCGATCACGGTGCAGAGGTAGCGCCGTCCATCGGGGTCGAGGGCCTCGTAGCCCGAGAGTTCCAGGCCGATGCCGTTGAAGGTGCCGAGCGTCCAGCGCGCCTCGGCGCGACCTTTCCGCATCCGGTGCGCATATCCGAGGAGACGTTCGCCGGCAGCCTTGCGATCGGTCATCATCGTGCCGTCGCAATCGAAGAGGATCTCATCCACCTTCGTGGGAACACGATGTGCAAGATCGGCCTCGAGCCTGGCGATCTGCTTGTGGCAGTCCTCGATCTCGCGCGTCGTTCGCGTGATGGTCCTGCGGATATTATACTGGTCGTCGACATGGGCATCGCGCAGGCGCAGGAGCCGTGCGACCTCGGCATCGAGCCCGGCCTTCTTCATCAGGCGGTCGTCGCCCGACGCGAGAGCCTTGGCCAGCGCGAACTGATTGACGTTGGAGCTGACGTCCTCGATCCGCCGGATCGAGCGGTCACCCGACATGGCCATGTTGATGAAGCGGGCCTTGCGCTCGAGCATCTGCCAGTTGGTCGCGTCCATCGAGCCGCTGGTGGCGTAGCCGTAAAGCTCGATCTCGTCATTCTGGTTGCCCTGGCGCTCGATGCGCCCTTCCCGCTGCTCGATATCGGATGGCAGCCAGGGAACGTCGAGATGATGCAGGGCTTTCAGGCGCTGCTGCGCGTTGACGCCGGTGCCCATGGTCGCGGTCGATCCCAGAACGAACCGCTTGCGCCCCTGGTTGAGATCGTTGAACAGGCGCTGTTTGGCGCTGTTCTTCTTGTAATGCTGCATGAAGGCGATCTGCTCGGCCGGCACGCCCATCGCGACAAGCCGATCGCGGATCCAGACATAGGCGGAGAAGCCGCGCGTTTCGAGCGCGGCCTCGGTGCCGAGATCGGAGAAGATCATCTGCACCGCGCCTGAGAGCGGATACGGCTTGCCGGTTTCCGGATCGATGTAGCGATAGTCGGCCGTCTCTTCCCAGATACGATAAGCATTCTCGATCAGGAGATTGAGCTTGTTGCCCTCCTCGTTGCCGACATCCGCGTCGACGAACCGCAGGTCGATCGCCGAGTGGCGGCCATCGGTAATCACCGACAGCAGGATGTCGTCGCCCTTTTGCGGCCGGCCGCCGCGGGTCTCGATGGCCTGGATGCGTTTGGCGAGCACCCGCTGATAGGCTTTGAACGGCGCGCCGGATTTCGCGACGACGATCTGCCGTTTGCCGCCCCTGATGGTGGGGAGCTTGACGTACTGGCGCAGATCATCCTTCAAGACGACATCGGCGACGCTGCGATACATCGCCATCAGGTCGGCGACGTTGACGAACTCGCAGAAGCGGGTGACGGGCTTGTAGCTGCCGCTCGGCTGGAGTTCGAGTTCGGTGCGGGTGTCTCCGAAGGCAGACGCCCAGGCGTCGAATTCGTGCAGGCCCTTGGCGTGAAGCTCGTCGGGTTGCATGAAGCGCTGCAGCGTATACATCTCGCCCAGCGTGTTGGTGATGGGCGTGCCCGATGACAGGATCAGTTCGCGTCCGGGATTGGTCCCGGCGAGATAACGGCTCTTCACGAACAGGTCCCAGGCACGCTGCGAGCCGACCGGGTCGACGCCCTTCAGGTCGCCGAGATTGGTGGCGAAGGTCAGCTTGCGGAACTGCTGGGCCTCGTCGACGACGATCTGGTCGATGCCGATCTCGCCAATATGGACGAGGTCATCCTTGCGGGACTGGAGATTCTCCAGCCTTTGCTTCAGTCCTTCTTTCAGGCGTTCTACGCGTTTGCGCGACACGCGGTCCTGGCTGTCGATGCCGGTGATCAGCACCTCGTAGCTGTCGAGCTGGTGCTCGATCAGCTGCTTCTCGAAAGATGACGGCGTGGGCACGAACTTGAACGCATCATGCGTGATGATGATCGCATCCCAATTGCCCGTGGTCGCGCGCGCCAGGAACCGCTGCCGCTTCTCCTTCACGAAGTTCGTGTCGTCGGCGACCAGGATGCGCGCGGTGGGATAGAGCATCAGGAACTCGCGCGCGATCTGCGCGAGGCAATGGTTGGGCACCGTGATCATCGGTTTGTTGGCGAGGCCGAGACGCCGCTGCTCCATCACTGCGGCGCAGAGGCTGAAGGTTTTGCCCGCGCCGACGCTATGGGCCACATAGGTCGAGCCCGACGCGATGATCCGCCAGACGACGCGCTTCTGGTGATCGCGCATGCGGATCGTCGTCGACGCGCCCGGCAGCTTCAGGTGCTGGCCGCTGAAGCTCCGGGGCACGAGATTGTTGTAGGCATCGTTGTAGATGCGGACCAACCGATCGGCGCGTTCGCTCTCCTGCCAGACCCAGGTCTCGAAGGTCGACTTGATCTTCGCCAGCTTCTCTTTGGCCGCTTCGGTGTCGACGACGTTGAGCTCGCGGCGTTCCGAACCGTCGGCGTCGCGGTGGACGTCGTAGATCTTGGGAATGTGGGAGTTCAGCGCGTCTTCGAGCAGGTCCGCCGCGCTCCGGCGGGCTGTGCCCCAGGTCGAGGAGGAACTGACGTGCCCGGCGAACGGGGCCTTGTCGACCGTCCAGCTCGCCAGCTCCACCGTATGGAGGATCCGGGTCTCGACCTCCATGATTTCGAGGATGAACGCCTCGATGACATCGACCGGAATCCAGGGCGCGCCGAGACGCGCGGTGATCTCGCTGGGCTTCAGATCGACCGGCTGGACCGCTTCGAGCGCGGTGGCGACAGCAGAAAATCGCGGATCGGTCCCGGCTTTCTCGCGCGCGAGGGCGAGCTTGGTGCGAACCGGCCCGGAAAGGACCTCGTCGGCCGTGACCCAGTGATCGAAATGCGGTGTGCTGCGGACGGGGTCGAGATAGATGTCCCCCGCAAGATCGGTGAGCGCCTCGGTTTCGGTAACGCCGAGCATCTGAGCGATCAGGGGCAAATCGACGCGGCCGCGGTCATGGAGCGATAGCGCCAGGGCATCCTGCGCCGAATGGATTTCATGGGTTACCGGCGGCTTGACGACGCATTCGGTGAAGATCGGACCGGGCGTGCCCGTGTCGCTCGCCTCGTCATAGGTCTCGATCGAAGCGACCAGCCAGACGTCGGGGTCATCGAGGAAGGGCTGAAGGTTAGGGCGGCGCTGATACTCCTTCTCGGCCCCTGTCTCCGGATCGGTGCGGATGCTGGTGATGGGGCGGTTGATCGGACCGTATTTTTTCGCGAACTGCCGGTAGTGGGTGAACAGCGCCTGCTGAAGGGCATCATAGGGCCGGTCGCCCAACTGCGCGCGCAGGATCGCGCGGACCGTATCGCGGATCGGGATGAGGGCCTTGATGATAGCCGCGTGCTTGGGAAACAGACCAGCGCCGCCGCGGCCGGATTTGACGCCGACCACGGTCGGGGTGCCATTTATGATCTGGTGGAGGACACCGCCGGAAACCAGATAGCTGCCTTCCTTGAACTCGGCTTCGTCCGCGGCGGTGCCGACTTGCACATCCAGGGTGGCGCTTGGCATGTCGCGCAGGGATGTGGTGCGCTCGAGCGGCTTGCAGGCGCCCGCGTGCTTCGATGCGATCGCGGACAAGGTGGCCGCGAGGACGACCGGGAGGTCTGCGTCGGGGTCGGCCGCGCAATTATAGTCCATGCCGAACTGGCCGCTGCGCCATTCGTGACGCCCCAGCACATGATCGGGATGGTCGAGGAAATAGCGGTTGATCCGCAGCGGCCCGAAACCTTCGTCGCTGTCGGGGATCTCGGCCAGCTCGATCCAGTTCTGCGTGCGTGGAAGGGCATCGGGGGTGTGTTTCTGGAAAAGCAGGATATCGACGACGACGTCCGTGCCCGCCTCTTGCCGCATGGCCTTGCCCGGAAGGCGCACCGCGCCGAGGAAATCGGCAATGCCGTCGATATGGTGGCGGGCTTTGGGATCGCTCTTGTCGAGCGAATAGCGCGATGTCACAAACAGGGCGATGCCGCCGGGCCGTAGATGCTCGAGCGATTTGGCGATGAAATAGTCGTGAAGCGACAGGCCGAGCTTACCGAGTTCGGTCCGGTTCTGGATGGTGAGGTTCGAGAAGGGCGGATTGCCGATCGCGAGGTCGAAGTCGGCGGGCAGGGGCGCCTTGTCGAAATCGACGCAGCGGATGACCTGATTGGGATAGAGCGCTTTTGCGACGCGAGCGGTGACGGGATCGTTCTCGATGCCCACGAACAGCGTGTCCTGCGACAATGCATCCGGCCGGAGCCCCATGAAGAGGCCGCTGCCGCACCCCGGTTCCAGAACCTGCCCACCGGTAAAGCCGAGGGTCCGGGCAGCGTCCCACATGGCGCGGATGATGTATTCGGGGGTGTAATGCGCATATTGCGTCGCGCGTTTGAGAGACTGGAGTTCGACATCGGTCGTCTCGGCGACCAGGGCCTGCCCTAGTTCCTCCCAGCCCTCGCGATATTCTTTCCCGCGGCGGGCGAACATGTTGTTGGCAAGTTCCGACGCGCCGAAGCCGATGAACCTGGAAATCGCCTGCTGCTCGGCCGGTGATGCGGACCGTCCTTCGCGGTCGAGCAGGTTCAGCAGCCGGATCGCCTCGACATTGTCGCGTGCGCGTTCCTTCCATGAGGACGCCAGGGTCCGCCCCGCCGATAGGGAGAAATCAATAGCTGCCTCGACTGGCGGCCGGGCGGTGTCGACGATGGTTGCCGAAAAGAGCGTCGGCTCCGGATCGACGGGGGCGGCTGGCTTGGCGGGCGCGACCGGCTGGTCGAAGTCGAGGCACAGCTGGAGAGCCAGCGCGGATGCACTGTTTCGCATGGAATGCTTCCTTTTCGGTGGTCTTGCGGGCGCGGCGTGGCGGCCCGGTCGGATGTCAGGGGGGCTGCGGCCTCACGCCGAGCGGCGGCTCAAGCGGGCTTGTTACGTGCGCGGTTGGCAATGATTTGGCTGACTGCCCCTGGCGCTGCGTGATCGATGGGAGGCCGGGCGGTTTCGATCAGAGGTCCAGGATCGCCCCTTTGAGGACGGTATAGAGGCCGACCTCAAACCGAAGCTTTTGAAGCATCCGGAATTTGGTGTCGCGGCGGGCATCGACGTGGAAAGCGCTACGTCCGGTGTCCGCTTCCTTGATCCCCGTCGAGAGACTGGGGTAGGTTTGTCCGGCGCGGGGCCCCGTCATGATGCGGGCGATTGAGCGGCAGTCGAGGGTGCGATCGAGCGCGTATCCCAGATCGCGCAACTGCTGCTTGATTTGGCTGAGAGTGACCGGATGCCGGCCTTCGGCGGCTCGGGCGTCAAGCTCGTTGGCAAGGGCAGAGTTCATTGGCGGAAGTCCTTCGTCGAAAATACCGCCAATCCTCCTCCCCCTTCCCATCCATGACGCGTCTGCTCGAAAGGCGGCATCTGCGTTTATGTCCCGCCGGGCCGGAAATGCGGGATCAGCCCAGGCGAAGCGAAGCCGCATATTGCCGCAGCAGGTCGGCCATCGCGGTTCGGGCATGCGCCTTGTTGCCGATCACGATCTCGGGATGGAGTTTCTCGCCGAACGGCGTGCGATAGCCATGGGCGAGATCGCCGCTCGCATCCTCGATCACGATGCGGTGGCCGCGAGGTCGCGCCGGACCGGCATAGCGCGCGGTGAAATCCCCGAGGCGTCCCGACAGCCCGGCCGCCATTTTGGACCACCGGATATGGCCGGCGGCGAACTGGTCGCCGGGCGCGCGGCCCCGGGCGAGCCAGAGGCGAAACTGCGCGCGCTGCTGGAGCACCGAATTGCGGGTCCGCTCCATCGTTCGCGCGAGCGGCAGGATATCGGCATCGGCATCGAGCCGGTCGAGTTCCGCATCGTCGGCGACGATCAGGATGTCCGTATAGTCGCCCTGGCGCAGGATCTGGCGGAGCGCGGCGCCATCGCCGGGTGGCGGGGCCGACAAGCCGGATAGCGGATGCAGCCCGGTTTCGGCGCTGATGACATATTGGGCCGCAGCCTCATGTCCGGGCCGTTCGCTCAGCATCGCGAGGATGCCGATCGCGCCTGTCTCGCGCTCCGAAGCGCCGAGCAGCAGCAGGCGGCGATGCCATGACACGGGCGCCGGGGTATCGGTCGGGCCTGGCCATTGGCTGGGAAGCGGCCGGGCGGCGCGCGGGTTTTCAGGGTGCGCGATCTCGGATGGGGTGACCGCCAAGGACCGCCGCGCGGCATCGAAGATGTCGTCGGGCTGACCGCCGCCATCCAGAAAGCCCTGGTGGTAGGCGGGTCGGCGGACGTCCTGTTCCCCCGCGCGGCATGGTGACGGTGGACGCGATTCCCATCCAGCCTCCGCAGCATAGCGACCGTCAGCATAGGCGTAAGAGGCGTCCCAATCATAACCACGAACGTCGCGGGCATGGAGGATGAAGGCATTGCGGCTGTCGGTGCTGCCCTCGGCAATCTGGCGTTCGATGCAGGCGAAGTTCGCGAATTGGCGCTGGCGTTCGGTCTCCAGTCCGATCGCTTCGTTGAGCGGGCGAAGCGCCTGAACACGCTCGCGGGCACGCGCCATGCGCTCGTCCAGGGGCGCGTCGTTCGGCAGGTCGGGAAAGCGGCGCCAAGCGTCGGCGAGCGCATGCGCGTGGTGGGCCGGACGGCCTTGCGCCATCCAGCATCCCGCATCGGCGGGATCGAAGTCGTTGGTCATCGGCGTTCCGATCCGGGCTGTCAGCGGCTGGCGAGCAGCACGTCCAGGGCGCGCGCGAACACATCGTCGCCGGCGTCGTTGACAATGACGGCATCGGGATTGGTGGCGCGCACGGCGCGGGTGACGATCGCCAGTGGCCGCTTGCGGAGCGGATATTGCAGGATCTGATCGCGTTCGATCGCGATCAGATTGGTGCGGAGAAGGCGTTTGAGGCGTTTGCCTTCGACGGCGCGCATCAGAAGGTCGCTCACCTCGATCTCAAGATCATGATCGCAAGCGAGGTCGTCGCCAAGGCTGCGCGGGAGTCTATTGGCCGTCAGCCAGGCATTGACTTCAGCTTCGGTCCATCGGCCGACCTGACGATAGAAGTCCGCCCCGCCCGTTCCCTGGTTGCGTGCGTGGAAGGCAAGCTCGCCGTCGATCCAGACCTCGGCTGCAAAAGCGGCGGTTTCCTGCGAGAGCGCGGCATTGTAGGAGATGCGCCGTAGTTCGATTTTCATGGGGGATGCTCCAGACCGCTCCACCAAACGGAGCGCCTTTCCCTTCCTCCTCCCCTTCATTCGGTCATGTTGGGCAGTCCTCGCGACTGCGGTATTCCGCATCGTAGAAGCAGCTGTTCTCGAACTCCGGATCGTCCGCTTCGTCCACCAGAAAGCTGGTGATCTCTTCGGCTGGCTGCGCGTCGAGCACCGCCGCAGCGTTGGGAAGGAGACGAACAGGGAAAATCCCTGTCCCGACGATCGCTGCCGCTTGCCGCATGGCGTCCGCATGATCTTCCGCGGTCACCGCGACCTTGACCCGGATCGTCGTGTAGACATGGACATGGTGCGGTTTCATGCCGGTAGCTCCGACCAGCCACCGGCGGCGCTGATCCAGACCATCCCAACCGCGCCGGGACGCGTCTCGAACCTGTCACTATCCCCGGCGAGGGCATAGCGGACGATGATGCTGCCGCGGTCGTTGGCGCGCAGCGGCGCTCTTCCGCCGAGCACGATCAGGTCGCCGCCCCCGCCCGGCATGTGAACCACATCGCCGGGTTTGACCTTGGCGGCGAGAACGCGGCCAATCGTATAGTGGAGTGTCCAGTTATCGTCAGTAATAGGCGTCATGCACACTATCCTTCCAAAAGAGAGAAACAGGGACGGGTGGGACTACTTGGGCGGAGCTAGCCGCTATCCTTCAACCGTGATTTCGTCCGTGTCGAAATCAGTCAGTTCTTCCGGGTCGATCAGTATCTCGGTGAAATCTTTCGCGCCGGGAACCTCCCAAGCAGCGGGGCTTTCCCGGGCCGTCTCGATTGCCTGTTGCGCCGCAATTTCCGCATTTGGTGCGTTGATCACGATACGTTGATTGACCCACAGCCGCGCGATCACCTGGACTTCAAATTGAGGCATATTTGTTCTCCTTTAGTCTCGCTCAGCGGTGTCAACGCGACCCGTGAGTGCGCCATCTCGGGGGTAAAAAGCGGCGGCACCGATGCGCTGTTGCCCAAAGGCGGCCGGTTTCCGGATGGTGAGCCGTCGGCAGGCCGTCGAAGACATGCCGTCCGAGCGAATACGGCTTCAGTCGTTGCGCGGCAGCGGAATCGGGACCGCCTGCCCGCTGGCAAGATTGATGAAACCGCCCGCATGGCCGATCGAGCCCCGGCCGAGCAGGTCGAACAGCAGCGCGAGGGCGTGGCTCGCCATGACGCGGTTGACGAACAGCGACTGGCGTTCAAGCGCCTCGGCAACAGAACAGGACGGGGCGTTGTCGTCAGGCACGCTGTCGTCGGCGAGTTCGGGGAAATATTCGAGTACGGTCGGAAGCCGTGCGCGAACCTTGGCGCCGGCCCGTGCGGGGCAGCCAACCAGAAACTGTCCGTCACTCGAGCGATTGCCGAGGTCCATCCAATAGGCGGGACCGTTCCGTTCATCAGCAAGCGCCGCTCCGATCGCACGGCGGGCCGAGGCCGTGTCGACACAGGTGATGAGGATATCGGCGCCGTCGACGCCGACCTTGCCGGGCGCGCGTCCGTGAACCGCCTTCCAGGCGAGGCCATGCGCAAGGTTGATGCGCTCGATGAGCGTCCGCGCCTTTGAATTGCCGAGATCGCAGCGAAAGAAGGGCTGCCGGCCGAGATTGGCCTCGGTGACGATATCGTCGTCGACCACGGTGACGTGCAGCGATCGCGAGGAGATCTCGCGCAGCGCCATGTCGAGCGAGGCGAGTCCCATAAGCATCTGCGCGCCGTTGCCGCCGCAGCCTATGAGCAGAACCTTGAGCGTGCGGTCGCCGAATGCG
The DNA here is from genome assembly GCF_049472635.1 of Sphingobium salicis subsp. salicis. Classification (NCBI taxonomy): domain Bacteria; kingdom Pseudomonadati; phylum Pseudomonadota; class Alphaproteobacteria; order Sphingomonadales; family Sphingobiaceae; genus Sphingobium; species Sphingobium salicis. The sequence continues at coordinate 2,212,780 of NZ_JAYRCS010000001.1, forward strand.
GCTGGAAGATAGTGGCGGGCGCTGGTGTCAGGCGGCATGATGGTCTCCTGCAAATGGGCTGCGCGGCAGCGGCAGGAACATGCCGCCGGCGCAGAGGCGCGACGCTCTTGTGGGACCGTCGAGCTGGTCCAACCGGCCGAACACGAGCGATATCTTCGTCGCGTGCGCGTCGTCGGCATCGTCGGTGGCGCTGAAGAAGGCCGGCCCGGTGCCATGGCTATGGATGTCGCAGATCATGTGCCAATCGGGCGGCAGGACCGGCGTGCGATAGACAAGGCGCGAGGGCGTGGCCTCGTCGATGACGGGAAAGTCCAGGGCGAACTCGCGCGAGGCCTCGTTCCAGAGAATAAAAGCCGCGCTTTCATTCGGTAGGGCCGCGCGCAGCGACTCGAGGACTGATGTGAGGAATCCCGCGGGGATGAACCCGCAGCGCAGGTCTGCCTTTGGGCCGCCGACGCTACCATAAGGCAGGTGCGCCGCAATCGGCCGTGTGACCGGAATGTCGAGCGCGAGCCATGGACGGCGCAGGATCAGGAGGACGCCATCCGTCCCGACAGCGAGGCCGCGCCCGACCCGAGCGGCGCGTAGTGCGTCGAGCGCCGGCGATCCGCCATGCAGCGGGACCGGATAGCAGGGCACATCGGCAAGGAGCGCGGCAGCCGTGGGATCGTCGGCGAGCAAGGCGGTCATTTCGCGCCTCCGATGATTCTGCCAACGGTTACTGGTTCGGTCGATGAGCGCCGTCCCTGCCGGGCGCCGGCGCCAAACGGCTTGAGGCGCTTGATCGGAAAGCGCTTCGCACGGCGGGCGGCAAGACCGTCCCAGAGCCGGACGAGGCCGCCCTTGCCGCTGATGGTGAACTCCTGTCCCGGATTTGGGTGCGTCGACCAACTGTCGAACACCGCCCGCTCGAACTCCGGGATGGACGAAATGGCGAGCGCGCGCGGTGTCGGGATATTGCCCCAGCAAAGCGATCCATTGACGAAGACGTTGAGGATCGGTGAGTGCAGCACGCGCGTGTCGGCGGTCGGACGCTCGTTCACGGGCAGCGCGTAGACACCGAGGCGCGACCCGGTGGCGATGAACAGATGTGCGGGATAGGGCACCGGCACGACCGTTCGTTCCGTCAGGACCTGAAGCCCCGCCAAACGCGTCGACAGGTTGAAATAGGCGGGGCGCACCTGTTCGGGAACCCACCAGACAAGCATGTCGGGGTGAGCGACCAGTATGTTTTCGGGCAGGAGTTCGGGTCGGACTGTCCGCCCGAGGGCTTCGGTCCATTGCCGCAGATGCGCGCGAGAGAGCGGAACGCCCGCGGCTATCGTCGGCCGGCCCTCGTCGTCATGCTCGACCGCGTGCATGCTGGCGAACGCCCCCGCATCCCCGCGGTGGGCACCATAGGAGCTGAAATTGCGCGGCCCTTCGCTGCGGTAGAGCAGGATCGCGCCCCTCAGGACCAGGCCGCCGCCAGCGGCTTCGAACTGGGTAGAATGTTCGGACATTGGACACCTCAGAGTTTGGCTGGATCGACCTGGATCAGCTCTTGTGCTGCGAGCAGGAATTCCGCGCCGAGCCGTACGGACGCGAACCAGTCGTCGATGTGGTGTGCATCCCGCAGCGGGCACAGCCCGGCGACCTCCATGAAGCCCATCTCCATGCCGTTGCGGGCGACATCATCGAGTTCGCGCGCGAAGTGATCGAAGGGAACGAGCGTGAGCGGCGGAAGGGACGAGCATTCCTCGATGCCGGGGATATAGTCGTAGGCGACCTCGAGATCGAAGTCCCATGCGTTGCGTTCGGGCCGGAGAGAGCCGACAGCTTTGTGCGCGGCGTGAAATCTCTTGAGTTTCTGCCGCAGGCCTGATGGGAGCCGCGCTGAAGGCGCCGCGTTTTCCTTGATCATCCATTCGGGCCGACGCGCGTTCATTTCGGACGGCAGCGTAAGTTCGTCGAGCTCGTCCGCGTCCGCGCCGTGATAGGCTATCAGGCTTTGCCGCGCGCGTTCGTCGTCGGTCTCGCCATCCCAATAGTAGATAGATATCTCGTTGAAGAGATCCTCGTAGCTGAAGATCGGAAGGACGCGGCCGAGGCACTGCTCGAGCGCCCTGTATGCGGCGGCGCGCCAGGGAATGGGCGCATCGCCGGTTTCGATCCATCCCAGTTCGATCTGGCCCAAGTTCTGGCAGATCACGGCAATCGCCGGCGTGCCGTCCCCCTCCTTGAGAATGACGGCGACCCTGAAGTCGGCGATTTCGATGGGATCGAGGATCTCGAGCACGGCGGCGTTGAAAATGCCTTCGATATGCTGACGGGCCGCGGCGCGCGTGTATAATCCCGACGACGCTTCCCGCGCGGCGACCCAGCGGCCGATCAGCTTGTGATGCGGCGGCAGCGGCGCATCGAATATCGCGGGGACATCCGCCGAGATCGCGACGGCGCGCCCCGCGAGGTCAGCCGAGCGGCGGGAGGGGCAAGCCGGCCGGGCATGCAAGCGGTTCCGGGGTTTCGCGGTTCCCGTCATAGGGGTCGGAGAGGATCCGCGCATGGAGCGCCTTGGCCTGACTGCTGCAGGCAGGTTGGGAGATATCAGCCGAGTTGCCATCGTTCTCGATCCATTCGATGAGGCTTTTGCGGGGTGCGGCCGGGATAGCCGCGCGTTTAGCGTGCGGCATGGGTCAGCCCTTGGTGCCGACCGCGCGGCGATATTCGGTCACGTGCGCCGTGCCCGAAACGCCGACGTCGATCATCTCGGCGTTTGTTATCGCCGGGTAGAGGGTGGCGTGATAGGCGCGCAGGGCATCCGGGTCACCCGCGAGATGCGGCGGCACCGGAAGGTCGATACCGTCGTAGCGATAGGCGCGCGTGAGTTGATTAACCTGCATATGAGATCTCCGGGTTGGTGATGAGGGAACGGGTCGAGCGGATCGGCTCAGAACAGGGTGGCGGGTTCATCTGCCTTGGCGTCAGCCGGGGGACTGGTCGGCGTCTCGATCTTCGGAGGGCTGGTCGGAGCGGGCGGCTTGGTCGCCGCAGCCTTGGCGGCCTTTGCCTTCGCAGCTTCCGCCGCGGCGGCCCTGGCGTCTTCGTCCGCCTGCCGCTGCTCGGCAATCTGGTCCGCGAGCGTCCTGCGCGTGGCGATGAGCTGGCCGAGCGCGCCGTTCGCGCCGCGCGCCAATTCGGCATCGATCTCCTCGGCGCTGGCCGTGATCGAGATTGGCCGGGTCTCGCTGCCGTCGAGCGCGGCAGACTTTGGGCCCGCCTTACGCGGAATGATCGTCAGGGTGACGGTCTCGTCGGGTCCGGCGACCATGTCGAGACCGAGCGAATAGCGGACGAGCAGCGGGAGCAGGCTTGTAACAAGCATGTCGGTATCCTTTGTCTGGGAGTGTGGGGAAGCCGGTCAGGCAGCGAGTTCCGCGATCGGCGCTTCGGCCTGGTGGGCACCGCGGTCCGGGGGCGCACCATAAGTGCCGTCGAGGGTAATGGCGCTCGGCAGGCGCCCGGCCCAATCGAAGCCGATCCGATTGAGCATGCCGGTAATCAGCTCGGGCTTCTTTGAGGCGAGCATCTTCGCGAACCGCTTCTCGCCTACATGTGCGACAAGGCCGCATTCCTGGGCGATGAATTTGAGCTCGCCCTTCGTGTATCGCTCGAGAAACGACTGATCGACCTGCCAGCTTGGCCGAAGGTCGACCTCGAACATCCTGGCGAGATCGGCGACATGGCCGAAACTGACCACATCCTTGGCGTAGGCGGCGCCGATGACGGACAGCACATTCGCCGCGCGGGCGTCGGGCAGCGCGCGGATCGCGGTGATCTGGGCGCTGTAGTCGAGCTCCGGAAACTCGGGGCCGACCAGCAGGCCGGCGCGCGACGTCAGCGTATTGGACTTGATCTGCGAGAGCGTGCCCGACATCGCCGCGACAAGGATGGTCGTGCGAGCCTGCTCGGCATTGCCGGCGAGCGCCCGGGCAAGCGCGGTTCGCCACATCGCCTCGCGAAGCTCGGTGGTGCGGGCTGCGATCGACCTGGCGGTGACAGCTGGCTTGTCCGCCGCACTGGCGCTGGTTGCGGGCTCGACCGGGGCGGCGGGCGTCGCGGCGCGCGTACCGGCGCCATCCAAGTTCAAGGTGGTAGCGTCGGAACGCGGCTGAGTGTCGGGCGATGACGTGGTGTCCTCGATCCCATCACTATGATCGTCACCGTCGTCCGTCTCGACGGGGGGTGGAGCCGCGGCCCGTGCGGCCTTCGCGGCGCGTTCTTCCTGTTCGAAACGGATCACCTCGGCGGCTTCGGTCTTGAGTTCGAAGCACGCCGCGTTGGTGCAATAGCCGTCGTCGACATGAGTTTCGAAAAGCGCGCGCTGCGTGGCCGAGTTGAACGGGCAGCTCGTGCATTCACTTTTGTCGAAGCGCGCGCCGCCGAGATGCTGCGTGACGCGCATAAGCAGTTCGCGCGTCTTGTTCACATCGAGAGCGGCTTTCAGGATCGTATCGAGGGCCTTGTCCTGCTTGTCGCCGGGAACCGCAGCGAGCAGTTCAGCATGGCCGAGCTTGATCCGGCGTTCGTCGAGCGCGGTTTTGACCACCTCGGAGAGATTGGCGAGCGCAAGGCGGCGATCGAGCTTATCGCGCGACCATCCGAGCCGCCGTATGGCCTCGGCCCGGTCGCCCTGGCACGCGGCAAGGTAGCGGACAGCGGCATCCGCCTGCTCGGTCTCGGAAGGATCGTCACGATCGTCGTTCTCGGCGATCGCGGCTTCGAGGGCTTCCTGGTCCGTCATCTCGCGGATGATGACTGGCACTTCGCCGTCGGCGCCGTAGACCTCTAGCCCCGCCCGGTAACGGCGCTCTCCGCAGACGATGGCGAAGACGTCGGCTCTCGGGCGGAGCAATATGGGCTGAATAATGCCGCGCAGCCGGATCGAGGCGACCATTTCCTCGTGCTTTTTCCGGTCGAAGTAGCGGCGGGGATTGTCGCCCTTCACGATTCTGGATAGCGACAGTGTGGCGGGATAGCTCTGTTGTGGCGAGGTCAAGGCTCGTCTCCTTGTGGAATTTGGCGGGCTGATCAGAGCCGCCTCGGCGTCCCGCCGCGCGTGCCTGAATGTGCGGATCGCAGCCGACCGTCAGGCCACCTGCTCCAACCACCTCCTTCCCTCTCTCCCTTCTGCGCGATGCAGGTCGTTCCAGTCGTTGAAGCCGCCGCCGGGAAACCTGGTCTCGATCACAAGACCCGGCCGCGTGTGCGCCTGCCGGGCGCGTCGCGCGCAACGGCGACCCGGAGGATCATCGTCAGGGAGGAGAATAAGATGCTCGACCCGCTCGGGTATTGTGACCAGAGGCAAGCGATCGGACCCCAACGCGGCCCAAACCGGAATGCCCAGCCGAAGATGCGCGGACCATGCGGTCTCCCACCCCTCAGCGAGGCCGAGCACGGAAGTTGCGGTACCAAAGCGAACCGCGCCGCCGAGGGGTCGGCCCAGCAGCCGTTTCGGGGGATCGAGGTCGGCGATCGGCAGACCAGTGCGAGGATCGAGGAAGAGCCGCTCCAGAGCTATGACGCCGGTATCGCACTCCACAGCGGCAAGCAGCGCGGGGCGGAAGCAGACGTTTTCCCCGCGCCCGTAGGGAACCCGATCGTGATAGCGGAGCGAGGGATACGAACCAGCCAGTCTGCGAGATGCGAGATAAACTTCGGCCGGTGTATCGCCAATCGGACCGGCTTCCCTCCAGAGAGAGCGTATCCGTCCCGAGAGTTGGCGCTCTTGCCCATCGGGCATGGTGCGACCGCCTTCGTTCGAAGGGATGCGGTGCTGGTCACCGCGAAGCGCGCGAATGACTTCGATGGTGGAGCACCCCGCAAAGCATTTGAACAGGATACCGCGTTCACCGACCCGGACAGAAAGGCTCGGGCGATGATCGTCATGGGCGGGGCAACGGCACATTGCACCCGATGGCTTCCATTCGCCGCCCAGGGATTTGACGATGCTGGCGGCGGCCGCATGCAAGCGGGGATCGGCGCTGGTCCGCGAAAGGGCCATGAGAAAAACTCCAGCTGAAGGCTATCCTCCAACCCAAGCCCCCTCCCCTTCCGGAATGGTGACGCGACGTGAGATCAGGAGGTCTGTGACAGACAGCGAAGCGAACCTTCCGCACAGTCCGCACCTCGTGTGATCTCGATTGAAGAATGGATGGTCCTACTGCGGAAGGAAGTCCGACGGGAGTTCGCCGCAGCTAGGCCTTGTCCGCCTGGTATGTCCGTGCGAATATTCCGACATGCCATGAGCAAGCGATCCGGAGTAATCTATGGCCGAACTGGAAAGGAAGCTGACGCCGGAAATGCGGCAGACGATTGATGAGCCAAATCCTACGGTTTTGGCGATAGAAAAGCTTATCCATGCCGCAAAAGGTGATGACAAAGCGATCGAAACAATTGTGCGCGGATACATCCGCAACGCCATATATGTCTTTCAGCGCCATATGGTGGCGAGCGCTCTTCGTGATCTCGATCTGACAAAGGATGATCTCAGTGAGGATCTGGTGGCGCAGATTGTCGCGGATACGGGAGAATATATGGGCAAGTTTCGAGACTGGCTTCTCCTCGAGTTGAATCACGCCAACGGAACGCCAAAGACGACAAACTAGTGGGCGATCCGACTCAAAGGACAGGCAAGGTGAAGAGACCGATGATCGAACTTGATCCAAGTGTTGCCGACGAAGTGCCTTGGTCGGACAACATCACGCCCTATGACGATCAGCATACCATCACATATTTCCGGCTATTGGGCGCCGACGTCGCGGGCGCGGATTGGCAAGAGGTTGCCCGGTCGTGCTACACCGTGATCCGATCGCCGAGCCGGAGCGGACTCTGCATTGCTGGAAAGATCATCTGCGCCGCGCGAAGTGGATGACGGAGGTCGGCTATTGCAGAATTCTGGCCCAGCAGCGGGAGACGCTGCAATAACCCACCAGTCGCTATTCGGTATCTTGACACGTCCCCCAATATCGAGGTGCCAAGAATCGTTGTCTCAATGGCGGAGCGGCCTCGTCGGGGGTGGCGTTCCACGAAATTCATCAAAGGCGAAATCGTCGCCCAATGCGTAACGACGTAGCGGATCATCTGCTGTCACGCGGCTCGCCAGTACCTCGCGCTCGGTCACATAACGCAGCCGGCTCCAGTCCAGCACGCCGTCGACAAGGCTTTCGGCGCGCAGGAAATCCATATCTGGTCCTGCCGGTGGAGCGAAGGCTTCAAGATTACCACCTGCATCTTCGAGATGCGCTGCCACCAGATCGCATATAAAATTGAATATCCGCATGAGGCCAAGCCGACTCTGCTCATCGGTGATCGCTTCATGCAGCACCTATACCTCATTACGGAATGCGGGGCGCGGGACCGCATCTCCTTCGCCATAGGACATGAGCCGATCCCAAAGATCGATGACGCGTTGATCCATCGTTTGTCCTTCCGGCCAGATTGTACGACCAGGCAGTTAGAAGGCACCGTTGGGCAAAGGAAATTCGGTCCGTTTGTCCTCGAGATAGCGTGCCCTTCGAATTCGTTCTTTCGCTGCCTGCGCCGACACTCCGCAGCGCTTGGCCACCTGTTCGTAAGTCAGATTCTCGCGCTGCTTCGTCTCGCGGAGATGCACGTCGAACGCATGGCTACGCCTATACGCGTTAAGCTCACGGTCCACAGCGGCAAGACCGCCCTCCGGGTCCCGAAAGAAATGTGCCGGCACGGCCGATTGTCCGGGAAGTCGAGCACTAAAACCCCAGCCATAGCGCTTCATGATCCTGGCAAGATCATAATAGGAGATCCGGCCAAATCCGCCGATCAACACGAGGCTTTCGTGCGATCGGGTCGCTACATTGCTGAGGCGCAACGTCTCACCGCCAAGGTCGAAGGCTGCATCGTGTATCAGGCAGTTGCGTGTGCGGGGTAGGATAAGGTGCCAGGCGGCTAAGGCCTCGATCGCCGGGTCGGCTCTACCTGAAGGTTCAAGGTCGGCATCGCACGGTGGTGACAGTGGCTCTCGATCAACCGCGTCCAGAATATTGTTTGCCATTGTGAGAATGGCACGTCGTTCTGTCCGCGATTGCCCGTTGAGCAGCCGCGCGATGTCGCGTGCGAGTTTACTGCGACTGAACTCTATAGCATCTTCCGCATTCATGCATTCCTCCGCCGATCCAAATATCAGATCGGCATGCCATATCCGTTCTGACGAATAGATGATTATCGCCATACACGGACAAAACCTTACCATGGCCACCCGCCAGCGCTCCACCGCGGGTTCTTATCATCGCCTCCAATATGTGGAAGCTGCAGGGAGGTCGCCGATCAGAGTGCAGAATGGCACGTTATTCCAACGGCTTGCAGTCCTGTGAAGTCGGTCCATCATTGCAACTGCAAGCGCAATCCCGACAGGTTTCGGCGTAGCCGAGCAAAAGGGCGCTAAAACAGGCATCCATCTTCTTGCGGCCCTCCGACGTGAACCGCACATTGACCCGGCGTCCATCGGAAGGGTCAGGCATCCGCTCGACAATGTTCTGCTCCTCCATCACCGCCAGGCACCGACGGCCCGTCATCTCGGATGCTTTGGACGCAAGCCACAAGCTGGTTAGAGATGTCTTCAGGCCCTGACTTTCGCGCCAGTAGAGGTCGAGAAGCATCTCACTTCCAGGATCTGAGCAGAGTGAGCCGAACGTTGCTGTCGACGTCGCTCTTGCCTTGATGATCGACCTGCAAAGAGGCGCGAAAACGGCTGGGCGACCGTGCTCGTCCAGCATAGGTTCAATTTGAGCATCGTGTTTCATGGGCATCGCTCTCCGTCCCATCGCGAGTATCATCGCGCGAACCGCGTCGATGTCCCGCTCTTGATTGTCCCCCACTGTATGGAACGGAATGTTCCAAGGGCATCATGCACGAATTCCATCGTGCGGCAATGTGTCGTTATGAGGGGATATTCGCTATGGATGTGGTTAACATCGCGAGACATTTTCGCTGATCTCGTCCGCAGATTGGCACGGTGGCTCATCAGCGCCTGACAAGACGTGCGACGTCGAACCAGCGCATTAGCTTGAACTTTCAGATGCGACGCGTTAGCTGGCTTTTCAGCGCCACGGGTCGGCGTGCTCCGTGGCACATTTCGTGGCACATTTAGGGTAATGGAGGGTAATCTAGGGCAAGCTGACTATTGAAAAATAGTGGTTTATTTCCCCTCCGATCCCCTGTAGTGTCCCCAAAATCCGGTTCGAGTCCCGTAGGGGTCACCATTTCGGCGATTTTCCGCAGATTTGCGAGAAACTCCGGCAGGCACCCCCAGCGCCCTACGATGCCGTTATCAACGCCTGCAGACAGGCGAGGCTTACGCCGAAGTTGGTTCACTCCGCGCCACAAATTGAGCCTGTGTTGTCGCTGATGGCGGCTGATATAGAATCTCATCGGGTTCCATCACTTGGGCGAAATGCGAAGCTGCCCCAGATCGCTTCCCGCGGGCCGCTGGAACAGGCGCAGCCCGAATTCGGGCAGGATCGCGATAAGATGGTCGAAAATATCGGCCTGTATGCCTTCATATTCGGCCCAGACGATGGTGTTGGCGAAGGCGTAGATTTCCAGCGGCAGTCCATGTTCGCTGGGCGCCAGCTGGCGCACCAGCAGGGTCTGGTCGGCGCGAATATTCGGATGCGCGCGCAGATAGGCCAGCACATAGGCGCGAAAGGTGCCGATATTGGTCAGCCGCCGGCCATCCAGCCTGTTGTCCGCCGCATGGTCCCCATTCCAGCGTGACAGGTCATGCTGCTTGTCATGCAGATAGGTTCGGAGCAGGCCGAAGCGTGCGACGGCATCAAACCCTGCCTCATCGAGAAAGCCGACACTGTTCTGGTCGATCACCAGCGCCCGCATGATCCGGCGGCCGCCCGATTCCTGCATCCCGCGCCAGTTGCGAAAACTCTCGCTGATCAGCCTGTGCGTCGGGATGGTGGTGATGGTGCGATCGAAATTCTGGACCTTCACCGTGTGCAGCGCGATGTCGATCACGTCGCCATTGGCGTCGAGCTGCGGCATCTCGATCCAGTCGCCCACCCGGATCATGTCGTTGGAGCCGATCTGGACGGATGCGACCAGCGACAGGATCGTGTCCTTGAACACCAGCATCAGCACGGCCGCCATCGCCCCCAGCCCCGACAATAGCAGCAAGGGCGACTGGTCCATCAGCGCCGCGATCATCAGGATGCTCGCCGCGCCATAGACCAGCAGCTTGGCTACCTGCACATAGCCCTTGATCGGCCGGTTCGCGGCATCGGGGCGGCGCTGATACAGGTCGTTGCCGAGTGTCAGCAGGCCGCTCAAGGCGATGGCCAGCGTCAGGATGATGAAGGCGGTGCTCAGGCTGGCGATGAATCCGGCGAGCCTGACCGGCAGATGCGGGACGGCGGCGACGCCCGACTGGATGATAAGCGCCGGCACGATGTTCGACAGGCGCGCGACGACGGCACCAATATGCGCGGCCTCGACCCGGAACGGCAGATGATCGATCAGTCGCAGCAACAGGGTCAGGATGATACGCTTGGCCACCCAGTTGGCTGCCCAGGCGAATGCGCCGAGCAGCAGCAATCCCGTCATGGCCTGCAACCAGACATTGTCGACATAGCCGCGGGTGAGGATCTGGAGGCTGTCCGACGCGATATAGAGCTGGCTGATCATGCGGCGCGCTCCCCTTCGAACGGATCGTCGTGGAGCGACCGGCCTGCCGTTTCCGGCATGAAGCGGAGCGCAATCAGGCCGATGATGCAGGCCGCCATCATGTAGAAGGCGGGCATGAGTTCATTGCCGGTCGCGCCGATCAGCGCGCTGCCGATCGCCGGCGCCGTGCCGCCGAACAGCGAGGTCGACAGATTATAGGCGATCGCGAAGCCGGCGAAGCGTGCGATGGTGGGGAACAGCGCCGGGAAGGTCGCCGAAATCGTCGCCAGTTGCGGCACGTAGAGCAGGCCGAGCAGGACAAAGCCGATGATCGCGCCGACCAGCCCCGTCGCCATCAGCATGTGGAGCGGCACCACCGCGACCAGCAGGCCGATCAGCGACAGCCGCCACATCGGACGGCGGCCCACCCGATCGGACATATGGCCGGCGATCGGCAGGAAGATCATCATGAAGAGCATGCCGATGATCGGCACCACCAGCGCCTCGTCCGGGGACAGGCCGATGCGGCGCTGCAAATAGGTCGGCATGTAGCTGAGCAGCGTATAGTTGACGACGTTGAGCGCCACGACCAGCCCGCCCACGACCAGCATCGGCCGCTTATGGTCGCGCAGCAGCCGGGAAAGGGACGGCGATCCGCTGCCTTCGGCCGCCTGCTCGCGAAAGACCGGCGTGTCCTCCATCCGCGACCGCAGATACATGCCGATGAGGCCCATGGGCGCGGCCACCAGGAAGGGAATGCGCCAGCCCCAGGCATGCATGACCGCGTCCCCCAGCAGCAGCGAAAAGCCCAGCATCAGCGCCGCACCGAAGGAGAAGCCGGCGAGCGTGCCGAACTCCAGGAAGCTGCCATAGAAGCCGCGTCGGGCGTCGGGCGCATATTCGGCCATGAAGGTCGCGGCCCCGCCATATTCGCCGCCAGTGGAAAAGCCCTGCACCATGCGCAGGATGATGAGCAGCGCGGGCGCAGCACAGCCAATCTGCGCATAAGCGGGGATGAGGCCGACGGCCAGCGTCGCGCCCGACATCAACAATATGGTCAGCGCCAGCACCGACTTGCGCCCCAGCCGGTCGCCCAGTGGTCCCCAGAACAGGCCACCCAATGGCCGGACGAGGAAGGAAATGGCAAAGGTCGCCAGCGCGAACAAAATGGCATCATCCACCTCGCCGGGAAAGAGCGCGGCGGAGATATAGGTCACGCCATAGGCATAGATGCCATAGTCGAACCATTCGGTGGCATTGCCCAGCGCCGACGCCGCAATGGCCCGGCGCAACGTGGCCTGGTCGGCCTGTAAAGGGGCAGCAGGGCTGGCAGGAACGGCGGAAGCGGTCATTCGGTCAGTCCGTCTACGGTATTGGGATCGAGCAGCGAGGCCACCGGCGTGGTGCGCGGCACGATCTGGAAGTCCTGCTGGTCGGGCACCGGCACGGGCGGGGTCGCCGTCTGGCGCCAGAGGCCGAAGGCCAGCGTCGCGCCGGCACACAGGGCAATGAAGAGAAAGAGGCCGCTCGTCGGCGCCAGGCTCATCAGCAAGGCAGCGCCGAGCGGGCCGATCGCCGCGCCAACCGAATAGAGCAGCACCAGCCGCCCGCTCGCCGCGACCCGCTCGGTCGCCAGCAGCCGGTCGTTGCAGTGCGCGACGCAGAGCGGATAGAGGGCGAAACTGAGGCCGCCGAACAGGGCGCCGAGCGCCAGCAGCAGCGGGCCGCCCGACACCAACATCGCCAGCGCCGTGCAGACCGCCAGCGTCGCGGCAAAGCAGCCGACGATCACCCGCCGCCGGTCGAGCCGGTCCGACAGGCGCCCCAGCGGCCATTGCAGCGCGACACCGCCCAGGATGACGATCATCATGAAGCTAGCGGTCGCGCCAAGGTCCAGCCCCAGCCGGCGCACATGCACCGCAGCCATGCCATAGAAGGCGCCCAGCATCAGCCCGGTCGCAACCGAGCCGACCGTGCCAAGCGGTGACGCGGCATAGAGGGCGCGGATGGTGAAGGCCTGCGCATCGACCGGCGCGGGTGCGCTGCTTCGGGTCAGACAGAGCGGGATGATGGCCAGGGAAATGAGGATGGAGGCGATCTGGAATGGCACGGCGGGCAGCGCGCCGCTGGCGCCCAGCAGCAATTGCCCCACTGCCTGCCCCGAATAGAGGGCGACCATATAGGCGGCGAGCACGCTGCCGCGTGTTTGCGCCTCCGCCCGGTCGTTGAGCCAGCTTTCCAGACAGATGAATACGCCCGCGACGCAGATGCCGTCGATCAGGCGCAGTCCGGCCCAGAAGAGCGGATATCGGACCAAGGCATAGGCCAGCGTGCTGGCCGACAGCAGCGAGACGAAGGCGGCGAAGGCGCGTATATGCCCCACCTGTCGCACGATCGCCCCGGCCCGCAACGCACCCACCACAAGCCCACCGAAATAGGCGGTGGCGACAGCACCGATCGCCATCGTGCCTGCCCCTGCCCGCTCCAGCCGCAGGCCGATCAGCGTGGACAGGAAGCCGCTGCCCGCCATCAGCATGAAGATGGCGAGCAGCAGGCTGCGGACGGGGTGGATCGCGGCGAACATGGGGGATGACCGGGGGCGGATCAGGCCGCGCGCCGATCCTCCGCCGGTTCCGCCCCGTCCTCCACCAGGGCACGGTGCAGCGCGCCCACGGCGGTCTCATAATGATCGACATCGACGATGAACTGCACGTCGACATTGCGGATCTGGTGCTGCATCGCGACGATCGGCACATGGGCATCGGCCAGCGCCTGCAGGGCGTCGGGCACTAGCCCCGGCCGGGCTATGTCGCTGCCGATGACCGACACGATCGCCACCGGCTGGGCCGATATGGCAGCGTCGGGATAGCGCGCCTGCAAATCGGCGATCACCCGCTTCACCGTCGCCGCATCGGCGGACAGATAATGGGTGATGGTGTTAGCGTTCGACGCCTTGCTGACGATCCAGGCGCCATGGCGGGCCAGCGCGTCCAATATCGCCGCGTCATAGCCTTTCACGCCGACCATATCCTGCTCGAAGAACTGAAGCGCCTGCGCATGGCGCACGCCAGTGACGATCTCGACGCGCGGCGTGTCGGAGACATAGGCGCCGCAGATCAGCGTCCCGCCATCTTCCCGATCGAAGGTGTTGCGCACCCGCAGCGGAATGTCGGTCTGGCGCAGCCCCCTGCCCGCGCCGGGATGGATCGCCTCCATGCCCAGATTGGCAAGTTGGTCCGCCACGTCATAGTTGGTGCGGCCGATCTTGCGCGCCTTGTCCGTGCCGACCAGGCGCGGGTCGGCGCTCGACAGGTGAAACTCCTTGTGGATGATCGCCTCGCGCGCTTTGGTCAGCACGGCGATGCGTGAAAAGGTCATTTCCGAATAGCCACGGGCATAGAGGCGCACCATGCCCTCGCTGCATCCGGCATAGCCGGTAACGATCGGCAGGGTGGTTGCCAGATCGATCGGCGCGAACGCTTGGCCGATCCGGTCGTCCAGTTCGCGCATGTCCTGCTGGTCCCACAGGGTCAGGTCGACAAACTGCGCATTGACGCCCCGGTCGCGCAGCAGCAGCGCGGTCGAATGCGCGCTATGCGCTTCGCCCAGCCCCGCCAGCAGTTCGCGCACCGTCACCAGTTGTTCCTTGACGCAGAAGCGACCATGGCTGCGCAGCCGCGCCAGATCGTCAAGACAGGCGGCGACCGCATCGATCCGCATGTCGACAAAGGCATTGGCTTCCGCCAGCCGGTCGGCGCGGGCGAACATCGTCGCATTGCGCTCCTGCATGGCGCGGCGCACCGCCTCCATCGCCTGGCGCCAGCCGTCCGCATCCTCGTCCGCCACGAAGCGGGCATAGACACCCGGTTCGCCGCTTTTCTTGTGCTCCAACAGCAGGTCGGTCATGCCGGCATAGGCCGACACGACGAAGATGCGATGATAGAGGTCCGCGCCCTTGCGGCCGGCGATCAGCACATTGTCGAACAATGTCGCGGTCGCGGCCATGGACGTGCCTCCGATCTTCTCGACGCTATGCAGGCTGCTCATGCCAGCGCCTCCTGCATCAGGGGGCCGGTGATGGGCGTGATGACCGGCGGTTCGCCGCGCGCGGCGATGAACGCAGGGCGCGGCCGGTCGACACCAAAGGGCGCCTCCAGCCGGTTGGACACCGCATTATAGACCAGGAAGGCATTGGCGCGCGGGAACGGCGTGATGTTGCCATTCGACCCGTGCATGATGTTGCAGTCGAAGATCACCACCGATCCGGGCTTGCCGGTCGGCGCGACGATGCCATGATGATGCGCCAGTTCGGCCAGGCTGTCCTCGTCGGGAACGCCATATTCCTGGCGCTTGAGCGACTGGCGATAATGGTCCTCGGGCGTCTCGCCGACGCAGGTCAGATACTGGCGATGCGATCCGGGGATCAGCATCAGCGGGCCGTTATGCGGCGTATTTTCCGCCAGCAGCACGGACATGGACAGCGCGCGCATGCGCGGCATGCCATCCTCCACATGCCAGGTCTCGAAATCACTGTGCCAGTAGAATTCCTTGCCCTGGAAACCGGGCTTATAGTTGAGCCGCGACTGGTGGATATAGACATCGTCACCCAGCAGGAAGCGGGCCACGCCGGCCAGGCGGCTGTCGGCCGCCAGCCGCTCGACCACCCGGCTCTGGGCATGGATGCGGAAGATGGAACGGACTTCCTTGCCGCCCGGTTCGGTGATCACCGTTTCGGCTTCCAGCGCATCGGGATCGGCCAGCAGCTTGCGGGCCTCGTGCTGGAGGAAGGCGACTTCCGCGTCGGAGAAAATGTCTTCCAGCACCAGATAGCCGTCGCGATCGAAGGCATCGGCCTGGTCGCGGCTGATCGGCGCGCCAGCGCTCCAGTCGGCATGGACGACCGGATCGTGGCGCGGCAGGAATTCCGCCATGTCGGCATGGCGGGACGGGTAGAGGTCTTTCATGGGACTCCCCCTTTTTCAATCTAAGGTAATAAAGGCGTGGCTGGCTCGGGCAGGCCCCAAGCCAGAGCTTGATCCGTTCATACTGAATCGGATCAAGCTCCAATTTTCGTTGTTGTCCGCATTTCCCGAGTCAGCAGATGTGGCCATCTGCTTTGAAAATGCTGGAGCGTCACGCATCAGTCGGCCAGTGCAGGCTCGCGCGCGGCGCTGCTATCGGCGGGATAGGCGCCATTCTCGTCATGCACTTCCTTGCCAGTGACCGGAGGATTGAAGGTGCAGGCGCACAGGATATCGGTTTCCGGCCGCACGATATGCTGGTCATGGGCATTGAGCGCATACATGACGCCGGGCGCCAGCTGATGGGTGATGCCGGTGCCCAGATCCTCGATCGTGCCCGTGCCCTTGAGCACCAGCACCGCCTCCAGATGGTTCTGGTAGTGCATGTGCAGTTCCTCGCCCGCGTACATGGTGGTGACGTGGAAGGAAAAGCCCATATTGTCGTCCTTCAGCAGAAGGCGGGCACTTTCCCAGCCCTTGGACTTCACATTGCGGTCGGACTTGCGGATGTCCTGAAGCTTGCGAACGATCATGTCTGAAATCTCCTCTTATTCTGCAGCGACGCCATAAGTGACGGTCAGCGCGGACCGGATGCTCTCCTCGAGAATGTCGAGGCCGGCCGACAGCACGGCGTCCTCGATCACGAGGGGCGCCAGTATCTTAACGATCTCGTCATGCGCGCCGCTGGTTTCGATGATGAGCCCCTGCGCAAAGCAGGCGGCGGTGATGGTCTGAGCGATTTCGCCCGATCCGACGTCGATGCCGCGCATCATGCCGCGGCCGCGCGTCGACAGGCCATGTTCGGCCGCCATCGCGTCCAGCCGCCGTTCCAGCAGCGCGCCGCGACGGGCGATATCCTGTTCGAACTGCGCATCGCCCCAGAAATGGCGCAGCGCGGCGGTGGCGGTGACGAAGGCATGGTTATTGCCCCGGAAGGTGCCATTATGTTCGCCCGGCGCCCATTGATCCAGTTCCGGACGGAACAGGGTGAGCGCGAAGGGCAGGCCCATGCCCGACAGCGACTTCGCCATGGTGACGATGTCTGGGGTGAAGCCCATGCCTTCGAAGCTGAAGAAATTGCCGGTACGGCCACAACCGGCCTGGATGTCGTCGACGATCATCAGCGCACCATGGCGCCTGGCGATCTCGGCGATCCGGCGCAGCCATTGCGGCGAGGCGGCATTGAGGCCGCCTTCCCCCTGCACCGTCTCCACCAGGATGGCGGCCGGTGCATCAAGGCCGCTCGACGGATCGGACAGGCGCCGTTCCAGCAGGTCGGCGGTATCGACATCAGGACCATGATAACCGTCATAGGGTTCATGGGCGACATGGCTCAGCGGCACGCCCGCGCCGCCGCGCTTGGCGGCATTTCCGGTGCAGGCGAGCGCGCCCAGCGTCATGCCGTGAAAGCCGTTGGTGAAGGCGATCACCAATTCGCGACCCGTGATCTTGCGCGCCAGCTTGATCGCGGCTTCGACCGCATTGGTGCCGGTCGGCCCGGTGAACATGGCGCGATAATCAAGCCCGCGGGGACGCAGGATCACATCCTCCAGCGTGCCAAGGAAGTCGGCCTTGGCATCGGTGTGCAGGTCGAGGCCATGGGTGATGCCGTCGCCGGCGATATAGTCGACCAGCGCAGCCTTCAGGACCGGGTGGTTGTGGCCATAATTGAGCGTGGAGCAGCCCGACAGGAAGTCGAGATAGCGGCCGCCCTGATTGTCGTGCATCCACACGCCTTCCGCGCGGTTGAACTGGCGCGGCATGGCGCGGGCATAGCTGCGCACGGCGGACTCGCGCCGCTCATAAATGGCCGTGTCGGGCATGGCACTGGTGGGTTTGGGCTTGGTCGTGACGGTCATGCTTTTCAATCTCTCTCAACTCTGTGCCGGGGTCGGCAACGGGCCGATGCGTGCCTGCCATTCGGTGGCGTGGGCGCCGGCAAAATGGGCCTGTTCTTCAAAGCGGGCGGTCTTTTCGATCCGAACGCCCCAACGCCGCGCCAGCCGCTGAAACAGGGCCCAGGAGGCGCGATTATCGTCGGTGATGGTCGTCGTCAGATGGGTGACGCCGGCCTGCTCGGGCCGGGCCAGCAGCGCCTCGATCATGCGCCCGGCAAGGCGCTGGCCGCGCGCGGCAGACGACACCGCGACCTGCCACACGAAGAAATTGTCGGGCGCTGCCGGCGGGCGATAGCCCGATACCCAGCCGACCACCGCACCGCCGCGCTCGGCGACGATGCAGCTGCCGGCAAAGTCCGTGCATTGCAGCAGGTTGCAATAGGCCGAATTGCGATCAAGCGGCGGACAGGCCGCGATCAATCCGCTGATGGCCGGCCCGTCCGTGGCGACGGGCTTGCGTAAGACGATATCCTGCCCCTCGCCCGATCGAGAGCGCGCAGAAGCCCGTGGCGGCGAAGCAGCCGCTGTAGCTTGGGAATCGAAGATTGTTCATCTCCCGAATTATATTTTACTCGGAGAAGCAGATTCTCCGGCGAGACGGGCGGTTATATGCCGATCATCGGCGCCATCTTCAACCCCAAAGCCGAAATTATATTTCATATGATGAAGTATATGATGAGGAACTTTTGGCCCCGTTGGCGCTTTGCGGGACTTCGCGCTATGCGCCTTCCCATGGATTCCGAAATTGCCTCCCTGACCCTGCGCGCGCTGCGCCGCGTCCTGCGCGCGACCGAAATCGGCAGCCGTCAGCTGGCGACGACGACCGGGCTCACGCCCTCACAATTGCTGGTGCTGCGGGAAATCGACGCGCGCCTGTCCGTCACCCCCTCCGCCGTGGCGCAGGCGCTGCAATTCAGCCAGGCGACGATCACCGCGATCGTCGACCGACTGGTCGCGCTCGGCTTCGTCCAGCGCCAACGCGGCGAACGTGACAAGCGCCAGATCCACCTGACCCTGCTGCCCGCCGGCCGTGACGCCCTGGCCGACGCCCCCGACCCGCTGCAGAAGCGCTTCACCGATCGCTTCGACGCCCTGCCAAGCTGGGAACAGGCCATGATCCTCGCCGCAACGGAAAGGCTTGCCGTGCTGATGGACGCAGATTCGATCGACGCCGCACCGCTGCTCGACAGCGGCAGGATCGACCGGTCGGAGCCGCTTTGACGCCCCTTCTTATGGCCGCGACCTTAGCTTAGTCGTGACCGCAGCAGGAGCTTTGTAATCTTCGTTCTTTATCGGCGAAACTCGCACCATGCGTGCCATCTTGTTGGCGAGAGCCACTGAAACCAGCATGCGCGGCTTGCGCGCCAAAATTCGTTCCAACCATGAACCACTACGAACCATCGAGCTGCCGTCTGATAGCGTCCTCTCATCTTCGAGATGCTGCCGAGCTTCAGCTTACCGCCGGTGGAATGCTGTCGCGGTGCAAGTCCACGCCAAGCGAACAAAGTCGCGAACTTTGGCAAGCTTTGCGATGGAGGGAGGGGTGCCCGTTTGATCCACAACATATCATTGGACCAATTCCTTGAGCGGCCTGTCCTTGTTCGCAAGCGCGGCCAGATTTGGCCTGACCCCGGCCTCGACCAGCTTGCGGCCCTGGACATAGTCTTTGACGCTGTTCACGCAGTCGAGCGCGATGACCTTGCCGTCCCTGAGATAGACGACCGAGAAGGCGCCGTCGGCGGGCGTGCCGCGCATCACCGTCTGGTCGAAGCCTGCGTTTATCCCGGCGGTCTGGAGCTTGAGATCATATTGGTTCGACCAGAACCAGGGGAAGGCGCGATAAGGCCGTTCTTCGCCACAGATCGCCTTGGCGACGCAGGTCGCCATGTCATTGGCATTCTGCACCGATTCCACCCGCATCACCTGCCCGCCGGCAAAGTCGCAGGCAAAGGCGGCGCAGTCGCCGATGGCATAGATGTCGGGCAGCGAGGTCCGGCACCCGGCATCGACATCGACGCCATTGGCGCCCTTGGCCCCGGCCCGGATCAGCGGCTCGACCGCCGGGATGATGCCAATGCCCACGATCACCGCCTTCGCGGGAATGCGCTCGCCATCCGCCAGCCGCACCGCCGTCACCTGACCGTCCGCCCCCTCCAGGCAATCGACCCTGGCATCCAGGCGCAGGTCGACGCCATGGTCGCGATGGACCTGCTGGTAGAAGGCGGACAATTCTTCGCCCGCCACCCGTGCCAGCACTCTTGGCAACGCCTCCAGCAGAGTCACCTTGAGGCCCATCTTGCTCAGCACTGCGGCCGCCTCAAGCCCGATATAGCCGCCGCCGATGACCACGATCTCGCGCTTGCCCGCGTCGATTTCCGCCATCAGCGCGTCGCAGTCGGCGCGGGTCCGCACCGCATGGACGCCGGCCAGATCGGCGCCCGCGCAGGTCAGCCGGCGCGGATCGCCGCCGGTCGCCCAAATGAGCTTGCCATAGCCAAGGCTGCGTCCGTCGGAGAGCGTCAGTTGCTTGCCGGCCGGATCGACCACCGTCACTTCGGTGCCGAGCAGGAAGTTCACATCCTTTTCAGCCCAGAAGGCGGGCGGCCGGATCAGCAGCCGCTCGAATGCCTTTTCGCGCGCGAAATAATCCTTCGACAGCGGCGGCCGCTCATAGGGATATTCCGGCTCGCGGCCGACCACCATGATGGTCCCGGCAAAGCCGTTCTGGCGCAGCGCGATCGCGCATTGCGCCCCGCCATGGCCGGCCCCGACGATGACGATATCTGCGCGGTCCATAGTCATCACACCCGCTCCAGCAGGACGGCCAGCCCTTGGCCGACGCCGATGCACATGAAGGCCAGCGCATGGCGCCCACCGGTCCGATGCAGTTCCTCTACCGCCGACAGCGCGATGCGCGCGCCCGACATGCCGAGCGGATGGCCAAGCGCGATCGCCCCGCCATTGGGATTGACGCGCGGGTCGAACGGATCGATGGCGAGGTCACGCAGCGTCGCGATCGCCTGGCTGGCAAAGGCTTCATTGAGTTCGATCACGTCCAGTTGATCGACGCTCATGCCGTTACGGGCGAGCAGCTTGCGCGCCGCCTCGATCGGACCGGCGCCCATGATGCGGGGCGCGATGCCGGCCGCCGCCATGCCGATCACCCGAGCGCGCGGCGTCAGCCCGTGCGTCACCGCAGCCGCTTCCGACGCGACCAGCATCGCCGCCGCGCCGTCATTCAGGCCTGACGCATTGCCCGCCGTCACCGTGCCGTCGGCCTTCACCACCGGCTTCAGCTTCGCCAGCGCCTCCAGGCTGGTGGCGCGCAGATGCTCGTCCGCCTCGAACAGCAGCGGATCGCCCCTCTTCTGCGGGATCGAGACCGGCACGATCTCGGCAGCGAAGCGCCCGTTCGCCTGCGCGCGTGCGGCCTTTTCCTGGCTGGCCAGGGCAAAGCGATCCTGCTCCTCGCGGCTGACGCCCCATTGTTCGGCGACATTCTCGCCAGTCTGGGGCATGGTATCGACGCCATAGGCGGCCTGCATCGCCGGATTGATGAAGCGCCAGCCGAGCGTCGTGTCTTCAATCTTCTGGTCGCGGCCAAAGGCGCTGCCGGCCTTGCCCAGCACATAGGGCGCGCGGGTCATGCTCTCGGCGCCACCGGCGATCAGGAAATCGGCGTCGCCGCTGCGGATCGCCTGCGCCGCCATGCCGAGCGCGTTGAGGCCCGAGCTGCAAAGCCGATTGACGGTCACGCCCGGCACGGCCTCGCCCATGCCCGCCAGCAGCACCGCCATGCGGGCTACGTTGCGATTATCCTCGCCCGCCTGATTGGCGCAGCCTAGGATTACATCGTCCAGCGCCGACCAGTCGGCCTGTGCATTGCGCGCCATCAGCGCCTTGAGCGGCAACGCCGCCAGATCGTCGGCACGGACGGTCGCCAGCGATCCGTTGAGCTTGCCGATCGGGGTGCGGACGGCATCGCAGATGAAGGCCTGTGCCATATGTCTCAGCTTTCCAGGAAAGAGGTGATGGCGCCCGCCAGCGCCTCGGGCGCTTCGAGCGGGGCCAGATGCGCGGCTTCCAGCGCCACATGCGCCGCGCCGGGGATGCGGGCGATCAGATGTTCGCCATGCCCCGCATAGGGCGTCGATGTGTCGCGGGTGCCGGTCACGACCAGGGTCGGACAGGCGATGCCGCCGATCCGGTCGGCCAGGCCCATGTCGCGGATCGCCGCGCCGCAGCCGGCATAGCCCTGCGCATCCATCGTCAGCAGTTGGCACCGCACCGCTTCATAGATGGCCGGCTCGGCGGCGTCGGACAGGAAGCGGCCCATGGCAAGATCGGCGATGGCGGCCATGCCCTCGCCCCGCACCTTGGCGATACGATCATTCCAGGACGCGCTGTCCATCGTCGCGGATGTGCAGATCGGCAACAGCTTCTCGACCCGCTCCGGCGCGCGCAGTGCCAGTTCCATGCCGATCATGCCGCCGAGCGACACGCCTGCCACAGAGAAACGATCAAACCCGGCCGCATCGGCCGCCGCCAGCACATCGTCGGCCAGCATCACGAGCGTATAATCGCCCGGCTCGGCGATCGAGGCGCCATGGCCGCGCGCATCGATCCGCAGCACAGCGAAGCGATCGCGCAGGTGGGGCAGCATGCCGTCCCACAAATCCATGTCGGTGCCGATGCTGTTCAGCAGTAGCAGCGCGGGCGCGTCATCCCGCCCGTCACGCTTCCAGTAGAGGTTCGCACCGGGACGCTGAATGAAGGCCATGCTCAATCCTCCGGCGCGATGGCGACGCGCAGCCCGTCAAGCGCGGCCGTCATCATGATCTGGCAGGACAGGCGCGACCGATCGCCGCGATGGTCGGAGGAATCGAGCAGATCATCCTCGTCGCCGCTCGCCATCCCGACCGCGCCGGTCCAAGCCTCATCCACGAAGACATGACAGGTCGCGCAGGAACAGCAGCCGCCGCACAGCGCCAGCAGTTCGTCAAAGCCATTGTCGCGAATGGCCTCCATCACGGAGACGCCCTCACGGGCATCGATATTGGTTTCGTCCCCCGCACGGTTGACGACGATCAGATTGGGCACGGTAAATTCCAGTCTATGCGTTTTCGAGGATCGCCAGCGGTGCGCCGGTCTTCTCGATGACTTCGGCTTCGGTCACGCCCGGCGCCAGTTCGACAAGGGTGAGGCCGCCCTTCGCCCGATCGACGGCGATCACGGCGAGGTCCGTGATGATGAGGTCGACCACCGCCTTGCCGGTGAGCGGCAGGGTGCAAGCGTCGAGGATCTTGGGGCTGCCATTTTTCGACACATGATCCATCACCACGACCACGCGCTTGACCCCCGCGACCAGATCCATCGCGCCGCCCATGCCCTTCACCATCTTGCCGGGGATGGTCCAGTTGGCGAGGTCGCCATTGGCGGCCACCTCCATCGCCCCCAGCACCGCCATGTCGATATGGCCGCCCCGGATCATCGCGAAACTGTCCGCCGAGGAGAAGAAGCTGCTGGTCGGCAGCGCGGTGATCGTCTGCTTGCCGGCGTTGATCAGGTCCGGGTCCGCCTCACCCGCGAACGGGAAGGGGCCGATGCCGAGCATGCCGTTTTCGGATTGCAGCGTCACGTTGACGCCTTCGGGCACATGGTTCGCCACCAGAGTCGGGATGCCGATGCCAAGGTTCACATAATAGCCGTCGCGCAGTTCCTTCGCGGCGCGCGCCGCCATCTCGTCGCGGGTCCAGCCCATTATGCGATCTCCCTTTCACGTACCGTCAGCTTCTCGATCCGCTTCTCGTTGATGGTGGAAAGGACGATGCGGTCGACATAGATGCCGGGCGTGTGGATGCAGTCAGGATCGAAGCTGCCCTCAGGCACGATTTCCTCGACCTCCACCACCGTCACCTTGCCGGCGGTCGCCATGTTCGGGTTGAAGTTGCGCGCGGTCTTGCGGAACATCAGGTTTCCAGCCGGGTCGGCGCGCCAGGCCTTGATGATCGACAGATCAGCGCGCAGCCAGGTTTCGCGGACATAATCCTCGCCCTCGAAATTCTCGACCGGCTTGCCCTCGGCCACCACCGTGCCGACGCCGGTCTTGGTGTAGAAGGCCGGGATGCCGGCGCCACCGGCGCGGATCCGCTCGGCCAGCGTCCCCTGCGGGTTCAGCTCCAGCTCCAGTTCGCCGGAGAGATACTGGCTTTCGAACAGCTTGTTCTCCCCCACATAGGAAGAGATCATCTTCCGCACCTGCCGGCTTTCCAGCAGCATCCACAGGCCAAAGCCGTCGGCGCCGGCATTGTTGGAAATGACGGTCAGATCCTTCACGCCGCTCGCGCGAATTTCCGGGATCAGGCTTTCGGGGTTGCCGGAAAGGCCGAAGCCGCCCGACATGATCGTCATCCCGTCGAACAACAGGCCATCAAGGGCCTGCGCCGGGCTGTGGTAGATTTTCTGCATGTCTTCAGTCCCTTCAGCCGATATCGCCGCCCGCAACGGGCAGGACCGATCCGGTCACATAACTGGCCTCGTCAGAGGCAAGGAAAAGGATGGGGGCGATCTGTTCATCCAGCGTGCCGTAGCGCTTCATGAAGGCCGACGATGTCACCTGTTCCACCGCCTCGGCCATCCAAGCCTGTTCCTGCGCGTTGTCGCCCTCGGCATTGCGCGGCACGCGGCGCGGCGGCGCGCTGGTGCCGCCGGGCGCGGTTGCGACGACACGGATGCCCGCCTCCGCATATTCCATCGCCAGTGCTTGCGTGAGGCCATTGATCCCGCCCTTCGCCGCCGAATAGGGCACGCGGCGGATGCCGCGCGTGGCATTGGACGACAGGTTGACGATCGTGCCCGCCCCCTGCTCCAGCATCGCGGGCAGGACCGCATGGCAGCAATAGAGGGTCGGCATCAGCGAGCGGCGGATTTCCGCGTCGATCTGATCCGGCTCGAACTGCGCATAGGGCCGCATGCGGATCGTGCCGCCGACATTGTTGATGAGGATGTCGATGCGCCCGAATGCCGCGATTGCCGCCGCCATCGCCTGCGCCGCACCTGCATAGGTTTCAAGGTCGCAGGTGACCGAAATCGCCTTGCCGCCGGCCGCCACGATCGCCTGCTCGACATCGGCCACGAAGTCCGCCCGGTCGACCAGCACGAGGCTGGCGCCCTCGGCCGCGGCACGGGTGGCGACACCGGCACCGATGCCCTGCGCCGCGCCGGTCACGACCATCACCTTGCCGGCGAAGCGTCCCTGGAAGATCATCGCCCGCCCCTCAGATATGATAGACGTCGATGACCTGATGAATATAGTCGTCCTTGAGGACGATCGTCTTCTTCAGGATCTTCGGCGCCGCGCCGCTGATGTCCAGCGTGACGAAGCTGGTTCCGAAAAACTGCTGCGTCTTCTGGTAGCGATGGCTCATCGTATGCCAATTGTAGCGCAGGTCGATCGCATCGCCCCGCGTCTCCAACACCTCGATATTCGCCAGGAAGTGCGAGGTGCGCGCCTCCGGCGTGCTCGCCGAGGACCGTTCAGTCTTCAAGCGATAGACGCGATCCTCAAGCCCCTTGCGGTTGCCATAATAGATGAGCGAGATTTCGCTGTGCGGATCGGTGGTCAGCGCATCATCGTCGGTCCAGGCCGGCATCCAATATTCGCACTGTTCCGAATAGCATTCCAGCCATGCGTCCAGTTCGCGATCGTCGAGCAGCCGTGCCTCGCGATAGAGAAAGGCGCAGATATCCTGATAGGAGAGCGCCGCGCGCTCCGTGTCGAGCACCAGTGTCATTCTGCGGCCTCCATCATCGGCGCACCGGCTTCGCGAGCCATGCCGTCGAGCATGATCTGCGCCCAGAATTCATGCTGGCGCACGAACAGCCCTTCATCCTCGCTGCGCTCGCTCGACAGCAGCGGGTTCATCCCCATCGCCGTCGCATTGCTGTCCGGCCCGGCGATCCAGCGGGTCGCACCACGGCTGAGGTCGTTCCACAATTCACCCGCGCCTTCATAGGCCGACTGGCAGCTGCGGAATTCCTCCAGATCGTCGGGCGTCCCCATGCCGGTGACGTTGAAGAAGTCCTCATATTGGCGGATGCGATGCGCTCGGTCTTCCGCGCTCTCGCCCTTGGGGGCGTAGCAATAGATGGTGACTTCGGTCGTATGCACGTCGATCGGGCGGACGACGCGGATCTGGGTCGAAAACTGGTCCATCAGGAAGACATTGGGATAGAGCGCCAGATTGCGCGTCTGCTCCAGGATGAAGCGGGCCTTGTCCTCGCCCAGTCGCTCGACCAGCTGGTCCTTATAGTTCCAGACCGGCCGGACCTCGGGGTTCAGCACCTGCGTCCAGAGCAGGATATGGCCATGTTCGAAGCCATATACGCCGCTTGCCGGTGCCTTCGACCAGCCATTGGCGTCGACCGCCTTGGTCCCGCCCTCGGCGCGGCGGCCCATGGTCGACTGGTAATTTTCATGAACCGAACTGACATGATAGCCGTCGCAGCCATTTTCCATCTGCATCTTCCAGTTGCCATGGAAGGTGTAGGTGGAATTGCCGGTCAGCACTTCCAGGCCCTCGGGCGCCTGGTCGACCATCTGGTCGATGATGACCTTGGCCTCGCCCAGATGATCCTCCAGCGGCAGGACATCATGATTGAGCGACCCGAAGATGAAGCCGCGATAGCTTTCGACCCGCACCTTGGTCAGGTCGTGCGACCCTTCATGGTCGAAACTGTCAGGATAGGCGCCGGTGCTGGCATCCTTGGCGCGCAGCAGCTTGCCGTCGGTCTTGAAGCTCCAGCCATGGAAGGGGCAGACGAACAAGGGCTGGTTGCCACGCTTGCGGCGGCACAGCTTGGCGCCGCGATGGGCGCAGGCATTGACCACGCAATTGAGGCCGCCATCCTTGGCCCGCGTCAGGATCACCGGCGTATGGCCGATCCAGGTGGTGAAATAGTCGTTCTTCTTCTCGACCTGGCTCTCATGGGCCAGATAGACCCAGTTGCTCTCGAAGATATATTTCATCTCCAGATCGAACAGTTCCGGGTCCGTGAAGACGTCGCGGCGGCAGCGGAAAATGCCGGTTTCCGGATCGTCCACGACCGCGGTTTCAACACGGTCGCGCAGGAAAGCCATGGGGCTGGTCATGATCCTCTCTCCTCTCAGGCCGGCTCTGTGACCGGTTCGACGGCATCCACCACCAGGCGCTTGCGGGTCGAGAAGGTCTCGTCGCCCTCATCGTCCGCGCGCTGCAGATGGAAATCAAAGGCGATATGCGCGCTGTCGCCCTGGCGGTTCGGCACCGGCAGCAACCCTTCGCGGGTGCCGAAGGCGAAATCGTCGGCAGCGAACGGATCGTCGCCGAAATTGATCTGCGTCGTCAGGCGGCGATAGCCGGGCGCCTCGATGAAGAAATGCACATGGGCGGGGCGATTGCCGTGCCGGCCGAGCGCCTTCATCAGCGTGTCGGACGCGCCGCCCGGCGGCACCGAATAGCCGTTCGGCATCTTCGACGAGAAGGCATAGGTGCCATCGGCCGCGATCTTGAGGCGACGGCGATTGTTGAACGGCGTCTGTTCATGGGTCGGGTCGAAATGTGAATAAAAGCCGTGCGAGTCCGCATGCCAGACATGGACCAGCCCATCCGTCACCGCCTCGCCATCGGGGCCGATGATGCGGCCGGTCATGTAGAGCGTGTCGGTATCGTCGGCATCGTCGGTCAGATAGGCGCCGCTCTCGACGATCGGCGCGCCCTCGACATAGAGCGGCCCTTCGATCGTGCGCGGGGTGCCGCCCGACTTGCCGGCCTCGGCATCCTTGGCGTCCATATAGAGATCGATAAAATGTTCCAGGCCGACGCCCGGCATCAGCAGGCCCAGTTCGCCCGCGCCCGCCGCGCCCTGCAGGAAGTTGACGGCGTTCCACACCTCATCCTCGCTGACGTCATAGCGGGCGATGACGGTCATGCAGGACTCGATCAGGTCACGAACGATGCCCTTCATGCGGGCGTTGCCACCGTCGCAGTCCAGCCCCGCGACACGGTCGAGCAGGTTCTGGATTTCCGGTGTTTCTACGAAGCTGGTACCCATATTTTTCTCTCCTAAGCTTTGCGGTCTGTGTCGGACGATCAGCGATCATCCTCATGGATCGAGGACGGATGGCGGCAGAGCGGCGTGATCTTCATCGTCATGAAGGGGTAGAGCGGCAGCGCCATCAGCGTGTCGTGCAGGGCGGCATTGCTCTCGACATCGAAGATCGAGACGTTGGAATAGAGACCGACCTTGCGCCAGATATGGCGCCAGGTGCCGGCGGCCTGCAGCGTCTGGAAATAGGCCTTTTCCGCGGCCTTGATCCGGGTGGCTTCCGCCGCATCGAAATCCAGCGGGATGTTGACGTCCATTTCGACCATGAACAGCATGGGTTTCAGGCTCCTGCGGTAACGGCGTGAAGGATCGGCGACGTGCGATCGCGCCGGAAGAAGGCAAGCTTGTCCTCGTCAAAGGCGATGCCCAGGCCCGGCCCGGTCGGCACGGCCAGCGAGAAGTCGGCATAGCCAAGCGGATCGCGCAAAATATCCTCGGTCTGGAGCAGCGGACCGAACAATTCGGTGCCCCAGGCGAGGTCCGGCAGAGTGGCGAAGACATGGGCCGACGCGACCGTGCCGACGCCGCCCTCCAGCATCGTGCCGCCATAAAGGCCGATGCCGGCCGCCGCGCCGATCGCGGCGACGTCGGCCGCGGCGAACAGGCCGCCCGACTGGGCGATCTTGAGCGCGAAGACGCTGGCGGCATGGGCCGAGGCGATCCGCATCGCGCTGCGCGGACCATTCAACGCCTCGTCCGCCATCAGCGGCACCGGCTGGTTCTTCGACAGGCGCGCCATCGCGGCGATCGCGTCGCCGGCGATCGGCTGTTCGACCAGGTCGCAGCCGACATCATGCAGCATGGCCATGCCGATCTTGGCCTGCGCCTCCGACCAGTTCTGGTTGACGTCGACGCGCACGCTGGCGCGGTCGCCCAGCGCCTTGCAGATGGCGCCGACATGGGCGACGTCATCGCGCACCTCGCGCTTGCCGATCTTCAGCTTGAAGATGCGGTGGCGCCGGCGGTCGAGCATTTCCTCGCCCTCGGCAATGTCGCGCGCGGTATCACCGCTGGCCAGCGTCCAGGCGACGGGCAGGCTGTCGCGCACCCGGCCGCCGCCGATCAGTTCGGACACGGGGATGCCCAGCCGCTTGCCGGCCATGTCGAGCAACGCCGTTTCGACCGCGCATTTCGCGAAATGATTGCCGCGCACGCAGCGGGCGACCTTGGCCATGGTCGCGCCGACCTGCGCCAGGTCGCAGGTTTCCAGGACGGGGACGATATAGGTGTCGATCGCCGACTTGATGCTTTCGGGGCTTTCCTCGCCATAGCTGAGGCCGCCGATGGTCGTGCCCTCGCCAATCCCCTCGATACCGTCGGCATCGGTCAGGCGGACGATCACCATCGATTGGGCGTGCATGGTCGCCATGGCCAGCACATGCGGGCGGATCGTCGGCACATCGACGATGAAGGTATCGGCGTGGCTCAATCCAGCCATTGCGGCGACTCTCCCAAATGCTTACGTTTCATGGGATAGCTATGCCTCGTCCGCGCCGGTTTCAAAGATCAATGCGGTCAAGGGGCCATACTCTGGAGGTATAAGTCAGTGATGGACCTGCGCCTCTTGCGCTATTTCGTGGCGGTGGCCGACGAAGGCAATTTCAACCGCGCCGCCGACCGGCTGCATATTGCCCAGCCGCCTTTGTCCCGTGCGATCCAGCAACTGGAGGCGCATGTCGGCGCGCCTTTGCTCGACCGCGCCAGCCGCCCGCTGCGGCTGACCGATGTCGGGCGCCTGCTCCACGCCCAGGCGCTGCAGTTGCTGGCGCGGATGGAGGATGTCGAGACGATGGTGAAGACCGCCGCCACCAGCCAGCGCCGCCGGCTGGTGATCGGCTTCGTCGCCTCGACCATCTATGCCCGCCTGCCCGAACTGATCCGCGAATTTCGCAAGGTCGCCGACAATGTCGAACTGGTCATGGTGGAAAGCACCACCCTGGAACAGATCGCTGCGCTCAAGGACGGACGCATCGATGTCGGCTTCGGCCGCATCCGGTTCGAGGATCCTGCCGTCCGTCGCATCATCCTGCGCAATGAGAAGATGGTCGCCGCCTTCCCGATGGACCACCCGCTGGCCCGTGGCGAAGGACCGATCTCGATCCGCGACCTGACCGAAGAACCGCAGATCATCTATCCACGCGCGCCGCGCCCCAGCTATGCCGATCAGGTCATATCGCTGTTCCGCGACCATGCGATCGAACCGCGCATCGTCCATGAAGCGCGCGAACTGCAGATTGCCATCGGCCTGGTCGCCGCGCAGGAGGGGATGGCGATCGTCCCCGAATCGGTCCATCGCGCCCGCAGCCACGATGTCGCCTTTCGCGACCTGATCGAGCCGGCCACCTCCCCGATCATCATGAGCCACCGCCCCGGCGACCGTTCGCCCGAACTTGCGCTGATGGCGTCGGTGATCGCGCGCCAATATGCGCAATGGGGCTATGAGGTGCCGGCCGCCCTGACCGAGGAGCTTTGAAGCCACCCAACCGCCCGCCATACCCGTAGCGTATTTCAACGGGACTTAATTGGTATTTGGCGCCGCCCTGCATGTCCTTCACTTTCCCGGGAAATCATACCCATCAATAAGGGAGAGGAATCGATATGCAGGGTATCGATATAAATCGTCACATCGACGAAGTCAGGTTCGGAAACCTACATCTCAAGATCATCATTGCTTGTGCCATCCTGCTTATAGTCGATGGCTATGACGTCTTCATTTACGGCGTCGTCCTTCCACAGCTGATGGACCAATGGGAACTTAGCGCCCCGCAGGCCGGGTCGCTCGCCAGTTGGGCCTTGTTCGGCATGATGTCCGGCGCCCTCTTCTTCGGTCCTCTAGGTGACCGGATTGGCCGCAAGACTTGCATCACCATCTGCTTCGCGCTGTTCAGCGTCGCCACCTTCATCAACGGCTTCGCCACGACGCCGACCATGTTCGGCGCGCTGCGTTTCCTGGCGGGCCTCGGCTGCGGCGGGCTGATGCCCAATGCGGTCGCACTGACCAATGAATATGCGCCCAGGCGGATGCGCAGCACCCTCGTCGCGTTGATGTTCAGCGGCTATGCCGTCGGCGGCATGGCGGCCGCGGGCCTGGGCATCTGGCTGCTGCCTCTGTTCGGCTGGCAGGCGATGTTCTTTGCCGCCGCCGTGCCGCTCATCCTCCTCCCGCTCGTCCTGCGTGGCCTGCCGGAATCGGCCGGCTTCCTCGTCCGTCAGGGGCGCCAGGAACAGGCCCGCGCCATCCTCCAGCGGCTGTCGCCCGGCCAGCGCCTCGACGGCCCGCTGCTCCAGCCGCAAGGCGCTGCCGCAAAAACCAGCATCGCCGCCCTTTTCCAGCACAATCGCACGCTCGGTACGCTTTCGATGTGGCTCTGCTTCTTCTGCTGCCTGCTTATGGTCTATGCGCTCGGCTCCTGGCTGCCACAGTTGATGCGCAGCGCCGGATACAGCCTCGGGTCCAGCCTGTCCTTCCTGCTGGCACTCAATTTCGGTGGCATGTTCGGCGCGATCGCCGGCGGACGCCTGGCCGACCGGTTCGGCCTGCCCCAGGTGGTCATCGCCTATTTCCTGCTCGGCGCGATCTGCATCAGCCTGCTCGGCCTCAACGGGCCGATGCCGATCCTCTATCTGCTGATCTTCGTCGCCGGCGCCGGCACTACCGGCACGCAGATATTGCTCTATGCCAGCGTCGCCGATTTCTATGACCTGTCGGTGCGCTCAACCGGACTTGGCTGGGCATCGGGCATGGGCCGGGTCGGCGCGATCGTCGGGCCGATGCTGGGCGGCGTGCTGCTCGCGGCGCAACTGCCGATGACGCTCAACTTCGTCGCCTTCGCCATTCCGGGCCTAGTCTCGGTGCTGGCCACCCTGGTCTTCATGCTGAGCCGTCGCCAGCAGGTTGCCCGAGAAAACTACGCCCTGGCGGCGTGATCGGACCATCATGACTGCAAGCCAGACGGGCTGGATCCCGGCGATCATCGCCGGGATCATCGCTACCACCATATCCTATGCCGGCCCGCTGGTGATCATCTTCCAGGCGGCGCAGGGCCTTGAACCCGCCCTCGTCGCCTCGTGGATCTGGGCGATCTCCATCGGTAGCGGCCTGTTGGGCATATTGCTCAGCTGGCGCTGGCGCGTGCCGATCGTCATCGCCTGGTCGGCGCCGGGATCGGCGCTGCTGGTGACGATGCTGCCGCAGACCGATTTCGCGACTGCGATCGGCGCCTATATCGTCGCCAATCTCGCGGTCCTGCTGGTCGGCCTGTCGGGCGCCTTCGACCGGTTGATGCAGCGGCTGCCCGCCGCGATCACCGCCGCGATGCTGGCCGGCATATTATTTCGTTTCGTTATCGATATGATTGACGCCGTGCCGTCCGCGCCGGTGATGCTGATCGCGATGATCGCCGCCTTCTTCGCCGGCCGCGTGCTGGCGCCACGCTATGCGGTGGTCGCGGTGCTGATAACCGGCGTCGCGATCACCGCGCTCAGCGGCGGCCTGTCGGGATCGATCGGTACGCCGCACTTCACCATGCCGGTCTGGACGACGCCGCGCTTCGACTGGGCCGCGACCGCCAGCATCGCGGTGCCGCTGGCGGTGGTCGCGCTGACCGGTCAGTTCCTGCCCGGCATCGCCATCCTGCGCGCCGCCGGTTACGACCAGCCCGCCGCCCGGCCGATCGTGTCGGCGAGCGCCATCGCCTCGATCGCGCTCGCGCCGTTCGGTTGCCATGGCCTCAACCTCGCCGCCTTCACCGCCGCCATCTGCCTAGGCCCCGACGCCCATCCTGATCCCGCCCGCCGCTACATGGCCGGCATCGCGGGCGGCGTCACCTATCTTCTCTTCGGCGCCTTTGCCGCCACCGTGCTGGCCCTGTTCGCTACCCTTCCCAAGACGCTGATCGCCGCGCTGGCAGGCCTCGCCCTGTTCCCGGTCGTCGCCAATTCGCTCAGCACCGCACTGCGCGCCGAGCAAGGACGCGACGCCGCCCTTGTCACTTTCGCTGTCAGCGCATCGGGCATGACGCTGGCCGGGCTCGGCTCCGCCTTCTGGGGCCTGATCTTCGGTCTCGCCGTCCACCTGCTCCAAAGCGCCATCACGAAACAGCCCGACCAAGCCACCGCATAACCAGAAAAACCCATATACCGGAGAGTATGCATGTTCGATCTTCTGGCGCCCGTCCTGGCCGCCTCCGCAGCACAAGCCGCCCCCGCCGCGCCGCCCGCTCCTGTCGAAGTCGCGCAGAAGCAGGCGACGCCGGCCGAGGCGCAACTGCCCCTCTCGCAGACCAGCGAACGGCCCAAGGCGCCCAAGCCGGCCTTCCGCCCGATCAACCATGACGAGGATTATTCCGGCTTCCGCGACGTGCGCGACGCCAATCTGTGGACCCGCCTCAAATATCTGCCGATCGTCGGCAACACCTATGCCACGCTGGGCGGCGAACTGCGGCTGCGCCCCGAACTGCGGCTGGGCGAACGCTGGGGCCGCGGCCCGCAGGATGACGACGGCAATTTCCAGCAGCGCAGCCGCATCTGGGGCGACCTCCAGATCGAAGGCCTGTTCCGCGCCTTCGTCGATCTCGAACATGCGACCAGCACCGGCCTCGATTCCGTCGTCGCCCCGATCGAGGAAGGCCGGCTCGATTTCAACCAGGCCTTTGTCGAGGCGCATGTCCCGGTCGGCAAGGGTCGCATCACCGCCCGCCTCGGCCGGCAGGAAATCGGCATCGGCAACCAGACCGTGTTCGACATGCGCGAAGGCGCCAATACCCGCCGCTCACTCGACCTGCTGCGCGTCATGGCGACCCAGGGACCATGGGATGGCGGCTTCCTCACCGGTCATGCCGTGCTGGAAAAGCTCGGCACCTTCGATGACAAAACCAACCATGATTATGACCTGACCGGCTTTCATGCCGGCCGCAGCTTCGGCGCCGGTGCCCGCACCGGCCGCGCCGAAGCACTGTTCGTCTCTTCCGACCGCGCCAGCCTCGCCTTCGACAGCGAAGCCGCCGCCCGCGACCAGCGCCGCACCCTGTCGCTGCGCTATGCCGGCAAGCGCGATGCCTGGAGCATCGATGTCGAGGGCATCCGCCAATGGGGCGATTTCGGCGATCTCGACATCGACGCCTATTATGTCACCGGCACGGCCGCCTATGGCTGGCAAGGCGGATGGAAGCCCAAGCTGGCCCTGCGCGTCGATGTCGGCTCGGGCGACAAGAACCCCAATGACGGCAAGATCGGCACCTATGCGCCACTCTTCCCCAAGCCGCTCACCTATAATGGCGACCTTGGCCCGCATAATCTGACGATTATCCAGCCGCAGCTGACGTTGCAGCCGATCGCGAAGCTGACGCTCGACCTCTCGGTGGCAGGTCTGTGGCGCACCTCGATCCACGACGGCGTTTATTCGCTGGGAGGGCAAGTGCTGCGCCGTGCCGACGAGACCGATTCCCGTTTCTTCGGAAAGCGGGCCACCGCAGCCGGGCGCTATGCCCTCAACCCTTTCACCACGCTCGGCTTCTACACGATCTACGGCGATGTTTCCGAGAAGTTCAAGCCGGGGCGCGACTTGTTCTACGCCGCCGCATACCTAACCTTCCGTCTATGAAATGAACCACTCGGCGGACGTTCAGACACACATCACCTGCGCACCGCTCAGGTTCTTTCAGGCTTTTACTTGCGATAAGCATCTTCTTCGCAGCATCCGTCCTGACACTGCGTAAAAAGCGCAGCGTCAGGACAAGCTGGTAGCGGAGCAGACTTTACTGATCGGGCCCGGATTGCCTGAATGCACGACTGGAAACCGTATATCTGGATCATGCGCTTCATGTTGTAGGCGGGAACGTCCAAGATCATCTCGTCCTGACGCTTTTCAGCGGTTTGGTGAGGAAAATTGTCCATCAACATCGTGTAGATGAAGTCCGGTCTGGTAAAGAGACCTCGTTGGGCACGGTCAGACGTATCGACCATCGGCAGGCAGAGCAAGATGCCCGCGCCGTCGTGTTCCAGCACTTGCTCGCAATTGCAATGGCCACGATCGGCAAGCACCGTAATCTGGCCCGAACCGGCGGCCAACGCCGCCTGCCCATCGACGCTAACTTTGTGTGATCGGGGGGCAGACACCGTCTTTCTTTTGACCTCCAGCCAATTCGGACTTCCAGTGGGTCAGTTTCTCAGTTCGTCTGGCAGTTAACAAGTGTCAGTACGCACCAGATAAGGGCGACGCTGCGGCCTCGCCTTTTTTATTCGCCATCTTCATGCTGGGCCAGCGCAGCATAGCGCCCACACCGGCAGCGCTTGCCTCAAGATCCTTCGATCCTCCCCCACAGCGCCTCAGGGTCGTCCCCTATGGATTTGCACGGGTATCGAAGATATCCCTGCCAAACGATAGTCAGGGGGACACGATGTGCAGATGAATTGCCACAATATGGTTCGCCATGGCCGCCTGTTTTGCGCCTTACTTCTGCTCCCCCACCCCGCCCTCGCCCAGGGCGATCGCGCCACATCGCCGCCGGAATTTGCCCGCCGCGCCGACAATCTGAAGCCCGGCCAATGGGTCTGGGCGCCACAGGTATCGCCGACCGGGCCGCTGCTCGTCTATGTCGATCTCTCGCGCCAGATCGCGACCGTCTATCGCAATGGCGTGCGCATCGCCGTGTCCACCATCTCCTCGGGCAAGGAAGGCCATGCAACGCCCACCGGCGTCTTCACCATCCTGCAAAAGGACAAGGACCATCGGTCCAGCACCTATAATAACGCGCCCATGCCCTATCAGCAGCGCCTGACCTGGGACGGCGTCGCGCTCCATGCCGGCGGCCTGCCGGGCTATCCCGAAAGCCATGGCTGCATCCACCTGCCCTATAAATTCTCGCAGGAACTCTTCGCCATCACCAGCCTGGGCGCGACCGTGGTGGTTCAGGGCAATGCCGCCACCCATATGCGCACCAGCCAGGCAAGCCTCTTGTCGCCGATCAACGACAAGGGCGAGCAGGTCGAATATCGCCCGCTCAAGGATGAGGAATATCGCTGGCAACCCGAACTGGCGACCAGCGGCCCGCTGACCATCATCGTCTCCAAGAAGGAGCAGCGGATCGTCGTGCTGCGCAACGGCACGGAAATCGGCCGCAGCGTCGCCGAGATCAAGGAGGGCGATCCCGGCTCCCATGTCATCACCCTCACCACGGGCAAGGATGGCAAGACCCATTGGCTCTATGTCGGCCTGCCGGGCCATGAAAATGATGTCGAGAATGTCGTGGACGAAGCGGTGCTGAACCGGGTGCGCCTGCCGCGCGGCTTCTACGACAAGATCCGCAGCCAGTTGAAGCCGGGCACCACCATCCTCGTCACCGACTCCAGCGTCGGCGCCTCGACCGGCGAGAAGCTCACGATCATGGACGCCGTCGCCCCCCAGCCCTGACCGGCGCCTCACCCCACTGCCAAGCATCGCCACGGCGGAGCCCTCTATGCTTGCGGGCGCCCATCCCCATGCGCACAAGCTGTCGGAAAGAGCTGCATGCCATAGGAAAGGATGAGGATAATGCCCCGCTTCACCGCCGAAACCGCCATTGCCGCGCTGGAAATCGAGCAGTTGGTGATCGACTGGGGCTATGATCTCGACCTCAACGGCGGCATGAACGTCGCGCCGCTCTGCACCGACGATTGCCATTATCTGGTCGGCGGTACGCTGCATCAGGGCCATGGCCCCATCACCGCCTTCTACACCGCCCGCAACGAGCGCGTCGCCACCCAGCAAAAGGATGGTGTCCGCACCCAGCGGCACACCATCACCAATATGCGCATTCAATTCCCGGCCGCCGACCATGGCAGCGCGCAGTTCATGCTGGTCAATTATTCCGGTGAGGGCAAGGCGCCGATCCTGAACCTGGTCGGCCCGACCATCGTCGCCGATTGCCGCATGGAATTCCGCCGGGATGCGGACGGCGAATGGCGCATCGCGCTGTTCGACAGCACGCCGATGTTCATCGGCAATGATCCGTTCCTCAACGCCGCCGTCGTCCGGAAATAGGGAAGTTCGCCGCCGGGCAGGGCTGACATGGAAATGCCGAACCCCGCGCACAATGTTACAGACATCGCCGCAATCTGAAATCGCCGGGCAAAATCACACGCAGACACTCCGCCTGACCAGCGTCAGACCCGGAGTGCAGCGTGATACAACAGCCGATCAATTTCCCGGCCCGGATCGAAAAGACAGACAGGAAGACGCAGTCGATCTGCTTCTTCTTCAACGCGCAGATCCATCATCTTCTGCACGCCATGCCGCTGGCACTGGAATTGTCGCATGATCCGCGCTTTCGCGTCGATATCATCGCCGCCGGCGCCGATCATATTGCGCTGGCCCGCGACCTGGCAGCCCGTCATGGCGGCGGCCGGCTGAACTTCATCCATCTCGACAATATCTGGCTGCGCACCCTGTCCCATCTGTCGGGCCACGCCAGCCCGCCCAAGCTCGCCACCCTCCTCGCCGCCCGCAGCCGCCTCGCCCGCTATGACGCGATCGTCGTGCCCGAACGCACCTCGCTGCTGCTGCGCCGGCTCGGACTGGCGGACAGCCGCTTCATCCATACCTGTCATGGCGCGGGCGACCGCGCGGTCGGCTATGATCCGCGCATCGCCCTGTTCGACTTCGTCCTGCTGGCGGGCGAGAAGCAGCGCCGCCGGATGCTGGCACAGGGCCTGATCCGCGAGGATCATTACGCCATTGCCGGCTATGGCAAGTTCGACCTGACCCAGGGCCAGCGCCCGGCCAGCCCCTTCACCGACAATCGCCCGATCATCCTCTACAACCCGCATTTCTCGCCGCGCCTCTCCTCCTGGCAGGCGATGGGCATGGATGTGCTGCGCCAGTTCGCGGCCGATGACCGGTTCAACCTGATCGTCGCGCCCCATGTCCGCCTGTTCGACAATCGCCGCAAGCGCGCCGCGGCCGAGCGCATGCTGACCGAGTTTGCCGGCCTGCCGCATATCCATGTCGACCTGGGCAGCCGGGCAAGCGTCGACATGAGCTATGTCCAGCTCGCCGCCGCCTATATCGGCGACGTGTCGAGCCAGATCTATGAATTCATCGCCACGCCGCGCCCCTGCCTGTTCCTCAACGGCCATGCCGCACAGTGGCGCGACGATCCCAATTATGCCCATTGGCATTATGGCCCGGTCCATGAATCCGCCGATCGCATCCCGGACAAGGTCGCCGCCGCCATGGCCGCCCATGGCATGTATGACGCCGCCCAGCGACGCGGCCTGTCCGATACCTTCGCCAGCGGCGGCGCGCCCGCCTCGGCGCGCGCGGCCAGGGCGGTCGCGGATTATCTGACGCGCGGCGCACCAGCAGCGCGGCCTGTTCCGACACCCTATAAGCTGCGGGAGGCACTGCGCCATGGCTGATGCCGATCGTCGCCTCTGGCTCGTCGCCCGCGTCCATGCCCCCGATGAGGGCGGGGTCCAGACCTATGTGGCCGAAACCGCCCGCGCCTATGCCGCGCTGGGCTGGCGCGTCACCCTGTTCACCAAATCCTCGGCCGGTCCGCGCCGGGTCAGCAGCGACGGCGTCGAACTGATCGATGTCGGCCCGACTTCGCGCATGCGGGTCTATGGCCGGCTGTTCCGCGCCATGGCCGGCGCCTGGCTGCGTGGTGAGCGCCCACAGGCGATCCATGCCTGCACTTGGCGCGCAGCCCTGCCTGCCCTCGCCTTTCCCCGCCCCCTCATCGTGACCATCCATGGCCGGGAAGTCGGTCGCCCGGCCGGCGGTGCCTTCGCCCTGCTGCGGCTGGTGCTGCGCCGCACCCGGCGCATCGTCGCGGTCAGCGCCGTCACCCGTGACCTGCTGGTGCAGCGCCTGCCCGATCTCGCCGCGCGCACCATCGTCGCCTGGAACGGTGTCCGCATGCCAACCGACCGCCCCACCACCGCCTTCCAGAATGGCGCCGCGCCGGCCCAGATACTGACCGTCTGCCGCCTCGTCGCGCGCAAGAATATTCCGGCCGCGATCGACGCCGCAGCCGCCTGCCTGCGCGAGGAAGCCTCACTCCACTACACCATCGTCGGCCGCGGCGTGGACGGCATCCGCATCCAGCAGACCGTGCGCCGCCACCAGCTGGAGGATCATGTCCGGCTGGCCGGCTATGTCTCCGACGCGGAACTGGCCGAGCAATATCGCGAGGCCGACATTTTCCTCCACCCCCAGATCGCGCTGGAGGATGGCGCCGAGGTGGAAGGCTTCGGCCTCAGCGTCGCCGATGCCATGGCACAGGGGCTGGCCTGCATCGTCGGCGCGGATGGCGGCCCGGCCGAACTGGTCCGCGACGGCGTCACCGGCCTGGTCGTCGACGGCAATTCCCCCAGCGCATTGCGCGCGGCGCTCGCGCTGCTGGCGCGCGATCCCGCGCTCTGCCGCCGACTGGGCGATCAGGCGCGGATCTGGGCCGCGAACAACCTGTCGTGGGAACGGCATTGTCACCTCGTGCTGCACGAATTGCCGACCCGCCGCCCCGCCCCGTCTCGCAGCACGCCCGCACTCACCGAAGGAGGATAGGATGCGCAACTACAGGGCCCCCATCATCCATATCGGCTATCACAAGACCGGAACCACCTGGTTCCAGGATATTTTCTACCCCGCCGTCCGCAATCGTCGCTACCTGCCCCGCGCCGTTGCGCGGGCCGCCTTTCTGGAGGCCGGCGCGCTCCATTTCGAGCCTGACCAGGCCCGCCACAGACTGGGCCAGGACCGCGACGACATCATCCTGTGCGAGGAAAATCTGAGCGGCGGGCTACATAATGGCGGACTGGCCGGCAATCTTTCCAAGGATGTCGCCGGCCGCATCCGCGATACGCTGCCCGGCGCGCAGATCGTCATCTTCGTGCGCGATCCCTGCTCGGCCATCGCGTCCGCCTATCTCCAATATGTGAAGGGCGGCGGCACCTTCGGCGTCCATCGCTACCTGTTCGGCCGCGATCGGCTAGGCCCGGTGGCGCCGGAGCGGGACGAGGCGCCCGGCTTCCGCCGTGAACATTTCGACTATGCCCGGCTGATCGCTTATTATGATCGGCTGTTCGGCGCGGACAATGTCCATGTCTTCCGCTATGAGGATTTTCGCGCCGATCCGCGCGGTTTCGCCGCCGCCTATGCCGCCCGTTTCGGGCTGGATGTCGCGCTCGACCGGCTGGACTGGGGCACACGCAACCCCTCCCCCGGCCGGCTGCTGCTCTGGGCCTTTCGCACGGCCAACCTCTTCACCCGGCGCGCCGTCGCGGACAAGGACTGCCTGCTCCATCTGCCCGGCTGGTATGGGCTCAGCCGCAAGCTGCTGCGCCGCGCCAATGCCTCGGGCCGCTTCGGCCGTCCGCTGCGCATGCGCGACATATTGGACGAGGGCGCCATCGCCCATTTCAACGACTATTATCGGCATGGCGAGGCCGCCATTGCCGACCGACTGGAACAACAGACATGCCGCGACGCGAAATCACGCGACGGGATGGCCGGACCGGCGCCGTCCTATGCTCGATCATGCAGAACAGCCACATCCTCCTTGCCGACGATGACGCAGCACTGCTGACGTCGCTGTCGGACTATTTCGGCCGCTATGGCTTCGACGTCGACACCGCCGCCAATCTTGCCGACATGCGCCGCCTTTCGGAAGAGGGTCATTATGACCTGTTGATCGCCGAACCGATGATGCCGGGCCAGCATACTGCCGGCCTGCTGCGCGAATTCGCGTTCGAACGTCGCATTCCGGTCATCATCCACAGCCGCGCCACCAGCGACATCGATCGCATCCTGGGCCTGGAAATGGGCGCGGAAGATTATCTGACCAAGCCCTGCAACGCCCGCGAACTGCTCGCCCGCGCCAATGCGGCCCTGCGCGCCCGTCGCCGCCAGGCCGATGCCGGCACCATGGCTACGGCACCGCGCGACAATAGCTGGGTCGCCTTCCAGGGCTGGCGCTTCGACCTCACCACCCGCCAGTTGTTCGATCCGAGCGGCGGCACCATCTCGCTGTCAGAGGGCGAATATCAGTTGCTGCGCGCCTTCGTGGCCAATGCGCGCCAGGTGCTGAACCGCCACCAACTGCTCGACCAGGTCTATGGCGCGTCGAGCGACCATTATGACCGCGCCATCGATGTCCAGCTGTGCCGTCTGCGCCGCAAATTGTCGGCCGGCGGGCTCAAGGGGCAGACGATCCGCACCGTGCGCAACGAAGGCTATATCTTCGTCCACCCCGTCACGGCTGGCAACGCCGCCAACTGACCGCAATAAAAATCAGATCCATTACCCCGCATATGAAAATATGCGGGGATTTTTTCGTCATAAATCAAATATAATTACGACATTTCATAAATTATGAAATTACGTGAAACATACGCAACATTTCGCAACATAATCAAAACTATCGTCATATCTGTTTTTTATTGGCAACAGCTTTGTTAAACCTTTGTGAAACACGGCAAATCGCGTTGACGCACTTCGTTGCACGCATACAAATCTCTCCATCGGCTCGCGTCATCCCAAGGACAAACCAACAGGGCGCGGACCGGGATAAAATATCCCAAGGGAGATTATTTTCATGCCGTCTCACATCATGCGGCGCCTTTCGGCGTCGACCATCCTGCTCGGCCTGGCGACCCCGGCCTTCGCGCAGACCAGCGCGGCGGATGATGGCGCGACCAGCGACACCATCGTCGTCACCGGCTCGCGCATCGCTCGCCCCGACCTGCAGCAGGCATCGCCGATCGCGATCGTCAGCGCGCAGGAATTGAAGCTCAGCGGCAAGGTCAATGTCGAATCGATCATCAATGACCTGCCCCAGTTGATCCCCAGCACGACGGCAGCATCCAATAATCCGGGCGGCGGCGTGTCCACGGCCGACCTGCGCGGCCTGGGTGCCAACCGCACCCTGGTGCTGGTCGATGGCCGTCGCTACGTCTCCTATGACTCCAACCAGATCGTCGATCTCAACACCGTTCCGGCGGGCCTGATCGATCATGTCGAAGTCGTGTCGGGTGGCCGTTCCGCCGTCTATGGTTCGGACGCGATCGCCGGCGTCATCAACTTCGTGACCAAGCGCGACTTTTCCGGCGTCGAAGCAAACGCCAATTATCGCATCAACCAGGCAGGCGACGGCGGCACCTTCAACACCAACCTGCTGATGGGCGGCAATTTCGCCGACGGTCGCGGCAACGCCACCTTCTATATCGACTACACGAAGCGCGACGCCGTCCAGCAGTCGGCCCGCAGCTACACCAAGCAGGCCTATACCGATGACGGCGATGGCGGCCTGGCCGCCGGCGGCTCGGGCTCGATCCCCGGCACCCGCTTCGCCCTGTCCGGCACCCAGTATAAGTTCAACCAGGACGGCAGCTATTCGGCCTATGACGCAACGACCGACGCCTACAACTATGCACCGGACAATTATCTGCAGGTGCCCCAGAAGCGCATCCTGCTGAGCGCCCAGACCCATTATGACGTCAACGATCACCTGACCGTCTATGCCGAGGGTCAGTTCATCAACAACCGGGTGAAGAACCGCCTCGCGTCCACGCCGTTCACCGGCTCGGTCTCGCTCGACGTCGACTCCTCCTTCCTTTCCCCGGAATCCCAGGCGCTGCTGTCGGCCGCGGACACTGATGGCGACGGCTATGCCACTGCCGCCATCTATCGCCGCCTCAACGAGGTCGGCGCCCGCATCTCCAATGTCGACAACACCGCCTATCGCACCCTGATCGGTGCCAAGGGCCAGATTGCCGGCGACTGGAACTATGACGGCTATTACAGCTATTCGCGCACCAAGCAGGTCGAGACCCAGACCGGCAACGTATCGCGCAGCCGCGTGGAGCAGGCGCTCAAGACCACCTATGACAGCGACGGCAACCTGGTCTGTTCGGATACCAGCAATGGCTGCGTTCCGCTGAACATCTTCGGCGAAGACAATATCAGCAGCGAAGCCGCCGCCTTCATCTCGATCCCGGTCAAGA
This sequence comes from Sphingobium salicis subsp. salicis, assembly GCF_049472635.1. NCBI lineage: Bacteria > Pseudomonadati > Pseudomonadota > Alphaproteobacteria > Sphingomonadales > Sphingobiaceae > Sphingobium > Sphingobium salicis. The sequence continues at coordinate 2,255,516 of NZ_JAYRCS010000001.1, forward strand.
ATGTCAGCACCGTGACCGAACAGGTCGCCAGCTTCGCCGTCACCAACGGCAATCTGTTCGATCTGGGCGCCGGCCCGGCCGGCATCGCCTTCGGCGCCGAATATCGCTCCGAACATGGCAGCTATGATCCGGACTATGCCCTGTCCTCGGGCGACGTCGTCGGCTTCAACGCCGGTGAGCGCCTGTCGGGCGGCTATAATGTGAAGGAACTGTTCGCCGAAATCGACGTGCCGCTGCTCGCCGATCTGCCGCTGGTCCACAAGCTCGACTTCAACGGCGCCTATCGCTTCTCGCATTACTCGACCGCAGCGAAGAATGTCGGCACCTTCTCGGCCGGCCTCATCTATGCGCCGATCAAGGACGTCACCTTCCGCGGCCAATATAGCCGGGCGGTGCGTGCGCCGACCGTCGCGGATCTCTATTCGGGCCAGTCGCAGGACTTCCCGACCGCGAACGATCCCTGCTCGACCGAGGACGCGACCACCAATGCCAGCCTGGCGGCCAGCTGCGTCGCGACCGGCGTTCCGTCGAGCGCGCTCGGCACCGACATCAACGGTGGCAGCTCACAGATCGACTCGATCACCGGCGGCAACCCGAACCTGCGTGAGGAAAAGTCGGACACCTGGACCGCGGGCGTCGTGCTCCAGCCCAGCTTCCTGCCGCGCTTCAGCCTGACGGTCGATTATTACCATATCAAGATCGACAATTACATCTCGACGCCGGGCACCGCGAACATCATCAAGGCCTGCTATGGCGATCAGTCCAATGGCTGGACGCCCTATGACAGCAGCTATTGCTCGCTGCTGCCGCGCAACGAGAACAGCTATGCGATCGAGGGCGCGGAAAATCTCCTGTCCAACACCGGTGGTCTCAAGACCGAGGGCGTGGACTTCGAGATGAACTACAGCCTGCCGCTCAACTTCGGCGTGTTCGGCGCCAAGACCGGCAAGCTCAGCTTCCGCGTCGCGGGCACCCGCCTGATCCGTTACGACCTGAACCCGGTCGCGGCGATCCCGGAACTGAACCAGAGCTGTGCCGGCCGCTTCGGCGTCTATTGCGGCGATCCCTATTCCAAGCTGCGGCTCAACAACCGCATCACCTGGAGCAGCGGTCCGATCACCCTGGGCCTGACCCATCGCTATCTGTCGAGCGTCCGCGACGACGACGATACGACCACCTATACCGTCGAGAAGATCAAGGCCTACAACCTGTTCGACCTCGGCCTCCAGGTGCAGGCGACGGAAACCTTCGGCTGGTCGCTGGGCATGAACAACATGTTCAACAAGAAGCCGCCGATCATGGGCGACAACCAGCAGCAGTCGAACACCTATCCGTCGACCTACGACGTCTATGGCCGCGCCTTCTTCGTGAACGCCTCGGTCAAGTTCTGATCATACCGCTGGACGGGCACCCCTCGCCCGTCCGGCACCTGCCCCACAAAAAAGCGGCCGCCCTTTCGGACGGCCGCTTTTTCCTTTGATCGAACGGCGCCTCAGCGCGGCGGATTGACCACCACATATTGCACCGACGATCCGACATATTGCGGCTGATACCAGCTATTGCCGCACTGCGAATAGCTGATGCCGTTGACCACCACAGTCGAGCAATCCGGCGGAATGCTGCGCACGATCGATCCGATCGCCGCCGCCGTCAGCGTCACCGCGGCCGCGGTCGCCACCGGATGCCAGTGATCGTCCCAATCATCATCCCACCGGTCATGGCGATGATGATCATAATGGTCGTAGCGGTCCGGACCGCCACCATGATGTCCACCGCCATGATCCACATTCACATGCACATTATTGACCGTGTTATGATGCCGGTTGTGATTGACATTGTTGACCGATCCGCCGCGCACGCCCGGCCGCCCGCCGGGATGGGAATTGCCCGGCCGCGCCGCATGGCCGCCACCCGAGGGCCGCGCCGGTCGTGCGCGCCCGCCGCCACCGCGATTACCGCGGTTCCGGGGCGGCGCCGCCTCTGCCGTCGAAGCGGTCATGCCCAGCACCAGCGCCGCCGATGACAGCATGACCCGACCGATGACGACCGGTTCGGCCATCAGGGCAAGCGACGCGATGATGGCCAGGCCGCGTTTTGCCTCCATGCTCATTTTGCCTCTCCCTTGCTCAGGTCGACCATGCGGATCGGATTGGCGCCGGCCGGCGCGGTGAAGGCGAGGTCAGCCGCAGACGGTCGCGCGCTGCCGTCCCAGCGCATCAGCGCGCTATATTGCGGCATCGACGGATCATTCGTGTCGGTGATCACCATCTTGCAGGGCAACTGGCTGCTGTCCTCGATCCATATCTGCCAGTCGACCTTTTCCTGGCGGAAGGCATAATGGGTGCAGGTACGGCCATCGATCGTCTCGGGGCGGATGACATAGCCCGACTTTATGCGGCTGCGCAGCGTCTGGTCCGTGCCCCAGGTGAACAGGTCGGCCAGCGGCAGTTCGACACCATAGGTGGTGCGCAGGCTGTCGAGCGACTGGCCGATCGAACCGGTCACCGGCACGCTGGCATAATAGTTCAGGCGCGGCGCCAGCACCGTGAACTTGCCGCCGCCGAAATAATATTCCCGGTTCTGGATGTCGGATGTGGCGACGATCTTGAACGCGTCGGGCTTGTGGACCTGAATGTCCAGCGCACCGGTAAATTGCAGCTTCTGCCCGGTATCCAGCACCACTTCGGTCGTGACATCGGCCTTCAGCGCGAAGCCGGGCAGCGAGATCAGCTTGGCGCTCATCTTGTCCATCGCGTCCATCGCCGCCGGCTCGACCACGCCCGCCGCCGGTGCGGCTGTCTGCGCATGGGCGGTCGATGCGGCCAGCAGCGCCAGCGGCACACAGAGACATTTTATCCTAGACCTCATCACAAGCTCCTTCTGCCCGGATCGGACGCGCGGCGAGATGCGCGATGCGGCCATTGGACGCCATCTCCCTTGCTGCGGCCGACTATCGCCGTTCCCACGACGCGGCCCATCGGGATAATTGCCGATTTGGCCGCATTTCTTTCCGAGCAACCCCTGAGCCTGACGGAGCATCAGGCGGAAAGTGCAGTCCTTCTTCCCGCCTGATGCATGACCACACCCGGGGGGATGGGTGGCAGTCATCTCATGGGCCGGTAGTCCCGGCCGATCCCTGCTGCCGGGTGGTCATTTGCGCACCATCCCGGCCTTGTCCTGTCGCTATCAAGCTAGAGCGCCGCCGGGGCCGGCCAAGTCGGGATTTGCCCTGATCGGCCTTTTGCGCCGAGGCCCGTCATCCCGCGCGACCATAACATGCTGCTATCCGACGCTCCGCGCCCCTTTGCGCCGCGCACCGGGGACAGATCCTCACTGTGCCGTCCCAGGGTTTATCATGATCGCCAATCCCCGACGAGACGCCTAGGATCACCGCAAGATTTCTCGCTGACGGAGCGGCGATCATCATGGAAGACATTCCCAAACTCCCGACCGACATGGGTGCAAAGCGCACCGTCATGGCCGCCGATCGCACCTTGATGGCCTGGATCCGCACCTCGCTTTCGATGCTCAGCTTCGGCTTCACCATCTACAAATTTCTCGACGCCGCGACGGAGAAGACGGGCCATGGCGATTCCCAGAGCCCGCAGCATATCGGCCTGTTCCTCGCCGGCATGGGCACGCTGGCCATCCTGCTTGGCACATGGGGCTACTGGATGACGCTGTCCGACCTCAAGCAGACCAACCAGTTTCATCTGGGCCGGCCGGTGCTGGTCATGGCGCTGATCATGTGCGTGGCCGGCATTGCTCTGTTCGCGGCCATTGCGACGCGCGCCGTATAGGCGCATCAACAGGATCGACAGACAAGGAGTATCGGTTGACCGTGCCATCCCCCCTCGCCCCTGCGGCCACTGCGCCGGACAACATGATCCATATTCCCGGCGGCCGCTTCATCATGGGGTCGGACCATCATTATCCCGAGGAAGCGCCAGCCCATCCGGTCGAGGTCGACGCCTTCTGGATCGATGCCACCCCCGTCACCAATCGCGACTTCCGCCGCTTCGTCGAGGCGACGGGCCATCGCACCACGGCGGAGATCGCGCCCAATCCGGACGATTATCCCGGCGCCCAGCCGGACATGCTGCGCCCCGCCTCTTTGGTCTTCACGCCAACCGAACGCCCGGTGCCGCTGCATGACTGGAGCCAGTGGTGGCGCTATGTCTTCGACGCCGACTGGCGCCATCCGCTCGGCCCGGACTCCTCGATCGATGACCTCGACGATCATCCGGTGGTCCATGTCACCTATGACGACGCCGCTGCCTATGCCGCCTGGGCCGGCAAGGCGCTGCCCACGGAAGCGGAATGGGAATTTGCCGCGCGCGGCGGCTTCGATGGCCAGGAATTTGCCTGGGGCGACGAACTGTTGCCCGATGGCAAGGCGATGGCGAATTTCTGGCAGGGCAATTTCCCGTCAGAAAATCTGCTGATCGACGGCTATGAACGCACCTCCCCAGTCGGCAGCTTCCCCGCCAATGGCTATGGCCTGTCGGACATGATCGGCAATGTCTGGGAATGGACCGAGGATTTCTACGCCGCCCGGCATCAGGCAGATCCCTCGCGCCCCTGCTGCGCGCCGCGCAACCCGCTCAACCAGGCGCGCGAGGCCAGTTATGACCCGCAGCAGCCGCACATCCTCATCCCGCGCCGTGTGCTGAAGGGGGGCTCGCACCTCTGTGCGCCCAGCTATTGCCGGCGCTATCGCCCCGCCGCGCGCCATGCCCAGGCGATCGACTCCTCGACCAGCCATATCGGCTTTCGCTGCGTGATCCGCGCGGCCTGACAGGCAGAAAGGGGCGTCGTGCCGATCCGCACGATGCCCTTTCTTCTCAGAACCCGACCTGCATGAAGACCGCCGGGCCACTAAACCGATATTTCATTCGCCCGGCCCAGTTATCCTTGTCGACATCGACGCGATAATTGACGTAGCGCCACATCGCGCCGATCCCGACATTCTTGGCAAAGCGCCATGTCATGGCCGCTTCGGCATTGAGCAGCCGCCCCTTATAATCGTCGATCTTGAGCGACAGATAATCCGCCCGCGCGCCCAGGGTCAGGTCGGTGGCGATCCGCTGCGTCGCAAACAGCCCCACCGTCGGCAGCGGCGCCAGCGCCTTGCGGCGGCGCTGCGTCCCGCTCACCTGCGTTTCACCCAATCTCGCGTCGCCCTTAAGCGTCAGGGTAAAATCGGTCGCATGCAGCCCCAGCGCCGCGCCGACGCGGGTATCAGGGGTGCTCACGAACGCATAGCCGAAGGTCAGCCGGTAGACGTCGCTATCGAAGCCGCTCTCCACCCGCACCCCGGCCGGATAGGTGACATCGTCAAATGTGATATCGCGCGCCACCGTCTTGGACCCGTTGCGGCTCAGCGAATAATATTCGCCCATCACCGACCAGTTGTCGCCCAATCTTATCCCCGCCGCGACCTGTGGCAACGCCTTGTGCTTGTCGAGATCGAGGTCGGATTCCAGGTCGATATTCGTGCCGCCATCCGGATTGGACGCGGGTGCGACCCGAACATGGGAACTGACCGATGGCCAATAAGCGCCCACTTCGACCCAATATTTGTCGTCGAGCGACTGCGCATGCGCAGGCGCTGTGACTATCCCCGTCATGATGACACAGATGCCAGCAAGCCTGATACTGTGGCGCCCCATATCGTCCTCCCTATGGCCAGCGGCCGCTCGTTCGGCATCGCAACATACCACTTGGTCCTTGTGCGCCCTTGCGCGGACCTTGGGCATCGGGGTCATTGCCTAGGAGTGCAGGGAATGATGCCGGGGTTATCCCGATGCCGTCATTGCCATCGATCTGGAAAGCCGGCGAAAAATACCATTCAGCATGTTCAGCCCCTCTCCGGGTAAATACCCGCTCGCCAAACGCGGCTTCTAACCAGCCATCAGCCATGTCCGACTCAGGACCGGCAAGCGGGGCGCGACCATGCTGCAAGCATGACACTAGGTATATTTCCTTATGTCCCAAATTATACACAAAACCCATATTTTTTCAAAGTATACAATGCCGTACATCCGCCCATTAACGCTGTTAAACGCCCTATTCCCGCAGGTTTCATACCAAAATCCCACCAGCAACCCGTCGATGCAAAAGGCGTTCCAAGGCAACAAAAAACCTGATTTTTACACGGCACCAACCATTGCTACATAGAATTACCCCCGGTATACTTCCTGATAACAGGGTCGCTCGTTAGTTAGGCTCAGGACTCATTGATTGAGCCAGAAGATGACGGCGGCGGCGATACAGATGGCGGACATGAAGGTGTGGGCGCAACGGTCGTATCGGGTGTGGATGCGCCGCCAGTCCTTGAGCTTGCCGAACATGTTTTCGATCTTGTGGCGCTGACGATAGAGCGCGGCGTCGTGCGGGATTGGCACCTTCCGGTTCTTCTTTGAGGGAATACAGGCGGTGATGTTGCGCTCCGCAAGCGCTTTGCGGAACCAGTCGGCGTCATAGCCTCGATCGCCGAGCAAGGCTTTGGCGGGAGGCAAGGCGTCGAGCATCAGGGCAGCGCCCTTGTAGTCGCTCATCTGGCCCTCGCTCAGCAGCATGACCAGCGGCCGGCCCTTGCCGTCGCAGACGGTGTGGAGCTTCGAGTTCAGGCCGCCCTTGGTGCGTCCGATACGTCTGGGAACATCCCCTTTTTGAGCAGGCTTGCCGCCGTCCGGTGTGCTTTCAGGTGGGTCGCATCTATCATCAACTGCTCGGGCTTGCCGCCCTTCGCCGCGAGGGCCGCGAAGATCTTGTTGAACACGCCGAGCCGGCTCCACCGGATGAAGCGGTTGTAGATCGTCTTCGGCGGGCCATAATCGGCAGGCGCATCGCGCCACCGCAGGCCGTTCCTGATCACGAAGATGATCCCGCTGATGATCCGACGGTCGTCCACCCGTGGCACCCCGTGCGATAGCGGAAAATATGGCTCGATCCGGCGCATCTGCGCCTCCGACAACCAGAGCAGGTCACTCATCACGACGTCTCCTCACGCCGTCATTGAATCAACCCTTCGCTATCACCGCAAGCGATTTAATAGGTCCTGAGCCTAGTCCATTTTCACACGGTATTTGCCGTGCAGATTATCTTTGTGCGCTGGGATGTTCCTCCCGGTCGAATGATACAGGGCATTTTAGCTGGTGAGGGAGACGTCATGCTCGAACCACATCAAGCGGGGGCACCCTATTATCCGGAATTTTTCGGTGACGAACATGGCAGTGCCACAGTTCCCGCCCCGATCTATCTGGTTCCACCAAGCCAGCCCCAGACGACGTCCCGCGCCGATCTGCAACGGCTGATCAACAGCATTCCGGTGAAGATCGTGGTGGTGGATCGCGATGCCCGCATCGTGGCCATCAATGGCGCCTGCCAGCCCTATCTGCGCGCCGTCGGCCTCGACCTGCATCTCGTTGCGGGCCAGAGCTACTATGCCGTCAAGGAACGTTTCGGCGCGCCGCCGCAGGATGCCCGCAGCGTGAGCGAGCATGTCGCCGCCCTCTGCCAGCACAGCACGCCCTTCAGCCAGACCATCAGCTTCCCGCTCGCCGGGCAGGACATCCGCATGGTCGTCCATGGCGAACGCCTGCCGGGTACGGAGGATCTGTTCATCCTCAGCCATCTCGACGATGAAGATCCGGAAAGCGAAACCGCCAATCCCCGTCGCTACCACCTCTCGATGCTGCAGGCGGAGGAAGAGGAGCGCAAGCGGATTGCCCGTGAACTGCATGACGAAACGGCCCAGCAACTGGCCCTGATGCAGTTCAACCTCATGACGCTGCGCAACAGCGACATGAGCCCGCAGGCCAGCGACGCCTATCAGGCGATGGAAATCTCGCTCAAGGCGATCCAGGACCAGGTGCGGACGCTCAGCTATCTGCTGCACCCGCCCGAACTGGCGGAAGATGGCATCGAGGCGGCCCTCGCCCATTTCACCCGCGGCTTTGCCCGCCGGTCCGGGCTCCAGGTCGAATTTCGCTGCCTTTCGGGGCCGATCAAGCGCGATCCCGACATGGAGATCGCCTTCTATCGCGTCGCACAGGAGGCGCTGGCCAATGTCTACAAACATGCCAATGCCCGCCACGCCGTCGTCCGACTGCGGCGGACCCAGACCGGCTTCGCGCTGGAGATAGAGGATGATGGCCGGGGTGTGCCCGAACATATCCTCAACGGCCGGGGCCGCGACATCGTCGGCGTCGGCCTGTCTGGCATGCGAGAGCGCGTCGTGGCGCTCGCCGGCCAGTTTGAAGTCCGCCGCACCGGCACCGGCACGCTCGTCACCGCGATCATACCGCGCCGACGTCAATGTGACTGACCCCGCCTGATCGACGGGGCGAGATCAGGCCCGCGTGCGGATCAGCGACGGATCAGGGTTCGACGATATTGTTGCGCACCGCATAGCGCACCAGTTCCGCCGTCGTCCCCAGCTTCAGCTTGTGCATCGCCGCCGCACGATGGGTCTCGACCGTCTTCACGCTGATATCGAGCAGATGGGCGATCTGCTTGTTGATCTTCCCTTCCGCGATCAACTGGACGATCTCACGCTCGCGCGGGGTTAGCGTCGCGACATTGCTGCCGGCCACGCTGCTCTTCACATAATGGTCGAGCAGGGTTTCGGAGATCGCTGCCGAGAAATAGGGCTTGCGCAGCGAAAGCGCCTCGACCGCCGACTGCAGATGCTGCCCGCTGTCCGACTTGAGCACATAGCCGCGCGCGCCCGCACGCAGCACCTCGACCAGCAGATCCTCCCGATCATGCATGGTGTAGATCAATATTTCGATCCGCGGGAATTCCTGCTTGAGCGCGCGGGTCAGTTCCAGCCCGTTCATCAGCGGCAGCGAATAATCCAGGATCGCGATGTCCGGCTGGGTATCGCGCGCCGCCTTCAGCGCGTCATGCCCGTCCGATGCCTCGGCGACGATCTGCCAGCGATCCTGGGTTTCGAGGAAAGTCCGAACCCCCTGGCGCAAGGCCTGATGATCGTCGGCAATCAATATCCGCGTCAATGGCTTGCTCATCCCTTACCCCTGTCCACTCCCGATGGCGCCCATGATGAGCCTGCCTATCTTTGCGGCCCGCCCGCCTGAAACAATGGGGGTTTTCCCCCGCATCGGCCGATATTGCCCCGACAGCGCGCAAAGCCGCCAATATCCGCCTTTCCGTCGTGGCAAGCACGGGGCCTGGCAGCGGAAAATCTGCCATGTCCCGCTTTGCTTGGCGAGAGGAAAGCATGGTTATCGTGCATTTTCCTGATCTTAGCATCGATCACAGGGTTTTCTGCGATGCGAGCGTCCCCCAACTGGATCGGGGATTATCCCGATGGCCCCACCCGCCGCGCCGATGGATGATGGCACCGGGCTTCATGGCCTTCAGGGAAAATGGGGACAGATGATGCGCAATGTGAAGACCTGCCTGTTGGGCGCTATCCTGCCGCTGGCGGGTGCGATCAGCACCCCGGCCCAGGCCGTCGAGGGCGCCGCCAGCCTCTATGTTCCCGGCACCGGCGGCCCCGCGACCGCCGTGATGCCCCCGCTGGAGGGTGTCTATTTCGACGACACCATCTACATCTACAATGGCAGTGCGAGCGCAAGCAAGGAATTCGTCGTCGGCGGCAATGTCGTCGCCGGCCTCGATGCAACGATCGTCGCCGACTTCCTGACGACGCTGGTCGTGCCCTCCACCAACATCCTGGGCGGCACCCTGTCCATGGGCGTGACCGTGCCGGTCGGCGCGCCGATGATCGATGCCAATGCCGTCGTCACCGGCCCGTTCGGCAATCTGCGCAGCCTCAACGTCCATGATTCAGCGCTCGTCGTCGGCGATCCGGTGTTCAACACCATGCTCGGCTGGAAGGCAGGCAAGCTCCACATCCAGGCCAGTAGCATGGTCAACATCCCGGTCGGCCATTATCGCGAGGACCAACTGGCCAATCTGGCGCTGCATCGCTGGGCGGTCGACACATCGCTGGCGCTCAGCCTGCATGATGATGAGAGTGGCTGGGATCTGACCGGCAAGGCCGGCGTCACCTTCAACGGCAAGAATGACTATACGGAATATGACAGCGGCAACGAGTTCCACCTCGAAGGATCGGTGGAAAAGGCGCTGTCGAAGAAATTCTCCATCGGCGCCCAGGGCTATTGGCTCAAGCAGATCAGCGATGACAAGAGCAGTGGCGCCCTGCTCGGTGCCTTCCGGGGTGAGGTGGTCGGCGTCGGCGGCACGGCCGCGCTCAACGTCGTGATGGGCCGCTCGCCCGCGACCTTCCGCCTGCGCGCCTTCAAGGAACTCGACGCCACCAACCGCCTGAAGGGCGAGGCCTTCTTCCTCAGCCTCACCCTGCCGCTCTACATGAAGATGCCCCCGCAATAGCGCCGGGGCATCCCCTCTATAGCTGCCGCAGCGCCCTTGCGGGCCGCACCGACATCAGCGGGATCGATCCGGCGAGGCCAATCCCCAGCGTCAGCACCGCTCCGCCCGCCAGCGTCGTCAGCACCACGCCCCAGTCGGGCGCCCAGCCAAAGCTGAAGAGCTGCACCACAACATACCAGGCGGCCGCCCCGCCCAGCAGCAGCGCGACCAGCGCCAGCAATCCGGCCAGCACGCCATATTCCAGCGCCTGCGCCCCCAATATCTGGCCGCGCGTGGCGCCCAGCAGCTTCAGCACCACGCTGTCATAGCTGCGGCTCTGCCGCCCGGCCGCGATCGCGCCGATCAGCACCGCGACACCCGCCAGCACCGTCACCGATGCCGCCGCCAGGATCGCGCCGGACATCTGGTCCAGCAGGCCCGACACCTGGCTGATCACCTGCCCCACCTCGATCACCGACGCGCCGGGGAAGCTCGCCAGCAGCGCGCTCGTCACCGCCTGCTCCTGCCATTTGTCCGGCAGGCTGATCGTCGCGGTCAGGCTGTGCGGCGCCGACGCCAGCGTGCTGGGCGAAAAGACCATCACATAGTTGAAGCCCATCGTGTCCCAGTTGATCTTGCGCAGCGACGCGACCCGCGCCTCGATCTCGCGGCCAAGGATCGACACGGTGATGCGATCGCCGACCCAGATGTCCAGCGCCCTGGCCTGGTCGGCGTCCAGCGACACCAGCGGCGGCCCGACATAATCGCGCGACCACCAGCGTCCCTCCACGATCTCGCTCCCCTCGGGCAGGGCGGCGCTATAGGTGACGCCGCGCTCGCCGCGCAGGATCCACGCCCCTTCCGGCTTTTCCTTCAGGTCGGCGACGCGCTTGCCCGAATAGCCGGTCACCGTGCCGCGCAGGATCGGCACGACATTCAGCTTCGCCGCCGGCACGCGCCTGGCCATCAGCGCACGAAACTGCGCCTCCGCCCCGGCCGGCATGTCGAGTATGAACAGGTTTGGCGCCTGTTTCGGCACGGTCCGGCCGATCTCCGCCTGGATGCTGGTCTGGATCGCCGCCAGCGTGACGAACAGGGTCAGTGCCAGCCCCAGTGCCACCGTCAACGCCGCCGTCTGCGCGCCGGGCCGATGGAGGTTGGCGAGCGCCAGCCGCAGCAGCGGCCGCCGCGCATGGGGCATGCGCCGCGCCAGCCATCGTATCCCCTGCCCCATCGCCAGCAGCAGCAACAGGGTCGCTATGATCGCGCCCAGCATGGCCGCGGCGAACATCGGCGTGCGCGCCGTCAGCAGTACGACGGCGACCAGCAGCGCGATCGCCCCGCCGACCAGCGCCAGCGTGCGCCGGTCGATCCGTCGCCGCCCGTCGACCAGGGTGCGCAGGATCGCCGCCACCGGCTCGGTCCGCGCACGGGCGAGCGGCGGCAGGGTGAAGATCAGCGCGATCAGCAGGCCATAGGCGGCGCTCGTCACCAGAGGCAACGGATAGAGATGGAAGCCCGGCGACACCGGCAGCATGTCGCCCGCCGCCCAGACCAGCAGGGGCGGCGACAGCGCGCCCGCCACCAGCCCGGCCAATATGGCCAACCCTGCAACCACCCCGATCTGGAGCAGGTAGATGCGCTGGATATCGGTCGATGTCGCCCCCAGAACCTTGAAGGTCGCCAGCGCACCGCGCTTGATCGCCAGATAGGACGCGACGCCATTGCTGACGCCTATCCCGGCGATCGCCAGTGCAGCCAGGCCGATCAGCGACAGGAACTGGCCCATATTCTCGATGAAACGGTTGGTGCCCGGCGCTGCCCGCTCGCGGTCCTTAAATTCCCAGCCCTGCTCGACATAGCGCTTCTCCAGCCGCTCGCGCAGTGCCTGCGCATCCGCTCCGGCGGGCAGGCGCAGCCGATATTTGGCGCGGTAGAGGCTGCCCGGCTGGATCAGCCCGGTGCGGTCCAGCCCGTCCATCGACACGATCGCCACCGGCCCCAGAGTAAAGCCTTCGCCCACCCGGTCCGGCTCGTCGGCGATGATGGCGGCCACGGTGAAATCGGCCGTGCCATAGCGCAGCGCGTCACCGACGCCGATCGCCATCCGCTCCGCCAGGGCCGGGCTGATCAGGATGTGGTCGGCGGTCAGCGGCGCATAGCGGCCACGCTGCAGCGCCAGCGTGCCATAGAGCGGATAGGCATCGTCCACGCCTTTCAGCTCGGTCAGCAGCGGCGCCGCCTCGCGCCCGCCGCTCTTGTGGACCATCGCGCGCAGCCGCACCGTCTCGCTCATCCGGCCCAGCCGCGCGATCGCCTGCCGGTCGCGCGCGTCCATCACCCGCTGGGTCATGGCGATCTCGACATCGCCGCCCAGGATCATCTGTCCCCGCGCCGAAATCTCGCCGGTGATCGCGCTGGTCAGGCTGCCGATCGCCGCCAGCGTCATCACGCCCAGGAACAGGCAGACGAACAGCAGCCGCAAGCCGCGGAACCCGGCATGCAGGTCGCGCCGCGCGATCCGCCAGCTTGCCCCCCACCCCAATGTCGTCACGCGGCGACCTCGCCGCTCAACTGGCCGTCGCGCATCTCGACAGTTCGGTCGCACCGCGCCGCCAACGCCGGATCATGGGTGATGATCAGCAGGGTCGCGCCGCTCGCCTGTTGCCGGGCGAACAGCAGGTCGATGATCGCCGTGCCGGTCGCCTGGTCCAGATTGCCGGTGGGTTCGTCGGCGAACAATATCGCCGGATCGGGCGCCATGGCCCGTGCGATCGCCACGCGTTGCTGCTCGCCGCCCGACAGCTGGGCGGGATAATGGGACAGGCGATGGCCCAGACCCACCGCCTTCAATTCCTGCGCCGCCCGCTCGAACGGATCGGCCAGCCCCGCCAGTTCCAGCGGCACGGCGACATTTTCCAGCGCCGTCATCGTCGGCAACAGGTGAAAGGATTGCAGGATGATGCCGATCCGCCCGCGTCGCGCCCGCGCCAGCCCATCTTCGTCCAGCGAGCGATAATTGACGCCTGCCACGCTGACCGTGCCGCCGCTCGCCTGTTCCAGCCCCGACAGGATCGCCATCAGCGATGACTTGCCCGATCCCGAGGCGCCCAATATCGCCAGGCTCTCGCCCCGGCGAATATCCAGGTCGATGCCCTTCAATATCTGCGTGTTGCCGAGCGAGAGGGTGACATTGCGCGCCTGGATCGCGATATGGGGGGCATCGATGGTCGCATGCATGAAGAAGGAAGGCTCCTTGGCGAACGGTTTCCGGCTATATGGGTTCTCGCTGCTGCTTGTCCAACTGCTCGCCGCCTGTTCTCCAACGAAGGAGCAGGCGCTTGCCCCCGCCGACAATGGCGCCGCGAACATGACAGCGAAGGCGACACAGCCAATCGCCGATGGCAAGCTGGTCGTTGTCTTCGGCGACAGCCTCTATGCCGGCTATAATCTTCAGCAGGATCAGGGCTTTGCACCCATCCTTGAACAAGCCCTGTCAAAACAGGGGGTCAAGGCCCATGTCGTCAATGCCGGCGTGTCGGGCGACACCAGCGCGGACGGCCTCGCCCGCCTCGCCTTCGGTCTCGACGGCCTGCCGCGCAAGCCAGACCTGGTCCTCGTGGGCCTGGGTGGCAACGACATGCTGCGCGGCCTCAGCCCGCAGGCGACCCGAACCAATATCGACGCCATCCTGACCGAACTTGCCAAGCGCGGCATTCCGGCGATGCTGACCGGCATGATGGCCTCGCCCAACATGGGGCCGGACTATGCCGCCGCCTTCAACCCCATCTACCCCGACCTGGCAAAGAAGCATGGCGTGCCGCTCTACCCCTTCTTCCTCGACGGCGTGATTGGTGAGCGAAGCCTGCTGCTGCCCGACGGCATCCACCCCAACCCGCAAGGCGTCCAGCGCATCACCGCCAAGGTCGCACCATTGGTGGCCAGGCAGTTGGGGGACTAGGCGGCGGGAGAAAATCGGCGCCCGTCAAAATGGCGGGGATGGGTGGTGTGCGGCCATCTCATCACCGTCATGCTGAACTTGTTTCAGCATCCATCAGGCCCAACAGGCCATAGCTCGAATGAGAGAAATGGACCCTGAAACAAGTTGGCATTTATCCCCTTTGGACATGTAGGGGCAAATCTAGTATCTCACCGTCGCGCCGAAGGGGAATCGGCGTGATGGGGGGGGTATGGGAATGCGCTCTACATTCAGGGCTGCAACAAGCGGCGTTGCCGCTGTGTTTTTGTTGCCACTCGCGTTCGATGGCATCAGCGAGCGAATATGGAAAGACCCCACGGCGGTGGTAACGTGGGCGCAAAGTATATTCGGCGAGAGCGGCTTCTATTGGCTGGTTTTTGCGACATGCGGGCTATGTTTGGGCGCATGGCTAGATGTGGTATTCGATCGTTTGGACCGGGCGAGATACGCGGAACTTTTAGGCGACATAGATCGCTTTCAGGCCGAAGTTTTGCAAAACGGCACTGGTTCAAATGACCGCACAATGATGCTGCTATCTCAAGCAGCCGCTATTGAACGCCAGCTTGAACAGCACGGTATAGCGGCATTTGACTGCGCTAAGGGCACCAACAAACCTACTACCGTTTATAAATGCGCTATGGTTTATCAGCAAATCGCCCCGTTTCTGAGGGCGGGAAACCGGACAAGAGCGTCTAAAATCGTGGGTGAATTCAACTCTCTCGAAAAGGAGAGTGAAAACAACATCGGAAAATTTGAAGTAGGCGAACGAACATGACCGGAAATCTAAATGACCGCTTCGACCGCCTCTTAAGGCGCATGGCCAACGGCCAGCCCCCTGTCAGCGCGGGAAAGAAACCATCATCCGATCAAGCATCAGGTGAGGCGCCTGACGCATGTTGTAGCGATATTCAAACTCCCCCAGATACTTCGGGAGATGCTTCCCGCTGACGTGAATGTGGGTGCCGTTAATCCCGCGCTTTAGCTGCGCCCAGAAGCCTTCTACCGAATTTACGCCCTTGCCGCACGGTGTCGCATATTCCTTCGCCTTGTGGCTGACGGTCATGTGGCGATAGCCGTTCAGGCTCAAATCCTTGTAGCCGCCGAATTCGTCCGTATTGACGGTCGTGCCGGGCAGGACATGGGCGTTGATGAGGCTGTGCATAGCGGCCTTGTTACGGGCAGGAACAACGCGGGTAATCAATTCCCCGCCGCGCTCCATCATGCCGACGACCGTGGTCTTGTTGCCCTTATAGCCCGAACCCATACCAGAGACGGAACCGCCGATCAGCGTTTCGTCAATCTCAACAGTTTCGCCAACACCGCCCAAGGGGTCATCGCTATCCATCGAACCCATATATTCGCGGATCATGTGGCACATGCGCCATGCCGTCTTGTAGGTCACGCCTAGCTGGCGCTCGACCTCCTTAGCCGCCACGCCGTTCCGCGACGCGCAGAACTGGAACATGACAAAGAACCAGTCGCGCAGCGGCGTGCGGGTGCGATCGAAAGGGGTGCCAGCGGTCGGATAGACCTGATACGCACACCACTGGCACTGATAGGAGCGACGACCATTTACGCGCGAGAACTTAGCCGAGCGACCGCAGCTAGGGCAGTCGAAATCCGTGCCGTAGCGAACCTGAAACAGGTGGTCCAAGCAACTATCCTCAGTCGGAAAGCGGTCCTGAAACTGGCGCAGCGTGGGCGATTTCGTTTTCATACATATTGTATGCCCCATCCCCTTACATGTTTCAAGGGGATAAATGCCAAACAAGTTCAGGGTGACGATGAAGGTTAGGGCTGCTCTTGGTCGTTTCCTGCCCACCCAAATTTGCCCTCACGGCCCCGCTAGATCAACCCTCGCACGATCCAACCCGGCAGCGTCGCGATCGCCAGCAAGGTCCCCAGTGGCACCCGGCTCTGCCCCTGCACCGCCCGGCCCAGCGCCAGCGCGACCAGCGCCCCCGCCAGCCCCAGCGACGCGGCGATCAGCAGGATGAAGGGCAGCGCCTGCCAGCCCAGCCAGGCGCCGATCGCGCCGAGCAGCTTGGCGTCGCCCAGCCCCAGCCCCTCGCGCCCGCGCAGCGCGCGATAGCCAAGCGCGATCGCCATCAGCCCCAGATAGCCCGCCGCCGCGCCGATCACCCGGTCGACCAGCGCGACGTCGGTGGTCCACAGCCCCAGGGTAAAGCCGAAGAAGGCCAGCGGCAGGGTCAGCGCATCGGGCAGCCAGAAATGGCGCCAGTCCAGCAGCGCCAGGGTCAGCAGCATCCAGCCGAGCAGCGCCCAGCCGATCCCGCCCAGATCCGGCACGAAGCCCAGCGCCAGCGCGCCGATGATGGCGCAGCCCGCCTCCACCCGACCATGGAGCGGATCGATCGCCGCGCCGCAGGTCCGGCATCGCCCACGCTGCACCAGCGCGCTCAGCATCGGCACCAGGTCGATCGGCCCCAGTAGCCGGCCACAACCGTCGCAGGCCGACCGGCCGCGCATCACGCCCCGCCCCTGCGGCCAGCGCAGGATCAGGGTGGCAAGGAAACTGCCCGCGATCGCACCCGCGACCGCGCCGACCAGGGCCGCCCAGGGATCGATCACAACGTCCCTTCGACCTTCAGCACATAGGCGTTGCCGACCGTGGCGAAGCCCGCTTGGCCCAGTGTCCCGGCCAACGCCGGGTCGGCGGTTTCCACCCGCATTTCCGCAGTATAGCGGCCCGACCGCCAGATACGCAGATTGATCTTCTCCATGCCCGACTGGCTGACCAGCGGCAGCAGCAGCGCGTCACCATCGCAGGCGACCGTGCCCGACAGCCCCTGCGACAGGTTCAGCCCGGCAATCTGCGTCGCCATCCGCGCCCGCACCCGGCCTTCGGCATGGCCGCAGACATCGCCGCGATAATAGCCGCTGACATCCTCCATCATCAGCCCGCTGACCGGCAGTGGTGCGAAGGTGCGGCCGAGCGGCACCGAACCGGTCACGTCATCGATGCCGATCCGGTCGAGCCCGACAGTCAGCGCGCCTTGGATATCGTCGGGCTGGCCGCGATGCCGGACAATGTCGAACCGCGCCCGGCCGACCAGCAGCGATAGCGGCGACAGGCCGGCGCGCACAGACCCCATCGGCATCTCGCCCAGCATCAGCTGGTCGATCCGCCCGCTCCACACGCTGCCGCGTATCTCGCGCGCGGCCAGACCCAGCCGGTCAAGCTGCGCCAGCCCCAATGCGACGCGCATCGGAATGAAGAGGATCAGGCCGAATATGAACAGCGCGATCAGGATGATGCGCATCCGGCGCGACAGGATCAGCCCCTTCATTGGCCACCTCCGCGCACCAGCACCGCCTGCACGGACACGCTGCCCGCCGTCGGCGAGGGCCGCGCACTCATCGTCTCGATGCGAAGTCCCTGCGCCTCCAGCCCCGCGATCCAGCTCATCATCGCCACCGGTCGGACCGAGGCGATGGCGATTTCCATCCGATCATTGCCCTGCGGCTGCGCCCGTTCCAGCGTCAGCCCCGCCTCGCCCGCGCTCTGGCCGACAAACTGCTCGATCGGGATGGCCGGGCCGGTCGGCGCGGGCCTGCGCGGCAGATGTTTCAGCAGTTTCACCTTGGCGCGGATCGCCGCATTGCGATCGGTCGCCTCGCGCAGGGCATCGCGGGCGGAAACCTGCGCATGGGTCAGCGGCCGGGCCACGCCCAGCCACAATATCACCACCGCCAGCAGCGCGAACATCACGCCCAGCATCCATTGCTCGCGCGGCGACCGCTCGATCCAATAGGCTTTCATCCTGTCCATCATGACCGCACCGTAATATCTGCCAGCGTGCGCCCGCCCGGATCCTGGGATGGGGTCGCCGTGATCGTGTAACCGGCCGCCTGCAGCGCCAGCAGCACGATGTTGATGTCATCCGCCTTGGCGGCGGCCAGCGTCGCGCGCAGCATGCCGTCGGGATCGCGCGACAGCGACGTCAGCGACACGCCCGGCGCATCCTGCATCGCGCTCATCAGGCCGGCGACCGGCGCGGTGAAGGCATAGGCGCCGGCCCCGCGCGCGGCGAGTTGCCGGTCCATCTCCGCTTCGACCTGCATCACGTCACTCGCCTCCGGCAACACCTGCCGCGCCAGCGCCAGGCTCTCGCCATCGACCTGGCTGGCGGCGACATTCTGCCGCACCAGGGTCACCAGGCTGATGAGCAGGCTGGCCAGCAGGATCAGGCCGCACCAGATCGCGATCCGGCCCAGCGCCCGCGTATCGATCTGCCGCCGCACCCGCTTGGCGAAATCGCCCTGGCGCAGGTCGATCGGCGGCGCGTCGAGCGCCGCAACTAGCCGCGCTTCGATCTCGTCCGCCGCAACATCCCGCACCGGCGCGTCGCCGATCAGTTCGGGCAGCGCCATGTCGCCGGTCAGCGCCATGTCCGCGCCGCGCAGCACCTGCGCCCCGCCAATCATTCCGGATATGAAACCAACCTCATTTGCCGGCAACAGCAGCGCCGCCGGCACGATGATGTCCGGGTCCAGCCCATGATGCTGCGCCCAGAGCAGCCAATGCTGCATGTCGCTGCGCGCCGCGACCGCCACGATATGCGGGCGGGCGGGATCGTCATTCTCGTCGGCGGCGGCGAACAACTGGTCGGACGGCAGGATGCCGCCGGCCAGCACGCCGAGCCGCGCCGCCGCCCGCCCCTGCCGCGCGGGCAGGTCGGGGTGGGACACCCAGTGCAGCGCGACCAGCGCGGCCGGCGGCACCAGCATCACCCGCGCCTTGTCGGGCAGCGTGGCAAGGCCACAGGCGGCCAGCCAGTTGGCACCGGCCCCACGCTGGACGATCGCACCATCCACCACCCGCATCCATGTCGGCGCGTCCTCCGCCCCCTCAGGCAGCGCAATGATCAGGGCATCGGCCGAACTCATGCGCCCGCCCCCCAATCGCGCCGCACCAGCCGGATCGGCGGTTGCCGGGCATCAATCAGCCCGCGCTCCACCACTTGCGTTCCCCCTACATTCACCGACACGTCCACTCTGAAAAATCCCGTCGTCAACTTGACCTGCTCGGCCACCTCGGTGAGCGGGCTGAGCCCGACCAGAGAGGGTGCCTGCCAGAATTGCGGTATGCTGCCGTAGCCTTCCGCCGGCCGTTGCGCCAGCAATTGCCGTGCCTGCACCACGCTCAGCTGCCCCGGCAGCAGCATCGCGAACAAGGGCGCCTGATCGGGCAGCAAGGTGTTGATATTGATCGGCGACATGTCCGATACCGGCAGCGCGCAGACCCACGGCCGGACCAGATCATAGACCGCCGGCGTGATGCCGTTCACCGCCCGCAGCTCGCTGGCGTCGACCATGAAGCGGTTGGCGGTGCGATAGGGCCGCGCCGCGCGGGCATAGGTCTCGTCCTCGGCGCCGCCCGGCTGGGGCACGCTGTCGGTGTCGATCCAGTCGGCGAGCGAGGCGGCGGCGACCTGCGCCTGGCGCACATCGACGCCCAGCGCCTGCAACAGCGCCTGAAACTGTGAAACCGCCACCGGCCGCACCTTCAGGCTGTTCTCATTATTGCCGGCGACCACGCTGTTGAGGTTGAAGCAGTTGCTGCCGTCGGTCACGCGCGCCGTCGCCATGCCGCCGGGCACCGGGATCGCCTGTGGCGTGCCCATCCAGTTGCCCGCAAGCGTCGTCTTGCCGGGGCTGGCCGCGACCAGATCGCCGATCTTGAGGCGCGCGATCACCATGCCGGCATCGGCAAAGGCCCGCCCCTGATCGACCGCGCCGCCATTGCCGGTCATCCGCGTCGCCAGCGCCACCCGCTCCAGCGCCGTGGCCGCCACCACCGCCATCACCGCGACCAGCAGCAATACGGTCAGCAGCGCGGCGCCGCACTCTTCGGGCCGGTTGGGATCAGGCCGCCGCATTGGACGCCTCCTGATCGTCAAGCGGCGCTTCCTTGGGACCGGGCGCCACCAGGAAGCGCAGCGTGACCGGCGGCTCGCCGGTGCGCTTGACCACCATCTCCACCGCGCGCGGCATCAGGTCGGGCTGGCCCGGCGTCCAGTCCTCGCGCCACTTGCCCTCTACGTCGCGGAAGCGCAGCGTCACCTCCTCGACATGGTCGAGCAGCGCCGCCGGCTCGTCGCCCGCCGCGCCGTCGATCTGGGCATAGCCGCGCCGTTCCAGCCGGCCCTGCCGCACCCAATATTCCACCTTCTGCAAGGACGGCCGGGGCAGGTCGCCCAGATTATCCCATCCGCCGCGCACGAACTGCATCACCGGCTGTTCCTCGCCGTCGCGATGCGCCCAGAAGGCTGGCGCCAGCGTCCCCGCCTCGGTGCGGCTGATGCGCGGCACCGCCTGGCCAAGATCGGCCGACAACGCGCCCGCGGCCCGCTGGATCGCCGCCATGTCATCCAGCCGCGCCTTGACCTGCGCCTGCGCCGACACGCTGTTGCCCAGCAGCAGCACGCCCGCCGCCGCCAGCATCGCAAAAATCATCAGCGCGACGAGCAGCTCGATCAGCGTGAAGCCGTGTTCGGCGGAACGCCTCAAAGACGTGAAGCCTTGTTCACCCTGTGGCTTCTCCGGCCTCATCACTCCACCTCCCGCAGGAAGCTGAGCACCACAGGCGAGGCGCCCGGCTGGCCATCGACCACCAGATCGACCTGCAACAGGCGCTTGTCCTCGGTCGCCTTGACGGTGCGGGTCCAGTGCCAGCGGCGACCGCCATTCTCGACCTCGCCATCCTCCTCGCCAACCGAGGGCGGGGCCACATCGCTCTGCACCTCGACCATCAGGTTGCGGGCGACGATCTGGCCCAACGCCTTGCTGTCGAGATCGGCGGCGGTGCGCAGCGTCACCCCCTGCAACCGCACCAGCGCCAAAGCCGCCAGGCTGAACACCGCCAGCGCAACCAGCATTTCGAGCAGCGTGAAGCCGTGTTCGGCGGAACGCCTCCCCCTCTCACTGCCGTCATCCCGGACTTGATCCGGGATCCATTCAGCACTCCATCGCCGGGCGTGAAGCCCTGTTGGGCGGAAGGCTTCAAAGCGCAGCGCCGAATGGATCCTGACTTTCGTCAGGATGACGGAAGAAAAGGACCGCCGATCAGCCACCGACCGCGACCTTTCCGGCCATGTCGACGCTGACCTGCACCCGCTCCGCCTCGCGCGCCAGGGTGATGGTCAGCGGATCGGTGGGCAGGCCGGTGCCATCGAAGGCGATCTGCTGGCGGCCGTCCTGGCCCACCAGCGCCCGCGTACCGGTCTTCCAGTTGGCGCTGACGAAGGGCTTTTCCTCCATCGGCACCCATTGGCTGCCCTCACGGCGCTGGAAGCCGTAGCCCGAGGCCGAGACCCACACGCCCATCGGGCGCGCGGTAACGACCGCTTCGTCGCGCGCGGCGGCAACGCGCGCGGCAAAGCGGTCGGCATCGTCAACGATCCGGCCGCGCGGATCGGGAATGGCGATCACCACGGCAGCCGAAATGAAGCCGATGATCGTCAGCACGACCATCAGTTCTATGAGGGTAAAGCCGTTGCGTGGCGGAGCCGATGCCTCACCACCGTTCGGGCTGAGCCTGTCGAAGCCCCCTGCCGAGCGGAGCGAGGCACCTCGCCCCACTCCGCGTGCGGCATCACATTTCGCTGGAATAGATGTCCGCATTCTCATTCTCGCCGCCCGGCTGGCCATCGGCGCCCAGCGAGCTGATGTCGAACGCGCCCTTCTTGCCCGGCACGGTGTAGATATAGGCGCGACCCCACGGATCCTGCGGCAGCTTCTTGATATAGCCGCCCCGGCGGTAGCGCTGCGGCTGCGCCAGCGACGCGGGCGGATTGAGCAGCGCCTGCAGCCCGTCCGACGCGGCGGGATAGGTCAGGTTGTCGAGGCGATATTGCTCCAGCGCCTGCTCGATGGTCGAAATATCGGCCTTGGCCTTTTCGACACGGGCGGTATCGGTCGCGGGGATGACGTTGATCGCCACGATCGTCGCCAGCAGGCCGATGATGACGATCACGACCATCAACTCGACCAGCGTGAAGCCGTGTTCGGCGGAACGCCTCGCAGACGTGAAGCCGTGTTCGGCGGAACGGCGGGCGGCAAGCTGCGCCTCCCGTTCGATCAGCGCGGCCCGGATCTTGTTCAACTTCAGCATATTCTACTCCTTCAAGCCCCGGTCAGGCTTTGCAGCTGCAGGATCGGCAGCAGGATGGACAGGATGATGACGGCGACGATGCCGCCCATCATGATGATGATGATCGGCTCCAGCATGGCGAGCGCGGCCGAGGTGAAGGCGTCGAACTCGCGCTCCAGATAATCGGCCGCGCGCTCCAGCATCGTGTCGAGCCGCCCGGCACTCTCGCCGCTCGCCGCCAGATAGACCAGCAGCGGGGGAAACACCCCTGCCCGCTTCAACGCCGCCGACAGGCTGCCACCGCCCCGGATCGCCTCGACAATCTCGTCCGACGCCTTGCGCAGCACCCGATTATGCACCGTGTTGGCGGTCAGCGACAGGCCCTCCATCAGCGGCAGCCGGCTCGCCACCATGGTCGAGAGCGTGCGCGCCATCCGCGCGGCGTGCAGGTCGCGGATCAGCCGGCCCAGCACCGGCAAGCCCAGCAGCATCGCGTCGAAGCGATAGCGGAAGCTGTCGATCTTGAGCGCGCGCCAGAAGCCGAAGGCGCCAAGCCCAATCAGGATCAGCAACAACCACCAGTAGCCCGCCAGGAAGGCGGAAATGCCCATCACCATCCGGGTCAGCAGCGGCAATTGCTGGCCCACCGTGTCGAACTGTTCGACCACCTTGGGCACCACGAAGATCATCAGCGCCGCGACCACGAACACGGCGAAGGTCGCCAGCACCGAAGGATAGGCGATCGCGGTCAGCACCTTGGAGCGCATCACCGCCTGCCGCTCCATCAGTTCGGACAGACGCTCCATGATGGTGGGCAGGCTGCCCGAGCTTTCGCCGGCCGAGATCATCGCGCGATAGAGGGCGGGAAAGCTTTTCGGCTCCGCGCCCAACGCATCGGCCAGCCGCCGTCCCTCCAGCACGCCGGAATGGACCTTGCCCACGATCGCGCGGACATGATCCTGCTCGCTCTGTCGGCTGATCGTGCGCAGCGATTCCTCCAACGGGCTCACCTGGATCAGGGTCGACAACTGCCGGGTGAAGAGCGTCAGTTCCTTGGCCGACAGCTTGGGCGCGCGCAGCGACAGGCCGGCCCGCTTGCGCGCGACCGACACCGCGCCCGGCTCCAGCCGGACGACGAACAGCTTGCGCGCATCCAGCTTTACCCGCGCCTCGTCCAGGCTGTCCGCCTTGACGCTGCCCTTGCGTTCCTTGCCCGCCGGGTCGATCGCGACATAGTCGAAATCAGCCATCGGCAATGGTTTCCACCTCGGTCGCATCGCGGCGCGACACGCGGATCGCTTCCTCGGCCGTGGTCTGGCCGTCGCGCACCAGCGCGCGCGCGGCCGACCCCAGGTTCGGCGCATTGAGGAAGGCATGACGGGCGATCAGCGACTCGTCGCCGCCATCGTTGATCAGGCGGCGGATCGTGTCGTCGACGCGGATCGCCTCGAACACGCCGATCCGCCCCTTGTAGCCGGTGCCATTGCATTCGTCGCAGCCACGCGCCCGGTAGATGATCGTGCCGGGATCAAAGCCCAGCAGCGCGCTTGCCGACTTGTCGGCCTGCACCGGCTCGCGGCAATGCTGGCACAGCCGCCGCACCAGCCGCTGGGCGACGACGGCGCGCAGCGTCGAGGCGAGCAGGAAGGGTTCGACCCGCATGTCGCGCATGCGGGTGATCGCGCCGACCGCGTCATTGGTATGGACGGTCGACAGCACCAGATGCCCGGTCAGCGACGCCTGCACCGCGATCTCGGCGGTCTCGCGGTCACGGATTTCGCCCACCATCACCACGTCCGGATCCTGCCGCAAAATCGCGCGCAAGCCGGCGGCAAAGGTCAGCCCGACCTTGGCATTGACCTGGGTCTGGCCCACGCCCTCCATCGCATATTCGACCGGGTCTTCGACCGTCAGGATATTGCGGCTGCCATCGTTCAGGTTGCGCAGGCCAGCATAGAGCGTGGTCGTCTTGCCCGAACCGGTCGGCCCGGTGACAAGGATGATGCCATTGGGCTCGCTCAGCCCCTCGCGGAAGATGCGGTCGGGCGCACCGGTCATGCCCAGCAGGTCGAGCGTGATGCCCGCATTTTCCTTGTCCAGGATACGCAGCACCACCCGCTCGCCCGCCCGGCTCGGCAGGGTCGATACGCGCACGTCGAGCAGCTTGCCACCCAGCGTCAGGCCGATGCGGCCATCCTGCGGCACGCGCCGTTCGGCAATGTCGAGCCGCGCCATCACCTTGATGCGGCTGACCACCACCGGCGCGACATGCGGCGGCATGCGCAGCGTCTCGCGCAGCACGCCGTCGACGCGCATCCGCACGATCAGGCCCGTCTCATAGGGTTCGATATGAATGTCCGACACGCCCTGGCGCGCGGCCTCGGCAATGATGCCGTTGATCAGGCGGATCGCCGGCGCGTCGTCCGCGCTGTCGAGCAGATCGTCGGCAGTGGGAATGTCGGCAGCCAATATGTCCAGCTCGTCCGCGCCGACGTCGATCGACCCGGCCATGGCGGCGGCGCTGCCCTCCATCGCATAATGATCGGACAGATGCCGGTCGAACTGCGGCGCCTCGACAAAGCGCACATCAAAGCTGCGGGCGAGATGACGGCGCACCTCCAGCAACACGCGCGGATCGCTGCCCTCGCGCACCGCGATCGACAGTCGCTCGCCATCCTGCGGCAACATCACCACGCCATGCTTGCGGGCAAAGCCATAGGGAATGTCGACGGGCCGTGGCGGAAGAACCGACGGCATTACCGTCACATGCTCCTGTTCGCTCACTTCTGCTCTCCGCTTGGCGGCAGGTCGACCGGGCGGACGACGCCGCTCGACTGCCGCACCGTGGGTTCGATGACCTGGACCTGTCCCGGTGCCGGCGATGTCGCCGGCGCGGCGGCACCGGCCTGCGGCTCGACCGTCATATCGCCGGGCTGTGGCGCGATCGGCGGCTGCGCACCCATATAGTCGCGCACCAGCTCGTCGATGGTCGGCTCGCTGTCGGGGCTGCGCTGCAACTGCATGCCGCGCACATAGCCATAGCGCTGCTGGGTCAGGCGCTGCGCATCTTCCTTGGTGCGCAGGATGGTCGGGCGGATGAAGACCATCAGATTGGTCTTGGTCCGGCTCTTGCTGCGCGACTTGAACAGCTCGCCAATGCCCGGAATGTCGGACAGCAGCGGGATGCGCTCGATCGTCTTGCGCTCATTATCGTCCAGCAGGCCGCCCAGCGCCAGGATTTCGCCATCGTCGACCGTGACCGTGGTCTCGATCTCGCGCTTGTTGATGATCAGGTCGCTGCTCGAATTGCTGACCGGGCCGGCCACGCTCGACACTTCCTGCTTCAGGAACAGCTTGATCGCGCCGCCGGTGTTGATCTGCGGCTTCACCTCCAGCTTGATGCCGACATCCTGGCGCTGGACGGTGCGGAACTGGTTGTCGAAATTCTGGCTCAGCGCCTCGCCGGTGGTCACCGGCACCTGCTGGCCGACCAGGATCGACGCCTTCTGATTGTCCAGCGTCATCACCGACGGCGTCGACAACAGGTTGCTCTCGGTATCCGACTTCACCGCATTGATGATCGCGCCGAAAATGCCGTTCTTGCCGATCTGGGTGCCCAGGCCGCCGACGATGCCGGTCGCGCTGGCCAGGCTGTCGACCGCCGCCTGGGTCAGGCTGCTGGCAAGATCGCTGTTGGTCTGCGTCTCGGTCGTCGTGGTCGTGCCGTCGGCCGCCACCACCGTCGTCTTGGTGGTGCCCAGCTTGGTCGCGCCATAGGCACCGGCGATAGTGATCAGGCTGGGCGACGCATTGCTGTAATTGGTCGCGGCAAAGCCGGTCGATGTGCTGCCGAGCAGGAACTGCACGCCCAGCTTCTTGGCCGCCGCATCGCTGATCTCGACGATGATCGCCTCCACCAGCACCTGCTCGCGGCGGGTGTCGATCTGGCGGATGGTCTCGCCCAGCATGCGCTGCACGTCACTGTTGGCGGCAACGATGATCGCATTGGCGCCTTCATAGCGGGTGACGATCGCCGGGCCGCGGGTCGAAATGCCGCTGCCGCTCGATCCGCTGGAGCCGGCTGCGACCGGCGCTGCCGCAGCGCTGGCCGGGGCTGCACCGCCGCCAGCGCCGCCGCTGGCGCCCGCCGCCGGCACCGACGAGGTAACGGGCGAACTGCTCGACTGGCCGATCAACTGCTGCAACACCGGCAACAGCTTCTCCGCATCGGCATGTTCCAGCCAGTAGACGCGGATTTCCGTGCCGCTCGCCGCCTGACGGTCCAGCTCGCGCGCCATATTGGCGAGGCGCGTGACGGTGTTCACATCGCCGCGGATCGCAATCGCATTGCTGCTGTCGATCGGCACCACGCTGGCGGCCGCCGGCGCGCCATTCTCGCCGCCGCCACTTTGCACCAGCGCCTGCAGCGATGTCGCGATCTCGCGCGCGCCGGCATTTTTCAGCATCACCATCTGGGTCGAGCTGGTGTCGCGGTCGACCCGCGCAATCACCTGGCGGATGCGCGCGACATTGTCGGCATAGTCGGCGACGACGATGCTGTTGCCGGCGCGATTGGCGGTGACCGTGCCTTCCTTGCTGATCAGCGGGCGCAGCGTTTCCAGCACGCTTGCCGCGTCGACCGAGCGCAGGCGGAAGACTTCGGTGACGAAGCTGTTGCGGGTCGCCGCCCGGCCCACCGCGCTCGGCTGGCCGGCCGCGCCGTCCGCGGGCTGGATGCGATAGGCGCCACCGGGCGCCGGCACCGCGACCAGGCCATTGGCGCGCAGCGTCGACAGCACGATCTCGAAATATTCCGACTTGGACAGCGGCCGGTCGGTCACCACCGACACCTTGCCCTGCACCCGGTTGTCGATGATGAAGGTGCGACCGGTGACGCGCGCGGCATCCTGGATGAAGGCGCGGATATCGGCATCGCGCACATTCAGCGTCTGCTGCGCATGTCCGGGGACCGGGGCAGCCAGGACCAGCGCGAGGGCGGCGGAATATTTGAGGATATGTCTGGTCATTGGCCTTGCAATATCAGGTTGATCGGCACGGTGACGGCGCCGCGCTCCACGGTCAGGGACAGGCGTGCGCCGGGCACGATCTGGTTCTGCAATGATGCCAGGTCACCGGCCGATCCGATCGGCTGGCCGTTGATCTGGGTCACGATGTCGCCGGCCTGGAAACCGGCATTTTGAAAGCCCGGCCCCTTGGGGCTCAGCACCAGCCCGGTCACCCGGCCATTCTGGGTGCGCGGGGAAAAGCCGATGTCGCGCTTCACCGCATCGGCGCTCGGCGCATCGCGGCCCGGCACCGGCGAGGGCGCGCCCTCGCCCGGCGCCATATCCCCCTCGGGCGCGCCGCCCGGCCCACCAGCCGGTCCGCCGGCCGCCGACGCCGGCTGCGACTGGTCGAGGAACACCTGCTCCTCCGCCCCGCCGCGATCGATGGTCACATGATCGAAGAACACTGCCTTCAGCACCACGCCCGGCATGATCTCGTCCCCCACGGCATAGCTGTTCTGGATGCCGTCGGGCGTCGCCAGGATCGCCGATCCCTGCCCCGTCCCCTCGTTCAGCCGCACGCCATAGAGCGTCAGCGCCAGCGAGGTGACGACGCCATTGCCCGCCTGCGGCGCGCCGGTGCGGAAAAAGGGATCGAAGCTGGCGAACAGCGCCTGCCGCGCACTGGCGGAAAGCACCTGCGCCTGGCGCCCTTCCCAAGGGCCAAAGGCGCCGACCGGCGTCAGCAATACCCATACCAGCCGGGCGAGCTGCAATGCCAGCACGGCCAGCAACAGCTTCTCGACCAGCCCCAGCCAGTCGACCGGCCGCGCATAGCGCCGCCACCCTTGCAACTTGTCGCCGAACGGCACACGCATGAGCCGAAATGTCCCCCTTGGTTCGCCCGCCTGCTAGGCAACTCTTCTTACTGCCAGATGACGTTTATGTTACCATAATATGACAGGTAGCAATGGGGCCGCGACGATGCTTGCATTTCGCAGGGTCAACGATAGCTAGGGCCACGGAAACCGGCCTGTAGCGCCGTCATTCGCGGAAATGCCCATGACCTTGTCCGACCCGATCCTGTCACCGCCCGCCGCACCCGACGCCGATCCGGCCTGGATCGCCAGCCATGCACGAGTCCAGCGGGTGCCCAGCAAGGATCTCACCCTCTTCATCCAGCGTAATTTCCTGAGTCTTGACGAATGCGCGCAGGTGATCGCGCGGATCGATGCGGACCGTCGCCCCTCGACCATCGCCGATGCCAATGGCGATGGCTATTTCCGCACCAGCGAGACCTGCGACCTAGACCATGGCGACCCGTTCGTCGCCGCCATCAACGCGCGCCTCGACAGTTTTGCCGGCATCGCCACCCAATATGGCGAGCCGATCCAGGGCCAGCGCTACGGCGTCGGCCAGGAATTCAAGGCGCATACCGATTATTTCGAACCCAAGGGCGCGGACTATGACAAATTCTGCGCGGTCGCGGGTAACCGCACCTGGACCTTGATGGTCTATCTCAACGAACCGGCCGCCGGCGGCGCCACCCGCTTCACGAAGATCGGCAAGACGGTGCAGCCCGAAACCGGCAAGCTGCTCGCCTGGAACAACCGCATCACCCCGGATCGCTTCAACCCCGCCAGCATCCACCACGGCATGAAGGTCCGCAGCGGCGTCAAGCATGTCATCACCAAATGGTATCGCGAACGCCCCTGGGGCTGAAGGCGATGCGCCAGGCGGCGCACATATTTCAGCCGCGCTGGGTGATTTTCCGCCAGCGGGGTGGGCGTTCGCAACGTCCGCCCTGCAAGGCAACCATGACACCGCCCCGCGCCTGGCGCGCAGGGCGGGGCCCTTCTCCCGTCAGAAGTCGACCGTAGCCGAGAGCCAGAGGCGGCGCCCTTCCTGGTTGATCGAATAGGCAGGGGTCCAGGCGGTCGTCGTGCCGGTCTGATAGGGCACATAGACCGCATAGTCGGTGTCGAGAATGTTATAGAGCGTCGCCGACAGGCGGAAGGCCGGCGCGATCTGGTAGGAACCGCCCAGGTGGAAGACTTCATAGCTGCGGAAGTCGCCCACGGACGTCTGCTGCGCATTGGCGCCGCGATAGCGGCTGGAACGGATTTCGGCGCGGGTCCAGACGCTGGCCTTGTCGCCCAGCTTCCAGCGCAGATTGCCGTTCAGCATATGCTTGGGCATGCCGATCAGCGGCAGCCCCTCTTCCGATCCGCTGAGCTGCTCGGTCTCGGTATAGGTATAGTTGGCCGTCACCGACAGGGTGGAGTTCAGGGCGAAACGGGTTGCCACCTCGACGCCGCGGGTGCGGGCCTTGTCGATGTTGATCGACTGGCTGAACAGGTCGACGGTCGGGAACGGGCCGACATCCAGACAGCCGGGGCGATTGGGATTGCCTGAAAACTGGCAATTGGGGATGCCCGGACCGCTGGCGATCTTGTCGGTGAAGTCATTGTTGAACAGGGTGACATTGCCGCTGAAGAAGCCGTCGCCATCATAATAGAGGCCCGCTTCATAGCTGGTGCTGGTTTCCGGCTTCAGCCCCGGCGTGCCAAGCAGCGGGATGCGCCCCTGCCCGCCAAAGCCGATGATGCCTTCGGCAATCTGTTCGACGCGCGGCGTCTTGAAACCGCGGCTGACGCCGCCCTTCAGGGTCAGCACATCGTTGATGTTCCATACCGCATAGGCGCGCGGCGACCATTTGTCGCCGAAGGTCGAGTGATTGTCGTAGCGCGCGCCGCCGGTGATGTTGAAGCCGTCGACGACGGTCAGCGTCGCTTCGGCAAAGCCCGCCCATTGGGTGAACTTGAACGGCTCGGGGGCCACGCCCTCGACCATGCGCGCCTTCCAATATTGGCCGCCGACGGTGAAGGCCAGCGCGCCCGCCTTGCCGGCAAAGCGGGAATCGATGATGTCGTTGCGCGCCTCCAGCGTGCGCGGGCTGCCCGGCACCGCGCCCGGCGTGCCATTGGGGATCAGGCGGCCGATCGTCTCGGTCTCGTTGCGGGTCAGGGTGGTGTCGAGCTGGCCGAAACCCATGCGCCAGCTATGCGCGATCACATAATTGCTGCGGTTGAACCGCTGTTCGGGGGCATAGCCGCCCGATCCCAGCGTGCCGAGCTGGCCCCGGCTATTGTCATAGCTTTGTTCGTTGCGATCATATTCGAACCACAGGTCATGATCGGCATGGGGCGTCAGCGTCAGCCGGCCGCCATAATTATAGATGTCGGACTCCACCGGGTTGCGGCCCAAGGTCAACGCCGGATCGCCGGGGATCTCGATATCGGAGCCGGCGCGGTGGAACACGCTGCCGCGCAGCGTCAGGCCGGCCAGCCCCTTGATGATCGGCCCTTGGGCAAAGCCGTTGACCGACTGGATATTGCCGAAGCGATCATCGCCCTGGATCGTGCTTTCGGCGCTGGCGGTGCCGACCCAGCGATCGCCGACCTTGCGGGTGATGATGTTGACGACACCGCCCATCGCGTCCGATCCGTAGAGGGTGGACATCGGGCCACGCACCACCTCGATCCGGTCGATCGCGGAGAAGGGCGGCAGGAAGCTGGTGGAGGTTTCGCCAAAGCCGTTGGGCGTGACGCCGCCGGGCGCATTCTGGCGCCGGCCGTCGATCAGCACCAGCGTATAGTCGCTGGGCATGCCGCGGATCGAGATGTTGAGGCCGCCGGTCTTGCCCGCTTCGCCGCCGACATCGACGCCCTGCACATCCTGCAGTGCTTCAGCCAGGCTGCCAAACCGCTTTTCCTGCAATTCCTCGCGGCCCAGCACGGTGATGCTGGCCGGCGCCTCGATGATATTCTGTTCATAGCCGGCCGCGGTGACGACGATCGCGCTCGACTGCGCATCGGCATCGGCATCGGGCGCCTGCGCCTGGGCGGCGACGGGCAGCGCGAGCGCACCGATCAGGGCAGCGCCCCCCAGCAGATGGGTACGCGTCGACAAGATTGCAGGAAATGGCATTTCAGACCCCCATTGAAATAATAGTGCGACTTAGTCGCATTAGAATTTCACGGGCTGATGTGGAGGAAGAAGGTAGCGGTCAATCAATGATGATATGCCCAGCCGCCTGCGCAACAATTTCTCACAATCGCGACACCGGCGGAGCGCAGGCCTCTTCTTTACGGGACATGTTGGAGCCGTCTGGGCAACATAAGAAGGGTTGCAGGCATCATGGTGGCGCCCAATATCCGCTTCGACACTCGTCCGCCGCTACGGATCGCCTTCGCTCCCCGCGCAGCGAGCGCCGGGGCGATCCGGATCGGTGCATCCGGGCCTATCGGGCAGCTTGCAAGCCGGGCGATCTTGGCCTACGCGCGACCCGTCACCGCCCCAGGTCGGTCCATAAAGCCGTCCGGTGGTGCCACGCCCGGATTCATACACTTTATGGCATTGGATTTATAATGAGCATCTACCTGGATTATCTGGCCGAAATCGACAGCAGGAAAGTCCAGGGGCTCGCACCCAAGCCGATCGACGACGGCGCCCTCGTCGCCGAACTCATCACCCTGATCCAGGATGCCGGCAGCGAACATCGCGCCGAAGCGCTCAAATTCTTCATCTACAACACCCTGCCCGGCACCACCAGCGCCGCCGGCGTGAAGGCCGACTTCCTCAAGAAGATCGTGCTGGGCGACGTCACCGTCGCGGAAATCACCCCCGCCTTCGCGCTGGAACTGCTCAGCCATATGAAGGGCGGCCCCTCGATCGCCGTGCTGCTCGACATCGCGCTCGGCGATGACGCGGCGCTCGCCGTCCAGGCGGGCGAAGTCCTGAAAACCCAGGTCTTCCTCTATGACGCCGACATGTTCCGCCTGCGCGACGCCTTCGCCGCTGGCAATGCCGTCGCCAAGGATGTGCTGGAAAGCTATGCCAAGGCCGAATTCTTCACCAAGCTTCCCGAGGTCGAGGACGACATCAAGGTCGTGACCTTCATCGCCGGCGAAGGCGATATCTCGACCGACCTTCTCTCGCCGGGCAACCAGGCGCACTCGCGTTCGGACCGCGAACTGCACGGCCTGTGCATGATCTCGCCCGAGGCGCAGCAGGAAATCGTCGCCCTGAAGGCCCAGCATCCCGACGCACGCGTCATGCTGATCGCCGAAAAGGGCACGATGGGCGTCGGCTCCTCGCGCATGTCGGGCGTCAACAATGTGGCGCTGTGGGCCGGCAAGCAGCAGAGCCCCTATGTCCCCTTCGTCAACTATGCGCCCGTCGTCGCCGGCACCAACGGCATCTCGCCGATCTTCGCGACCACCGTGGACGTGACCGGCGGCATCGGCCTCAACCTCAAGAACTGGGTCAAGAAGACCGATGGCGAGGGCAAGGCGATCATCAATAATGACGGCAATCCGGTGCTGGAGGAGGCCTTCTCGGTCGCGACCGGCACGGTGCTGAAGATCGACGTCAAGAACAAGAAGCTGACCGACGAGGCCGGCAAGGAACTGGTCGACGTCGCCGCCGCGTTCACCCCCCAGAAGATGGAATTCATGAAGGCGGGCAGCAGCTACGCCATCGTCTTCGGCAAGAAGCTCCAGACCTTCGCTGCCGAGACGCTGGGCATCGAAGCGCCCAAGGTGTTCGCGCCGAACAAGGAAATCACGGTCGACGACCAGGGCCTGACCGCCGTGGAGAAGATCTTCAACCGTAACGCCGTGGGCGTGACGCCGGGCAAGGTGCTGCATGCCGGTTCGGACGTGCGCGTGAAGGTCAACATCGTCGGCTCGCAGGACACCACCGGCCTGATGACCGCGCAGGAACTGGAGGCGATGGCCGCCACCGTCATCTCGCCGCTGGTCGATGGCGCCTATCAGTCGGGCTGCCACACCGCGTCGGTGTGGGACAAGAAGGCCCAGGCCAACATTCCCAAGCTCATGAGCTTCATGAACAATTTCGGCCTCATCACCGCGCGCGACCCCAAGGGCGTCTATCACGCGATGACCGACGTCATCCACAAGGTGCTGAACGACATCACCGTGGACGACTGGGC
The DNA here is from genome assembly GCF_049472635.1 of Sphingobium salicis subsp. salicis. Classification (NCBI taxonomy): domain Bacteria; kingdom Pseudomonadati; phylum Pseudomonadota; class Alphaproteobacteria; order Sphingomonadales; family Sphingobiaceae; genus Sphingobium; species Sphingobium salicis. The sequence continues at coordinate 2,288,998 of NZ_JAYRCS010000001.1, forward strand.
GATCATCATCGGCGGCGACAGCCACACCCGCATGTCGAAGGGCGTGGCCTTCGGCGCGGACTCGGGCACGGTTGCGCTGGCGCTGGCCACCGGTGAGGCCACCATGCCGATCCCGCAGTCGGTCAAGGTCACCTTCAAGGGCCAGATGGCGCCCTATATGGACTTCCGCGACGTCGTCCACGCCACCCAGGCGCAGATGCTCCACCAGTTCGCTGGCGAGAATGTCTTCCAGGGTCGCATCATCGAAGTCCATATCGGCACGCTGCTGGCCGACCAGGCCTTCACCTTCACCGACTGGACCGCCGAAATGAAGGCGAAGGCGTCGATCTGCATCTCGCAGGACGAAACGCTGATCGAGTCGCTGGAAATCGCCAAGTCGCGCATCCAGATCATGATCGACAAGGGCATGGAAAATGCCGCCGGCACGCTCAAGGGCCTGATCGCGCTTGCCGACAAGCGCATCGCCGAGATCCGCTCGGGTGAAAAGCCCGCTCTGTCGCCCGACGCCAACGCCAAATATTATGCCGAAGTCGTCGTCGACCTCGACCAGATCGACGAGCCGATGATCGCCGACCCGGACGTCAACAATGCCGACGTGTCGAAGCGCTACACCCACGACACCATCCGCCCGGTTTCCTATTATGGCGGCACCAAGAAGGTGGATCTGGGCTTCATCGGATCGTGCATGGTGCACAAGGGCGACATGAAGATCCTGGCCCAGATGCTCAAGAACATCGAAGCCGCCGAAGGCAAGGTCGAGTTCAAGGCGCCGCTGGTCGTCGCTCCGCCGACCTACAATATCGTCGACGAGCTGAAGGCCGAAGGCGACTGGGATGTGCTGAAGAAGTACGCCGGCTTCGAGTTCGACGACAGCCACCCCAAGAACGCCGCCCGCACCGAATATGAGAACACTCTCTATCTGGAGCGTCCGGGCTGCAACCTGTGCATGGGCAACCAGGAAAAGGCCGCGAAGGGCGACACCGTCCTCGCCACCTCGACCCGCCTGTTCCAGGGCCGCGTGGTGGAAGACACGGCCGAGAAGAAGGGCGAATCCCTCCTCGCCTCGACCCCGTTGGTGGTGCTCTCGACCATCCTGGGCCGCACGCCCAACATGGACGAATATAAGAAGGCCGTGGTCGGCATCGACCTCACCAAGTTCGCCCCGCCCAAGGCGGCCTGATCAAGACCGCCGCCCGATCGCAGGATCGGGCGGCGGCATCAGGACAGCGATGATCAGAAGCGGCGCGGGACAATATCCCGCGCCGCTTTTTTTCATGGTTCAGCTCGCGCCACCCGCCGCATCGCCCATCGCGTTGATGGCGTCGTCAATGGTGAAGGTGTTGGGCTTCTGGATCGGCGGGAATTCCTTGAAGGTGTCGGCAAATTGGGCCGCGCCCGCCTGTGCGCCATAGAGCAGGAAGGTGTTCTTCAACACCCAGTCATAATAGGTGTTGGATGTGATGTCGGCGAACTCATAGGGATCGATCCGCAGGTTGAAGAGCTTGGGAATGCGCAGCCGGGTGAACGGCTCGCCCCAGACCTTCATCGTGCCGGCGCAGCGCTGTTCCAGGAACACGCATTTCCAATTGTCGTAGCGCATGGCCAGGATGTCGCCATCGTCGCTGATGTAGAAGAAGGCATTGCGCGGGCTCTTCTCCTCCTTGCCGGTGATGTGGCCGACCAGGCTGACGCCGTCGATATGGTTCTTGTAGGTCCGGCCAATCGCCTTGTAGCCCTTCTTCACCTTCTCGACGATATCGGGCTCGCCCGCCATTTCCAGGAAGGTCGGCAGCCAGTCATGATGCTGGACGATGCCGTTGGAGACCGATCCGGCCGGCACCTGGCCCGGCCAGCGCACCATCATCGGAATGCGGAAGGCGCCTTCCCAATTGGTGTTCTTTTCGCTGCGGAACGGCGTCGTGCCGCAATCGGGCCAGCTGTTGCGATGCGGGCCATTGTCGGTCGAATATTGGACCAGCGTGTCCTCGGCGATGCCCAGTTCGTCCAGCAGGTCGAGCAGCTGGCCGACATTCTTGTCATGGTCGATCATGGTGTCGTGATAGTCGGACTGCCAGCGGCCGGCCTGGCCCTTGCTGCCCGGCTTGGGATGCGTGAACATGTGCATATGGGTGGTGTTCACCCATACGAACCACGGCTTTCCATCGGCCTCCGCCTGCTTGATGAATTTCGACGCCCGTTCGACGAATTCATCGTCGCAGGTTTCCATGCGCTTGGCCGTCAGCGGGCCGGTATCCTCGATCTTCTGCTTGCCGACCTTGCCCCAGCGCGGCATTTCGGTGGCATCGTCGACATCGGTCGCGAAGGAATGGATCACCCCGCGCGGGCCGAAGCGTTCCTTGAAATGCGGCATGTCCGGTTCGTTGAGCGGATAATTTTCCATCTCCGGCTCTTCTTCGGCGTTCAGGTGATAGAGATTGCCGAAAAATTCGTCGAAGCCATGGTTGGTCGGCAGCATGTGGTTCAGGTCGCCGAGATGGTTCTTGCCGAACTGGCCGGTGGCATAGCCCTGCTCCTTCAGCAGCGCGGCGATGGTGATGATCTTGTCGCTCATGCCCACCGGCGCGCCGGGAATGCCGACCTTGGACAGGCCGGTGCGCAGCACGCTCTGTCCGGTGATGAAGGAGGAACGGCCGGCGGTGCAGCTCTGCTCGCCATAGCTGTCGGTGAACTTCATCCCCTCCCTCGCGATCCGGTCGATATTGGGCGTGCGATAGCCCATCACCCCGTCGGTGTAGCAACTGAGGTTCGATATCCCGATATCGTCGCCCCAGATGACGAGGATATTGGGTTTCTTGTCGGCCATGGTGCTTTCCCTTCGCATGAACAGGAATTGGGTCGCCTTTGTCTGCATCCTGCCTGACCAGCCGGCTATCGGGGAAAACCCTGTGAAGCGTCCGCGATGATGCACGGACAGGAGCCTGCCCGCTCCGAATGCGCGGCCATGCCCCCCTGCCCGGTCGCACGCACCGCCAGCCTCTTTCCTTTCGCAACCGTCATGGCATGACGGGAACAATGCACAGGGGGAGGATGAGGTGATTACAGCCTATGACAGGAGCATGGCGCCGTTCGACTGGGCGGCGATCCTCTATCTGATCTTCTTTGCCCTATTGTTCCTGGGCGCCCGCTGGTGGAAGCGGTCCGGGCGACGGATGCCGCGCCATATGCCGGCCGCGATCCTGCTGGCCGGTCTGTGGTTCGGCGGCCTGCCGCTGTTCGACCAGTTGAGGGTCGGCGCCATGGACATGGACCAGATGAGCGTGACCAAGGGGCGGATAAGCAAATTATGGGACATCCGCACGCGCAGCCGGAATACCGCTCCCCTCTCCTTCCAGAAACATCAGACCAATATAGCCCATGGCTTCGACATCGGCGGGGAGAGTTTTTCCTGGCACGAGGGCAGCCGCTGTCCGGTGGCGACCTTCTGCGGCTTTGCCGGCGGTCCACCCTATCTGCGCGAGGGGCAGAAAGTGGAGATAACCTGGTTCGCCGACCCGCTGCGCTTCGGCAAGCGCCGGATCGTGAAGCTGCTGATCGAAAAATGAGCCCACGCCGCCGATCCCCCAACGCAAAAGGGCGCCCGATCGGGCGCCCTTTCCGTTTCGGCTGTGCCTGACGTCAGAAGGTCGTCGACAGCGAGAAGTTGAAGGTCGTGCCATAATTATAGGCATTGTAGATGACCTTGTTGGTGCCGTTCGACTGGCTTTCCTCATAATCGTTGCCCAGGATGTTGCGCACCTCGAACTTGGCGTCAAACTGGCGCCCCGCGACATAGACGCCCTGGCGCGCCACGAAGTCCAGGTTGATTCCGGGATGTTCATAGACGTCCGGCTGGTCCTGGTTGGCCAGGCCACGGCTGGTCACGCGCTTGCTGGCATAGGACAGGATCAGCGTCTGCTGCGACAGCTTGTCCTGGTCTTCCAGGCCGAACTGGAAGTTGACCAGATGGTCCGACTGGCCCGTCAGCGGCGAACCGTTCCGGAAATAGTCGGTCGCCAGCGTCGACGACGCGCCGAACACGGCGGTGGTATCGCCGTCCTTCACCTTCAGCTTCGACTTGGTGTAGGTATAGTTGGCGATCGTCACCAGACGGCGGGTCGAGAAGAACGCGCTGTCCGACATGGACGACAGGTCGAAATATTTCTGCAACTCGACTTCGCCGCCATAGAGGTCGGCCTTGGGCGCGTTGGCGAAGCTGGTGACGAAATTGTCGCCGTTGAGCGTGATGAAGGTTTCGATCGGGTTGTCGATCTTCTTGAAGAAGCCCGACAGCGAGAAGCGCTGATCCCGCGCGAAATACCATTCATAGCGCGCTTCCGCGTTGAACAGCTTGCTGTCCTGCAGATAGGGGTTGCCCTGATAGCGACGGTTGGTGTCCGGGTCGAAATAGAATTGATAGATCAGCTCGCGGAACTGCGGCCGGGCAATGGTCTTCGACGCGTTCAGGCGCACCTGCATGTCGTCGCGCATTTGCCAGGTCAGCGTGCCGCTGGGCAGCCAATAGTCATTGTCGAGCTGGGTCGAGGCCGTGCTGGCGCCCGGCGTGCTGAACACCTGCAGCGGCGACACGGTCAGCTTGGCGGTTTCGTAGCGAACGCCTGCATCGAGCGACAGATCGTCCAGTATCTGCCAGTTCAGCTTGCCATAGCCAGCATGGTTCTTGAGCGTCGCGCGGAAGGCGGGATTGCCTTCGTTGGTCTCGATCAGGCTGATGTCATAATAGTTGACGATGCCCGGTGCCAGCAGCAGGTCAGGGCGCAGCACGCCCACGCCCTCGGGCATGTCGCTCGACGCGCGGAACTGGAAGTCGCGGCGCGAGCTGGTGCGGTTGGTGTCGACATAGGCATAGCCGGCGGTCAGCGCCATGTCGGCCGACGGCTTCCAGGTCAGGTCTGCGCCGCCCGACCACAGATCCTCGTTGAGGTCGGAGAAGCTGACCGTCGCGGTCTGGCCGGTATTGCCGTTCAGACGGTTGACGAACAGATTGCCATAGGGGTCGGCCGCCGCATTGGTGCGGATATATTCGAACGACAATTCATAGGGGGCCTCGCGCTGCGAATTGGCGAAGCCGCCGCGCACGTCCAGGCTGAACGCCGGGCTCAGCTTGAACTCGCCCACCACCTGCGTGTCGATCAGCTGGCGCTCATACCAGGCGGTATCCTGCTCCATGATGTCCGACGTCGGCTGGGTCTGCGTGTTGCCCAGGCCCATGCGGGTGTGCTTGAGCGTGTCGCGGATATAGAGGTTGGTCCAGCGGATCTTGTTGTCGCCAAACTCCAGGCCCAGGCCCAGCAGGCCGTTCACGACGATGCGATTGTCGGTGGTGACGCGCTGGAAATCCGAATTGAGCGCCGACAGGTCGGGCGTGATCGAATTTTGCTGGCGTTGGTCGCGCGTGGTCCACTTGTTGCTGTAGCCCGCAGTGGCGATCAGGCCCAGGGTCGAACCGCCCAGGTCGAACGAGGTGCCGCCCGAGATGGTCGCCGAATAATTGGGGTCGATATCCTTGATGCGCTGGACGGTGCCCTTGCTGAAGCGCACCATTTCCGCCGCGATCGCGGTGGTATCGACATTGCCCGAGCTGATCCGTTCGCCGCTGGCGAAGAAGGCGGCGAGCGCCGGCGGAATGTCGCGGCTGCCATTGTCGAAGCCGGTCCAGTCGCTCTTGCTGCCATAATAGCTATAGCCCATCTGATAGGTGGTTTCGGTGTTGGCACCGATGCCGCCACTGATCGTCAGGAAGCTTTCCGCCGGCACCGCATTGGTCGTCAGGTTGATGACGCCGCCGCCGAACTCGCCGGGATAATTGGCCGAATAGCTCTTCTGCACCATCGAGGACGAGACGATGTTGGTCGGGAACAGGTCCAGCGGCACGACGCGCTTGAGCGGCTCGGGGCTGGGCAGCGGCGACCCGTTCAGCAGCGCGAGCGAATAGCGATCGCCCAGGCCGCGAACATAGACATAGCCGTTGCCGACCACCGACAGGCCGGTGACGCGGCCCAGCGCGCCGGCAATGTTGCCGTCGCCCGTCCGGGCAATATCGGCCGAAGACAGGACCGAAACCACCGCCGGAATATTCTTCTGGACGTTGGCACTGCGGCGGCCGGTGACGATGATGTCGGAACCGGGGACCGAAATGTCGGGCGCCGCCTCCGGATCCTCGGCGGTCGAACGACCGGCAGCGGCAGCAGGATCGGCCGCCTGCGGGTCGGACGTGGTGGCATCGGCGGGCGCGGGCACTTCCTGGGCCAGCGCGGCCGGCGCGACCAGCGCAGTGGAAAGCAGCAGCAGGCCCGCGAACTTGAGCGGCGTCGCCATCGAATATCCCCTAGATAAGGTCATTGCACGTTTCGGGGCGGGATGCGGCCGATCATGGCCGCGTCCCGCCCCGCATCAGGTCCGTCCCGTCTTAGAGCGGGATCGAGGTGCAGGCGCGGCGCGCGGTGCTGGTGCTGTCAAACGGCGCGTAGGCCGAGTTGCAGGTCCAGCCGGCGAACCAGGTGTCGTTGGCGTCCTTGACCGCGCCGACATAGGTCGTCGTGTCGAAGAAGCTGTCCAGCGTCTTGGCGTCGATCGCGGTGGCGGCGGTTTCGGCCGCACCGTTGATGAACACCGCGCTCAGCGAGGCCGTGTAGGCATCATTGTTGTTGTTGCCGCTGAAGATCGCGGCGACATCGGCGGCGGTGTAGGCGGTCGCGCCGCTACCCGAACCGATATACTTGGTCGCGTTGCACTGCATCAGCACCGAACGGGCGGTCAGCGTGGCGCGGGTCGAGGTCGTGCCGGTGCCATGCAGGCGGACGCACTCGTTGTTCGGCGACACGACGATGCCGTTCACCAGCGACAGGTCGCTGTTGCCGCGGTTCAGGATCGATGCCTGGTCATTGGCTTCGTTGTTGCTGCTGACCTGCGACTGGATCGCGGTGAAGTTGGCGACGATGGTGTTCTGGCGCGGGGTATCGCTTTCCAGACCGTTGCTGTCGATTTCCATCAGCGCGTCGCCCTGACCCGGACGCTGCACGATCAGCACATATTGGAAGCGACCCTGGATGCCGGTGTCGGCGTCGAGGCTGTCATCGTCCGCGCCGGTCGCGATATAATGCTTCATGCGCACGGTGCCGCCGAAGAATTCCGCGCCGTCGTCCGAGCTGTTGAAGCTCTGGATATAGTCCAGCGTGGTGCCGCTGCCGATGCTTTCGCCGGTCAGCGCCTGCAGTTCGGTGTTAGCGCCCAGAACATAGCCCGAATAGCGGATCTGGACATATTTCATGGTGCCCGCATTATAGGCGTCGTCACGACCGCCAAAGGTCGCCGGATCGGCCGAACCTTCGGTCTGACGCTCGCAGGTGTCGGCGCCGACCGAACCGCTGTTGCAGTCGGTGGTGCGCGCACGGCCCATCAGCACGACGCCGCCCCACTGGCCCATCGACGTTTCGGTCGAGTTGCCGTTGATATTGTCGCGGCTGGTGAAGATGATCGGCGAGGTCGCGGTGCCAACGGCGTTGATCTTGTTGCCGCGGTTGACGGCCAGCCAGCTGGTGCCGGTGCCGCCATAGACGATGACGCCCGGCTCGATGGTCAGGGTGACGTTGGTGTCGGCGGTCAGCTGGCCGCTGGTCAGGCTGAAGCCATTGGCGGCGGTGCAGCCCACGGTCGAGCTGGTGACCGGCGCCGAGGTGGTGGGCGCAGCGAAGCCGCTGTCGCAGCCGACGTCGACGCGGCCCTTCATCTGATAGACCAGGCCGGCGATCTTGGGCAGGGTGATGCTCTTGGCGATGATCGAGGGCAGCGTGCAGACGCGCCAGGCATCACCGTTCGAGCTGGAGATGGTGCCCTCGTCGGTCAGGCCCTTGGGATCGGCGATCGTCGGGCAGCCCGCAGCCGGGGTAACGCCGGTCGGGGTCGGCGTGGGGGTCGGGGTCGGCGTGGGGGTCGGGGTCGGGTTGATGATGACGTCGCCGCCGGTGCCGGGCGAAGCGATATCGTCCGCGCCGCAGGCAGCCAGCGCCGCGCAGGCGCAGCCCGCCATCAGGATATTATGGATACGGTTGATCTTGGCCATGTCGTCTCCGCTCCGGCTTCTGCCGGGTTTGTTGCGATGCGGAGCGCAAGGGGGAAAAGCGAATCGGACAACGCCCCCTGTCGCCCTCGGAAGCGGCAGGTAGGCGCGGTAAATGACAGCCTCATTTTCCTTTTATGACATATCGGGGTCGGTAAAATTACAGTTCAGAGACAGTGTCCCAACCGCCACAGCCAACAGAAAGGGGCGCCGTCCACCGGACGACGCCCCTGCGCGAGCCACTGAAACAGGGCGTTCAGCGCATCGCATAGCTCGTATTCAGGCGGGCCGAAGCGCGCTGCGCGATCGAGCGCGAGGATTCCTCGCTGCCGTCGGCCAGCACCAGCGTCATGTCGGGCACGCGCGCAACCGCAGCATAGGCTTCGCGCGCATCACTGGTGCGGCCCATCCCCGCATAGGCATTGCCCAGGTTGATCAGGCGCGCCGGATCGTTGATGGTGTCGGGCCAGACCGCCTGCAGCTTGCGGGCGGCCTTGTCGAAATCATGGGCGAGCAGCGCCGACGCGGCCAGACCCGCATCCGGCACGACGCTGACGATCACGTCATCCGCCGCCGATGCCATGGCCGGCACTGCCGAAGCCAGAAGAAAGCCCGCAACTGCCGCCGCCTTGAACATCGATTTTCTCCGAAAAAAACTTTCTAACATAGCCGGAATTATTTCATCTTGATGACATCGACACAAGATCAGGCATGGGCGTCGATTCCATTTTATATCGGCGTAATTTCATCAGCTTATGCGTTTTTCACATCAGTGTCATAAAAGTGAAATCGAATGCGATATGCAAATTTCACTCGATTCGAATCGCATCATGGACGCGCAAAAGGCCATGCGCCGCAAGCGGCGTGGCCTGAAAAACATCGTCTGATGGATTGGGTCCGGAGGCTTCTGTTGCCCGGCGCCTCCGGGGGCCGCTGAATTCCCTTCTGTTGCCCGGTGGGTTCAACCGCGCTATTTTAGAGTAATGTCAGGCCGTGAGGCCCTCAATTACGCTGCAATGGCGAGTGCTTCGTTATCGTTGGCACTTGTGAGTTTTGCACAGTTTAACGGCTTACACGGGCCGGGTAAAAGCATCGCCTTTGAACACACGTCGATCCTAGTTCGGCCCCATCAGACACCCCGCCAGACCAAAGGTCTTCCGGGACATGTGGTGGAACCGCCGGGTACTGCCCCCGGGTCCGCTGCGTCTATTATACGACACGATTTATCACCATAGCCGGGCGAGCCCGGCACCCCCTATATGGCGGCGGCCGCGCGATTTATCAAGCCGGTGTTGAAGGATGGAGGCGGCATTATGTGTATCGTGGCACTGGCCTGGCGGGCGCACCCGCGCTGGCAGCTTGTCCTGATCGGCAATCGCGATGAATATCATGCCCGCCCCGCCGCCGCGATGGCGCGCTGGGACGATCGGCCGGGGCTGATCGCCGGGCGCGACCTGCAATCGGGCGGCACCTGGCTCGGCGCGGACGAGGATGGCCGGGCCGCCGTCATCACCAATTTGCGCGGCTTCGGCGATCCCCTGCCCGACCGCGCCTCACGCGGCGCACTGGTGACCGACCTGCTGACCGGCAGCGGCACCTATGCCGATCCCCATGCGGCGGCGCTCGACGATTTCAACCCGTTCAACCTGCTGCTCGCCGACCGCGACCGGCTCGTCTTCCTCACCAATCGCCCCGAACCCCAGCGCAGCCTGCTCGCGCCCGGCCTCTATGGCCTCTCCAACGGCCCGCTCGACCAGCCCTGGCCCAAGACGCTCGCGCTCAAGGAGGCGATGCTGCAATGGCTGGTCGCCGGCGCCACCGATCCAGAAAGCCTGTTCGACGCCCTGCGCCGCGAGACCCTGCCCGCCACCGGCATCGCCCCGGCCGCGCCATCCGACGCCCCGCTGGAGCCCCCCCTCTCCCCCATCTTCATCCGCAACCCCGTCTATGGCACACGCTGCAGCAGCATCCTCGCCATCGCCCCGGACGGCACCGGCCTGGCGCTGGAACGCCGATTCGACGCGCAAGGCCAGGTCACGGGCGACAGCCGCATCGTGTTCCATTGGCCGGCGGCCTAGCAGCGAGGATATGTTCTGCCGGTCTAGAAGCGACCAGAAGCGGACATTCCTCCCCGGCACGGGGAGGTGGCAGCGCGAAGCGCTGACGGAGGGGCAGGTGCCTCTTAGCGCTGCGCTATCCGGCCTGTGCCCCTCCACCACTCGCTACGCGAGCGGTCCCCCTCCCCGTGACGGGGAGGAATGTCTTGTTCCCACCCATCCCCGCCATTCCATATATGGGCCTTGGCGCTGTCAGTCTAAGCCCCCTTGTCCCCATAGACAAAGGCCCGCCGCCCCGACCGCAGCACAACCTCTCGCCGGACATAATCGACCTCATAGGCGTCGGCGCTGGCGACATCTGCTTCCGTCAGGTGGAACAGCGTCCCCTCCACCACATCCTCGGGATCATCGCTCGGCTCGACCATCGGGTGCCAGCGCGTGCCGCTCTTGGCGATGACGTCGGGGTCGCTGATCTCGATCATGCGCTGGCGATAGCCCGGCATCGCATCCGGCTCGCCCTGCACCAGCCGGCCGAACAGCGCCATCTGCACCTCCGCCAGCCGCAGCGTGCCATAGGAAAAGAGCAATATCTCGGTCATCACCACGCTCCTCCGCTCAGCCCAGCGCCGCATTGACGATGCGGATCTGGGTGAATTCCTCCACCCCGGCCAGCCCCTGGTGCCGGCCAATGCCCGATTGCTTGGCACCGCCGATCGGCACGTCGAAGGGCAGGTCGAACAGCCGGTTGACCCAGACCAGCCCGCTGTCGATCCGCGCCGCCATCGCCTGCCCGCGCGCCGCATCGGCGGTCCACACCGACGCGCCCAGCCCATAGGGGCCATCATTCACCCGGCGGACCAGTTCCGCCTCGTCATCATAGGCGAGCAGCGGGATGATCGGCCCGAACTGCTCCTCCTGCACCAGCCGCGCCGCGTCGGGCAGGTCGGTGACGATCGTCGGCGCAATATAATAGCCGCTCCCCTCAATCGCCGCGCCGCCATGCAGCACCCGCCCCTGCGCCCGCACCTCCGCCAGCAGATCGACCAGCCGGGCATATTGCGCCGCATTCTGCACCGGGCCGATCGTCGTGCCGGCCACCCGCCCGTCGCCGACCACCGCCCGCTCCGCGCAGGCAACCAGCGCCGCGCCGAGCGCCGGCACCAGCGCGCGCGGCGCATAGATGCGCTTGACGCCCAGGCAGACCTGCCCGGCATTGCCCATCGCCCCGTCGAACAGGATCGGCGCCACCGCCGCGACATCGGCATCGTCCAGCAGGATCGCCGGATCATTGCCGCCCAGTTCCAGCGTGAAGCGCTTCACCGTGTCGGCCGCCGCAGCCATCACCCGCCGCCCGGTCGCGGTCGATCCGGTGAAGCTGACATGGGCGATTCCCCGATGCGCGGTCAGCATCGGCCCGACATCGCCGGCATCGCCCAGCATCTGCACCACCCCGGCGGGGAAGATGTCGGCGGCGAGCGCGCCCAGCATCAATGTCGTCAGAGGCGTCGTCGGCGCGGGCTTGGCGATCACGACATTGCCCGCGATCAGCGCCGGCGCGAGCTTGAGCGCCAGCAGCAGCAGCGGATAATTCCACGGCACGATCGCCGCGACCACGCCCAGCGGATGGCGCTGCTCGACCACGCGCTCGGTCGCGCTGTCCTTCAGCACCACCGGCTCCAGCCGCAGCCCGGCATGATAGCGCAGCGCCGCCACCACCCCCTCTATCTCGCCTCGCGCCTCGGCCAGTGGCTTGCCCTGTTCCTGCGTCAGGAGCGCGGCAAAATCCTCGGCCCGGCCCTCCAGCGCATCGGCCAGCGCCGCAATCCGCGCACCACGCTCGGCAAAGTCCAACGCGCGCCAGTCGGCAAAGGCCCGCTGCCCGGCCGCGACCGCCCGCTCCACCTGCGCCGCATCGGCACAGGGCCCGGCGGCAAAGACCTGCCCGTCCGCCGGATTGACAAGGTCGATCGCGCGCGCGCCATCGACCAGTTCACCATCGATAAGAAGCTGCATCCCGCCCCTCTACCGCAGCCATGCCATGCTGCAAGCCTGTCCTACAGCGGTGCGATCCGCTAGACCCACTTCATAAGTGCCAGCGTTCCGCATCGGGGGAGTATATGCACGAAAATCGCATTGGCGGCCTCGCCATCATGGCCATCCTTGCCTCGCTCACCGGGTGCCGGCAGCTAGTTCAGGACACCGCAACCCTGCAGGCGATCGAACGGGAAGCCAAAGCCTTGGCTGCGCGAACGCCCGCCAGCCAACAATTCGTGCCCAAAAGCCGTTGGCCACATCACATTGCGCAGCTCGATCCCATGAGCGTCACGATTTCCCCCGATGGCGTCGATATTCTGACAAAGCCCTATTTTGACGGCGGCTGGGGCTATTTCATCACGCATGATAGCCGGAAAGGTCCGCCGTCAGGCCCACACTTCTCCAAGATCGGCCATGACATCTACTGGTATCAGCCCGATTGATGGCCCGCATAGTCCTCGTTGAACGGCGCACAAAGGCAAGCGGGCCGGCGCGCAACAAGATTTCCTACTTCTGTTCCAAAATATCAGAATGTGCGGGAAATATGCGAAGTTAAGCGGACGATTTCCTATTTTTCCACCGGGGCATCGACCCGGTCGCCATGGCTTTTGGGCGTCGAATTGACCAGGAAATCGACCGGCGCGCCGCTCCTGTTCTGCGCCCGGTGCGGCACGCCCGGCGGCACTTCCAGCCCCTGGCCCGCTTTGAGCACATGGGTCACCCCGCCCGCCTCCAGCGTCAGTTCGCCCGACAGGACATAGAAGAATTGCCGCGCTCGCTGATGATAATGGCGCACCTCCGCCCCGCCCGGCACGATCCGTTCCTGGATCACCGACATCTCATCGCGCTTCACCAGATGCCAACCGTCATTGCTGCCACCCCAGACATAATGTTCGGCATTGCTCCGGTCGATCGGAGCGATCGCGGTGTCGGGCGAGACATCAGGCGCGGCGGCCAGCAGCAGGGGCAAAAGCAATATCGTCATGCCCGCCCCAACGATCCGCCACCCCCATCCCGCCATGCCACTGGCGCCCATGCCCCCTGCCCCCTATAGCGGAGCCATGGCATCGACCCAGAAGCAGAAGAAGGCGGCCCCGGCCCGCGCGAAAGTCCGTCCCGCCGGGTTCCCCACCCGGCAGCAGGTGATGGACTTCATCACCGAGTCCGACACCCCGGCGGGCAAGCGCGAGATCGCCAAGGCATTCGGCCTCAAGGGGCAGGAAAAGATCGCGCTCAAGGCGCTGCTCAAGGACATGGCGGACGAGGGCCTGCTCGACATCGGCCCGGCCCGCGCCTTCCACAAGATGGGCGGCGTGCCCAAGGTGACGGTGCTGCGCATCGTCGATGTCGACGACACCACCCTAATCGCCACCCCCGAACGCTGGGAGGCCGAGGGCCAGCCCGCGCCCCGCATCCGCGTGGTCGAACGGGGCAAGCCCAAGTCTCGTTCAAGCGCGCTGACGATCGGCGACCGCATCCTCGCCCGCACCGAGGAAGCGGGCAAGGGCTGGCTCGCCCATCCGATGAAGAAGCTCGCCAAGGCGACCGAGATGCTGCTCGGCGTGGTCGAGGAAATGGCCGACGGCAAGCTGTGGCTGCGCCCGGTCGACAAGCGCATCCGCAAGGATACGCCGATCAGCGACATCGGCACCGCGAAGAAGGGCGATCTGGTCCTGGCCGAGCCGACCGGCCGCCCGCCGCGGATCAGCGCGCGCGTCACCGACATTCTCGGCGATCCCTTCGCGCCGCGCAGCTTCAGCCTGATCGCGATCCACAAGCATGGCATCCCCCATGTCTTCCCCGAAGCGGTGGAGGAGGAAGCGGTCACCGCATCGAAGCTGCCGCTGCATGAGGACAAGCGCGAGGATCTGCGCCATCTGCCGATCGTCGCGATCGACCCGGTCGATGCCCGCGACCATGACGATGCCGTCTGGGCCGCGCCGGACGAAGACCCCGCCAATGAAGGCGGCTACAAGGCGATCGTCGCGATCGCCGATGTCAGTTACTATGTCCGCCCCGGCAGCGCGCTCGACCGCGAGGCGCGCAAGCGCGGCAACAGCGTCTATTTCCCCGATCTGGTCGTGCCGATGCTGCCGCACCAGCTCTCGTCCGACATGTGTTCGCTGCGCGCCGGGCAGGACCGCGCCGCCATGGCCTGCCATCTGGTGATCGATGCGCAGGGCAAGGTGAAGAGCTTCCGCTTCTCCCGCGCCATCATCCGCGTCGCCGCCGTCCTCGCCTATGAAAATGCGCAGGCCGCGATCGATGGCGAGCAGGATAATGATTTGCTCGAACCGGCCCTGAAGCCGCTCTGGGCCTGCTGGGCGCTGCTGCGCAAGGCCCGCGAAAAGCGCGATCCGCTCGCGCTCGACCTGCCCGAACGGCGCGTCGTCCTCGACGAATGGGGCAAGATCGTCAGCGTGGCCGTGCGCGAACGGCTCGACGCCCATATGCTGATCGAGGATTATATGATCGCCGCCAACGTCGCCGCCGCCAAGGCGCTGGAGGCGAAGAAGGCGCCGGTCATGTATCGCGTCCATGAAACGCCGGGCCGCGACAAGCTGGTCGCGCTCAAGGAATATCTCGCCACCTTCGACATCGACTTCGCGCTCGGCCAGGTGATCCGCCCGTCCACCTTCAACCAACTGATCAAGAAGGTCGGCGAGTCGGAGGAGAAGGAGCAGATCATGACCCAGATCCTGCGCTCCCAGACCCAGGCCTATTATGCGCCGCAGAATATGGGCCATTTCGGCCTGGCGCTGGGCAGCTACGCCCATTTCACCTCGCCCATCCGCCGCTATGCCGACCTTCTGGTCCATCGCGCGCTGGTCGGCGCCTATGATCTCGAACTGCCCGCGCCCAAGGACAGGGCGATCCCCGATCGCTCCTCCCTCAGCCAGGAGGATTATGAGAATATGGGTCGGGTCGGCGAAATGATCTCGGGCCATGAGCGCCGCGCGATGGAGGCGGAGCGCGAGACGATCGACCGCTATGTCGCCGCCTTCCTGTCGGCCCATGTCGGCGAGGTGGTAAAGGCGCGGATCACCGGGGTCCAGAATTTCGGCTTCTTCGCCACGGTCGAGGGGCTGGGCGGCGACGGCCTCGTGCCCGTATCGACGCTGGGCGCCGAACATTTCTTCTTCGACGAAGCGGGCAAGGCGCTGCAGGGCGTCGAAAGCGGCGACCGCTATACGGTCGGCCAGCGGCTGGAACTGCGCCTCGCCGAAGCCGATCCGATCAACGGCGCGCTGCGCTTCGAACTGCCCGACAATCCCGCCCCGCGCGGCAGCCCGCTCAAGCGCGACCGCACCCGCCCGAAAATCCACCGCGGCCGCCCCACCAACATCCGCCACATCGGCAGCAGCCGGGGCAAGCACAAGAAACGCTAAGGGATGGGCGGCGGCTCAGCGTCGCTTGCCCATTTTTTCATGGGAGAATATCGGGATGTGGAACCGGCATTGATGCCAAAATTCCTTGGAGGGCTTTGTTTCTAGCAGCATGGCGCTGACCGTCGCAGCCATAATCCACCGCGTAAAATTGATCTACGGACTTGCCCTTCCAATGAAGGCTTATGCCACCTTGATCGGTGGCATAGTTGCCCTCGCAGCGCTGCCCACTGGCAATGTAATTGGAAACCTCCTTCGCCGACATGGAGTCATCGGAAATCCGAAAAGGCTCTGTTTGCGTTTGCAGCTTCACGAAGCCCTCGTGACCGATGTCAAAGTGCCCCGTCTTGCGTTCCGATATTTGATGATAATGGCCAGCCCCATTCTGCTGCACGGATATTTCCAAGTCCGGCGCGAAAATCTCGATTTGATCCGGCGTAGACACCGCACCATCGCCGCATGAAGTCGTAGCCATACAACTCGCAATAACGCCTAGCGCCTGCGCCCGCTCCCACACTGTCCGCACCATTACATGCCCCCTCGGAAACGTAAGCATCCAGAGATGCCTCGCAAAAGCGCAAACGGCAATTCCAGTTCATCCGCGTTCCAAATTCGCCTCCTGCCGCCACCCCCTTCCCCCCATCGTCATCCGCGCCTATAGGCTGTGTCCCATGATCCTCGTCATCGACAATTATGACAGCTTCACCTGGAACCTGGTCCATTATCTGATGGAGCTGGGCGCCAAGGTAGAGGTCGTGCGCAACGACGCCATCTCGGCGGGCCAGGCCCTGTCGAGCGGGGCCAAGGCCTTCCTGCTGTCGCCCGGTCCCTGCACCCCCAATGAGGCGGGTGTCAGCCTGGATCTGGTTGCGGCCTGCGCCGATGCCGGCGCGCCGCTGCTGGGCGTGTGCCTGGGCCATCAGGCGATCGGCCAGCATTTTGGCGGCAAGGTGGTGCGCGGCGGGCTGATGCACGGCAAGACATCGCCGGTGCGCCATGACGGCACCGGCCTGTTCGCCGGCCTCCCTTCTCCCTTCACCGCGACCCGCTATCACTCGCTGATCGTCGAGGATATTCCGGCCGACCTGGTGGTCAACGCGACCAGCGAGGACGGATCGGTCATGGGCTTCCGCCACGCGACCCTGCCGATCCATTCGGTCCAGTTCCACCCGGAAAGCATCGCCACCGAACATGGCCATGACATGCTGGCCAATTTCATGAAGATCGCCGGCATCCCGGTCCGCGAGCGCGAAGCGGCGTAAGGCCGCTCCGCCGCTTCACTCTTCTACGCCATCCCGACTTCCGTCAGGATGACGGCGGGGCGAGCCGCATGTCAGTGCGGCACCGCCCCCGTCTCCACCCCGGTCTTGTCGTGCAGGGCGAAGCGGTCGACGATGTCGGCGCTCGCCCGATTATAGCCAACCACCTCGACCATGCGCCCTTCGCGCCGCAGCCGGGCGATGATCTTGTCGAGCGCGCCGACGCCCGAAATATCCCAGAAATGCGCACCCGACACGTCGATCAGCACATGGGTCGCGCTTTCCTCGCCGGTGAAGGCGCGGGTGAAGCGATCGACCGAGGCGAAGAAGATCTGGCCGGTGACGCGATAGGTCGCCCGGCCATCGACCTCGCTGCGCTCCACCGCGAACATGCGCTGCACCTTGGCGGCGAAGAAGATACCCGACAAAAGCACGCCGGTCAGCACGCCCAGCGACAGGTCGCGGGTTGCCACCACGACCACCACCGTCGCCAGCATTACGGCCGAGGAGGTCGGCGGATGGCGCCGAAGATTGGCGATCGAGGCCCAGCTGAAGGTGCCGATCGACACCATCACCATCACCGCGACCAGCGCCGGCATCGGGATGCGCCCGACCCACGGCCCCAGCACCGCCAGCAGGAACAGCAGGAAGGCGCCAGCGACGAAGGTCGACAGCCGCCCGCGCCCGCCGGACGTGACGTTGATCACCGACTGGCCGATCATCGCGCAGCCGCCCATGCCGCCGAACATGGACGCGACGATATTCGCCCCGCCCTGCCCCATGCATTCGCGCTGCTTGTCGCTGTCGCTATCGGTCATGTCGTCGACGATCTGCGCGGTCAGCAGCGATTCGAGCAGGCCGACCGCCGCCATCGTCACCGAATAGGGCAGAATGATGCGCAGCGTGTCCCAGGTCAGCGGCACATCCGGCAGGGCCAGGCTCGGCAGCCCCTCAGGTAGCCGCCCCATGTCGCCGACGGTATGGACCGGCAGGCCGAGGCCGATCGACAGCGCGCTCAGCAACAGGATCGCCACCAGCGGCGCCGGCACCGCCTTGGTGATCCGGGGGAAAAGATAAATGATGGCCAGCCCACCCAGCACCATCGCATAGGTCTGCCAACTGACATTGGTGAGCTGCGGCAGCTGCGCCATGAAGATCAGGATCGCCAACGCATTGATGAAGCCGGTGATGACCGATCGCGACACGAACTGCATCAACAGGTCGAGCCGCAGCAGCCCGGCAATGATCTGCACCACGCCCATCAGGATCGTGGCGGCAAACAGATATTCGACGCCATGGTCGCGCACCAGCGGCCCGACCAGCACGGCGACGGCGGCGGTCGCGGCGGAGATCATTCCCGGTCGCCCGCCGATCAGCGCAATGGTGATGGCGATCGCCACCGAGGCATAGAGGCCGACGCGCGGATCGACCCCGGCGATGATGGAAAAGCCGATCGCTTCAGGGATCAGGGCGAGCGCGACGACGATGCCGGCCATGATGTCATGGCGCGCCGTCCGGGCGTCGCTGAACCATTGGCGGCGATAGCGGCTGAAAAATTGGGTCATGTCGAAAATCCACATCAGGTCACATGGCGCCAGCTCCGGGGCGCGTTCGATAATCATGTGTGATGTTGTCCGGCGGATCGGCGGCCGGAATAGCCACCCGGAATTTCACCGGGTCCATGCGAATGCCGGCCTTCTACAGCCCTGCCCCGCCAATGCAACCCCGGCCCGGCCCGCGCCCCTCTTCTTTACCCTTCCCCGAACAGCGCCCGCTGCGAACTCTCGATTTCTTCGAAATAGCGCCGCCGCGCATGTTTCTCGGTCAGCACGCCCAGCACCAGCCCGCTTTCGTCCACCACCGCCAGCTCGTCCGCCGCCGCCTTGTCGAACAGGGGCAGGATCGCGCGGATATCCGCATCGGCCCGCAGCGAGATATCGGCCATCGTTGCCAGCGGCGCGATCGGCGCATCCTCCGCCAGTTCGGGGCGATAGGCCGCCGCCGTCGGCACGATACCGCGATAGCCGCCGGCGCCGTCGATCATGATCGCCTTGCTCGCCGACCCCAGCGGCACGAGCGCACGAAACTGGCCGGCGCTCATCGTATCGGGCACCGACACCCAGTCGCGCCGCATCATCCGCCCGGCGGTCAGGTTCATCACCCAGCCAATGTCGCGCGGGCTGCGGATGCTCGATCCGCGCAGATGCAGCCGCCAGGTGGAGAAGGAATAGCCGAACATTTCCCGCGTCACCGCGCTCGACAGCAGCGACGCGGTCAGCACCACGCCCATCAGCTGGAAATCATGGGTCGTCTCCAGCATCAGCAGCCCCAGCGTCATCGGCCCGCCGACGATCGCGACGCTCAGTGCCGCCATCCCCACCAGCGCCGCATCATTGGGGTCGAGCGACCAGCCGATCCCGACAAGGTCGACGATCTGCGCGAAAATCTGCCCCGCCAGCGATCCCAGAAACAGCGACGCAAAGAACAGCCCACCGCGAAAGCCGAAGCTCAAGGAAATCACCGACGCCGCGATCTTGAGACACAGGATCATCAGTAGCACGGTCCAGTCGGGCAGCAGGATGAGGTTGAGGTGCAGAGCGCCATGCCCGGCCGACAAGGTTTGCGGCGTCAGCCAGGCGAGCGGCATCAGCAGCAAGCCGCCGATCACCGGCCGCCACCGCCCTGGCCAGGTCCAGCCCTGAACCCGCAGCTCGGCAAAGGTCACCATCCGCATGATGAGGATGCCCAGCCCCGCGCAGAGCAGGCCCAGCAACGCATAGAGAAGATAGTCCGCCGTCCCCAATATCCGGTCCGCCGTGGTCGCGATCAGCCAAGGCTCGACGCCCAGCGCGCGCGTCACGAACGCCGCGCTCAAGGCGGCCGCCACCACCGGCGCGATCGCGGCCGGCGTATAATGGCCGATCACGATCTCGAACGCATAGAAGGCGCCGGCCAGCGGCGCACCGAAGGCCGCGCCCACGCCCGCCCCCGCGCCCGCGCCGACCAGGGTGCGCAGATCATTGCGCCGCAGCTTCAGCCATTGCCCCAGCAGCGACGCGACGCCGCCGCCCATCTGCGCATAGGCAGCCTCCAGCCCGACCGAGGCCCCGGCCCCGTTCGACAAGACCGTCTGCCCGGCGATCACCAGATTGTCGGCCATCGGGATGCGCCCGCCATGCAGCGCATTGGCCTCCACCACGTCGATCAGCGGCCGTTGCCGCTGGCGCAGCAGCCGCGCCAGCAGCACCAGCGCCAGGCCGCCCAACGGCAGGCCCAGCAATCGCCAGGGATGGCGGATCTCGCCCAACGCGCTCAGCCGGTTGATGCTGACGCCATAGAGGAGTTCCTGAATGCCGTGCGCCATCAACTGCAACAGGTTAGTGATCAGGCCCGCTGCCACGCCGGCCAATATCGCGAGCAGGATGAAGGCCGCCTCGCTCTCGCGCAGCCGGCGGCGCTGGCGGATGGCAAGGCTCCAGAACAGGGTCGACCAGGAACGGCGCATGGTTTCCCCGACAACGCCCCTTTGGTGCCCGCGTCAAGCCAATTGCCGGACCACGCAACAAAATTCCAATTGGCAGGCAAATAGCATGTCGCCCTCGACTTTCGCGCGCGGCCGGGACTAAAGGCTTGGCCCATGACCCTGTTGCCCGATCCCAGCGCGCCCCTGGCCGCCGACGAAGCCGCCCGCGCCTTCGACCTGCTGTTCGACGCCGACCTGTCGGACGAGGCGATCGCCGGCTTCCTCGTCACCATGGCGCGGCGCGGCGAGAGTGCGACGGAGATTGCCGCCGCCGCCCGTGCGATGCGCACCCGGATGATCCCGGTCGACGCCCCCGACGGCACGATCGACGTCTGCGGCACCGGCGGCGACGGCCATCATACGCTCAACGTCTCCACCGCCGTCAGCCTGGTGGTGGCCGCTGCCGGCGTGCCTGTCGCCAAACATGGCAATCGCGCCGCCTCGTCCAAGGCGGGCGCCGCCGATACGCTCGAAGCGCTCGGCCTCAATCTCGATCGCGCCGCCGCCACGGCGGAAGCCACGCTCAAGGATCTGGGCATCTGCTTCCTGTTCGCGCAAAATTATCATCCTGCGCTCAAGCGCCTCGGTCCGATCCGCCGGTCGATCGGCGAACGCACCATCTTCAACCTGATGGGGCCGCTCGCCAATCCCGCCAATGTCCGCCGCCAGCTCGTCGGCATCGCCCGCCCCGCCTATGTCCCCATCTATGCCGATGCGCTCGGCCAGCTTGGCGCCACCCATGCGATGATCGTGTCGGGCGACGAAGGGCTCGACGAACTCTCGCTCGCCGGCGGCAACGACATTGCCGAGGTGACGGCCGACGGCGTGGTCGCGATGCGCCGCCTGACCGCCGCGGACCTCGGCCTCTCGACCCATCCCGTCACCGCCATTCGCGGCGGCGACCCGGCCCATAATGCCGCGGCGCTCCGGGCCCTGCTCCAGGGCGAGGCCGGCGCCTATCGCGACGCGGTGCTACTCAACGCCGCCGCCGCTTTGGTAGTGGCTGACGCTGCCCATGATTTCCAGGAAGGCGTCGAACAGGCCGCCGAAGCGATCGACAACGGCCTTGCCAACGCGCTCCTCAATTGCTGGATTGCCTATCAATGACCAACAAGCTCATCGAAATCTGCGATTTCAAGCGCGAGGATGTCGCCCGCCGCAAGGCCGCGACCACGATCGCGTCGCTCCACGCCCGCGCCAGCGAGCAGACCCCGCCGCGCGGTTTCCGCAAGGCGCTGGACGATGCCGCCCGCTCGGGCTTCGGCCTGATCGCCGAGGTAAAGAAGGCCAGTCCGTCCAAGGGTCTGATCCGCGCCGATTTCGATCCGCCGGCCCATGCGGTGGCCTATGCCGCCGGTGGCGCCGCCTGCCTTTCGGTGCTGACCGACGAGCCCTATTTCCAGGGCCATGACGATTATCTGATGGCCGCCCGCTCGGCCTGTGCCCTCCCGGTGCTGCGCAAGGATTTCATCGTCGATCCCTGGCAGATCCTCGAAAGTCGTGCGCTCGGCGCCGACGCGATCCTGATCATCGTCGCCGCGCTGGAAGATAGCCAGATGCAGGAGATAGAGGACGCCGCGCTTGGCCTCGGCATGGATGCCCTGATCGAGGTGCATGACGAGGCCGAACTGGAACGCGCGCTCAAGCTCCGCTCGCGCCTGATCGGCGTCAACAACCGCGACCTGCGCGATTTCAGCGTCGATTTCGCCCGCACCTATGAACTGGTGGGCAAGGCGCCCGACGGCTGCACCTTCGTCGCCGAAAGCGGCCTTGGCTCCCATGCCGACCTCACCGCCATGGCCGATCATGGCGTGCGCTGCTTCCTGGTCGGCGAAACCCTGATGCGCCAGCCCGATGTCGAGGCCGCGACCCGCAACCTGCTGACGGGCGCATGACCGGCCTCACCCATCTGGATGAGGATGGCGCCGCGCGCATGGTCGATGTCTCGGCCAAGGCCGTGACCGCGCGCGAGGCGGTGGCCGCCGGCCGCATCACCATGGCGGCCGACGCCGCGCAGGCGATCGCCGCCGGCCTCGTCAAGAAGGGGGATGTGCTGGCCGTCGCCCGCGTCGCCGGCATCATGGCGGCCAAGCGCACCGCCGAACTGATCCCGCTCTGCCATCCGATCCCGCTGAGCGCCGTCACCATCGACTTTACCCTGCACGACGACGGCGTCACCGTCACCGCAACCGCGCGCACCGCCGGCCAGACCGGGGTGGAGATGGAGGCACTGACCGCCGCGACCGCCGCGCTCCTGACCGTCTATGACATGGCCAAGGCGCTCGATAAGGGCATGATAATCGGCGATGTTCGCCTGCTCGCCAAGCGCGGCGGCAAGTCGGGCGACTGGACCGCGCCGGAGCATGCCGGCCGATGAGCCTGATGCCGGTCGCGGACGCGCAGGCGCGGCTCCTTGCCCTCGCCGATCCGTTGCCGGCCGAACATGTGCCCGTCGCCACCTGTGCCGGTCGCTGGCTCGCCACCGACATCACCGCACTCCGCGACCAGCCCTGGGCCGATCTTTCCGCGATGGACGGCTATGCCGTGCGCGCATCCGAAGGCGCCGGGCCGTGGCAGCTGGTCGCCACCAGCAGCGCGGGCGACGCCGATATCCCGGCCCTGCAACCGGGCCAGGCCTGCCGCATCTTCACCGGCGCGCCCTTGTCGGCCGGCGCCGACGCGATCCTGATCCAGGAAAATGCCACGCGCGACGGCGACAAGCTGACCGCGCATGACGGCATATTGACGCCCGGCAGGCATGTCCGCCCGCTCGGCTCCGACTTCCGCGCCGGAACGCCGCTGGTCAGCGCCGGTAGCCGACTCACCCCCGGCCAGATCGCCCTTGCCGTCCTTGGCGGCCATGGCAGCCTGCCCGTCGGCGCCAGGCCGCGCGTCGCCCTGCTCTCGACCGGCAATGAACTTGTTGCCCCCGGCGCGCCGACGCCGCCGGGTTGCCTCCCCTCCTCCAACGCACCGATGCTCGCCGCCCTGCTCGCCACCCTGCCCTGCGACGTGATCGACCTCGGCATCGTGCCCGACGATCTTGGCGCCATGACGCGGGCGCTGGAACAGGCGGCCCAGGCCGACATCATCGTCTCGACCGGCGGCGCGTCGGTCGGCGACCATGATTATGTCCGCCCCGCCTTCGCGGCGGCCGGCGGCACGCTCGATTTCTACAAGATCGCGATGCGGCCGGGCAAACCGCTGATGGCCGGGCGCCTGGGCAACGCCACCTTCCTCGGCCTGCCGGGCAATCCGGTCTCCGCCTTCGTCACCGGCACCCTCTTCCTCTGCCCCCTGGTCCGCCATCTCGCCGGATCGCGCGCGCCGCTGCCGCCGGTCGTGCAGGCCCGCCTTGCCGCGTCGCTTGGCGCAACGGCGGAACGCGACGATTATCTGCGCGCCTATCGCGCCGCCGACGGCATCGTCTCGGTCACCGCGCAGGACAGCGCCGCCACCGCCGCCATGGCACTGGCTGACTGTTTGATCCGCCGTCCGGCCGGCTCAGCTCCCGCCATTGCCGGCGACATGGTCGACATCATCCCGCTCACCGCCTGACTGCGTGAGCGGCAAAAGCGGCGCATGGCTTAACGCGCTTGACTTGCCCCTTTCCGTTTCCTATGCGTTCTTCATTCGTTCCATGGAGGACCGCCGATGTTGACGCCCAAGCAGCAGGAATTGCTGAGCTTCATTCAGACCCGGCTGGAAGAAGGCGGCGTGTCCCCTTCGTTCGAGGAGATGAAGGACGCGCTCGACCTGCGCTCCAAGTCCGGCATCCACCGGCTGATCAATGCGCTGGAGGAACGCGGTTTCATCCGTCGCCTGCCCAACCGCGCCCGCGCGCTCGAAGTGTTGAAGCTGCCCGATGCGATGCATCGCGCGCCCGCTCCGGCCGTTACCGTGCCCAAGGCGCCAGCGCCGGCCGTGCTGCTGCCGACCGCCGCCAATGACGTGATCGAAATCCCGCTGCACGGCCGCATCGCCGCCGGCGTCCCGATCGAGGCAATGGAAAGCCACACCATGCTCTCCGTCCCCGCCGCTTTGCTCGGCTCGGGCGATCATTATGCGCTCGAAGTATCGGGGGACTCGATGATGGAGGCCGGCATTCTCGACGGCGACTTCGCGCTGATCCAGCGCACCGATGTCGCGCGCGAGGGCCAGATCGTCGTCGCCCTGATCGATGACGCCGAAGCAACACTCAAATATTTCCGCCGCGAAGGCAGCCGGGTCCGGCTCGATCCCGCCAATGCCGCCTATGAACCGCAGATCTATGATCCGCGCCAGGTCCGCATCCAGGGCAAGCTCGCCGGCCTGTTGCGCCGCTACAACTGATCGGCGAGCGGCGGAGCAACGTTCCGCCGCTTCCGACTTGCAATCCGGCATGGGCAGCCTCCTGCGGCCATGATAGCATGGCGCTGCGTTACAGGGGGTCTGGCTCATGTCCTATTTGCGCTCCATCTGTCCGGCCATCATCCTGCTATGTGCCTCTCCTGCGATCGCGCAGGATGACGAACAGACCCTCGCCCCTTTCCGCAGCCTGATCGAAACGCGCCTGGCCGCGCTCAAGAGCGGCGATATCCCCAAATATATGGCGATGCTCGACAAGGATTATGTCGCCATTTCCGATCTGGGCGAGCGCCGCACCCGCGCCGACCTGCCCGCCTATCTGCCGACCATCTCCAACCCGTCTCGCACCTATGCCATCCAATCGATCCATGTCCGCATCCTCGACGACATCGCTCTGGTCGATGCCGAAATCCGGGAGAACATGGCCGATGCCGTCGGCGGATGGCACGAAAGCGATATCTTCGTGCGCCAGGGCAGCCGCTGGCTCTATCTGCACCGGCAGGACAGTTCGATCCTCTATCCCCCCGCGCCCGTGCCGACTGATGCCGACCCGCTCGACGATTATGTCGGCCAATATCGCTCGGCCGGCGGCCTGACGGATATCATCACCACGCGCGACGGCACGCTCTACGGCCAGTCCACGCCGCAGGACACGCCCACCGCCCTGATCCATGTCGGTCCGGGCGCCTTCGCCATCCCCGGCGGCGCGGGCCTGCTGGTCTTCACCCGGTCGCCCACCGGCGCGGTGACCGGCCTGATCGGTCACCTCACCAGCGGCCAGATATCGACCTCCGCCAAACTGCCCTGACACCCGCCGCCGCGCCGCCGGTCGGACGATCCACGGATGTGCGTCGCCGGGCCGATGGACGGTGTGAACTTTGCCGCTTTCAAGGCCAATCGACAGGCCGCCGGTGCGCGATAGCAGCCGGCGGTCGATCTTCATCCAGCGCGGCCGGCACCACCAGGGCAGCCCCCGATCGCTGATGACGATATCGGCCGCCGCGCAATCCCGCTCCAATATCGGCCGATCGACCAGCATCGCATTCCGCGTCACCAGCAAGCGCCAGTCGCGCCTGCCCCGAGGCAACGTCACCGCGCACAGATCGGTCGAACAGCGCGCCTGCTTCATCGTCGCGATCGCTTCCAGCGTCCCGTCATAGCCCGCGCTCTCGCTCAGCACGTCGCGGACATAATCGCCCGCCCCCTCGCGCAGCAGCGCCATCGTCCCCGTCGGTGTTCGCACCGCGACGTGCCGCCCATCGCCCGTCACCACGATATCGGGCGGCGCCAGCAGCGCGATGCCGGCCAGGCCGATTGCGACCGGCGCCAACCCCAGCCAGCGCCAGCGACTGCGCCAGAGCAGACACCACAGACCACCCACCACGATGATCCCGAAAATCCAGCCCGGCACCGCCGGCGCCAGCATCACCGCCATCGGGCTCGCCGCCACGCCATGCGCCACCGCCAGCAGCAAAGCGATCGCCTTGCCGGTCAGCCACCAGAAGGGCGCGCCCAGCCCGACCAGATCGAAGCACAGCGCCAGCGCCTCCAGCGGCATGATGACGAAGGTGGTGAGCGGGATCGCGACCAGATTGGCCACCGCGCCCAGCAAACCAGCCTTGTGAAAATGGTAAAGCGCGATCGGCGCCAGCACCAGTTCGATGGCAAGGCCCGTCATCAGCATCGCCGCCACCGTCCGCCCGGCCTTGCGCGGCAAAGGCTCGTCCCGCGTCATCGCGAACGCCTTGAACCGCCGATGCTCGCCCAGCGCCACCAGCGCGACCACTGCGGCAAAGCTCATCTGGAAGCTCGGCCCGATCAGCGCTTCCGGCCAGAAGACCAGCACCACCAGCGCCCCGGTCGCCACCAGCCGCAATGTGATCGCCTCGCGCCCCAGCGCGAGCCCGCCCAGCACCAGCAGCGCCGCGATGCAGGATCGCACCGTCGGCACCTCCGCGCCGGTCAGCAGCGTATAGCCGATCCCCGCCAGCGCGCCGCCGGCCGCCGCGATCAGCATCAGCGGCCAGTCCAGCGCCGCGCGCGGAATCAGCGCCAGCAAGCGCAACAGCAGGAATATCACCGCCCCGATCAGCGCCGTCACATGCAGGCCGCTGATCGAGAGAAGGTGGGCAAGGCCACTGCGCCGCATCGCCTCCGCATCCGCTTCGGCAATCGCGCCCTGGTCGCCGGTCGCCAGCGCCACCGCAATCCCCGCCGGTGCGCCTGCCACCTGTCCGCTGATATGATCGAACAGCCGCGCCCGCAGCGTCGCCCCCTCGCGCGCCTGCTCCACCATTTCGACCGGCGCCAGCGCCCGCCCGGTCGCCCCGATCCCCTGGAAATAGGCGCGCCGCGCGAAATCGAACGCCCCCGGCACGCTTGGCGGCGCGGGCGGCATCAGCCGCACGCGAAAGCGCAGCACCGCCCCCTTGCCCAGCCCATCGGGCACATCCGCCTCCACGATATTCACCCGGATCGCCGCAGGCAGCGCCGGCGCCGCGATCGGCCGCAAGCCCACCCGCACCATCTGTTGCGCCGGCAGCTTGGCCACCGCCGTCACCGTGCCGGTCACCTGTGCGAATATGGGACGGGCCAGCGGCGGTTGCCCCAGCCATGTCGCCTTGCCCCAGACCAGCAGGCAACCGATGCAGCCGAGCAATCCCGCTGCCACCAGCATATGCCGCAATCGCGCGCCCACCGGCAGCAACAGCGCCAGACAGGCCAGCCCCAGCGCCCCGCAGCAGCAGGCCAGCCAGTGTGCCGGCCCCGGCAGCACGAACCAGCCGGCAATGCCCGCGCCCAGCGCCACCGGCACCCACAAGGCGAGCTGTTCGCGCTCCACCTCCAGCCATTGTTCGATCCGCGCAAATCCATTGTGCGCAATACGCACCGTCCTGCGCCCAACGGACGTTTGTCGTGGCTCAAAAGCCATGCTAGGGGGCGTCGCATCCATGGATCAGGCAGGAAGAATGTCAGCGAATATGACGGCAAGTGCAACGGGATTGAACAAGCAGGTGGTGACCCGTTTCGCCCCGTCGCCAACGGGCTTCCTGCATATTGGCGGCGCCCGCACCGCGCTGTTCAACTGGCTGTTCGCGCGCCATCATGGCGGCAAGTTCCTGCTCCGCATCGAGGATACCGATCGCGCCCGCTCCACCGAGGAAGCCGTGGCAGCCATTTTCGACGGCCTGGAATGGCTGAACCTGGGCGGCGATGAGCCCGCCGTATTCCAGTTCGAGCGCACCCCGCGCCATGCCGAGGTCGCCAACCAGCTGCTCGCCAATGGTCATGCCTATCGCTGCTATGCGACGCAGGAAGAGCTGGCCGAGCTGCGTGAACAGCAGCGCGCCGCCAAGCAGCCGATGCGCTATGACGGCCGCTGGCGCGACCGTTCGCCGGAGGAAGCGCCCGAAGGCGCGCCCTTCGTCATCCGCATCAAGGCCCCTCGGACCGGCGAAACCGTGATCGAGGATGCGGTCCAGGGCCGCGTCGTGGTGCAGAATGCCGAGCTGGACGACATGATCCTGCTCCGGTCGGATGGCACCCCCACCTATATGCTGGCCGTCGTGGTCGACGACCATGACATGGACGTCACCCATGTCATTCGCGGCGACGACCATCTCAACAACGCTTTCCGCCAACTCGCCATCATCAAGGCGATGGGCTGGGAAGAGCCGGTCTATGGCCATATCCCGCTGATCCACGGGTCGGACGGCGCAAAGCTGTCGAAGCGCCACGGTGCGCTCGGCGTCGACGCCTATCGCGACGAGATGGGGATGCTGCCCGAAGCGGTGCTCAACTATCTGCTGCGCCTGGGCTGGGGCCATGGCGATGAGGAGATCATCTCGATCGAACGCGCCATCGAACTGTTCGACATCGACGGCGTCGGCCGCTCGCCCTCGCGCTTCGACCTCAAAAAGCTGGAAAATCTGAACGGCCATTATCTGCGCGAGGCCGACGAGGCACGCCTGGCCGCTCTGGTCGCCCCGCGCGTTGAGTCGCGTCTTGATACGCAACTGAATGACGCCCAGCGCGATATTTTGACCCAGGCGATGGTTTCGCTCAAGCCGCGGGCCAGGACGCTTAACGAAATTGCAGAAGGCGCGGAGTTTCTGTTCAAATCTTGCCCGCTCGATTTTGACGAGAAGGCGTCTGCTCTGCTAGATGAACCCGCGCGTGAGCTGCTGAAAAAGACAGCCGACGCTCTCCAGCCCGTCCAGTCCTGGACGGTTGAAGCGATCGATGAAGTGATACGCCGCGTGGCAGAGGATGCGGGGCTTGGCCTGGGCAAGGTGGCACAGCCGCTTCGTGCGGCGCTCACCGGGCGCACGGTCTCGCCGGGTATTTTTGATGTCCTCTTC
Source organism: Sphingobium salicis subsp. salicis (assembly GCF_049472635.1). NCBI lineage: Bacteria > Pseudomonadati > Pseudomonadota > Alphaproteobacteria > Sphingomonadales > Sphingobiaceae > Sphingobium > Sphingobium salicis. Next base: position 2,318,042 of record NZ_JAYRCS010000001.1, read on the forward strand.
CTTCTGGGGAAAGAGGAAAGCTTGAAGCGACTGACCGCTGCGGGGCACGTGGTGGCCGGTTGACGGCAGTTAAGGAGAAAAACATGTCGGATAATAATGCCAGTTTGACCGTTGGCGGAGAGGCCAAGGACTATGCCATCATGGATGGTACCGTCGGTCCCCAGGTCATCGACGTTCGCAAGCTCTACGCCAACACCGGCATGTTCACCTACGATCCGGGCTTCACCTCGACCGCCAGCTGCGAATCGGGCCTGACCTATATCGATGGCGACGCCGGCGTACTGCTGCACCGTGGCTATCCGATCGGCCAGCTCGCCGAACAGTCCAGCTTCATGGAAGTCTGCTACCTGCTGCTGAACGGCGAACTGCCTTCGGCCAAGGAACTGGCCGAGTTCACCAACACCATCACGCGCCACACCATGGTGCATGAACAGCTGACCGCCTTCTTCCGCGGCTTCCGTCGTGACGCCCACCCGATGGCGATCATGGTCGGCGTTGTCGGCGCCCTGTCGGCCTTCTATCATGACTCGACCGACATCAACGATCCGGAACAGCGCCGCATTGCGAGCCACCGCCTGATCGCCAAGATGCCGACGATCGCTGCGATGGCGTACAAATATTCGGTGGGCCAGCCCTTCGTCTATCCGCGCAACGACCTCAGCTACACCGCCAACTTCCTGAACATGACCTTCTCGGTCCCGGCGGAAGAGTATAAGATCGATCCGATCGTCGTCGACGCGATGGACAAGATCTTCACCCTGCATGCCGACCATGAGCAGAACGCGTCGACCTCGACCGTCCGTCTCGCCGGTTCGTCGGGCGCCAACCCGTTCGCCTGCATCGCGGCCGGCATCGCCTGCCTCTGGGGCCCGGCGCATGGCGGCGCCAACGAAGCCGCGCTCAACATGCTGCGCGAAATCGGCACCGTCGATCGCATCCCGGAATATATCGCCCGCGCCAAGAACAAGGACGATCCGTTCCGCCTGATGGGCTTTGGCCATCGCGTCTACAAGAATTACGATCCGCGCGCGACCGTGATGCAGAAGACCGCGAAGGACGTGCTGGAGAAGCTGGGCGTCAACGACCCGATCTTCGACGTCGCCAAGGAACTGGAGCAGATCGCGCTCAACGATCCCTACTTCATCGAGAAGAAGCTCTACCCGAATGTCGACTTCTATTCGGGCGTGATCCTCTCGGCGATCGGCTTCCCGACCGAAATGTTCACCGTGCTCTTCGCCCTCGCCCGCACCGTCGGCTGGGTCGCGCAGTGGAACGAAATGATTTCGGACCCAGCGCAGAAGATCGGCCGTCCGCGTCAGCTCTACACCGGCCCGACGCAGCGCGACTATGTCGCCGTCGACAAGCGCTAAGACGCGGTCACAGAGACAAGAGGAACGGCGCCCCATCGGGCGCCGTTTTTCGTTTAGGGCTCAGCCGCCTACCCCTGCATGGACATAGATCCAGGCCGGCACCCGCCCCTGATCGGTAACCACATCGATCGCGACACGGCGATAATCCGTCCCCTCGAACGCATCGAGCCGCGCCCAATGCGCCGGCAGGTCGGACGAGCGGAACAGTTGGACCGGCACCGCCGCGCCGCCCTCGTCGGGAATGAAGGCGGGAAAGCCCATCGACGCGGCCCAGCCATGCGCGACCAGATGGCCGGTCACATGCCCCGCCTGCCAATGGCCCTGCAGTTCCGCCAGTTGATGATGATTGGCCCGTCCGGGCGCCAGCGTGCCATAGGTGGCCAGGCAATGCGATCTGTCCATGCCACCATCCTATCGGGGCAGCATCGGCCGGACAAACAAGCGCTCTTTATCTCATATAAGCGCGATCGCGCATCCGTCAGTCGAGCACCGGCAAGGTCAGGATGAAGCGCGCGCCCTCGCCCGGCGTGCCGCCAACGCTGATGTCGCCGCCCATCGCCCGCGCCAGCTTGCGCGAGATATAGAGGCCAAGCCCGCTGCCGCCGGGATCATCGCGCCCCAGCCGCTCGAACTTGTCGAAAATCTTCTCGCGATCCTCCAGCGCCACGCCCGCACCCTGGTCGATCACCAGCACCCGTGCCTGCCGATGCTCGCGCTCGACGACGATGCGCACCTGCGATCCCTCGGGCGAATAGCGCACCGCATTGCCGACCAGATTGACCAGGATCTGCAGCACGCGGCGGAACTCGCCCCTCGCCATCAATATCTGGTCGACATCCGGGCAATGGATCTTGATCTGCCGATCCAGCGCCTTGACCGTCAGCAGGCCGCCGGCCCGCCGGCCCAGGTCCGCCAGGTCGACATCCTCGATGATCACGCCGAAATCGGGCCGGTCGATCGCCTGCAGATCGGCCAGATCGTCGACCAGCGCCATCAGGTGACGGCCGGCGGTCGCGATATCATTGGCATAATCGGCATAATCGGGCCGCAACGGCCCTTCCAGTTGCGCGCCGATCGTGTCCGCATTGGCGATGATCCGCCCCAGCGGCTGGCGCAACGACCGGTCGAGCCGCTTGCCAAACTCGCCGGGATAGAGCGACAATTGCGTCGTATCCGCCCGCGCCAAAGTCGGCGGTCGCTCGATCGGACAGGCCTTGCCGCGATAGCCGACCAGATGGCCGGCCAGGTCGAACAGCGGAAAGCCCGCCAGCCGCACATGCTGTTCGGGATCATGCACCAATGTCGCGACCTGATCACGGAAGGCGCGGCGCTGGGTGAAGCCGCGCAGGATCGCCATGTCGCCCTCGCCATCGCTCTGCAGCTCGAAATAGCTGGAGAAACGACTGCCCGGCAGGGGCGGCTGCGTCGGCAAGGCGCCCTGCCGGTCGGTCCCGGCAATCGCCATCTGGAACTGCAACTGGGTGTCGATCTGCCAGGTCCAGCCATCGGCCAGCGCCGCCAGATCGGCCTCGCGCCGGCTATGGTCGCCGGCATTGGCGAGCGGCGGCCGCTCGCTCCAGTCGACCACCGCCAGCGACACGATGCGCCCGTCCGGCCCTTCGTCGCTGCGCGCCCGCACCCACATGTCGATGTCGCCTCGCTCGGCGGCCGCGACCACCGGCCGCGATACGGTGACGCCCAATCGCGCCGCCAGTCGCACCACCGCCGCCAGTTGCGGAATGGCGAGCGGCCCCAGCAGATCGCTCCCCGCCTCCCGCTGCAAGGCGAGCAGCGGCGCATCGGCACTCAGAAGCGTGCCGTCCGCCGATGCCGTTGCCCGGACGATGGAGGGGTGGAGCGTCATGTTCATCCGGTGACGCGCCGCAAATGATCGAGCTTCGCGCGGAAGGCGGCCGGCGCGCGCAGGGCGCCCACAACCGCTTCCGCTTTCACGTCGCTCAGCAATTGATATTGGTCGGCCTCGGCCACGATCACCGCGTCCGACAGGCCAGGCCGCACTGGCCGCAGCGCCAGCAGCAGATGGCGATAATCCGCCCCGGTTCCGCCCAGCGCCCGGCACAGGGTCGCAACCTGCATCACCGGCCCCATGATCAATATGTCCGTCACCTGCGCGGTGCCCAGGCGCAGCCGTCGTCCGGCCAGCGCCGCAAACAGCAGGAAACGCCGCTGCCCCAGCGCCGCGCCCAGAAGGTCGGGCGCATCGGCCTCCGGCCCCAACCGGCGCACCAACTGGTCGGCCGCCGCGATCGGCCCATTGCTTTCGTCATGGCTGGCAAGCAGCGCCCAGCCCGCCCGCTCGAACGCGCCGAGCAATTGATTGTCCGGCTCCAGCGCGGTGCGCTGCACCACCGCCGCCAGACAGGCGGCCGCCGTCCACACCAGTTCGGCAAAATGTTCGGCCGGCAGATCGGGCCGCATCGGCTGATCCTCGCCCCCCATCGCCTGCCACTGTCCTTCGGCCAGCGCCAGCGCGACGATCGCGTCGCCAATTTCGGGATCGTCCGACGACAGGATCGACTCGGCCTCGGGCTGTTCCGGCGGCTCGCCATCGGGGCGCCCGATCTGCCGCAGCAACAGGCTCACCCCCGCGCGCATCTGCATATGCGCCAGCAAGGCCGGCCCCAGCAGTGTCGGCTGCGCACAGATGGTCGGCCAGCACAGCCCATCGGGCCAGCGCCCCAGCGCCGCGGCAATGGCGGGATCACCCGCCAGGCTCAGCCGCAGCGCGGTCTCGATCGCAGTCAGGCATCCGCCCAGATGACGGCGCGTCTCCGCGATCAGCGCATCATGGCGCGCCCGGTCCTCGACCGGAAAGAAAAAGGCGAGATCAATCGCATGGCCGACGGGCACGGCCGACATGCCGGCCATGACATGTGCCATGGGCCAGCTGTCCGCCATGATGGATCCGGCAAGGGACGTGTGGGCGCTCATGCAAGGCAGCATAACCCCACGTCGTTAAAATGCACTAAACCCTGACAGCAAAATCAACGCTCTCGATGCGACAAAAATCATCCGCCCCGACGCGACAGGATTATCGCCCCGATCGATCCGATCGCCGCCAGCATGGCAACGTCGAAACCAAATGCCTCCGCCCCCGTCAACAGGGCTGCCAGCAGCACCAGCAACGCGGTGCCGGGCGTGAAGATCATCCAGGCGCGCGCCGCCCCGGTCCGGCGCCAGCGATCGGCAACCGTGATGATGCCCAGCAGCAACGCCAGATAGTTGGGCACCATCCCGCTGCCCGACAGCATCACCCCGATCAGCGCCAGCCCCGGCGCCAGAAAGGCGATCCAGCCGCTCGGCGGCCGGCGCAGCGCCATTTCATCCAGCCGATCGGCCAGTTCCGCCAGCAGCAGCGCCAGCAGCAACAGGCTGAGCCCGGTGCCCGGCCAGCCCAGTTCCAGCAGCATCAGCGCAATGCCGGCCAGCGCGATCGAACCGATCCGCACCTGCATCGCCGGCACCTGGCTGCGCATCAGTGCAGGGCCGAGCAGCCGGGCGAGCGGCCCGAACAGATAATGTTCGATCCCGCCGCGGCTGGACGATCCCGATCGCGTGCCGGTCGACATCACCGCCTGCGCGGCGAGGTCCGCCTGTTCCTGCCCGTCGACCAGCGCGACTCGGCCTTCCAGCAGATCATCCTGCGGCACGGTGATTCGCACCGCACCGCCCTGCACCGCCGATCGCACCAGCGTCAGCGCCAGATCCCAGTCACCGATCATGTCCAGCGTGCCGAACAGCAGCGCCGGATTGATCCGCGCCAGCCCGGCCCAGCGCTGCCCCGCATCGATCCGCTCGAACGGCGCGCTGGCGCGGCTGTCGTCGGTGACCAGCAGCGCATTGCCCGCCTGCCCCGCCAGTGCGTCATAATGGCCCTGCGCCACCACGGCGCCGTCCGCCACCAGCAGCACATCGGCGTCGCGCGGCGCATCGCGCACCATCGACACCATGTCGCGGATCAGGGCGACGGCAATGCCGTCCGCGCTCAGCCGGTCGACCGCCTGCGAAATGGCCGGCGTGATGACGCTGACCAGGATCATGATTCGGTCCGCACCGGCCCGGACCGCCTGTCGCGCCTGATATTCGACCAGCGTCTGGCCGGCGAAATGCAGGGTGGCGCGAAGCGCTGCAGGCGAATCACCTGAAGCCCGGCTGGCACTGAGAATGGCCGCGAATGTCATATTGTCTGGAAACCGACCCGTTTTGATTGCGACGATCTTCTTGCAAGCCGAACGACGCAGCGCAAGCAGGCGCTTTCAAATCGCCGGTTCAGCCCTGCTGAAGCAGCGCGATCGTGCTGCGCAAACGCTGCAAGGCGCGCGGATCGCCCGGCGCGGCCTCGACCGCCTCGTCCGCCAGCGCCATCAGGCTGGTCAGGCCGAAACTCGCCGCCAGGCCTTTCAAACGCCAGGCCGCCAATTCCCAATTGGCGTCGCAGCGCGCCCGGCTCATCAGGTCGAGATGGCGCTCCGCGCTTTCAAGAAAAGCCACGCGCAGATCGGCGATCAGCACCGCGTCTTCGCCGACGGCGGCGGCCAATGCCGCATTAAGAGCGCCAGGATCATAGGACATGGGGACGGAAGCTATCGAAATTGCGTTAAGTTTTGGTAACAAGGCATTTGCGCAGACGGAAAAGATGATAGGATCACACCCATGAATGGGGGCAGCACAATCGTCGAATTCTGGCGAGACGAGGGAAACGCGACCGGCAACGCGCCGGCCGCGGATGACATCCTGCTATTGAAGCAGGCCGTACTGGACATTGATGATGCCCCTGACGACGCGCAGGGGGAAGGCGAAAAGCTGGTGCGCAACACCCGGATCGGCCTCGGCCTGCTGGCCGCGCTCTGGCTCGGCTTCGCGCTCTGGGCAACGATCGTGTCGGATCAGTGGCGTGCCGGCCCGGCCGCCTGGCCCGCACTCGTCGCCACGCTGCTGGTGCCGATCAGCCTGCTCGGCATCGCCTACCTGCTGATCGTGCGCAACAGCCGCGCCGAATCGCGCCGCTATCTCGATACCGCCCATGCGCTGCGGACCGAGGCCGAACTGCTCGAACTGCGCCTCGGCCGGATCGCCGACCGGCTCGAATCCGCGCGCCAGACGATGCAGGATCAGGCCGAACTGCTCGACAGCTATGGCGCCGCCGCCAGCAGCAATATGGAGGCATCGGCGGAACTGATCGCCGGTCGCGCCCAGACCACCGCCGATCGCGCCGAAAGCGCCGAGCGTGCCGGCACCGCCCTGGTCGCACGGATGGACGCGCTGATCGCCGCCATGCCGCAGCTCGAAGAACGGGCCGTGCGGATGGCCGCGCAGATCATGGACAATGGTCACGCGCTCGCCGAACGGATCGACACGCTCGAAGCGCGCCTCCATGCGCTGGGCGAACTGTCCGACGATACCCGCACCCGCACCCTGTCCGCGACCAAGAGCCTGTCGAGCCAGCTAGGCCAGTTGCAGGAGACGACCCGTAGCGCCACCGACGAGGTGAACGGCCTGGCCGACATCGCCGCCGGGCGGATCGAGACATCGGCGCAGAGCGCACGCGCCGCCATGGACCAGACCCGGCAGGATATCGATGCCCAGTCGGCCGCACTGGACGTGCTGGTCAATCGCGTCGCCCTGTCGCTCGGCGAAACCAGCGATGGTGCCGTTCGCGCCCTCACCCAGGATCTCGATCTGGTCGAGGCATCGCTGCGCGGTCGCCTCGAAACCTCGATGGATCAGGTGCGCGACACGATGGAGCGCGCGCAGGAAGGGCTTTCGACCCAGCGGGCCACGCTGGAGGCGCTGGTCGCCCGTGCCCAGGCCAGCATCACCGCCACCAGCCAGAATGCGCTCGCGGCGCTGGGCCAGGATCTCGGCTCGATCGAGGACGATCTGCGCCAGCGGCTCGACGCCACCCTGCTTCAGGCTCGTGAAACGCTGGCCCTGACCGATGCCGGGCTGCGCGATCAGGCCGGTGCGCTCGACAGCCTCATCACCCGGTCGCGTGACAGTATCGCCGCGATCGGCACCGACACCGTCGCCGGCCTTGCCGACGATATTGGCGAGGTCGAAAGCCGCCTGCACCAGATCAACGATCTGGTCGAAGGACAGCGCAGCCTGATGGCCGGGCTGCACGGCACGCTCAACCAGACGATCGACCAGGCCGAGGCCCGCTTTGCCGCGCTGGAGGATAATGCCCTCGCCCGCAGCCAAAAGCTGACCGACGCGCTGACCCGCCTGACCGAGGAAACCCGCCGGATCGACACGGCGCTGCATGACGGCGGCACCACCGCCGAAAAGCTGATCGGCAATGCCGAAACGCTGATGGTCGCGCTCGACTCGAGCGTCCGCGAACTGGACGAAACCTATCCCGGCGCGCTTGCCCGCTTCGACGCCCGGCTGGAAACCAGCCGCGCCATGCTGGGCGCCGCGACGCCCGAGCTGGAACGGCTGGAAGCCATTTCGGAAGCGCTGGTCGGCCGCACCCAGGAAGCCGAAGAGATGCTGCGCGGCCAGGGTCGTCGCCTCTCCGAATGGCTGGAAAGCACCCAGAGCGGCATCGAATCCAACCGCGAACTGGTGGAGAAGCTGCGCACCGCGCTCGACGCCGCGCATGAGGACACGACCCGCATCACCGAAGGTGCCGGCCCGCTGCTCATCACCGCGCTGCTCCGCGTCAAGGACACCGCCGAACAGGCCGCCGAGCGCGCCCGTCAGGCGCTCGGCCGCGCCATCCCCGACGCGGTACAGAACCTGGCCGAAGCCAGCGAACAGGCCATGCAGCAGGCGGTCGGCGATCAGGTTTCGGCCCAGATCGAGAAGCTGGCCGATGTCGCGGAAGAGGCCGTGCGCGCCGCGCACAATGCCTCGGACCGGCTGACCCGCCAGTTGATGACGATCGCCGATACCAGCGCCGGGCTGGAACAGCGGATCGAGGAAGCCGGCCGTGCCGCCGAGGAACGCGATCGCGACCATTTCTCGCGTCGCTCCGCGCTGCTGATCGAATCGCTCAACAGCACCGCGATCGACGTCGCCAAGATCCTGTCCAACGATGTGACCGACACCAACTGGTCGGCCTATCTCAAGGGCGATCGCGGCGTCTTCACCCGCCGGGCGGTCAAGCTGCTCGACGCCGGCGAGTCCCGCGAAATCGCGCTCCATTATGACAATGACGCCGATTTCCGCGAGCATGTGAACCGCTACATCCACGATTTCGAGGCGATGCTGCGGATCATCCTGTCGGCGCGCGACGGCAATGCCCTGGGCGTCGCCATCCTCTCGTCCGACATGGGCAAGCTCTATGTCGCCCTTGCCCAGGCGATCGAGCGCCTGCGGCAATAAGGATCAGGGGCGGCGCCCGGTCGCCCCATCCCCCTTTTTCAGGGCTGGAACAACACGCCGCCGGTCATCGGTTCAGGCGCGCCGGTGGTGCCGGGAAAGCTGATCGGCAGGCCATTGAGGTGCCGCACCGCCATATAGGCAAAGCCCTGTGCCTCCAGCGCGTCGCCATCCCAGCCCAGTTCGTCGACCGACCGGACATCGGCGCCGGTCCGCGCCGCCAGCATCGCCATCAGCGTGGCATTATGACGCCCGCCGCCTGCCACATAGATGCGCGCCGGCCGCTCGGGCAGATGGTCGACACCGCGCGCCACCGCCTGCGCGGAAAAGGCGGTCAGCGTCGCCGCCCCATCCGCCAGCGACAATCCCTCGACCGGCGCGATGGTGAAGGCTTCGCGGTCGATGCTCTTGGGCGGCGGCGCGGCGAACCACGGGTCAGCCATCATCGCCGCCAGCCGCGCCTCGTCCACCTGGCCCCGCGCGGCGGTCGCGCCGCCCGCATCATAGGCCGCGTCCCCATACGCCTGCATCCAGTTGTCGATGAGACCGCTCGCCATCCCGGTGTCGAAAGCGACCAGGCTGCCGTCCGATCCGATCGCGGTGATGTTAGCCACCCCGCCCAGGTTGAGGATGCCGACCGGCTTTGCCAGCCCGTCGGACAATGCCCGATGATAGACCGGCATCAGCGGCGCACCCTGCCCGCCCGCCTGCACATCGGCACTGCGCAGGTCGGCGACCACGGGAATACCGAACGCACCGGCCAGCACCGCGCCGTCACCAATCTGCCAGGTCCAGCGCCGCTCGGGCCGGTGGGCAACGGTATGGCCATGAAAGCCGATCACCCCGATATCCTCCGCCACATGGCCGCTGCGTCCCAGCATGTCGGCGATCGCATCGATGTGGAAATTGGTGAGGTCCATCTCCACCGCGCGGATCAGCGGATCCTCTCCCGGCGCGTCCATCGCCATCGCCCGCGCGCAGGCTGCGGCCAGCCGTTCGCGAAAATCATCGCTGTAGGGCTGGGCGTGGAAAATGATTGCCTCGGCCTGCCCCTCGCCGTCCGTCTCGATCAGCGCGGCGTCGATCCCGTCGCGCGAGGTGCCGGACATCAGACCGATTGCCAACATGATCGAAAACTCCGCCTCTTTTCCACTTGCTGCCCCAATGCTACAGGCGCGCGTCATGAGCAACTATCAGTCCGATCTCCTCCGCCTGCTCGAAGCACGCGGCTACATCCACCAGCTGACCGACGCGGAAGGGCTTGATGCCATGGCCGCCAAACAGGTGGTGCCGGGCTATATTGGCTTCGACCCGACCGCGCCGTCGCTCCATGTCGGCCATCTCGTGTCGATCATGATGCTGCGCCAGCTGCAGAAGGCGGGTCACAAGCCGATCGTCCTGATGGGCGGCGGCACCGGCAAGATCGGTGATCCCAGCTTCAAGGATGAAGCGCGCAAGCTGCTGACCGTCGACCTGATTCAGGAAAATGTTGCCAGCATCAAGCGCGTGTTCGAACGCTTCCTGACCTTCGGCGACGGCCCGACCGACGCGATCATGGTCGACAATGCCGACTGGCTCGACAAGCTCGAATATATCCCCTTCCTGCGCGACATCGGCCAGCATTTCTCGGTCAACCGGATGCTGAGCTTCGATAGCGTCAAGCTGCGCCTCGACCGGGAACAGTCGCTGAGCTTCCTCGAATTCAACTATATGATCCTCCAGGCCTATGACTTCCTGGAACTGTCGCGCCGCAGCGATTGCCGCCTGCAGATGGGCGGATCGGATCAGTGGGGCAATATCGTCAACGGCGTCGAACTGGCCCGCCGCGTCGATGGCACGCAGGTGTTCGGCCTCACCACGCCGTTGCTGACCAATGCCGACGGAACCAAGATGGGCAAGACCGTGGGCGGCGCCGTCTGGTTGAACCAGGACCAGCTGTCCGACTATGATTATTGGCAGTTCTGGCGCAACACCGCCGACGCCGATGTGTTCAACCGGCTACGCCTGTTCACCGATCTGCCGATGGACGAGGTCAACCGCCTCGCCGCGCTGCAGGGTGCGGAGATCAACGAGGCCAAGAAGATCCTGGCGAACGAGGCGACAGCGCTTTGCCGTGGCGTCGAAGCCGCCGCTCTGGCCGCCGAAACCGCGCGCAAGACCTTCGAGGAAGGTGCGTCGGACGCCAATCTGCCGACCGTCGCGCTGGGCACCGAGGGGCTGACCGTCATCCAGGCGACCACCGGCCTTGGCTTTGCGACCTCCAACAAGGAAGTCCGCCGCAAGCTCGCCGAGGGCGCGATCAAGGTGAATGGCGAGGTCGTCACCGACCCGGCCGTTACGCTCAAGGCCGGCGACAAGCTCAGCTTCGGCGCCAAGAAGCACGGTCTGGTCACCGCCTGAGGACAAACAAGGTTTCAGCCCAGTTAACGCTACCAGGTAGGAAAGCCTCCACTTTCCGCCCGCTAGGCTGAAACCCATGTCCTCCTCGGTTTTCGCCAATCTCGGCCATGTCATGCGGTCGCGCGACCCGTCCGTCGATCAGCGGCGGGCGGCGCGCGACCTGGTCGACATGGTCAGCCATATCACAGCGGACGGCCGCACCCATGGCGTGCGGATCATCAACATCTCGCCGCTGGGTCTGATGTGTCGCAGCGAAGAACTGCTGACGCTGAGCGGTCGGGTGCTGATCTGGCTGCCGGTGCTCAAGGATCGTCGCGCGCTCGTCCGCTGGAGCGAGGAAGGCCGGATCGGCCTCGAATTTGTCGAGCCGATCCCGACCGCCGGCTATGACGCCATGATGGCGCTCATCCCGCCACGCCGGACCGCCTGGTAAAGGCCTCATCCCTCTCCAGCGTCTGACGCCCGCGCACCAGCGCCTCGGGCATGTCGGTCCGCAGGAAGTTCAGCATCGCCTCGCGCACCTCGCAGCGCAGATCGAACGCAATCCCGGCATTGCGCGCCGACAGCAGCCCGCGCAGTTCCAGCGCATCGGCGCGATGGTCGGTCACCTGCAGGATCGCCACCCGCCCGTCCCAGCGGCCGTTCGCCTTCACCGCCTCGACAAAGCGCGCACGGATCCGCTCGATATCGGCGGTCGGATCGACATAGAGGAAGACCGTACCCAGCAGGTCCGATGTCTTCGTGGTCCAGTTCTGGAACGGCTTCTCCAGGAAATAGGATACCGGCACCACCATGCGCCGGTCGTCCCAGATGCGCACGATCACATAGGTCAGCCTGATCTCCTCGATCCGCCCCCATTCCCCTTCGATGATGACGACATCGTCCAGCCGGATCGGCTCGGAAAAGGCCATCTGGATGCCGGCGATCAGATTTTTGAGCGCCGGTTGCGCCGCCGCGCCCACGGCCAGCGCGGCGAGGCCCGCCGACGCCATCAGCGACACGCCGATCGTCCGCACGCCCGGAATGGCGATCAGCATCATCGCGATCACGAAGAAGCCGACGATGCACTGGCAGATGCGATAGAGGATGCTGATCTTGGTGCGCTGCCGCCGCGCCTTCAGATTATCCTCGACGCTGATATCGGCGCGCGCCTCCAGCATCGCCTTGCCCGCCCGCATCGCGCGAAAGATCAGCCAGCCCACAAGCAGCGCGAATATCATCCGCGCCCCGATGGACCAGATATCCTCGCCCCGTGGCCCCATCTCGATCGACTTGAGCCCCGCCCCCAGCGCGAGCAACACCACCAGCCAGCGCGTCGGCTGGAAGATGGCCGGCAACAACAAAGGCTCGATCCGCGCGCGCTTCACCAGCCGCAGCGCGATCCAGTAAAGCGCCCAATGGACGACGAAGGCGACGACCACCGACAGCGCGATCGAAAGCGCGGCCATCGGCGTGATATGGGTCAGGCTGATGTCGGTCATGCCAAAGGCAACGCGACCGCCCCGCATTTTGTTTCGCAGGTGCAGCAAATTTACGCAGGAAGGCCGGGCACTTCTAGCCCTCTCCCGTCTTCACGGGAGAGGGTTGGGTGAGGGTCTTTCTTCCTTTATGATGCGATGAATGTTCCCGGTCCGCCGCCAGATCAGTCCCCACGCAGCACGTCTAAGGCGCGACATGACCGATGCCGAGCGCATGCTATGGAGCATATTGCGCAACCGCCAGTTGGACGGATTCAAATTTCGTCGTCAGGCAACGATCGATCCATTCGTCGTCGATTTTCTGTGCGTGGAAGCCGCATTGGCCGTGGAGCTTGATGGCGGCCAGCATGATGAAGATCGCGATCGCCGTCGCACTGTCTATCTGGAGGCGCGCGGCTTGCACATCCTCCGCTTCTGGAATCATGATGTAGTAGAAAATATCGAGGGCGTTGCAGACGCCATTCGATCAGCGCTTTCGAAAAAGAAGACCCTCACCCAACCCTCTCCCGCGAAAGCGGGAGAGGGCTAAGACGACAAGCCTCTTCACCCCCCGCGCAGCAACCCGACCGCCGCATCCTTCTCGAACAGATAGAGACAGGTGCGCGCTGCCTGCCCGCGTTCGCTGTCCAGCCCGCCGTCGCGGTCGATCAGCAGATGGGCGTCGTCGCGCGCGGCGTCCACCAATGCCGACACATGTTCGGGCGTCGCGATCTTGAGTTCCGCCTCGCCCGACTGGCGCGTGCCCAGCACCTCGCCCGCACCGCGCAGCTTCAGATCCTCCTCGGCGATACGGAAGCCGTCGTTGGTCTCGCGCATCAGCGCCAGCCGCGCCCGCGACGTCTCGCCCAGCGCATTGCCGCGCAGCAGCAGGCAGACCGACGGCTTGTCGCCGCGCCCCACCCGGCCGCGCAACTGGTGCAATTGCGCCAGGCCAAAGCGGTCTGCCCCCTCGATCACGATCAGGCTCGAATTGGGCACGTCGACGCCGACCTCGATCACCGTGGTCGCCACCAATATCTGGGTGCGGTTGGCGGCAAAAGCCTCCATCGCCGCATCCTTGTCCGGCCCCTTCATCTTGCCATGGACCAGCCCCACCCGGTCGCCGAAGCGCTGGCGCAGCGTCTCGGCGCGCATCTCGGCCGCCGCCTGGTCACTTGTCTCGCTCTCCTCGACCAGCGGGCACACCCAATAGGCCTGTCCACCGCCCTCGACATGGCGGGCCAGCCCCTCGACCACCTCGTCCAGCCGGTTGGCGGACATCACCAGCGTCTGGATCGGCTGGCGGCCCGGCGGCATCTCGTCCAGCCGCGACACGTCCATCTCGCCATAATAGGTCAGGGTCAGCGTGCGCGGGATCGGCGTCGCCGTCATCACCAGCAGATGCGGCGATCGCTCGGCCTTGCTTGCCAGCATCATCCGCTGCGCCACGCCGAACCGATGCTGCTCATCGATCACGGCGAGGCCCAGCGCCTTATACTGCACCTTCTCCTGAAAGATCGCGTGGGTGCCGACCAAGATGTGGATGCTGCCATCGGCCAGCCCCATCAGCGTCGCCTCGCGCACCTTGCCCTTTTCACGGCCCGTCAGGATCGCGATCTCGATCGACAGGCCTGACGCCATCTTGCGCAGCGTCTCATAATGTTGCCGCGCCAATATTTCGGTCGGCGCCAGCATTGCCCCCTGCATCCCGGCCTCGACCGCGTTCAGCAGCGCCATCAGCGCCACCAGCGTCTTGCCCGATCCGACATCGCCCTGCAGCAGCCGCAACATCGGCGTCGCCTGCGCCATGTCGCCCTCTATCTCGCCGATCGCGCGGCGCTGGGCACCGGTCGGGGCGAAAGGCAGCTTCAGCATCGCCCGCAGCCGCCCGTCGCCGCTGATCGGCACGCCGCGCCGCCGCCGCGACGATTGCCGCACCAGCATCAGCGCGAGTTGCCCGGCGAAAATCTCGTCATAGGCCAGCCGCTCGCGTGCCTGCGCGTCGGTCGGGTCGGCATGGAAACGCTCCAGCGCCGCGCGCCAGGCCGGCCAGCCCTTGCTCGCCAGCAGGCTCGGCTCGATCCATTCGGGCAGTTCGGGCGCGCGGGCCAGCGCCTGCCCCACCAGGTCGCGCATCCGGTTGTTGGTCAGCCCTTCCGACAGGCCATAGACGCTCTCGCGCGCCGGCACGGTGTCGGCCTCCTCGGGCGGCAGGACATAGTCGGGATGGACCATCTGCAGATTGTCGCCATAGGCTTCCAGCTTGCCCGACACGAATTTCGGTTCGTTGAGCGGCAACAGCTTGCGCGGCCAGGCGCTGTTGCGGCCGAAATAGACGAGGGAGACGGCGTTGCCATGGGCGTCCACCGCCTGCACCCGGAACGGCGCGCGCGCATTGCCACTGGCGCGATAATCGACCGGGGTCAGCATGATGCCGATCACCTTGCCGGCATCCGCCATGTCCAGTTCGTCGATCAGTTTCCGATCGACATAATTGACCGGCAGGTGAAAGGCGACATCGACCGCCCGCGCCAGCCCCAGCCGTTCGAGCGGACGGGCCAGCGCCGGGCCAATGCCCTTGAGCGCGGAGATTTCGGCAAAGAGCGGATTGAGAATATCGGGTCGCATGGCTATCTGAGGCTTCTCTAACGCAGCCGGGACGGTCATTCAAATATCCGATCGGCTGTTTCGGCACGTCCGTTAAAGGAACAAATTGTGAACGACAACCCGCTGATGCGTCGCCTGAAATTCCGCGCCTGGCACCGGGGCACGCGCGAGGCGGATTACACGGTCGGCGGCTTCTTCGAACGCTATCATGCGAGCTGGAACGAAGAGCAGATCGCATGGTTCGAGCGCTTCATGGACGAGCAGGATGCCGACATCATCGGCTGGGCGCTCGGCACCATCCCGGTGCCGGAAGAATGGAAGGGCCCGATGATGGACCAGTTCCTGAAGCTCGATTTCGTCAAGATCGAGAACTGACAAGTCCCCCTCCCGCTTGCGGGAGGGGTTAGGGGAGGGCCTGTTTCTCCCCCTCCTTACAAACCCTCCCCCGACCCCTCCCGCAAGCGGGAGGGGAGAGACCAAGGAGAGGCGCGAGTAGCAGATATGACCGATCTCCAGAAAATCCTGAAGGCGAAGGCGCCGCTCACTCTGTCCGGCGTGCCGGCCGGCTTCCAGCCCTGGCTGCTGGCGGACATCGCCCGCGCGGCAACCACCCGCGCCGTCTTCGTCGCCTCCGACGAGCAATTGATGCGCGCGGTCGCCGACACCGCCCATTATTTCGCGCCAGAGATCGAGCTCATCGAAATTCCCGCCTGGGACTGCCTGCCCTATGACCGGGCCAGCCCCTCGCTGCGCACCGCGTCGGCCCGCCTCGCCGGCCTCCATGCGCTCCAGGCAAAACCAAAAGGGCCGCAACTGGTCCTCACCACCCTCAACGCCCTGACCCAGCGCACCCTCACCCCGTTCCGCGTCCGCCAGCTGGTCGCGCGCCTCGCGCCCAAGGAGCGGATCGCGATCACGCGCCTTGCCGACATGCTGCAATCCAACGGCTATGTCCGCACCGACACCGTCCATGATCGCGGCGAATTCGCCATTCGCGGCGGCATTGTCGACCTGTTCCCCGGCGGCGAGGAGCAGCCGCTGCGGCTCGACTTCTTCGGCGACGAGATCGAAACGGTCCGCCGCTTCGACCCGACCGACCAGCGCACCACCGGCAGCGTCGACGGCTTCACCTTGCTCCCGGCGTCCGAGGCGCTGCTGGACGAAGACACGATCAAGCGCTTCCGTGGCCGCTATCGCGAGACCTTCGGCGCGACCGCGACCGGCGACCCGCTCTATCAGGCGGTGAGCGAGGGCCGGCGCCTCGCCGGCATGGAACATTGGCTGCCTTTGTTCGAGGAAAAGCTGGTTCCGCTGACCGAGCATCTGGGCGAAAACGCGATCATCGTCCGCGACCATGGCGTGGTCGGCGCAGCCGACGCCCGGTTCGAGGCGATCCGCGACTATCATGCCAACCGCATCGCCGCGAAATCGGCCGATCCCGGCGCCTATCGCCCGCTCGCGCCGCACGCCCTCTATCTCGACGCCATCGAGTGGGACGCCTCCGCCGCCAGCTGGCCGATGCATGCCACCACCCCCTTCCACGAGCCCGAAAGCGCCACCGTCCTCGACTTCGCCGTCGACGGCCCGCGCGATTTCGCGCCCGAACGCGCGCAGAACGTCAATGTCTATGAGGCGGTCGGAAAGCATATCGACGCCCTGCGCCGCACGAAGAAGAAGGTGGTGATCGCCAGCTATTCGGCCGGCGCGCGCGAGCGTCTGTCGGGCCTTCTCGCCGATCATGGCGTCGCCCGCCTCGCCGCCGCCGACAGCTGGCAGGAGGCGCTTGGCACAGCGGCCGGTGGCAGCGCCGTCCTCACCGTGCTCGGCCTCGACCATGGCTTCACCGCGCCCGACGTCGCCGTCCTCACCGAACAGGATATGCTGGGCGATCGCCTGGTCCGCCGCGCCAAGCGCAAGAAGAGCGCCGACGCCTTCCTCGCCGAACTCGCCACCCTCTCGCCCGGCGACCTCGTCGTCCATATGGACCATGGCATCGGCCGCTATGAGGGGCTGACGCAGATCCCGGTCAGCAAGACCGCGCATGACTGCGTCGCCCTCTCCTATGCCGGCGGCGACAAGCTCTACGTGCCCGTAGAAAATCTCGAAGTCCTCTCCCGCTACGGCTCCGACAGCGAGGGCGTGAGCCTCGACAGACTGGGCGGCGAGGCCTGGCAGCGGCGCAAGGCGCGGATGAAGGAGCGGATCCGCGAGATTGCGGGCGAACTGCTCAAGACCGCCGCCGAACGCGCTCTGCGCCCGGCCGAGATCGCCGAGCCGGACGCCGCCGGCTATCCCGCCTTCGTCGACCGCTTCCCCTATCAGGAAACCGACGATCAGGATCGCGCGATCGGCGACGTGATCGAGGATCTGGGCGCCGGCCGCCCGATGGACCGTCTGGTCTGCGGCGATGTCGGCTTCGGCAAGACCGAGGTCGCGCTGCGCGCCGCCTTCGTCGCTGCCATGGCCGGCATGCAGGTGGTGGTGATCTGCCCCACCACCCTGCTCGCGCGCCAGCATCACATGAATTTCGTCGAGCGCTTCCGCGGCTTCCCGCTGGAAATCGCCCGCCTCTCCCGCCTCGTCCCCGACAAGGAGGCGAAGGCGACCAAGGCGGGCCTCGCCGACGGCACGATCGACATTGTCGTGGGCACCCACGCTCTGCTCGCCAAGGGGCTGGAGTTCAAGCGCCTCGGCCTCGTCATCGTCGACGAGGAACAGCGCTTCGGCGTCACCCACAAGGAACGGCTGAAGTCCCTCAAGACCGACGTCCATGTCCTCACCCTGACCGCCACGCCGATCCCCCGCACCTTGCAGATGGCCATGTCGGGCCTGCGCGAACTCTCGGTCATCCAGACTCCGCCGGTCGATCGCCTGGCGGTGCGCACCTACATCATGCCCTGGGACGGCGTCGTCATCCGCGAGGCGCTGCTGCGCGAACATTATCGCGGCGGCCAGAGCTTCTTCGTTGTGCCGCGCATCTCCGACCTGACCGAGGTCGAGGAATTCCTGCGCACCGAAGTGCCCGAGGTGAAGCCGATCGTCGCCCATGGCCAGATGAGCGCCACCGATGTCGAGGAGCGCATGTCCGCCTTCTACGACAAGCGCTATGACGTGCTGCTCTCCACCACCATCGTCGAATCCGGCCTCGACATCCCCAGCGCCAACACGCTCATCATCCACCGCGCCGACCGCTTCGGCCTTGCCCAGCTCTACCAGCTGCGCGGTCGCGTTGGCCGGTCGAAGACGCGCGCCTATGCCTATTTCACTACGCCGGCCAACCGCATCATCACCGAAACCGCGGAAAAGCGGCTCAAGGTGCTGTCCGATCTCGATACGCTGGGCGCCGGCTTCCAGCTCGCCAGCCACGATCTCGACATTCGCGGCGCCGGCAATCTGGTCGGCGACGAACAGTCGGGCCATATCAAGGAAGTCGGCTTCGAACTCTACCAGTCGATGCTGGAGGACGCGATCATGGACGCCAAGGCCGGCGGCGCCGGTCTCGAAGCGCGCCGCGACAGCTTCTCGCCGCAGATCAGCGTCGACGCACCGATCATGATCCCGGAAGAATTCGTGCCGGACCTCGACCTGCGCATGGGTCTCTATCGCCGCATCAACGAACTGGAGGATCGCCAGGGTCTGGAGGCCTTCGCCGCCGAGCTGATCGACCGCTTCGGCAAGCTGCCTGCCCCGACCCAGAACCTGCTCAAGATCATCGAGATCAAGCAGAATTGCCTCAAGGCCAATATCGCCAAGATCGATGTCGGGCCAAAGGGCGCGCTAGTCAGCTTCTTCGAGGATCGCTTCCCCAATCCCGCAGGCCTGGTCTCCTATGTCCAGCGCCTCGACGGCGTCGCCCGCCTGCGCCCGGACAGCAAGGTCGTCGTCACCCGCGCCTGGCCCGACCCCGCCGCCCGCCTCAACGGCGCGCTGCAATTGTCGAAGGGGCTAGCCAAGGCCGCGGGGTGAGCCTGCGCTCTATTCCTCCCCGCCGCGCGGGGAGAAAACGACCAGAAGCTGACGTTTCTCATTCCTCCCCAAGCTTGTCTTGGGGAGGTGGCAGCGCGAAGCGCTGACGGAGGGGCAATGGCGCGACCTCATCTACTTGCCCCTCCACCGCCTTCGGCGGTCCCCCTCCCCAAGCAAGCTTGGGGAGGATTGTCAGACAGTCCGCTTCCCGTCCCATCCCCGCTATTGCCAATTACCCTCTCCCGCTCACGGGGGAGGGAGAGCCCCGCGCCGCAGGCGCGGGAGGGTGAGGGGCTGTCGAAGCAGCCTGTCCTTATCCGATTCCGTCCGCCCGACTTGGCAGGCCCTGCGTCATGCCCCGACAACGGCAAAAAAGGCGCATCGAGGAAATGATTTACCCGCCTTGTTCAGCCCGCGACCATCCCGATCGCCAGCGCGTCACCACCGTCCACGATCGCGATCAGCCGATCGACATTGGGATGCGCGCCCGGACGATTACGGGCATCTGCCGTATGTTCGGCAAACACTGCCAGACCATGCTCGGCTGCCGCTGCATCCAGCGCGCCGAACACCTGCTGCAAATAGGCATAAACCGCCAGAGACCCCTGCTTGCCTGGCTGGTTCTCGATGCTGGCGACGACCGAGCCGCTCGCGTCCGTCAGGTCGATGCGGGCGATGCCGTCGATCGGCGGCAGCAGCTGGAGATTGTCCTTGAACGTCGTACCCGGTTGAATCATCGCTGGCTTCCCGTCTCGAAAAATGATGAGCGCGGGCCTTTAGAGCCTGACCCCAGGCGTGGAAAGCGCTTTGCGCTGTTGCCTCCGCCTCATTCGCCCGGCGGGGACATGGCGGCCTCCGATGCGGTCAGGTCCAGTATCTCGAAGCCCGGCGCCGGAACCCGGCGCCGGATATTCGATCCGATGGGGGTCGCATATAGGTTCTTGCGGGTCACACGCTCGATCCGATAGCTGCCAGGCCCATCTTCCTCGCCAACCTTGGCACTCGCCGCATAGCGCCGGCCCTCAACCTGTTTCAGGATCGCCGGCGCCCAGGCAGGGGCGCGCGACCCGCGCAAAATTTCCGCTTCCTCAATATGCCCATCCGGTCGAACCCAGAAGCCCACATCCACCCACTGGATGCTGGCGACATCGGTGGAGCGGACCGACGTCACATCGACGCCGCCAAAGGCCCGCACATTATTGCTGGCCTCGGCCATCGCATCCCCCGGATAGGGCGGTTGCCAGACCAGGACCGGCGGCCCGCTCTGGTCCGCAGCGATGGTTCCGGCCAGGCGGGTGATTTCCGCATCATTCCCGGCCCGCACCGCCAGTCGCAGGCGCACCACGCGCAGGGCGGTACGAAATCCCGGTTCCTGCGCAATCGGCCGCTGCTCCAATGCATCCAGCATCATGTTCGCTTCACGCACCTTGCCCAGCGCGCCGGCCAGCCACACCCTCTTCATCCCGGCCATCATCGCCGGATAGGCGCGCCCTTCGGCCAGCGCCTGATCCTCGATCGCATGAAAGCTGGCATCAGCCTGGCGAAATTTTCCGAGCTTGATCCACATGTCGCCCAACGCCGTGGCCGATGCCTGCACCGCCACATCGTCCGCCGGCAGATTGTCGCGCAGCGTCTTCACCTGCCCCGCCACCGCGCGGCGATAATCATCCTGATCGCCCTCATGCAGCGACACCGTCGCCATCGCTTCATAGATGGCGGCCACCGCCCGCGGCGCCTCCGCCCCCCTGCCCTTGTTGCGGCTGATCGCGCCAGCCAGCAGCCCCTTGGCATGCACATATTCGCCATCGCGGAACCGTTGCTCGGCCAGCGCGATCGTCGCCTGCGCATCGCGCAGCGGCGTGCATTCGCCGCGCACGCATTTTGCCTGCTCCTCGACCAGCCGCTGGCCCGTCACGACGATATCGGGCGAGGCCGCCTGCACCAGAAGCAAAAGGGCGAACATGATGATTTCCTTCCTTTCTGTCAGCTACCCTGTCACATGAACCGCTATGCCCATACCCGGCCTTATTCGCCGGGCGGCGGCATCGCCGCTTCCGATGCGGTCAGGTCCAGTATCTCGAAGCCGGCTGCCGGAACCCGACGCCGGATCACCGATCCTTTGGGAACCACATATTGATATTTGGGCGTGACACGCTCGATCCGATAGCTGCCGGATGCATCCCCCTCTCCCGCTTTCGCACTCGCAGCATAGCGTCGCCCCGCTACCTGCTTCAGGATTGCCGGCGCCCAGGCAGGCGCGCGCGACCCCCGCAATATCTCCGCTTCCTCGGTATGCCCATCCGGCCGGATCCAGAAGCCCACATCCACCCACTGGATGCTGGCTAGGTCGGACGAATTGATCGGAACCGCATCCACGAGATCAAAGGTCCGGGCACTATTATTCGCCTCGACCGCCGCACTACCGGGATAGGATGGTTGCCAGATCAGCACCGGCGGGCCACCCTGGTCCGTGCCGATCGTTTCGGCCAACCGGGTGATTTCGGCATCATCCCCGGCCCGCACCGCCAGTCGCAGTCGCACCACGCGCAGGGCAGTGCGAAAGCCTGGCTCCTGCGCGATCGGGCGCCGCTCCAGCGCGTCCAGCATCATACGCGCATCGCGCATCTTGCCCAGCGCGCCAGCCAGCCACACCCGCTTCATCCCGGCCATCATCGCCGGATAGGCCTGTCCTTCGGCCAGCGCTTGCTCCTCTATTCCACGGAAGGTCGATTCCGCCTGACGATAGCGGCCCAGCTTGATCCACATGTCACCCAGCGCCGTGGCCGAAGCCTGCACCGCCACATCATCCGCTGGCAGATTGTCGCGCAGCGTCTTGACCTGCCCGGCCACCGCACGGCGATAATCATCCTGGTCGCCCTCATGCAGCGACACCGTTGCCATCGCTTCGTAAATCGCTGCCACTGCGCGCGGCGCCTCCGCCCCCTTGTCCTTGTTGCGGCTGATCGCTGCGGCCAGCAGCCCCTTGGCATGCACATATGCGCCACTGCGGAACTGCTGCTCAGCCAGGGCGATCGTCGCCTGTGCATCGCGCAGTGGCGTGCATTCGCCGCGCGCGCATTTCGCCTGCTCTTCGACCAGCCTCTCGCCCGTCACGACAATATCGGGCGCGGCTGCCTGCAACAGAAGAAAAAGGGCGAACATGATGATATCCCTCCTGCATTCCTCAAGTTCATAGTGGCGGATCGACGCAGGCTTGCAAGTCGCAATGGCCGGCAGAAACGTTCAGCAACCACTTCTTTCCTATTTGGACTTTCTCTGCTCTATCCTGCCGGATGATGCCGCATGTCTCCGCACCCCAACCACCGCATGAAATCATGACCCGACGGTCGCGTCCCGATGACCCGGATGACGCGCCCCCATGACCCGACCGTCGCGTCACCGGCACCCAATTGACGCGTCGCTGTCGCTTGCGTGGCGCGTTGCCATGACCTTTTTCGCAAAATCGGCCAGAAATACGGGGCAAGAACGGTATGAACTTCGCGGCTGACGCGTCACGATGCCCCTGTCATGACCCAGCGCCCTGCATATCCGACCCTCATGTCGCCATTCATCATCAACCAGAAAAGAAGCAGCAACAGTCGAAACCTACATGCCTTCGTGACGACCGGGCAACAAAGCGCGGCGTCACAGCAGGAGAATGCAATGAGTTTGATCCTTATGGCGCTTGCCGCCGCCGCGACCCACAATGTCTCGGTCGAGCATCATGGCAACCAGGTCGACGCCACCTATACCGCCCGTGCGGACATCCGCACAAAGACCATCGGCGCAAAGACGCCCAACCGCATGGACAATCAGCGCTG
Source organism: Sphingobium salicis subsp. salicis (assembly GCF_049472635.1). Taxonomy (NCBI): domain Bacteria; kingdom Pseudomonadati; phylum Pseudomonadota; class Alphaproteobacteria; order Sphingomonadales; family Sphingobiaceae; genus Sphingobium; species Sphingobium salicis. The sequence goes on from NZ_JAYRCS010000001.1 coordinate 2,341,010, forward strand.
CCAGTGGACCGCGACGATCGTCGTCGACCGCAAGCTGGACCATGGCCCGGCGCTCGCCCGCACCGTGTCGAGCGACAAGCGCTTTTCGGGTAGCGAGGCTGGCGCCTGCACCACCGGCCGTCAGTCGGGCGAACGCAACATGGCCCAGTATCAGGACAAGATCGAAGCACATCTGATCGCCGTGGCAGAAGCCGATCGCGCGCCGCTGCTGGCCGAACTGGACTCGGTGCGCAATCTTGCATCGAACTGATCGGACCATCGGCCTGGCATGGCTGGGCGGGCTTGGCCTCGCCCTCCATGCCGTACCGGCCGCCGCCCAATATGCCAGCGGCCCCAGCGCCACGGTCGAGGTCGCCAGCGACGAGCGCCGCCGCGGCCTGAGCTGGAGCGATGGCGATCCGGTGCTGCGCGGCAGCGTGTCCGTGCCGGTCGCGCAGGGCCTGTCGCTCGATGGCACCGCGACCAGCCTCTGGGGCAGCGATCGCCATGGCGGCGCCGACGCCGTGATCGACCTTGGCCCTTCCTATGTCCATCAATTGGGCGGCTGGCGGCTGTCGCTCGACGCGCGCTACCATCTCTTCCCCGGCGCCGATCATCAGGGCTATGGCGAATTTGGCGCCGGCGCCGGCTTCCTGATCGGCCCCGCCAACATCGACATCGGCGCCCAATATGCCCCGCGCCAGTCGTCGATCGGCGGCGACAATCTCTATCTGTCCTCCGCCGCTTCCTTCGCCATTCCGGGCACGCCGCTCACCGCCTCGGCACGGGTCGGCCATAGTTCCGGGTCGGATCGCGATCCGATCGCCTCGCAACGGCTGCGGCCGGGCGGCGATTATTGGGATTATGGCGCGGCCATCGCCTGGTATCGCGGCCGCTGGTCGGCGGAACTGCGCTACAGCGACATCGACAATCGCGACGCGCGCCACGCCGGCGCGGCCCTCATCGGGAAGGTCGGCCTAACCCTGTAGCACCAGCGATATGAGTTCGGGCGTGGAGACGCCGGCCGAGCGCAGGAAGCCCTGGTAATAATCACAGCCTTCCCGTGCCAGCAGGTCGAGCTGCTGCTCCGTCTCCACCCCTTCGGCAATGACGTTGAGGCCCAGCGACTTCGCCATATGGATCACCCCGCGCACAATAATCCGGTCGCGCGCCGACCCGGCGATATCCTGGGCTAGGCTGGAGTCGATCTTCAGATAATCGAGCGGCAGGCCCTTGAGATAAGCCAGGCTCGAATAGCCGGTGCCGAAATCGTCGATCGCCACCGCCAGCCCTTCGGACCGCAGCGCCGTCAGCAGCGCCGCCGCCGCGTCGACATCCTGGATCAGCCCGCTTTCGGTAATCTCCACCGTCAGCCGCGACCGGGGAAAGCCACTGCGGTCCACCTGACCCAGGAAATCGGCCATGAACCCCGGCTGCGAAATATCCGCCGCCGTGACGTTGATCGACAGGCGCAGATTGGACAGCGCGCTCGGCCAGGCCGCCGCCTGCCGCAAGGCCTCCGCCTGGATATGCGCCGACAGTGGCAGCATATAGTCGGACCGTTCCGCCGTGCCGAACAATATGCCGGCCCCCAGTGGACCATAAATCGGGTGGTTCCACCGCGCCAACGCCTCGACCCCGCTGATGCGATGGTCATAGACCGGATATTGCGGCTGGAACACGATGCCGATCTCGCCCCGGTGCAGCGCCAGCCGCAGGTCGGTTTCCAGTTGGTCGGCGTCGAGCTGGCGGCTGCGCTTCTCGGCGGAAAAGATGCGAATACCCTCGCCCCCGCCCTGCCGCGCATCGGCCAGTGCAGCCCCTGCCCGCCGCAGCAACTGGGTCGCATCATCCTCCGCCCGCGCCTGCGCGATACCGCATCGCGCAATCAGACGGATCAGATGGTCGCCCGCACTGAACGGCCGGCTGATCGCCTCGATCAACTGCCGCGCCAGATAGGTCGCCCGCTCCGCCGCCGCCGGCTCGCCGGTCAGGCCGACCAGAAATTCCGTGCCGGCGATCCGCGCGACCATCGCATGGCCTGCCACGCTATCGACAATCTGTTCGATCCGCCGCGCAATCCGCCCCAGCAGTGCGTCACCCACCACCTGGCCATAGGCCGCATTCATGCGATCGAACTGGCTGATCGACAGCAGCACCACCGTCGTCGGCAGCCCCGACCGGCGATCCAGCCAGTCCAGTGCCGCCTGGCGCGAACGCAGCCCGGTCAGGTTGTCGCGGCTCGCCACATCCTGGTCCTGCGCGTCGGACAGCCACTCCACATCCGCCGCCACCGTGCCATCGACGAAGCGCAGATGATGCACCAGCCGATTGCCCGGCCGCCCCGGCACCGCATGGGCGAATGCCGCCGGACGGCCCGACTGCATCATCCCCTCCAGCGCGTTCAGCACCGCCTTGCGTTCATTGCGCGCCAGCCGGTGGATCAAGGTCGATGGCGTCGGCTGCCACGCCTCTATGCCCAGATTCCGGGCCAGACTCTCGCTCAGCCGCAGTCCTGCGCCGTCGCGGTCCATCTCCCAGTAAAGGGCGTCGCCGCGGCGGATGCGCTGCGCACGCTGGCTTTGCATCGCGCCACCGCCCAGCCGCTCGACCAGCCGCTGCGCCGATGCCAGCGTTGCCTGCAACACGGGTTGCGTTACCGGTGCCACCAGAAAATGGGTCGCGCCGGCGTCGAACAATTGCGGCAGGGTCGCGACCGCCGCCGCATCGACCAGCACCACCAGCGCGCAGCCGCCCGCATCCACCGCTGGCACCAAAGGCGCGATCAGCTTGGCCGCCGTCCCGCCGCGCATGTCGACCAGCGCTATCTGGGCGTCGCTGCGCAGGAAACGTTGCGGGGCATCCGTGGCACGCCGCGCACCGATCGCGCGCCAGCCCGCCTCCTGCGCGGCACGGCACAGGGGGTCGCGGTCGCCGGGCGACAGGATGAAGATGCTGCGCTGCCCGTCCGGGGCGGCCTGCCCGCTCACTCTTTTATCGACTCCCTGACAAAGCGCATGCCGCTCTTGTAACAGCAACCGGTTACCGACCTCTTCACCGCCCCGCAACCGGCCAGCTTGCGCCCGCCATGCCCATGGCTTAGCTAGGGGCATGGCCATGGTCGATCCTGCCGCAACTTCCATGACCGACGGCCTTGGCCGCCGGATCGATTATCTGCGGATTTCCGTTACGGATCGATGCGACCTGCGCTGCCGATACTGCATGGCGGAACGGATGCAGTTCCTGCCGAAAAATCAGGTTCTGACGCTGGAGGAAATCGCGCTTCTCGCCGATCTCTTCATCGCGCGCGGTGTGCGCCGCATCCGCCTGACCGGCGGCGAACCGCTGGTGCGCCGCGACATCATCGACCTGATCCGTCGAATCGGTCGCCATCTGGATGCCGGCCTTCAGGAACTGACGCTGACAACCAATGGCACGCGCCTGGCCGATCATGCAGAGGCGCTGCACGACGCCGGCGTCCGCCGCATCAATGTCAGCCTCGACAGCCTGCAGGCCGATCGCTTCGCCCATATCACCCGCGGCGGCGACCTGTCGGTAGTGCTGCGGGGGCTGGATGCCGCGCGCGCGGCGGGGCTTGCGGTCAAGATCAACATGGTCGCGCTCAAGGATATCAATGCCGACGAGATCCTGCCGATGCTGCGCTGGTGCGACAGCCAGGGCTTCGACCTGACCCTGATCGAGACCATGCCGCTGGGCGAAACGGGCGAGGATCGCACCGACCATTATCTGCCGCTGTCGCATGTCGCGCAGGAGATTGACGCCCATCATGTCCTCACCCCGATCGCGGCGCGCACGGGTGGCCCGGCGCGCTATCATGATGTCGAGGGGCTGGGTGTTCGGCTTGGCCTCATCACCCCGCTCACCCGCAATTTCTGCGCCGACTGCAATCGCATGCGCATGACCTGCGAGGGCAAGATCTACATGTGCCTGGGCCATGACGACCATGTCGATTTCAAGGTCGCCCTGCGCAGCGGCGGCCTCGCCGCGGTCGAACCGCTGGTCGATCGCGCACTGCGGCGCAAGCCCGCTGCCCATGATTTCCGGATCGGTGCCGGCGCTCCGACTGCGGCGGTCCAGCGACATATGAGCGTCACCGGCGGATGAACAGCGAACCCAGGCGCGCCCTCGTCGCGTCCCCGACCCAGGCTGCACGGGCAGCGGAAGAACGGTTGCGCGCCGCCTATGATTTCGTGCCGCTGGAACAGGCGGACACGGTCATCGCGCTGGGCGGCGACGGTTTCATGCTGCAGACGCTGCACGCCATGCTGGAATCCCGCCGTATATTGCCAGTCTTCGGCATGAACCTCGGCACGGTCGGCTTCCTAATGAACGAATGGCGTCTGGAACGGCTGGAACAGCGATTGGAGAAGGCCAAGAGCTTCAAGGTCAACCCGCTGCGCATGGTGGTCGACACGGTCGATGGCGAGCGTTTCTCCATCCCGGCGATCAACGAAGTCTCGCTGCTGCGCGAAACCCGCCAGACCGCCAAGCTGGAAGTGCAGGTCAATGATCGCCCCGTGCTGCCCGAACTGGTGTGCGACGGCGTGCTGGTCGCAACGCCCGCCGGGTCCACCGCCTATAATCTGTCCGCCCATGGCCCGATCCTGCCACTGGGGTCGGCGCTCGTCGCCCTGACCCCGATCAGCCCGTTCCGGCCGCGCCGCTGGCGTGGCGCCATCCTGCCGGAAAATACCGCGATTCGCTTCACCGTGCTCGATCCGGTCAAACGTCCGGTCAGTGCCGTCGCCGACCAGCGCGAAGTCCGCGATGTCGCCCAGGTCGAGGTCAAGATCGACCGCGCCACCCCGCTGACCCTGTTGTTCGACCCCGAACATACGCTGGACGACCGGATCGCGGCCGAACAATTCATCGCGTAATTTTCTGCAATTTCACGCTTGCCATTTAAGACAAGCCGCTGCATATGCGCGGCCTGCCCGGCGCAAGCGGGGCTGCTCCCCGATAGCTCAGCGGTAGAGCATTCGACTGTTAATCGAATGGCCGTAGGTTCGAATCCTACTCGGGGAGCCACTATTTCAGCCCTTGGCAAGGCCGGGCTGGCTCCAGACAATCCGAAATTCAGCGCATCGCACGATTGCGGCGCTCGCCAACCATGGCTGGCGAGCGCATGCCTTCAGATTCTGCCGCGCAGCGTCACCAGAATATTGCGCGGATCGCCATAGGCATCGGTCGAGCCCCAGCGGATATCATAGCCGATCGCCTTGTAATAATGCTTGTCGAACAGATTGTTGATGTTGGCCTGAAGATCGAACCGGTCGCTGATCTTGTATCCCAGCATCAGGTCGGCAACGGCATAGCCCCCCTGTTCGACGCGGAAGGCGACATTGTTGAAATTGGCGCCGTTATTGTCGTTGTATATGCGACTCTGCCAGTTAAGTCCGGCGCCGACACGCAGCCGGTCGAGCTTCCCCGGCAGAGTGTAGAAGGTCGACAATTTAGCCATGTGGCGGGGCATGTCGGTGTCGAAATTCTTGCCGCCATTTTCGGGGTTGGTGTCCCGCACAAATTGAATGCTGGTATAGGTATAGCTGAGCGAAATGTTCCAGTCGGGCGTAATCGCGCCCTGAAGCTCGGCATCAATGCCCTTGCTGCGCACCAGGCCAGCAGCCGTCGAGCAACTGCTGGCCGGGAAGCTGGGACAACCGCTCTGATCGGTCGGCACAAATGCCCTATTCCGTTGGTCGATGCGGAAGAGCGCGATCGCCGCATTCAGCGCCCCGTCGAGATATTCGCTCTTGATACCCACCTCGTAGTTCTGGCCGGTGATCGGCTTCAGGATCGTCTGGCTGTCGGCGTCTACGGCAAAGCCCCTGGCCGTCTGCGGCTGGAAAATGTCGGTGAAGCTGGCATAGAAAGAATGATGACGATCGATGTCCAGGATCGCGCCGGCATAGACGGTCTTGTGGGCATCGACCTTGTAATCGCCGGTCGCAGCCGTGCGATTATCATAATCATACCAATCCAGCCGCCCGCCCAAGATGACCTTCAGCCCATCGAACGGATTGAGCCGGGTCGAGGCATAGAGACCGCCCTGGGTGATGACGTTCCGGCTGTAGGTCGTCGGCACGAAATTGGGTCGAGCACCGCTGGCCGGGTCGAAATCGAACATGTCGACATCGCCCGCGAGCAGCCCGCCCCCGCTGTAATTTTGCGTGCCTGTCGAGGTCTCGCGTCGGCTGGCACCGAATGTCAGATCATGGTCACGACCAAACAACGTGACCGGCCCGCTGGCATAGAGGTCGACACTGGCCTGATCCTCGTCATAGGCGGCCTGATAGGCGGAATGGGTGAGCGTCAGGTCGGGCCGGCGATAGACATAGGTGCCGGAGAACATGGCATCCTGCCACACCTTCATGCTCGCCAGCCGGACGCTCCAGTCGTGACCGAACCGATGGGTCAGTTCGCCAAAGACAGTGTTCGACTTCTGGCTTTTGCCTTCCCAGTCATAGCTGGGTCGGGTCGAGCGCGGCAGGTCGAGATGCGCGCCGGTAGCGCTGAGCGGCAAGCCGCCCCAGAAGCTATTGAAGAAATCATCCTGATGGGTGGCGCCCACCATGAGCGTCGTATCAGGGCCGATATCATATTCGCCGATCGCATGGATCAGGCCGCGATGAATGACCTCGCCATCGCGGAAACTGCTGCTGTCCTGATAGGAGCCGATAACCCGCACCCGCAGATTGCCGGCCTGATCGACACCGCCCGACATGTCGATCTGCCCGCGATAATTGTCCCACCTGCCGGCCGATCCTTCGAGATTGAGCTGAAAGTCGCGGGTCGGGCGCTTGCGCACCAGATTGATCGCCGCCGATGGATTGCCGCTGCCGGTTACAAGGCCCGTAGCGCCGCGCACCACCTCCACCCGGTCATAGATGGCCAAATTGGCCTGACTGCCCACCACCCATCCCTGATAGCGGGACGGCAGGCCGTCATACATGATGTTGTCGATATCGAAACCGCGCGCGGTAAAGCTCGGGCGGCCGGGCCCGCTGGAATAGTTGAGGAAAAGGCCTGGCGTATTTTTCACCACGTCGGTGATGTTGGTCATCACCTGATCATCCAGTCGCTGGCGGGTGACGACGGTCACCGACTGCGGTGTCTCGCGGATCGACATGGGCAGCTTCGTCGCGGTCTTCATCGACCGGGTCGTGTAAGAGCCGGTCCCTTCGGTAGATGCGGGATCACTGGTCAGCCCATCATCAACGGCCTCCCCTTCAACCCGGACCGACCCGAGCATGACAGCCTGACCATCCTGACCGGCTTGTTCCTGCCCAAACGCAGGCACCGCCGCGGCAACGATACCGCCCCCAGACAGCAACGCCCCCATCCATCTTATATGTCGCATACCAGCCCTTTTATTGCTATTGATTCGCATATGCGAATTAGGGGCTGTGATTTATGCTGTCCAGTACGGGGCATGTTGCGCGTTCGACAAGGACTATTTGCCGGACATGGCAGCCCTTACGACCACAAAAAATCAAATGTCTTTTTTGCAAATAAATCTCATTTGCGTTAATGGCACCATCCCAACGCGACGAGGTGCCAAGCGAGCCACTCGCCATGGGGTATGCAATTTGAAGGCGACGGGGCGGCTTTCCAATATTTCTCGACGTTTTTCTTTGGAAATCCAGTCACGCCAAACGTCAACCAAACAGGGCATCGATGGGCATTAGCGAACAGCGGGACATGCACGAACACAGGTCATCAGAGGTCGCCGGAGGCGAGACATCGTGAAGGCATCGCTGCGCCAGACCATGTCGACGCTGCACACCTGGACCGGGCTGCTGCCTGGCTGGCTGCTGTTCGTCATCTTCCTGTTCGGCACGGTTGCGTTCTTCCAGCAGGAAATATCGCAATGGATGCGACCCGAACTGACACCCGCCCCGGTCAGTGAAAAGGCAATCGACGCCGCCGACACGATCCTGCGCAAGGAAGGCGCGGGTGCAGACGACTGGACGCTCTCCCTTCCCGGCAGCCGTGGCGGCGAAGGCTTCTCGATCAGTTGGACGCCGGCCGGCGGCGACCGCTCAAGTCAGCAGGAACGCATGCTCGACGCGACCAGCGGCGCTCTCACCAGCGTACGCGACACGCGCGGCGGCTTCTTCCTCTATCGCATGCATTTCGACCTTCATTATATGCCGGTCATGTGGGCGCGCCTGCTCGTCAGCCTGGCCGCGCTCGCCATGCTGGTCGCGATCCTGAGCGGCGTCGTCACCCACAAGAAGATCTTCACCGACTTCTTCCTGCTGCGCTTCGGCAAGGGCCAGCGCTCCTGGCTCGACGCGCATAATGTGACCGCCGTGCTTGCCCTGCCCTTCTATCTGATGATCACCTATACCGGGCTCGTCACCCTGCTTTTCACCCTGATGCCATGGGCGATCAGCGCAAATTTCCCGTCGACCGACGCCTATTATGAGGCGGCCTTCCCGTCCGGGCCAAAGAGCGAACCGAGCGAGGCGAAGGCCGATCTGCGCCCGATCCCCGAACTGCTACAGCGTGCCCGCATTTTGCGTCCCGGTTTCGAGCCCAGCTATGTCAGCATCAGCCATCCCGGCAATGCAGCCGCTATCGTCCGCATCTGGCCCCGCACCGAAACGCTGGGCGGCCACCAGCCGATGCTCTACCTCAACGGCGCCACCGGCAAGCCGCTGGCTGGCCCGCGCGAAGGCGGCGCAGCGACAGCGACCAAGGGGGTGATGGTCGACCTTCATGCCGGCCGCTATGCCAACCCGGCCTTGCGCTGGCTCTATTTCCTCTCCGGCGTGGGCGGCACGATCATGGTCGGCAGCGGGCTGGTGCTGTGGACGGTCAAGCGCCGCGCAAAGCTGCCCGACCCGGCCCGGCCCCATTTCGGTTTCCGTCTGGTCGAACGGCTGAACATCGGCGTGATCGCCGGCGCATCGGCAGGGATCGCGGTCTATTTCCTCGCCAACCGGCTGCTTGATCCGGCGATCACCAAACGCGCCGACTGGGAAGTCAACGCCCTGTTCATCGCCTGGGGCGCGATCTTTGTGTGGAGCCTGGGCCGGCCGGCACGGCGGGCCTGGGTCGAGACGCTGGCCGCCTGCGCCCTGCTCTATGCCGCCATTCCGCTGGTCAACGCCGCTACCACGCCCCGTGGCCTGCCCGCCAGCGTGATGGCGGGTGACGCTATCTTCATCCTGTTCGACCTGATGATGATCCTGACCGCCACCGGCTTCGCCTTTGCCGCCCGCAAGGTGGCAACCCACCAGTCCAAGGCCAAGGCGCGCAGCCGCACGCGCCAGCCCAAGCCAGATTTTCAGGAGGTGCCGGCATGACCCATGTCGCAACAGCCCTGCTGTCGCTCGGCGGCTTTGCGCTGCTGTTTCTGGCGATGGCCCGCCACCAGCAAGACTGGCTTCGTCGCAAGCTGCCCGACCCGCAATCGCGCCGATTGCGTCAGGCGGGCTTTGCGCTGCTGAGCATCGCCTTCCTGATCGCAGGCCTTGGCCTTGGCTGGGGTTATGGCAGCGTCGCCTGGTTCGGCTGGCTGAGCGCCGGCGCCGTCACGATCGTGACGCTCAATTGCAATCGCGAGCGCATCCTCACTTGGGTGCGGCCATGATCGGGTTCAGCTCTGTCGCTCGTGCGCGCTGGGCGAATGCCGGACGGATCACGGCCTGCACGCTGGGTGCCTATGGCCTGACCGCGCTCGTCACTGCGGCCCTTTCCCGCCTGCTCGTTCGGCTTGGCACCGATGCTGTCGAAGCTGTCACCGGCGTTACGCTTGCCAGCTTTGCCTTGTTCGCGGTGATCGCGATGAGCGCCTTTCACGCGCGCAATCCGGCGCGCGCATGGAGCGTCATGATCCTCCTGGCCCTGCCACCCGCCATGCTGCTGCTCATGCTTTCGGAATAGATATGGCCTCGCCCCCTCTCCCCCATACGCCACTGACCGATTATGTCGTGCCGAAATCGGCGCCGACCCTGAGCATCTTTGCGGTGGCTCCGCCGGCTGCGCCACCAGAAGCGGCAAGCGAAGTGCCGCCCGGCCCCGAACAGTTCCGGACGGAACAGTCGCAGTCAATGCCCCGGCAGCCTATCCTGGAGCCACCCGAGGATGTGAAGGTCGAAAGCATCGAACGGGTCGTGCCGGTAGAGTTTTTCCTACGATGATGCTGTTCCATGCGCTGATGGCCGGCCTTGCCATGACGGCGGGCGCGATGGCGAGCGAACAGGAAGCAGTTCAGAACAACAGCCCGCCAGCTCATCCGCCGATCGTCCCGGCTGGTCCTGATCCGGTTTATCCGGCCGATTTCTACGCGCCCTTTCAGCCCCAGACCGCGCTCGACATGCTGGAGCGCACCCCCGGCTTCCTATTGAGCGAGGGCAACAGCCTGCGCGGTTTTGGCGGCGCGGCCGGCAATGTGCTGATCGATGGTCAGCGACCGACGGTGAAGGCCGGCGGCATTACCGAGGTGCTGCGCCGGATCGGTGCCGCACGCGTCGAGCGGGTCGTGCTGTTGCGCGGGACCGACGCGGCCGAGGCACAGGGACAGACATTGGTGGCCAATGTCATCCTGCGCACCGATGGGGGCGGATCGGGCAATGCCTCGCTGAAGCTCAGCCATACCCGCGACGGCCGAATATCGCCCTCTGCCCAGATCAGCCACGCACGCAAGATTGCCGGCTGGCAAAGCAATGTGGAACTGTCGGTCGAGCAGGTCCGCTATCCGATCGACGGCATCTATCATATCAGCGACGGCAATGGCATGCCGACCGAGACCCGGCATGAGCGCATCATCGGCAAGGCACCGGAGATCGGGCTTGCGGCATCGACATCCGGCGCGCTGGCCGGCGGTACGCTGACGCTCAATCTGCGGCTCAATCGGGATGGCTATGAATCCGACCGGGCGATCATGATCATGCCGACTGACGGTGCAGCGATGATCGAGCGGACCATCGGCTATGACGAAAAGGGGCGCAGTGGCGAGTTGGGGCTCGACTGGACCCGCGCTCTTGGCAAGGACTGGTCGGCAAAGCTGGTGGGGCTCGGTCGGGTCGAACGCCTGACCACCGACGAGGACTATGTCGAGCCGGGCTATCGTGGCGTTTCAGCGCTGGCGCAGAAGCCGTTGGAGCTGGTCGGTCGCACGACGCTGACGCGGGGCGGCGACCATATGCTCCGCCCGGAACTGGGGATGGAGATCGCCTATAACCGGCTCAGCAGCGCCCTCGACTATGCGGAGGATAATGGCAGCGGCCTGACGCCGATCACCCTGGCCAACGCAAATAGCCGTGTGTCCGAACTGCGGGGCGAGGCCTTTGCCAATGTCACGCTGCGCCTCGGCAAACGCTGGACGCTGGAAAGCGGCATGGCGTTCGAACTGTCGCGCATCCGCGTTACGGGGGATGCTGCGAACGAGCAAAGCCTGTCCTATTGGAAACTGTCTGCCGCTCTGGTCTGGTCGCCACGCGATACCAGCCAGTTGCGACTGGGCATCCGCCGCACCGTCGATCAGCTCGACTTCGGCGACTTCGCCGCGTCGGTAAATCAGGCCGACGGCCGGCCGCTTGGCGGCAATGCCCAGTTGCGCCCGGCCCGCGTCACTCGCGCGCTCGTCCGTGCCGATCATCGCTGGGGCAAGGGCGGCGCGCTGGCGGTCGAGGCTTATCATCAATGGCACCAGGGGATGCTCGGCTATCTCCTCCTCCCCACGGGCGACGAAGCGCTGGGGACGATCGGCAATGCCCGCCAATGGGGTATCAGCACCCAGGCGACCCTCCCGCTCGATGCCGCCCTGCGTGGCGCGCGGCTGACGCTCGACGGTACGCTACGGGGATCGCGCATGCGCGACCCTGTAACCGGAGACAACAGGAAGATGGATGATATCGCGCCACGCAGCCTGAGCGCCGAGTTCCGCCACGACGTGCCGAAACTGCGTTCATCCTGGGGGATCAGCTATACCGCCGCCGAACAGGGCGATGTCTTCTACACCGGTGAACGACTGACCTGGCGCGACGATGCCGCATTCGATGCTTATGTCGAAACCACGGCGCTGGCAGGGTTCAAGACGACGCTGCGGGCCAGCGCGCTCAACGGTCAGGATTATCATCGGCTACGCCGCTTCTACAGCCCAAGCCGGGCAGGCAGCTATAGCGGGCAGGAACAACGCAACCAGTGGGAGGGTGCAGTCGTCTCGCTGACACTGGCGCGTGCGCTGTGAACCGCTCTACCCTGCCCCTCCACCGCCGCACGCGGACCGAGCGCCGGGTGCTCGCAATGCTGCGGGGCGAGGAGCAGCGGATCGGTCTCGCGGCCATCGACAGCTTCGCCCGCCTGCGCAGGATCGCCATCGAATGCGGCCTGCGCATCCAGCCGCCCGGCGCCCGCTATGTCAGTGACGACGAACTGGTCCTGCTTGCCTCGCTGGCCGATGCCCAGCGCCTCAGCTCTGCCCCCACAATACCCCTGGACGAACGGCTGACCGCCGATATCCGCTCCTGCGCGGAGTTGCTGATCCGGAATAATCTGCGGCTATCGCCGCTGACCCTTTATAGCGGGCGCGGAGCACGCCAAATCTGACCACAGCCGATGATCGGCGCCACCATCTCTGCCGCACGAATCTATGAGCCATTCTCCCGCCAGATTGCCCGAACTCATTTGCGCAAATTGTCTACAACTTTAGTTGACAGTTAACGCTCGGCCCCAAGCCGCGGCGGATCACGGTTGAGTGGGGAACAATGACAAAAGGGATTTTCCTGGGCGCCAGCGGCAGCGCGATCGTGGCTGTGGCAATTACCGGGTCGGCCTGGGCACAGGCGCCCGCGCCGGCAGAGGATGGCGACGCCGGCGGCGGCATCATCGTCACCGCCGAGCGGCGCGCTACGGACCTTCAGAAGACGGCGATCGCCATCTCTGCCTTCACGCCGGAGACGTTGGAGCAGCGCAACATCACCAATGTTCGCGATCTGGCCGGCCAGGTGCCCAACCTGTTCGTCGCCCGCACATCGATCAGCCACACCACCCAGACCTTCTCGCTGCGCGGCGTGGGCGAATCCGACCCGATCCAGGAGCCGGTACTCGCCATCTATGTCGACGATGTCTACATCCCGCGCCAGATCGCCTCGATGAGCGAATTTGTCGATCTGGAACGGATCGAGCTGCTGCGCGGGCCACAGGGGACGCTCTATGGCCGCAACTCGTCGGCCGGTGCTTTGCGCATCATCACCCGCGCCCCCGACGAAACCACCCATGTCACCGCCGAACTGGGCTATGGCAGCTATAATGACGTGCAGGGCCGGGCACTGGTCAGCGGCAAGATCGCGGACGACTTGTCGGGCAGCATCGCCTGGATCCATCGCAGCCGTGACGGCGTCACCTATGACCCGACGCTGGGCCATGACGTCAATCGGATCGACCTCGACGCCTGGCGCGGCAAGCTGCGCTATACCGGCATAGCCAATCTCGATGCGCTGTTGACCGTCAACATCCTGCGCGACCGTAGCGATACGCGGTCCTATATCCCCGTCAATCAGCCCGGCAGCTTCAGCCGCCGCCGATCCTATTCGGAGGTCGAACCGGACCAGCATCTCAATTCGCGCAGCGCGTCGCTGCGGCTGGTCTATGACCTGTCGCCTAATCTCTCTATCAAGTCGATCAGCGCCTATACCGGCTTCAACCTCAACCCCGTCAATTACGAGAATGACGGCGAGGCCGCGCTGATCCAGAAGAACCTGATCCATTATAATGACCGGGCCTTCAGCCAGGAGGCGCAGCTGAACGGCGACTTTGGCGACCTCAGCTTCACCAGCGGCCTCTTCTACCTGCACGAACGTTTCTTCGTGGAGCGTGACGGCTTCAGCCGCACCGGCACGGCCGCGACCGCCCCGGTCAACCGGTTGCGCGCCCACAACATCACTTACACCGATGCCTATGCCGTGTTCGGCGAGGGCACCTGGAAGGCGAATGACATATTCAGCCTGACCGCCGGCCTGCGCGGCACGATCGAAAAGAAGCGCTTCGTCTTCGACAACAAGGTGATCGACGATGATCGCAATGTCGTGGCCCAGTCGATCGCCGGCGAGGCGGAAAAGACCTGGAAGGCGCTGACACCGAAATTGTCGGTGCAGGCGCAATGGACGCCCAATCTGCTCAATTACCTCACCTATTCGCGCGGGTTCAAATCCGGCGGGTTCGACAATCGCGCGACCCGGCTGGACCTGGCTACCCTGCCCTTCGATCCGGAAAAGGTCTCGACCTATGAAGGCGGCCTCAAGGCCACCTTGTTCGGCGGCGCGCTGCGCAGCAATCTCGCCATCTTCTACAATGATTACAAGGATCTCCAGGTATCCTTCTACGACCCTGCCTATGTCGGATCACGCCGCGGCAATGCCGGCAAGGCGCATAGCTGGGGCGTCGAACTGGAGAATGACCTGCGCCTGTCGGATCGCTTCTCGCTTCAGGCATCGGCCGGCTACCTCAAGGCCATTTATGACGATTATAAGGGCGCGGGCGGCAATGGCGTGGATGCCGACGGCAATCCGCTGCTGAACGCGCCCAAATGGTCCCTGTCGGGCGGCGCCAATTATGCGCTGCCGCTGGGTACGTCGGGCAGCACATTGCGGCTGTCGGCCAATGCCCAATATCAGAGCAGCTTCTATCAGAACGCCCTCGCCCGGCCGCAGGACGAAGTGCCGGGCCAGACCTTCGTCAACGGCTCGATCACCTGGATATTGCCGGACGACCGTTTCCAGTTCGCCATCCAGGGCAAGAATATCCTGGGCGCGAACAAGCCGGTCAGTTCGACCTATATCCCCTCGACCGGGGTCTACTATAAAAATTATGCCGATCCCGCGACGGTGCTGCTGAGCGCCCGCTTCTCCTACTGACGCCCGCCCTATTGGCCCATTTCATATGGGCTTGAGGAGACCGCGTTGGTCGCGTGCGGCATCCCGGCATAGATGGAATGGGCTCACCCTCCCCTCCAGCAGAAGGACAAGGCCATGGCCCGTTCTCCGCATATCAAGCTCGGCTTCATCCTGCATGGCGTCGGCCGCACCTGGCATGACTGGCGTCATCCCGATCGTGATGTGAATGCCAGCACCAGCCTTGCCCGCTATCAGGAACAGGCGGCGACCGCAGAACGCGGCAAGTTCGACTTCCTGTTCGTCGCCGACAGCCTGTCGATCACCGAACGATCCAGCCCCCATTATCTCAACCGGTTCGAGCCGATCACCATCCTGTCCGCGCTGGCGGCAACCACCAGCCGGATCGGCCTGGTCGGCACATTGACGGTCAGCTATTCCGAACCCTTCAATGTGGCGCGGCAATTCGCCTCGCTCGATCATCTGAGCGGCGGGCGCGCAGGCTGGAACGTCGTCACCTCCTGGCTGGGTGACACCGCCGCCAATTTCAGCAAGAGCGAACATCCTGCCCATGCCGTGCGCTATCGCATCGCCGCCGAATATCTCGATGTGGTCCAGGGCCTGTGGGACAGTTGGGAAGACGGCGCCCATGTCGCCGACAAGGAAAGCGGCCAGTTCGTCGATCCCGATCGGCTGCATGCGCTCGACCATAAGGGCGAATTTTTCCAGGTGCGCGGCCCACTCAACATCAAGCGCACGCCGCAGGGCCAGCCGGTCATCTTTCAGGCCGGCGCATCCGACGATGGCCGCAACTTCGCCGCGCGACGGGCCGAAGTGATCTTCACCCATGCCGAGACGATCGAGGCGGGCCAGGCCTATTATGCCGATGTGAAGGCACGGGCGAAGGGCTTTGGCCGCGATGCCGACCAGCTGTTCATCCTGCCGGGCATCGCGGCGATCGTCGGCGACAGCGACGAGGAGGCCGAGGCGCGCTACCGCGAACTCGCCGCGCTGGAGTCGATCGACACTGGCCTCGGCTTCCTGTCGCGCACCTTCAACGACCATGATTTCCGCCAATATGATCTAGACGCCCCCTTCCCCGATGTCGCGCATCTGGGCCTCAACAGCCAGCAGAGCGGGACGCTGCGCATCCTGGCCGAAGTCGAGGCGGAGGGGCTGACCCTACGACAGGTGGCCGAACGGCTGGCAACGCCGCGCGGCGCTTTCGTGGGTTCGGCCGAGACGGTGGCCGACCAGTTGCAGCGCTGGTTCGAAAATGGCGCGGCCGACGGCTTCGTCCTGTTCGAACCGCTGCCGGGACAACTGGCCCTGTTCGTCGACAAGGTGATCCCGATCCTGCAGCAGCGCGGCCTGTTCCGCACCAACTATGAAGGGACGACTTTCCGCGAGCATCTGGGCCTGTCGGTGCCGGACAATCGCTACAGCGTTGCGCGCGAGGCCAAGTCGGCCGCCTGATCCCATCGAACAAGAAAAGGCCCGGCAATCAAATTGCCGGGCCTTTTTTTTGCGTTTAGCGCAGCCAGGCGAGGATATCGTCCGCCTCCGACCGGTCGAGCCAGTCCGGGCTGACCTGCAAGCGCTGCACCACCCGCCCCCGCCCCAGCAACAGCGCCGCGGGCTGCGGCAATTCCCAGCTGCCCGTGCCGGTCACCTCGCCGATCCAGCCGGCGGGCGGCGGCGACGGGCGATCATCGGGGAGGAAGGCGATGCCGAGCAGGCGTGCGAGTTGATTGTCGCGATCGGTCGCGACGGCGAAGGGCAGATCATGACGGCGCTTGATCTCCACCAGCCGATCGGGCTGTTGCGGGCTGAGCGCGACCAGCGGGATGCCGCGCGCGCGCAGCACCGGCCAGAGCGTTTCGGCATAATAGGGCAAGGCGATGTTGCAGGCGGGGCAGCCGGCAAAGCGGAAGAAGATCAGCAGCGCCGGCCCCTGCGCCGTCAGCGCGTCGAGCGTCAGCGTGGCGCCTTCCACATCGTCGAGTGCCAGATCGGGCAGAACATCGCCGGGCTGCGCCACCGTCGCCGCATCGAAGCGCGCCACCAGCTGCTGCCGCTGCGCCGCGTTGCGCGCAAGTTGGGCGGGCGACCAGTCCCGTTCCCGTTCCGCCTGAAGCGCGGCATAGCGCGCCCTCAAATTGTCGCCGACGATCGTCGCCATCTGCCTGTCTCCTTTGCTGGAGATAGGAAAATGGCGCCGCGGGGCACGCGACGCCAATGAGACTTGGCGGAAATCCGCCGATTAATCCTTATAGATCAGGCGTCATAGCCCGCTGCCTGGCGCGATGCCTTGCGCAGCGCCGCTTCCCAGACCAGATCATAATGGGTGCGCCGCCCCTCGACCGGCTGGCGCTCGCGCGACATCTGGCGCTTCACTTCCGCCTGCGCCTCCTCCGGCGCGATCAGCACATTGTCGCGCCCGACGCTGAGCGAACGGACCTGCGCGGTGCAGGCGGATTCGAGCTGATAGATACCGCTCCATGCTTCTCCCGGAGACGCGCCGAGCGCCAGCGTGCCATGGTTGCGCAGCAGCATGACCTTGGTGTCGCCCAGGTCCGCCACCAGCCGCTCGCGCTCGTCCAGGTTCAGCGCCACGCCCTCATAGTCATGATAGGACAGGCGCGGGATCAGGGCCAGCGCGCGCTGGTTCAAGGGCAGCAGCCCTTCGGCATGGGCCGAAACCGCCATGCCGTCGGCGCTGTGGAAATGGGCGATATAATGAGCGTCGTCGCGCGCGCCGTGGATCGCCGAATGGATGACATAGCCCGCATAGTTGATGCCATAGTCGCTCTCCCCGATGACATTGCCGTCGAGGTCGACCTTGACCAGGCTGGATGCGGTGATCTCGTCGAACATCAGGCCGAACGGATTGATCAGGAAATGATGGTCCGGGCCCGGCACACGGGCGGAAATATGGGTGTAGATGAAATCGTCCCAGCCGTAGAGCGCCGAGAGCCGATAGAAGGCGGCGAGATCGACGCGCACCTTCCATTCGGCTTCGCTGATGCCAGTGCGGGAGAAACGGTCATCCTTGAGGATGGTGGCCATGGGGAAAGCTCCTTGCGTCAGGATCCGAAACTGGTGTCGAAGGCCTGCGCCACGTCCCGTTTGGGATCGATCAGGCCGGCCCGGCGATAGCGGTCGACGATCGCCTGTTCATGCGCGATCACCTTGGCATCGACGGGCTGCGAAATGCGGTTGCTGCGCTCGAAACTGGCGCGGGCGATGTCGATCGGCAGGCCGGTTTCCTTGGCCAGCACGGCGGCAAACTGGTCGGGATGGGCGCGGGCCCAGGCGACCGCCTTCGCCTCACGCTGGAGGAAATCGGCCAGCAGCGCGCGCTTGGGCGCGATCGAGGCGTCATGGGCGATGTCGATATAAAGCGGCAGGCCGTAATCGCTGGCATCGGCAACCGCCCGCGCCCCTTCCTTGACCGCGACATTGGTATAGGGGGTCCAGGTCGACCAGGCGTCGATCGATCCGCTGTCGAACGCAGCCTTGGCATCGCCCGGCGGCAGGAAGGTGATCTTGACCTTGTCGGCCGAGATATGCGCCCGCTCCAGCGCCTGAAGCAGCAGATGATGGCCGATCGATCCGCGCGTGGTGGCGATCGTCCTGCCGACCAAATCCTGGGCAGATCGGATGGAGGAGCCATTTTTCACCAGGATCGCGAGCGCCTCAGGCGCCTGGTTGGCGGGCGCCTGCACCGCGATCGCCTTGACCGGGCTGCCGCTCTGATAGGCGAAGATGAAGGGCGCGTCGGCGGCAAGGCCCAGATCGGCCGCGCCACCACCGACCGCTTCCAGCAGCGGCTGGGCAGCGGGAAATTCCGACCATTCGACCTTGTAGGAGGCGCCATCGAGCGCGCCGGAGGCAAGCATCATCGCCTTCACCTGCCCCTTCTGGTTGGCGACGCGCAGCACCGGCACCTGTTCAGTGCGATATTGGGTGACAGCGAAGGCGACACCGGCGGAGGCGATCAGCGCGCCGGCGATCAGGATCAGCTTTGTCTTCGCCATGTCAGCCCGCGAGCGCGACGTCGACCTTCTCCCGCTCGGCCACCTTGCGGCGGACGACCGGCAGCAGTTCGCGGCCATAGAGGATGGAATCGCCCAGCGGATCGAAGCCGCGGATCAGGAAATGATCGATGCCGATATCATAATAATCGAGCATCGCGTCGGCCACCTGTTCGGGCGTGCCGACCAAGCCGGTGGAATTGCCGGCCGCACCGGTGAGCGCGGCGACGCCGGTCCACAGCCGCTTGTCCTGTCGGTTGGCTCTGGCCGCCTCCAGCAGGCGCAGCGATCCGACATTGGGCGGGCGATGACCGGTCAGTGGCAGGCCCGCGGCGACGCGATTGGCGCGCACCTGCTCCTCAATCTCCGCCGCGCGCTTCCAGGCCGCTTCTTCGGTATCGGCGATCACCGGACGCAGCGACAGCGAGAAGCCGGGATTGCGGCCATGACGGACGGCGGCACGGCGCACCTGGCGTACCGTGTCCTGCACCGCTTCGAGCGTTTCGCCCCAGAGCGCATAGACGTCGGCATGGCGCCCGGCGACCTCGATCGCCTCGGCCGATGAACCGCCGAAGAAGACGGGCAGATTGTCCGGCTTGATCGCGCTGAAGGCCTGACGAATGTCGTAAAAGTCACCCTGATGGTCGAAAGGCTGGGCCGCCGTCCATTCCTGGCGCAGGATGGTCAGATATTCGTCGGTGCGCTGATAGCGCTGGGCCTTGACCGTGCCGGTGTCGCCGTCACGCGCCATTTCCTCGTCGGCGCCACCGGTGATGATGTGGACCGCGACCCGCCCCCCCGACAGCTGGTCGAGCGTCGCCAGCTGGCGCGCGGCCACGGTCGGCTGGGTGAAACCGGGGCGATGGGCGACAAGGAAACCAAGCTTGCTGGTCAGCGCGGCGGCATGGGCCGCGACGATCTGACTTTCTGGGCTGTTGGAGCCGAAGGGGATGAGGACGCGATCAAAGCCGCCCTCCTCCTGTGCCCTGGCGGCCGCCTCGACATAATTCTTGTCGAGCACGCGGCTGCGCACCGCCGCCTGGGTTTCCGAGCCATTGTTGAAGCCGATATAGCCGATGAACCTGACGCTCATGGGGTCATTCCTTCCCGAAGTTCAGATGACGTAGAAGCCGTGGGTGCCGTCTTTTTCGAGCTGAGCGACAAGGCCATATTCCCAGTCGAGATAGGCCTGCATCTTCTCGGCCTTGTTGTCGGTGCCCTCATAGGGGCGCTTGTAGCGGCCCTCGGGCCCGCGCGGGCTTGGCGCGCCGTCACTGCCGCGTTCCAGCACCACCGCCGACCAGTCGACCGACAGGACATAGACTTCCCAGCCCAGCTGGGCGAGCCAGGAGGCGCTCATGTCGGCACGCGGGCCAAGATCGTCGGTGACGACGATGCGGGCGCCGCGCACCGGGGCATTATGGTCGGTTTCCTGCACCAGCTGGCCGCCCTGCGCATTGCGGAAGCCGGGCAGATGCCCCGCCTCATATTCGCGCGGCTGGCGCACATCATAGAGATAGAGGGTGCGGGCGGTGTCGGCCTTCAGATGCTCCAGATCGTCCCAGCCGATCCACTTGACCCCGGCGCGATAGGCGACGTCGCGGGCATGGGCACGGGCCGCCTCGATCGCCTTGTCATCGACTTCGGGGGCCGCACGCACCTGGCCGGTTTCAAGCCCCTGTCCGGCCAGCGTCCAGCCGATCGTGCCGTTGCGCAGCGCATAGACCTTGTTCGGCAGGCCGGCATTGACCAGCGACTGGGTGCCGATGATCGACCGGGTACGGCCGGCGCAGTTGACGATGATGGTCGTGTCGGGATCGGGCGCGATCGTGCCGGCGCGCAGCACCAGTTCGGCGCCGGGCACGCTGGTCCCGGTCGGGATGCTCATCGTATGATATTCGTCATAACGGCGCGCATCCAGGATTGCGATGTCGGCCTTCTCGTCGATCAGCGCCTGCACATCTTCGGCTGCGAGGCTGGGCGTATGGCGGCGATGCTCGACCAGTTCGCCGAACGCCTTGGAATAGCTGTTCACATCTTCGAACAATTCATAGCCGGCGTCGCGCCAGGCCTGAAGTCCGCCCTCCAGTTCGCGAACGTCGGTATAGCCCAGGCCCTGCAATCGCACGGCGGCGCGGCGCGCCAGCCCCTCGCCCGCATCATAGACGATGATCGGCGTATCGAGCCGGGGGATACGCCAGCGCGCCTCCTCATCAATGCGGCGCAGCGGGATCTGGGCGGCGAACAATGGATGGCCTTGCGCGAACTCATGTTCCTCACGCACGTCGATCAGGGCGATCTCGTCGCGGGCGATCAGCGCGGTGCGGATATCGGCCGGGGTGGCGACTTCTATGCGGTCCAATATGTCGGTGGTCATGCGTTTCTCGATCTGTCCCAGAGGTTGGGGATGACGCGGTTGGCGTATCCGGAGATGAAGCTTTTGGGCGTGCCGTCGGCGGCGAAGGTCGCGCGCTCGACCGCGCCGATATTGCCGCCATAGACATGGATGCTGACCGACGGCGCATCGGCCCGGCCGTTGGATACGCGGTGGATGTCGCCGATCCGGGGCGACACGGCACCCACCTCGCCCTCGCGCAATATGTCTGTGCCCTGCGCGACCAGTCCGCCGCCGGGCAGGCGATGGAACCGCTCGACCTGCTCGCTGCCGCGCAGCACGCCGACCAGCCCCCAGACGCCATGGTCGTGGATCGGGGTCGACTGACCCGGTCCCCAGACGAAGCTGACGACACTGAACCGCTCGCGACTGTCGCAATGAAGCAGATATTGCTGATAGCGATCGGGATCGGGCCGGGCATATTCGGGCGGCAGCCAGTCGTCGCGGGCGATCAGCCGGGCGAGCAACGTGCGGCCACTTTCCAGCAGCGCCTGTTCGTCGCGGGTGCAGGCGATCAGGTCAGCCAATGCCGTGACGAAACCGCGCAGGCGGCTGGTATCGACCGGCCGGTCAATGGTGGTAACGGCGTTCATTCCGCCGCCTCCGCCTGGCGGGCGAAGGGCACCACACCCTCGCCATGATGGTCGCCGCCCAGATGGGACAGAAGCTGTTCGCGCAGCCGGCCGGCAAGGCCCGCGCGCTCGCCGCGCGCGGCGTGAATGCGCTCCTCCGCGACGATCCGCCCCTTGTCGAGCACCAGCACCCGGTCGGCCAGCGCAATCGCTTCCTCGACATCATGGGTGACGATCAGCACCGCGGGCCTGTGCGTCCGCCAGAGCGAGAGAACCAGGTCATGCATGCGATAGCGGGTCAGCGCGTCGAGGGCGGCAAAGGGCTCATCAAGCAGCAGCAATTGGGGTTCGCGCACCAGCGCGCGGGCGAGCGCAGCGCGCTGCGCTTCCCCACCGGACAGGGTGAGCGGCCAGGCGTCCAGCCGATGGCCAAGGCCGACTTCCTTCAGCGCGGCTTGCGCCCGGTCGCGGATGGCACCGCCTTTCAGGCCCAGCGCGACATTCTTCCAGACCGGCTTCCACGGCAGCAGCCGGGCATCCTGGAACACGACGGCTCGGCTGTCGGGCACTTCGACATCCTGTGCGCCGGCATCGTCCAGCCCGGCGAGGGTGCGCAGCAAGGTGGTCTTGCCCGATCCCGACCGGCCCAGCAGGGCGATGAACTCGCCCGGCGCGATTTCCAGGTCCAGTCCGTCGATGATGCGGTTGGCGCCAAAACTGCGGGTGAATTGCTGCAGGCGGACGACCGGTTCGGGATGCGGCTGGTGCGCCGCGCTGTCGATGGTGGAAAAGCCGAGGCGCGCGTCCATGATCAATTCTCCACTATGCTGGGGCGCCAGACGAGGGCGCGGGCTTCGAGGGACCGGACCAGCCAGTCGGCACCAAGGCCGAGAATGGCGTAGACCATGAGGCAGACGACGATGATGTCGGTGCGCATGAAGTCGCGGGCATTGTTGATGAGATAGCCAAGGCCGGCCGAGGCGTTGATCTGTTCCGCCACCACCAGCACCAGGATCGAGATGGAGAGGGCATAGCGCAGCCCGACCAGCAGCGAGGGCAAGGCGGCGGGCAGCACGACGTGCCAGACCTGTTCCCAGCGGCTGAGGCCGAAGCTCTTGGCGGCATCAAGCAGGCGCGGATCGACGCCGCGAATGCCGGCATAGAGGTTGAGATAGACCGGGAAGATGGTGCCGAAGGCAATGAGCGCGATCTTGGGCGTCTCGCCAATGCCGAACCAGACGATGAACAGCGGCGTCAGCGCCAGCGCGGGAATGGTCCGCTTGATCTGCATCAGCGGGTCGATCGCCAGTTCCGCGCCGCGCGACAAGCCCGCTGCCAGCCCCAGCGCCAGCCCGAGGCCGACGCCGATCAGCAGGCCGACCGCGACGCGGGCGAAGGAGACCAGCAGATTGGAGGGCAGTTCGCCGCTCAGCACCATCTGGATCAGCGTGCCGATCACGGCGGAGGGCGCGGCCAGCGTGCGTTCGGGGATAAGGCCCGTGCGCGAGCCCAGTTCCCACAGCAAAAGCAACAGCAAAGGTGACAGCCATCGGCCGCCGAAGCGAGCGAGGGAGAAGCGGCGTCTGGCGCGCTGCGGCGGCGTGTCGCTCCTTATTGCCAATGCGGTCATGTCCATCCGTCATGCTGGTGAAGTCGCCTTCATCCAACATCAATTCTCTACTCATTCAATTGAGTTTTATCGTGCCGCCCTATGAGGGAAAATCATAGATCGCCATTTGCCGCTGATTCTGGCCCGATTCCGGGGGCTTCGGCGCGCGACAGGCTCGATAGCTTTTCCTGCCCCCGGACAAACTCTACTATTTTGATTGATATATTGGCATGGATCATAAGCACAGGCCCGTGCCCGGCATCGGATCGGCCCCCTTTCACCATCAAAAGGATATGCCGTGCCGGTCAATTTGCCGACCAATCTCCTGCGCAGCTTCGTCGCGATCGTCGACACCGGGTCGATGCTCAATGCGTCGGAACAGGTATTCGTGACCCAGTCCGCCCTCAGCCTGCAGATCAAGCGGCTGGAGGAACTGGTCCAGCAGTCGCTGTTCCTGCGCGAAGGCCGCCGCCTGCACCTGACCGCGGCGGGGGAGGTGCTGCTCGATTATGCGCGCCGGGTGCTGAGCCTGCATGACGAGGCGGTGGCGGCGGTCAGCGCCGGACGCTTCGCCGGCCCGGCGCGGATCGGCATGGTCCAGGATTTTGCCGACAGCCTGCTTTCGGGCCTGCTCTCCCGCTTTGCCGAGCTGCACCCCGACGCGCAAATCTATGCACGGGTCGCGGGCACGGCGGAGTTGCAGGCGCTGCTGGACCGGCGCGAACTGGACATATTGCTGGGCTTTGCCGCGCCCAATGATGGCAGCGCGGTCACGGTGGCGCCGATGAGTTGGTATGGCACGGCCGAACTGGTTGATCGCGACACGATCCCGCTGGCGGTGCTGGAGGAACCGTGCCGTTTCCGCGAGGCGGCGATCCGGGCGCTGGAGGATATGGGGCTGCAATGGCGGATTGCGGTCGAGACGCCCAACCTCGCCACGCTGCGCGCCGCGGTGGCCGCAGGGCTGGGCATCACCGCACGGACCCATTTGTTCCAGGATGACATGACGGTGCTGGAGCATGAGCGGCTGCCCACCCTGCCCCGCGTCGCCGCGATCCTGCGCACCAGCGACAAGCTGGACCGCGCCGCGCATCGACTGGCGGAACTGGCGCGCGAAACGGTGACCGGGCATTAATGCCCGGTCATCCAGACGTCAGTAACCGCGCGCCGGATCAACGATGTCGGACGGTGCCTCGCCCCGAACGAAGCGGGTCAGGTCGTCCTGGATCTTTTCCAGCAGGCGATGGCGTACCAGTTGGTAATTGCTGGAAATATGCGGGGTCAGCCGCACCTTGGGATGGGTGTAGAGGACATGGCCCTCGGGCAGCGGTTCGGGGTCGGTGACGTCCAGCGTCGCAAAGCCCAGCCGGCCATCGTCCAGCGCCCGCACCAAAGCCGCCTGATCGAGCACCGATCCGCGCGCGACATTGATGAGATGCGCGCCCGGCCGCACCCGCGCCAGCAGCGCATCATCGACAAGATGGCGGGTCTGGGCCGTGGCGGGCACGGCGAGCAGGATATGATCCGCCTCCTCCACCAAAGTGCCGACATCGCCGACCAGTTGCACGCCCGGCACGCTGGGCTGCGCGCCGGATCGCCGCACGCCGATCACCTGCGCGCCGAGCGCCAGGCCGCGCCGCGCCACCGCCGCGCCGATCGCGCCCATGCCAATGATGCCGATGGTCGTTCCCGATACCCGGCCCAGCTGCGCCGGTCCCCATTGCGCCCGCGAACGGACAGTGACGGCATCGAGATTCTTGGCATGGGCATAGATGGCTGCGATCGCATAATCGGCGATCTCCTCCGACGCGACACCCCGACCACAGGTGACGAGCGGTGCGTCGAGCAGCCAGTCGGGATAGAAATCGACCCCCACCGACGCGCTGTAGACCCATTTCAGGCGCCCCGGCCAGGGTGCGGGGCGGCGCACCTCCGGCGCGCGCCAGGCCGGCGACGGGCGGATCAGCAATATGTCGGCCTCGTCGGCAGCGCTCCAGGGCGCGTCCTCGGCAACGTCGATCAGCACGGGAGCGGACGGGTGACGGGCAAGGCTCCGGTTGAAATCCGGCTCCATCTGGCTGGCGATGATCAGGGACATGGGCTCAATTCCCCAGCGCCGCGCGACCGGCGGCAATCAGGATGGTGTCGGTCTGCGGCGAATGGATACGGCTGCACAGCACGTCGCGATAATGGCGTTCCAGCGGGTTATGGCGGCTGATGCCGGGGTTGCCGGTCAGCTCCAGCCCGATCTCGACCGCGCGGATGGCGTTGGCGGTGGCGACATATTTGATCGCATTGGCCTCGACCGCCAGCGGCGGATCGCCCGCGTCGATCCGCGCCGCAGCGTCGCGCACCAGCGTGCGGTTGACCTGCAACAGCGCCTCGATCTCGCCGAACTTCTCCTGCACGCGCGGCAGGGTGGCGAGCGATGCGCCCAGATTGCTCGGCACCCGATCATTGAGATAGCCACGCAGCCAGTCGCGCGCGGCGCGCGCCACCCCGTCATAGATGACCGAGATGGAGAGCGCATTCCACAGCGTCTGGACCGGATCGGGCGCGCCCCATTCCTCCGGCCGGCGAATGTCGACCGCATGGTCGGCCGGCGTCGGCGTATCGGTGAAATGAACGGCATGGCTGACCGTGGCGCGCATCCCTAGATGATCCCAGGCCGGCTCGATATCCACCCCCGGACTGCCGGCCCGGACCAGGAAATTGCCGACGCGTGGGGCATCCTCATCGGTCTTGGCCCAGACCGAATACCAGTCGAGCCCGGTCGATCCGGTCGAGTAGATCTTCGTGCCGCTGATCGCCCAGCCATGGGCAGTGCGCCGCGCGATCGTGGCGGGCAGGCCACCGCGCACCGGCGTGCCCAGTTCCGGTTCGACCCGCAAGCCGCCGATCAGGCCCCGCCCTGCCACCGCGTCGCGCGCCAATTGCTCATAGATGTCCGCCGGCCAGCCCCGCGCCCGGTTGGGCGTGGCATGATAATGATAGGTCATGAACAGGATCAGCGCGGTCGAGGGATCGCCCTTCGCCACCGCCGCCAGCACCCGCAGCGCTTCGGAAACCGACGCCCCCCGCCCGCCATGGGCGCGTGGCACGGTCAGCGCGATCAGCCCCTGCTGCGCCAATATGTCGAAATTGGCGCGGGGAAATTCGGCGCTGCGGTCATATTGCTCCGCATTGGCCGCCAGCAAGCGGGTCAGCCGGTCGAGCTGGTCGGCGGGCACCGGCCCTTCGGGCGGCTGCGGCTGCACGGAAATTGCCTGGGTCGCCATGATATCAGCCTCTCTTGGGAATGGCGTCATTGAAGCGGGCGTCCCATAGCGGGCGGACGTCCACCCGCTTGGGCACCAGCCCGGCCTTGAAGAAGACATCGGCGACCTGCTGCTGCGATCCGATCGCCTCGGGCGTGACCGGGCGCAGTTCATAGGTCGCGCTCTTACGGCGGAACTGGTCGAGCACATAGTCGCGCGGCACGCCGATATCCTGGGCGACGATGCCGGCCCATTCGTCCTGATGTACCGCCGCCCAGCCAAAGCCCTGTTGCACCAGCGCCAGATATTCGCGGATGATCGCCGCCTTGTCGGGATCGGCCAGCGCATCGACATGGGCGGAGACGAGATAGTTGCCTGACAGGATACCATAAGCGGTGCGCAAGATCCGCGCACCCTCTGTCGCGATCGCCCGCTGGATCGGGAAGCCATAGATCGCCCAGGCATCCAGCGCCCCTTGCGAAAAAGCGGCGGCGCCATCGGACACGCCCATCGCGACCGGAGTGATGTCGTCCCAGCTCAGGCCGACCTCCTCCAGCATCCGGATCAGGAAATATTGGGCGGTGGTGGCGCGGACATAGCCGACGCGCTTGCCCTTGAGGTCGGCGATGGAGCGCGCCTTCGATCCCTTCGGCACCAGCACGACCTGGTTATTGACGTCGCCATGGGCGACCGCGATCTGGCGGAAGCTCTGGATGGTCGAAGCAGCGGCGAAGATCGGCGGGATCTCGCTCATCCCGCCATAGTCGAGCGAGCCGCCATTGAGCGCCTCGACCACGAGGTGGCCGGACTGGAACTCGCTATAGACAAGGTCAAAGCCCCTGGGCTGGATGCCCGCCGCCTTGAACAGCAGGCGGGTGTCGCCATCGCCCTTGCCGGTGATCGACACCCGCAGTTTCGGCCGGCCCTTGCCAGCGGTGCCACAGGCGGTGAGCAGCAGGCTGCCCGCCGCCGCGCCCAGCAGATTGCGTCTGGACAACATCTCAGCGACCGCCGCTCGTTTCTCGCACCCTTGCTGCGCTGGGATCACGTTCGAACAGGATTACCGTCGGATCGCGTAGCAATTCGCGCCGGGCCGCCGCCCTGAACCGGGCCAGCCTATCCGTCCACCGCTGCTTCCACGCCATGATATCCAAGTCCTCGTCTGATATGAGAGGACTTTATCTGCCAATTAAGTAGAGATATGTCTGTCAAGCTTTGCTGGGCCGCTTATTAGAAAGCCTTGACCTTCATCGGGCGGCCTCGATTGTGGACTGCCGTGCAGGAGTGGCTGTGGCGGTTGCCGGACTTTGCGGTTCGGTCTGATGCGGAGATCAGCTATTGGCCTGGCGGAGTGGTTGGTAAGCGTCCGGCCATTGACGTCGTTTTTGGGTGTGGACCGGTGATCTTCAGAATGCCTTTTGCGCGAGCGGTGATAGCTTCAAGGCGACCCGCTGCTCGATGACGATATCGTTAGCCTTTTCTCGGAACGTGCCAGGTATATCCATCGCCGAGAGAAAGCGTTCCGTCCAGGGGATCACCCGTTCGTCTGTTATATGTCGAAGGAAACGCTCTGCTTTCTGGAGGTCGCCCGATATGCCGCAAGCCACTCCGGCATAATAGCCGAAACAACTTGGTCGCATGCGTTCAGATTCATTGGCTTTGAGTAGCCTCTAGTTTTCTAGGTCGCGTTGACAAAATGCTTCAACCATAGCCTTGCTGCGGCGATGTTGAGGAAGCTGAGGTAGGAAAGCGTGGTTTTCTCGAAGCGTGTCGCGATGCGGCGTTGGTGTTTGAGGAAGCCGAACATGCGCTCGACGCGGTTGCGTTCGCGATAGCGGCGATAGTCGGGATGCTCTGGTGCCTTGCGGTTCGAACGCGGCGGGATGACCGGCAGGATGTTGTGCAAGAGCAGGTTCTCGCGGAAACGGTCGCCGTCGTAGCCCTTGTCGGCGAGCAAGGCCGCAGGCTTTGGCACCGGCATGGCCATGAGGCTATCGACACCGCCGTAATCGGAAGCCTCCCCGCCCGTCAGGTAGAAGCCGAGAGGGAGGTCTTGATTGTCGCAGCGGGCGTGGACCTTGCACGTAAAGCCGCCGCGTGATCGACCAAAAGCCTGCGCAAAAGCCCCCCCTTTTCCGCCCACGGCCGAGACATGACCGCGAACCGTGGTGCTGTCGATCATGTGCTGCCAGTCGTCGGTTAGGCCGAGATCGACCAGAGTTTGCAGCATGGCATCCCAGACGCCTTGCTCGGCCCAGCGCCGGAACCGGACGTAGACCCAGTTCCACTTCCCATAGCGCTCATGCATGTCGCGCCGGGGGCAGCCAACCCGCAGGACGTGCAGCATTCCATTGAGATAGCGCCGGTTATCTCCGGCCGGGCGAGCATGCCTGCCACGCTCGGGGGGAGCAGCGGCCCGATCAATTCCCATTCTGCGTCGCTCAGGTCGCCGCGATCCATGCTTGCCCTTCTAAAAGGAAGGCTTGAATCAGAACTTCACCGGCTTGGGAATCCCTTTTGTCAACGAAACCTAGACGCCTTCTGCTTTCAAAATCTGCTGTCGTTCGAACTGTGCGGGGACAGCATCCCGTTCCTGACCTGCGCGCGGACCGGATTATAGAACATCTCGATGTAATCGAACACTGAGTAGCTCCTAGATTTCTGGATGCTTTCTATCCTAATTTTGAGAACAGGAGACGACGATGGGGAAGCCCGATTTCAGCGATGAGTTCAAGCGTGATGCGGTAGCCCAGATCACCGAACGCGGGTATCCGGTAGCGGAGGTTTCTGAGAGGCTCGGCGTCAGTCAGCGTTCGCTGTATGCCTGGAAGCGGCAACTGGCGCAGGTGGTGTCTGGCGATGCCAGCAAGGATGCCGAGATTCGTCAGTTGAAGCGCGAACTGGCCTGGGTGACCGACATCACCTACATCCGCCCTCTGGAGGGCTTTGCTTATCTGGCTGTCGTGATCGATCTCTATTCCCGCCGTGTGGTGGGCTGGTCGATGCAGAGCAGGCAGACCACCGATGCGGTGCTGCAAGCGCTGCACATGGCGGTATGGCGGCGCAAGCCGAAGCAATGGGTGCTGATCCATTCGGATCAGGGCTCGCAGTTCACCAGCATGGACTGGACGGCCTTCATCCGGGCTCACAATCTTGAGCACTCGATGAGCCGCCGTGGCAACTGCCATGACAACGCGGTGGCTGAAAGCTTCTTCTCCTCGCTCAAGCGTGAGCGCATTCGGCGCTGGACCTACAAAACACGCGATGAAGCCCGGCAGGACGTGTTCGATTACATCGAGATGTTCGTCCGCAAGCAGGTCAGGAACAGGATGCTATCCCCCGCACAGTTCGAACGGCAGCAGATTTTGAAAGCAGAAGGCGTCTAGAAAACTAGGGGTTACTCAAAGCCATTCTTCGCCACGCTGGAAAGCGATCGCCGAACATATCCCGGATCAAGTCCGGGATGAGGAAGATAGTAAGGGGTATTTTGGCAAGCGGAGGGCAACATATGACCATTCACACCCTGTCCTATTCCGCCTTTCTCTGATCTACCCTTGGAAATGGATCAATCACACGATCTTCACGCCATCTCGCGGTCGCTCCGCAACCGTCTGTTGCCGCATGGGCGTCGCTTCACTGTCGCCCCGCTTTCGCGTCACAGGCGCGTGGTGATGACCCGATTTCGATGCGCGTGTCGCGCCACAGGCGCGCCGTCGGCGCGCCGCAGAAGCGTCACCGGCGCATTTCGCCGGAATCAGCCTCACGACACTGTGAACTTCGACTCTCGCGTCAATTTCCGGTCGAGACCCGCCAGCAATTTTCAGGAAGAAGCCGGATCCGTCCGGCCGATCACCGCTGATCGCAGCAGCGTAACACGGAAAAAGCGTCCCGCCTTTGCCCCGGAAGGCGGGACGGGACGCTCCATCGGTCGCAGGCCGCCCCGTGATAACCATGCGCGGGCCGCGTCCGTCGAACCAACGATATGGGCAAAGGGTCGTTCCCGAGCTGATCGCAGCCCTGCCGCGATCCGTCGCAAAATCTGCCCCATCTGGGCAGCCTCCCGGCTTCCTGTCGCCGGGAGGCGTTGCGCCTCAGCGCCGGGCAAGCTGGAAGGGCGACTGGTGGCTGATGGTCAGGCCAGCCTCGGCCCATTCCTGCTTGCTGCGGCAATCGACGCGCGGCACCAGCGTGCTCGGCTGCACTTCGCGGAAGCAGTAACGGTCGGTCTTTTTTTCATAGCTGACCTTGGCGTTGCCGAACTGGCCTTCGGGCTGAGCGAAGGCGGGCGCAGCGGCAACGGTCATGGCGGCAGCAGCGGCGATGATGGCGATGGTCTTCATGAGCAAATTCCTTCCCTGATTTTGATGGATCGGTGGCGCCGGCGTTCAGCGCTGGGCCAACTGGACGGCCGGCTTGCGGCTAATGGTCAGGCCCGCGTCGGCCCAGTCCTGCTTGCTGCGGCAATCGACGCGCGGCACCAGGGTGCTGGGCTGCACTTCGCGGAAGCAGTAGCGGTCGGTCTTTTCTTCATAGCGGACCTTGGCATTGCCGAACTTGCCTTCGGGCTGAGCGAAGGCGGGCGCGGCAGCAACGGTCATGGCGGTGGCAGCGGCGATGATGGTGATGGTCTTCATGAGCAAATTCCTTCCCTGAAATCTCGTTCCGCGACCCCGATCGGGTCGTGTCAGGAGCATTGCAGGGGCCGTGCCAATTTGCCGAAAGCCCGGAAAATCGGGCCTAAGTCCGCGCAAATCACATTTGCCGCACGAAAATTACACCAACAGTCGGCAATATATTTTTATATTTGGCATTTTCCGCGAACGACGATCCATCCCAACTTCGCCACGCATCAGTAAAGCTTTATTGTCAATCAAATCAGTAGTGATAAAATCGCCCCATAGATTTGGAGGTGCAGATGACGATTCACACCCTGTCGGATGACCAGACCCCCACCATCCTGACCGTGCCCGGCCTGATGAACAGCGGTCCGGGCCATTGGCAAAGCCTTTGGGAAAAGGCGCTTCCCGACTGCCATCGGGTCGAACTGGGCAGTTGGGACGCGCCCCATCGCAACGCCTGGATCACCAATCTGGGCCATGCCATCGCCCAGGTTGACGGACCGGTGATCCTGGCCGCGCACAGCCTTGGCTGCCATGCGGTCGCCTGGTGGGCAGCGTTCGAAACCGGACAGTTGCGGGACAAGGTGGCCGGCGCCCTGCTGGTGGCGCCGCCGGAAGTGGACAGCGGCGCGGTCGACCGCCGCCTCGTCGGCTTCGGCCCCACGCCCAAGGGGCTGCTCCCCTTCCCCTCGATCGTCGTCGCCAGCCGCAACGATCCCTATATCGACTTTGCCAGCGCCCGGCGGCTCGCCCAATTCTGGGGCAGCCAGTTCGCCGACGCGGGCGAAAGCGGCCATATCAACGCGGCGTCGGACCTGGGCGAATGGAGCTTCGGCCAGTTCCTGCTCCACCGCCTGACCGATCGGACAGCCCCGGCCGATCTTGCCACGGTCCGCAACGAAGAAGCCCGGCGCAGCGCCGAAATGTCGATCCGCTACGGCTTCTGATCGCTGCTGCCGGCCGGCCGCGCTGTCCTATTCGAGGGCAGGATGGTACAGGATCGATCCGGCACGGGCGCCCAGCCCGGCCGGATCGGCCCAGCATCATAAAATTTCCAACTTCGGTTCTTAAATGTCCAAATATGCGGGAAATATGAGAAGTTAAGCGGAACATTTCCTATTGGCCGAACGTAGAAGAGCGCCCTCCACGCCGCGCTCTTCCTTCGTTAACCATTTTCGGTCATATCCTGCACCATGTCCGCCGCGCTGACGTCCCATGAACCCGCGACCGGCGCCCTGCTATGGCAGGGCGAAAGCGGCGACGTGGACGATATCGTCGCCCGCGCCCGCACCGGCTGGCCGCGCTGGGCCGCACAGCCGGTCGCCTTCCGTATCGAAACGCTGCGCCGCTTCGTCAATGTCGTGCGCGCCCATGAGGAGGAACTGGCCGACCTGATCGCCCGCGAAACCGGAAAGCCGCTATGGGACGCCCGGACCGAGGTGACGGCGGTCATGGCCAAGATCGACACATCGGTCGCCGCCTATTCCGAACGCACCGGCCAGCGCCGGCTGGAGGCCAATCTGGGCGCCCGCCAGTCGGTGCGGCACAAGCCCCATGGCGTGATGGCGGTGCTTGGCCCCTATAATTTTCCGGCCCACCTGCCCAATGGCCACATCATCCCCGCGCTGCTGGCGGGCAATGCCGTCATCTTCAAGCCATCGGAAAAGACCCCGGCGGTCGGCGAGATGCTGGTGCGCTTCTATCATGAGGCAGGCGTCCCGACCGATGCCGTCCAGTTGCTGCTCGGCGGCGCGGAGGAAGGCAAAGCGCTCGCCGTCCATGCCGATGTCGCGGGCATATTGTTCACCGGATCGGCCCAGACCGGCATCGCCATCAACCGCCAGTTCGCGACCCAGCCGGGCAAGATCCTCGCGCTCGAAATGGGTGGCAACAATCCGCTGGTCGTCTGGGACACGCCGGAAATCGGCGCCGCCGCCGCGCTGGTCATCCAGTCCGCCTTCCTGTCGAGCGGCCAGCGCTGCACC
Source organism: Sphingobium salicis subsp. salicis (assembly GCF_049472635.1). Taxonomy (NCBI): domain Bacteria; kingdom Pseudomonadati; phylum Pseudomonadota; class Alphaproteobacteria; order Sphingomonadales; family Sphingobiaceae; genus Sphingobium; species Sphingobium salicis. Next base: position 2,374,327 of record NZ_JAYRCS010000001.1, read on the forward strand.
GCCGCCAGCCGGCTGATCGTGCGCGACGCGATGGCCGACACCCTGGTCGCGGAGGTCAAGAAACTCGCCGACCGGCTGATCGTCGATCACCCCCATGCCGATCCGCAGCCCTATATGGGCCCCGTCATCGACAATCCTACCGCCGATGGCCTGACCGAAAGCTTCCTTTATCTGATGAGCCATGGCGGCCGGCCGATCAAGCATATGGTCCGGCCGCAAAAGGGTCTGCCCTTCCTGACGCCCGCGATCATCGACGTGACCGCGATGCAGGAACGGCCCGATGTCGAACTGTTCGGCCCGCTGCTCCAAATCGTGCGCGTGCCCGATTTCGAAACCGCCATCGCCGAAGCCAATAGCAGCCGCTACGGCCTGTCCGCCTCGCTCGTCGGCGGCAGTCCCGAACAATATGCGCAATTCTGGGGCAATGTCCGCGCCGGCGTGATCAACTGGAACCGACCCACCAATGGCGCATCGGGCACCGCCCCGTTCGGCGGCGTCGGCGCATCCGGCAACCACCGCCCCAGCGCCTATTATGCCGCCGATTATTGCGCCTATCCGGTCGCCTCCGCCGAGATCGAACAGCCCCGCGCCACCATCGGCATCGGGCTCAAGGACATCGACGTCAGCGCCATGGGCGATTGACAACCCGGCTACTGGACAAAACTTTTCCTAAGCCCCTCCATATCCATTCTGAATTGAAACTCCGTCGCCCTTTCGCCATGTGGCGAGCATGGCTGACATTGCACCTGCTACCGTCCACCTGGTGGGCGCGGGACCGGGCGACCCGGAACTGCTGACCATCAAGGCCGTGCGCCTGATTCGCGACGCGCGCCTGATCGTGCATGACGGGCTGGTGTCCGACGACATATTGGCGCTGGCCGGGCCGCAGACCGAACTGGTCTCGGTCGCCAAGCAGCGCAGCCGCCACTCCATGCCGCAGGAGGCGATCAACGCCCTGCTGGTCCGCTTCGCCCTCGCCGGTGAGCCGGTCGTCCGCCTGAAGGGTGGCGATCCCTTCATCTTCGGCCGTGGTGGCGAGGAAGTCGACGCCTGCCGCGCCGCCGGCGTCCCGGTCGAGGTCGTGCCGGGGATCAGCGCCGCGATCGGCGCCGCCGCCCAGGCGCAACTGCCGCTGACCCATCGCGAAGCGTCGAGCGCGGTCAGTTTCGTTGCCGGCCAGTGCAAGGGTCTTACCGATCAGGATTGGTCGGGCCTTGCGGGAAAAGGCCGCACGCTCGTCATCTATATGGGCGTCGCGACCGCCGCCGACATCGCCGACAAGCTGATGGCCGACGGCGTGTCGCCGGCAATCCCGGTCGCGGTGCTGGAAAATGGCACGCGCGCCGATATGCGCAGCCTGCGCACCCTGCTCGCCGATCTGGGCGACATGGTGGCGCGTGAAGAAGTCAAAAGCCCGGCCCTGATCGTGGTCGGCGACGTGGCAGCCCATGCCCTGGCACGCGATGTGCTGGCGGACTGGGCGGCAAAAGGGGAGAGTATTTCGGAGATGCGTTCGTGAAGATCCTGACGGGCAATGATCTGGTGACCGGTGATGTCATCTGGTGGGCCGGCGATGGCTGGTCGCGCCAGGTCGGCGATAGCGCCGATGTCGGCGAACAGGGCGACGACCTCGTCCGCACCGAGGAAGCGGCGCTGCGCGTCGTCGGCGCTTATGTGATCGACGCGACCGTCACTGACGAGGGCGTGCGCCCGGCCCATATCAAGGACCGTATCCGCGCCCTTGGCCCCACGGTCCGCCCCGACCTCAATTTGAAACCGAATGACGCCGACGCCGGCAACTGGGTGATCTGACATGTATCGCTACGACAGCTATGACCAGTCCATCGTCGACGCCCGCGTCGATGAATTTCGCGACCAGGTGCAGCGCCGCCTGACCGGCGCCCTGACCGAGGATCAGTTCAAGCCGCTGCGGCTGATGAACGGCCTCTATCTCCAGCTCCACGCCTATATGCTGCGCGTCGCCATTCCCTATGGCACGCTGTCGGGCAAGCAGATGCGCAAGCTGGGCGAGATCGCGGCGAAATATGACAAGGGCTATGGCCACTTCACCACGCGCCAGAACCTGCAATATAACTGGATCAAGCTGGCCGATGCGCCCGACATCCTCGCCGAACTGGCGACGGTGGAGATGCACGCCATCCAGACCAGCGGCAATTGCATCCGCAACATCAGTTCCGACCAATATGCCGGCGTTAGCGCCGACGAGGTGGCGGACCCCCGCCCCTGGGCCGAGCTGCTGCGCCAATGGTCGAGCTTCCACCCGGAATTCACCTATCTGCCGCGCAAGTTCAAGATTTGCGTGATCGCGTCGGACGATGATCGCGCGGCGATGCGCCTGCACGATATCGGCCTGAAGCTGGTGTCGAAGGATGGCATCATTGGCGCCGAAGTCCATGCCGGCGGCGGCATGGGCCGCACCCCGATGGTCGCGCCGCAGATCAGGGATTTCGTGGCCGAAGAGGAGATCGTCTCCTATCTGGAGGCCTGCCTGCGCGTCTATAATCGCTACGGTCGCCGCGACAACAAGTATAAGGCCCGGATCAAGATCCTGGTCCATGAGATCGGCGTCGAGGAATATAAGCGTCAGGTCGAGGAAGAGTTCGCCCATATGCGCGAACTGGGCCTCAACCCGCCGACCGAGGAACTGGACCGCATCCGCGCCTTCTTCGCCAACCCGGCCTATGAAACGGGCCTCTCCGAAGAGATCGACCGTGCCGATCCGGCCTTCGCCCTTTGGGTCGACCGTCAGGTCGCAGCGCACAAGCAGCGCGGCTATGCCATCGTCAATATCAGCCTGAAGCCGCTGACCGGCATTCCCGGCGATGCTTCGGCCGAACAGATCGAACTGGTCGCCTCGCTGGCCGAGCAATATTCGCTCGACGAACTGCGCGTCACCCATGCGCAGAACCTGGTCCTGCCGCATGTGAAGAAGGCCGATCTCTACGCCATCTGGCAGAAGCTGGACGAAGCAGGTCTGGCCGAGGCAAACCTTGACCTCATCACCGACATCATCGCCTGCCCTGGCCTCGACTATTGCGCGCTGGCCAATGCCCGTTCGATCCCGCTGGCGCAGAAGATCGCGCAGCGCTTCGCCGACAATGCGCGTCAGGCCGAACTTGGCGAGCTGAAGCTCAAGATTTCGGGCTGCATCAATGCCTGCGGCCACCATCATGCCGGCCATATCGGCATTTTGGGCGTGGACCGTAAGGGCGTGGAGAATTTCCAGCTGCTGCTTGGCGGATCGGGCGCGGAGGATGCCTCGCTCGGCCAGATCACCGGGCCCGGTTTCTCCGAAGACGGCGTGGTCGACGCGATCGAGAAGGTCACCGACATCTACCTCGCCGAACGCACCGACGGGGAGCGCTTCCTCGACACCTATCGCCGTATCGGCATGAAGCCCTTCAAGGAGGCGATCTATGGTTGAGTTCCTCTCCTTCCGCGACGGTGAAGCCGCGCAGGAGCCGGCCGTCACGGTCGAATCCTTCACCGGCCAGTCCAACGCCACCGCCGTCCGCATCGAGCCGGGCGAGGATGCGCGCGAACTGCTGCCGCATCTCGATCGCCTCTCGCTGGTCGAGGTGAATTTCCCCGCATATGGCGACGGGCGCGGCTATTCGGCCGCGCGCATCCTGCGGGAATCGGGCTATCAGGGCGAATTGCGCGCGGTGGGCGACGTGCTGGTCGACCAGATCAACGCCATGCGCCGCTGCGGCTTCGACAGTTTCCACCCCGCAAAAGCCCTGGATGACGCCGCCGTGGAGCGCGCGCTCACCCGCTATGCCGACGTCTATCAGAAGACGATCGATGGCCGTCAGCCCGTCTGGGCGAAACGGCATCCGGAGAAAATTGATGGCTGAACCTGCCCGCCAGATCCCGGAGCGGCTAGTAGATGTGATCGATGCCCGCCCCGTCTTTACCCAGGGGGATGCCGATGCGCTCAACGCGCGCTTCGAGGGCGTCGATACGCTGACCATGCTCAAGACCGTGTTCGCGGAAGGCCTGGCCGGCAATGTCGGTGTCGTCTCTTCCTTCGGCACGGAAAGCGCGGTGCTGCTCGATCTGGTGGCCAAGGCCGACAAGGCCATCCCGGTGATCTTCGTCGACACGCAGAAGATGTTCGCCGAGACGCTCAACTATCGTGACACGCTGGTCGCACGGCTGGGCTTCACCAACAGCAGTGTCGTCGCGCCCGACGCGGCGGTGCTGGCCAAGAAGGACGAGACCGGCCTGCGCTGGTCCTATGATCCCGACGGCTGCTGCGAAATCCGCAAGGTCGAGCCGATGAAGCGTGCCAAGGCGAGCCTGGACGCCTGGATTTCGGGCCGTAAGGCGTTCCAGTCGGTGACGCGCCAGAACCTGCCGCGCTTCGAGGTCGACGACGGCCGGCTGAAGATCAATCCGCTGGGCGACTGGACCAAGACCGATCTGGAAGCCTATTTCGAGGCCGAACAACTGCCGCGTCACCCGCTGGAGGCGCAGGGCTATCTGTCGATCGGCTGCGAACCCTGCACGTCCAAGGTGCTGCCGGGTGAAGACCCGCGCGCCGGTCGCTGGCGCGGATGGGACAAGGTGGAATGCGGCATCCATTCGCCGGTGACGCCGATCCCCGTCATCGATCCGGAAGACCCGGCAAACCTGCCCGCCTTCTGATCGCATCGGGCGCCCTGCGGGGTGCCCGTCCCCTATCTTATTGTAACATTGCGTAACAAGCGCGGGCGCGCGCTGGACCTGTCGTGTCAGCAGCGCAATACACTCCCCCCTTTCCAACGGGACTTAAGGGAGTCGCCCCATGGATCGTCGTCAATTCCTGCTTTCCTCGGGCGCGGTCGCGCTCGCCACCGCCGCGCCACGCGCCCTGGCCCAGACGGCCGGCGCCGATGATGCGCGCCTGTCGGCCGCCTTCGCCACCGCCTTCGAGCGCCAGCTCGACCTGTCGCCCGCCATGGTCACCAGCCTCGGCCTCGACAAGGGCGCCCGCTCCGCCGCCAAGAGCCAGCTCGACGACAACAGCAAGTCCGGCACCATGAAGAAGCTGGCCGCGACCCAGGCCGCGATCAAGGAGTTCAAGGGATATGAGGGCGCCGCCCTGTCGGATGCGCAGCGCCTGAACCTGGAGGTCATCCTCTATTCGCTCGACCAGCAGACGGTCGCCCCCGCCAAGTTCGGCCTCAACAGCGTCCAACGCCCCTATCGCATCTTCCAGCAAGGCGGCAGCTATTTCCAGACGCCCGATTTCCTCAACACCGCGCACACCATCAACACGGCCGGTGATTGCGAGGCCTATGTCGCCCGGCTCGACGCCTTTGCCCGGAACCTGCGGACCGACACCGCGCTGCAGCGGGATGAGGCCGCGCGCGGCTATCTCGCCCCCGGCTGGTCGCTCGACCTGACGCTTGGCCAGATGAAGAAGCTGCGCGGCCAGCCTGCCGCGACCAGCAGCCTGGTCCAGTCGCTGGTGAAGCGCGCCGCCGCCAAGGGCGTGACCGGCGACTGGCAGGCGCAGGCCGCCGCGATCGTCGAAAAGGCGATCTATCCCGCGCTCGACGAACAGATCGCCGCGATCGAAGCGTTGAAGCCCAAGACCGCCGCCGGTGACGGCGTATGGCGCACCCCGCGCGGCGACGAAATCTATGCAGCGGCGCTGAAGCAGGCGACCACCACCGACCTTAGCGCCGACCAGATTCATGCCATGGGACTGGAGCAGGTCGCCGACATCAGCGCCAAGCTGGACGTGATCCTGAACGGCGCCGGCTTCACCAAGGGCAGCGTCGGCGAAAAGCTCGCCGCGCTCAATGTCGACCCGGCCCAGCTTTATGCCGACAGCCCCGATGGCCGCGCCGCCCTGCTCGCCCAGCTCAACCGCGATCTCGACGCCATGAAGGAGAAGCTCCCCCAGGCGTTCACGACGATCCCCAACACGCCGCTCGAAATCCGCGCGGTGCCGGTCGAGATCCAGGATGGCGCCTCCAACGGCTATTATAACCGCGCCGCGCTCGACGGCTCGCGCCCGGCCATCTACTTCATCAACCTGAAGGATGTCGGCGACTGGCCGAAATATGGCCTGCCGGCCCTCACCTATCATGAAGGCGTGCCCGGCCATCACCTCCAGATCTCGACCGCGCAGACCGCCGGTGACGTGCCGATGCTGCGCAAGGTCGCCTTCATGAGCGCCTATAGCGAAGGCTGGGCGCTCTATGCCGAGCAACTGGCCGACGAGCTGGGCGGCTATGCGACGCCGATCGATCGCGCCGGTTATCTTCAGTCCTTCCTGTTCCGCGCCGCCCGCCTGGTGGTCGACACCGGCATCCATTCCAAGCAGTGGAGCGTCAAGCAGGCGACCGATTACATGGTCGAGAAGACCGGCTTTGCCCGCCCCCGCTGCCAGCGCGAGGTCGAGCGCTACTGCACCCAGCCGGGCCAGGCGACCAGCTACAAGGTTGGCCATGGCAGCTGGACCAAGGCCCGCGAAAAGGCGCAGGCGCTGCTGGGCGACAAGTTCGATATCAAGCAGTTCCACGCCGTTCTTGAGGAAGGCGCGATGCCGCTGTCGATCCTGGAGAAGCGGATCGAGGATCGTGCCCGCGCCCTCGCGCAGGCCTGACAAAGGACAAGCGGGTCCGGCCTTCCCTCAAGGCCGGACCCGTTGCATGATTACAAAAAAACAAAGGGGTATCGCCATGCTTCGTGCCGCACAGATTTCCGCTGCCGCCCTGATGATCGCCGCGCTCGCCGCGCCGATCGCCGCCCAGACCGATCCGATGACCCCGGACAAGGTCGATGTCTATGATCCGGCCCGGCCGCAGGCGGACTATGTGCGCAAGGAAGTGATGATCCCGATGCGCGACGGGGTGAAGCTGTTCACCGTCATCGTCATGCGCAAGGGCACCAGCCACGGCCCCATCCTGCTGACCCGCACTCCCTATGATGCCGGCAAGGCGACCAGCCGCAACCGCAGCCAGAGGATCGAGGAAATCCTGCCGGTCATGGACGCCGATTTCGTCAATGACGGCTATATCCGCGTCTATCAGGACGTGCGCGGCCTGCACGGGTCGGAGGGCGACTATGTCATGACCCGTCCGCTGCGTGGCCCGCTCAACAAAACCGACGTCGACAACAGCACCGACGCCTATGACACGATCGACTGGCTGGTGAAGAATGTGCCGGAAACCAACGGCAAGGTCGCCATCACCGGCTCCTCCTATCCCGGCTTCACCTCGTTGATGGCGCTGATCGACCCGCACCCTGCGCTGAAGGCGGCCGTGCCGCAGAGCCCGATGGTCGACGGCTGGATGGGCGACGACTGGTTCCACAATGGCGCCTTCCGCAATTTCGGTTTCGGCTACAGCCTGTCGCAGACTGCCAAGAAGGGCGGCGGCGCGATCCCGATGGGCAATGGCGACGAATATACGACGATGCTGAACGCCGGATCGGCCGGCGACTTCGCCCGCGCCTATGGCCTCGATGCCTTTCCTTCGGTGCGCAAGCTGCTCGAACATCCGGCCTATGATGCCTATTGGCAGGAACAGGCGGTCGACAAGCTGCTGGCCAAGCGTACGCTGACCGTGCCGACGATGCTGGTCGTGGGCCAATGGGACCAGGAGGACAGCTATGGCGCGCCGGCGGTCTACAAGGCGCTGGAACCGCAGGACAAGAAGAATGACATGGTCAGCCTGGTGATCGGCCCCTGGCGCCATAGCGGCGTCAATTATGAGGGCCGGAGCCTGGGCGATCTCCAGTTCGAGGGCGATACCGGCCGCCAGTTCCGCGTCGGCACGATGAAGCCCTTCCTCGACCATTATCTCAAGGACAATCCGCCCGCCGGCTACACCATGCCCGGCTCGCTCACCTATGCGACCGGCATCGACAAATGGGAAACCCGCGCCAAATGGCCGGGCGGCAAGCCAACCCCGCTCTATCTGGGCGCCAGCTACAGCCTGTCCTGGGCCAAGCCGGCAGCCGCGGGCAGCGACTCCTATGTCTCCGATCCGGCCAAGCCGGTGCCCTATCTGCCCCGCCCGATCCATCAGGACCAGAATGAAGCCTGGCGCACCTGGCTGGTGAAGGACCAGCGTTTCGTCGATGGTCGGCCCGATGTGCTGACCTATGTGACGCCGGTGCTGGACAAGGACGTCCATATCGCCGGCCAACCGATGGTCGACCTGTTCGCCGCTACCAGTGGCACCGACAGCGACTGGGTGGTGAAGCTGATCGACGTCTATCCGGAGGAAAACACCGCCAATCCGGTGATGGCCGGATATGAACTGCCGATCGGCATCGACATTTTCCGGGGCCGCTACGCCCATGGCTTCGACAAGCCGCAGGCGCTGACTCCGGGCAAGGCGGAAAATTACAAGTTCGGCCTGCCCAATGTGAACCATGTGTTCAAGCCGGGCCACCGCATCATGGTGCAGATCCAGTCCAGCCTGTTCCCGGTCTATGACCGCAATCCGCAGACCTATGTGCCGTCGATCTTCGACGCGAAGCCGGGCGACTACAAGCCAGCGACCCAGAGCGTGCAATATGGCGCGGCGGGCGCCAGCGCGATATGGTTGCCAATCGTCAAATAAGCGGATGGCATGACGCCGCCGCGATAAAGGGAGGGTATGATGGCGGTTGAACTGAAGATCCTTGCCTGGGCCTGCGTCCTGCTGCTGGTCCATATCTTCGCGGCGGCGCATCTCAAGACGAAACAATATGGTTTGAAATGGAATACCGGGGCGCGGGACGAAAACCTGCCCCCGCTCGATCCGGTCGGCGGCCGGCTTGTCCGCGCCCAGGCCAATTTCCTGGAAACCTTCCCGATCGCGATCATCGTCCTGTTCGGCGTGGTCGTGGCCGGCCGCACCAGCGAATGGACGGCGATCGGTGGCTGGCTGTGGCTGGTGTCGCGCGCGCTCTACCTGCCGCTCTATGGCCTGGGCGTGCCAGTGGTCCGCTCGCTCGCCTATCTCGCCAGCATGATCGGCCTGTGCATCGTCTTCAAGGCGTTCGTCGCCGGCTGAACCCGGTGGCGGCGGACATGTCCGCCGCCATGCCTTCTTATTCGAGGTCTTCGAGGTAGGAACTGCCCTCGGCCAGATCCGAGAAGCGCGTGATCTTGGCGTCGAACTTCATGCGGATACGGCCGGTCGAACCGTGACGCTGCTTGGCGACGATCACTTCGGCCAGGCCGTAGATGCGTTCCATCTCCTGCACCCATTCCTGATGCTCGGGCCCTTCCTTGTTTCCCGGCTCCTTGGCGGCGACATAATAATCCTCGCGGAACACGAACCAGACCATGTCCGCGTCCTGCTCGATCGAGCCTGATTCGCGAAGGTCGGACAGCTGCGGACGCTTGTCCTCGCGCTGTTCCACCGCACGGCTCAGCTGCGACAGCGCCAGCACCGGCACATGAAGTTCCTTCGCCAACGTCTTCAAACCACGGGAAATTTCCGAAATTTCATTGACGCGGCTATCGCCCGCCTTGCCGCTGCCCTGCAGCAGCTGGAGATAGTCGACGACGATGAAGCCGACATCGTGACGGCGCTTGAGGCGACGAGCGCGGGTCCGCAGCGCCGCGATCGTCAGGCCCGGCGTATCGTCGATGAACAGCGGCAGTTCCTGCAGGTCGCGCGCGGCGCGCGACAGGTTCTGGAAGTCCGCCCGACTGATCTTGCCCATACGCAGCGCTTCGCCGCTGATGCCCGACTGTTCGGCCAGAACGCGGGTAGCGAGCTGGTCGGCGGACATTTCGAGGCTGAAGAAGGCGGTCTTGGCGCCCATATTCTTTTCCGGCGGAATGCCGTCATTATGGTCGCGCAGCCAGCGCGACGCCGCATTATAGGCGATATTGGTCGCCAGCGACGTCTTGCCCATGCCCGGACGACCGGCCAGGATCATCAAGTCGGAATTGTGCAGACCACCGATCTTCTCGTTGAGGCTGTTGATGCCGGTGGTGATACCCGACACATGGCCGCCGCTGTTGAGCGCACGTTCAGCCACCTGTACCGCCATGGTGGAGGCCGAAAGGAAGCTCTTGACCGACCCGCTCTCGCCCTCGCCTTCCGACACTTTGTAAAGCGCGACTTCGGCCAGCTCGATCTGCTCGCGCGGATTGACATCCTCACTGGTATCCAGAGCATTATCAACCAGTTCTCGACCAACGTTCACAAGTTGACGAAGTAGGGCAAGGTCATAGATCTGGGTCGCGAAGTCGCGCGCACCCAGCAGCGCGGCACCGCTGCCGGTGAGTTGCGCCAGATAGGCCGCGCCGCCCAGTTCCTTGAGCGCCGGATCCTGTTCCAGCATCGGCTTGAGCGTCACCGGATTGGCGATCATGTCGCGCTCGATCAGGCGCATCACCGCCTCATAGATACGGCCATGTAGTGGCTCGAAGAAATGTTCGGGCTTCAGCTTGAGCTGCACATCCTCCGCGATGCGGTTGTCAATCATCAGCGCGCCGAGCAGCGCAGCTTCCGCTTCGACGTTGCGCGGCAGTTCCAGCCCGCCCTCTTCGGGAGCGGCATTGAGTTTCACGAGTTCGACCATGGGCCCTCATCGCGCCACGACGCGGGTCGCGCAAGGGCGAAGGTTGAAACAACCACATCTCCCCCGCCACAAGTCCCGCTTGCTTTTCGTGGCCCGCCGCCGCACTGACAGCAGACCCGCCATGGCCGATCCGCGCATCATAGACATCAAGCTCGACGAGCGCACCATCTTGTGGCGCAACGCGGATGTCGAGCAGGAACGGCGCATCGCCATTTTCGACCTGCTGGAGGATAATCATTTCGCGCCCGAGCGCGTCCATGCCGACGGCTATGCCGGCCCCTACAAGGTGGTGCTGCGGGTCGAGGAAGGGCGCCTGGTCATCGAGATCAATCGCGCGGATGACAGCCCGCTGGAGGCGATCATCCTGGGCCTGGGCCGTTTTCGCCGGCCGATCCGCGAATATTTCGCGATCTGCGACAGCTATTATCAGGCGATCAGCAATGCCTCGCCAGCGCAGATCGAAACCGTCGACATGGCCCGGCGGGGCATTCACAACGACGCAGCGGACATGCTGAAAGAGCGGCTGGAGGGGAAGATCGCGGTCGATTTCGACACCGCGCGCCGCCTGTTCACACTTATCTGCGTCCTGCACATCAAGGGGTAATATCATCGGGCGTTTGACTTTGGGGGGCTTGCTGGTCCGTTTGGGGGCGGTTCTGGCAATCATCATGGTGCTGGGTTCGGCATTGTGGATCTATGCACGCGGATGGGCTCCGAACCGTGACGAATATCCGACCCAGGGCGTATCGGTGACATCCGACACCGGCCTGGTCGAATGGGGCACGCTGGCGGCGCAGGGGGCGGATTTCGCCTATATTCGCGCGGCCAGGGGCGCCAGCCTGCGCGACCCGCTGTTCGCCGCCAACTGGCGCGGCGCGCGTGGCGCGGGCATGCGCTATGGCGCGGCGCTGGACTATAGCCTGTGTGCCAAGGCCGTCGATCAGGCGACCCAGTTCATGACCACCGTGCCGCGCGACAATGCCGCCCTGCCCCCGGTCATCCGGCTGGGGTTCGATCCGTCCTGCGCCACGCGGCCGGGCCGCGATCAGGTATTGTCGGAACTCAACACGCTGGTCAATCTGGTCGAAAGCCATGCCGGCAAGCCCGCCCTGCTCAACATCAGCGCGGATTTCGACGCCCAATATGACATTGCCAGCGGCATCAACCGGACCTTGTGGGTCGACGGCAATTTCTTCGCGCCCGATTATGCCAAACGGCCCTGGGTGATGTGGACAGCCAGCGACATGCGGCATATCGACGGCGTCGACGGACCGATCAGATGGGATGTGGTGGCACCATGAGTGCAGAAGACAAGAATATCGCTGCGCTGGTCGCGGCAGCACGCGGCGCGCTGGCCCATGCCCATGCGCCCTATAGCCGCTTTGCCGTGGGCGCCGCCGTGCGCCTGACCGATGGCAGCATCGTCACCGGCAGCAATTTTGAAAATGCGAGCTACGGCCTGTCGCTTTGTGCCGAAACCGTTGCGCTGGCGACCGTCAACGCGCAGGGCCGCCTGGCCGATGTCGCGGAAATCGCGGTCGTCGGCGGCGGCATGGCGGCGGACGGCAGCGTCGGCGGCGAGGCGATCGTCAGCCCCTGCGGCCGATGCCGCCAGGTCATCAACGAGGCCGAACAGATGGCCGGCCGCACCCTGGCCATCTATTGCGTCGCGCCCGAAGGTGACGGCCTGGTCGAACATCGTGTTGCCGACCTGCTGCCCCACGCCTTCGGCCCGACCGACCTTGGCATCACCCCTGCACAGAAGAGCTGACAGACCCATGTCCATCCTTTCCGACCGCTGGATCCGCAAGCAGGCCCAGTCGAACCGCATGATCGAGCCGTTCGTAGAGAACCAGCGCCGCGACGGCTGCATCAGTTATGGCCTGTCTTCCTATGGCTATGACGCGCGCGTCGCCGACGAGTTCAAGATCTTTACCAATGTCGACAGCGCTGTGGTCGATCCCAAGGATTTCGCCGCCAACAGCTTCGTCGACCGCAAGACCGACGTCTGCATCATCCCGCCCAACAGCTTCGCCCTTGCCCGCACGGTCGAATATTTCCGCGTGCCGCGCGACGTGCTGGTGATCTGCCTTGGCAAATCCACCTATGCCCGCTGCGGCATCATCGTGAACGTCACGCCGCTGGAGCCGGGCTGGGAAGGCCATGTGACGCTGGAATTTTCCAATACCACGCCGCTGCCCGCCAAGATCTATGCCAATGAAGGCGCCTGCCAGTTCCTGTTCCTGCAGGGCAACGAGCCTTGCGAGGTCAGCTATGCCGACCGGGCCGGAAAATATATGGGACAGCAGGGCGTGACATTGCCGCGCCTGTGACGCTGTGGCAGCATCGCGGGCCATGAAGCGCACATGGCCCTCCCGATGCTGAAATTCCTGCGCCGATCCGACGACCAGGGCGGATTGCCTCCCAGCGTTGGGGATGACTGGCGCGTCTATGCGATCGGCGACATTCATGGCCGGCTCGACCTGCTCGACCAGTTGCTCGGCATGCTGGTCGCCGACGATGCGCTGCGGCCTGGGAAGCGCCGATGCCTCATCCTTCTTGGTGACCTGATCGATCGCGGGCCGCATTCGGCGCAGGTGGTCGAGCGGGTCCGGGCACTGCACGGATCGGGCAGCGACATCCGGCTGCTCAAGGGCAATCATGAAGAGATTTTCGTCATGGCTGCGCGCGGCGATCAGGGCGCGGTCGGCTTCTTCCGGCGCATCGGCGGCATGGAAACGCTCGCCAGCTACGGCCTGCCGCTTTCGCTGAGCGCCGACATGGATGATGGGGCGATCGCCCACTGGATGCTGAACCATATTCCGCGCGCGGATGTCGACTTCCTCGACAGCTTCGTCGATCATCTGACGGTCGGCGACTATCTGTTCGTTCATGCCGGCATCCGCCCCAGGGTGCCGATCGCCGAGCAGCGACCGTCGGACCTGCGCTGGATACGCGGCGACTTTCTCAACCATGGCGGACGGCATGACAAGATGGTCGTCCATGGCCATAGCATCACGCTGGAAGTCGAAAATCTGGCCAATCGCATCGGCATCGATACCGGCGCCTATTATTCCGGCCGGCTGACCGCCATCGGCCTGGAGGGCGCGGATCGCTGGTTCCTTCAGACCGGCGAGACCTGAGCCCTTCCAGAGCAACTGCCATGGCCTGGCGCTTTTGTTGCCGGTCCATGGCGGATCGCCCACCATATTTCGTTCCCATGACCAACGGCAAAAAATGCCGATCAGCAGGGGACATATCATGCAGAAACGCCATGTTCTGGCGGGGCTTTCGCTCGCCACATGCCTTGTTGCGCCGACCCAACTGCTTGCCGCCCCTGCGCCGGACACCAGCCTGTCGCAGCGGCACAAATTCACCATCCCGTCGCAGCCGCTGAGCGGCGCGCTGCGGGCGCTGTCGGCGCAGGCCGGCATTCGCATCCTGTTCCCCTATGATGAAGTCGCCAATATCCGCAGCCGTCGGGTCGAAGGATGGCTGAGCACCGACGATGCGCTCAGCCAGTTGCTGGCCGGCACCGAATTGCGCCGATCCCCGGCCGGCGCCGGCGTCATCGCCCTTATCACCCCGCCCAACCGCAGCGCGGTGCGCCGCCGCCCGCTGGCGATCCAGTTCGCGCAGGCGAGCGGCACGGCGACGATCGATAGCCTCGCCATGGCGCCTGCGCCGGAACCGGCCGCCGAATCCGCGCCCATCATCGTCACCGGCACCCGCCAGACGACCCGCACCGTCGCCGAAAGCCTGGCGCCGATCGACGTACTGGGCGAAAAGGATCTGGAAGCGAGCGGCAAGCAGTCGGTGCGCGACCTGCTGGGCACGCTGGTCCCGTCGATCAATGTGTCGAACAATGGCGCGGGCGCCAGTTGGGCGGTGCGCACTTTGTCGCTGCGCGGCCTGGGCGGCGACCAGTTGCTGGTGCTGGTCAACGGCAAGCGGCGGCACAATACCGCCACCCTGTTCATCAACGGGTCGGTCCAGAATGGCCAGTCGCCACCGGACCTGGACCTGATCCCCGGCAATGCGATCCAGCGGATCGAGGTGCTGCGCGACGGCGCGTCCGCCCAATATGGGTCGGATGCGATCGCCGGTGTCGTCAACATCATCCTGAAGAACGACACGCAGGGCGGCGCGGCGCTGACCATGGGCAGCACCGCCGACAATGGCGGCTGGCAGGGCCGCTGGCAGATCGACAAGGGCTTCGCGATCGGGCCGGACGGCGGCTATATCCACCTGTCGGGCGAAGGCGTGCTGCAGGACAATACGGTGGTCAACAGCAGCCCGATCACCAGCAATCCCTTCTACCCCACCGGCGACGCGCGCAATGCCGACCCGGACCGCATCCGCGCCAGATATGGCCAGCCGCAGGTGATCGGCGGCAATGCCAGCTATGACGCGATGATGCCGGTCGGGGGCGACATGGAGCTGTACAGCTTCGGCACCTATTCCAAGCGGCATGCGGCCGGCTGGCTGACCTATCGCAATCCGGCGGCGCTCAACAATATCCTGGAGATCTACCCCGAGGGCTATATCCCGCGCATCCACGTCTATGACGAGGATTTTCAGGTCGCCGGCGGCCTGCGGGGCGAGATCGGCGGCGGCATCCATGTCGACCTGTCGACCAGCTATGCGCAGGACGAGGTCAAATATGCGCAGACGACCTCGCTCAACCCCTCCATGGGACCGGCCAGTCCGACCCATTTCTACCTCGGCAAGATCCGCTTTGACGAATGGACCAGCAATCTCGACTTCAGCAAGGAACTGGACATCGGCCTCGCCGGCCCGCTGTCGGTCGCGGTCGGCGCCGAATATAAGAAGAACAAGTTCCTGATCGGTCCGGGCGACCCGGAATCCTATATCGATGGCGGCTATGTCTCGCCGGCCGGCAGCTGGTTCGCCGGGGCGACGCGGACCGGGGTCGGGTCGCAGGGCGTCACCGGCTTCCTGCCCGAAGGATCGGGCAGCTGGAGCCGCGACAACTGGAGCGCCTATATCAATCTGGAAGGCCAAATCGTCGAGGGGCTGGAGTTCGGCCTGGCCGGACGGCATGAGGATTATTCCGACTTCGGCACCACCGACACCGGCAAGGCGTCGCTGCGCATCGAGCCGTTTCGCGGCTTTGCCATTCGCGGCACCGCCAGCACCGGCTTTCGCGCGCCGACGCTGCAGCAACAACATTATGCCTCCTCCTCCACGATCAACGTCACCGTCAACGGCGTGAACCAGCTGCTGCCAGTGCAGGCGCTGCCGGTCGATGGCGTCGCCGCGCGGGCGCTGGGGGCGCAGCCGCTGAAGCCGGAAAAGTCGACCAACTTTTCCGCCGGCATCGTCCTGACCCCGGCCCCCAATTTCAACGTCACGGTCGATGCCTATCAGATCAAGGTCAGGGACCGCATCCTGCTGTCCGAAACGCTGAGCGGCCCGGTGGTCATGGATGCGCTGGCGGCGGCTGGCATCCAGGGCATTGCCGGCGGCCTCATCTTCTCCAACGCGGCCGACACGCGCACCCGCGGCCTCGACATCGTCAGCACCTATCGAGCGGGGCTGGGCGACCTTGGCACCGCGACGATCAGCCTGTCGGCCAATTTCAACAAGACCATCTTCACCCATATCGACCCGGTCCCGGTGGAAATCCTGGAATCGAAGCTGGTGCTGATCGGCCGGGCCAAGCAGGGCGACCTTTCCGAAGGTACGCCGCGCGACAAGCTGATCGGCAACATCCTGTGGGAAAAGGGTGATTTCAACCTGAACCTGCGCGCCACCCGCTATGGCAAAATCTATCAACGGGCGAGCGCCGCCGTCTATCATACCGAGGATTTCCAAAGCTGCACCGCCAACAGCCCCGGCTGCCTCTATGATTATGTCGATGAGAAGCTGACCCCCAAGACGATCCTCGACCTCGAACTGGGCTACCGGCTGGCGAAGGGCGTCAAGCTGTCGGTCGGCGCCAATAATCTGCTCAACACCTATCCCAACAAATTGAAGCCCGTGAACCGGACGGCCGGCAGCCTTTACAATGCCTATGCTCCCTATGGGATCAGCGGCGGCTTCTATTATGGCCGGCTGAACCTGGAATTCTGACGCGACAGTTGAAAGTTCACAGTGTCGTGCGACGTGAAATCAGCCGTTTTTGCGGCCTGGCGCGCCTGCCACGCGTCCCTGACGCGCCATCGAAGCGACAGTGACGCGACGGGGAAGCGACACTGAGGCGACAGCGAAGCGGCAGTTAGCGCCAGCCGGCCGCCTGCGCTGCCCGCTCGCCCTGCGCATCAGCAGGAGCGCCGTCGATCAGGCCGTCGATGGTGGCGAGAAGGCGCGGATCGGCCGAGGCGGCCTGGCGATATTCGCTCGTCTCGCCCTTGCCGGGCACCGCCTGCAGCAATTGCCAGCCGGCATCGGTGCGGCAGGCGACGCCGGCCATGGCCGCGCCGTCGAAGCTGCGACACCAGCCGCCGCCCTTGCGCCGGAAGCTGAGGCCGATGCGGACCGCTCCGTCCTCGCCGGCCGAGGCCAACTGGCTATCGAGCGCGGTGGCAAGCGATCCCTGTGCCAGCATTGCGCCGTCCCTGACCGCAATCGGCCCTACCGGCCCGCCCGACATATGGCCGATGCCAAGGCCCAGCAGCAGGCTGGCGGCGATCGCGCCGCCCGTCGCCCACGCCCAGCGCCGCGACGGCCGAACGATCGGGACCACCGTCGGCGGCGCCAGCATGGCCTGCATCGACGCGGGCACGTCCTCCTGCGCGATCGGCGCGAAATGGCCGGCCAGCCGTGCGCGCAGCCGCCGATGCTGCTCCAGCCGGGCGGCCAGCGCGGGATCGTCCGCCACGGCGCGGTCAACCCGCCGCCGCGTCACCTCGTCCAGTTCGCCATCCACCCAGGCGATCAGCATGGCTTCGTCAATGTCGGTCATGCCGCTTCCCCCAATAGCTCGATGAGCGCGCCGCGACCGCGCACCAGTCGCGAGGTCAGCGTGCCCATCGGTATGTTCAATATCGCAGCCGCCTCCTTGTAGGACAGCCCCTCCACCAGCACGAGGGCGATCGCCTCGCGCTGTTCGGGCGGCAATGCCTGCATCGCCCGGTCGACGTCGGACAGGGTCATGGCCTGCTCCACCGCCTTGTCCCCCGCATAGCCGACATCGGCCCCCGCCTCTTCCGGCGCGAAGGTTCTGGCGGCCCGCTGGCGGGCGCGCCCCTCATCGATCCAAAGATTGCGCATGATCCGATACATCCAGCTGTCGAGCCGCGTGCCCGGCTGCCACTGGTCGCGGGCGCGCAGCCCCTTTTCCAGTGCGGCCTGGCACAGATCGTCGCCATCGGCGCGATCATGCGACAGGCTGGCGGCAAAACGCCGCAGCCGGGGCAAAATCGCCAGCAGGTCGCGCTCGAACGACATGGTTTCTCCAAGATATTCTTACAGGGATGAAACGTCCCTGCCCGGCCGTTTCATCCTTCAGAAAGTCCAGCAACCGGAATTTTTTTGACGATGGACGATTTTGACGCTGAAAAGGCCGGCGATGACCGGCGGGAAGAGACAGAGATGAGATGGACGCGCCCGCTGCTGATCGCAGGGCTGTGGCTCGCAGCGCCGGGTGCGCAGGCGCAATTGCTGCCCGCCCCGGCCGCTGGGACGTTGGGAGGCGGTGCGCTGGGCGGGGTCGGCCAGATAGTGCCCGACACGCTCGACCGGCTGGGCAGTATCGTCGACCAGAGTGGGCTGGACCGGCTGTCACCGGCACGTCTGGCCGATCGGCTGGCGGCAGCGCGCACGGCGCGGATCGACGCGCTGCTGCGCCAGCATGGCGACCAGATCGAACTGGATGACCGGCGAGAGCCGGCGCGGCGCGGCATCATCCTGCTGACCGGGGCGGACGCGGCCGCGATCGATAAGCTGCGTGCGGCCGGTTATGGCGTGGAACGGATCGAGGCGGAGGGGATCGACATGACGATCACCCGCCTGACCGTGCCCGACGGCCAGAGCCTGGCGCGGGCGCTGCGCAATGTGCGCAAGATCGCCCCGCAGGCGCAGGCGAGCGCCGACAATCTCTATTTCCCGAGCGGTGCGGCTGCGGCGGGAAAATCGGCCGCACTGGCGAGCCATGGTAGCGTTGGGCGCGGCGCGGCGGGCTTGATCGACGGCGGCGTGGCCGCGCATCCGGCCCTGGCCGGCGCGATCGAGCAGCGCGGCTTCCTGGCCGGCGCGCCGAGGGCCAGCGCCCATGGCACGGCGGTCGCATCCTTGATCGGCGGATATGGCAGCGTGAAGGGCGCGGCGCCGGGCACGCCGCTGCTGATCGCCGATGTCTATGGCGACGATCCGGCCGGTGGCAGCAGCTTTGCCATCGTCCGCGCGCTGGGCTGGATGGCGGCGCGTGGCGCGAAGGTGGTGACGATCAGCCTGGTCGGGCCGGACAATCCCTTGCTGGCCGGCGCGATCCGGCTGGTGCGCGACAAGGGGGTGATGCTGATCGCGGCAGTCGGCAATGACGGCCCGGCCGCCCCGCCCGCCTACCCCGCATCCTACCCGCAGGTGATCGCCGTGACCGGCGTGGACGGGCGGGGCCGGTTGCTGCCCGAGGCCGGGCGCGCGGCCCATGTCGATTTTGCCGCGCCCGGTGCGGACATGATGGCCGCCGACATGGACGGCGGCCGGGACAAGGTGCGCGGCACATCCTTTGCGGCGCCGTTGGTGGCCGGGCGGCTGATGGCGGGCGGATCGGTCGAGGCATTGCGGCGGGAGGCGAAACCCGCCCGCGGCAAGGGCTATGGCGCCGGCATATTGTGCGAGACTTGCAGAAATATGGACTGAATTTCCGTGGCTTGCGAGAAAAATTCAGACGTTCGGGATTAAAGCGAAACGCCCCGCCGTTGTCCTGTCATCGGATCAAGATGACCAAGGAGACGGTCCATGAAGACGCAGATTATCATCGCAACCGCCTGCCTCGCGGCGCTCACCACGGCTCCCGCATCGGCCCAGTTGCTGGGCGGTGGCGGCGCCCTGGGTGGTGGCGGACTGGGCGGCATGACCGGCGGCCTGGGCGGCACGCTGGGCGGTTCGTTCGGCGGATCGGGGAGTCTGGATCGCAGCATCGACCTCGACAATGGCCGGGTCGGCGCCAGCGGCAACGGCAATGGCCGCGCCGAAGGATCGGCAACCCGTCATGGCAAGAGCCGCTCGGCCAGCGGATCGGGATCGGCCAGCGGCAACCTGGCGGTCGATACGCTGGGCACCAGCGATGTGACCGGCGCGACCGATGCGGCGCGCAGCCGGGCGAGCGACACGGTCGGCGCCGCACGGGACCGGACGGAAAGCGGCGTCGCGACGGCGCGCGATCGGGCCAGCAGCACCGTGGCATCGGCGCGTGATCGGGCAGGCAGCACGGTTGCCACCGCGCGGGATCGGGCGGGCTCGACGGCCGGCGGCGCGCGATCAGCGGCGGGCAATGTCGCCGGCAACGCGACCCATGCCGTCGGCAGCGCGGCATCGATCGACGCCAGCGGTCAGCTTTCGGGCAGTGGCGAGACCCATGGCAGCACCAGCCAGCCGCAGAGCGAGGCCGCGACCCCTTCCTCTTCCGATCAGGCCACGGATTGACCCCATAACCCCGTAGCCGTCGCCTGACGGAAACGGCCGGCGATCCCCATCGGATCGCCGGCCGCATCATGTCCGCAATCGGGCGGCGGGATCAGCTGGACGCGAGCACCATGGCGCGGGCGCGATCGGTGGCGGCGCGGGTGTCCCCTGCCAGTTTCTTGACCTCTGCCGCGACCACCGCGAAGCCACGCCCGGCCTCGCCCGCCCGCGCCGCCTCGATCGTGGCGTTGAGGGCGAGGAGATTGGTCTGGTTGGCGATGCCGCTGATCGTCTCGACAATGTCGACCAGCCCGTCGACCGTGCTCTTGAGTTCCGCGCGCAAGATCTTGGACGGGGTGGTGTCGGTCGCGATCTTGAGGATACGCTCGACCCGGCCTTCGGCATTGAAGACCGGATTATAGGTGGCCTGCAGCCAGATGTCGCGGCCATGCTTGTCGAGGCGCCGATATTCGCCGGCATCGAAATCGCCCTGCGCCAGCTTGTCCCACAGCGCCGCATAGGCGGTCGAGAGCGCCTGACCTTCGTCGCAGAAGATGCGGTGATGGCGGCCGACAATCTCCCCCAACGCATAGCCCATGGTCGCCAGGAACAGGTCATTGGCCCAGAGGATGGTGCCGTCCGGCGCAAATTCGATCACCGCCTGCGAACGGCAGATGGCGTCCCAGACGGCATCGCGGCTGTGGGGGTGAATGGCCTGGCCCATGAACATAAAACTCCTTCACCCCCGGCCTAGGCATCGATGGTAAATGGCAGCTTAATTCTATGGAAATTACATAATTTGTAACAATATGGCGGACACGGAAAAGGCCGGCGATCCCATCGGACCGCCGGCCTTTCCACCCCCTGACATGCAATCAGCGGTCGATCAGGCAACCCGCGCTTCGAGCGCCTCGACCTCATCGGGATCGCGCAGCACATAGCCGCGGCCCCAGACGGTCTCGATATAATTGTCGCCACCGCAGGCCAGCGCCAGCTTCTTGCGCAGCTTGCAGATGAACACGTCGATGATCTTGAGTTCGGGCTCGTCCATGCCGCCATAGAGATGGTTGAGGAACATCTCCTTGGTGAGGGTCGTGCCCTTGCGGAGCGAGAGCAGCTCCAGCATCGCATATTCCTTGCCGGTCAGATGGACGCGGTTGCCGTCCACTTCCACGGTCTTCGCGTCGAGGTTCACGGCCAGCTTGCCGGTGCGGATGACCGACTGCGAATGGCCCTTCGAGCGGCGGACCACGGCGTGGATGCGCGCGATCAGCTCCTCGCGATGGAACGGCTTGGTGACATAATCGTCGGCGCCGAAGCCGAAGGAACGGACCTTGCTGTCCATTTCGGCGACGCCCGACAGGATCAGCACCGGGGTCTGCACCCGTGCCGCCCGCAGCTTTTTCAGCACGTCATAGCCGTGCATGTCGGGCAGGTTCAGGTCGAGACAGATGATGTCATAGTCGTACAGCTTGCCGAGATCGAGGCCCTCTTCCCCGAGATCGGTGGTGTAGACATTGAAGCCCTCGGTCGTGAGCATAAGCTCGATCGCCTTGGCGGTGGTCGGTTCGTCCTCAATCAGCAGCACGCGCATTGGAAGCCCCTTCGTGTCGCAGGTCCGTTCACCCCACCAGAACGGTTTCTGCTCGCAATCATTAACCAAAAAACTTCTGAAGGACAAAGGTTAATTTTTCGCTAACCCGCAGGAATCCGCGAGTCGTATAAAAACGAATCTATTTACAAAGCGTTGCCCCGTAACGAAGCCCGCCGAGTCAAGCTGGATTACGGGACGAAACGAGCAAAGTCCTGCGCTGGTTCCGCCTTTCGCGCCGGCGATCCGCGCCGCTCACAAGGCGGAAATTTGCACTTCGTAAACCAGCCTCAGCAACCATGGTGGCGGGTCAGGAAGTCGAGCAGCGCCTCCACCCGTGCCGGGCGCAGCCGCGAGGGCGGCGTCACCAGATGCAGGCCGAATGGCGGCGGCCGCCAGTCGAGCAAAATCTCTTCCAGCTCGCCCGAACGGATCGCGTCGCCGACGATGAAATCGGGCAGACGGGCGATGCCGACGCCAAGCCGCAGCGCGGGCATCATCGCCTCGCCGCTGTTGACGGTGATGCGCGGGCGGACCTGCACCGTCACATTCTGCTGCCCCGGACCGGTGAAGCGCCAGACATCGGGCGCGGTGACGTTGGAATAGCAGAGGCAGTCATGGCTGCCGAGGTCGGACGGATGGGTCGGGCGGCCGCGCTCGGCCAGATAGGCGGGCGAGGCGACGACATGCATATGGACATCCGCCAGCCGGCGCGCACGCAGCGAACTGTCGGGCATGTCGGCGATGCGGATAGTGGCGTCGAGGCCGAGTTCGACGATGTCGATCTTGGCATCGGACAGATGCAGGTCGACATCGACCAGCGGATTTTCCTTGGTGAACTGCGCGATCAGCGGCGCGATCCGCAGCAGGCCGAAATTCATCGGCGCGCCCAGCCGGACCGTGCCGGAGAGTTCGGCGGTCTCGTCGCGCGCAGCCTCCTCCGCCGCCTGCCCTTCGGCCAGGATGCGCTGGGCATGGTCGGCAAGGCGCCGGCCGCTCTCGGTCAGCGCCAGGCGGCGGCTGGTGCGGCTGAACAGGCTGGTATCGAGATGCTGCTCCAGGCGGGTCACCGCCTTGGACACGGTGGCCTTGGAGACGCTGAGCGCCTTGGCCGCGTCGGTAAAGCTGCGATGTTCGACCACGGCGGCGAACATCGCCCAGGCCTCGAAATCAGGTAGGCGCATAGGGAAACAATCCGTTTCAACACTGCTTATTCAAGAAACGAACCTGATCGCTAGATTGTCGGAAAGCAAGCCGGAAGCATCCGGCATCGCAATCGAAAGGCAGACCCCATGAGCACGACAACCGCGAGCCGCATCGAGCGCCGCCCGTTCGCGTCGCTCGGCCATGCCGACCATGGCTGGCTGAACGCACGGCATCATTTTTCCTTCGCCAATTACTATGATCCCGCCCGCATGGGCTGGGGCGCGATCCGGGTATGGAACGACGACGAGATCGGTCCGCGCTCGGGCTTTCCGCCCCACCCGCACAGCGACATGGAGATCATCACCTATGTCCGCACCGGCGCGATCACCCACCAGGACAGCCTGGGCAACAAGGGCCGCACCGAGGCGGGCGACGTCCAGGTGATGTCGGCCGGCACCGGCATTCGCCACGCCGAATATAATCTGGAGGACGAGACCACCACCCTGTTCCAGATCTGGGTCATTCCCCGGTCGGTCGGCGGATCGCCCAGCTGGGGCGCCAAGCCCTTCCCGAAGGGCGATCGCTCCGGCAAGCTGGTCGTGCTGGCCAGCGGCCATGACGAGGACAAGGAAGCGCTGCGGATCCGGGCCGACGCCCGGTTGCTGGGCGGCACGATCAAGGCCGGCGACAGCGTGACCTATGAGGCCGGCGAAGGTCGCCATCTCTATCTGGTCCCGGCGACGGGCCGGATCGAGATTGACGGCCAGACCTTCGAGGCACGGGACGGCGCGGCCATCATCGGCGGCGCGCCCATCACCATCACCGCGGTCGAGGACAGCGAGATCGTCCTGGTCGACAGCGAATAGACATGACGCTTACGCACCGGTCCGTCATTCCCCTCCCCCCGACGGACCGGTCCGGGTCGCCCGCATGCTCCCTCCCTTGTGCGGGCGACCACCCTTTCAACCTTTCAGTTTCAGATGAGGAGACGTGACAATGGCTAAGGTTCTGGTTCTCTATTATTCGTCCTACGGGCATATTGAAACGATGGCCAAGGCCATGGCCGAAGGCGCTGCCGCCGCCGGCGCGCAGGTCGACATCAAGCGCGTGCCTGAAACCGCGCCGCTGGAAGTCGCAAAGGCCGCCCATTTCAAGCTGGACCAGGACGCGCCGGTCGCGACCGTCGCCGAACTGGCGGATTATGACGCGATCATCATCGGCACCGGCACCCGCTTTGGCCGCATGTCGAGCCAGATGGCGGCCTTCCTGGATCAGGCCGGCGGCCTGTGGGCGCGCGGCGCGCTCAACGGCAAGGTCGGTGGCGCCTTCACCTCGACCGCGTCGCAGCATGGCGGCCAGGAAGTCACCCTCTTCTCGATCATCACCAACCTGCTGCATTTCGGCATGACGATCGTCGGCCTGGACTATGGCTTTGCCGGCCAGATGGGCGTCGACAAGGTGCGCGGCGGTTCGCCCTATGGTGCGACCACCCTGGCCGATGGCGACGGCAGCCGCCAGCCGAGCGAGGAAGAACTGGACGGCGCCCGCTATCAGGGCCGCCGGATCGCCGAAACCGCGATCAAATTGCACGGTTAATCGCAACCCGCGCCGTCTGGGGAACGCAGCCTGGCTGCGTTCTTCGGTCGCATGGGTGCGCCACCAGGTTGTAGGGAGCTGGCACGCCGGGACTGCGCGCCAGCTCCTTTTGCGTTATATTATCCCAGCGTCTTGGGCGTGACCCAGACTTCGACCGGGGTGATGAACTTGCCTGGTGCGGGCTTGCCGACGACGACGCGGTCGGCAGTGACCAGTTCGCCATTTTCGAGGTTCAGCGACACCCAGGGCTTGGGCATGCGCTCGAACTTCATCTTCTGGATGGGCTGGCCGGTGGCCGTGTTCATGATGGTGGCAATGATAGACATAGGGCGCGGCCGCTAGCGCCTGCCCCCGCCCCCTGTCCAGAGCCGGAATCGGCAAAATATTTTCGACCCTTGCGAAAAAAGTTGCGGCCCATGTCACATCGGGCGCGGCCGTCTCGTCATGTCAGCAATAGCAAGCAAAGGAGCTGTATCATGACCGACAAGATCAATCCCTATGCCGCCGCGCCGCAGCTGATGAAGAGCTGGACCGCCCTCTCCACCGCCATCGCCGACAGCCTGGAGCCGAGCCTGATCGAACTGGTGAAGATCCGTTCGTCGCAGATCAACGGCTGCGCCAATTGCATCAACATGCATACGTACGAAGCGCGCGAGAAGGGCGAGAGTGAACAGCGCATCTACCTGCTGTCGGCCTGGCGCGAGGCGCCCTGTTATACCGACCGCGAGCGCGCCGCGCTGGGCTGGACCGAGGCGCTGACCGAGATTGCCAAGGGCCATGCCCATGAAGCGGCCAAGGAAGCACTGAATTGGGAGTTCACCGAGGAGGAGCAGGTCAAGCTGACCCTGATGATCAACATCATCAATGGCTGGAACCGCATCGCAGTCGGCTTCAACCTCTGGTACGACATGCCGATGAAGGCAGCAGCCTGATGGAAGGGGGGACGCAGATGGACGCCGCCGACAGCTTCGACCCGCTGCGTCCCCGCCTGATCCGGGTCGCCTATCGCATGCTCGGATCGGTCGCCGATGCCGAAGATGTGGTGCAGGACGCCTTCATTCGCTGGATGGGCGCCGACCATGGCGCGGTGCGCGAACCGGAAGCCTTTTTGCGCCGCATCGTCACCCGGCTCTGCCTGGACCAGATGAAGTCGGCGCGGGCGCAGCGCGAAACCTATGTCGGCCCCTGGCTGCCCGAGCCGCTGGTCGAAGAGGCTGATGAGGAAGAGGATGTCACCCTGCCGCTGATGCTGGCATTGGAGCGGCTGTCGCCGCTGGAGCGGGCCGCCTTCCTGCTGCACGATGTATTTGGGCTGGCCTTTGACGAAGTGGCGAGGACCATCCAGCGCGATGCCGCCGCCTGTCGCCAGCTTGCCGCTCGCGCGCGCGACCATGTGCGCGACGCCCGCCCCCGGTTCCAAGTCGAGAAACAGCGCGGACTGAAGATTGCCGGCGCCTTCTTCGCCGCGTCGCGCAGCGGCGACATGAGCACATTGGGCGCGCTGCTGGCGCAGGATGTCAGCTTCCACAGCGATGGCGGCGGCAAGCGCCCGGCCGCGATCCGCCCGGCGATCGGCCATGGCCAGGTGATGCAGGTCCACAAGGCGCTGGCCGTGCTGTTCGGTAAATATGGGTCGACCCTGCTGCGCACCTGCATGGTCAACGGCCTGCCCGGCTTCGTCACGCGCGAGGCCGATGGCGAGTTGCAGACCACGGCGCTCGACATTCAGGACGGCCAGGTGACCGCTATCTACATCATGCGCAACCCGGACAAGCTGCGCCATCTCCATTGAATGCTTAATCGCCGGATAAGCCCGTTCCTTGTCAAAATCGCAGCCCCTGCCGCGCCATGGCAGGATCGGGGACCGGGAGCGAAACAGAGATGGTTGGTGCGATCGGCGGCTCGGGCAATGGCTGGGGCCAGTTCAAGAAGGCGATGGAAGAATTTGCCGAAAAGGTTCGGCAGGCAAGCCAGAATAGCGGCAGCACGACAGCGAAAGTGACAGAGGCGAGCACGCCTGCGGCCACCACGCCGGTTGCGGCCAGCGAGCCGGTCGCCAGCGTCCCGCCGGCGGTCGAAACGACACCATCTGCCGCAGCGACCGCGCCGGCGCCGGTGATCGCGAGCGAAACAGCCGTCGTCAGCGACAGCGTTGCCCTGTCACCTTCGCTGTCGCCCCTGACCTATAGCGCGCCCATGCCAGCGCCGCGATCGCAGGTCGTCGCGGCGCCGGCAACCACGCTGGACACGCAATTGTCCGACGCGGGCTATTATGCGTCGCCATCGGCATCGGCCGTCGCCGACCCGGTCGCCCCTGCCCATCAGGAGGATGCCGCCGCGCTGAGCCAGGCGCAGGTGATCGCCCAGGCCGCCTATGCCCTGGTCGCCCGCGCCGGCGAGGATCATCGGCTGTCGCTGATCCAGCAGGGCTGACGCCCCGCGCCGTCAGCGCGCCAGATAGCCGCCATCGACCGGATAATAGGTTCCGGTCATGAAGGAGGCGCGGTCGGACAGGAGGAAGCTGGTCATGGCAGCGATCTCCTCCGGGCGCGCCAGCCTGTCGAACGCATGCAGGCCGGCGAGGACGGCCCGTTCCGCATCGGTCATGGTCTTGCCGAGCGCCGGGGTTTCGACAAAGGCCGGCCCGACCGCATTCACCCTGATACCCTGGCCGGCATAGTCCAGCGCGGCGGTCTTGGTCATGCCGACGACCGCATGCTTGGACGTCACATAGGCGGCGGAGCCGGCCCAACCGGCCGCGCCCAGGATCGAGGCCATGTTGACGATCGCGCCGCCACCGGATTTCAGCATCGCCGGGATCTGATATTTCATGCCGTAGAAGACGCTGTGCAGATCGACGCCGACAACCCGGTGCCAGTCATCGATGGCGATGTCGGCCAGCGGTGTGGACGGCGCGCCGATCCCGGCATTATTGACCGCCAGATGCAGTCCGCCGAAGGTTTTGACGGCGAAGTCGACACTGGCGCTGACCGCCTGTGCATCGCTGACATCGACCTTGAAGGCGCGCGCCCGATCCTCGCCACAGGATTGCGCGAGACGCTGTGCCCCCGCTTCGTCGAAATCGGCGATGACGACCTTCGCCCCTTCCGCCAGCAAATCCTTCACTACAGCTTCGCCGATGCCCGATGCACCACCGGTGACGATCGCGACCCGATCCTTAAACAACGCCATTCCAACTGCTCCTTGATTATCGCCGCCGGGCGACGGCATGACTTATGGGAATTAAACTCGACTCAAAGTATCCGGTTCCGTATCCTTTTATGCCGGAGCCGAATGGAAGGAAAGCAGGGATGGCCGCCGACACCAGCCAGCGGGCTGACGGATCAGGGAGCGACGGATCGGCGCGGCCGACCGGCCGGCCATCGCGCGAGGCAGCCGAACAGATTGAAACGACCATGCTGGATGCGGCATTGGCGACCTTCATCGAGGCCGGTTTCCAGGGGGCCAGCATGGAGGCCATCGCCCGCCGCGCCGGGGTGACCAAGCGCACCCTCTATCGCCGCGCCCGGACCAAGTCGGACCTGTTCGTAGAGGTGGTCGAGCGCCTGGCCCGCCAGTCGGGCATGCCCAATCTGGCGCGGGTCGAGGCCGGTCCGCTGGAACAGCGCTTGCAGGCGGCGGGCGAGATATTGCTCGGCTGGCTGCTCAATCCCCATGCGATCGCGCTGTATCGCATGATCGTGGCGGAGGCGGCGCGTCAGCCGGGGCTGGCGCTCAGCGTCGATGGGCCGTTCCAGCGCGCCAGCACGGCGATCGCCGCCATTCTGGCCGAGGATGGCGCCCGGCCGGCAGAGACGGTCAGGCTGGGCGCGGACATGTTCGTGCGGCTGGTTGCCGGCGAGGCGCTGGACCGGGCGGCGCAGGGGATCGAGCCGGCTGGCGTTTCAGACCGGACGCATGCGCGCGCCATGGCGGCCATCGCCTTTTTCCTGGCCGGCTGGCGATCCTGGCCAGCGTCGACGCCGTCCTTGTCCTAGAGCATCCAGCGGCTGAGGCGCGGGGACAGGCGGATGAGGTGCCACAGGGCGAAGGGCGCCAGCAGCGCAAGCGCGAGCAGCCAAGGCCTGGCCAGATAGGGCGTGCCATAATGGATGATCGCGACGTGCAGATACATGATGACCAGTGACGCCCGGCCGATCGCGGCGAGCGGGGCGGCGACTGGCGCGAGCCGCGCCGAGAGGCGGAAAAGCAGCAACGATGTCGCGATGCCGGACGCGATAGAGAACAGCGGCCAGCCATAGTCGGCCGCCTTCATGTTGAGCGTCGGTAGCCAGCCGCAAAGGCCCGCCAGCGCGAGCAGGCCGAGCGGCACGATCCAGAGATTGCGCCAGTGCAGCCGGGGCCAGAGCGCACCTACCCAGAGCAGGATCATCGCCATCGGCACGCTCAGCAGGCCGAGCGGCGAGGCCGGTGTTGCATGGCCGATGCCATAAGCGAGCAGCAGCATCGGGATCAGCAGCAGCGCCCAGCGCCGGTCGCGCGGATCGGGCCAGCGGTTGAGCGCGAGGTTGAACAGGATGCGCGCCAGCATCAGGCAGGGCACGAACCAGAAGATGGTATAGGGGCCGCGCAGCCAATAGCCGCCGAGCAGGATCGGCAGCAGATCGCGCGGCCATTGGTGGAAGATCGGCAGATTGCCCTTGGCCGGTTCGATGATCTGATCGGCCAGGATCAGCAGCGCGAGGAAGATCGCATAGGGGCGCATCTGGCCGAGCAACTGGCGCCGGGCGAACAGGCCGGCGGGATGCGGCCGCGATAGCATCCCCGACAGCAGGAAGAAGAGCGGCATGTGGAAGCTGTACATGGCGTCGCGCAAGGGTCCGCGCGTCCAGACATGGCCGACCACCACGGCGATGATGCCGATGCCGCGCGCGACATCGACCCAGTCGAGCCGCTGCGGCGCATGTTGATAGGCAAGGCCCCTATTCTCCATCGGCTCCACGCCCTATAGGATGCGGCGTGGGCGTCAATCGCCCAACCAGATTACCGGACGCCAGATTTCCCGATCGGATTGATATTTGACCCTGCTTAGCGACAAAGTGCTGTTCATCGATGGCGAGGCCATCATCCTCGACAAGCCGGCCGGCCTGCCGGTCGACGCGCCGCGCGACGGATCGATTGCCCTCGAAAACCATCTCGCCTCGCTGACCTTCGGCTTTCAGCGCTGGCCGCTGGCGGTCCACCGGCTGGACCGGGACACCAGCGGCTGCCTGCTGCTGGCGCGCAACCCCAAGGCGCACAAGCGCTTTGCCGCCGCGTTCGAGGCCGGCACGGTCGAGAAACGCTATGTCGCGGTGCTGGAGGGCGTGCCCGAGGCGGATGAGGGCACCATCGCCCTGTCGCTCAAGAAGGTGAGCACGCCGAGCCAGGGCTGGCGCATGATTGCGGCGAAGGCCGGCAAGCCCGCCGTCACCCACTGGCGCAAGCTGGCGGTGAAGGACGGCCGCGCGCTGATCGCCTTCACGCCCGAGACCGGCCGCACCCACCAGATCCGCGTCCATGCCCAGCATGGGCTGGGCTTCGGCATCGTCGGCGACCCGGTCTATGGCGACGGACAGGGCGCGATGCTGCTGCACAGCCGGTTCCTGAGCGTGCCGCGCGGCGACAACAAACCGCCCGCGCAGGCGACCGCACCGCTGCCGCAGAGCTTCGTCGATGCAGGTTTCGGCCCCGAGATATTGGAGGAAGCCGGGCTGTAAGCCCCGGCCCCGCGCCATGGTCGCCATCCCCGTCACCCGCTCCATCGCGATCGATAGCGACGAGATTGTCGAGAGCTTCGCGCGCGCGTCGGGGCCGGGCGGCCAGCATGTGAACACCACCGACAGCGCGGTGATGCTGCGCTTCGACGTCGCCGCCTCGCCGGGGCTGCCCGATGTAGTGAAGCAGCGGCTGGCGGACCTGGCCGGATCGCGCATGACCCGCGACGGCGTGCTGATCCTGCGCAGCGAGGGCGCGCGGTCTCAACTACTCAACCGGCAGGAGGTGCGCGAGCGGTTGTTCGCGCTGATCCGCGAGGCAACGATCGTGCCCAAGAAGCGGCGCCCGACCAAGCCGACCAAGGCATCGCAGAAGCGCCGCGTCGACGGCAAGGTCAAGCGCGCGGCGGTGAAACAGGGACGCGGCCGGGTCAGGATGGATTAGGGGTCAGTGAACGGAACGGCAGGCGGCCCCGTCTGCCGGCCGGACCGGCCAGTGCAGATAATATTTCCCGATCCGCTGTTCGCGAGGATAGGCCTGCACGATCGCGGCGGCGACCTGCGGATTGTAGCGCTGCTTGAACAGCGTCTCGTCGGGGCGCCCTTCGTTCACGAAGAAACCGAAGCAGCGCGCTCGCACCAGCGCGGCAAAGGCCGGCTGATCATAGACTTTCTTCGCTCCCAATTCCGCGGTGATCGCCGATTCCCATTGCACCGGACGCCCCGCGCGAAGGAGGAAGGTCATGTCGTCGGCGATGACTGGCCGTGACGAAGCGGCGATCATCCGTTCGATCGGCGCGCGCTCGCTGGCGAGGGCAGGCAGGACGCGATGATCGGGCAAGCCCATATACATGGCGAACAACTGGACCGGCAGGGCCGCGAATGCTAGCAGGGTCAACACGATCGACGGCTGAGCCATGGTCCCGGTCGGTTTGGCCAGCGCATGCTCCACGCAGGGCCTGATCGCCAGCGCCGCGAAGATCGCCACTGCCGACAGCCATTCGATCATATAGTTATAGCCGGACCCCGATTTCATCATGCCCAGCATCATGATCGCCTTGATCGCGAAAAAGAGCAGCATCATCGCCAGCGCCATGAGATTCGGCTGGCCGGCGATCGCCCGCCGCAGGCCGCTGGCACCGGCCGCTGCCCGCAGCGCCCGCCAACCAGCAACGCACCCCAGGCAGCCCAGGATGACCAGCGCGCCATGCATCAGCAGTTGCGGCACGAAGATGTCGAGCAGCAGGCGGGGGTCGAAGCGGTTCACATTATAGCTGACGACATGGCGCAGGAAGCCGCCCTGGGTCTGCCATTCCAGCAGGCCGAGGACGAGCAGGCTGACGATGGTGGAAAAGACGATGCCCCTGATCGCCAGCCGCGGGTGTGTCCAGAGCAGGACGGCGAAGACGGCAGCCGGTGCCGCGAACGAAATCTGCTTGCTGTACATGGCCAGGACGAACATCAGGCCCGCCCCGTAGATGGCGGCCGGTCGCGACGGCGCGCGCAGCCCCAATATGATGCCCGCCAGACCGAAGGCTCCGGCAATCATGTCCACCCGCATCAGCGGTGCCCACATGCGCACGGGGAAACAGGACAGGAAGAACAGCCCGGCCAGAAGCGCACAGACCATGCGGACCAGACGATCCTCGGTCGTGGGGATCATGCGGTTGACCAGCGCGCCGACCATCCAGGCCGTCGCCACGGTCGACAGGATCGAAACGGTCCGACCGGCGAACAGTTCGTCCATCCCGGTCGCCCAGGCCAGCAGGCCGGACGCGACATGATAGACGGGGGGATAATGATAGACGATCGCGGGATAGGTCTGCAGCGGGGCATAGCCCTTGCCCGCCATGATATCG
Source organism: Sphingobium salicis subsp. salicis (assembly GCF_049472635.1). NCBI lineage: Bacteria > Pseudomonadati > Pseudomonadota > Alphaproteobacteria > Sphingomonadales > Sphingobiaceae > Sphingobium > Sphingobium salicis. The sequence goes on from NZ_JAYRCS010000001.1 coordinate 2,406,375, forward strand.
CGCATCTGCTGCCAGACGATGCCTTCGCCATAGTCGAGTTGATAGCGATAGGTCAGCGCTTCGCGCGCATAGCCCGCCAGTTCGATCAGATGACAAGCCAGCAGCAACAGCAGGATCGCCAGTCCGCCGATCATCAGCAACCTGCTGAAATTCGCGGGCCGGGTCGCGGCGCGCAAATGCAATGCCGGACTGGTCATGCGCGCGGCCTCGCCACGATCAGCATCTGCTTGCCGAGCGGCTTGAACGGCGACCGCAGATAGGCCCACACCAGCAACGACCATGTCGGCAGGCGCGACTTGACGCTGAGCGGCAGGAAACGAGGCCGCACATCGACCACTTCCCACCCGTGCGCCGCCAGAAGATCGGCCAGGCTGACATGCGAATAGATGGCGACATGGGTATAGTCGTCGAAATATTCGCGATAGGCATAGCGATAATTGGGCTGGAGCATGGTGAGGCTGCCCCGCGCCGACAATTTCGGCTTCAGCGCAGCCAGAAGACGGACCAGGGCCTCCTGCGGCAGATGCTCGAACAGGTTGGAGGCAAAGGCATAGTCGATCGCCCCATCCTCAAGCCCGGCAAGATCGTCCGCCGGCCCCACGATCGTCTCGACCCCGGCTGCGACATGATCGACCATGCACGGCCACATGTCGAGCGCGATGCGGCGCCTGGCGACGACATTGTTGATGAAATCGCCATAGCCAGCCCCCAGATCCAGCACCGTATCCGTGGGATCGACATGGTGGCGGAAATGATAGCGCCACAACGCCTGCCAGACGCTGGTGCGGCGGCCATCCTCGGTCAGGCGAGAGGCATGATAATCCCCGCTCATGCGTAGCGCTTCCAACCGCCCAGCATGCCCAGGATCATCCGCATGCCCACGACAAAGCCACGCCAGTTGTTGACGTTGCCGCCCTTGCTGACCCCGATGCGGGGATGGAAGGTGATCGGGCATTCGAGCAGGATCAAGCCATTGCCGAGCGCGGTATCGAGGAAATGCGCGTTGAATTCCAGATTGACCGCCGGGTTGAGGCGACGCAGCAAGGGGATGAGCGCATCGGTGCGGCATAATTTGTAGGTCGTGCCGACATCGGTGATGGTGCCACGGCCAAGATGCTTGGCCTCCAGCAATTTGCCGACGAAAATATTGCCATAATACATGAAGGTACTGAGCTGCGTGATATATTGGCGCAAGGGCTCGACGGTCCGCGTGCCGTTCACGATATCGGCATGCGGCGCGTAGGCCAGCAGCTTTTCGATATCATAAGCGCGGAATGTGCTGTCCCCTTCGCACAGGACAACAAATTCGGTGTCGAGATATTTCACGCCCTCTTCGAGGCAGCGATAGACGCAGCGGCCATAGCCGGGCGCCATTTCGTTGAAGGTAATCGCACCAGCAGCGCGCGCACGATCGAACGTTCGGTCGCTGCTGTTGTTGCTGACGACGATAACCCGTTCGACCAGCGGATGCGCCAGGAAATCCTCGACCGCACCGGCGATGCTGTCTTCATCATTATAAGCGGTCAGTGCCACGGTGACGCGCCGCCGCCGGACCGGCTCGAACCGGACCGGAACATCGGGCTTCTTACTGCCGAACAGGACGAGAAGATCGAACAAGGCCAGCGCAAGGCCCAGCATGATCGGAACACCGCTGTACCAGACCAGCCATGCCGCCACCGGATCAAGCAGATCATGCAGCCCGAGCAGATAGCGGGGGATGACGAGCACGACCCCCAGGAGATAGGTCATTATGCCCAATGAAAAGAACAGCACGCCATAAAGAAGAAAGGGCGTTCTGTTCCTGTTGTTTCCGATATTCGCCAATGCCTGCCCCTCGCGATCATTACCGCTCGGCCTTGGCACTAGGTCCATATGGTTAACGAAGGGTCAAATCGGCGCTCGGCCCGAAATGAATATCCATCGCCGGGCAATCGCGAAGGTGACAAGCGGCGTTACCGCCACCATCGGAATGATCGGCGTCCAGCGTGCCTGCCCTGCCACATCGGTCAGCAGCCAGACCCACAAGGAATTGAGGCCCAGCGCCCCCAGGGACAGGCAGCAATAGCCCGCGATGCTCTTTCGGTCCGCTCGCTCCTGTCGAAAACTGAACCTGCGATGCGCCTCATAGCTCAGCATCAACTGGACCAGATAGGCGACCAGATTGGCTGCAAGCGGTGCTATCCCGATCGAGACGGCACATAGATAATAGGTCGCAACCGCGACGACAGCCACGCCTCCACCACTGATCGCGAAGCGGACAAAGGCGCTGGACCGCAGATGATGAAGGGAAGCAAGCATGACGGGGCGGCATAACGCCGCGGCCTTAAACTCCGCTTAATTCCCTGCCCCTCTAGGCAGGGGGGCCTGCGCCATCCTATATGCGCGCCATGTATGATTTCGCTCCCGCTGCCGACGCCGACAAGGCGACGCTTTACGCCGATCTTCTGTCCGCTGCCGATGCGCTGACCCGTGACGAGCCCGATGCGGTCGCCAACATGGCGAATCTGTCCGCGCTGATCTGGCAGTTCCTGCCCGACCTCAACTGGGCCGGCTTCTATCGCATGGTCGAGGACGAGCTGGTGCTCGGCCCGTTCCAGGGCAAGGCGGCCTGCATCCGCATCCCGCTGGGCCGCGGCGTGTGCGGCACCGCCGCGCAGACGCGCGAGACGCAGCTGGTGGCCGACGTCCATGCCTTCCCCGGCCATATCGCCTGCGACGCGGCGAGCGCGTCCGAGATCGTGGTGCCGGTGGTGCATGATGGCCGGCTGATCGGCGTGCTGGACCTCGACAGCCCCCGCCCCGCCCGGTTCGACAGTGCCGACCAGCAGGGGCTGGAAGAACTGGTCGCGCGGATCGCCGGCCGCATCGGCTGATCGCCGCCCTGCCCCGTTCCGGGACAGGATTTCATAAGCCGAACATGGCGTTGCACGGATCGTCATGCTAATTTCCGCGTTAGCATGATGACCGTGCGGGCGGCCTGACGCCCCTGCAGGAACAGGGAGCATGATGATGGCCGCGCGCTTTTTCTTCGCCAGCAGCGCCATGGCGCTGATCGCCAGCCTGGCGGGACCGGTTGCCGCGCAGGCACCGGCCGCATCCGGCACCAGCATGTCTGCGGCCAGCACGACCGCCACCGCCCATCGCTGGGGGCCGCGCTATGACGGGCGCTGGTATGCCGGCTGGGCCGCGCCGGGCGGCTGGCAAAGCTATCAGCGGCCACGCGTAGGCTTTGCCCTGCCCGCCTATTGGGTCCATCCGCGCTTCTTCATCGCCAATTATGGCGTCTATGGCCTGCCGGCGCCGACCACCGGCTATGGCTGGTCGCGCTATTATGACGATGCGGTGATGACCGACCAATATGGCCGGGTGCGCGACGTGCGCAGCGGCATCGACTGGTCGCGCTATGAGGGCGGCTATGAAGAGGGTGCGGCGCAGCCGGCCGTCATCGCCAGTTCCGGTGGCGAGGCCGGCTATAGTGCGCCCGACGACATGGTGACCTATAGCCCCTCCCCGCAGCCCGCCCCGTCCAGCCGCCCCGGCGTGGATTATGATGCGCCCGCCTATGCCAGCAGCGCCGTCAGCCCGAGCGCAACGACGGTGGAGACTGTTGCGGCGGCTCCGATGCCTCCGGCCGCACCGGTGGCGGCGACGAGCGGCACGCACTGGTCGAACCAGCCGGTGACCACGACCGTCGTGTCGGCCGCCCCGCCGATGCCCGGCCTGCCGCCCGGCGGCTATATTTCGGGCGGCTTCTATTATCCGCCGCCGCTGGTGACGACCATCATCATCAATCCCGACGGCACGACCCAGGCGACGACCCGCTACGCGACCGAGGCCGCGCCCCGCTGAGCCGTCTGGAACCGCGACCATGGGTTGGTGCGTTGACGGGCGGGATCAGGCGACGGGAGTGGCGCAATGCTGCATCATGTATCGGTGGGCACCAATGATGTGGTGCGGGCACGGGCCTTCTATGATCCGCTGATGGCGCTGCTGGGCTATCGCAGCCTGCGCGATCATCCCCATTCGCTCGACTATGGCGTGACCGACGTGGTGTTCAGCGTCGAGACGCCGGTCGATGGCGCGCCCGCGAGCGCTGGCAACGGCATCCATATCTGCTTCGTCGCCGCCGATCGCGGCGCGGTCGACGGATTTCATCGGCTGGCACTGGAGCTGGGCGGCAGCGATGCCGGGCCGCCGGGCGTGCGGCCGCAATATGACGATCATTATTATGGCGCCTTCGTGCGCGATCCCGACGGCAACAAGATAGAGGCGGTCACTTTTTCGGCGCGATAGGCGCCGCGCGCAGCCAGGACCGAGGCGGCGGGCTGTGGCCGGCCATAATGATAGCCCTGCGCGATATGGCAGCCATGCTGGAGCAGCAAAGCGGCCTGTTCGGCGGTCTCCACGCCTTCGGCCACCACCTCCATGCGGAAGCTGCTGCCCAGCTTGATGACGGCGTCGACGATGGCGGCGTCGCCGGCATCGCTGTCGACATGGCTGACGAAGCTGCGGTCGATCTTCAGCACATTGACCGGATATTGTTTGAGATGGCTGAGCGAGGCGAAGCCGGTGCCGAAATCGTCGAGGGCGATGCGCACCCCGCCGCGCGCGAACCGGTCGAGCGCGCGCGCGACCTGATCGGCGCCGCGACCAAGGAAGACCGACTCGGTCACTTCGATCTCGAAATTCTGTGCCGGCACGCCATGCTGATCCAGCCGGGCGAGGACATGATCGGCAAAATCGGCCTGAAGCAGATCCGCCGCCGAGGCGTTGACCGCCACCCGGCCGGGATCGAAGCCCATCCCGAGCCAGGCCGCCATGTCGTGCAGCACCGCATCGAGCATGAGGTCGGTCAGGCGGATGGCCAGTTCGCCATGTTCGAAGGCGGCAGCAATGGTGGCGGGCGCCTGCACCCCGAGCCGGGGATGCTGCCAGCGCAGCAACGCCTCATAGCCCAGCACCTGCCCGCTGCGCATGTCGACCTTGGGCTGATAATAGGGCTCGACCAGCCGCTCGGCGATCACCTGGCGCGCCATGTGGATCATCGAACTGCGCTGCTGCGCGTCGGCGCGCAACTGGGAATGGAACATGGTGAGCCGGCTGCGGCCGCTCGCCTTCGACGCATAGAGCGCCAGATCGGCCGCCTTGAACAGTTCATGCGCATCGTCGCCATGTTCGCCGAACACGGCGCCGCCGACACTGACCCCGGCTTCGAGCAACTGCCCCTGATAGGCGAAGGGCACCCGCATCTTGTCCAATATCGCCTGGCTGCAGGCCTCCACGGTCGCACTATCGACCAGCGAGGCGGCGATCAGGCCGAACTCGTCCCCACCCAGACGACCGACCACCGCATCGGCCGGCGCCGCCGCGGCCAGCCGTTCGGCAAAGCCGCAGAGCAGCGCATCGCCCGCATCATGACCGAGCGAATCGTTGATCCGCTTGAGGTCATCAATGTCGAACAGCAGCAGCCCGAAGCCCGCGCTGGTCGGGCGCGCCTGATCCGCCAGTTCCTCCAGCACGCCCTGCCACAATGTCCGGTTCGGCAGCCGCGTCATCGGATCGTGGGTGGCGGCCCAGCGGATACGTTCTTCCGCATCGCGCTGTTCGGTGACGTCGAGGAAGGTGACGATGATCCGGCGCAACTGGCCGACTTCCGTGCGCGTCGCCCAGCCGGTGCTGCGGATCCAGCGCAGTGCGCCGTTGTCGGCGCGATGGACGCGCAGGGTCGCCTCGAAATGCGGCGGCAGGACATTGGCGGCGACGCCGTCCATCATCGCCTTGAGCTTGTGGCGATCATCGGGATGCACGAGCGACAGGGCCAGTTCGGTGGTCGCCGGCGCATCCGCCGTCAGGCCCAGCATCGCCCGGAATTCCGCCGACCAGCTGCGCTGGCCCGACCGTGCGTCATAATCCCAGATGCCGAGCCGCGCCGACTGCACCGCAAGGCGGAAATGCTCCTCGCTCTCCGCCACCGCCTGCTGCGCCAGCTTCTGATTATGGATGTCCTCCAGCGTGCCATACCAGCGGATGATCGCGCCCCGGCCATCACGCCGTGCGGCCGCGCGGGCGCGCATCCAGCGATAGCTGCCGTCGCGCAGGCGCAGGCGATAATCGACATCGACCGGATCGCCCGACTGGAGCCGTTCGCGCCATAGCGCCAGCGTCCGGTCCATGTCGTCGGGATGCAGGGCGTTGATCCAGCCGGCGCCCATCGCCTGTTCGGGCGAGCTGCCGGTCAGATCGCGCCAGCGCGGCCCGACCTCCTCGATCGCGCCATCGGGGGTGGCGGTCCAGGGAACCTGGGGGCTGAGTTCTACCGACCAGCGATGATGTTCGCGACTTTCCGCCAGCGCGGTTTCGAGCAATTCAGCCTGTTTGTCGCGACGATCATGCATATCCTCGACCGTTCCATACCAGCGCCATGCCCCTGCGGGCATTGCCTGCCGCGTCATGCGGAGCAGGCACCAGCGGCTTGCGCCATCTGCGCAACGCAGGCGAACGACCAGCGGTTCCGGCTGCGACGACGCGGCGGCAGCCCGTATGATGATCCCGATATCGACCGAATCAAAGCCCTTGCGCCAGCCATGGCGCATCAGCCCCATGCGAAGCCCCCCGCCCCGCACCTCGCCCTCGACCCAGTAGGTCAGCAGGCGACCGCGATAATCCGCGAACCAGTGAATGACGGGTGGGCGTACATGCTTGATCTTGGCTGATAATGTCCTGTGCGCGATGTTGGCGCCGGACGGCATGTGGGCTGGAGGCCCGCCAAGTTCGCGGGCGCCATCGGCAAAGCGCCGATCAGCGAAGCGATCCATCGCCCATCCCCGATTGCCGTGCCGCCCTGTTCCTCATGGCAGCGATGATGCAGGAAAAGCTTAAACAAGCCTGCACGTAACCGGAATGATCAGGAATCTGTAATTTACAGAAACTGCGCCGTCAGCGGCGCAAGATCGCGGCCAGTTCGACCGGCAGCGGCGGCTCGTCCCGCGGCATGACGACACGGATCGCCTGCGCCTGCTCCTCCGGATCGAAGCGGACCCAGCCGGCACGGCTGAGCTTTTCGAGCGGACGATAGCGAATCTTGTACTGCATCCGCTGCGAGCCATCGACCCAATAGCCGAGATAGACATAGGCCAGGCCCGCGCGGGCAGCGCGCTGGATATGATCCATGATGATGAAGTTGCCGAGGCCGGGGCGATCTTCCAGTTCGGTGTCGAAGAAGCTGTAGATCATCGACAGGCCGTCACCCTGGCGATCGGTCAGGCAGGCGCCGACCAGCTTGCCGGGGCGGCCATCCTCGCCGGGCAGGCGATATTCGACGACATGGCTTTCGACCGGGGTCTGTTCGACCATGTCGGCAAAGTCCATCTCGTCCATTTCGGTCATGCCGCCGCCCGGATGCCGCGCGCGCAGATAGCGCTGGAGCAGTTCGAACTGCTCCTCGGTCGACCAGGGCTTGCAGGCGGTGACGACGAGGTCGCTGTTGCGGCGGATCAGCTTGCGCTGCGTCGCGTTGGGCTTGAACTCCTGCGCGACGACGCGGACCGACACGCAGGCCGAGCAATCGGCGCAGCTGGGGCGATAGGCGACATTCTGGCTGCGGCGGAAGCCGATGCGGCCGAGTGCATCATTGAGTTCCGAGGCATTGTCGCCGTTGAGTTCGGTGAAGACCTTCCGCTCGCTCTTGCCGGGCAGATAGGGGCAAGGGCTGGGGTTCGTCACGAAGAAACGCGGAAAGCGGAATGGTGCGCTCATGCCTCTCCCCCCGATTCAGTCATGCGAATTTGCCTTTTCATGGTCGGACTATGCCGTCCCGGCCCAACCATGAAAAGGTCATTTACCACGAAATTTTTACCGATGGTTAAGCATGTCCCAAAATCAGGCAACCTCGATCGGCGCGACCTCGTAACCGGCCGCGCCCAGCGCCGTGATCAGCCGCTGGAGATGGGCGCCATCGCGGGTTTCGCACTCGACGTCGAGGCTGAGCCCCTTGGCCGGCAGATTGGTGAAGATGCGCTGGTGCGACAGTTCCAGAATGTTGACCGCCTCCTGATCGAAGATGCGGGCGACATGGAACAGCGCGCCGGGCCGATCCTGCAGGATGATGCGCAGGCGGGCGAGACGTCCCGAACGGGCGAGATCGCGCAGCAGCACATTGGCGAGCAGGCGGGTGTCGATATTGCCGCCGGTCAGGATCAGGCCGACATTGCGACCGGCAAACTGCTCGCGATAGCTGAGCAGTGCGGCGAGGCCGGCCGCGCCGGCGCCCTCCACCACCGTCTTCTCTATCTGGAGCAGCAGGCTGACCGCCTCCTCCAGCCGGCGTTCGGTGACCAGCAGCACATCGTCGGCCAGACGCTCGACGAAGCGGCGGGTGAGTTCGCCCGGCTGCTTCACCGCGATCCCCTCGGCCAGCGTGTCGCCGTCGCAGGCGAGGTCCGCGCCCTTTATGAAGTCATACATCGACGGATACAGCTCCGCCTGGACGCCGATCAGGCGGATATCCGGCTTCATCGCGCGCGCCGCCGTGGCGATGCCCGAGAAGAGGCCGCCGCCGCCGATCGGTATGATCAGCGTGTCGATCTGTGGCGCATCCTCCAGCATTTCCAGACCGACCGTGCCCTGGCCGGCGATGATGTCGGGTTCGTCGAACGGATGGATGAAGGTCAGGCCCTGCTCCACCTCCAGCTTGCGGGCATGGGCATAGGCGTCATCGAATTTCTCGCCATATTGGACGACGGTGGCGCCATGGCCCTGGGTCTGGGTGACCTTCACGATCGGCGTGGTGGTGGGCATGACGATGGTGACGGGCACGCCAAGGCGCTTGCCATGATAGGCAAGACCCTGGGCATGGTTGCCGGCCGAGGCGCCGATCACGCCCTTGGCCTTGGCCGCTTCATCGAGTTGCAGCAGACGATTGAGCGCGCCGCGTTCCTTGTAGGCGGCAGTGAACTGGAGATTTTCGAACTTCAGATAGACGTTGCAGCCAAGCATTTGCGAGAAGGTCTGGCTGATGAGCGTCGGCGTCTTGACGATCGACCCGGAAATGCGTGTCCGGGCCGCAAGGATGTCATCGACGGTGACGGGCAGCGGCAGGGCGCCCTCTATCTTGCTCAGCGTGTTCATGGCGCAGCGCCCTAACGCAAAATTGCCGGTGAAGAAACTGGCACTTGCCGAAAACTGGCCCTATGGCTTGGTTGCACGCACGAAATGTACGAGGCTTATGGCTAATATCGCGTTTATCGGCCTGGGGGTCATGGGCGGCCCGATCGCGGGGCATCTGGCCAAGGCGGGGTATCATCTGACCGTCTACAATCGATCGATCGGCAAGGCCAAGAGCTGGGCCGAGGCCTATGGCGGCGAAGTCGCGATCAGTCCGGCCAAGGCCGCCGAGGAGGCCGACATCGTCATCAGCTGCGTCGGCACCGACGATGACCTGAGCCAGATCACGCTGGGGCGCGAAGGCGCGTTCCGCACGATGAAGCCGGGCGGCCTGTTCATCGACCATACGACCGTGTCGGCGCGGATCGCGCGGCAATTGTCCGTCGAGGGCGAAAGCCTGGGCCTGCACTGCGTCGATGCGCCGGTGTCGGGCGGTCAGGCGGGCGCCGAAAATGGCCGGCTGTCGATCATGTGCGGCGGGTCCGCCCCGGCGGTGGCGGCCGCGACGATCGTGATGCAGGCCTATGCCGCGCGCATCGTCCATGTCGGCAAGGCCGGTGCGGGCCAGACGACGAAGATGGTGAACCAGATCTGCATCGGCGGCGTTCTGCAGGGCCTGGCCGAAGCGATGCGCTTTGCCCAGGCAGCGGAACTGGACCTGGACAAGGTGTTCGAGGCGATTTCGGGGGGCGCAGCGCAAAGCTGGCAAATGGACAATAGATGGAAGACGATGGCGCAGGACAGTTTCGATTTCGGATTTGCGGTGGACTGGATGCGCAAGGATCTGGGACTGGCGCTGGAGGAAGCGCGGGCCAATGGCGCGACCCTGCCGGTGACGGCGATGGTCGATCAATATTACGCCGACGTGCAGGCGATGGGCGGCCATCGGCAGGACACCAGCGCGCTGGTGCGGCGGATCACCCGCGCATGAGGAAGATGATGCTGGCGGCGATCGCCGCGCTTGCTCTGCCGATGCCCGCTTATGCATCGGGCGTGATCGACAATGTGAACGGCATCGCCATCGGACCGGATGGCAAGATCGTCCATTTTGGCGCGCTGATGATCGACGATGAGGGCAAGGTCGAGAAGCTGATCCAGGGCCGCTATCAGGAGCCCGAGTACAAGCCCAAGAAGCCCAAGCGCGGCCAGCCCTGGCCCGAGCGACCGAAAGGCCCGAGCTTCAAGCTGGACGCAGGCGGCAAGACGCTGATCCCCGGCCTGATCGATGCGCATGGCCATGTCATGGGGCTTGGCCTTTCGCTGATCACGCTGGACCTGTCCGACACGAAATCGCTGGCCGAGGCGCAAGCGAAGATCCGCGCCTATGCGCAGGAGAATACCGGCCGCAAATGGATCATCGGCACCGGCTGGAACCAGGAGACATGGGGGCTGGGCCGGTTCCCGACCGCCGCCGAACTGGACGCGGCCGTGGGCGACATTCCGGTCTGGCTGGAGCGGATCGACGGCCATGCCGGCTGGGCCAACAGTGCCGCGATCCGCGCGGCCGGCGTCAGCGCCACGACCAAGGCACCGGCTGGCGGGCGGATCGAGATGGCGGCGGGCAAGCCGGCGGGCGTCTTCGTCGACAAGGCGATGGACCTGATCCAGAAGGTGGTGCCCGCCCCTGCCCCCAAGGATCGTGACAATGCGCTGGAAAAGGCGCAGCGCGCGCTGCTGGCGGTGGGCATCACCGGCATTGCCGACATGGGCACCAGCATCGAGGATTGGCAGGCCTTCCGCCGGTCGGCCGACCGCGGCGCGCTGCGCGTGCGGATCATGTCCTATGCCTATGGCCTCGACAATATGGTGCTGATCGCCGGGCCGGAACCCACGCCCTGGCTCTATGACGATCATCTGCGCATGGGCGGGATCAAGCTGCTGCTGGACGGCGCGCTGGGATCACGCGGTGCCTGGCTGAAGGCGGATTATAGCGATGCGCCGGGCCAGCGCGGGCTGCCGATGATCCCGTCAACGCAGCTGCGCAACATCATGAGCCGCGCGGCGATGGACAATTTCCAGGTCGCGGTCCACGCGATCGGCGACGCCGCCAATGGCGAGATACTCGACGCGATCCAGGAAATGTCGGACACCTATAGCGGCGACCGGCGCTGGCGGGTCGAACATGCCCAGATCATCGATCCGGCCGACCTGCCGCGCTTTGCCCGCTACGGTACGATCGCGTCGATGCAGCCGGTGCATGAAACGTCGGACTGGCGCATGGCGACAGCGCGGCTGGGCGAGGCGCGGCTGAAGGGCGCCTATGCCTGGAAGGCAATGCTGGACAATAAGGTACCGTTGGCATTCGGTTCGGACGTGCCGGTCGAAAGCCCCAATCCCTTCCCCGGTATCGCTGCCGCCATGTCGCGACAGGACGCCAGGGGCGAGCCGGCCGGCGGCTGGATGCCCGAGCAGAAGGTGAGCTTCGAGGCGGCGCTGGACGGCTTTACCCGGCAGGCGGCCTTTGCCGGCTTTGCCGAGAAGAAATTCGGCAGTCTGGTGCCGGGGCAGCGGGCGGACTTCCTGCTGATCGACCGCAATATCGAGACGGCCAGCCCGACCGACATTCGCGGCACGCAGGTGCTGGAAACCTGGATCAACGGCAAGCGGGTCTATGTGAAGGGGCAATAGCCCCTTCGCTTACATCGCGTTGTCGGCGGCGTTCATGGCGTCGTCGATCGTCTCGGGCAGCGGCGGCTGGACCGGGCGATCGCAACCGGCCAGCTTCATATGGGCGCGCAGCGTGTCCATGCGCCCGAGGTTCCAGCGCGCCAGCGGCACGCCGAGCGGGCGGAATTCGGCGCGGTCGAACAGCTCGACCACATAGGTCTTGCACAGCTCATCCACCTGATCGAGCGTCAGCATGCCAAGGTTCATGACCATCGGCTTGCCCGGCACGCCGTTGCGCCCCCGCACCAGATCGGTGACGTAAAGGCCACCGCGCGGATCGACCAGCACGACGTCCGCGCGCGAGGCGTCGATCATGCGGTGGCTGGCGGCATAGGGCTCTACGAAGACATGGGTGCGCCAGACCAGAAAGCCGGCGGTGAGCAGCGTCACCACGAAACCGATGAAGATCGGCCGCATTGCGCCCTGTGGCCGGAAGCGCGCCCAGCCAAGTCCGCCGAGCAGGCAGAAGGGGCCGATGAAGCCATGGGCATAGCGGAAGCCCCAGCCATAGCCCTGCGCCAGCGCCAGCGCACAGCCCGCCAGGCAGCCGAGCGCCAGCGGCAGGGCGATCTCACGCCCGCGGATCGCATCGCGCCAGCGCATCGCCAGCACGCCCAGACCCGCGAGCGGGACCATCAATATATTGTTCCAGGCGGCATAGCGGCTGAGATTGACCAGCGGTTGCCAGCGGTCGCCCAGACGCTGGAACAGGCTGCCCACCTTGTCGGCGACGCCGGCGGACGGGCGCACGTCGGTCGGCGCGCCGAGCGCATGGAGCAGGAAGCCGGGCCAGATCTTGGCCCAGACGATGACGATCGCGACCAGGGTCAGCGCGTGGAAGGCGGCCACGGTCCAGCGCCGCGCCAGCAGCATCCAGAGGATGAAAGGCGCGATGAAGATGGGCGGAAAATGCCATTGATGCAGGCCCGCCGCGATCAACGCGACCACGCCGGCCGAAAGATGGCCGGCAATGCCGCCGCGCAGCACCAGCGCCAGCCAGACCATGTTCAATGCGAAATGGCCGGTCATCGCATAGGGGGTCATCGCCGTGACCCAGAGCTGGGCCGAGGAAAGGCCGAGCAGCATCGTTACCCAGACGGCATCGGGCCGGTCGGGGAAGAGATGGAGCGCCACCCGCCACAGCGAGAAGAGGCCGAGCACCAGCAAGACCGGGCCGGCGAGATTGGGGTCGCCCATCTGCCAGAACAAGGCCTGGATCGCGCTGTTCACCGGCAGATAGGCGGCGGTCCAATAGTCGGCGGCACCGAAGGGCGAGAAGAATTCGGGCATGATCGCCCGGCGATAGGGTTCCCATTCGACCGGGATCGGCCGGGCGAACAGGCCTTCGCGCATATAGGCGGCGGCAAAGCGCGCGACCTCCTCATCGCGGGAGACCGAATAATCCTGGAACAGGGCATAATGGCCGGCCCAGGCGGCGAGCCCCAGCAGGACGATGATCGGCACGATGATCCGGGCGCGCGGTTGCGGCAGGCGAAAGCCCATCCCTTCCGCAAAGGGCGCGGCCAGCGCCAGCAGGAACAGGCCGATCATCAGCGCCGGAAAATCCTGATCCAGGAACAGGATGACAGCGAGGCTGACACCCTGACGCCAGGTCACATGCCAGAGGAAGGTCGCGCCCAGCCACAGGGCGAGGCCGATCGCCCCGGCAAGGAACAGGCGCCGTGCGCTGACGAAGGGCATTCCCCCTGGCATCAGCTGTCCAGCAGCGCCTTGTTGACGAAGATGCCATCCATTTCGACCAGCAGCGGAAAATGGCCCTTATTGTTGGCGAAGAAGGCGGAGGGGACGAAAGCGCGGGCCTCCAGCCAGTCGATCATCGCGCGATAGCCGGTGCCGCCTTCATAGATGGGACGCACGCCCAATTCCGTCTGGATGCCGGCCATGTCGGCGATGACGCTCCCCGCCCCTTCGCAGACCGACAGGTCATGCCCCTGTGTGTCCATCTTGAGGAAGGGCCGCGCAAAGCCATGGGTGGCGCGCAGTTCGGGCAGCAGGCTGTCGAGCCGGCGGCACTGCATCTCCACCGTCTTGGTCACCTTGTTACGGTCGGCGAAGATCGCGTCCTGCGCGCCCGACGGGGTCTTCAGCGAACTGAACTGGTCGGCGGCCATGATGTTGAAACTGGCGGTGCCGTCGAAATCGGACAGGGCCATGTTGAAGACATGCCATTTGCGGTCCGACGCGGCGGCCTTGCTCAGTTCGGCAAAGACCTCCGGGTTCGGCTCGAAGGAGAGGATGGTGCCGGCAAAGCCCGCATCCTTGCGCGCCATGGTCGCATATTGGCCGCGATTGGCGCCGACGTCGAACAGGCAGTCGATGGCGAAAGCGGACAGGAAGCGCTTGAGCGCCTGGATCTCGGGATATTGGTGGACGCGGCCGGCCAGCGCCAGGCGCAGGGCCAGCGCGCGGTCGGACAATTCGCGGACATAGCGGCTCATGCGCGCAGCACCTGGCGGTAAATATCCATCGTCGCCAAGGCCATGTCCTTCCAATTGCCCATAATATCTCCAAAGGCGCGCGCCCGCGCACCCGCTGCCTGCCTGATGGCCGCGCTTTCGATCAGCGGCAAGAGGGCTTGGGCGAGCGCCGCCGCATTTCCGGCCGGAACCCGAGTGGTGACGCCGTCCGGCAGGGTGCCGAACATGCCCGCGTTGGAGGTGACCATCGCCTTGCCATGGTGCAGCGCCGACAGGAAGGCGCCGCTCGAATCGATATGGCGATAGGGAAAGACCATCAGGTCGGCCCTCCTCATATGCGCGTCCAGCCGGGGTTCGGTGAGGAAACCGAAATCGGTGATGAGGCGGTCGCCAAAGCCAGCGGCGTGGACCGGATCGAGGATCGGCGCGACATCCATGAAGGGCTTGCCGGCCAACACCAGTTCGAAGCAATGACCCGCGCGCCAGAGCGGCAGGCAGGCCTCCACCAGCAGGTCGACGCCCTTATAGGGGCGGATCGTGCCGAAGAAGAGGATGCGGGGCGCGGCAGGTTCGGGGATGGCGGCGAGGTCCGCCGGGCTGGCGGGCGCAAGGCGCATCGGCGGATGCGGCGTCACATGGATGCGGGCGGGATCGACGCCCTGAGCGACCAGCGCCGCGCGCGTCGTGTCGCCATGGACGATCAGCGCGTCGAACCGATCGAGCAGCGCGCGATAGCCGCGCCCCTGCAGGCCGCTGTCGGCATGATAGGCATCGGCATTATGGACGGTGTGGACGAGCGCGGTGCGGCCCTTGAACCGATCGAGCATCAGCCGGTCGGCCGGCGCCAGCGGCAGCCACTGGATATGGGTGACGTCCGCGCCGGTCATCGCATCAAGATTGCCGAGCGCGCAGGTCAGGCCATATTCGGCCGCCTTGGCGAGGCGGAAGGCCCGCCCCTCCCCCAACCGATCGCGCAGGGCCTCGCTGTGGCGGAAGAAGCGCGGGGCGTAGCTATAGCCCTGCGGCACGATCGCATCGGTGGCGCGCATCGGCCGGCCGAGCAGGGTGACGCTAGCGCCCGCCTGCGCCAGGCCCGCGCACAGCCCGTCATCATAGCGCCCGGTGAAGAGCGAGGGATCGAGCATGGCGATCTTCATGCACGCACCAGCCGGCGCAGCGAGACGAGATGGAGGCTCGCGGCCAGCATCAGGGTCAAGGCATAGAGGCCGAGGAAGCCGAGATCGAAGCGATCGGGCCAGAAGGCGCCGGCGAGCGGCACACTGAGCAGCGAACCGGCAAGGAAAGGCAGCGAGCGCTGGAGCAGATGGGCGAAGCGGCCAAGCGCGGCCTGGACATAGACCGAGACGCAGATGACCGAGAGCGCGACCAGCGCCAGCGCGGTGAGGCCAAGATCGGCCTGGTCGATCGCGGCGCGGCCGTCGAACAGTTTGTCGAAAAGCCATCCGCCGACCAGCATCAGCAGCGCCGAACCGGCAAGCGCGAAGAAGAGCGCGGCGCCGAGCGCGCGGGTCAGGAGTTGGCGCACCCGCACGCTTTCGCCGGCATGATAGGCGCGGGTGATGCGCGGCAGGGCCGCCTCCACCATGGCGCGCACCAGCATCGAGAGCGAGCGCGACATCTTGAAGAAGAAGTCGAACAACAGCATCGGCCGGGCATCGCTGGTCGCCATGGCGATGGTGAAATAGGGCGCGTTATAGGCGACGATGTCCGACACGGTGAAGGCTGCCGACGCGCCGATGTCGCGCAGATAATGGCGGCGCACATGGCCACCACCAACCCGGAAGGCGAACCAGTGGCTGCGGCGCATGTCAAGGCGGCGATGGACATGGACGATGGCATAGCCGATCACCGCGACACTGACCGCCAGTTGCAACGCGACCGACAGGCGCGGATCGAGCCCGAACAGGATCGCCGCGAGCAGGCCGATCGTCACCAGGCGGCGGGCGCAATCCAGCCCTTCCCACAGGAAATTGCCATCGATCGCCGCCAGCGCCCGCTTGGCAAGCAAAGCCGGCAGGTTGAGGCAGGCGGTGAGGAAGAAGAGCAGGAACAGCGTCGGCATGGCGGTATGCAGGCCGCCCAGCGCCAGCGCGCCGAGCAGGATGACGACCGCGCCGGCAATCAGCAGCCCGAGGAAGAGGAAGAGCACGCCCATCTCCTCCAGCCGGAAGCCGCCATCGGCCGCCCCCTCATCATTGCCCAGCCAGAAGCGGCGCAGGCGCGCATAGATGATGCTGGTGAGACCGAATTCCGCCGAGATGGTGAAATTGCCGAAGGCGACGAGCAGCAGGAAGGCCTGGAACTCCGCCAGCGGCAGCACCCGCACGAAGACGAAGGTGACGGCGAAGCCCCAGATCATCACCAGCCCGACATTGGCGAGCTTGACCAGCGCGAGGATGCGGGCGGATGCCTCCATCCGCGCGAGCATGCTCACTGCGTCGCGGTTCCCAGCGGCTTGCGCGCGCGGAACAGCCGATCGTCGAGCGCATAGAAATGGCGCGTGTCGGCGTCGATGTCGCGCGCGTCGATTTCCTCCAACTCGAAGCCGGCAGCGCGGATGCGATCGGCAAAGTCGAGGCCATATTGGCGGACATGGTCCCACTGGCCGAAGCGGCGCTCGCGCTCGCGCGGGGGGATGTCGAAACTGCCATCCTCGGTCGGCTTGTCCCACAGCGGCACGATCAGCCAGGCTTCGCCGCCGGGCTTGAGCGCGCGCAGGATATTGCGCAGCACGGCCATGTCGTCGGGCACATGCTCCATCACATGGCTGGCATAGAAGAGGTCGTAGCGATCGGTGTCGGACAGCGCCATCAGGTCGACCTTGTGCATGCCGGGCACGGTATAGCGCGCGGGATCGAGATCGGCCGGGACATAGTCGGCCGCCGCCGAGAAGCGCTTGACCAGGCTCCCTTCATTGGGGGCCATGTGCAGGATCCCGCCATCGGTCGGCACGGTCAGCACGCCCTTCATGAGGAGATAGTTCATCAGCCGCTCGCGCGGCGAGGCGTTGCAATTGGGGCAGCCCCATTCGCCATTGTCGCCATAGCGGAAGAAGCCGACGACCGTCGTGCCGCAGGCCGGGCAGCCACGATTGGCGCGCGCGCCCAGCGCCTTGCGCAGGTCGAGACCCAATTTGGTCAGATGCTTGCCGGCGGCCTTGGCCACCCGCTGGACAGTAATCACGCCATTCTCCGCTCGGTATAAGCTTCCGGCCTATACAATATGGCGCGGCTTTGGCGAGGGGGATCAGCGCGAAAGATTATCGCGACTGGGCCGGATTCCAGATCGTGACGGTGCGGCCGCGCATGGCCTTGACCACGCCCTTCAGGGTTGCGGCATAGGCGATCAATATATCCATCAGTGTTGCCAGCGGGCCGCTGCGGGCCCGTCCGCCGATGCGGAAGAAGGCCGTCACCGCGATCACCCCCAGCATGGCGAGCAGGATCGACAAGCGCAACGCCAGCACCAGCACAGCGAGCGCGCCGATCAGGATGAACAGGCCGCCGAACCAACGGACGATCTTGCGCGAGGCATATTTGAACCGGTCGATCGCCGCCATGCGGCGCAGTTGCGGGCGCAAATGGCTGTGCGTGTGCCAGGCGCGGGCAGCGATCCGCACCTTGCGCCGATACTCGTCCCCGCGCCCGGTCACCAGCCGCTCGCGCGCGATCACATCCTTCGCCTTCACCAGCCGCTTGCCGGCAAAGACCACCGCCATGGAGACGGTGAGGTCGTCGAGCACGCTATCGGGAAATTCCGGATAGAGGGAGCGACGGATCGAGAAGATCGAACCGTCGGCGCCCAGCACATTGCCGGTGCGCGACTCCTCGTCCTTCAGCTTCTCCTCGATCCGCCAGTAGAGCGAACCGACGGCCGCGGTCGCGCTGTCGCCCTCGCCCAGATAATGGAGCGATCCGAGCACGCCACCAATATCGGGATCGGCATAGCGAGCGAGCAGATTGTCGATCGCGTCGGCATCCAGCAGCACATTGGCGTCGGTGAAGATCAGCACATCGCCGCGCGCACGGGCAGCAAGCAATTTCATGCCATGCGCCTTGCCGCTGCGTCCGGGGCCCTGCAACAGGGTGATAAATCCGCCGCCCCCCTGCGCAGCGATCAACCCGGCGGTGCCGTCGGACGATCCATCATCGAAGGCCAGGATTTCGAGGGTAGGATGCCGATCCTTCAGCATCGCCAGATTGGCGAGCTTGTCCGGCATCGAGGCAGCCTCATTATAGGCGCAGAAAAGCAGCGAGGCGCTGGGCAGCGGGCCATCGGCCGGCGCTTCCGCACGGGTCGGCAACAGGCGCAGGATCAGCGGATAGAAGAAGAAAGGCCAGGCGACCGCGACAAGCGAAAGCAGCAGGACAAGGACAAGCAGAAGGTCGATCATGATCAATAGGCCTTGTGATGCACCAGAACACCCAGCGTCGCGACGATGATGCGCAGGTCGCGCCAGATCGACCAGTCGCTGACATATTCCAGATCCGACTGGAGCCGGTCGATCAGATCCTGATGATGGTCGGTCGCGCCGCGATGGCCGCGCACCTGGGCAAGGCCCGTCATGCCCGGCTTGATGCAATGCCGTTCCCAATAGCGGGCGTCGACCTCCCAATAGAGGCTGTCGCCCGCCTTGGCGGCGGCGGCATGGGGGCGCGGTCCGACGACGCTCATGTCGCCGTTCAGCACGTTGAAGAGCTGGGGCAGTTCATCGATGCTGGTCTTGCGCAGGAAGGCGCCGACGCGGGTCACGCGATCATCATCGCGCTTCGTCAGCGTGGCAGCCTTGTGGTCGCTCGCCTCGGTCCGCATCGAGCGGAACTTGTAGATGGAGAAGGGCCGCCCATCCTTGCCGATGCGCGGCTGGCGGAACAGGATCGGGCCGGGGCTGGTCAGCTTCACCGCCAGGGCAGCGCCGAACAGGACGGGCGACAGCGCGATGGTGGCAATGGTGGCGACGAGGATGTCGAACAGCCGCTTGATCAGGCGATCACGGAATTGCAGCGGGCCGCCGGCGACGATGATCGTCGGCTGGCCGTCAAACTCATCGACGCGCGCGGGGGCGAAGCGCAGCAGTTCGGGGACGACGATCTCGCCCCGCGCCGAGAGCGACTTGAGCGCCGCGGACCAGTCGTCCATCCGTTCGAGCGGACAGGCGACGATCACCCGCTCCGCCATGCCGACGGCAGCGGCCAGGCGTGCGGCCATGTCGGCATCATGGCGTTCGGGATGGAGATTGGCGGCGTCCGCCTGGATCACCTCCATATGGGCGCCGGTCTCGATCGCGACCCCGTCCATGATGACGGCGGTGAGGTGCGGGACATCGCCCAGCAGGCGAACCGCCAGGCGCGCGACAGCCAGACGCACCAGCGCCAGCGTCGCCGCACCGAGCAGCAGGCCGGTGAGGAACGTCAGACGGGACAGTTGTTCGGCGATCTTGCCCAGATAGACGATCAGCAGCATCAACAGCGCCGCCTGCGCCAGCGCCAGCAGGGCGCGGAAGATGCCGCGCCGCACGCGATCCAGCGTGTTGATGCCATAGGCACCGCCCTGCACCGCGAGGATCGCATAGAGTGGCGCGACCATCGAGAACATCACCAGACCATGGGGCTTGCCCGGCTCGCCCAGGAAGGCGCCGACGACCAGCCAGTTGGCGAGGAGGAAGGCAATGAACAGCCCCGCCATGTCGCCGGCCAGGCACAGCGCATAAAGGCGCAGCCGCACAATTTCCTTCGAGACAGTCAATGAGGCGCCCTGCATGATCATTATGCTGTCCCGTTGGCACCGGGCGGGGCCGGTTGCAAGGGGATCACGCGCCGAACAGCCGGCCGAGCGCCTTGTCGAGCATCACCATTTGCCATAGCAGCCGGCCATGGTCGGCCACGCCGGCCTTGTGGTCGGCCGCGACCTTGGCCAGCATCTTCGTGTCGAACCAGCCGGTGCGAGCGAGGGCCGAGCCGCCGGCGACCGCCGTCGCCTCGCCCGCCAGCGCGCCGCGGAACCAGGCGCTGATCGGCGTCACGAAGCCCATTTTCGGGCGGTAGAGAATATCCTGCGGCAGGAAGGGCTCCATCGCCTTCTTCATGAGGTACTTGCCGCTATTGCCGCGGATACGCTGGGCGACCGGCAGGCGCGCGGCAAATTCGACCAGCCGATGGTCGAGCAGCGGTTCGCGCGCCTCCAGGCTGACGGCCATGCTCATCCGGTCGCTCTTGGTCAGGATATCGCCGGGCAGCCAGATGCGGATATCGGCATATTGGGCGCGGTCGAGCGGGTCGCGCGCCGGGGCATTGGCCATCGCCTTGATATAGCGATCCTCGGCGCGATAGGCGCCCAGCCGGCTCTTCATGTCCTGGCTGAACAGCCGCTGGCGCAGGGCATGGGGCGTGACCCCGACCGAGGCGGCATAGGCCTCCCCGCCGTCGCCGGCCAGTTCGAGGAAGGTCGATTTGGCGCGCAGCGGACGGGGCGCCCAGTCGGCCTTGGGATAATAGCGGCCAAGCGTACCGAACAAGGGTTCGCGCACCGAAGCGGGGATCAGGCCACGCAGCCTTTCCCCCTGCATCTGGAAGCGGTGGCGGCGATAGCCGGCGAACGCCTCGTCCGCGCCATCGCCCGACAGCGCCACCGTCACCTGTTCGCGCGCCAGTTCGCACACCCGGTAGGTGGGCAGCGCGGAGGCATCGGCAAAGGGTTCGTCGAAATGGAAGGCCAGCGTGTCGGCCAATCCATAATCATCGGGTGATACGATGCGCGTGCGGTGATCGGTTGCGAAGCGCCGCGCAATCCGGTCGGCATAAGCGGTCTCGTCCAGGCTGGCGACATCAAAGCCGATGGTGCAGGTCTTGACCGCCTGGTTCGACGCCTCCGCCATCAGCGCCACGACACTGCTGCTGTCGACGCCGCCGGACAGGAAGGCGCCGAGCGGCACGTCGGACACCATGCGCGAGCGCACCGCCTGACGCATCAGGGCGACCAGTTCCTCCTCCAGCACCTCCGGCTTCGCCTTGCTGCGATCGGCAAAGCTGATGTCCCAGTAACGCTGCGGATGGGGCATCGGGCGGCCGCGCACCAGGCGCAGCGTCTCACCCGCGCCCAGCTTGCGCACGCCCGCGACCATGCAGGCATCGTCGGGGACATAGCCATAGGCCAGATAATCCTCGACCGCGCTCAGGTCTGGCGCGCGGCGAAGCAAGGGGTGCGCGAGCAGGCTCTTCAATTCCGATCCGAAGATCAGGCTGCCGTCCGACAGCAGGGCATAATGGAGCGGCTTCACCCCCAGCCGGTCGCGCACCAGCCAGAGCGACTGGGCGCGCGCATCGAACAGGGCGAAGGCGAACATGCCGTTGAAGCGGCTGACGCACTCCTCGCCCCATTGGCGATAACCATGCAGGATGACTTCGGTATCGCTGTCGGTGCGGAAGACATGGCCCTTCGCCTCCAGTTCGGCGCGGACCTCGGCGAAATTATAGATTTCGCCGTTGAAGGTGACGACCAGGCTTTCATCCTCGGTCAGCATCGGCTGGGCGCCGCCGCCAAGATCGATGATCGACAGGCGCAGATGGCCCAGGCCCACGCCCGGCGCGGTCCAGATACCGCTGCCGTCCGGGCCGCGATGCGGCATCACCTCCAGCATGGCGCGCACCCGCGCAGGATCGACCGGCTTGGCCGTTTCGAGATGGAAGATGCCCGCAATTCCGCACATTGTTACGGTCCTAGCCTATGCCCGCGCTGCGGTCAGCCAATTCCTTCACATTGCCCAGATCGCGCAGGAAGACAGAGATCGCCGCGTCGGAGGGATGGCCGGGATGTTCTTCGGCGGAAACGAGGATCGCGACCGAGCGCGGATCGCGGCCGAGCAGCCGGGCGAGCATGGTCTGGACCTTCACCTCCGGCTTGCTGCCGGTCGGTGCGCCCTGCCCCACCACATAGAAGCTGACGACATGGCGGACCAGCGGGCCGGGACCGGTGATTTGCTCGCCGCGCGCGTCGGCGGGCGCCGGCGCGGGCGAGGACCAGGTCCATTCCTTGTCGGGATCGACCGCGCCCTGGCCGAAACCGACCAGTTCGCGCTTGTCCTCCTGCCGGTCAAAGGCGACGACGACGAGGTCCACGACCTGTCCGTGCGCGTTGGTATAGCGGCCAGAGATGAAATGATCGGCGCCATCGAAGCGCGGTTTCCAGGGATAGGTCTGGGCGGCACTGGTGCGGGTCCAGCCCGGCACCACCGGCAAGTCGATATGCGATGGTAGCGGACGGGCGGTGGCCGCAGTGGCCGCCAGCCAGAGCGGCGCGGCAACGATGATGCCAAGCGCGATGGCCGCCATCATGCCGGCCGGCGCCTGCCGCCGGACAGGGCGCTGCAGCGGCGCGGGATCGAACCAGGGATCACCCGGCTTGCGATCGAAGAAGGGCCAGGCGGTCGCCATCACGATGATCATGATGATCGCGAAAAAGACCCAGCCATAGACGACATGGTCGAAACCGACAGCGGCATCGACCGTGGTCAGATGGGCGACCAATATGGTGGCGAAGGCGCGCACGCCATTGGCCAGCACCGACAAGGTGAGCGCTCCGGCCATGAACAGGATGCGACGCGGCCAGCTCTGGAAGCAGACATTGCAGACCAGCGCGCCATAGGCGGTCATGGCGATCAGGAACTTGGCGCCCGAACAGGCCTCCGCCACCTCGAAATAGCCGGTCGGGGTGGTGATGAAGATGCCCTCCATATGGGCGGGCACGCCGGCCAGCGTCAGGAACATCATCGAGAGATGCGCCGTCACCAGTTGGAGATGCGGCACGATCTCCTCACCGAAGGGGACCATGAAGAAGGCGTAGAAGAGCGGGAAGAGCAAGGCGCGCGCCACCATCGGCCCGAGCAGCGCGATCACCGCGCCCTGGAGCATCAGGACCAGCGCGCCATGGCGGACCATCGCGACGCCCGCCGCCGCGCCGAGCAGCCAGGCAAAGGCGCCAAGGCCCAGCCAGATCAGGCCCGGCGGCCAGGCGACCGGCTCCAGCTGGCGCAGGCCGGGCAGACGCTGCTGCACCAGCCAGGCGATGAGGATCGGGATGAAGAGGCAATGGCCGAAAGTGGAGGCGTTCCACCAGATCGAGACCATCGAATAGAGATCGTCGAAGAAGAGCGTCAATATGGCAGCCGCGACCACGCCCAGCGCGGTCAGATGACCACGCCAGCCGGCAAGGCCCATGCGCGGCATGTCGGCAAGGGAACGGGCGCGATCGGTCATGCGGCCTGCGGGTCGGCCTTGCCCGGCGCGCCAAGCAGCAGGTCGGGCAAGCCGCCGAGCGTCGCCGACCAGCGATAACGCGCCTCGACACGGCGACGGGCGGCGAGGCCGAGTTGCGCCCCTCGGGCCGGATCGGCGAGCAGCGACAGGATCGTGTCGGCTTCGGCCGCCGGATCGGCCGCGATCAGGAAATCGCGGCCATCGACCGCATCAATGCCTTCGGCGGCCTGGGGCGAGGCGACGACCGGACGGGCCATCGCCATCGCTTCGAGCACCTTGTTCTGGATGCCGCGCGCGATGCGTAGCGGCGCCACCACCAGATCGGCGGCGGCCAGCCAGCCGCGCACATCGGGCACGCCGCCGGTGACGATGACGCCGGGGAGATCGGCGAGCGCCTGCACCGGCTTCGACGGGTTGCGGCCGACAATGGCGAAGCGCGCGTCGGGGCGCGCAGCCTGGATAGCGGGCAGCGTCTGGCGCGCGAAACTCTCGACCGCCTCGACATTGGGGCGATAATCCATTTGGCCGGTGAAGACGATCAGCGGCCCTGCCCCCTTCTCGACGGCCGGGAAATCGGCCGCGGGATCGAAATAGTCGAGCGCCACGCCATTTTCGAGCGCGACGATCCGGTCGGCGCCAAGGCCGCAGGCATCGCGAAACAGCGCCGCTTCGGCTTCGCTAACGAAGCTGCAGATATCGGCGCGGGCCGAAACCTTGCACTCGAAATCGAGCAGCACGCGCCCTTCGCGCCGGTTGATCCAGCCCATCGGGCCGGAACCCTGCGCGCCATAAGCGGCATATTTGGCCGAATCGAAATCGACGAAATCCATCAGGAACCGCACCCCCGCCGGCAGCATGGGCACGAAATGCGCCATCTGCGCCGAATAGGCAATGACGGCGCGGATCGGCCGTTCGGCCATGACCTGCGCGACCCAGCGATGGAGGTCCGGATGATCAAACAGCGACACCAGCAGCGACTGGCCGCGCGCCAGGCCGGTCAGGCCGGCGACCATGCGCGACCGGTCGCGCATCAACACGCACTGGCTGGCCGTCAGTTGCGCCATGTCCGGGGCGAAACCCATGTCGCGATCATCATCGGCAAAGCAGCCGACATGGACCGGCGCCATCTGCGCCAGCCGCTGGAGCAGATGATAGGACCGGATCTTGTCGCCCCGGTCGGGCGGGAACGGGATACGATGGCAGAGGAAAAGAAGCTCGCCCGTCATCCAAGGCCCCGCGCGATATGCGGACCGATGAGGTTGGCGACGGGCAGCGGCAGCTTCTTCCACAGTTCCACCTTGCGCCGATATTGCGGCGAGAGCGGGTTGACGTCACGCGTCTCCTTGCCCGGCGCGGTGCGCAGATGATAGCCGAGCGGATCGCCCTCGAAACCCCAGGTCTTCTTCCAAGCGGCGGGGCCGGTGCCGACCTTCGACCGGCCAAAGTCGAAATGGGTGAGGCCGCGCTCACGCGCCTGGCGCATCAGGGTGAAATAAAGGACTTCGTTGGAGCGCATCGCCCGCGCCTCCAGCCCGGCGCCATGCCAATAGGGCATGCAGGCGCCGCCATGATAGAGGCTGATGACCGCCGACAGGGGCTTGCCGTCCTTCGATACCATGGCGATGTCCGCATCCGCCCCGAACCGGTCAAGGATGGCATCGAACAGCGCGCGCGGGAAGACCGGCGTGCCGAGATTATGGACGCTCTGGCAATAGAGGCGATAATGGATGTCGCGCAGCCGCTGGTCGCGGCCGGTCTCGAACTGGAGGTCGTTGCCGAGGCCCTTGCGGATTTCCGCGCGGTGGCGCTTGGGGATCGCCTTCAGTTCCGCCTCGTCATCGGCGGCAAGCGCGCGGGAGAAACCGAGATAAGCGTCGGCCTTGTTCTGCCATGAGGCGCCGCCGGGCGCTTCACCGCCGCGCAGTTCCAGCGTGTCGCAACCCAGCCTTTCCGCCTGATACCAGGCGGCATCGGCCAGTTTGGCGATCGCCTTGCGGTGGGACGCGAGAATGCCGCCATCGACCGCGAAACCGCTGCCGACCAGCGCCTTGCCGAACAGGGCCGAACGGATATGGGTGAGCGGAAGCACGCCGTTGATCTCGCCCGAGGGCGTGCGGCCGACCAGCATGACCGCCTTCTGGCCGGTGCCGGCCTCCACACCCATGATCCAGGCCGGTCGATGAAAAGGCGTCGAGCCCGGCTGGGCGCAGACCCAGGCATCGATTTCCGCCACGACAGCCGGATCGGAGAGGCGCGCCTCTCCGACGATGACGCTCAGATCGACAATCGCATTCATCTGGTCATTCCCTCAGTACCCTGGCACCGGCATAGGCCCAAAGGGCTGAATATATGGTAATCAGCCAAGGCCCCGACTGATCATCGGCCCCAGCAGATTGGCGACCGGCAGCGGCAATTTCTTCCACAGTTCGATCCGCCGCTGATATTTTGCGCTGGTCGGGCTGACGTCGCGCAACTGGCCGGTGGGCGACCAGTCATAATAGACGAGCGGCTGCGGATCGAAGCCAAAGCTCTTTTTCCACGCGGCCTGGCCGCTGCCGACCTTGGACCGGCCAAAGTCGAACCGGCGGGCGCCGCGGGCGCGGCCATGGCCCATCAGCCGGTAATACATGAGTTCGTTGGAGCGCAGCCGGCGCGCATCGGCGCCGCCGCCGCCCCAGAAGGGCATGACCCGGTCGCCATGATAGAGGGTGAGCACGGCCGAGACCGGGCGTTCGCCATCGCGCACGATGCTGATGTCGGCATCCGCGCCAAAGGCGGCGATTACCTCGCGGAAGAGGCGCGCGGGGAAGACCGGGGTGCCGAGGTTACGAACGCATTCGGCATAGATGCGATAATGGTCGCGCAGATGCACCGAGGAGCGGCCATGATCGACGCTGAGCGCGGGATTGGCGAGCGCCTTGCGCAGTTCGGCGCGGTGCTTGCGCGGAATGGCGAGCAGTTCGGCCTCGTCATCGACGGCAAGCGGGCGGACGAAGGCGACATGCTCGCCCTCGCAGACGCGCCACCCCTCGCCCGGTGCGACACCGCCGCGCAGTTCGACCGGCGCATCGCCGCGTGCCCGGGCCTCATTCTGGGCAGCAGCAGCCAGGGCGGCGATCACGGCCGGATCATCGGCCAATATGCCACCATCGACGGCGAAGGCGGCGGACACCAGCGCCTGGCCGAACAAGCGGCTACGCACATGCTGGAGCGGCAGCAGGCCGCAAATCTGGCCCGATGGCGCGACCGCCGCGAGCATCAGCGCCCGGTTCGCGGTCGCCCGCTCGATTGCGATCAGCCAGGCCGGGCGATGGAAGGGCGTGCTGGCGCCATGGGCCAGCACATAGGCATCTGCCGCCTGCGCCTGCGCCGGATCATTGAGGTCCAGCGTGGTGATCGCCAGATCGGCCCGATTGCCTGCGATCATGCGGCGCGCGCCGCTTCCTGCGCCACCAGCGCGTCGACGCGGGTCCAGGCGAAATCCTGGGTCAGGCGGCGCAGCTTGGCGGCCATGACGGTCAGATTGGTATAGTGGCGCACCCGCGAGCGCAGCGGCGCACCGGCGACGCGCGGCTGATCCGGGTCGATTTCCCAGGGGTGGAAATAGATGATGGCGGGCCGCTGCGCCTGCCCGTTCACCTGCCGGATCGCCCAGCGCGAAAAGCCATAGGGCAGCAGGCGGAAAAAGCCCCCGCCGCCGGCCGCCAGCGTGCGCTGGCCAAGCTTCGCCGTGGTCACCGGCAGTTCGAGCAGCTCCGATCCCGCCACCGGCTTCCAGGCGAAGCGGGGCGAATCGGGCCAGCCATAATGGTCGTGCCGGATCGGCGCGACGCTGCTGGAATAGGCATAGCCTTCCTCCGCCAGGATCGGATGCGCCCAGGGCGTGCGCGGATCGATCGAGAAGCTGGGCGCGCGATAGCCCGACACCTTCTGCCCGCTGGCATCCTCCAGGATCACACGGGACTTGCGCAGGTCGGCGCGAAACTGTTCGGGGGTGAAGGTGAAGACGCGGGCATGGTCATAGCCATGGCTGGCGACTTCATGCCCGGCATCGGCGATGCGGCGCATCAAAGCGGGATAGCGTTCGGCCACCCAGCCCAGCGTGAAGAAGGTCGCGGTGACACCGGCCTGCGCGAACAGGTCCAGCACCGCATCGGTGTTGCGTTCGACGCGATGCGTCAGCCCCTCCCAATCGGAACGGTCGATCGTCCGCTCGAAGGCGCCGACCTGGAACCAGTCCTCGACATCGACGGACAGGGCATTGTGCATCATGATCTTGTCCCGGTGTTGCCGCGCGGACGCGATCAGGCGGCGTTGCGCTCCGGATCGGCGGCGCGTTCGTCGCGCTCGACCCAGTCGACCAGCAGGGTCAGCACGCGGCGCAGCGCCGCATCCTGTTCCTCGACACGAAATTCGAGACCCGACAGGCGCTCCTCGATCAAGGCGAAGCAGCCCTTGAGCGCTTCGGGATCGACCGTCGGCGCGGCATAGGAGGCATGGTTCTGCATCGCGCGCAGGGCGGCGATCTCGGCACGCAGCGCCTCGATCTCCTCATGCACGGCGGGCGACACGAGATCGGGCTGCGCCGGCGCCTGCCAGGCGACCGCCTGCGGTGCGGCGGCAGCGGCGACCGGTTCGGCCGGTGCGATCGGTTCCGGCGCGGTTTCGCCGGCGGTATCCAGCACGGACGGCGCGATCGGTTCGGCGCTGACATCCTCGTCCACGCCCATATCCTCGATCACTGCCTGGACCGCCTGACCATCAATCTCGGTCAATTGCTCCAGCGCGCCCAGCAGCAGCACGCGGCTGACCAGCGCGTTGATGCGGCGCGGCACGCCGCCGGTGGCGGCATAGATGGCGTCGAGCGCATCGTCGGTGAAATAGGGATTGCCGGTCCAGCCGACCAGCGTCAGGCGATGGCTGATATAGGGTTCGACCTCCTGCGGCAGCATCGGGTCGAGATGATGGGTCGCGATCACGCGCTGGCGCAGCTGCTCCAGCTCCGGCGAGCGGACGAGGTCGCGAAATTCGGGCTGGCCGAGCAGGAAGATCTGCAGCAGCGACTGGCCGCCCAACTGGAAGTTGGACAGCATGCGCAGTTCCTCGATTGCCGAAACCGGCAGGTTCTGCGCTTCGTCCACGATCAGCAGCGAGCGGCGGCCGGCACGGGCCTGCCCCTGAAGATAGGATTCGATCTGGCGCAATATCTGCGCCTTGGCGACGCCGTCGGTGGCCAAGCCGAAGCTCTGCGCGGCAAGGCGCAGCATGTCGTCGCCCTCGACCTGGGTCGACACGATCTTGGTCGCGGTCAGGCGCGCCGGGTCGATCGTGCTCATCAGATGGCCGACCAGCGTCGTCTTGCCGGCGCCGATGTCGCCGGTGATGACGATGAAGCCCTCGCCCTGCGCCAGGCCATAGCCCAGATAGGACAGCGCCTTGCGATGCGTCGTGCTCTCGAAATAGAAATGCGGGTCCGGCGTCAGTTGGAACGGGCGTCCCTGCAATCCATAGAACTGATCGTACATCTGTCGTCTCCATCCGGCCGACCGGCGTCGTACAGACGCCGTTATAGCCCGAATTTCCTTAAAAGCTGTAACGCAGGCCGACCTGGCCCATCGCGTTGATCAGCGTGTCAAAATCATCCGCCTTCGCCGCATCGACGCCGAGCGAAGCCGATGCCGTAAGTTTCCTGGTCAAGCCCCTGAAATAGCTTGTGAAGGCACCATAGTTCAAGACGTCCGCGCGCGCGCCGCTGGCATCGAAATAATTGATGTAGACCGCCGTATCCAACGAATCGCGGTCGTTGAACGCGTAGGTGACGGTGCCATTGCCATACCAATTCTGGTCGCGGGTGCCGCTGATCAGCACGCTCTGGGTCGTCGGCGTGATGAACTTGCGGTTGGAATAGCCGCCGCCCAGGCCAAAGCCCCAGGGGCCGCGCCGGGTGGAATATTGGCCGGCGACGCCGCGATAGCGGAAATTGGCGCCGGTGATGCCGGCCAGCGCATCGTTGAAGCATTCGCCCCCGCCGGTCGGCGAGAAGGCGCAGCCGGTGAGATCGCCGGTGAAGGGATTGCGCGGCACGATCAGGTTGGTGCCGGTAAAGGCCGCGGCATCCGCCGTGATCATCCGGCCGAAGCTCTCAATGCCGTCGAACACGGCAATGCCGATGCTGCTGTTGCGGCCCTGCCAAGTGAACTGGCCCTGATAGGACATGCCGCCATAGCGTTCGCCCACCGTCGCCTTGAGCGACGTGCGGCGATTGGGCCGCCACAGCACGCCGACATCCCAGATCAGGTCGCCGAAATCATAATAAAGTTCGCGCGGCGAGCTCTTGTCGGTGACATAGCGGCCGTTGCGGATGATCGGCACGCCATCCTCGTCCAGCAAGGGCGCGCGCTGGCTGATCTCGATATCCTCATAGCCGATGCCGCCGAGCAGCGCGACCGTGGGCGAGACCGGCATGATCGCATCGACCCGACCCCAGACATCCTCGAACCGCTGGTCGAGCTGGCTGGCATCCTCGCGGCTATAACCGGCACTGGCGGTCAGGCCGACCGGCAATATCGTGCCCGGCGCGAAGCCGACGGAGCCATTCAGGTCATGGGACCAGCTTTGTGCGAAGGAGCCATTGGCGATCGCGGCGCCGGGGACATTCACATCGACATCATCATCGACGCGGGCATAGCCCAGCCGATAGGAAGCCTTGATGTCGAGATCGCCGACCTTCGTGGCGTAACTGGGCCCGATATAGCCGCCCCAGATCTGGCTGGTAAAACGGTTGTCGATCGTCGCAGCGCCCGAATAGCCGTCGGTCCGCACGCGCGAGGCGATGCCACCGGCCTGCAGGGTGAGTTCGGGGGTCAGCTTGTAGCCGGCATTGGCGATACCGCTCAGCACGTCGGAATCGGTCGCGTGGCCCCAGCCGAAACTGTGCATATACTGGACGTCCGCTGCGGCGTTGAGCCGGCGGGTCTGGACCTCCACCGTCACGCCGGCGGTGAGATTGGTATAGGTCACGACGTCGCCGTCGCCCTTGAGCGGCACCATCACCACCTGGTCGATGCCCAGATAAGGCGTCACGTCGACCTTCCTGGTGGACGCAGGCGTGCCTTGCGCCAGCGCCGGGGCGCTGACACTGGCAAGCACCAGCAGCGATGTGCCGGCGATCAGGGCGCGCGCGATCATCCCGCCTCGCCCTTGCCATAATAGGAACCGAAGCGTCGGGCGCCGCCGGTGTAGCGAACGGCGTTGAGCAGCAACTGGACCTGCGCCCCGCCCTTCAGCAGCGCGGCCGCCTCCCGCAGCGCGCTTTCCGACGTCTTGTCGGCGCGCACGACCAGCAGCGCGACCGCGACATGGCTGGCCAGCACGGCGGCGGGCGAGGCCGCGAGCAAGGGCGGGGAATCGAACACGATGATGCGGTCGGGCCGCCCCTCGGTCAGCCGTTGCAGCAGCATCTCGGTGCGCGCCGAGGCGAGATATTCGGTATCGGCATGGCTGCGCTGCCCCGCCGGCAGGACCGACAGCGAGGGAATGTCGGTGCGCAGCACGCAATCCTCGATCGCGACCAACGGATCGGCGAGCGCGTCCATCAGCCCCGGCCCGGCCTGCAGGCCGAGCGTTTCGGGGATGCCCGGATTGCCGAAATCGGCATCAACCAGCAAAATCTCGCGATCCTGTTCGGCCGCGAGGCTGAGCGCCAGGTTGATCGCGCAGAAGGTCTTCCCCTCGCCGCTATGGGGCGAACAGAGGAGGATGCGGTTGCCGCGCGGATTGTCCTGAAGATGGGTCAGCAGCCCACGCTTGAGCAGGCGGAACTCCTCGCTCATCGCGGTGACCGGCGCGCCGGGCACCAGGAAGCCGGCTTCGGTCAGCCGGTCGCGATCGACCGGCTGGGCCGGGCTGGTCCAGGCCTGGGCACGGAAAATCGGCGCCTCGTCGGACATGACCGGGGCCGGCGCCGGCGGCGCGGGATCGAACATCGGCGGCGGCGGCGGCGCATCGGCCGGCACGTCGACGGCCGGTGCTGCGCGTCCACGCAGGGCCGCCTGAAAATCGAAAATCTCGGTGGCGCGTTCGATCAGCGAGCCGCGGCCCTTGATGGGGCTATGCTGGTTCATGGGATCAGGCTCCTTCACGCCGTACCGCGCTGGATGAATTCGACGGCGATCAACAACAGACATAGGGCAGCCAGGCCGCCGCTGGCGCCCGCAAACCATTTCATCCGCTGCTTGTCGAGAGCGACCTGGGCCGTGCTGGCGACCTGGGTGATCGACCCGGCGACCGGAATGCCCACGGCCCGTTCCAGACGGGCGGCCGTCGGGAAGGTGCCCTTGAGCTGGCCGATCGCGAAAGCGACGCCAATGCCTGCCCCGATGCCGAGGATCAGCACACCCAGCAGCAGCAGCGGCCGGTTGGGCGCAGCCGGCGCCGTCGGCAGGCTGGCGGGCTGAAGCACGCTGAACTGCACCGCGCCGGTTTCGGTCTTCACGTCGCCACGCAGGCGGATTTCCTCGCGGTCGGCGAGCAGCTTGTCATATTGGGTCTGGAGCGCGGCATAGTCGCGATCCAGCTTTTCCTGTTCGGACGCCACGCCCGGCTCATCGATCTGATGCGCGGTCATGGTGTTGAGATCGGCCTGAAGCTGCGCCTTGCGGGTCGACAGCGCCTGCACGGTTGCAGCCCGTTCCGCCTGCATCGACTTGATCGACAGATAGGCGGGATTGGGCGTGCCGGCAGCGGCCGCGCCACTGGCGCCGCCCTGGCGACGCAGATTGTCGACCTGCCGCTGGGCGGCGATCACGTCGGGATGGCTGGCAGTCCAGCCGCGCGCGCGCATGCCGGCGAGTTCGGCCTGGGCCTGGGCCAGCGGGGATGCACCGCCACCGACCGCCACGCCCGGCAGGGTCGCCGGGGTGCCGGCGAGCTGACCGTTCATCGCGCTGAGCGCGCTTTGCGCCTGCACCAGCTGGGCATCGATATTGTTGATCTCCAGACGGGCGGCATCCATGCGCTGGCTGATCGTGCCGGCGCCCGGCAGCACGCCGGCATAGCGCTGGGCAAATTCCACGCGCCGCTTGTCGGCGGCTTCAAGCTGCTTGCCGCGACCGGCGATCTGCTGGTCGAGGAAGGCCAGGCTCTGACGGGTCTCGGTGCGACCGCCGGTCAGATTTTCTTCCTGAAAGATGTCGATCAGCTTCTGCACCACCTGCTGGGCGATGCGGGCATTGGCGCCATCCGACAGGCCGCTGTCGGCCGAGGTCGCGCTGATGTCGATCATGCTGGGGTCCGCTTGGGCCAGCACGGTGATATGCTCACGCAGGGTGGTGATCTTGCCCGCCACGTCGCGCGGCCCGGAAATGGTCTGGGCAAGGTCGGTGCCGCGCACGACCTTTTCCAGATTTTCCGCGCTCAGCAGCGTCTGGCGCACCCGGTCGAGATCCTGCTGGGATTGGACCTGGGTGATGCCGATCTTGTCCTCCAGCAGCGACTGGGTGTTCACATAGACCCGCGCCTTGGATTCATAGCCATTGGGGATGAGCGATACGCCCAGCCAGCCCAGCATGCACACGCCCCACGCCACAGCCAGCGCGATCCAGCGCCGGCTCCATATGCCGTGGAGGAGGACCAGCAGCTCGTCGTACAGACCCGCCATGATCAGAACATGCTTTCCGGAATGATGATGACGTCGCCGGGCGCCAGCATGACATTGGCCTTGGTGTCGCCCTTCTTGAGCAGGTCGCCGATGCGGACCTGATATTCCTTCTGCTTGCCGCTGGCCTTGTCGAAGCGGACCAGCCGGGCGCGATTGCCGGAGGCATATTCGCTGAGGCCGCCGACCGAGATCATGGCGTCAAGCAGCGTCATGTTCGCGCGATAGGGGATGGAGGCCGGCTTTTCGGTCGCGCCTACGATCCGCACCTGCTGGCTGTAGGTGCCGGAGAAATTGTCGACGATCACCGACACCAGCGGATTTTCGATATATTGGGTCAGCGCCAGCTTGATATCGTCCGACAGCATCTTGGGCGTCTTGCCGACGGCCGGCATGTCGGTGATCAGCGGCGTGGTGATGCGGCCATCGGGACGCACCTGCACCTTGGCGCCCAGTTCCGGGTTGCGCCAGACGAAGATGGTCAGGTTATCGAGCGGACCGATGATATATTCCTCGCCCGGCCCTTCCTGGGTCGCGACGAAGGATGCGGGGGGAAGCTGCGGCGCGGAGCCGGTCGAAGCGCAGCCCGACAGGGCCACCGCAGGCAGCGATGCACCGATCAGGAGCCTGGAAATCCGCTGGAAACGCATAAAATTCACCCCTTCATACCATCATAGCCGACGCGCGACCGGAAAAAATGATCGCGTGCAGGCCCATGGCTTCATCCTCGTCATGCCGGAAAAGGGTAAAGATAGGGTTAGGCCTGCTGTCGGACATGGATTAGCCAAGTAATAGTTCACGAGGACTTGGGTGGCCAAGAAAGGCCGCGGGACTTGCCGATGCGCCATAGGCACCGGCAAGGAAGATCGCGATGAAATCGCCGACGTCGACTGGTGGCAGCGCCACCTTTTCGCCCAGCCGGTCGATCGGCGTGCAAAGGCAGCCGACGACATTGACCGGTTGGGTGGTCGGCTCGCGCCCGAAACGGTTGGCCACCGCGATCGGATAGTTGCGCCGCACGACCGTGCCGAAATTGCCGCTGGCGGCCAGTTGATGGTGCAGACCGCCGTCCACGACGACAAAGGTTTCACCCTGGCTCTGCTTCACATCGACCACACGGGTCAGATAGATGCCCGCCTCCCCCACCAGCCAGCGGCCCAGTTCGATCGCGAATGCACTGTCAGTCAGGATGTCGGGCAGCGCGTTGAGCGCAGTGTCGAGCGCGACGCCGATCGGGCGGATGTCCAGCCGCTCGTCACCGGGGAAATAGGGAATGCCGAAACCGCCGCCCAGATTGACGAGCGGCGGCGCAGCGCCGACGGCATCGGACAGGCGCGCGGCAAGGTCGATGGTCGCCGCCTGGGTCTCGATGATCGCCATCGGGTCGAGCGCCTGGCTGCCGGCGAAGATGTGCCAGCCGCGCCAGTCCGCGCCGGCATCGATCATCGCACGCGCCAGCGCGGCCGCGCGATCGGCATCGACGCCGAAGGGCTTGGCGCCGCCGCCCATGCGCATGCCGGACCCTTTGAGATCGAAATCCGGGTTCACCCGCACGGCCAGACGCGGCACTTTCCCCAGGCGCTCCGCCACGGTCAGCGCGCGCGCGCCCTCCCCCTCGGACTCCAGGTTAATGGTGATGCCGGCATGGATCGCGGCTTCCAGTTCGTCATTGCGCTTGCCCGGCCCTGCGAAACTGATCCGTGCCGGGTCCATGCCGGCCTCCAGCGCCATCGCCAGTTCCCCGCCCGATGCGATGTCGAACCCGTCGACCAGCCCCGCCATGCGCGAGAGCAGCGGGGCATAAGGATTGGCCTTGATCGCATAATGAAGATCGATCCGTTTGGGGATCGCCTCGCGGAAGCGGCGGACCTGCGCCTCGATGATGCCCATGTCATAGACGAAAAGCGGCGTGTCGCCCGCTTCGTCGACCAGACTCGCCGCACCGCAGCCGCCGATAAGCAGCATGCCTTCTTCCTCGGCGAACCAGGCGGGAATGGGGCCCATGGGCTTCATGACGCATACTCCTTGGCCAGCGCGACTCGATCGATCTTGCCATTGGGGTTACGCGGGAACTGTGCAAGCACTAGCGTCTCGCGCGGCTGCATGAAATTGGGCAGTTCGGCCTTCAGATGGGCGGCAACAGCCGCAGATATATCGGGGTCGGCAGCGCGCAGCAGCAGCAACACCGCCTGTCCCAGCCGCTCATCCCTGACACCGAGGGCAACAGCTTCCGCCACGCCGGGAACGGCGACCGCCGCCTCCTCGATCTCGGTCGGGCTGATGCGATTGCCGGCCGACTTGATCATCGCATCGTCGCGGCCGACGAAATAGAGCAGCCCATCCGCGTCGCGGCGGACGGTGTCGCCGGACCATACGGCGGTGCCGCCATGGCGCGAGCCAGACGGCGCCGGTTTGAAGCGCTCGGCGGTGCGCGCCGCATCCTGCCAATAGCCCTGCGCCACCAGCGGGCCGGCATGGACCAGTTCACCCGGCTCGTCATCCTCGGCCAGCGTGCCGTCGGGGCGGACCACCAATATCTCGGCAAAGGGAATGGCCGAGCCCATCGAATCCGGGTGACTGTCGACCAGCGCCGGCAACAGATAGGTGGAGCGGAAGGCTTCGGTCAGGCCATACATGGGATAGAGATCGGCCTGCAGGAACAGCGCACGCAGCCGCGCGACCAGCGGCCGGGTCAGTGCCCCGCCGCTATTGGTCAGGCGACGGA
This sequence comes from Sphingobium salicis subsp. salicis, assembly GCF_049472635.1. Lineage (NCBI taxonomy): Bacteria > Pseudomonadati > Pseudomonadota > Alphaproteobacteria > Sphingomonadales > Sphingobiaceae > Sphingobium > Sphingobium salicis. Next base: position 2,442,294 of record NZ_JAYRCS010000001.1, read on the forward strand.
GCTTGGCCGCGATCTCCGCCGGCCAGTCCAGTTCGGTGAGTTGCACCCAGAGCGGCGGCACCCCGGCCAGGGTGGTGATGTCCCAGCGATCGACCGCCTTCACCACGTCGCGCGGGGTCAGATAGTCGAGCGGATAGGCGCAGCCGCCCGCATACCAGGTGGAAAGCAGCTGGTTCTGGCCATAGTCGAAGCTGAAGGGCAGCACACACAGCGTCCGGTCCTCCGGTGCCAGCCCCAGATAACGGGCCACCGACACCGCGCCGAGCCAGAGATTGGCGTGGCTGAGCATCACCCCCTTGGGCCGGCCGGTCGATCCGCTGGTATAGAGGATGGCGGCCAGAGCATCGGGCGCGGCATCGGACGGCGGCAGTGCCGCCCCGCCGCTCATCCCCGCCGCCGCATCATCCTCACGATGGAGATGGCAGCCAGCCGGGACATCGCCGGGTGCCAGCGTCGACAGGCGGCTGGCCGTGCCGATCAGCAGCGCCGCGCCGCTGTCGGCCAGGATATGGGCGACCTGCGCATGTTTGAGCAGCGGATTGATGGGGACATGGACGAGCCCCGCGCGCGGCGCGGCGAGCGGCATCAGCGCCGCGACCGGCCCCTTGGCCACCCAACTCGCCACCCGCGCGCCGGGCACGAGGCCGAAGCCCGCCAGCCATCCGGCAAGACGACCAAGCGCCTGTTCCAGTTCGGCATAGTCCTGCGCGCCCGACCGCCCCGCGAGCGCCGGCCGTTCCGGATCGCCACGCAGCAGCAGATGGTCTATCGGCTGCACATCGGCATCGTCGATTGGCGCCTTGGAAGCCAACAGGGGGTCGCTTAACGTCATGTCCAGAATTAGGTCCTAAGGGCAGCTAAGGTGCCGGGAGATAATAGGTTGCTGGTCCCAAGGGAATATCGGACGCTGTCGGAAGTGCGGTCGGCGATCGGCGGCCGGATGGACCGCGCCCATATCGACAGCCTGTTCGACCGGCTGGACTGGTTTGAAACATTGCACCCCCTTTGCCTTGGCGACACCCCGCTCAGGGTGTTCCAACAGACAGAGGACGCCTGCGAGGCCTGGTTGTTCCTTCTCGCGCCCTCGGCTCGTCGCCTAACTGCCCTTGCCAATTGGTATAGTTTCGCCTGGAGCCCCATTTTTCTCGGGGAGCCGGACGCGCGGCAACAGGCCCGGCTGCTGGAAAATATCGCCCGCCACCTGCTGCGCGAACAGGCACAGATCAACCTCTATCCGCTTGCCCTGCCCGGCCCACTGATCGGCGCCTTTCGCCGCGCCGGCTGGTTCGCGGTGCAGCGGCCGATGGGCGGCCGATATCTGCTGCATGTCGATGGCCGGGATTTCGCCAGCTATTGGGCGCAGCGCCCCGGCCGGCTGCGCAACCAGGTGCGGCGCAAGGCCCGGCAGGGCCGTTATGACCTCAGCATCCACAACAAGCTGACCGACGCGCTGTGGCAGGATTATGTCGATGTGCAGGCGCATAGCTGGAAGGCACCCGAGCCTGGCCTCAACTTCCTGCGCGTTCTGGCGCAGCGGGAAAGCGATGCCGGCACCTTGCGGCTGGGCTTTGCCCGGCTGGACGGCCGCGCCGTGGCGACCCAATTATGGACGGTGGAACATGGCACGGCGCTGATCCACAAGCTGGCCCATGACAGCGCCCAGGACGAAGGATCGCCCGGCACCTTGCTGAGCCATGCGATGTTCGCCCATGCCATCGACCAGGATCGGGTCGCGACGATCGATTATGGCACCGGTGACAATGACTATAAGCGCGAGTGGATGGACGAGCGCATTCCGCTCCATCAGATCGACCTGTTCAATCCGCGCCGCGCATCCAGCTGGATTCCCGCCGCGCGCACCTGCATTTCCGCGCTTGTCGGATAGGCGGCGAGCCATTAGATAGCCGCCATCATGCGGGCGCAAACCACTCAGCCGGTCGACCGGACAGACGATATCGAAACCCTGGTACGGGCGCTGCTGCGCGACGTGCTGAGCCTATCGCAGGAACGGGCCGATGCGTTCGAGGCCGACACGCCGCTGTTCGGCGCCCTGCCCGAGCTGGACTCGATGGCCGTTGCCGGCCTGCTCACCGAGATGGAAGATCGCTTCGACATCCTGATCGAGGATGAGGATATCGACGGCGACACGTTCGAGACCTTCGGCACGCTAGTCGCGTTCCTGCGCGCCAAGCTGGGCTAAAGACCGCCCTGTCCCAAAAAAGTTCGGGCTGAGCCGTTTCCGGCCCAGCCCCTTTTTTTAGAGTCCGTCTGAGGAAGCCGGTTCCAGCCCGCTCCCCCGCCCAACCGCCCGACCCAGTGTCATCCTGTCGGGTGGTTGGGCAGGGGAGCGGGCTGGAATCGTACTGAAAAATCGCCCTTTCGCGATTTTTCAAACAGGCTCTTACGCGTCGACCAGCTGCTCGAAGTCGGCTTCGGCGAGGAAGCGTTCGACGTCGAGGGCGGCCATGCAGCCCATGCCGGCTGCGGTCACCGCCTGGCGATAGATCTTGTCGGTCACGTCACCAGCCGCGAAGACGCCCGGAATGGCGGTGTGGGTCGTGCCCTTCTCCACCACGATATAGCCTTCGTCGAGCGGCAGCTTGCCGTCGAACAATTCGGTCGCGGGGTGATGGCCGATCGCGACGAAGCCGCCATCGGTCGGCACATGCGACTTCTCGCCGGTAACGGTGTCGATCAGATCGACGCCGACCAGACCTTCGGGCGTGCCGCCGCCGACGAACTTGTCGACCGCCTTGTTCCACAGCACCTTGATGTTGGGATGGGCGTGCAGGCGCTGCTGCAGGATCTTTTCCGCGCGCAGCGAATCGCGGCGATGGATCAGGGTCACGTCATGGCTGTGGTTGGTGAGGTAGAGCGCCTCCTCGACCGCGGTGTTGCCGCCGCCGATGACCACGACCTTCTTGCCGCGATAGAAGAAGCCGTCGCAAGTGGCGCAGGCGCTGACGCCCTTGCCCTGCAGATGCTCCTCGCCCTCGACGCCCAGCCACTTGGCCTGGGCGCCGGTGCAGATGACCAGCGTGTCGGCGACATAGAGGGTGCCGCTGTCGCCCTTCAGCTTGAAGGGGCGTTCGGACAGGTCGACGTCGACGATCTGGTCATACATCATCTGCGCGCCGACATGTTCGGCCTGGGCCTGCATCTGCTCCATCAGCCAGGGGCCCTGGATCACATCCTTGAAACCCGGATAATTTTCGACGTCGGTGGTGATGGTCAGCTGGCCGCCCGGCTGCATGCCCTGCACCACGATCGGCGCCAGCCCCGCGCGCGCGCCATAGATGGCGGCGGACAGGCCGGCCGGGCCGGAACCGAGAATGAGCATGCGGGTGGAGTGGGTGGCGGTCATCGATAATTCCAGCTGCGATTCGTGTGGCCGCCAGAGATAGGCCCTGCCAGCCCCCGCGCAAGCAGGAGTTGGGCAGGAGATTTGCTTGGGATGGCCAAAGCTTGAGCCGCAGCATCGCCGAGGCGTTGCACAAGCCGCGTTGCCTTATGATCCACAATATATCACAAATGACGGATCGATAGATAATGGGAGAGACGGAGCATGGCGACATTCGTGCTGGTGCATGGCGGGGGACATGGCGGCTGGTGCTATCAGCAGGTCGCCCGGCGGCTGCGCGCGGCGGGGCATGAGGTCCATTGCCCGACGCTGACAGGCCTTGGCGAGCGCGCCCATCTGCTCAACGCCGACATCGATCTCGACACGCATATCCAGGATGTGGTGGCGCTGATGACGTTCGAGGGGCTGGAGGATGTCATCCTGGTCGGGCACAGCTATGGCGGGATGGTGCTCACCGGCGTCGCCGATCGCGCGGCCGAGCGCATCCGCGAATTGGTCTATCTGGATGCCGCCCATCCCAGGGACGGGGAATCGCTGGAAATAGTGGCACCGGTGCAGATGGAGCCGACCCGTGCCATGGGCCGCACCGTCGACGGGATCGAACTGGTGATGTGGCCCTTCCCCGGCATGGCGGGCTTCTTCGGCATCACTGACCCGGCAGACGTCGCCTGGACCGAGGCGCGGCTGACGCCGCATCCGTGGAAATGCTTCGGTCAGCCGCTACGTCTGGAAAATGGCGATGCGGCGTTTCGCCTGCCGCGCACCAATATCAATTGCACCCATGCGTTGCAGAACAGCCCGGAGGAGGCCCGCGCCCGCCAACTGGACGGTCATCGCAATTTCGAGATCGATACCGGCCATGACCTGATGATCACCGAGCCGGAAGCGGTCGCGACCATGTTGCTGGAGGTGGCGAGCTAAAGGCCCGCTTCCTCCTCAGTCGAGGACGTTGGGCAGATCCTCGAACCCCTTGCGCAGCGCGGCGGACCAGCCCTGCGAGATCATGGCGAATTCCTCATTGTCCGCCTCGATCCGGGTGCGGACGCGGAAGTCGAACGTGTCGGTCTCGATCACGGTGAGGTCGAGCGGCATGCCGACCGACAGGTTGGAGCGCAGGGTTGAATCCATCGACACCAGCACCGCCTTGGTCGCATCCTCCAGGCTCGTCTCGCGCTGGATGATGCGGTCGAGGATCGGCTTGCCATATTTATGCTCGCCAATCTGGAAGAAGGGCGTGTCCTCGGTCGCTTCGATGAAATTGCCGGCCGAATAGATGAGATAGAGGCGCGGCTTGCCGCCCTTGCGCTGGCCCGCGATCATGATCGAGGCGCTGGCGGCCGATCCGTCCATGGCGATGCTCTCGCGGTAGCGTCCCTGCATGGTGCGCATCGCGTCGCCAACCAGTTGCGCCGCACGGTGCATCGTGTCGCAATTGAGGATGGTTTCGACCTCCGGGTCGCTCTCCGCCTCGCGGATCGCGCGCGACAGCATCGTCTTCACCCCTTGGGTGATCGACAGATTGCCCGAACAGAGCAAGGTGATCGCCCGCTCACCCTCGACATGATAGGTGAAGCTTTTCCGGAAGCGGGCAATATTGTCCATGCCCGCATTGGTCCGGGTGTCCGACAGCATGACCAGCCCCTGGTCCACGCGTACCGCCACACAATAGGTCATCGCCCCGAAGTCCTGCTTATCTCTACCCTAGGAGCGGGGCGTGGGCGTGCTCTGCTGTTGCTGGCGTTGCAATTGCCGTTCCTCGACTCCGTCTTCCGCCTGCGCGATCCGGACATCGGCGTCAATGCTGATATCGCCCGCGACCGTAACGGAGCCCCGTATCGGGGCAGCTTCGTCGGCATCCAGGCCACTGGCCAGGCGCAGATAGCGTTCGGTGACGCAGACGCGGTTGGACGGATCGAATCCGACCCAGCCCAGCCCCGGCACCAGCGCTTCGGCCCAGCCATGGGTTTCGTGCAGCAGATCGCCTTCGGACGCGAGCAGATAGCCCGAGACATAGCGGGCCGGGGCGCCCAGCAGGCGCGCACCGGCAAGGAATATCTGGGCATGATCCTGGCACACGCCAGCACCCAGCGCGAAGGCCTGCGCCGCGGTCGTGTCGGCGCCGGTCACGCCCGGCCGATACTGAACGGCATCGCTGATCGCGGCAGACAGGGCATGGAGTTGCGCCAGCGACCCGTCTCCTTCCGGCAGGGCGGCAACCATGGCGCGGATCGCATCGGACGCCCTGGTCAGCGCCGTGTCGCGCAGGAAATAGCGGGCATCGACCCGGCATTGCGGCAGACCGCCAATACCATGGGTCTCGCGCGTCTCGACCAGCCCCTCGGCAACGATCACCGCCTCGTTCAGGCTATCATGGCGGACCCACACCGCCTCCATCTCGCCATAGCTGTTGGGACGAAAATTGGTCAGCGCCTCGCCATTGATGCTGACCTGCCAGTCATGGACCTTCTGGCCCGGCGTATCGACCGGCACCAGCTTCAGCCGCATGGCGACGCGGCCGGCGGAGGCGGGATAGCCATAGACGGTCTGGTGACGGACGAGCAATTTCATGGCGCGCTTCCCCTCCCCCTTCAGCCGAAATGATAGGTTTCGGCGATTTCGACGCCGAGCCGGTTGCTCATCATCAGGCTGTACTGCACCGTTTCATGCAGGCCGCGACGGAAAATCTCGCCGGCGTCCAGTTCCTCCAGCTCGCTCACCAGCTGCTTCACCGTGTCATGACAGGTGCCGCGCGCATTGTGCCAGCCGGCCAGCCGGTTGAGCCGATAGGCGAGCTGATCGCAACAATAGGCGACGCTGCGCGGAAACAGCCGGTTGAGCATCAGGAAGTCGGTGATCTGCCAGGGCGTATAGGTGCCGCCATAGACATGATGATAGGCGCGCGCACCAGACAGGGCATAGAGCACCGACGTCCATTGATAATGGTCGCGATTGCCGCCGATCACCTCGGTCTCGGGCAGCAGCACATAATATTTCACATCGAGCAGCCGCAGCGTCATCTGCGCCCGCTCCAGCGCCGACCCGCAGCGCAGGAAATCATGGCCCTCATTGCGCAGCTGGCCCGAATGGGCGGCGCCGCGGAAGGTCATGACACGAGTCTTCACCCAGTCGATCAGGGCCGGCAGCTGCGCCTTGGCCTCGGCCACGTCATAGCTGTCGAGCTTGCGCCAGCCGTCGTTCAGCGCCTCCCACATGTCCTGGGTCAGCATGGTGCGCGCCGACTTGGCATTGGCGCGGGCCTTGAGCAGGCAGGAGCGGATCGAGCTGGGATTGTCGGCGTCCAGCATCAGGAAGGACACGACATCGCTTTCCGTCACCGGCACGCCATCGGGAAACTGATGCCCGGCCCCGGTCGCGCGCACGACCGATCGCCATTCGTCGCGATGATGCGCACCCGGCAGGATCGCCATACGCTGCCCCATCGACAGCAGCCGGGCGGTGGCTTCGGCGCGCTCCATATAGCGCGCCATCCAGAAGAGATTTTCGCCGGTCCGGCTCAGCATGTCTTGGCTCTTTTCACCGTGAGGGCCGGCGTCGTTGCGCCCGGCCCGGCATCATCAGGGGCAATCGAAAGAAGAGAAGTGGCCGCGCCCATCAGTCCTGCAACACCCAGGTATCCTTGACCCCGCCGCCCTGGCTGGAATTGACCACCAGCGACCCTTCGGTCAGCGCCACGCGGGTGAGGCCACCTGGGACCAGCCGCAACTGCTTGCCGACCAGGCAATAAGGACGGAAATCGGCATGACGGCCGACCACACTGGCCGGCCCCAGGGTCGGCACGGTCGACAGGTCGAGCGTCGGCTGGGCGATGAATTCGCCGGGATTGGCCTTGATCCGCTCGGCATAGGCCTCGACCTCCGCCTTGCTCGCCTTGGGGCCGATCAGCATGCCATAGCCGCCCGATCCATGGACTTCCTTGGCCACCAGTTCGTGCAGATGCTCCAGCACATAGGCCATTTCGTCGGGCTTGGAGCATTGCCAGGTCTGAATATTGTCGAGGATCGGCTCTTCGCCCAGATAGAAGCGGATCATTTCCGGCACATAGATATAGACCGCCTTGTCGTCGGCGATGCCCGATCCGGGCGCCGACGCCAGCGTCACGCCGCCATTGCGATAGACGCTGAAGATGCCGGGGACGCCGAGCAGGCTGTCGGGGCGGAAGACCAGCGGGTCGATATATTCGTCGTCGATGCGGCGATAGATGACATCGACCGCCTTGGGGCCGAGCGTCGTCTTCATCCAGACCCGGTCATTATCGACGAACAGATCGGCCGGCTCGACTAGTTCCACGCCCATCAGGTCGGCAAGGAAGCTATGCTCATAATAGGCGCTGTTGAGCGAACCGGGCGTCAGCACCACCACCACCGGATCGCCCTTGCAGGCGGGCGGCGCGACTTCCTTCAGGCTTTTCAGCAGTTCGGCGGGATAATCGTCGACCGGCGCGACCATGCCCTGCGCGAACAGCTCGGGGAACATGCGCGTCATGATCTCGCGATTTTCAAGCATGTAGGACACGCCCGAGGGGGTGCGGCAATTATCCTCCAGCACCTCGAAACTGCCCGGTCCGGTGCGCACGATATCGATGCCGACGATATGGCTGTAGACCTTCCCCGGCGGGGTGAAGTCGGCCATTTCGGCCAGATAGGCGCTGTTGCGATAGATGATGTCGGCCGGCATGATACCCGCCTTCACGATCTCGCCGCGATGATAGACGTCGTGCAGGAAGGCGTTGAGCGCGCGGGCGCGCTGGCGGATGCCCTTGTCGAGGATGCGCCATTCGTTCGCGGTGAAGATGCGCGGCAGCAGGTCGAAGGGGATCAGTCGTTCCGGGTCGCCACCCTCGCCATAGACGGCGAAAGTGATGCCGATGCGCCGGAAGATCGCTTCCGCCTCATCCATGCGACGATTGAGCCCGGCTATGCCTGTCCGCTCCACCCATTTCTGCACTTCGTCGTAACAGGGGCGCAGCGAACCATCAGGCTCAAACATTTCATGGAAGGGCAAGTTGTCGTTCCTCCCTCGGCCCTCGGCCGGTTGTGCATTGCAACAATAGTGCGCCGCATCGTTGCGATTGCAAGACAAAAATGGCGGAGCGGAAAAAGCGTTCCTTCGGCGATGTCAGGATTGCGGAAATAGGTCGCGCCGATCGTTTCTACGCGCGCAAACGAGCGCGCGATGGGGCCTCTGGCAGGGCGTTCAAGAAAGAATGCAGATTTTTGCAATCGCCCCGTTGACCACCGTCCATCCCCTGCGTATAGCGCCGCCTCACCGCAGGGAAACACCCCCTGCGAGGCCCATGGGGCGGAGTAGCTCAGCTGGTTAGAGCAGCGGAATCATAATCCGCGTGTCGGGGGTTCAAGTCCCTCCTCCGCTACCATTTCCAAGACATCGAAAATGGCCCTTAGGGGCGCATTCAGGCGAGAGACCAGGCCGCAGACGCCGCCCTTCTCAACCTGATCACAGCAATTCTGTGGTGATGGCCCTGTCACTTGCGGCCGCAGCCGCCCGGCGCCTCAGTGCAACTTGAGGCGCGGGCGCACAAAGCGGTTGATATGGCTGACCAGGATCAGCGCGGGGCCGCGTATGTTGCCGTGAACGGCGAGCAGATGCATGCGATAGAGGGACATATAGACGAAGCGGGCCAGCCGCCCCTCTACCGCCATGCGCCCGCCGACCAGCTTGCCCATCAACGATCCGACCGTCGAATAGCGGCTGAGCGACACCAGCGAGCCATGATCCTTGTAGACAAAGGTCTTGAGCGGGCGATCAGCCATCAGCCGGCCGAGATTGGCGAACACCGTGTCGGCCATCTGATGCGCGGCCTGCGCGCGCGGCGGGATCGGCCGATCGGCGCCCTGTGGCGTGTAGGAGGCGCAATCGCCCATCGCGAAGACGCGGTCGTCGGCCAGGCTCTGTAGCGTCGGCCGCACGATCACCTGACCGGCGCGGGACAGTTCCAGCCCATCCAGGCCATCGCGGATCGCCGCCGCCTTGACCCCGGCGGCCCAGACCTGAAGATCGGCGGGGACGAAGCCGCCATCCTTCGTCTCCATCCCCTCAGGCGTGGAGGCGGTGACGGCGACGCCAGCGCGCACCTTGACGCCCAGCACCTCCAGTTCCTCGCGCGCGGCGTCGGCCAGTCGGTCGGGCAAGGCCGGCAGGATGCGCGGCCCGGCCTCCAGCAGGGTGACGTCGAGCCGCTGGCGATCAAACACCTCCAGCCCATAATAGCCCAGCGCATCGGCGGCATTATAGAGTTCGGCCGCCAGTTCGACTCCAGTGGCGCCGCCACCGACGATCGCGATCCGCACCCGCGCATCCGACGCGGGATCGGCCGACATGGCGCGCGACACGCGCAGGCAATGGTCGAGCAACTGGTCGCGAAAGCTGTCGGCCTGGGCCCGGCTGTCGAGGAACAGGCAATTGTCGGCGACGCCCGGCGTCCCGAAATCATTGGTGACCGATCCATAGGCCAGCACCAGATAGTCGTAGCGCACCGAATGGGCGCTCACCACCTCGCGCCCCTTGGGATCGAACACCGGCGCGACATGGACCCGCCGTGCAGTTCGATCGATGCCCTGCAGCGTCCCATAGAGATAGCGATAGCCCCAGCGGTGGCAGTGGCTGCGATAGCCGACCTCGTCCAGGCTGGCGTCGAGCGACCCGGTCGCGACCTCGTGCAGCAGCGGTTTCCAGATATGGGTGCGGTTGCGATCGATCAGGATGATGTCATGCCGCTTGCGGCCATAGCGGGCGCCGAGCTTGCGCGCGAGTTCGAGGCCAGCGGCACCGCCCCCGACGATGACGATCTGGGTCTTCTTGTCGGGGATCAAGCGCATTCCTCCTCGATCGACAGACCGGCGGATCGCGATCCGGCGCGCCGGTTGTGCATTGCAATAGGCCGCCCGGCATCGCAAAGCGAGGCGTGGACAAGCAGAATTTCACCGAACGCAACCGGCGCGACATCGTCGCGATCGCCACCCAGCATTTCGCGGAAAAAGGCTATGCCGGCGCGCGGGTGGACGAGATCGCGGCGGCGACCGCGACGTCCAAGCGGATGATCTATTATCATTTCGGCAGCAAGGACGGGCTCTATCGCGCGGTCCTGACCGAAGCCTATCGCGGCATCAGGTCGGCCGAACTGGACGCCGAACTGGGCGACCTGCCGCCGCTTGCCGCGCTGGAACGGCTGACCGCCCTCACCTTCGACTATCATTTCAACCATCCCGAACTGGTGCGGCTGGTGATGGACGAGAATATCCGGGGCGGCCCGCATGTCGGCGAGATTTCGCAAGGGCATAATGAGATCGTCCTGCCCAAGACCCAGGCCCTGATCGATCGCGGCATTGCCGATGGCAGCTTCCGCGCCGGACTGGACGCCGTCGATTTGCACATGACGATCAGCGCCCTCGCCTTCTACTTCGTGTCCAACCGCCACAGTTTCCACGCGATCTTTGGCGTCGACATGACCAGCGAAGCGGCGGCCGAGCGGCGCCGCGCGCAGGTGATCGACAATGTGCTGCGCTATTGCCGGGCAGACGCCTGAAGGCTGGGCCGAGACCATCGACCGGATCAGAACTGCATCTTGACCTGGCCGCCCAGCGCCAGTGCATCATTGGTGCGGCGGTAGGAAAAGGCGCCGGGATCGAGAATATATTGGACGTCCGGCCGGATGCTGAGCCAGCGCCGCAGCTGGATGCCATAGCTCATCTCGATCGCGGTCTCGCCCACCGGCAGCGCGGCATAGCCGCCGGGAATATCCTGCGCATCGGCCTCGGCGCGGCGCAGGCGTGGATTGACCTGCGCATGGACGATGCCGATCGAGATGCTGTCGGCGTCCCGGCCGGCAAAGGTGCCGGTCTTGACCAGCCCGGCGGCATACCAGTGGGTAATCTGGGCCGACGCCTCCGGATTGGCGGTGAACTGGCCGAAGATGGAGAGGCCGCGATTGCCGGTCCCTTCGCGCAGGATCATCTGGTCGGCCAGCGCATAGACGCCATAGCGGCCCCGCAGCATGCCCTGCCCGCCGCGCCGGGCGGCGCGGGACGTGTCATAATAGGCGCCGATCTTGTAATGGCCCGGCAGCACATGACTGCCCGGCGCGAGGCCGGGATCATATTCCAGCTCCAGCGGCAGCAGCACGCCGGTCGTGCCGCCGGCAAAGGGGCGGAAGGCATTGTCGGGATCGTTGAGGCGGGGATTGACCTGATAGACGCCGGTGCGCAGCGCTAGATCCGGCCGGGTGCGATAACGCACCGCCGCGCCCCAGCGGGCATTGGGATAATTATACCAGCCGCTATTGCCCGATTCCGACAGCGGATGGGCACAGAAGGCCGCATTGACGAAATTGCAGCCCAGGATCATCCCGCCCAGATCATTGCCCATGGCAAAATAGCCCAGGCGCAGGTTGAGCCGGCCATTGTCGATATTCTGTTCGTAGCTGAATTCCGAAAGGCGGGTATAATTGCCGCCGGCCGCCTCCTGGATCGGCAGGCGATTGCCGACGATGTCGGAGGAGAGGCCGACGCCGCGCCGATCGTTGATGGTGACATGCACGATGCCGCCAGAGATGCCGACGATCCGGTCCATGTCGAAATCGAGGCTGGCGCGCAATTGCTGGGTATAGGCGCTGCCCTGCCGCTGGCCGCCATCGACCGCGGCGAAGGCTTCGCCGACATAGTCCGCGCGCACGGTGACGCCCGCCTGCTTCAGCCGCGTGCGCAGCCCGCCCCAGTCGCCGGTCAGCGTTTCGCGGGGGGCCGCCACCGGCTTTTCCGCCGCAACCTCCTGCGCTTGGACGCCCGCGACCGGCAGCAGGATCAGCAATGCCGCCAGCGTCGGGCGGGCATGGAGGTGAAGATGTTGGGCCAAAGCCCCTCCCTTCCGCGCGGCACATCTGCGCGCGGTGACATGAAAGATGACGAAAGGCAGGCGGAGCGGCGCCGGGCCGCCCCGCCCATGGTTCAGCGCAGCGTGTAGGCGATCACATAATCGCCCCGGTCGGGCGACTGGCGCGCGCCGCCTGCCGTCACGACCACATATTGCTTGCCGCTCTTGGGCGACTTGTAGCTCATCGGGCCGCCCTGGCTGCCGACCGGCAGGCGGGCCTTCCACACTTCCGCACCGGTCGCCGCGTTGAAGGCGCGCAGATAGAAGTCCTGCGTGCCAGCGATGAAGACCAGGCCGCCCTGCGTCGCCAGCGTGCCACCCAGCGTCGGCATGCCGATCGGGATTGGCAAGCCCATGCGGATGCCCATCGGCCCGGTGTCGCGCACCGTACCCACCGGCACCTGCCACTTGATGGCGCGGCTCTTGAGGTCGATCGCGGTCAGCGTGCCATAGGGCGGCGCCTGGCAGGGAATGCCCAGTGCCGACAGGAAGCGGTCCTTCACCACCGAATAGGGCGTGCCCTTCAGCGGAACGCTGCCCATGCCGGTATTGACCGCCTCGCCCGCGCTGCCCGACTGGCCCTTCTGCGATGCGGTCTGCGGGAACATCTGGACCCACAAGCCCAGCCGCATGTCGTTGACGAAGATGGTGCCGCTGGTCGGATCGGTCGAGATGCCGCCCCAGTTCATGCCGCCCAGCGATCCGGGGAAGCTCAGCGACTTGTCGGTGCCCGGCGCGGTGTAGAGCCCTTCATAGCGCATGCCCTTGAAGGCGATACGGCAGAGCAGCTGGTCGAACGGAGTGGCGCCCCACATGTCCGCCTCGGTCAGCGGGCCGACGCCGATCTGCGGCATGCCGAGCGACCTGGGCTGGGTCAGCGAATAGGGTTCGCCCGGAATGTTCGCCGGCTTGACCGGCACTTCCTTCACGTCGGTGAGCGGCTTGCCGGTGGCGCGATCAAGCACATAGACCTGCCCTGCCTTGGTGCCAAAGACGAGCGCAGGCACCTTGCGGGCGGCATCGATGGGGAAGTCGACGAAGCTCGGCTGCATCGGCAGGTCGAAGTCCCAAAGGTCGTTATGGACGGTCTGGAAATGCCATTTTTCACGGCCGGTGGTGGCATCGAGCGCCAGCATCGACGCGCCATATTTATGATCAAGCGCGCTGCGGGTGACGCCATAGAGATCGACCGAGGCGCTGCCGACCGGCATGAACACGGTGTTGGACGCGGGATCATAGGACATGGCGGCCCAGACATTGGGGGTCGATCGGGCATAGCTCTTGCCCGCCGGCGGCGCGCCGGTGATCGCCGGATTGCCCGGATCGAAGGCCCAGCGCAGCTTGCCCGTGATGACGTCGAAGCCGCGCATCACGCCGCCCGGCATGTCGACCTGCACATTGTCGGCGACACGGCCACCGACCACGACGGTCGTGCCCGCCAGCGTCGGCGCGGAGGTGAGCTGATATTGAGGATCGGGCGCATCGCCGAGGCCGGCCTTCAGGTCGACCCGGCCATTGGTGCCGAAATCGGCGCAATATTTGCCGGTGTCGGCATCCAGCGCAATCAGTTCGGCATTGATCGTGTTCATCAGGATGCGGCGCTGGCAGGCGGCGCCAGCCGGCACCGTTACGGCGGTCACCGGCGTCGCGCCGGGCAGGCTGGGCTGCTGGATCGGCGCATGGGCGTCGAAATAGGCAAGGCCCCGGCAGCGCATCCAGACCGATGCCTTGGCATTGATCAGCGTCTTCCACTTCTCGCGCCCGGTATCGGCGTCGAGGGCGATGACATTGTTGTGCGGGGTGCAGATGAACAGCGTGTCGCCGACCTGCAGCGGGGTATTCTGGTCCTCGGCGCCATTGCCGTCGCTCTGCGCGACGTCGCCAGTGCGATAGGTCCAGGCGACCTTGAGCTTGTTCACATTGTCGCGGGTGATCTGATCGAGCGCAACGAAGCGGCTGCCGCCCGGCGTGTTGCCATAGGCGGTCCAGTCCTTCTGCTCACGCGCCGGATCGACCGGCACCAGCGAAGCCACCTGCCCGGCAAAGGGCACGGTCGGATGGACCATGAACATGCCGGCCGCACCGGCCGCCGAGCCGAGGCCGACCAGAGCCGCCATCAGCAATGCAGGCCGCCAGGCAGGCGCCGAACCGTCGCCGCGCCGCAGCAGCGGATAGGAGAGCGCAACAACGGTCGCGCCGACACCCATCGCCAGCAGGCGGGAGATGAGCGGCCAGAAGCTGAAGCCGACTTCCCACAGCGCCCAGAGGACCGTCACCAGGAAGGTGGCGCCGAAGAGCAGGCCGCCGCTGGTCTTGCGCAGGGTGATGAGGCCGCCCGCGAAAACCAGCGCGATGCCGGCGATCAGGAAATAGGGACTGCCGCCCAGGCTGACGAGCTTGCCGCCGCCAATGGCGAAAAAGAGGCCAGCGGCAAGGATCACCGCCCCCAACAGAAGCAGCCAACCGCGAACAAGCGGCTGGCCGTGCATTTTCGTGCCTGACACGCGGCACCTCCTTCATCTCTTATGGTCGTCGGAGAGCGGTGCCCACGGGTCCACAGGCCGATCGAGTCGCCCAGCCCTGACGGCTGCGACATTGTGTACCATTTAGTACACTCCTGTCTCGCTGGCAAGTTGGGCGCTAATCCTGCGAGGGACGTGCGATGCCGCTGAGGGTTTCCCACAGCGATACGTTATCCCCGGCATGAGCCCATGGGATCGCAGCCCAGCATTTTCCGCGACTTGCACAGATATCGTTGAGGTTTGGCCAACTGCTAGCGTTTTGGGGGTTTCGATGAACCTGGACGAAACTGACCGGAAGATATTGAACAAGCTTCAGACCGATGGTCGCATAACCAACCAGGATCTGGCCAAGCATTGCAATCTCTCGCCATCGGCCTGTTTCGACCGGACGCGCAAGCTGCGGGACAATGGCTATATCTCTTCCTATGTCGCGCTGCTCGACCCGCACCTCAACCAGCGGCCGCTGCTGATCTTCATCGAAGTGCTGCTCAACCGCACCACCGGCGACATCTTCCGCCAGTTTGCCGAAGCGACGCGGCGGCAGCGGGACATATTGGAATGCCATATGGTGGCCGGCGGCTTCGACTATCTGATTAAGGTCCGGATGAAGGACATGGCCGCCTATCGGAAATTCCTGGCCGAGGAATTGGTCGACATGCCGGGTGTGCGCGAGACGCGGACCTATGCGGTGCTGGAAGAGGTCAAGTCGACGACGGCGCTGCCGCTATGACATGAAAGCGGCGCCCTTCCCCAGAGCGCCGCTTTCGATCCATTACATGGCGTTGGGATTGGCCGGACCGGCGCCGGCCTGGCCGGTGCGCGCCTTTTCCGCCTTCACCATCTCGGCCACTTCGGCCAGCAGCTTCTTGGCATCATAGACGATGCCGTCCTTGATCGTGTAGCTGACGCCGCCGACCATTTCCTGCTTGTTGGTTTCCGGGTTCAGACGCGAATGACCGGTGCCATAGAGCGTCTTGAGATTGGCCAGCGGGTTTTCCCTGGTGATGACCATGTCGGCCAGCATGCCGACGCGCAGCACGCCAGTCGGCGGCGCCATGCCCTTGGGCTCATAGAGGGTCTGCGAACCCCACATGGTGGCCGAGCGCATGATCTCCAGCGGCGAGAAGCCGGCTTCGCGCAGCAGTTCCAGCTCCTCGATATAGGCGAAGCCATAGACTTTGTAGATGAAGCCGGAATCAGTGCCGACCGTCACCCGGCCGCCGATATTCTTATAGTCGTTCACCAGCTTGAAATAGTTGTTGTAGAATTTCTTCCACGCAAACTCGTTCTCGGTGCCCCAGTCGTAGAAATAGGAACCGTGATTGTCGCGGGTCGACTGGAAATAGGCCCAGAGCTGCGGCGTGGTGTAGAGATTCTGCCAGTCGGCATTGCGCGCCCGCATCAGGTCGCGGGATGCCGCATAGATGTTCATCGTCGGGTCGAAGGTGACATGCTTCTCCTTCTGATGCTTCAGATAATCCCACCAGCGTTCGGATTCCGGCTCGACCGTCTGGTTCCAGATTTCCGCCACCTCGCCGAAGCGATGCTGTTCGTTATTATAGTCATAGTCGGACGGAAAGCGCTGGATCGTCCCGTCCTTCAGCAGGGATTCGAAATGGCCATAATAATGGGTGACGGTATCCAGTCCCGCCTCGGCCGCGTCATAGGCGTTGAAATTGGCGACGCCGGTCTGTGACAGATGGGCCGTGGTGCCCATCTTGTTCTTGTGCGCCTCGTCAATGGCGGCGGCGATGATCTGCGGCGTCTCCTCGGGCCGATTGAAGAATTTGATGCCGTCGATATTGTGCGCGGCAGCCCATTTGACCCAGGCGCGCGCCTTGTCCGGGCTGTCGATCGGCCCGCCGTCCCAGCCGGCACCCAGCGTCTGGTAGTTGAAGATGCGCGGCGCCGCGATCTCGTTGGCGGCGGAGCGGTTCTTTTCCGAACTGGCGACGACCGGATCAGCCAGCGGCACGCCGCGCACCGTGGTCACGCCATGGGCCAGCCACAGCTTGTAGGCATAGCTCATGTCCGGCGCCTTGTCGCTGGCGGGGGTGTGGACATGCATGTCGTTGAAACCGGGCATCACATACATGCCGGTCGCGTCGATCTCATAATCGGCGTCGGTCGGCGCACGCCCCTTCGCCTGTGGCAGGCCGGGCCAGCCGGCCTGGGTGATGGCGGTGATCTTGTTGCCTTCCACCACGATGTCATAGGGGCCACGCGGCGGCGCGCCTGTGCCGTCGATCAGGGTCGCGCCACGGATCACCAGCTTGCGGAAGGGACCGACATTGTCAGCGCTGCCGCGTGCCGGCGCGGGCACGAAGGTCGGCTTCTTGCCATTAACGATGCCGGCAGCGCCGCCGACATACCATTCATCCGGATCATGCGCGTGGGAGGCACTGGCGACCGTCATGAGGGCGAGCGCAGCAAGGCCCGACCGGATCAGCATCTTCTTCTTCATTCTTTTCCCGTCCCTGTTGAATTATAACGCCCCGTCCCGTTACGGGTGGGGCAGCCCCTGTTCCGGCATGCCCATGCGCCGCTTTTCGGCAACGACCATGTCCGCGACATCCGCCAGCAATTTCTTCGCGTCATAGACGATGCCGTCCTTGACCGTGTAGCTGACGCCGCCCACCCGTTCGAGCCGCTGGGTCTGTTCATTCAGACGCAGCGTGCCGATGCCGTAGAGCGTCTTGAAATTCTGCAGCGGATTTTCCTTGAGGATGACAAGATCCGCCAGCTTGCCGACGCGGACCGTACCGATCGGTGGCACTTCGCCCCTGGGATCATAGAGCGTCAGCGCGCCGTTCAGCGTCGCCGACTGGATCACCTGTGACGGATTGAAGCCCGCTTCCTGCAGCAACTCCAGTTCCTGGATATAGCCAAAGCCATAGGGCTTGAAGATGAAGCCGGAGTCCGAGCCGGTGGTCACGCGCCCGCCGATAGTCTTGTAGTCGTTAATCAGGCGCATATATTTGTGGTAGAAATTCCGCCACTTGACCTCGATCGCGGTGGTCCAGTCGTAGAAATAGGAGCCGTGGTTCTCGCGCGAGGACATGTAGAAATTCCACAGCTGCGGCATGGTATATTTGTCGTGCCAGTCGGCATTGCGCGCCAGCATCAGATCGCGGCCGGCGGCATAGATGGTCATGGTGGGATCGAAGGTGACATGATTGGCCTTCTGATGCTCCAGATAGGCCCACCAGCGATCCGATCCCGGCTCGACGCTTTCCTCCGCCAGATTGGCGACATTGCCGAACCGGTCCTGTTCGTCGGCATAATTATAGTCGACCGGCCAGTTCTGGACCGGGCCATTCTTCAGCAGGGATTCGAAATGGCCGTAGAAATGGGTGACGGTGCCAAGGCCTGCGTCGCCCGCCTGTTCGGCGTTCATGCGCCCCACGCCGATCTGCGACAGATGCGCCGTGGTGCCCAGTTTCAGCTTCTTCGCCTCGTCCATGATGGCGGCCATCACTTCGGGCGGCTGGTCCGGATCATCCAGCAGCTTGATGCCGTCGATCCCCTGCTTGGCCGCCCATTGCACCCAGGCGCGGGCCTTTTCGGGCGTATTGGTGCGACCGCCGGTCCAGCCCTTGCCCTGACCCGGCCGCTGATAGGCGAAGATGCGCGGCGCGACGATCTCGTTACGGGCGGAGCGTGCCCGTTCGCTCAGGGACACTTCCATGGGGGCAAGGTCGACGCCGCGCACCGTGGTGACGCCATGGGCGAGCCACAGCTTGTAGGAATAGGACAGGTCCGGCGCCTTGTCGTCGGTCGAGCCATGGACATGCATGTCGATGAAGCCGGGCGTCACGAACATGCCGGTCGCGTCCAGTTCATAATCGGCGTCGGTCGGCGCGCGCCCCTGCTTGAACGGCAGGCCGGGTGTTCCGGCCGGCAATATGTCGGCGATAACGTCATTATCGATGACGATGTCGACCGGCCCGCGCGGCGGCGCGCCGCTGCCGTCGATCAGGGTGACGCCGCGGATCACCATCTTGCGGAACGGGCCGGCGCCTTCGCCGGCAGCGCGCGCCGGTGCGGGGTTGGCGCCGGCGCGGGGCTTGACCGCTTCCACCGGCGCCTTGGCGGGCTGGGCGATCGCCCCTCCGGCAACCAGCGCGAGCAGTGAAAGGCCGGCGAAACACATGTGTCGCTTGAACATATCATCCCCCTGTGTCGATCATGGGGCCGCCATAAGGCCCCCGAAAAGGGAGGCGACCGACAAGGCCGCCTCCGTGCCAGGCGATCAGAACTTCTTGGTGAGGTTGATGCCGTAGGTCCGCGGCGGTGCAGTAAACACCACCGTCTTGCCGCCGGTGTTGCTGCTGGAGCTGGAACTGACCACCGCCAGTTCGTTGAACAGATTGTTCACGAAGAAATGGGCGCCCCAGTTGTTGTCGCTGGCCTGCACGCCCAGGCGCAGGTTAGTCAGCGTATAATCGTCCAACCGGCGCCGATAGGTGTCGGTCGGGCTGATCGTGCTGTAGGAACTGCCATTATAGGTGACATCGGTGCGGATGACGGCATCCATGGCATCGGTCAGCATATGCTTATATTCGGCCGATCCGCCGAAATTCCATTTCGGCACATTGGCGATCCGGTCGCCCTTGCGGCCCGATGCCACGACGATGGTGCTGACCTGGTCCTCGGTCAACTTGGCATCGGTGTAGGAACCATTGGCGCTGAAGCTGATGCCGGCAATCTCGGTGGAGAATTCCGCCTCGACGCCGCGAATGCGGGCCGCGCCGACGTTGGAGATGAGGCCGAAGACCGAGCCGGTGCCCGCCGTGCGGGCCGACACCTGCATGTTGCTCCAGTCGATCTGGTAGGTCGCCATGTTGAGATAGGTGCGCGGCAGGATCTTGCTCTTGAAGCCCAGCTCATAATTCCACAGGCTGTCCGATGTGTAGGCAGCCAGCGCCGCCGACAGGCCGATCACCTGGTTGACGCCGCCGGGCCGGAAGCCCTGCGCCGCCTGGGCATAGATCATCACATCGGGGGTCGCCTGATAGGAGATGTTGAACTTGGTAAGCACGCCGTCCTCGGACGACTTGGCTTCGGTATAGGGCGTCACGACTGAGGCATAATGTTCCTGGCCCATGTCGATCCGGCCGCCGACCGTCTTCTTATAATCATAATAGCGCGCGCCAGCAGTCAGCGTCAGCTTGTCGAACAGCTTGTAGGAGATTTCGGCGAAGACCGCCTTCTGCTTCAGCTTGTCGTTGATGGTGCGATCATAGGCGAGATTGGCGATATCGTCCGGATCGTAGAGGAAGCCGGTGTCCGGATCGGCCTTGAGCAGGGTCGAGCGCACCACCGTCTTGCGATCTTCGCTAAACAGGCCGACGGTCCAGTTTAGCGGGCCATCCCCGGTCGAACTCAGGCGGATTTCGTTGAGCCAGTTCTTGACCGATTGCGGCTGATACAGGCTGGACGACAGCAGGGCGCGGGTGTCGGACAGATAATCGGCCAGCACGTCGGCGGAGCAGGCCGCGCCATTGCCGCGATAGGTCTGGCAGCGGGCGGCGGTGTCGCGGCCGTTGAAGGTATCGCTGACATCGCCGACGACGATGCGGTCACGATCGGTATAAGTGGTGATGGCGGTCAGCACGACCGGGCCGAAATCATAGTTGAGCGTCGCATTATAGATGCGATTGGTGTCGTAATTGCCCGATTCCGCGCGCGCGTCGGTGGTCCAGCGCTTGCCGGTTTCGGCATACCAGCGCGGCGATTCACCGGCCGCCTTCTCGTAATTGGCGCTCAGGTCCAGCGTCAGCGCCTCGGTCGGCGTGAAGCGCAGCATGATGCGGCCGCCATAGGTGTAGGGATCGTTGATATTCTTGTAGCCATAATAGCTGTTGTCGACATAGCCCGCGACCTGGGTGGCGTTGCCGACGATGCGGATGGCCAGCTTGTCCTCGATCAGCGGGACGTTCAGCATCCCGTCGAAGGACGCGCCCATCGATCCGCCCTCGACCGCCGACATGGTGCTGGCAAAGGCCGCCTCGATCTTGTCGGTCTTGGGCTTGTTGAAGATGATGCGCAGCGTGCCGCCCATCGAACCGGAACCGTAGAGCGTGCCCTGGGGGCCGCGCAGCACTTCGGCGCGCTCCACGTCGAAGATGCGAAAATCGGGCGTGGCGCCGGCCGCATCGCTGGTGGTGCCGACCGAGCCGGATACCGGCGCTTCGTCATAATAGACGCCGACCGTCGGTTCACCGGCTGCCGTGACACCGCGCAGGATGACGCGGCGATTGCCGGGGCCGCCATCGACGATGCGCAGGCTCGGCGTATCGCGGGTCAGTTCGGTAAAGCTGCTGGTGCCGGCCGCTTCCAGGCTGGCGCCGGTGACCGCGGTAATGGCGATGGGCGTATCCTGAACGCGGGTGTTGCGCTTGAGCGCGGTAACGACGATTTCGCCCTGATCCTGTTCCTGGGCCTGTGCGACACCGCCAGCCATCGCGACCATGCAGGATAATGCACTGCCGGCCTTCAACAGCGTGAAAAGGCGACCCTTGTGAGATGACAACATAAAAACCCCCTGTTTTTATTTGTTTTCCTCGCCACATTTCTGTTCTTTTCTGGAGGAAACGGTATCAAGGGGGCGGCCGAATGTGTTTCGTAACATTTGACGATTTTGGAAATAATCCGCAGATTATTCGGTGATTACGGTAAAATGCCGATGATCTTGCGAACGGGAATCGCGGACGCCGATCCGGCAACGGGCATCTGGCCTGATCGCAATTTGTGCCATGACGCCCCGCCCCTGTTCAAGGGCGCAACACCCATCCGCCATCAACATGGATCGTCTGGCCAGTGATCCAGCGCCCCGCGTCCGAACAGAGCAGCAGGGCCGTGCCGACCAGTTCATCCGGCTCGCCCCGCGGGCGCAGGGCACAGCTCATCTTCAGGACCTGGATGAACGGGGAATCGTCGGGCACCAGCATCTTGCCGGCGTCCGATGTGACATTGCCCGGCGCGATCGCGTTGCTGGTGATATTGTCCTTGCCCAGTTGCTTGGCGAGCGTCGTCGTGAGGCCCACCAGCGCCAGCTTGGAAATGCCGTAGAGGCCCGTCGCCGGAAAGGCACCGCCCGACGTCTGGTTGATGATCCGTCCGCCACCACGCGCCCGCATCGAAGGGATCACCGCGCGGGCACAGAGCAGCGCACCATTGAGATTGACCGCAAAGGCCCGGTTCCAGGCGTTGAGGCTGACGGCTTCGATATTGTCGTAGCTGATATCGACCATCAGCGCGGCATTGTTGATGAGGATGTCGACGCCGCCAAAGGCATCACTGGCCGCCGTCGCCATGGCCAGCGTTGATGCCTCATCAGCCACATCGACCTTGACGGCAATGGCGCGGCTGCCGCTGGCGACGATCTCGTCAGCCACCGCCTGGGCGCCTTCCCCATTGAGGTCAGCAACGACGATGGCGGCACCGGCCGCCGCCAGCCCCAGCGCATAGGCTCGGCCGATGGAATTGCCGCGTCCGCCGGCGCCCGTGACGATCGCGACTTTATCGTCGAGGCGGAACTGGTCGAGAGTGAAGGACATGGATCGGTCTCCTGAAAAGTCAGTCGCCGCAGGCGGCGGAGAGAAAGGGCGTGGCGGCGCGGGACAAGGCTTCGGCACTGGCATCATCAGGCAGGCTGGCCATCAGCAGACCGACATCCTTGCGCAGCAGCGGCGCGCCATGGGCAAAGGCGCCGGGCGTCGGCAGGCGGGCATAAACCTCGAAACCGAAGCTGCGGCCGCTGCTCGCCTTGATGAGGTCGCGCAGGGCCGTGCCATCCAGATCCAGCGCCCTGCCCGCCTCCATCGCGGCGTGGGCCAGACCCATATTGGCCGCCATCAGCGCATTGTTGACAATCTTGGCGCGCTGCCCCGCGCCGACATCACCCATTCGCACGATCAGGCCGCCAAAGCTTTCCAGCACCGGCCGGGCCGCCTTGAAGACATCGACCGCACCGCCACACATCAGGGTCAAGGTGCCGGCCGCCGCGGCCGGGCCACCGCCACTGACCGGCGCATCGAGGAAGGCAATGCCGCGTTCCCCGCAGCGTTCGGCCAATGCGACGCAATGGTCGGGCAATATCGTCGAATGGATGACGATCCTGCTGCCCGGTCGCATCGCCGGCAGCAATTGCTCGACGATATCGGCCACGCCGGCGTCATCGACCACACAGATGCCGACATGATCGCAGGACGCCCCCAATGTCGCGATGTCCGGCGCTGCTGTGGCGCCCTTTTCGAGAAAGGGCGCCAGCGCATCCGGGCGGCGGGCCCAGAGCGTGAGCGGATAGCCGGCGGCCGCGATCCGTTCGGCTATGGGACCGCCCTGACTACCCAGGCCGATGAAGCCGATCCGTTCCATCCCGCTCATCCTGCGGTGATCCCGGCATCGATCGAGATGCAATTGCCATGATAGCCACGCCCGGCCGGCGAGGCGAGCAGTGCGACCATGTCGGCGACATCATCGACCTCGACCGTGCCGCGCATCCCGGAAAAGCGCTTGAGCAATTCGAAGTCACAGCCTTCGGGCGGTCGGAAATTGGTGGCGATGTTGGTGATCATGCCGCCGGGCGCGACGGCGTTGATACGGATCGGCTGCTTCTGATACTCCATCGCCATTGCCTTGGTGAGGTTGAGGAGGCCGGCTTTCGACGCGCAATAGGCGGCGGCATAGGCCTCGCCGATGAAGGCGGCCGAGGAGACGACATTCACGATCGCGCCATTCGCCTTCAGCAGATGCGGGATTGCCGCCTGCGACAACAGGAAGGGCGCGGTCAGGTTGACCGCCAGCGTCTTGTCCCACAGCGGTTTGGGCATGTCGGGGGAGTTGGCGAGATAGATGAGGCCAGCGACATTGCACAGCGCATCAAGTTGGCCGAAATGGGTGACGGCGGCATCTACCGCAGCATGGCAAGCGTCAGCATCGGCCAGATCGACAACCGCCGTCTGATGCTCGCCCTCAGGGAGCAGGCTCAGGGTTTCGGCCACCCCTTCCGCATTGACGTCCACCAGCCACAGCCCGGCGCCGGCCTGTGCCAGCTTCATCGCCGTCGCGCGGCCAAGGCCCGAAGCAGCCCCGGTCACCAGCGCCACCTTGCCGTGCATGTCGATCGCGATGCTCATCGCCCTTCCTCCCGCGCGTTCCAGGCCAGGCCCTTGGCGACCTTCCCCGCCATTTCCAGCACCACGCCCTGGATCACCGACGCCTTGGGCCAGCCGGCATGGACCGCATATTGGAGGACGAATTCGTTGAGTTCAGCGGCGGTGCAATTGCCGCTCGCCATCGCAGCATGGAAATGGCTGGCGATCGGCACGGTGGCAGCGGAATCTGCGACGCCCACCAGCGTGAGGAAGCGGCGCGACCGCTGGTCGAGGCCCGGCCGGCCCCACATTTCGCCGAACACGAAGTTCAATATGCCATCCTGCAAATAAGGCAGGCCATTGCCGACGCGCGGGCCGTCAAAGGTCATCACCGCGCGAAATTCGGCAAAGCCCTGTTCCATGCGCTGCTGCGCATCCCAGGGTTCGGCTCGGATCGGTGCGAGAAGAACCGGCGCCAGCCCCCGCTCTGCCTCGACCCGATCGATCGCCGCATCGATCGCCCCGCCCTTGTCCCAGCCGGAATAGACCGCGACATGCAGCGCTGCCTCGCGCAATTCGCCCTGGGTCAGCGCGCCGGTCGTCAACGCCCCACGGACATAGCCGTCCAGCCGGTCGGCGGGCGCATCGGCGCCGGCCGCGGAAGCCAGCGCGATCAGGAAGCGCGCGCGCCGATCCAGCCCCGGACGCGACCAGATTTCGGCATAGATGAAATCACGCCAGCTTTCCGCCACTAGTGATTGCCGCGCGGGATCGTCCCGCCCGGTCAGTTCGGCCTGAAGGCTGCTGCCCAGCGCGCTGCGCGCTGCGGGATCACACAGGCTCATTGCCCGCCCTCCGGCGCGGCCGTGCTCATCCAGACATTCTTGGGCTGGAGAAACTCATGCAGCCCCTCGACCCCGCCGAGCCGGCCATGGCCGCTCTTCTTGAAGCCGCCGAACGGGCAATTGGGCTGCATCGCCTCACCCGAACCGTTCACATGGATCATGCCCGCCTGCAGTTCGCGCGCCAGATGATGGGCGCGGCGCAAATTCTGGGTGTGGACATAGGCGCCGAGGCCATAGTCGGTGCCGTTGGCGAGCGTGATCGCCTCCTCCTCATCCTCGAACGGAGTCACGACCAGGACCGGACCGAACACCTCATTCTGGGCGATCTCGCACTGGTCCGGCACGTCGGCCAAAATCGTCACCGGCAGGTAGAAGCCATCGGCAAAATCGCCGGCTAGTCGCTGGCCGCCCGCGATGATGCGGCCGCCATCGGCGACGCCCCGCGCCACCATCCCGCTGATCCGATCGAGCGCAGTCTGGCTGATCACCGGCCCCAGCACCGTCGCGGGATCAAACGGATCGCCCGACTGCACATGGCCCGCCATCGCCCCGATCAAGTCGAGATAACGGTCATAAATACCGCACTGGACCAGCAGGCGTGTACCGTTGATGCAGCCCTGCCCATTGGAGGAAATCGCCCCGGTCAGCCCCTTCTTCGCGGCGAGCATCAGGTCGGCATCATCGAACACGACCACGGCCGACTTGCCGCCCAGTTCTAGGCCGACGGGCTTGAGCGACTCGGCCGCATTGGCCAGCACCTGGCGCGCGGTCGCGCCCGATCCGATGAACTCGATCTTTTCGATACCGGGATGGCTGACCATCGCCGCGCCGACATCGGCACCGCCCGTGACCAGATTGACGACGCCGTCGGGCAGGCCCGCCTCATGCAGCAGTTCGACCAGTTGCATGACGCTGTAGGGGGCAAGTTCCGGTGCCTTGATGACCACGCAATTGCCCGCTGCCAGCACCGGCGCCAGCACCATGGTCGCAGCGAACAGCGGTCCGTTCCACGGCACGATGATGCCGATCACGCCATAGGGATCATAGCTGACATAATCATGAGCCGGCGCGCCCCACATCGGGATGGTGCGCCCGTGCAACTTGTCGCACCATCCGCCGAAATAGCGGAATTTCTGGGCGGCATCATAACCCATATAGGGCGCCACCATTGCCACCGATCCATTTTCGGCGATCAGGCTTGGCGCGAAATCTGCCGACTTGGCCTCCAGCAGGGCGGCGATACGGAACATCAGGTCGCGCCTCTTGTCGCCAGGCATCGCGCGCCATGCCGGAAAGGCCCTGCGCGCGGCGGCGGTGGCCCGGTCGACATCCTCGGCGTCCGCCAGAGCCAGTTCCTGCGTCACCTTGCCGGTGCCGGGATAGACATGGAGGTGGCGCGCTGGGCTGGTCGGCACTTCGCGCTGTCCGCCGATGATGATGGGGTGACGCGGCAATGCGTCGATCACGGGATCCCTGAACGCCATGGCTCTCTCCTTTCGGCGCGGCAAGCGCAGCGGCACCGCTCCAGGACCGGGCGGCGACTCTTGGGATCGATATTAATACGCATATTATTAGATCATCAAGGCGATCACACTCAGCATCGCCCTTGCGAAATTTCGATCAATATGCTCATTAATTCATATGAGCCTCATGCAGCAAAATGACCTGACGGAACCGGCGGTCGGCAAGCGACAAATCGTCCGCCATACCGCCGACACCCTGCGCCGGCGCATCCTCGCCGCGCCGGCCGGCGAACAGATTGGTTCGTTGCAAACCCTTGCCCGCGAACTTGAAGTCGGCATCGTCACGGTCCAGCAGGTGGCACGCATCCTGGAGCATGAAGGCTTGCTGGAGGTTCGGCGCGGGCCAGGCGGCGGCTATTATGGCCGGAGACCGCAGATGGCCGATCTGGAACGAATGCTGGGCGCCTATCTATGCGGCGAGCCGGGCTCCTGGCGCGAGATACTCGACATCACCTCGCTGCTGTTCAACCGGCTCTGCGCCGCTGCCGCGCGATGCGATGACAAGGCCCTACATAAGCAATTGCTCGACCTGCGAAACCAGATCGATGCGTGCGACAGCATGGACAGGCTCGGCCAGTTGGAAGGCCGGCTGCAGGACATATTGTTCAAAATGGTCAGCCAGCCCCTGTTCGAGCTGTTGACCCGTGTCGCGCTGGGGAGCGCCCGAGATGTGGAGCGCGACGGCACCGGGGCCGACATGTTCGACCTCGGCATATGGCGCCACGGTCGTCTGCGCATCATCGACGCAATCGCCGATCGCGACCCTGCCCTCGCCCATTTCGAGGCCGACCGCCAAAATCGGCAGGTTTTGGCCGCCTTGTGCGCATTCGACCGCGTGTGAAGCAGCATCGCACACCACAAAGCGATGCGTTCGGGTGCCGCCAACAGGCACGCGCCGCTGATGGCACCGTCATGATCCATGCATCGGCCATTTAGCCGCTTTGCCAACTGTGCGACTTTTACATCATTTAGCAAAAAAGCATCGCCGAACAGATATCCACTCGCAATAGCATTGACAATGCGAATAGGTCGCAATAGCAGCCCCTGCAACAATCGAAAGGGGTTCTGAAACAATGGCGAAATATGGAAACACTCCATCCTTCCTTGCATTGAGCTGCGTCGGCGCAATGGCCTTCGCATCCGGCGCGCATGCGCAGGATAATGGCCAGGGCCAGGCACTGGGCGGTGTCACGGTCACCGACACGGCGATCGACGACAGTTCCATCAAGGTGGAAAAGCCCGAATCGCCCAAATATGTTCGCCCCCTGCTGGACACGCCGCAGACCATCACGGTGATCGGCAACCAGACCATCCAGAAGCAGAACCTCCTCACCCTGCGCGACGTGCTGTCCACCGTTCCGGGCATCACCTTCGGCGCGGGCGAAGGCGGCGGCGGCTATGGCGACAGCATCAACCTGCGTGGCCAGAGCGCCAACACCGACATCAGCATCGATGGCGTGCGCGACAGCGCCCAATATAGCCGCACCGACCCGTTCAACCTGGAGCAGATCGAGGTCACCAACGGCGCCAATTCCGTCTATGGCGGTTCGGGCGCGATCGGCGGCAATATCAACCTGGTCACCAAGCGTCCCAAGGCCGACAGCGAAACGCTGGTGCAGGGCGGCATCGGCACGTCGGACTATTATCGCGCGACCATCGACAGCAATGTCCGCGTCAACGACCAGATCGCGGTGCGCCTCAACGCCATGTATCATGAAAATGACGTCGCCCGGCGCGACTTCGACAGCTACAAGCGCTGGGGCGTGGCGCCCTCGGTCAAGCTGGGCGTGGACGGGCCGACCTCGCTGACCCTGCTCTACACCCATCAGGAAGACGAGAATACGCCGCTCTACGGCGTGCCCTATTACAAGAATGCGATCTATGACGGGCCGCTGCCCGGCGTCCCCTATAGCGGCTATTATGGCTACAAGAATCTCGACAAGCAGGACCAGACGATCGACCAGGCGACGGCGATCTTCGATCATCGTTTCAGCGACCTGCTGTCGGTCCGCAACCTGTCGCGCTGGCAGCGCGTCGAGCAGAATCTGGTCGTCAACCCGCCACAGGGCGCCTATTGCCTCGCCAACGGCACGCTGCCGACCGGTGCGGCCTGCGCCGCCGGCCAGGTGCCGGGCATGTATTATCCCAGCGGCCCGCGTGGCGGCTTCCGGGACTCGGTCAACCAGACGCTCTACAATCAGCTCGATCTGACCTTCAACATTCCGGGCGGCCATACGCTGGTCATCGGCACCTCGATGCTGCAGGAAGATTACACGCTGGACAATGGCAACGTCCTGCGCAACGCCAACGGCGCCACGCCGAACCCCACGCTCGATCCGATCAGCATCAGCGATCCGAACGGCATCTATACCGGCCCGGTCAACAAGATCCGGTCCGGCCACCAGATGGGCGACCTGTTCAACATCGCGACCTATGCCTTTGCTGCGGCCAAGATCGTCGATGGGCTCGAACTGAATGGCGGCGTCCGCTGGGAGCATAACCGCGCCCGCTTCCGCTCCGACACGATCGCCACGCCGGCCGCCGGCGGCGCCTACACCACCGGCCCGCAGCAGAATGCGAGCGACGACCTCTTCTCCTACCGCGTCGGCCTCGTCTACAAGCCGGCCGACAATGCCAGCCTCTATGTCGCCTATGCCAACAGCAAGACGCCGACAGCCACCACGGTGCGATCGGGCTGCGGCCTGATCATCACCGGAACCAATGGCTCCAACGACGCCTGCGACGCCAATCCGGAACAAGCAGTCAATTACGAGATCGGCGGCAAGATCGACCTGTTCGATGGCGGCCTTCAGTTGACCGCCGCCCTGTTCCGCAACGAGCGCAAAAATTATCGCGTCACCAGCAATGATCCGTTTGTCGGCACGCTGCCCGTCAATGATGGCCGCAACCGCGTGAACGGTGTCACCCTGGGCGCCAGCGGCAACATCACCGAAGCCTGGACGATCTTCGCAAACTACACCTATCTCGAAAGCAAGGTCATCCAGAGCGTGTCCAATGCATGCCTTGCGAGCCCGTGGACGGGCACTGCATCCGGGATCGGATCGGCTACGTCCAACCCGTGCGGCAACAATGTTCTGATCCCCGATGTGCAGAAGGGTCAGGACATGACCAATACGCCCAAGCATTCGGGCAGCCTGTTCACCACCTATACCCTGCCCTTCGGGCTGCAACTGGGCTATGGCCTGACCTACCAGGGCAGCTTCGCGCTCAACAATCGTGCCCTGGTCACGCCGCTGGTGGCCGGCAGCACGACGATCGTCCCGATCTATCACTCGGACGATTATCTCGTTCACCGGGCGATGCTGTCCTACACCTTCGACGAGAAGCTAACGGCGCAGCTCAACGTCCAGAACTTCACCAACGAAAAATATTATACCAGCATCCGCAACAATGGCTGGGCCAATCCGGGCGAAGGCCGCTCCTGGGTGCTGACCCTGGGCTACAAGCTCTAACCCCCCTCTCCCCGCCGGGCCAGCCATGCCCTCCTCGACATGGCCCGGTCTGGCGAACGGAACGCCCGCAGCCCGCTGCGGGCGTTCTTTTTTGCCTGACGGGCATGGCGATGGCAGCGCCGCCTGCTAAGGGAAGCGCCATGACCGCCACCGCCGATCTTGCCATCCGCCTGCGCCGCGCCAGCTTCAACCGGGCGCTCGCCGATGCCGACCTAGCCGCCATCGGGCCAATCCTGGCACAGGATGTCGTGATGGTGACGGGCACCGACAGCGGCGTCATCACCGGACGCAAGGCGCAGCTGATGGCCTGGAAGCGCGAATTTGCCGCGCCCGACCGCAGCATCTACACCCGCACGCCCGACACGATCCTCGTCTCGCCCGTCGAACCGATCGCCTTCGAACATGGCCAGTGGCAGGGCGTCGCCGCATCGTCCGGCATCCTCATCGCCGCTGGCGCCTACACCGCCAAATGGCGGCAGATTGGCAGCGAATGGCTGATCGAGGCGGAACTTTACCTGACCCTGGCCTGAAAAGTCCGCGTCTTCCCTCGCCAAGACGAGCCGCCACGATCTTCGCGCAATAGTTAATAAAATATTGCCGCGCCGGCCCGACAGGACTATGGCGCGCCCACCCTGTCCTTGACGCCCCGGCGCCGGAGTCGGGGCCGACAATCCAGAGAGCGGAAGGGGGGACTTCGTCACACGTCACGCAATCCATTGTGACGACATGCGAAGACTTGGCGTTATCTATTATGAAAAAGACCGGTTTCATGATTTCGGCGTCGCTGGCGCTGCTGGCTGCCGCCCCCGCTTATGCCTCACCCGTTACCGGCACCGACGCGCTGCGCGAATGGAATCTGATCGTGCTGGGCGACCTCAGTTCCTCCTCCGAAGTGGAGGGCCGCACCTTCGTTGGCGGCGACCTTACCGGCACCTCCTCCAGCTACCAGATCAGCACCCCCGCCACGTCCGCGACCGGACAGGCGGGCCTCACCGTGGTCGGCAATGTCACCGGCGGCATCAAGAATTTGAACAACGGGTCGGGTGCGCTGGTCGGCGGCAATGTCGAAAGCGGCTTCAACCTCAATGGCGCGGCCCAGACGGTGAAGGTCGGTGGCACCATCAGCAACACCAATATCAACCAGAATAGCGTTCAGTCCGGCCTGGCCACGTCGGACCCCGGCTTCGCATCCAGCCTGGCGACGCAGGGCACGGTGCTGGCCGGCAGCATGAAGCAATTGTCGACCAACCTGTCGGGCCTGGCCGCCAACAGCGACATGGTGATCAGCGGCAATCGCGCCACCTTCAACGCCAGCCCTGACGCCAACGGCCTGGCCGTCTTCTCGATCAGCGCCGCCGATCTCGACAAGGTGGGCGAGATCGCCTTCAACCTGAACGGCGCCGACACCGCGATCGTCAATGTCAGCGGCAGCGCGGTCAGCCTCAACGACAATTTCCTGGGCGGCACCGCCAATCTTGGCGAACATGTGATCTGGAATTTCGGCGACGCCCAGTCGCTCGACCTCACCAACAGCTGGGGCGGATCGCTGCTCGCGCCCTGGGCCGATGCGACCACCGCCAACTATATTCAGGGATCGGCCGTGTTCGGCAACCTGACCCAGAATGGCGAGATGCATCTGGGCACCTATACTGGCGGCTATACCCCGCCGATCGATCCGCCGACCGGCAGCAGCTCGGGCGGCACGCCGGTGCCCGAAGCGCCGGGCTGGACCCTGTTCCTGCTCGGCATCGTCGGCGTGCTGCTGGGTCGCCGACTGATCCGCAAGACCGCCTGAACCGCCCTTTATCGCGCTTTTCCGTCCCTTCAGCCTCGGCCAGACGCGGGAAACGGACGGACTGGCGCAGCGCCCTTCTGATCGCCGCCGGGCGGCGGCACAGGGAGCCATTGTTTCACAATCTTTGCAGATCGCCGCTTTCCCATGAAAATGCCCCGCTTCTTCTCCTCGACCGCCTGCGACATGGCGATCGATCTTGGCACCGTGAATACCGTCATCCACGCCCGCGACCGGGGCATCGTGCTCAACGAACCCTCCGTCATCGCGATCGAGACCATTCGTGGCATCCGCAAGGTCAAGGTGGTGGGCAATGAAGCCAAGCTGATGATGGGCAAGACCCCGGCCAATATCCAGGCGATCCGCCCGCTGCGCGACGGCGTGATCGCCGACATCGACGTGGCCGAGCAGATGATCAAGCATTTCGTCGAGAAGGCGCAGGACGGCGGGCGTTTCGGCCGCCGCTATGATGTCGTGATCTGCGTGCCGACCGGCTCCACCATGGTCGAGCGCCGGGCGCTGCGCGATGCGGCTTCCAACGCCGGCGCGGCGCGGGTGCAGTTGATCGAGGAACCGATGGCCGCGGCGATCGGCGCCGGCCTGCCGGTCACCGAACCGCGCGGCGCGATGGTGGTCGATATCGGCGGCGGCACGACCGAAGTGGCCGTGCTGTCGCTCAACGGCATCGCCTACAGCAATTCGGCCCGCGTCGGCGGCGACAAGCTGGACGACGCGATCGCCTCGCACATCCGCCGCGTCCATAATCTGATGATCGGCGAAGCCACCGCCGAGCGCGTCAAATGCGCGATCGGCTGCGCGACCCCGCCCGATGGCGAGGGCGAGCGGATCATCGTCAAGGGCCGCGACCTGGTGAATGGTCGCCCGGCCGAAATGACCATCAGCGAAGCGGAAATCTGCGACGCCCTGTCCGAACCGGTCGGCCAGATCGTGATGGCGGTGATGACCGCGCTGGAACAGACCGCCCCCGAACTCTCGTCCGACATCATTGACGAGGGCATCACCCTGACCGGCGGCGGCGCGCTGCTGCGCCGGCTGGACGAGGCGCTGTCCGAAGCCACCGGCCTGCCCGTGCGGATCGCCGACACGCCCTTGATGTGCGTCGCCATGGGCGCCGGCAAGGCGCTGGAAGACCGTGCCTATGAAGGCGTTCTGACCATGTCCTGATCGGCACGCAGCGCCCCGACGATGGTTGGCGGGCATCGCTTGCCCGCCCCGGCACATCGGCGCTTGCCAGCACCGCCAAATGCCGCCAAGCAAAGCCCCGGATAAAAGAGGATGAGCGGGCGGATGAGCTATTATGACGTTCTGATCGTGGGGGCCGGCCATGCCGGCGCGCAGGCGGCGATCTCGCTGCGGCAGCACGGCTTCGAAGGCTCGGTCGGCTTGATCGGCGACGAGAAGGATCCGCCCTATGAGCGCCCGCCCCTCTCCAAGGAATATTTCGCCGGCGACAAGAGCTTCGACCGTATCCTGATCCGCCCCGCCGCCTTCTGGGACGAGCGCAAGATCGACATGTTGCTGGGGCGCCGGGTCAAGAGCGTCGATCCGGTCGGCAAGTTCGTCACCGTCGGCGACGCGGAAATCGGCTATGACAAGCTGATCTGGTGTACCGGCGGCAGCCCCCGGATGCTGACCTGCAGCGGCGCCGAAGCCGCCAATGTCCATGCCGTGCGCCGCCGCGACGATGTCGACGCGATGATGGCGAAGATCGACAGCGTGAACCATGTCACCATCATCGGCGGCGGCTATATTGGGCTGGAGGCGGCCGCCGTCCTCTCCAAGTTCGGCAAGACCGTGGTGCTGCTCGAAGCGCTCGACCGGGTGCTGGCCCGCGTCGCGGGTGAGGATCTCTCGCGCTTCTACGAGGCGGAGCATCGCGCCCATGGCGTCGACCTGCGCACCGGCGCGAAGATGGACTGTATCGCGGTCGAGGATGGCCGGGCAACCGCCGTGCTGATGCAGGATGGCGAGCGGATCGAGACCGGCATGGTGATCGTGGGCATCGGCATCGTGCCGGAAACCGGCCCGCTGATCGCGGCCGGCGCGGCCGGCGGCAATGGCGTCGATGTCGACGAATATTGCCGCACCTCGCTGCCCGACATCTATGCCGTGGGCGATTGCGCGTCCCATGCCAACCGCTTTGCCGGCGGCGCGCAGATGCGCCTCGAATCCGTCCAGAACGCCAATGACCAGGCCAAGACCGCGGTCGCCCACATCCTCGGCAAGGAAGAGGCCTATGACGCCGTGCCCTGGTTCTGGTCGAACCAATATGATCTGAAGCTCCAGACGGTGGGCCTCTCGACCGGTTTCGACCAGACGGTGCTGCGCGGCGATCCGGCCACCCGCAGCTTCTCGGTCGTCTATCTGAAGGGCGGCAAGCTGATCGCGCTCGACTGCGTCAATGCGGTCAAGGACTATGTCCAGGGCCGCGCCCATGTGCTGTCGGGCGCCCATCTCGACCCGGCGCAACTGGCCGATGCCGGCATCCCGCTCAAGGAAGTGGGCCTGGCGTGATCGGTCGGCGACGACGCGACAATCGGATTTTCCTACAAAGTTCACAGTGTCGTCGCCCCGTTTTGCGCCATTTTCCCGGCATAGGGTCATCGGAAAGCGACGGCGGCGCGACAATCGCGCGCCTGTGAAGCGACACCGACGCGCCTGTGAAGCGACGATCAGGCGACCATGACGCGACGGGCTTGTTGCGGCAGGGTGCTGCAGCAAGGTCGATATCGGGGCAATAGGAGCGGCCAATTCCATCCCACAGGGTGGACCAGAAAAATGCCGAGTAGGAAAGACGGCCGGGAAGCCGGCCGCTTAGCGCGCTCGATAATCGGAATCTCCCGCTTTTTTTGAACCCGTCGCTCCTTTGAGCGGCAAGTCGAAAGTCGGATGCCCCGATCGGACGAATGCTGATCTAGGCTCGTCCTTGATCCAAAAATACTCGCACCGCACGAAAGGCCCAGGGAACATCTTCCCAAAAGCCCGATGGCTCGCGTGGGAACCTATCACGAATGTCAGCCAGAACCGGCGCGACGTCTGGCGCAGCCAATCGCAGTAGCCAGCGGTCTAGCTGCACCCCGGCTCGAGCCGCGCCACAAAGAACGCTCTCGGCAGCCCATCCGATCCAACCTTCATCTGCTTCTGCAAGATCGCTCGCCAGGGCCAGTTCAAACCACGCTCCGACGAACATTTCGATCACAGCTTTTTCATGCGGTGGCCAGGAGTCCCATCCCGCGAGCGACAGCTTGCCCAGCACGATCTCGGGATTGTTGGCATTCGCTGGATCAGACACTGACACGTCCAGAATGCGCGGCAGCAGATAGCGAAAGTCCTGCTCGTCACCAACCGTCAAGAACGCACCCGAAACATAGCGCCAGAGAGCCATGCCGCTGATTTCACGCAATGGGGTAGCGAGCAAGACATCGGTGCCGCGCGTATCGATACAGCAAGGGCAGCCTTCGATCGTTGACGGCGCCGGCATCTCGAAAGTGCGATACACGGCGTCCAGCGCCTCGCTGGCGCGGATCGTAGCTTGAGCTAATACGCCCTTGTTCATGAGGCCAGAATGACCGGCAAACGGGCGCGATGCGAGCAGAATCTGACGTTTCCCACTCCCCTCCCTTTCAGGGAGGGGAGTGGGGTGGGTGCGCCGCATAGCGGCGGCCTACGGTCGATCGGGCAGAATCTCGCTGCGCTCGCCACCCACCCCACCCCCTCCCTGAAAGGGAGGGGCTATGTCTTGTTCCCACCCAAATCCCCCCTACCCGCGAAACCGGGTCTCGCTTGCCAGTTCCCATGGTCCGCCGCGATAGTGCCAGGCGGCCAGGCCCGCGATTGCGATCGGGCGAGGATGGAAATCGGCGCGCAATCGGTCGGCCAGCGCCCGCGCGACCCTGGGCTCCACCTTGTTCTGCACGGTCAGATGCGGGCGAAAGCCGGCCTGGTCCTGCGGCGTCAGCAGGCCTGTGAAGGCGTCCGCCAATTCGTCCCGCAACGCCGCCAGATCGGGACTGTCGATGCGATAGGCGACCCCCTGCCCCAGCAGCAACACATCGCCCAGCCGCGCCAGTGGCGCGGGGCCGGCGCATATCTGCTTCATCCGCGTCCTGAGTTCCGGCAGCAGCGAAGGCGGCAGATGATGGAACAGGGTGACATGCGCTGGCACCTGATTGCGTTCGGGCGGAAAATGGGCGCGGCGCAAGCCATCCGCCCAGGCGAAATCGGCGGCGCCCAGCAGCGCGGTGACGATGATCGGATCAGCCAGAACCGCCTCCCTGCAACGCGATGGCGGACTTTCGCCCGGCCGGGACAGGCTATATGATGACAGATGCCGCGCCCGGCAAGCAGGCGCGGGCCAGGAGGGGAAGCATCATGCGCGCACCGGAATCCTTCGTCATCATCGCCGTCATCCTGCTGCTATGGAACCTGATGGGGGTCGCCGCCTTCGTCATGCAATATGGCGCCGACCTCAGCGAACTCGCCAAGACCGATCCCGACACCGCCCGCGCCTTCGCCCAGATGCCCGGCTGGGCCTGGGCCGTCTATGCGGTGGCGGTGGGCGCTGGCACGCTGGGCGCGATCGCCCTGCTGCTGCGCCGCCGCGTCGCGGTGCCGCTGTTCCTGCTGTCGCTGCTCGCGGTGATCGTCCAATTCGGACACACGTTCCTTGGCACCGACCTGCTGGCGGTGAAGGGCGCGGGCGCGGCGATCTTCCCGGCCGTCATCGTCCTGATCGGCATCGGCCAGTGGCTCTACGCCCGCAGTCAGGCGGCCAAGGGCCTGCTGCGCTGATCGGCGCCGATCAGGCCGCGCTCTGCAATATCTCCTGGCCGATCATGTCCACGTCGAACGGCGCGGTCTGGTAGAGGTCGTTGATCCAGTTGCCGAACAGCAGATGGGCATGGCTGCGCCAGCGATTTTCCGGCGGCCGGGTCGGGTCGTCGTCGGGGAAATAATGGGCCGGCATCTGGCGGCCGCCGTCGCGCGCATATTCGTCGCCCAGGGTGCGCGTGTCATATTCGACATGGTTGAACATGTGCAGGAAGCCATGGCGCGGATCATGGACCAGGCAGGGGCCGGTCTCCGCGCTGTCGGCCAGCAGTTGCAGCCCGCGATCGAGCGGCAGCGATTCCCGCCGCACTTCCGACCAGCGCGACACGGGGATCGAGAAATCGTCGGAAAAGCCCCGCAGATAGGGTGAGGCCGGGGCATGGTTGCGATGGCGGAACACGCCGAACGCCTTGCGCTCCAGCGCGTGTTTCGGAACCCCGTGGAAATGATAAAGGGCCGCCTGCGCCGCCCAGCAGATGCTGAGCGAACGATGCACATGGGTCTGGGTCCAGTCGAAGATGGCGCGCAGTTCCTGCCAGTAGCTCACCTCCTCGAACGGCAGATGCTCGACCGGCGCGCCGGTGATCAGGAAGCCGTCGAAGCGTTCGTCGCGCACATCGGTCCAGGCGCGGTAGAAGGACTGCATATGATCGGCGGAGGTGTTGCGCGACACATGGTCGCTGACCCGCACCAGCGTCAGTTCCACCTGCAACGGCGAGGCGCCGAGCAGCCGCGCAAGCTGCGTCTCGGTATCGATCTTGTTGGGCATCAGGTTCAGCAGCGCGATCCGCAGCGGGCGGATATCCTGCCGCACCGCGTCGGCCTCGCCCATCACGGCAACGCCTTCGGCTTCCAAAGTGCGGCGGGCGGGCAGGTCGTCGGCAATCTTGATCGGCACGTCTCGTCAGTCCTTCCTGGCGGGGCGACGATCGGTGGCTGAGGTCCGCTTTGTTGCCGGATCGGCCACATCCTCCCGGATCGGGAGTGCCACCTTGCCCGGAACGGCAGGTTGGCGTTGGGCGTCGCCCCAACTCTTGATGCTGCACTATCCCTAGCGCGCGCCGGGCCATGTGGCAAGCCCGGCTATATATCGGCCAAGCCGGGCTTTACAGCTCGCCCCGCGCGCGGCGGATCTCGAACCACTTCCGCACATTCTCATTATGCTGCTGATAGGTGTCGGCAAAGATATGGCCGCCCTTCCCGTCCGCGACGAAATAGAGCGCATTCGTCTCCGCCGGGTGCAGCACCGCCAGGATCGACAGCCGACCCGGATTGGCGATCGGCCCCTTGGGCAGGCCAGCCATGGCATAGGTGTTGTAGTCGTTGACGTCGGCGATCTCGGACTTCTTGATCCGGCGGCCGAGCGGCTTGCCTTTGGTGATCGGATAGATAATCGTCGGATCGGCCTGCAGCATCATGTTCTTGCGCAGACGGTTGCTGTAGACGCCCGCGACCATCGGCCGCTCCTTGGCGATCGCGGTCTCCTTCTCGACGATCGAGGCGAGGATGATCGCCTCCTGGGGCGACTTGGCGATCGTGTTGGGCGCGCGTTCGGCCCAGAGCTTCGCCAGCGCCTTGTCCATCGCCGCCTGCATGCGCTTCAGCACGGCGGCGCGCGGCTCGCCCTTGTCGAAAGCATAGCTGTCGGGCAGCACGCTGCCCTCCTGCGGCACCGCGACATCGCCGGTCAGCTCGTCATTCGCCATCAGCCGTTCCTGCACCAGGATCGACGGCATGCCTTCGGGGATGGTGACCAGCCGGGTCAGCGTCTTGCCGCCCTGCAGGATCGACAATATCTCGCGGTTGCTGGCGCCCTTGGGCACCACGAACTCGCCGGCCTTGATCGGCTTGGCGCCGCCAAAGACCTTCGCGCGGGTCAGGAAGGCATCGGCCGAACGCACCGCGCCGGCCGATTTCAGCAGCACCGCGGCGTCGGACAGGGTCGATCCCTCCGGCACGACGATGCTGATATTCTGGGTGGCCGGCCCCGTCTCGGTCCAGCCATGGACGAAACGGAAACCGACAAAGGCGACAACGGCGAGGCCGATCAGAAGGATGATGCAGCCCAGTCGCCGCACCGGATTTGCGCCGGATCGTCTTGCCATCATCCCAACTGCCCGACCCAAATAATGCCCAACCGGCTATGGCTTACATGATCCTCCCCTTTTCAGGGGAGGATCAGGCGTATCAGATCGCCTTCATGATGAGCGAGGCGTTGGTGCCGCCGAAGCCGAACGAGTTGTTCAGCACCGCGCGCACCTTGCGTTCCTTGGCGACATGCGGGACCAGGTCCACGCCCTTGCAGCTTTCGCTCGGCTCGTCGAGGTTGAGCGTCGGCGGCACGATCTGGTCGCGCATGGCGAGGATGCAGAAGATGCTCTCCACCGCGCCCGCGCCGCCCAGCAGATGGCCGATCGCCGACTTGGTCGACGACATCGACATGCTGCCCAGATGATCGCCGAACAGACGCTTGACTGCGCCCAGTTCCAGCTCGTCGCCCAGCGGGGTCGAGGTGCCATGCGCGTTCACATAGTCGATATCTTCCAGCGACAGGCCCGAACGCTTGAGCGCCATCTGCATCGAACGGAAGCCGCCATTGCCCTCCGGATGGGGAGCGGTGACATGATAGGCGTCCCCGGTCAGGCCATAGCCGATGACTTCGGCATAGATTTTCGCGCCGCGCGCCTTGGCCCGCTCATATTCTTCCAGCACGACCACGCCCGCGCCTTCGCCCATGACGAAGCCGTCACGGTTGACGTCATAGGGACGCGACGCCTTTTCCGGCGTGTCGTTGAAGCCGGTCGAGAGCGCACGCGCCTGGGCGAAGCCGGCGATGCCGATCGGGCAGATCGCGCTTTCCGCGCCACCCGCCAGCATCACGTCAGCATCATCCATCGCGATCATGCGCGCAGCGTCGCCAATCGAGTGGGCGCCGGTCGAGCAGGCGGTGACGACGGCATGGTTCGGACCCATCAGACCGTATTTGATCGAGACCTGGCCGGAGATCAGGTTGATCAGACGACCATGGACGAAGTGCGGCGAAACGCGGTTGGGGCCCTTATTGGCCAGCACCAGCGATTCGCTTTCGATGCCCGGCAGGCCGCCGATGCCCGAACCGATCGAGCAGCCGGCGCGCAGGCGCTCTTCTTCCGACATGTTGTCCAGGCCCGCGTCGCGCAGCGCCTGGCTGGCGGCGGAAATGCCATAGACGATGAACGGATCGACCTGGCGCTGGATCTTGTGGTCGACGTCCAGCGAGGCGTCATAGCCATATTCATGATCCGCCGGCTTCACTTCGCAGGCGATGCGGCACTTGTAATCGGTGGCGTCGAAGCGGGTGATCGTCGCCGCGCCGGATTTCGACGCGATGATGTTCTTCCAGGTGGTTTCGACATCCCCGCCAAGCGGGCTTACCATGCCAAGGCCGGTTACGACGACGCGACGCATATGCTTGCTCCGAAATTCCAATTTTTGGTTCCGTGCCGCTCATCTAGGCGTTCCACACGCACTTGTGAACGGCAGGCCAGATACGAAAAGGCTCCCCAAGCTCCGGGATCACCGGACAGGAGGAGCCAATCCTTGTGCAAGGAGGGCGGCCCGCCACTGAGGGCAGGCCGCGAAGCCCTTAGGCCTTGCTGTCGATATAGTCGATCGCGTCCTTGACGGTGGCGATCTTCTCAGCCGCATCGTCCGGGATTTCGACGCCGAATTCTTCTTCGAACGCCATCACCAGTTCAACGATGTCCAGGCTGTCTGCGCCCAGATCGT
This sequence comes from Sphingobium salicis subsp. salicis, assembly GCF_049472635.1. Taxonomy (NCBI): domain Bacteria; kingdom Pseudomonadati; phylum Pseudomonadota; class Alphaproteobacteria; order Sphingomonadales; family Sphingobiaceae; genus Sphingobium; species Sphingobium salicis. The sequence goes on from NZ_JAYRCS010000001.1 coordinate 2,482,437, forward strand.
CGATGAAGCTGGCGTCCTCGGTCACCTTCTCGGCTTCGACGCCCAGATGCTCGACGACGATTTTCTTTACGCGATCCGCGGTCTCACTCATGAGTGGTCCTTCTTACTGGGTATCGTTGGTGGTTCTGAATAACCGTTAAGGCATTGCCCTAGTGCCAAGCCCCGATAGAGGCAAGAGGGAAGCCCGCCAAGCCCCTAGATGGAGTGACAAGTGCGTTTCGGCAACAAAAAGGCCGAAAAAACCCGGAAACAACGACTTGTTTACCAAAATTTCAGCCGCTTGTGCCAGCAATATCGCATGGTCGCACGACTCTCACCGGATCTTTTCATCACCCTGCCGCGCGTGCGGCTGGCCGCTTTGCTGATCCTGGCGGCGACGCTGGCGGGGCTGGCCTATCTGTTCGCCACGGCCCATGGCACGGTAGATTCGCTCGGCCGACCGCTTGGCACCGACTTTTCCAACGTCTGGACCGCAGGATGGATGGCCGATCATGGCCAGGCCGCCCAGGCATGGAATTGGCCCGCCCATCATGAAGTGCAGAAGGCGATCCATCATGATCCCGCCATCCCCTTCTATGGCTGGCATTATCCGCCGCCCTTCCTGATCATCGCCACCCTGCTGGCCCAATTCCCCTATGTCGCGGCGCTGCTGATCTGGCAGGGGACTACCCTCGCCATGGCGCTGGCGCTGGTGCAGCGCATCCTGCCGGGCCATCGCGACGCGCTGCTGGTCGCGATGGGGGCGCCGGTGGTGCTGGTGTGCCTGGGCCATGGCCAGAACGCCTTTTTGACCGCCAGCCTGCTGGGCGGCGGCATGCTGCTGCTCGACCGGCGCCCGTGGATCGCGGGCATGCTGCTGGGCGCGCTCGTCTACAAACCGCAATTTGCGGTGCTGATCCCGGTCCTCATCCTGGCGCGCGGCAATGCCCGCGCCTTTGTGTCGGCGGGGCTCACCGTCACCGCGCTATGCCTGCTCACAATCGCCCTGTGGGGCTGGCCGGTGTGGCAGGCCTTTTTCGATTCCTTGCCCCTCACCCGTCACATCATCATCGAAAATGGCGCGACCGGCTGGTCGAAGATCCAGAGCCCCTTTGCCGCAGTGCGCCAGTGGGGCGGCGCGATCCCGCTCGCCTATGCCGTCCAGGCCACGGTCACCGCGCTCGCCATCGCCGCGGCCGCGCTGGTCGCGCGGCGTGGATCGATGGCTGCGCGCGGCGCTGCCGCGCTCAGCGCCGCGCTACTCTGCACCCCCTATTTGCTGGACTATGATTATGTGCTGCTGGGCGTCGCGATCGCCTTTCTGGTCGCCGATGCGCTGCAGCGTGGCTGGCTGTCCGGCGAACGTAGCTGGCTCGCTTATGCGTGGATCGCGCCCTATTTCGGGCGTGCCCTCTCGGCCCTAACCCTGGTGCCGGTCAATCTGATCGCCGCCATCGCGGTGCTGGCGCTGGCCACCCGCGCGACCATCCTCGCCCAGCCCGGCGCCCGCCTTGCCCTCCCGTGGCTGGGCAGCGGCGCAGCCCGTACGGCTTAACCTTGTTTTAGCCTCGACCGGCTAGAGGATCGCCATGGCAGCAGCGCCCATCGCCTCGACCCAGCCGCCCGACCGGCGCCCAGCAGAATGGCCCGAGGGCCGGGACGACGGCGCCTGGCTAATCCTAGCCATCACCGGCCTGCTGATCGCCCTGCTCCAGTGGATCGATCCCTTCACCCTGTCGCTGCGCAGCCTGGCGGGACCGGTCGGCTTTGCCCTGCTGCTGGGCGCGCTCGCCTGCTATTATCATGTCTTGCGGCCGGTTCCCGCGATCCGGGCGATGCTCACCGGCCTCGCACTGATGCTGCTGTTCAGCGCGATCGGCGCATCGCTATCCTATATGATCGCCGCGCGCGGCGGTCCGCTATGGGATGATCAACTCGCCCGTTGGGATGGCGCGATCGGTCTCGACTGGCTCAGCTGGATGCACTGGCTGGACGCGCACCCGCTGCTCGCGACGCTGCTCAACCTTGCCTATCGCACGCTGATCCCCCAGATGATCGCGCTCATCCTGCTGCTGGGTTTCTGCCATCAACTGGCCGCGCTGCGGATCGTCATGCAGGCGGCGATGCTTGCCGGGCTTTGCGTCATCCTGCTGTCGGGGCTGCTCCCGGCGATCGGCACCTATACCCATTTTGGCCTGAGCCCATCGGACTATCCCAATCTGCGCCCGGCCGCTCCCTATCTACATATCGCCGATCTGAACGGCCTGCGCGATGGCAGCTTCCGCGCGCTGACGCTCGACCGGCTGCAGGGGATCATCACCTTCCCCAGCTATCATGGCGCTCTGGCCATGGTGTTTGGCTGGGGCTTTTCGCGCGCCACCATCCGCGCGGTGCGCTGGATCGGCACCACCCTCGCCCTGCTGACGCTGATCGCCACGCCGGTCGATGGCGGCCATTATTTCAGCGACGTGATCGCCGGTGCGCTGATCGCCGCCGCCAGCCTGTGGATCGCGTGCCGAACCGTCCATTGGACGATCCGGCCGCGCTTCCATCGCAAGGGCCTGTCCGGCACGCTGTCGCCCGCCTGACCGCCCCTGCCGATCGATCAGATCATCGCCATGCCGCCATTGACGTGCAGGGTCTGGCCGTTGACATAGCCTGCTTCCTTGCTCGCCAGATAGGCGACCGCCGCGCCGATATCGTCGCCATCGCCCAGATCGCCGGCCGGGATCTTGGCCAGGATCGTGCCCTTCTGCGCATCGTTCAGCGCATCGGTCATGGCCGACCGGATGAAGCCGGGGGCCACGCAGTTCACGGTGATGCCGCGGCTCGCCAGTTCCTGGCCCAGCGACTTGGACATGCCGATGATGCCGGCCTTCGACGCGCAATAGTTGGACTGGCCCGGATTGCCGGTGACGCCCACGACCGAGGTGATCGAGATGATGCGGCCAAAGCGCGCCTTCATCATCGGCTTGGCGGCGGCGCGGCACAGGCGGAAGGCGGCTTCCAGATTGACCGCGATCACCTGCGACCATTCCTCGTCCTTCATGCGCAGGATCAAATTGTCGCGGGTGATGCCGGCATTGTTGACCAGTATGTCGATCTTGCCGCCCAGCGCTTCCACCGCCTGCGGCACCAGCGCGTCGACGGCGGCCGGGTCGGACAGGTTGCAGACCAAGGTCTTGTGATCCCCGCCCAGTTCGGCGGCAAAGGCCTTGAGCTTCTCCTCATTGCTGCCCGACAGCGCCAGGGTGGCGCCCTGCGCGGCCAGCGCCTTGGCGATGGAAGAGCCGATGCCCCCCGAAGCGCCAGTCACCAGCGCGGTCATTCCCGTCAGATCGAACATTCTAGTCTCCCTTGAAGTGTGGCGGCCGGCGGTCGAAGAAGGCGGTGATCGCCTCGTCATGATCCGCGGTCGCGTGGGCCAGCGCCTGCATGGCGCCCGCCATTTCCAAAATTTGCGAAAGTTCGGCCGTCTGCGCCGCACGCAGCAACCGTTTGGTCATCCGCGTCGCATGCGGCGGATTGGCGGCGATCGCATCAGCCTGCGCCCGCGCCACCGTCATAAGGTCCGCGTTGGGCACCACATCGCCGACCAGCCCGATCCGCAGTGCCTCGCCCGCGTCGATCGTCTCGCCGGTCAGCGAGAGTTGCGATGCCTTGGAAAAGCCGATGATGCGCGGCAGCAACCAGGCCCCGCCATCGCCCGACACCAGGCCTAGCTTCACGAAGCTTTCGGCAAAGCGCGCGCTTTGCCCCGCGATGCGCAGGTCGCACATGCAGGCCAGGTCCAGCCCCGCGCCGATCGCCGGGCCATTGACCGCCGCGATCACCGGCAGCTCGATCGCCTGGAACAGCAAGGGCAGGCGCTGGATACCCGCGCGATAATTGCGCCGCGTCTGCGCCGGCAGGCTGGCGCGCAGCCCCCCGGCATCCGGCCGCATCGCATTGAGATCGCCGCCCGAGGAGAAGGCACTGCCCGCCCCGGTCAGGATCGCGACATGGACGCTCGCATCCCGGTCCGCCGCCTCGAACACATCGCACAGCGCATCCACCATCGCCGGATCGGAGATGGGGTTGCGCCGGTCGGGCAGGTTCAGCGTGACCGTCAGGACGGCCCCGTCACGGTGGGTAAGGACCGGGCTCTCGGTCACAGCGCGCCCAGCACCGCCTCGATATCGTCCATTGTCACCACGCTGCGCACGGTAGCGTCCGGCGCGATGCGCTTGACCATCGGGCCAAGCACCTTGCCGCCCAGTTCGACGAAATCGGTGACGCCCGCGTCCCACATCGCGCCGATCGACTCGCGCCAGCGGACGCGGCCGGTGACCTGCTCGACCAGACGCTCGCGAATGTCGGTCGGGTCGCTGATCGGCGCGGCCAGCACATTGGCATAGACCGGCAGCAGCGGCGCGTTGATCGTCGCCTTGGCGAGCGCTTCCGCCATCGCATCGGCGGCGGGCTGCATCAGCGGGCAGTGGAAGGGCGCCGACACCGGCAGCAGCACGCCGCGCTTGATGCCATAATCCTTGACCAGCGCGACCGCGCGCTCGATCGCGCCCTTGTGGCCGGAAATGACGACCTGGCTGGGATCATTGTCGTTGGCGACGGTGCAGACTTCGCCCTCGGCCGCGGCATCGGCCAGCGCCTGCGCCTTTTCGATGTCGGCGCCCAACAGCGCGGCCATCGCGCCCTCACCCACCGGCACGGCGGCCTGCATCGCCTGACCGCGCAGCTTGAGCAGGCGGGCGGTGGTGCCAAGGTCGAACGCCTCGACCGCGCAGAGCGCGCTATATTCGCCAAGGCTGTGACCCGCGACATAATCACCCTTGTCGGCCAGGCTGAAGCCGCCTTCCTTCTGCATCACGCGCAGCGTGGCGAGCGCGTTGGCCATGATCGCCGGCTGGGCGTTCTCGGTCAGGGTCAGGTCGCTCTCGGGGCCTTCCACCATGATGCGGAACAGATGCTGCGACAGGGCGTCATCGACTTCCTGGAACAGTTCCTTTGCCGCCGGGCTTGCCTCGGCCAGCGCCTTGCCCATGCCGACCGACTGGCTACCCTGGCCTGGGAAAAGAAATGCCCTCATCTTCCATCCTCTGATCTACTGGTGTCTTTCCGGAGAAAAACACGGGAATTCACGCACGTTACACTTTGAGACATATATGGCATTGAGGCGTACATTGCTTTTCGGCACGTAACGACCTGACATACCTGCCCCCTGTCTCTCCGGGGGAATATTGCTGGCCCCTTTAACGACGACGGAGTGCAAGGAAAAGGTGCGATATCGCATTGCATGGCTCACGGGATCGGTGCTTGCCCTGTCCGCCTGCGCGGCGGGGCCGAACTATCACGCGCCGCAATCCGCCGCGCTGGGCGTGCCTGCCGGCTATAGCCAGGGCAGCGGCGCCGCGCTGGACGACGCCACCCTCGCCACCTGGTGGACGCGGCTCAACGATCCGACGCTGACCGGCCTGATCGATCAGGCGATCGCCGGCAACCTGGACATCGTCCAGGCGCAGGCACGGCTGCGGCAGGCGCGGGAATCCCTGCGCCAGGCCAATGCCGCCTTCCTGCCGCAGGTGAACGGATCGGCCAGCGGCGGCAAGAATTACCGCAGCCAGGCCGGCGGCACCCGTGTCGATGACAGCGGCAACGTCATCTCCACCGGCGCCAGCAACTGGTCCAGCAGCTATTCGGCCGGCGCCAATGCCAGTTGGCAGATCGACCTGTTCGGCGAATTGTCGCGCTCGGCCGAAGCCGCGCGGGCCGATCTTGCCGCGTCCGGCTATGACCTCGCCAATGTGCGGATGACCATCATTTCCGAACTGGTCACCAACTATGTCCAGGCGCGCGCATCGCAGGAACAGCTGCGCATCGCCCGCGAGACGCAGAAGGTGCAGCAGGACAATTACGACATCGCCCGCTGGCGGTTGCAGGCCGGGCTGGTCTCCTCGCTCGACGAGCAGCAGGCCAGGGCCCAGCTCGCCCAAACCAACGCCACCATCCCGCAGCTCGAAGCCAGCCTGAAGGGCAGCCTCAACCGCATCGCCGTGCTGACCGGCCTGGCGCCGGGCGACGCGACCCGCGCGCTCGAAACGCCAGCACCGATCCCCACCGCCGCAACCGACATCGCCACCGGCATTCCGGCCGATACGCTGCGCCAGCGGCCCGATGTGCGGTCCGCCGAACGGGCGCTGGCCGCCGCCACCGCACGGATCGGCGTCGCCCAGGCGCAGCTCTATCCCTCGCTCGGCATCAGCGGCAACATCGGCACCACGTCGAACGCCTTCAAGGATCTGTTCGACCTCATCACCGGCGGCGTCTTTGCCAATGTCGCCCAGACCATCTTCGATGGTGGTCGCCTCGCCTCACAGGTTCGCGCGCAGAAGGCGGCGACCGACGGCGCCTTCGCCGCCTACAAGCAGAGCGTCCTCGGCGCGCTGGAGGATGTCGAAAATGGCATGGCCTCGCTCGACAGTGCCCGCCGGCGCAAGGTCGAGTTCGCCACCGCCCATGAAGCGTCGAACAATGCCGCAATCCTGGCGCGCAGCCAGTATCAATCCGGCCTGATCGACTTCCAGACCCTGTCCAGCAGCGAAACCACGTTGCTGAACGCCCGCAACAGCCTTGCCAGCGCCCAATCGGACGAGATCCTGGCCATCGCCCAGCTCTATAATGCGCTGGGTGGCGGCTGGCAGAATATGGATGACCGCCCCCATGAGCAATGACGCCAGCCCCGACCAGGATCTCAACGACTTTCTGGGCGCCAAGCCGGAAAAGCCGCATCGCAAATGGCTGATCCGCGGCGCCATCGGCGTCGTGCTGCTGATCCTGGTCCTGCTTGTCGCCCGCTGCTTTGCCGGCGATGACAAGCCCAATTATGCCACCCGCGAGGCGCGCCAGGGCGACCTGACGGTCAGCGTGTCGGCGACCGGCAATCTGAAACCAATCAACCAGGTCGATGTGGGGTCCGAACAGTCGGGCAAGATCACCGCCGTCTATGTCGACGTCAATGATCGCGTGACCAAGGGGCAGAAGCTCGCCGAGCTGGACACCCGCCGCCTGGTCGACACGATCAACCAGACGCAGGCTCAGGTCGCCTCCTCCCAGGCTGGCGTCGCCCAGGCGCAGGCGCAGGTCGCGCTGGCCAAGGCGACACTGGATCGCCAGCTCAACGTCTATCAGCTTTCTGGTGGCAAGGTGCCGGCCAAGACCGAACTGGATTCGGCCCGCGCCGACTATAATGGCGCGCTCGCCAATCTTCGTTCGGCCCAGGCGCAGGTGAATGTCTCGCGCGCCCAGCTGTCGACCGCCCAGACCAACCTGTCGATCGCCCAGATCGTCTCGCCGGTCACCGGCGTGGTCCTGTCGCGCGACATCGAGCCGGGCCAGACCGTCGCCGCCTCGCTCAACGCGCCGGTGCTGTTCACCATCGCCGAGGATCTCACCAAGATGGAGGTCGAGGTGTCGGTGGACGAAGCCGATGTCGGCCAGGTCAAGGAAAGCCAGACCGCCAATTTCGCCGTCGACGCCTTCCCCGGCCGCACCTTCCCGGCAAAGGTCACGCGGGTGAATGTCGGGTCGAACAGCTCCAGCAGCAGCTCGTCCTCCTCGTCCTCGACCAGCACGACCAGCAGCTCGACCGGCACGGTCGTCGCCTATACCGCCGTGCTGTCGGTCGACAATGCGGACGAAACCCTGCGTCCGGGCATGACCGCGACCGCCGACATCGTGACCCAGGAACTGCATGACGTGCTGCTCGTCCCCAACAGCGCGCTCCGATTCAAGCCCAGCAGCGGCGCCGGATCGGGCGGCGGCATCACCAGCGTCCTGCCCGGCCCCGGCCGCATGCGCCGCAGCGGCGCCAACCGCCAGGTCAATTTCGGCGCGGGTAGCAGCCAGACCCTCTATGTCCTCGACGAAAAGGGCGATCCCAAGGCGATCCAGGTGACCGTCGGCGCCAGCGACGGATCGCGCACCGTGATCACCGGCGGCGACCTGAAGCCCGGCATGAAGGTCATCACCGGCCAGCTTGCCGCCGGCGCGCAGCAGCCCGCCGAGGACCAGAAGGCAGACCCCGCCGCTGGCGACACGAAGGACCGCCCGCGCAATCCCGCCGCCGACGGCAGCCCCGCCAGCGTCAAGTCGCTGGGCAATTCGGGCGACGCCGCGCCCCAGACCGCCCCCGTCGCTCCGACGCCCGCCGTCCCCCAGAGCAGCGGCGGCGCGGAGAGCCGGGGCACCGGCCGACAGAGCGGAACCTGATCCCATGATCGCCGATCCCATCATCTCGCTGCGGGGGATCACCAAGATCTTCGGCAGCGGCCCCACCGCCTTTCAGGCGCTCAAGGGCATAGACCTCGACATCGAACAGGGCGATTTCGTCGCCGTCATGGGGCCTTCGGGCTCGGGCAAGTCGACGACGATGAACATATTGGGCTGCCTCGACGTGCCATCGGGCGGGCAGTTCCTGTTCAAGGGCCGCCATGTCGAAACGTTGGACCGCGATCAGCGCGCGCTGCTGCGCCGCCGCTATCTCGGCTTCGTCTTCCAGGGCTTCAACCTGCTCGCCCGCACCAGCGCGCTCGAAAATGTCGAGCTGCCCCTGCTTTATCGCGGCGAGGACAAGAAGACCCGTTACGACATGGGCATGGCCGCGCTCGACAAGGTGGGCCTGAAGGACTGGTGGGACCATACGCCGGCCGAATTGTCCGGCGGCCAGCAACAGCGCGTCGCGATCGCCCGCGCCATCGTCACCCAGCCCGACGTGCTGCTGGCGGACGAACCGACCGGCAATCTCGATTCCGAACGGTCGGTGGAGATCATGCAATTGCTGACCGACCTCAACCAGAATAGCGGCATCACCGTGCTGATGGTGACGCACGAACCCCACATGGCCGAATTTGCCCGCACCATCGTCCATTTCAAGGATGGTCTGGTCGAGCGGATCGAAAAGGGCCTGGGCGGACCGCAGAAGGGAGCCGTGGGCTGATGCTGGGCACCACCGTCATCCTCGCCTTCCGGGCGATCAACCGGCACAAGATGCGCAGCTTCCTCACGACGCTCGGCATCATCATCGGCGTTGCCGCCGTCGTCACCATGGTGACGCTGGGCAATGGCGCGACCGCCGCCGTGCGCGAACAGATCAGCTCGCTGGGCGCCAATGTGCTGCAACTGCGCCCCGGCCAGGGCTTCGGCCGTGGCGGCGGCGGGCCGCGCCCGCCCAATTTCAAGGAAGCGGACCTGACCGCGATCGAGAACCAGCTGACCGGCGTGCGCGCCGTGGCGCCGGTGGTCCAGTCGAGCGGCACCGCCATCTATGAAGGCAATAACTGGTCGACCACCGTCTATGGCACGACGTCGGCCTATTCGCAGGTCCAGTCCTGGAATGTGTCGGAAGGCCGGCTGTTCATGCCGGACGAGGAAGAGGCCGGCAAATCGGTCTGCATCATCGGCAATACGGTGCGCACCAACCTGTTCCAGGGCAATGACCCGATCGGCAAGCGGATGCGGATCAAGGGCGTGAGCTGTCAGGTGGTGGGCGTACTGGCGACCCGCGGCCAGGGCGGCTTTGGCGACCAGGACGATGTCGTCGTCATGCCGATCAAGTTCGTCCAGCGCCGCTTCACCGGCGATCGCGACATCAGCCAGATCATGGTCGCGGTCGACGACGCCTATGACAGCGCGACCGTGCAGGACAGCCTGGAGCAGCTGATGCGCGAGCGGCGCAAGATCAAGGCGGGCGCGGAGGATAATTTCAACGTCTTCGACACCAAGCAGATCAGCGACACGCTGACCGGCACCACCACCATCCTGACCCAGATCGTCGCGGCGGTGGCCGCCATATCCCTGCTGGTCGGCGGCATCGGCATCATGAACATCATGCTGGTGTCGGTGACGGAACGCACCCGCGAGATCGGCATCCGCCTCGCCATCGGTGCGGTCGCACGCGAAGTGCTGATGCAGTTTCTGGTGGAGGCGATCGTGCTGTCCTGCATGGGCGGCCTGATCGGCCTGGTCATGGCGCTCATCGCATCGGTCGGCATCGCGCCGCTGATGAAGGTCCCCTTCACCTTCGATCCGCAGGTAAATCTGATCGCCTTCCTCTTCTCGGCGGCGATCGGCGTGGTGTTCGGCTATTTCCCCGCCCGCCGGGCGGCAAGCCTCAACCCGATCGACGCGCTGCGGCACGAATAGGCTGATACATTTTCCGACAAAAGGGCGGTTATCCGGGATAATGCTGCGACATCTTCTGCCTAATCCCTCCTTCCATGGCGCCGCTCCGGCGCCTTGGAAGGAATGCCTCCATGAAGATGATCGCCGCCAGCCTCATCAGCAGTGCTCTGCTGTTCGGGGTCAGCCTCACCCCCTTTGCCGACGCGCAGGCACCGCTGACGGCGCAATTGCTGGAGGGCAAGGATCACCCCATCCTGCTCGCCCGCATGACCGTCACCGCCACGCCCCTGCCCGCCGTCTCTCTGCCCGCCTCCGCCGACTGAGCCGCCGCCGCGCGCCGGAGCGGAGCGCATGAACGGTGTCATCGGCCTGCTCGGCACGCTGGCGCTATTGCTGGCCGCAGGCGGTGCGATCGGCCTGATCGATCGGCGCGGCTTTCGGCCCGGCTGGCTGCTGGTTGCCGCCGCCCTGGTCGCCGCTAATGACGCGCTGCTGACCCGCGCCTATCGGCATATCCCCGATCTCATCCCCGCCGCCGACTGGAACTGGCAGGGCAAGCTGCTAGCCCTTGCCCTCACGCTGCTGGTGGCCGCCCTACCGGTATTTGGCTGGAAGCGGGTCGGCCTCACCCTCCGGCAAGCACGCGGCAGCCTGACCGCTGCCCTGCCCGTGGCTCTCCTCTATTGCGCCTTCTTCACCGCGCTCGCGCTCTATTTCCCCGACGATCCCAGCAGCGCAGAGGAAATCGCCTTCCAGCTCACCATGCCGGGGCTGGAGGAAGAACCTTTCTATCGCGGCATTCTGCTTTTCGCGCTCGATCGCGCCTTTACCCGGCGGGTTCGCTTTCTCGGCGTCGACTGGGGCTGGGGCGCCCTGCTTTCCTGCGGCCTGTTCGGCCTTGCCCATGCGTTCGGCTATTCGGGCGGCCATTTCAGCTTTGACCCGATGGTGATGGCGCTTACCGCCATCCCCTCGCTACTCGCCGTCTGGCTGCGCCTGCGTACCGGCAGCCTGCTGCTGCCGATCCTGCTGCACAATTTCGGCAATGCCATCTCGCTGATGTTGTGAGTCGAACAAGGCATTGAAAAATCGCCATTTCTGAACCGATATTCAGCTTAAATCGGGTTTTGATACAATTTCCGACAAAACTGCCCCACCCTTGGGACAGGCTTGCGACAAGCGCGGCCTATCTCTGTCTTCGACGCCGGAAGCGGCGCCCTCGATTGAAACAAGAGGAATGAAGACATGTTCAAGAAGATCATCCTGGCCCTGACCGCCACCGCCGTTGCCGCCAACCCGATCGTCACCGCCCAGGCCCAGGCCGCGCCCCATCGCGAGACCGTCCGGGTCGTGAAGGAAGGTCCGCACCGCACCGTCGTCCAGAAGAAGACGGTGGTGCGCAACGATCGCCACTGGGCCAAGGGCCAGCGCTTCGATCGCCGCTATGCGACCAATTACCGGGTCGTCGACAATTATCGCGGCTATCGCCTGTCGGCCCCGCCGCGCGGTTACCACTGGGTCCGCTCGGGCAATGACGCAGTGCTGGTCGCGATCACCAGCGGGATCATCGGCGCGGTCGTCGCCGGCGCCATCCGCTAAGCAGGCCATATCCTGAAAACGCCCTGGAGCCTTCGCTCCGGGGCGCTTTCGCGTTCACACCAGCCCGGTCAGATAATAGACGGCGATCACGACGAAGACGGTCATCGTCTTGATGAGGGTCAGCGCGAATATGTCCTTATAGGCCTGGCGATGGGTGAGGCCCGTCACCGCCAGCAGGGTGATGACCGCGCCATTATGCGGCAGGCTGTCCATGCCCCCCGATGCCATCGACGCGACCCGGTGCAGCACTTCGCGCGGTATACCCGCCGCATCGCCCGCCGCCACGAACTGGTCCGCCATCGCCGCCAGCGCGATCGACAGGCCGCCCGACGCCGATCCGGTGATGCCGGCCAGGGTCGTCACCGTAATCGCTTCGTTGATCAGCGGGTTGGGCACCGCCTTCAGCGCGTCCTTGACGACCAGGAAGCCCGGCAGCGCCGCGATCACTCCGCCAAAGCCATATTCGACCGCCGTGTTCATCCCCGCCAGCAAGGCGCCGCCGACCGCCGCCTTCGATCCTTCCGCAAAGCGCCGTGACACGATCGGGAAAGCGAAGATCAGGATGGTGGCGATGCCCATCAGCAGCGCCCCCTCCACCGCCCACAGCGCCGCTTGTTGTGTCACTTTCGCCGTCACCGGCTCGGGCAGCCCCGCTAGCCGAATGCTCACCTCTTCCGCCCCGCCGGTGATGCGCGGGATCAGCAGCGTCAACGCCAGATTGCCCAGCCCCACCACCAGCAGCGGAAGCAGCGCGACCATCGGGTGGATGGCGACCGCCTCTTCCTGACGATCGGGTTCGTTGACCAGCGTTTCGGGTGCGCCATAGCCCTCCCCCGCAGCCGCCATCGCCCGGCGCCGCCAGTTGAGATAGGCAAGGCCCGCCGCCGCGATCACCACCGATCCGATCACGCCCAGCACCGGCGCCGCCCAGGCGGTGGTGCCAAAGAAGCTGGCCGGAATGACATTCTGGATCTGCGGCGTGCCGGGCAGCGCATCCATGGTGAAGGTCAGCGCGCCAAGGCCGATGGTAGCCGGCACCAGCCGCTTGGGAATATCGGCGCGGCGGAACATCTCGGCGGCGAAGGGATAGACGGCGAACACCGCCACGAAGACCGAGACCCCGCCATAGGTCAGCAGCGCCGTCACGATCATGATCGCCGGGATCGCCCGCCCCGCGCCGACGAAACCGATCACCGCCGTCACGATCGCGCGGGAAAAACCCGATATCTCGACCAGCTTGCCGAACAGCGCGCCAAGCAGGAAGACCGGAAAATAGAGCTTCAGGAAGGTGGCGACCTTGTCCATGAACAGGCCGGAAAAGGCGGTGGGCACTGCCGCCGGATCGGTCAGGAACACCGCCAGCATGGCGAGCAAAGGCGCCATCAATATGACGCTCATGCCGCGATAGGCCGCCAGCATCAGCAAGATCAGCGCCAGTGCCGCGATCGCGACCGCCATCCGTCTCTCCTTCTCATTTTCTGAAGCGCAGGATAGAGACAGGTGAAGCCTGACTGCAAGCAGGGCCGCTGCCGCCCATGGCTGCACCGATGCCGCTTGCCTTTCCCCCGCTTTTCCGTCATAGGCGCGCCTTCGCTCGGCCCCGGATTCGGACGTCGGACGATTTCGAATGCTTGAGACGACAGCCGGAGGGGCGTTCCACATGGGGTGGGCGTCAGCGATCGGCCAACAGATGAGGCAATACCCATGGCTCTTTACGAGCATGTGTTCCTTGCGCGCCAGGATCTGGCACAGGCGCAGGTGGACGCTCTGGCGGAAACCGCCACCAAGATCGTCGAGGAAAATGAAGGCAAGGTGACCAAGGTCGAGACCTGGGGCCTGCGTTCGCTCGCGTACAAGATCGCCAAGAACCGCAAGGCGCACTACGTCATGCTGAACATCGACGCGCCGGGCAACGTGATTGCCGAGCTGGAGCGTCAGACCCAGATCAACGAAGACATCATCCGCTACATGACCATCAAGGTCGAAGAGCTGGAAGCCGGTCCGTCGGTGATGATGCGCAAGCAGGAACGCGCCGAACGCGGCGACCGTGCCCCCCGTGGTGACCGTGGCCCGCGCCGTGAGCGCGAAGAAGCCCCGGCTGCCGAATAAGGAGATCTGAAACATGGCACGCCCGTTTTTCCGCCGCCGCAAGAGCTGCCCCTTCGCCGCCAAGGATGCGCCGAAGATCGATTACAAGGACGTCCGTCTGCTGCAGGGCTTCGTGTCCGAGCGCGGCAAGATCGTCCCCAGCCGCATCACCGCGGTGTCCGCCAAGAAGCAGCGTGAGCTGGCCCAGGCCATCAAGCGCGCCCGTCACCTGGGCCTGCTGCCCTACATCGTGAAGTAAGGGAGAAAGACCCATGGAAATCATTCTCCTTGAGCGCATCGAAAAGCTGGGCGCGATCGGCGACGTCGTCACCGTGAAGGATGGTTACGCTCGTAACTTCCTGCTGCCCAACAAGAAGGCTCTTCGTTCGAACGCCGCCAACAAGGCTGTGTTCGAAGCCAACCGCGCGAAGATCGAAGCCGACAACGCCGCTCGTCGTTCGGACGCCGAAAAGGCTGCCGAAGGCGTCAACGGCAAGCAGATCGTCCTGATCCGCCAGTCGTCGAACGCCGGTCACCTGTACGGCTCGGTCGCCGTCCGTGACGTCGTCGACGCGCTGCACGCCGATGGCGTGACCAACGTCTCCAAGGCGATGGTCGTGCTGGAGCGTCCGATCAAGACCCTGGGCGTCTTCGACGTCAAGGTCGCGCTGCACCCGGAAGTGGCCGTCACCATCACGGTGAACGTTGCCCGCTCGCCGGAAGAAGCCGAACTGCAGGCGCAGGGCGTCGACGTGATGGCCGACCTGTTCGAGAAGGACGAAGCCGGCTTCACCGAGGATTACGATCCGAACGCCGAGCCGGGCGAAATCGCCGTCGAGGCGGAAGAAGCCCCGGCCGAAGAAGCCTGAGCCTCTTCGCTCTGACAAACGAGAAAGCCGCCCGTCACCGGGCGGCTTTTTTGTTGCCCTGAAAAGCGCGGCTGCGGCTCAGATCTGCGCGAAGCCGCCATCGACGAACAGTTCGACGCCGTTGACATAGCTGGCGTCGTCGGAGGCGAGGAACAGCGCCGCCTTGCCGATCTCGCGCGGGTCGGCCAGCCGGCCGAGCGGGATTTGCGAGGCCAGACCGCCTTCCAGCGCCTGCCATTCAGCATCGTCGGCAGCCAGTCCCTGCAGCCCCGGCGTGCGGGTGGCACCCGGCGCGATCGTGTTCACCCGGATATGGCGGTCCTTGAGGTCCAGGATCCAGTGCCGCGCGAAATTGCGGATCGCCGCCTTGGTCGCTCCATAGACACTGAAGGCCGGCAAGGCGCGCACAGACTCCGTCGATCCGGTCAGGATGATCGATGCCCCGTCCCGCAGCAGCGGCAGCGCCTTCTGCACCGTGAACAGCGTCGCCTTCACGTTCAGGCCGAAGGTGCGATCAAACTCCTCCTCGGTGATGCTGCCGATCGGCTGGAAGCTGCCGCCGCCGGCATTGGCGACCAATATGTCGATCTGGGCGCCATCCTGCTGCACGACATCATAGAGGCGATCGAGATCGGCGAACCGGGTCACGTCGCCCTGCACACCCACTGCACCATGGCCGATGGTGCGGACCGCCGCGTCCAGTTCCTCCTGCCGCCGGCCGGTGATGAACAGCCTGGCGCCGGCTTCGGCCAGTTCCTGCGCGATGCCCAGGCCAATGCCGGTCGTGCCGCCGGTCACCACCGCCACCTTATTTTCCAATTTGCGTGCCATGATCATTTCCTTTTTGTTCGGCGATGCGCCCTGCACCGCCTGTGTCATTGGAAATAATGATGGAACGATTATCGCTGTAGACAGCAAAATTGACATCCTTCGTTCCATAATTAGAACGATGGCATGCAGGATATGAATGATCTTCGCCTGTTTGCGGCGGTCGTGACCCATGGCGGCTTTGCCGCCGCCGGCCGCGCGCTGCGCCTGCCCAAGTCGAAGCTCAGCCGACGGGTCGCAGAGCTGGAACAACGGCTGGGCGTGCGGTTGATCGAGCGCTCCTCGCGCCGTTTCCGGGTCACCGAGCTTGGCCTGTCGGTCCATGAGCAGTGCCGCATCGCCGTGGCCGCCGCGGAACGCGCCGAAGCCCTGGTTGAATCCAGCCTCAGCGAACCCAGGGGCACCGTCCGTTTTTCCTGCCCGACCGGCCTCACCCCGTTCGTCGCCGCCCTATTGCCCGATTTCCTGACCCTCTATCCCAAGGGCCATGTCCAGATCGTCGCGGTCGACCGCCCCGTCGACCTGATCGGCGAGCAGATCGACGTCGCCTTGCGCGTGCGCACCCGATTGGACACCGACGCGG
This sequence comes from Sphingobium salicis subsp. salicis, assembly GCF_049472635.1. NCBI lineage: Bacteria > Pseudomonadati > Pseudomonadota > Alphaproteobacteria > Sphingomonadales > Sphingobiaceae > Sphingobium > Sphingobium salicis. The sequence continues at coordinate 2,498,559 of NZ_JAYRCS010000001.1, forward strand.
AACTCACGATGCGCACCCTGGCGCGCAGCCGCCGTATTTTGGTCGCCAGCCCCGCGCTCGCCAATCAGGTCGCCGGACAGGATATTGATGCCCTGCATAGCCTGCCGACGCTCAGTTCATCGGGAGAGGATGGCGTGGTGAGCTGGCATCTCGAAGGCCCCGATGGCGGAACACGCGTGATCGAGCATCACCCGCGCCTGAGCTGCGGCGATTTCGAAACCATCCGCCGCGCCGCCATTGCCGGGCTAGGCGTAGCGTTGCTGCCCGATCATGTCTGCATGGCCGACCTGCGCTCGGGCGCGCTGGCGCTGCCGTTCCCAGAATGGCAGGCGCAGGAGGGGATCGTCCACCTCGTCTTTACCACCCGCACCGGGCTGCCGCCGCTGGTGCGCGCCTGGATCGATCATCTCGCCGCCCATTTCAGCAACGGCGATATCTTCTCGCCCTGATTTCAGCCCTGCGCCCGGCGACGGCGCGTTTCCCAGCCCTTCTTCGCCGCAGCCGACCGATCGGCCGCCTTGCGCCGGTCCGCGGCATGGCTGTCGGGCTTGCCCCGCCCCGATCCCGACAGGTTGCCCCCGCCCGAATCCTTGTTCACCGTGGCCCAGGCCCGCGCCTCCGCTTCGTCATGCGACATGCCACGCTCTTCATAGCTTTGCGCGATATGCGCGGCCTTGCGCTTCTGCTTGCCAGTGTAACGATCCTTGTCGCCTCTGGGCATGTCTGCCTCCTTTTTTCGTCCCATATCGGTTCAAATACCGAGGGGCGTTTCCCGAAGATTGCCATTAAGTTGCATGGCGAGAAAATGAGGAACGGAGAGTCGCCATGAACGTTCCGGACATCATGGAGCAACGTAGCCTGCTTGAGCGCCTCGCCCGACATCTCGCCGCCGGGGCAACACATAACTGGCCCTATTGGGTCGAGGATGCCGCCAGCATATTGGCGATGCTCAAGGAGCCCGATCCCGCCATGCGCGAGACCGGCGACGTAACCGCTTGGCAGGCGATGATCGATACCGCCCTGCAACAGCGCTGGACCATCTTTCCGCCCGGCATGACCGGCGCGGACGAGGATCATGCCGGCAGCGCGGACGAAGAGGGCGAAATTCGCCTCTCGCCCGAGGCTATCGACCAGGACGCCGCCAAGTGGGTCCATCTCCACAGTGCGTCGAAGGAGACACCATGAAGGGATTGTTGAAGCTGGCCTTTCTGACCGGCCTGGGCGCCGTTGCCTGGAAGAGCCTGAAGGAACGCGCCGGCAAGGATGATGGTGCCACCGCCGATGATCCGGACGATCGCGGCCCGGTCGGCTCGTCCGGTATCGTCCGCGACGCCGGGCCGCAGGCGGACGACAGCGATTGGGACATGGTCGATGAACAGTCCGACGAATCCTTCCCCGCCAGCGATCCGCCTGGCAATTACTGATATCGCCGACGCCTGGTCACGAACCGGCAATCATCGCTCCATTGCCCCCACCCTGCCCGCGCATTAAGAAGCGCGCACGGATGATATCCATCCGTTTCAACAGGGGAATTATTCAACCATGCCTTCGGGTCTGATCGCGCTGCTCGACGATGTTGCCGGTATCGCCAAGATGGCGGCCACGTCGCTGGACGATGTCGCCGCTGCTGCCGGCAAGGCCGGCACAAAGGCCGCCGGCGTCGTCATCGACGATACTGCCGTGACACCCAACTATGTCATGGGCCTGTCGCCCGACCGCGAACTGCCGATCATCTGGAAGATCGCACGCGGATCGCTGCGCAACAAATTGCTGTTCCTGCTGCCGGCGGCACTGGCGCTCAGCGCCTTTGCCCCCTGGCTGCTGCCGCCGCTGCTGATGCTCGGCGGCGCCTTCCTGTGCTTCGAGGCGGCGGAGAAGCTGCTGGAGGCGATCCAGGGCGGCCATGACGAGGTGGCGGATGCCGCCGCAACCCTCACTTCCAAGGAACTGGAGGACCAGAAGGTCTCCAGCGCTATCCGCACCGACTTCATCCTGTCGGGCGAGATCATGGCGATTGCGCTCGGCACTGTCGCCAGCGAGCCGATCTGGGAACAGGCGATCATCCTGGTCGTCGTCGCCATCGCGATCACCGCCGGCGTCTATGGCGTGGTCGGCTTCATCGTGAAGATGGACGATATCGGCCTGCACCTCGCCCAACGCAGTGGCGCGGCGACGCGCGCCATCGGGCGCGGCCTGGTAAAGGCAATGCCGGTCGTGATGAGCGTGCTGGGCGTCGTGGGTACGGCGGCGATGCTGTGGGTCGGCGGCGGCCTGATTGTCCATGGCCTGCACGAATTTCACTGGGATCTGATCCCCGGCACGATCCATCATCTGGCGCAAGGCGCCGCCCAAGCCGTGCCCGCGATCGGTCCGGTGATCGACTGGCTGGTGAATGCGATCGGCGCGGGCATTGTCGGGCTGGTGATCGGCGGCATCATCGTTGCCGTGCTGCATCTGTTCAAGAAGCACTGAGGCGATTAAGGGGAGCGCCCGCGCCTTTGCCGGCGCTTCCCTCGCTCCGGACTTTCCAAGTGACCCAATCTTCCCCCTGGCGCATCGAGGCGCGCGCGCTAATCACGCTCGCCATTCCCATGATTGCGGGCAATGTTGCCTGGTCGGGGATCGCCGCGACCGACCTGCTGCTCGTCGGTCGATTGGGCGCGGAAGCGGTCGCCGCCGGGGCGTTGGCGATCAACCTGTTCAACGCGCTGCTGATCTTCGGCCTTGGCCTCGTCACGGCCGCCGCGCCGTTGATTGCCAGCGAACGCGGCCGTCGCCGCCATTCGGTGCGCGACGTGCGCCGCACCGTCCACCAGACGCTGCGCGCCGCCGCCTTCTTCGTGCTGCCGGCCTGGCTGATCCTGTGGCATTGCGAGGCGATATTGCGCGCCATGGGCCAGGAGCCCGATCTGGCGCGCGAAGCCGGCCATCTGATGCGCGGCATGCAATGGGCGCTGCTGCCCTTCCTCTGCTTCACCACGCTGCGCAACTTCATCTCGGCACTGGAGCGCCCGCTCTGGGGCCTCATCATCATGCTGCTTGCCATCCCGTTCAACGTGCTGGTCGGCTGGGCGCTGATCTTCGGCCATCTGGGCCTGCCCGCGCTCGGCCTGCTGGGCGCCGGCATCGCCAGCACCCTCTCTTCCACCTTCCTGTTCCTGGGCCTGCTGACCGTCATCCTGGTCGATCGCCGCTTCCGCCGCTATCGGCTGATGGGCCGCTTCTGGACGCGCGACCGCGACCGGCAGCGGGCGGTCTGGACGCTGGGCCTGCCGATCGCGATCACGCTGGGGCTGGAAGTCACCGTGTTCAACGCCTCGGCCTTCCTGATGGGACTGATCGACCGGGAATCGCTCGCCGCCCATGCCGTGGCGATCCAGATCGCCTCGCTGGTCTTCATGGTGCCGATGGGCATTGGTCAGGCCGCGACCGTGCGCGTCGGCGTCGCCTATGGCCGATCAGATCCCGCCGCGATCGGCCGGGCCGGCTGGCTGGCGCTGATCGTCGGCACCGGCTTCGCCATGGCGGCTGCGCTGATGCTGGTCCTGATCCCGCGACCGCTGGTGTCGATCTTCCTCGACGTCCATGATCCGGCCAATCTCGCCACCGCCAATCTGGCGGTCAGCTTCCTGGCGGTCGCCGCGCTGTTCCAGCTGGTCGATGCTGCCCAGGCCGTCGGCGCCGGCGTGCTGCGCGGCATCCAGGATACCAAGGTGCCAATGATCTTCGCCCTGTTCGGCTACTGGATCATCGGTATCGGCGTCGGCGCCCTGCTCGCTTTCCCGATGGGGCTGCATGGCGTGGGCATCTGGTTCGGCCTGGCTGCGGGCCTCGGCACGGTGGCGATCCTGCTGATCGCGCGCTGGTCGCTGCGCGATCGGCTGGGGCTGGTTCTGCGCTAGGAAAACGGCCGCACAATTCGTCTTGAAAATCCGGCCGGTTGCACGGCAGGCACATGGTGCGACGCACAAAGCAATTGAAACAGGGCCGTGTTTCTTGATATGGGCGGCCCATCATGGACTCTCCGACCCCTATCTTCGAAGCGATCGCGCTTCAGAAGTGCCTCAAGGCGACCTATAACAAGATGGTCGTCACGCTGGCCCCGCACATCCTCTACACGCGCCATGACGAGATGTTCATGGACGCCGTGACCACCGACCGCGACGGCCGCCCGCCGCGCGAGCTGAAGCTGGGCACGTTCAAGCTGGCGGGCCTGAGCGATGTCGAGATACTGGACGAGACGTTCGAGGCGATGCACGGCCTCTATGACCAGGGCGACGACAAATATAAGGGCGTGACCCTGTTCGCGGTCGATCCGCAGAGCGCCGCCGCCTGATCGGCATTGGCATCGCATCGACCCGAATGAAGAAGGGCGGCCATTGGCCGCCCTTTTCTTTTATCGTTATTTCTTCAGCCGATAGCCGGTGCGGAACACCCAGGCGATGATGCCGAGGCATAGCGCCAGCATTCCGCCCACGAACAACAGGCTGAACTCGATCCCGACATCGCCCTTGCCAAAGAAGGTCCAGCGAAAGCCCGAGATCAGATAGACGATCGGGTTGAACAAGGTGATCGTGCGCCACGGTTCGGCCAGCATGTGGATCGAGTAGAAGGCGCCACCCAGGAAGGTCATCGGCGTGATGATCAGCAGCGGGATCACCTGCAACTGTTCGAACCCCTGCGCCCAGATGCCCAGGATGAAGCCGAACAGGCAGAAGCTGACCGCGATCAGCAGCATGAAGCCGACCATGGCGAAGGGATGGGCGACCGGCAGATCGACGAACAGATGCGCCGTGGCAAAGATGATGAAGCCGACGATCAGCGCCTTGGTCGCCGCTGCGCCGACATAGGCGATCACCGTCTCCATCGCCGATACCGGCGCCGATAGCAGCTCATAGATGGTGCCGGTGAATTTGGGCATGTAGATGCCGAAGCTGGCGTTGAAGATGCTCTCCGTGAACATCGACATCATGATGAGGCCCGGCACGATAAAGGCGGCATAGGGAATGCCGTCGATCTCGGTCATGCGTGATCCGATCGCCCCGCCGAACACGATGAAATAGAGCGATGTGGTGATGACCGGGACCAGCAGGCCGGTCAGCCAGGTGCGCCGGAACCGGTGCAGCTCGAACTTGTAGATGGCGGCGACCGCGCGCAGATTCGGGCCGTTCATGCCGCTTTCTCCTGATGGACCAGGCTCACGAAAATATCCTCCAGGCTGCTCTGCCGCGTGTTGAGATCCTTGTAGCCGATGCCGAGATCGCCCAGCTTGCGCAGCAGCGAGGAGACGCCGGTGCGTTCGGCGCGGGTGTCGAACAGATATTCGATCTCCTGCCCCTGCGCCTTGAGCGCCACATCCCAGTCGGCCAGTTCGGGCGGCAGCGCCTCGATCGGCTCGGCCAGCATGATCGACAGCGTCTTCTTGCCCAGCTTCTCCATCAGCGCCGTCTTGTCCTCGACCAGCATCAACTGGCCATGGTTAATCACCCCCACCCGGTCGGCCATTTCCTCGGCCTCCTCGATATAATGGGTGGTCAGGATGATGGTGACGCCGGTCTGGCGCAGTTCGCCGATCAGCTTCCACATGTCGCGGCGCAGTTCGACATCGACACCAGCGGTCGGCTCGTCGAGGAACAGCACGCGCGGCTCATGGCTCAGCGCCTTGGCGATCATCACCCGGCGCTTCATGCCGCCGGACAATTCGCGGATCTTGTTGTGGCGCTTGTCCCATAGCGACAGGTCGCGCAGCACCTTTTCGACATAGGCGTCGTTGCGCGGCTTGCCGAACAGGCCACGGCTGAAGGTGACGGTATCGATCACCCGCTCGAACTGATCGGTATTCAGCTCCTGCGGCACCAGTCCGATCGCAGCGCGCGCGCCGCGATAGTCGCGGATGATGTCATGGCCGGCGACCGTCACGGTGCCGCCAGAGGGGCGGACATTGGCGCAGATGATCGAGATCATCGTCGTCTTGCCCGCGCCATTGGGGCCGAGCAGCGCGAAAATCTCGCCCTCCTCGATATTCAGGTCGACGCCCTTGAGCGCCTGAAAGCCCGACGCATAGCTTTTCGTCAGGCCCTTGATTTCGATGATGGATGCCATGCGGCAGCGCCCCCTTTCCTTGTGTCGGCAAGATAGGAGGCGGACCGCGCCATGCAACCGGCAGCGCGGCAAATAGCGAAGCAGGGCAACATATTGGAAAAAGATTGAAGCCGGTAATGAGCGGGCATAGGCTTGACGCCCCACCATGTGGAGAAGGCTATGAAAAAGGCAATTCTCTATCTGTCGATCGCGTTGATCGTCGTTCCCGATATCGCCATTGCCCAGCAGGGCGGCCGACCACCATCAGGCGGCGGCGCTCGACCATCTCCGTCCACGCGCCCTGCCCCCGCCCCCTCACGCCCCGGCGGATCAGTGCAGCCTTCCCGCCCCGGCGGTCCGTCGACACAGCCGTCCCGGCCCGGTGCTTCTCGCCCGCAACCGCCCCGCCCCGGACAGCCTTCGCCCGGTCCGGGCCAGCCAGGTGGACCGGCAGTTCAACCATCCCGACCGGGTGGCCCTTCACCGCAGCCGCCCCGTCCCGGTGGTCCCGGCGTCCAGCCACCACGGCCAGGCCAGCCGCATCGCCCCGGCGCCGGCCGTCCGCCCAATTTCCGGCCGATCCCCGGCCCGGCCTTCCGCTATCCCTATGGCTATCGCTATCGCCGCTGGACGGTCGGCCTGTTCCTGCCGGCGGTCTTCTTCTCCAGCTATTATTATTACAATGACTATTGGCGCCTGGGCCTGGGCGCGCCGCCCTATGGCTATCGCTGGGTGCGCTATGGCCCCGACCTACTGCTGGTCGAGGTCCGATCGCGCCGCGTGGTCGATGTCGTCTACGGCGCCTTCTACTGAGGCAGAAACAGGAAGGGCCGCATCATGCGATGCGGCCCTTTTCTCTTGCCCCGATCATTCGCCCCGTCGGGTGAAGCGGAAGACGGTTGCCGGCGGGAAATTGCGCACCGTATGGCCGGCGCGGACAACTTCCAGGCCCAACTGGTCCAGCACCGCGCGGCTGACCGGCGGGCGCGTGGAATAGGTGAATTGCACCAGGCTACCGCCCGGCTTCAGCATGCGGAAGGCTTCGGACAATATGTCGATATGCATCCCGCGGTCCATCGCCAGCAGCGGCAGGCCGCTAACCACGGTCTGATAGTCGCCAGGGCCACCGGCGGCCGCGACAGAGACGATCTGCGCCGGCGTCTCCAGGATCGAGACATGGGGAAAATGACGCCGCAGTCCGCGCGCGAAGGCGGGGTTGATCTCCACCACCTCCAGCATGTCGGCGGCAAGCCCGGTTTCCAGGATGGCGCGGGTGAAGACGCCCGTGCCCCCGCCCAGTTCCAGCACGCGGCCGCCCTGCGGATCAATGTCGGCCACCATCAGCCGCGCCAGATAGCGGCTGCTGGGCACGACCGAGGCGGTCTGCCGGGGCTTCTTCACCCAGGCGGCGAGGAAATCGAGATATTCGGTGGCGCGGGCGCGAAACTCGCTGTTCGGCAGGGCGATTGCCCGGCTGCGCTTCGGCTTGTGCTGCATGGGCGAAATGCGACCGCTCCTTTCTGGTGCCGACTCCCCTTAGCGGGCCGGAGCGCCCCCGTCGATTGGCTTAACAAGATTTCATGCCGGACCAGCAACGGCCGGTCCGGCACAAGTCCTTATTTCTGCTTGCCCGCTTCGGCCGCGGCCAGCACGCGCAGGACATTGCCGGACCAGATTTTCTGTACGTCAGCCTCGCTATAACCGGCCTTCAGCAGGGCGTCGGTGATCTTGGGCAGATCGACCACATCCTCCATGCCGACGACGCCGCCGCCGCCGTCCCAATCGAGGCCGATGCCGACATGATCGGGGCCGACGACCTTCAGCGCGTGCAGCATATGCGCCATGAAATCGTCGAAGGTCGGCCGGTCGGTATCGGGATAGAGCCTGTCGATCTCCTGCCGCTTGGCGAGCATCACGGCCCGCGCCTCGGGCGAAACCTTGGCGCCCTCCCGCATCTGACTGTAAAGCGCCATGAGCGCCTTCTGCCGCTCGGGATTGGGCTTGGACGCGCGCAGATAGGCGCCATAGGCGTTCATCTGGATCACGCCGCCCTTGGCCGCCAGCGCCTTCAGATGATCGTCATCGATGTTGCGCGGATGGTCATAGACGGCCTTGCAGCCCGAATGGGTCAGCAGCACCGGCGTGGTCGACAGCGCCAGCAGATCGTCCAGCACCTGGTCTGAGCTGTGCGAGGCGTCGGGCACGATGCCGAGCCGGTTCATCTCCTTCAGCAATTCCTTGCCGAGCGGGCTGAGGCCGCCATAGCGCGGCTTCTTCGACGGATCGGTCGAGCTGTCGGCGAACTGGTTATGCGCAAAATGGGCAAAGCCCGACACGCGCACGCCCATGTCGTAGAATGTCTTGATCAGCGAGACATCCTCGCCCAGCGGATAGGCATTTTCGATCGACATATAGACGATACGCTTGCCCGCCGCGGCGATCGGCGCGGCGTCCTTCGCCTCCAGCGCCAGCGTGAAATTGTCGGGGTCGGCCGCCACCATCGATCGGATCGACATGCCACGCAACAACGCGAAATCGCGCGCCTTGCGGAAGCCCTCGATCGTCAGCGGTCCCTGCCCAGTGTAGATCGCCCAGAAACCGCCGTCTAGGCCGCCCTTCTTCATCCGCGGCAGGTCGACCTGGGTATAGTCGCTATGGACGCCATGCTCATCCTCGATCGACCAGTCGGGCAGGTCGAGCGATGCCGGGGTATCGAGATGGCTGTCGAGCGTGATCAGCTTCTGGTGCAGCTGATAGACCTGTTTCGACACGCCTCCCGTCGCAGATTTTGGCTGGGCCTGCGCCGCAATCGGGAGCAGCGCGACCAGCGCTGCCCCCATCAGATAAGCATTCCGCATCAGATTTCGCCCGAAATGGTGAACTGGAAGGTGCGTGGGGACAGCGGCCGGAAGGAACCGTCACCCGTCACCGAGGAGGAGATGTAGGACAGCGTGTCCTTGTCGAAGATATTGTCGACGTTGAAGCGCGCCTTGATGCTCTTCACCGGGCCGAAGCTCCAGCCGTCGCCAATATCCACATAGCCGCTGAACACGGTGTAGGCCGGCACGCTGGAGCCTGCCGTGTTGGTGAAGGTCGACCAGCGCTTCGACGTATATTTGCCGCTGATGTTGGCAACCAGCCAGCTTGCCGGCTCGATCGTGACGCCACCGCTGACGATCCACTTGGCGCTATCGGGGATATATTTGCCGGAGGTCGCATAGGTGACCGACGCGACGATATCGTCCTGGAACTTGGCGTTGTTGTAGGTGACGTTGGCGTTGGCATAGGCAAGGCCGTTGAGGAAGGCCGGCTTGTAGGTGCCGCTGGCTTCCACGCCGTAGGATTCGACCCGGCCGACATTCTGGTAGAAGGTTTCGGTGGTGCTGCCGCCGCCTTCCTGGAAAGTGGTGATCGACTGGATGCGGTTCTTGAACTTGGTGTAGTAGCCCGCGATCGACGCATAGAGCTGCCCCTGGTTTGTGCGGAAGCCGATTTCCATATTCTGCGCGCGTTCCGCCTTGGGCTGGGGCACCAGCGCCGACGTGCCGGTGCGCGTCACCGCATAGATATCATCCATGCCCTTGGGCAGCGCCATCGTCTCGGCATAGGAGGCGAAGATCTGGCTGCGCTCGTTGATCTTGAACAGCAGGCCCGCCATCGGCAGGAACATGTCGCGATAATGGGCCGTGTTATACTGTGGCCCCCAGCCTGCGACCGCCGTGCCACCCACGACGCGATAATAGTCGTCGAAGTCGCGATAGCCGCCAAGGCTGTAGTCCAGCATCAGCCCCTTGAAGCCGGCATCCAGAACCAGCCGGTCATCCATCAGCTTGAGCGTATCCTTCAGGAAGATCTGAAGCGTGTCGCGCTTGGACCGATAGTCGCGGCGCAGATAGACCAACTCGTCCAGATTGGGCTCGCCATCGGGGGCGCCGTCCATCGTGTTGTAGCGCGCCTGGGTGCGGTGATATTTGTCGACTTCGGCCCAGATGCCGCCTTCCACGACATTATTGCCGCTTTCCCAGTGCAGCTTGGTGGTCACGCCATAGCGATCGCCGCCGACGCCCGACCGACCATATTGCACACCCTTGGGCGCGGTCACGTCCAGCCCCGCGGTCGCCTGCGCCGTGTAGCGGCTCAGCGAGTTGGAATAGCTGTCGGGCGAGACGCCATAGCCATTCTTGTCTTCATAATAGAGGGTCGATTCCGCCCACACGCCATCGGCAATACCCAGGTGGAAGGTGCCGCCATAAAGCTTGTCCTTCCGCACGTTGATCGCGAGGTTGTAGACATTGGTGTAGTTGGAATTGGAATAATAGACGCCCGCCGCCGTCGGCGCGAAGCCGGTCGTGGTATTGGGCACATTCTCGATATAGGCGAAGTCGCGGCCGCAAGCGCCGACCACGCTGGTGGCGGTGCAATTATACTGGGCGCGGGTGATCGTCGGCGAGTCATAATCGAAGAAGTCGTTCGACACGAACTTGAAGCGCGCCCAGCTGTCACCGCCCAGATCGGCATGGATCTGGCCTTCCCAATGTTCGCGATCGACCGAACCGGGACCGCGCCACAGGTCGCTGTCCAGCTTGGTGCGGCTGACATAGGCCTTGAACGGCCCCACCCGGCCAGTGCTGGCGCGGATGAAGGTGCGCTTCATATTATTGTCGCCAAAGCTCTGCGACACGAACAGGCCCATCTCCTCTTGCGGGGCGATGCTGTTATACTGCACCACCGGGCCGAGGCTGGAATAGCTGGGCATGCCGACATCGGCGGCGCCGACGGAGGCTTCCACCACGCCCAGATTTTCATTGTCGACATAGCGGAAGACAGGGCTGCCACCGAAGGCGTCGCTGCGGCCGGTCGGAATGCCGTCGACCACGAAGCCGATCTGGTCCAGGTTGAAGGCGCGGGTCTGCACGCTGTTACCAAATTCATAAAGGCCCAGCGCGCCGTCGGTCTGCACGTTGAAGCCGGGCAGCTGCTCCAGCATCTTGAGGCCCGAAATACCCGATGGCGCCGACAGCAGCGCCTCACGCGTCACCGCGACGACATTGCTGACCTTGTCCTCGCCGATGGCTTCGGCCGATTGCGAGATACGACGACCGGTCACGGTGATGCTGTCATTTTCGTCCGTTGGAGCAGCCTCCTGCGCAAAGGCGGCAGTGGATAAGGCACCCGCGCAGCAGGCAAGCAGCAGCGCAGCGCGAGACACGCGACGAACAGACGTAATCGAAGGCATAGAGGCTCCCTGTAGGCCCTGCAAAAGGGCAGTTCGCGCCAATCAGGAGCGCCCGCCCCTTCGGGCTATCGCGCCGTTCCTCCCCGGCCCCTGGCCTGTCGATCATCCCTTCGGGCGAGCGCAGCCATGTCATCCATTTGTCATCTGAAACGAGCCCTTCGGGAAAATCCACCACGCGCTTATGATGATTTCTCAAGCGGAACGAGGCGCGTCAAAGCATTGAGATTTCGCAATCAATGCTCGCTTCCTCGCACGCGCGCACAAAAAATCCTCCCCAGGCCTGGCCTGGGGAGGATCGCAAATTCATCTACTCTCTCCTCGTCGGAGAGGATCGTTCCTGAAGGCCTTATCGCCCCTTCCAGACGCCCGGACGCTTCTCGACAAAGGCGGTCATGCCTTCCTTCTTGTCCTGCGTGGCGGTCAGGATCTGGAACAGGCGGCGCTCGGTCAAAATGCCCTGGGCGAGGTTGGTCTCGAAGGCGATATTGACCATTTCCTTGTTCACCATCGCCGCCATCGGCGGCATCGCCGCAATGGCCGCAGCCGTCTTGAGCGCATCCTCCAGCAACTCGGCCGCCGGCACGATCCGCGCGACCAGACCGGCGCGCTCGGCCTCCTCGGCGCCCATCATCCGGCCGGTCAGGCACATTTCCATCGCCTTGGCCTTGCCCACCGCGCGGGTCAGCCGCTGCGAACCGCCCATGCCCGGCGCCACGCCCAGCTTCACCTCGGGCTGGCCGAACTTGGCAGTGTCGGCCGCCAGGATGAAGTCCGCCATCATCGCCAGTTCGCAGCCGCCGCCCAGCGCAAAGCCAGCAACCGCCGCGATCCACGGCTTGCGAGTGGCGACCACCTTGGTCTGCCAGTCGGAGAAGAAATCCTGCAGGAAGAAATCGGCCGCTTCCTTGTCGACCATCTCCTTGATGTCGGCGCCGGCGGCAAAGGCCTTTTCGCTGCCGGTCAGCACCGCGCAATGCTGGGTCGGGTCGGCATCATAGGCGGCAAAGGCCGCGCCCAGATCCGCGAGCACCTGGCTGTTGAGCGCGTTGAGCGCCTGCGGCCGGTTGAGCGTGATGAGCGTCACCGCGCCCTGCTGTTCCACCAGGATCGTTTCATATGCCATTGCCGTCTCCCTAAGCTGTCAGCGCCGATCTATGTCGGCCAAAAACGGATCGCCAGCCTTTGCAGAGCGGCGATTTTGCCGATCCTATCGGCAAAGATGCATGAAATCCTGATCATAGCTGCGCATATGGGCGCCGCCATCGACATAGAGGGTCTGGCCCGTCACCGCCGTCGCGCCGGCCAGATAGAGCACGGCCTGCGCGATCTGTTCCGCCTGCGGCAGTCGGCCGAGCGGCATCAACTGCTCCAGCCGCGCCATCTGCTCCGCATCATAGTCGGGCGTGGCGATGGTAAGGCCGGGCGCCACCGCATTGACCCGCACCTGCGGCGCCAGGCTGCTGGCCGCCGTCTTCGTCAGGCCGGCCAGCGCCAGCTTGGACAGCGTATAGGCCAGCTGATCGCCATGGGGATGGTCGATCCGCTGGTCGAGGATATTGACGATGCAGCGATCGCCGGTCCCGGCCGGCACCGTCGCGAACGCCTTGGTCAGCATCGCGGGCGCCGCGCAATTGACCGCATAATGGCGCATCAGATCGTCGGCGGTGACGCTGTCGATCCGATCCTGGCCGAAGATCGCCGCGCTGTTGACCAGCAGGTCGGGCGGCCGGCCGAAGCGTTCGGCAACCTGTGCAACCAGTTCCTCGGCCGCTTCGGGATCAGCGAAGTCGACGACGAAACCTTCCCACTCGGCGCCATTTTCCTCCAGCGCGATCGCCAGATGAGAATCCAGCCGCGTGTCATGGCTGCCATGGATGGCGAGCGAATAGCCGGCCTGCGCCAGCGCCGCCGAAATGATGCCGCCCAGCCGGCGATGGCCGCCCGTCACCAGCGCCAGCCGGCGCGAGGCCAGCGGCAAGGGGCCGGTCGGCCCGGCATCCTTCTTCGCACCGCCGATCGGGCGATAGGCGGGCTCGGCGCCCTCCCCCTCTCCGGTCACATCATTCACGAGGCGATGAGCTTCAGCACTTCCTCGCGCGACTTTTCATCGTCGCGGAAGACGCCGAGCATGCGGCTGGTCTTCATGATGACATTGGGGGTGCGCACGCCGCGGCCGGTCATGCAGCCATGGGTCGCCTCGATCACCACGGCGACGCCCTGGGGCTTGAGATTTTCCCAGATGCAGTTGGCGACTTCGGAGGTCAGCCGTTCCTGCACCTGCAGCCGGTTGGCATAGGCGTGCAGCACACGGGCCAGCTTGGAAATGCCGACCACATAGTCGCCCGGCAGATAGGCGATGTGCGCGCGCCCGACGATCGGCGCCATATGATGTTCGCAATGCGACTGGAACGGAATGTCCTTCAGCAGCACGACATCGTCATAGCCGCCCACCTCGTGGAAGATGCGCGAGAGATGATAGGCCGGATCATCATTATAGCCGCGGCAATATTCGCGCCAGGCGCGCGCCACCCGCTCGGGCGTTTCCATCAGCCCTTCGCGCTCGGGCATGTCGCCCGACCAGCGGATGAGGGTGCGGATCGCCTCCGACACTTCGGCCGGGACCGGCTCCTTCGAGCCTTCGCCTACGGTTTCCGCATCGGGATCATATGCCATGAACTGGGCCACTCCATAATTGTTGGCCCCGGCATATGGCGACTGCGTGCCCGTCTGACCAGCCCTTTTGCCCCGGCTGGACACAACATCGCTGTGGTGGCAAATCACAGTCTAACGGGAACGCACCACATAAAAATGTCATTACAATCGCAAGATCATGCGCACTGAACGCATCGCCGCCGTCCTTCTGGCAGCCGGCATGTCGACCCGCTTCGGCGAGGAAGACAAGCTGATGGCCGACCTGCGCGGCAAGCCGGTTGCCGCGCACACGCTGGAAACCATCGCCTCCATGGCCTTTGCCGAACTGGTCGCCGTCGTGCGGCCCATCGAATTTGCGCCGGTGCTGCACCGCAAGCTCGACCGGCGCGGCTTCGATATCATCGTCAACGAGCGTCCCGAGGAAGGCCTGTCGAGCAGCATCCGGCTGGCGGTCGAACATGTGATGGACAAGCGCAAGGTGCGCGGCATCCTTATCTGCCTGGCCGACATGCCCGACGTGCCGCAGACCCATTATAACCATATCTGCATGGCGGCCGAGGACATAAGATCGGTCGTCGCCAGCACCGACGGCTTCTCTTCCTCGCCGCCCGCCTTCATTGGCCGCAAGCATTTCCCCGAATTGCTGGCACTGAAAGGGGATCAGGGCGCCCGCGCCCTGCTGAGCCATGGCATCCAGATCGAGACGATCGGCAATGTGCTGCACGACATCGATACGCCGGAGGATCTTGGCCGCCCCCCGGTGACACCGACCTGAGGCACAAAAGGGGCAGGCGAAGCCGCTTTGCCTTGCCCCGCTTCAGGTCGATCGCGTCGGATCGGTCAGCCCGTCGCCCATTTCCCGCGGATCAGGGGCACGACTGAGCGGCAACGAGCCGGTCTGGCGTTCCAGCATGCGATGCACCACTGGCGGCTTGCCGCCACTGTGCAGCGCGTGGATCGTGTCGCTGTTGGTGATGTCGGCGATGGTACGCCGCTGGTTGTGGCGGACATAGTCGAGCCAAGTCGACACATGATAGCGCTCGACCCAGAGTTCGGGATCGCCCAGGTCGCGCATCAGCGACCAGCCATGCGCGCCATCGCGCTTGCGAATGCGGCGGCGCTCGCTCATCGCGCTGAGGAAGGGGACGACCGACCCCACCGGGATGCGATATTCGATGGTGATGACCACCGGGCCGCTGCGCGGCTCGACCGGCACCGCCGTCTCCGGCTCGCGCCAGCGATTCTGGAGATCGAGATTGTCATCGCCGATCTGCGGCAGCGGACGAACGAAGCCGATCAGCGCGGCGACCAGTTGCACCGCGGCGGAGGCATAGAGCGCCTCGACCACGCCATGATCCTCGGCCAGATTGCCGAACAGCCAGGCGCCGATCGCCATGCCGCCGAACGCCGTCATCTGATAGATGGCGACGGCGCGGGCGACGACCCAGCGCGGCGCCGACATCTGGACCGACACGTTGAAGGTCGACAGCGCCATGACCCAGCCCGCCCCGGCGAGCAGATAGCCGAGCAGCGCCAGCGCCAGATAGCCCGACATGGCGGTGATCGCCGTTCCCGCCGCCAGCGACAGGGCAGCGGACCGCACGATTGCCTCGATCGAGAAGCGCGCGCGCAGCCGCCGGGTGGACAGCGCCCCGGCCACCGCGCCGACGCCGAAGGCACCGCTGGTAAGGCCGAAGGTCAGCGCGCCGCCGCCCAGCACATCGCGCGCCACCAGCGGCATCAGCGCCGACACCGCACTGGCACCGATGCCGAAGGCGCCGCCGCGCAGTAGCACGAGCTGGATCTTGGGCGACATCGAGACATAGCTGACACCGGCCCACATCGCGACGCCCAGCCGCTCGCGCGGCAGCAGTTTGGGCGGCAATTCCGGCCGCCAGCGCGCCAGCACCGCGACCAGGCCGATATAGCTGACTGCATTGGCCAGGAACGCCGCCGCCGCGCCCGCCGCCGCGACGATCACGCCGCCCAGCGCCGGGCCGGTACTACGGGCAAGATTGAACCCCATGCTGTTCATAGCGACGGCACTGGGCAGCACGCTGCGCGGCACCATGTCGCCGACCGATGCCTGCCAGGCCGGGCCGTTCACCGCCGTCGCGCAGCCGATCAGGAAGGTGAAGCCCAACAGCGTCCAGGGCGTCAGCGCGCCGAGCCAGGCGACCAGCGCAAGGGCAGTCGACACCAGCAGCATGAACAGCTGACAGGCCATCATCACCTTGCGCCGATCCAGATTGTCGGCGACCGCGCCGGCCCAGAGCGAGAACAGCATGATCGGCAGCGTCGTGGACGCCGGCACCAGTGCCACCAGCACCGGCGAAGCGGACAGCGAGGTCATCATCCAGGCCGCACCGACCGACTGGATCAACCCGCCGAAATTGGACGCCAGGCTCGCGATCCAGATCGCGCGGAAGATGGGAATGGCAAAGGGCGAGGACGGCTGGGGGGACTCGGTGTCAGGCACGAAAACCATCAAGCGGATTTAGGAACGTCGGTCAAACCCGCGACTCGGCCTTTGGTTCACATCCGTCCGGTACGCAGCGCCCGGCCCCAGTCGGGCCGCCCCCGTGCGTCGGCCGTGGCGGCCGCGCGTTCGACATCATAGGCGACCAGGACGATCTCCGCGTGCCAGCCGTCGGCCATCCGCTCGACCAGCCCATAGCGCGCCTCGGGCGATCCGGTCTCCACCTTGTGCGGCCAGGGCCGGTCATCGTCATAGGCCGGCAGGCCCACGCTGCCCGGATTGACGACCAGCCCGCCATCGGCGCGACCATGGATGCGCGGCACATGGGTATGGCCGCACAGGATCAGCGGCGCGACAACGCCCCCTGCCCGCGCCTCGACCTCCGCCTCTGTCGCGGCGCGCAAGCCGGTGGGTTCGACCGTTTCCAGCCAATAATCGATGTCGCTGCCCGGCGTGCCATGGACCATGAGCATCTCATCCGTCAGCCACAGCGTCTCGGGCAAGGCGGCGATCCAGTCGCGATGGCGCGGCGCCAGCAGATCATGGGTTGCCCGGTCCGACGCGCCCATCCGATCGGGCGCCAGCGTCAGCAATTGCCGCTCATGATTGCCCCGGATCGTCGGCATATCCAACGCCATAACCCGATCGGCAGTCTCGCAGGGGAAGAGCGGCCCCGACAGGATGTCACCGAGATTGACACATAGATCGACATTGCGCGCAGCCATATCCGCCAGCACGGCGTCGAGCGCATCGATATTGCCATGAATGTCGGAAAGAACCGCAATCTTCACCTGGTGCTTGTCCTGCTGCAATCGCGCCCCACATCAGGCCCGCACCTGACCTTACGGCAAGGCCATGTCGGCGGAAACCGACCATTTCAGGCTTGCACTTTACGTAAACGTAAATACATTCAGGGCCACTTCCGGTGCGCCAAAAGCCGCCAACGGAGAGGGAAAAGGAACCATGGAAGCCTATATCTACGACGCCGTCCGCACGCCCCGTGGCCGGGGCAAGAGCGACGGTTCGCTCCACGACATCACCCCCATCCAGCTTGCGACGCAGATGCTCGAAGCGGTGCGCGACCGCACCCAGATCGACACCGCAGACGTCGACGACGTGATCCTGGGCTGCGTCAGCCCGGTCGGCGAACAGGGCGCGGATATCGCGCGCGTCGCCGTGCTCAACGCCGACTATGCCCAGACCGTGCCGGGCGTGCAGATCAACCGTTTCTGCGCATCGGGCCTGGAAGCGGTCAACATGGCCGCGGCCAAGGTCTATTCGGGCGAAGCGATGTTCGCGATCGGCGGCGGCGTCGAATCGATGAGCCGCGTGCCGATGGCATCGGACGGTGGCGCTTGGGCGATGGACCCGGCGGTCGCCTACAAGACCTATTTCGCGCCCCAGGGCATCGGCGCCGACGTGATCGCCACCAAGTTCGGCATCAGCCGCGACGATGTCGACGCCTATGCCGTCGAGAGCCAGCGCCGCGCCAAGGCCGCCTGGGACGAAGGCCGTTTCAAGAAGTCGATCGTGCCGGTCCGCGACGTGATCGGCGGCATCGCGCTCGACCATGACGAACATATGCGCCCCGACGCGACGATGCAGTCGCTCGGCAGCCTGAAGCCCAGCTTCCAGGCACTGGGTGAGGACATGCCCGGCTTCGATACCGTCGCCCTGCTGCGCTATCCCGAGCTGGAAAAGGTCAACCATGTCCATCATGCCGGCAACAGCAGCGGCATCGTCGACGGCGCCGCCGCCGTGCTGGTCGGCAACAAGGAAATCGGCGAGAAATACGGCCTGAAACCGCGCGCGAAGATCAAGGCGATGGCCTCCATCGGGTCCGAACCGCTGATCATGCTGACCGGCCCGGAATTTGTCGCCGGCAAGCTGCTGACCCGTGCCGGCATGACCACCGCCGACATCGACCTGTGGGAACTGAACGAAGCCTTCGCCTCGGTCGTGCTGCGCTACATGCAGGCGATGAACCTCGACCACAGCAAGATCAACGTCAATGGCGGCGCGATCGCCATGGGCCATCCGCTGGGCGCCACCGGTGCCATGGTGCTGGGCACTGCGCTCGACGAGCTGGAACGCTCGGGCAAGGGCACCGCGCTCATCAACCTGTGCGTCGGCGCGGGCATGGGCACCGGCATCATCATCGAGCGCGTGTAAGCAATATTACCACCCCGTTCGGGCTGAGCGAAGTCGAAGCCCGTCATCGAACGCAGTGAGATGCCTTCGCTACGCTCAGGCGAGCCCTTCGACAGGCTCAGGGCGAACGGGGGAGAGGAGATCAAAATGAACACTATCGCATTCGACATCGATGCCGACGGCATCGCCACCCTGACGATCGACGTGCCCGGCCAGTCGATGAACGTCATCGGCCCCGACTTCCTGGCTGACCTCGACACCGCCATCACCCGCATCGCGTCGGAAGAGGGCATCAAGGGCGCGGTCATCGCATCGGGCAAGGACAGCGGCTTCATGGCCGGCATGGACCTGAAATATTTCGGGTCGATGCTGGCCAGCGCCGATGGACAGCGCCCCGCCCCCACCGCGATCTTCGACAATGTGTTCGTCCTGAACCAGCTGTTCCGTCGCCTGGAAACCGCCGGCAAGCCGGTCGCCTGTGCGATCGAGGGCACCTGCGTCGGCGGCGGCTTCGAGCTGGCGCTGGCCTGCCATCGCCGCTTCGTCGGCGACAGCCCCAAGACCCAGCTCGGCCTGCCCGAAATCCTGATCGGCCTGTTCCCCGGCGGCGGCGGCTCGCAGCGCCTGCCGCGCATCATGGGCGTGCAGGCGTCGCTGATGTACATGCTGCAAGGCAAGCTGTTCCGCCCGGCCGAAGCCGCGATGCTGAAGGTCGTCGACGGCGTGGTCCCGCAGGGCACGGCAGCTGCGGCGGCGAAGGAATGGGTCAAGGCCAACCCGACCGCCAGCACCCAGCCCTGGGACGTCAAGGGCTTCAAGGTGCCCGGTGGCGCCGGCGGTTTCAACCCCGCCTTCGTCCAGACCATGGCCGGCGCCCTGCCGATGACGCTCAAGCAGACCCAGCGCAACATGAACGCGCCGATCGCTTTGCTGTCGGCGGTCTATGAGGGCATCACCCTGCCGATGGACCGGGCGATCCGGATCGAGAGCAAATATTTCGCCAAGGTCGCTGCCGATCCGCAGGCGTCGAACATGATCCGCACCCTGTTCGTCAACAAGCAGGCGGCCGAGCGCGGCGCGCGTCGTCCCAAGGACGAGCCCAAGGCGCCGACGACCAAGCTCGCCATGCTGGGTGCCGGCATGATGGGCGCGGGCATCGCCACCGTCGCGGCGCAGGCCGGCATGGACGTGGTGCTGTTCGACCGCGACCAGGCCTATGCCGAGAAGGGCAAGGCCCATGTCGAAGCGGTGCTGGCCAAGCGCCTGGGCCGTGGCATGACGCCCGAGAAGATGGCTGCCACCCTGGCCCGCGTGACGCCCACCACCGACTATGCAGCACTCGCCGGCGCCGACTTCGTGATCGAGGCGGTGTTCGAGGATGTGAGCATCAAGGCGGAAGTGACCACGCAGGTCGAAGCCGTGCTGGGCGCCGACACCATCTTCGGTTCCAACACCTCGACCCTGCCGATCACCAAGCTCGCCAATGCCTGGTCCAAGCCCGAGAATTTCATCGGCGTCCACTTCTTCTCGCCGGTCGAGAAGATGCCGCTGGTCGAGATCATCCTGGGCGAAAAGACCGGCCCGGCCGCGATCGCCAAGGCGCTCGACTTCGTTGCCCAGATCAAGAAGACCCCGATCGTCGTGCATGACAGCCGCGGCTTCTACACCTCGCGCAGCTTCGGCACCTATGTGCAGGAAGGCGCCGAACTGGTCGGCGAAGGCATCAACCCGGCGCTCATCGAAAATGCCGGCAAGCAGCTTGGCATGCCGACCGGCCCGCTGGCGGTCAGCGACGAAGTGTCGATCGAACTGGGCGTCAAGATCATGACCGCCGCCAAGAAGGAACTGGGCGACGCCTATGTTCCCCAGGGGTCGGACGACATCATGCTCAAGATGGTCGAGGCCGATCGCCTGGGCCGCAAGAATGGCAAGGGCTGGTACGACTATCCCGAAGGCGGCAAGAAGCATCTCTCGCCGGTGCTGGGCGATCTGTTCCCGCGCGCCGACGCCCAGCCGGATGTCGAGGAAGTCAAGGAACGCCTCCTCTATCGCCAGCTGATCGAATGCGCCCGCTGCTTCGAGGAAGGCGTGCTGGAAACGCCGGAAGATGGCGATATCGGCGCGATCTTCGGCTGGGGCTTCGCGCCCTATACCGGCGGCCCGTTCAGCCATATGGACACGGTCGGCATCGCCCATGTCGTGGCCGTGCTGGACCGGCTGGCCGCCGCCCATGGCCCGCGCTTCGCCCCCACGGCGCAGCTGCGGGAAATGGCTGCAAACGGCGCTACCTTCTATCGCCCGGCGCCGTCCCGCGCCGCAGCATAAACGCTTGTAAAGCCCCTCGCCCGTCGGCTAGTCCTCGCCCCCTATCATCTTGGGGAGTGAGGAATGAGCGACAAGCCCACGGTTCTGGTCACGGGCGGGGCCGGCTATATCGGCAGTCATGCCGTATTGGCATTGCGCGACGCGGGCTATCCCGTTGCGGTCATCGACAATCTCACCACCGGCTTTCGCTGGGCCATTCCCGACGATGTGCATTTCACCCAGGGCGACATTGCCGACCAGCCGCTGGTCGAAGCGCTGCTGAAGGAACAGAATGTCGGCGCGATCATGCATTTTGCCGGTTCGATCATCGTGCCGGAATCGGTCGAGAACCCGCTCAAATATTATCACAACAACAGCGCCAAGAGCCGCAACCTGATCGAAAGCGCGGTCAATGCCGGGGTGAAGCATTTCATCTTCTCCTCGACCGCAGCCACCTATGGCGTGCCCAAGGAAAGCCCGGTTCGGGAAGACAGTCCCAAGCTGCCGATCAACCCCTATGGCATGTCGAAGCTGATGACGGAGATCATGCTGGCCGACGTCGCCAAGGCCCACCCGCTCAATTTCTGCGTGCTGCGCTATTTCAACGTCGCCGGCGCCGATCCGCAGGGCCGCAGCGGCCAGTCGACCGCTGGCGCCACCCATCTGATCAAGGTCGCGGTGGAAGCCGCGCTGGGCAAGCGCAGCCATGTCGCGGTCATGGGCACCGACTATGACACGCCCGATGGCACCGGCGTGCGCGACTATATCCATGTGTCCGACCTCGCCAATGCGCATGTCCTGGCACTGGAAGCGCTGATCGCGGCGCCGGAGGAAAATTACACGCTCAACTGCGGCTATGGCCGGGGCTTCTCGGTGCTCGAAGTGCTTGATGCCGTCGATCGCGTCACCAACATGACGATCGACCGCCGGATGGAGGGCCGCCGCGCTGGCGATCCGGACTCGCTTATCTCCGACAATCGCAAGATCATGGCGCAATTCCCCTGGCAACCCAAGCACGCCAATCTGGAGGAAATCGTCAATCATGCGCTCGCCTGGGAACGCAAGCTGAGCGACATTCGCGGCCAATGAGTGACGCAAGCGTCCGCGCCTTCTTCGCCGCGCAGGCGCCCGATGTCGTCATCATCGATCAGGGCGTCAGCACCGCAACGGTGATCGAGGCGGCGGCCGCGCTCGGCGTCGAACCGGCGCGTATCGCCAAGACCCTGTCGCTGCGCGTCGGCGACAGGGTGGTGCTGGTCTGCGCCCGCGGCGACGCCCGCCTGTCCAATGGCAAGGCGAAGGCCGCGCTGGGCGCCAAGCCGCGCATGCTGGGCGCGCATGAGGTGGAGGAGATTACCGGCCATCCAGTCGGCGGCGTCTGCCCCTTCGGCCTCGCCAGCGCCCTGCCCGTCTATTGCGATGTCTCGTTGCAGGCGTTCGACACCGTGTTTCCGGCGGCGGGATCGCGCACCGCCTCGGTCGAACTGACGCCCGAACGGCTTGCCGCCTTGACCGGGGCGCAATGGATCGACATCTGCACCCTTCCCGAAATCGTCGAGTGAGAGCCATGCCGACCGAACATATCTTTGCCACCGGCGCCGAAGCTGCCACCGACATCGCCGCCCGCATCGCCACCCTCTTGTCGGAGGCGATAGCAGAACGGAGCGTCGCGACGCTGGCCGTCTCGGGTGGCCGCTCGCCCCGCCCGGTGCTGGAAGCGCTGTCGAAGGTTCCGCTCGACTGGACGAAGCTGATCGTCACTTTGGTCGATGAACGCTGGGTCGATCCGGTCAGCGCCGACAGCAATGAACGGCTGGTGCGCGAAACCCTGCTCCAGGGCCCGGCCGCCGCCGCCCGCTTCGTGCCGATGAAGAACAGCGCCGCCGACGCCTATGCCGGCCAGAGCGCGGTCGAGGCGGACTTTGCCGCCCTGCCCTGGCCGTTCGACATCATCCTGCTCGGCATGGGCGATGACGGCCATACCGCCTCGCTCTTCCCGGAGGGCAAGGAACTGGCCGAGGGGCTTTCCACTCAGGCTTACACCATCGCCGCCACCCCGCCGGTCGCGCCGCACCAGCGCCTGTCGCTGACCGCGCATGCGATCCTGCAAAGCTGCCACATCTTCCTGCAGATCGGCGGCGCGGGCAAGAAGGCGGTCTATGACCAGGCGCTCGCCGGCGGTCCGATCGAAGAACTGCCGATCCGCCTCGCCCTGCTGCAGGACAAGGTGCCGGTCGAGGTGTGGATCGCCGAAGCCTAAAAACATCCTCCCCTGCAAGGGGAGGGGGACCATTTGCGCAGCAAATGGTGGAGGGGTATCCCGTTTGCGATAGGGCGCCCCCCCTCCGTCACGCGCTTCGCGCGCGCCACCTCCCCTTGCAGGGGAGGATTATCGGTCGCGCACCGCATGTTTCGAGATCAAATAGCGCCACACGCCGACCGCGTTGATCGCCAGCAGCGCGACATTCTGCCAGCCGATCCCCTCGCTGTCCTTGCCGAGAAAGCCCCAGCCGATCAGCGCGATCGAGCTGGTGACGAACAGTATGAACGCCCAGCCGGTGATCCGCCGCCCCAGGTTCAGCGACACGACCAGCGCCGCGAGCGTGGCGGCGCCGGCACCATAATATTGCAGGGCGGTGAGCAGCGCCTGGTTCATGCCAGACAGAACGTAGCGGCCATGGACATGGTTGCCCGCACAGAATAGGCACCCGGCATGATTGCCCAGATCGATCCCTTCCACGCCATCGCCATCAGCCGCGAGGCCCATGCCCTCAAGGCCCAGGGCCGCTCCATCCTGCACATGGAGTTCGGCCAGCCCTCGACCGGTGCGCCCGCCGCCGCCATCGCGCTGGCGCATGAGGTGCTCGATACCGACCCGATGGGCTATTGGGAAAGTCCGGCGCTCAAGGGACGGATCGCCCGCCTCTATGCCGATCGGCACGGCGTGACCGTCGATCCCGAACAGATACTGCTGACCTGCGGCGCTTCGCCCGGCCTGGTGCTGGCGCTCACCAGCCTGTTCGCGCCCGGCGCCCGCGTCGCCACCGCGCGGCCGGGCTATGTCGCCTATCGCAACACGTTGAAGGCGCTCTATCTGGAGCCGGTCGAAATCGCCTGCGGCCCGGCCGAACGCTATCAGATCAGCGCCGATGCGCTGGCGGCGATCGAGCCAGCACCAGACGGCCTGATCCTCGCCAGCCCGGCCAACCCGACCGGAACGATCATCCCGGCCGACGAACTGGCGGCGATCGCCAAAGTGTGCGCGACACGCGGCATCCGCATCATCTCCGACGAAATCTATCATGGCCTCAGCTTCGGCGAACCGGCGCGGTCGATGCTGGAATTTGCCCCCGATGCGGTGATCGTGAACAGCTTCTCCAAATATTTCAGCATGGCCGGCTGGCGGCTGGGCTGGATCGTCGTGCCCGCCGACCTGATCGGCGCGGCGCGGGCGCGGATGGGCAATTTGTTCCTGACGCCCCCGGTGCTGGCGCAGCAGGCGGGGCTAGCTGCTTTCGACTGCACCGATGAGCTGGAAGGCCATGTCGACACCTATCGCCGCAACCGGCAATTGCTGCTCGACGCCCTGCCCGCGTTCGGCCTCGCCAGCATCGCGCCGCCCGACGGCGCCTTCTATATCTATGCCGATATCAGCCATCTCACCAATGACAGCCTGGCCTTCTGCCAGAAGCTGCTGCGCGAGACCGGCGTCGCCACCGCGCCCGGCATCGATTTCGATCCGGTCGACGGCCATCGTTTCATCCGCCTGAGCTTCGCCGTCTCGACCGACCGGGTCGAGGATGCGATCGCGCGGATGATCCCGTGGTTCCAGGCGCAACCAAGCCGCTGAAAGGCAGCGGGCCTAAAAAGGTCCGTAACGCCATCTGCAATCTTGCGAGGAATAAGCGAGGCCGCAAATGGCGGCATCTGAGGCCGATCAAAAGATGGTGCGGGCGGAAGGGATGGATTTCGCGATTGACGGCGCCATCACGCCCGACTGGCAGATTACCGCCGGTTATTCCCACACGCTCGACAAATATCGCGAGGATGCGGATGCCACGAAGATCGGCACTTTGTTCGACACCGACGTGCCGCGCGATTTGGTCAAGGTGCTGACGAACTACCGCCTGCCGGGCAATCTCGACACCATACGTGTCGGCGGCTCGTTTTACTGGCAAAGCACGATCTACAACAATGGCGCGACCTCCGGCATCGCCTACCATGAGGAGCAGAAGGCCTATGCGCTGGTGGGCCTCAACGCCAGTTGGCAGGCAATGCCGAACCTCGACATTCGCGCGAACATCTGATCTGCCCCCACCGAGTGGCCCGATTGGTTTGTTAGTGGATTAAGCCCATCGCCGCCATATCCGGACGGAGGTGGAGCGAAGCGGAACCGGAGGCCGGATATGGCGGTGTCGCCGTTTCCGGTGCCGGCGGTCGGTAGCCCAAGCTGCTGTGAGGGCGAACGGTGTTGTAATGCCGCCGCCATGCCTCGATCAGCACCTTGGCCTCAGCGAGGCTGTAGAAGATCTCGCCGTTGAGCAGTTCGTCGCGAAGCGACCCATTGAAGCTTTCGTTATAGCCATTCTCCCATGGTGATCCCGGCGTGATATAGAGCGTCTTCACGCCGATCTGCCCCGACCATTTCTGGACGGCGGTCGCGATAAACTCGCTACCATTATCGGATCGTATATGCGCTGGTGGCCCACGCGAGATGAACAGGTCAGCCAGCGCCGCCAGCACATCCTCGTGTTTGAGCTGCCGGGCAACGATGAGTGCCAGGCATTCCCTGCTGGCCTCGTCGATGATCGTCAGAATCCGGAACTTGCGGCCATCGTGCGTGCGCCCTTCGACGAAGTCGTAGGCCCACACATGCCTGGGATACTCAGGCCGCAAGCGGATACATGATCCGTCGTTGAGCCACAGGCGTCCCCGTTTGGGCTCACGCAGCGGGACCTTCAGTCCTTCGCGTCGCCATATCCGCTCGACCCGTTTGTGGTTCACCGTCCACCCCGCATGGCATAGCAACGCCGTCACTCGGCGGTAGCCATAGCGGCCATATTGCTTCGCCAGCGCGACGATGTCCTCCGTGAGCGCCTGTTCGTCATCTGCCCCACGCGGCACCTTGCGCTGTGTCGATCGATGCTGCCCCAGCACCCGGCATATCCGTCGCTCGGACACCCGGATCGGCAAATCTCGTCGCAACTGATCGATGCAGCGCCGCCGCCGCGCGGGGCTCAGAAGTTTCCCTTGGCAGCTTCCTGCAAGATCAGCTTGTCCAACGTCAGATCCGAAATCGCCCGGCGTAGCCGCTGGTTCTCTTTCTCCAGATCCTTCATCCGCCTCGCCTGGTCGGTCTTCAGGCCACCATATTCCTTGCGCCAGGATAGTATGTCTGCTCGCTGACTGCGATCCCGCGGCACGCCTCTGCTGTCGAGGCTCCCTGCGCCAGAACAATCTCAACTTCACGCAGCTTGCCGATAATTTCTTCCGGCTTGTGCTTCTTGCTCGGCATTCATCGTCCCTTTCGTGGTCCAGACTATCATAGTCTCTGGGCCACTCAGCGGCGGGCAGATCACAGTCCTATCCGATATCTGTAGCGCCAGATTTTTCCGCCGGCAGTGGTGACGTAGAGGAAAAGCCCTTGAGAATCAGCAAGTCGGTAATCGCTCGCAGCAGGCTTGGCATTCTTAATTTCGATGATGGTAAGCGACATGAGATTATGCCCTCAAATCGGCCCGCCATGCCCGCAAATATGCCCACAGATTCGCTGAACTGTCCTGGTCTGCCCTGACCTGTCCTGAACAGCAAAAATGCTGAAAAACCCCATTATTTCAGAGGTTTATTATAGCATCCTAACTGTCTTGAAAGCAATATTTGGTGGGCCCGGCAGGACTCGAACCCGCAACCTAGCCGTTATGAGCGGCCAGCTCTAACCATTGAGCTACAGGCCCCACCTTGAACGCGGCGATAAGGAGCATCAGGCGGCTTGGCAAGCCTCCGCGCGCGCCGGAATGGCATCCAGCAACTGATCCAGGCTGACCGCCGCCACGCCGCGCCGCGCCAGATGGCTCAGCACCCTATCCCACCAGCCGTAAAAGGCGGTGCGATCGGCCTCGTCACGGACATAGGGCGTGTGGCCCGGCTCCAGTGTGGGCGAATGGAAACTGAAATTGAGGACGCGCACGCCTTCCTCGATCAGCGCGTCGATCGCCGTCGTCGCTTCGGCTGCAGTGATGCCTTCGGGCGTCAGCGGCACGCGCGAGAGCATCCGCGCCCGCGCCAGCGCACCGGCCAGCGGCCCCATCGCCTGAGTCGCGCGATAAAGTCCCTCGCCACCGCCCCGCAACAGGCCGGTGATCGCCGTCGACAAGGGCAATTCGACCAGGCTGCGTGTCGGCCCCGCCCAATAGGGATTTTGCGGCAGTCCATGGAAATCGGGGCCATGCTGATCGCTGTAATCGAACCGACTGCGCACCGAGGTATCGAGGCGAAAGCCCGCCGCCTCCAGCAGCCGCGCACTGTTGGGGCCGACGCCATAGCGCCCCGCCCGATAGGCGATCGGCCGCCGACCGAAGCGATCCTCGATCCGCCGGCACAGCGCCTCCAGCTTGGCTGCTTCCACCGCCTCGGGCAGCGAACCGACATAGGAATTGGCGGCGTTCACATCCTCGACATGGGGCGGATTGACCCAGGGGTGGAGATGCGCGCCGACATCGGCCTCGCCCGCTGCCACCCACGCCCCCATCATCCCGGCGGCCGCATCACTGTCCACCACCGGATAGTCGGTCACATAGACGGGCTTCACCCCGGCCGCCGCAAAATAGGCCTGGCCGCGTGCCATGCCGGCCAACGCCGTCACGCCATGGCCTTCCCGACGGAAGGGCGCATTCCAGTCGAATTCCTCCTCGGTATCGACGAACAGCATGAAGCGGGTGCCGAACGCGGCCGGAAGCGCAATCATGTCCTCGGGCAGCGGCGCCCGAAGCAGATTGCCGTCATGATGATGAGCTGATTGCATCGCCCTTCCCTATCCCGCAATGGTTGCGATAGGGTTTCGTTCCGGTCAAGCCCGCGCCCGACCAGCCCGAAAATCAGCCATTGCCAACGACATCCTCTTCCATCCCGTCAACCGGGATGCGCAGCAGGAAACGGTCCGGGCCGACATCCAGGCTACCGCCGCAACCGGCCGCCAGGCTGCGGATCAGACGCAGCGAGAAGCCCAGCCCCAGCAACGGCCCGTCCGCCCAGTCACCCTCCGGCGTATAGCCCGGATCGAGCAGATGCGCCTCGTCCATGCCGCTCAGCGTCGACGGGCGGTCGATCGCCAGCACCACCTTGCCCGACGCGCCATCGGGCTGGAACCAGCAGGCGCCGGTCACCGCCTCGCCCTCGGGCGCGACGGAAATCAGCGTGCGCAGCAGATGCTGCACCATGCGCTCGCCCTGCACCGGATCGATACTGATCTGTGGCAGATCCTGCGACACGGCGATGTCGATCGGCGTCACCGCCCGGCCATCCTGATCGCGGAAGCGGGCCGCGACCTGCATCACCAGCAACGCCGGATCGATCGTCTGCGGCGCACCGATGCCGTCGCCGCGCGATACCTTGGCGGCCAGATCCAGATCGTCAAACGCCGCCAGCAGATGGCGCGCATCGACCGCGATATTGCCGGCCATCTCGCGATATTCGACGCCGGCCGGGCCGAACAATTCCTGTTCGATAATCTCGGCAAAGCCCAGGATCGCGTTCAGCGGCGTGCGCAGTTCATGCACCAGTTGGCGCAGCGAATCCGCCGATAGGCCGGCAATCGTCACCGGTCCCGACGGCGTCGTCGCCACTTCGTGCAGATAGGGGCGCCGTGCCTGGCCGCGATAGCCCTGGAACCGGCCGGACCGCGGATCAAAGAAGGGGGTTGCCGACAGGCGCCATTCGCCTGCCATCATCCCGCCGATGATGGTGAAACGGCCATTCTGGAAACCGCTGCGGCGCTGGAAGGCGCCGGCGACATGGCCATCGGGACCGCTTGCCCCTTCCAGCGCGATTTCGCCGAGCGACAGGCCGACCAGCGCGGCGCGCGGCCCCTGGTCCACCCAGACCAGCACGCCGGTGGAATCCGTCTCGAACGCGAAGAAATGCGGCTGTTCGGCGCGCAGCGCGGGCTGCGTCACCGGCGCGACGATGATGTCCTGCGGCGGCGTCTCTTCGGGCGGGCGCCGGGTGCTGGTGAAGCGCGCGATGCGGTCGACCAGGTTGCGGATCTGGTCGGGGCCGGGTTCGGCCACCGGCTGCGGCGCAACTTCCGGCTCGACGACGGGCTCGGCCGCGAGCGCCATGTCCGCGGTCAACAACATGTCGGCTTCGCGGACGCTCGTGCCGCTGGTCAGCACCAGGTCGGTCGGGCCAAAGGCTTCGAGCCCCTGCCGCGTTTCGGGGCCGATGTCGCGACGGCCGCGCAGCACGCCGCGCGCCGTGGGGCTGAGGTGCGGCAGCAGTGCGGCCCACAGCGGATCGGACAGGCGCGCGCGTGCCATCGCCGCGCCGGCGATCGCCGGACGGTCACCGGCAAAGAAGCGGATCAGGCTGGCCGAACGCAGCCGGCCACCCAGTTCGACGACGGTCGCGATTCGCTGCATTTCAGACAGTTGCGGCCGCAACTGAGCCAATCGGCCGAGCAGAGCCTCGCGATCGGGTGCGTCCATGGGGGGACGATCATAGCGATCATGCTGCGCCAGCAGGTCGACGCATTGCCGCCACAGCGTCACCGCGCCCACGCCGCTGCGATCGTCAGCAGCCAGCACGGTTTGCATGATGTCGTTGAAGCGCAACCAAAGTCCCCATATTCAAGCGGTAACAGGCGGCATGCCCGCATCGCTGTTCGTTACATCCTAACCGATAAGCAGTCCTTACCCAAAGCGAAAGCGTGATTTCGACGCACAATATGAGCGTCGCATAGTGGGACAATTGCATTGCGCTGAAATATTATTATGATGCGCCCGCAGTAACAGGTAAGGAAATAATCAATCTGATGGCGGGGCCCAATATCGACGACATCGACCTGCAGATCCTGGGCGAATTGCAGGACAATGGCAGGATGACCAATGTGGATCTGGCGCGGAAGGTCGGGCTGACGGCACCGCCGTGCCTGCGCCGCGTCCGCGCGCTGGAGGAAGCCGGCGCCATCACCGCCTATCACGCCGTGGTCGATCCGGCGATGCTGGGCTACACCATCACCGTGTTCGCGATGGTCAGCCTCAAGAGCCAGGCCGAGGCCGATCTCAAGGCGTTCCAGGACCATGTCGACGCCCTGCCCGAAGTGCGCGAATGCCATATGCTGAACGGCGAGATCGACTTCATCCTGAAGGTGGTCGCGCGCGATCTGCAGAGCTTCCAGCAATTCCT
Source organism: Sphingobium salicis subsp. salicis (assembly GCF_049472635.1). Lineage (NCBI taxonomy): Bacteria > Pseudomonadati > Pseudomonadota > Alphaproteobacteria > Sphingomonadales > Sphingobiaceae > Sphingobium > Sphingobium salicis. The sequence goes on from NZ_JAYRCS010000001.1 coordinate 2,528,864, forward strand.
GACGTCGAAGCTGACGCCGGCACCCAATGTGGTGAGCGTCAAGACGTCGCTGACGATCCGCACGTCGAAGAATCTGCCCGGCGTCCCGCTGCCGGTCTGATCCGGCAAGCCCGCGACAGCCGGCACACAAGCGCAACGAAAAAGGGCCGGCCCCCACGGGGGGACCGGCCCTTTTTCCTGTCATGTCGCGCCCGCGATCAGCTGGCGGTCTGCGCCGTGCCCTGCTGCGCCGATTTGCGATGCTGCAGATCGACCCAGACCGACCAGAAGCCGGCGACATTGCTCCAGTTGCCGCTGGTCACCTGGGCCAGCGTGGTCTTGCCACCGGCCAGATCGCCCGAACGGGCCAGCGCGATGCCCAGGCGCGCATTGGCATGGCCCTGATCGACCCCGCCCTTGCTCAACGCCAGCCGATACTGCTCCACCGCCTGCGGATATTGACCGAGCGAGAAATAGCTGTCGGCCGCATTCAGCGCCGCCTTGCCATCGCTCGCCGCCGCCGCTTTCTTCGCCAGCGCGGGCATAGCGGCGATATCCTTGGTCGCCTTGGGCGTCACCGCCTTCAGCAGCTGCGCCGTGGTCGCCTGGCTGGTCGTCAGCTTGCCGGCCGAACGGCCCGCCTCGATGATCGCCTTGGCTTCGGCAAAATTGCCGGTCTTCTCGGCCAGCTGGGCATAGGTCTGGTAATCGCGCTCGCTCGCCATCGCGCCATTGGCAGCCTGCAGGCGATAGAGGTCGAGCTGGATCTGCGGGTCGCTTTCCTGGCCGGCCAGATAGTTGGTCAGCGCCGAACGCCATTCGGGGGTCGACGGATAGACCTCCAGCCGCTCGCGATAGAGGCTGCTCACCTCATCCCAGTCATTGGCCTGATAGGCCATGGAGATAGCGCGGTCATACCAGGCGGCCGGGATCGGCTGGCCCGATGCCTTCTGCTGCGCCAGCGCCTCCTGCACATAGGTGCGGGCTTCCTTGGACTTGTTCTTGCGCATCGCGATATCGGCGCGCAGCATGGTGGCGTCGATGCCCGAATAGCCCAGCGTCTTGGCATAATCGAGCTGCGCCACCGCATCGGTATAGTTCGCGACCATGTAGGACAGATAGCCGGCGATGAAACGCAGGCGCGGCGCGTCCGCCTTGGGCACCGAACTGGTCTTGAACATGTCGGTCAGCGCGATCCGCTGGGCCTGGATGTCCCGGCGCAGCACCGCCACCTCGAAACGCAGGCCGGCCGCAGCATAGGCTTCCATGTCGGTGGTCGGGTTGAGCGACGCGATGCGCAGATTGGCGGTCGACGCGTCACGCGCCTTGATCGCGGTTTCGGCGGCCTGCACATCGGCGCGGAAGGCGTCCGACATCTCGATCGGCGGCCCTGCCACCACGATCTTCTTCTTGGCCGCAGCCGGCGTCGCCAGCATGGCGCCGGCCAGCACGACCGGCAGTCCGATAGTCAGAAAAACAGGATTCCGCTTGGCCATGACAGGCCTCCCCCACTGCAATATCCCGGCCCCCGGCCGGTCATTCAAAAAAAATGAAGGCGCACAGACCGCCGAACCAGCGACGATCTGCGCGCCTTATACTAATTTCAGGCCTTGGTGCCCAGATAGGTCAGCCACAGATCGGCGATCTGCTTGCGCGCACCGCCCTGGACTGCCTCGAACGCCGACTTGGCGCCGGCATTGTCGCCACCCATGGTCTTGGCAATGCCCAGGCGGGTGTTGATCTCGTCGGCGTCGACGCCACCCTTCTGCTTGGCCAGTTCGAACATCGCCGCCGCCTTGGCATAGTCGCCATAGCCCAGATAGGCGTCGCCGGTCGCAGCCGCGACCTTGCCATTGGCGGCCTTGCCGGCATCCGCTTCGGCGGCACCCAGCGACGACTTGTCGCCCGGAATGCGACCCACGGCGGCCTGATAGATGTCGCCCGCCTGGCTGGCGTTCAGCACGCCCTTGGCGCGGCCGGCGTCGATCGTCGACTTGACCTCGCCATAAATGCCCGTCTTCGACGCCATTTCGGCCAGTTCGGTGAAGTCGGCAGCGACCACCAGCCCCTTGGCCGCCGACATCAGGCGCAGCACGTCCAGATTTTCGCGGTTGGTGATGTTCGGGTTCGCCTGCTGGAACAGGCGGATCAGCGTGCGCAGATTTTCACCGCTCGGATTGGCGGCATAGGCCCACTTGGCCCAATCGGTGACTTCCGGCAGGCGCGCGGCAGCCGCACGGCTGACGCCGATCTGATACCATTGCGCCGGCACGGGCTGGCCCGACGCCTTGGTCGCGTCCGCCGCCGCCTTCAGCGCAGCGAGGCCCTGCTGGTTGAAGCCACGCGCCGGCTCGGCCGAGGCATTGCCGGTGCCGGCCTTGCCGAAATAGGCCTGGGCGATGGTCGGGTTGACCTGCTCGGCCTTGTAGCCGGCAGCCAGCGCCGCCTGGCCACGCGAAATCGCAACGTCGTAATTCTTCTGGGCGAGAGCCGCATCGGCCGCCACCATGTTGAACTGGCCGGTCTGCTCGGGCGGCGTCAGGCCGCTGTCGAGCATCTGGTTGAGACCTTCCATCTTCAGCGCGTCATCCTTGCTCTGGATGCCGGTGTTCAGCTTGATCGCGCCGATCTGGTACTTGTCGTCGTTCGACGCCGCCTTGCCGTCAGCCTCGGTCAGCGCCGTCTTGGCACCGGCGAAATCCTGGGCATCGGACGCCTTCTGGGCCGCCTGGAGCGACTTGAGCACTTCGGGCGACACGTTCAGCTTGCGGCCGGCCGGCTTTTCTTCCTTCTTCGCGGCGGAGGCGGGAGCCGAAACGGCGCCGCCGGTCAGCGCCAGAGCCAGCGCGAGCGACAGCGGGGTAACAAAACGCATGATCCTCATCTCCTTTTCGCGCCTGACAGGGGGACCACAGGCGACATCCGGGTTGAACGCCGATTAGGGGTCGGCGCGTGAACGGGCTTTGAACAAGCCTATATCCGCGCATTTTGCAACTGTCATGCTGCCGCTTCGTTCCGCTTTTCTTCGCGCCCGCCAATCACCGCCTTGGCTGCACATGCGGGCGCGCGGGCGCGCGCGAGGGGTGACAGATTTGTTTCGCTCGGCTAGTGCAGTGGCAACGCATCACACCCATCCAAAAAGAGAATCGCCTTGACCGACGAGACCGTCCTCGCCGACCCTTCGGACATCAGCCCCATCAGCATCGTTGATGAGATGAAGTCGAGCTATCTCGACTATGCCATGTCCGTGATCGTCTCCCGCGCCCTGCCGGACGTGCGCGACGGCCTGAAGCCGGTGCATCGCCGCATTCTCTTCTCGGCCCAGGAATCGGGCTTCGTCTACAACCGCCCCTATCGCAAGTCGGCCCGTCTGGTCGGTGAAGTCATGGGTAAATACCACCCCCATGGCGACAGCTCGATCTACGACGCCCTGGCCCGCATGACCCAGGACTGGTCGATGCGCGTGCCGCTGATCGACGGTCAGGGAAACTTCGGTTCGATGGATCCCGATCCGCCAGCCGCCATGCGTTACACCGAAGCGCGCCTGGCCAAGGTCGCGACCGCGCTGCTGGACGATCTCGACAAGGACACCGTCGACTTCACGCCCAATTATGACGCGTCGGAAAGCGAGCCGCAGGTGCTGCCCGCCCGCTTCCCCAACCTGCTGGTCAACGGCGCCGGCGGCATCGCGGTTGGCATGGCGACCAACATCCCGCCGCACAACCTCGGCGAAGTGCTGCGCGCCTGCCTCGCCTATATCGAAAACCCGGCAATCTCGACCGACGAACTGATCCAGATCGTCCCCGGTCCCGATTTCCCGACCGCGCCGCTGATCCTGGGCCAGTCGGGCGCCCGCAACGCCTATCATACCGGTCGCGGCTCGATCCTGATGCGCGCCCGGCACGAGGTGGAGGAAGGCCGCGGCGACCGTCGCTCGATCGTCCTCACCTCCATCCCCTATCAGGTCGGCAAGAGCGGCCTGGTCGAGAAGATCGCCGAAGCCGCCAAGGACAAGCGGATCGAGGGCATCAGCGACATTCGCGACGAATCGAGCCGCGAAGGCGTGCGCATCGTCATGGACCTGAAGCGCGACGCCACCCCGGACGTCGTCCTCAACCAGCTGTGGCGCAACACCCCGGCCCAGTCGAGCTTCCCCGCCAACATGCTGGCGATCCGTGGCGGCCGCCCGGAACTGCTGGGCCTGCGCGATATCATCGAAGCCTTCGTCAAGTTCCGCGAAGAGGTCATCACCCGCCGCACCAAGTTCGAGCTGAACAAGGCGCGCGACCGCGCCCATATCTTGCTCGGCCTGGTCGTCGCGGTCACCAATCTCGACGAGGTGGTGAAGATCATCCGCGGTTCGGCCAGCCCGGCCGCCGCCCGCGAATCGCTGCTGGCGCGCGAATGGCCGATCGGCGAGATCGCGCCCTATCTCGCCCTGGTCGAGGCGATCGAGACCGAAGTCAGCGGCGAGAGCTACAAGCTCAGCGACGTGCAGGTCCGCGCCATCCTCGACCTGCGCCTCCACCGCCTGACCGCGCTCGGCCGCGACGAAATCGGCAAGGAACTGGCCGAACTGGCCGAAGCGATCGCCGAATATCTCGCCATCCTGGGTGACCGGGTGAAGCTCTACGCCGTGATGCGCGAAGAGTTCGAGGCGATCGAGAGCGAATTCGCCACGCCGCGCGTGTCGGTCATCGCCCCTGCCGCCGACGGCATCGATGACGAGGATCTGATCGAGCGCGAGGAGATGGTCGTCACCGTCACCGTGCAGGGCTATATCAAGCGCACCCCGCTGGAGAGCTTCCGCGCCCAGGGCCGTGGCGGCAAGGGCCGTTCGGGCATGGCGACCAAGGATGAGGACGCCGTCACCGAATTGTTCGTCACCTCGACGCACACGCCGGTGCTGTTCTTCTCGACCGCGGGCAAGGTCTATCGCCTCAAGGTCTGGCGCCTGCCCGAGGGCGGCCCCGCCACCCGCGGCCGGCCGATGATCAACCTGCTGCCGCTGGCACCGGGCGAAACCATCCAGACCGTGCTGCCGCTCCCAGAGGACGAGGAAAGCTGGAAGGAACTGCACGTCATGTTCGCCACCGCGAACGGCACCGTGCGCCGCAACAGCATGGATGCCTTCGCCAATGTGCCCAGCAACGGCAAGCTCGCCATGCGCTTCGACGAAGGCAGCGACGATCGCCTGATTGGCGTCGCCCTGCTGACCGAAGAGGATGACGTGCTGCTCGCCACCCGCCAGGGCCGCGCGATCCGCTTCGCCGCCACTGACGTGCGCGAATTCCAGAGCCGCACCTCGACCGGCGTGCGCGGCATGACGCTCAAGGATGGCGACGAAGTCATCTCGCTCTCGATCCTCAAGGGCTTCGACGCGACCACCGAGGAACGCGACGACTATCTGCGCGCTGCGCCGTGGAAGGAGAATGAGGCGACCCCGGCGATCAACAGCGCCGAACGCATGGCCGCCTTTGCCCAGGCGGAACAGTTCATCCTGACCGTTTGCGCCAACGGCTATGGCAAGATCAGCTCGGCCTATGATTATCGCCGCACCGGTCGCGGTGGCCAGGGCATCACCAATATCGACAATATCGCCCGCAACGGCCTGGTCGTCGGCAGCTTCCCGGTCGCGCATGAGGATCATCTGATGCTCGTGACCGATCAGGCCAAGCTGATCCGCATGGGCCTGTCGTCGATGCGCGTGATCGGCCGCAATTCTGCCGGCGTGCGCCTGTTCAACGTCGCCAAGGACGAGCATGTCGTGTCCACCGCCCGGATCGAGGACGGCGAAGATGACAATGCCGAGGCAGCGGTAGAAGGCTCCGTCCAGGGCGCGCCCGAAGCGGCCCCGGAAACTGGCAGCGAGGGTGGCGAAGCGTGAGCGAGCTGTTCGCCTACAAGATCCTGACCGCCGAGCAATATGACCAGTTCAAGGCCGACGGCGTGTTCAAGGGCGCGCCGATCGACCTGCAGGACGGCTATATCCACATGTCCACGCGCGATCAGGCGGCCGAAACGGCGGCCAAGCATTTCGCGGGACTGGATCGGCTGGTGATGCTGATGATCGACCTCGCCCCCTTTGGCGAGGCGATCAAATGGGAAGTGTCGCGCGGCGGCGCGCTCTTCCCCCATCTCTATGGCGACCTGCCGACCAGCGCCGTCGCCGGCAAGGTGATCCTGCGCCTCGACGACGCCGGCAATCATTTGTTCCCGGCCGGGTTCTGATCCATTCCCCTTCTTCCCGAGCCAGCCTCGGGGAGGAAGGGAACTACCCCCGCCCCATCTCCACCACCCGGCCACGCACGACGCGATAGGTCCAGCCGCCCCAAATGATGCGATTGGATGTGGCAGCCTGTAGCTGCACGGCCAGATGCGCCCAGCAGACGGCGAACGGCGCAACCACATCCCACCAGAGCGATCGTCGCGCCCGCGCCGCTTGCGCTGGCTCCAGCACAGACGCCAATATCTGCCGCCGCGCCACCGACCGGCCCCAGGCCGCGCCATAGCCGATCGCGATCGCCGGCCAGCCGCCCCAGCCCAGCGCCCACAGCCAGAAGCCCGATTGCAGCGCGACGGCACCGGTCGCTACCGCCCACATGCGCGGGCTGTTGGTGATGATATGGCGATATTGACGCACCCCAAAATTCCAGAGCGCACTCAACCTTCCGTCCAATGGGCTTGCCACCAGCAGGTCGCGCACCGGCCGCATCCGCAGCTTCGCGCGCCAGCCAGCCAGGCCGATCGCCATGTCGTCGGACAGGCGCCCGGCCAGCGCCGCGTCGATATCGATCCGGTCGGCCGCTGCCCGCGTCATCGCCATCGCGCCGCCCCATGGCATGGTGGAGCTGGCCGCGCGCGGCAGCGTCGCCAGTTGCAGTTCGACCGCGCCGACCAGCGCCGGCATGCCATGGCCGGCCGGCAGCAGCAGCCGATAGCCTGTCACGATATCCGCCTTGCCCCGCACCAGCGGAAAGAGCAGCCGCCCGACCAGCCGCGCCGGCGGCTCGATATCCGCGTCGATAAAGATCAGATAGCGATCGCCGTCGCGCAACGCCTTGAGCGCCGCCCGCAGCTTGTGGACCTTCTGCCCCTCGTCGCGCGCCACGCCGGCGCGCACGATCTGCACCCAATCGGGCTCGGCAGCGGCCAGAGCTTCCGCCGCTGCGCAACGCCCGGACGTCGCCAGCAGCAACCGGAACGGCGCGCTCTGCGCCTTCAGCCGGGTGACAAGTTCGCTGTCACCTTCCCAGTCATCGCGCACCGACAGGATCATGACCGCACCGTCGGGCGCCTCCTCCTGCCGGTCCGCCGGCAGATGGCGCCAATAATTGACCACGCCCATCAGGCTCAGCGCCTGGAGCAGCAGCCACAGCGCCAGCATCATCGTCACCACCAGCCCCCTTCGCGGCTCTTTACCGCCTCAACGGCTCCTGTATGACGGGCAGGACCATGCTCTCCAACCCCTTTCTCTTCACCCTGCTCCGCCTGCTTCCCGCCAGCCTCGCCTCCTGGCTGGGCGGCTGGCTGTCGGCGCATGTCGCCCGCCCCCGGATGAAGCTGCGCGACGCCCGCGCGCGCGCCAATCTGGCGCTGCTGCGGCCCGACCTGCAGCAGGCGGAACGCGAAGCGGTCCTGACCCGGCGCTGGGTGAATGTCGGCCGCACGCTGGCGGAACTCGCCAATATCGACCGGCTGGTGAATGCCGACCATGTGACCGTCATCGACCAGCCCGCCTATCAGGCGGTGCTGGACGGTCCCGGCCCGATGATCGCCTTCACCTGCCATATCGGCAATTGGGATCTGCTCGCCGCCCATATCAAATGGTCGACCGACCGACCTGGCCTTGGCGTCTATGAAGATCCCGAAGACCCCCGGATCGCCGCCCAGCTTAAAAAGGCGCGATCCAGCTATATGGACGAGGCGATCGGCGGCGATGGCGCGGCACGCGGCGTGCTCAAGCATCTGACCCAGAAGGATCGGGCCACCCTCTATATCCTGGCTGACGAACGACGCGACCGGCAGGTCTGGTTCCCGACCTTCGGCCGCGCGCTCGAACCGTCGGGCAATCTGTCGATCGCGCTGCGCCTGGCGCGCAAGGTCGGGGCGCAATTCCTGCCCTTCTATCTGGTCCGCACCAGCGGCCCGCATTTCGCACTGCACTGGCATCCGCCGCTCGATCCCCGGACGATGAGCGATGCGGAGATCGTCGCTGTCCTCGATCGCTTCCTGGGTCAGGCCTGCATCGACCATGCCGATCAGTGGCTGGCATTGCACGACATGGACCTGACCCAGCCTGTCTCAATGTGACTTCCCTTCCCTTACGGTCTAAAGGCCCGCCCATGTCCCGAATCGCGATCAAGATCTGCGGCCTGTCCACGCCGGAGACGGTGGGCGCCGCCGTGCGCGCCGGGGCGAGCCATGTCGGCTTCGTCCATTTCCCCAAGAGCCCGCGCCACGTCGAACCCGACCAGATGCGCGCGCTCGCTGCGGCCGTCCCGGCCCATGTCGATCGCGTCGCCGTGGTCGTCGATGCCGATGACGATCAACTGTCGCGGCTGACCGGCACCGGCGCGCTCAGCGCCCTGCAACTCCATGGCAAGGAAAGCCCGGAGCGGGTCGCCGCCATTCGCCAGCGTTTCGGCCTGCCGGTGTGGAAGGCGATTTCGGTCAAGACCCGCGCCGATATCGACGCGGCCCAGGCCTATGCCGGCACGGTCGACCGGCTGCTGTTCGACGCGAAGACGCCCGATGGCGCGGCGCTGCCCGGCGGCATGGGCCTGCGCTTCGACTGGACCTTGCTGCGCGGCGTCGCCATGCCCGCGCCCTGGGGGCTTTCGGGGGGCCTTGGCATCGACAATGTGTGCGAAGCGATCCGCCTGACCGACACGCCGCTGATCGACGTTTCTTCGGGCGTCGAGGATGCACCGGGCATCAAGAGTGTGGACAAGATCATGGCCTTCTGCAAAGCGGTGTCGGCATGTTGACGCTGAACGCCCCTGCCATGCGCATCGAAGGACGATGGCGCTGATCGCTTCCTGACCACAAGCGAACGCCCATCATTTGTCCCCGGAAAGATATTCATGACCGACACCATCACCCTGCCCAACAGCCTCCCCAATAGCCTGAGGACTCAGCCGGACGATAATGGCCATTTCGGCGCCTTTGGCGGCCGCTATGTCGCCGAAACGCTGATGCCACTGATCCTGGAGCTGGAAAAGGTCTACAAGGCGGCCAAGGCCGATCCCGAATTTCACGCCGAATATGCCGAGCTGCTGCGCTCCTATGTCGGCCGCCCCAACCCGCTTTATTATGCCGAACGGCTGACCGAAGCGCTGCGCGCAAAAGCGGAACCTGGCAAGGGTGCGAAAATCTACCTCAAGCGCGAGGAACTCAACCACACCGGCGCGCACAAGATCAACAATTGCATCGGCCAGGCGCTGCTCGCCCGCCGCATGGGCAAGAAGAAGGTCATCGCCGAGACCGGCGCGGGCCAGCATGGCGTCGCAACCGCAACCGTCGCCGCCCTGTTCGGAATGGAATGCAAGATCTTCATGGGCGCCAAGGATGTCGAGCGGCAGAAGCCCAACGTCTTCCGCATGAAGCTGCTCGGCGCAGAGGTGATCCCGGTGCATTCCGGCTCCTCGACGCTCAAGGATTCGATGAACGACGCCCTGCGCTACTGGGTGTCGAACGTCCATGACACTTTCTACATCATCGGCACCGCCGCCGGCCCGCACCCCTATCCGGAGCTGGTGCGCGATTTCCAGTCGATCATCGGCAAGGAAATCCGCGCGCAGATCATGGAAGCCGAAGGCCGCCTGCCCGACATGCTGATCGCCCCGGTCGGTGGCGGCTCCAACGCCATCGGCATGTTCCACCCCTTCCTCGACGATCCCGAAGTCGCGATGATCGGCGTGGAAGCGGCCGGCGAAGGCCTCGACAAGAAGCATGCCGCATCGCTGGCTGGCGGCGCATCGGGCATCCTGCACGGCAACCGCACCTATCTGCTCCAGGACGAGGACGGCCAGATCACCGAAGCGCACAGCATTTCGGCGGGTCTGGACTATCCCGGCATCGGCCCGGAACATAGCTGGCTGCACGAGATCGGCCGGGTGAAATATCTGCCGATCAAGGATGACGAGGCGCTGGAAAGCTTCCAGACCCTCTCCCGCCTCGAAGGCATCATCCCCGCGCTCGAATCCGCTCATGCCGTGGCGGCGGCCGAACAGGTCGCGCCGACGCTGGACGCGGACAAGATCATCGTCGTCAATCTGTCGGGCCGGGGGGACAAGGATATCTTCACCGTCGCCGACGCGCTGGGAGTGGAGATGTGAGCATGACCGACCGTCTCGCCACCCGCTTCGCCGCCTGCAAGGCACAGGGCCGCGCCGCCCTCATCACCTTCGTGACCGCCGGTGACCCGGACGTCGCCTCGACCCCCGCCATCCTCGATGCGCTGGTCGCGGGCGGCGCCGACATCATCGAACTCGGCATGCCCTTCACCGATCCGATGGCCGACGGCCCGGCGATCGAACTGGCGAACCTGCGCAGCCTCGGTTCGGGCACCAAGACCAAGGACGTTTTCGCGCTGGCCGCCGATTTCCGTGCGCGCCATCCCGAAACACCGCTGATCCTGATGGGCTATGCCAATCCGATGCTGGCGCGCGGGTCCGACTGGTTCGCCGACCAGTGCCAGACCGCCGGTGTCGACGGGGTAATCTGCGTCGATATCCCGCCGGAAGAAGATGCCGAACTCGGCCCCGCGCTGCGCGCCGTCGGCGTCCATCTCGTTCGCCTCGCGACCCCGACCACGGACGCCGCCCGCCTGCCCGCCGTGCTGAACGGCGCCAGCGGCTTCCTCTATCATGTCGCCGTCGCCGGCATCACCGGCAAGCAGCAGGCGGCGCAGGCCAATATCGAAATAGCGGTCGATCGGCTGAAGGCCGCCACCGACCTGCCGATCGCGGTCGGCTTCGGCGTGCGCACGCCCGAACAGGCGGCCGCCATCGGCCGCGTTGCCGATGGCGTGGTGGTCGGTTCGGCGATCGTCGACATCGTCGGCTCGCACGGCGATGCCGCCGGCCCCTTCGTCCAGGAATTCGTCGCGTCGCTCAGCGGCGCCCTCACCACTTCTATCCGGGAGACCGCAGCATGAGCTGGATCAACCGCGTTCGTAACGCCCTGCCCTTCACCAAGAAGGAAACCACCGCCGAAACGCTCTGGCATCAGTGCCCGTCGTGCAAGGAAATGGTCTTCATCAAGGAATGGGAGGAAAATCTCTCGGTCTGCCCGCGCTGCGACCATCATGGCCGCATCGGTCCGTCGGAACGGTTCGAGCAGATCCTCGACGCCGGCTTCATCCTGCTGCCGACCCCCGGCGTGCCGGAAGATCCGCTCAAGTTCCGCGATAGCAAACGCTATCCGGACCGGATCAAGGCCGCCCGCGCCTCCACCGGCGATCAGGACGCGCTCATCAACGCGCGCGGCGCGATCGACGATGTGCCGCTGGTCATGGGCGTGCAGAATTTCGCCTTCATGGGCGGTTCCATGGGCATGGGCGTGGGCGCGGCCTTCATCCAGGGCATCAATGACGCGATCGCGCATAAATGCCCCTATGTCATCTTCACCGCTGCCGGCGGCGCGCGCATGCAGGAAGGCATCCTCTCGCTGATGCAGATGCCGCGCTCCACCGTGGCGATCCAGAAACTGCATGCGGCCGGCCTGCCCTATATCGTCGTGCTGACCGATCCGACCACCGGCGGCGTCACTGCCAGCTACGCGATGCTGGGCGATATTCAGATTTCGGAGCCCAATGCCCTGATCGGCTTCGCCGGTCAGCGCGTCATCGAAAGCACGATCCGCGAAAAGCTGCCCGAAGGCTTCCAGCGCGCCGAATATCTGCTCGACCATGGCATGCTCGACATGGTGGTCCATCGCAGCGAACTGCGCGACACGCTGGCCCGCGTGATCGGCTATCTGACGCCGCGCGCCGCCGCCTGAGCCTCAAAAGCGCGATAGGGGGATCAGCGCGCCATGGCCGACCATGCCGTTTCGGACGACCCGCAGGTCCAGGCCCAGCTTGACCGGCTCTGGTCGCTGTCCCCCGGCGCCGATATATTGGGACTGGAGCGGATCACCCGGCTGCTGGAGCGGCTGGACGATCCGCACCATCGCCTGCCGCCGGTCTTCCATGTCGCCGGCACCAACGGCAAGGGGTCGACCTGCGCCTTTCTGCGCGCCGCGCTGGAAGCGGACGGCAAGACCGTCCATGTCTTCACCTCGCCCCATCTGGTCCGCTTCAACGAACGCATCCGCATCGCCGGCAAGCTGATCGACGATGCCATGCTCGCCGCCTATCTCGCTCGCGTGCTCGATGTAGCCGAAGGGATCGGCGCCAGCTTCTTCGAGGTGACGACCGCCGCCGCCTTCCTCGCCTTTGCCGAACATGATGCCGATGCCTGCATCATAGAGGTCGGCCTTGGCGGGCGGCTCGATGCCACCAACGTCATCGTCGATCCGGTCGTCTGCGGCATCGCTCAGCTCGGCATCGATCATCAAGCCTTCCTGGGCGACACGCTGCCCGTCATCGCCGCAGAAAAGGCCGGCATCGCCAAGCCTGGCGCGGCGCTGGTGACGCAGCGTTATGACGCCGCCCTCGCCCCGGTGATGCAGGACGCCGCGGATCGCGCCGGCACCCGATGGCTCGCCATGGGCACCGCCTGGGACGCCGCCGTCTATCGCGACCGGGTCCATTATCGCGACGAACAGGGCCATGTCGACGTGCCGATGCCGCGCCTGCCCGGCGCCCATCAGGTCCAGAATGTCGCCCTCGCCATCGCCATGCTGCGCCATCAGCAGGCCGTGCCGGTCAGCGAGGCGGCGCTGAAGGCCGCGCCGCTCTGGGCGCACTGGCCCGCCCGGCTGCAACGGCTGGAGCACGGCCCGCTGCTCGCGGCCCTGCCCGACGCGGCGGAAGCCTGGCTTGACGGCGGCCATAATGAAGCCGCTGGCCAGGCGATCAGCGCCTTCTTCACCGCCGACCGGTTGCACAGCCGCCAGATCCAGCTCGTCATCGGCATGCTCGCCAACAAGGACATGGACGCCTATCTCGCCCCGTTCGGCGGCCGGATCGCCCATATCCATGCGCTGCCGGTGCCGGGGCATGATCATCATCCGCCCGAACACTTTGCCGCCGTCGCCGCCCGCTGGGGCATAGGCTGCACCGCCCATGACGGTCCGGAAGCGGCGATCGCCGCCATCGCGCAGGATGCCGCCCAGGCCCAGGATGCGGCACCGATCATCCTGATCGCCGGCTCGCTCTATATGGCCGGAGAGATTTTGCGGTTGAACGGACAATTGCCCGACTGATTTAGACTTGCGAATGCCTCGCAATAGCGTAGCTTGTGTGTCCCCGAGTCACACAAAGGCGCACCCGCATGGCATATGGAGAAAGCTACCCCGTCGAACTGCCCCGGCCCATTCCGGGCGGCTATGGCAATCGGCTGTTCCTGTTCGTCATGCGCCGCATGGCGACGGCCGGGGTCAATGATGCCCATGCCGCCAATGCGATGCTGGGCGCCTTCGGCAAAAGCTATCGCCGGCCCCTGGTGCTGATGCGCGCGATGATGCTGGAACTGGCGCGCGCCGCCAGCCGCAAGATATTGGTCGCGCCCTGTTGCTGCGCGCGGATGACCGCGGACGAGGCCGCGATCATGCAGGCGGTGGGCGATGCGCTGCGCGATCCGCATACCGCCTTCGACAATGTCTCGGGACTGCTGGGCAATGACGATGCGCTGGGCGCGCTCACCTGCCTGCAGGCGGTGGCGCAGGCGCATAGCGACCTTGGTCGGCCGCTGGACCTCTACGCGGCCAATTAAAGCATCGTGCGCAAAAGTGGGAACCGGTTTTGCGCTTAAAACGATGCGACAACAAAAAATTAGAGCGCGCTGCCTGCGTCGGATTTAACGCAGCGCGCTCTAAGCCGCCGCCTTCCGCAACTCCGCCAGCCGCTCGCCGGCCCAGCGATACATGTCGGCCTGGGCGGCGCGCTGGGTGCGGTCGAGCCGCCTGGCCCGCTGCTCGACCTCCTCCAATATCTGCCGCGCGCGCAGCCGGTCACCCTGCTCCAGCAGGAAGGCGGCATAATGGCAGCGCGCCTCCTCACCGGCATATCGGCTCATCACATCCTCGAACAGCAGACGCGCCTGCGCATCCTCGCCGATATCGGCCAGCATCCGCGCCCGCAGCAGCGCGCGCCGATCCCATTCGCTGCCCCGGCCGACCTCGGGCACATCGTCCAGCTCCGCCAGCCCCTCGCGGCTGCGCCCCAGTTCGAACAGGGTCTGCGCCAGCTTGACCTGCGTCGTCGCATCCTGCCCCGGTCCCAGCGCCAGCCCCTGGCGATAGGCCGCCTCCGCCTCGGCAAAGCGGCCCAGGTCCAGCAGCGCATCGCCCAGCGCGATCCGGTTGGCGGCGGTCTCCGCCAGATCCAGATCAGCCCGCGCCTTGCGCAGGCCGCGTTCGGGATCGACCTTGCCGACCACCTGGCTGCGCGCGGTGCGCAGATGACGATTACCCCAATAGGCCGGCAGCACCTCCAGCATCAGATAGGCAAAGCAACCCGCCAGCGAGAAGAGGAAGATGAACAGCATCCAGATCTGGTTGCGGCCGTTGCGCACGACATCGACCGCACAGATGATCTGGATACAGATGGACGCGACGAGAAAGATCATGCGATGCAAAAGTCCTGATTGTTCGACCTATTCGTCACCTCAGTCGTCCGTTGTGCTGGGCTGACGAACGCTGTCCACGACAAAGCCCTTATGCCAGATCAACCAGAGCAACAGCATGCCGGGCAATGCCGCGGCGACCGTCGTCAGCCAGAATCCGACCCATCCTACATTCTCAGCGATGATCCCTGCCGGCGCAGCCAGCCAAGTGCGACCTACAGCAGCGAACGATGACAATAATGCGAATTGGGTTGCGGTGTAGGCAAGGCTGGAAAGGCCGGACAGATAGGTGACGAACACCGTCAAACCGATACCACTCGTCACCTGCTCCGTCGCCACCGCTATGGTCAGCCACAAATTCGAATGGCCGTGCATCGCAACGATGACGAACGTCAAATTGCTGAGCATCATCATCAGCCCCGATATAAACAGGGCGCGCCCCATGCCGAGCCATGCGATGAAAGGCGCGGCCAAGGCCGTGCCAACAATCAGGCCCCAGAAACCGACGACCTTGTTGATCGCGATAAACTCAGCATCGGTGAACCCAAGATCGACGATCATCGGGTTGAGCATGCCCTGCCCCATCGCATCGCCTATTTTATAGAGCAGCACGAACAGCAGGATCAGGACCGATCCCTTGCGCCCTAAAAACTCGATGAAGGGATTGAGCACCGTTTCCTTTAGCCATGCGCCGAACCGCTTCCCGGCCATTTCCCCATGGCGATCAACATAAGTGCCCGGCCCAGCCCAGAGCGCCCCCAGCGCACCGGGCAGCACCAGCAAGGCGGTCAGGCCATATGCAAGCGGCCAGCCAAGGCCGAGTCCTGTCTGCGGTGAATAGAGGAAGATCGTCCCGACCCCGGAGAAGAAGGCGCCAAGCCGATAGCCGAACTGGTTCGTCGCCGTGCCATAAGGCATCTCTTCATCGCTCAATATCTCGATGCGATAGGCATCGATCACGATATCCTGCGTCGCGCCCAGGAAGGAGACGAGGATCGCGCAAAAGGCGAAATAGCCAAGATGATTGGCAGGATCGCTGCTCCCCAGCATCCAGATCGCGCCGAACAGCAGCAACTGAATGAAAAACAGCCAGGCGCGCCGCTGACCGAAAAGCCGCGTTAGGACCGGAAGCGGGAGTTTATCGACCAACGGCGCCCAGAGCCATTTGAGCGTATAGGGTGTCGTCAGGCCGATAGCGAAACCGATCGTAGACTTCTGGATACCCACTTTGGATAGCCAATAGCCCATCGTGCCAAGCAGCAGCATAAGCGGAAACCCGCTCGATATGCCGATCAACAAGGCCACGAACGGCATTTTCCCGAAATAGGGACGCATGACATCCCGCCAATTCCGTTTACCCTCGGCGATATCTATCACACATATTCCCCGCGCCCGTTCATTACGGGCGCCACCATATGAGCAAATGCAGCAGAGGCAAGCGGCACGGCCGCCTGCCTGCCCCGGATCAGCCCGGCGTCAGGCGATCTCGGCGAACAGTTTCATGCCGCGCGGCTTGCGTGGTGGCGCGCGACCGGCCAGCACCGCATCGACCACCGCGATCGCCGCCAGCAGGTCGCGCGGGGCGAAGGGCTTGGCGAGACAGCCGACCGCCAGCGATCGCGCATCGGCGGGACAGGCACCGGTGACGAACAGCACCGGCAATTGGCGCGCATGGGCATGACGCGCGACCTCTATGCCGCAGCGCCCACCGCGCAGATTGATGTCGGTGACGACCAGATCGACCGATCCGGCATCGATTACGCGGGCAGCATGGGTATGGCTGTCGACGGTGGCGGCGATGCGATAGCCTGCCTGGGACAGGATATGCTCATGGTCGAAGGCGACGAGCGGTTCATCCTCCACCACCAGCACGCTGCGAATGACGTTGCGCGGCGCACCTGCCCCGTCTCTCGCCCCGTCCCTGGCGGTGTCGTCCCCTCTGATTCGCCCGAAAAACATTTGCTGTCCTGCCCCGTTTCCGCCATGCAACCGACCAACGCCGCGCCCCGGCGCCGGGTTGCGCCCGGCCGGGGCTTTGCCGTTCACATGGACGGCGCTATGGCACCGTTCATCATATTGCACATGCCGCCCTGATATGGGGATGGCCACCCGTCACGAAAAGGAATGCATCAAGTGGAACCGCCAAAAAAATCTGGTCCGCCGCGCCGGTCAGGTCCGGGCGGTCCCAAGCGTCCCTCCGGCCCCGGATCGCGTGGCGGCGCCGATCGCGGCACTGGCCGTGGCCCGGCCCGATCCAACGCCCGGTCGGATAGTCGCAACGAAGGTCGTTTTGACAGCCGGAGCGAAGGCCGTTCGGAACGCCCCTCCCCGCGTGGCGAGCGCCCCGATCGCAATGGCCCCGGCGAGGCCCGTGGCAATCGCTTCGGCGAAGCGCGCGGTGAACGCAGCGAACGTCCGGCCCGTGGCCGCCCCGATCGCGCCGCCCAGCCGGATCGCGCAGAACGCCCCGTCCGCAGCGGTCGCCCGGCCGAAGGCCAGCGCCCCGAGCGCGCCGCCGCTGATCGCCCCGCCCGCGCGCCCTTTGGCGAGCGTGCCGCCCGTCCCGCTTTCGGTGACCGCCCGGCCCGCCCGCGTCCCGAAGGTCGCACTGAAGGTCGTATGGGCGGCACATCCTATCCGCCGCGCCGCCCCGGCAGCAAGAAGCCGGCGCCCCCCCATGTCGCCAACCCGCACCCGGCCCGCGCCGCCGCGGAAACCAGCGGCAAGGGCGAACCCCAGCGCATCGCCAAGCTGCTCGCCCGCGCCGGCATCGCCTCGCGCCGCGAGATCGAGCGGATGATCGAGGAAGGCCGTATCGCCAGGGACGGCGTCACGATCGACACCCCCGCGACGCTGCTCACCTCGCTCCATGGCGTCACCGTCGACGGTGATCCGGTCGCCGCGCCCGCCCCCGCGCGCCTGTTCCTGTTCCACAAGCCGACCGGCTTCCTCACCACCGAGCGCGACCCCGCCGGACGGCCGACCATTTACGACATCCTGCCCGACGACCTGCCGCGGCTGATGCCGATCGGCCGGCTCGACATGAATACCGAGGGGCTGTTGCTACTCACCACCGATGGCGAGTTCAAGCGCGAGATGGAATTGCCCGCGACCGGCGTGCCGCGCACCTATCGCGCCCGCGCCTTTGGCGAGGTCAGTCAGCAGCAGCTGGAGGATCTGTTCGACGGCATCGAGATTGACGGCATCCAATATGGTCCGATCGAGGCCAATCTGGAACGGCGCACCGGCCGCAACCAGTGGATCGAAATGACCCTGACCGAGGGCAAGAACCGCGAAGTGCGCCGCGTGCTCGAACATTTCGAACTCAAGGTCAATCGCCTGATCCGCACCAGCTACGGCCCGTTCGAACTGGGTGAACTGGCCGGCGGCGCGGTCGAGGAAGTGCGCCAGCATGACCTGGTCGCCTTCCGCAGCAGCCTGAAGAAAGCACAGAAATGAGGATTATCTCGGGTCAATGGCGCGGCCGTCCGCTGGTCGCGCCCAAGGGCGACGCCACCCGTCCCACCGGCGACCGCACCCGCGAGACACTCTTCTCGATGCTGGCGAGCCGCTTGGGATCGTTCGAAGGACTGGCCGTGGGCGATTTCTTCGCCGGCTCGGGCGCGCTGGGCTTTGAAGCCCTGTCGCGCGGCGCCGGCTCCTGCCTGTTCGTCGAGCAGGACAAGGCGGCGATCGACGCGATCCGCGCCAATGGCGACAAGCTCGGCCTGCGTCCGGACATCCGCCAGACCAGCGTGCTCTCGCTCGGCCCGACAAAGACGCCGCTCGACCTCATCTTCATGGACCCGCCCTATGATACCGGCGCGGGCCAGGTCGCACTCGACAAGCTGGCGCGCCTGGGCTGGACCAGCCCGGCGACCTGGATCAGCATCGAAACCGACCGGCGCGAGGATGTCGCGGTCAAGGGCTTCATCGTCGACGCCGTGCGCGACGTCGGCAAGGCGCGCCTCACCCTGCTCCGCGCAGAGGACAACGCGCCCGCCGCGTAACGCTCAGGCGGAATATCAGGCGGTCTCCGCGTAGGCCGCCTGTTCCTTGCCGATCAGGATATTGGCCAGGAAAGTATAAGCTTCCGCCCAGGCGGCCAGCACTTCGTCGGTCGCCACCGCTTCGCCCAGTACCTCGCGGATCGCGGGCAGCAACGCGGCCGCCACCTTGGGATAATGGTCCGGCTGCACCCCGGTATCGACATGGCGCTGCACCATGCGCGCAATCGCGCCGTCCAGCGCCTGCAACTTGTCGACATTCTCGGCAAAGCCCAGGATCGCCGCCGCGAGCCGGCGCGGCTGCTCGCCGCTGGCCTGCGCCGCCTGATCGAACATGTCCTTGATCGACGCATCCTCGAACAGCCGCGCATACATGCGGGTGGTGATCTCGACGCCATGACGCCGCAGCGCCGGGCCGGTCGCCTTCACGATGGCGATGGTTTCGGGGGACAGATTTTCGCGCATGACAGGCTCCTTATCGGGGGACTCGATAAGGTTCATTTAATATGCATCTTTTAAGATGTAAATTGAATATATGTTTATGACGCTCTGCCCGCAGGATAGGAGGGCGCGATGCAATTGACCCGCCACACCGATTATGCGCTGCGCGTGCTGATCCATCTCGCCGCCGTACCGGGCGGACGGGCGACGATCCCGGAAATTGCCGATGCCTATGGCCTGTCGCGCAATCATCTGATGAAGGTGGTGCATGGTCTGGGCCAGGGCGGCTTCATCCGCACCCAGCGCGGTCGGGGCGGCGGCTTCGCCCTCGCCGCCGATCCTGTCGATATCCGCATCGGCGCGGTCGTGCGCCATAGCGAGCCGGACATGGCGATGGCTGATTGCGCGTCCTGCGCGATCCGTCCGGCCTGCGGCTTGTCAGGCATATTGGCGCAGGCGCTCGGCGCCTTCCTGACGGTGCTGGATGGCTACAGCCTGGCCGACGCGGCGCGCGACCGGACTGGCCTCGCGGCGCTCATCGCCGCCCTGCCCGCCCCTGCCGCCGCCGACCTCAATCCGGATCTCAGCCCGGCCTGCGCATCCTCTTCTTCGCCTCGCCCGGATTGACGCAACCGTCCTGCACGCCCTTGCCGCAGACCGGATAGGCCTTCGCCTCGGTCGGCGGCGGCGTCATGTTGCCGCCCACCGTCACAGGATTGGCCGCCGTGCCCACAGGCGCAGCCGGATCGCGCGGCACGTCCGCCGGCGCCGGCACCATGCCCGTCTCGGCCGGCACCGCGCCGGTCGGCTGGGCCGCATTGGGATCCTGGTTCTGGGCCGGCGGCGACATCGCCTGCGCCCCGGCCTGACCGGGCAGCGCCGCCATCGACAGGGCAGCAAAGCCGGCGATCATGATGATCTTCATCGGGTTGGTCCTTCTACTCCTTGCCCCGAGCAAGGGAGAAACCGGCCGCCCCGCCTCCCTGTTCCGCGTCAGCGACGAACCGTGCCGCCGCTGACGCCGGCCGCACGCTCAGTCCGACGGGTATCGATCGAACCGGGGCAGGTCATGCGCCGCCGCCATCCACGGCGCCGCCTCGGCATATTGGACATGCACCGCCGGCGGAAAGACCGTCTGATCGTCCAGCGTCGCGCTCTGGATGTCGATCATGCCGGGAAAGACCGTCGGGTTGGTGTAGAACAACCCGGTGCCACAAATGCCGCAGAAATGGCGGGTCGCATTGTCCGACGACTGATAGGTGACCGGATCGCCCTCTATCGTCACCTTGTCATGCGGGAACAGCGCCCAGCCGACCATCGGCGCGCCCGCACTCATCCGGCAATCGCTGCAATGGCACAGCGCGCTGTAAACCGGCTCGCCCTCCGCCGCATAATGGATCGCCCCGCACTGGCACCGCCCCGTCACCATCATCTTGCTCCATTCGCATCTTGCGTGATTCCCCTTTTGTTCTCATAGATTGCGTCCCGCTGCAAGGCCATCCGCCCTTGCCCCCGCAACCGCCCATCCCTAGTTGATCGCCCATGACCGTGCCTGCCCCCTCTCCCAATGACCCGCCCTATCTGAAGGGCCTCAACGAACCGCAGCGTCAGGCTGTACTGACCACGGAGGGACCGGTGCTGGTGCTGGCCGGCGCGGGCACGGGCAAGACCGCAGCGCTCACCGCCCGCCTCGCCCATCTGGTCGCGACCCAGCGCGCCTGGCCCTCGGAAATCCTGGCCGTGACCTTCACCAACAAGGCGGCACGGGAGATGCGCGAGCGCGTCGGCCGGATGATCGGCCCGGCGGTCGAGGGCATGCCCTGGCTCGGCACCTTCCACGCGATCGCCGCCAAGATGCTGCGCCGCCATGCCGAACTGGTGGACCTCCAGTCCAATTTCACCATCCTCGACACCGACGATCAGCTGCGCCTGATGAAGCAGCTGATCCAGGCGGAGGGGATTGACGAGAAGCGCTGGCCCGCGCGCCAACTCGCCGGCCTGATCGACCAGTGGAAGAACAAGGGCCTCACCCCGGAGGAAGTCGGTGCCGGCGAGGCGGAGGGCTATGCCCATGGCAAGGGGCAAAAGCTCTATGCCGCCTATCAGGCCCGCCTTCGCGAGGTAAATGCCTGCGATTTCGGCGACTTGTTGCTACATTCTCTCACCATCTTGAAGCGTCACCGCGATGTGCTGGAGCAATATCAGCAACGCTTCAAATATATCATGGTGGACGAATATCAGGACACCAACTCCAGCCAGTATCTCTGGCTGCGACTGCTCGCCCAGACCCGCAAGAATATCTGCTGCGTCGGCGACGATGACCAGTCCATCTATTCATGGCGTGGCGCAGAAGTCGCCAATATCCTGCGGTTTGAAAAGGATTTTCCGGGCGCCGTGATCGTCCGCCTGGAACAGAATTACCGCTCCACCCCGCATATCCTGGGCGCCGCATCCGGGGTGATCGCGGAAAATGGCAACCGCCTGGGCAAGACATTGTGGACCGACGTCGACGTCGGCGAAAAGGTGCGCGTGCTCGGCGTGTGGGACGGGCCGGAGGAAGCCCGCCGCGTCGGCGACGAGATCGAGGCGATCGCCCGCGCCGGCGGCTCGCTGGATGAGGTCGCGATCCTCGTCCGTGCCCAGCACCAGACCCGCGAATTCGAAGACCGTTTCATCCAGATCGGCCTGCCCTATCGCATCGTCGGCGGCTTCCGCTTCTATGAGCGCGCCGAAATCCGCGACGCGCTCGCCTATCTGCGCCTCGTCAACCAGCCGGCCGACGACCTGGCGTTCGAGCGGATCGTCAACGTGCCGAAGCGCGGCCTGGGCGACAAGGCGGTCGAGAAGCTGCACCGGCTGGCGCGCGCGGAGGGCATTCCCCTAGCCCTCGCCGCCGCCCGCATCCTCGACACCGACGAACTGACACCCCAGGCGCGCCGTTCGCTCGGCGCCTTCATCGGCGATCTCGCCCGCTGGCGCGATCGCGCCGCACAACTGCCCCATGCCGAACTGGCGCGCCAGATCCTGGACGAAAGCGGCTATACCGCCACGCTCCAGGCCGAACGCTCGACCGAGAGCGCCGGGCGCCTCGAAAACCTGAGTGAACTCACCCGCGCGATGGAGGAATATGAGACGCTGGGCGCCTTCCTCGAACATGTCAGCCTGGTCATGGACAATGAGGCGCAGCAGGACGAGCAGAAGCTCACCATCATGACCATCCACGCCGCCAAGGGCCTGGAATTCGACAATGTCTTCCTCGCCGGCTGGGAGGAAGGCATCTTCCCCTCGCAGCGCGCGCTGGACGAAGGCGGGCTCAACAGTCTGGAGGAGGAACGGCGCCTCGCCTATGTGGCGATCACCCGCGCGCGCAAGCGCTGCACCATCCTCCACGCCGCCAACCGCCGCATCTATGGCCAGTGGACCAGTTCCATCCCCTCCCGCTTCGTCGGCGAATTGCCGCCCGAACATGTGGATGAGGAAAGCAGCATGTCCGGCGGCGCCTCGCTCTGGCGCGCCAACTGGTCGGAACGGGACGATCCCTTCGCCAATGTCGCGCGCGGCTCGTCGCGGGGGCCGGGCTGGCAGCGCGCCCAGACCAGCGGCCAGTTCAGCCGCGAGCCCGTGCGAATCGTCGAAGCCCGCACCTCGGCCGTGTCGCTCGGCAACAAGGGCCGCGACGATGTGTCCGTCGGCCAGCGCGTCTTCCACCAGAAATTCGGCTATGGCACGATCGCCGCGATCGAAGGCAACAAGCTGGAAATCGACTTCGAAACCGCCGGCCGCAAGCGGGTGATGGATAGTTTTGTATCGCTGGCGTAATGTGCATGAATGACCGACCCCACGAGATTGAAAGCAATTTGGAATCAGAAAGAGATTCCAGTTTTTCTCAGGCGAGAGGAAGGCAGGCCGCGCCTACGCCTGCCATGCAATTGGAACAGCTATGCCCATGTCGCCCTGACGAGAAATTGGATACGCGCCGGTCGTCATTCAATTCCTGAGAGCGATTACAAACGGCGGTATTGGGAAGTGCCCGCATCGTGGTTCAACGAACTACTCAAGCAACTTCTACAGGAATATGGCAAATTATATGTAATTCAGCCTTTTAGAGAGCAAGAGAAATGCTCTCAGATGTGCTGGGACGCCAAAGGCCACGAGTGCCAATGCTCTTGCATGGGCAAGAACCACGGACAGGGCAAATCCGGGCATTGGCTCGAAATATCGGAAACATTCGCAACTCGCTGGGGCGAAATGGAATATGCTTGCCGCCTTCTAACAATGAAGAAAAATGGTGGAGCCTAGCGGGATCGAACCGCTGACCTCCTGCATGCCATGCAGGCGCTCTCCCAGCTGAGCTAAGGCCCCATCCTGATACGGCGCGAACCGCGTCCCGATGGATCAGACCATGTCCGGCACAAGCCGTCGGCCGAAAAAATTGGTGGAGCCTAGCGGGATCGAACCGCTGACCTCCTGCATGCCATGCAGGCGCTCTCCCAGCTGAGCTAAGGCCCCATCCTGATACGGCGCGAACCGCGTCCCGAATGGATCAAACCATGTCCGGCACAAGCCGTCGGCCGAAAAAATTGGTGGAGCCTAGCGGGATCGAACCGCTGACCTCCTGCATGCCATGCAGGCGCTCTCCCAGCTGAGCTAAGGCCCCGTACCATCTTGAGGCGCCGTTGGGTCCGGCGCCTCGGAGGTCGCTGCCTCTAGGATCAGGCGATCCCGTTGGCAAGCAGAATTTTCACTTAATTGTCGTCGTCGCCGTCATCATTGCCGGCATCGACGCCCAGGTCGTCATCGCCGCCCAGATCGACGTCATTATCCGGCGAATCGCCGTCATCATCGACGTCCAGATCGATGTCCAGATCATCGTCCGCCGTCTCCAGCTCGCCATCGGCCGTTTCCACGACCTTCTTGGGCGCGGCCTCTTCATAGGGCAGCGGCTGCTTCGACTTCAGCACCGGTTCGGGCTCCCAGGCGGCGCCGCAGTTGATGCAGGTCACCGGGTCATCCTTGCCCAGGTCATAGAAGCGAGTCGCACATTTCGGGCAGGTCCGCTTCGTGCCCCATTCAGCCTTCACCATGTCCGGCCTGTTCCTTCTTCGATGCTCAAACAGAAATCACGCGGCACGACGGAAGTCGGCCACGAAACGTCGGGCGCCTTGCCATAGCGAAACCGCGCTGTCAAAAGCCGGGCGCATTTTTTCGGTTCCAAGATGATGGATACCCCGTGACCAGCCATAATGACCAACCCAGCCCGATGACCTTCACCGCCGCCCCTGCCCTGTCCGGCAGCGTCGCGGTTCCGGGCGACAAGAGCATTTCCCACCGTTCACTGATACTGTCCGCCCTGGCCGTGGGCGAAAGCCGGGTCGAAGGCCTGCTGGAGGGCGAGGATGTGCTGGCCACCGCGGCCGCCCTTCGCGCCATGGGCGCGAAAATTACCAAAGTATCCGCCGCCGATGGCGGCGGTGGGCGCGCCATGGGCGCAGACTTCAGCCGTGACGATGACGGCATCTGGCACATTCATGGCGTCGGCGTCGGCGGCCTTCTGCAGCCCGAAACGGCGCTCGACATGGGCAATAGCGGCACCTCGACCCGCCTGCTGATGGGTCTGGTCGCCAGCCATGGCATCACCGCCACCTTCGTCGGCGACGCGTCCCTCAGCAAGCGCCCGATGGCGCGCGTCACCGAACCGCTCTCCCGCGTCGGCGCCAGCTTCACCACCAGCCCCGGTGATCGCCTGCCGCTGACCATGACCGGCGCCTGCCCGGCCGTGCCGCTCGACTACACCCTGCCGGTCGCCTCGGCCCAGGTGAAGTCGGCGATCCTGCTCGCCGGCCTCAACACGCCCGGCATTACCCGCGTGGTCGAGCCGATCCCGACCCGCGACCATAGCGAGCGCATGCTCAGGGGCTTCGGCGCCGACCTTGAGGTCGAGGTCCAGGCCGACGGCACCCGCATCATCACGCTCAAGGGCGAGGCCGAGCTCAAGCCGCAGAATATCGTCGTGCCCGGCGACCCCTCGTCGGCCGCCTTCCCGATGGTCGCGGCGCTGCTGGTGCCAGGATCGCAGGTGACGATCGCCAATGTCGGCCTCAACGCCACCCGCGCCGGCCTCATCGACCTGCTGCGCGAAATGGGCGGATCGATCGAGATCATCAACGCCCGCGAAGTCGGCGGCGAGCCGGTCGGCGACCTGGTCGTCACCGCCTCTGCCCTGAACGGCGTCGAGCCCGACCCCGCCCGCGCGCCCAGCATGATCGACGAATATCCCGTCGCCTTCGTCGCGGCAGCCTTTGCGCATGGCCGCAGCATCTTCCGCGGCCTCGACGAACTGCGCGTCAAGGAATCGGACCGCATCGCCACCATGGCCACCGGCCTGCGTGCGATCGGCGTCACGGTCGAGGAACTGGAGGACGGCATCATCATCGACGGCAGCGGCGGTCAACCCCTGCCCGGCGGCGGCCCGATCGCCACCAGGCTCGACCACCGCATCGCCATGAGCTTCGCGGTCGCCGGCCTGGTTTCGCGCGATGGCGTCACCATCGACGACATGCGCCCGGTCGCGACCAGCTTCCCGACCTTCACCACCCTGCTCCAGACGCTGGGAGCCATCGCATGATCATCGCCGTCGATGGGCCCGCCGCATCGGGCAAGGGCACGATCGCCAAGGCGCTGGGACGCCATTATGGCCTGCCGGTGCTCGACACCGGCCTGCTCTATCGCGCGGTCGGCCTGTCCGTGCTGAAAAATGGCGGCGACCCGGATCATCAGGCCGACGCGCTGGCCGCCTGCGCCTTTGACGACGTCATCCTGGCCGATCCGGCGCTGCGCAGCGAAGCGGTCGGCAGCCTCGCCTCGCGCGTGTCGGTGCATCAGAGCGTGCGCGACGCACTGGTCCAGCGCCAACGCGACTTCGCCACCCAGCCAGGCGGCGCCATCCTCGACGGGCGCGACATCGGCACCGTCATCGCGCCGGACGCCGATGCCAAGATCTTCGTCACCGCCAGCGTCCATGTCCGCGCCGAACGCCGCTTCAAGGACGCCCAGGCCCATGGCGGCGCGCCCGACATGGACAGCCTGATCGCCGACATCCAGGCCCGCGACACCCGCGACATGAGCCGCGACCATGCCCCGCTCAAGGTGGCCGACGGCGCCGACTTGCTAGATACCAGCAATTTGACTATAGACGCCGCCGTCCAGCGGGCCATCGCGCTTGTGGACGCCCAGCTTGAAGGTCGCCCGTAAGCGTGTGACCCGATAAGGCGCGCGGAAATTCCGGGCGCCCTTTTCGCTTTTCCAGGCTTGGCGTTCCAACGCCCAACCCCTTGGATACGCAGGCGGTATTCGGCCGCATGCGTGGTTTGGCCAAAGACCATCGGACACAACCGATTGGCCAGCAATGATGAGTGAAGGACCAACCATGGCCTCTACGGCATTCCCCTCGCGCGACGATTTCGCCGCGCTTCTCAATGATTCTCTCGGTGGCGAAGACGGCGGCTTTGAAGGCCGCGTCGTAAAGGGCACCGTCACCGGCATCGAAAACGACATGGCGCTGATCGACGTCGGCCTGAAGTCGGAAGGCCGCGTGCCGCTGCGCGAATTCGCCGCTCCCGGCCAGAAGGCTGACCTCAAGGTCGGCGACGAAGTCGAAGTCTATGTCGACCGCGTCGAAAACGCCCATGGCGAAGCCATGCTGTCGCGCGACCGCGCTCGCCGCGAAGCCGCCTGGGACAAGCTCGAAGCCGAGTTCACCGAAAGCGCCCGCGTCGAAGGCGTCATCTTCGGCCGCGTCAAGGGTGGCTTCACCGTCGACCTCGACGGCGCCGTCGCCTTCCTGCCCGGCTCGCAGGTCGACATCCGCCCGGTTCGCGACGTCACCCCGCTCATGGACATCCCGCAGCCCTTCCAGATCCTCAAGATGGATCGCCGTCGTGGCAACATCGTCGTGTCGCGTCGCGCCATCCTGGAAGAAACCCGCGCCGAACAGCGCTCGGGCCTGATCCAGACCCTGGCCGAAGGCCAGATTATCGAAGGCGTCGTCAAGAACATCACCGACTATGGTGCGTTCGTTGACCTGGGCGGTATCGATGGCCTGCTGCACGTCACCGACCTGTCGTACAAGCGCATCAACCACCCGAACGAGATGATCAACATCGGCGACACCGTCCGTGTCCAGATCATCCGCATCAACCGCGAAACCCAGCGCATCAGCCTCGGCATGAAGCAGCTGGAAAATGATCCGTGGGAAGGCGCCGCCGCCAAGTACCCGGTCGGTGCAAAGCTGTCGGGCCGCGTCACGAACATCACCGAATATGGTGCGTTCGTCGAACTGGAGCCGGGCATCGAAGGCCTGGTCCATGTTTCGGAAATGTCCTGGACCAAGAAGAACGTCCACCCCGGCAAGATCGTTTCGACGAGCCAGGAAGTGGAAGTCATCGTTCTCGAAGTCGATCCCGAGAAGCGCCGCATCTCGCTCGGCCTCAAGCAGGCCCAGTCGAACCCGTGGGATTCGTTCGCAGAACGTCACCCGATCGGCTCGACCGTCGAAGGCGAAGTCAAGAACGCGACCGAATTCGGCCTGTTCATCGGCCTGGACGGCGACGTCGACGGCATGGTCCACATGTCGGACATCGCCTGGGGCATCTCGGGCGAAGACGCGCTGGCGCTGCACCGCAAGGGCGAGACGGTTCAGGCCGTCGTTCTCGACATCGACGTCGAGAAGGAGCGCATCAGCCTCGGCATGAAGCAGCTTGAGCGTGGCGGTCCGGCCGCCGGCGGCACCACCGCCGCTGCTGCTGGCCTGAACAAGAACGCGATCGTCACCGTGACCGTTCTGGAAGTTCGCGACGGCGGCCTGGAAGTCCAGGCTGGCGAAGATGGCGCCACCGGCTTCATCAAGCGCAGCGACCTGGGCCGCGACCGCGACGAACAGCGTTCGGAACGCTTCCAGATCGGTCAGAAGTTCGACGCCATGGTGACCGGTTTCGACCGCGCCAAGAAGCCGACCTTCTCGGTCAAGGCGATGCAGATTGCCGAAGAAAAGCAGGCTGTTGCACAGTATGGCTCGTCGGACAGCGGCGCGTCGCTGGGCGACATCCTGGGCGAAGCGCTCAAGGCCAAGAACGAAGGCTAATCCCTTCCTTCCTGCCAATAGGCAAAGAAAAGCCCGCCGGAACCCAGGTTCCGGCGGGCTTTTTCATGCCCTTCCGCCACTTCCTTGCCCTATCGAAACGATTTCGTTGCTCCCCGATTGTCAACAGCTTTCCAATTGTTTATAAATGTCGGCAGGGGAAATTAGGGGTGCTGGAGGAACTATGATCCGTTCTGAACTGATCCAGAAACTCGGCGAAGAAAATCCGGGCCTCAGCCTGCAGGAAGTGGAAAGGATCGTCGATCTTTTCTTCCGCGAGATTGTCGATCGCCTGTCGAGCGGCGGCCGGGTCGAACTGCGCGGCTTCGGCGCCTTCACCACCCGCGCCCGCGATGCCCGCACCGGCCGCAATCCCCGCACCGGCGAACAGGTGCCGGTCTCGGCCAAGCGCGTGCCCTATTTCAAGCCGGGCAAGGAAATGCGCGAACGGCTGAACGGCAAGGCCGCCGACTGATCAGCCCCTTGACCTGCCGCGCCTGAGCCTTCAGGGGAAGGCGCAGCGCGGACGTGGCGAAATCGGTAGACGCAGCGGACTTAAAATCCGCCTCCCCCTGGGAATATGGGTTCAAGTCCCATCGTCCGCACCAGGCGGCTTTTCTCGACAGTCAGAAATCGGCGCTGATCAGCGCCAGGCGATCGAGCGCCAGCATTTCCCGGCGGGTCGGATGTTCGGGATCGTCGGCGCCCAGCCACAGCCTGACCAGTTGTCCCTCCTCCATCCGCGCCAGTTCGGACGCAATCTCGACATCGGCGGTGGGGCTCATGCTGCGGCCGCATGCGCGGGCATTGATCTGCGCCGCAAGGGCCGCATTCTTGCCGGCCAGGGCCTGTTCGACCCTTGCCCAGATCAGGATATCCCCGGCACTGATCGGCGCATCTTGCAGCGGCGCAGCCATCATTCCCATCACCATTCGTCCATAGCAAATCCGACCGCCCTTCTAGCGCCGCCGGTTTTGCGTCGGGATGTCCGGAAAATTACAGGCCGGTAACGCAAATGTCACATCGCACCGCGCCCGCCTGCGCTGGCGATTTGCCCGGAATTCTTTTGGCAAAAGGCTGGCATTTCCGTGCGTCACCCGCAATGATGCCTCATGACCGATGCAATCAATCCGCAAAGCTTCAGCGACTCCCTCGTCATCCTGGGCGCAGCGGGCTTGGTCATTCCCGGTTTCGCCCGCTTCCGCATCAGTCCCGTCATCGGTTTCATCCTGGTGGGACTTGCCGTCGGTCCGGCAGGACTTGGCTCGCTGGTCGGCCAATATCCCTGGCTCTATCATGTCACCATCTCCAACCGGGCGGCGATTGAGCCATTTGCCGAACTGGGCGTCATATTATTGCTCTTCTCCATCGGGCTGGAACTGAGCTTCCGGCGATTGTGGAGCATGCGCGCGCAGGTGTTCGGCGTCGGCGCGACCGAATTGCTGGGCAGCGCCGCGCTCATTGCCATGGGCCTCTATCTGCTGGGGCAGCCGACCGCCGGCGCGATCGGCCTCGGCCTTGCCCTTGCCCTGTCCTCCACCGCCGTGGTGCTGCCGATGGTCGGCACCCAGAGCGCGGTCGGCCGCTCCGCCTTCTCGATGCTGCTGTTCGAGGATCTGGCGCTGGTGCCAATCATCTTCATGCTCGGCGCCTTGGCGCCGTCGGTTGCGACCAGCCCGGACGCGGCATGGAACGAACTGGCGACCACCCTGCTCAAGGGCGGCCTCACCATCGCGGTGATGCTGGTCTTCGGCCGCATCTTCCTGCCCCATATCTTCCGCCAGGCAGCGCGCACCAAGAGCCCGGAAGTCTTCCTCGCCGCCAGCCTGCTGGTCGTCATCCTCTCCAGCCTTGCCACCTCCATCGCTGGCCTGTCGCCGATCGTCGGTGCCCTGCTCGCGGGCCTGCTCATCGCAGAGACCGACTATCATGGCGAGGTCGAGGTGATGACCGCGCCGTTCAAGGGCCTCGCGCTCGGCGTCTTCCTCATCACCGTGGGCATGAGCCTGGACCTGCGCGTCATCCTCGCCAACTGGCCCAGCCTGCTGCTCGCCGTGCTGGGCGTCGTCGTCGCCAAGACATTGGTGACCGGCCTGCTTCTCTATTTCTCGGGCGTGCGCAAGGGCGTCGCGCTGGAAGTCGGCGTGCTGATGTCCAGCCCGTCGGAAACCACGCTGATCGTGCTGTCGGCGGCCGCC
Organism: Sphingobium salicis subsp. salicis; assembly: GCF_049472635.1. NCBI lineage: Bacteria > Pseudomonadati > Pseudomonadota > Alphaproteobacteria > Sphingomonadales > Sphingobiaceae > Sphingobium > Sphingobium salicis. The sequence goes on from NZ_JAYRCS010000001.1 coordinate 2,559,360, forward strand.
GCGGCCAAGCTGATCCTGCCCTCCACCGCCGCCTTCTGGCAGATCGTCACCGCCATCGGCCTCACCATCACGCCGCTGCTCGCGCGCTTTGGCCATGACATCGCCCAGCGGCTGGAAAATGCCATTGGCGAGGAACGGGTCGAGACCGAACCGGACCAGACCGAGGCGGCCGCCGTCGTCATCGGTTTCGGCCGGGTCGGCCAGATGGTCTGCGACCTGCTCAAGACCCATGGCCAGCGCTTCATCGTCGTCGAATCCGATCCCGATGTCGTCGCCGAGGCCCGGCGCCTGGGCTATCCGATCCTTTTCGGTGACGTCGCGCGTGCGGAAATGCTCGATCGCCTGCGCCTCGGCCATGCCCGCGCGCTCATCCTGACGATGGACGATCCGGTCCTGTCGGTGCGCGTCACCAAGCGGGTGCGTGGCTGGGTGCCGGACCTGCCGATCATCGCCCGCGCCCGCGACGCCGATCACGCCGCCCAGCTCTACAAGGCCGGCGCCAGCGACGCCGTGCCCGAAACGCTCGAAAGCTCGCTGCAACTGGCCGAAACCGCGCTGGTCGACCTCGGCGTCGCCATGGGACCGGTGATCGCCTCGATCCATCAGGCGCGCGAGGATCTGCGCGTCGGCATCAAGGAAGCCGCCCAGCTCCAGTCCGCCCCCCGCCTGCGCCGCCTGCGTCAGGACGAAGTACCCTGAGGCGCTAGGGCTTTCCTATTTCGCCTGTCTCTGTTCTATCCTTGCCGATGGAACGCACTCACCACATCGCGGCTGATCGGCAGTGACTGTTGCGTCGCTGTCGCCTGGCTGTCGCTTCACTGTCGCGTCGAAGGCGCGTGGCCGTGACCCGATTGTTACGTCGCTGTCGCGTCGGTGGCGCGTGGCAGGCGCGTTTCCGGTGCAAATGGCCCAAATGCGTGCTGACGACACTGTGAACTTCGACTGTCGCGTCGCCGCGTCAGCCCTGATGCACTTCGGGCGGGCTGAATACCGACCAGCCGGTCCGCCGCGCCAGCATCTCCAGCGCCTTGGTGCCCAGCGCGCTGTTGCCGCTGGTGTTGAGGCCCGGCGACCAGACCGCGATCGCCGCGCGGCCGGGCACAATCGCCAATATGCCGCCGCCCACGCCCGACTTGCCGGGAATGCCGACCCGAAACGCAAAATCGCCCGACGCATCATAATGGCCGCAGGTCAGCATCAGCGCATTGATGCGCCGCGCCCGGCTGGGCGACACGACCCGTCCGCCCTCGGGATGGCGTCCGTCGAGCATCAGGTAACGGCCCGCCAGCGCCAGTTGCCGGCAGCTCATCTCGATCGCGCATTGATGGAAATAGCTGCCCAGCACCAGATCGACCGGATGACGGACATTGTTGAAGGCGCGCATATAATTGGCGAGCGCCATGTTGCGATAGCCGGTCGCCGTTTCCGACGCGGCAACCTCCTCATTGATGCGGATCGCGTCGTCGCCGGCCAGATAGCGGACGAAGCGCAGCATCTCGCCGATCGCCACGCGCGGCTGATGCCCGCCCAGATTGACGTCGGCCACCACGATCGCCCCGGCATTGATGAAGGGATTGCGCGGGATGCCATGTTCCTGCTCCAGCTGGACGATGGAGTTGAAGGCATTGCCCGACGGCTCACGCCCGACCCGGTCCCACAGCTGGTCGCCGACCTTGCCCAGCGCCAGCGTCAGCGCGAACACCTTGGAAATGGACTGGATCGAAAAGCCGGTGTCAGCGTCGCCGCCGGTCAGCAGCCGCCCGTCGGCGGTGGCGATGGCGATCCCGAACTGGCCGGCATCCACCTTCGCCAGTTCGGGGATATAGCTGGCGACCGTGCCCCGCTCCGTCTCTTTGGCCATGGCGGCCACGATATCGTCGATCAAAGCTGTCAGATCCATTCGGACCTCATAAGCCCGGCTCAGCCAAACAACCAGTGGCCCAGCATGCGGTCGAACGGGAAAGTGAAGAAGCCGGCGATCAGCAGCGCGCCCGTCACCATGCCGCGCACTGACCGACGGTGGCGCTTGAGGTCATGGCGCCGCGCAGACAGCACGATGATCGGCACCTGGATCAGGGTGAAGATCGACAGGATATGGATGATGCTGAACCGGCTGCCCGGCCCGTGCAGCAGGAAACTGTCGAGTGCGGTCAGGAACAGCGCGCCGCTCCACACCCAGCCCAGCCAGCGATGGCGCCCGTCGCCACGCCGCCGCAACAGCATCACAGGCGTCAGCGCCAGCGCGACCAGGATCGTCAGCAGATGGAACCAGACAAGGCCAGGCACCTGCACCCACTGCCCATGCCCCCGCCCGATCGCGGTCAGCACCACGGCGAGCAGGATGACGGACGCCACCGCCAGGACGCGTTCATAACGGTCGGGCGCAATCCCCTTGGGCTGCGACGATGTGCTTGCAATGCTGGCCATATATCCCCCTGCATCGCAACTTGTCAGCCGTGCAGGGTCGGGTCAATCTGCTGCGGGCAGCGCCTTGTTGACCGCGCCTATGCGTCGCCGCACCACGCGCGTCAGTTCCTCGATCGTCGACACCTGTTCCACGCCATAGCGGGTCGCGGTGATGTCGACATTGCCCTTGCGCCAGAAGCCGTCGGGGCACAGCACGATCAACTTTCCGCCGCGCGCATGCAGGCCCATTTCCAGCAGGCTGACCGGGCTCTGCGTGCCCGGCGCCAGATAGAGGATGATGATGTCGGCACTGTCGAGCGCGGCCAGTTCCCACTCCACCTGCTGGCGGAAATGCGGCTCGCTGGCTTCGGGCTTCCAGGCCGGGTTCCAGTCGGCCCGGCGCGGGTTCAGGATCGTCACCTTCTCGTCGGCCAGCGCCGCGATCATGTCGCGCTGCCAGTCGGTCGCCTTGCCCATGTCGATGCTGCCGCCCAGGAACAGGCGCGCGCGATCATGCGCGGCCGGCAACGGCGCGGGCGAGGTGATGGTCACCGCCTCGCCCGCCCGCGCCGTCATCGGCAGGGCGAGCAGACAGGATGCAAGGATCAGGCGCAGCATAGGGACGGAAGGCGCACCAGCGGTGCGCCTTCCCATCGCGTCAGGCCGGAACGCTGGCGAGTGCGGCCTTGACCGCGTCGATCGCGGCCTGCGCCTTGTCGCCATCGGGGCCGCCGCCCTGGGCCATGTCGGCACGGCCGCCGCCGCCCTTGCCGCCCAGCGCCTCGACGCCCGCACGGACCAGATCGACCGCGCTGAAGCTGCCGGTCAGGTCGTCGGTCACGCCCACCGCAATGGTCGCGCGGCCATCGACCACGGCCAGCACGGCGGACACGCCGCTGCCGAGCGTCTTCTTGTTGCCGTCGACAATGCCACGCAGTTCCTTGGGGTCGAGGCCGTCGATCACCTGGCCCAGAAAGTCGACGCTGCCGACCTTCTCGGGACCGGCCGGCTTGGCCGAACCGCCACCGCCCAGCGCCAATGCCTTCCTGGCCTCGGCCAGTTCCCGCTCCAGCTTGCGGCTCTGCTCGACCAGCGCGGCGATGCGCGCGGGCACCTCTTCCGGCGTGGTCTTGAGCGCCGCTGCCGTCTGGCGCAGCTTCTCGTCGCGCTCGACCAGCCACAGGCGCGCCGCCTCGCCGGTCAGCGCCTCGATCCGGCGCACGCCCGAGGATACGGCGCTTTCCGACACGATCTTGAACAGAGCAATGTCGCCCAGCGCGCGGACATGGGTGCCGCCGCACAGTTCGACCGAATAGCTATGGTCGTCGCCCTTACCCATCGAGAGGACGCGGACTTCATCGCCATATTTCTCGCCGAACAGCGCCATCGCGCCGGCGGCAATCGCGTCGTCCGGGGTCATCAGCCGGGTCATGACCTCGTCATTATGACGGATCTGCGCGTTCACATCGGCCTCGACCTTGGCGATCTGCGCCTGGGTCAGCGCCTCGGGATGCGAGAAGTCGAAGCGCAGGCGGTCGGCCGCGACCATGCTGCCCTTCTGGGTGACATGGCCGCCCAGTTCCTTGCGCAGCGCGGCATGGAGCAGGTGGGTGGCGCTGTGGTTGGCGCGAATGCGATCGCGACGCTCGACATCCACCGTCAGGTTGACGGTGTCGCCGACCTTGACGCTGCCCGCGCTGATCACCGCCTGATGCGCATGCAGGCGGCCGAGCGGCTTGGACGTGTCGGCCACCTCGGCCACCAGGCCGCCCAGCGTGGTGATCGTGCCGGCGTCGCCATTCTGGCCGCCGCTCTCGCCATAGAAGGGCGTCTGGTTGGTGATGATCGTCACCTTGTCGCCGGCCGACGCCGCATCGACGCGCGCACCATCCTTGATGAGGGCCAGCACTTCGCCCTCGCCCTTGGTCGAGGCATAGCCGATGAACTCGGTGCTGCCGAGCGTTTCGGCGATGTCGTACCATATCTCGTCCGACGCCTTCTCGCCCGATCCCTTCCAGGCGGCGCGCGCCGCGGCCTTCTGCTCGGCCATGGCGGCGTCGAATCCGGCGCGGTCGACAGACAGGCCCTGGGTGCGCAGCGCATCCTCGGTCAGGTCATAGGGGAAGCCATAGGTGTCATAGAGCTTGAACGCGGTCTCGCCCGGCAGGGTCGCGCCCTCGGCCAGATCAGCGGTCGCCTCGTCCAGCAGCTTGAGGCCGTTTTCCAGCGTCTTGCGGAACCGGGTTTCCTCGCGCAGCAGCGTTTCCTCGATCAGCGGCTGGGCGCGGACCAGTTCGGGATAGGCGCCGCCCATTTCCGACACCAGGCTCGACACCAGGCGATACATCAGCGGATCCTTGGCACCGATGATGTGGGCGTGACGCATCGCGCGGCGCATGATCCGGCGCAGCACATAGCCACGGCCTTCGTTCGCCGGCAGCACGCCGTCGGCAATCAGGAAGCTGGTCGAACGCAGATGGTCGGCGATGACGCGGTGGCTGGCCTGGAATTCGCCGTCGGTCGCGGTGCGGGTCAGCGCCCCGCTCTCGGCGATCAGCGCCTTGAACGTGTCGATGTCATAATTGTTATGGACGCCCTGCATCACCGCCGCGATGCGCTCCAGCCCCATGCCGGTGTCGATCGAGGGCTTGGGCAGTTCCGAAACGATCTCGTTGGCTTCCTGCTCATATTGCATGAAGACCAGGTTCCAGATCTCGACGAAGCGGTCGCCATCCTCTTCCGGCGATCCGGGAGGACCACCCCAGATATGGTCGCCATGGTCGTAGAAGATTTCCGAGCAGGGACCGCACGGGCCGCTGTCGCCCATCGCCCAGAAATTATCCTTGGTCGGGATGCGGATGATCTTGTGATCGGGCAGGCCCGCGATCTTCTTCCACAGGTCGAACGCCTCGTCGTCCGTGTGGTAGACGGTCGTCGTCAGCTTTTCCGCGGGCAGGCCCCATTCCTTGGTCAGCAGGGTCCAGGCATGATGGATCGCCTGTTCCTTGAAATAGTCGCCGAAGCTGAAATTGCCCAGCATTTCAAAGAAGGTGTGGTGGCGCGCGGTATAGCCGACATTGTCCAGGTCATTATGCTTGCCGCCGGCGCGGACCGACTTCTGGCTCGACGTCGCGGTCTTGTAGGGGCGCGTTTCCAGACCGGTGAAGACATTCTTGAACGGCACCATGCCGGCGTTCACGAACATCAGCGTCGGGTCGTTGTGCGGCACCAGCGGCGCGGACGGAACGATGGTGTGGCCATTGGCCCCGAAATAATCGAGGAAGCTGCGGCGAATGTCGTTGGTCGAGGTCATGCGCGCGATTTAGTGGGAAGCGGCCCGCCGCACAAGCGGGGGATTTGGTCTATTCCTCCCCGGCACGGGGAGGAATTACCCCATCGGCTCCTCGATCGACGCCGGCAGCCGCCGACCGACGAGCACGCCACCAAGTTCGGCCTGTCACGACACCGCTCAGCAAGCCCAATATGCCAGCCGGCAAGGCATTCCAGAATATATCAATGCTGCGCTCGACAATGACGAGAATACTGCCTGGTATGAGAAAGCCAGCAATAGCGGCGGTATAGGCGTATGCGTCCTCACTTTCCCATCCGAACCGCTGCATGATCAAGGTCGCAGGGACGCCCACAACAAGGGACGATGCAATTACGAAAACAAACGGAACGAAGATGGCAAGCGGAGCGATTCCAGCCATGGAGGCAAGGTCGTTCCAGCCGGAAAATGATCCCACGATGGCAGCCGCCAGCATGATGACCGGGATAGCCGCTCCGGCGATTGTTCCCGCCATAACCGCTTTAAAAAAGGCTCTGAACACTGGTCTATCTAGCATTCGCCAATGCACCTACCCTACCCCATCGGCGCCTCGATCGACACCGGCGGCGTTGAGAACCATTGCGGCCCGTTCGCGGTCATGTGGAAGCAATCCTCCATGCGCACGCCCATTGTGCCGGGCAGATAGAGGCCCGGTTCGTTGGAGAAGCACATGCCGACGTCCAGCTTCGTCGTCTCGCCATGGACGAGGTTGACCGGCTCATGCCCCTCCATGCCGATGCCATGGCCGGTGCGGTGAGACAAGCCGGGCAGCTTGTAGCCGGGGCCGTAGCCCAGTTTCTCATAATAAGCGCGGACCGCATCGTCGACCGTACCGGCCGCCACGCCCAGCTTCGCCGCCCGGATCGCGACCTGCTGCCCCTGCGCCACCTCGTCCCACACCTTGCACTGCTGGGCGGTGGGCGCGGCGCCATAGACGAAGGTGCGGCTGATGTCGGACTGATAATCCTCGACCGTGCAGCCGCAATCCATCAGCACCACCTTGCCCGCGCGCACCGATTGCGGCTTGCCGGAACCATGCGGATAGGCGGCCGCTTCGCCGAGCAGGATCAGGTTGAACTCGCCCTTCCCGCCCAGCGCGCTGGTCGCGGCCGTCATCAGCGCGCCGATATCGGCCGGGGTCATGCCCGCCTTCACCTGCGGATAGGTCCAGCGATAGGCGCCCATGGTGACATCCGCCGCCTTCTGCATCAGCGCGACCTCGGCCGCCGTCTTGCGCATGCGGATGGCGCGGGTCACCGGGTCTTTCACCAGGGTCGCGGCGGGCAGCGCGGCCTTCAGCCCGTCGACCGCGAAATAGCGGACCGTCTCCTCGATGCCGATCCGCCCCTTGGCCAGGCCCCGCGCCTTCAGATAATCGGCGATCGGCGCATAGGGGCTTTCATGTTCCTGCCAGACGCGGACCTCGGCCGGGATGGCGAGCGATTCGTCGATCGAGGGCTTCTCGAAAAAGGGGCAGACAACCAGAGGCGTACCGCTGGCCGGGATGACCAGCGCGGTCAGCCGCTCGGAACGCCACCAGCGGATGCCGCTATAATAAATGAGGCTCGCGCCCGGCTCGACCAGCAGCGCGTCGATGCCCTGTGCCTGCATCATCTTCTGCGCCCGCGCCAGCCGGTCGGCGCGCTCGGCCTTGCCGATCGGGGTGACGTCGCGCGTGATCGACTGGAGCGCCTCGATTGCCTTTTCCTGCGCGAACAGGCGCGGGCTGACCAGCGAAGTGGCGACCCCGGCAGCGGCATAGCGAAGCAAGGTGCGGCGATCAGGCGTAAGCATAATGTCCCCCGGTGCGCAGCGCGGCCTGATAGGCGGGCCGTGCCTGTATTCTCTCCAGCCACCCGATCAGATGCGGACGCGATTCGTCAAGCCCGCCGCGTGCCCGCGACGCCTCGATCGGGAAGCTCATCATCATGTCGGCGGCGGAGAAGTCCGGCCCGGCAAAATAGGGACGGGTCGCCAGTTCGCTTTCCAGCCAGTCGAGATGATCGTCCAGCATCCCCTGCACCGTTGGCCGTGCCGGCCGGCCGAGCAGGCCCAGCTTGCCGACCACCAGCAGGGCCAGCAGCGGCGGCATCATCGATCCTTCGGCATAATGGAGATATTGGCGCCAGCGGATCGCGCCCTCCGCATGGGCCGGCGCGCCGAAGCGACCATCGGCCCGCGCGACCAGATATTCCATGATCGCCCCGGTCTCGATCAGCCGATGGCCATCCACCTCCACCACCGGCGACCGGCCGAGCGGATGGACGGCGCGCAGGGCGGCGGGCGCGCGCATCGTCTTGCGGTCCCGCTCATAGCGGCGCACTTCGTAAGCCTCGCCCAGTTCCTCCAGCAGCCACAGGATGCGCTGCGAACGACTATTGTTCAGATGATGGACGATGATGGTCATGGCGCCTCTCCCATGCTGCGACCCGATCAGGGCTAACGCAGCATGGGAAAGAGTGACAGCGAAGTTTACGCTATCTCGAGGACTTCCTCCGCCTTGGCACGGGCGCGATAGGCGTGCAGCAGCGGCTCGGTATAGCCATTGGGCTGCGCGACACCCTCGAACACCAGGGCGCGCGCCGCCTGGAAGGCCAAGCTCTCGCCCTCGCGCCCGCTCATCGGCTGATAGAGCGGATCGGCTTCATTCTGCGCATCGACCTTGGCCGCCATGCGGACGAGCGCGGCATCAACCTGTTCCGCGGTGCAGACGCCGTGCAGCAGCCAGTTGGCCATATGCTGTGAGGAAATGCGCAAGGTCGCGCGATCCTCCATCAGGCCAACATCATGGATATCGGGAACCTTGGAACAGCCGACACCCTGGTCGATCCAGCGGACGACATAGCCCAATATGCCCTGCGCATTATTGTCCAGTTCCTGCGCGATCTCTTGTTCGGAGAAATTGCGGCCGACCGCGACGGGAATGGTCAGCAGCCGGTCGAGCGAGGCGATGTCCTCGGCCTTGCGTTCTTCCTGACGGGCAAAGACGTCAACGCGATGATAATGGGTCGCGTGCAGCGTCGCCGCCGTCGGGGACGGAACCCAGGCGGTGTTGGCGCCACTCCGCGGATGGCCGATCTTCTGCTCCAGCATGTCGGCCATGCGATCGGGTGCCGCCCACATGCCCTTGCCGATTTGCGCCCGGCCCGACAGGCCACAGGCGAGGCCGATCTGAACGTTGCGATCCTCATAGGCCGTGATCCAGTCGCTCGCCTTCATCTCGCCCTTGCGGATCATGGGTCCGGCCTGCATCGACGTATGCATCTCGTCCCCGGTGCGGTCGAGGAAGCCGGTATTGATGAAGACGATCCGGTCACGGACGGCATGGATGCAGGCCGCCAGATTGGCCGATGTGCGCCGCTCCTCGTCCATGACACCGACCTTGATCGTGTGGCGCGCCATGCCCAGCATATCCTCGATCGCGTCGAACAGGCGGTTGGTGAAGGCCGCTTCCTGCGGCCCGTGCATCTTGGGCTTGACGATATAGACGCTGCCCGCGCGGCTGTTGCCATCCGCCTTCGCCAGATCATGCAGCGCGATCAGGCTGGTGACGATGCCGTCGATGATCCCCTCGGGCGCGTCCTGCCCATCGGGCAGCGCGATCGCCGGCGTCGTCATCAGATGACCGACATTGCGGACGAACAACAGGCTGCGGCCCGGCAGCGTGAAGGCGCTGCCATCGGGCGCAACATAAGCGCGATCGGGATTGAGCGCGCGGGTCATCTGCCGCCCGCCCTTCTCGAACGTCTCGGTCAGGTCGCCCTGCATCAGCCCCAGCCAGTTGGCATAGGCGGTGACCTTGTCCGCCGCATCGACCGCCGCGACCGAATCTTCCAGGTCGCAGATGGTGGTCAGCGCGGATTCCAGGATGACGTCGGCTATGCCGGCCGGATCGGTCGCGCCGATCGGGTGGGCCGGGTCGAAGATGACCTCGATATGCAGGCCATTATGGCGGAACAGCCTGCCCTTCGCGCTCGTGCCGACGAACTGCGCCGGATCGGCCAGGATGATTTCCTCGCCCGCCAGATCGGCCCAGCGTCCCGTCGCCAGCGGAACGGCATCGTCCAGGAACGCCTTGGCCCAGGCGATGACCTGCGCCCCGCGCGCCGCATCATAGCCCTTGCCCGAAGCCGCGCCCGCAATGGCATCGGTGCCATAGAGCGCATCATAGAGGCTGCCCCAGCGGGCATTGGCGGCATTCAGCAGGAAACGGGCGTTGAGGATCGGGACGACCAGTTGCGGCCCGGCCATGCGGGCGACTTCGGTATCGACATTCTCGCTGGCGATCGCGAACGGCGCCGGTTCCTCGACCAGATAGCCGATCTCGCGCAGGAAGGCCTGATAGGCGGCCGCATTATGCGCCTGCCCCCGGCGCACCTGATGCCAAGCATCGATCTGCGTCTGCAGGTCGTCGCGCGTGCGCAGCAGCGCCGCATTGTCGGGGGTGAAACGCGCCAATATGTCGGCAGTGCCCGCCCAGAATGCGTCGGCATCAATGCCCGTGCCCGGCAGCGCGCGCTGCTCGATGAAGTCGGCCAGCGTTGCGGCAACCTTCAGGCCGGCGCGTTCTGTCATGCGGTCGGTCATGCAATCCACTCCTTGCTATGCCGTCCTTTTACGCCTTTCCAATTATGCCGTGTAGACGCTATTATTCGAATAGAGACTTTCCTGTGGTGAACGAATATGATGGACCCGGACCATGAATTGTTCGTGAGCATCGTCGATGAAGGCGGGCTGGCGGCCGCCGGACGGCGGCTCCACATCTCGCCCGCGATGATGTCCAAGCGGCTGGCCCGGCTGGAGGACAGGCTGGGCGCCCGGCTGATCCACCGCACCACCCGCCGGCTCGCGCTGACCCCGGCGGGCGAGCGGCTCCATGGCGACCTGCGCGCGATCCTCGCCTCTCTCGACGAAGCCGAACGTCGCGTGTCGGGCGTCTCGGCGATCGCGTCCGGCCCGCTGCGAATCACCGCCCCGACCTCCTTTGGCCGCATGCATCTTGCCCCCTATCTCCAGCCTTTCCTGGACGATCATCCGCGCATCGACCTGCGGCTCGACCTGTCCGACGACTATGTCGACCTGATCGAAAGCCGGGCGGACCTGGCCATCCGCATCGCCGCCGATCCGGGCGCCGGCCTCACCGCCCGGCGGCTGGCGCCCAATCGGCGCATCCTGTGCGCCGCACCCGCCTATCTCGACCGCTTCGGCACGCCGCGCCGCATCGCCGACCTCAAGCAGCACCGCCTGCTCGCCGCCGATGGCCAGTTGCCCTGGCGCCTGATCGGTCCCAAGGGGCCGGTCGCGATCGACGGTCACAGCCATATCCGCACCAACAGCAGCGAAGTCGTGCGCGAACTGGCGTTGTCGGGCAGCGGCATCGCGCTGCGTTCGCTGTGGGACATCAGCGACGCGCTGGCGCAGGGCGACGTGCGCCAGATCCTGCCCGATCATGAAGGGTCGAGCGACGTCGCCCTCTATGCCGTGCAACTGCCACAGGCCAATCCGCCGCTGGCCATAACCGCCTTCGTCGACTTTCTTGCTGCGCAATATGCCCTTGCGCCGCCGTGGGAGTCGCGGACGGACCGCACTGGCTTGCCCTAGCGGAACACAGTCTCTAAGGCGCATCGCATGGACGATAACACCCGCCGCGCCGCCCTAGACTATCACCGCCTTCCCCAGCCCGGTAAGCTCGCGATCGAGCCGACCAAGCGCATGGTGAACCAGCGCGATCTGGCGCTGGCCTATTCGCCGGGGGTGGCCGCCCCTTGCGAGGAGATCGCTGCCGATCCCGCCAAGGCGCTGGACTATACCGCGCGTGGCAATCTGGTCGCGGTCATCTCCAACGGCACCGCCGTCCTCGGCCTCGGCGCGATCGGCGCACTGGCGTCGAAGCCGGTGATGGAAGGCAAGGCCGTCCTCTTCAAGAAATTCGCCGACATCGACGTGTTCGACATCGAAGTCGACACCACCGACACGGACAAGTTCGTCGAAGCCGTCGCCCTGCTGGAGCCGACCTTTGGCGGCATCAATCTGGAAGACATCAAGGCGCCCGAATGTTTCGAGATCGAACGGCGCCTGAAGGAACGGATGAACATTCCGGTCTTCCATGACGATCAGCATGGCACCGCCATCGTCGTCGCCGCGGCCGTGCGCAACGCGCTGGTGCTGCAGGGCAAGACCCTGGCCGACGCCAAGCTGGTCACTTCGGGCGCCGGCGCCGCCGCGCTCGCCTGCGTCGACCTGCTCGTCTCGATGGGCCTGCCGATCGACAATGTGACGATGACCGACAAGGACGGCGTCATCCATTCGGGCCGCGAAGGCATGCTGCCCAACATGGCGCGCTATGCCCGCGACACCAACGCGCGCACCCTGCCCGACGTGCTGCCGGGCGCCAACCTGTTCCTGGGGCTTTCGGCTCCGGGCGTGCTGAAGCCGGAATGGCTGCCGCTGATGGCGCCCAATCCGCTGATCTTCGCGCTCGCCAATCCGGAGCCGGAAATCCGCCCCGAAGCCGCGCGCGAAGTGCGCCCGGACGCGATCATCGCCACCGGCCGGTCGGACTATCCCAACCAGGTCAACAACGTCCTGTGCTTCCCCTATATCTTCCGCGGCGCGCTGGATTGCGGCGCGACCCAGATCAACGAGGCGATGAAGGTCGCCGCCGCCGACGCGATCGCCGCCCTCGCCCGCATGCCCGCGCATGACAGCGTGGCGCAGGCCTATGGCGGTCGCAAGCTGGTGTTCGGCGCCGATTACATCATCCCGACCCCGTTCGATCCGCGCCTGATCGGCGAGATTGCCGGTGCTGTGGCCAAGGCGGCGATGGACAGCGGCGTCGCCACCAAGACGCTGGACCTCGAAGAATATAAGCGCGCCCTGTCGCACCAGAACACCCGGTCCGGCCAGTTGATGCTGCCGGTCTTCCACGCCGCGCGCGGCAGCCAGTGCCGCATCGTCTATGGCGAGGGCGAGGATGAGCGCGTGCTGCGCGCGATCCAGGACGGTCTGGACGAAGGCATCGTCAAGCCGACCATCGTCGCGCGCCGTCGCCTGCTGGAACAGAAGCTGGCCGACATGGGCCTCAGCTTCCAGCTCGACCGCGATGTCGAGGTGATCGATCCCGAGACGGATCATGACATCATGCGTGAACTGGTCGAGGCCTATCGCGCGATCGCCGCGCGCAAGGGCGTGCCGCCAGACGAAATCCTGCGCCATGTCTATCGCCGCCCGACCGTCACCGCCGCCATGCTGCTGCGCACCGGCCGGGTCGACGCCGCGCTGGTCGGCGGCCGCTCTGAATATTGGGGCCAGGTCGAACATGTGCTGCGCATCATCGATCGCGCGCCCAACCACAGCCGCATCTATGCGCTGTCGGGCCTGATCCTCGACGCCGGCGCGCTGTTCATCACCGACACCCATATGGTGCCGGACCCGACGCCCGACCAGATTGCGGAAATGACGCTGCTGGCCTCGACCGAGTTGCAGCATTTCGGCCTGAAGCCGCGCGTGGCGCTGCTGTCGCACTCCAATTTCGGTGCGTCGAACAGCCCCAGCGCCCGCAAGATGCGCGCCGCGCTCGACCTGGTGCGCCAGGCCGCGCCGGAGCTGGCGGTCGATGGCGAAATGCACGCCGACGCCGCGCTCAGCCAGGCGCTGCGCGAACGGCTGATCCCCGACTCCCGGTTCGAGGGGCCGGCCAACCTGCTGGTGATGCCGAACCTCGACGCCGCCAATATCACGCTGACGGCGCTCGGCGCCTCGTCCAGCTCGCCCACGGTCGGGCCGATGCTGATCGGCACCGCCCAGCCGATCCATGTGCTGACGCCCGGCGTCACCGCGCGCGGCATCCTCAACCTGACCGCCATCGCCGCCGCCGAAGTGGCGCGCGAAGGCTGACCTTAACCTTTGCCGGTTAGGCTGTTAGCTTGACCGGCAAAGGATGAAGCGAGGAAGATCATGGCAGGCGTCATCGGCACATTGGCTCGCAGCCTTGGCCCGAAACTGCTGATCGGCGCCGTCCTGGGCGGCGGCGCGCTGCTGCTGACCGACAAGATTGATCGCAACGCCGGCAACGCGACCCAGGCCAAACCGGCCGAGGCCACCGCCGCGCCCAAGCCGCTGCCGCTGGTCGAACGGCGCAGCGATCAGGGCATGAAGGTCGATCCCCATGCGCTGGCGGTCAAGCGCGTGCTCAAGATCGAGGGGCCTTTCGAGCATGGCGACTATGCCTGGGACGAGGAAGGCGCGCCGGCCAAGGGGCCGGTCATCATCACCGTCGACCTGAAAGCCCAGACCCTTTCCGTCTTCCGCGACGGCTATGAAATCGGCGCCGCCGTCATCCTCTATGGCGCGACCGACAAGCAGAGCCCGCTCGGTGCCTTCCCGATCATGCAGAAGGACGCCGACCATTATTCCAGCACCTACAACAACGCGCCCATGCCCTATATGCAGCGGCTGACCAGCGACGGCGTCGCCATCCATGGCAGCGACGTCAAATGGGGCTATGCCACCCATGGCTGCATCGGCGTGCCCAAGGAATTTGCGCAGAAGCTGTTCGGCGTCACCAAGGTCGGCGACATGGTCATCATCACCAACGGCAAGATGCTGGATACCAGCAAGGCCGTCGTCAGCGGCTGACCGCCCCCCTATTGCGGCGCATCCTCAATCGCGGGGGCATGACGCACCGTCAGCGCGCTGCCGCCTGATGCCGCGATGATGCAGAATATCGCCACGCCCTGCAGCGCCGTCAGCCGCTCACCCAGCACGACGAAGCCCGCCAGTGCGCCGATCGCCGGCGCCGCGCTCAGCAACAGGCCGAACACCGGCGCGGGCAGGCGCCGCATCGCCTCCATCTCCAGCGAATAGGGCAAGGCGCTCGACAGCAGGGCGATCGCCAGCCCGACCATCAGCACCCAGGGCGAAAGGAGCGACGCGCCGGCATGGGTCAGCCCGACCGGCAGCACCAGGATCGCCGCCGCCAGCATGCCCCAGGCGACCGCATCGCCGCGCAGCGCGCCCGACACCCGCTTGCCGGTCAGGATATACAGCGCCCAGCAGGCCGCCGCCCCGACAGCGAAGATGACACCCAAAGGATCAAGCACGGCATCGCTGCGCAGCGGCAAGAGCAGCAGCAGGCCGATCACCGCCGCCCCCAGCCACAGGAAATCGCGCGGCCGGCGCGACCCGAACAGCACGATCGCCAGCGGCCCCGTCACCTCGATGGCCATGGCGATGCCCAGCGGGATGCGGGCGAACGCCTGATAGATGAGCAGGTTCATCAGCGCGAGGGTCGCGCCATAGATCAGCAGCGGCCAGCGCACATCGGCCGGGATCGGCCGCCGCCATGGCCGCCGGAACAGCATCAGCAGGATCGCCGCCAGGAAGATGCGCAGCGCCGCAATGCCATAGGCACCGACGATCGGGAACAGCGTCTTGGCAAAGGCCGCGCCCATATTCATCGACAGCAGCGACGCCAGCACGGCGCCAGCCCCCGCCAGCACGGCACCCTGCCCGTTCA
Source organism: Sphingobium salicis subsp. salicis (assembly GCF_049472635.1). Taxonomy (NCBI): domain Bacteria; kingdom Pseudomonadati; phylum Pseudomonadota; class Alphaproteobacteria; order Sphingomonadales; family Sphingobiaceae; genus Sphingobium; species Sphingobium salicis. The sequence continues at coordinate 2,574,611 of NZ_JAYRCS010000001.1, forward strand.
TCTCGTTCCTGCTCATGTGCAATGAATACCATATACGATTAATTGAAAAAATGTCATTCGATGCCGCGTTGCACCAGATGCGTTGCCAGTTGCAAGAATCTCATACGTATGCAGCCTTGACCATCGCTGTCACTCGGCCCATCTGGCGGACTTCCGTCATTTTGCATTGCAGCATGGAGCTTGTCATGGGCAGCCAGTCCCACAAGGCGCACCCCGCGCTCGTCCTTTTCGCGCTGTCCGTGGGCGCCTTTGCGATCGGCACGACCGAATTCGCCTCCATGAGCCTGCTGCCCTTCTTCGCGCGCGACCTCCACATCGACCTGCCGACCGCAGGTCATGCGATCAGCGCCTATGCGCTGGGCGTGGTGGTCGGCGCGCCGCTGATCGCCGCCTTTGCCGCGCGCCTGCCGCGCCGCACCCTGCTGATCGCGCTGATGGCGATGTTTGCTGTCGGCAACGGCCTGTCGGCGCTGTCCCCCAGCTATCACTGGATGCTGCTGTTCCGCTTCCTTTCGGGCCTGCCCCATGGCGCCTATTTCGGCGTCGCGGCGCTGGTCGCGGCCAGCCTGGTGCCGATCGAGAAGCGCACACTGGCGATCGCCAAGGTGATGTCGGGCCTCACCATCGCCACGGTATTGGGCGTGCCGGTCGCCAACTGGATGGGCCAGATACTGGGCTGGCGTTCGGGCTTCTTCGTGGTCTGCGCGCTCGCCGTGCTGACCATGAGCCTGGTCGCGCTCTACGCCCCGCGCGACGCCGGCGATCCGAAGGCCAGCCCGATGCGCGAGTTGAGCGCACTCGGCAAGTCACAGGTCTGGCTGACCCTGCTGACCGGCGCGATCGGCTTTGGCGGCCTGTTCGCGGTCTACACCTATGTCGCCTCGACCATGATCGAGGTGACCCATGTGTCCGAAACCCTGGTGCCGCTGATCCTGATCGTCTTTGGCCTCGGCATGACGGTCGGCAATCTCGTCGTTGCCTGGCTGGCCGACCGTGCGCTCAACCGCACCGTCATCGGCATCCTCGTGTGGAGCGCGGTTGCGCTGGCTCTCTTCCCCTTCATGGCCGGCAATATCTGGAGCCTCAGCCTCATCGTCTTCCTGATCGGTATTGGCGGCGGCATGGGTACGCCGTTGCAGGCGCGACTGATGGACGTTGCGGGCGACGCCCAGACGCTGGCCGCCGCACTGCACCACAGCGCCTTCAACATCGCCAATGCGCTCGGCCCTTGGCTCGGCGGCCTGTCGATCGCGGCGGGCTATGGCCTGGTGTCGACCGGCTGGATTGGCTGCGCCTTGTCGCTGGGCGGCCTGGCCATCTATCTGGTCGCCATCGCCACCGCACGGCGCAGCACCCAGCCCGCGCTGGTGCCCTGCGAATAAGCCGCTTCCTTCCATCCGTTCCGCTGGCTAAGGCGGGCGGATGACGGATCGGGCACGCGAACAGACCTTACAGGACGCGGCGATCGCCGCATTGCGCCGCGGCGACGCGGCAGTGGCGCGTGCCACCCTCTCCGAAATGGCCGATCCGCCGGCCATGCTGCTGGCCCAGGCCTGCAATCGACTGGGCGATCTGGACGGCGAACAGGCCGCGCTCAACCGCATCCTGCAACAGGATATGCGCAACCTGCCCGCACTACTCGCCATGGGGCAGAATTTCCAGCGGCGCGGCGATCTGCGCGGCGCGACATCCTGGTTCCGCAGCGCCCTGGCACAGGCCGCCGCCCATGGCGCCCCGCCCGCTCTGCAACCGCTGCTGCAACGCGCGCAGGAGGCGATCGCCGGCGCCAGCCGGGATTTCGAGGATCATCTCGACGCGGCGATGACTGGCCTCCCCACGCTCCCACGCATTGCCCAGGCGACCGACCTGCTGCTGGGCAAGACGCAGCTTTATCTCCAGCAGCCCAGCATGTTCTATTTTCCTGGCCTGCCGCAGCGCGCCTTTTACGAGCGCGACGAATTTGCCTGGGTACCCGCGGTTGAAGCGGCAACCGACGCCATTATCGCCGAACTGAACGACGTACGCGCCGGTGCGCCCGATTTCGCGCCCTATGTCCAGACGCCCATCGATCGCCCGGCGCCCAACAATCCGCTGCGCGACGATCCCTCCTGGGGCGCATATTATTTCTGGCAGGATGGCGAGATCGTGGCCGACCATGCTGTGCGCTGCCCGGCCGTCATGGCCGCGCTGGACCAGGTGCCCCGGCCTGTCATCGCTGGCCGCTCGCCCATGGCGCTCTGGTCGCTGCTGAAACCGGGCACCCATATTCAGCCCCATCATGGCGTGCTCAACACCCGCCTGATCTGCCATCTGCCGCTGATCGTGACTGACAATTGCGCGCTGCGGGTCGGTGCCGAAACCCGCGCCTGGGTGCCGGGCGAAATGCTGATCTTTGACGACAGCATCGAACATGAGGCCTGGAACCGGGGCAATGACACCCGCGTCGTCCTGCTGTTCGAAGTCTGGCGCCCGGAAATCCACGCGGAGGAGCGGATCGCGCTCACACGCCTGTTCGAAGCGATCGACCAGTTCGGCCCGAAACAGGTCGACGCCGGTTAACGCCCCTTTTCAGACTGCCCGTCTGCGACTATGGGCGCGGACAAAGACGACAAGAGAGGATGGCACGGGGCGCTCACGCTTTTCGGACATGCCATGACCTCGATCGACCCGACGCCCCCGGCGCCGTCGCCTGCCCTGCCCGTTCCGCCTGCCCATGTCGCGCGGCCGCATAGTCCTGCCGAGGATTTCTATGCGATCGCCATCGGCTGCGCCTTCATCGCCATGGGGCTGATGCTGCTGAAACAGGCAAAGCTGGTGACCGGCGGCATGGCCGGCATCGCGCTGCTGCTGTCCTATCTGATCCATCTGTCGCCCGCGACTTTGTTCCTGCTGATCAACATCCCCTTCTTCCTGTTCGCCGGGCGGGCGATGGGCATGGCCTTCGGCCTCAAGACCCTGTTCGCCAATATCGCGATCATGGGCGTCGGCCTTGCCATGCCCTATGCGATGGAGATCGCCCGGATCAGCCCCTTCTTCGCCGCGCTTTTCGGCGGCTCGATCATCGGCTTCGGCATCCTGGCCATCGCCCGCCATGGCGCGGGCGTGGGCGGCGTCGGCGTGGTCGCGCTGATCCTACAGAAATCGCGCGGCTGGAATGCCGGTCGCACCCAGATGGCCTGCGATGTGCTGATCCTGCTCGCCTCGCTGCCGATCCTCAATGCCGAGCGCTTTGGCCTGTCCGTCCTGTCGGCCGCCGCGATCAACGCCGTGCTGTTCGTCAACCACCGCCCCGGCCGCTATATCGGCCATTGATGCGCGCCTGCCTCCCCGGCTAGACGGACCCCGGCGCCCACGCCGGTGCGCCCATCATAAAAGGGGTCCAGAATGAAGCGGTTCGCGCTCTGTATAATATTGGCCAGCACGGCCCTGTCGGTTCCGGTCCGTGCCGCCACGCCCACCAGCGCGACCGCACCGGCCGATGCCCGCGCCATTGCCGCGATCCGCGCGCGCCCGGCGGTCAAGGCTGCCTTCGCCGCGCTGGAGGCCGAACATGACCAGTGGGTCGACAATATCGTCACCCTGACCCAGATTCCGGCGCCCCCCTTCAAGGAAGAGGCGCGGGCCAAGGCCTATGCCGACATGTTCCGCGCCGCCGGCCTTACCGATGTGGAGATTGACGAGGGCGGCAATGTGCTGGGCCTGCGCCGTGGCAGCGGCAAGCCGGGCGGCAAGCTGATCGTCGTGTCCGCCCATCTCGACACCGTCTTTCCCGAAGGCACGCCGGTCACGGTCCGGCGCGAGGGCAACAAGCTCCACGCGCCCGGTGTCGGGGACGATGTCGCCGGCCTCGCCACCCAGTTGAGCCTGATCAAGGCGATCGTCGGCGCCAACATCAGCGCGCCGATGGACATATTGTTCGTCGGCGATGTCGGCGAGGAAGGCCTGGGCGACCTGCGCGGCATGAAGCAGCTGTTCCACAAGGGCAAATATAAGGACCGCATCGCCAGCTTCTTCTCGATCGACGATGGCTCGGTCGATGGCCTGATCAATGGCGGCGTCGGATCGAAGCGCTATCGCCTGACCTTCACCGGCCCCGGCGGCCACAGCTTCGGCGCCTTCGGCCTGGTCAATCCGATGACGGCGATGAGCCAGGCGATCGTCGATCTCTACAAGATCCCGGTGCCCCAGTCGCCCAAGACGACCTACAGCGCCAGCGTCGTGGGCGGCGGCTCGTCGGTCAACGCCATCCCGCAGGAAGTCTGGCTGCAGGTCGACATGCGATCGGAAAGCGCGGCTGAACTGGCCAAGCTGGAACAGGCGTTCCTCGCCACGGTGGACAAGGCCGTCGAGACCGAAAATGGCGCCCGCTCGATCAAGGAAGGCCCAATCCGCGTCGACAAGAAGGTCGTGGGCGATCGTCCGGCCGGCAGCACCGCCGCCGACACGGCGCTGGTCCGCCAGACCGCCGCTGCCTATGCCGCCGAAGGCGTCACCGCGCGGATGAGCTTCAGCTCGACCGACGCCAATGTGCCGATGAGCCTGGGCATCCCGGCCATCACCATCCCGCGCGCGGCGACCGGCGGCCGGGGCCATTCGCCTGACGAATGGATCGACGTGTCGGCGCCGGAATCGCTCAAGGTCAAGCGCATGGACCTGGTCGCCCTGCTCGCCGCAGCCGGCTATCGCTGATCAACCTGATGGGGCTGGCAGATATGCCGGCCCCGTTCAGTCCGCCTCGCACAGCGGTTCATCCTCGCGATCGCGCGCACGCAGGGCCGAGCCCGCATCATTGGCGATGCGCGGGAAGGTCACCCCTTCCAGATTGCCGCGCCCGTCGCACAGCCGGTCACAGGCCATGTCGACCACGCCGGGCAGCGCCACCTGGTCGCCATCATATTGGGCGACGATGATGCACTTCCTGCCCCCGGAAAAGCTCAGGATCAGCTTGTCGCCAGCCCGCCGCGCCGTGCCTGCGCCATGGCAACTCTGCTCGGTGCCAAAGATCGCCTCCAGCCCGAAACGATAGTCGCCCGACTTGGCGGGAAGGACGCAGAGCGAATCCCGCCCCGCTTCATGCCGCCGCTGGAACAGCCCGACCGGCGCGATCCGCGACGCGTCGGCAATGGCGCCGGTCGCGATCGCCGCGCGCTCCAGCCCCGAAGCCGCGGCCCCGGCGCGATCGGGCGCGGCTGCGCCCGGCGACGCCGCCTGCTGACACCCGGCCAGAAGACATGCGAGAAAAAGGCTAGTGCGCCGCATCGACGCCCGGTTCATCGACCGCGCTCAGCCCATCGGGGCCGATCCGGCGGAAGAAGCAGGACCGCGCGCCGGTGTGACAGGTCGGCCCCGCCGGCTCTGCCAGCACCCAGACGGCATCCTGGTCACAGTCGATCCGGATGTCGCGCACGCCAAGCATATGGCCGGAGCTTTCGCCCTTCTTCCACAGTGATTGGCGGCTGCGCGACCAGAAATGGGCCAGGCCGGTCTCGACCGTCAGCGCCAGCGCATGCGCATTCATATGCGCCACCATCAGCACTTCCCCGGAGGTGACATGGGTCACCACCGCGGTGATAAGGCCATGGTCGTCATATTTGGGGTTGAGGGTCAGCCCCCGGTCGCGTGCGTCATCCATCCGCGCGCTATAATCGGCAATGCGGCCCGTGCGAAGTCCCTTCGGCGCTTTGCATTGGGGCACGGCCTGACAGCGCCATGGGGTCGGACTGTCGCATTTTGGCAAATCTGTTGCACGGATGCTACAGAATGGCGACAGTCCTGCTTGCTCCCAGGCCCGCGCGCGCATAGCGTCGCGCGCGATCCGCAACAGCGGACACCAGCAGGGAAACGGATGCCAGGCCAATCAAGGGGGCCAAATATGACATCTTCGCATATCTTCACCAGCATTTCGCGCGGCGCGCTCGCCGTCGCACTCACCGCTCTGGCGCCGATCGGTGCCGCCCATGCCCAGACCGAAGCGCCCGCCGCATCGGGCGAAGGCCTGGGTGAAATCGTCGTCACCGCCTCGCGCCGGGCTGAAAATGCCAAGGACGTGCCGGTCGCCGTGACCGCCATCGGCGGCGAAAAGCTCGACGCCCTCAACAGCAGCGGCCTCGACGTCCGCTTCCTCGCCGCGCGCACGCCCAGCCTTCAGGTCGAAAGCTCGTTCGGCCGCACCTTCCCGCGCTTCTACATCCGCGGCCTTGGCAACACCGATTTCGATCCCAACGCCGCCCAGCCGGTCTCGGTCGTGCTCGACGATGTCGCGCTCGAAAATCCGATGCTCAAGAGCTTCCCGGTGTTCGACCTTGCCAGCGTTGAAGTGCTGCGCGGCCCGCAGGGCACGCTGTTCGGCCGCAACACCCCGGCGGGCGTCGTCAAGATGACCTCGGCCGCGCCGACCGATCATTTCACCGGCTATGCCAGCGCCTCCTGGGCGACCTACAACACCGTCAATGCTGAAGCCGCGATCGGCGGCCCGATCGCCGACGGCCTCAGCTTCCGCGTGTCGGGCCTGCTCCAGCGTCGCGACGACTGGGTCAAGAACGACAATGAAGGCGGCAACGCCGCCAGCGAGCTGGAAGGCTATCGCGACATGGCCGGCCGTGTGCAGCTGGCCTATGAAGCCGGCGACTTCAAGGCGGTGCTGAGCGGTCATTATCGTGACCTGGACGGCAGCCCGCGCGTGTTCCGCGCCAACATCTTTAAGCAGGGCAGCAACCATTTCGTCGACGGCTTCGACAAGGATCATGTGAACCTGGACGGCTATACCAGCCAGTCGATGAAGCAGGGCGGCGGCAATCTGCGCATGCAGCTCCATGTCGACGGCCTGGGCACCTTCTTCTCGACCACCGGCTATGAGAAGGCCAGCGTCGAAAGCACCGGCGATATCGATGGCGGCGGCTGCTACCCCTATACCGGCTGCACCGCCGGCCAGCTCGGCGTCGGCTCGTTCGATTCCAACACCGGCGGCGTGACCAAGCCGGAGGAATTCAGCCAGGAATTCCGCTTCGCGACGGACGACATGAACGGCATCCGCCTGCAGGCGGGCACCTATTTCTTCCACCAGCGCCTGAAGTATAACGAATATGCCTATGATCTCGCGGGCAACCGGGTGAGTGCGATCCTGCACAACAACACCAACGAGAATATCGGCCTGTTCGCCTCGGGCGAAGCCAAGGTGACGTCGGCCCTGACGCTGCGTGCCGGCGTGCGTTATTCGCATGACGACAAGCGCGACACGATCACGCTCGATCCGGCGCTCGCCGCCAGCAGCATCTCGTCGCAGCTGATCGGCGTCGATCTGCCGCTCAGCAACACCGCGCAGGGCAGCAACCTGTCCTGGGATGTCAGCGCCACCTATGCGCTCAGCCCCGACGTGAACCTCTATGGCCGCGTCGCCACCGGCTATCAGGGCCCGGCGATCCAGGATCGCGTGACCTTCTTCAGCGTCCCCTCGGTCGCCAAGAAGCAGACCACCATCTCCTATGAAGGCGGCATCAAGGGCGCGATCGCCAACATGGTCCGCTTCGACCTGTCGGCCTATTACTGGAACACCGACGATCTGCAGCTGACGGCTGTCGGCGGCGTCGGCAACTCGGCCCGCCTGATCAACGTGAACAAGGCGGTCGGCTATGGTCTGGAAGGCAATCTGGAGGCGCAGCCGCTCGATCACCTGAACCTGACCGTGGGCGGCAGCTACAACTTCACCGAAATCCGCGACAAGAACGCCTTCGTGGCGGTCTGCGGCTCGGGCATGTGTACGCCCACCGGCAACACCTTCGTCGATGGCGGCACCACCTACAGCTATCTGGATGGCAATGACCTGCCCCAGGCGCCGCGCTACATCGCCAATGCGACCCTGCGCTATGGCATCCCGGTCGGCGATGCGGGCGAAGTCTTCGCCTATACCGACTGGGCCTATCGTAGCAAAATCAACTATTTCCTCTACTCGGCGGCCGAATTCCGCGGCCGCTCGTCGCTGGAGGGTGGCCTCAAGGTCGGTTACAAGTCGAACCATGGTTATGAGATCGCGGCCTTCGCCCGCAACATCACCAACCAGATCCGCGCCGTCAGCGCGATCGACTTCAACAACCTGACCGGCATGATCAACGAACCGCGCATCATTGGCGGCATGATCAAGGCCAGCTTCTAAACCCCAGTCTAAGCGCTCCCATAGGCGTTAGTCGGCAGAGGAAGGGCGTCCCGCAAGGGGCGCCCTTTCTTGTTGCGCCCAGGGCAGCGGAAAGCCGCCGCCACGCGCCAGGAAAATGATCGAAGCCAGAAACGCGAAAACCCCATCCTGCCGAGGCAGGACGGGGTTTTATTTCGCGCATTCCCGAAGGAAATGGGGCGATCGACGGGATCCGAACCCGCGACCTCCGGTACCACAAACCGGCGCTCTAACCAACTGAGCTACGATCGCCACAGGGGCTGTTGCCCCGCGAGAAGGGCCACATATGCGGCCGCCCCTCCCCCGTCAAGCAGCTTATGTCAAAGGATGAAAATTATCGCCCGGCATCGTTGCCGGACGCCGCCAGACGGGCGCGCAGCACGGCCAGTTCGTCCGCCCCGACGCGCGGCCGACCCTCCGCCGGCTTGCCCTTGCGCAGCTTCTTGCGATCCTTTTCCGGGGGATCGACCGCACGAACCCGGACCGCCGCATGGCCCTGACCGCGAATCCCCAGTTCCTCCGCCGCGCCGCGCGACAGGTCTATGATCCGGCCACGCGAAAAGGGACCACGGTCGTTGATCCGCACCAGGATCGTGCGCCCGGTATCCAGCGCCGTCACCTCGACATAGGCGGGCAAGGGCAGGCTGGTATGTGCCGCCGTGATCCAGCTGGGCCGGAAGCGCTCGCCATTGGCAGTGCGATTGCCCGATTCCGATCCATACCAGCTGGCATAGCCGACCAGGTCATAGCCCGGCTGGTCGGCCGGTACATAGGTGGTGCCACGCACCGTATAGGGCTTGCCGATGCGCACCGGCATGTCGCTCACCGGACGGAAATTTCCCCCGCCACAGGCCGACAATGCACCCAGCAGCGCCAAGGCCGCCCCCGAAGTCCCGATGCCCCGTCTGATCGCTCTCATGCCCCCTCCTACCCCCGCAGGCGGAGCAGGTCGAGGGCAGCGGGCCGATCATCGCCGCGATCCGCCGCACAAGGCCATGAAAAAAGGGGCAGAGGCCCCCGGCCCCTACCCCTTCCTTTCGACATGCATGCGCCGGGCGGGTTTCCCCTGCCGCAGCGCCACTCTCCCGCAAACCTACTTCCGACCGCGACGCCGGCAGATCATCAGACGTAAACGCGCCCGAACAGGCGCGCCTGCATCCTTAGTTGACCGAATCCTTCAGGCCCTTGCCGGCCTTGAACTTCGGCTGCGACGACGCCTTGATCGTCATCGTCTCGCCGGTGCGCGGGTTGCGACCGGTCGAAGCCTTGCGCTGCGACACGGAGAAAGTGCCAAAACCAACCAGGCGCACTTCGTCGCCCTTCTTCAGCGCGCCGGTGATGGCGTCGAACACGCCCTCGACCGCCTTGCTGGCGTCGCTCTTGCTGAGACCGCTGCTTTCAGCGACGGCGCTGATAAGATCCTGCTTGTTCATGCCTTGGGAACCCCCTTTATAGATGTTGGATAGTCAAGGAATCGCGGCGTAGGCGGGGCAATAAGGCCCAGCTTTCAAGCGGTGTCAAAGGGAAAGCGTCAAAAAAGCCGGCTCCGGCGCGTTTTTGCCCCCATGGGCATAAACGCGCCGAAAACCGGGCTTTTAGTGACGGATAGCGGGATCGCCGTCGCGACCCTGGCCGGCGCTGGGCTGCGCGGCCAGATCATCTTCCTCGGTCCAGGTGATCGCTTCGGGCTTGGACACCAGCGCGCGCGCCAGCACCTCGTCGACATGGGACACCGGAACAATCTCCAGCCCCTCGCGGATGTTGGCCGGAATTTCCGCTAGGTCTTTCTCGTTTTCCTGCGGGATCAGCACCGTCTTGATGCCGCCACGCAGCGCCGCGAGAAGCTTCTCCTTGAGGCCGCCGATCGGCAGCACCCGGCCGCGCAGCGTCACCTCGCCGGTCATCGCCACATCCTTGTGGACGGGAATGCCGGTCAGGGTCGACACGATGGTCGTGACCATGCCGATACCGGCCGACGGACCATCCTTGGGCACCGCACCCTCGGGCAGGTGGATATGGATGTCCTTGCGGTTGAACAGGCTCGGCTTGATGCCATAGCCGGGCGAACGCGCCTTCACATAGGAGAAGGCGGCCTGCACCGATTCGTTCATCACTTCGCCCAGCTTGCCGGTCGTCTTGATCAGGCCCTTGCCGGGCACGGTCACCGCCTCGATCGTCAGCAGTTCGCCGCCCACCTCGGTCCAGGCCAGGCCGGTGACGGCGCCGATCTGGTTCTCTTCCTCGCCCACGCCATGGCGGAATTTCCGCACGCCGGCATAGTCGGCCAGGTTTTCAGGCGTGATCTCGACCTTGTCGAACGCGCCTTCCAGGATCTTGCGCAGCGCCTTGCGGGCCAGACGCGCCACTTCCCGCTCCAGCGTGCGGACGCCGGCTTCACGGGTATAGTAACGGATCAGGTCGCGCACCGCGGCCTCGGTCACCTCGAACTCGCCATTCTTCAGGCCATGGGCGTCGATCTGCTTGGGCACCAGATGGCGCTGGGCGATCTCGACCTTCTCGTCCTCGGTATAGCCTTCGAGCCGGATGATCTCCATGCGGTCGAGCAGCGGCTGCGGCAGGTTCAGCGAGTTGGCCGTCGTCACGAACATCACGTCGGACAGGTCGACGTCGATCTCCAGATAATGGTCCTGGAACTTGCTGTTCTGTTCGGGGTCCAGCACCTCCAGCAGCGCCGATGCCGGATCGCCGCGGAAATCCTGGCCCAGCTTGTCGATCTCGTCGAGCAGGAACAGCGGGTTCATGGTGCCCGCCTTCTTCAGGTTCGACACGACCTTGCCCGGCAGCGATCCGATATAGGTGCGGCGATGGCCGCGGATCTCGGCTTCGTCGCGCACACCGCCCAGCGACTGGCGCACGAACTCGCGGCCGGTCGCCTTGGCGATCGAACGGCCCAGCGAGGTCTTGCCGACGCCCGGCGGGCCGACGAGGCACAGGATCGGCCCCTTCAGCTTGTTGGTGCGCGCCTGCACCGCCAGATATTCGATGATCCGGTCCTTGACCTTCTCCAGCGCGAAATGATCCTCGTCCAGGATCGCCTGCGCCTTCTTGAGGTCGGTCTTGACCCGGCCCTTCTTGCCCCAGGGCAGGCCCAGCAGCACGTCGAGATAGTTGCGCACCACCGTCGCTTCGGCCGACATGGGCTGCATGCCCTTGAGCTTCTTCAGCTCGGCCGTCGCCTTGGCGCGGGCTTCCTTGCTCAGCTTCGCCTTGGCGATCTTGTCGGCCAGTTCGGCGAGTTCATCGCCTTCCTCGCCCTCGCCATTGCCCAGTTCGCGCTGGATCGCCTTGAGCTGCTCGTTCAGATAATATTCGCGCTGGGTCTTTTCCATCTGGCGCTTCACGCGGCCACGGATCTTCTTCTCGACCTGCAGCACGCCCAGCTCGCCTTCCATGAAGGCAAACACCATCTCCAGCCGCTTGACCGGATCGGGCTCGACCAGCAGCGACTGCTTGTCGGCGACCTTGACGTTGATGTTGGCGGCGACGGAATCGGCCAGGCGACCGGCATCGTCGATCTCGCGCAGCTGCACCGGCGTTTCGGCCGGCAGCTTCTTGTTGAGCTTGGCGTAATTCTCGAACTGCTCGGCCACCGAGCGCATCAGCGCAGCGGCTTCCGGACCTTCGGCGACGATCTCCTCGACCGGCGCGACCTCGGCGACCAGATAGCCAGCCTCGGCCGGCGCCAGATCGGCCAGCTGGGCGCGATGCTTGCCCTCGACCAGCACGCGCACCGTGCCGTCGGGCAGCTTGAGCAGTTGCAGCACCACCGACACCACGCCGGTGTCATACAGCGCGTCCTTGCCCGGATCATCCTCGGCCGGGTCGAGCTGGGACACCAGGAAGATTTCCTTATTGCCCTCCATCGCCGCTTCCAGCGCGGCGACGCTCTTGTCGCGACCGACGAAGAGCGGGACGATCATCTGCGGGAAGACGACGATGTCGCGCAGCGGCAGAAGGGGATATTGCGTAGTCATTCACTCTCCAGGGCCGGACTTGCGGCCCGTCATGCGGTTCATCGCCTTTATGGGGATGCCCGTCGCGTCAATCAATCAGCGATCACCATATTGCTGCAACGATGAACAAGGGCTTATCCGCCAGCGGCAGCCCCGGAACGGCAGTGCGCGCCGGCTCAGAAGGGCAGCTTGAAGCCCGGCGGCAGCGGCAGGCCGGCGGTCATCTTGCCCATTTCGGTGTTGCTGACCTCGTCCGCCTTCTTGCGCGCATCGTTGAACGCGGCGGTGATAAGGTCTTCCAGCATCTGCTTTTCCGACGGCGCCAGCAGGCTGTCGTCGATCGACACGCCCAGGATGCGGCCCTTGGCCGACGCCTTCACCTTGACCAGGCCGCCACCGGCCGCGCCCTCGACTTCCAACTTGTCCAGATTGTCCTGCGCGCGCTGCAGCTCTTCCTGCACGCGGCTGGCCATCCCCAATATTTCGTTCAGATCCTTCATGCTTCGGCACTCCATTGTTCCGGCTCGTCCGAATGGACCAGCTCGGCATCGGGGAAGGCGTCCATTGCCGCCTTGACCACCGGGGTTTCCAAAATTGCGGCGCGGCTGTCGGCCAGCTGGCGCTGTTCATTGGCCAGCAGGGTCGGCTTGGCCTCCCCCTCGCCCTGCGTCACCGTCCAGGCGACGCCGGTCACCTCGCGCAGCGCCGGGATGATCCGGGTGGCGAAGTCGGGCGACAGGCTGGCGGTGCCGCGATACTCCAGCATTGGCGGATCATAGCGGATGATCCCCACGCAATCATGCATTTCCTGCGCCAGATGCCCCTTGCTCTTCTGCCAGAAGGCTTCGATCAGATCCTCGAAGGTGGCGGGCAGGCTGGACGCGGGTTCCGGCGCGGGCGCGGCAGCAGCGGGCGCCTGACCCGGCATCGCCGGCGCGGCCGCCGGCACCCCGCCCTGCAGCATCCGGGCAAGGTCGCTGGGATCAGGCATGGTCGCGGCATGCATCACGCGCAGCAGCGCCATCTCGCACGCCTCGATCGGCAGGGCGGCGGTCGCCACCTCGTCATGCCCCTTGAGCATCAGCTGCCACAGCCGATGCAGCGGGCCAAAGCCGATCTGCGACGCCCAGTCGGCCAGCGCGCCGCGTTCCTCGTCGGACTGGCCCGGCGTCGCAATGTCGCGCCCGGCCTTCACCAGCGTGACCGCATGCACCAGTTCCAGCAGGCCGCGCATCAGCGACAGCGGCTCGACCCCCAGCGCATATTGATCGCGCACCCCGCCCAGCAGCGCAGCGGTATCGCCCTCCAGCAGCAGGCCGAGCAGCCGGCGCGTCGAGCCGCGATCCGACAGGCCCAGCATCTCGCGCACCTGCGCGGCCGTGACCATCGGCTCGCCCTCGCCCATTTCGGCATGGGCGATCGCCTGGTCCAGGATCGACAGGCCGTCACGCGCGGAGCCTTCGGCCGCCTGCGCAATCAGCGACAGCGCATCGGGTTCGGCCGCGACCTGTTCGGCCTCGACCACATGGGCGAAATGGCCGGCCAGCATCTCGGCCGGGATGCGGCGCAGGTCGAACCGCTGGCAGCGCGACAGCACCGTCACCGGCACCTTGTTCACCTCGGTCGTGGCGAACAGGAATTTCACATGGGCCGGCGGCTCCTCCAAGGTCTTGAGAAGCGCGTTGAACGCGTTCTTCGAAAGCATATGGACTTCGTCGATGATGTAGATCTTGTAGCGCGCCGACACGGCGGCATAGCGCACCGCCTCGATGATCTCGCGCACGTCGTCGACGCCGGTATGGCTGGCGGCGTCCATCTCGACCACGTCGATATGCCGGCCCTCGGCGATCGCCATGCAGGGTTCGCACACGCCGCACGGGTCGATCGTCGGGCCGCCCTGCCCATCGGGGCCGATGCAGTTCAGCGCCTTGGCGATCAGCCGCGCGGTCGACGTCTTGCCGACCCCGCGCACGCCGGTCATCAGAAAGGCATGGGCGAGGCGCCCGCGCCGGATCGCATTGCCCAGCGTCTGGACCATGGCGTCCTGCCCGATCAGCTCGCGAAAGTTGCGCGGACGATATTTGCGCGCAAGCACGCGATAGGGCTGAGGGGAATCGGACATGCCTGTTTCCTAACCGTTCAGATGCGGCTTGTCGAAGCCCGTTCGGACCTTGCGAAGAGATGATGCTGTGCGGAAAGGTGGGAGCCGGAACGACCCGCAGAAAAATCGTTGTGGCTGCTTCCGTCAGGACCTGACCAGGTTGGCGACGACTACGTCCGCCCGACTCCCGGCCGGGCATATGGCGAAGTCATGACAGGAAGGCAAGGGCTTCCATGCCCTTGCCTTCCTGAAAGCTAGTCCAGCCCGCTCTTCTGCGCCTTGCTGACGAATTCCAGCGCCGAATGGGCGGCCTCGGCGATCGCTGCCTCGGCCTTCTTGTCGTCCACGGTCGGCCGGTCGAGATAGATGGCCAATATATATTCCTCGCCCGCCGGCGACTTCACCAGTGCGACGTCATTATAGGCGGTGCCGCAGCTGCCGGTCTTGCTGCCCGACGTCCAGCCTTCGGGCAGGCCCGCCTTGATCCTTTTGTCGCCGGTGGTGCTGGCATTGAGCCAGCCGCGCAGCCTGTCGGCATCGGCCGCAGCCATGTCGCGGAACAACAGCCGCCCCATCAGTCCGGCCATCGCCGCCGGACTGGTCGTGTCGCGCGGATCCCCAGCGACATTCTCGTTCAACTCGGGCTCGATGCGATCGAGCCGCGTGATCTTGTCGCCATGGGCACGGATGAAGGAGGTCAGCCCCTCCGGCCCGCCCAGCATCGGCAGCAACAGGTTGGCGGCGCTGTTGTCGCTGACCTCCACGGCCGCCGCGGCCAGTTCGGCCATCGACATGCGGCCGCGCTTCTTGTTCTTCTTCACGACGGGCGCGTAATCGAGAATATCGTCCTTGGTGAAGGGGATCTCCCCCTCCAGCCCGAACTTGCCGCCCTGCGCGCCGATCAGCACGGCGGCGGCCAGCGGCGCCTTGAAGGTCGAGCACATGGCAAAGCGGTCATCGCGGTTGAAACCCAGGATCAGCGCGCCCTCGCGATCGACCAGCGCGATGCCCATGCGCCCACCGGTCTCCTCCTCGATCTCCTTGGGATTGCGGACGGAGGTGAGCGCGGATTGCGGCACCAGATAACGTGGTGCGGGCGGCATCAATGTCGGCAAGGTCGGCACATCTTCCGCCTTCTTGGCCGGCGCCTTCTTCTTGGGCGCGGCCGACAGCGGCAAGGCCACGACCAGACAGGCGGTCAGCGCCGCGAGCGAGAGGGATTTGCGCAGCGCCATGGCTTACATACCTTGCATATTGTTGAATTCGCCAGGGATACGGACAGTCAGCGCGTCCAGTTGCTCGGACAGGATGATCTGGCAGGCCAGGCGGCTGGTGCGGGTCGCCGCAGCGGCCAGGTCCAGCATATCCTCCTCATCCTCGCTCGCGCGCGGCAGCCGGTCGAAATCGGCGGCATCGACGATGACATGACAGGTCGAACAGGCCATCTGCCCTTCGCATGTTCCTTCCAGCGGCTGACCCGCCGCCTGTGCAACCTCCAGCAGGACGGACCCGGCAGGCGCATCGACCTCCAGTCGATTTTCGCCGTCGGCGCTGATGAAGGTGACCATGGTCATGCTATGCGATGCTCCCTGCTCACGGCGCCGCTTGTGCGGTCGCCGCCCCGTTAATCACCTTCGCAGCCTCCTCCAGTTCGGCCGATGTCGTGTATCGGCCAAAGCCGATCCGCACCGATCCGCGCGCCTGACTGTCTGAAAGACCCAAGGCGCGCAGCACATGGCTAGGCCGCCCGGACCCGCTCGCGCAAGCGCTGCCGAGCGAAAAAGACATATTGCGGCAATCGGACAACAATCGCGCGCCGTCGATCCCGGCGCGACGAATGTTGAGATTGCCGGGATAGCGCGCGTCGGCGCTGCCGTTCAGCGTCCAGTCGGCGAACAGTGCGCGCGCCTGCGCAGACAGCGCCGCCACATGCGCGCGGTCGGCCTCCGCCTGTTCCCGCATCAGGCGCGCCGCCACGCCAAAGCCGGCGCATAGGGCGGGCGACAGCGTGCCCGACCGCAGCCCGCCTTCCTGCCCGCCGCCATGGATCAGCGGGTCGATCTTCACCCCGTCGCGCAACCACAGCGCGCCGATCCCTTTTGGCCCATGGATCTTGTGTGCGCTGATCGCCACCATGTCGCACGGGTCGGGGATCGGCACCCGGCCATAGCCCTGCACCGCGTCGCACAGGAACAGCGCGCCCGCGCCATGGGCCAGTTCCGCCAGCGCACCGACCGGCTGGATCACGCCAATCTCGTTATTGACCAGCATCGCGACAACGAGAGCGATGCCCGGCACGATCGCCCGCGCCGCCGCTTCCATGTCGACCAGCCCGTCGCCATCCACCGGCAGGACCGTCACCGCCCGGCCCGTCCGCCGCATCGCCGCCACCGTATCCAGCACGGCGGCATGTTCGGTCGCGATGGTGACGATGTCGCCCGCCGGCGCGCCCTGGATCGCGATATTGAGCGCCTCGGTCGCGCCGGAGGTGAAGAGCAGCCTGCCGCCCGGCGGCAGCAACTGGCCTATGGCATCGCGCGCCAGTTCCACCTGCGCCGCGACCATGCGCCCGGCGCGGTGCGCGCTGTGCGGATTGGCGAACTGGTCGCGCAACAGCGGCACCATCGCCTCGAAGGCTTCGGGCGCCAGCGGCGTCGTCGCCTGATAGTCGAGATAGATCACCGGCCCGCCCGCTCCGCCATGGCGGTCCATGTGGCCAGGAAGCGATCGACATCGCCCGCGCTGGTCTGCGGGCCGAAACTCACCCGCACCACTTCGCCCGCCGCCGCCGCGTCCCAGCCCATCGCGCCCAGCACATGGCTGGTCTTGAGCGATCCGGATGAACAGGCGCTGCCCGCCGACACGGACATGCCGGCCAGGTCGAACTGGATCAGCTGCGCCCGCGCCGACAGGCCGGGCATGCGATAGCTGGCGATCGCCGGCAGGCGCGGCGCGTCACGCGCGACGATCTGCCCGCCCGCCGCCTCGATCCCGGCGTCCAGCCTTGCCCGCAGCGCGGCCGCCACCGGCATCCAGTCGCCCCGTGCCTCCAGCGCCGCCGCCATAGCCATGATCGCCGGCAGATTTTCGGTGCCGGCGCGATAGCCCTGCTCCTGCCCGCCGCTCGGCTCGACCAGCGCCAGATCGCGGATCAGCAGCGCGCCGATCCCCGGCGGCCCGCCGAACTTGTGCGCGCTGATCGCGATCATGTCGGCCTCGGGCAGCGCCAGCTTGCCCGCGCTCTGGGCGCAATCGGCAAACAGCAGCAGCCCCGCGCGCCGGAAATCCGCCAGTGGCTGGATCACGCCCGTCTCGTTGTTCACATGCTGGATCGCGACCAGACTGCCCGGCGCCAGTTCCGGCAACAGCACCCGGCCATCGCCATCCACCGCCAGCCGCTCGGCCTCCTTGGTCACGCGCAACACGGCGTCATGCTCGACCGGCGAGGTGATGATTCGCCCCGCCTTGGCGCGGGTCAGCGCGATGGCGATCGCCTCGCTCGCGCCGGAGGTGAAGAGGACATGGCCATCCCATCCCAGCGCCGCTGCGATCCGCCGCCGCGCATCCTCCAGCATCGCCCGCGCCGCGCGCCCGTCGCTGTGTGGGCTGGACGGGTTGGCCCAGCCGGCCATTGCGGCGACCATCGCGGCCTGCGCCTGCGGCAGCATCGGGGTGGTCGCGGCATGATCGAGATAAAGGCGGTCGGCGGCCAAGCGGAACTACTCATTGATTGCGGAAATGGCGGCGGCATCTATATAGGCGGATTGCCGCGCTGCGCCAGCGTGAAGGCCATATGGCCAAGCCCCGGCGCGCGCACGGACCCTTTCCCCGCTGCCCCGTGGCAGCCCAGACCATAACAGGTGCCATGCCCGACGTCATTTTCCCCGGACCCGAAGGTCGCCTCGAAGGCCGCTTCAGCCCCCCGCCCCGCCCGCGCGCGCCGGTCGCCATGATCCTGCACCCGCATCCGCAGGGCGGCGGCACGATGAACGACCGCATCACCCAGGCACTCTACAAGACCTTCGTGAAGCGCGGCTTTGCCGTGTTGCGCTTCAACTTCCGCGGCGTCGGCCGCAGCCAGGGCACGTTCGACAATGGCATTGGCGAACTCAGCGATGCCGCAGCCGCGCTCGACTGGGTGCAGAGCTTCCACCCCGAAGCGCAGACCACCTGGATCGCCGGTTTCTCCTTCGGCGCCTGGATCGGCATGCAGCTGCTGATGCGCCGCCCGGAAATCCGCGGCTTCATCTCGGTCGCGCCGCCGGCCAACATGTATGATTTCTCGTTCCTGGCGCCCTGCCCCTCGTCGGGCATCATCGTCCAGGGCACGGCGGACGAAGTGGTGACCGCCAGCGCAGTGCAGAAGCTGGTCGACAAGCTGCGCACCCAGAAGGGCATCACCATCCATCATGACGAGATCAAGGGAGCCAACCACTTCTTCGAGCATGAGCTGGACCAGCTGATGAAGTCGGTCGACAATTATCTCGACATGCGCCTGTCGCCGGACTCGCCGATCCGCTGAGGACCGGCCCGATCGGGATCATGGAGGGGCTGCCGCCGCGCAGCCCCTTTTTCTTTGCCCGCACGAACCGCCTGCCGGTCAGGACCGGAAATCTGCCGAGCCGCATCCAGCACCGCCCCGCAACCGAATGTCGATCAGCCTGACCTTCGTGATCTCCAGGCCCCGCCTCTGGCCTTTTGCAGCGGGACGCCCACAGCCCCCCGCCATGAATCCTTGATGGCTGGCGCCCAGAAGGAGCACCCTCCACTTACTCCACGGCTTCTCCCAAAAGCTGACCTTGGCATATCCGTCATCCCGGACTTGATCCGGGATCCATTCAGCACTCCCTATCTGGCGTAGTGCAAAATGGATCCTGACTTCCGTCAGGATGACGCCCGTTGCGATTGGCATCTGTGGACGCCCCTTCGGATGCAAGCAGTAAATCGGGGTTTGTTGGCACGTAGTCGGATGCTGTCATCTGTCCGGCCTCGATGAGCAGCGCCATATGCTGCGGGCCAGTATGGGAGTTCGCGGACCGGATCCATTACAGGTTTACGCGCTTGGTTAGCGCTCTGCCATTCCCTGGTTCTTCCAGCCCCGTCTCGCCGACTGTTGTGCCATACCCTCCTTCGACCGCCTACGTCCCCGACGCCTCTGGCCGCTGCCTTGGCTTACGCCGCAACTGCTGCCGGAGCTCTGTAATCTTCATTTCTGGTGAGCAGTGCCCAGACCATGCGCGCCATCTTGTTGGCGAGCGCCACCGAGACGAGCATGCGCGGTTTGCGCGCGAGCATCCGCTCCAGCCACGAGCCGGCCGGCGCGCCGAACCGGCAGGCCTGACGCACCATCGAGCTACCTCCGATAATCAGTAGTCGCCTGATCGTCCGCTCGCCCATCTTCGATATGCTGCCGAGCCGCTGTTTGCCGCCGGTCGAGTGCTGACGGGGGGCGAGGCCAAGCCAAGCCGCGAAGTCGCGCCCCTTACGGAACGTCTCGACCGGCGGGGCCAGCGCGATGATGGCGGTCGCAGCGATAGGACCGATCCCTGGAATGGTCATTAGCCGCCTGGCCGCTTCATCCTCCTTAGCACGCCGTGCGATCTCACGGTCCAGCACGGCAATCTGCTTGTCGAGATCGGCCAGCATGTCGACCATGAGCTTGAACATGGGCCGTGCCGCTGCAGGCAGACTTGAAGTCATTTCCTCATCCTCGAGCAGGTCGGCGAGCATTGTCATATGCGCTGTGCCGCGCGGTGCTACCCAACCATACTCCGCTAGGTGCCCGCGAATGGCGTTGATCAGCTGAGTGCGCTGCCGCACCGCTAGGTCACGTGTGCGGAACACGAGCCCTGCGGCCTGTTGCTCTTCGCTTTTCACCGCCACGAAGCGCATGCCTGGGCGCTGCGCAGCCTCGGCAATCGCTTCAGCATCAATCGCATCGTTCTTGTTCCGCTTCACGAATGGCTTCACGTAAGATGGTGGGATCAGCCGCACATCGTGCCCCATCGTCTGTAACTGACGCGCCCAATGATGGGCGCCGCCGCACGCCTCGAGCGCTACTATGCATACCGGCTGACCTGCAAAGAACTCGAGCAGCTTTGCTCTCGTCAGCTTGCGGCTGAACACCATCGCACCCCGCTCGTCAGCGCCATGCGCATGGAAAACGTTCTTGGCGATATCCAGACCGATTGTGGTAACCTGTGACACGGACGCCTCCTCAGTGGTGCTTCAACACCTCCACTTTGCCATAAAGGCTGTCGGGGGGCGTCCACCCCATCAGGTTTCGATCAGAAACGGACGTTTCCTGCTCCCCTCCCTTCCAGGGAGGGGCCGGGGGTGGGTGCGCCGCGTAGCGGCGGTCTACGGTCGATAGGGCAGAAGCTCGCTGCGCTCGCAACCCACCCCAACCCCTCCCTGGAAGGGAGGGGCTATGCCTTGTTTCCACCCCATTCCCGCCCTTCCTTCTTTCCCCTCCGCGCTCTTCGCGGCCCCGCGCGAATAATGAATCACGCGGAGCCGCGAAGAGCGCGGAGAAAGAGGCCAGCCGTCTCGCGCTATCTGCTTAGGCGGCGTTCGCCTGCCTGGAATGCCAGCCTCCGCTGGCATGACCGGATAAGGACCAGTCCGCTACCCACCCTATTTCCGATCGCGGACCACCTCAATCGCATCAGCTATTGCCCAGCGACCTTCCTGCTTCTCCAACCGCGCAATTTGAAAGGAACGCCGCTTCCCGTATTTCACGGTGAAACGGCAGGTGATTGAAGGTGGATCGGAAGAAAGTTCATCGCTGCATAGCACATCTGATAGGCCGGTAATCCGGATAGCATGAACGAAAGTTATGTGATCAGGATAGTCATTGGCGTATTGCGCTGATGCCGAATAAACCGTTTCATCATCCTGACTGCTGACAGCTTCCAAGATTTCTGTATCTGTTGGGCACAGTTGTGCCGATGCACACCGGGATATAGCAGCCAGAATGACAAGGGGTAGCATCGAGTCTCCATGAGCGTTGTCATCAGCAGTCAAATGCTCGCATCCTGCATATCGTGACGCAACGGCCTTTCGGATTAAAAGCAGCCCGGCAGTCATCGACCACTTGTGGCCGTTGGAACATCCCCCCTAACTTCTCGGTAGCGGACAGTCGCTTGTGAACGTAAGCATGGCCACATGCGGACCGGCTTTATTTGCATTGCTACGTTGACGCTATGCGCATGCAACAGCCACGAAGACGTGGCTATTCCCATCGATCAGACCACCGGATTTCGAGACGGTTATCGTGTCGAAATCAAACGTTCAGGGAGCCTCGAATGGAACGGCCAGAACCTAAATGACGCTGAATTCGTATCATACATGCGAGAGTATGCGGCGCAGCCGAAAGGAGCCGGTCGTCTGTGGGTAGAGTTTGAACCCGGCGTTCCGGCGGCCCGCGCTTCCGAAATTCGCCAGCAGGTAATTGCAAGCGGCCTATGCAAACAGAAGCGATGCGTGGAAGGACGTTGGGGCGTTCAGCGACCAGTAGTTAACTAACTGCTATATACCGATGCTTCCCGTAAGCTGCCATTCCGCTTCCCACCCAACTCCGTCATCCCAGCGAAGGCTGGGATCTCACTTCCTTCCGGGCTCTGAGAAGAACAGAAAGATGCCAGCCTTCGCTGGCATGACGGGATAAAGACCTGTCCGCGACCCACCCAATCCCACCCGGTGAAGGCTGTGATCTTCCTGCTCTTCGAGAGCGGACGATAGTGGAGTACAGGCGCGCGCCGCGCGGTTCATGCGCGCGGCGCCGTGAAGAAGGCGGAGGAAGGACAGGCCGAACGGCGCCAGACCAGCAACCAGGCCGCCATCCCGCCCGCGCCCTCCCCAGGGGCGCCGGCAGGATCAGGCCGGATCAGTTGGCCTTGGACAGGTCCACCTTCTCGACCCATTCGGGGTAGAAGGTCGGCTCGCGGTTGGACCAGCCGACCGCCGTGGCGGCCGCCTCGCTGATCGACTGCAACAGCAGCCGGCGCTTTTCGGGGTGAAGATGCGGCAGGCTCGCCGCCGCGCAGAAGGCGCCCGGCAGCCAGGGCCGCGCCCCCGCCCCCAGCAGCCGCTCATAGAGGAAGCGATAGGCCGAGAAGCTCGCCAGCCGGTCCTGCCCCAGGTCAAAGGCGGACACCGTCACCAGCGGCGCCATGAACGGCTCCACCTGGTCCAGCCCGCTATCGTCGGGGACATGCGCCTTGATCTCGTCCAGCCGGCCATAGATGCGCGCCTGGGCGCGGATGCTGGCTTCCTCGACCATGTCGCGCGACCATAGCTTCATCGCGTCGCGGCGATGCAGCCCGATGTCCAGCGATCTGCGAATATATCTTTGCGTGGCCGACGGGAAACTGGCGAATTCCCGCAATTCCGCCAGGGTAATAGCCCCGTCCGCCGGTCTTGCACTCGTGCCCATTGCTCATGCCCTCCGACTTGAAGTCGATCAGCAGAACATGCGCCTCACATGGTTAGCAAAGGCTTAACGAGCACCTGTCCCACCGATTGTCACAAGGGACCAGATTTCGTTTTGCAGTGCAACATGATATTTTTGTGAAATGCGACGGACGGAGGATTATACCTGCGCTTCAACCGCTTCGGCTTCCAGCAACCAGGCCAGCCCCGCCGTTGCATCATCGAATATCCGCAGATAGGGCTGCGTCATTTCGCGCTTCACCTGCAACCGGGTGATTGCGCTGCCGGTGATGATGGCGATCCGCCGCGCCTTGGGGAAATCGCCCAGATTCGCGCGGAAGGACGCGACCGCCTCCTGTGGCTGGGCGCTGCTGGCGCTCATGTCCATGCGCAGCAGATAGCCCGGCTTGAACCCCTCGGCCAGGAAGCGGGCCTTGCACTCGCGGGCATAGGCCGCGACTTCCTCCGCGGTGAACAGCTTGGACCATTTGATGTCCAGCAGGTTCAGATCATGGCGAAATTCGATGTGGTACATGGCGCAGTCTCCTGCGCGCTCCCTGCCACGACCGGGTTAATATTTCGCCTCAGGGAGCCCCTGCTCAGCCCGCACGCCGCTCCAGCACCGCGCCGATCATGCTGCGCCACACCGCCACGTCGCCGGCCCGCGCCATGTCGGCATCGGGTTCGCGCAGCGTGTGCAATATCGCATAGGCATCGTCGACATGGTCGGGCCAGGCCGCATCCACCGCGCCCGCCGCATGGGGATCCTGGCCGCCGCCATTCAGGCTGAGCTGGCGCCCGGCCAGCACGCGGGCAATGCGTTCGATCGCGGGGGTGGTGGAAGTCGGCATCGTCGTCTGCTCCTCTCGCGCGGGGAAGCCGGCCTGCCGCCTGATGGCGGTCGGGGCCGCGCTTGCCCGACTGGAATAACATGGATTTTCGCGGTCCGCTATCGGTCAGCGCTCGGGCTGTTCGGGAAACCCCGAAGACGGCACCGGCTCGCCGTCATCGTCCGGCCGGCTGGTCGCGGGCGGGTCCGACGCATCCATGCTGTCTTCCAGCGCCTCGTCCAGCTTCTTCTCGCTCTCGCGCCTGGTATCGCTCATCTGCGCGTCTCCTTTTCTCCTGCCGGATCAACCGACAGGAGCCAGCACCAGTTCCCCCCCCCCGCCGCTTCGACCAACCGCCAAGCCGCTTCGACCAGCATCGCGCGCAGGGGGCGACAGCGTCGCCAAGCTGGCGTAGATATCCTCCATGACACTTCCCACCGAAGACGGGCCACGCGGCGTGGCGCCTGCCGTCGCCCTTTATTCCATCATCGGCTTCTGGTTCTTCTATGCCGTGCTGATCAGCCTGCGCGCGGCGGTGGTCGGCTTCGATTCCCAGATCGAAATGGCGGCCCGCCGCGCGGTGGTGACATTGATCGGCATCATCGTCACCTGGGTGCTGTACCTGGTGTTGCGCCGGTTCGACGGCAAGCCGCTGATGATCCGGGTGGTGGCCGCCTTCTCGCTCGCCGCCCCCTTCGCGCTCGCCATGGCGGCGGCCAATTTCTATGTCTTCAACATTTATGATCCGGTCAGCATGTTCCCCGATGCGGATCATGAGAAATATACCCAACAGGGCTATGCCCTGACCGCGATCCTGGAAGATGCGCTCAGCCGCTATTTCTTCCTCGCCGCCTGGGCCGGCCTCTATCTCGCCCTCTCCTATGCCAGCGAGGCGCATCGCACCGAACGCCGCGCCGCCCGGCTGGAACGCGCCGCGCAGCAGGCCGAACTGCGCTCGCTGCGCTATCAGGTGAACCCGCATTTCCTGTTCAACACGCTGAACTCGCTTTCCTCCCTGGTGATGAAGGACCGGCGCGACGAGGCCGAACAGATGATCATGTCGCTCTCCAATTTCTACCGCACCAGCCTCACCGGCGATCCGCTCGATGACGTGCAACTGGAGGAGGAAGTCCATCTCCAGAAACTCTATCTGGATATCGAGGCGGTGCGCTTCCCCGACCGGCTGGCCACCCGGATCGACATTCCCGCCGACCTGCTGACCGCCTGCGTGCCGGGCCTGATCCTCCAGCCGCTGGTCGAAAATGCGATCAAATATGGCGTCTCGCGCACCTCCAGCCCGGTCGCCATCACCATCCGCGCGCGCGAGGAGCATGGCCTGCTGCACCTCACCGTCGCCGACAATGGCGACAAGCCGCCCAGCCCCGGCGATGGCGGCAGCGGCATCGGCCTCGCCAATGTGCGCGACCGCCTGTCCGCCCGCTTTGGCGATCAGGGCCGGATCGACTATGGTCCGCAGGCCGATGGCGGCTTTGCCGTCAATCTCTTCCTTCCGCTCAACCGCCGGGGGTGCTGACGCCCATGTCCATCCGCACCATGATCGTCGACGATGAGCCGCTCGCGGTCGAGCGATTGCAGATGCTGTGCGCGCGCGAACCGCGCATCGCGCTCGTCGGCACCGCCAATGATGGCGAGGCGGCGCTGCGCCTGGTCGAGGCCCTGAAGCCCGACCTGCTGCTGCTCGACATCGCCATGCCGCTGCTCGACGGCATCGGCGTCGCCCGCGCGATCAGCCAGATGGGCATTCGCCCGGCGATCATCTTCGTCACCGCCTTCGAAAGCTTCGCGGTCGAGGCGTTCGATCTCGCCGCGGTCGATTATCTGCTGAAACCCGTCGCCCATGATCGCCTGACCCGCGCGGTCGACCGGGTCGAACAGGCGCTGCGCAGCCGCGACGGCGAGGATGGTGCCCCGCCCGCCCCGGCCGAACCCGCGCCCGAATGGGCCGAGGAATTCTGGGTGCCGCACCGCTCCGAACTGGTCCGCATCGCCGCCGACCAGATCGACCGGATCGAGGCGGAGCGCGACTATATGCGCCTCCATGTCGGCGCCCATAGCTATTTGCTGCACCAGACCATCAGTTCGCTGGAGGAACGGCTCGATCCGCAGGCGTTCGTCCGCCTGCACCGCTCGCACATCGTCCGCCGCCCGCATATCGCGCGGCTGCGTCACGATGGCAGCGGCGTCTGGTTCGCGGCGCTGGCCGACGGCAACGAGATCCGCATCGGCCGCACCTATCTCGCCAATGCGCGGGCGATGACGGGACGCTGAGAGGCCTTTTGGACACGCGCCTCCGGCGCACCCGCGCATTTTCCAAAACAGACGCGCTCTTCCGCGCTCAATAGATCCACTGGATGCGGGTCAGCACCGTGTCGCTCTCGCCGCGCTCGCCGAACCGGTCGAGCCAGGTGTGGCCCCAGGTCGCACCGAATTTCCAGCGCGTCGTCGCCCACCAGTTGAGCCCCAGCATCGTCTTCTTGAAGCGGCCGCCCTCGATGCCATTATCGTCCAGGTCCATTTCCGAATAGCGCGCCACCAGTTCGGGCGCGCCCCAGCGGCCCTTGGGAATGACGCGCCGGGCATAGCCGACATTGCGGTCATAGGGCCGGGTTTCGCCGGTCAATATCCAGCTGCCGGTGACATACCAGCCATGGAAGACCGGGTCGCGAAATTCGCGCGAATTGGTCCGGTTCAATATATATTCGCCCAGGAACGAGACCGGCCCGACATTCAGCAGCGCCTCGCCGGCAAAGCCGTCGCTGCTCTGCGCCGCGAATTTCCCGGTGTCGATCGCGACATCGCCGACATTGGTTTCCGCCCGGCCGCTATAGCGGATCGTGCCGTCCGCCGCGGCATGGCGATAGGCGACACCGACATGCAGGAACTCGTTGCGGTCGGGCACGTCCCAGATCAGCCCGGTCATGCGCGCCGAATAGTCCCAGCCACGGTCGGTCGAGCTGCCGAAATCCCAGCTATCCTTGTAGGCCCCCGCCGAAAAGGTCGCCGCCTTGTTCGCGCCCAGCACCTGGACGAAGCGGACGCCGAAATTGCGCGACGTGAAAAAGGGCGTCAGCACGCGTTCGCTATGCGGCAGGTTCGCCGAATCCCCGACCATTTCGTAGGAGAATGTCTCCTTGGTCTTGCCCAGCGTCATCTTGGTGCGGCTGCCCAGCGGAAAGGTCAGCGACGCGTCGGTCAGCTTCCATTTCTGCTCGGGGTTGGTGTCGAACCCCTTATATTCGCCGCTGAGCTGATAGCTCACCCGATAGTCGCCGCCGACCGATCCGATCAGGCTGAGCCGCGCCGATCGCACCTGAAACTCGTTCTCCTGCCGGCCGATCTGGCTTTCATTGACCGCGTCCTGGCTGAAATCGGTCCAGTCGCCGATCAGCGACAGGCCCAGCCGGATCTTGAAGAAGGGCAGTTCCTTGTTCGGGTCGGCGGGCTTGGCCGGCGCGAAATCGGGGACGACATAGCTCGGCGTCTCGTCCACCGCATGCACGTCGCCGCCGCTATGATGGCCGATCGGTTCGTAGAGCGATTCCGTGCTCTGCGCTCGGACATCGGGCGCGCATAGCCCTCCGGCCATCAGCATTGCCATGATGACGAGCGAAGTGCCGGGAAGACGCGCGCGCATGACCATTATCCCCTTGAACCTGCCCCTTCTGATCGTCGCAAATCCGGAGGTCCGCCATCGGGGGAAATACCGAGAATGGCCGGGGCGGACGCGCCGGTTATCCCAACGCGAAAAGGGCCCGGCTCGCGCCAGGCCCTCTCCCTCCCTTGGCGGGATGCGGATGGTCAGTTGCCGACCACCGGCCGGGCATCCTTGGCATCGGCATAGCGCTCGTTGGTCTGGGCGCGGGCGATGGCGGTCGCGATCGGCGCCTCGACCTGGGCGATCGCGGCGGAACGGCAGGCGCTGAACGCCGCCAGGTCGCTGGTCGAGCAAACCTTGCCCGCCGCACGGGAAATCCGGCTGCGCAACTGCCGCTGATCGGCATAGCGGGTCAGGTCCAGGTCGCCGAAGCGAACTTCGGTGGTACGGCCGTTGGACTTGAATTCCTGCGCCGAAGCGATGCCGGAACCTGCCAGCAGGGCGGCGGCGGCACTCAAGGCAGTGATGATCTTGGCGGTGGCGAACATGGCGTGTCTCCTCAAAACTGTCATGGCATCCGGCCTGCCTCGTCAGGGGGCGTCGACGCGCCGGATGCGAACGGTTCGGCGGGGGTCTTGTGGGGGCGTTGCGCCATATCCCGTTCGCCCATCCTGTGTACGCGCCCGGCCCTCTCGCCGCCCGTCCGCTTCGACCGGCAACCCCCGGCATCGGCCAACGACCGATCCATCGACCAAGCGCGGATTTGCGGGGACGAACGACCGGACGAATGCCATTCGTCCGCGAAACGACAGCCAATTCCCTAGGGGAAATTACGGAGACGCAGGAGGAGCGGACATGAAAACGCCCCCGGCGCAAGGGAATGCCGGGGGCGTATCCGGATGCTGTCGGGCACTCCAGATCTTGTCTCAACTGTTACCGTCAACACGGCACCATCGGCCGTGAACCGTCGCTTAACGCGCTGCTCTCTGGCCTGTTTCGATGTCAGAATAACAACAAGTCGGCGGTCGCAGCGGCCCGTTCGATGATCGGCCCATGGCCTCCGCCCGATGGCATGGCCACTGGACCAACCGTCCACCACGGCCCACCAACGACATCCGCCCTGCGATCAGGCGTCCAGCGCGGGCAAACCCGCCCGTTCCAGTGCGCGAACCAGATAGGCGCCAAAGGCCGCATCGCGGGCGGGCAGACGATGGCGCATCCAGGCCAGGCCAACCAGCGCCCGCCAGGCGGCCAGCGCCTCGCCATCCATCGTCGCGGCCCGGCGGTAACAGCGGACATAATGGGCCGTGGCCAGGTCGCGGACCGGCCCCTCCAGCCAGCCACTGGCTTGTCCCGGACCAAAGCGCATCAGCATCTCGCTGCGCACCACATCGGCCGCCGGCATCGCCCGCGCCGCCTTCGACCAGTCGATCGCCACCAGCCCCTCGCCACTGACGATCAGATTGGCCGGATGCAGGTCGCCATGCGACAGCATGTCGCCCTCGCCCAGCTGGTCCAGCCGGTCGATCGCCGCCGCACGCAACCGCGCACCATCGGCGCCATTTCGATATCCTCGGTCAATATCGCCTTGCGGCTGCGCAGCATCGGCACCGGCTGTCGATGGATATGCGCCTGCAACTGCGCCATCGCCCGCATCGCCCAGCCCACCCGATGCGGATGGCGCCAGATATAATGGAGCAGGTTGGGGCCCTCTATCTCGCTATAGATGATGCCTTGCCGCCCGCCGGCCTCGCACCGGCCGAACAGCCGCGCCGCCGGCAGGCCGGTCGCCTGGATCATCTCTGCCGTCACATATTCGCGGCGAATGATCGACGGGTCGACACCCTCGTGGAACAGCTTGAGCACCCGCCCCCCGTCCAGCCGATAGACCGCGGCGGAGGCGCCCTCGGCAATGAAGGTGGAAGGATCGGGCAACGTCATGCCCCTCGCCTGTGCCGCAGGCGGGCAGGATTGGCCAGCGATTTCGCGTCGACACCCCCAATGCCTCCGACGCGACCGCCATGTCCGCTCCCATCGCCCGCAGCCCGAGGCCCCGTCCCGCCGCACTAGAAGCGGAAGGACAGATTCCCCCGCCACTGCCAGCTCGACAGGCCGCCCGATCCGATCCCGTAATATTCGCCCGATCCGATCAGCGCGACATTGCCGCGCAACTGGATGCGCGTGCCGAACCGGACCGATCCGGTCGCCGGCGTGGTCGCGATCAGGCGCAGGTCCGGCCCCAGGACACGGCCGCCATTGGGGCGCAGATAGGCAAAATCGACGCCACCCTCGACATAGGGGGTGATGACCATGTCATCCGATCGGAATGGCCGGCTGATCTCCAGCGACGTCGCCACCGCGCCATAATCATAGCGCGCATCGCCCTGCAGCACGCGCAGGTCGATATTGCCCACCTGCCCCTGCAGGACATAATTGTCGTGCCAGATGCTGGCATAGCTCCACGACAGGCGGGGCCGCAGCAGGAAGCTGCCGATCGGGCGCTGCGCGCTCATCCCGATCGTGCCCGACAGGGTGAAGCTGTCATGCTTGCCCGACAGCATCAGCACATGCTGTTCATATTCGCCGAAGTTGAAGCCGATGCTGGCATCCAGCACCACGTCCGAATTTGCCATCCGATGCACCATGTATGGCTTCACCGTGATGGAATCGGCCTGCTGGCGCATGCCGCCATTGAAGGATTTATAATCCGAATTGCCGAACTGGATGGCCATGCCGGCAACGGTGCGCTTGTCGATCCAGCGATCCAGGCCAATATTATACTGGTTCGCGCTGCCCCTGGTCCGGGCGCCGGAACGGTCATCCTTCAGCGTCGAATAGCTCCATTCTCCCCAGGCGGTCCAGCGCCGGCGGGCATTGGCTGCAATCCGGCAGGCCTTCTCGACCAGTTGCGGATCGCCCCGCAACCGGCCTTCGCGCCCGGCCCGGCAGACCTCATCGGCGGTCATCAGCATCGGGCGCCGCTCATCGCGGCCCGGCGCGACACCGCTCGGCGCGATCGGCGGCAGCGTCTCGGGGCGCGGCCGCTGTATCGGCCGCACGGTCGGCCCGCCCACGTCCGGGTCAGGCCGCAGACCCGGCGTTACCGTATCGGGATCAGGCCGCAGACCCGGCGTCACCGTATCAGGATCGGGCCGAAGCCCCGGCGTCACCGTATCAGGATCGGGACGCAAACCCGGCGTCACCGTATCCGGATCAGGCCGCAGTCCCGGCGTCACCGTGTCCGGGTCAGGCCGCAGACCCGGCGTCACCGTATCAGGATCAGGCCGCAGCCCCGGCGTCACCGTGTCCGGGTCAGGACGCAGTCCCGGCGTCACCGTGTCCGGATCAGGACGCAGACCCGGCGTCACCGTATCCGGATCAGGCCGCAAGCCCGGCGTCACCGTGTCAGGATCAGGACGCAGACCCGGCGTCACCGTGTCAGGATCAGGACGCAGACCCGGCGTCACCGTGTCAGGATCAGGACGCAGTCCCGGCGTCACCGTGTCCGGATCAGGTCGCAGTCCCGGCGTCACCGTGTCCGGATCAGGACGCAGACCCGGTGTCACCGTATCCGGATCAGGCCGCAAGCCCGGTGTCACCGTATCCGGATCAGGCCGCAAGCCCGGTGTCACCGTATCCGGGTCAGGCCGCAGACCCGGCGTCACCGTATCAGGATCGGGCCGCAGTCCCGGCGTCACCGTGTCCGGATCAGGACGCAGACCCGGTGTCACCGTATCCGGATCAGGCCGCAAGCCCGGTGTCACCGTATCCGGATCAGGCCGCAAGCCCGGTGTCACCGTATCCGGATCAGGCCGCAAGCCCGGCGTTACCGTATCCGGATCAGGCCGCAGACCCGGCGTCACAGTATCCGGGTCAGGTCGCAAGCCCGGTGTCACCGTATCCGGATCAGGCCGCAAGCCCGGCGTTACCGTATCCGGATCAGGCCGCAGACCCGGCGTCACAGTATCCGGGTCAGGTCGCAAGCCCGGTGTCACCGTATCAGGATCGGGCCGCAGCCCCGGCGTCACCGTATCCGGGTCAGGCCGCAGACCCGGCGTCACCGTGTCCGGATCAGGCCGCAAGCCCGGCGTCACCGTGTCAGGATCAGGCCGCAGCCCCGGCGTCACCGTATCCGGATCAGGGCGCAGGCCCGGCGTCACCGTATCAGGATCAGGACGCAGACCCGGCGTCACCGTATCAGGATCAGGCCGCAGCCCCGGCGTCACCGTGTCCGGGTCAGGACGCAGTCCCGGCGTCACCGTGTCCGGATCAGGACGCAGACCCGGCGTCACCGTATCCGGATCAGGCCGCAAGCCCGGCGTCACCGTGTCAGGATCAGGACGCAGACCCGGCGTCACCGTGTCAGGATCAGGACGCAGACCCGGCGTCACCGTATCCGGGTCAGGCCGCAAACCCGGCGTCACCGTGTCCGGATCGGGACGCAGTCCAGGCGTCACCGTGTCCGGGTCAGGACGCAGTCCCGGCGTCACCGTGTCCGGATCAGGACGCAGACCCGGCGTCACCGTGTCAGGATCAGGTCGCAGACCCGGCGTCACTGTATCCGGATCAGGCCGTATTTCGGGTGTTGGCGTATCAGGGTCCGGGCGGACTTCCGGCGTCACCGTATCGGGGTCTGGTCGCGCCTCCGGCGTAATGGGAACGGGCACCGGCCGCAATTCGGGCGTGACGATTTCGGGATCAGGATGCAATTCCGGCGTCACCGTGTCCGGATCAGGACGCAGCCCCGGCGTCACCGTGTCGGGGTTCGGCCGCAACTCCGGCGTCACAGTATCCGGATCGGGCCGCAGACCCGGCGTCACCGTGTCGGGGTTCGGCCGCAGCTCCGGCGTCACTGTCTCGGGCAAGGGCCGCAATCCGGGCGTGATCAAATCCGGATTGGGGCGCAACCCCGGCGTTACCGTATCCGGCAAGGGGCGCAGCCCCGGCGTCACCGTATCCGGGTTTGGCCGCAATTCCGGCGTGATCAGATCGGGCAGTTCCGGGTCGGGCCGGTTCCAGTGATCGGGAAAATTGATGCCGCCCGGATGCTGGTCGGCCGAATCGACGAAATTGTCATATTCCGCATATTCGGTGCGAATATGGGCGAACAGATTATGGGTGCCGCCATTTTCCCGCACGATGGGCGATACCGTCAGGTGCAGGCCGGTATCGGGCTGGGTCCAACTGTCCACCCGCTCCCCGGTCTCGGGAAAGACGACGAAAAACTCGCCCGGATCGACGCCGGACAGCCACACCGAATGGTCCTTGCCCTCGGTCCAGCCCAGGAAGATGATCCGCCCCGCCGGCGTCTCGCTCTGGGCCATGGCCCCAGTCGTCGCCAATGTCATGCCCGCGACGCTGCCCGCCACGCTCAGGACGCCCGCATGCCAATGGCGCCGCCAATAGGTCATGCCCCGTTTCTACGTGCGATCCCATAGCCGCGGCCATCCATGGAAACCCCGAGACAGGCCGAGACGCGCCCGCAGCCGAACCAGAAACGCCCTCCGGCCGGTGCAGCGCGCCATCGTCCACGCCCGGCCATCTTCCCCTGGCCGCTCCCCCTTCCTATCTTGCCTCCCGACCGGGCAACGCCCCTTGCCCCCACGGAACAAATCTGGAACAACGCCCCCATGAGTCTGACCCATATTTCGGTGCGCGGCGCGCGCGAGCATAACCTCAAGGGCGTGGACGTCGATCTGCCCCGCGACAGCCTGATCGTCATCACCGGCCTGTCGGGCTCGGGCAAGTCCAGCCTCGCCTTCGACACCATCTATGCCGAGGGGCAGCGCCGCTATGTGGAGTCGCTCTCCGCCTATGCGCGCCAGTTCCTGGAGATGATGCAGAAGCCCGATGTCGAGCATATCGAGGGCCTCTCCCCCGCCATCTCGATCGAGCAGAAGACCACCAGCCGCAACCCGCGCTCCACGGTCGCCACGGTCACCGAGATATACGACTATATGCGCCTGCTCTGGGCGCGCGTCGGCATCCCCTATTCGCCCGCCACCGGCGAGCCGATCAGCGCCCAGACCGTCAGCCAGATGGTCGACCGCGTGGCCCTCCTGCCCGAAGGCACCCGTTTCTACCTGCTCGCCCCGGTCGTGCGCGGGCGGAAGGGCGAGTATAAGAAGGAACTGGCCGAGTGGCAGAAGGCGGGCTACACCCGCGTCCGCATCGACGGCGAGCTTTACCTGATCGAGGATGCCCCCGCCCTCGACAAGAAATACAAGCATGACATCGAGGTCGTGGTCGATCGCCTGGCGGTCAATGCCGAAATGGCCACCCGCCTCGCCGACAGTTTCGAGCAGGCGTTGAAGCTCGCCGACGGCCTCGCCTTTGTCGACCTGGCCGAGGGCGTCGTCCCCGGCCGCGAGGATGAAGCCCAGTCCGCGGGCAAGATGAAGAATGCCGGCATCCCCGCCAACCGCATCGTCTTTTCCGAGAAATTCGCCTGCCCGGTCAGCGGCTTCACCATTCCCGAGATCGAGCCGCGCCTCTTCTCCTTCAACGCCCCGATGGGCGCCTGCCCGGCCTGCGACGGCCTGGGCGAGCGGCAGGAGTTCGACCCCGAACTGGTCGTCCCCAACGAAGCCCTCTCCCTGAAGAAGGGCGCCGTCGTCCCCTGGGCCAAGTCCAACCCGCCCAGCCCCTATTATATGCAGGTCTTGGGCTCCCTCGCCAAGGAATTCGGCTTCTCCCTCGACACCCCCTGGGCCGAGCTGCCGGGCGAGGTGAAGCTCATCATCCTCCACGGCACCGGCGGCAAGCCCGTCACCCTGCGCTTCGTCGACGGCAAGAAGAGCTATGAGGTCAAGAAGCCGTTCGAGGGCGTGATCGGCAACCTCAACCGCCGCCTGCTCCAGACCGAAAGCGCCTGGATGCGCGAGGAACTGAGCAAATATCAGACCGCCATGCCCTGCGAGACCTGCCACGGCGCCCGCTTGAAGCCCGAGGCACTCGCGGTCAAGATCGCCGGCGAGGACATCTCCGTCTCCACCCGCCGCTCGGTGGTGGACGCGCTCGCCTTCTTCACCGCGATGCCCGACGCGCTCAATGACCAGCAGAACCAGATCGCCCGCGCCATCCTCAAGGAAATTGTCGAGCGCCTCGGCTTCCTCAACAATGTCGGCCTCGACTATCTGAACCTCGACCGCACCAGCGGCACATTGTCGGGCGGAGAAAGCCAGCGCATCCGCCTCGCCAGCCAGATCGGCTCGGGCCTCTCGGGCGTCCTCTACGTCCTCGACGAACCCTCGATCGGCCTGCACCAGCGCGACAATGACCGGCTGCTCGTCACCCTGAAACGTCTCAGAGACCTCGGCAACAGCGTCATCGTCGTCGAGCATGACGAGGATGCGATCCGCGCCGCCGACTATATTGTCGACATGGGGCCGGGCGCCGGTGTCCATGGCGGCACCATCGTCGCCCAGGGCACCCTGCCGCAGCTATTGGCGCACAAGGACAGCCTGACCGCGGACTATCTCAACGGCACCCGCCGCATCGAAGTCCCGGCCAGGCGCCGCAAGGGCTCGGGCAAGAAGATCACCGTCCACAATGCCCGCGCCAACAATCTCACCGGCGTCACCGCGTCGATACCCTTAAGCACCTTCACCTGCATCACCGGCGTGTCGGGATCGGGCAAGTCCAGCTTCACCATCGACACCCTCTATGCCGCCAGCGCCCGCACCCTCAACGGTGCCCGCATCGTCGCCGGCCCGCATGACAAGATCACGGGCCTGGAAAATTGCGACAAGGTGATCGACATCGACCAGTCGCCGATCGGCCGCACCCCGCGTTCCAACCCGGCCACCTATACCGGCGCCTTCACCAATATCCGCGACTGGTTCGCGGGCCTGCCCGAGGCCCAGGCGCGCGGCTACAAGCCGGGCCGCTTCTCCTTCAACGTCAAGGGCGGTCGCTGCGAAGCCTGTCAGGGCGACGGCGTGCTCAAGATCGAGATGCACTTCCTCCCCGACGTCTATGTCACCTGCGACATCTGCCACGGCGCCCGCTATAATCGCGAGACGCTGGAGGTGAAGTTCAAGGGGATGAGCATCGCCGACGTGCTCGACATGACGGTCGAGGATGCGGTGGAGTTCTTCAAGGCCGTGCCGCCGATCCGCGACAAGATGGCGATGCTCGCCGAAGTGGGCCTTGGCTATATCAAGGTCGGCCAGCAGGCCACCACCCTGTCGGGCGGCGAAGCCCAGCGCGTCAAGCTCGCCAAGGAATTGTCGCGCCGCGCCACCGGCAACACCCTCTATATCCTGGACGAACCCACCACCGGCCTGCATTTCGAGGATGTCCGCAAGCTGCTGGAAGTCCTCCACGCCCTGGTCGAACAGGGCAACAGCGTCGTGGTGATCGAACATAATCTCGATGTCATCAAGACGGCGGATTATATCATCGACATGGGACCGGAGGGCGGCGTGAAGGGTGGCGAAGTCGTCGCCCAGGGCACGCCCGAACAGGTGGTGAAGGAGAAGCGCAGCTTTACCGGACGCTATCTGGCGCCGTTGCTGGGGTTGGAGGCTGTGGCGGCGGAGTAATCCGCGCTTCGCGACTTGCGGATTGCCGCTCCAGAAAGCCCCGTATTACCCTTATTCCTAGAATAATGAGGCTTGTCTTTCGTCGTTCTGACGAGCGTTGTTGACCTTTGTACCGTTTGCAAACTCTTGAAACGCCTCGGGAGAGCGAGTCACCTTCTCAAGACGCCCCTGCTTTTCAAGCGAAACATATAGTGCAACCGAATAGGCTTGGCAGTTGATAGATTCCTTCGGATTAAACTCGATGTCGGTAAACGCTCCATAATCCATAACGGCTTGGGCCAGATCTGAGTTTTCTCTCAATGCGTTGATATATAACCAGTCGTAAAATAGCGTCTGCGGTTCCAGCGGCCAATCCATACCATCGAAAGAAAAGGTGGTGAGATTCCCCGATGCCCGCAAACGGGGATCCCGTTTGGCTTCTCTGGCCGAAACCGAGAGCAGGTCGGTATAGGGGCCACCCTGCTGGAACTTCTTGCTTCCTTGGAACGCGCATTCGACGCTAAGGGGCCTGCCGGTGAACGGGGATGTGAAAGCCAGGTTGAAGGCGCTCAACCGAACGCCGAGTGGATTCATGCTCTTGCTTGAAACCTCTAGGATAGAAGTGCCCCCCACCGCCAAACGGGCGACTTCGTGCAAAGATGCTATGGATCGCTGTTTCTGAGCGACGGACAACCCCGGATGCCATTTGAACTCCACCATCTCCGTTCGGACAGGAACGTCTTTTCCGGGGTTCGGCAGATATACCGGACGGACAGCCATTATAGAATCTTCCCATTTTTTCTGGCCATGGTCCTTAAGCCGAACAGGCCCGTTCCATCGCGAACATGGCTTATTTGCCGACCACCCAGTTCATTGCGCCAGCGCGACAGGGATTGAAAGTCACTGAAGACGGCGCCGGTAATCTTTTCGGCTGCTATAGTGCCAAATGCCAGCACCTCTGCCTGCACGTCCGTTGGATCGAAAGCCCGCAAACATTGCTCCTCTCTCGATGCTTCTCCCTCTTGCGGCGTAAACATCATTTCAAACGAGGCCAAATCCCGCCAAGACATCGGTCCCTCCCGCACGATCCGACTGTCAGCGGCATTGTGGGGGCAGAATTTCGCATCCACTTCCCACAAAATCGATCGTTCGATCAGCAGGACCACCCAGGACTGCGCAGGCGCACTTCGTCTCCAGCGATAGAAAAGCTTCTCGTTCGGATGGCCGATCGAAAGCGAAATCGCGTCTTCATGCCCGTCCAAGCGATATTCATCATTCCAGCGAAAAGCAATCTGCTGCTCCTGCATCGTCTGGATCGGACAAAGCCCGTGACGCATGATTGAAGGCAGATTTTCGACACGTGTGAAATGTACGAGGTAAGGAATCTGCTTCTGTTTCACAGCCACACGTATTCCGCCAACGCGATTTAATCGAAAAAATAAATCCGATATATTCGTCGGCTTTTCACGGTCGGAATCCGCAACCTTCGGCTGAATGATGGACAATAATTTTTCGATTTCGCCGAGCGCTTTGCGATCCCGTTCTTCACGGCTAAAAATTTTTTGGTCGAGCGGTGCCGAATTTACGGGATCGGACTGGAGAGAAGCATCCTCGCCCTTCGATATAATCGTAGGCAAGCCACTCGCTCCAATCGGTGATGCTTGCAAATAATCTCCAGTATTTTGAGCCGAATGGATTAAATTAAAAATATTCTCGCTGATCTTGGGCAGTGGTGAAACAGGCTTGTCGCTAACCAATAACCGCAGATGCGCAGCTATGTGCCGCCCTCCCAATTCATCGAGTTTGTCCCAAAATAAGGCTACAAATCCGCCTCCGCCTCGAATATCCCGAACGACAGTCTGGAGGAACTCATCGCGTTCAGCCTTGATGGACCGGTACTTCCTCTCGATTTCATCCCGAACTTCGGGGACCGGATGCGTCGGCACGACACCGAAATCCGGTGGCATCACGACAGGCAGCGGCTCCGTCCTATTCTCCAATATCGATCCTGCAAAAAGCTCCTTTTTCTTCGCATATATCTCCGCGAACAAAGGGTCTTTGCGGCATTGCTCGGCAATCTCGAACTCGGATCTTGCTGAATCCAACGCGGCGTTAATCAAGATTTTCTCTACATTGACAGCATGAGAAATGGGATTGCTTGCCTCCTGCACCGCGCGCCATTGGGAAGCCTTGGAATGCCAATCTTCGGTGGCCTCATTGATTTTTCGGGCGAAGCTAGCAACTCCCGCCACGGCATCGCCCGCGAATTGAACGATGCCGTCGGCATCGGGGTCCGCACCAGACTTTCTTCGTTGTTCGCGAACCTCTTCTATGTTCAGCAGCCATCCGAAAGCAACGACAGCCAGAAAAATCAGAAAGAAAATCCCCATGATTTTACCTTAAACCAAACATAAGGTATATTACTAGCACATAGTGAATAGGCGGAAGTCAGGTAACAACGCGGCCATGATAACAATTTACTTTACCTATAAACTCACTGGGAAAGCCTGCCAGCTTCATGACCATCAAACTATCAAACAGGCCGCCACCCTGCTACAATACGACGATGCCCGAGGATGACGCCTTCACCGAAGCCGATTTCGATCCGCCGCCGCATCTGCGCGGGCCGGAAGACCCGGTCGCCTATGACCAATGGTTCCGTGCAACGGTCGAGGCTCGCATGGCGTCGAATGAACCCGGTATCCCGCATGAAGAGGTCATGCGAATGATGCGGGCCATCATCGAGCGCAAGCAGAACAAAACCTAAATCCCATCCCCCCTGTCCTACACCCCACCTTTCTGCCTACCCTTCCGGCAACGCGTCCTCTTTCCCTGAAAGGGCCTTGCCATGTCCTGCGCATTTCCGCCGATCACGCCGCCCCTGCCGGACAAAGTCCCCACGCCCGATCCGCAGCGGCGGGTCGATGGCTGGAGCCCGGCGCGCCAGCGACGCTTCCTGGAGATACTCGCCGCCACCGGCGTCATCATGCTCGCCTGCGAAGGGGTACGCATCACCGCGCGCTCGGCCTACACATTGCGCATCCGTCATGACGGCGCGGCCTTTCGGCTGGGCTGGGACGCCGCGATCCTGATCGCCCGCGCCCGCCTGGCCGACGATCTCCTGTCGCGCGCGATCATGGGCAGCGAGGAAACCATCCGCAAGGATCCCGACAATTACGAAGTCCGCCGCCACCGCCATGACAATCGCCTCGCCATGTCGATGCTCGCGCGGCTCGATCGCATGGCCGACAGCCCGCCCGAAGGGTCGGACGCCGCGCTCGCCCGCGTCGTGGCCCAGGATTTTTCCGCCTATCTCGACCTGATCTGCCCGGCCGAGGACGCCGACAGGGAGTCCGAACTGATCGGCCTGCCGCGCACGGGCCCGGAGCCGGAGGCGACCCACCTTCAATCACATATGGCCCGCCAGATGGCCGACGCCCGCCTGCTCAACGGCGACCAGCCCGAAACACCCGAGCCCGTCGCACCGGAGGCCGCACCCGCCCTCGCTCCCGCCGCCTCGGTCGCGCTGTTCATCGCCGCCCGGCTGGCGCTCCAGCCCGGCGCGAAACGCCCGCCAATCCAGCCCGGAATCTCGCCCTTTTCCGACCGGAATGAACGGTGTGAACTTCGCCCCCATATCCATCTGGCGGGCCTGCCGCCGGAGGAGGCCGCGACCCGTTTGCGCGGCGTCTGGTGGGATGAGGATCGCGAACAATTGCGCACCGATTACCCCGCACCGCCCGACTTCGACGGCGAACAGAGCGAGGAATATTACGACATCGACGATTATAGCCGCACCCTGACGCCCGCCGAGGATGCCGCCTATCATGCGGAGTTGGACGCGCAGGCCCGCCCCTATGAGGAGGCCGCCACCCGCGCCCGCGACGCCCGTTTCGGCTTCGCGCCGGGCAGTGACGAGGAAATCGCCGTCCTGGAAGCCGCCGGTTACGAGCTGCTGACCGAGGAAGAGGAAGACGAGGAGGAAGAGGAGGATGCGCCGGCAGACCCCGCCGAAACGGCCAGTGATTTGCCAGAACGCCCGCAATGCCCTACAAGGGCGCTGCTATAGTCGCAAATCGACGGTCTTCGGCGCTTTGCGGCACCTATCTCCTTCTTTCCCTGCCCCTCTAGCCCCCGGCGAGTCCACACGGGGCCCGCCGCATTGAAAGAAGGAAATATCATGAGCAGCATCACCGGAACCGTGAAGTTCTTCAACGCCGACAAGGGCTATGGCTTCATCGAGCCCGACACCGGCGGCCAGGACGCGTTCGTCCACATCAGCGCGGTCGAGCGCGCCGGCCTCGCCACCCTGCGCGAAAAGGACCGCGTCTCCTATGATCTGGAGCAGGACAAGCGCGGCAAGATGGCCGCGGTGAACATCGCCCACGCCGAATAAGGCGCATGGCCGGGATCGGCCGATAAGCGAATGATCGGGACCGGGCGCCGCCACACGGTGGCGCCCGATCCCGGTCAGATATAATCCTCGGCAATGCTGGCGCCCAGCAGGATCAGGTTCGCCGCGATCAGCATCGCCATGTTCGCGCGCCGGCTCCGCACCCGCAGCAGCGCGACCAGCAGGGTCAGCAACCCCACCAGCCCGCCCAGCAGGATCGGCGCGGCATAGGGGGCGAGCGGTCCGGCGGGGGCATCGGCGACCGGCCTCACCTCTTCCAGCACGCCCTGGCCGATCGTGACCGCGACATTGGCCAGCAGCAGCCCGCCGATCACCATCCGCTTCTGCCGGTCATACCAGTCGTCGAAATCGGGCCATTGTTCCGGCTCGTCGGGAAAGATCAGCGATGCGGCGAGATGATAGACGCCCACGATCGCCAGCACCACGACCAGCGTCAGATAGCTCGCATCCATCTGGTCCCGCATGATATAGGCGCTGCCCCAGAAGCTGGTGAGGTCCAGCAGCACGAACAGTCCCAGCAGCGGCGTCAGCCAGCCGATCCGCACCGGCTTGGCGGTCCGCTTGAGCTTGAGCGCACGGGCAAAGCCGCCCAGCACCTCGGCGATCGCCAACCCCAGCAGCAGTCCGAACACCGCGAACACCAGATCGAATGCCGACATTGCCACCCCCTTGTCACGGCAGCCCCCGCCACCGTCCGTCGCAAGACTAGCAAGGCCCGTCGCGGACGCAATCACGCTCGGAACCCTTGCCGCCGACGCCGGTTCTTTTCCCCGACTGGCAACCAAGGAGTTCCCCATGATCCGCACCCTGATTTTCGGCGCCATCGCCGGCTATGTCGGCAAGAAGCTCTATGACGACGGCAAGCTGACCGAGTTCAAGGACGACCTCGTCGCCCGCTACAGCGAAGCCAAGGCCAAGCTGGAGGACCAGCGCATCCAGGACAGCCCGGCCCCGGTCGTCACCCCGGCCACGGCCAGCGGCGCCTCGCCCCTGGCGCACTGACACCCATCCTCTCGGCGGCGCGCCTCCTCGACGCGCCGTTGATGCCGTCCGCTCGCTGCCGCACTCCCCTCTCGATGGCAGCGGCGGGCGGTTTCGCGTTTCTGATCAGTATCTTGGCGCAACCTTCGCGCCGCTTGCGGGTTCTCCTTCCGACAGGGAAAAGAAGAGGAGACTATCCCGTGCGTACCCCCATAATCGCGCTTGCCGCCCTTGCCATGCTCCCGCTCGGCGCCTGCGCCTCGGACAATTATGGCGGCGGCTATGGCTATGACCGCCCCGGCGGCTACAACCGCCCGCCCGGCGGCCGTGACCGCGACCGGGATCGCCGCCCGCCGCGCCGCCATCTCGGCGACAATGACCAGATCTACCGCGACCGCGACGGCCGCTATTATTGCAAGCGGGATGACGGCACCACCGGCACCATCGTCGGCGCCCTTGCCGGCGGCGTGCTCGGCAATGTCATCGCTCCCGG
Organism: Sphingobium salicis subsp. salicis; assembly: GCF_049472635.1. Classification (NCBI taxonomy): domain Bacteria; kingdom Pseudomonadati; phylum Pseudomonadota; class Alphaproteobacteria; order Sphingomonadales; family Sphingobiaceae; genus Sphingobium; species Sphingobium salicis. The sequence continues at coordinate 2,616,145 of NZ_JAYRCS010000001.1, forward strand.
CGGCTCCAAGACGCTCGGCACCATCCTGGGCGGTGCCGGCGGCGCCCTTGCCGGCCGGGCCATCGACAAGAACGACATCAACTGCGAATAGCCCGCACAGAAAAAGGGCGTGGGGATCACTCCCCACGCCCTTTCCTACTCAAGCCAAATCAGCTTACAGCTTGCCGGTCAGTTCCGGCACCACCTTGAACAGGTCACCGACCAGGCCGATGTCGGCCACCTGGAAGATCGGCGCATCCTCGTCCTTGTTGATGGAGATGATGGTCTTGCTGTCCTTCATGCCCGCCAGATGCTGGATCGCGCCGGAAATGCCGACGGCGATATAGACTTCCGGCGCGACGATCTTGCCGGTCTGGCCGACCTGATAGTCGTTGGGGACATAGCCCGCGTCGACCGCAGCGCGCGAGGCACCGACCGCCGCGCCCAGCTTGTCGGCCAGCGGCATGATATATTCCTCGAAGGTCGGACCGTCCTTCAGCGCGCGGCCACCCGACACGATGATCTTGGCGCTGGTCAGTTCGGGCCGTTCCAGCTTGGCGATCTCGGCGCCGACGAAGGAGGAGATGCCCTTGTCGCCGGTCGAGGCCACGGCTTCCACCGCGCCATTGCCGCCTTCCTTGGCCGCCTTTTCAAAAGCCGTGCCGCGAACGGTGATGACCTTCTTGGCATCCTTCGACTTGACCGTCGCAATCGCGTTGCCGGCATAGATCGGGCGCGTAAAAGTATCTTCGCTCTCGACCGACAGAATGTCGCTGATCTGCATGACGTCCAGCAGGGCAGCGACGCGCGGCGCGATATTCTTGCCGTTGCTGGTGGCCGGCGCGACGAACGCGTCATGATGGCCCATCAGTTCGACGATCAGCGGCGCGACATTCTCTGCCAGAGCATGGCCAAAGGCCGCGTCGTCGGCGACATGGACCTTGCCCACGCCGGCGATCTTGGCGGCTTCGGCGGCAACGCCGTCGACGCCCTGGCCAGCGACCAGCAGATGGACTTCACCCAGCTTGGCTGCAGCGGTCACGGCGGAAAGGGTCGCGTCCTTGACGGCGCCGCCCTCATGTTCAACCCAAACGAGCGTCTTCGTCATGCTGCAACTCCCAGAGCCTTGAGCTTGGCCACCAGTTCATCGACATCGGCAACTTTGATGCCAGCCGAGCGCTTGGGCGGTTCGGAGACCTTGAGCGTCTCCAGACGGGCGGCGATATCGACGCCATAGTCGGCCGGGGTCTTGGTCGCGAGCGGCTTGGACTTGGCCTTCATGATGTTCGGCAGCGACGCATAGCGCGGCTCGTTGAGACGCAGGTCGGTGGTGATGATCGCCGGGGTGGAGAGCTTCACCGTCTCCAGGCCGCCATCGACTTCGCGGGTGACGTTGACCTTGTCGCCCTCTACCTCGACCTTGCTGGCGAAGGTGCCCTGCGGCAGGTTCAGCAGCGCGGCGAGCATCTGGCCGGTCTGGTTGCTGTCATCGTCGATCGCCTGCTTGCCTAGGATGATCAGGCCAGCGCCTTCCTCTTCCTGCACCTTGGCGAGCAGCTTGGCGACGCCCAGCGGTTCGACTTCGTCATCGGTCTGAATCAGAATGGCGCGGTCCGCGCCCATCGCCAACGCCGTGCGCAGCGTTTCCTGCGCCTTGGCAACGCCGATCGATACCGCCACGACCTCGGTCGCCGCGCCCTTTTCCTTCAGGCGAATGGCTTCCTCGACGGCGATCTCGTCGAACGGGTTCATGCTCATCTTGACGTTGGCCAGGTCCACACCCGTGCCATCCGCCTTCACCCGCGGCTTCACATTGTAATCAATAACCCGCTTCACGGGCACAAGGATCTTCATTTCAACATCCTCCATTTTCACGCCATCGCCCGCCAACGCGAACACGGACGTGGGCGACCCGTTTCCAGGTCACCCACGCCCTATGGCGTATCTTCTCAGGTGATTAGGGGGCTCAGGCCGCCTTCCTCACTTCTGCCACGATCTTCTTGGCCGCATCGCCCAAGTCGTCCGCGGGGACGATCGGCAGACCCGAATTGGCCAGAATGTCCTTGCCCTGCTGGACGTTGGTGCCTTCCAGGCGGACCACCAGCGGAACCGACAGGTTCACTTCCTTGGCAGCCTCGACGATGCCATTGGCAATGATGTCGCACTTCATGATGCCGCCGAAGATGTTGACCAGAATGCCCTTAACGGCCGGGTCCTTCAGGATGATCTTGAACGCTGCGGTCACCTTTTCGGTGGTGGCGCCGCCACCCACGTCCAGGAAGTTGGCGGGAAATTCGCCGTTCAGCTTGATGATGTCCATGGTCGCCATGGCCAGGCCAGCGCCGTTCACCATGCAGCCGATGTTGCCGTCCAGCTTGATGTAGGCGAGGTCGTACTTCGACGCTTCGACTTCGGCCGCATCTTCCTCGGTCAGGTCGCGCAGTTCGGCGATGTCCTTGTGACGGAACATGGCGTTGCCGTCGAAACCGACCTTGGCGTCGAGGACGAGGAGGTTGCCCTGCTCGGTCAGCGCCAACGGGTTGACTTCGATCTGCTCGGCGTCGGTGTCGAGGAACGCGGCGTAGAGCGACGCGGCAACCTTCGAAGCCTGCTTGGCGAGATCACCGGTCAGGCCCAGGGCAGCAGCAACGGCGCGGCCGTGGTGCGGCTGGAAGCCGGTGGCCGGATCAACCGAGAAGCTGTGGATCTTTTCGGGGGTCGAGTGGGCGACCTCTTCAATGTCCATGCCGCCTTCGGTCGACACGACGAAGGCGATGCGGCTGGTGGCACGATCGACCAGCAGCGCCAGGTAGAATTCCTTGGCGATGTCGGCGCCGTCGGTGATGTACAGGCGGTTGACCTGCTTGCCGGCTTCGCCGGTCTGGATGGTGACCAGCGTGTTGCCGAGCATGTCGGTGGCGTGCGCCTTAACCTCGTCCAGGTTGAAGGCGAGGCGGACGCCGCCCTTGGCTTCGGGGGCCAGTTCCTTGAACTTGCCCTTGCCGCGGCCACCGGCGTGGATCTGCGACTTCACGACATAGAGCGGTCCGGGCAGCTTCTTGGCGGCCTCGACGGCTTCCTCGACGGTGAAGGCAGCGTGACCGGCGGCGATCGGCGCGCCATACTTGGCGAGCAGTTCCTTCGCCTGATATTCGTGAATGTTCATGGGCTAGCCCGTCCTTTGTTCACAGGAAAACTGTTGAGGCGGGTTAAGCACAGGCGAAGAAGCAGGGCCAGAGCCATTTCGCAAAACGACTTTGCAAAATTGCAAAACCCTTGCGAAGCCCGACCCCGCTTTATTGTGAAATCGGCGTCAGAAGGAGCAGTGAATGGCGGCCTTGCTGGTCACCAGGAAAATCTCCGGATCCTCCAGCGCACGGACCTTATAGAGGAGTTCATCCATGCTCATCTTGCCCATGTGCGACTTGTGGAGCGATGCGATCGACTGGAGCCGCCGCAACTGCACCAAACTGAGCCGATCGACCATGCGTTCGGCCATGCAGCCGGCCATTCGCGGTGAAAAACCAGCGTCGATCAGCCCGGCACGCACACGTGATTCGGGGGAAACGCTGGCGCAGGAGGCCAGCAGAAGGGAGCCGGCGAGCGCGCCGATCGTTGCACGAAAAGATATGGTTGCCATGGGCATGGCCATGACAGCAGATGGCTGAACAGAGCCTAAATGCGCAGGACAGCCAAAGGAGTTTGCATGGATCGGATATTTTCCGCCCTGTCGGCACGGATCGCCAGTTGGACTGGCCAGCCGCTCGCCTTCATCCTGGCGGTCGGCGTGGTATTGATCTGGGGCGTGACAGGCCCGCTCTTTCATTATTCCGACACTTGGCAACTGGTGATCAATACCGGCACGACCATCGTCACCTTCCTGATGGTCTTCCTGATTCAGAATGCCCAGAACCGTGACGGCGCCGCGATCCAGGCCAAGCTCGACGAACTGATCCGTTCAATCGAGACTGCGCGCAACGACTTCATCGGCATCGAACATCTGACCGAAGCCGAACTGGAAAAGATCAAGAAGATATTGGAGCGCGAATGCGGTGCCGATGGCCCGCATCAGGAAGTTATCGATCGCCTGATTTCCCGTCGATAGCGCGATGGCGCAACGATCGGAGGATCAATGCGCCGGAATGATCAGCCTCTCCTGCTGCTCATTGCGTCTGCGATAGGCTTCGACCTGATCGATATAACCGCGTGCCAGCCCTTCATAGGCAGCGCGCCCCTCGGGCGATGCTGTTGCCTGCGCATTTATCAGCGACATCTGCTGGCGATGCAGCAGATAGTTGACGTCCGTCTCCATCGGTTCGCCCTCCTCCCGTATTTTTCGAAAGTGCGGTCGGCGCGCTGACGCGAAGCGAGTCGCGGCAACGGCAAGGCGATAGTAGCATGAAGGTTAATGCTACGCGATTCCCCTCACCCTGCGCCCCGCGCGACCGATCGCGGTGTCGGCGCAAAACGCAGCACCGCATAACCGCACAGCGCGGACAGCAAGGATCCGCCAAGGATGCCGATCTTGGCCTCCTCGACCAGCAATGGCTGCCCCGGAAAGGCGAGGGCGCCAATGAACAGGCTCATGGTGAAACCGATCCCGCACAGCAGCGCCATGCCGTAAATCTGCACCCAGCTCGCCCCCGAAGGCCGCGCCGCGATGCCTAGCTTCTGCGCCAGCCAGATACTGCCGAACACGCCCAGTTGCTTGCCGAGCAGCAGCCCCAGCGCCACACCGATCGGCAAGGGGCTGAGCAGAGCGCCGATCGCTTCGCCATTGAGCGTGATGCCGGCATTGGCAAAGCCGAAGAGCGGTACGATCAGATAGGCACTCCAGGGATGGATCAGATGTTCCAGGCGATGGAGCGGACTGTCCACCGCATCCGGCGCACCCGGCGTGCGATTGACCGGGATGGTGATGGCGGCGAGCACGCCCGCGATCGTGGCATGCACGCCCGACAGCAGCATCAGATACCAGAGCAGCAGGAAGCCGATGAGATAAGGTGCCAAGGATCGCACGCCGACACGGTTCATGCCGAACATGACCAGCAGGACGACAAAGGCGCCGGCCAAAGCCATGACATCCAGCCCTTGGCTATAGGCCAGCGCAATGATCGCGACCGCGCCCATGTCGTCGACGATCGCGACAGCCGTCAGGAACAGCTTGATCGATGCGGGAGCCCGCGATCCCAGCAGCGCCAGAACCCCGATCGCAAAGGCAATATCGGTGGCCGCCGGGATCGCCCAGCCGCGCGCCAGGGCCGGTTCCCCAGCCGTAACGGCCAGATAGACCAGCGCCGGCGCGATCATGCCCGCCCCCGCCGCGATGAAAGGCAGGCGCCGCCTCTCCCAAGTGGACAGGCCGCCATCGACGAACTCACGTTTGATCTCCAGCCCCACGAGCAGGAAGAAGATCGCCATCAATCCGTCATTGACCCACAAATGGATCGTCATGGGGCCAAGTGCAGGAGCAAGCACCGGCCCCGTCACCATATGGAAGATGTCATGATAGACATGGCCGGTAGCACCCGGAAGATTCGCCATGATCATCGCGATTGCAGCCGAAATCATCAGCAAGACGCCACTGCCTGCTTCTCCCTTCAGGAAATTCCTGAGGGCGGACACGGGCCGTTCGGTCACGTCTCTTCTCCATAAGTGCTTGCCGGTATTGCCATTCTTCCCCCTTAGGGAAATTTCCGCTCAGGTCCAACCCAGATCCGCCGGCCAATGTTGACAGATTTTCTCCAAAACACTTGGAAGACCGCTGTTCTCATGACATAAATTCACCCAGCCGCATGGCGATCGGGACAGGGGAAATCCGGGATCGTGGGGGACATGCTCTTTGGCGCGCTACAGGCGCTGCATTATGAGATATTGTTGTTCGCGGTCATCGGCTTTGCATTGGGCGGGCTGGATGATCTGGCGATCGACCTCCTGTTCCTGATCCGCCGAGCCTGGCGGGCGGTCCGGCACCCTCGCCGCCTCCGCATGACGATGGCGACATTGCCGCCGTCATCGACGCCCGGCCGTATCGCCATCTTCATTCCCGCCTGGCAGGAAGCGGAGGTCATCGGCGCGATGCTGCGCCATGCCGTACATTGCTGGGGCGATGCCGATTATCGCATATTCGTCGGCGCCTATCCCAATGATCCGGCGACGATCGACGCGATCGCATCGGCCGCCATCGATCAACCGCATATCATATTGTGCGTGAATGACCGCCCCGGTCCGACCACCAAGGCCGATTGCCTGAACATCAACTGGCGCAGCATGCTGGCGGAGGAAGGCCGAAGCGGGATCCGGTTCAAGGCCATCGTCATGCATGATGCCGAAGACGTCGTGCATCCCGATGAAATCCGGCTGTTCGATCATATGATCGACCGGTTCGCGCTCGTGCAGTTGCCGGTACTCCCCCTACCGGGTCGCGGCACCTGGTTTTCCCGTGCTATCGCTAATCATTATTGCGATGAGTTTGCTGAAGCCCATGGCAAGTCCCTGACAGTGAGGGAATTTCTTGGCGCATCCATTCCCTCCGCTGGCGTCGCCTGCGCCTTTGAAAGAAATATATTGGCCGCTCTCGCCCCCCACCCCGGTGCGGGGCCATTCGATCCGGGATCATTGACCGAAGACTATGAGGCAGGGTTGCGGATCGCCGACATGGGCGGCCGGGGCATCTTCCTGCGCATCCGTGATGCTCAAGACCGACTGGTCGCGACCCGCGAATATTTTCCCGACAGCGCCCCGGCCGCCATCCGCCAGAAGGCACGCTGGATCATCGGCATTTCGCTTGCCGGCTGGGACCGGATGGGCTGGCAGGGTGGCCCGGCCGAATGGTGGATGCGGATCAGGGACCGGCGCGCCACCCTTGCGGCCCTGATCATCGTCGCCGCCTACGCCTCGCTACTGCTCTGGAGCATATTGGAACTGGCGCGCCCATTCCTGCCGCCGCAAATGCGCCCGTCGACGCCGCTTATCGACAGCTTGCTGACGCTCAATCTCTGGCTCATGGCATGGCGCATCACGATGCGCGCGGTCTTTGCCGGCCATGCCTATGGCTGGCGGCATGGACTGGCGGCCGTGCCGCGCATGTTCGTCGGCAACGCGATCGCTATCCTGGCCGCCCGGCGCGCCGTGATCCTCTATGTCCAGTCGCTGCTGGGCAAGCCGCTGGTGTGGGACAAGACGCAACATCGCTTCCCCGACATGGAGGAGCAGGCATGATCGGATCATCGGCCGATGGACGGCCGGTGCGCTTCTTTTTCATGCTGTGCATCGGCTGGACCGGCATGCGTCTGTTCGGCACGATCGCGTCGACAGCGCCGCTACCAGCGACAGTGCCAACCCCGGCCAAAGACAGTCGGATCGGCTCCCCCACTCGTCAGGAGCGCATGATCCCGATCATCCGCAGAGCAGAGACGACAATATCGGTTGGCAATAAGTGGCAACCCAGCCGTGCGAGTTCGCCCTTCAAGCCAATCCGGGCCTCTTATGCCATCGCGCCACTATTGACTGCATGGTCGTTGACCTCTGGCGCCTCCGGACAAAGACCTCCCCTAGGCCGGCCCAAAGCCATGGAACCGCTTGCCATTTCGGTATCGACCATATCGCCCGTCGGTCATGATCGCTGGCAAGGCAGCGCCTGGCTGCTCTGGCGCTCCGGCGGTGGTTCATCGGCAGACCTGGCCACGGTGGGGCGCCTCGGCGGGTCGCAGGCCGGGGCACGGATCGACTTCGACCTGACGCCCCGATCCTCGGGACGCCTCGCCGCTTATGGTCGGGCGACGACGGCCCTCCAGTCGCCCGAGGCGCCCGAAACCGCGATCGGCCTGTCCTATCAGCCAGTACGCCATATTGCCGTCAGCCTTGCCGCCGAACGACGGATCGCGCTCGATACCCAGGCGCGCGACGCCTTCGCGCTGTTGCTCGTCGGCGGTTTTGGCCCTAGACCCGTTGCCGGACCGATCGAGGCCAGCCTTTATGCACAGACCGGCATGGTGGGGCTGCACAAGCGCGATCTTTTCATCGACGGAAAATTCTCGCTGCTCGCGCCGATCAAGGGCAGCCCTCTGCGCGTTGGCCTCAGCCTGTCTGGTGGTGCGCAACCCGATGTCGAACGACTGGATATCGGCCCCGAAATCCAGTTTCGTCTGCCCCTTCCAGCGATCGCCGCACGCATCGGGATCGAATGGCGTGAACGTGTCGCCGGTCAAGCCAAACCGGCTTCCGGCCTGGCGGTCACACTCGCCGCCGATTTTTAGCCTGCCAGCCATCTCGCCGCTTTCGCTCGGAGTCTTTTGTCTCTAACCCGATGGGGCATGGATCTATACCTGCCCATCGCCAATCTGTCGGTGAACGCCCTGGTCATCATCGGACTGGGTGGCGTCGTCGGCCTGTTGTCGGGCATGTTCGGCGTGGGTGGCGGCTTCCTCACCACGCCGCTGCTCATCTTCTATGGCATCCCGCCCACGGTCGCAGCGGCCTCTGCCGCCAGCCAGGTGACCGGCGCCAGCGTGTCCGGCGTCGTCACCCACATGTCGCGCGGCACCGTCGATTTCCGCATGGGCGGCGTACTGATCGCCGGCGGCGTGGTCGGCGCGGGCCTTGGCGTCCTCATCTTCCGCTTGCTCCAGTCGCTGGGGCAGATCGATACGGTGATCGGCATCCTCTATGTGCTGATGCTGGGCGGCATCGGATCGCTGATGGCGAAGGAGTCGATCCAGGCACTGATCGCGCTCAAGACCGGCAAGCGCATGCCGGCGCGCAAGCGCCGCCACCATCCGCTGGTCGCCGCACTGCCGATGCGCTGGCGCTTCTATCGCTCGGGCCTTTACATCTCGCCACTGGCGCCGCTGCTGCTGGGCATGGCGACCGGCATCCTGACCATGTTGCTGGGCGTGGGTGGCGGCTTCATCCTGGTGCCGGCGATGCTCTATCTGCTCGGCATGAACACCCAGTCGGTGGTCGGCACGTCGCTGTTTCAGATCCTGTTCGTCACCATGGCGACGACCATGATGCATGCGATGACGACCAAGGCGGTCGATCTGGTGCTGGCCATGCTGCTGCTGATCGGCAGCGTCACCGGCGCGCAGGTCGGCACCCGGCTGTCGATGACGATCCGCCCGGAATATCTGCGCATCCTGCTCGCCGCGATCGTGCTGCTGGTCGCCGCGCGCATGGCGCTGGGGCTGGGCTGGCGGCCCGACGAAATCTTCACGATCGACGTGAAATGAGGATATCCCGCCTCATCCTGACAGCCCTGGCCCTGATGCTGAGTGCCGCGGACGAACCGCAACTGGTGCCCGATGTGTCGCAGCGCGAGGTCGAGATCCAGTACAGCTTCACCGGCGCGGACCTGCTGCTGTTCGGCGCCATCGTCTATCCCGACGGTCGGCGTCCGGACAAGCCGGCGGACATCGTCGTCGTGCTGAAGGGCCCCGAACAGTCGATCACCATGCGCGAGAAGCAGAAGGTCGCCGGCATCTGGGTCAATGCCGACCGCGCCCGCTTTCGCTCTGCGCCCAGCTTCTACGCCATGGCCTCCTCCCGGCCGATCGCCCAGATCGTCGATGAGCGCACCGCCGCAATCTACGAACTGGGCGTCGACAAGCTGCAACTCTCCCCCTCCTCGCTCAACGATAGTGCCGAACTGGACCGGTTTCAGGCTGGCCTGGTCGATCTGCGCCAGCGCAACGGCCTGTTCGTCGAACGCCCCGGCACGGTGGAGATCAGCGACGGCGTACTCTATCGCGCCCGCCTGCCGCTGTCGGCCCGTGTGATCGTGGGCGACTATACCGCCGAAACCTTCCTGGTGCAGGACGGCCGCGTCGTGGCAGCGGCGGTGCGCGACATCCATGTTCGCAAATCGGGCTTCGAACAGTTCATGGCCGTCGCGGCCGAACGCTGGTCTTTCCTCTATGGCCTGACCGCCATCGCCCTGGCCGTCGGCATGGGCTGGGCCGCCGGCGCAGTCGCCCGTCGCATCTGATCGACCGCCTCTCCAAAAGTTCATCTTCCAGCCACGCTACCGCAGGCCGTCATGGACCATATCGGTCGTGCCACCTCCCCTCCCCCTTGGGTGGCACGAAACAGGCCAGCTTGGACCAGCTGGCCGAACGGTCGGAACGCGTGGGTCTTGTTCCGACCGCTCACAGCCCGGCACGTCGGTCTCCTCCCGACGTGCCGGGCGCTCGGGTCGATCGCGGAGACGGCATGATGGCGCGCGGCAGCAAGAGCATCCGGTATATCCTGCCCGTCCTGATCCTCGCTCTGCTGGCAGCGACCTTCCAATGGCTCGGCTATCTGGGTGGCGATCCCTTTTCCCTCTCCCGCCCACAGGGCTATCGGCCGGGCCATGGCACGCCGATCGCCATCATCCTGTCGGGCGACATGGGCATGAATGTCGGCATGGGGCCGGGGATCATGGCACGCCTGACGCGAGACGGCATGCCGACCGTCGGCGTCAATTCGCTGACCTATTTTCGCAGGACCCGCAGCTCTGCCGAAGCCACTACCCTGATCAGCCAGGCCCTGGCTCAGGCCCACAGCATCGATCCCGCCGCGCCGGTCATCCTGATCGGCCAGTCCTTCGGCGCCGACATGGCGCATGTCGGCCTTGCCGCGCTGCCTCCCGCGCAACGCCATGCCATCGCCATGGTGGCGCTGGTCGTGCCAGGCGCCACGGTCGAATATCGCGCTTCGCCCGGTGAGATATTCACCTTTGCCATGGCGGAGGCGGACGCCCTGCCGACCGCGCGCAAGCTCGACTGGGCGCCTTTGCTCTGCGTCCATGGACAGGAGGAAGCGGCCAGCCTGTGCCCATTGCTGCACCAGCCCAATGTGCAGACCGTCGCGCTGCCGGGCGGGCATCCATTGCACCATGATGTCGATGCGCTCTACCATATCCTGCACGCGGCCTTCGCCCGGCGGGGATTGATCCGGAAGACCTGACCCATGCCTCATGCCTTGCGCCTGTTCCTTGCCGGCATCAGCCTGATCGCCGCCGCTCCGGCGATGGCGGCCGATCCGGTGCTGGGTTCCTGGATCAATCCGCGCGGCAGCGTCACGGTCACGACCGGCGCCTGTCAGGACAGATTGTGCGGCTGGGTCAGCCACGCCAATGCCGAGGCGCTGGCCGATGCCAGCGATGCCGGCATCCCGCATCTGGTCGGCACCACCCTGTTGCAGGATTATCGCCCCAAGGGACCGGGCCATTGGGCTGGGCGGGTCTATGTGCCCGACATGGGCCGCACCTTCTATTCCACCATCGACCAACAAGGGCCGGACCAGTTGAAGATTTCCGGCTGCATCCTGGGTGGGCTTTTCTGCCGCAGCCAGCTCTGGCACCGGGTCAAGACGGGATAGCGGCGGATGGGGGCCATGACATATTTGCGCCGTTACCAGACGCCCTTGTCGGTCGGGCTGGTCGTGCTGCTCGCCGCGCTCGGCTTCGTCGCACTCTACCATCTGCTGCACGATGTGCATGTGCGCGACATACGCGCGGCCTTTCACGCACTTGGCCCGGCAGCCCTGATCCCCGCCCTGCTGCTGACCGGGATCAGCTATGTTACCCTCACCTTCTACGACGTGCTGGCGCTGCGCTCGATCGGCCGCCCCTTGCCCTATGGGACGGCGGCGCTCGCTTCCTTCACCAGCTATACGCTCAGCCATAATCTGGGCCTGTCGCTGCTGACCGGCGGATCGGCACGCTACCGCATCTACAGCGCGGCGGGGCTGGGTGTTGCCGATGTAGCGCGGGTGGTCGCGATCGCTGGCGCCACCTTCTGGGGCGGCGTCCTGACGCTGGCGGCGGCCATGCTGGTCTGGCGGCCGGAGACGCTGTCGATGGACGATGTCCGCCTGTCCGCGCCAGCATTGCGTGTGGCCGGAAGCCTGACCCTCACGGCCATCATCGGCCTGATCATCTTTGCCGGCCGGCAGGGACGAATGCTGCATTTTGGCCGCATGTCCCTGCCGCTGCCGCCCGCCTCGCGCATATTCTGCCAGATCGGTATCGGTGTGATCGATCTCGCTGCGGCCAGCGCTGCGCTGTTCGTCCTGGTGCCCGGCGTCGGCCTGCACGCCTGGCCTGCCTTCTTCCTGGGCTATGCGCTCGCCATCGTCGCCGTACTGCTGACCCATGTGCCCGGCGGCGTCGGCGTGTTCGAACTGGTGATGCTCGCCGCCCTGCCCGGCGTGGACCGGCCGCAGCTGGTGGCCGCGCTGCTCGCCTATCGGCTGGTCTATTATATCCTGCCACTGCTGATCGCAGTCGGCATCATCGTTGCGCAGGAGGGCTGGCGCTGGCGGCAACCGCTGCGCCGCACCCTGCGCGGGCTGCAGGCCGTCACGACCGGCCTTGCGCCGATCATGACGGCAGCGCTCGTCTTCCTGGGCGGCGCCATCCTGCTGGTATCGGGTTCGCTCCCGGCCATCCCGCACCGGGTCGCGACCCTCAACAGTGTCGTGCCCCTGCCCTTCCTCGAAGCCTCCCACATGGCCGGCAGCCTGGTCGGCGCGGCGCTGCTGATCCTGTCGGCCGGCCTCTATCGGCGGCTGGACGGGGCCTTCTGGCTGACCCGCATCCTGCTGCTGGCCGGCGCGATCTTCTCGCTGCTCAAGGGGCTGGATTATGAGGAGGCGGCGGCGATGCTGCTGATCGCCGCGCTGCTGCAATGGGCGCGCCCCGCCTTCTATCGCCGGACCCAGTTGATTGCCGACGCCTTCACCCCCGGCTGGCTGGCGACGGTCGCGGTGGTTCTGGCCCTGTCGGTCTGGATCGGCTTCTTCGCCTACAAGCATGTCGAATATCAGAACGACCTCTGGTGGCATTTTGCCGCCCGCGCCGACGCCTCCCGCTTCCTGCGCGCCAGCCTGGCTGTTGCCGTCCTGCTGATCGGCGTGGCGCTCTGGCGCCTGCTGCGCCCGGCCGCGACCATTCCCGCCTTGGCCAGCAATGCCGCCGTGCCGCCGGAGGCTGCACTGGCGCTGGCCGAACGCACAGACGCCAATCTTGCCTATATCGGCGACAAGCGCTTCCTGGTGTCGGATGGCGGCACCTGTTGCCTGCTGTACCAGATCAGAGGGCATAGCTGGATCGTCATGGGCGATCCTGTCGGCGCCCGAAGCGAATGGGCGGACCTGCTCTGGCGCCTGCGCGAACAGGCCGATGCGGCGCAGGGCCGCCTGCTGCTCTACCAGATCAGCCAGGACATGCTGCCGCTGGCGGTCGAACTGGGGTTGCAGATCGTCAAATATGGCGAGGAGGCGCATGTCGACCTGGCCAGCTTCACCCTGGACGGCCCGGATGCCAAGCCGCTGCGCTATGCCGAGCGGCGCGCGGCGCGGGAGGGTGCCAGTTTCGAGATCATCCCCGCCGCCATGCTGGACAAGGAAATGGACCGGCTGGCCGAGATTTCCGCTCATTGGCTCCAGGCCAAGGGGCACAAGGAAAAATGCTTCAGCGTCGGCCGCTTCGATCGCGCCTATATGGCGCGGTTCGACTGTGCCGTGGTGCGGCAGGAGGGCAGGATCGTCGCCTTCGCCAATATCTGGGCCGCGGCCGACCGGTCCGAACTGTCGGTCGACCTGATGCGCCATGATGACGGCGCCCCCTATGGCACGATGGACTTTCTGTTCATCCACCTGATGCTGTGGGGCAAGGCACAGGGCTATCGCTGGTTCAACCTCGGCCTCGCGCCCTTGTCCGGGCTGGAGGCGCGCCGGCTGGCACCGCTCTGGTCGAAGCTGGGGGCGCTGCTCTACCAGCATGGCAATGCGCTCTACGGCTTTGAGGGACTGCGTGCCTACAAGGACAAGTTCGGGCCGGAGTGGGAACCCCGCTTCGTCGCGGGGCCGCAAGGCCTGTCCTTCGGCCGGGCGCTGCTCGATCTTCAGGCACTGATCGCCGGATAGCCATTGCGCGGCTGGCACATCCCGCGATAGCGCATCCCGATGCACGCCATCCATCATATCGCCATCATCGGGTCCGACTATGCCCGGTCCCGCCATTTCTATGTCGACATTCTCGGCTTTGCCGTGCTGAACGAGGTCTATCGCGCCGAACGCGACAGCTGGAAATGTGACCTGGCCGTCGGCGACGCGCAGATCGAGCTTTTCTCCTTCCCCAATCCGCCGCCACGCCCCTCGCGCCCGGAAGCCTGTGGCCTGCGCCACCTTGCCTTTGCCGTCAGCGACCTGGATGCGGAGGTCGCACGGCTCGAAAGCCATGGGGTGGTGTGCGAGCCCGTGCGGGTGGACGAATATACCGACCGGCGCTTCACCTTCTTCGCCGACCCCGACGGTCTGCCGCTCGAGCTCTACGAAGATCAGGTCCGCGCCATTTGACAGCATCAGGTCATGCCCCCTAGGTAACCGGTATCAATAATCGGGAGAGGGTCATGGCAGTCAGCCGACGGGACGCATTGCTGGCGACGGCTTCGGCGGCGCTGGCAGGTGGTTTGAGCGAGGCGCGGGCGGCACCCACTGCCCCACCGGCCACGCCCGCCCCCGCGCCCGACTGGCGGCGCGGCTTCGACAATCAGCGCATCGCCGATCTGGGCGACGGCCGCTTCCTCAATCCGCTGATCGCGGGCGATCATCCCGATCCCACCATCCTCAAGGATGGCGCGGATTATTACATGACCTTCTCGACCTTCGATTCCTATCCCGGACTCATCATCTGGCATTCGCGCGACCTGGTGAACTGGCGGCCGATCGGCCCGGCGCTGCACAAGAATATCGGATCGGTCTGGGCGCCTGAACTGTGCAAGCACAAGGGCCGCTATTATCTCTACATCCCGGTCAAGGCGTCTCCCAACACCAGCTATGTGATCTGGGCCGATCGGATCGAGGGGCCGTGGAGCGATCCGATCGACCTCAATCTGCCCAACCATATCGATCCGGGCCATGCGGTGGGCGAGGATGGATCGCGCTGGCTGTTCCTGTCGGGCGGCGACCGGGTGCGCCTGACCGACGATGGTCTGGCGACCGTCGGCCAGCCCGAACATGTCTATGACCCCTGGCACTATCCCGACGACTGGGATGTGGAGGGCTTCTCGCCCGAAGGCCCCAAGATTTTGCGCCATAAGGGCTATTTCTATCTGGTGACCGCCGTTGGCGGCACCGCCGGGCCACCGACCGGCCATATGGTGATCGCCGCCCGGTCGCGGTCGATCCATGGACCGTGGGAAAATTGCCCGGCCAACCCGATCGTGCGCACCGTCGACCGCGCCGAAAAATGGTGGTCGCGCGGCCATGCCACCCTGGTCGAGGGACCGGATGGCAGTTGGTGGTCGGTCTATCATGGCTATGAAAATGGCTATTGGACACTGGGACGCCAGACGTTGCTCGACCCGGTCGAATGGACGGCGGACGGCTGGTTCCGCATGACCGGCGGCGACCTGTCGCAACCGATCGCCAAACCCAGGGGCGGGCAGGCCGAGCCGCATGGCCAGGCGCTGTCGGACGATTTCAGCGCATTGCACCTGGGATCGCGCTGGAATTTCTTCAAACCGGCACCGCAGGAGGCGCAGCGGGCGCGGGTCGAGGGCGGATCGCTGGTCCTGAAGGCCAGCGGAACGGCCCCCTCCAGTTCGTCGCCGCTGCTGCTGGTGGCGGGCGATCAGGCCTATCAGTTCGAATGCACGATCGAGATCGCGCCGGGTGGCGTCGCCGGCCTTCTCCTCTTCTATGACGAACAGTTGTATTGCGGGCTCGGCTTCGACCAGGAGCGGTTCGTCACCCATCAATATGGTATAGAGCGCGGCCGCCCCGCCAATCCCCATGGCCACCGGATGCGGATGCGCGTCACCAACGACCGGCATATCATCCGCTTTCACGTCAGCAGTGACGACGGCAGGAGCTGGACGCGCTTCGACCGGGGGATGGAGGTGTCGGGCTATCACCATAATGTGCGCGGCGGCTTCCTGATGCTGCGCCCCGGCCTCTATTCTGCCGGTGCGGGTGAAGCGCGCTTCACTGACTTCCGTTTTCGCGCGCTCTAGGCCGATTGGGGCCGACACGGGACGCGACAGTCGAAGTTCACAGTGTCGTGCGGGCTATTTCGGGCCAATGCGCCTGTGATGCACCCGCGACGCACCGGCCACGCGCCTGTGACGCGACAGGGGCGGGGAAATCGGGTCACGCCCGAGCGTCTTCGACGCGACGGCGAGGCGACAGTGAAGCGACAGCCACGCGACAGGCGGGTGGTCTGGCGAGGAGATGGGGCGGCTCTTGCATCCCCAAGGGTAGATCAGAGATGGGCCGAGTAGGAAAGCCGGGGCAGCGTCGCGCAAGCCCACCCCGCTGCGACTAGCGCGCTGCGCGCGCAAGTCTCGCTTCCCCTCCCGCCAGCGGGAGGGGAACGACAAGCCCCGGCTCTAGGCCTTAGCTGGCGCGCGGCTGCGCAGCAGGGCGCGCAGCAGACCGAGGCCGCCGGCAAGCAGCATCAGGTCGACCAGCAGCCCCTGCCCGCCTGCCAGTAGCGGGGCGCCGTGAAGCAGGGCCACCGCCAGCAGCCCCGCGACCAGCGCCCATTGCAGGCCGCGCGACAGGCGCGGACCGGGCAGCGTCTTCGCCATGCCGGCGGCCAGCACCGACAGGATGGTGAGGCCGAGCCAGGCCAGCGGCAGCGGCGCTTGAGGCAAGGCGAAGGCCAGAACGGCGGTGAGGACGAGGATGACCGGCTGGCCCCAGCAGATCGCCGCCCAGATCCGTTCCCATTGCGGCGCGGGCCGGCCGCGATCGCGGCGGCGGGCCAGCCAGATGGTCACGCCGCTGGAGGTGACGATGCAGAGCGCAATGCCGAGCAGGCCATAGGCGATCCGCACGGGCAGCCCGCCGAACCAACCGAAATGCAGCTGGCCGATGCCGCTCAGCATCCGGGTGCCGGCGACCAGATCCTGCGGCTGTTCCTGATGGAACAGTTGCCCGCGCGCATCATATTGCACCTCATCCTGCTGGGTCAGCAAGTGCGGCCGGCCGCTGTGGATCGAGATGCGCATGTCGGCGCGGCCGGGCCGTTCGACCATGATATTGTCCGCCACGGCCGCCGGCGCCCGGACGCGGGCATCGGCGATCAGCCTCGCAATATCGGGAATTGGCATGGCGCGCGTATCGACCTTGGGCGGCGGATCGAGGAAGAGTTCGTAGACCTTCCCCATGTCGCCGCGATAGAGCAGCATGGCCAGCATCGCGACGATGATGGTGCTGAGGCCCAGCAGCGCGCCGGTCAGCGCCAGGGTGAAGTGAAAGGGCAAGGCCCAGATGCCAAGCCGGTTATGCAGATCCGCCTCCTGCAGGCGGCGCGAACCGCCCAGGCGCAGGTGGAAGGCATCGCGCAACACGCGCGGATGCGCCAATATGCCCGACACCAGGGAGGACAGCAGCGCCACCCCGGTCAGGCCGACGATGAACTGCCCCCAACTGCGCGGCAGATGCAGGTTGATATGGAGGTGTAGCAGAAATTCGGTCCAGACCGCTTCGAGATCGGACAGCGCACCATCGGCCGCCACGGCCCATTTATGTTCATAGGTCGCACTGAAGGCCGTTAGGCTGGCGCCATCCTGTTTCGCGGTGGGCAGCGACAGATAGAGGGTGGTGTCGGCCGGCGCGCGCCTGGCCGCTTCGGCGATGGCGCGGGCGGCCGAGGCATCCGACAGGCTGGTCACCACCGGCGTCGCCGGCACTTCCCACCGCTCCAGATCGGGCGCGAACACCGCGACCGTGCCGGTCAGGCAGACGATATAGATGATCGCGGCAAAGGCCAGGCCCAGCACCGAATGGCTGCTGAGCACCGATCGCACCGTTTCGGGCGACAAGGGCCAGCGCCATTTCTTTGCCCGGCTGTTGGTCTGGACGCTCTGGTCGTTCATGCGGCCCCTCCCAAGGCAGCGAGGCCGAAGCCGATGATGCTGGTGCCGACCAGCACGGCGGTGGCGCGGAGCAGGCGGCGGTCCGCCAGGGTCCAGGTCATGGCCAGCCCCCACAGGATAGGCAGCAACAGGCCGCCGAGCACGATCCGGGTGCGCGGATCACCGGGCAGATAGACGGTGACGCAAAAGGCGACACCCATCGCCGCCGTCATGCCGAGCGGCCCGGCGAGCAAGGCGCGGAGCACCCCGCGCCAGAAGCGGCCGGGCTCCTCCAGCGGCTCGGGCGCGACTTCGCCATCGCGCACCCGCGCCGCCTTGCGCCGGACCCGGCCGAACCAGATGATGGCGAGCGCGCCGATCCCCTCCATCGCCAGTCCCAAGGCCAGCCCCTTGACCGGCCCGATCAGCAGGAAGGCAGCGACCAGCAGGCCGATCAATATGGCCCATCCCGCCAGCAGCAGGCCAAGCACGGAGCGGTCCCGCCGCACCCAGGAGCGGCGCAGCAGGGCAGCGCCCAGGGCGCCGCCCGCGATGAGCAGCAGGCTGGCGAGCGCGATCACCAATGGACGCTCGCGCCGACGCCGACGGTCTGGGGTTCGCCCAGGATCGCCTGATGAATCGCGGCATATTGGTACTGCATATAATCCTCGTTGAGGATGTTGCGGGCGAAGACGAACAGCGACCAATGATCGGTCTCATAACCGATCTTGCCATTCACGACCGTGCGGCCGCCGACCTTGTACTGGCCCTGATCCTGACCGACGCCGGTGAAAACCGACGAACGGTAATTGGCGTTGAGATTGGCGACGAAGCCCGGCCCGAACTGCGCATTGATGCCGCCCGACAGGGTCCAGCGCGGCGCATAGGGGAATTGGGTGTCGGTGAGGTCAACCGTGCTGGTCGCCCCGGCGGGCAGGACGAAGTCGGTGAATTTGGTGCGGACATGGCCGACCGAGCCATAGAGATCGATGCCGCGCGCGATAGTGGCATTCGCTTCCACCTCGAACCCGTAAAGATGCGATCCGGCCGCGTTCACCGTGTTGTAATCATAGGCATTCTGGCCGAAATAGGCGGTGACCTGCTGGTCCTTCCACGTCATGTAGAAGGCATTGGCATTGAGCGTCAGGCGGCCGTCGAGCCATTTGGAGCGCAGCGAGCCTTCATAATTCCAACTATATTCCGGATCATAGGCGACCAAGAGGGCGCGGGCCGGGTTCTGGCTGGAACCACCCGAGCGATAGGCGCGCTGGACGGTGAAGGCGGTGGTGAGGTCCGGCGTCCAGTCCATGCTGATCCCCGCCTTGGGCAGGAAGGCGTTGAAACTGCGGCTGTTGGACGCCAGCGGCGAGGAAGCGTCGGCGACCAGCCCCAGAACGCCCTGGTTGATCAGCGAAATGATCGGGGCATAGGCCGCGCCGAGGAAATTGGCATTGGGCAGCGTGCCGTTGAAGGTCGCCACGGTTTGCGCGGCATAGCGGTTGCGCTCATGATCGTAGCGGAAGCCGCCGATCAGGGTCAGCCGGTCGGTCAGCTTGAAACGGGCGTCGCCGAACAGCGCCATCGTCTCCACTTTTTCGGGCTGGTCGGCCGAATAGGCGACCGGGATGACCGGCAGTTGTGCCGCATAGGCATTGCTGAGGAAGGTCGCCTGCGCCGCGGTCGCGCCATTGGCGCGCAGCAGGGCGGCGATGGTGGCGGTCGGCGTATCGATGTTCACCCGGCTATTCTGGTCGATGCTGCCAGCGCGGCGATAATACCAGGCGCCCAGCAGGCCGCTCAGCCGTTCGCCATCATAGTTGAGGCGCATTTCCTGGGTCAGGGTGCGGTAATTATAGCGATTGTCGATCGCCTGGATATCCTGCGGCGTGCCGTCGGTATCGATCACCGAATGCACCCGCGAGCGGTTCCAGGAGGTGACGCTCGACAGTTTCAGCCCCTGGGCCAGCGGATAGCTGATGTTGAAGACGGCAAGGTCGCTGTCGATCTTGCCCCGGCTGGGCTGGTCGCCGGTGGCGACGCGATGGTTGAAATAATTGGGCACGTCGGTGCGGGCATATTCATAGAGATAGCCGCCGTCGCGCCGCACGCGATTATAGCTGGCGACCGCCTCCAGCCCCGGAATGGCCTGGGGCGTCCACTTGATCTTGCCGCGCAGATTGAGCGATTCCAGCGCGTCGCTATATTCGTCGCGGGTGACATTGTAGATGAGGCCGCGATCGTTGCGGCGCTCGGCCGACAGGCGGATGCCCAGTTCATCCTTGATGATCGGTCCGCCGATCGCGGCGGAGAAGGTGCGATCATCATATTCGCTCCACAGCACGCGCGCGTCACCGCCCCAACGGGTCAGCGAGGGATCCTTGCTGGTGATGACGATGCCGCCGGCCAGCGCGTTGAGGCCCTGGATGGTCGATTGCGGGCCACGCAGCACTTCCACCTGTTGCACATCCCACAGGTCGGTCGGGCCGCCATAGAGCGCCCATTTGGGCACCGGCGCGCCATCGACATAGACGCTGGCGGCATCCGCCTGCCCGCCCGCGCCGACGCCGCTGTTGCTGATGCCGCGGATGGTGAAGCCGGACGAGCCGTAGGTTTCGGACAGGTTGGCCGTGCGGTTATAGACGTCCTGGATGGTGATCAGCGCCTCGCGCTCGATCGTCTCGGGCGTGACGACGGCGATGCTGGTCGGGGTCTGCTGCAGGGTGCGGGCGCTCTTTTCGCCGGTGACGATGATGTCGGCGCGGGCCTGGTCCATATCGGCATCCGGCGCCTGTTGCGCCAGGGCTGGGCTGGCCAGGGCAGCACCGGCCAGTGCGACGATCGCCGCCCCGGAAAAAAAGAAAGACGACCGCACCATATAATCCCCCAAATATTCTTGGCGGCGCCATATTTGAGAACGCTAACGCGAGTCAATGTCATTGCGTGAATGGACTATTGCTGTCGTCGGCCCGGCACCGCCCCGGCCCCACCGCCGACCCAAGAAAAAGGGCCAGCCACCTCGTGCAGAAGGCGGCTGGCCCGTGACGGCGCGACCCGAAAGGACAGGCTACATCTTCACGCGCGCGCCGAACTGGAAGGTGCGGCCGAAATGGTTGTACTCATAATTGCGATTGGCATCGAGGTCGGTGTAGCGGCCGCGATATTCATCGGTCAGGTTGATGCCGTCGAGAGTGAATTCCAGCCAGTCGGTCGCCTTGTAACGAACCGAGGCGTCGACATTGACGGTCGAATTATAGCCTTCGAAGACGTTGCCGGTGCCGCTGTTCTGGTCGCTATAAGGCCCGCGATAGCTGGCCGAGACGCGCGCGCTGAAGCGGTTGTCGTCATAATAGAGGGTGCCGTTATAGGCCCGCTTCGACACGCCGAACAACGTGTTCTCCCGCGCGACATTGACCAGGCCGCCACCCGGCACGACAGCCGGCCCCGACACATTATAGGTGGCGTTGGAGTCGATGAAGGTCGCGTTGGCCAGGATGCCGAAATGCTTGAAGATGCCCGGCAGGAAGGTGAAGGGCAGCTGCAGCGCGATTTCCGCCCCCTTGAGCGAGGCGCCGGTGCCGTTCACCGTGGTCGCGATGGTCCAGATCGGTTCGGCCTGCAGCGCCGGATTGAGCGCGGCGGGCGAGGAACTGACCAGCACCGAAGCCGGCAGGCCGGTTTCCGCGAAGGTCGCGTTGGAAATGGTCGCGGCGACCGGGAAGCTCTGCACATCCTTCTTGAACAGGGCGACCGAGAAGAGCGACTGGGGCGCGAAATACCATTCGACAGCCAGGTCATAGGCGGTCGCGCGATAGGGGTTGAGATAGGGGTTACCGTAGCTGACGCGATACTGGAAGCCGTCGGCCGAACCGCCCGGCGTCAGGCTGCCCAGCGTCGGGCGGGTCATCACATCGGCCACCGCCGCGCGAATGACCAGCTTGTCGGTCGGGAACAGGGCTAGGTTGGCGGCCGGCAGCCAATCCTCATAGCTGCGCTTGATCGTGACCGGGATGCCGCCATTGAGGCCGGTCGAGCGCTGGTCGGTCTTGGCATAGCGCATGCCCGCGTTCAGCGCATATTCGAGGCCGAACAGGTCGCCCTTGGCATCGAACTGGAAATAGCCGCCGGTCACTTCCTCGCGCACCGACCGGTTGTTGCCGACGTCGAGCGCCAGCGCGCGGTCATAGAGCTTGGTGTAGGCGGTCGCTGTGTCCAGATTGGGGATCAGCCACTGGGTGGTGGTGCCCGACGGCTGGCCCGCCTTGCCCAGGGTGAAGAGTTCGCTCAATTCCGGCGTGGCCTGGAAGCCATAGACGGCGCTCGGGCCGAACAGGCTGGTCGGCGAACAGGTGATGGTGCCCAGCACCAGATCCTTGCCGCCATTGCCGCAGACGGCGGTATCGCGCTGATAGCCGACGGTCTTGAAGTCGAACCGGCGCCACATCGAACCGACCTTCACGGTCAGCCCCTCCGCCGCGTCCCATTCGGTGCGCAACTGCGCAGTCTTGAAGCGGTTGGTGGTGTTGGACGGACGGTCGCGGATTTCGGCGAGCTGGAAATTGGCCGGATCGGTCACGCTGGTGCCGAAGGTCAGCTTGGGATGCTTCATGTCGCTATAGTCATAGCTATAGCCCTGGGCATCGCGATCGTCGAAGACCACCGTGGTTTCGACCGGAATGTCGGCGTTGGACTTGGACAGGCCGCCCAGCACGGTGAAGCGGAACTTGTCCGTCACATCCTGGTCCCAGGTGCCGCCGACCTGATAAAATTCGGTGCTCGACTTGCGCAGATAATGTTCGGTGCGGACCCAGGCATCGTTGAGCGTGGCCGAGATCATGTTGCCATTATCGTCATAGACCGGATTGACGACATTGATCGACCGCTCGTTGGAGCGCAGCAGCACCTCGCCCCATTTCTCTTCGCGGGTTTCCTTGAAGCGCGAATAGAGGCCATCGATCGAGATCTTGGTCGCGTCCGTCGGCGCGAACTGGATCGATCCGGTCAGGCCCAGCCGCTCGCGATCATGGCGCACCTCACCATAGCGCGGGATGCGGGGGTGGAAGGACAGCGCGGCTTCGTTACAGGCTGCGCTCGGAATATAGGAACCGCCCGAATTGGGCTGGGTGAAGCAGGCGGTGCCATCGACATTGTCGAAGCGGGCCTGGGCCCAGCGCACGCTGTTATTGCCCAGTTCCTTGGTATCGAGCGTCGAATAGGCCGCCGACAGGGCGACGCCGAAGCGGCCGTCGGCCGATTTCCAGGATGCGATGCCGGCCAGACGCGGCCCCCAATTCTTGGCCAGATCATTATAGGAAGCGGTCGCCGAACCGACGAGGGTCAGCCCCTCCTTGCCACCGAGCGGATTGCCGGTGTTGAGATCGACCACGGCGCCAAGCGAGCCTTCGTCCAGCGAGGCTTCGGCGGTCTTGTGGACGACCAGCGAACTGAACAGTTCGGACGCGAAGACGTTGAAATCGAAGGAGCGGTCGCGGTTCGAGCTGGCACCATCGGTCGAGGTGGCGACCGTTTCCAGCCCGTTGACGCGCACGCGGGTGAACTGCGCACCCAGGCCGCGCACGGTGATCGCGCGCCCTTCGCCGCCGTCACGCTGGATCGAGATGCCGGGGATACGCTGCAGGGATTCGGCGAGATTCTGGTCGGGGAACTTGGCGATATCCTCCGCCACGATCGCGTCGACCGAGCTGACCGACTGGCGCTTGAGGTTGATCGCCGCGCCCAGCGACTGGCGGAAACCGGTGACGATGATGTCGGATTCCTGGGCTGCGGCATCCGCCTGCCCCTGATCCGGCGCAACCGCGGCATCGCCCTGCACGGACTGGGCTTGAGCCTGAGCGGCGGAAACGCAGGCGATGGCGCATGCCAGGGTCGAGGCTGCGGACAGCCATTTCCGGGCGGACGAAGCCTGTACAAACGCAATCATAGAAACATCCCTCCATATTTCCGCCACGCCTCTTTGGGGGTGCGGCCCGATGTTGTCCCCTTGAAGACACCGGTGTCAGAAACTTGTGACCCGACTGCGGATCAATGTCAATGATCATTGCGGCAATTATGTCTGAAGCTGCCGAGCCAGCGCTCGCGGCGATTTTCCGCGCCCCCTTGTCGGAAAAGCGTCCATATCGAGCCATTTTGCACCGCAATATGGACCACATGACGTAGAATGACGGAGCGCAGCCCGCGCCTTCGCCTCGCTGCCACAATGATTGCAAACAGATTCGACACCGGTGTCAAATTGCTTGCATCATCGCCGTCACGGTGCAAGTCTGGCCAGGAGAGGAGCTTTCGGAAGCATGAAAATAGCCGCCAGACTGATCGCCCTGCCGCTTGCCGGCCTTGCCCTGATCCCCCCGCCCGCAACCCTATCCGCCGCCTCGGCAAAGACCAGCGCATCCAGCGCAACGACCGCGTTTCCCGGCGCCGTCGGCTGGGCATCGGCAACGCCCGGCGGCCGGGGCGGCCGCATCATCCGCGTGACCACGCTGGCGGCCGATGGCCCCGGCAGCCTGAAGGCGGCACTGGAAGCAAAGGGCCCGCGCATCGTCGTGTTCGAGGTGGGCGGCGTCATCGACATGGCGCGCCAGACCATCACCATCCGCGAACCCTATCTGACCATTGCCGGCCAGACCGCCCCCTCCCCCGGCATCACCCTGATCCGGTCGGGCATCGATATCGCCGCCCATGACGTCATCATGCGCCATATCCGCGTGCGCACCGGGGTGGACGACCAGCCGCTGCTGAGCGGATGGGAGGCGGATGCCATGTCGGTGGTCGGCGGCCATGACATCATCGTCGACCATTGCAGCTTCACCTGGGCGATCGACGAGAATATGTCGGCATCCGGCCCGCGCTTCAACGGCAAGACGCCCGACGAATGGCGCGCCAACACGGCGCACAACATCACCTTTTCCTATAATCTGGCGGCCGAGGGCCTGGCCAATGCCAGCCATCCCAAGGGCGAACATAGCAAGGGGACGTTGATGCACGACAATGCGACCAACATCCTGATTTATCGCAACGTCTACGCCCATAATGTCGAGCGCAACCCCCTGCTGAAGGGCGGCGTCCATGCCGCCGTGGTCAACAACATCATCTACGATCCGGGCGAGCGCGGCGTGCATTACAACCTGATGGCGCTGGAATGGGGCGAACATCCCTATCAGAATGGCAAGCTGGCGGCGGTCGGCAATGTCATGCGCGGCGGCGTATCGACGGCGACCGGCCTGCCCTTCCTGACGCTGGGCGGCGACGGCGACCTGGAATATTATGGCAAGGACAATCTGGCCGTCGACAAGTTCGGCAAGCCATTGCCGATGTTCGGCCGCTATGGCGAGACCAAGGCCAGGCTGATCGAGACGCAAACGCCGCCGACCTGGTGGCAGGGGCTGGATGTTCTGCCGGTGCGCGATGTCGAGACCCATGTGCTGTGGCGCGCGGGCGCTCGCCCGTGGGACCGGGATGCCGATGATCTGCGGGTGCTGTTCTTCGTCGCCGAAGGGCGCGGCGAGATCATCGACAATGAGAAGCAGGTGGGCGGCTATCCCAAATTCGCGCCGACCCGCGCGCCCTTTGTCGAGGGCGACTGGAATCTCGACACGATGGAGCCGAAATCGGGGCGTTATCCCGGCCAGAAGGACGAGACAACCGAGCATCTGTCGGACCGCGACAAGATGATGCGACAGGAGCCAAAGCCATGAGCCTGATGCTGTTGCTGGCGGCCGTCGCCGCGCCGCCGATGGTGGTCGTCGACGAGCGCGAGGTGATGCGCGACGAGCCGCCGCCCCATGGAGAGATCGGCATGTCGACCGCCTATCGCATCAGCGACGCCGTGCCGCAGCCGCGCAGCATGGAATTCCGCAAGCGCGTGCTGCATGTCGGCGCGGCGATCGGCGTCCATCCAATCGCCCATGACGAGGTCTATTATGTCCTGTCGGGCGAAGGCGTGGTGACGTCCGACGGCGTGGAAAAGCCGCTGACGCCGGGCATGGCCGCCTATCTCTACAAGGACGCCAAGGTCGGCATCCGGCAGGTCGGCAAGGAACCGCTGGCACTGATCATCAGCTATCCGGTGGTTCACTGACCAAGCAAGTTACCAGGCGCGCGGCACATTGCCGATGCGCTTGGCGACATCCGCCTCGATCGCGTTGAGTTCGGCCTGACTGAGCACGCCCGACAGCATCAGCCGGCGCATCAGTTCATCGACCAGGGCGGCGAGAAAATGCAGCTCGCCGCGTTCCGAGACATAATCGACATCCTGGGTATCCATGCGGTTCCTCCAACTGCATGGGCGGACTCAACGCGCCCATCCCTTTTTGGTTGCGGCCCGGCAACGAACGGCATTCAGCTACCCGGCTGAATATAGGGGACGCGGGCGAAGAGTTCCCGCTCCCAGCCGCGCGGATCGCTTTCCACATGGCTGTCGACATCGACGATCATCGTCTGGCGCCGGTCCAGCCGATATTGCGGCCAGGGCGCCATTCCGCTGCCATTGGGATCACCGCGCCGAGCGAAGGCCAGGAAACGCTGCATCAGCGCGCGCGACGCAGCCTGTGCACCTGCGCCCGTGCCGGTGAAGCTGCCCGGCGCATCGAGCGTGCCGAAGGCGAGCGCGATATCCATGGTGTGCGGCGCGCCGCGTTCGGGCTGGGTCGGCGAGGCGAAATCCACCTGATAGACCCAGGTCGGCGCATCGGCGCGGGCGCGCGCCTCCGCCTCCAGCACCTGCCCCGGCCAGCTGCGCCCGGCCGTGGTCGCGGCATAGAAGATGCGCTCTGCCGACCAGTCGGGATAGCGGGCGCGATATTGGGCGACGATCCATTCGGGCGAAAGGTCCATGCGCAGTTCCGGCGCGATCCGGGCGGCGAGGTTGGACCAGTCCAGCCCTTGGAGCCTGGGGCCGTGAGGATCGATGAAGGCGCGGGTTTCGTCATGGGTGTTGCCCAGCATCATCGGGATCGCCTGCGACTGGGGCGGCGCATCGGGCCAGAAGGGATGGCGCGCAAGATGCGTCATATCGAGCACCGGGCCCATATAGAGACCGCCACCCAGGATCGGGTCTTGCGCTGCCAGCCCCTCCACCAGTTGCGCGGTCGATCGTGACAGCAAAGATGACAGGTCATCGGCCTTTACGCCCAGTCGGGCGAGATAGGCCTGCGCCCGCTTCGTCGCGTTGAGCGGGCCGGAAGCCGTCACCTGCTGCCCGCTCATGGTGATGGCGCGGTGGAACAGGCCGGCGGCGGCGGGCATCGCCATCATCGTCGCGATCTTGGCGCCGCCGCCCGACTGGCCGAAGACCAGGATATTGCCGGGATCGCCGCCAAAGGCCGCGATATTGTCGCGCACCCATTGCAGTGCGAGGATGAGGTCGAGCTGGCCTGCATTGCCGCTGTCGGCGAAGCGCGGATCGAGCCGGGCGAGATAGAGATAGCCGAAAATGTTGAGCCGGTGGTTGACCGTCACCACCACGACATCGCCCTGTGCAGCCAGCCGGTCGCCATAGGTCAGCGGATCGACCACGGAGCCGTTGGAATAGGCGCCGCCATGGATGTAGAGCATCACCGCCCGCCTGGCGCGCGGGTCCGGGCCGGGGGTCCAGATATTGAGGAACAGGCAATCCTCGCTCTCCGGCTCCTGCTTGCCCTGTTGCGGGCAGGAGGGCGCGAAGGCGCTGGCATCGGCGGTGCCGGTCCAAGCGTCGGGCGCAAGCGGCGCCTGGAAGCGGCGGGGCGCGGTATCCTGACCATAGCGCAGGCCGCGAAAGACATGGAGGCCGCCCTCGCGGGTGCCGGCGACCCGCCCCTTGCGGGTGGTCACGATGCTGGCGGTGACGGCATGGGCCGGGCGAGCGAGACTGGCGCCCAGCAGGGCCGCAGCCCCGGTCAATGCGCTCCGCCGGTCGATATCGGGCATCCGTCCTCCTGTGCTGGGTCGGGAGGCTGAACCCTCCTCTTGGATTTTCTTCCGTTCGCGTTGGAATCGCGAACGGAGGTCAGTCAGTTCAGCGGGCCAGCCAGCCGCCATCGACGGCCAGGACATGGCCGTGGATATAGTTGGCCGCCGGCGAGGCGAGGAACACGGCCGCGCCGCCAATGTCGCTGGGGTCGCCCCAGCGGCCGGCCGGGATGCGTTCCTGGATCTGGCGGTTGCGGGTCTCGTCGGCCTGCAGCGCGGCGGTGTTGTTGGTCGCGATATAGCCCGGCGCGATCGCGTTGACGTTGACGCCCCTGGCCGCCCATTCGTTCGCCAGCAGCTTGGTGAGGCCGGCGACGCCGCTCTTCGACGCGGTATAGCTCGGCACCCGGATGCCGCCCTGGAAGGACAGCAAGGAGGCGATGTTGACGATCTTGCCGCTGCCCTGCGCCAGCATGTGCCGCCCGGCCGCCTGCGCGAGGAAGAAGGTCGACTTCAAATTGGTGTCGATCACCGCATCCCAGTCTTCCTCGGTGAAGTCGACGCTGTCGGCGCGGCGAATGATGCCGGCATTGTTGATCAATATGTCGAGCCCGCCCAGCTTCTCGATCGTCTCGTCGACGACGCGCTGCACCGGTTCGATGCTGGAAAGATCGGCCGAGACGATCTCGGCCTTGCGGCCGAGCGCCCGGACCTTCTCGACGGTCTCTTCCGCCGGGGTGCGGCCGACCGCCGCAATGTCGGCGCCGGCCGCCGCGAGCGACAGCGCGATCGCCTGGCCGATGCCGGTATTGGCGCCGGTGACGATGGCGACCTTGCCGCCAAGATCGAAGATAGTGCTCATATAAGCTCCAAATCCCCCTCCCGCTTGCGGGAGGGGTTAGGGGAGGGTTTTGGAGATTGGCGTCGTAGACATGCCCTCCCCCGTCCCCTCCCTGAAGGGAGGGGGGCTCAGGCCAGCTGGCAGATGTCCAGCACGTTCATGTCGGTATAGTCCTGATTCTCGCCAGCCATCGCCCAGATGAAGGCATAGGCCTTGGTGCCCGAGCCCATATGGATCGACCAGGGCGGCGAGATCACGGCTTCCTCATTGGCCATGACGATGTGACGCATCGCGTCGCCCTCGCCCATATAGTGGAAGACGCGGTCGGCATCGCCATCCAGCTCGAAATAGAAATAAATCTCGCTGCGGCGCTCATGGATGTGCGGGGGCATGGTGTTCCACACCGAACCGGGCTTCAGGACCGTGAGGCCCATCACCAGCTGCGCGCTGTCGCAGATGCCGGGGATGACGAGCTGGAAGATGGTGCGCTCGTTCGATTCCTCCAGGCTGCCACGTTCCAGCGCATTGGCGTCGGCAATGCCGAGCTTGCGGGTGGTGAACGCCTTGTGCGCCGGGCAGGAGGCGAGATAGAAACGCGCGCCGGCGCCGGCAAATTCCACATCCTTGGCGCCCATCGTCACATAGAGGCAATCCTTGTTGCCGAGCGTGAAGACCTCGCCGTCCACGGTGACGGTGCCTTCCACGCCCGAGACATTGACGATCGCCAGTTCGCGCCGCTCCAGGAAGGGGTGACCCGCCGCCGAAGCCGGCTCGGTCTGCGCCGGCAGCTTCACCGGGGCATCGGCCACCGCCACGCCGCCGATCACGAAGCGCTCGGCATGGGTATAGTTCAGCACGCATTCGCCGTCACGGAACAGCCCGCCGATCAGATAGCGATCCCGCAGCTCCTCGTTCGACACGCACTCCATCATGTCGGGGTGGGTCGCATAATAGGTCTTGTCGAACATGATATCCTCACCGGTTATTCGAAATTGCCCCTTGGGAAGCAAATTCGGAAACCGGTGTCAACCTTAGCGTGGATCAGCCCGATGCAGGCGCCACCGAACTGCGCCGGATCAGGGTCGAACTGAAGAGGGATGGCTCGCTGACCTCCGCCTCCTCACCGATGGCGGTACCGATCAGCTTGAGCGCGGCGGCCCGGCCCATGGCCGCGATCGGCCAGCGCACCGTGGTCAGCGGCGGCCAGACGCGGGTGGTGAGCGGCGTATCGTCGAAACCGATGATAGACAATTGCTCCGGCACCTCGATCCCGCGCAGCCGCGCCGCATAGAGGACGCCGGCCGCCATCTCGTCATTACTGGCAAAGATCGCGGTCGGCGGCGAAGTCAGATCGAACAGGTTTTCCGAAGCGGAAACCCCTGATTCAAAAGTATATTGCCCGTCCGCAACCAGGCTGCGCGGCAGGCTGATCCCGGCTTCCGCCAGCGCCATTTCAAAGCCCTCGCGCCGCTCCTTGGCGGAACGGAAGCCATGCGGCCCGGCGATCAGGCCGATCCGCCGATGCCCCTGCGCGATCAGATAGCGCACCGCGTCCGCCACCGCGTCCCGGTCATTGGAGGCGACCATATGTTCCGGGTCATCGAGCAGGGCCGAACCCATGCGCACATAGCGACAGCCGGCATCGTCGAACAGCTTGGAAAGACTGTCATTTTCGGAGAGCGGTGGCAGCACGACAACGCCGAACAGGCGCTGACGCGTCACGAAATTATGGATATCCTCCATCACCATCGCCGCACCCCTGTCCACCGGGCGCACCACCAGTTCGAACTCGGTGCCGTGCAGCGCCTCCAATATCCCCTTCTGCATGCTGAGCACCATCTGGGCATTGGGATTGTCGTAGATGAGGCCGATCAGGAAATTGCGCCCCAGCGCCAGCGCACGTGCCTGCGGATTGGGGACATAACCGGTCTGGCGAATGATTTCCTCCACCTTGCCGCGAGTTTCCTGGTTCAGCAGCGGCGATCGATTGATGACGCGGCTGACCGTCTTCTTCGACACGCCGGCCATGCGGGCAATGTCGTTGATCGTCAGCTTGGCGGTGGCGCCCTCGTCCCTGGGTGTCTTTGTCATGGCCCTTTTATAGCGCGCTTATGGCCCGCAACCAGCGCAATATGCGTCGCTCGGCAAATCTATTGACACCGGTTACTCTTGCAGGCATCCCGGATGTCAGAACCAGCCGAGAGGATCATCGTGACCGCCGCTTCCCCTGCCGCCATTGCGCGCGCCTTCGTCACCGCCCGACAGCAGGCGACGGGCTTTTCCGACTATCCCGGCCCGATCCCGCCCAGCCTGGCCGACGGCTATGCAATCCAGGCGGAGGCACTTGCGCTGGTCGATGCGCCGGTCGGCGGCTGGAAGGTCGGCCGCGTGCCCGCCCCGCTGGTCGAGCGTTTCGGCGCGGATCGGCTGGCCGGGCCGATCTTCACCCCGACCATCCATGAACTGACCCCCGATGCCACCGGGCTGGTCTTTGCCCAGGGCTTTGGCGCGGCGGAGGCGGAATTCCTGCTGCGCATCGGCCAGGCGCCCGCCCCGGCCCAGACCAGCTTCACCCTGGAGGAAGCCGCCGCGCTGGTCGACGCCGTGCATATCGGGCTGGAAATCGCCAGTTCGCCCTTCACCGGCATCAACGAGCATGGTCCGGCCGTCACCGTTTCGGATTTCGGCAATAATAACGGCCTGCTGATCGGCGCGGCCGTGCCGGACTGGCAGAGCCTGGCCTTTGCCGAGATCGACATCAGCCTGAGCATCGACGGCGTCGTCGCCGGCACCGGCCGCGCGGTCAGCTTCCCCGACGGGCCGATCGGCTCCGTGCGTTTCCTGCTCGAAAATCTCGCCGCGCGCGGCATAAGGCTGCAACCGGGCGCATGGATATCGACAGGCGCCGTCACCGGCGTGCATGAAGTGCGCGTCGGGCAGACGGTGGTCGCGGACTTCGGACCGCTCGGCACCGCACACTGCGTCATCCGCCCCCAAGCGGCCGCCTGACAAGGCCGCAGGGCAAGAGGAGAGGAAGAGAATGAACGAGGCCGTCGCCGGAGCAACCCAGAGGGTCGGGCGCTATCGCTGGGTGGTCGTCGGGCTGTTGTTCGCCGCCACCGCGATCAACTATGTCGACCGGCAGATGATCGGTGTGCTGAAGCCCACGCTGGCGGCCGAGATGCACTGGTCGGAAACCGACTATGCCAATATCGTCTTCTGGTTCCAGGCGGCCTATGCGATCGGTTATCTGGGCTTTGGCCGGTTGGTCGACGCGATCGGCGCGCGGCTGGGCTATACCGTCGCGATCATCATCTGGACGATCGCCCATGTCGCCCATGGCGGCGTGCATAGCGTGACCCAGTTCGCCCTCGCCCGCTTTGGCCTGGGCGTCGGCGAATCCGGTAATTTCCCCGCGGGCATCAAGGCGGTGGCCGAATGGTTCCCGCAGAAGGAGCGCGCCTTCGCGATCGGCCTGTTCAACGCCGGCGCCAATGTCGGCGCGATCATCACGCCGCTGCTGGTGCCATGGCTGACCATCCAATATGGCTGGCGCTTCGCCTTCATCGCGACCGGCATATTCGGCGTCGTCTGGCTCGCCGCCTGGCTGATCTTCTATCGCCGGCCGCAGGAGCATCCGCGCGTCGGCGCCGCCGAACTTGCCTATATCCAGCAGGATCCGGCCGACCCGGTCACGCCGATCGGCTGGCGCCGGCTGATTGCCGTGCGCGAATGCTGGGCCTTTGCCATCGGCAAATTCTGCATCGACCCGATCTGGTGGTTCTTCCTCTTCTGGCTGCCGGGCTATCTGGGCGAGCGCTACGGCCTCGACCTCATCAGCTTCGGCCCGCCGCTGGTCGCCATCTATCTGTTGTCGGACCTTGGCAGCGTGGCCGGAGGCTGGCTGTCGGGACGGCTGATGAAGGCCGGGCACAGCGTCAACGCCGCGCGCAAGCTGACCATGCTGGTCTGTGCCGCCGCGGTCACGCCGGTCTTCTTTGCCCAGTCGATCGACAATCTGTGGGTCGCCGTGCTGGTGATCGGCATCGCCACCGCCGCGCATCAGGCCTTTTCCGCCAATCTCTACACGCTGCCCTCGGACATGTTCCCGCGCGCGGCGGTCGGATCGGTGGTCGGCATCGGCGGCACGGCCGGCGCGATCGGCGGCATGCTGATGGCCAAATATGCCGGCTATATCCTCGACAGCATCGGCAGCTATGCGCCGCTCTTCGCCGTCGCAGGCAGCGCCTATTTCATCGCCCTGCTGGCGATCCACCTGCTTTCGCCCCGCCTGGCGCAGGTCAAGGTGCCGGAATAAGTTCCCTGGGGGAGGGACTGCCCCGGACCGGCGATGGGGATTGCCGGTCCGGGGCGCCTTGCGTTCTCAGCGGCCATGCGCCGCGATCAGCTTTTCGCTTTCCTGCCAGAAGCGATCGACGATCGCTGCATCCTCGACCAGCGTGTTGGGCGTGCGCGGTGCGCGGCGATACCAATAGCCGCCATTGCTGGCCGCCCCTTCGGGGGCAGTCGCCAGCCAGACCAGCGTGTCCGCTCCCTCCACCTCGCTCGCCTTGTCGAGCCCGCGCGAGCGCGCCTGCGTATCGGCCGGCGCATGGGAAAAGAAGTTCGAGTCGACCGCGCCGGGAT
Source organism: Sphingobium salicis subsp. salicis (assembly GCF_049472635.1). NCBI lineage: Bacteria > Pseudomonadati > Pseudomonadota > Alphaproteobacteria > Sphingomonadales > Sphingobiaceae > Sphingobium > Sphingobium salicis. The sequence continues at coordinate 2,649,364 of NZ_JAYRCS010000001.1, forward strand.
GGACCGCATGGGCGACGATCCCCTCCCCCGCCAGCCGATCGGCCAGCGCGCGGGCGAACAGCACATTGGCGAGCTTGCCGGTGCAATAGGCCATGCCGGGGCTGAACCGTTCCAGATTCTGCATGTCGTCCAGGTTGATCGACGGGATCATCTCGCTGGCGTCGGAGGCGGTGTTGAGGATGCGCACCGCGCCCGCCGGCTGATCCTGCGCCGCCTTGCGCAACAGCGGCAACAGGCGCTGGGTCAGCAGGAACGGCCCCAGATGATTGCCGGCGAAATTCGCCTCCAGCCCCTCGTCCGTCATCACCAGCTTATCGGTCATGCCGCCGGCATTGTTGAACAGCAGGTCGACCCGGTCGGTCAGCGCGGCGATATCCTGGGTCAGTTGGGCGGCGCCGCCCAGCAGCGACAGGTCGGCGCGCAACATGGTGACGGGCGCGCCGGCAGCCTCCGCCGCTATCTCAGCCTCTGCAGCCGCCAGCCGCTCGGGATCGCGACCGGTGCCGATCACCCGCCAGCCCTGCCGCGCCATGGCCTTGGCGATCGCCTTGCCGATGCCCGAACTCGCGCCCGTCACCACCGCCACCCGTGCCCGTTCCACCATATCCTGCTCCTGTCGCTTATCCCGGCACGCTAGGCGTTCAGATGCAGGCCAGACAGCCGCGGGAGCGATATGTGGCGCGCGCCGTCCATAGCAAAGCTATCACCCCCCTCAAGCAAGGGGCGGGTTTCACCCCGCCATGGCGTCCGCTATGTCCCACCGCGAAACATAAGGGGGACGCAGGGATATGGATCGAGTGCAGGGACTTGCATGGGCAGCGCAAACGCCCTTAGGTGATGCCATGATGGGTCGCACCGCCTGTCGTCATGCACCGCAGGAGCGGCCGTGACGATCAATCCGCTCTATTCCCTGACGGGCTTCATCGTCGGCACGCTGGTCGGGCTGACCGGCGTTGGCGGCGGATCGCTGATGACGCCGATCCTGGTGCTGCTGTTCAATTTCCACCCGGCTGCGGCCGTCGGCACCGACCTTCTCTATGCCTGCGTCACCAAGAGCGTGGGCAGCCTGGTCCATGGCTGGAAGCGATCGGTCGACTGGGCGATCGTCGGCTGGCTGGCGCTGGGGTCGATGCCGGCCGCGATCGGCGCGCTTATGGCGCTGCGGGCAATGGGGCCGCCGTCGGCCGCCGTGGTCGATCCGATCAAGGTCACGCTGGGGGTGATGCTGTTCCTCACCGGTCTGGTGCTGCTGTTCCGCGATCGGATCACGGCCTGGTCGCGCACCCATGGCCAGGATCGCAGCCCTGCCACCACGCGCAACCTCACCATATTGCTGGGCGTGGTCGTGGGCGTGGCGGTGACCATCACCTCGGTCGGGGCCGGCGCGATCGGCGCGACCGCGCTGCTGATCCTCTATCCGCGCACGCCGCTCGCCCGGATCGTCGGCAGCGACGTCGCCCATGCCGTGCCGCTGACGCTGGTGGCCGGCATCGGCCATTGGTGGCTGGGCACGGTCGACATGTCGCTGCTGGCATCGCTGCTGATCGGGTCGATCCCCGGCATCATCGTCGGCAGCCTGCTCGCCTCGCATGTGCGCGAAGCGGTGCTGCGCACGATCCTCGCCACGATCCTGATCATCGTCGCGCTTAACCTGATCCTCTGATCCTGCCGCGTCAGTCCGGCAGGAAACCGGACTGACGCAGGCGATCAAGGGAGTCGCGCGCGATCGGCGCGGACAGGCCGTTGGTCAGCCGGATTTCCCGGCTCCTGGTCAGGCCCGCGCCATCCGCGATCGCCGCCCTGGCGACCCACCAGCTGCGATGGGTCTGCGCGCCGGGCACATCATCCATCTCCGCAATGGCGTCGCGCAGCCGCATCAGGATAAGCTCGCTGCCATGCGGCCCATGGACGCGGACATAATGATCCTCGCTCTCCAGCGCGACTATGGGACCGGCGAAGGCGGGGCTCAGCCGGCGATGGAGGCGAACATCCGCCTCTTTCACCGGCGCGTCCATCGGCACGGCCCCTTCCCGCGCCGACGCGAAGACCGTGGTCGGCCCCATATGCTCATCATAATAGCGCAGCAGATGCGCGTCCGCCCGCTCCGCCCACCAGGCGATGGTCATCACCAGCAGGCAACAGAGCAAGGTGAAGGGCAAAAGGCCGGCATAGCCGCCCAGCAGTCGCACCTCGTCCCGCCCGACCAGCCGCCAGATCAGCGCCATGGGAAAGCTGGAGGCGACCATGCCCCAGAAGACCAGAGACCCGCGCGGCAACCGCGTCGCCCGCGCAATCGCCCGCCAGGCGATCAGCGTCGGCCGCGCGAGGATATAGGCGCCCATCAGCATGATCCACCATCGCCCGGCGCGCAGCAGGAAATCGCCCGACAAATAGGTGCCAAAGGGGCCAAGAAAGCCGACCACCGCCGCGACCGGCAGCATCGCCCAGAGTTCGAGCAGCACACGGCGGAGACGTTTCACGCAATCCCCCTCTCCATTCGCGAAACGCGAACCGCGAAGGGCCCGGTTTTCCGCGCTTTTTCTTCTGTTCCTCCTGCGTGACGAAAAGCCGCTTGCCCGTCAATCGTGGGCTGCCATCCCTCCCTCTCATACCGGCGGGCCGATGAATGGATCATCCGCTCCGACCGGCCAAGGAGACAGACCATGACCGATTTTCTGAGCACCAAGGGCGCGATCGCCATAATGTGCTGCGCCATCATCGCCCATATGGGCGCCTTTGCCCTGGCCCTCGCCTGATGCGCCGAACAGCCCCTTCCCGGCCCGCCCGGCGCCGTATCAGGCGTCAGGGACAGGCCGGGTTGCGGGCATCGGGATAGGCGAGATAGCTGATGCTCGCCGCTGGTAGCGACTGCATGCCTTGCGCGGCGACGCCCTTGAGATTGGGCAAGACGCCATCTTGCCCCACCGCCAGCGTCCGGCCGTTGAGCTTCACGCTGCCCGCGTCCAGATTGTCGGCGGTCAGCGTATAACGGGTCACCTTGCCGGCGAGCGACAGGCTGGCGGGATTGGCGGTATCGAGATTGATCGCGACCAGCGCGACGCCGCCCGGTGTGCCGCGCAGACACTGGCTGTAGAGATGCAGCTTGCCTTCATTCCGGCCCGCATCCAGCACGACATTGCCCATCAGCCGCGCCCATAGGACCGCCGCCCAATAGCTCGGCCGCGGCATCATCGTCGCCTCGTCGATCAGCGCATAGTCGCTGGCCGCCAGCGTATTGTGGAAGACCACGGTCACGCCCTGCTTCGCCTGCCGCCCCAACTGATCGACATAGCGGAAACTGTCGCGCCAGGTCGCTGCCCAGGCGTCGCCACCGCAGGCCGCCTGCGCCGTTTCCGTGATCCAGATATCGGTGCCGGGCGCGAAACGCTGTTGTCGTTCCTTGTAATAGGTCGCCGTGCTGTCGGCGCGCGCCAGCCAGTCCTCGTCCAGCGCCTGGTCCGGGCTGATCCCAGCGCTCTTGTCCATCGCGGCGCAGCGCTGCGAGACGGTGCCGTAGGAATGATAGGAAAAGATATCGACCTTGGGCTGCGGCTCGGCGCTCATCAGTGCGTCGGTCGGCACCACGCCGATATTGCGGGGCATGATGACGAAGCCGGCCTCGCCGGTGCTGCCCGGCCCGACGAGCTTCATCTGCGGCGCATCGGCATCGCGGAACGCACGAAAGACGGCCATGTCGCGGGCGAAGGCGGCCGCGTCATAGCCCTTGGGCAGGCCGACCATAGACCCCGCATTGGGTTCGTTGATGAGTTCGGCGGCATAGATATGGCCGCCCAACTTCTTGGTATAGGCGTTGAGCCGGCGCGCCTGATCGGGATCCCACAGGCCCGACGCGTCGCGCGCGCCGTCGCTTACAGGGAAGGACACGACCAGCTTGCCGCCGACGGTCTTCACGAAATCGACGACGCCGGCCCATTGGGCACGGGTCAGGACGCTCTGATAGCCCTTGGGCGGCGTGGCGGGCGGCGGCATATCGCTGTCATGGAAATAGACGGCATTGGCCCAGCCGCCACTCACGCGCACATAGGTCGGCCCCAGCGCGCGGGCGAGATTGCGCAGCCGCGTGTCGCCGGTCAGGTCGATCGGCTCGCGCTTGCGGAACATGACGGCCGCGATATCGACGCCGCCGCTGCCGCCGGCCGCCGGCTGGGGCGGCGCCTCGCCCGGCTTGGGATAGGGCGCCCAGAAACGGCCGCCGACCACCTCCACCATCTCGACATTATAGGCCTGATACTGGTCATCGACCTTCGCGACCTGAGCAAAGCGGCCGGGGTCGACGGGAGGCGTGGCAGCGCCCAGCATCACACCCGTCATTGCCAGCAGGGACAGGCTTCCCAGCATCAACATGCGGCCCTTCGTCACGGCATCCTCCCTCGATTTTGAGGGAGGCTAACCCGGCGCCTGTGCCCTCACAAGTTGGCATGACCAATTTGGACAAACCAATCACGGCGGCGATGCACTCAAACCATGCCAATTTTGCGACTTTCCTTAGGAACAAAAGGGGCACTTGTGAATTTGCATTTCAAGGCCGCAATAATATCCAATCCGACAAAATATCCCGAAAATAGACGATCCCCGTACTATTCCCGAGGTTCGTTCAGCGTGATTTTGGATAGAATGAAAAGGAACAGGGAGTATCCAGCCATGAAGCCAATTCGTAGCGCTAGCAGCCCCCAAGCCCGCGTCGCCTTCACGCCGACCAGCAAGAAGGCCGGCCAGTGGGTCCAGACCCCGCACGGCTTCGTCAGGGTGGACAGTCCCGCCCCGAAACATGCCGAGTGAACGGATCAGCTGAACCGGCCAACTGAACCGATCTGACGGCCGGGCCTATCGGGCGGACAGCCCCTTGTTGCCGCCGTGCAGGCGGAGCTTGAGGCTGTTCTGGTAATAGGCGACGGCCTGATATTGGCCGATCAGCACCGTCAGCTCGATCAATTGCGCCTCGTCCAGACGCGCAGCCAGCACGGCCCAGGTCGCGTCGGCGATCATGGCATCGCCATGCAGTTCCTCGGCGGCGCGTAGGATCGCCCGGTCATGGTCGTTCCAGCCCGGATCGACCGAACCGGTCACGATCCGCTCCACCTCTTCCCGACCGATGCCGGCATGGCGCGCGATCATCACATGCTCGCCCCATTCATAGGGCGCCTGACAAAGCCAGGCGACGCGCAGGATCGCCAGTTCCCGATCGCGCGCGGAAAGCTTGCCTTGCGTCAGCAGTGTGACCCCGACATCGGTCTGCCGGGCGAACAGCGCGGGATGGCGCATCATGGTGCGAATAATTTCGGGCAGGCGCGCCAGCACGGCGGACATGTCGCACTGCCCCTGCGCCTGGGCTTCAGTCACGTCGGTCAGCAAGTCCGCCTCGCGCGCGTCGATGCTTTGGTTGATGGCAATCATCTGCCGGATCAGCGGGTCGAGATCGGCGCTATATTCGTCGATGCTCAGCGCTTCGATGCGGGGCGCATCGCCCAATATCTGGGCATGGCGGCGCGCGATGCGGACGGTTGCAGCCTCTTCGTCCATGCCCTTCCCCTGCGTTCTTCTGGCCGCGATGGGGTGGCGTGACGCCCCGGCCGTGTCAAACCGCCGGGGCGCTATCTGTCAGCTCAATATTCGCCGGGTTCCGAATGGAACTCGTGCCAGACGCCGTTGAGGATGCCGAAGCCGACGGCCAGGCCGACGCCCAATATCCAGGCAAAATACCACATAGGTCGGATCCTTAGTAAAAGTCGGGGTTGAGGCGGATTTCCCGGTCGGTCACCCGGCCGAACATCACTTTGTAGGCCCAGGCCGTGTAGGCCAGCACGATCGGCAGGAAGATGATGGTGCAGATCAGCATGGTGAACAAGGTGCCGTGGCTGGACGAGGCATTCCATGCGGTCAGGCTGGACCCCGGATCGATCGAGCTGGGCAGGATGAAGGGGAACATCGACAGGCCGACGGTGCTGATGATGCCGACATTGGCGATCGACGATCCGGCAAAGACCAGCGTGTCGCGCCGGCCACGAATGCCCAGCAGTGCCAGCACCGGCCCCGCAAAGCCCAGGATCGGCGCCAGCAGCATCCAGGGATGCGCCGCATAATTGTCGAGCCAGGCGCCCGCCGCCGCGACCGCGCCGCCCAGATGCGGGTTGGACGGGCCGTTGGGATCGATCACGCCATCGACGCGATAGCCCATTCCGCTCCAGGCGACGAACAGCCCGCCGATGGCAAACAGCAGGATCGACAGGATCGCTGCGCCCTGACCATAAAGGCGCACGCGCTGCAGCACCCGCCCCTGCGTCTTAAGGCTGAGCCAGCCGGCGCCATGCAGCACCAGCATCGCGACCGAAAGCAGGCCGGTCAGCAGGGTGAAGGGCGTGAACAGGCCCAGCAGCGATCCTTCATAGAACATGCGCAGATCGCCATCGAGACGGAAGGGCGCGCCGACCAGCACATTGCCGACCGCGACGCCGAAGACGAGCGCGGGCACCAGGCCGCCGACGAACAGCGCCCAGTCCCAGCCGGCACGCCAGCGAGCGTCCGGTTTCTTCGAGCGATATTTGAAGCCGACGGGTCGCAGGATCAGCGCCGACAGCACCAGGAACATTGCGAGATAGAAGCCGGAAAAGCTGACGGCATAAACGAAGGGCCAGGCGGCAAAGATGGCGCCGCCGCCCAGGATGAACCAGACCTGATTCCCTTCCCAGGTGGCGCCGACGCTGTTGATGATCATGCGCCGTTCCTCGTCGGTCCGGCCGGCAAAGGGCAGCAAGGCCGCCGATCCCAGGTCAAAGCCGTCGGTAAGGGCGAAGCCGATCAGCAGCACGCCCAGCAGCAGCCACCAGATGACGCGCAGCGTTTCATAATCGAGCGGAATGGTCATTGTCCTAACTCCGGTTGGCGGGCGTCATTCGGCGGGCACGGCGCGGAAATCGGGCGCCGGCTCAGCGGGGCTGTCAGGCCGCCAGGGGACATAGCGTTCCGGCCCCTTGGCGATGGTGGCGAGCATCAGCTTCACCTCGATCACCGCCAGGATACCGTAGAGCAGGGTGAAGCCGATGATGGTGGTCCACAATTGCGGCACCGTCAGGCTGGAGGCGGCAAGGAAGGTCGGCAGCACACCGTCCACCGCCCAGGGCTGGCGCCCGATTTCCGCCACGGCCCAACCGACCTCGATCGCGATCCACGGCATTGGCATCATGAACAGGGCCAGTTTCAGGAACCAGCGCGCATCGAACCGCCGCATCGACGAGAAGGCAAAGGCGGTCGCGAAGAAGGCGATGAAGGCAAAGCCCAGCCCCGCCATGATGCGGAACATCCAGAAGATCGCCGGCACATTGGGCACGGTGCTCCAGGCGGCCTTCTCGATCGTCGCGGCATCGGCCTGGCGCGGATCGGCGATGAAGCGCTTCAGCAGCAGGGCATAGCCCAGATCCGCCTTGTTGCGCTCGAACGCTTCCCGCGCGACCAGGTCGTTGCGATCGACCTTCAGTGTCTCGACCGCATCATAGGCGATGATGCCGGCGGCAATCCGTACCTTGGCGGTGTCGACCAGTTGGTTGATGCCGGTGACTTCGCCGGTCAGGCTGCGGGTGGAGATGAGGCCCAGCACATAAGGCACCTTGATCTCATGCGTGGTCTCGCGCCCGCTGTTGGACGGCAGGCCGAACAGGGTCAGGCCGGCCGGTGCAGGCTCGGTCTGCCACATGCCCTCGATCGCGGCGAGCTTCATCTTCTGGTTCTCGGTCAGCGCATAGCCGCTTTCGTCACCCAGCACGACGACCGACAGCGACGCGGCAAGGCCAAAGGCGGCCGCGACGGTGAAGGAGCGCTTGGCAATGGCGATATGCTTGCCCTTGAGCAGATAGAAGGCCGAGACCCCCAGCACGAACACGCTGGCGCAGACATAGCCGGCGCTGACGGTGTGGACGAATTTCGCCTGGGCGACCGGATTGAAGATCACCGCCATGAAATCGGTCACTTCCATCCGCATCGTCTGCGGGTTGAAGGTCGCGCCGGTGGGATGCTGCATCCAGCCATTGGCGACCAGGATCCAAAGCGCCGACAGGTTCGACCCCAGCGCCACCATGAAGGTGGTGAGCAGATGGCCGCGCTTCGACAGGCGATCCCAGCCGAAGAACATGAGGCCGACGAAGGTCGCCTCCAGGAAGAAGGCCATCAGGCCCTCGATCGCCAGCGGCGCGCCGAAAATGTCGCCGACATAGTGCGAATAATAGGCCCAGTTGGTGCCGAATTCGAACTCCATGGTGAGGCCGGTGGCCACGCCAAGGACGAAGTTGATCCCGAACAGCTTGCCCCAGAAGCGGGTGATATCCCGCCAGATCGGGCGGTCCGTCATGACATAGACGCTTTCCATGATGACGAGCATGAAGGAAAGGCCCAGCGTCAGGGGCACGAACAGGAAATGGTATAAAGCTGTGAGAGCGAATTGCAGCCTGGATAATTCAACGACGGCCATGCTTATCATCGCGACCCCCTTTCTTCCCTGAACCAAGTTGGCTGGCGAAATATGGACGTGACGGCGCTACATCATTGAGACAGATCAAATTATATTCTGCCGCCAAACCTAAATGAATGGGACGCAAGGTCTAGCTAGGGAAAACCGCAGGCATGGGTTGGGTCATCGACATCATCGGCGCCGCTCTTTTCGCGGCGGGACTGGCGCAGGGCGTCAGTGCGCTGGCCGATGGTGCCGCGATCGGCTGGCTGTCGCCGCTGCTGCTATTGGCCGGCGGGCTGGTACGTGCGGCCGGGCTGATGCTGGCCCATGTCCAGGCGATCCGGTCGGCCCAGCGCATCGTCGCCGCGCGGCGATCGACACTGCTGCCCCGGCTGCTCGGCGCACGGCTGGCCCGGCCGCTGCTGGCGGGCGAGAATGCGACGTTGGCGATCGACCATCTCGCCGCGATCGAGGCGCATGGCGCCCGCTTCCTGCCCATCCGCAAGGCGGCGGTGCTGGGGCCGCTGCTGGTGGCGGCGATCGTCGCGACCGCAAGCTGGGTTTGCGCCGCGATCATGCTGGCGACCTTGATCCCCTTCGCCTTCGGCATGGTGCTGGCGGGCACGGCGGCGCGGGCGGCGGCCGAGCGGCAACTGGCGGCCTTGGCCGAATTGTCGGGCCTGTTCGTCGACCGGCTGCGCGCGCTGCCGCTGATCCGTCACCATGGCGCGCAGGTGCGGATCAGCCGGCAGGTGGCGGGCGCCGCGCAGGAGGTGGCGACCCGCACCGGCGCGGTGCTGCGCGTCGCCTTCCTGTCGGGGGCCGTGCTGGAATTTTTCGCGGCGCTCTCGGTGGCGCTGGTCGCGGTCTATTGCGGCTTTGCCCTGCTTGGCCTGCTGCCCTTCCCCGCCCCCGAAACACTGGACCTGCGCGCCGCGCTGTTCGCGCTGGCGCTGGCGCCGGAATTCTATCTGCCGATGCGCCGGCTGGCCGCGGCCTATCATGACAAGCAGATGGGCGAAGCGGCGGACAAGGCAATCGCTGCCGCCCTGCCGGACGTGGAGGCCGCGCCGCGTCCTGCAAGTGCGCCGTTCGATGGCCTCCATCTCAGGGATTTGCGGATCGGCATCGGCTCGGGGATCGGCCCGGTCAGCCTGACACTCAAGCCGCATGACCTGATCGCCCTCACCGGCCCGACCGGCAGCGGCAAGACCAGCATGCTCGCCGCGATCGCCGGACAGATTGATCCGGCCTCGGGCGAACTGACTCCGGTCGATCCCGCGCGCATCGCCTGGGCGGCCCAGCGGCCGCTGCTGCTGCCCGGCAGCCTGGCCGACAATATCGCCCTCGCCCGCCCCGATGCCGACCGAGCGGAGATCGCGCAGGTTGCCGCGCGTGTCGGCTTGATGCCCATGCTGGCCGCGCGGCCCGAAGGGCTGGACCTTGCCATCGATCATCAGGGGGCTGGCCTGTCGGGCGGCGAACGGCGGCGCATCGGCCTCGCCCGCGCCATCCTGTCCGAACGGCCCGTTCTGCTCTGCGATGAACCCACCGCCGATCTGGATGCGGAGAGCGCCGCCGACATCATCGCCCTGCTGGTCGCCTTGTCAGCCGAGCGGGCGATCCTGGTCGCCACCCACGATCATCGCCTGACTGCTGCCGCGCGGATGGAGGTGATGCTGTGAACCTGATCCGGATCGCGCTCGACAAGGCGACAGGCTCCGCGATGCTGCTGCGCCGGGCGACGCTGTGCGCCGTCATTGCGGCGCTGGCCGGCATTGCGTTGCTCGCGCTGGCCGGCTGGTTCCTGACCGCCGCCGCCATGGCCGGCGCTGCCGGCACCCTCGCCGTGCAGGCGTTCAACTATCTGGTGCCCAGCGCCGCGATCCGGCTGCTCGCCATATTGCGCACCGTCTCGCGCTATGGCGAACGGCTCTGGTCGCATCGCGCCGCGCTCGAAGCCATGGGCGGCCTGCGCGCCAGCCTGTTCGCGCGCCTCGCCGCGCAGGACAGCCGCACCGCCCTGCCCTTGTCCAGCGGCGACGCCGCCGCGCGGCTGACCGGCGACATTGACGCGCTGGAGGATCTGGTGGTGCGCCGCCCCAGCCGGATCGCCGGATTGATGGCGGCGCTGGCCGGCGTGATGCTGGCGGCGAGCGGCGGCTGGCTGTCGGCCCTGCTGCTGGCGGTCATGCTCGCCGCCTTGCCGCTCTTGCTGCGCAGCCTCGCCCGCCGCCTGACCGAAGGCCCCGCACAGCAGGCCGCCGATGCGCTCGGCGCGCTCCGCGCGCGCTATGTCGAACTGGCGAGCGCCCGCTCGGAAATCGCGGCCTATGGGCTGGGGGATCGGGTGATGGCCGAACTGGCACCGCTCACGCGCCGGCTCGACCGGGCGCGCGCCCGCCTGTTCATCGGCGAAGGCGTGCAGGCCGCCCTGCTCGCGGCCTATAGCGCGCTAGCGGTCATGCTGGTGCTGCTCGGCGCCGACGCCCCCGCGCCGCTGGTCGCGCTTGCCTTGCTGGCCAGCGCCGGCGCGGTGGAGGCGATGGCCGGGCTGTCACGCACCGCCTTCCGCCAGGCCAGCGTCGATGCCGGCCTTGCCCGGCTGGCCGCGCTTGATGCACTGCCGCTGGACGATGCGCCTGCGCCATTCACCGCGACAGCCCAAGTCATCCGATTGGGCGACGTCGAATTGTGCCCCGGTGCGCGCGTCGCCATCACCGGCCGCTCCGGTTCGGGCAAGAGCCTGCTTGCGGAGGGACTGGCAGGGCTTCGCCCGATAACGGCCGATGCGGCGCTTGGCAGCCATCTGCTGGCAGCCTGCTGCGGGGCGGAGCTACACGACCAGTTCGCCCTTTCGCCCCAGGATGCGCCGATGCTGGCCGGCAGCATCGCCGACAATCTGCGGCTCGCACGGCCCGGCATCGATGCAGCCGACATGGCCGATGCGCTGCATGTCGCCTGCCTCGACCAGCGCATCGCCAGCCTGCCCGGCGGGATCGACTATCGGCTGGGCGAAGCCGGCGGCACCTTGTCGGGCGGCGAACGCAAGCGGCTGTCGCTGGCACGCGCGCTGCTGACCGGTCGTCCCTGGCTGTTGCTGGACGAGCCGACCGAGGGGCTGGACGCCGCGACCGAGGCGCTTCTGATCAGCCGGCTGCGCATCTGGCTCGACCGGACCGGCACCGGCCTGATCCTGATTTCGCACCGCCCCGCGCCACTCACGCTGACCGACCGACAGGTGCCGGTGTCTGCAATCGCCCCCCTGCCGGGCCAGGGTCTACCCGGAGTGGCAAGCGCGGCGTGAGGATGATAGGCTTTGTCTTGCAAGCGCTTAGCCACCGCCCGACACAAGAGGGAGATGTTCGTGCCGCCAACCATCCTCATCGCCACCGATCTGACCGCCCGCAGCGACCGGGCCTTTGACCGGGCCGTCGAACTGGCGACCGACCTGGGCGGCACGCTGCTGGTCGCCCATGCGCTGGACAAGGGCGATGCCGCCCATGTCGCCCGCGCCTCCGATCGCGCCAAACGGGTCATCGCCAAGCTGACCGAGGGCGTCCCCGCGCCGGTCGAACCAGTGCTGATCCAGGGCCGCGCGCCCGAAACCATCGCGGAACTGGGCAAGGAGCGGGGCAGCGCGGTGATCGTCGTCGGCCCGGCCCGCCACAATCATGTCGGCGACTTCATCCTGGGCACTGCGGTCGACTATCTGGTCCGGCGTTCGCCCGTGCCGGTGCTGGTGGTCAAGGAACGGCCGCGCCATCCCTATCGGCGCATCCTGATCGCGACCGACTTTTCCGACTGTTCGCTCCATGCCGTGCAGATGACGGCCATGCTGTTTCCCAAGGCGCGGCTCGATCTGGTCCATGTCTATGATGGCGGCTTTCCGTCCCGCCTCGATCCCGACCAGACCTTGGCCTTCGCCCGGTCGGAAGCGGAACGGGAAAGCGCCGAATTTGCCGCGCGTCCGGAACTGGCCGGCCAAGCCCGCCCCTTCCAGGTCGAACTGATCGAGGGTCGCGCCGGCGAGGTGCTGCCGACCCTGATCGCACAACGCGATATCGACCTGCTGGTGCTGGGCGCCCATGGTCGCAGCGGCTTCGTTCATGCGCTGATCGGCAGCCGCGCCTCCGAATTGCTCGAAGGCGCGCCCTGCGACGTGTTGATGGTGCGCGATTAGAAGGCGTCGATCTCCAGCGCCATGATCGACGCTTCCCCGGCGGCGATCGTGGCGGCCAGGCCCTGCGCCTGCGGCAGGACGCGCAGCGCGAAATAGTCGGCCAGCTTCAGCTTCGCCTGATGCAGCGGGCTGTTGCCCTGCGCGGCCGCCTGCGCCATCCGGGTCCACATCCAGCCCATCGACACCAGCGCGAACAGGCGCAGATAATCGACAGCCGCCGCGCCGGCTGCATCCGTGTCCGCGCCCTGCAGGGCCGCCGTCGCCGTGCGCAGCGCGTCGAGCGCCGTGCAGGTGCTGCGCGCGATCACGCTCTCACCGGCTGCTTCCACATCGGCCGCGATCAGGGCAAAATAGCCTTCGACCACCGCGCCGCCCGCCATCGGCAGCTTGCGCCCGACCAGGTCCGCCGCCTGCACGCCATTGGTGCCTTCATAGATCTGAGCGATGCGCGCATCGCGCACATATTGTTCCATGCCCCATTCGCGGATGTAGCCATGGCCGCCAAAGACCTGCTGCGCCTGCACCGCGCTTTCGAATCCGAAATCGGTGAAGGACGCCTTCACCACCGGGGTCAGCAGCGCCACCAGCGCGTCGGCCCTGGCCCGTTCGCCGGCATCGGCATGATGCTGCGACCGGTCATGCTGCAGCGCGGTCCAGCCCGCCAGCGCGCGCCCGGCCTCCACGAAACTGCGGATATTGAGCAGCATCCGGCGGACATCGGCATGTTCGATGATGGCCACCGGCGCGCGCTGATTATCCGCGCTGCGGCCCTGCAGCCGTTCCTTGGCATAGCCCGCCGCCTGCTGATAGGCAGCGCCAGCAATGCCCAACCCCTGGATGCCGACCATCAGCCGCTCGGCATTCATCATCGTGAACATGGCGGCCAGGCCGCGATGCGCCTCACCCACCAGCCAGCCGGTCGCGCCGTCATAATTCATGACGCAGGTCGGCTGGGCATGGATGCCCATCTTCTTCTCCAGCGCGCCGACCGACATGCTGTTGCGCTGATCGAAGGCGCCATCCGCGCCGGGCAGGAATTTGGGCACCAGGAACAGGCTAATCCCCTTCACCCCGGCCGGTGCATCGGGCAGGCGCGCCAGCACCAGATGGACGATATTGCCGCCAAAATCATGGTCGCCCGACGAGATGAAGATCTTCGTGCCGGTCACCGCATAGCGGCCATCGCCCTGCGGCTCGGCCTTGGTCTTCAGCAAAGCAAGGTCGGTGCCGGCACTGCTTTCGGTCAGCGCCATCGCGCCGGTCCATTCGCCGCTCACCATACGCGACAAATAGGTCGCCTTCAGTTCTTCGCTGGCATGGGCGGCGATCGCCTCGCACGCGCCGCGGGTCAGGCCGGGGAACAGGCCAAAGGACAGGTTCGCGGCCGACAGCATCTCGTCCAGCCACAGCTGCAGGATGAAGGGCAGCCCCTGCCCGCCATGGTCGGGATCGGCCGACAGCGCCGCCCAGCCGGCATCGGCAAAGTCGCGATAGGCCTGGGCAAAGCCGGGCGGCGTCCGCACCGCGCCGTCGATCAACTGGCTGCCATGCTCGTCGCCTTCGCGGTTGAGCGGCGCCAGGCGCTCGGCGCACATGCGCCCGGCCTCGTCCAGCACGGTCACGGCCAGGTCGGCGTCGACATCCTTGTTCAGCTCCGCCATCGCCTGGTCGAAGCCAAGCACCTCGCTCAGCAGGAAGCGATAATCGTCGATCGGCGGAACATAGCTGTACATCGAACCTCTCCAAATTTGCTGCGGATCAGCTATACCAAACATCTGTTACAGTCAAACGCACACGGCATCCTTGCCGCTGGGACGCGCGCCGCTGATGCCCTGACTATAACCGATCGTGGCGAAAAATGGCGACGATCTGCGCGGCGATCTGCGCCCGCGTCAGCCGGCCATCGCGATACCAGTCGGCCGCCGAATTGAGCTGGCTGAGCAGCAACGTGCGATAGAGCGAACGGTCGATGTCGGCCGGCAGCGGCAGCGCCGCCACCAGATCCCGAAACAATTGCTCGAACCGGTCGCGGCGCGCGACAAGCTGGTCGCGCACCGGGTCCGGCACCGCGCGAAAATCATTCATCATCGGCATGGTCAGCGAATCCGCCGCCAACTGGATATCCAGCAGGCTGGCGCAGGCCGCCTCCAGCCGCGCCCAGGGATCGGCCTGCGTCGCGACCGCCGCCGCGATCCGCGCCTCGGCCGCATCCAGCGCGCCATTATGCAGTTCGACGAACAGCGCGTCCTTCGACTTGATATGGTGGTAGAGCGATCCGCCCAACACCCCGGCCTGCTCGCCAATGTCGCGCATCGACGTGCCGCGATAGCCCTTGCGCGCAAAAAGCTGCGCGGCAATTTCCAATATCTGGCGGCGGCGGCCCGATCCTTCGTCGCGCCCGCCCGCCGATGCGGCATCCCCGATCGTCATGTCAGCGCGCTAGCACAGGGCGTGACCACAGGCCACGTCCCGTGCGATCGCTCCCGGCTCAGGCCGGCACCTTCTGGCCATAGGGCGCATCGGCGTCGCGCGCCGGGATCGCGCCGCGCCGACCGATATTCCACCCGGCCAGACGATGTCCGGCCAATGCCGCCTCTGCCGGCTCCGCGCCGGCCAGCCGCGCATGCAGATAGCCGCCATTGAAGGCATCGCCCGCACCGCTCGAATCCACGACATCGACGCGCGCCGGCGGCGGCACCGGCGCGCCACCGACCAGACAGCCTTCGGCGCCCAGCTTGACCACGATCTCGCGGCCCTCACCGGCGCCCCAACGGGCCGCGGCGTCGGCGGCATCATCCGCCTCGCCCATTTCGACCTCGTCCGCCAGGGTCGGCAACCCGATGTCGCACAGCGCGATCGCCCGGTCGCGCCACGCCCGCGCGGTCGCGGCGTCGCTCCACAGGCGCGGCCGGTAATTGCCGTCGAAGGCGATCCGGCCGCCCCCTGCCTTCACCCGTTCGCACAGTGCCAGCAGCGCCTCGCGGCCGGCATCGGGCAGGATGGCCAGGGTGATGAGCGAAAAATAGAGCAGGTCCGACTGGGCGGCGGCATCAACCATGGCGCCGCTTTCGGGCAGGTCGAACATCGCCCGCGCCGCCGCTTCGCCGCGCCAATAATGGAAGCTGCGCTCGCCGGTCTCATCCGTCTCGATCGCATAGAGGCCGGTGGTCCGGCCGGGCGTGCCGATCAGCAGGCCGGTATCGACGCCTTCCGCTTCCCAAGCCTTGCGCAGATCCTCGCTCATCGGATCGGCGCCGATCGCGCTGGCAAAGCGCACCTTGTCACCCGCACGGGCCAAGTGGATCGCGGTGTTGATGACATCGCCACCATAGCGCAGGTTCCAGCCATCGCCGCTGCCCCGGCTCAGTTCCAGCATTGCCTCGCCGATGACGGTGATAGTCGCGTCGCTTGCCATGTGATCCTCTCTGATTGCAGCAGCGTCGTGCGGGGCCTGCCCCATGAAGTCAAGCCGTTGCGATCCCGTCCCATATGGAGGAACAGATTGCTTCGTGCCGCGTTTGCCATAGGCAAAGATACAGGATCGAAAATGTCAGGGGCGGAAATGGGGACGACAGAGACAGGCCAGCCGGTCAACCGGTTTGAATTGCTGATCCAGAGCGTCACCGACTATGCGATCTTCATGCTCGATCCAGCCGGCTTCGTCGTCAGCTGGAACAGCGGGGCGCAGCGCATCAAGGGGTACAGCGCCGACGAGATTATCGGCCAGCATTTCTCCGCTTTCTATACAGAGGAGGACCGCGCCACCCATGTGCCCGCCGCGGTGCTGCGCACCGCCGAGGTCGAAGGGCGGTTCGAAGCGGAAGGCTGGCGCCTGCGCAAGGATGGCACCCGTTTCTGGGCCAATGTGGTGATCGATCCGATCCGCGACCCCGCCGGCCATCTGCTCGGCTTTGCCAAGGTTACCCGCGACCTGACCGAACGCCGCGCCGCGCAGGAGGAACTGCGCCGCAGCGAAGAGCGCTTCCGCCTGCTGGTGCAGAGCGTCACCGACTATGCCATCTACATGATCGACCCGGTCGGCACGATCACCAGCTGGAACAGCGGCGCCGAACGGTTCAAGGGCTATAGCGCCGAAGAGATTATGGGCCAGAATTTCGCCCGCTTCTATTCGGAGGAAGACCGCATGGCGGGCCTCCCCTCCCGCGCGCTCGACACCGCCCAGCGCGAAGGCCGGTTCGAGGCGGAGGGCTGGCGCATCCGCAAGGATGGAACCCGTTTCTGGGCCAGCGTCGTGATCGATCCGATCCGCGATCCGGCCGGCGAACTGCTGGGCTTTGCCAAGATCACCCGCGACCTCACCGAACGGCGCCAGGCGGCCCAGGCGCTGGAGCAGGCGCGCGAGGCGATCTTCCAGAGCCAGAAGATGGACGCCATCGGCAAGCTGACCGGCGGTGTCGCCCATGATTTCAACAATCTTCTGGCCGTGATCGTCGGCAGCCTCGATCTCGCGCGGCAGCGTCTTGCGGCCGGCGCCGACATCAGCCGCTATCTCGACAATGCCATGACCGCCGCCGATCGCGGCGCCACCCTGACCCAGCGGATGCTCGCCTTTGCCCGCAAGCAGGAACTCAAGCTGGAACAGGTCGATTGCATCGGCCTGATCCATGGCATGGCCGATCTGCTCAAGACCACCATCGGCAGCAGCGTCGCGATCGAGACGCGCTTCCCGCTGTCGCTGCGCCCGGCCCATGCCGACCCGGCCCAACTGGAACTGGCGCTGATCAACCTGGCAGTCAATGCGCGCGACGCCATGCCCGACGGAGGCCGCCTCTTGATCGAGGGCAGCGAGATTACCCTGGCGCTGGGTGACCAGCCCGATCTCGCCGCGGGCAGCTTCATCCGACTGACCGTCACGGACGAAGGCGAAGGCATGGACGAGGCGACGCTGGCCCGCGCCCGCGAACCCTTCTTCACCACCAAGGGGGTGGGCAAGGGAACCGGCCTTGGCCTGTCGATGATCCACGGCTTCACCCAGCAATGTGGTGGCGCGATGACCATCGCCAGCCAGCCCGGCAAGGGGACCAGCGTGTCCATCTGGCTACCCGTCGCCCTGACCGACGCCAGCAACGAGCGGACGGCTATCCCGTGCGAACCGGACGATCTGGAAACCGAACCGCTGGTCATCCTGGCGGTCGATGATGACGATCTGGTGCTGACCAATACCGCCGGCATGCTGGAAACGATGGGCCATACCGTGTTCCAGGCCGGATCGGGGCGGGAAGCGCTGCACATGCTGGAGCAGGGGCGCATCGACCTGGTCGTCACCGATCATGCCATGCCCGGCATGACCGGCGCGCAACTGGCCGACGCGATCGAGCAGGCCTATCCAGATCTGCCCGTGCTCATCATCACCGGCTATGCCGAACTGCCCGCCGATGCCAGCCGTCGCCTGCGCCTCGACAAGCCTTTCCGCCAGGCGGAACTGGCGATGATGGTGCATCGCATCCGCCACGACAGCGCTCTCCGCCGACTGGTTCCCATCGGCACGGACAGCCATCCCTAAAGTCTTACCCGACAATATGTGACAGAATTTCACATATTTTCTTGGCCTTATGTCTTGCCATCGTCATGCGCATGGCCGATGGCGATTATATCCTGACCGCCAGCAACTCCACAGGATCGCATGAACAAAGCCACACAGCCGACGCCGACATCGCATTTCTTCACATCCCTGCGGACGCGGCTTCACTATCTCGACTGGGGCAATCCGTCGGCGCCGCCGCTGATCCTGGTCCATGGCGGTTTCGACCATGCACGCAGCTGGGACTGGACCGCCCGTGCGCTCGCCCGCGATTATCATGTCATCTGCCCCGACCTGCGCGGCCATGGCGACAGCGGCTGGTCGTCGGACGGCCCCTACATGATGGCCAATTATGTCTATGACCTGGCCCAACTGGTCGAATTGCTCGATCGCCGGCCGGTCACCATCGTCGGCCATTCGCTCGGCGGATCGATCAGCCTGCGCTACACCGGCCTCTACCCCGAAAGCGTCGCGCGCGTGGTCGCGATCGAGGGGCTGGGCCTGTCGCCCGACCGCATCGCCGAACAGGCAAAACGCAGTACCGAAGAGACATGGAAGGGCTGGATCGACACCCGTCGCACCAATGCCCGCCGCTCGCCGCGCCATTATGCCACGATCGAGGCCGCGGTCGCCCGCATGCGCGAACGCAACGACCATCTGTCGGTCGAACAGGCGCTACACCTCACCCTCCACGGCGTGAACCGGAACGAGGATGGCAGCTATAGCTGGAAGTTCGACCCCTATCTGCACGGCGCCGCGCCCCAGGCCGGCACGGACGAAAATCTGCCCGACTTCTGGCGCCGCATCACCTGCCCGACGCTGCTGTGCCTCGGCCTCGACAGCTGGGCGTCAAACCCGGTCAAGGATGGCCGCATCGCCCATTTCCAGCAGGCCCGGCTGGTGGAATTTCCCCATGCCGGCCACTGGCTGCATCACGACCAGTTCGAGATGTTCATCAAGGAACTGCGCGTCTTCCTGGCGGAATGAGGTACGGCCTCAGGCCATGAAGCCTGAAACCGCCGCCTGATATTCCGCCTTCAGCTGGGCGATGAAGGCGCCCGCCGGCTGCACCGCCTTGATCGCGCCGATGCCCTGACCCGCGCCCCACACGTCGCGCCACGCCTTCTTGTCGCCGGCCAGGCTGGCGAAATCCATGTCGGCCGCCTTGGGCAGCTTGTCCGGGTCCAGCCCCGACGCGACGATGCTGGGGCGCAGATAATTGCCCAGCACCCCGGTGAAGACGTCGGAATAGACGATGTCGGCCGACGCGCTGTCGACGATCATGTCCTTGTAGGCGTCGAGCGCATTCGCCTCGGTCGTGGCGATGAAGGGCGACCCCATATAGCCAAGGTCCGCGCCCATCATTCGCGCCGCCGCGATCGACCGGCCGGTCGCGATCGCGCCCGACAGCGCCAGCGGCCCGTCGAACCATTCGCGGATTTCCTGAACCAGGGCAAAGGGCGACAGCGTGCCGGCATGACCACCCGCCCCCGCCGCCACCGCGATCAGGCCATCGGCGCCCTTCTCGATCGCCTTCCTGGCAAAGACATTGTTGATGACGTCGTGCAGCACGATGCCGCCATAGCTGTGGATCGCCTCATTCACCTTCTCCTGCGCACCCAGCGAGGTAATGACGATCGGCACCTTATATTTGACGCACAGCGCCAGATCCTCTTCCAGCCGCGCATTGGTGCGATGGACGATCAGGTTGACGGCGAAGGGCGCATCCTGATCGGTCAGTTCCGCCCCCAGTTGCTGCAACCAGGCCTCGAACGTGCCGGACGGGCGCGCATTGAGCGACGGAAAGGCGCCGACGATGCCGGCACGGCACTGAGCGATCACCAGTTCCGGCTGCGAGATGATGAACATCGGCGACCCGATCAGCGGCAGGGACAAACGGCCTTGAAGCGAAGCCGGCAGGGTCATGATCGGGGTCTCTCCTTTATCTGTCCTAACCGCGCTATCATCGCTCCGCGCCCGGAAAAAGGCCAAAATCAACCGTATTGCTCAAGCAATACAGTGATGCTATGATCCCGATCCAGGCCCGACAAGGAGTGCCCCAGAATGTATAGCGAGAGCGATCTGCAAGATGCCGTAGCGGCCGGCGCGCTGACGCCCGCCAGCGCCCAGGCGCTGCGCGACCATGTCGCCCGGCTGCGCGCCAGTTCGGTGGATGAGGAACATTTTCGCCTGCTGACCGGCTTCAACGATATTTTCGTCGCCATCGCCTCGGTGATCCTGCTGGTCGCGGTCGCGGGACTCGGCAACGAGATCCACCTTGGCATCACCACCCCGCACCAGCCCTCCTTCGTCTCCGGCCTGTTCGTCGCTGGCACCGCCTGGGGCCTCGCTGAATATTTCACGCGACGCCTGCGCATGGCGCTGCCTTCGATCCTGCTGCTGCTCGCCTTTGTCGGCGGCATCGCCTTCACCGCAGCGCTGCTGATCGGACCGTTGATCCCGGACGCGCAGAATGACGGCGCGGGCCTGGTCGCCTCACTCGCCGGCCTCAGCGCCGCGATCGCCGCCTGGTTCCACTGGCGCCGCTTCATGGTGCCGATCACCGTCGCCGCCGGCGCAGCCGGCGCGGCCGCGATCGTTGGCGGCCTTGCCATGTGGCTGATCCCGTTCAGCCACACCCTGCCCTTCATCCTGCTTCTGATCGCCGGCCTCGCCATCTTCACCCTCGCCATGCGCTGGGACATGAGCGATCCGGGCCGCACCAGCCGCCGCTCCGACGTCGCCTTCTGGCTGCACCTGACCGCAGCACCGATGATCGCCCATTCGCTGTTCCAGTTGCTGGGCATCAGCCATGGGCTGGTCGATGCGGGACAGGCCTTCCTGGTGATCCTGCTCTATCTCGCATTCGGCCTGGTGGCGCTGGCGATCGACCGCCGCGCACTGCTGGTCTCCAGCCTCGCCTACGTCCTCTATGCGCTCTACAGCCTGTTCCAGAAGGTCGGCGCGGTCGAACTGTCCGCCGCGCTCACCGCGCTGGTGATCGGCGGCACGCTGCTGCTGCTCTCGGCCTTCTGGCACCGTGCCCGTGCCGCGATCGTCACCGGCCTGCCGCCGGCGCTCGCCAGCCGCCTGCCCTATCTCAATCGCGCAGCCGCCTGATCAAGCCAACGAAAAGGGGCCGCTTCCTCCACAGGAAGCGGCCCCTTTTTCACATCCATTCCCGATGAGGTCAGTTCATCGCCAGGATCATGTTGCGCACCTGGGGATAGACCTGCTTTTCCCATTTGCTGCCGGAAAAGACGCCATAATGGCCAACGCCCGGCTGCAGATGGTGGCGCTTCAGATGCGGCCGCAGGCCGGTGCAAAGGCCATGGGCGGCCGACGTCTGGCCGACCGCGCAGACATCGTCCTTTTCGCCCTCGACCGTCAGCAGCGCGGTCTTGCGGATCGCGCCGGGGTTTACCGCCCGGCCATGGACCGTCAATTCCCCCTTGGCCAGCAACATGCGCTGGAACACCATGTCGACCGTTTCCAGGTAGAATTCCTTGGTCATGTCGAGGACCGCGAAATATTCCTGGTAGAAGGTCTTGATCTTGTCGGCCTCGATCGTCTTGCCGTCGGCCAGCAGCTGATAGAGTTCGCGATGCTGCGACCCGTGCCGCTCCATGTTCATCGACATGAAGGCGGACAGTTGCAGGAAGCCGGGATAGACCTCGCGCCCGCGCCCGGCATAGCGGAACGGCACGGTGGAGATCAGATTCTCCTCGAACCATTCGATCGGCTTCTCGTTCGCCAGTTCGTTGACCACCGTCGGCGCCGCGCGCGGATCGATCGGCCCGCCCATCAGGGTCATCGACCTGGGCGTCGCCGCATCCTCATCCTCGGACATCAGCGCCACGGCGGCCAGGGCCGGCACACAGGGCTGGCACACCGACACCAGATGGGCGCCGGGGCCGATATCCTGCAGGAACTGGATCACATAATCGACATATTCGTCGAAACCGAAGCGCCCGGCTTCCATCGGCACATCGCGGGCATTCTTCCAGTCGGTGATATAGACGTCATGGTCCTGCAACAGCGTCGCCACCGTGCTGCGCAGCAGGGTTGCGAAATGACCCGACATCGGCGCCACCACCAGCACCTTGGGCTGGGCGGTCTCGACGTCATCCTTCACGAAATGCAGCAGGTCGCCGAACGGCAGGTCGAGTACGATCTCCTCGCGCACCTCGACCTCGGCATTGCCGGTCTGGACACGGTCAATGCCATAGGCGGGGCGCTTGTGGGTCATACGCGCGCCCTGGAACACGTCCATCAGGGCGAACATGCGGCGCGGCATCGGCCAGTCGGCGACCGGACCGATATGGTCGCGCATCGCCAGCGCCATCTGCGCCCCGAAGCGGGCCGGGGCCAGCATGTCTTCCATGGCCTGGTAACCGTCGTAAAGCATTCGCATATTACCAAAACAACCTTGTTCAACCTGGGGGAGACGACTCGGTTCTTCCCTTAAACGCTATACATGCTTTTCATGTTGCACTGCATCATGAATGATGGAAAATAACATTCGGCATACCTGCCAGGGAACCGCCCCTGCGATTTTGCGTTTGGGGGCCGGGAACCGTGTATCGGGAGAGCATGGATGGCCGTCGCGGAACTCACTCTATCCAGCAAGAACTATTCCTCCTGGTCGCTGCGCGGCTGGCTCTTGTGCCGGCTCGCCGGGCTGAAGGTGGAGGAAAGGATCATCGCTATCGATGATCCGGAAAATCGTGCTGAACTGTTGCTCTTGTCGCCATCGGTGCTGGTGCCGCGCCTCACCCATGAAGGGGCGAGCGTCTGGGACACGCTCGCAATCGCGGAATATCTGCACGAACTCTATCCCCAAGTCGGCATGTATCCGGCCGAACGCATCATCCGCGCCCATTGCCGGTCGGTCTCGGGCGAAATTCATTCGGGCTTCGCCAATCTGCGCTCTGCCCTGCCGATGAACCTCAAGGTTCGCCATGACCGCTTCCCGATCTTCTCGGGCGCCAAGCCCGATATCGAGCGGATCGAGACGATCTGGACCGAATGCCTGGACGCCTATGGCGGCCCCTGGCTGTTCGGCGAAAAGCCCACCGTGGCCGACGCCATGTTCGCACCGGTGGCGCAGCGCTTCCTCACCTATGCCGTGCCACTCTCACCCAGGTCGGCGGCCTATTGCGACACCATCAACGGCTGGCCGCTGATGCGCGAATGGATCGACGCCGCCCGCGCCGAACCCGACGATATCGAGGAACTGGATATCGAGTTCTGAAACGGCCCTTTCCCCCGCCCTGTGCGGGGGTTAAGGCACGGGCATGAAACACGCCCTCCCCCTCCTGGCCCTTGGCCTTGCCACCCTGTCCTTCCCCGCCAGCGCCCAGACCGACCCGGCAAAAACCGATCCGGCCAGGCTGGAACAGTCGGTCCGCACCATGGCGTCCGACCTGTTCGAGGGCCGCGCGCCCGGCACCGTGGGGGAAGAGCGGACGATCGGCTATCTCGTCGCCCGCTTCGAGCAACTGGGGTTGGAGCCGGGTGGTCCCGACGGCCAGTGGGTACAGACCGTGCCGCTGCTCCACACCCGCCTTGGCCAGTCGGAAAGCCTGTCGGTCGCGCAAAATGGGGCCGCCCCCCCTTGGACCTTCGGCAAGCAGGTCTATCTCTCGACCCTCCAACCCAAGGACAAGGTCGCCGTCGCCAACGCGCCGATGGTCTTCGTCGGCTATGGCGTATCCGCTCCCGAACGCGGCTGGGACGATTTCAAGGGCGTGGACCTGAAGGGCAAGATCGCCGTTTTCCTGATCAACGACCCGGATTTTGAAGCTACGAAGGGCGAAGACCCGTTCGGCAAGTTCGGCGGCAAGACCATGACCTATTATGGCCGCTGGACCTACAAGTTCGAGGAAGCCGCCCGGCACGGCGCGATCGGCGCGCTGATCATCCATGACACGCCGGGCGCCGGCTATGGCTGGAACGTGGTCGTCAGCCCCAGCGGCGAGAATTACGACCTCGTCCGCCCCGCCGACAAGCTGACCAGCCTGCAGGTGCAGGGCTGGGTCGAGGGTGAGGCCGCCAAGGCCCTGTTCGCCGGCGCCGGTCAGGATCTGGCCGCGCTGCGCAAGCAGGCCCGCTCGGCGAAATTCAAGCCGGTCGAACTCAAGGGGGCCAGCTTCTCCGCCGCCTTCCCGGTCACCCAGGAAGTGGTCAAGAGCGCCAATGTCATCGCCCGCATCCCCGGCGCCAAGCGCCCGGATGAGACGGTCATGTATGGCGCCCATTGGGACGCCTATGGCAAGGGTGCGCCCGACGCGCAGGGTCGCATCTATCGTGCCGGCGCCAATGATGACGCGCTCGGCATGGCCGGCCTGTTCGAGATAGCCCGAACCTTCAAAGCCGGCCCCGCCCCCGATCGCTCGATCGTCTTCGCCGCCTGGACGGCGGAGGAACGCGGCCTGCTGGGGTCGGAATTTTATGCCCAGAACCCGGTCTACCCGCTCGACAAGACGGTCGCGAACCTCACCATCGACGTGCTCCAGACCGCCGGCAAGGCCAAGGACGTGATCCTGATCGGCAAGGGCCAGAATGTGCTGGAGGACGACCTTACCAAATTTGCAGCCAAGCAGGGCCGCGTCATCACTCAGGAAAGCCTGCCCGAACGCGGCCTCTTCTACCGCGCCGACCATTTCTCCATGGCCAAGCGCGGCGTGCCCGTGCTGCTGATGATGGGCCTTGCCGGTGCATCCGACATGGTCGACGGCGGCCGCGCCGCCGGCCAGGCATGGATCGATGCCTATACCGGCAAATGCTATCACCAGGCCTGCGACGCGGTCGACGATACATGGAAGCTGGATGGCGCCGCGCAGGACGTAGACCTGATGTATGACATCGGCCGCGACCTCGCCTTCTCGGCCCGCTGGCCCGAATGGAAAACCGGCTCCGAATTCAAGGCCATCCGCGACAAGAGCGCGGCGGTCCGGAAGTAATCCCCTTCTACTCCCCTCCCTTTTAAGGGAGGGGAGATACTTATGCAGCGCTCAGCCGATACAGTCCCGCCCCATGCGGCGGCAGCGTCACCGATATCCGGTCCGCCTGTTGCTCCAGTGCCTGCCCGTCCCACAGGTCGCGCACCGCCACCGGAGCGTTCAGCCCCAGATCGCGCAGCCTGATCCAGACCTCGCGTGGCTTGTCGCTGACGTTGAACAAGGCGACATAACGGTCCGCGCTCCCTTCCGCCTTCGCCGACCAGATGCGCCCGCCATCCTCGATATAATGGGGCTGATTGTCGGTGCTCGCCTGATTAACCGCGATCACCTCCTTGTTGGTCAGCAACGCCAGCGTCGCCGCGTCCAGATGGCGCAGATCGCCGCCCATGATCAGCGGCGACCGCGCGATCGCCCACAGGGTCATCAGCGTCCGCTGCTCGTCCGGGGTGAAGCGGGTGTCGCGTTCGCCCAGCGCCAGCCGTCCCAGCGGCAGCATGTCCGCATCCGGCCATGATCCCGGCCCGCGGTAGGGCGTCCAATTCTCCAGCCGCGTAAACTGAGCCTCCAGCATCGCCCAGTCATCCCAGAAATCATCGGAAATGCGCCACATCTGCGCATATTTGCGGACATGATCGCCGCGCATCACCGGCGTCTCGCCGGGCGAGAGGCTGAGGATGATCGGCCGCCCGGTCGCAACGATCGCCTTGTGCGCCGCCTCGATCTCCGCCGCATGGGCATCATAGGGCCGGCTCATATCGTCCATCTTGACGAAATCGACGCCCCAGTCGGCATAGAGGCGGAAGATGCTGTCATAATAGGCCTGCGCGCCCGGCCGCGTCATGTCGACGCCATACATGTCCGGGTTCCAGCTACAGATGCTCTTCCTGTCGGCAATGTCCGCCGCGCGATACTTCGTCCCCAAGATCGGCAGATTCTGTTCCACCGCCGCGCGCGGAATGCCACGCATCACATGGATGCCGAATTTCATGCCCAGCGCATGCACATCCTTGGCAAGCTGGGTGAAGCCCTTGCCGCCGGCGCTGGAGGGGAAGCGATTGGGCGCCGGGATCATCCGGCCATAGCCGTCCATCGCCGGCCTGGGCTTGGCATTATAGGTATAGCTCGATGCCTCGGGCTCATACCACTGAATGTCCACGGTGAAGATGTCATAGCCGAAGGGCAGCAGCTTTTCCGCCATGATCCCGGCGGTCTCGCGCGCCTGGGCCTCGGTAATGGTGGTGGCAAAGCTGTTCCAGCTATTCCATCCCATCGGCGGACGCGGCGCCAGCACCGCTTTTCCCGCTTCCGCCGGAACTGCCCCCGCCCGCACTGCGCCAGCAGCCGCAAGCCCCGCCACACCACCCGCGAGCATATCGCGGCGGCTGGCCTTCCATGTCATCCTCATCATTTGTCGGAGTTAATAGGAAGTCAGAGCCGAAATCAACATCCGTTCGTTTCGAGCCTGTCGAGACATCCGGCTCCAAGCCGCCTGGACAAGTGCGCCACCCATCAAAAGACCAAGATGAGCGGCTAGGGGAAACTCCCCTATTTCGTCATGCCAGCGAAGGCTGGCATCTCTCTGTTATTCCCAGAACCCAGAAGGCAGTGAGATCCTCGAAGCGAGGCACGCGCCTCGCTTCGACTTCGCTGGGTGACGGAGTTGGGGTGGCTTACGGCCATCCCACCAACGTCATGCTGAACTTGTTTCAGCATCCATCAAGCCTAACAAGCCATTGGTCTATTGGGAGGAATGGACTCTGAAACAAGTTCAGGGTGACGATGATGGGGATGGGCGGTTCTCGGTCGCTCTAGACCATCCTCCCCTGCAAGGGGAGGTGGCTGGCCGTAGGCCAGACGGAGGGGTATCCCCCTCTCGATAGCGTGACACCCCTCCACCACTTCGTGATCCCCCTCCCCTTGCAGGGGAGGAATTTACAGCCGCTCTTGGTCGTCAGCCGTCAAAGCGCGACGCCGACATTGCGACCATTCACCCCGCCCCTATCCGCAAGCCCCCTTTCTCCCTATCTACTCCTCATGCACCGCCTGTTCGTCGCCATCCATCCGCCTGCCACGATCCGCAGCCAGCTTCTGGCCCAGATGGCCGGCGTTCCCGGCGCGCGCTGGCAGGATGATGGCCAGTTGCACCTGACCCTGCGTTTCATCGGGGAAGTGGATCGTCATCGGGCGGATGATATCGCCGATGCGCTCGCCGGCGTCCGCTTCCAGCCATTCGCCATCGCGCTCGCCGGCACCGGCTATTTCGACCGGCGCGGCGTGGTCGACACCTTATGGGCCGGGGTGCAGCCGCGCGATCCGCTCGCCCATCTTCATGCCAAAGTGGATCGCGCCTGCACATCGACCGGCATCGCGCCCGAAGCCCGCGCCTATCTGCCGCACATCACCCTCGCCCGCTTCAGCCGGCACGGCGGCGATATCGCGCCCTTCCTGGCGCTGCACGCTGGCCTTGCATCGCCCACCTTCACCGTGGACGAATTCAGCCTTTATGAAAGCCGGCTCGGCCATGCCGGCTCCAGCTATCATGCGGTCGAAACCTATCGCGCAGACGGTCATCCCGGCGCCCGCGACGATTGACGCGGACGCCGGGGCAAGCAGGCCTCAGCCGACGCTCAGCACACCACAGGCAACGCGGCCGCCCGCATTGCCGGTCGGGTCGCTCTTATAGTCATCGGCCTGGGCATGGATCACGATGGCCGCGCCATCGGCATCCAGCAGCGGCGTCGCGCCGTCGCTGATCGTGCCGCCCGGCACCACATATTCGATCTCGCCGCTGCCATCGGGCTTGGCCTGCATGTTGGGCATGTCGCCCATATGCATGCCCTGCGGATTATCCTTGCCATGCTGATGGCTGGTCGGGTTCCAATGCCCCCCCGCGCTGGTGAAGTCCGGCCCCGTGCAGACGCCGGTGGTGTGGATATGCACCGCGTGGATGCCCGGCGACAGCCCCTGCGCCTTGACCACGACATGCAGGCCATCGCCCGCCTGAGTGACTACGGCGGTGCCGCGCGCGCTGCCATCGCCAGCGGCCAGCTTGGCCTTGGCGGTCGGCGCGGCGGGCGCGCTCTGGCTGGTCGCGGCACAGGCCGTCACGGCAGCGAGCAAAGGCAGGGCAAGGAACAGGGCGGCGGTCTTCATGGCAAACTCCCGATCACGGAAACAACTGCGCGAACGCGGCAGACGCGTCTTTGTTGCCGATCCGATCCGGTTTGTCATGCCCTTCTGCATATCGTTCGCAATAAAAGCAGGGGGATAGCATGACATCCATGCTGACGCCCCTCCTTCATCGTCCCAAGGAGCCGTCAGGAGGCAATGGCCTGAGATCGCGATGTGTCACATGTCAGGCCGAAGCCCGGTAGCAATCCAGATCGCAGCGTTATCGGTTCGCCCCGGCAAATAGCTGGCCGGTCATGAGCGCAGATATGATCAACCGCCCATGCGCCGATCGTCTACGCTGCCCAGCACATGACATGCCGGACAGATATCCGTTCCACCCGGATCGCGACAGACTCCAACGCACGACAGGTCAGCGCCCGACAAGCCAGTGCGCGCGACGCAGGACAAGAAAAAGGGGCCGATCTTGCGACCGGCCCCTCTTCATATTCCATCCCGAAGGACGGAAATTTCTTACTGACCCGAACCCGGACCGTAGCTGATTTCCACGCGACGGTTCTGGACTTCGCGAACACCGTCGGCGGTGTCGACGCGCGGCTTCGATTCACCGAAGGCCTGGGTGGTCATCACGCCGTCAGGGATACCCTTCGAGGCGAGATAAGCCTTGGCGGCGTCAGCGCGACGCTGCGACAGGCCAACGTTGTACGAGGCTGCGCCCGAACGGTCAGCGTGACCGGCCAGCATGACCTGGGCGTTGCCGCAAGCGCTGTAAGCCGAAACCGCGTTGTCCAGAATGGTGGCGGCGTCAGGCGTGATGTCCGACTTGTCCCATTCGAAGAAGACAATGTACGGCCCAGGCGAGCATTCCGGCGCCGGCGGGGGCGGCGGAGGCGGCGGCGGGGGCGGCGGGGGCGGCGGGGGCGGGGGCGGCGGCGGAGCCGCTTCAACCGGAGCGCCGAAGTTGTAGGTCAGGCCGAGCAGCAGGCTGTGGGTACGCAGCTTGCTGTCCACGCTCGAACCGGCGGGGCCACCAATGGTGGTGTAGGCCGGGATGAGCTTGATGTCGTCCTGGTTGAAGTAGCGATACTTCAGCGAGACGTCGAGGTTGTTGGTCACCGGGTAACGCACGCCGGCGATCGCCTGCCAGGCGAAACCGGTGTCGCTGTCGTTCACCAGGTCGTTGGCCAGCTTGCCACGCGACACGCCGACACCGCCGCCGACGAAGCCCTGCAGGCCATCATCGGGACCGAAGTCGAGCAGGCCGTTCAGCATGAACGAGAGAGCCGACGAAGCGCCGCCGAAGCCGCTCTTGTCGAGATCGACCTTGGCGCGCTTGTAAGCGGCTTCGGCTTCGAGGCGGAAGCCACCGAAGTCGTAACCGATATTCGCGTCGAAATCATAACCCTTGTGGTGGTCAGCCGAAACGGTGTTGCTGGCGGCGCCAGCATTACCGGGGGTGAAGGTGATGTCCTGATCTTCAACGATCATCACGCCGGCGTCGACGCCGACATACCAGCTGTTGTCGCGCGCCAAGGCCGGGGTGGCCAGGGCACTGGTCGCAAGCGCAGCCGCGAGGGCAAGCTTCCGCATTTGAATTCCCCTTTCAAAAGTGTCACGAAGGACTGCTGAAACCATGTATCGGCAAGAAGGTTTCATGGCAAGTCCACAATTCGTGAAACCGTTGCAAAAATAACGCAGTAAGGACATACCCTAGGCTCGCCTCCAAGCTAATACCTACCCCTCTCCATGAAAAGATCGCCGATACTCCAGAATTACATGGAGATCAGTTCATGCCCCTGCAAAACCGCCAATATCGCGGCAATTGCGCCACGACTCTCGCTATCAACGGTCGTTCTCCGGCCAGCCGAGCGCCCGCGTGCCGACCTGCCGCAGGTCCATGGTCAGCGGCCCGCTCACGCCATCCATCGCAATCATCGCCGCATCATAGGTCTAGCGCGTAGACTCATTACGCGTTGCACCAGAGGCGAACGCATATGAGTTTGATGGCGGCGAGGAAGTTGACGAGATCCTTGTCGTAGCGGGTGGCGATGCCCCGGAACTGCTTGATGCGGTTGAAGAAGCGCTCGACAAGATTGCGCTGCTTGTAGAGCCATGGCGAGAAGGCGAAGCGCTGCTTGCGGTTGGATCGATTGGGAATATTGGCCCAGACGTTCCTGGCCGCAGCGGCTTTACGGATGGCGTTACTGTCATACCCCTTGTCGCCCAGCAGGGTTGCGCCCTCGGGAATGGCTTCGATCAGCGCCTCCGCCTCGCAGGCATCGTGAATCTGCCCGCCTGTCAGTCTCAGGCTGACAGGGTGCCCCGTCAGCATCGACAAGAGCGTGGAGTTTGCTGGTGAGGCCGCCCCGGGAACGTCCCATGCCACGATCGTAGCTTCCCCCCTTTTTGCCCGTCGCACCATTTTGGTGGACGCGCATGCAGGTGGAATCGATCATCACCAGTTCGCCATTATATCCGGCGGAAACCTCAGCCAGAATCCGGTCCCGCACCCCGGCTTTGCGCCAGCGCACGAACCGGTTGCAGCAGGTCGTCGATGGGCCATAGCGCTCGGAAATTTCCGCCCATGTCGCGCCGGACCGGAAACGCCACATGATCCCGTTTAGCACTCGCCGGTCACTAACCCGCGCCACGCCACGCGGTTTGTTGGGCAACAACGGCTCGATGATGGCCCATTCCCGATCTGTCAGTTCATACCGCCGCCGCGCCATCAAGTCCTCCAAATCTGGAGGCTCCTGAATCACGCAAACGGTCAACCCTCAAGCCATTTTATGAGTTTACGGCCTAGTTCGGTTCCGTCACCTCCGCCTGCCGCATCAGCCGGTCACCCTCCAGCAACCGGAGTTCATAGCGCTCATTTTCCTCGGCCAATGACGCCTCGCCACCACTGGCCCAGCGCCATCCCGCCCGGCTTCGCCAGGTCCAGCCGCTCCGCCATCCGCGCCGCATCCAGATGCACCGGCGCCGGCGGCACCAGCGCCGCGCCGATATACCCCTCGATGCCCACCGCCGCCAGCGGGCCGACTAGCCGGTCCGCGTCGAGCAGCGGGAAGGGCGTGCCTGCCCCCAGGCCCGCCATCGCCCATTCCGTGCCGCGCGGCCCGCGCCGCAGGCCCTCCAGACGGTAGCTGGCCGGTCCACACCGCCCGGCCGAACTGGATCAGTTTCTGCCCAACCAGGCACAGATTGCGCCTCTGCGCCAAGGCGGCGCCGTCCGCGCCTGCCAGTTCCATATCCTCGGCCAGCAACGTCACCGTCAGGCTGTTCACCGCGTCGAGCAGCAGCGTCTTGCCCGACGGCAGGGTGGCGTCGATCTACCCCATCACCACGCGCGGCGCCGTCCGCCCGATCGACTCGGCGGTCCCGCCCGCATCCTGCGCATAGAGCTCCGCGCTGCGCCAGCCCGGCCCGCCGCTCGCCGACACGCTGACCGATCGCATTCCGGCCACCGTCTCATATGTTGCCGGGACGTTGCCATTTCCCACCTTCAACAGAAACGCACTTCCTTTTTCGACGCCCATGGCGCATTCTCCCGTCAGACAAAGCGTTCTAAAACGCGGATTAAAGGAGAGGTCTGATGCTCGTGGTTGCTCCCCTTGTGATGATGCTCGCGGCCGCGCCGTCGGCCGACGCCATCGGCGCCGCCCGCAAGGCTTTTGCCGGCTGCCTCTCGGCCCAGGTCCAGCCCTCGCTCGACAAGAAGGTGCCGCTCGGCGAATTTCAGGGTCAGTTGAAGACGGCCTGCGCCGACAAGGAAGCGGCCTTCCGCGCCGCGATACTCGCGCAGGACAAGGCCGACGGCATGTCGGACAAGGATGCGCAGGCCGATGCCGACGATCAGGTGTCCGAATATGTCGACAAGATCATCGGCGAATATGAGGAATATAATAAGCCCGGCACCTGATCAGGCGCCGATAGCCTCGCGCACCACGCGAATGCGGTAATCCGCCACCGCCAGCCAGCCGCCTTCGCCGCGCACGCCCGTCCGGGCGATCCGCGACCGCAACAGGCTGGCGTTGACGATCCGCCAGCCGCTCGCCTGCGCCAGACGGATGACCGGGGCGATCCGCGCCAGCAGCTCGCCCAGCCGCCCGGCCGTCTCCGCCATGTCATGCAGGCTGATCGACAGGCGCAGCTCGCGCCCCTCGACATCCTTCGCGCCCCAGTCGCTGCCCAGGCATTCGCCGACCACGCCATAGGGCGCGCTCGCCCGCACCGGCACGCCATCGAACAGGCCGTTCAGCCGGTCCATCAGGCCGCTGTCGGCCTTCAGCGCCGCGATCACCGCGCTGCGTATCGCCACCTCCGCGCTCATGTCCTGCTCCTTCCCGCCTCGCGCAGGCTGAGGTCCGCCATCCAGCGCGCCTTCAGCCCCGGCGCCGACGCCCGCACCGCCTCACCCTCGATCGCCGCCGCCACGCCCTGTTCCTCCAGCGCATCGACGATCGCCGCCCGCCGCCGCGCCGCCCTTTCCTCCATCCGCCGCGTCAGTGTCACCCGCATGACATTGAACTGATGCGGTGGATGCCTCCCTTCATCGGGTATCGTATGATGCTCAATGGCGCCATGGCGGCGCCCGAAGGAGGAGCATATGGCGAATGCACACATGCTGTCGATCGACCTGGCGAAGCGCAGCTTCCAAGTCTGCGCGACTGATCGAGCAGGGTCGGTTCTATATAATCGGACGATTTCGCGGCCCAAACTGGAGGCGCTGCTCAAGGCGCTGCCTCGCTGTATAGTTGCTATGGAAGCCTGCGCGACGAGCCATTTTTGGGGTCGATTTGCTGGAGCAGAAGGTCATGAGGTTCGGCTGATCCCGCCAATCTACGTGAAGCCTTTCGTGAAGAGGCAGAAGAACGATGCTGCAGATGCGGCGGTCATTGCCGAAGCTGCTGCGCGCCCGAACCTGCATTTCGTTGCGGTCAAAAGCGCGGAGCATCAAGCGAGAGCCGTGGCCTATCGCACCCATCAGTGTTTTGTGAGCCAGCGGACGCAGACTATCAACGCGTTACGAGGACACTTGGCCGAGTTCGGCTTGGTATTCTCTCAAAGAGTTCCTCATCTGAAGGAGATCCGCGCAGCCATGGACGATGATGATGTCGACGTGCCTCCCGGTATCCGGGAGATCGCAGGACTCTGCCTCGAGCACATCGACACCCTGTCCGCGAAGATTGACGAGCTTTCACTCAAACTACGGGAGGCCATGGCGGTCAGCGTCGAGCTTCGCCGCCTTTGCACGGTGCCGGGCGTTGGCCCGGTGACCGCTGGTGCGATCATGGCGTTTGCACCAGATCTGCGGACTTTCGCCAGCGGCAGAAACTTCGCGGCATGACTCGGCCTCGTGCCCACGCAGCGATCAACGGGAGGAAAATCCCGCCTCGGGGCCATGAGCAAAATGGGTCAAAGCGACATTCGCAAACTTCTCGTCGTCGGTGCGATGAGCAGGATACGATGGATCGTGCGCAAAGGCGTTCTCCCCGACCACCATTCTGGGCCGCATGATGGCTCGACGGCCCAGAATGGTGGTCGCCGTAGCACTGGCGAACAAAATGGCGCGGACAATCTGGGCGATGATGACCCGCGAGGAAGACTATCGTTTGGCGTGAGGGCGCAACTGCCATAGCGCTTGGGGCCTCGGCCCCGACAAGGAGATCGACTGATACTATGCGGCAAGGACTTCAATGTTCACGATACGGCTAACCAGTCCCGGGGCGAGAGCAAACCAAGCTCGCTGAACCGATGTGGCCCGGATCGTTCGAACTGCATAACGGCCCGTGGCGTCAGCAAGCCACACCAGAGGCCTGACACACGACCGATGAAGCGCTCTGCCGAGCAAAGTCAGAAAATCACCTTGCAATCTGGGAGGCATCCACACAAGTCCCAGGATTGCCGGAGGCCAGTTTTCTTAAATTAGGCAGCCAGTGGGACGTCGTCCAGCTTAGCGTAGTAGCGTTGCTCGGCTTCAACCGGTGGAATGTTTCCGGTCGGCTCCAACAGGCGCCGGTTGTTGAACCAGTCGACCCATTCCAGCGTGACGTATTCGATTGCCATGCAGCAGCACATGGCTCGCCAGCGTCTCGATCAGGCCTTGCCCCGCCGACCTTCAGCGCGCACGCCCCGGCTCCTTCGGACACCAGCCGCATCGCCCGCTGCGCCACCGGATTGCCGATCACCCCGGCGCGCAGTTGCGCCTCATAGCTGGCGGGCCATTCGCCCAGCGCGACCGCGCCCGATCCCCAGGCCCGCGCCAGCACCGGCCGCGCGGCCTCTCCCGCCGCCGCCTTCATCCCGAACCATTTCATCCGAACATCCCCCCTATGCAAAAAATCCTCGCCCCTTCGGGGAGAGGATAGGGAAGGCCCGCGGCGCCAGCCGCCTGCCAAAAGCTGGAAAGCGGCGCCAGCCGCCTACCGAAACTTGGAGAGGGGCACGCCCTTGCGGACCGACCCGCCTTTACAAAAGCCGGGCGGCGATCAAATCTGCGCCCATGCCCCTCGCGCCGATCCTGCTCATACTCGCCCAGGCCAGCGGGCCGGTCGCCACGCCCCTCGTCCTGCCCACGCCCCAGGATTATGCGCTCGTCGCCCTGCCGCCCGCATCGACCGGTGCCGCCACCGTCCGCATCACGCGCCGCACCGGCAGCGACCAGCTGGATTGCACCCCCTCGGCCATTGTCGGCGGCACCGCCATCGCCGTGGCAAGCTGCCGGCTCGCCATGATGAAGATGGGCTGGATGGCAGCGGTGAAGGACAGAAACGGCCTGGACGGGACGATCCCGGTCGTCCGCCTGTTCTGGGCGCCGGCACCATCGACTTTCCAGGGCGACATGGGCGGCGCCACGCCGATCGCCCTCGACGGCAAGGCGCCGATCGCAAGCGACCCGGACAAGGCAGCAACCGCGCTGCAAAGCGATTATACCGTCCGGCTCGACGCCACCGGCCGCCCCCGATCCTGCCGCATCACCCAATCATCCGGCACGCGCCGATATGACGACACCGCATGCCTCGTGGCGATGGGCCAGAGCTATCTGCCGGCGCTCGACGACCAGGGCCGACCAAGGGAAACCGAGGTAAAATCCTGGGTTCGGTTCACGGATCGATAAAGGGCCGGCGCCCCCTCCGCTTCGGAGCATCCCCCTATGCAAAAAATCCTCGCCCCTTTGGGGAGAGGATAGTGGAGGTTGGCGGCGCCCAGCCGCCTACCGAAACTTGGAGAGGGGCACGCCCTTCGGACTCGCCCGCCCAAAATATTGCCACCCTGTTTCCAGCGCCGCCCCACCCTGCTAATCAGTCGCAATATCCAAGCCAGAGACCTGCCCTGATGACCGCGCCCTCGCCCCTCCTGTCCCAGACCGCCGACCAGATGCGCGAACAACTCGCCGCCTCGCCGGAAGCCGCCGCCGCGCTGATCCGCGCGGGTGCCGATGCCGGCCTGCCCGACGCCCAGGCCTATTATGGCCAGCTGCTGCTCGACGGTCAGGGCATCGCCGCCGACCCGGCCGAAGCCTTCCGCCAGTTCGGCCTCGCCGCCGCCTCGGGCCATGTGATGGCGATCAACATGGTCGGCCGCTGCCATGAAAAGGGCTGGGGCACGCCGGTCGATCCGGTCGCGGCCGCCGCCTGCTATCGCCGCGCAGCCGAAGCTGGCCTCGACTGGGGCATGTATAATTGGGGCAGCGCGCTCGGCCTCGGCGCGGGCGTGGCCCAGGATGAACAGGCGGCGCTCGGCTGGTTCCAGAAGGCCGCCGCCCTCGGCCATGCCAAGTCGATCAATTTCCTCGGCGCCTTTCATGAGGAAGGCCGCCTCCTCCCCCGCGACATGGACCGCGCGGCCCTATGCTATCGCATCGCGGCGGAGGGCGGCGATTTTCGCGGCCAGTTCAACCATGGCCGGCTGCGCGCCGACGCCGGCGATATCGCTGCCGCCACCCACTGGATGCAGACCGCCGCGACCAGCGCCACCCCCGCCTTCCGCACCATGATGCGCGACCATCTCGCCGCCTCGCCCCACGCCGCCCTGCGCGCACTGGCCGCCGGCCTCTAACCATATCCACGAAAAAGGGCGCGGAAATCCGCGCCCCTTTCGTCCGGCCTCAGGCCCGGATCATCTGTTCCGCCGCAGCACCTCGTCGCAGCGGGAATTGGTGCCCGATCCCTTGCCGATCAGCCGCCCCGCCGCCGCGCCACCGGCGCCGGCCAGCACCGTCTCGCCCACGCCGCCGCCGGCGATGATGCTCGCGCCCGCGCCCACGCCCGCGCCGATCGCGGTGCCCTTGTCGCGGCCCTTCTTGCCCTGGAGCAGGCAATAGCGCACATCGTCGCGGTCGCGCGGATCGGCCCGCGCGATGCGCGCTCGATCCTTGCTGTTCAGGCTCGCCGCCAGCACCGGGGTTGCGACCATCGTAACAGCGGCCACCGCCGCGATCATCCTGACCATCTTCATGTCCGTCACTCCTGATCGGTGCGAAACGAAGCAGGCGGGTTTCCTGTTCCGGGCCGGCTGCGCCACGTGCCTCCGGCCCCGTCCTTCTTGTTCGCTGCCCCATATAAGGGCCGTCACGGACCGCCGCCTATTGCGGTTAATCCCTATCCGGGCGCCATCAATCGATGCGCGAAATGAAGTCGGCGGCCGGGCGGCGCACCTTCTTCAGATTGACCAGCCAGTCGCCCTCGTCCGCGCGATAGCCCAGCGGCATCATCACCACCGAGCGCAGCCCGCGCGCCCGCAGGTCCAGTATCTCGTCCAGCGCCGCCGGGTCGAAGCCCTCCATCGGCGTCGCATCCACCTCTTCAAAGGCGGCGGCGGTCAGCGCGATGCCAAGGCCCACATAGGCCTGGCGCGCGGCATGCTCGAAATTGGTC
The DNA here is from genome assembly GCF_049472635.1 of Sphingobium salicis subsp. salicis. Classification (NCBI taxonomy): domain Bacteria; kingdom Pseudomonadati; phylum Pseudomonadota; class Alphaproteobacteria; order Sphingomonadales; family Sphingobiaceae; genus Sphingobium; species Sphingobium salicis. The sequence continues at coordinate 2,686,523 of NZ_JAYRCS010000001.1, forward strand.
TGCGCGTCGCGCTGCGGATAGGTGTTCAGCAGCATCTGGCGATAGGCTTCCCAGCCCTCGTTGCGGAAACCACGCTCGTCATTGACCAGGTCGAACATGCCGTTGATCCGGTCGGCGGTATAATTGTCCCAGGCGGCAAAGACGACCAGATGCGACGCGTCGGTCACCTGCGCCTGGTCCCAGGCGATCGCCCGGATCTTCGCCCGCAATTCCTTGTTGGTGACGACGATCACCTCGAACTGCTGCAACCCGCTCGACGTCGGCGCCAGCCGCACCGCCTCCAGGATGCGCTCCACCTTGTCCTCGGCCACCACTTTGTCCGGGTTCATCTTCTTGGTGGCATAACGCCAGTTCAGACGGTCGATCAGCATGAGAAATCCTTATATTGCAACGGCGCCAGCCTAATCCCGGCCCATGACGCTTCGATGTAGCGCCCGCGCGCATGGAAATAAAGGTATCATATTGAAACCAAATATTGTGCCACGCATCCAAGGCCTATTCCTCCCCGGCACGGCGAGGATGGCCTGAAAGCGACCATCGCCCGTCATTGCGAGCGGAGCGAAGCAATCCAACTCGCGCCGGTGGATTGCTTCGCTCCGCTCGCAATGACGATGGCGGGCTTTGACGGCTAACGACCATTTTCGGCGGTAAAATCCTCCCCTGCAAGGGGAGGGGGACCACGCAGTGGTGGAGGGGTGTCGCCCTATCGAGAGCCCCCCTCCGTCTTGCCTTCGGCCATCCACCTCCCCTTGCAGGGGAGGATGGTCTTGAAGCGACCATTTGCGGCCGTTCCGCGTCGCACGGAAGAGGCCCAGTTTCAGCCGCTATTGCCTAATTGAGAGAGATGATAAGCGTAGAGAACTGGCATTCAGGTTACATGGCCATCCGCAGCATAAGTCGGCATTTGCTTGAATGAGCCTTCTCCGCCAATTGTTTTACGGTCACAAGCGATGGGATCATATCGGCCCCAGAGGCGCCATAATAAGATAGCTCTTTAGAGGATGCCCAGCGATCTGCGATCTGCGAAAATTCCGCCTCGGGCAAATCAGATAAGCATATTATCAATTCAGTCGGCAGATCGAAGACCCATGGGCCTTCAACCGAACCCGTCTCAATCAGAAAATCATCTCCTGCCAATCTGGAATAATCTGCCGTTTCATCGAGCGCGCCCCACAATGCGGCGAGGACGGAATTGTCGGCATTCTTGGTGCTATAATCAGCATTGCGAGACTTACCCGATGCAATGGACGCAGCTTCTTCGCGTTCGGCTACAAAAAAATCGGTCAGCAAGACTCTCTCCGGTTGATGCGAATGTCTTAATCCCAGCATAATTCACTGAAACCTGACAGTCCGCAATCCACCCAACTCCGTCACCCCAGCGAAGGCTGGGGTCTTAGGCGGCAGCAGAAAGAGGCCAGCCGTCTAGCGCTATCCGTTTATGCCGCGTGCGCCGGCCTGAGATGCCAGCCTTCGCTGGCATGACGGGACAAGGGCCAGTCCGCACCCCACCCTTTCCTTCTCTGCGTCTCCGCGTCTCCGCGCGAAAATCAATCGCACCCACCGCCCCTCAAAGCCCCCTGACCCGCGCCTCGCCCTTCGTCCCCAGCATCAGCTCGCTCAGCCCCCAGACCCGCGCATCCGCCCGGTCCGGCGAACGCCCTGGCCCGACATAACCGCCCCCCGCCAGCAGCCCGCACATCTGGTCCTCCAGCTCCGGGAAAGCCCCACGATGCGCCACCCGCCCGGCCTCATAGAGCGCGGCCACCGGCTCGGCCCGCGCCACCTTGCTCCGGCTGGCATGGACCAGCCGCAGCGGCAGCGTCTCCTGCGCCGCGCGCAGCACGCTCGCCACCATGTCGCCGCCATTATTGGCCTCGGCCACCACCCGGTCGGCGCCATGGCCCTGCGCCGCCTGCGCTACCGCCCGCGCCCAGCCTTCGGGCGAGCAGCCCGCCACGCTCGCGTCCGCGATCACATAGCCGCGCCCGTCCCCGCCCAGCCCGACCACGACGATGCCGCACGCATCGCCGCCGGCCGTCGCCGGCGGATCGACCGCCACGACCACCCGCGCCAGCGCGCCCGGCACATGCCGCACCCGGCACGCCTCCAGCCGCGCGCGGGTCCACAGCGCCCCTTCCGCCTCCTCGATCAACTCGCCGTCCAGCTCCTGCCGCCCCAGCCGCGTGCCGCCATAAAGCCGCGTCACATCAGCAACGAAGCCGGCCGCCAGATGCGCTGCATTGTCCGCCGTGCGCCCCCGCGTCAGCACCACATCGGCGCCATCTCTTGCCACCAGCGCCCGCACCAGCGGCACCGGGCGCGGCGTCGTCGTCGCCACCACGCGCGGATCACGGCCCAGCCGCATCGCCATCATCATATTGTCCCAGGCCGCCTGCCCGCCCGGCCATTTGCCGATCTCGTCGGCCCAGCCATGGCTGAACTGCGGCCCGCGCAGGCTTTCGGGCTCCGCTGCGCCGAACAGTCGCGCCTGCGCGCCATTGGGCCAGGTCAGCGTGCGCAGCGCCGGAGCATAGGCCGGCCTTGCCCACCAGGGCGCCACCGCCAGCACCCCGCTCGCCCCCTCCACCATCACGCTGCGCGCCTCGCCCAAAGTCGCACCGACCAGCGCGATCCGCGCCTCGGGATCGCCCTCGGCAATGGCGCGCACCCATTCCGCCCCGGCCCGCGTCTTGCCGAAACCGCGCCCCGCCATCATCAGCCAGATGCGCCAGTCGCCCGCCGGGGCGAGTTGCGCCGGCCGCGCCAGGAAATGCCAGTCCCGCCCCAGCCGCTCGGCCGCCTCGACGCTCAGCCAGCGCGCCAGATCGGGCCAGGCCGCCGCCTGCTCGACCCAGTCGCAATCGGCCATCTGCATCCCCGCCCCCTCCGCTTCTTCGTCATTCCCGCGAAGGCGGGAATCCATCTCCCGACCATGCCTCACGCAGGAGCCGGCATTATGCAGCCGCCCGTCCCCCAAACAGCGCGCAACAAAAAAGGCCGCCCGAGGGCGGCCTCCTCCAAAAATCTCCGCGCCTCCGCGCGAACCAAATCCTACTTACGCGGCGCCATCCCGCCGAACGTCACCAGGCTCTCCGCCCCGTCCTTGGCCACCGCCGCGACGCCGATGAAATGATCGTCGACCACGATATCTTTCAGCACCGTCTGCGTCGCGCCGGTCACGACCCGGCTGTCGCTCCACTCCTGCTTGTCCGCGCGCCGCCAATAGACCTTGTAAGCCGTCGCCCCCGGCACCGCGTCCCAAAAGACCCGCGTGTCCATCGACAGCGCGCCATCGAGCGACACCGTCGCCGGCGCCGCCGGCGCATCGGCCAGCCGCCGCAGCGTCGCGACATTGAGCGCCGTCACCTTCGCCAGATAGGGAAAGTCCATGCCCTCGACCGTGTCGCCATAGACCCGGCCATTTTCGGTGCGCAGGTCCTGATGCTGCCGGTCATAATTCTCGATCCCCACCGAAAAGCGCACCGCCGGGAAGCCCAGGTCGAGGAAGGGCGAATGGTCGCCGCCGCGCCCGAACCGGTCGAACCGCCGCACCGCCAGCACTTCCAGCCCGATCTCCGGGTCCGCCTGCGCAATGCCGTCGATCGCCTTGGCCAGCGCCCGCGACGGGCCGTCATCCTCACCGCCGATCGCCCGGCGCGTCAGGTTCGCCTTGGCGTCGTCGCCCGCGCGAATGCCTTCGGAAAACACCCGCACGCGATCCGCGACCACTTGCCCATTCTGGCCTACCGTGTTGCCGACAATATCATTGTTCAGCATCGCCCGCACATGCCAGCCGCGCGCCTTGGCCGTGGCCGCCAGCAGCTTGCCGCCCCACAGCCCCTGTTCCTCGCCCGACAGCAGCGCATAGACGATCGTGCCGTTGAATTTCTGCCCGGCCAGCACCCGCGCCGCCTCGATCACCAGCGCCGTGCCCGACGCATTGTCATTGGCGCCCGGCGCATCGCTGCTGATGTTCATCACATCGGTCACGCGGCTGTCGATATGCCCGGCGACGATCACCACCTCGTTGGGATCACCCATTCCCTTCTGGATCGCCAGCACATCGACCACCTCGACGCCATCGGGCGCGCGCGGGCCGGTGAAGCGATCCGCCACCGTCTCGACGCTCAGGCACCCGCCACAGCCCTTGCCGATCTTCTCGAACTCGGCCTTGCCCCAGGCCCGCGCCGCACCGATCCCGCGCCTGGGATCGGTCGCGCTCGACAGCGTATGGCGCGTGCCGAAACTGACCAGCCTCTCGACCGTCGCCTTCAACCGCGCCGCATCGGGCGCAGCCGGCGCGGCGGGGGCCGCCAGAGCAGGAGTGACAAGGGCCGAAGCGGCGGCGAGCAGGATGATCTTCTTCATGGGGCGAGTGTCTTACCCGCCCGCACCGCCCTGTAAAGCGGCGGCGCCCAACCGATCAGCGCGCCCCGTTTTCTGCCCGCCCGCGCGAAACCATCACCGCCATCAGCGGCAACGCCAGCATCGGCAACGCCGCCATCGCCTTCGCCACCCACGGATGCGCGACCAGCCATCCCATCATCAGCGCGACCAGCGCCGTCCCGCTCCAGAACAAGGCCCCGCACAAGGCCAGGCTCATAAAGAAAATCCCGATCCGCACCGTCATTCCTCCACCACCCGCTGCGCCGCGATCACCGCCGGATCGCTGTCGATCGCGTGCAGATAGGCGGTGCGCTCGGCGGTCCCGCGCTTCAGCTTCGCCAGCCCGCGCGCCTGGTCGTGCGTCAGCATGATCCGCACATAGCCGCGATCGACCAGGCACTGGTCCAGCGCCGCCTGCAATTGCGCGCGCACGTCGCTGCGCGTCATCGCCTGATATTTCGCGCCGAAATTCGCCGTCCGCCGCGCCACATTGGCGTCGTCATGATGCATGCCGATATTCGCTGCCGCCATCAGCGGGCTGGCATCGCTATCGCCGCCATAGGTCCGCAGGATCATCGTCAGGTCGACCATGCTCAGCGCATCCAGCGCCTGCGCCGTCTCCGGCCGCACCGTCACCGCCCTGTCCCGCGTCGCCTCCGCGCAGGCCCCTGCATCGCCGGCATAGTCGGCCAGCGACACGCCCGCCTTGGCCCAGCTTGTCGGCGGCGCGGCGCGCGCGCCAGCGGGCAGCATCATCACCATCGGCGCCATCAGCATCAGCGCCATCCTGCTCCGGGTCACACGCCGCATCCTCGCCTCCTCAGCCCCAATGCCCGTTCAGTGCCGCGCCTTCGCCCAGCGCCCGATCATCCAGATATGCAGCGCATGGATCGCCACCATGCCCGCCGCGATCGCCAGCAGCACCGGGATCACCAGCCCCTCCTGCCCGGCGCGCGGCGGCACCCACAAAGCCATCGCGCCGATGACCATGATCAGCATCGTCCCCAGCACCGGCGTGAAGGCCAGCGCCACGGCCCGCGGCGCATGCCAGCTCACCGTCCCGGTCAGCGTCCATTGCATCGGCAGCCGGTCGATCGCCCGGAACCGCCGATCGGCGCGCACCGACAGCGCGATCATCGCCCCCACCGCCGCCAACAGGATCAGCCCAACCAGCATCGCCCGATCTCCAAAACCTCGTGCTCAGACTATCAGAGGAAGCGCCCAACCGCAAAAGCCCGACGCTCAAAGGCGGGCCTCGACGATCTCCCCCCTTGCATCGCTACGCCCGCAATGACGATGTCGGACTTTGACGGCTAACGGTCAGATACCCCCGGCCTTGAGCCGGGGTCCCGCTTCTTTATCTGTTGCATCGAAAAGCGGGATGCCGGGTCAAGCCCGGCATCCCGCCAACGGGGATCGACGGGTTGCGACCAGAAGAAGGCACCTAGAGTTGCCTCCCAGCCTCCCTAAAGCGGTCGCCAGTTTCCACCCGTAGGTCGCAACTCCTTTGGAATAAAACGATTGATAGATTTCTGCACACGCTGGCTGACTGCACCATAATGGTCGCTGCATGCGGAGTTTCCTTGGCCCGATGTCACCTCGCCATCGAGCGAAAGCTCAAAAGCAAAACCGGTCCCGTCGAGGCACGCCAAGCGTTCACCATCCCAATCGTTAGTCATGATGCTTATATCGGAAAGAAGGCTAATTGCTTCCGTGTTTGATATTGAGAAATCCAACGACCTCTGGGCTGAAAGGTTATTTTCCTGACCATCTGGCTGGGCGAAAATTTTCAGATGGCCTTGGGCGTTGCCATTAGATGATGTTGAGAGAGACAGGGCAATCCAACTATCTCTAAGAGCAGGCCTCGCCACCATCCGCAGCCCATTTCTTTGAAGTGCTGGAAGTGTCGCCAGAACATCAATCGCATCGGGTCGAAAACGCAATTTCTGAGCCGACAGTGGGCCTTTGTGGGTTCGCGACTTATCAAGGGCATAGGCTAGTCGCTGCCTATCTTCATTCCAGAGCCGGAGGCCAATGATGCCGATGCCAACGAGTTGTGCGGCGACTATTGCTGTCGTGACATAGCCGATACGGTGCAGCCAGATAATCAGCTTTTTCCTTGCCATATCGCAGTGTCAGCCAATCTTCATTCCGTTTCAATAGCCACCAGTCCCCGCCCCCCCTGACCGTCGCTCGCGGGATCAAATGGCGCCAGGCGTTCCGATAGGACGCTCGGGACAGGCTTGCGCCGGGGCGCTTCATTCTCCTCACGACAGCCCGCAGAGGGCCTCACCGCCAGAACGCGCCATCGCCTCCTTCGTCAGGCCTGGCCAGTCACGGCCAGGTCGAGGCGATCGATCAGCTTGAAACCGATATATTCGTCCCGTCGATAGCTGCGATGCATCCCATTGCCGCGATCATATTGATGGCCGACATTCCAATAGCGCAGCATGCGGCGCTTCAGCCGGCCCCAATAGCTTGGCTCTTCCATGAGGGGTCCATGCATGATCGGCATGTCATAGCCGCCATGCCGATAATAGGCGTCCCAATAGCTCATCACGCGGCACTTGGTCGTCCGCCAATAGGCTGGATTTTCAGCAATGAAAGCGGCCAGCGCCAGGGTCATTTCCGGCGTGAGAGCGGCCGCTATGTCTTCCAGTATCTCCACGATATATTCGCCGATCAGCGCGACGATGAACGGGGCCGCCCAGGGCTGGAAATCTTCGATCAGATCGCGCGCGGCGGCCTGGCGCAGGAAGCCATCGCTGCTGCGCGTCTGCAACGCGCGCGCATAACCCCAGGCCGGATCGTCCTTGCTCAATCGCAGCCGGTCAGACGCGAACTGGAGGCGCGCCGGAATCAGCACGCCCTGCCCTTCAGCCTGGACCGCAAATCGCTCCGTCCATTGTCGCCTTGTCAGCGCGCGAACCACAGCCTCCCCGGCCGACAGAGCCATGGAGCGATGCCCCGGCGCAAATGCGTCCGCCAACATCAACCCATTGATTTTCGTCAGCATCGCCTGATCGCTCATTGGGGGACATTAGGCCTTTTGGACAAATTCGGTACCCGTCGAATGGCCGGGATGGGGTGGATGGCGGACTGTCAGGTTTGCGCTGATAAAGGCGAATAGCCGACGCTATTTCAAATTTGCAATGGTAGACAGGAATGCTTGCCGCTTCGCCTGTTTCTTTAACCGCCGCCAACGCAGAATAAATCCCGCTACGCCAAATGGAACGCACCATAATAAAGCGATGCCCATGTGCGCCAATATCTCATGGGCGCGGTCAGGATGGTCATTCAAGTCAATTCCGTCTGCGAGAACCGCTAAAGCGGACATGACAATCCACAGCACGAAGAACACTCGTTCATGGATCGCAGACGGGACTGATTGGTGAGACGGATAACGCTGCATAAGGTAATGGTGCCATCGACCCCGAATGTCTGCAATCGAGAAAGGCTGAGCGCTGCTCTAACGGCAACAAATGGTCGCTTCGCGTCGGACGGCTTTTCGCCCAGGAGCGGACCGACCGCTACGGGTGCGCCTCGTGCCGATCGGCGCGATGAGCGTCTATCAGGGGTGGATTTGAGGCGATCGGCTTTGACGCCAGATTTGCTGGATATCTGACACTCCGGTCAGCCGCGCTCCAAAGCTCGCAATTGATTTAAGATCGCGTCCGACATTGGCAACCTCGTTACGATGATGAAATCGGCTCCAATATTGGGAATGCTGCTTCTAAGCTGCATACGAAGCCGAAAGGCATCTACGATGCGAAGCGTCTCAATTGCTCCGTAACGACCATGAAGCTGATCTCTAACCTCGACATAATGGTCTTCGCCAAAAAAATCGTTCGCAGCGTCCCCGTGCTCTGGACGTGAGATTATGACGTAAGCGGCTGGTGATCCGCTCAGATCGAATGCGATTTGTGCGACCCCATCCTCAAATAAAATGCTTTCTGCGATGCTCTCAAATTCCATCCTGCGCACTCCAACTTAAACGGGGCTACGGGACGAATGGAACGGCGGCAATCGAGAAAGACATTATTATACGCGATAGGCAACAAATGGTAGCTTTCAGGCCATCCGAATTTATCCACGCGCCCCAGCGCCCCGCTCCGCCTTCCGCAAACCAGGCCTCCCCATCACGTCCCCGCCGCCGCGCGGCGGCGGCGTATCTCCGCCAGCACCCGCTCGACGCTGGCGATCGCTTCGGGGCTGCCCGGTCCGGTCGCATCGCCCCGCGCCGCCCGGCGCGCCGCGACCTGGGCCGCATGCAGCTTCAGCAATTGCAGCCCCAGCGACGGATTGGGCGCGCGCTTGACCTTGCGGGTCTTCACCGCGCCCTCGCCATCCTCGATGATTTCCTCGCTCTCGCAGCCATGCAGCGCCAGCCGGATCAGCATTGCCTCGATCTCGCCATAGCCCTGCTCGATCGCCGCGTCCCAATCGCGCGAAAATTCGGCATCGCGCCGCTTGAGATTATAGGCCGCCTGCCGGCTCCGTCCCACGATCCGCGCCGCCTCGCTGACATTGCAGGTCTCGGCCAGTTCCGTCAGGAAGCGCGCGCACGCCGCCTTGCTCCACGCGTCCCGCCGCGCCTTGCGCACCTGGGTCCGCACCCCGTCGCCCGCCGCCTGCCGCTGCACCACGCGCCCCGGCCGTCCGGCCGCTCCCTTTCGCGCCGCCATCGCCCCCTCCCCAGATTGTCCCGAACCATCGCCCCGTCGCGCGACCACACGCCGCATGCCGCCATCGGCAGCAGCGCAGCGCGGCCTCGCCGGCACACCCAACGCCCAACGCCCAACGCAAAAGGGGCCGGCCCAATCGGACCAGCCCCTTTCGCCTCACCTGAAGGCAATATCTGTCAGCATCGCATCGCGGCGCCGGCATCCCAAAAGCCCCGCACCGTCAAGCACCAGCCCTCAAGGACCGACTGCCAATCCTGACCTGGAAGACCAGCCCAAAGGCACAGCCCAAAGGCACAGCCCCAAGGCACAGCCCCAAGGCACAGCCCCAAGGCACAGCCCCAAGGCACAGCCCCAAGGCACAGCCCCAAGGCACAGCCCCAAGGCACAGCCCCAAGGCACAGCCCCAAGGCACAGCCCCAAAAGCCGCCCCAAAAGCCGCCCCAAAAGCCGCCCCAAAAGCCGCCCCAAAAGCCGCCCTCGAAAACCCGGCCGTCCACAACCCAGCCGACCCATCGCGCCACCACCGACCGAGGCCGGCGAGTTGCAATTATCGACTTTCCTCTTATCTGCCCGATCAGCGTGACGATGTCAAGCAAAATGTTCCACATGGGTTATGCAGCCTTGCCCAGCATCCGCGCCTCCTGCGCCATCGCCCCGGCAAAGCTCGGCCGCGCCCGCAATCCGTCGAGCCAGGCCTTCACCCTGGGCCAGCGCCCGTCCTTCAACCCGCTGCTGCAATAGCAGACATTGATCAGCGGACAGGCCACCGCAATGTCGGCCAAAGTGAAGCGATCCTCCACCAGCCAGCCGCTATCGGGCAGAACCGCCTCCAGATAATCATAGATGCCCGGCATCTTCTCCGCCTCTGCCCGGTCGGCACGGGCCGGGTCATGCGGCATGTCGAGCAGCTTGCCGACCACCCGGTTGAAGAAGATGTCGACGCCCACCGGCTGGGCGATGGTGTCGGCAAATTCCTCATACCATATCGTCCGCGCCCGCGCCTTGGGTTCGGTCGGGATCAGGTTCGGCTCGGGATGCAGCGCATCCATATAGGTTATGATCGCGGTCGAATCGCTGATCGCGAAATCGCCATCGACCAGGGCCGGGATCTTGCCAAAGGGGGACGCCCGCTCGAACGCCTCGCCGCCCTTACCGAACCCGGCCGGCCGCACCTCGACCGCGATCCCCTTTTCCGCTGCAAAGACAATGACCTTGCGCACAAAGGGCGACGGCCGCGCGCCATAGATGATCATGCACCCACTCCTGCTTTTCTGGTGGTGGAGCGCCGATCCTGCCAGACCAGTCGCATATTGCAACTGTTCACTTCTGTCCTGCCCGGCCCTGACCGCGCAATCCATTAGGTGTTCGACCGGAATTTCCACGCCCCCGCAAATCGGAAAGCCTTTGCAGGGGCAATCCGGGATGGGGGCGGTCATGGACAGACGCGCGTTTCTGGCGACGATGGCGGGCGCAGCGGGTGCGGCCGGCCTGGTCAGCTGCCATCAGGCCAGCGGCAAGCCGGCCGCCCTCATCCATCCGCGCCGCACCGCGCTCGCCGGGGAAGCCTGGGCCGATGCCGATGTCGTCGTCTATGGCGCCACTCCCGCCGGCGTCATCGCCGCGGTCAGCGCCGCCAATCTGGGCGCGTCGGCGGTGCTGATCGGCGGCTGGCGCGAAATCCAGCCCGGCGGCATGCTGGCCGGCGGGCTCAGCTGGACCGACATACGCGATATCGATGCGGTCGGCGGCTATGCCCGCACCACCATGGCCACACTGGCGGCGTCCGGCGGCATGCCGGGCAATCGCTACGCCTTCGACCCGGCCGTTGCTGCCCCCCTATTTCCGCGACCTGCTCGACGCCGCCGGGGTGCCGGTCCTCTGGTCGGACGGGGTCGAGACCGTCGACCGGACCGATCGCGCCATCCGCGAGATCATCACCCGTTCGGGCGTTCGCGCCCATGGCCGCATCTTCATTGATGCCTCCTATGAAGGCGACCTGATGGCCCGCGCCGGCATCAGCACCAGGGTCGGGCGCGAAGCCGCCGACCGAGCCAATCCCTATAATGGCTATCGCGGGTCACGCTATGAGCTGCTGACCCGGACCGATCCGCCGCAGAAGGACAATATCCTGCCGATCGACCCTTTCGTCGACCAGCCGTCGGGCCGCCTGATCGCCGGCGTCGATCCCGCGCCGAACCGGCCGGTCGGCGCCGCCGACGACGGCGTGCAGGCCTATTGCTTCCGCCTGACCATGACCGATCGGCCCGAACTGCGGCTCGACCTGCCCGCCACCGCGCCCGATGGCTATCGCGAGGCCGACTATGAACTGCTGTTTCGCGATTTCGACCGGCGCCGGCGCGCTGGCCAGGTCTATGGCCGCGACTGGCATTTCGCCCGCGATCTGGTGAAGGCGGACGAGGTCGCGCCGGGCATCTACGACATCAACAATCGCGGCACCATGTCGCTCGACGCGGTCGGCCTCAACCGCGCCTATCCGGCGGCCGACTATGATGCGCGCGAACGCATATGGAAGGCGCATGAAAATTATATTCGCGGCTGGTTCCACGCCATGGCCCATGGCCGCGATCCCCGCATTCCCGCCGGACTGCAACGCGATGTGCGCAACTGGGGGCTGGTGCGCGGCCGCCACACCGATTGCCATCCCGCCGACACGCCCGGCTGGTCGCCCCATCTCTATGTGCGCGAGGCGCGGCGGCTGGACAATGGCCTTGCCTGGTCGGGCCGGGACGTGTCGGATATTGATGGCGTGCCCCCGCGCCTCCCCTCGATCGTCGCCATGGCCTCCTACTGGCAGGACAGCCACGCCGCCAGCCGCATCGCGGTCCGGGACGAACGGGGGCAATGGGGCATCGTCAATGAAGGCCATTTCATGCTGCCCGCCGGCGGAAAATATCAGCGCGCGCCGCTGCCCTTCGAACTGATGGTGCCGCATCGCGACCAATGCACCAACCTCATGGTGCCCTTCTGCGTCGCGGCGACCCACCAGGCCTTCTCCACCATCCGCATGGAGCCGACCTCGATGGCGCTGGGCGAAGCGGCCGGCACCGCCGCCGCCCTGGCCGTGATCGACCGCGACCGGGTCGATATCCAGGATGTCGACACCTATCGGCTGCAACAGATGATCGTCGCCAATGGCGGCGTGATCCAGGGCGTGACAAACTGGGAATTGCTGCAGAGGAAGCTGAAGCATCGCCTCGACCGTCTGCGCGGCTGACACCCCTCCGGCACAGGCGCCCATCCGGCACAAGCCGCCCGTCAGCGCAACGATGATCCGAACGCGCGACGCACGATGCGGACCACAATCACAGCACCGAAATCACAGCACCAAAATCACAGGGCCATATCCATGCCCAGCATCCGCGCCAGCATGAAGGTGAGGGACAGGAGGCCCACCAGCGCCAGCAGCAGGGCCAGGCTGATCTTGCCGACCGCGCTCAGCACCGCCCCCTTCTGCGCCTTCCTGTCCTGCTCATAATGCCATCGGACGGCAAAGAACATGCCCGCCCCCAGCACGACGACCTTGAACAGGATGAAAACAACAGGAAACCAGTCCATGATCTTGAACACATCCCGGCCAACAAGAAACCATGTTCTTCAGGATCGCCGCGACGGCAATCGAACGCCGCCTCCTATGTCGGGAACAGGGGGATGACCATGGGACATTATGCCCGCCCCGGACAGGGTCCGGCCATGCACTGCCATCGGTTTGGTCGATCGCCGCTCAGAAAAGCTGCCCTCGCCGTTCCGTCACCCCGGTCTTGATCCGGGATGACGCCCATGGAGATTGGCATCTGTGGACGCCCCTTCGGATGCAAGCAGTAAATCGGGGTTTGTTGGCACGTAGTCGGATGCTGTCATCTGTCCGGCCTCGATGAGCAGCGCCATATGCTGCGGGCCAGTATGGGAGTTCGCGGACCGGATCCATTACAGGTTTACGCGCTTGGTTAGCGCTCTGCCATTCCCTGGTTCTTCCAGCCCCGTCTCGCCGACTGTTGTGCCATACCCTCCTTCGACCGCCTACGTCCCCGACGCCTCTGGCCGCTGCCTTGGCTTACGCCGCAACTGCTGCCGGAGCTCTGTAATCTTCATTTCTGGTGAGCAGTGCCCAGACCATGCGCGCCATCTTGTTGGCGAGCGCCACCGAGACGAGCATGCGCGGTTTGCGCGCGAGCATCCGCTCCAGCCACGAGCCGGCCGGCGCGCCGAACCGGCAGGCCTGACGCACCATCGAGCTACCTCCGATAATCAGTAGTCGCCTGATCGTCCGCTCGCCCATCTTCGATATGCTGCCGAGCCGCTGTTTGCCGCCGGTCGAGTGCTGACGGGGGGCGAGGCCAAGCCAAGCCGCGAAGTCGCGCCCCTTACGGAACGTCTCGACCGGCGGGGCCAGCGCGATGATGGCGGTCGCAGCGATAGGACCGATCCCTGGAATGGTCATTAGCCGCCTGGCCGCTTCATCCTCCTTAGCACGCCGTGCGATCTCACGGTCCAGCACGGCAATCTGCTTGTCGAGATCGGCCAGCATGTCGACCATGAGCTTGAACATGGGCCGTGCCGCTGCAGGCAGACTTGAAGTCATTTCCTCATCCTCGAGCAGGTCGGCGAGCATTGTCATATGCGCTGTGCCGCGCGGTGCTACCCAACCATACTCCGCTAGGTGCCCGCGAATGGCGTTGATCAGCTGAGTGCGCTGCCGCACCGCTAGGTCACGTGTGCGGAACACGAGCCCTGCGGCCTGTTGCTCTTCGCTTTTCACCGCCACGAAGCGCATGCCTGGGCGCTGCGCAGCCTCGGCAATCGCTTCAGCATCAATCGCATCGTTCTTGTTCCGCTTCACGAATGGCTTCACGTAAGATGGTGGGATCAGCCGCACATCGTGCCCCATCGTCTGTAACTGACGCGCCCAATGATGGGCGCCGCCGCACGCCTCGAGCGCTACTATGCATACCGGCTGACCTGCAAAGAACTCGAGCAGCTTTGCTCTCGTCAGCTTGCGGCTGAACACCATCGCACCCCGCTCGTCAGCGCCATGCGCATGGAAAACGTTCTTGGCGATATCCAGACCGATTGTGGTAACCTGTGACACGGACGCCTCCTCAGTGGTGCTTCAACACCTCCACTTTGCCATAAAGGCTGTCGGGGGGCGTCCACCCCATCAGGTTTCGACCAAGTGGGGACATGTTCCCCCTCCCGCAGGCGGGAGGGGGTTAGGGGGTGGGCTGGAAGTCGCGATAGCCCACCCCGCTGCGACTAACGCGCTGCGCGCGCAAGTCTCGCTCCCCCTCCCGTTTACGGGAGGGGAAGGGCGGGAGACCACCCCAAAGCTACCACCCCACCCCAGTTCGCAGCCCCCTCGCCACGCCCTCTCCGCGATACAGGCGCAATGCCGGCCCCTCTGGCCGCGCCCCGGCTTTTCGCCTATTCTTTGCCATGGCGCGCGCACGCGTGACGCCCCATGGCGGGAGGGTTCATGGCAGGACATTCGGCATTCCCCTCATTCCCGCTGCGCTGCGGCCTGTCGCTCGCCCTGCTGGCGGCCATCCCGGCCCGGTCGCAGGACCATCCGCCCGCACCGGCCGCCGCCTCCCCCGCCGACGATGAGATCGTCGTCATCGCCCGCAAGATGCGCCAGGTGAAGATCGATTATGCCGCCTTGGGCACCGACCTGCGCCAATGCGTCATCACCCGTTCCAGCGGCGACGCCCGGATCGACCGGATCATGTGCGCGATGCTCAGCGCCTGCGTGCGCGAGGGCGTCAGCGATCCGGCCGGTGGCAAGGCCTGCATCAACGCCAAGATCGCCAGTTTCGAGGATGAGGTCGTGCCGGTGCCCGCGCCGGCCGCCGTCGCCGCCATGGCCGGCCCGCCTCAAGCCACCCCGTCCCCAACCTCGCCAGACCAACCACCCGCCCCGCCAAAGGGGCCGCCGATCGTCGTCACCGGCCGCCCCAACCCGATCCTCGCGGGCCAATGGGCGTTCAGCCAGCACCAGACCGTGATCCGCCATTTCAGCGCCCGCACCCTGCCGATCCGCACCTGGAACCTGTGCATCCCCGACGGCACGATCGACGCGACGATCGAAACCATGCTGGACGACAGTTTCGCCGGCCCCGGCACGTCCAGCTATTGCCGGCAATGGAAACTGGACGGCGACGGCGCCGCCATACACGGCAATCAGCGCTGCTGGCTCGGGCCGGGGGTGCGGATGCAGGGCAAGCTGGAAGGCGCAATCGGCCCGCGCAGTGTCGAGATAAAACGCAACATCCGCCTGTTCGAGGTCAATAGCGCGCCCGCCCGCGATCTGGGCAGCCCCATGGGCGGCGACGCAGAATTTCTCATGTCGATCACCGGCACCCGCGTCGGCAATTGCAGGCCCCGGCGCTGAGCGCACCAGACCGCGGCGTCGCAAAATCGGCAGCCGTTCCGATCGCGCCTTGCCATTCCGGCAAGCCAGTGCATAGGCGCCACAAGGAAATGTTCCGCTGGGCCGCAGAGGGCGTCTCCCACCATTGGTTCTGAATCCATCCGGAAGGGGGACAATATTTTGCGTTATTCCGCTTTGGTGATCGTCTTTTTCACGACGTCGGCACTGGCCCAGACCGGCAGCATCATCGACCATCGGGCTGCCAACATCCCGGCGGGAAAGACGCTCGGCATCGCCGAAAAGCGCCATATCATGCAGGATTTCGCCGCCTGCACGGTCCGGCGCTGGCGCCATGGCGTGGAACGCTATCTCGACACCGTGCCGGAATCGGTCGAGGCCCAGACAATGGGCGCGCGGCTGGCGACGGAGGACTGCCTGATCAGCGGTCAGATGCAATTTCAGGAAGCCCTCTATCGCGCCGCCGCTTATGAGGCGATGTATCGCGTCACCTTCGCGCGTCAGGGCGTGTCCGATTTCACGTCCGTGCCGCCGATCGATTATGCGCAACCAGGCGCGCCCACGGACGAAGCGGCATCCGCACGGGCAACCCTGCGCCGCCTGGCCGACTGCGCCGTCCGCCACGGCCCGCTCGAAGCGCGCGCGCTCATCCTCTCGCCGATCGGCGGACCGGACGAAAGCGCCGCCTTCGCCGCCGTCACGCCGATGGTTTCGGCCTGCATGCCCGCCGACGCCACGGTCAATTTCTCGAAGATCAGCCTGCGCGGTTATGTTGGCGAGGCGCTCTATCGCCTGTCGATGGCGGCGCGGGGCGCTAGCGCCCTGCCATCCTGAGGATGCGACCGGCGGCGCCAGACCGCGCCAGTACCATAAAACAAGCCCTGCGCAATTGGCCGCCATGCTTTCCAAGCCCGGCGGATCGATATAATATCGCGCGTACAAATCCGCCGTCCCGTCATCGGTCTCGCGCCAATAGGGGACTGGAGAAGGATCGACCGTCATGGCCAATCGCTATGGAACCAAGAATAACAATATTCTGAGCGGCACCACCGGTCGCGACCGGATCGTCGGGCGCGGTGGCAATGACATTCTCTATGGCCGCGGCGGCCGGGACGTGCTGCTCGGCGGATCGGGTGGAGACCGCATCCATCTCGGCATTGCCAGCCGCTATTCGGACGTGTTCGGCAGCCGGATCGACGGTGGCGAGGGCACCGACCTCGCTTATCTCTACCTCAGCGAAATGACGCAGAAGCTGAAGATCCTGCCCAATTTCGAACGCATTACCGCCGATGCGGGCGACGGCACGGCCCCGCGCACCCTGGTCACGATCCACGGCATCGAAGTGCTGATCGCCTATCTGGGCACGGGCGACGATTATGTCCTGCTCGGCCCTCGCGAGGCGATCATCCGGGCCGGCGATGGCAGGGACAGGCTGATCGGCGGCGACATGCACGACGATTTCAGGGGCGATGGCGGCGATGACGTGCTGTTCGGCCGGGGCGGCGGCGACAGCCTGGATGGCGGCGCGGGCACGGATCTCATCCTTGGCGGCGCCGGCGCGGACGACATTGTCGGCGCCGACGGTGCCGATCGCCTATATGGCGGCGATGATCGCGATACGCTCTCGGGCGGCAACGGCGATGATCGCATCCATGGCGATGCCGGCGATGACATACTCTATGGCGGGTCGGATGCGGACATAATGTTCGGCGATGATGGCGCCGATATCCTGTGGGGCGAATGGGGCGACGACCGGCTCTATGGCGGCAGCGGCAATGACCAACTCGATGGCGGTGAAGGCCGCGACATAGTGGACGGAGGCGCCGGGGACGATGCCGTCGCCGGCGGCGCGGGCAATGACAGGATCTATGGCGGTCTCGGCGCCGATCGCCTGCTCGGCGGCGCCGGCAAGGATAGCTTCGTCTGGCGCGATCTGGCCGAAGGTGGCGATACCGTCCGCGATTTCGAACAGGGCGTGGATCGGCTGGTCGTGGCCGGCCGCGCCGTGGGTGGCCTGACCAGCGTGGACGACAGCAATTTTTCCAGCAATGCCAACGGCGTGGCAATCGATGCCAATGATCGATTCCTCTATGCGCAGGACAGCAGGATGCTGTTCTTCGATCCCGATGGCAGCGGCGCGGCCCCCGCCACGCTGATTGCCCAAATTCAGTTCAGCGTCGGCATCCAGCTTTACGCCAGCGACATCGTCATTGGATGAAACCGGCATCGCGAAGGCGCACCCGCCAGCAAAGCCAAACCCATAACCGATCGATTATCAGATTTCGTCCATCTGTTCCCTGGCCGCCCTGGCTTCGGCGCAAAATTCCCCCGCCTCGCGACAGCGCCGCTCCATCTTCTCGACGGCCTCCTTCCATTGCTGCAGGACATAGGGGTCTCCCGCGATCGAGGGAGAGAATATCCGTCGGCCCGACGGCACCGATGCAGCCCCGCCCGGCGACACGGCAGAAGGCGGCGCCTCCTGCCGATGCGCCGCGCGCTGCGACACCCCTATGCCCAGCAGGAAAAAGCCCGCCGCCCCCAGCACCAGCCCGCATCCGGTCAGCACGCGCCTGGCCTGGTTCATGATCGTTCTCCGCCGCTCGCCCTGCGCCCTATGTCACGAACCGCCTATTTCACGAACCGCTTGAAGAAGCTGTCGCTGTTCCAGCTCGGCCGCGTGTCCGCATTGGCGACCCGCAGCGTCACCGCAGTCACATAATCGTTCAGCTTCGCCGTCTCGGCCGGCATCACCGGCTGGTTCGCGTCGTCGAAGGGCGAATGATAGATGTTCGCGCGCCACGCCTTCTCCACCGTCGCTTCCGGCGTCCCGGCCTTGAAGCCATATTTGAAGAACAGCGCCGGTATCCCCTCGCGGATGAAGGCATATTGGTCGGACCGGATGAAGACGTTGCGGTCGGGGAAGGGATCGGGCGTGATCGGCAGGCCCATCGCCTCGCTCACCGCCGCCGCATCCTGGCCCAGGCTGCTCTGGTCATAGCCGACCGGGGTCACGCTGGTCAGCTTGAAGATCGGCAGCGCCATGTCGAAATTGAGGTCGGCGACGATGCTCTTGCTCGGCACGGTCGGCCGCCGCGCGAAATAGCGCGATCCCAGCAGGCCCTTTTCCTCGCCGGTGACGATGGTGAACAGGATGGATCGTTTCGGCTTCACCTTGCTCGCCTTCAACGCCTTGGCGATCTCGATCAGGCTGGCGACGCCCGACGCATTGTCCAGCGCGCCATTATAGATGGCGTCGCCCTTGATCGGCGTGCCGACGCCATAGCCGTCCAGATGCGCCGACAGCACGATATAGTCCTTGGCCAGCTTGGGGTCGCTGCCCGGCATCACCGCCACCAGATTGGGTGAGGACAAGGCCACCCGCCTGGCCGCGACCGCGGCCTTGAGCCGCAGCGTCAGCGGGAAGCTGGCGACCGGCTTCGACGCATCGGCCGCCGCCGCGACCGCCGCGAAATCCTGGCCGCTGCCGGCGAACAGGTCGGCCGACCGGGCCGGGTCGAACTGGGCATTGAGGAAGGGCGTCTGCGTGTCGCGCATCGCCACATCCTCATAATAGACCGCCGGCGCGCTCGCCAGCGCCTTGCGCCGGTCCCAGGGAATCTCGACCTGCCCCGGCGTCACCAGGCTGATCATGCCGACCGCCCCCTGCGCCGCCAGCCAGTGGCCCCGTTCCGATCGGGCATGGGATTTGAGCGCGCCGCTGATCTCCGCCGGCCCGCCCGAAACGACCACCACGATCTTGCCTTTCAGGTCCAGCCCGGCAAAATCGTCATGGCCCACTTCGGGCAGATGCAGGCCATAGCCGGCAAACACCATCGGCGCGTCGATCGCGCCGGGCACCGGGCCGCCGCTGCCGGAAAAGATGATGTCGCCCGGCACCGCCAGCGCCGTCTCGCCACTCGCGCCGACCAGGCTCGCCCTGCTCTCGCCCGACAGCACCGTCTGCTCGACAAAGGCGATCGGCTGCTTATAGCCCTCGACCCCGGCGGGTTTCAGGCCCAATGCCTGAAACTGGCCGATCACATAGTCGGCCGCCTTGTCATAGCCCGGCGTGCCGGTGCCGCGCCCCTGCATGTCGTCCGCCGCCAATATCTGGACGTGGCGCCACCATGTCGCGCCGCGCGCCGCCGGATCATCCTCAGCCGGCGCGGCGCTGGCCGCCGCTCCCATCATCGCGACCAGCGGCAGGGCGGAAAACAGCTTGCGCATCGGTGGAATACCCTTCTTTTATCCTGCAGATATCATGCCTTATCCTGCCCGACGAACAAGGGGGCTTGGAACCGCCACGGCAAGAGTGTATTGTAAAGATAATACAGCATGGAGATAATGATGCCGCGCCTACCCCTGCCCCGTCACCTGACCCTCGCCACCCTGCTCGCCGTCGGCCTTGCCACCAGCGCCTGCTCGCGCGGCAACGACCATCAGTCCGGCGGCGGCAACGGCGACTCCCCGGCCGCCGCCAGCACCCCGCAGGACTGGGCCGCGCTCAAGGATTTCAGCCGCATCGACGTGACCGGACCTGACAATGTCGTCGTCACCATCGGCCCCAAATTCTCGGTCACCGCCGATGGCGATCCCAAGTCGGTCGCCCTGCTCGACATCCGAGTGAAGGCCGACACGCTCCAGATCGGTCGCAAGTCCGAAGGCATGTGGAACAAGGTCGACGGCGGCAAGGGCGCGACCATCCATGTCACCCTGCCCGCGATCCGCGCGATCGACGTCACCGGCTCGGGCGACTTCACCCTCGACAAGGCGGAAGGGACCGAACTCGCCCTCTCGCTCACCGGCTCGGGCGATCTCGACATCGGCCAGGTGAAGCTTGGCAGCCTCAAGGCGGAAATCACCGGATCGGGCAGCATCACCCTCGCCGGCACCGCCGATCAGGGCGAATTGTCGATCACCGGCACCGGCGACATCGATGCCGTCGGGCTGAAGCTCGGCCGTGCCGCCGCCGAAGTCATGGGCACCGGCGACATGGACTTTGCCTCCGACGGTCCGGTCGCTATCAAGATCATGGGCACCGGCGACGTCAAGGTGAAGGGCAAGGCGCAATGCACGACGAACACGATGGGACCGGGCGAGGCGCATTGCGGCCCCTGATGCTGGCAGCGGCGGCGGCACTGGCCGGGGCTTCCCCCGCCGGCGCCGCCACCCGCGGCTATACCATCACCAGCTTCGACCAGATCCGCGTCGACGCCCCGGTCACGGTCATCATCACCACCGGCACCGGCGTCTCGGCACGGGCGGAGGGGGACCAGCGCGCGCTCGACCGGCTGCGCGTCGATGTCTCGGGCCGGCTCGCCATCATCTCGATGGAACGGCCCGAACCGGGTGAAAAGGGTCTTGGCCCCGCGACCATCCGCCTCTCCACCGGCGAAGTGAACCGCGTGGTCCTGACCGGCGGCGGCGCCGTCGCGGTCAGCGCGATGAAGGGGCTCAATGGCGAGATCGTCCAGGGCGGCAATGGCGATGTCAGCGTCGCGTCGCTCCAGCTCGACAATCTCCAGGTCACGCTCGCCGGCGGCGGCCGCACCACGCTCGCCGGCACCGCCGGCGTCGCCAATCTGCGCATCAGCGGCCCCGGCGCGATCGTCGCCGACCATCTGGTCGCGCGCCAGGCCGCGATCCTCAACGACGGCTCGGGCAATGTCGCCCTCACCGCCAACGGCCCGGTCAGCATCCGCTCGACCGGATCGGGCGATGTCAGCGTCGCCGGCAAGCCGATCTGCACCGTCGAAAATCAAGGCACCGGCCGCATCCAGTGCGGCACCGAGGGTTTCTGAACAGCGCGGCGGCGGATCAACCTGCCGGAACATTGCCATGCTTATGGAAGTCTTTACCCTGCCCGCGCTAGTCAGGGCGACCTGACCCCAACCGGACCTTCCTCCATGCGCCCAGCCCTTGCCCTGCCCGTTCTTGCCGCCCTGTTGCTGGCCCAGCCGGCCGCAGCCCAGGTGGCGGCGCCCGACAGCGGCGACACGGGCTGGATGATCGCCTGCGCCCTGTTGCTGCTACTCGCCGCGCTGCCGGGCCTGATGCTGCGTCATGCGGGGCTTGCCAATGTCCGCCACGGGCTCGCCGCCATGGCCCAGACGCTGGTTGCCGGCGCGACGATCCTGCTCGGCTGGGGGCTCGCCGGCTACAGCCTTGCCTATGCGCCGGGCAGCGAATGGCTGGGCGGCGGCAGCAATCTGCTGCTCGCCAATCTCGCCCCGCTGCGCGACGGCCTTACCGTGCCCGAATCCGCCTTCGTCCTGTTCCAGATGGGCTTTGCCGTGCTGGCCGGCGCCATCGCCGTCGGCGCGATCGCCGGCCGCGCCCGTCTTGGCTGGGTCGCCGCCTTCGCGCCGCTCTGGCTGCTGCTGGTCTTCGCCCCGATCACCCACTGGATGTGGGGCGGCGGCTGGCTGGCACAGCTTGGCGCGATGGACTTTGCCGGCGGCCTGGTCGTCCATGTCCTCGCCGGCTTCTCCGCGCTTGCCCTGGCCCTCGTCGCCGGGCGTCCCCGCGATGCCCAGGGTGGCGGCCATGCCCATATCCTCGCCATCACCGGCGGTGCGCTCTTCTGGGTCGGCTACGCCGGTGCGGTCGGCGGCTGGGCGCTGGGCGCCACCGACGATGCCGCCACCGCCATCCTCAACCTCTTCTTCGCCGCCTGCGCCGCCAGCCTCGGCTGGGCACTGGTCGACCGGCTGCTCGGCGCCCATGCCAGCGCCACCGGCCTGCTGTCCGGCGCCATTGCCGGCCTCGCCGCCATTTCCGCATCGGCCGCCCTGGTCGGCACCGGCGGGGCGATGCTGATCGGCCTCGCCGCCGCGATCATCGCCCGCATCGGCGCCGGTTTCGCGAGCGCCTGGATCGACGATCCCGCCCATATCTTCGCCGTCCATGGCCTGGGCGGCGCGACCGGCGCGCTGCTGCTGCCTTTGTTCGTCCTGCCGCTGCTCGGCGGGGTCGGGTTCGACGCCGGCATCACCGCCACCGCCAGCCTGCTCGCCCAGGCGATCGGCCTGGTCGTGATTGCGCTGTGGGCGCTGGTCGGCACCGCCATCGCCGCGCTGATCGTCTCGATCCTGGTGCCGCTGCGCGCCACGCCCCAGGCCGAAACCGATGGCCCGGACGCTATCGAACATGGCCAGCAGGGCTGGGACTTCCGCTGATCCCGCCATGGCCGTCGCCGTCGCCATCTTCGCCCATCAGGAGGAACGCCGGATCGCCGGCTGCCTCGGCTCGCTGCCGCTCGACCGCCCGGACACGATCTTCCATGTACTGGTGAACGGCACCACCGACCGCACCGTGGCGCGTGCCCGCGCCGCCGCCGCCGGCCGCCCCCATGTGATCGTCCATGACATCGCCGCCGGCGGCAAGTCGCGCACCTGGAACCATTTCGTCCATCACCTGCTCACCGGCACGGAGGACGCCGTCATCTTCCTCGACGGCGATGCCCAGATCGCGCCCGGATCGATCGACGCGCTCGTGGCAGACCTTGCCGCCCACCCGCAGGCCAACGCCGCTGCCGGCATGCCGGTCAATGGCCGCGAAGTGGAAACCTATCGGCGCAACCTGCGGATCGAGCGCGGCATCTTCGGCGATCTCTATGCCCTGTCCGGCCGCTTCGTCGCCGCCATCCGCGCGAGCGGCCTGCGCCTGCCCGACGATCTGGTCGGCGATGACGGGCTGGTCGCCTCCTGGGCGCATACCGATCTGGCAAGCGATGCCGACTGGCAATTGGAGCGGGTGCTGGCCTGCGAGGGCGCGGGCTTTGCCTGCGAACCGGTCGGCCTCACCCGGCCGCTGACCTGGCGGATGCATTACAAGCGGCTGATCAACTATTCGGTCCGCTATTATCAGAACCGCATCGTCTCCGACATCATGAGCCGGGCTGGCCCCGCCGGCCTGCCGCGCGAACTGGTCAGCCTCTATCCCGACTGGCTGCCGCGCTGGCGCCCCCGCCCCGGCCCGATCGGCTGGTTCGACCGCAAGGGCCTCGCCCGGATGAAGGCACGGGTCGCCGCCACAAAAAAAGCGTGACCGGCCGGGCCGATCACGCTTCCCATTTTGCCAAGGCCGTCGGCCGGGATCAGCGATCCCGCGCCGCCAGCTCCTTGTTGACGTAGAGCGCCACCATCGTCGCAACCGCGCCCGACAGCAGGTAGATGCCCGACGCGGCCAGGCCGAACTTCACCGACAGCAGCAGCGCCAGCAGCGGCGCGAAGCCGGCACCGACCAACCAGGCCAGATCCGACGTCAGCGCCGAACTGGTATAGCGCGCCTCGGTCGCGAAGTTGGACGCCACCACGCCCGACGACTGACCAAAGGCCAGGCCCAGCAGCATGAAGCCCAGGATCATGAAGGCGACTTCGCCCAGATCCCCGCCATTGAGCAGCAGCGGCGCCACCACCGCGAAGATCGCGATGCCCAGGGCCGACCAGCCGAGCAGCGAGCGACGACCAATCTGGTCGGCGATGAAGCCCGACACCACGATCGCCAGCAGGCCGACCGATGCGCCGATCATCTCGATCACCAGGAAGCGATCGATCGGCTGATCGGTGAACAGCACCACCCAGCTGAGCGGAAACACGGTGACCATGTGGAACAGGGCAAAGCTCGCCAGCGGCGCGAACGCACCGATGATGATGTTGCGCCCTTCCGCCTTGACCGTCGGCAGAACCTGCGACGGCACCAGATCCTTCTGCTCGAACAAACGCTCGAACTCATGCGTCACCACGATGCGCAACCGGGCGAACAGCGCCACGACGTTGATCGCGAAGGCGACGAAGAAGGGATAGCGCCAGCCCCAGTCGAGGAAGTCCGCTTCCGACAGCGTCAGCAGGAAGAAGGCGAACAGACCGCTGGCCACCAGCAGCGCCAGCGGCGCGCCGAGCTGTGGCACCATCGCATACCAGCCACGCTGGTGCGGCGGCGCGTTGAGCGACAGCAGCGACGCCAGGCCATCCCATGTCCCGCCCAGCGCAATGCCCTGCGCCGCGCGCAGGATCACCAGAACGACAGCGGCATAGTGGCCAATCGTCGCATAACCGGGCATAAAGGCGATCGCCGCGGTCGACCCGCCCAGCAGGAACAGGGCCGCCGTCAATTTGGTCCCGCGGCCATAGCGCCGGTCGATCGCCATGAAGATCAGCGACCCGATCGGACGCGTGATGAAGGCGACGGCGAAGATCGCGAAGGAATAGAGCGTGCCCGTCAGGGCATCGACATAGGGAAAGACCAGGTTCGGAAAAACGATAACCGAAGCAATGGCGTAAACGAAGAAGTCGAAAAATTCGGAGGTGCGGCCAATGATCACACCAATGGAGATGTCTCCCGGTGCAATGCTGTGGTCGCGTGCATTGATTTTGCGCGCATCATCCTCAAGCGAACTGGAGGTGAAGGCAATGGCCTGTGAAGTCATAGGCATCCGCTCCCTGGCTGGGCCGACGGTGCCTGTTTTGGGTCTCCCGACGGCCAGAGAATGGCAACATAACAGAAAACCCACAGAGTCTAAGCAGTATCCCACATGTGAAACATTTTTTGCGTCCGCACATAATTGGACAAATTGCCCACTATCGCATGGCGTGCGGAATCGGTAACCGCGCGCCATGTCACACCCTCTCTCACCCAACTGGAGCCGGCTTCTGCGCTGGTCCTCCGCGATCCTTGCGGCGCCGCTGGCGGGCTGCAACTGGGTCGTGATGAACCCGTCGGGCGACATTGCGGTGCAGCAGCGCGATCTGATCCTGATCTCGACCGCGCTGATGCTCCTCATTGTCATCCCCGTCATGGCACTGGTCGTCTATTTCGCCTGGCGTTACCGCGCCGCGAACAAGGCGGTCGAAAAGGAATATGACCCCGACTGGGATCATTCCACCAAGCTGGAGCTGCTCATCTGGTCGGCCCCGCTCCTCATCATCATCTGCCTGGGCGCGCTGACCTGGGTGAGCACCCACAAGCTGGACCCCTATCGTCCGCTCGACCGCATCGACGCGCAGACTGCGATCGATCCCAAGGTCAAGCCGCTGATCGTCCAGGTCGTGGCGCTCGACTGGAAATGGCTCTTCATCTATCCCGAACAGGGTATCGCCACCGTCAATGAAATGGCGCTGCCGACCAATGTTCCGGTCCGTTTCGACATCACTGCCTCGACCGTGATGAACAGCTTCTATATCCCTGAACTCGCCGGCCAGATCTACGCGATGCCCGGCATGAAGACGCAGCTCCACGCCGTCGCCAACAAGCCGGTCACCGGCACCGGCTTCTCCGCCAACTATTCGGGCGCGGGCTTCACCCACATGCGCTTCGGCTACAAGGCGCTGGACCAGGCCGGCTTCGACGCCTGGGTCGCCAAGGTGAAGGCCAGCAATGCGTCGCTCGACCGCAATGTCTATCTGAACCTGGCCAAGCCCAGCGAAAAGGCGCCCGTCGCCTATTTCTCGACCGCCGATGCCAAGCTGTTCGACGCGGTCGTCAATCTCTGCCCCAAGCCCGGCCAGCGTTGCATGGGCGAGCTGATGCACATCAACCAGATGGGCGGCGCGGGCAAGGAGTCGGCCAAGGAGACCGAAGGCCTCCAGTACGACTTCCCCAACAGCCATGTGATCGACCAGACCGATCGCAACGAGGGCAAGGAAACCGCCCCCGATGCGCCCGGTGCCGAAAAGGCCCCGGCCAATCACTCCTCTCACAGCGGCGCTGACGCGCACGCGCAGCATCGGTAAGAGACATGACCGGTACACTCACAACAGCACAGATGATCTTCGGTCGTCTGACATGGGACGCGTTCCCATGGCATGAACCCATCGTCGTCGCGACATTCTGCGCGGTGGTGCTGGGCGGCGCGGCCGTCGTTGCGGCGCTGACCTATTTCAAGCTCTGGGGCTATCTCTGGAAGGAATGGTTCACCAGCGTGGACCACAAGAAGATCGGCATCATGTACATGGTGCTCGGCCTCATCATGTTCCTGCGCGGCTTTGCCGACGCCGTCATGATGCGCCTCCAGCAGGCGCTCGCCTTCAACGGGTCCGAGGGCTATCTCAACGCCCATCACTATGACCAGGTGTTCACGGCCCACGGCGTGATCATGATCTTCTTCGTGGCGATGCCGTTCATCACCGGTTTGATGAACTATATCGTCCCGCTGCAGATCGGTGCCCGCGACGTCAGCTTCCCCTTCCTGAACAATTTCTCGTTCTGGATGACCACGGGCGGCGCGGTGCTGGTGATGGCCTCGCTGTTCCTGGGCGAATTTGCCCAGACCGGCTGGCTCGCCTATCCGCCGCTTTCGGGGATCGACTATAGCCCGGCCACGGGTGTCGATTATTATATCTGGGCCCTGCAGGTGGCGGGCGTCGGCACGACCTTGTCGGGCATCAACCTGATCGCGACCATCGTGAAGATGCGCGCGCCGGGCATGTCCCTCATGAAGATGCCGGTGTTCACCTGGACCTCGCTCTGCGCGAACATCCTGATCGTCGCTTCCTTCCCGATCCTGACCGCCACTTTGGTCCTGCTGTCGCTCGACCGCTATGCCGGCACCAACTTCTTCACGAACGACTTCGGCGGCAACCCGATGATGTACGTGAACCTGATCTGGATCTGGGGTCACCCGGAAGTCTACATCCTCATCCTGCCGCTGTTCGGCGTCTTCTCGGAAGTCACCTCGACCTTCTCGGGCAAGCGCCTGTTCGGCTACACCTCGATGGTCTACGCGACCTGCTGCATCATGGTGCTCTCCTACCTCGTGTGGCTGCACCACTTCTTCACCATGGGCTCGGGCGCCAGCGTCAACAGCTTCTTCGGCATCACGACGATGATCATCTCGATCCCGACGGGTGCGAAGCTCTTCAACTGGCTCTTCACCATGTATCGCGGCAAGATCCGTTTCGAGCTGCCGATGATGTGGACCGTCGCCTTCATGCTGACCTTCACGGTCGGCGGCATGACCGGCGTTCTGCTCGCCGTTCCGCCGGCCGACTTCGTGCTGCACAACTCGCTGTTCCTGATCGCGCACTTCCATAACGTGATCATCGGCGGCGTGCTGTTCGGCCTGTTCGCGGCGATCAACTACTGGTGGCCCAAGGCCTTCGGCTTCAAGCTGAACGTGTTCTGGGGCAAGGTCAGCTTCTGGTGCTGGCAGGTCGGCTTCTGGCTCGCCTTCACCCCGCTGTACATCATGGGCCTGATGGGCGTGACCCGCCGCATGCGCGTGTTCGACGATCCGTCGCTGCAGATCTACTTCGTCATCGCCGCGATCGGCGCCGCCATCGTCGCGGCCGGTATCGGTGCGATGCTGCTTCAGTTCGCCATCTCCATCTGGAAGCGCGACGAACTGAAGGTCGAAGGCGATCCGTGGGATGGCCGTACCCTGGAGTGGGCGACCAGCTCGCCTCCGCCGGAATATAACTTCGCCTTCACGCCGGTCGTCTATGACGCCGACAGCTGGGCGGACATGAAGAAGAATGGCTATCAGCGTCCGCTGACCGGCTATCAGGCGATCCACATGCCCAGCAGCACCGGCGCCGGCGTCATCCTTGCCGCCCTGTCGACGCTCTGCGGCTTCGCGCTGATCTGGTACATCTGGTGGCTCGCGGGCCTCAGCTTCATCGGCATCGTCGCGGTCGCCATCGGCCACACCTTCAACTACAAGCGCGACTTCTACATCCCCGTCGAGGATGTGACGCGCACCGAGGAAGAGCGCACGCGAATCCTCGCCGCTGGAGTCTGACTGACATGAGCAGCGCAACTGCAACCACGGAACCTCGGGCATATCATTTGCCCGAGGAGCCGCACCTCCACGAAGGCCACAGCACCATGCTGGGCTTCTGGATGTACCTGATGAGCGACTGCCTCATCTTCGCCATCCTGTTTGCCACCTATGCCGTGCTCGGCGGCAGCTTCGCCGGCGGCCCCGGTCCCAAGGATCTGTTCGACCTGCCGCTCATCGCGCTCAACACCGCGATGCTGCTCTTCTCGTCGATCACCTACGGCTTCGCCATGCTGGCGATGGAAAAGAACCGGACCAGCGCCACCCAGGGCTGGCTGTTCGTCACCCTCCTGTTCGGCGGCGCCTTCCTGTTCATCGAACTCTACGAATTCTCGCACCTCATCCATGAGGGCGCGGGCCCGTGGCGTTCGGCCTTCCTGTCGGCCTTCTTCACCCTGGTCGGCACCCACGGCCTGCACGTCACCTTCGGCTCGATCTGGCTGATCACGCTGATGGTGCAGGTGGCCAAGAAGGGTCTGATCCCGGCCAACAAGCGTCGCCTGATGTGCCTGTCGATGTTCTGGCACTTCCTCGACGTCATCTGGATCGGCGTCTTCACCTTTGTCTATCTGATGGGAGTCCTGCGGTGAGCGACGCTGTCCATAGCCACGACGCCCACGGACATGGGCACGATCATCACGATGACCATCATGAAGAAGGATCGCATGGCAGCTTCGGCAGCTACATGATCGGCTTCGGCCTGTCGGTGATCCTGACGGCCATTCCCTTCTGGCTGGTGATGTCGGGCGTGCTGGGCAATCCCCAGCTGACCGGCATCGTCATCATGGCCTTCGCCGCGGTGCAGGTGATCGTCCACATGATCTACTTCCTGCACATGAACACCCGC
This sequence comes from Sphingobium salicis subsp. salicis, assembly GCF_049472635.1. Lineage (NCBI taxonomy): Bacteria > Pseudomonadati > Pseudomonadota > Alphaproteobacteria > Sphingomonadales > Sphingobiaceae > Sphingobium > Sphingobium salicis. Next base: position 2,715,622 of record NZ_JAYRCS010000001.1, read on the forward strand.
GTCGAAGGCGGCTGGTCGTTCATGGCGATGATGCTGACCATCGTCCTGGTCGTCATCGTGCTGTCGGGTTCGATGTGGGTCATGTTCCACCTCAACGCGAACATGATGCCGCACGCCGACATGTCGGCGATGCACAATATGAGCGAGATGCCGTGACATCCGCGAAGATCGGGGGGCGCCGCCGGCGCTCCCCGCGCTTTACGATCGGCCTGACGCTGATCGCCCTCATCCTGTTTTCCGGTCTTTGCGCGCTCGGCAGCTGGCAAGTCTATCGCCTCGCCTGGAAGCGCGACCTGATCGCACGGGTCGACGCCCGCATCCATGCCGCGCCCGTCCCCGCCCCCCGCAGCATTACCAGCGACGACGAATATCGCCGCGTCACCGCATCCGGCCATTTCCTGCATGACAAGGCGGTGCTGACCCAGGCCGTCACCGTGCGCGGCCCCGGTTTCTGGGTGATGACGCCGCTGGTGACCGACGCCGGCTTCACCCTGATGGTCAATCGCGGCTTCGTGCCGCAGGACAATCGCACCCGCTACAGCCGGCCCCAAGGCAAGGTCCAGATTGTCGGCCTGCTGCGCCTGACCGAACCCAAGGGTGGTTTCCTGCGCAGCAATGATCCCGCCGCCGGCCGCTGGTATTCGCGCGATGTCGCCGCGATCGCCGCCGCGCAGCATGTCGCCCCGCCGGTTGCGGACTATTTCGTCGATGCCGGCGCCAATTGCGCGCCCGACACCGCGCCGGTCGGCGGTCTGACCGTCGTCCGCTTCCCCAACAACCATCTCCAATATGCCATCACCTGGTTCATACTGGCGGCGATGGTCGCAGGCGCCTACATCTTCCTCATGCGTCGGGATCCAGAAGACAGCACGGAATGAGCGAGACCCAAGCCGTCAGGCGCCGCTGGCTGCCCAGCCAGTGGCCCGCCGATGCCGCCGGTCGCAAGAATATGGCGCTGCTGATCCAACTGCGCTGGATCGCGATCGCCGGGCAGCTGGTGACGATCCTGATCGTCCAATTCCTGATGGGGGTGCGCCTGCCCCTCGCCCCGATGCTGCTGGTCGCGGCCGTCGCCGTGCTGGTCAACGCCGCCAGCTTTGCGGCGCTGCGCCCCCGGACCGACATCACCCGCGCCGAACTGTCGGTGTCGCTATTGTTCGACGTGCTGCTGCTGACCGCCCAGCTCTATCTGTCGGGCGGCGCGACCAACCCCTTCGTCTCGCTCTATCTGCTCCAGGTCGCGCTTGGCGTGCTGCTGCTCGACCGGGCGAGCGCCTGGGGCATCACCGCCGTGTCTGCGCTGTGCGCCGGCCTGCTGGCACTCGACTATCGCCCGCTCGACCTGAGCGACCGGCTGGCGGGCCGGCTGTTCGACCTGCACATCATCGGCACCTGGATCTGCTTCACCATGATCGCGGTGCTGCTGGTGCTGTTCATCACCCGGATCAACCGCAACCTTCAGGCCCGCGAAGCCTATCTGGCCAGCATGCGCCAGCATGCGGCGGAAGAGGAACATATCGTCCGCATGGGCCTGCTCGCCTCGGGCGCGGCGCATGAGCTGGGCACCCCCCTCGCCCAGCTCGCCGTGGTGCTGGGCGACTGGCGCCGCATGCCCGAAATCACCGAGCATCCCGCCCTGGTAGAGGAAGTGGGCGAGATGCAGAGCGCAGTTCTGCGCTGCAAGGCGATCGTCACCGGCATTCTCCTCTCCTCGGGCGAGGCGCGCGGCGAGGCGCCGGCCGTCACCAATGTCCGCGACTTCATCGAGGGGATTGCGGCCGAATGGCGCCGTGCCAATCCGGGCATGCCGCTGCGCTGCGACTTCGGCCCGCATGACTATCCGCGCATCATCGCAGACCCGGTGATCCGCCAGGCGGTCGGCAACCTGCTCGACAATGCGCGCGAGGCCGGCGCCACCTATATCGACCTGCTGGTCGGACGCGACAGCGCCTCGCTCAACATCGCCGTGCGCGACAATGGCAGCGGCTTTTCGCAGGCGATGCTGGAGGATTTCGGCAAGCCCTATCGCTCCAGCAAGGGCAAGGAAGGCCATGGCCTCGGCCTCTTCCTTGTGGTCAATGTCGTGCGCAAGCTGGGCGGCAGCGTATCGGCCAGCAATGGTGCCGATGGCGGGGCGCTGATCCTGCTGCGCCTGCCGCTCGATACGGTCGCACTGGAAGAGGAAAGTGACAGCGAAGATGACGGCTGAACGGCTGCTGGTGATCGTCGAGGATGACGAGGCCTTTGCAAAGACCCTCAAACGTTCGTTCGAGCGGCGCGGCTATGAAGTACTAACCGCCGCCAGCCATGGCGCGCTGGAGGAGGTGCTCAGGGGCAACCGCCCCGGCTATGCCGTGGTCGATCTGAAGCTCGGCCCGGAATCGGGCCTGGTCTGCGTCCAGACGCTGCACGCCCATGATCCCGACATGCTGATCGTGGTGCTGACCGGCTTTGCCAGCATTGCGACCGCGGTCGAGGCGATCAAGCTCGGCGCGACCAACTATCTGGCGAAACCGTCCAACACCGACGATATCGAGGCCGCCTTCGCCCGCTCCGGCGGCGACCCCGCCGCGCCGCTGGCGCCGCGCCCGACATCGATCAAGACGCTGGAATGGGAACATATCCATGAGGTGCTGAAGGATTGCGACTTCAACATCTCCGAAACCGCCCGGCGTCTGGGGATGCACCGCCGCACCCTCGCCCGCAAGCTGGCGAAACGCCAGGTCGGCTAATTTCGCGCCTGCCCGTCAAGCCCCGTTGACCGCGCTCCATGGCCATGCCATGGCCGGTCCAGACGCGGGTGTAGCTCAATGGTAGAGCAGCAGCTTCCCAAGCTGACGACGGGGGTTCGATTCCCCTCACCCGCTCCAGATTTTCCTAAGCATCTGAAATACCGTGTGAAAATGGCGCCACCCAAGGAAGGTGCGATTGCTGCAGGCCAATCCTACATCCCTAGCTCGCTCAATCCGGGATGATCGTCAGGCCGGCGCCCCTGCGTCCAGTGGAATTTCCGCTCAGCCGCGCTGATCGGTGCATCATTGATGCAGGCAAACCGTCGCTGCATCAGGCCGCTCTCGTCAAACTCCCAATTCTCGTTTCCATAGGAGCGGAACCAGTTGCCGCTGTCGTCATGCCATTCATAGGCGAAGCGCACCGCGATGCGGTTGTCGGCAAAGGCCCATAATTCCTTGATCAGCCGATAATCCAGTTCGCGCTGCCATTTGCGCGTCAGGAAGGCGATGATCGCGGAGCGGCCATTGACGAACTCGGCCCGGTTCCGCCACTGGCTGAGCGGCGTATAGGCCATGGCCACCCTGGCCGGATCGCGGCTGTTCCAGCCATCCTCGGCCAGGCGCACCTTCTGTGTCGCGCTCTCCAGGGTGAAGGGTGGCAGCGGCGGTCTCACATTGTCCATCATGCGTCTCCCATCTTGGCCAGGCGATCCTGCAACGCCCGGTTCTCTGCTTCCAGTTGCGCCAGCCGCTCATGCAGCGGCCGGACCGCCTGTTCGATCTCGCGCTCGGTGAAGCGCGGCGTGATATGCTGCGGACAATTCCAGTCGAACGCCTCCAGCCGCAGCCGGAAGATACGTTCTGCCCGCGCCTTGTAATCCTTGTCCATGACAAGATCGGTGAGCGCCGGATCGGCATCGAGCGCTAGCTTCTCGACATGGACGTAGATTTTCAGCCGGGCGCGGCGGGGATAGTCCATCAGGATCAGGCAGGCCCGGTCGTTTGCGGCCAGGTTACCGGTGCTGATATATTGGCGGTTGCCGCGATAGTCGGCAAAGGCCAGCGTCCGGTCGTCGACCAGCTTGAGGAAGCCGGCCGGGCCGCCGCGATGCTGGACATAGGGCCAGCCATCCTCCGACACGGTGGCCATGTAGAAACTGTCGCGGGCCGCCAGGAAATGGGCTTCATTGTCGGTGAAGCGGTCAAAAGCGCGATTGCCGCTGAACGCCGCCCAATGGGCGTCCGCGCCCATCTCCGCCTGCGCCGCGCGGACGCTCGGCGTCGTGGCGATATCCAGAAAACCGTAGGACATGGTCCGTCTCCCATCATCCGTCCGTTGCGGGGCCATGCATCACCATGGCCCCGCCGGGGGTTCAGCGCGCCGCGACCTTGCGATCGAGGAAGTCGCGGATCAGCGGCGCCATTTCATCCAGCTTGTCTTCCAGGGCGAAATGGCCGGTATCGAGAATATGCATCTCCGCGTCGGGCAGGTCACGCTTGTAGGGATGCGCGCCGGGTTCGGGGAAGATCTTGTCGTTCTTGCCCCAGACAATCAGCGTCGGCGGCTTGCGTTCGCGGAAGAAGGCCTGGAATGCCGGGTAGAGCGGCACATTGGTGCGATAGTCGTAGAACAGGTCAAGCTGGATATCCTTGTTGCCCGGCCGGTCGAGCAAGGCCTGGTCCTGCACCCAATTGTCGGGGCTGATGCGCGACAGGTCGCGCACGCCATCGGTATATTGGAATTTGGTGGCGTCGAGGCCGACGAGCCAGGCCTGTGCCTCGCGATCCTTGGCCGATCCGCTCTTCCAATAGGTCTTGATCGGATCCCAGAAGGCCCCCAGCCCTTCCTCATAGGCATTGCCATTCTGGACGATAAGGCCGCTGACTCGCTCGGGATGCTTGAGGGCGAGGCGGTAGCCGACCGGGGCACCATAATCCATGACATACATGGCGTAGCGCCGGGCGCCGATCTTGCCCATCAGCGTGTCGACCATGTCGGCATAATGGGCAAAGCTGTAGGTGAACTGGCGATGGTCGGGCGCGTCGCTCTGGCCAAAGCCCGGATAGTCCGGCGCGATCACATGATAGCGGTCGGCGAGCAGCGGGATCAGGTTGCGGAACATGTGCGACGAAGTCGGAAAACCGTGGAGCAGCAGCACCACCGGGCCATCGGCGGGGCCGGCTTCGCGATAGAACATCTTGACGCCATCGATCGTGGCGCTGCGATAATGGACCGTGGCGGCGGCAGCCTGCGTGGCGACGGCGCTGGCGGGCGCGGCAATCGCGTCGGCCGAGGCAGTCATGCCGGCGGTCGCCAGCAGCATCGAAATGACCAGTTTCTTCATCATGTCCTCCACCCCGTTGGGGTCGCTGAGCAAGGGCTTCAGCTTCTGGAGACAGAGATAATCCTTGTCGTCATTCCTGATAATTCGGGAAAACTGGAAGTCATTATTCCTTATTATGGAATAATGGTCATGTCTGCTGGAACAGAGGATTGGCCCGCAGCCGATCGACCGCCAGATCGACGAAGCTGCGCACCTTGGCCGCCGCCCGCCGCCCTTCGGCGTGGATGACATGGATCGGCAACGGCTTTTCCATATGCTCGTCCAGAACCGTGACCAGCCGCCCGGCCGCCAGTGCCGGCTCGACCTGGTAGGACAGCACGCGCGTCAACCCCCAGCCCTGCTCGGCGGCGGCGATCGCCGCTTCATTGGTGTTGCAGAAGAGTTGGGGGTGGACCGTGACGCTGCTCCGGCCCTCCGGCCCGAAATGCCATTCGGGGGAGGCCCATGCCCCGGTCGGGCCGATGATGCGATAATGGACAAGGTCGGCCGGGGTCCGGGGCATGACATGCTGCTCGAAATAGGCCGGCGCGCCACAGATGACCCGCCGCACCGTTCCCACCCGAATGGCGCTGAGCCCCGAATCCGGCAGATGGCCGATCCGGATGGCGACATCGATGCCCTCCTCGACGATGTTGACCAGCCGGTCGACGAACAGGCTGCGCCCGGTCACCGCCGGAAAGCGATCCAGATAGTCGAGCAGGATCGGCAGCACGTACATCTGGCCGAAGATCACCGATCCGGTGACGATCAGCGTGCCGGTGGGATTGCCATGGGCGCCCGCTGCCGCTGCGTCCGCATCCGCCATGTCGGCCAATATGCGGCGGCAATCGTCCAGATAGCCACGCCCCGCCTCGGTCAGCTTCACCGATCGTGTCGTCCGGGTCAGCAACCGCACGCCGATCTCATCCTCCAGCGCGGAAATTGCCCGCGTGACCGCTGGCGGGCTCAGATGCAATTGCCGCGCGGCTTCGGCAAAACCGCCGGTTTCCGCCACGCGGACGAATATCTTCATGGCCTGCCAGCGGTCCACTATACCCTCCGAACGTCACCTGATCGCAGATGTGCGCGCAACGCCACGGGCCGGTCAATCTTCCTGCGGGAAGCGGTCGGCCAGCGGCGCCGCCAGCACGGGATAGGACAGGCCGTCCCTGTGCGGCAACCAGGGCAATATCCGCGCCAGCCCCAATGGGCCGCGATCACCCCGCGAGGGTAGGGCTGAGCAGGATGCCGACCAGCAATCCGGACATCACCGTGCTGACCGATGCACTGCGCTTTTCCGGCGGGGACAGATGCGCAGCCAATGGAACCAGTTGCTGCGCGACGCTGACCGCAAGACCAAGCGAAATCGATGCGACAAGCAGGAACAAGCCCGATGGCGCCATGACGGCCGCGCTTGACCATTGGGTGCATCTGCTCAATTCTGCGCCGGTGAGCGAAGCCATCGTCGATCCCGCCCCATCCCGTTCCGGTCCCTGCGTGGTGCTGCCGGCGCGCCCCGAAGCAATCCGGATCGATGCCGCGACGACGGCGCTGATCGTCGTCGACATGCAGAATGCCTATGCCAGCAAGGGCGGCTATGTCGACGAGGCTGGATTCGACGTCGGCCCGGCGGCGGGGGTGATCCCCCGGATCGCGGAGGTCGTCGAGGTGGCGCGGGCTGCGGGCATGCCGGTCATCTTCCTGCAGAATGGCTGGGACAGTGGCTATGCCGAGGCGGGCACGCCGCTGTCGCCAAACTGGCACAAGTCCAATGCGCTCAAGACCATGCGGGCACGGCCGGACCTGGCGGGCAAATTCCTGGCGCGTGGCGGATGGGACTATGAACTGGTGGAGGCGCTGGCGCCGCGGGAAAACGACCTGCGCGTCCACAAGCCGCGCTATTCCGCCTTCTTCAACTCGCAACTGGATAGCGTGCTGCGCGCGCGCGGCATCCGCACCCTGGTCTTCACCGGCATCGCCACCAATGTCTGCGTGGAATCGACCCTGCGCGACGGTTTCCATCTCGAATATTTCGGCGTGCTGCTGGAAGATGCGGTGCATCATCTGGGGCCGGACTTCATCCGCGAGGCCAGCCTCTACAATGTCGAGAAATTCTTCGGCTGGGTGAGCACTGTCGCCGATTTCCGCACCGCCGTCGGCCAGCTTCCGCCCAAGGAGATCTAAGGAGATCTGATGCCTTTCGAACCGATCAATCCGCCCCAGTTCCCGACCCCGATTGCCCCCTATTCGGCGGGTGCCAGGGCCGGGAATACGGTCTATGTCTCGGGCGTGCTGGCGCTGGGCGAAGGCGGCACGGTGTTGCATGTCGGCGATGCCGCCGCGCAGACCCGCCATGTGCTGGACGTCATCAGGATCACGGTCGAGGCGGCCGGCGGCACCATGGCCGACATCGCCATGAACCATATCTTCCTCAAGGATCTGGGCGATTACGCGGCCTTCAACGCCGTCTATGCCGAATATTTTCCCGGCGACAAGCCGGCGCGCTACTGCATCAGGTGCGATCTGGTGAAACCCGATTGCCTGGTCGAGATCGCCTCGGTCGCGCATCTTGGCTGAGGCCGCCGGCCTCTATTATGAAACCCATGGGCGCCCGAACGCCCCGCCGCTGATCCTGTCGAGCGGGCTTGGCGGATCGGCCAGCTATTGGGCGCCGAACATCCCGGCGCTTGCCGAGCATTTCCGCGTCATCGCCTATGACCATCGCGGCACCGGCCGCAGCGATCGGACATTGCCGGAAACCACCTCGGTCGAGGATATGGCGGGCGACGTCATCGCCCTGATGGATGCGCTGGGCATCGAACGCGCGCATTTCATCGGCCATGCGCTGGGCGGCGCGATCGGCATGGAACTGGCGATCGCCACCACACGGCTCGACAGCCTGATCGTCATCAACGGCTGGCGGACGCTGTCGCCCCATACTCGCCGCTGCTTCGAAACGCGGCTGGCCCTGTTGCGCCATGCCGGTGTCGAGGCGTTCCTGCGGGCGCAGCCGCTATTCCTGTTCCCACCGGACTGGATCGCGGCCCATGACGATGCGCTGAAGGCTGAACTGGCGCATCATCTCGCCACCTTCCCCGGCGCGGCCACGATGGAAAAGCGGATCGCCGCCGTGCAGGCCTATAGCCCGCACCTGCTCGACCTGACGGCCGTGGCCAAGGTGCTGGCCATCGCCACCCGCGACGATTTTCTTGTCCCTCATGCCAGCGCCCTCGATGTCGCGGCGCCGATCGCATGGGCCAGGACTGCCAGCTTCGATTGGGGCGGCCACGCCTGTAACGTGACCGACCCGGAAGCTTTCCATCGCCTCGTCCTCCCCTTCCTCAGGAGTTGAAGCCATGCAGGTCGGCGTTTTCGTTCCCATCAACAATAATGGCTGGCTGATCAGCGAGAACGCCCCGCAATATCTGCCGAGCTTCGACCTCAACAAGGAAATCGCCCAGCGCGCCGAGAAACATGGCCTGGATTTCCTGCTGTCGATGATCAAGCTGCGCGGTTTCGGCGGCAAGACGCAATTCTGGGAATATGGCCTCGAAAGCTTCACCCTGATGGCCGGCCTTGCGGCGGTCACGGACAGGATCAAGATCTTCGCCACCTGCCCCACGCTGATCATCCCGCCCGCCTTCGCCGCGCGCATGGCCAACACCATCGACTCCATCAGCCATGGCCGCTTCGGCCTCAACCTCATCACCGGCTGGCAGCCGCCCGAATATACGCAGATGGGGCTTTGGCCGGGCGACGAGCATTTCCGCAACCGCTATGATGTGCTCGACGAATATGCCCGCGTGCTGCGGGAATTGTGGGAGACTGGCCGATCGGACTTCAAGGGGCAATATTATCAGATGGACGACTGTCTGGTCCGCCCCCAGCCGCAGGCCGACATGAAGATCATCTGTGCCGGATCATCCGACGCGGGCCTGGCCTTCTCGGCCAAATGGGCGGACTATGCCTTTTGCCTGGGCAAGGGCGTCAACACGCCGACCGCCTTCGCCTTCAACAATGACCGCCTTGCGAAATTCACGGCGCAGACCGGCCGCGCCGTGTCGGTGTTCGTGCTGGTCATGGTGATCGCGGCGGAGACGGACGAGGAGGCCATGGCCAAGTGGCAGAGCTATAATGACGGCGTCGATATCGACGCGATCGCCTGGCTGGCCGACCAGGGCGCGAAGGACACCGTCAACACCGACACCAATGTGCGCCAGCTGGCCGCGCCCGAAGGGGCCGTGAACATCAATATGGGCACTTTGGTCGGCAGCTATGCCAGCGTGGCACGGATGCTGGACGAAATGGCGCAGGTGCCCAATACCGGCGGCGTGCTGCTGACCTTCGACGATTTCCTGGAAGGGGTGGAAGCGTTCGGCACGCGTATCCAGCCGCTGATGAAGAGCCGCGCCGAAAGCGCCCGACATTCCCAATCTTCCCACAGAAGTTAACCACCAAAGCCGTTGGTAGCCGGGACGCCTGGATGCACGCCTCCCCCTTTCCCACCACGGCAATTCCGCATGATTGTCCAAATCCCGCGCGCCCTGGCCACGACGCGGGCGCCATGTCCCTCTAGCTTGGCCCAAGGAGACGCCGACCCGCATGGCTGCGTCATGGCGGGAGGATCAACAGGGTGGCGAGCATGGATGCGCCGATCGTCGGCACATATCGCACCGTCCGCTTCCGCGCCGGGCCGGTCGATGCGATCGCGAGCGATGTCGATCTGCTGATCGTCGGCATGCCGGTCCTGTCCGCCACGAGCCGGATCGATCCTGGCGCCTGCGCGCTCGACGCCGCCCTGTCAGGCACCTTGTCGCAATTGCGCGCGGGCGGCCTGTTCGACGGCAGGTTCGGCGAGACGATGATCCTGTCCAGCCCGCCGCCGCCGGTGCGCTGCCGGTCGCTGATGATCGTGGGTATGGGGGAAATCGACGATCTGGATGCCGAACGGCTGGGCCGGCTGGCCGCCGTGGCGATGCGCGCGGCGCTCCGGCTCGACAGTTGTTCGATCGCCTGCCTGCTGCGGCTGCTCGATCCGGCGGCAACGAAGGTCGCGCAACGCGCCGCCGCCCGTGCGATGATGGCCGGCGTGCTGGCGGCGCTGGACGCCTATCTCTCTCCCGGTCCCGCTCCCGGCCGGTTCGCCGGCCTGAACTGGACCTTCGACCAGCCCGACAGCGCCGCCGACGTGCTGGGCACGATCATCGCACAATGGCCGGCCGCGCCGCGATGAGGCACGACTATCGCATGGACTTGGGAAGCGGAACACGCCACTCTGGCGCGATGCAGCCCGGTCCGATCCACAGCCACGACATGCAGCCTGCGATCACCCCCATATCGATCCTGGTGGTGGACGATCATGCGCTGCTGCGTGAGGGCGTGCGGGCGATGCTGGCGACCCAGGCCGATATGCGGATCGTCGGCGAGGCGGACAATGGCCGGCGCGCGGTGGAGGAATATGCGCGGTTGCGCCCCGACATCGTGCTGATGGACCTGCAGATGGCGGAAATGCCGGGGCTCGACGCGATCGCCGCGATCCGGGCCGTCCATCCCGACGCCCGGATCATCGTGCTCACCACCTATTCGGGCGATGGCCGCGCGATCAAGGCGCTGCGCGCAGGGGCGATGGGCTATCTGCTCAAGGCCAGCCTGCGCAAGCAGCTGCTCGACGCGATCCGGTCCGTGCATCTGGGCGGCAAGCATCTCGACGCCACCGTCGCCACCGCGATCGCCCTGCATGTGCTGGAAGACCCGCTGACCGAGCGCGAGATCGCGGTGCTTTCGCTGGCGGCCTGGGGCAACAGCAACAAGCAGGTCGCGGCGCGACTCGATATCAGCGAAGAGACGGTGAAGGGCCATATGAAGTCGATCTTCTCGAAGCTCGACGCGACCGATCGCACCCATGCGGTGACGCTGGCGATCAAGCGCGGACTGATCGACCTCTGACGACATGGCGCGCGAGCGCCCCCTTTGCATCGGAATGATCGCTAACATGTCAGCCTGATCCAAGATCGGGCGGCGACGGACAGCTATGATCGCGCGCGTCAGGCCAGTGACTGACCATTTCTATTTTTTAGAACAAGCCGGTGCATTTTATCTGGATATTTCGGATCAGGCACGCCGGCTAACACTGTCTTCACAGCAGCGACGACTGCTCGAAACCAAGGAGCCGACCCATGACGATCACCGCCACGCCGACGCCGGGCAAGTCCCTCATCTCGCCGACCGACCACACTTTGGTCCTGATCGACTTCCAGTCGCAAATGGCCTTCGCCACCAAGTCGATCGCGCCGGAACTGCTGCGCAACAATGCCGCCCTGATCAGCCGCGCCGCCAAGTCGTTCGGCGTGTCGACCATCCTGACCACCGTGGCCGAAAAGAGCTTTTCGGGGCCGATGTTCAGCGAGATCACCGACGCCTTCCCCGGCCAGCCCCTGCTCGACCGCACCAGCATGAACACCTGGGAAGATGCCGCCGTGATCGAGGAAGTGAACCGCATCGGCAAGGAGCGGATCATCTTCGCCGGCCTGTGGACCAGCGTCTGCATCGTCGGCCCGGTCGCCTCCGCGGTCGATCAGGGCTTCGACGTCTATTTCATCGCCGACGCCTGTGGCGACATCAGCGAGGAAGCGCATGAGCGCGCCGTGCAGCGCATGATCCAGCTCGGCGCCAAGCCGATGACCTCGCTCCAATATATGCTGGAACTGCAGCGCGACTGGGCGCGCACCGAAACCTACGAGTCCACCACCGGCATCGCCAAGGAATTTGGCGGCGCATACGGCCTGGGCATCAAATATGCGAAGGCCATGTTCGGCGCCTCAGAAGGCGGCCACTGACCTGCGCCAGGGGCCGGCGGTGCCTCCCCTCTCCCCATGCACCGCCGGCCCCTCTCCCCTTTCCCCACCCGAGCAAAGGAAATCCCCATGAGCTTCGTGACCACGGATGACGGCGTCGACATCTTCTTCAAGGACTGGGGTTCAAAGGACGCCCAGCCCATCATGTTCCACCATGGCTGGCCGCTGTCGTCGGACGACTGGGACGCGCAGATGCTGTTCTTCCTGTCGAAGGGCTATCGCGTCGTCGCCCATGACCGTCGCGGCCATGGCCGCTCGGCCCAGGTGAGCGAAGGCCATGACATGGCCCATTACGCCGCCGACGCCGCCGCCGTCGCCCGCCATCTCGACCTCAGGAACGCCATCCATATCGGTCATTCGACCGGCGGCGGCGAAGTGGCCGCCTATGTCGCCCGCCATGGCCTGCCCGAAGGCCGCGTGGCCAAGGCCGTGCTGGTCAGTTCGGTGCCGCCGATCATGCTGAAGACCGACCGTTATCCCGGCGGCCTGCCCATGGACGTGTTCGACGGGCTGCGCGCCGGCCTCGCCGCCAACCGTGCGCAATTCTTCCACGATGTCGCCGCCGGCCCCTTCTACGGCTTCAACCGCGACGGCGCGGACGTGAAGCCGGCCGTCATCGACAATTGGTGGCGCCAGGGCATGATGGGCAGCGCCAAGGCCCATTATGAAGGCATCAAGGCCTTCTCCGAAACCGACCAGACCGACGATCTGACCGCGATCACCGTGCCGACCCTGGTGCTGCATGGCGATGACGACCAGGTCGTCCCCTACAAGAATGCCGGCGTGCTGCAGGCGCAGATCCTGCCGAACGCGACCCTCAAGATTTACGAGGGCTATTCGCACGGCATGCTGACGGTGAATGCCGACGTGCTGAACGCCGATATCCTCGCCTTCATCCAGGCCTGATCGCAGACGCAGGAGACCGGCGATGAAAGTCTATCTTCTCTCCCTCGGCGCCGGTCTCCTGGTCGGCATCGTCTATTCGCTGCTGGGGGTGCGCTCGCCCGCGCCCCCGGTGGTGGCCCTGATCGGCCTGCTGGGCATATTGGTCGGCGAACAGATCGTGCCGCTCGCCAGGCGCTGGGCCGATGCCCATGAACTGACCCGCTTCGTGCGCAACGAATGCCGCGACCATGTACTGGGCACGCTCCCGAACAATCGGGCCGACAATCAAAAGGGCGACGCGTGATTACCCGCCGCGACGCCATGGCCGGGGTGGCCGCCTCCGCCCTTCTCGCCCCCTTTCCTGCTCAAGCCAAGGACCGCCCCATGACCGACACGATCATCGTCAATGCCAAGGTGACGACCCTGGACCGGAGCAATCCGGTGGCGGAAGCGGTCGCCATCCGCGACGGCAAGTTCCTGGCCGTGGGCAGCGAGGCGGAGGTGCGCGCCGCCGCGCCGGACGCAACGGTGATCGATGCCAAGGGCCATCGCCTGATCCCCGGCCTGATCGATAGCCATATGCACATCATTCGCGGCGGCCTGAATTTCAACATGGAACTGCGCTGGGACGGCGTGCCGACGCTGGCCGAGGCGATGGATATGCTTAAAAGCCAGGTCGCCCGTACCCCCGCTCCGCAATGGGTGCGCGTGGTCGGCGGCTTCACCGAACATCAGTTCGCGGAAAAGCGCCTGCCGACCATCGCCGAACTGAACGCCGTCGCGCCCGACACGCCGGTCTTCATCCTGCACCTCTATGATCGCGCGCTGCTCAACGCCGCCGCGCTGCGCGTCGTGGGCTATACCAAGGACACGCCCAATCCGCCGGGCGGCGAGATCGTCCGCGACGTGGCTGGCAACCCGACCGGCCTGCTGCTGGCCCAGCCCAATGCGACCATCCTCTATTCGACGCTGGCCAAGGGGCCGAAGCTGCCGCAGGACTATCAGCTCAATTCGACCCGCCACTTCATGCGCGACGTCAATGCGCTGGGCGTGACCGGCGTGATCGACGCGGGCGGCGGCTTCCAGAATTATCCCGACGATTACGAGATCATCGAGAAGCTGCATCAGGACGATCAACTGACCGTCCGCATCAGCTATAATCTCTTCACCCAGAAGCCCAAGGAAGAGCTGGCCGATTTCTCCGGCTGGGTGAAGCAGGTGACGCCGGGCCAGGGCGATGACAGCTATCGCCACAATGGCGCGGGCGAGATGCTGGTCTATTCCGCCGCCGACTTCGAGGATTTCCGCCAGCCCCGGCCGGACATGGCGCCCAGCATGGAAGGCGATCTGGAGCCGGTCATCCGCCTGCTGGCCGAGCATAAATGGCCCTGGCGCCTGCACGCCACCTATGACGAGACGATCGGCCGCGCGCTCGACGTCTATGAAAAGGTGAACCGGGATATCCCTTTGCAGGGCATCAACTGGTTCTTCGACCATGCCGAAACCATCAGCGACCGCAATATCGACCGCATCGCCGCACTGGGCGGCGGCATCGCCGTGCAGCATCGGATGGCCTATCAGGGCGAATATTTCGTCGAGCGCTATGGCGCGAAAGCCGCCGAGCGGACTCCGCCCATTTCCCGCATGATCGCAGCGGGCATCCCGGTCGGCGCCGGCACCGACGCCACCCGCGTCGCCAGCTATAACCCGTGGGTGTCTCTGTCGTGGCTGGTGACCGGCCGCACCGTCGGCGGCTTCGCCCTCTATCGCGGCGACAATCGCGTCAGCCGGGAAAAGGCGCTGGCGATGTGGACGCATGAGAATACATGGTTCTCCAACGAGATCGGCAAGAAGGGGCAGATCAAGGCCGGGCAACTGGCCGACCTCGCCTTGCTGTCGGCCGACTATTTTGCGGTGCCGGAGGATCAGATCGTCCATATCCGATCGGTCCTGACCCTGCTCGGCGGCAAGGTGGTCCATGGCGAGGGCGATTATGCCTCGCTCGCGCCCGACCTGCCAAAGCCCATGCCCGACTGGTCGCCGGTCGCCACCTTCGGCGGCTATCACAAGACCCGTGAGGCGCGCGCGCAGCTGGCATCGGCCTGTGCCTGCCATTCGGCCTGCGGCGTCCATGGCCATGACCATGCCGCGGCGCTGGGCGCAGATGTGCCGGCCGCCGATGTCCAGACCTTCTGGGGATCGCTCGGCTGCGGCTGCTGGGCCGTCTGACGATAACCGCAAATCATTGTCATTCCCGCGCAGCGGGAATCCATCTCGCAACCAAGCCCGACGGCGCAACGCCCGGAGATGGATCCCCGCCTTCGCGGGGATGACGAGAAAGACTTCCTGCCTGGAGATTGTCCATGAAGCGCTTCGCCTTCCTATTCGCCGCCGCCATCCTGATGCCTATGCCGGTCGCCATCGCAAAGCCCGCCGCCAGCGCCGATTATGCGGTCGGCCCGCAATATGACACGACCCATGTCTATGTGCCCGAAGGCCAGTTCGACGCCTTCGTCACCAGCTTCGTCGCGACCTTCGGTGGCACCACGTCGAAGCAGGGCGAGTTCCAGGTGACGCCGACGCCCAGCCTGACCAAGTCGCAACTGGCACTGACCCCGGCCGGCACCGTCTCGGTCTTCGGCTTCAAGACGCCGATCCCCTATCCGTTCGGCGATGAGCGGACCGGCTATCTGGTGAGCGACATGGACGGTGCCGTTGCCTCCGCGCTCAAGCATGGCGCAGTGCGCCGCATCACTACCTTCCCCGACCCGATCGGCCGCGACGTGGTGGTGCAATGGGCTGGTGGCGTGAACATGCAACTCTACTGGCACACCGCCAAGCCCAGCTATCCCGCGCTGACCACCGTGCCGGAAAACCGCATCTACCTGACCGCCGACGTCGCTGACCGGTTCATCAGGGACTGGACCGGCTTTGCCCATGGCAGGATCGTCTCCGACGATCGCGCCGCCAAGGGCGAGGAAATCGGCCAGCCCGGCAAGACGATCCGCCGCGTCGCCATCGAGAGCGGCTATGGCAAGATGACCGCCTTCGTCTCGGACGGCCAACTCCCCTGGCCCTATGGCCGCGACATGACCGGTTATGAGGTCGCCGACATGGACGCCACGCTGGCCAAGGCGAAGGCCGCCGACGTCGAAACATTGGTCGCGCCGCAGAGCATCGCCGGTCGCCAGAGCGCGATCCTGCGCTTCCCCGGCGGCTATATCGCCGAAGTTCATGCGCCCGAGGCGAAGTAAATGCGCACCGACCGCGATCCCCGCTTCGTTGACGCGATCCTCGACTGGAAGCCGACCTGGTTCATCGCCCGGCTGCTGCTGGTCGGCGCCTATCTGCTGGGCGGCATCGTCAAGCTGACGGACTGGCCGGCGGCGGTTGCCGAGCAGGCGCATTTCGGCATGACCCCGCCGGCGCTCTGGGCCGCGCTCACCATCGCGATCGAACTGATCGGGCCGATCCTGATCCTGACCGGCCGCATGGCCTGGCTGGGTGCAGGGATGCTGGGCGTCTTCACCCTGCTGGCCGCCTTCACCGCAAACGCCTTCTGGACGATGCCGATGGGGCAGGAGCGGTTCATGGCCACCAATGCCTTTTTCGAGCATCTGGGCCTGATCGGCGGCTTCATCCTGGCGGCGCTGGTCGCCGAACAGGCGCAGCGCCGTGTGTAAAAAATCAGTATGCCTTGCCCTCTCGCTCTGCGCTTGCCCGCCGCTGGCCGCGCAGACGCGGGAGGCCTGGCAGGCGCCGACCCTGTCGATCACCCGCTATGACGAGGATTGGTCGGATCTGGCGGACGCGCAAAAGCGCAACCATCACTGGACGGGGCAGTTCAAATATATCCCGCTGGGCGACGATGTCTGGCTGTCCACCGGCGTCGAGCTGCGGCTGCGCAACGAAAATTATGCCGACAATCTCTGGGGCGGGGCCGATGCGCCCGACGACAGCTATTTATGGGCACGCGCCATGCCCTATGCCGACCTGCATGTCGGCGCGCCGGACCGGCTCCATGCCCGTGCCTTTGTCCAGCCGATCATCAGCCATGCGGTCGGCGTTGCGCCCTCGGCCAGCCCGATCGACCAGAGCCGGCTCGACCTGCTCCAGGGCTTTGCCGAAGTCGGCGCCGGCCCCGTCACCCTGCGCGCCGGGCGCCAGATGGTTTCACTCGGCACCGAAAGGCTGGTCGGCACCCGCTATGGCCCCAACACCCCGCTGGCGTTCGACGGCGTGCGCGGCAGCCTGTCCCTGGGCGAAGGCCGCGCGCTCGACCTGTTCCTGCTCAACCCGGTCCAGCCCGGCCCCGCCAGTTTCGACGATCGCACGTCCGACACCCGCAGGCTGTGGGGCGCCTATGCGACGCTGCCGGATCTCGACCTCTATTATCTGGGCTATCGCAACCGCGCCGCGCGCTTCGGCGGACTGACCGGGCGGGAGGAGCGCCACAGTCTCGGCCTTCGTTCGCATGGCGCGCGGGGCGACTGGCACTGGAATGTCGAGGGCGTCTATCAGTTCGGCCATTATGACCGGCAGCGCATCGCCGCCTGGACGATCGGCACCGAAGTCGGCCGCACCCTGCCCCACCTGCCGCTGTCGCCCGACGCCACCTTGCGCTTCAACATCGTGAGCGGCGATCGTGACAGCGAAGATGACAGGCTGGGCACGTTCAACGCGCTCTTCCCCAAGGGCAAATATTTCGGCGAACTCTCGCCCGTCGGGCCGACCAACATCGTCAGCCTCAATCCCCGGATCAGCGCGCCGCTGGGCGACGGCTTTTCCGCCAGCATCGCCGGCATGGCCTATTGGCGATACGCCCGCCATGACGGCGTCTACGACATTCCCGGCAACCTGGTCCGTGGCCCCGGCGACAGCCGCGCCCGCTTCATCGGCAAGGAGGTGGAGGCGACGCTGGCCTGGCAGGCGACGGCGGAGCTGGAACTGTCAACTTCGCTGTCCTTCTTCGCACCGGGCGCCTTCATCCGTGAGACCGGCCCGGCCCAGACCATCGCCATGACCGGCCTTGAAGCCAATTTCCGTTTCTAGATCCTGTGAGGAGCATCATCATGCCGCCAGCGTCCCAAAGCGCATCCCCCCTGCCCGGCCTGCTGTTGCTGCTGTCGGCGACCACCGGCCTGGTCGACGCGGTCAGCGTGCTGGGCCTGGGCAAGGTGTTCACCGCCAACATGACCGGCAATGTCGTGTTCCTGGGCTTCGCCGCGGCGCAGACGCCAGGCTTCAGGGTGGCGCCCTATCTGGTCGCGCTGCTGACCTTCTTCATCGGCGCGCTGATCGCCGGCCGGGTCGGCCAGGGCTTGGGCAAACGCCCGCTGCGCCACTGGCTGACGGTCGCCGCGCTGATCGAGGCGGCATTGCTGTGGATCGCGGCGGTGGTCGCGCTGAACTTCCATGTGCCCACGCTCCAGCCCGCCGCCGGCCTGTTCGCGATCATCGGCCTGACCGCGATCGCGATGGGCTTTCGCAACGCCACCATCCGGCAGTTGAAGGTGCCCGACCTTACCACCACCGTGCTGACCCTGACCGTCACCGGCATTGCGGCGGATTCCAGCCTGGCGGGCGGCGCCAATCCCAATCTTGGCCGGAGGATCGCGGCGATCGTCGCCATCTTCGCGGGCGCGGCGGCCGGCGCGCTGATGGTGGTGCATATGGGGCTGGCGCTGCCGCTGCTGGTGTCGGGCGCGATCGTGCTGGTCGGCACCCTGCTGTGCGTCCGCCACCCGGCGGCCGCCCTGCCCCATGGCGGCTGAAGATCAGGGCAGCGCGACCCGCGCGAACCGCCGGTCGGGCACGAACCAGAGCGCGACGACCAGCACATAGAGCGCGACCGCCAGCCAGCGGCTGACGAAGCTCAGGGGAATGGCCGCGCCATAGATGGCCAGCGTTCCCCACCCCTTCCAGTCCATGCCGAGCGCGCGGGCGAGCCTGGAGCCTGCGCCATTGCAGGCGATGATCGCCCGTTCGGTCAGGAAATAGCCGATCGCCGCCGCACCCAGCACCATGCCATAGGCCGCCGTCGCTCCGGTCGACCAGGCGCTCTCGTCCAGCCAGCGGATGACGAACGGGACCAGGCTGAGCCAGAAGAGCAGGAAGAGATTGGCCCACAGCACCCGCCCGTCGATGCGCGGGTTGAGCTGGAACAGATGATGGTGATTGTTCCAGTAGAGGCCGACGTTCACGAAGCTGAGCAGATAGGCGATCAGCAGCGGCAGGCATTGCGCGAGATCGGCGAGCGATCCCCCGCGCGGCACCTTCAGTTCCAGCACCATGATGGTGATGATGATCGCGATCACCCCGTCGGTGAACGCCTCCAGCCTTTTGCTGTTCATGCCTGTGCCGCCAATGGCGATCCCTGCCAGGTCCGGCGCCAGGACAGCGGCGTGGTGCCGACCAGCCGCTTGAACAGCCGGGTCAGGTGCGCCTGGTCGGTCAGGCCGCAGGCGCTGGCGATGTCCGACAGGCTGTGGCCGGTTTCCAGCATCAGCCGCTGTGCCCGGCGGATGCGCTGGCGGATGACATAGGCATGCGGCGTTTCGCCCATGCTGACCTTGAACGCGCGGCAGAAATGACCGGGGCTCAGGCTCGCCACCAGCGCCAGTTCCTCCGTCACCAGCGTGCGGCCCAGCCGGGTCTCGACATAGGCGGTCACCCTGCGCAATTGCCAGCCGGCCAGCCCGCCGGTCGGCGGCGGGCAATGGCTGTCGGGACGCCGGGCCAGCATGGCGACGCCGTCGTCCGCATCCGTGCCCTGCCGCAGCAGGTCGCGCAGTTGATCGAGGCACAGGCCCGCCCGGTTGGGGTCGCGATGCAGCAGCATCTGCGCCCGCGTCAGCAGGTCCAGAAGCGGCGCGGCATCGAGCCGATGCGGCAGGTTGGGGCGCGTGTTGAGACTGGCGATATCCGGCATGGCGGGAATGATGCGGCTGCGTCACGATTTCCCAAAGCCCGGATGGAGGGGGCGAGCGTCCCTCTAACGGGGGGCTTGTATCGCATCGGCCCGCAGCGCTACGGCTGTCGGTTCCTCCCGCCCCAAGGCCCCCATGTCGCGACCGAGCAGAAGATCATGAAGCGCCGGGCGATCATCACGGCGATCGCGGCCATGCTGCTGGCCCAGCCGGGGCAGGCGCTGGACCCGAGCCAGTCGATCGGCCAGTTGCGCCACAGCCGCTGGACGCTGAAGGACGGAGCGCCGGGCAATGTCCGTGCGCTGGCGCAGGGCAAAGACGGCTATCTGTGGCTGGGATCTTCGACCGGCCTCTACCGCTTTGACGGCATCCGGTTCGAGCGCATGCTGGCCGATCGCGACGACCCGCGCCGATCCTTGCAGGTCACCGCCCTGCTGGCGGCGCGCAATGGCGACATCTGGGTCGGCCATGATTTCGGCGGCATCGCCCGCTATCGCGACGGCCATCTGCGCGACGCCAATCCCTGGCCGGCGCAGGGCGGCGTGGCCGGCATCGCGGAAGCGCGCGACGGATCGATCTGGGTCGCGGCCGAAGCGCGCGGCAAGATGCTGCTGTCGCGTTACCAAAATGGCCGCTGGCGCCGCTATGGCGCGCAGCAAGGCGTGACCGACGGCATGATGGGGCCGATGCTGGCCGCGTCGGACGGCAGCCTCTACCTCGCCCTGCCGCCGCACCTGCTGCGGCTGGCGCCCGGTGCCGCGCACTTCGCCCCGCTGGCGATGCAGGTCGCCCCTTTCGCCGCGCTGGACGAGGACAGGACGGGCCGGATCTGGCTGGCGGACGACAACGGCATCCGGCCGATTTCCGGCGGGCAGGCCGCGGCCCGGCTCGATCCCGTCAACACCCCCTATGTCACCCGCCATATCCATGTCGATCGCCATGGCACGGCCTGGATCACCGGCCAGAATGGTGGTCTGGCACGGCTTCCAGCGGGCGGCGACAAGGTCGAGGTCGCGGCCGGGCACATGCCGCTGTCGCTCGCCGCGCTGGAGGACCGGGAAGGCAATATCTGGGTCGGCACCGAGACCGGGGTGGAACGCTATGCCGCCGCCAGCCTGATCGGCGCGGGCGAGGAGGCGCTGGTGACCGGCTTCGTCGCGCCGGCGCGATCGGCCCATATCTTCTATGCCGGTATCGGCGGCGTCTATCGCGTCGGGCCGGGCCAGCGCCAGCCCCGGCTGATCTTCCCGCGCGCCGACATTGGCGTGCTGTGCGGCGACGACCGGCAATTGCTGGCGATCAGCCTGGAAGGCGCCTTCCTGCTCGACCTGAACGACCGCGGCGATGTCCGCCGCACGACGTCGGTCGAAGGGCCGCTGTCGGTCAGTTGCGCACGCGACGATCGCGGACAGTTCTGGACCGGGATGGACCGGCTCTACCGGCTGGACGGCGGGCGGCTGGTGCCGGCGAGCGGCGCGGCGGGGCAGCCGGGCGGCACCATCACCCTGTTGCGCGCCGATGGGCATGGCGGCCTGATCGCCGGGCGCAGCCGGCGCGGGCTGCTGCGCATTCGCGATGGCGAGGAGACGGCGCTGCTGCCCGCCGGGACCAGCCCGATCGGATCGATCCTGACCCTGCGGGCCGATGGCGACCAGTGGCTGATCGGCGGGATGAAGGGGCTGGCGCGCCTGAAGGGCGGCCGGTTACAGTCATTGGGCGAACGCACCCATCCCTATCTGGCCGGGATTACCGGCATCGCCCGCACCGCCGATGGCTGGACCTGGATCAACGGCGCGACCGGTATCGTGCGGATGCGCAGCGATGCGCTGGACAAGGGCTTTGCCCAGCCCGATCGCCCCATCCCCTACCAGCGGGTCGGCCAGGAAGGCGATTATCGGGCGCGATCCAACCTGTTCGAGGCGAACGACATCGCCCTCGATCGCGACGGCCAGCTCTGGTTCGCCACCGATCAGGGGCTGGCCTGGAGCGATCCCGCCCGGCTGGCCCGCAATGGCGTGCCGCCGCCCGTGGCGATCCGGTCGCTGCGGGTCGATGGCAAGGCCTATCCGCTGGCCGCGGGCCACATCGCCCTGCCCGCCCATAGCGGCCGGGTGCAGATCGACTATAGTGCCCTCAGCCTGACCGATGCGGCGCAGAACCGTTTCCGCTATCGGCTGGAAGGCAGCGGCACCGGCTGGTTCGATGCCGGGACGGAGCGGCAGGCGCTCTATACCAATCTGGCGCCCGGCCAATATCGCTTCCATGTGATAGCGGCCAACAATGACGGGGTATGGAACAGGCAGGGCGCGGCGCTCGCGTTCGAGATCGCCCCAGCCTTCTACCAGACGCGCTGGTTCCGCACCCTGTGCATCAGCCTGATCCTGCTGGCCGGCTGGCTGCTCTACCGCCGGCGCCTGCATGTCGTGACCGAACGGGCACGCAGCCGGGTCGAGGCGCAGTTGACCGAGCGCGAACGGATCGCACGGGAACTGCACGACACGCTGTTGCAGGGGTTCCAGGGGCTGATGCTGCGCTTCCAGGCGGTGGTCGAGTTGCTGCCGCGCGGCGAACGCGCCCGCACCGAGCTGGAAGGCGCGCTCGACCGGGCCGAGGATGTGCTGGTCGACAGTCGCGAGCGGGTCCATTCGCTGCGACAGGCATTGCAGCCGGTGGCGATGGCGGTCCGTCTGCGCGCGCTGTTGGACGAGATGGTCGGCGACCGGCTGGATTGGCGCGTCGAGGAGGCCGGCACCGCGCGGCTGGTCTGCGCCCCGGTCGCCGACGAGATGATGCGGATCGCACGCGAGGCGATCAGCAACAGCCTGCAGCATGCGGCGTCGCGGACCATCATCGTCGAGCTGCATCATGGCACCGACCGGCTGTCGCTGGCGATCATCGATGATGGCATCGGCCTGTCCGAACCGGTGCTGGCGGCCGGATCGCGCGAAGGCCATTATGGCATGGTCGGCATGCGCGAACGGGCGCGGCGGATGGATGGCGCGGTAGAGATCATCTCCACCACCAGGACCGGCACGACCATCCGCGTGACCGTGCCCGCCCGTGTCGCCTATCTGTGAGCGTCAGGCGGTGGCGGCACGCGGCGCGCTGCGGCGGCGGCTGAGCAGCAGCGCAATCAGCCCAAGGCTGGACGCAGCGGCCCCGGCGATCGCGACGAACGGCAGGCTGAGGCCGGCGGCAATCACCGCGCCGCCCAGCGCCGCGCCGATCGCATTGCCCAGGTTGAAGGCGCCGATGTTCATCGAGGACGCCAGATTGGGCGCGTCGGCCGCCGCGCTCATCACCCGCACCTGCAGCGGCGGCACCAGCGCGAAGCTGGCAATCCCCCACAGGAAGATCAGCACCGCCGTCGGCCCGGCAAAGGGCATGGCAAAGGCGAAGGCGATGAGAATCGCCGTCAGCGCAGCGAGCGTCACGATCAGCGTCCTGTCCACCGACCGGTCGGCAAAGCGCCCGCCCAGCCAGTTGCCGATGGTGAGGCCCACGCCATAGAGGACCAGCATCGCCGTCACGAAACCGATCGAGCCATGGGTCTGATCGCGCAGGATCGGCGTGATATAGGTGAAGACGGTGAACATCGCGCTGGCGCCGACCACGGTAAGGCCGAGCGCGGCGAGCACCGGCCCGCGCATCAGCACCCGCAGTTCGGACCGTGCATCGCCCTCGGTCGGGGCCGGCATGTCGGGCAGGGTCAGGCGCAGTGCCGCGATGGTGAGCACGCCCAGCGCCGCAATGCCCCAGAAGGCAGAACGCCAGCCCATGACTTCGCCCGCCCAGGTCGCCAGCGGCACGCCGACGACATTGGCGATGGTCAGCCCCATGAACATGGCGGCGACCGCGCCCGCCTGCCGCTGGGGCGGGACCAGGCTGGCGGCGACGATCGATCCGACGCCGAAGAAGGCACCATGGTTGAGCGAGGTGATGATGCGCGCGAACAGCAGCATCGCATAGCTGCTGGAGAGCGCCGCGATCAGATTGCCGACCGTGAAGATGGCCGCGAGGCCGATCAGCAGGGTGCGGCGCGGCAAGCGCCCGGTGGTCAGCGTCATCAGCGGCGCGCCCAGCATGACGCCGATCGCATAGGCGCTGATAAGCAGGCCGGCGGCGGGGATGGAGACGCCAAGATCGGTGGCGATGACGGGCAACAGGCCCATCGGCGCAAATTCGGTGACGCCGATGCCAAAGGCACCGGCCGCCAGCGCGAGCAGCGGTGGATTGATCTTCATGATGCTCCTCCCGTCAGACAAGCGGCGGGTTCAGCCGGGCGAAACCGGCCTGTTGGTGATAGGGGGCGTGGGGATAGGCCGGCATCTGGTAGCTGGCCCGGTCGAGCCGGGCGACCTGATCGGCGGTCAGCGACCAGCCGACCGCCCCCAGATTCTGGCGCAACTGTTCCTCGTTGCGGGCGCCGATGATGACCGACGACACGGTCGGCCGCTGCAACAGCCAGTTGAGCGCGACCTGCGGCACCGTCTTGCCGGTTTCCGCCGCAATCTCGTCCAGCGCATCGACCACGCGATAGAGATGCTCCTCCTCCACCGGCGGCGCGAAGGCGGCGGTCTGGTGCAGGCGGCTGCCCTCCGGGATCGGGCTGCTGCGCCTGATCTTGCCGGTCAGGCGGCCCCAGCCGAGCGGGCTCCACACCAGTGCGCCGACGCCCTGGTCGGCGGCAAGCGGCATCAGATCGGCCTCATAGGCGCGGCCGATCAGCGAATAATAGACCTGGTGGGCGACGAAGCGCGGCCAGCCATGGCGATCCGCCACGTCCAGCGCCTTCATCAACTGCCAGCCGGGATAGTTGGACACGCCGACATGGCGCAGCTTGCCGGCACGGACCAATTGGTCGAGCGTCGCCAGCAATTCCTCGACCGGGGTCGACGCGTCGAAGGCGTGAAGTTGCAGCAGGTCGATATGATCGGTGCCAAGGCGCCGGAGCGCGGCTTCCACGCCGCCGATCAGCCGGTCGCGCGACACGCCCCAGTCATTGGGACCATCGCCGGTCGGCAGGCCGAGCTTGGTCGAGATCAGAAGCTGATCGCGCCGTCCCCTGATCGCCGCGCCCAGCACCTCTTCGGACGCGCCGTTCGAATAGACGTCGGCAGTGTCGAACAGGGTGATGCCGGCTTCGAGGCAGATGTCGAGCAGCCGGCGCGCCTCCTGCGCGTCGCTGTTGCCCCAGGCGCCGAACAGGGGCCCTGAGCCGCCGAAGGTGCCGGTGCCGAAACTGAGCGCCGGCACGCGCAGGCCTGACGCCCCCAATTGCCGATATTCCATCGTCATCCCTTTCCATTCCGTGATGGACGCATAAATGGAAGGCAGGACTCCCCGCGTTTAGAGGGGCGCAAGGCGAAGGATCTTTGCAATGGATGAAAAGATACCCTTTCATGCCGATCGGGCGCGGGCGCTGGAAACCTTTGCCACCGTGGTGGCCGAGGGCAGTTTTTCGGCCGCCGGGCGATTGCTCGGGCTGACGCCGTCGGCGGTCAGCCGCGCGGTCGACCGGATCGAGGACCGGCTGGGGGTGCGGCTATTGCTGCGCTCCACCCGCGCGCTGACGCTGACGGCGGAGGGCCAGGCCTATCTGGCCAGCGCGCGCCGCATCCTGGCCGACCTGGACGAGGCGGAACAGACGATCGCCGATCGCGGCGCGCCGCGCGGACGCTTGCGGGTCAGCGCCGCCCACTCCCATGGCCGGCTGTGCATCGTGCCGCTGCTCGGCGAATTTGCCCAGCTCTATCCGCATATATTGGTTGACATCAGCCTGAGCGACCGGCTGGTCGACATTGCCGGCGGGCAAGCCGATGTCGCGATCCGCTTCGGGCCGCTGGCCGACAGCCCGCTGACCGCCCGCAAGCTGGGCGAGAATGGCCGCGTCATCGTCGCCTCCCCCGCCTATCTCGCCCGCCATGGCACGCCGGTCGTACCGGAGGATCTGCACGATCATAACTGCCTGAACTTCAATTTCCGGCGGGCCGAACCGGTCTGGCCCTTCCGCAAGGACGGGCGTGACTATGCGCTGAGCGTGCGCGGCACGATCGAGGCGAATAATGGCGAAACGCTGGGGCAGTTGGCGGCCGATGGCGTTGGCATCACGCGGGTCGGCCGGTTCAGCGTCCAGCCGGAACTGGCATCGGGCGACCTGGTGCCGTTACTGGAAGACTATAATCCCGGCGATATCGAGACGATCCATGCCGTGTTCCTGGGCGGCACCAATGTGCCGGCACGGCTGCGCGTATTCGTGGACTTCCTGGCGGAACGGCTGACGCGACCTGCATCGGCGGCCTGAGCCGGGCGACGCCTATATATCCCCGCGGCGGACCAGTTGCCGGCTGATCCGGGTCGGTGCCAGATGGCGGCAGAGCGCATCCAGTGCCGCCGTCATATAAGCTGCGCATCACTGTCATGCGCGCTTCATACTCCCCTCCTACCCGAGCGCCGAAAGGGGAGAAATATCATGCACTTCCGTTCTCTTGCTCTGGCCGCTATCAGCCTGCCCGTTTTCGCTACGGCAACCGCCCATGCCGAAACGCCCGATGCCGCCCCGGCTGATTCGATCATCGTCACCGCACAGCTGCGCGAACAGGACCCGATCGACGTGCCGATGGCGCTGAGCGTCGTCGGCAATGAACAGATGGACCGTATGGGCCTCTACGAGTTCGACGCGCTGTCGCGCTTCGTGCCGGGTTTCGACGTCCAGAACCAGTCGCCCAACAATCCCGGCTTCGTGATGCGCGGCATCACGTCGGACAGCGGCACCGCCAGCAACGAGCCGCGCGTGTCGGTCTATCAGGATGGCGTTTCCATCTCCAAGTCGCGCGGCTCCTATGTCGAGCTGTTCGATATCGAGCGGGTCGAGATCGCCAAGGGGCCGCAATCGACCCTCTATGGTCGCGGTGCGCTGATTGGCGCGGTCAACATCATCCAGAACAAGGCGCAGCTCGACAATGTCGAAGCAGCGGGCCGGGTCTCCTATGGCAATTACAACAGCTGGCTGACCGAGGGCATGGTCAATGCGCCGATCGGCGAAGGCATGGCGATCCGCCTGGCCGGCCGCATCCGCAAGCGCGACGGCTATACCGAAAACCTGCTGGGCGGCGCCGACTTCAACTCGGCCGACACCAAGGCGGTGCGCGGCAGCTTCCATGGCGAGAAGGGCGATTTGAGCTTCGACCTGATCGGCAATTATCAGAAGGACACGCCAAGCGGCACCGGCTTCAAGTCGATCGCCTATAACCCGACCGATCCGGCCACCGGCGTGGTGATCGGCGATCGCGGCCGCAACAGCGGCGCCGCGCTCGCCGCGGCCGATGGCTTCGAGGGTGGCAAGGGCCTAGGCCTTGATCGCCAGGTCTGGGGCGTCACCGGCATCGCCAGGCTGAAGCTCAACGACCAGTTCAACCTCACGTCCACCACCGCCTTCCGCCGCTTCGACGCGCTGGAAATCTTCGACGCGGACGGCATTTCCCTGCCGATGCTGACCGCGGCGGAAGATGCGCGCGGCCGCCAGTTCAGCCAGGAATTCCGCCTGACCTATGACAGCGGCCCGATCACGGCATTCCTGGGCGGCAGCTATTTCTGGGAAAATGGCACGCAGCGCGTTCCCACCCAGTTTGACGAGCGCGCCACCCTCGCCCGGCTGGCCGGCGCGCTGAACGGCGGCGGTGCTATCCCCGGCCGCGCCGCCACCGATCCGGTGCCGGCCGCCCTGCTCGCCAGCCCCGCCTTCACCGGCGCGCTGCTGCAGGGAGTCGCCAGCGCCTATGGCGTCGCGCTGTCGAGCGCGCAGGCCCAGGCGATCGCCGCCAACCTCAAGTCCAACCATCTCGAAAGCACCACCAATGGTGCGCGCACCCGTGCCTTCGACCTGTTCGGCGACGTGACCCTGCACCTGTCCGACCAGTTCGAGCTTGGCGGCGGCCTGCGCTACACCCATGACGACAAGCGCAGCACCTATATGTCGTCGGTCGACAATGGCCGGTCTATCCTGGGCGGGCTGATCGGCGCGCTGAGCCAGCCGGTGGCGGTGCGCACCGCGCTGCTGCAGGCGCTGGCCGTGCCCGGCGCGGCGAACATCCCGACCTCGGCCGCCTATCCGGTGCCGATGTTCGGCCTCGGCGCCCAGCCGACCGCCGGCAATGGCGGGGTCGACAGCGACACGCTCAGCAATGGCGGCTTTTCCTGGCGCCTGACCGCCCGCTACAAGCCGGGCACCGATACCAGCCTCTATGCCACCTATGCCCGTGGCCGTCGCCCGCAAGTGCTGGCGGCCAGCGCGCCGTCCGCGCCGATGGGCGCCACCCGCTTTTCCGTGCTGGACTCCGAAACGGTCGACAGTTTCGAACTGGGCGCCAAGACCGCGCTGATGAACCGCACCCTGTTCCTCGACGGCGCGGCCTTCTTCTACCAATATGATAATTTCCAGACCACGGTGCAGCAAGGCACGCAGTTTGTCCTGACCAATGCCGGCAAGGCCGAAAGCTATGGTTTCGAGGGCCAGCTGCGCTGGGTGCCGAGCGATGTGCTGACCCTGTTCGCGACATATGCCTATAACCACAGCCGCTTCAAGACGGGCGTGCGCGACGGCAACCGCTTCCGCCTGTCGCCCGACCATAGCGCGTCCTTCGGTGCGCAGGCGTCCCTGCCCGCCGGCCCCGGCCGCATCGTCTTTACGCCCAGCGTCACCTGGCAGTCCAAGGCCTATTTCGACGATGACAATGACCGCCCGGACCTGCAGCAGCCGCCCGCCGCTCTGGTCGCCGACAATATCCAGGACGAATGGCAGGGCAGCTATGCGCTGGTCAATGCGCGGCTTGGCTATGAAGCGCCCGGTGGCGCCTGGCGGATCGAGGGCTTCATCGAGAACGCCTTCGACAAGAAATATATCATGGATGCGGGCAATACCGGCGACAGCCTGGGCATGCCGACCTTCATCGGCGGGGCGCCGCGCTTCTATGGCGTGTCGGCCAGCTTCCGCTTTGGCGGTGCGCAATGAGCGAGGACAGCATGAAGCTTGACCGTCGCGCGGCGCTGGGCCTGATCGGCTCGGGCGCCGCCCTCCCCGGCATCGGCATGGCGGCGACACAAGCCGCCGCCAGCTTCGTCCATGGCGTGGCCAGCGGCGACCCGACCGAGCGCGGCGCGATCCTGTGGACCCGCGTCACCCCGGCCGACCCGGCGCAGCAGGCGGCGATCGCGCTGCGTTGGCATGTCGCCGAAAGCGCCGGCGGCAAGCCGGTCGAAAGCGGCACAGCGCAGGCGCGCGCCGCTCGCGACTTCACCGTCAAGGTCGAGCCGCGCAGCCTCAAGGCCGGCCATGACTATCATTACTGGTTCGAACTGGCGGACGGCACGCCATCGCCGGTCGGCCGCTTTCGCACCCTGGCCAGGGGCGCGGTGGCCGATGCCGTGCTGGCGGTGGTCTCCTGCCAGCTCTACCCCGGCGGCTTCTTCACCGCCTATGACTCGATCGCCGCGCTCGACCGGATCGATGCGGTCGTGCATCTGGGCGACTATATCTATGAATATGGCGCCGACGGCTATGGCGCGGAGATCGGCCAGAAGATCGGGCGCGGGCTGGAACCCGCGCATGAGATCGTGACCCTGGCCGACTATCGCACCCGTCATGCCCATTATAAGGGCGACAGGAGTCTGCAGGCGGCGCATGCCCGTGCCGCCTTCATCTGCGTCTGGGACGATCATGAAACCGCCAATGACAGCTGGATCGGCGGCGCGGAAAATCACCAGCCCGCGACCGAGGGCGATTGGGCCAAGCGCAAGGCGGCCGCGATGCAGGCCTATTTCGAATGGATGCCAATCCGCGATCCGCAGGGCAATGATCCCTGGCAAGCGATCAACCGCCGGTTCGACTTTGGCGATCTCGCCACCCTGCTGATGGTCGAGACGCGCCTGCTCGCCCGCAGCGAACAGGCCGGCTTCAAGGGGGAGACGCCGGGCCGATCGGAAGTCGCGGCGGTGCTGGCCGAACGCAACCGGCCGGACCGCGAAATGCTGGGCGAACCGCAGCGCGCCTGGCTGGAAAAGGAACTGGCCGCGTCGGTCAAGGCCGGCACGCCCTGGCAGATATTGGGCAATCAGGTGGTGATGGCGCGGGTCAACGGCCCGGACCTTGCCAAGCTGTTCGGCGCGGAGAAGGCCGCGGCGATGGTCGCGACGCTGGAACCGTCGGTGCGGGCGCAGGTGGAACTGGCGCAAGCGGGCTATCGCGCCGGCCTGCCCTTCAACCTCGATGCCTGGGACGGTTATCCCGCCGCGCGCGAGCGGCTGTACCAGAGCATCCGCCGGGCCGGCGCCCATCCCTTGGTGCTGGCCGGCGACAGCCATGCCTTCTGGGCCAATCAACTGGCCGATGCACAGGGCAATGCCATCGGCGTCGAGTTCGGCACATCATCGATCAGCAGCCCGTCAATCGGCGACATGCTGCCGAAAATGCCGATCGGCGATCTGCTGCAACAGGCAAGCCCGGAGGTCGCCTTTTGCGACCAGCGCGCCAAGGGCTATATCCTGCTGACGCTGACGCGGGAAAAGGCAACCGGAGACTATATCGCCATGTCGACCATCTATGCCCCCAAAGCGGAAGCGCGCACGCTCAAGCGCTTCTCGCTGCCAGCGGGCGCCACCCAGTTCGACGCGACCTGAAAGCGTCGGGGGCTGCGGATGCCCTGCCCGCAGCCCCCGATCTCGCGAGACTTACCGCTCCCTGATGACGAGCGATTTACCCGCATATTTCGCCGGATCGACGTTCGGCAAGGTCTGGATCTTGCGCCCCTTGCGGCTCATCCAGGTGACTTCGACCTTGACCGCGTCCATGGTTTTCAGGCCGAAATTTACTCTGAAACCGGGCGAACGAGGAACCGGTAGCCGGCAAGCAGCATATCTCGCGTCGTGGCGTGGACGATCAGCGGCAGGCTGGCATCGCGATCGTCGATAACGGAGAGCGGAAACGCGCGGTGCGGCGCCAGTAATAAACGGCACCGCGGCGTTCGACATTCTGAATCGCGGGCCGCGGGCTCTCCACAGGGAGTCGTCACATCCACCAGCCCAATCTGGTCGATGAAGCCTGATTACCTCTGAAAAATAGAGACTTGGGTGAAAAAACTGGCTGGGGCGGCAGGATTCGAACCTGCGCATGGCGGCATCAAAAGCCGCTGCCTTACCGCTTGGCGACGCCCCAGCAATGCGCCGATCCAAGTCAGCGCGGGACCGCCATATAGCGGCTGATGCACGAAAGAAAAGCCCTCCTGACGATGGACTTCGCCTTTCCCTTTCCTTCCCGCCCAACCCATCTTAGGGATCAACGCCACGCCCCTCCCCTCCAGCCGGAAACCCGCGCCGATGTCCGTCCAAGCCCCCTCGCCCAGCCAGATCGCACCGGCTTCGCCGCTGTTCCTGCGCGAGGACGAAATCCGGCGCGGCATCGAGATGCTCTATTTCGGCTATTCCGCGCTCACCCGCTCGATCGACGAGGGGCTGGCAGCGCAGGGCCTGGGCCGCGCCCATCACCGCGCCCTCTATTTCATCTCGCGCCAACCTGACCTGACGGTGAAGGATCTGCTGCGCCTGCTGGCAATCACCAAGCAATCGCTCGGCCGGGTGCTCAATGACCTGATCGAGCGCGGCTATATCGAGACTCGGCCCGGCAGCAGCGACCGGCGGCAGAAACTGCTGCGTCTCAGCCCCGCCGGCCGCGCGCTGGAGGCCGAGCTTTTCCGCGCGCTGCGCGAGAAGATGGCCGCCGCCTATGCCCAGGCCGGACAGGGGTCGGTCACCGGTTTCTGGCGGGTGATGGAGGGTCTGATCCCCGATGCCGACCGGTCGATGGTGTTCGGCCTCAGCGGTGGCTGATCGCGAAAAGACGCAACCTTATGGCCGCTGCCGCGCTTTTAGGAGCGTCGTGCGGAAAAGTGGGAACCGGTTTTCCGCTTAAAACGATGCGACAACAAGAGATTAGGCAGCGCCGCGTCAGATATGATGCGGCGCTGCCTAAGCCTTGCCAACGCAATGAGGAGACATCATGCGCGCACCCCTTCTGGCCATCACGGCCCTGTCCGCCCTGGGCCTGAGCCTGTCCGCCTGTTCGGAAAAGGCGTCGGACAATCTGGAAAATGCCGGCTCCGCGATCGGCAATGACGTCAGCAACGCCGTCGACGATGCTGGCGCGAAGATCGACAACGGCCTCGACCGCGCGGGCGCCGCGATCGACAATGGCGCGGACCGGATCGGCGCCGCGACCGACCGGGCGGCCGACGACGCCAAGCGCGAGGGCCAGGAAGCCAAGCAGGATGTCGGCGCCTCGCTGGAGCAGGCCGGCAAGGATCTGCGCAACGACAGCCATTAAGACGTGCCGGGCCTCCCCATGGGGAGGCCCGGCCTCAGGCCGCGAGGCTATATCCGGGCGGCCTGGACGCGACTGGGCGTTGCCATTTCCATCTTCGTCATGCCGGCCCCTTCGACAGGCTCAGGACAGGCTTGATCCTGGATCGCTTGAGCGCTCCCTATCCGCCGTAGCCCAGAATGGATCCTGACTTTCGTCAGGGTGACGCCTGTGATGATTGTCGGAATTCGACCATTTTCGGCTGCTCGCTGAGCCTTTCGGGAATCGTTGAAAGCTGCCTTAGGGCTTCACTAATCTTCTGACATTACGCCCATTGGATATGATGAATGAAAGGATGATGGAACTTGCCCTCCTTTCTCAACGAAGTCGTCGATGACCGATCGTATTAGAGCAATCGACAAGCAAATAGACTGGAAAGAGTCTCCTCCTGCAATGGGTCTGACCTTGTTCAGGAATGGGGACAAATGCACAGGGCACCACCAAATTCCTTCGTGATCTTTCGCCGGAATTTCCAGGCCGATTGATATCTCGAACTTCTCACCTTGAGGGTCTATTGCTGAGAAAATATGCGAGGCGATGAGAGTTTTCATATTTTCATATCCATCGAATGGCTGCTTTTCTTGCAAAGTAACCAGAAGCCGACAGTCCGCAATCCACCCAACTCCGTCACCCCAGCGAAGGCTGGGGTCTCAGGCGGCAGCAGAAAGAGGCCAGCCGTCTAGCGCTATCCGTTTATGCCGCGTGCGCCGGCCTGAGATGCCAGCCTTCGCTGGCATGACGGGATAAGGGCCAGTCCGCACCCCACCCCTCCCGGCATTCGTCCGCGCCGCCTAGAACACTACGTTGCGCACGAAGCGCAGCAGGTCGGTTCCGCGGTTGACGAAGACATAGGGGCGGTCGCTGCTGAAGATGAGGAAGTCGCCCGCCGCGATCGTGCGCGTGCCGGAATCCATCTCGACCGTCAGCACCCCTTCCACCACATAGAGCATCTCGTGCCAGTTGGCGGCGTCCGCCTCGGCCGGGTAGCGATCACCCGGCGCCAGCGACCAGGTCCATAGCTCCGCCTCGCGCGCGGCCGGCACGGTGCCGAGCAGGGTCGCGCGGCTATGCGCATCCTCGCCCTGCCAGGCGAGGGTATCGATCCGGCTATTGTCGGGCATGTCGGGCGCGCGCACGACGTGCGAGAAACTGACGTCCAGCGCCTGCGCCAACCGGTCGAGCGTCGACAGGCTGACATTGGCCTCCCCGCTCTCGATCCCGACCAGCATGCGCCGACTGACTCCGGCCGCGCTGGCCAGCGCATCCTGGCTCAGCCCCTTGGCGGCGCGCAGGCGGCGGATATTGCCCGCGACATGGGAAAGAACGTCCGGGCGCGGGACTTCGACTTGACTGTGCAATATATTGCTCATAACGCGATGTGCATTATGTTGCACAATGCCGCCCTCGACAAGAGCCCTGCGCCCCGGCTGATGATCGGCCGTCCCGAACTCGCGCTGATCGGGATCACCGTGCTGTGGGGCGCGACCTTCCTGATCGTGCATCATGCCATGCAGCAGAGCGGGCCGCTCTTCTTCGTGGGGATGCGCTTCGGCACGGCGGCGCTGCTGGCGCTGCCGCTCGCCTGGCCGGTGCTGCGTGGCCTGACGGCGCGCGAACTGCTGGCCGGGTCGATGATCGGCCTCGGCATCTTCTGCGGCTACACGCTCCAGACCTGGGCGCTGCAGACCATATCCAGCAGCACATCCGCCTTCATCACCGCTGCCTATGTGCCGCTGGTGCCGATCCTCCAATGGGCGATATTGCGGCGGCGGCCGCGCTGGACCAGTTGGGTGGGCGTCGCGCTGGCCTTTGCCGGCCTGATCCTGATCGCCGCCCCGCGCGAGGGGCTGTCACTGGGCAAGGGCGAGGCGCTGACGCTCATCAGCACGCTGGCGATCGCGCTGGAAATCATCTTCATCAGCCTGTGGGCCGGCAAGGTCGACATTGCCCGCGTCACGCTGGTGCAACTGGCGGTCACGTCGCTGCTCGCCTTCGGCCTGATGGCGCCGATGGGCGAAGCGATCCCGCCCTTTTCCTGGACGGTGATCCTGTCGGCCTGTGGCCTGGGCGCGATGACGGCGCTGATCCAGTTCGTGATGAACTGGGCGCAGCGCACCGTATCGCCGACCCGCGCGACCCTGATCTATGCCGGCGAGCCGGTCTGGGCCGGGATATTGGGCCGGATCGCGGGCGACCGCCAGCCGGCCACGGCGCTGGCCGGCGCGCTGCTGATCATCGCCGCCGTGATCGTGAGCGAATTGAAGTTCGAGCGACGGGGCAAGGACTGATCCCTTCCCCCGGCCGCGCTTCGATCAGGCCCGCTTGAAGACCGGCGCGCGCTTTTCGAAAAAGGCCATGAACGCCTCCTGCGCCTCGGGCGAGGCCAGCGCTTCGCGGAACAGCCGGGCTTCTTCGGCGATGCGTGCCTGCAAGACTGTCGGATCGCCCTTCATCAGCCGGCGCGTCGCCATCAGCGCCTGGGGCGGCTTGGCCATCAACGCCGCGGCCTTGGCACGGGCATGGTCGAGCAGCGCGTCTCCTGTCACGATCGCCGTCACGAAACCGGCGCGATCGGCCCCTTCCGCATCCATCGGCTCGCCCAGCATCAGCATCGCCGCCGCCCTGGCATGGCCCATGATCGCGGGCGCGAGCAGGCTGGAGCCGGCCTCCGGCACGATGCCCAGATTGACGAAGGGCATGACGAAGCGCGCGTCGGGCGCGGCATAGACCAGGTCGCAATGGAACAGCATCGTCGTGCCGACGCCCACGGCCAGCCCCTGCACCGCCGCGACGATCGGCTTGTCGAAGGCGGCAATCGCGCTGATGAAATCGAAGGCGGCAGCGCCGCCCTCCGGCCCGGCCATGAAGTCCTTGAGGTCATTACCGGCGCAAAAGGCGTCGCCCCGGCCCGCGAACAGCACCACGCCAATCTCCGGCCGGCTCGACGCATCGGCCAGCGCTGCAATCATCGCGCGGTACATCGGCCCGGTCAGCGCATTCTTCTTGTCGGGCCGGTCGATATGGATTTCGAGCACGCCGTTCGTCTCGATGATGGCGATATGGTCGCTCACGCAAATTCTCTCCCGATACTCTGTGCCAAGGCTGTTGGCCCAGAGGATGGGGCGGCGTCTATCCTTTTCCAAGCCCCTTCCCTATGCCCGGAAACATGATGACTCGCCTGCGCCTGATCCTCGATCCCTTCCTCGTCCTGCTGCTCTGCACCGTTGCCCTAGCGTCGGCCCTGCCCGCGCGCGGCCAGGGCGCCCATGTCGCGTCGATCGTTGCGGACGCGGGCATCGTGCTGCTTTTTTTCCTGCATGGGGCAAAATTGTCGCGCGAGGCGATCTGGGGTGGCGCCAAGGCCTGGCAACTCCATCTCGCGACTCTGGGCACGACCTTCCTCTTCTTCCCGCTGGTCGGCATCCTGCTGCAGCAGATCGGCGCGATCCCGGAGAATATGCGCGCGGGCCTGCTGTTCCTGGCGCTGCTGCCATCGACGGTGCAAAGCTCGATCGCCTTCACCGCGATTGCGCGCGGCAATGTCGCCGCTGCTGTCGTCAGCGCCTCCTTCTCCAACCTGCTCGGCATCGTGCTGACGCCGCTGCTGGTGGCATTGCTGATGCAGCGCGGCGGCAGCAACCTCATCTCCCTTTCCTCGGTCGAGGGGATCATGCTGCAATTGCTGCTGCCCTTCGTGCTCGGCCATCTTGCCCGTCCCTGGATCGGCGGCTTCGTGTCGCGGCACAAGACGCTGGTCGGCCGGGTCGATCGCACATCGATCCTGCTGGTGGTCTATTCCGCCTTCAGCGCGGCGGTGGTCGAAGGACTGTGGCACCGGGTCTCGCGCGCGGAGCTGGCGCTGCTCGCGCTGCTCTGCATCGCCATGCTGGTGATCGTGCTGCTCTTCACCTGGGGGCTTGGCCGGCTGCTCGGCTTTTCCCGCGAAGATGCGATCGTACTGCAATTTTGCGGCTCGAAGAAGAGCCTCGCCTCGGGCGTGCCGATCGCCGGCGTCCTCTTCCCCGCAGCGGCCGTCGGGCCGATCATCCTGCCGGTCATGCTGTTCCACCAGATTCAGCTGATGGCTTGTGCCCTGCTGGCACGGCGCTATGGGGCGCAGGCGGCCGATAGGGCCGATTCGCAGACGGCAACCATATCATGACCCAACCGATCCTGACCGACATTCCGATGGAGAGCTTCCTCTCCCACATCGACGCCGTGGCCGGCGCGATCGCCAAATCGGACTGGCGGCCCGACTATATTGTCGGCGTCGGGCGCGGCGGGCTGGTGCCGGCCACCTATCTGTCCCACGCCATCAGCCAGCCGATGCTGTCGGTCGACCTGTCGGCCCAGGTCGTGGGCTTTTGCGACGAACTGCTCGACAAGCTGGTGGCGATGGCGCTCGAAGGATCGCGCCTGCTGTTCGTCGACGACATCAATGACAGCGGCCGCACGATCAACCAGTTGCGCGCGGCGCTGGCCGGCGCGCCCGCCGATCATCTGCGCTTTGCCGTGCTGATCGACAATGTCAGCTCGGCCGCGAAGGTCGAATATCGCGCGACCACGATCGACCGTGTCGTCACCAAGGACTGGTTC
This sequence comes from Sphingobium salicis subsp. salicis, assembly GCF_049472635.1. Classification (NCBI taxonomy): domain Bacteria; kingdom Pseudomonadati; phylum Pseudomonadota; class Alphaproteobacteria; order Sphingomonadales; family Sphingobiaceae; genus Sphingobium; species Sphingobium salicis. Next base: position 2,752,351 of record NZ_JAYRCS010000001.1, read on the forward strand.
GTCTTCCCCTGGGAAGCAGTTGCCAGCCGCGCGTCGATCCTGTCCGACTGGGGCGAAGTACCCGAACGGACCAGCTGAGAATAGCTGTCACAAAAATATAATGGAAATTTCCCGCCCGCTCGTTATACAAGCGTACAACTGCAATGGGGCATGCGGGGTAGATGGGCGAGACGGGATGCGGACCGGATCCGGACGCGGGCTATAGCCTGCCGGCATGGACCTATAGCGATCCCGAATTTTTCGCCGTCGAAGCCCGCCGCATCTTCCGCCCGAGCTGGCAGATCGTCGCCCATGACAGCGACCTGCCGGCGCCGGGCGATTTCCATGTGCTGGACTATCTTGGCGAGAGCATCATCGTCATCCGCGGGGATGACGGCGAAGCCCGCGCCTTTACCAACGTGTGCCGCCACCGCGGCGCGCGCCTAGTGGACGGGCCCTCGGGTCGCACCAGAAAGCTGGTCTGTCCCTACCATGCCTGGACCTATGGTCTGGACGGTTGCCTGACGGGCCTGCCAATGGCGGGCAGCTATGGCAATCTCGACCGGTCCAGGCATGGACTTTCCCCCGTCGATATCGAGAATTTCCACGGCTTCCTGTTCGTCCGGCTGGAGGATGATGGCGGACCGTCGGTGGCGCAGATGATGGCGCCCTATATCGACGAGATCGCGCCCTATCGCTTTTCCGAACTGCGCGCGCTGGGCCGCGTCACGCTGCGCCCGCGTGCGGTGAACTGGAAGAATATCGGCGACAATTATTCCGACGGCCTGCACATCGCCGTCGCCCATCCCGGCCTCAAGCGGCTGATGGGCGATGGCTATGGCGTCGAAGCCAGCCCCTATGCCGACAAGATGTGGGGACCGATCCTCGATCGCCCGTCCGCCAACCTGTCCGAGCGCGCCTATCAGCATTTCCTGCCGGCCGTCCCGCATCTTCCGCCCGATCGGCAGCGGCTATGGACCTATTTCAAGCTCTGGCCCAATTTCGCCTTCGACATCTATCCCGACCAGGTGGATTTCATGCAGTGGCTGCCGGTGTCGCCGACGCAGACGCTGATCCGCGAGATCAGCTACGCCCTGCCCGACGACCGTAGGGAGATGAAGGCGGCCCGCTATCTCAACTGGCGCGTCAACCGCCAGGTCAATTCCGAGGATACGGCGCTTGTCGCCCGCGTGCAGGCCGGCATGGCGTCGGACAGTTTCACCGTCGGCCCCCTGAGCGACCAGGAAGTCGCGCTGCGCCATTTCTGCGCGCGGATGCGCACCATCATTCCGCAGGCGCGCCAGCATCGCGCGCCGAAAATGGGATGGTCTTTCGACTATCATGATTCTCGTCATTCCCGCGCAGGCGGGAATCCATCCCCCGACCTCACCTATGGGGAGATGGCTGGAGATGGATCCCCGCCTTCGCGGGGATGACGGCGCTTTTCCGGGGAGGAATATGTTGTGACCAAAGCCTATGACGCCGTCATCATCGGTGCGGGCCATAACGGCCTCGTCTGCGCCTTCTACCTGGCCCGTGCCGGCTACAAGGTGCGCATGGTGGAGCGCCGCGATGTCGTCGGCGGCGCGGCGGTGACCGAGGAATTTCACCCCGGCTTCCGCAACTCGACCGCAAGCTACACGGTCAGCCTGCTCAATCCCAAGGTCATCCGCGACATGAAGCTGGCCGATCATGGCTATCGCGTGATCGAGCGGCCGATCAGCAATTTCCTGCCCCAGCCCGATGGCGGCTATCTGAAGCTGGGCGGCGGGCTGGAGCGGACCCAGGCCGAGTTTGCCCGTTTCAGCGCGCGCGATGCCGCCACGCTGCCGGCCTATTATGACGCGCTGGAAGTGGTCGCCGATGTGCTGCGCGACCTGGTGCTCAAAAGCCCGCCCAATGTCGGCGATGGACTGACCATGGTGGTCGAGGCGCTGAAACAGGGGCGCCGCGTCGCCGGGCTCGATATCGAGCAACAGCGCGACGTGCTCGACCTGTTCACCAAATCGGCCCGAACCTTCCTCGACAGCTGGTTCGAGAGCGAGGCGATCAAGGCCGCCTTCGGCTTCGACGCAGTGGTCGGCAATTTCGCTTCCCCCGACACGCCGGGCAGCGCCTATGTCCTGCTGCACCATGTGTTCGGCGAGGTGAACGGCAAGAAGGGCGCCTGGGGCCATAGTGTCGGCGGCATGGGCACGATCACCCAGGCCATGGCTAAGGTCGTGCGGGCGATGGGCGTCGAGATCAGCCTGGAGGCGCCGGTCGACCATATACTGGTCGATGGCGATCGCGCGGTCGGCGTGAAGCTGGCCAGCGGCGAGGAAGTAATGGGCGCCAGCATCATCGCCAATGTCGGCCCCAAGCTGCTCTATGAGCGGATGATGCAGCCGGCCGACCTGCCCGCCGATTTCCTGAAACGGATCAGGACGTTCAAGGCGGGATCGGGCACCTTCCGCATGAATGTCGCGCTCTCCGCCCTGCCCGACTTCACCTGTCTGCCCGGCATTGGCGAGCATCACCAGTCGGGCATCATCATCGCGCCGACGCTCGACTATATGGACCGCGCCTATCTGGATGCGAAGCGCGACGGCTGGTCGAAGCAGCCGATCGTCGAGATGCTGATCCCGTCCACCATCGACGACAGCCTGGCGCCTGAGGGATGCCATGTCGCCAGCCTCTTCTGCCAGCAATTCGCGCCCGAACTGCCCGATGGGCGAAGCTGGGACGATGAGCGCGAGGCGGCGGCCGACCATATCATCGCCACGGTCGAGGCTCATGCACCCGGTTTTGCAAAGAGCGTGATCGCCCGCCAGATCCATTCCCCGCTCGACCTGGAACGCAAGTTCGGTCTGGTCGGCGGTGACATCATGCATGGCAATCTGACGCTGGACCAGATGTGGGCGGCGCGGCCTGTGTTGGGGCATGGCGCGTATCGCGGGCCGGTGAAGGGCCTCTATATGTGCGGCGCGGGCACCCATCCGGGCGGCGGCGTCACCGGGGCACCGGGCCATAATGCCGCACGCGAGGTGCTGAAGGATCGCGCCCTGTGGGGGAAATGGCGCGGCCGGGCCTGATCGGGTCTTTCCCCGCCTTGCCCCAACCGAAAGCCTGGCCTAAAGACCCGGCTCATGCCCGACATCTTCATTCCTGATGCAACGCCCGAGCTGACTGGCCGGGCGCTGTTCCCGCACCGGCACCTGCTGTCGATCGCCGACCTCAAGCCCTGGGAAATCCGTTTCCTGCTGGACGAGGCCGAACATTGGGCCCGCACCAACAAGGGCCAGGCGCGCAAGCATGACGACCGGCTGGCGGGCATGACCCAGATCAACGCCTTTTTCGAGAACAGCACCCGCACCCTGCTGTCGTTCGAGATTGCCGGCAAGCGGCTGGGCGCCGACGTCGTCAACATGCACGCCGGCCAGTCGAGCGTGAAGAAGGGCGAGACCCTGATCGACACCGCCATGACGCTCAACGCCATGGCCGCCGACGTGATCGTCATCCGCCATGCGAGTTCCGGCGCGGTCGCGCTGATCGCCGACAAGGTCGATTGCCCGGTGCTGAACGCGGGCGATGGCTGGCACCAGCATCCCACGCAAGCGCTGCTCGATGCGCTCACCATCCGCCGCCGCAAGGGCGGGTTCGAGGGACTGGTGGTCGCCATCTGCGGCGATGTGCTGCACAGCCGCGTCGCCCGGTCCAACATGCTCTGCCTTGCCGCGCTCGGTGCGCAGGTGCGTGCGGTCGCCCCGCCCACCCTGTTGCCGCCCGAGGTCGAAATGCTGGGCGCCACCCCCTATAGCCGGATGGAAGACGGGCTGGATGGCGCCGATGTCGTCATGATGCTGCGCCTGCAGAATGAGCGGATGGACGGCGCCTTCATCCCGTCGGCGCGCGAATATCACGCACTTTACGGACTGACACCCGAACGGCTGGCGATCGCCAAGCCCGATGCCCTGGTCATGCACCCCGGCCCGATGAACCGCGGCGTCGAGATCACCAGCACGGTGGCGGACGATCCCGATCGGTCGGCGATCACCGAACAGGTGGCGATGGGCGTGGCGGTGCGCATGGCGTGCCTGGATGTTTTGACGCGCACGGCGCGCGGTGTGGAAGGCTGGGCATGAGCAGGATCGCAATCGTCAACGGCAAGCTGGCCGATCCGGCCGGCGATGCCCTTGCCCCCGCCACCGTCCTGATCGAGGGCGATCGCATACTGGCCACCGGCGCGGTAGATATTCCCGCCGACGCGCAGCAGGTGGATGCCGGCGGACTGGTGGTCGCGCCGGGCCTCATAGACCTGGGCGTCTTCGCCACCGACAAGCCGGCCTTCCACTTTGGCGGCATTACCCGCGCCGCGCTGATGCCCGACCAGCGCGCGCCGCTGGACGAGGTCGGCCTGATCCGGGAAGCGACCCGCGCGGGCAAGCCCGACTTCTGGGTCCACCCGATCGCCGCCGCGACCCGCGGCCTCAAGGGCACGGAAATGGCCGAAATGGGCCTGATGCAGATCGCCGGGGCCAAGGCGGTCGGCACCGGCCGCCAGTGGATTGCCGATTCGGGCGTGATGCTGCGCATCCTCTCCTACGCCTCGGGCCTGGGCCTCACCGTCATCGCCCATGCCGAGGATGGCGGCCTGTCCGCCAAGGCGGTGGCGACCAGTGGCGAAACCGCGACGCGTCTGGGCCTTGCCCATGCCCCGGCCTGCGCCGAGGCGATGGCGATCGCGCGCGACATCATGCTGGCGCGCGAAACCGGCGCCGCCATCCATTTCCGCCTGGTCACGACCAAGGCCGGTTTCGACCTGATCCGCGCCGCCAAAGCCGAAGGCCTGAAAGTCAGCTGCGGCATCAGCCCGGCCTATCTGTTCCTGAACGATCAGGCGATGACCGACTTCCGCACCTTTGCGCGCCTGTCGCCGCCGCTGCGATCCGATGCCGATCGCCATGCCAGCATCGCCGCCGTCGCCGACGGCACGATCGATGTCATCACTTCGGGCCATGATCCGCGCGGCCCGGAAGACAAGCGCCTGCCCTTCGCCGACGCGTCGCCCGGCATGGCCGGCGCCGAAACGCTGCTGGCGCTCTCGCTCAACCTGGTGCGCGAAGGTCATGTCAGCCTCAACCGGCTGATGACCCTGCTCAGCGCCAATCCGGCGAAGATCCTTGGCGTCAATGCCGGCAGCTTCGCGCCCGGCAGCGCCGCTGACCTGATCCTGGTCGATCCCGACGCGCCATGGATCGTCGATTCGACAAAGATGGCGGCCTCGGCCGGCAACACGCCGTTCGACAAGGTGCCGGTGCAGGGCCGCGCGCGCCGCATCATGAAGGGCGGACAGTTCTTCTAGAGCCTGATCGTCTGAGGTGGAAGCGCTCGGAGCTTTCACCGATGGCGTGAATCAGGCTCTATTCCTTGAATCAAGGCCTAAGCGGACTGGCGTTGCAATTCGCCGGGCCGCCGCCCTTTACGCTGCCGCTTGTCCGCATAGAGCCGCGTGTCGGCGACATGCAGGACGGCGACGGCCTCCGCCCCGTCCTGCGGGAAGGTGGCGATGCCAAAGCTGCTGCCGACCGACAGACTGCGCCCCTGCCAGCCCACCGGCGCGGCGATCGCCTGCCGGATGCCCGGCATGCGCCGATGCAGGGCGTCGGCATCGGTTTCCGCGTCATGGAGCAGCGCAAATTCGTCGCCGCCCAGCCGCGCGATGCTCACCGCATCAGGCATCAAGGCGCGCAACCGACCACCCAAGGATGTCAGCAAGACATCCCCTGCCTGATGGCCATGCTGATCATTGCACTGTTTGAAGCCGTCGAGATCGGCGAGCAGCACGCTGAAGGCCGCGCCCTGCTCCACCCGTTCTTCGATCGCGCGCATGAAGCTCAGCCGGTTGTCGAGCCCGGTCAGCGCATCGGTGCCAGCCAGCCGCGCCAGTTCGCGCTGCGACACCAGCATCGCCACCGTCTCGCGAAACTTCCCCAGCACCAGATTGGCCTGCATCACCGTGACGATCGCCATCATCACCGCCATCGCCCGCACGCCCAGATTGTCATATAGCGCCATCTTCACCAGGATCGGCAACACCGCCGCGCCCATCGCCCCGATCGCGGCGCGCGGCACGCTGAGCAGGGTCGTCGCCGCAACCAGCGCGCCGATGCCGATGAACACCGGCGCCACCATGCAATAATAGATTTCGGTTTCAGTGAAGGCGTTGACCGCCCACAGCCCCGCCACCAGCCCGGACGCGGTCGCAACATGCGCGACCCGCTTCAGGCTGCGCGCCTGCACCCTGGCGTCGGTCGCGATCGGCATGCCGCGCCAGCGCAGCAGGGATATCGCACAGGCCAGGAAGATCAGCGCAGGCGGCGTCACCTGTTGCCACAAGGGCAGATCGCCCATCACCGCGAGCGCCATCGCGACGGCATTGGCCATGATCAGCAGGCACAAAAGCGGCAGCGCCTGATGGAAACGGCGATATTGGGTATCCAGCACAGCCTCGCGCGCGCTGTCCGGCACCGGTGCCGTGAACGGGCCGTCCCAGCCCTTCAGCCGCTGTTGCCAGCGCTTTTCCGCCACTTGTCCGCTCCCTGCCGCCTCGCTGCGAGCGGCCGTTGGTAGCGAAAGGAGGTTAATCCTCCAACAACGGGAAACCCTAACCGGGGAAAACCATGAGGGAGGCGAATCAGGGAACCCTATCGCCGTTCAGGCGCTACCCCTGTTCAGCAGGGGATAATCATGACCGAAACGATCGCCCAGCAGGTGCATGTCGATGCGCCATGGAAAATCCCGCCGCGTGCCTGGTGGGAGATATTGAAGCGCGTCTATGCCGCCATGTCGGCCAATCATCTGGGCCTGCTGTCCGCCGGCGTCGCTTATTATGCCTTCCTGTCGATCGCCCCGCTGCTGGCCGCCGTCGTCCTCACCTACGGCCTGGTCGGCGACCCGCAGATCGTCGCCCGCCACATGCAGGCGATCATCACCGTCGTGCCCGCCGATGCCGCCCAACTGATCAACGACCAGTTGCTGGGCATGGTCAGCGCGCGCAAGCCCGCGATCGGGTTCGGCCTGTTCCTGGCACTCGGCCTGGCAGTCTATGGCGCCACCCGCGCCGCGTCCGCGATCATGGAGGCACTCAACATCGTCTATGCGCAGAAGGAAGGGCGCAACATCTTCGCCTTCTATCGCGTATCGATGGGAATCACCTTTTCGGCCGTGCTGGTGGTGGTCGCCGGCGTCGTGACCGCGACGATCATCGGCCTGCTCCAGAAGTTGCTGACCAACTGGGGACCGGGCGTGCTGTTCGCGATCAAGGCGGCGACCTGGATCTGCGCCGGCCTGCTCGCCAGCAGCATCTTCGGCCTGATCTACCGCTTCGGCCCGCATCGCCGCCGGGTGCAATGGCAATGGCTGACCGTGGGGTCGATCGCCGCGACGCTGTTCTGGCTGGTGGCGACGCTGGGCGTCTCCTTCTACGTCTCGACCTTCGGCGATTACAACAAGACCTACGGTTCGCTCGCGGCCGTGGTGATCCTGCAGCTCTGGCTGTTCGTCTCCGCCTATATCGTGCTGCTGGGCGCCCAGATCAACGCGGAAGCCGAGCGCCAGACCAGCGCGCATATTCTTGTTGAAGAAGTTGCATAAAGTCGCTTGCCCTCCCCGATAGGCCACGCTAAAGCGCCCTCCTTCGCTGGCTCGGGCCAGTGCAGGAGTGTAGCTCAGTTGGTAGAGCGTCGGTCTCCAAAACCGAATGCCGTGGGTTCGAGTCCCTCCACTCCTGCCAAGCGAACTAGCCGCGAACCTTGAACAATCACGGGTTCGCGGCTAAGTGCGCTTAGCGAAGCATCGGTCGCGAAGCGCGACTGCCTCCCCCGACACCGACTTATCGCGGGAAACGGGAGGGCGGACCGCCGTTTCGCGCTTTGGTATTGATTTTGAAGGTGAGCTGACAGCGCGATGGCGAAGACTTCTCCGAGCGAATTCGTCAATCAGGTGCAGACCGAAGCGAAGAAGATCGTTTGGCCGACCGGCCGTGAAACGATCATGACCGCAATCATGGTCGTCATCATGACCTCATTGCTGGGCATCTTCTTCTTCGGTATCGACACCTTCTTCGGTGCGATCGTCCAGTGGCTGCTGAGCCTCGCATCGGGTCGTTGAACGCTCGGCGTTCAAAAGGGAGTTTAAGACGGTAACATGGCGCGCTGGTACATCATCCACGCCTATTCGGGCTTCGAGAACAAGGTCAAGGAATCGATCCTGACCGAGGCCGAGCGCATGGGCCTGTCGCAACTGGTCGAACAGGTCGAAGTGCCGACCGAGACCGTGACCGAAGTGAAGCGCGGCAAGAAAGTCCAGGTCGAACGCAAGTTCATGCCGGGCTATGTCCTCGCCAAGCTGGCGATGAACGACGACGTCTATCACCTCGTCAAGAACACGCCCAAGGTCACCGGCTTCCTCGGTTCGTCGGGCAAGCCCCAGGCGATCAGCGAGAGCGAAGCCGCCCGCTATTTCGGCGCCCAGAAGGAAGCCGCCGCCGCCCCGAAGCACAAGGTCAATGTCGATTACGAAATCGGCGACAGCGTCAAGGTGCTGGACGGCCCCTTCGCCAGCTTCAACGGCGTGGTCGAGGAACTGGATTTCGAAAAGAACCGGGTCAAGGTGTCGGTGTCGATCTTCGGTCGCGCCACCCCGGTGGAACTGGACTTCGAACAGGTCGAACTGTCGAAGTAACCAGCCGCCGCAAGGCTGTTCAAAAGGGTCGCCCGCTTTTCAGCCGGCGGCCCTTTTTGTTGGGGAAGCCCTGCGCTTTCGGCCGAATCGACCGAATGACAGACTCCCCCTTCCCTTTGGACAAGAAGGTCGCTATAGGGCCGCGCTTCCATGCCTCCCCACGGGGCGGCTGGACATGTGCGGGAGGTTCCCTTGCGGGAGCCGTTAGACCGCTAAACTTGAACCGGCAGATCTGCCCAGCAGGCCTGCCAGCTATAGAGTGAGTGAAAATGGCCAAGAAGATTACGGGCTATATCAAGCTCCAGGTGCCCGCCGGAGCCGCCAACCCCTCGCCGCCGATCGGCCCTGCCCTGGGTCAGCGCGGCGTGAACATCATGGAATTCTGCAAGGCGTTCAACGCCTCGACGGAAAAGATGGACAAGGGCACCCCGCTGCCGACCATCATCACCGTCTATGCGGACCGTTCGTTCACCTTCGTGACGAAGCAGCCGCCGGCCACCTACCTGATCAAGAAGGCCGTCAACCTGAAGTCGGGCTCGAAGGAGCCGGGCAAGGTCGTCGCTGGCAAGATCACCCGCGCCCAGCTCGCCGAAATCGCCCAGGCGAAGATGGCTGACCTGAACGCGAACGACATCGACGCTGCAACGAAGATCATCGAAGGTTCCGCTCGCGCGATGGGCCTCGAAGTGGTGGAGGGCTAAGACCATGGCAAAGCTGACCAAGAAGGCGAAGGCCCTGGCGACCGCGATCGACCGCGAAAAGCTGCACGGCGTTGACGAAGCGCTGGGCCTGATCAAGACCCACGCCACCGCCAAGTTCGACGAAAGCGTCGAAATCGCGATCAACCTGGGCGTTGACCCGCGTCACGCCGACCAGATGGTCCGTGGCGTCGTCACCCTGCCCGCCGGCACCGGCAAGGACGTTCGCGTCGCCGTGTTCGCCCGCAACGACAAGGCCCAGCAGGCGCTCGACGCCGGTGCCGACATCGTGGGCGCCGAAGACCTGCTCGAATCGATCCAGGCCGGCAACATCGACTTCCAGCGCGTCATCGCCACCCCCGACATGATGGGTCTGGTGGGTCGCCTGGGTAAGGTTCTGGGCCCCAAGGGCCTGATGCCGAACCCGAAGCTGGGCACCGTCACGCCGAACGTCGCCGAAGCCGTGAAGGCCGCCAAGGGTGGTCAGATCGAATTCCGCGTCGAAAAGGCCGGCATCATCCACGCTGGCCTCGGCAAGTCGAGCTTCTCGGCTGAAGACCTGCGCAAGAATTTCGACGCGTTCGTCGACGCGATCGTCAAGGCGAAGCCCTCGGGCTCGAAGGGCAAGTATGTCCGCAAGATCGCCCTGTCGTCGTCGATGGGTCCGGGCGTGAAGGTCGACGTGGCCGAAGTCGCCTCGATCTGATCCCGTTGGGATAAGAATTAAAGGGGCCGCCTTCCCTCCTTGCGGGGGAAGGCGGCCTTCTTATTTTATAGGACCAGCCGCTCACTCAAGAAGCGGCCCGAGGGCGACAAGGCCGGGCAAAGGGGCATTCGTCGCCTGCGCCATAGGGGGACACCCCTCCACCGTCGGCGATGTCGACGGTCCCCCTCCCCCGACAAGGGGAGGATTTTGGAACCAGGGACGCGACCTACCCCTGGGCTCTCCATGGTGGGAGCATGGCAGGTCTTCACGTATCCGTCGGGAATGGCGGGTCGCTTTACCGATGGAAAACGAAAAAATGTCTTTTGAACATCTCCCCTCCATGCTCGCCCAGGCGCTGACCACCAAGGGCTATGAGAGCCTGACCCCGGTCCAGTCCGAAGTGACGCAGGACGAAGCGCAGGGCCGCGACCTGCTGGTGTCGGCACAGACCGGCTCGGGCAAGACCGTCGCCTTCGGCCTGGCCATGGCCGCCGAACTGCTGACCGGCGGCGACAAGCTGCCCGTCGCCGGCCTGCCGCTGGCGCTGGTGATCGCGCCGACGCGCGAACTGGCGCTGCAGGTCAGCCGCGAGCTGGAATGGCTCTATGGCGCCGCCCGCGCCCGCATCGCCACCTGTGTCGGCGGCATGGACGCCGCCAAGGAACGCCGCGCGCTCAGCCATGGCGCCCATATCGTCGTCGGCACCCCCGGCCGCCTGCGCGACCATCTGGAACGCGGCGCGCTGGACCTGTCGGGAATGCGCACCGTCGTCCTCGACGAAGCGGACGAAATGCTCGACATGGGCTTCCGCGAGGATCTGGAAGGCATTCTTGACAGCGCGCCGGAAGATCGCCGCACCCTGCTCTTCTCGGCCACCATGCCCAAGCCGATCGTCGCGATGGCCAAGCGCTATCAGTCGGACGCGCTGCGCATCTCGACGGTGGGCGAAGAACGCGGCCATGGCGACATCAGCTATCAGGCCGTCACCGTCGCCCCGTCGGACATCGAGAATGCGGTGGTCAACCTGCTGCGCTATCATGAAGCCGAGACCGCGATCCTGTTCTGCGCCACCCGCGACAATGTCCGCCACCTGCATAGCAGCCTGACCGAGCGTGGCTTCGCCGCCGTGGCGCTGTCGGGCGAGCATAGCCAGAATGAGCGCAACCACGCGCTTCAGGCCCTGCGCGACAAGCGCGCCCGCGTCTGCGTCGCCACCGACGTTGCCGCACGCGGCATCGACCTGCCCAGCCTGACGCTGGTGGTCCATGTCGAGCTGCCGCGCGATGCGGAGACGATGCAGCACCGTTCGGGCCGCACCGGTCGCGCTGGCAAGAAGGGCACCGCCGTCCTGATCGTCCCCTATCCGCGTCGCCGCCGTGTCGAATCGATGCTGCGTGGCGCCAAGATTCCGGTCGAATGGGGCACCCCGCCCAGCAAGGAAGCGATCCTGGAACAGGACAATGCCCGCCTGCGCTCGACCCTGATGGAAAAGGCCGAGCTGGACGAGGCCGACTGGGCGCTGGGCGCCGAGCTGCTGGCGGAAAAGTCGGCCAAGGAAATCGCCGCGATGCTGGTGAAGAGCGCCCGCGCCTCACTGCCCGCGCCCGAGGAACTGCTGGACCGCAGCGAAGCCCCGCCGCGCCAGGAAGGGCCGCGTCCGGGCTTCGAGGACACCCAGTGGTTCCGCATGGACATCGGCCGTCGCCAGAATGCCGATCCGCGCTGGATCCTGCCGCTGATCTGCCGCCGCGGCCATGTGTCGCGCGGCGACATCGGCGCGATCCGCATCACCACCAACGAAACCATGTTCGAAATCCCGCGCGCGATCGCCAGCCGCTTCATGTCGGCCGTCAAGCGCTCGGGCGAGGCCAATGACGAGGGCGCCGACGTGGCGTTCGAGATGATCGACGGCGCCCCGCGCGAGCAGGCCCGCGACAATCGCCGCCAGGGCAATCGCTCGAACGACCGTGGCCCGCGTCCGGCCGGTTACGCGCCCCGCCCCTTCAAGGGCGGGCCCAAGCGCCCCGGCGGCCCGCGCAAGCCGCGTGGCTAAAGCCGGCGACATGACGTCCTGAAAAGGGCGGTGAACGATCGATCATCGTTCACCGCCCTTTTTCTTTGCCCCTCAGCCGACGCCGCAAAGCTGCAGCATGCGCCCGGCCAGTTCGCGTTCGCCCATGACGACATGGCGCACGCCCAGCGCTTCGAGATGCGCGACCTCGGCATCGCTATGGGCGCGGGCGATCACCTGCAAATTGGGGTTGAGATGGCGGGCATGCTCGTTGATCGCGCCGCCCTCGAACCCTTCGGGCACGGCGATCAGCAGATAGCGCGCCTCGCATATGCCCGCCGCCAGCAGGTGTCGGTCCTCCAGCGCATTGCCGCGCACCACCGACAGTCCGGCCTCTTCCGCTTCCTCGACCCGTTCGGGATCGCCCTCGATCACCACGAACTGGACATGACGCTCGGCCAGACGCTTGGCGATCAGCTTGCCGACCCGGCCATAGCCGACCAGGATGACATGGCCGAGGCGCGGCTGATCGGTCGCGGTGTCGGCCTGCGTCTCATCCTCCTCCTTCTTGTGATCGCGCACGATCAGCGAGAAGAGGATCGGGTTGATGAAGATCGACACGATCGCACCGGCAAGGATCAGATCGCGCGCCTCAGCCGGCAGGACGCCCAGCCCCGCCCCCAGCGACGCCAGGATGAAGGAAAATTCGCCGATCTGCGCCAGGCTGGCGGCGATCGTCAGCGCCGTGACATTGGGATGGCCAAAGGCACGAACGATGCCCCAGGCGGCGATCGACTTGCCCACCACGATGATGAGCACGGTCGCCAGCAGCGGCAGCGGCTGTTCCACCACCACCGCCGGATTGAACAACATGCCGACCGACACGAAGAACAGCACCGCAAAGGCGTCGCGCAGCGGCAGCGTCTCCTCGGTCGCGCGACGGCTGAGCGGGGTTTCGCCCAGGATCATGCCGGCAAAGAAGGCCCCCAGCGCAAAGGACACGTCGAATACGATGGCGGCACCGAAAGCTACACCCAGCGCAATGGCCAGCACGGCGAGGCGGAACAGCTCGCGCGACCCGCTATGCACCACCCAATGCAGCGCCCAGGGGATGAGGCGGCGCCCCACCACCAGCATCAGCACGACGAAGCCGACGACCTTCAGCAGCGTGCCCACCAGCGGCGCGATCAGCGCGCTCGCCCCGCCGCCGGCATCGGCATTGTTCATCACCCCCGCCAGCGCCGGCAGGAGGACGAGGGCAAGGACCATCACCAGATCCTCGACGATCAGCCAGCCGACCGCGATACGTCCGCGCCGGGTTTCGACCAGGTCCGCCCCCTGCAACGCACGCAGCAGCACGACCGTGCTGGCGACCGACAAAGCGAGGCCAAAGACCAGCCCGCCCATCAGCGGCCAGCCCATCAGATAGCCAAGGCCCATGCCGAGCAGGGTCGCGACCGCGATCTGCACGATTGCGCCGGGCACGGCGATCGCTTTGACCGACAACAAATCCTTGAGCGAGAAATGCAGGCCGACGCCGAACATCAGCAATATGACGCCGATTTCCGCCAGTTCATTGGCGAGGCCACTGTCGGCGACGAAGCCGGGGGTGAAGGGGCCGACCATGATGCCGGCAACCAGATAGCCGACCAGCGGCGATAATTTCAGGCGATGGGCGATGGCACCCATGATGAAGGCCACGACGAGGCCGGCAACGATCGTCCCGATAAGGGGCGTGTGGTGGGGCATGAAATTCCTTCCCTGTCCGCCGGCAGCAGGCCTTCATCCTGCCGCCGGCGCGGAACATTGTCTATTATTCGACGATGCCGAGCATCGCGATCGAGAGCAGGGCGCCGGCGGCGCCGAGCCCTGCCATGACGACAGGCATGAACCAGCCGGGCGGATTGCGCCGGCCACCGCGCATCTTTCTTTTGCGGGGCATGATCTCAATTCCTTCTGTCTGACGGACGCCCGCCATGGCGGGCGGGAAAAATGTCAGAGGAAGGCGGGCGGCGCGCGGGCGCGGCGACTCCGCGCGCGAAGATAGCTGTAGCGGCCTGCCAGCAGCGGCAGGGGCGCGTCGGGCGCCAGACGGCGCCAGGAGAGCATGAGGGCGAGCGCCGCCGCCAGCAGCCAGGGCAAGGCCACCCCATCCCCATCAGGGCGGGGCGCGCGGGCGAGATGCGGCGCGGGCAGCGAGCGCGCCTTGAGCACCACGCCGGTCGTGGCGGAACTGAAGGCGGAGCCATTGAGCTTGCTGGAAGGCGGACCGTCCGGCGCGATCGCACACAGAAGCGCGACCAGGATCGCAGCCCACAGCGATGCGATGAAGGGCAGCCTGCCCTTGCCGGTCGCATCCTGGGGATGTAATCTGCTCATCGGCGCTTATATTCCCTTCCATCACCGATGTAGGAAGACTAAGAGCCAAAAACCAGCCCACAAGCTGGGCCCATGGCGGTTGACAGAATCGAGTCATTCCACTACCGGGCCACATTCCCGCGCGGGTCGAACAGGCTTTTTGTCCTCGACGATCTGCGTAAAGCAGATTTGAACGAGAAGAGACCAAGCCATGTTCGCTATCGTGCGCACGGGCGGCAAGCAGTATCGCGTCGCCGCCGGAGATAAGATCGTCGTTGAAAAGCTCGCTGGCGAAGCCGGCGACAAGGTTACGCTGGACGACGTCCTGCTGGCCGGCGAAGGCGGCGACCTGAAGGACGCAGCCAAGCTGACCGTCGCAGCCGAAATCATTGCGCAGGCGAAGGGCGAGAAGGTCATCGTCTTCAAGAAGCGTCGTCGTCACAACTATCGCCGCAAGAACGGCCACCGCCAGAATCACACGATCCTCAAGATCGTGTCGATCGCCTGAGCGCAGCTTAGATAAGGAGTTTAGGTCATGGCACATAAGAAAGCTGGCGGTTCGTCGCGTAACGGTCGCGATTCTGAGTCGAAGCGCCTTGGCGTGAAGAAGTTCGGCGGTCAGGAAGTGATCGGCGGCAACATCATCATTCGCCAGCGCGGCACCCGCGTATATCCCGGCCGTAACGTCGGCATGGGCAAGGATCACACCCTCTTCGCTCTCGGCGAAGGTCGCGTCGTGTTCCACGACGGCAAGCTCGGCCGCAAATATGTATCGGTCGACGCGGTAGCCGCGGCAGCCGAATAACGGACGATCGATGACGGGTCGTCCTTCGCAAAAGGGACGTCCCGCCTGATCGGTTATGCGCATAAGTGCGCCGATCGGGATCGAGGGAAAAAAGGGCGCCCCTTCACAGGGAGCGCCCTTTTTTCCGTTCTGACGAACATCACCGGGCACTCCTCCCGATTTCCCTCAAACCTCTGGAACTACTGGCCTTCTCGCGCGTCGTGCGGGCGGGGCTCAGCCAGAGAAGACCGTCGTCAAGCCGTCATGATTGGCAGCTATTGGCGCGCACGAAGAGGAGAGACGTGAATGTTCGCCCGTACCCCCCGCCTGCTGCTGCGGCCAGGCTGGATGGAAGATGCCCCCGCCCTGGCCCAGGCCATCGGCAATGACGCGGTCCTGCGTAATCTGAGCCGCGCCCCCGCCCCCTATGGCCTGGCCGATGCCGAAGCCTTCCTGGCACTGCCGCAGGATTCGCGCATGCCGCGCCTGCTGGCCTTCACCCGCACCCAAGGCGCGCCGCGTCTGGTGGGCGGCTGCGGCATCCATAAGGCCGAGGATGGCACGCCGGAACTGGGCTACTGGATCGCCCGCCCCTATTGGGGCCTGGGCTTCGCCACGGAGGCGGCACGCGCCGTCATGAGCATCGCCCGCGCGCATAATCTGCCCGCTGTCCGCGCCGTCCATTTCGCCGACAATCGCGCGTCGGGCCATGTCCTGCGCAAGATCGGTTTCCGCGCCAATGGCACGATCGAGCGGCGCTACAGCCCCGCTCGCGGGGCCGAGGCCGACTGCTTGGTCTTTGACGAGGGCGAGGCCGCCCGCATGAGCGTGGACTTTGCGATGGACCTATATGGCGACGCGCTGCCGGCGCTTGCCGCTTGACTGAAGTGCGCGGGCGCCGATCAAGGCGCCCGCCTCTCACCCCTGACGCGGCCGATCGAAGACACGCGTCGGCGCGCCATGGAAATCGACTTCGGCCAGCGCGGCAAAGCCCAGTTTCTCCGCCACCTTGATCGACCCGCCATTGTCGGGCGCAATGATGCAGCGGATCGACGGCGCATCCAGATGCGCATCGGTCCAGGCAAAGATCGCCGCCATTGCCTCGGTCGCGATACCGCGCCCCCAGGCGGCCGGCCCCAGCACCCAGCCTGCCTCCGGCACGCCGTCCAGTTCGGCCAGCCCCCGCGCCGCGCTCAGCAACCCGGCCTCCCCCAGCAATTCGCCATTGGCGCGATCCTCGATCGCCCACATGCCATAGCCGAGCAGCGCCCACATGCCGGCATAGCGCAGGATGCGGAACCACACCGCCTGCGCATCGAGCGCCGCGCCGCCGATGAAGCGCACCACGTCCGGATCGGCCCAGAGCGCCTGGCAGGCGGGATAATCCTCCACCCGATGCGGGCGCAGGATCAGGCGGTCGGTGGTGAGGATGGGTGCATCGGTCATCGCCAATCTATGGGCGGCCGCGCAGGGGCCGGTCAAGCGACCCCGCACATGGCTATGGCCTTCCCTCCGCCCCTGTGTCATGGGCAAGCCACGTTGCCCGAACCAATCCCCCTCAAGCGCTCGCGCCTCAGCCCTGACGAAAGTCGCCTGATTGCGCTGGAAGCCGCCCGCGACCTGCTGCTGGAAGCAGGGCCGCAGGCCGTGACGCTGAAGGCCGTGGGCAATCGCATCGGCCGCACCCATGCCAATCTGCTCCATCATTTCGGATCGGCCGCCGGCCTGCAGAAGGCACTGGCCGGCTATCTGGCCGACGCCATCACCGCCACGATCGGCGACGCGGTGAATGCCGCCCGGCGGGGCGAGGTCGAGCCCCGGCGGATCGTCGACATGACCTTCGACGCCTTCGACGCGGGCGGCGCCGGCGCGCTGGCAAGCTGGATGCTGGCGTCGGGCAATGAGGATGCGCTCGACCCGGTGGTGGATGCGATCCACCGGCTGGTCGACAAGCTGGCCGCGACGGCGCTGCGCCCGCAACTGGCAGAGGTGATCCGCGACAACACGCTGATGCTGGTCCTGCTGGCGCTGGGCGATTCGCAGATGGGCGGCCCGATGGCCGCTGCACTGGGCCTCAATCGCGAGAAAGCGCGCGAACTGGCGGCCCGCAGCCTGGTCTCCGCCCTGACCGAAGAAGCCCGGTTGACGGCGACGGCGAAAGTGTCGCAAGCTAAGGTTTAATTTTGCCCAAGAAGACGCTATGGGCGCGCCATGCATTTTCTCGATCAAGCAAAAATCTATATCAAGTCCGGCTGGGGCGGTCCCGGCGCGGTCAGCTTTCGGCGTGAAAAATATGTCGAATATGGCGGCCCGGACGGCGGCAATGGCGGCAAGGGCGGCGACATCATCTTCGAGGCCGTGGCCGGCCTCAACACGCTGATCGACTTCCGCTACACCCAGCATTTCAAGGCGCAGCGCGGCATGCCCGGCATGGGCAAGAACCGTTATGGCGCCGGCGGCAACGACCTGATCGTCAAGGTGCCGGTCGGCACCCAGATCCTGTCCGATCCCCAGCCGATCGAGGGAACCGAGGACGAGGACGGCTATCCCGAATATGAGGAACAGGAAATCCTGGCCGACTTCACCGAGGTTGGGCAGCGTGTGAGCTTCCTGCGCGGCGGCGATGGCGGCCGCGGCAACCTGTCCTACAAGACCAGCACCAACCGGGCGCCGCGCCAGCATGGCACCGGCTGGCCAGGCCAGGAAATGTGGGTCTGGCTGCGGCTCAAGCTGCTGGCCGATGTCGGCCTGGTCGGCATGCCGAACGCCGGCAAGTCGACCCTGATCAACCAGGTGACGAACACCAAGGCGAAGGTCGGCGCCTATGCCTTCACCACCACCAAGCCGCAGCTTGGCGTGGTGCTGCACCGTGATCGCGAATTCGTACTGGCCGATATTCCCGGTCTGATCGCGGGCGCGGCCGAGGGCGCGGGCATCGGCGACCGGTTCCTGGGCCATATCGAGCGCTGCCGCGTGCTGCTGCACCTGATCGATGCGACCGGTGATGACCCGGTCGAAGCCTTCCGCATCGTCACCGACGAACTCGCCGCCTATGGCGGGGGGCTGGACGAAAAGCCGCAGATCGTGGTGCTCAACAAGGGCGACCTGCTGGGCCAGGAACTGATGGAAGACATTGCCGAGCAGCTGCGCGAGCAGGCCGGCGTGGAAGATGTCTTCATCATCTCCGGCGCGACCGGCGAAGGTGTCACCCCGTTGCTCGACGCCGTGCTGGAAATGCTCGACGAGGATCGTGAAGAGGACGACGCCGACGACAGCGACGGCGAAGCCACCTGGTCGCCGATCTAAGGCATCAATAAACTTATCTCCGTTCGGTTCGAGCTTGTCGAGAACTGCGCGCGAGGTTCTCGACAAGCTCGAACCGAACGGATGTTGTTGTAAAAGTGGCCACGAACGCCCTGTCCGGCTTTCCCCCTGCCCTGGTCCGCCGCCTGGTCATCAAGATCGGGTCGGCGCTGCTGGTCGATCCGGCCGGGGAAGTGCGCGTCGACTGGCTGCGCACGCTGGTGGCCGATGTCGCCGCACGCAAGGCGGCCGGGCAACAGGTCATCATCGTGTCGTCGGGCGCGATCGCGCTGGGCGCGCGCCGGCTGAAACTGCCCAAGGGCGGGCGCGGCAGCCTGGAGGATGCGCAGGCGGCGGCCGCCACCGGCCAGATCGCCCTGTCGCAATGCTGGGCCAGCCTGCTGCATGAAAAGGGCATTACCGCCGCGCAGATGCTGGTGACGCTCGACGATCTGGAGCATCGCCGCCGCTATCTCAACGCATCCGCCACGCTGGAGCGACTGATGGCGCTCGACGTCGTGCCGGTGGTGAACGAGAATGACAGCGTCGCCACGGCGGAGATCCGCTTTGGCGACAATGATCGACTGGCGGCGCGCATCGGACAGGCGGCACGGGCCGACGCGGTTGTGCTGCTGTCGGACGTGGACGGGCTTTACACCGCCAACCCGCACGCCGATGCGAATGCCATGCTGATCGAGAGGATAGAGCGCATCGACGCGCGCATTGCCGCCATGGCCGACACCGGTTCGGCTTCGGGCATGGGATCGGGCGGCATGGTGTCGAAAATCCAGGCGGCACAGATCGCCACCGGCGCCGGCGCCCATCTCGCCATCATCTCCGGCAAGGTCGACGCCCCGCTCAGCCATTGGGCCAATGCCGGCCGCGGCTCCATCTTCCTCGCCGCCGAAAGCCAGGGCGCGCGCAAGGGCTGGCTCTCGGGCCGCCTCACCGTGCTCGGCCGGATCATCGTCGATGCCGGCGCCGAAGCCGCTCTGGGCAAGGGCAACAGCCTGCTCCCGGCCGGCGTCGCGCAGGTCGAGGGCGTGTTTGCACGCGGCGACGTGGTCGACATTCTCAATCAGGATGGCCGGGTGATCGCCCGTGGCCTAACCGAATATGACAGCGAGGCCGCCGCGAAGATCGCCGGCCGCCGCAGCGAGGACATTCCCGCCCTGCTCGGCGAAATGTCCCGCACCGTGCTGGTCCATCGCGACCATATGGCGATGGTCTGACCTATTATGTCCCTTAGAATTGCCATGACCGGCGCGACGGGTTTCGTCGGCGCCGAAACGCTCGATCAGGCGCTTGCCGCCGGTCTCCAGGTCAACGCCCTCACCCGCCGGGCGCAGCCGCCACGCGCCCATCTCAAATGGGTGCCCGGTTCGCTCGACGATGCCGCCGCGCTCGATACGCTGGTGCGCGACGCCGACGCCGTGATCCATATCGCGGGCGTGGTGAACGCGCCCGACCGCGACGGGTTCGAGGCGGGCAATGCGCGCGGCACGATGGCGGTGGTCGACGCCATGCGCAAACGCGGCGTGCGCCGGCTCGTCCATGTCTCCTCGCTCGCCGCGCGCGAACCGGGCATGTCGGACTATGGCTGGTCGAAGGAACTGGCCGAACGCCATGTGAAGGCCAGCGGCCTCGACTGGACGATCGTGCGCCCGCCCGCCATCTATGGCCCCAATGACCAGGAAATGCTGGAACTGTTCCGCATGGCCAAGCGCGGCATCATGCTGCTGCCGCCCGGCGGCCGGCTGTCGGTGATCCATGTCGCCGATTTGTCCCGCCTGCTGCTGACGCTCGCCTGCGAAAAGGAGCAGAGCCAGACCCGCACCTATGAGGCGGACGATGCGACGCCCGGCGGCTGGGACCATCAGGAATTCGGCCAAGCGATCGGCCGGGCCGTGGGCCGCACTGTCCGCACCTTCGCGACGCCGCAATGGCTGCTGGCGACCGCTGCCCGGCTCGATCGGCTGGTGCGCGGCCGCAACGCCAAGCTGACCCCCGACCGGGTCGATTATTTCTGCCACCCCGACTGGGTCGTCGCCAAGCGCAAGCAGCCGCCCAAGCGGCTGTGGACGCCGCAGATCCCGACCGAGGAAGGGCTCAAGGCCACGGTCGAAGCCTATCGCGCCAAGGGCTGGCTGTAGCCCGCCCAAGGACACGAGTCCGCGCGGGTCACGACCGAAGTTCATAGTGTAAACGGCCTTTTCGGGGCATTTGCACCTGCTTCGCCCTCATGATGCACCGCCCACGCGCCGGTAACGCGCCATGGCAGGTTCGGCAGACGCGCCCGGCGCGCGCCAGTTGCATGGATAGCGGAGGCAGGATGAGCGGCAGCGTCATGCCCCAGCTTAGAACAGGGGCAGAGCTGTAGGACAGCGGCATGCGGGCGTGACGGGTCGAGTTTCGACCAAGAACCGCCCATCCCATCATCGTCACCCTGAACTTGTTTCAGGGTCCATTCCTCCCAATAGACCAATGGTTTGTTAGGCTTGATGGATGCTGAAACAAGTTCAGCATGACGTCGGTGGGATGGCCGTAAGCCACCCACCCCGGTCACGCCGCCGGATCGGACTCCGCCGGCTTCTGCGCGCGCTGTTCATCGACAAATTCGCTGATCGCCTTGCCGCTGGCATTGAGCAGCGGATAGGTGCGGGCGTCCGACAGCCAGTCAGGGCGGCGTGCGCCGCTGCCGTAGAATGTGTCATAGACGAGGGAGAAGGCGAGGAAGACCAGGGTCGCACCGATCAGGCCCTTGATCGCGCCGAAGCCGCCGCCCAGCACCCGGTCGATCGGGCCGAGCACCGACTGGCGGGTGCGTTGGCCGATCGCGCGGGCAAGCAGCTTGCCCGCGCCAAAGGTGACGGCGAAGATCAGGAAGAAGGCCAGCACTGCCGCCCCGCTCTCGCTGCCGACGAAGCTGGTCAACAATTCGGTAACGGAAGCGTGGAGCAGGCTGATCGCGAAGATGCCCGCGACCCAGGCGATCAGCGACAGGGTTTCGGTCACGAACCCGCGCAGCAGGCCGAATATGGCGCAGCCGCCGATGAGGAGGAGGACGAGGATATCGACGGCGTTCATGCCGCGCTGGCTATCCGCGCCCGAGCATCTGGTCAACCAGCTGTGCAAGGGTGCGGAAGCCGCTGACCGAAATCCCCTTCACCCCGTCCGCGCCCGACGCCGGCACGAAGGCGCGGTTGAAGCCCAGCTTGGCCGATTCACGGAGCCGCAGCGGCGTGTGCGAGACGGGGCGAATTTCGCTCGACAGCGCAATCTCGCCGAACAGCACGACATCGGCGGGCACCGGCCGTTCCGACAAGGCCGACATCAAAGCAGCGGCGACGGCAAGGTCAGCGGCCGGGTCGGATAGACGATAGCCGCCCGCGACATTGAGATAGACTTCGCAGGTCGAGAAGCTGAGGCCGCAGCGCGCCTCCAGCACGGCGAGGATCATCGCCAGCCGGCCGCTGTCCCAGCCGACCACGGCGCGCCGGGGCGTCGCCCCGCTCGACAACCGCACCACCAGCGCCTGGATCTCGACCAGCACCGGCCGCGTCCCTTCGAGCGCGGGGAAGACGGTGGCGCCCGTCACCGTCTCGTCGCGATTGGTGAGGAACAGGGCGGACGGATTGGCGACCTCCTCCAGCCCCTCGGCGACCATCGAGAAGACGCCGATCTCGTCGGTGCCGCCGAAGCGGTTCTTGATCGCGCGCAAGATACGGTACTGGTGGCTGCGCTCGCCCTCGAACGCCAGCACCGTGTCGACCATATGTTCCAGCACGCGCGGGCCGGCGATGCTGCCATCCTTGGTGACATGGCCGACCAGGATCAGCGCGGTGCCGCGCTGCTTGGCGAACTTGATCAGTTCCTGGCTCGATGCACGCACCTGGCTGACGGTGCCGGGCGCACCCTCGATCAGGTCGCTGTGCATGGTCTGGATCGAATCGATAATGAGCAAAGCGGGTGGCACGCCCTCGCTCAGCGTCGTCAGGATATCGCGTACCGATGTCGCGCTGGCCAGTTGCACCGGCGCATTGCCAAGGCCCAGCCGCTGGGCGCGCAGCCGCACCTGGTCCGACGCCTCCTCGCCGCTGATATAGGCGACGGTCAACCCGCGCGAGGCGACCCGCGCCGCCGCCTGCAGCAACAGGGTCGACTTGCCGATGCCCGGATCGCCGCCGATCAGCGTGGCCGACCCCGGCACGATGCCGCCGCCCAGCGCCCGGTCGAACTCGGCAATGCCGGTGCTGGTGCGCGCGGGCAGTTCCACCTTGCTGTCGAGGCCGATGAGCGTGATCGCCCGGCCGCCGCCCTGCAGGTCATGCTTGGCGGAAAAGACGGTCTCGGCCGCTTCCTCGACGATGCTGTTCCATTCGCCGCAATCATCGCACTGCCCCTGCCACCGGCCGGAGACGGTGCCGCATTGCTGACAGACGAATTTGCGCTTTGCCTTGGCCATCGCCCACGCATAACAGAACATAAAAGGAACACAAACGCGATCTTGCATCGAGGCTGGAAACCCCCGCGCCGCTGGCGCATTGAAGCAGCATGTCCGCCACGATCCGCGTCGCCAGCTATAATATCCGCAAGGCCATCGGTACCGACCGCCGCCGCTCGCCCGAGCGGGTGATCGACGTGCTGAACGAGGTGGATGCCGACATCATCGCGCTGCAGGAGGCCGACCGGCGCTTCGGCATACGCTATGCCGCGATCCCGCCGCTGCTGCTCGACCGCCAGAGCGGCTACAAGCCGGTGCCGCTCAATGTCCAGACCGACAGCATGGGCTGGCACGGCAATGCCATCATCGTCCGCAAGGAAGCGGAGGTCGCCGCCTATGACGTGCTGCACCTCCCTTGCCTGGAACCGCGCGGCGCGACCATGGCGGAGGTGGGAATCAAGGGCGCGACCCTGCGCGTATTCGGCATGCATCTCGACCTGTCGGGCTTGTGGCGGCGCAAGCAGGCGGCGGCGGTGATCCATGCGGCGGCCCAGGGCCATGCCCTGCCGACGGTGCTGATGGGCGACCTCAACGAATGGAGCGCCGAACGCGGTTGCCTGGCCGACTTTGCCCGCCATTACAGCTTCGCCCCCTGCGGCCGCAGCTTCCACGCCCGCCGCCCGGTCGCCCGGCTCGACCGGATCATGCATTGCGGCCGCATCCGCCTGGTCGACAGCGGCGTCCACGAGAGCGCCGCCGCGCGCAAGGCGTCGGACCATCTGCCGATCTGGGCGGAGTTCAAGCTGGGGTGAATGCGGGCGCGTGTTGGGGATGGCTGAGGGTCTGAAGACGGCCAAGAGCGGCGGTAAATTCCTCCCCTGCAAGGGGAGGGGGACCACGAAGTGGTGGAGGGGTGTCACGCTATCGAGAGGGGGATACCCCTCCGTCTGGCCTTCGGCCAGTTCAAGGGAGACACGGGTCTCCCTTGAACTCCCCTTGCAGGGGAGGATGGTCTGAAAACGACCATTTTTAGTCACTCCACCAGATCATCAACATTCTTAAATCCGGCCATTCATTCAAATGGTGTGTAGAAGGCTGAATGACGAAATCTGGTGGAAAGCTGCCATTACCGTACCCTAAAGATTTGGCGATTACTTAGTTTACAACCAAGGGCTTCGAGTCAGGCGAAGGGTTAGAAACAAGGCTATGGGATCGATCGCAAACGCGCCGTTTAGCGCCGGGGTTTGCGCTGCTCCATATAACGCCCAATCACCCATCCGATCAGCGCGCACGCTACCACCGGGGCAAACACTCTGGTCGGTGTATCGACCGAACTCGTCATTCCCGCCAGAAGGCCCAATAGCGCGCCGAAGATAATACCGCGATGAGGCAGATTCACTCAGACTTCTCCACTTGCTTATGCTTCACGATCTCAAGCTGCCTGTCATCGAAGCGCGCTTCGTCGTCAATCATAGGCAGGATACAGCACGGCCTGCGGATGTCCGCAATTAGGGCGATTGTTGCTGAATAATTTTTACCGCGCAGCGTCAGCTAGAGCCAATTGACTCTCCAAAACCGCCAGTCCGCTACCCACCCCATTTTGTCATTCCCGCGTAGGCGGGAATCCATCCCCTGACCTTGCATCTGGTCCGACGCTGGGGAGATGGATCCCCGCCTGCGCGGGGATGACGGTAAAAAAACAGGCCGTTGCTTAGCCACCCATCCAACTCTCCCTTCCCGCTTTCGGACAGGGGGTGGGACATTCCGCCTCTCGACAAGGCGCCCTGGCTTTGCGATCCCTATCCCCATGAGGGAGAAGGAATTACGCCTCGCGCTCGTCTGTTATGGCGGGATCAGCCTGGCCGTCTACATGCACGGCATCACCAAGGAAATCTGGCACCTGACGCGGGCGAGCCGGGCCTTTCATGACGGGGTGGCGCCGCAGGGGGCGAGCGAGGCAGTCTATCATCGGCTGCTCGCCGATATCGAGGCGGCGAGCGGCACGCGGCTGCGCATCCTGCCCGACATCATCGCCGGCGCCAGCGCGGGCGGGATCAACGGCATCTTTCTGGCCCAGGCGATCGAGACCGGCCAGTCTCTGGAACCGCTGACCGCGTTGTGGCTCGACAATGCCGATGTCGACGAACTGCTCGATCCCGATGCCCGGCCCGCCCGCGCGCTGACCAAATTCTGGGCGACGCCGCTGGTATGGATGGCCGCGCGCCGCCCCGGCGACGCGGTCGAGCGAACGGTGGCGCCCGACACGCGCGAAGAGGTGCGGATGAAATTGTCGCGCTTCATCCGCTCGCGCTGGTTCGAGCCGCCCTTTGGTGGGGCAATATTCTCGACCATGCTGCTCGACGCCTTCGACGCGATGGCGGCGACGCCGGCCGGGCCGTCGCTGCTGCCCGACGGCCATCCGCTCGACCTGTTCGTCACCGTCACCGATTTCGACGGCCATGTGCAGAGCCTGAGCCTCAACAGCCCGCCCCAGGTGATCGAGACCGAGCATCGGCTGTCGATCGGCTTTCGTGGCCGGGGCGGCAGTGCCAGCGGCTTTGCCGATCCGGCCGAACTGGTCTTTGCCGCGCGCGCCACCGCCAGCTTCCCCGGCGCCTTTCCGCCCTTCACCGTGCGCGAGCTGGACCGGGTATTGAAGCGCCGCCACCGCGCCTGGCCCGGCCGCGACGCCTTTCTGGCGCGCGTGCTGCCGCGCCGGGCGGCACGGGGCGAGGCGGAGGACGCGGTGCTGATCGACGGATCGGTGCTGGCCAACGCCCCCTTTGCCCAGGCGATCGGCGCGCTCAAGAACCGGCCGTCGCGGCGCGAGGTCGACCGCCGCTTCGTCTATATCGATCCCAAGCCCGGCCACCGATCGATCCACCTCAATCGCGAGGGCGAGGAGGAAGCAGCGCCGATCGGCGAGAATGCGCCGCTGCCGGGCTTTTTCCGCACCATCTTCGGCGCACTGTCTGACATTCCACGCGAGCAGCCGATCCGCGACAATCTGGAGGCGATCGACCGCCATTCCGCCCGCATCCGCCGCATGGGCCGGATCATCCAGGCGCTGCGCCCCGGCATCGAGGCGGAGGTGGAGGGGGCGATCGGCCGCATGCTGTTCCTCGACCGGCCGACGCCGGCGCGCCTGTCGGCCTGGCGCGGCAAGGCGCAGCAGCGCGCCGCCGCCTCGGCCGGATTCGCCTTCCCCGCTTATGCCCATCTCAAACTGTCGGGCATCGTCGAGGATCTGACCGCGCGTCTGTTCCAGTTGAGCGGCGAGGATGCGCCGATGATGCGCGAAGCCTATCGCCAGGCGATCTGGAAGCAGGTGCGCGCGATCGGCGCCGACCAGTTGACCGAGGATGCCGGCTCCGCCGCCGCGCCCGTCCTCTTCTTCCGCACCCATGACCTCCCCTTCCGCATCCGCCGCCTGCGCTTCCTGGCGCGGCGGCTGGCCGAGACGCTGGAGTTGGAGGCCGATGCCGACAGCGAAGCGGTGCAGGCGATGCACGACGCCATCTATCGCGCGCTCGCCCTCTACACCGAATGCGAGGGCAATGATTTCTACAATGACCATGTCCGCGCCGCCGCCGCGCAGGTGCCGACCGACGCCGGTGCCGCGCTGGAGGCGATGGCGCAGGCGCGTGACCTGCGTGCCCGCGACGAGGCAGCCGACATGCTGCTGGCCGAGGCGCTCGCCAACCTGCCCAAGGCGGGGCGCCGCACCATGTTGCTGGCCTATCTCGGTTTCCCCTTCTCCGACATCGCGACCTTACCGTTGCTTCAGGGTGACGCAGTCGATGAATATGATCCGATAAAGGTCGACCGGATTTCGCCCGAAGATTGCACCGCCATCCGCGCCGGCGGCGCCAACGCCACGCTAAAAGGCATAGAATTCAACAATTTTGGCGCCTTCTTCAGCCGGGTCTATCGGGAGAATGACTATCTGTGGGGCAGGCTCCATGGGGTGGAGCGCCTGCTGGATATCGTAATTTCCGCAATTCCTGCCCCAACCCGTCTTCCCGAAGGGGCGTTGCGCAACTATAGGCGGGCGGCGTTTCTGGCGATCCTCGACGAGGAAGAGTCGCGCTTGCCGCATGTTGCGGATCTGATCGCCGGACTGCGGGAGGAAATCGGGTGAAGGGGCGTTTGAAGCTGTTTCCGATGATGCTGGCGCTGGTGCTCGTCACCGGCTGCAAGGGCTCGTCCGATGACAGCGCTGAGGCCGCCCCGGTCAGCGCACCGCAGCAGGTGGCCGTCGCCGTCGTCCAGCCCGATCCGCCGCCGCCCGCTCCCCCCGCCGTCCTGCCCTCGCGCCCGGCGCCGATCGTCACCGTCGGCCCGCCCGGCCCGACCAATTCGCTCGACCTGCCGCCGTCCAGCAATGCGGCCCAGCCCGCCCCCTTCCCGCGCGAAGTCACCGCCTTCATGGTCGACCGCGACAGCTGCGACCATTTCCGCGGCGAGGAACCCTATGATGCGGAACGGCGCGCCTATATCGAGGAAAGCGTCGCCGAACTCTGCTCCGGCACCGACGCGAAGCTGGCCTTGCTGCGCAAGCGCTACGAAAAGATGCCGGACGTCATCAGCGCGTTGAGCAGCTATGACGCCCGGATCGAGGGCGAGGAACCCTGAGGCCGCCTCGCCCGCACTAGCGCCATCCGGTCAGGCGGCGACCGCCAGACAGGCTTCCCTGATGTCGCGGGCCAGTTCGTCGACCCGCTCCACCTGCGCATCCCAGGCGAACATGAATCGCGCGCCGCCGCCGATGAAGGTGTAGAAACGCCAGCCGCGCGCGCGCAGGGCTTCCAGCACCTCCGCGGGGGCCGTCAGGAACAGCGCATTGGCCTCCACCGGGAAGATCGGGCTGACATCGGGCAGGTCGGCGATCGCAACCGCCAGCCGGCGCGCGCAATCATTGCCGTGGCGGGCATTGCGCAACCAGGCGCCGCTTTCCAGCAGGCCGATCCAGGGCGCCGACAGGAAGCGCATCTTCGACGCCAGTTGCCCCGCCTGCTTGCAGCGATAGTCGAAATCCTGCGCCAGCGCGCGATCGAAGAAGATCACCGCCTCGCCCACGGCCATGCCATTCTTGGTGCCGCCAAAGCAGAGCACGTCGACGCCCGCCTTCCAGCTGATTTCCGCCGGATCGCAGCCCAGGCTGGCGCAGGCATGGGCGAAGCGCGCGCCGTCCATATGCAGTTTCAGCCCCAGTTCGCGGCACACGGCAGAAATCGCGCGCACTTCCTCGACAGTGTAGACAAGGCCGGTCTCGGTCGGCTGGGTGATGGTGACGACGCGCGGCTTGGGGAAATGGATGTCGGACCGGCTGGTCGCGAGCTGCCGGATCGCGTCCGGCGTCAGCTTGCCGTCGGCCGAGGGCGCGGCGAGCAGCTTCGACCCGTTGGAGAAGAATTCGGGCGCGCCGCATTCGTCGGTCTCGACATGGGCGGCCGCCGAACAGATCACGCTATGATAGGATTGGCACAGCGCCGCGAGCGCCAGCGAATTGGCGGCCGTGCCGTTAAAGACGAAGAAGACCTCCGCATCGCCGCCGAACAGGGTGCGGAAATTGTCCGCCGCGCGCTGCGTCCATTCATCCTCGCCATAGGCCGTCGCCGATCCGCTGTTCGCCGCGAGCATCGCGTCGAGCGCCTCGGGGCAGGCCCCGGCATAATTGTCGCTGGCAAATTGCTGTGTGGAAATGGGCACGTCATGCTTCCGTCTGCTGGTGTTTGACCAAGCATCGGATCAACGTCGTCGTGGCTGCATGTCCCGTTGGATTGCCGGTCCGGCCACATCCCCCTCTTTCGAAAGGCACCACCTTGCTCGGGGAGCAGGTTGGTGTCGGACGTTGGCCCGACTCTTGATGTTGCCGGGGCGATTATCGGCCGGGCGATGCCGCGTCAAGCATCAGCGCAGCAGCGCCTCTATCCCCTTCGCCAGATCGATGTCCCGTTGCGACAGGCCGCCGGCATCATGGGTGGTGAGCGTGATTTCGACCCGATTATAGACGTTCGACCATTCGGGATGATGGTCGGCCTTTTCCGCCAGCAGCGCCACCCGCGTCATGAAGCCGAAGGCGGCGACAAAGTCGGGAAAGGTGAAGCTGCGCGCGATCCCGTCCGGTTCGGCGACCGCCGTCCATTCGGGCAAATCCGCCAGCGCGATCGCCCGTTCCGTTTCGTTCAGTCTGGCAAGCATTTCTCTATCCTGCGTTATTTCTTTCGCCTATGTGACAGCCATGCCTGACACTGGTCAATCGTTCCGCTTCGCCCCTACCCCACAGGAAATCGAGACACTTGCGCTGGAGGCCCTGAGCCGCCTGCCCGAGCCCTTCCGTTCCTATCTCTCCAATGTCGTGATGCTGGTCGAGGATTTCGCCGACGCCGATATCCTGAAGGAGATGGAGATTGACGATCCGTTCGGCCTGACCGGCCTCTATAGCGGCCGTCCCTTCGGGCAGGAGGCGCAGACCGGCGACCTGCCGCCGACCGTGCATCTTTTCCGCCGCCCGCTGCTCGACGAATGGGTCGAAACCGGCGTGCCGCTCGAAGCGCTCATCACCCATGTCGTGGTGCATGAAATCGGCCATCATTTCGGCCTGTCGGACATCGACATGCATGTGCTGGAGGATATGGTCGCCCCATGAGCGGCGCGGCGCTGCGCCTGTCGGGCCTGGCCTGTCTGCGCGGCGGACGCCTGCTCTTTGCCGGCGTCGACCTGATGCTGGCGGCCGGCGGCAGTGCCTTGCTGCACGGCGCCAACGGCATCGGCAAGTCGAGCCTGCTGCGCCAGTGTGCCGGACTCCTGCCCATTCATGCCGGGACGATCGACCGCCAGGGCAGCGTCGCGCTGGCCGACGAGCGGCTGGCGCTCGACATGGAATTGCCGCTCCACCGCGCACTCGGCTTCTGGGCACGGCTCGACCGGGCGGATGCGGCCGCGCTCGACCGCGCGCTCCACGCCATGGCGCTCGCCCCCTTGCGCGACGTGCCGGTGCGCATGCTTTCCACCGGCCAGCGCAAGCGCGCCATGCTCGCCCGCGTGATTGCCAGCGGCGCGGATATCTGGCTGCTGGACGAACCGGCCAACGGCCTGGACGATGCGTCGGTCGCGCTGCTCGGCGCGGCGGTGGCGGACCATCTGGCGGCCGGCGGCATCGTCGTCGCTGCCTCGCACCAGCCATTGCCGCTGACCGATCCGGTGCGGATCGAGATGGCCGCCCATGTGCCGGACCCGGCGCAGGAGGCGTCATGCGACTGATCGCCCTGCTCGTCGCCCGCGACCTGGGACAGGCCTGGCGCTCGGCCGGGCTGTGGCTGCCGGTCGCCTTCCTGCTGCTGGTCGCCAGCCTCTACCCCTTTGCGGTCGGTCCCGACGCCGCCCTGCTCGCCCGCACCGGCGGCGGCATGTTGTGGATTGCGGCGCTGCTCGCCAGCCTGTTGCCGGTCGATCGGCTGGTCGCGCCCGATCGCGACGCCGGCATCCTGGACCAGATCGCGCTGCGCGGCATCAGCGAGGAGATGGTGGTGATCGCCCGGCTGATTGCCCATTGGCTGGGTTTCGGCCCGCCGCTGATGATCGCCGCCCTGCCCGCCGCCGCGCTGCTGAAGCTGGACGGCGCGACGATCCTGACGCTGGAGGCCGGGCTGTTGATCGGCACGCCCGCGCTTGCCGCGCTCGGCCTGCTGGTGGCGACGCTGACCGCCGGACTGCGCTCGTCGGGCGCGCTGGCGGGCCTGCTCGCCCTGCCGCTGGCGGTGCCGCTGCTGATCTTTGGCGCGGGCACCTTGGGCGACGGCAGCGGCGCCGCGTTCAAATTCCTGGGCGCCGCCTCCCTGCTGCTGGTCGCGATCACACCGATCGCGGGCGGCGCGGCGATCCGCGCGGGTCGGGAATGAGGTTTGTGCAACGCGCAAGGCGTTGACATTGGCGGGCCGCAATGGTCCCATGCTGCATCGCAACAAACTCCGATAGCGGGGCATCCCCGCCAAGCGCGAGGTGCCCGATGCCCGATCCGACTGCCGAGCCGCAAAGCCGCCTGATCGACCTGGCCCTGCAGGGCGGCGGCGCCCATGGCGCCTTCACCTGGGGCGTGCTCGACCGCCTGCTGGAGGAACCCTGGCTGCGGATCGACGGCATATCGGGCACGTCGGCCGGGGCGATGAACGCGGCCGTGCTGGCCAGCGGCTATGCCCATGGCGGCGCGCCGGGCGCCCGCCGCGCCCTCACCCGCTTCTGGAGCAAGGTGTCGGACGGGGCGATGTTCAGCCCGTTCCGCCGCAGTCCGCTCGACATAGCGCTCGGCCGCTGGACGCTCGATTATTCGCCACTCTATGTCGGCATGGACCTGATGGCGCGGCTCTGCTCGCCCTATGATCTCAATCCGGGCGGGTTCAACCCGCTGACCGACATCCTCAACGAATGCGTCGATTTCGACCATCTTGCCGCCAGCCCGATCCGCCTGTTCATCACCGCGACCAGCGTGCGCACCGGCCAGGCCCGCGTGTTCCGCAATGCGGAGATCACCCCCGACGTGCTGCTCGCCTCCGCCTGCCTGCCGACCATGTTCCACGCGGTCGAGATCGATGGCGAGGCCTATTGGGACGGCGGCTATTCGGGCAATCCGACGCTGACGCCGCTGGTGCGCGACTGCGATTCGGACGACACCATCCTGATCCAGGTAAACCCGGTCGAGCGCGCCACCGACCTCTACGCCGCGCGCGACATTGCCAGCCGATTGAACGAGATTTCCTTCAACGCCGTGCTGTTGCAGGAAATCCGGATGATGGCGCTGCTGCGCCAAGTCGCCGACCCCGGCCATGGCGAGGGCGAGAAATGGGCGAAGATGCGTATCCACCGCATCGCCAGCGCCGACATGCTGCAATTCGGCCATTCGTCCAAGCTGAACGCCGAATGGGCTTTCCTGTGGAAGCTCAAGAAGATCGGGCGCAAGGCGGCGGACGATTTCCTGAAGGATCATGGCCAGGCGATCGGCCGGGAATCGACGCTCGATATCGACGCGCTGCTCGCCCATGTCTGAGGCATTGAGCTTCCTCGGCATATTGGTCGCGCTCGGCGCGCTGATCGCCATGGCCTATCGCGGCTGGAGCGTGCTGTTCCTCGCCCCGGCGCTGGCGATGATCGCCGCCAGCTTTTCGGGCTATCCGATGCTGGCGAGCTGGACCCAGATCTTCATGGTCGCCGCCGCCGGCTTCCTCGCCCAGTTTTTCCCGCTCTTCCTGCTCGGCGCGATCTTCGCCAAGCTGATGAACGACAGCGGATCGGTGCGCACCATTGCCGACGCCATGATCGGCTGGCTGGGGTCCGGCCGCGCGATCATGGCGGTGGTGCTGGCCGGCGCGATCCTGACCTATGGCGGGGTCAGCCTGTTCGTCGCCTTCTTCGTGCTGGTGCCGATGGCGCAGGCGCTGTTCCGCGCCGGCAACATCCCCCGGCGGCTGGTGCCCGCGACCATCATCCTGGGCACATCGACCTTCACCATGACCGCCCTGCCCGGCACGCCGGCGATCCAGAATGTCATTCCCATGCCGTTCTTCGGCACCTCCATCTATGCCGCGCCGGGCCTGGGCCTGATCGCCGCGATCATCATGCTGGCGGTGGGGCTTGGCTGGCTGCTGCGGGCACAGGCGACCGCCGCTGCCCGACAGGAGGGCTATGATCCCAGCCTGTCCCCGGCCGTGCCAGTCGACAGCGCGCGGATGCGCGAGCATACGACGACCGCCTCCACCTTCGATCCGGCCGAAATGGACAAGGGGGCGCCCACCGACGACCGCCCTTCGCTCGGCATCGCCTTCCTGCCGATCGGGGTGATGATCGGCTGCAACCTCATCCTCTCGCTCTGGCTGTTCCCGACCTGGGACGCACCCTTCCTGGCGGAGCCTTTATGGGGCAGCACCAGCCTGGGCGCGGTTGCGGGCATATGGTCGGTGACGGCGGCGCTGATGATCGCGACGCTCGCCATCATCCTGTGCAACCGGGGCCGCCTCGTCAGCCTGCGCGACAGCATCGATTCGGGCGCCAACGCCGCCGTGCTGCCGATCATCAGCGTGGCGAGCCTGGTCGGCTTCGGCGCGGTGATCGCCGCGCTGCCCGCCTTCCACATGATCCGCGACTGGGTGCTGGGCATGGGCGGCGGGCCGCTGGTGTCGCTGGCGGTGGCGACCAACCTGCTCGCCGCGCTCACCGGATCGGCCTCGGGCGGGCTCACCATCGCGCTGGAGGCGCTGGGGCCGACCTATATGGCGATTGCGGCACAGACCGGCACCGATCCCGCCATCATGCACCGGGTGGCGGTGATCGGGTCGGGCACGCTGGACATATTGCCGCATAATGGCGCGATCGTCACCCTGCTGGCGCTGAGCGGTGTCACCCACCGCGAATCCTATCTGGATATCGCCATGGCCGGCATCGTCAGCTCGCTTGCGGCACTGGTCGCCGTCATCCTGATCGGGTCAGCGACCGGCAGCTTCTGATCCCTTCGCCTCTTGGCCGGGTCGACAGGCGCGCGCGCATCGGCCATGGGCTGCGCCATGTTCGGCATTATCGCATCCCTGTTGTTCGTCCTGATCTGGTCCACCGGTTTCATCGTCGCCCGCGCGATGGTGCCCCATGGCGCGCCCGAGCTGATCCTGGCCGCGCGCCTGTGCCTGACCGCGCTGCTGCTCGGCGCGCTGGCGCTGCATGGGCGCCAGCCCTGGCCGCGCGGCCGGCGATTGGGGCTGCATCTGGCGGCGGGCGCGATGCTGCACGGCCTTTACCTTACGCTCAGCTGGTGGGCAGTCAGCCATGGCATGCCGGCCGGCATCATGTCGCTGCTCGGCGCGACCCAGCCGCTGATGGTGGCGGTCGCCAGCGTCGCGATCCTGGGCGAGCGCTTGCCCGCGCGCGCCTGGAGCGGCCTTGCCATCGCCATCCTGGGCGTCGGCTGCGTGCTGATGCCGGCGATCGCCAAGTCGGGTGCGGGCGCGATCACCCTGATCCCCGCCGTTGCCGGCATTGTCGCGGTGCTGGCGATGACCGGCGGCACGCTGATCCAGCGCGGCACGATCGGCGGCGATCCGATCTGGGTGTCGGGCGCGGTGCAGAATGCCGGCGGCGCGCTGGTGGCGATCGCCGCTACCCTGATCGTGGGCGAATGGCGCTGGGACAATAGCCCGATGATGTGGATCGGCCTCAGTTGGTCGGTGCTGGGCCTCTCGGCCGCCGGCCTGTCGCTGCTGGTCTGGCTGGTGCGCACCCAGGGACCGACGCGCATGTCGATGCTGTTGCTGCTGGTGCCGCCGCTCGCCGCGGTCGAGGCCTGGCTGCTGTTCGGCGAGAAGCTCGGTCCCGTGCAGATCGCCGGCTTCGCGTTGGCGCTGGGCGGCGTGCTGCTCGGTCGGTCACAGCCCAAGCGGACCGAGGTGGTGGAGCCGGCCTGAGCCGCCACCGCGCCGTCACAGGTTTGTCACATCCTGCAACATGGCGGTCATGATCGCGCGCTAGGGCGGGTCATGAGCAAATCCGGCCGCACCCCGCCGCTTCCCTCGATCCTGTCGCAGGCGGCGGACATGCAGATGCAGATGACCCTGCGCCAGGTCGGCTTTGGCGCGCCGTCCGCCAATGCCGCGCCCCATGTGCCGCCCAAGCCTGTGCCCGCGCCCCGCGACGACAGCGCGCTCGCGCTCAAGCGGCGCGACTGGCTGCTCAACGTCATGGAGCAGCAGCGCGCGCTGTCGCCCTACGCCTCCGGCCTGCTGACCGCCGACGCGCTGTCAGGCGAGGATTTCCTGCATAATTTCTACGCGCCCGGCCGCCCGGTCCTGATCAAGGGGGCGATGGAGGGCTGGCCCGCCCGCGCAAAATGGACGCCGGACTATCTGGCCGATGCCATTGGCGCGGCGGAAATCGAATATCAGGGCGGCCGGGCACAGGCCGCCGACTATGAGCTGGCCAAGGACCGGCACAAGTGCCGCGCCCCCTTTCGCCAGTTCATCGACCTTGTGCGCGACGGCGGCAATGACGCCTATCTGACCGCCTATAACAGCGCGGCGAACGGCCCGGCGCTCGCGCCGCTACAGGCAGACCTTGGCCATCCCGACACCTATCTGGCGCCGACGCCCGGCATGCTCTGGATCGGCGGCGCGGGCGCCTTCACCCCACTGCATTTCGACCTCACCAACAATCTGCTGGCGCAGGTGACGGGCACCAAGCATGTCATGCTGGTGCCGCCGTCGCAGACCAGCCGGCTGGCGCATAACCGCCATGTCTTCAGCGATGTCGGCGACCTGACCGATCCGGCGCGGCTGGATCAATACCCGCGCGCCCGCGACGTGCTGCGCTACGAAGTGCGGCTGATGCCGGGCGATCTGCTCTTCATCCCGATCGGCTGGTGGCATCAGGTCCGGTCGGAAAGCTTCTCGACCATGCTGACCTACACGCATTTCCACTGGCCCAATGCGGGCCATGAAAATTATCCGAAGGATTAAAGCCTTGTTTGGAGAATGTGCTGCCCCACATTCTACCGCACCGGCCCGCTCCCCCACCCGGCCACCCAAAGAATACTGCCGTTGGGTGGCCGGGTGGGGGAGCGGGCTGGCACCGCCTCAAAAATGCGCTCTTTCGCGCATTTTTCGAAATCAGCCTTCCCGCAGCCGCTCATGATGGCGGATCACCTCATCGATGATGAAGCGCAGGAATTTCTCGGTGAAGTCGGGATCGAGATTAGCGTCGAGCGCGAGCTGGCGCAGGCGCGAAATCTGGCGTTCCTCGCGGCCTGGATCGGCCGGCGGCAGGTCGTGGGTCGCCTTATATTCGCCCACGGCCTGGGTGACCTTGAACCGTTCCGCCAGCATGAAGACGAGCGCCGCGTCGATATTGTCGATGCTCTCGCGATAGCGCTTCAAAGTCTCATCCACCTGGCATTCTCCACAGCGGCATCGCGGCGGGAAAAGGCGTGGCTTTTCCGTTACTGCGATGCGTCAATCAATCGTCCGGCGCGCTTTTTGCGCCATTGCGCCGCGCAGGCAAGCTATTCCCGCTTGCCATCTGCTTTTTGCCCCGTCAGAGGACGCTTGTCATGACTGCATCCTCCCCCGGCAACGTCCACCCGATCGGCCGCACCAGCGCCCCTTCGCTCGCTCCCATCATGGCGCTCGTCGCCGATGGCATGAACCAGGTGAACAGCGTGATCCTGGACCGGATGCAGTCGCGCATCCCGCTGATCCCGGAACTGGCCGGCCATCTGATCGCCGGCGGCGGCAAGCGGCTGCGGCCGATGCTGACGCTCGCCTGCGCCGACCTGGTCGGCTATGCCGGATCGCGCCATTACAAGCTGGCTGCATCGGTCGAGTTCATCCACACCGCCACGCTGCTGCATGACGATGTCGTCGACGGATCGGGCCTGCGCCGCGGCCGCAAGACCGCCAACATCATCTGGGGCAACAGCGCCTCCGTGCTGGTCGGCGACTTCCTCTTCTCCCGCTCGTTCGAGCTGATGGTCGAGGCCGAGTCGCTCAAGGTGCTCAAGATCCTGTCGGGCGCTTCGGCGATCATCGCCGAGGGCGAGGTCAACCAGCTGACCGCCCAGCGCAAGATCGACACCAGCGAAGAACAATATCTCGACATCATCGGCGCCAAGACCGCCGCCCTGTTCGCCGCCGCCTGCCGCATTTCCGCCGTGGTCGCCGACCGCAGCGAGGCGGAGGAACATGCGCTCGACGTCTATGGCCGCAACCTTGGCATCGCCTTCCAGTTGATCGACGACGCGATCGACTATGAATCGGATGGCGCCACCATGGGCAAGGATGCCGGCGACGATTTCCGCGACGGCAAGGTCACCCTGCCGGTGATCCTGGCCTATGCGCGCGGCTCGGACGAGGACAAGGCCTTCTGGAAGGCCGCGATCTCGGGCCATCGCATCAGCGACGAGGATCTGGCCCACGCGACGCAGCTGCTGCGCCAGACCGGCGCGATTGCCGACACGCTGGCCCGCGCCCGCCATTATGGCCAGCGCGCGATCGACGCGCTGGGCATGTTCGATGCCGGCAAGGCGAAAGCGGCCCTTACCGAAGCGGTCGAATTCGCGATAGCACGGGCATATTGAGGAACGAGCGGCTTCGCTCGTCCCTCCCATCATCCTCCCGGCCTGACAGCGAAGTCCTTTCGCATCCTTTTGGGCTGCGAAATTTAGGGCTGTTGCGCGCGTGATCCTGTCCCCCGAAACCATCGCCTTCCTCATGGCCGCCGCCTTCATGGCCGGCTGCATCGACGCGATGGCGGGCGGGGGCGGCCTCATTGCCCTGCCCGCGCTGCTCGCCGCCGGCGTGCCGCCGGTGCCGGCGGTCGCGACCAACAAGCTGCAAAGCTGCCTTGGCACCTTCGGCGCGTGCGTCGCCTATGCGCGGCGCGGCCATATGGACCTTGCGACCTACAAGGGGCCGGTGATCGCCGCCTTCATCGGGTCGATCGGCGGCGCCTGGCTGCTGCAACGGGTCGATCCGTCGATCCTGGCGGGACTGATGCCCGCGCTGCTGATCGCGATGGCCGCCTATTTCACCTTCTCGCCCAAGCTGAGCGATGCCGATCGCCATGCCCGCGTCGGCATGTGGGGCCTGTCCGGCATGATCGGTGTGGTCGGCTTCTATGACGGCTTTTTCGGGCCGGGCGCCGGCGCCTTCTACACCACCATCTTCATCGCGCTGGGCGGCCTGTCGCTGCTGCGGGCCACCGCCCAGACCAAGGCGGCCAATTTCGCCTCCAATGTCGCGGGGCTGCTGACCATGGTGGCTGGCGGCCATGTCATCTGGATCGCGGGCCTGGCCATGGCTGTCGGATCGATCACCGGCGGCCAGATCGGATCGCACCTCGCCATGCGGTTCGGCTCGAAGCTGATCAAGCCGCTGCTCATCATCATGTCGCTGGCGCTGACGACCAAGATGCTGCTCGATCCGAAGAACCCGATCCACATCTATCTGTTCGGCTAGTATCTGTTCGGTTAGCCCCCCTTCTCCGGGCATAGGGGATGTCCCCGCCGCTTCTCGGGATTATCCCCATGCAGCGTCGCGGCCCGCCCGCCATTAGCCTTCCGCCGATCCATCATGGTCGGAGACTCGGCATGGCGACGAAGAAACCCAATATCCTGGTCATCTGGGGTGACGATATCGGCTGGCAGAATGTCAGTGCCTATGGCCTGGGCACGATGGGCTATACCACGCCCAATATCGACAGCATCGGCTATGGCGGCATCCGCTTCACCGATCATTATGCCCAGCAGTCCTGCACCGCCGGCCGCGCCGCCTTCATCACCGGCCAATATCCGATCCGCTCGGGCATGGTGACGGTGGGGCAGCCGGGCGATCTTCTCGGCCTCCAGCCGGCCTCTCCCTGCCTCGCCGAAGTAATGAAAGGCGCGGGCTATCGCACCGGCCATTTCGGCAAGAGCCATCTGGGCGATCGCAATGAGCATCTGCCGACCAACCATGGCTTCGATGAGTTTTTCGGCAACCTCTACCATCTCAACGTGTCGGAAGAGGAAGAGCAGCGCGATTACCAGAATTTC
This sequence comes from Sphingobium salicis subsp. salicis, assembly GCF_049472635.1. Taxonomy (NCBI): domain Bacteria; kingdom Pseudomonadati; phylum Pseudomonadota; class Alphaproteobacteria; order Sphingomonadales; family Sphingobiaceae; genus Sphingobium; species Sphingobium salicis. The sequence goes on from NZ_JAYRCS010000001.1 coordinate 2,790,923, forward strand.
GCCAAGGCCCATTCGGGCAGCGTCGAAGCCTATATGAAGAAATTTGGCCCGCGCGGCGTGATCCACAGCTGGGCCACCGATGTCGACGACCCGACCGAGGATCCGCGCTACGGCAAGGTCGGCAAGCAGAAGATCGTCGACACCGGCCCGCTGCACCAGGAACGCATGCACGAGGTGGACGAGAAGGAGTTCATCCCGCCCGCGCTGGAGTTCATGCAGAAGGCCAAGGATGCCGACGAACCCTTCTTCGTCTGGCTCAACACCAGCCGTATGCACCTCTACACCCGGCTCAACGACAAATGGCGCTATGCGGCGGAAAAATACACGTCGGACGCCGACCTGCACGGCTCGGGCATGCTGCAGCATGACCATGATATCGGGATCGTGCTCGACTGGCTGAAGGAAAGCGGCCTGGAGGAGGATACCATCGTCTGGTATTCGACCGACAATGGCCCGGAACATTCCTCCTGGCCGCATGGCGCGACCACGCCCTGGCGCGGCGAGAAGATGACCACCTACGAAGGCGGCGTCCGTGTCATCTCGATGCTGAAATGGCCCGGCGTGATCGAGCCGATGCAGCTCAAGAACGGTATCCAGTGCCATCAGGACATGTTCACCACCCTGGCCGTCGCCGCCGGCGTCACGGACGTGAACGAGAAGGTTCTCAAGGAGAAGAGCCAATATATCGATGGCGTCAACAACCTCGACTATTGGACGGGCAAGGCCGAGGATTCGGCGCGGAACCATGTGTTCCACTATAATGAATCGAAGCTCACAGCGTTGCGCATGGGGCCGTGGAAATGGCATTTCTCGACCAACGAGGATTATTACGGCACCATGGTCGGCCGCTCCAAGCCGATGGTCTTCAACATTCGCATGGATCCGTTCGAAAGCTATGACAACAGCGACTCCTACGGCCATCTGATCCAGAAGGTGGCGTGGCAGAACGGGCCGCTGGGCGAATTGATGAAGGAACATCTGACGACGCTCGCCCAATATCCGCCGGTCCAGGGCGGCAAGAGCTTCGACATGTCCAACGTGGTCGAACAGTTCATGAGCAAGGGCCACGACTGAGCGTCGCGCGCCAGCGCCGGAATAGACGCAATGCCCGGAGCCGCACGGCTTCGGGCATTGCCGTTTCTGCCCGGCGCGCCTTGCGCTCCGCCCGGATTGGCGCGAGAGGGGGCGGATCATGACCGCCCCCGCCCTGCCGATCCATGCCGTCCTGCCCGACCTGCTCGCTGCGCTGCGCGCCGGCAGCAATGCCGTGCTGGTGGCGCCGCCGGGTGCGGGCAAGACGACGGCGGTGGCCCCCGCCCTGCTCGACCAGCCCTGGTGCGACGGGCAGATACTGCTACTCTCCCCCCGCCGTCTCGCCGCCCGCGCCGCGGCCGAGCGGATTGCCGAAATGCTGGGCGAGCAGCCCGGCGGCACGGTCGGCTATGCGACGCGGATGGACAGCAAGGTCAGCGCGAAGACGCGGCTGCTGGTGCTGACCGAGGGCATTTTCGTCCGCCGCATTCAGGATGATCCCGAACTGGCGGGCGTGTCCGCCGTGCTGTTCGATGAAGTGCATGAGCGCAGCCTGGACAGCGATTTCGGCCTGGCGCTCGCGCTCGATGCGCAGGCGGCGCTGCGCCCGGACCTGCGCCTCCTGCCGATGTCGGCCACGCTCGACGGGGCGCGCTTCTCCACATTGCTCGATGGCGCGCCGGTGATCGAGAGCGAGGGCAAGATCCAGCTCCTCGAACTGCGCCATATCGGCCGCAATGCCGAAAAGCGGATCGAGGATGAGATGGCCGCCGCCATCCGCCGCGCGCTGGAGGAAGAAGCCGACGGCGACCTGCTCGCCTTCCTGCCCGGCGTCCGGGAAATCGAGCGCACCGCCGAACGGATCGAGGGTGGCGCGTTCGAGGTCCACATGTTGCACGGCTCGCTCGATCCGGCGGCCCAGCGCGCCGCCATCCGCCCGTCGCGCGAGGGGCGGCGCAAGGTGATCCTCGCCACCTCGATCGCCGAAACCAGCCTGACCATCGACGGCGTCCGCATCGTCGTCGACTCCGGCCTGGCCCGGCGTCCGCGCTATGACCGCGCCGCCGGCGTCACCCGCCTCGTCACCGAGCGCGCCAGCCAGGCGTCGGCGACCCAGCGCGCCGGCCGCGCCGCGCGCCAGCGGCCGGGTGTCGCCTATCGCCTGTGGGAGGCCGCGGCGACGGCGGGCATGCCGCCCTTCGACCCGCCGGAAATATTGGAAAGCGATCTTTCCAGCCTGCTGCTCGACTGCGCGCTCTGGGGCGTGAGCGATCCGGCCAGCCTGCGCTGGCTCGACGCGCCGCCCGCCGCCGCCGTGGCCGAGGCGCGCAAGCGACTGACCGCCCTGGAGGCGCTCGACGCCGACGGCCGCATCACGGCCCATGGCAAGGCGCTCGCCACCCTGCCGCTGGCGCCGCGCATCGCCCATATGCTGGTGCGCGCCGGCGAGCGCGGCCTCACCCGCACCGCCGCCGAGATCGCGGTCCTGCTCGGCGAACGCGGCCTGGGCGGGCACGATACCGACCTCACCCTGCGGCTGCAGCGCTGGCGGCGCGAGAGCGGCAAGCGGGCCGAGGCCGGTCGCGGCCTCGCCAAGCGCTGGGCCAGGCTGGTCGATGGCCGCCCGGCCGCAGAAGGCGGACTGCATGATGTCGGCCTCTGCCTCGCCCTTGCCTTTCCCGATCGCGTCGCCAAGCGCCGCTCCGCCGATGGCGCCGACTGGGCCAGCGTGGGCGGGCGCGGCTTCCGGCTCGATCCGCTCTCGCCGCTGGCCAGCGAAGCCTGGCTGGCGGTGGGCGAAGTGCAGGGCAGCGCCGCGGGCGCGCGCATCCTGTCGGCCGCCCCCATCGGCGAGGCGGAGGTGATCGCTCTGTTCGGCGAGCGCATCGCCGAGCATCGCACGGTGAAGTTCCGCCCCGCCAATGGCGGGATCGAGGCGCTGCGGGAGCGGCGGATGGGCGCGGTGCGCCTGTCCTCCGGCTCCGATGACCGGCCCGACCCCGATGCCGTGGTCGCCGCGCTGGTCGATGGCGTGCGGCAGGGCGGCCTTGCCCTCCTCCCCTGGTCGGAAGCGGCGCAATCGCTGCGGATGCGGGCGGAGTTTGCCGGGATCGACGCATTGTCCGACGCCGCCCTGATCGACACGCTGGACGACTGGCTGCCGCCGCTGCTGGCGGGCAAACGCCGCCTGTCCGACATCGACCGCTCGCAACTGTCGGGCAAACTCGAAACGCTGATCGGCTGGGACGGCAAGCAGCAACTCGACCGACTCGCCCCGCCCGATTTCCGATCGCCCGCTGGCTCCACCCATGCGATCGACTATGCGGCCGAGGGCGGCCCGCGCGTGGAATTGCGGGTGCAGGCGCTGTTCGGCCTGTCGCAGCATCCGACCGTCGGCAACCAGCGCATCCCGCTGGTCCTCTCGCTCACATCGCCCGCCGGCCGGCCGATCCAGACGACGCGCGACCTGCCCGGATTCTGGGCCGGCAACTGGCGCGACGTGGCCAAGGAAATGCGTGGTCGCTATCCCCGCCACCCCTGGCCCGACGATCCGGCGAGCGCCAATGCCACATTGCGCACCAAAAATGCGGACGCGCGCCGCAACTCTTGACTTCACGGCGACCGCTGGTGCAACGCACAATGACGATTTTACGGAGTTTCATCGCGATGACCGCGCGCATTTACCAGATCCGGAAGAACGCCCTCCAGTCCGGCAAGGCGCTGACTCACAAGTGGGTGCTGGAATATGCGCCCGCCGAAGCGAAGAAGGCCGATCCGCTGACCGGCTGGGCCGGCTCGGGCGACACCAAGCAGCAGTTGAAGCTCAGCTTCTCCTCGCAGGACGCCGCCGTCGCCTATGCCGAGCGCGAGAAGATCGCCTACACCGTCATCGCGACCCCGCCCAAGACGCTGAAAATTCAGGCCTACGCCGACAATTTCCGCTGATCCTCCCGCCCCTTCGGGGCTGGAATAGCAGAGCGCGGCGCGACACGGCGCGCCGCGAACAAGGCATTTTGCCCCAGATGCTGCCCGATTGACGCCTTATTCGCTTGCCAAAGAGCAAGCCAAGGCGGCAAAAGCCGTGCTTTCATGGAAAGATTGAAGAGATAATGACCGATCGCAGCGAGATTTTCGACAGCGTCGCAGCGCAGATCGCCCCCTTCAACAAGAAGGGCGTCGAACTGACCGAAGTCACCACCTTTGCCGGCGACCTGGAATGGGACAGCCTGACCGTGATGGATTTCGTCGCCGCCATCGAGGACGAGTTCGACATCATCATCACCATGAACATGCAGGCCGAGATCGAGACCGTGGGCCAGCTGGTCGACGCGGTCGCCAAGCTCAAGGCCGCCTGACACTTTAACTACCGTTCGGGCTGAGCGAAGTCGAAGCCCATTGCCGAGCGGAGCCGAGGCTCCATGCTTCGCCTTCGCTCAGCAGCGTCCTTCGACTTCGCTCAGGACGAACGGGTTTGGGATCATTGATATTATGACCGACGCCGCCATCGCTACCGAAACCCGCGATCTCTTCTCCAAGTTCGATCCGCTGATCAACGAGCGCGAGGCGCTGCTGGCGACAGGCGTGCGCGATCCCTATGCGATCGTGATGGACCAGGTGCTCTCGCCCACCCGCGCGATCATCAAGGGCAAGGAAACCATCCTGCTCGGCACCTATAATTATATGGGCATGACCTTCGACCCGGATGTAGTCGAAGCCGGCAAGAAGGCGCTGGACGAGTTCGGCGCCGGCACCACCGGCAGCCGCGTCCTCAACGGCACCTATCAGGGCCACAAGGAAGTCGAGGACGCGCTCAAGGAATTTTACGGCACGAGCGGAGCCATGGTCTTTTCGACCGGCTATCAGGCGAACTTGGGCATCATTTCCACCCTGGCGGGCAAGGGCGACTATGTCGTGCTCGACGCCGACAGCCATGCCTCCATCTATGATGGCTGCGCCATGGGCAACGCGGAGATCGTCCGCTTCCGCCACAACAGCGTCGAGGATCTGGACAAGCGCCTGGGCCGCCTGCCCGCCGATGCGCTGAAGCTGGTCGTGCTGGAAGGCGTCTATTCGATGCTGGGCGACGTCGCCCCGCTGCCCGAGATGGTCGCCGCCATCCGCAAGCACCCCAATTGCATGATCCTGTGCGACGAAGCCCATGGCATGGGCTTCTTCGGCCCCAACGGCCGTGGCGCCTATGAGGAACAGGGCGTCGAGGGCGAGATCGACTTCGTGGTCGGCACCTTCTCCAAGTCGGTCGGCACGGTCGGCGGCTTCTGCGTCTCGAACCATCCCAAGTTCGAGATCCTGCGCCTCGTCTGCCGTCCCTATGTCTTCACCGCCTCGCTGCCGCCCAGCGTCGTCGCCACCGCCGCGACCAGCATCCGCAAGCTGATGCATGCCGGCGAGAAGCGCACCCATCTGTGGAAGAACAGCCAGCGCCTGCACAAGGGCCTCACCGACCTCGGCTTCAAGCTGGGCAGCGCCACGCCGCAGTCGGCGATCATCGCCGTCATCCTGACCGACCAGATGCAGGCGGTGGCGATGTGGCAGACGCTGCTGGAGCTGGGCCTCTACGTCAACATGGCGCGCCCGCCGGCAACCCCGGCCGGCACCTTCCTGCTGCGCTGCTCGCTCTGCGCCGAACATAGCGACGAGCAGGTCGAACAGATCATCGCCATGTTCGAAACCGCCGGCAAGGCCACCGGCGCGATCAACTGATCGCGCTTTTCGACACTCCGACGATCGACCGGGTATTTCCTGCGATAGAATCTGCTACAGCAGCGGAACCATCTAACCTGCATATTCGCGCGGTTAACATAGTTCGGTTAGTGTAACGGTATATGGCGGAACGCGAAGTGATCGATGAACAGGACCGGGGCTGGCGCGCCGCGGCGCGGCGCTACATGCCCCTGGTCCTTGGCATATTGCTGATCGGATCGCTCGGCGCCCTGCTCTACAGCGCCAGCAGCGCCTCGCGCGATCATCAGCGCGCCCTTGCCGAACAGCAGCGCAGCTGGGAAATCATGGCGCTCGCCCGCGCCTTCGAAGCCAAGACCGCCCGCGCCGAAGTGACGCTGGCCCGCTATGTCATCAGCCTCGACCCCGACACCGGCCGCCTGTTCCAGGACCAGTGGCGTACCGCCGCCAGCCAGCTCAAGTCGCTGACCTATGCCACCCGCAAGTCCGACTGGCAGCGCGGCAATGTCCGCGCGCTCCAGGCCGCGTTCGAACAGCGCGGCAAGACGCTGAGCGAAATCGGCCTGCGCACCACCTATGACCAGAAGATGGGCGCGCTGGCGCAATTCCATCAGGCCGGGCGATCGCAGGATATCAAGCGACTGACGGCGCTGATCGATCTGGTGATCCAGGCCGAAAATGCGCGGCTGCGCGAACGCAGCCTGGCCGTCAGCCTGGCGGGCGACCGCACCGAACTGGTCGGCAAGACGTCGCGCATGGTCGGCCTCGCCCTGCTGGTCTGCGTGCTGTTCGCGCTGTGGCTGGTCAATGCCGCCTATACCGAACGGCGCAACGCGCGCCGCATGGCGGAGATGGAGGCGGAACGCGCCGACCGGCTGGAAGAGGCCGTTTCCGCCCGCACCAGCGAATTGTCGGACGCCTATGAGCAGTTGAAGCGCGAATCCGCCGAACGCGCCGCCGCAGAGGATAATCTGCGCCAGATGCAGAAGATGGACGCGGTCGGCCAGTTGACCGGCGGCATCGCCCATGACTTCAACAATATGCTGGCGGTCGTCGTTGGCGGGCTGGAACTGGCCAAGCGCAAACTGCGGCTGAAACCGGCCGAGGCCGGCCATCATCTCGACAATGCGATGGAGGGCGCCAACCGCGCCGCCGCGCTGACCCGCCGCCTGCTTGCCTTTGCCCGGTCCGAACCGCTGCTGCCCAATGCGGTCGATCCCGACAGCCTGCTGCGCGGCATGGCCGATCTGGTCGATCGCACGATCGGCGACCAGATCATCGTCAGCTTCGCCCACAAGGCGAGCGGCTGGCGCATCTTCGTCGACCAGCATCAGATGGAAAACGCCCTGCTCAACCTGTGCGTCAACGCCCGCGACGCCATGGAGGGCCGGGGCAAGCTGACCATCTCGACCGGCCAGGCCCAGCTTGCCGCCAACCAGATCGGCGAATGCCCGGCCGGCGACTATGTCACCGTCAGCGTCACCGACAATGGCTGCGGCATGACGGCCGAGGTGGCCGCCCGCGTGTTCGAGCCCTTCTTCACCACCAAGCCGGTCGGCAAGGGCACCGGCCTTGGCCTCAGCCAGATTTTCGGCTTCGTGCGCCAGAGCCAGGGCGAAATCCGCATCGAATCCGAACTGGGCGCCGGCACCAGCGTCCATATCTACCTGCCGCGCCGCATCCTGACCGAGCAGGAGGCCGCAGCAGAGGCCCCGGCGAGCGAACAGCTGCACACGCTCCATCCCCCGACCCGCATCCTGGTGGTGGAGGATGATCCGCGCGTGCTCAACCAGACCATGGCGGCGCTGGCCGAACTCGGCCACCTGCCGATCGCCTGCGACCATCCCAGCAAGGCGGCCAAGCTGCTCAGCAACAATGCCGATATCGGCCTGATCATGAGCGACGTGCTGATGCCCGACATGACCGGGCCGGAAATGATCCGCACCCTGCCCGCCCATATGCGCCATCTGCCGGTGCTGTTCGTCACCGGCTTCACCGGCGACGCGACCGACAGCGACGATTTCCGGGGGCATGAAGTGCTGCGCAAGCCCTATACGCTCAATGCCCTGGGCCTTGCGCTGTCGAACGCGCTCAGCGGATCGAACCACCCAGGAACAGCCGCGGCAGCAGAGTGACCGCGCCCAGCAGCGGCCAGCGCCGCTGCCAAGGCTTGATCTCGATTGCGGTGCCGGCATGGCGATTGATCTTCCACGCCAGATAATCGATCCCGCCGGCATAGGTGAAGCTCGCCTTGGCGAGGCGCACCACCGACAGATATTTGCCGCGCCGCTGCAGCCCGCGCCAGACCTTGTCCGCATGGTCGGGCGACGGCGGCAGCCCCTCGGCCAGCGCTGCCGCGCCAAAACGGCGATAGCGGTCGGGATCGGCATCGACGATCGAGAGCGAGCGCCCCGTCTTCTCCGCCCGCAATTCGGCATTATAGGTCAGCGTGAAGCCGGTCTTCCACAAAGCGACCGGGTCGTCCCCCTGCCCGTCCGCCATCGGCCGCGCGAGCGACAACAGGGTCGGTGCGGCCTGCGCCACCGCCGCCAGCGCGCGCTGGCGCGCCAGATCATCCGCCGACCATAGCAGCCGCGACGGTTGGGCAAAGCGCGCCCAGACCGAGACATTGTCCGCATTCATGCTGTTCAGCCGGGCAAAATCGGCCTCCGACAGCACGGCATATTTGGCGATCAGGCCGCCATGTTCGAACGGAAAGACATTCGGCGGGATCGCCCGGTTGGCGCGCGCCAGCCAGCCCTTGCCATAGGCCGCCTCATAATCGGAGACGATCAGGTAGAAATCGAGCATCAGCCCGTCGAGATTGGCCTCGCGCAGGCAGGAGCCGTAGAAGAGCACCGCCCGTGCCGCGCCGGGATATTTCGCCGCCAGCGCCCCCGCCATGGCGGCCGCGCGCGGATCGGCCGGCGCGGACAGTTCGGCAGCGACGAGCGAGAACAGGCTGTTGGTCATCGCCAAGCGCTTTAGAGCCTGATCCCGCCCGGTGGAAGCGTCTTGCGCGGATCATGCGCGGACGACCATATGCACCCTATCCCCGGCGATAGACCAGCATCAGATTATTGGCCGGCATCGCCACCCGCCGGGTGCGGCCGAACCCGAAATCGGCCGCCGCCCGGTCGACATCGGTCAGGGTCCGCAGGCCCCATTGCGGGTTGCGATCCTTCAGCGATCGGTCGAACGCCAGATTGGAGGGGGCGGTCGGCACATCATCCTCGACATAGGGGCCATAGAGGATCAACGGCGCCCCCGGCGCCAGCAATTGCGCGCCACGCGCCAGCAGCCCCAGCGTCGCCGCCCAGGGGCTGATATGCACCATGTTGATGCACAGGAGCGCGTCGGCAGCATCGATCGGCCAGTCGGCACCCGCTGCGTCGATCAGCAGCGGCGCGCGCAGATTGGGCAGATTGGCGTCGCCGCGCAGCGCCGCGATCGAGGCGAGCGCGGCGGGATCGGGATCACTGGGCTGCCAATCGAGCGCGGGGAAAGTGACGGCAAAGTGGACGACATGTTCGCCGCTGCCGCTCGCCACTTCCAGCACCAGTCCGGCATCGGGCAGTTCGTTCCGTAGGACAGCCGCGATCGCATCGCGGTTGCGCAGCGTCGCGGGGGCATGGCGGCGCGGATCGGGGCCGTCGCCCTGCGGCGTCCAGGGTGCGGGGGCATCCTGTGTCATGGACAAATCCTTGTCTGTGGCCGGCCGATGCAAAAAGGGCGGTGGAGACCCTCCACCGCCCTTTGCGTCCGGCTTATTCGGCGGCGACCGCCAGATCCGGTTCGGACCAGGTCAGCACCGGCTTGCGCGCGGCCAGCGTCTCGTCGAGGCGACGGCGCGGCGCGTGATAGGGCGCGCCCTTCAGCGCCTCGTCACCCGCCTTGGCGCGTTCCGCCAGGCTCCGCAGCGCCATGATGAACTGGTCGAGCGCGGCCTTGCTTTCCGTCTCGGTCGGTTCGACCAGCATCGCGCCATGGACGACCAGCGGGAAATACATGGTCATCGGGTGGAAGCCTTCGTCGATCAGGCCCTTGGCGATATCCAGCGTCGTGAAGCCTTCGGCCAGCCCCTTGTCGCTGAACAGTGCCTCATGCATGCACGGGCCAGCCGCACCGAAGGGCGCGTCGAGCACGTCATCCAGGCTGCGCAGGATGTAATTGGCGTTCAGCACCGCATCGCTCGCGACCTGGCGCAGGCCGTCCGCGCCGTGGCTGAGGATATAGGTCAGCGCGCGGGTGAACATGCCCATCTGGCCATGGAAGGCGACCATGCGGCCAAAGGTCTGGGCGTGGTGATCCTCCGCCGTTTCCTCTTCGACCAGCACGAACTTGTCGCCCTGCTTTTCCACGAAGGGGAGCGGCGCGAAGGGCGTGAGCGCTTCCGACAACACCACCGGACCGGAACCGGGACCACCGCCGCCATGGGGGGTGGAGAAGGTCTTGTGCAGGTTGATGTGCATCGCGTCGACGCCCAGGTCGCCGGGGCGGACCCGGCCGACGATGGCGTTGAAGTTCGCGCCGTCGCAATAGACGAAGGCCCCGGCGGCATGGACCGCGTCGGAGATCGTCTTCATGTCGCGCTCGAACAGGCCGCAGGTGTTGGGGTTGGTGATCATCACCGCCGCTACGTCCGGTCCCAGACGGGCCTTCAAGGCTTCCAGATCGACGCGACCATCCGGGGTCGCGGGAATATCCTCGACCTTGTAGCCGCAGAAGGCGGCCGTCGCCGGGTTGGTGCCATGCGCGCTTTCGGGCACCAGGATGACGCTGCGCGCGTCGCCACGGGCTTCCAGTGCGGCGCGGATCGCCAGCAGGCCGCACAGTTCGCCATGGGCGCCCGCCTTGGGCGACATGGCGACCGAGTGCATGCCGGTCAGCGTCACCAGCCAGGCGGCCAGTTCATGGATGACGGCCAGCGCGCCCTGCACCGTCGACTGCGGCTGCAGCGGGTGGATGTCGGCGAAACCGGGCATCCGCGCGACCTTTTCATTGAGGCGCGGGTTATGCTTCATGGTGCAGCTGCCGAGCGGGAACAGGCCAAGATCGATGGCGTAGTTCTGGCGCGACAGGCGGGTGTAGTGGCGCACCGTTTCCTGTTCCGACAGGCCGGGCAGGCCGATGCTGTCGGTGCGGGCGAGCGAGCCGAGGCGGCTGGCCACCTTGGGCGCGTCGGCGAAATCGACGCCGGTGGTGTCGGTCGAACCGATCTCGAAGATCAGCTTTTCCTCCAGCATCAGCGCGCGGTTGCCGGTGGCGGTTTCCGGGGCCATATGCTCCTGCGCGACGGCCTGCGGGGTGGTCGGGCGACCTTCCTTCAACATGGTCATGCCAGTTCCTCCTCAAGCGCTGCGGCAAGGGTTTCGATATCCTCCGGCGTGACGGTTTCCGTCACGGCGACGACCAGGCCGTTGCCGATCTCCGGCGCGTCCGGGAACAGGCGGCCGAGCGAAACGCCGGCCAGCACGCCCTTGTCGGCGAGGTTGCGGACGACGTCGCGCGCATCCTTGGTCAGGACCAGCGTGAATTCGTTGAAGAAGCCGTCGTTGAGCAGGGTCACGCCCGGCACCTTGGCGAGGCGGTCGGCAGCCTGCACGGCTAGGCCGTGGTTCAGGGTCGCCAGTTCGCGCAGGCCCTTCTCGCCCAGCAGGGTCATGTGGATGCTGAACGCTAGCGCGCACAGGCCCGAGTTGGTGCAGATGTTCGACGTCGCCTTTTCGCGGCGGATATGCTGCTCGCGGGTCGAAAGCGTCAGCACGAAGCCGCGCTTGCAGGCCGCGTCGACCGTCTCGCCGCACAGGCGGCCCGGCATCTGGCGAACATATTTCTGCTTGCAGCCGAACAGGCCGAGATAAGGACCACCGAATTGCAGGCCGACGCCGATCGACTGGCCTTCGCCCACGACGATGTCCGCGCCCATATGGCCCGGTGCCTTGATCGCGCCCAGCGCGACGGGTTCCGTCACCACCGCGACCAGCAGCGCGCCGGCGGCGTGCGCCGCTTCGGCCAGCGGGGTCAGGTCGGCGATGCGGCCGAGGATGTCGGGATATTGGACGACGACGCAAGACGTGTCCTTGTCGATCGATGCGATCAGCGCGTCGATGTCGGTCGCGGCGTCCAGCGTCGGCGCCTGATGCACCAGCGCGTCGCCGGTGAACTTCGCCATGGTGTTGGCGACCGAGACATAATGGGGGTGCAGGCCGGACGACAGCAGCGCCTTGCCGCGCTTGGTGATGCGGCGGGCCATGCCGATCGCTTCCCAGCAGGCGGTCGAGCCGTCATACATGGAGGCGTTGGCGACATCGACGCCCAGCAGGCGGGCGACCTGGGTCTGGAACTCGAACAGCACCTGCAGCGTGCCCTGCGCGATTTCCGGCTGATAGGGCGTGTAGGCGGTCAGGAACTCGCCGCGCTGGATCAGATGATCGACGCTGGCGGGGACATGATGCTTGTAGGCGCCGGCGCCCAGGAAGAAGGGCGCTTCCCCTGCCGACAGATTTTTGCGCGCAAGGGCGCCCATGTGGCGCTCGACCGCCAGTTCGCTGGCATGATCGGGCAGGCCGGCGATGGTGCCGGTCAGCCGGGCTTCGACGGGCACGTCGATGAACAGGTCGTCGATCGTCTCGGCGCCGATGACGGACAGCATTTCCTGCCGGTCGGTGTCGGTAAGGGGTAGGTAGCGCATTCGGTTTTCTCCCCCCTCTCCCACAAGCCTCCCCTCCCGCATGCGGGAGGGGCCGGGGGAGGGTCTGTGAAGGAGATGGCGCTACACGCCCTCCCCTAACCCCTCCCGCAAGCGGGAGGGGAACTATTAGATCAAAGCGAGGCCACGAACTTCTTGTAGGCGGCTTCGTTCATCAGGCCTTCCAGCTCGCTCGCATCAGCAATGCGCAGCTTGAAAAACCAGCCATCTTCCTCGGCATCGCTGTTGACCAGCGCCGGCTCGTCTTCCAGCGCGCCATTGGCTTCGACGACTTCGCCCGAGATCGGGGCATAGACGTCGGACGCGGCCTTGACCGATTCCACGACGGCGGCGTCGTCGCCCTTTTCGAAGGTCGTGCCTTCGGCAGGCAGTTCGACGAACACGATGTCGCCCAGCTGCTCCTGCGCATAGTCGGTGATGCCGACGGTGGCGATGTCGCCTGCAACGTCGATCCATTCATGTTCGTCGGTGAAATAGCGGCTCATGCTTGCTCTCCTCGAAAAGCGGTAATTCAGGCCTTGCGGCGATAACGATGCGGAACGAACGGCATCGGCGCAACCGCCGCTGCAATCCGCTTGCCGCGCACCTCGATCTCCAGCGCGGTGTCCAGCGCGGAATAAGGCAGGCTGACCCAGCCCATGGCGATCGGCGCGCCCACGCTCGGCGCGAAGCCGCCCGAGGTGACTTCGCCCACCAGCACATCGCCGGCGTAGATTTGCGCGCCTTCGCGGGCCGGCAGGCGGCCGTCGATCTTGAGGCCGACGCGCTTGGAACCGGGGCCATCGGCCAGTTCCTTCATCACGCGGGCATGGCCGATAAAGCCACCTTCCTCGCGGCGGCGCTTCTGGATGGCAAAGCCCAGGTCCGCGCCGATCGTGCTGACGGCGGGCGACAGGTCATGACCATAGAGCGGCAGGCCGGCTTCCAGGCGCAGCGAGTCACGCGCGCCAAGGCCGATCGGCTTGACCTGCGGCAGGGCGCACAGCGCATCGGCCAGCAGCGCGACGGAATCGCCCGGCACGCTGATTTCAAAGCCATCCTCGCCGGTATAGCCCGACCGGCTGATCCACAGCGGCACGCCGCGCCAGGTGAAGGGGCCGGACTGCATGAAGATGAGGTCGGCGGTTTCGGGGATGAGCGCGGCCATCGCCTCGCCCGCTTCCGGACCCTGCAGCGCCAGCAGCGCCTGGTCGGCCATATGGTTCATGGTGACGTCGTCGGGCAGATGCTCGATCATCCAGCCGATATCGTCATACTTCGTCGCGCCATTGACGACCATGTAGATCGCCGCGCCTTCGAACGCGCCATCACCGGGGCGCGAGACCATCAGGTCGTCGAGGATGCCGCCTTCCTGATCGAGCAGCATCGAATAGCGCTGGCGGAAGGGTTTCAGCCCCTTGATGTCGCTCGGCAGCAGGGTTTCGAGCGCGGCATCGACGCTGGCGCCGCCGGTCTCGTCGGAGAAGGTGAGCTGGCCCATATGGCTGACGTCGAACAGGCCGGCATGTTCGCGGGTCCAGCTATGTTCGGCCATGATGCCTTCATACTGGATCGGCATGTGATAGCCGGCGAAGCCGACCATGCGCGCGCCCTTGGCACGGTGCCAGGCGTCCAGCGGCAGGGCTTCGAGGGGTAGTTCCGCTTCGAGGGCGGCGACGTCGTCAGTGGCGGTCATGGCAAGACCTTTCCGTAGGAGGGATGCGGCGACAGGCCAGCGCGGCCGACGAATCGGCGCTTCCGGCATGCCACCCCCTCTGTCACGGAACCTGAGAGCTTTGACCAGCGGCCTGGGACCGGCTGGCTTACCCCTTCGGTGGGACGGCACGGGACCATCCGCTTTCCAGAGTATCTACGCGCGATGCGGTCCTTTGGCCTGAGAGATTCCGGGGCGGTTGCTCCTTCGGCGACGGGCTCAAGCCTGAAAGGCGCCCATGCTCTCCCGCATCGTGCCCGCTGCCGAATCCTCGGCACCGGAGACGCCCCACGCATTTGCCCAAAGCGCGGGCGGCGTCAATCGGGCAAATGTCGCAGGGACGCAGGTTATGGCCGGATCAGCCTTCCTCGCGCGCCAGCCGCTGCGCCATCGCCAACGCCGCCGCCCGACATTCGGAGAGCGCCGCATCGGCCGCTTCGTCCGAGAGGGTCAGGTCGGCAAAGCCCGCCTCTCCCTCGAACATCTCCAGGAAGCGGGTGACGCCGGCATAGTTGGAGTCCGCGACAGCGCGCTGGATGAGGTCGATCCGATCCGCCCAGGGCCGCGCGCCCTGTGCCCGCAACAGGCGGGAAAGATCGTCAAGCTGGGCGGCAAAGGCCGCAATCTGGGGATGCAGTGTCATGGGCAGAGAGATAAAGCCCGCGCGACGACCGGACCAGCCGGCGGAACGCCAACGCAGCGTTTCCGTTGGCAGAGTTTGGGTGGATAGCAGAACGGCGGCTTTCAACCGACTGTTGGCAAAATTGGACACCAATTGGCTTATCCAACGCCTAATAGCATTTCGTAAAAGCGGCCGTATGTTCGCCCTCCTGCAACTTTCACACAGTCTTTGAGAGCCTCTTGTTGAAATGCTGTGCCTGCTTGATCGATGATCATGCACGCGCCCAGATATTCTCCCGCTATGGACAGGGCAGCGAGCAGACTCGCTCCGTTCCGCGCGCATTTCCATATCAGGTGATCTGGGTCAGCATGGTCACGCACTACCAGTTCTCCGGAGGGGGTCTCCAGAGTTAGGTAATCTGCTTCTACATCACCTATGATAAAACCCTTTTGCGCTGGCTCAGGAAGGTCGCGGAAACGGACCATACCTATTTCGGTGTTGCTGGCGTCATAGCGCGCGAACAAATCACGCAACGTAGGGTCTGGGAGATTATTAGATTGCGCCATCGTTCGATCGAACATTTCGAAAGACGATGAAATATCAATAACCTCGTCCTTGCTGAGGCCGATGGTGGCAAAGGCTTCTGCGGCAGGCTTCGCGTTCCGAAGAGCATTCTTGAATGACAATGCGTCCACCGAGTTTCCTGTTCGCTTTGATAGGCAGGCTAGGTTTCGATGGCCGCTTTAAAGCATTTCGGCAATCTCCATCAGCGGCAATAATTGGTCGTCAGCGGCCAGAGCCCTAATCGCCCTGCTCTTTCCTACTCCGCCTTTCTCTGATCTATCCTGCGCGATGGAACAGTCCCCCGCCCCCTTCCGCCTTATCGCCCGCAAAGCCCCACCGGCGTCGCTTCGCTGTCGCATGGCTGTCGTCTCATTGTCGCGTCGGTGTCGCGCGGGCGAGGCGTCATCGTCGCCTCGGCATGACCCAGGTGGCGCGTCGCAGGTGCGCGGACCGCCCAAACACGCCAGAATGCGCGTGTAACGACGCTGTGAACTTTCAACTGTCGCGTCGAAGACGGCCGCTCGCGCCTAGACCAGGGCCCCGCAAATTTCGGCATGGCGCTTTTCGGCATAGCGGTCGGTCATGCCGGCGATGAAGTCGGCGATGTGGCGGCTGCGGGTCGGTTCCTCCAGTGCGCATTCGTCGCGCCATTCGGGCGGCATCAGGGCGGGGTCGGCCAGATAGGCGCGGAACAGGTCCATCACGATCACCCGCGCTCGGTCGGCGGCGGCCAGCTGGTCGGGATGATGATAGAGGGTCGCATACATGAAGCGCTTCAGCTCGCGTTCCTGCGCCGCCAGTTCGGGCGAGAAGGCGACCAGCGTGCGGCCCAGCGCGCGGACATCGGCGACCGTCTCCACCCCGGCGGCCGCGATATTGGCACGGGTGGTGGTGAGCAGGTCATTGGCCATCACGCCAATCTGTTCGCGCACCAGTTCGCGCAGCAGCCGATCCTGCGGCACGTCGGGATAGCGGGCCGTCACCCGATCCCAGCAATGGCGCACCAGCGGCACCGTCAAAAGCTGCTCCAGGCTCAGCAGTCCGGCGCGCAGGCCATCGTCAATGTCGTGATTGTCATAGGCGATATCGTCCGATAGCGCCGCCAGCTGCGCCTCCAGCGAGGCATGGCTGGTGAGATCCAGCGGGAACATCGCGTCCAGTTCGCGCATCGCCCAGCCGGGCTTGGTCACGGGACCATTATGCTTGGCCAGCCCCTCCAGCATTTCCCAGCTAAGGTTGAGCCCACGAAAGCGCGGATAGGGCGAATCCAGCAGCATCAGCGTGCGCAGCGTATGCGCATTATGATCGAAGCCGCCATGATCCTCCAGCGCCGCCTCCAGCGCATCCTCTCCGGCATGGCCGAAAGGCGGATGGCCGATGTCATGGGCCAGGCACAGCGCCTCGGTCAGATCCTCGTTGAGGGCGAGCGTGCGGGCGATGGCGCGGCCGATCTGCGCCACCTCCAGGCTGTGGGTCATGCGCACGCGATAATGATCGCCGTCGGGCGACACGAACACCTGCGTCTTGTGCCGCAGCCGGCGGAAGGAGATCGAATGGATGATGCGGTCGCGGTCGCGCTGGAACATATCGCGCGGGCCGCGCATCTCGCCGCCCGGTTCGGCATGGAGCCGTCCCCGGCTCTGGTCGGGCTGAGAGGCGTAGGATGCGAGCATCGTCATGCGAACCCCTTATTTGCTGCCCAGCTTTTCGACCACCTCGCCCGCGTCGCTCTGCCAGGCAAAGGCGTCGGCGCCGGCCTTTTTGAGGTCCGCCTCGACCGTCCTGGCGCGGGTGAAGCTGGCAAAGGGACCGATCAGCAGGCGCGAGGTCTGGCCCCAGCTGGCGCTCCAGCCATCCTGCGGCGCGACCGCGTCATATTTGCCCTGCAAGCGCTTGAAGGTGAAGGCCAGCGCGCTCTTCTGCCCGGTGCCGATCTGCACCCAGTTGCGCGCGGGGTTGGCGGCCAGGCGCTTCTTTTCCTCGGCTTCCTTCTTCGCCTTGGCATCGGCTTCCGCCTTGGCCTTGGCGGCGGCCGCCTTCTTCGCCTTGTCGGCCTCCGCCTGGCGCGCGGCGGCGCGGCGGGCGGCCTGCAGCTTCTCGACCTCGGCCAGGTCGACCGCGACCACGTTCGAGCGGCGCTCGCTGTCGGGCACGTCGATGGCGTGGATGATGTCGGCCAGACTGCGCGTCGCCTCCGGCGCCGGCTGCGGCGCAGCGCTGTCGGCCGGCGGCGTAAATTGGGTGGCGACCGGCGCCGATGGCGTCGCCGCGGGCGGCGTGCCCTGCGGCGCGGGCGGGGTCACGCTCGACGCCTGGGCAAGCGCGCTCGAATTGAGCTGCGAGGCGGCGCTCGGCTGGCCGGTGGTCGGCGCCGGTGCGGTCGAGCGCGGCGCGCCGCCGTCCAGCGCGTCGAGACCCGGCGCGGGCGGCCCCTGCACATCGGCCGATGCGCTGCGGACCGGGGCGGGCGACGGCGCTGGGGTTGGGGTCGGCGCTGGCGTCTGGGTGGTCGCCTGACCGGGCACCGGCTGCACCATCTCCGAACGGGCGCTCTGGCTCGGCGTCGGCTGGACGACCGGCTGGCGTCCGCGCGTGTCGGCGGGCAGCGGCTGGACGGTTGCGAGCGCGGGCGCGGGGACAGTGGGCTGCGTGGCTTGTGCGGCCACCGGCGGCCGGCTCTGGGTCGGCGCGGGCTGGCTGGCAGCAGGCGTGCCGAGCGGCGCGCGGGCCAGCGACGTGCCGCGCTGCCGGCCACTGCCGTTGCGGGTCGTGCGGCGATCACCCTGGGCCGGCGCGGTCGACGCGGCGGCGGCGGGTGCGGCGTCGCGCGACGCCAGCTGGACACCCGGCGCCGGCGGGGTCGGCACGATCGGCGTGATGCTGGTCGCGACCACCTGCGGGAAATGGCCGAAATGGACCGCAGCCGCCTTCTGCGCCGCCGTCAGATAGGGCATTTTCTGCATATAGGGGGTGATGGCGCTCGCCAGCTGGGCGGGCATGGTCTGGTCGACCACCTTCTTGGCCTCGGCCTGGCGGTTGTTCATCGCCAGGATGAAGGCATTATAGCGCCAGGCGGCCCGGTCGCTCTTGTAGAGCAGCGGCTGCAACACCTTGTCGGCGGCATCCACCTGTCCCGAAATACCGAGCGAGGCGGCGTAGCGGCGCACCAGTTCTGCATCGTCCGGTGTGCGTTGCAGGGCGGCATGATAATCGCGCTGCGCCCCGGCCTGGTCACCGGTCATGTCACGCGCAAGGCCACGGTCGCCCTGGATGGTCGCTTCGGGATAGCCGGCACGGGTCGCCTGGTCGAACAGGCGCAGCGCTTCGGCCGGGTTCTGCATCTTCAGCATGACCCGGCCCAGGCCCGCCTTGGTACGTCCATTATTGGGCTGGATCGCGTCGGCGCGGGCAAAGAAACCGGCGGCCGCGCGGGCATCGTCCAGCTCCAGCGCGGCTTCCCCTGCCCCCACCAACGCGTTGAAATCCCGCGGATTGGTGGCCAGTTTCGCCAGATTATTGTTGAGGTCCGCGGCGCCCGAAGGCAGGACCAGATCGGCCTGGTCGGTTTGCGCCTGCGCAGCCGTGGCAAGAAGCAGGCTGCCGAGAATCCATAGATGAGATCGTGTCACATCGCTCCCTTAGAGCCTGATCGTTTGAGGGGGAAGCGCTTCGCGCTTCCGCCGATAACGTGAATCAGGCTCTAGTCGATGATTTCAGACCTTGATTCACGCTTCGGGCTGATTCAGCCCGAAGCGATCAAGGTCTAGCGGATCGCGGAAGCAATGGGAAATGACCTGCACAAAAAAGCGCGCCGGGTCGCCCGAAGCGACCGACGGCGCGCCTTTGGCAGGCCGGTGCGGGCCTGTACCCGCACGCTGGCCTTACTGGTTGTTCTGGCGGTTGAGGAAGCGCGGGATATCCAGACCCTGCGTGCCTTCTTCGGCGCCCGGTGCCTTTTCGCTACCACGGGTAAGGCCGGCCATACGCTCGAACAGCGTGCCACCGGTCGCGACGCGCGGCGCCGGCTGGGCAGGCTTGGGCGCGGCTTCCGGTGCCGTCGGTTCGGCCGCTTCGGCGCCGAGCAGCAGTTCATCCTGCGAGGGATCCTCGTCGGAGAAGACGGCGGCGGGACGCGCAGGCGCGAAGGCCGGCGGCGCCTTTTCGGCGGCAGGCGCGGCGATCGGCGCGGGCGCCGGAGCTTCGGGCACGTCCAGTTCCAGCGCTTCGGGCTCGGGCGCGGCGACCGGGGCCGGTGCAGCAGCGACCGGCGCAGCCGGGGCGGGTGCGGCCACCGGTGCCGGACGCGGTGCCTGCGGCACGGCGACGGCCGGACGGCTGGCGAAGCTGAACGGCTGGGTCAGCGGCGCGGCCTGGCTGCCGACTTCATTGTCGATGCCGGTCGCGACGACCGAAACGCGGATCTTGCCGTTCAGATTGTCGTTGAAGGCGCTGCCCCAGATGATGTTCGCATCGGGATCGACCAGTTCGCGGATATGGTTGGCCGCTTCGTCGACTTCCATCAGCCGCATGTCGTCACCACCGACGATCGACACGATCACGCCCTTGGCGCCGCGCATCGACACACCGTCGAGCAGCGGGTTGGCGATCGCCTTTTCCGCCGCCTGGAGCGCACGGCCGTCGCCTTCCGCCTCGCCGGTGCCCATCATCGCCTTGCCCATTTCGCCCATCACCGAACGGACGTCGGCAAAGTCGAGGTTGATGAGGCCCGGCATGATCATCAGGTCGGTGATCGAGCGCACGCCCTGCTGCAGCACTTCGTCCGCCATCTGGAACGCTTCCTTGAAGGTCGTGTTCGGGTTGGCGATCAGGAACAGATTCTGGTTCGGGATGACGATCAGCGTGTCGACATGCTTCTGCAGTTCGTCGATGCCGCTTTCCGCCGACTTCATGCGGCGATTGCCCTCGAAGGTGAAGGGCTTGGTCACGACGCCGACGGTCAGGATGCCCTTTTCACGCGCCGCCTTGGCGATGACCGGGGCCGCACCGGTGCCGGTGCCGCCGCCCATGCCGGCGGTGATGAAGCACATATGGGCGCCTTCCAGCGCCTGCTCGACGGTGATGATCGTTTCCTCGGCCGCCGCACGACCGATTTCTGGGCGCGAACCGGCGCCCAGACCCTCGGTGATCTGCGGGCCAAGCTGGATGCGCCGTTCGGCCGGCGAGGCATTCAGCGCCTGCGCGTCGGTGTTGGCGACGATGAAGTCGACGCCCTCGACGCTGGCCGCGATCATGTTCGCGATGGCGTTACCGCCTGCACCGCCAACGCCTATCACCGCAATGCGTGGCTTCAATTCGTCCACATGCGGCGGGCTGATCTCGATGCTCATATACTTTGCTCCCTCAGCTTCCTCGTCAGGAAGTGACAACCGTCATCAATTGTTAACACCAGAAAATAGAGTATTTCACCTGCTATTTTCGTTTTCGTTCAAATTCGCTCAGTAATTCGTCCGCATCGCCCGCATCATGCGCTGCCACCATTGCGGGGCGCCCAGACGATGCACGGTTTGCGGCGCAGGCGCCATCGCCCTAAGATCAACCGGGTTTGAAGCGCCGTAAAGCGCCAATCCGGCCAAAGTAGCGAAGGCCGGGCCACTATGCGCTTCGGGCATGGCTGACAAGCCACGCGGGCGACCGACCCGCACCGCACGCCCCAATGCGCCTTGCGCATAGTCGGCAATGCCCTTCATCTCCGCGCCACCGCCGGTCAGCACGACCTGGCGCCCAGTGCTGTTGAAGCCCATGCCGGCCAGCGCCGCATTCACTTCCGCCATGATCTGGTTCAGTCGTTCGCAAATGACGCCGACCAGCGCCGCGCGGGTGATCTTGCCGCCTTCCGCATTGGGGCCAGCGCTCTGCCCCGGAATGGCGACATCGCCATGGGGCGTCGCGATCTCGATCATCTCGCGAAAGTCGCGGCGGTTCTGCATCGCCGAACCATAAAAGCATTTGATCCGCTCCGCCTGGCTGCGGCGAATGCCGAAAGCCGAAGCGATATCGTCGGTAATGTCGGACGCGCCCATCGGGATCGAATGCAGCCCCACCAGCATGCCGCCGGCATAGAGCGAGACATTGGTGACCCCTGCCCCCATCTCGACCAGCGCCACGCCCAGGTCGCGTTCCTCTTCGGACAGGCAGGCGAGGCCCGTGGCGATCGGCGAAGCGACGATCGAATTGACGTTCAGATAGGCGCCACGCACGCACAGGTCGAGATTGGCGAGCGGCGCGCCATCCGCCAGCACGACATGGATGTCGACGCCCAGCAGATCGGCATGCATGCCCAGCGGCTTCTTCACCGGCACCTTGCCATTGATGGTGAAGCAGGTCGGCTGGGCGTGCAGGATGATGCGGCCATCGGGGTCGATGCCCTGCTGGCCGGTGGTCAGCAGATCGTCGATGTCCGGCTGCTCGACGCGATAGCCGCCCATGTCGCGCTCGACCGTGACGACGTCGCTCACCAGGCTGCCGCCCGAGAAGCTGACCCAGACATCCTCGATATTGGTGCCGGCGACACGCTCGGCCTGTTCCACCGTCTCGCGCACGGCCAGTTCGGTGCGTTCCATGTCGGCGATGAAGCCGCGGCGCACGCCCCGGCTCTCGCGCTGGCCGGTGCCCAGGATCGCCAACTCACCCGTATCGGTGCGCCCCGCGATCAGCGCGGACACCTTCCACGATCCGATATCGATCGCGGTGATGAGCTTTTCGACCTTGGGCTGTGCCATGACTTAGCCTTCCTCGCCCGCGGCAGGCGCACTTGCGGTCTTTTCCGCCTTGGCGTCCGCCGCTGCCGGCTTATCGCTGGTCTGGCCCTGCGGCAGACGCAGCACGAAACGATCGGGATCACGCATGTCGAACTTGACGATGCCCCGGCCGAGCAGCCGGTTGACGCCATCCATGCGCGCGAAATTCACCAGCGCTGCCGCCGAGGTCTGTTCACCTTCCGGCAGCGACAGCGTCTCCCCCGACTGAAAGCGCAGATCCCAGCGACGGTTCCCGACCCAGGTTGCACCAGCCAGCATCGGCTTCAAGGCAGGCGCGCTTTCCATCAGTTTGTTGAGGCCGGCGGTCTGGAGATTGGCGTTGGGGCCGACCACCAGCGGCAGGTCCGGCATCGCCCCGGCCGACACCGATTGCAGCACCACGCCGGCCACGTCGATCAGATGCAATTGCCCGTCATGCTGCCACACCGCGACCGGATCACGCTCGACGATATCGACAACCAGCGTGTCGGGCAGGCGGCGGGAAATGCGCGCATCCTTGACCCAGCCAAGCTTCAGCATTTCCTGCCGCACCTTGGGCAGGTCGAGCGAGAGCATCGAGCGATCGACCTGGCCGAGCGCGATATTATAGACCGGCATCTCGTCCATGCGCTCGACGCCGCGCACCTCGACCTTCTCCACCTCGAAACCTGCGCGCGCGGCCAGGCTTGCCGCCTGCTGGCGCGCCATGTCGGGCAGCCCCGCATAGATGGCGATGGCGATCGCTATGCCACCGAAGATCGCGAAGATGGCCCAGGTCGCCAGCTTCTGCAGCGTATCCTCGCTGATCGGCAGCAATTCGAGCAGCCGGTCGAACGAGGATTGGC
The DNA here is from genome assembly GCF_049472635.1 of Sphingobium salicis subsp. salicis. NCBI lineage: Bacteria > Pseudomonadati > Pseudomonadota > Alphaproteobacteria > Sphingomonadales > Sphingobiaceae > Sphingobium > Sphingobium salicis. The sequence continues at coordinate 2,813,850 of NZ_JAYRCS010000001.1, forward strand.
GCTTGAGCTGGCGGCCACGGCCCGATCCGGCCTTGGCGCGTACCTTGCCCCGCGCCGTGCTCAGCCGCGCCGTGCCGCCGCGCCGGATCCGTGCCTCAGCCATTGCCAGCCCCCATGTTCGCCCCCCTCGTCAATGCTTCCTCGCAGATCCGCTCGACCAGCTCGGCATAGTCGATACCCAGCTTTTTCGCCTGTTCCGGCACCAGGCTCAAGGGGGTCATACCCGGCTGGGTATTGACCTCCAGCAGGTAAAGCCCCTCGACGCCCTGGCTGTCGTCCCAGCGGAAGTCGGAGCGCGACGCACCCTTGCAGCCGAGCAGCTGGTGCGCCTGGAGCGCGATCGCCTTGCATGCTTCGGTAATGTCGCCGGGTATCTCCGCCGGACAGACATGTTCGGTCATGCCGTCGGTATATTTGGCGTCGAAATCATAGAAGCCGCTCTTGGGGCGCAGTTCGGTCACCAGCAGCGCCTCATCGCCCAGCACGGCGGTGGTCAGCTCGCGCCCGCGAATATAGGGTTCGGCCAGAAGCTCGGGAAATTCCTGCCAGGGGCCGACGCTGTCACGCGCGATGGGGTTGCCATAATTGCCCTCGGCCGTGACGATCGCGACGCCGACCGAGCTGCCCTCATTGACGGGCTTCAGCACATAGGGCCGCGGCAGCGGATCGCCGGCGTACAGGCTCTCGCTCGCCACGATCTGGCCGCCGGGCATGGGGATGCCGTGCGGCACCAGCGCCTGCTTGGTCAGTTGCTTGTCGATCGCGATGACCGAGGTGGCAAGGCCGCTATGGGTGTAGGTGAGGCCCATCAGGTCCATCATGCCCTGCACCGTGCCATCCTCGCCCGGCACGCCATGCAGCGCGTTGAACACCACGTCCGCCTTAGTCTCAGTCAGGCGAGCGGCGACGTCGCGGTCCATGTCGATCCGCGTGACCCGATGCCCGCGCGATTCCAGCGCCTTGGCAACGCCCTCGCCGCTCGACAGCGACACCGGCCGCTCCGCCGACCAGCCGCCCATCAATACGGCGACATGCCAGGGACCACGGCTCATGCAAGACACTCCAGATACATCGTCATGCCAGCGAAGGCTGGCATCTCACTGCCTTTGAACGCAGCGAAGGAAGAAAAGAGGGATCCCAGCCTTCGCTGGGATGACGGATTGGGAGCATAAATCACTTCGCCAACCCCACGGCATCTCTGTTTGCGCCGTCGGCAAACATGCCGACACGCTGGATTTCCCATTCCAGCTCGACGCCGCTCTTTTCCTTGACGCGGCGGCGGACTTCCTCGCCCAGCGCTTCGATATCCGCGCTGGTGGCATCGCCGGTGTTGAGCAGGAAGTTGGTGTGCTTCTCGCTCACCTGCGCGCCGCCCAGCGCGAGGCCGCGACAGCCCGCTTCATCGACCAGCGCCCAGGCCTTGTGCCCGTCCGGGTTCTTGAAGGTCGATCCGCCGGTCTTGCTGCGCAGCGGCTGGCTTTCCTCGCGCGCGGTGGCGATGCGGTCCATTTCCGCCTGGATCGCGGCCGGCTCGCCGGGTTCGCCGCGGAAGGTGGCCGACACGACAACCGCGCCGTCGACCATGTTGGAATGGCGATAGCTGTAATGAAGATCGCGGTTGAGCAAGGTCACCTGTTCGCCCGAGCGCAGCACCACCTCGCATTCCACCAATATGTCCGCGGTCTCGCGGCCATAGGCGCCGCCATTCATCCGCACGAAGCCGCCGACCGTGCCGGGGATGGAGCGGAGAAATTCGAGACCGGCAATGCCGGCATCCCGCGCGGTCGAGGAGACGAGGATGCCCGACGCACCACCGCCGCAGACCAGGGTGGTGGCGTCCAGCGACTCCACCTTGGCGAAGGGCTTGCCCAGGCGCACGACCACGCCCGGCACGCCGCCATCGCGAACGATCAGGTTGGAGCCAAGGCCGAGCGCCATCACCGGCATCGCCGGATCGAGCATGGCCAGGAAATCGGACAGGTCGTCGGCATCCTTGGGCTCGAACAGCCATTGCGCCGCCCCGCCCGCCTTGAACCAGACGAGCGGTGCCAGCGGCGCATCGGCCTTGAGCGCGCCGCGAACGGCCGGGAGAGTAGCCATCACCGTCAACCGCGCACGCCCCAGAGATTCATCCAGCTCTTCATCGCCTTCATGCCCGCCTCGCCGGCCTGATGCGCGGCCATGCCAGTCTGCACCTGCTTCTGCGCCGCCTCGACCATGTCGCGCGCGACTTCCACGCCCTGCATCTGCATGTCGATCATGCGCTTCTGCATTTCGAGGCCGACATTGAAGAGCTCGAACATCAGGCGGTTTCCTTGACCTTGGCAATGACCGCAGCGGACAGGCCCGCCGCCCATTTGGTGATGTCGCCGGCGCCCAGGCAGATGATCATGTCGTCAGCCTGGACATCGGCGGCGATGACGCGGGCAAGATCGTCCGCATCGGCGACGGTGGCCGCGTTGCGATGGCCACGGCGCTTGAGCCCGGCGACCAGCGCCGCGCTGTCGACATCCTCGATCGGCTGCTCGCCAGCGGTATAGACCGGGGCGGCATAGACGATGTCGGCGTCGTTGAAGGCCTGCTGGAAATCATCCATCAGGTCGCGCAGGCGAGTGAAGCGATGCGGCTGGACCACGGCGATGACGCGGCCCTTGGCGCCTTCGCGGGCGGCGGCGAGCACGGCCTTGATCTCGACCGGATGGTGGCCATAATCGTCGATGACGGTGGCCACGCCTGCCACGGCCGGGATTTCCCCGACCTTGGTGAAGCGGCGCTTCACGCCGCCGAACTTGGCGAAGCCGGTCTGGATGGTCGCGTCATCAATGCCCATCTGCAACGCCACGCCGATCGCGGCCATGGCGTTCAGCACATTGTGACGGCCGGGCATCGGCAGTTCGATCCCCTCGATCCGGCGGGTCGCGCCATCGCGCTCGCGGATCTGGACGTCGAAGCGATTGCCGCCGGGCACCGGCTGGACATTCTCGCCGCGAATATCGGCCTGGGCGGAGAAGCCATAGGTGACGATGCGACGGTCCTGCACGCGCGGCAGGATGGCCTGAACCTCGGGATGGTCGAGGCAGAGCATGGCCGCGCCATAGAAGGGCACATTCTCGACGAACTCGACAAAGGCGTCCTTCACCGCGTCGAAGCTGCCATAATGGTCGAGATGTTCGGGATCGATATTGGTCACGACCGCGATCGTGCCATCGAGGCGCAGGAAGCTGCCATCGCTCTCATCGGCTTCCACGACCATCCAGTCGCTGTTGCCCAGGCGCGCGTTGGAGCCATAGCTGTTGATGATGCCGCCGTTGATGACGGTCGGATCGACCCCGCCCGCGTCCAGCAGTGCCGCGACCATCGAGGTGGTCGTGGTCTTGCCATGGGTGCCGGCAATGGCGACCGTGGACTTCAAACGCATCAGTTCAGCCAGCATTTCCGCGCGGCGGATTACCGGCACGCGATTTTCCAGCGCCAGCTCGACTTCCGGATTGCCGCGCTTGATCGCGGTCGAGGTGACGACCACGGCGGCATCGCCCAGATTTTCGGCCTTGTGGCCGATCATCACCTTGATGCCCTTGGCGCGCAGCCCTTCCACGACATAGCCTTCGGCGACGTCGGATCCTTGAACCTTGTAACCCAGATTATGCATGACTTCGGCGATACCGGACATGCCGATGCCGCCAATGCCGATAAAATGGATCGTGCCGATGTCGGTGCCGACACCCTTCATGCCTGATATTCCTTGTTCCAATATCCGTTCGCCCTGAGCGAAGTCGAAGGGCCCAGCAGAGCCGCAGGCGAAGCGGCTTCGCTCCGCTCAGCAGAGGGCTTCGACAGGCTCAGCCCGAACGGGGAGAGATATGTGCGGATCATGCAGGGACGCCCTGCAAATTGAGCGTGGTCGGCGTGGGGCCGACGCGAAGCGGGTCATTCATGATCGGCGCGGGGCCGATGCTTTCGAGCAGGTCTGCCATGTCGCGCGCCGCATCCGGGCGGCCACAGGCACGGGCGCGCTTGGCGGCATTTTGCAGGGCGCCGGGTTCCAGCGCCATCTTCTGCATCTGCTTGGCCAGTTCCACCGCGGTGAAGCGCGACTGGGGGATGGTGCGGGCGCCACCGGCTTCGGTCATCTCGCGCGCATTGGCGGTCTGATGATCGTCCATGGCGCTGGGTAGCGGCACCAGGATGGCGGGACGGCCGGCACAGGTCAGCTCGGCCAGGGTCGATGCCCCTGCCCGCGCGATCATCAGATGCGACCAGCCGAGCTTTTCGGGCACGTCGTTGAAATAGGTGGCAAGATCGGCCGGGATTTCCATCTCGGCATAGGTGGCGCGCACCCGCTCGATATCCTCGGCGCGGCACTGCTGCGTCACCTGAAGGCGGCGGCGCAACGCGATCGGCAGCATCGACAGCCCTTCGGGCACGACGCTCGACAGGATGCTTGCCCCCTGGCTGCCGCCGATCACCAGCACGCGGAACACGCTCTCATCGGTCAGCGCGGGAAACTCCTCGTCGCGCAGCGCCTTCACTTCCTCGCGCACCGGATTGCCGACCAGATGCACCTTGCCGACATATTTGTCCTTGAGGCGCTCGACCACCGGATAGGCGGTGGCGATCGCGTCGACCCGGCCGGCGAGCAGGCGGTTGACCCGGCCCAGCACCGCATTCTGCTCATGGATCGCGGTCGGGATGCCGTCGGCCAGCGCGCCCAGCAAAGCGGGCATGGCGGGATAGCCGCCAAAGCCGACCACGGCAGTCGGCTTGAACGTGTCGTTGAGACGGCGAGCCATCGCACGGCCGGCCAGGATCGCCTTCAGGGCGCCGGGCCAGCTCGCCGGATTCTTGGTCATGCGGCCCGCCGGCATGACATGGACCTGCGCCTTATCGAAGATGCCGGGGATCTTCGCGCCCCGCTCATCGGTGACGAGGGCGACATGATGGCCGCGCGCCATCAGTTCCTCTGCCACCGCATGCGCGGGAATCATGTGACCACCCGTCCCGCCGGCGGCGAGGACGAAGTGACGGGAAATGCTCATCGACCACTCCATTTGACGACCGTGTGCCGACCCATGAAGGGGTTGCGCCGCGTGAATGCGAGCAGCAGGCCGACGCCGATACAAAGCGCGAGCATAGAGGAGCCACCGTAGCTGATAAAGGGCAGCGTCATGCCCTTTGACGGAAAAATCTGCGCATTGACGCCCATATTGATGATCGCCTGCAGCCCGAACTGGGTCGTGAGGCCGGCTGCGGCGAGGATGGTGAAATTATCCTCCTCGTCCAGCAGGCGCAGCAGCACGCGCACGACGATCGCCAGATAGACGCAGGCGATGGCGATGCAGGCGAGCAGGCCGAACTCCTCCCCGATCACCGAGAAGATATAGTCGGTATGGGCTTCGGGCAGGCGGAACTTGTTCTGCCCCCCGCCCGGCCCGACACCGGTGAAACCACCATGGGTGATGGTGCGGAACGCCAGGTCCGTCTGGTCCGGGCCGGTATCCATCTGGACGCCAATGCCCAGGAAGTCGTTGATGCGCTGCCGGCCATTTTCATAGAACATGTAGACCGCGACCAGCCCCGCCAGCGCCAGCCCACCCAGCATGGCGATCCAGCGCATTTCGAGGCCCGAGAGCATCAGCAGCACGCCCCAGCAGGCAAGGAAGATGACCGTCTGGCCAAAATCCGGCTGCTTCATCAGGATCGCGGCAATCAGCAGCGTCATCGCGCCAGTCAGCGGCATCACCGGCAGGCTCTGGTCCTTGGCGCGCAGCGACAGCAGCCAGGCCAGCGTCACGACATAGACGGGCTTCAGAAATTCCGAGGGCTGGAAGCGGAAGCCCGGCAGGTCGATCCAGCGCTTGGCGCCGTTCACGGTGGAGCCGAGCAACGGCACGAACAGCAGCATCAGGAAGAAGAAGACGGCTAGGAAGATCGCCAGCCGCCGCGCCTGTGGCCGGGGCAGCATGGAGATGACCAGCATGATCGGCAGGCCGATGAACACCCACATCAGCTGGCGGTAGAAATAGATCAACGGATTGACCGCCACCTGCGCGGTCGAGCGGTCGATCGCGGCCACCGGCGATGCGGCGGCCACGCCGACCAGCCCGATCGCCATCAGCGCGACGATCAGCGACAGCAGCACCCGGTCGATTTCCCAGAACCAGATGGCCAGCGCGGTACGCTCGCGCGGCACGGTGCGGGTCTTGAAGCCCTTCACCAGTTCGCCCGCCCTGAACATGCCCTTACGTCCCTCGCTATCCATCCCGTTGCCCCCGATCGCCCTGCCTATTCCAGTGCGTTCTATTCCAGCGCGTTCACGGCCGCGGCAAAGGCATCGCCGCGCGCCTCGAAATCCCGGAACTGGTCGAAACTGGCGCAGGCCGGCGACAACAGCACGACATCGCCCGGCTGGGCGATGCGCGCGGCGCGACGAACGGCGGCGCTCAGCATCTCGCTGTCATCGACCGCCATGTGCGGCCGCAACAGGTCGGCAAACATGTGGCCCGCCTCACCGATGGTGTAGGCATGGGCGATATTGCCGTAATAAGGCGCGCATTCATCCAGATTGTCGGACTTGGCGACGCCGCCCAAAATCCAGTGGATGCGCGGCTTGCCATCCCTGGCCGGCCAGGCACCCAGTGCCGGCGCGGTCGAGGCGGCATTGGTCGCCTTGCTGTCATTGACGTAGAGCACGCCATTATGCGTGCCCACCGCCTGCATCCGGTGCGGCAGGCTGGCATAGCTGGCGAGCGCGGCCATGATGGTCGCGTCATCGATGTCCAATGCCCGGCCGACGGCGATCGCGACGGCGGCATTCTGGGCATTGTGCGGCCCCTGCAGCGACGGCCAGCCAAGCTGAGCCTCCGGATCGATATCGGCGGCCTTCACTTCGCGCAGTTGCGCCGGGGCCGATGCGGCGATGCCACGGCTCGGCTCATCCTCGGTCGCGATGACCGCGACATGTTCGGCCGACTGCATCGCGAACAGCCGCGCCTTCGACGCGACATAGCCGGCAAAGCCGTTGTAGCGATCAAGATGGTCGGGCGTGATGTTGAGCAGCACAGCGACATCGCAGTCGAGGCTGTGGGTCAGGTCGATCTGATAGCTCGACAATTCCAGCACATAGACGCCCATGCCGTGCAGGTTCGGCTCCAGCGGCTCCTGGCCCAGGATCGGCAGGCCGATATTGCCGCCCATCCGCGCCGGCAGGCCCGCCTGCTCGATGATGTGATGGATCAGCGCGGTGGTGGTCGACTTGCCGTTGGTGCCGGTGATGCCGACGACCTTGTGCGGCGGCAGCGTCGGCCGAGCGAGCGCGAACAGTTCGATGTCGCCGATGATCGGCACGCCCGCAATCTTCGCACGCATCGCGATCGGATGCTTGTTGAGCGGCACGCCCGGCGACACGACGATGCCGTCGAAACCGGCCAGGTCGATCTCCATCGGGTCGCCCAGTTCTGCCTTGTCGGCGACCGCCGCCCGCGCTTCCTCACGACTGTCCCAGGCGACGACGCGCGCGCCGCTGGCGACGAGCGTGTCGACCGTGGCCAGCCCCGAACGGGCCAGCCCCAGAACGGCGTAGGTCTTCCCCTTGAAGGCCTGCGAAACGATCATCCGCTTACCTCAGCTTCAGCGTGGCGAGGCCGGCGAGCGCCAGCACGAAGGAGATGATCCAGAAGCGGATCACCACGGTCGGTTCGGCCCAGCCAAGCTGTTCGAAATGATGGTGGATCGGCGCCATCTTGAACACGCGCTTGCCAGTCCGCTTGTAGAAGAAGACCTGGATGATGACCGACAGTGCCTCGACCACGAACAGGCCGCCGACGACGCCGAGCACGATTTCATGATGGGCGGTTACCGCAATCACGCCAATCGTGCCACCCAGCGCCAGACTGCCGGTATCGCCCATGAAGACGGCAGCGGGCGGCGCATTGAACCAGAGGAACGCCAGCCCCGCGCCGATGATCGCCCCGCACAAGATGGTGAGGTTGCCCGCGCCCGGCACATGCGGGATGCCCAGATAGGTGGCGAAGTCCGCGCGGCCGACCAGATAGACGATCGCCATGAACGCCATGCAGGCGATGATGACCGGCATGGTCGCCAGGCCATCGAGCCCGTCGGTCAGGTTCACCGCATTGCCGAAGGCGACGATGACGAAGGCGGCGAACAGGAAATAGAAAGGCCCAAGCTCGATCGCAGGCCCATTGTAGAAGGGCACGTAGAGCGCGGTGTTGCCATGCTGGTTGACGATCATCCAGGCGGCGAAACCGGCGATCAGGAACTCGAACGCCAGGCGCATCTTGGCCGACAGCCCCTTGTGGCTGGCCTTGGTCACCTTGTCATAATCGTCGAGGAAGCCGATCGCGCCGAAACCCAGGGTCACGAACAGGCAGGCCCAGACATAGGTGGAGGACAGGTCCATCCACAACAGCACCGATACGACCATGGAGGTCAGGATCATCAGGCCGCCCATGGTCGGCGTGCCGCGCTTGGCCAGATGGCTCTGCGGCCCGTCGCTGCGGATCGGCTGCCCCTTGCCCTGGCGCACGCGCAGCCAGCCGATGAACTTGGGGCCGATGACCAGGCCGATGATCAGCGCGGTCGCAATCGCCGCGCCCGCCCGGAAGGACAGGTAGCGGATGAGGTTGAAGGCCCCCGCAAAATCCAGGGTCTGGGCAAGCCAGTAGAGCATCAGTCTTTATCTCCGTCGCGGGCGGCATCGCCAAGGGCGGCGACCAGGCGGGACAGCCCGATGCCATTGGAGCCCTTGACCAGGATCGCGTCACCCGCACGCATTTCCTTGTTGATCAGATCGGTGGCCGACGCGGCGTCCGGCACATGGTCGAAGGCGACGAGGCCGCCAAGGGCGTCGGCCAGCGGCGCCATCTCCTCGCCCACCAATATCGCATAGTCGACGCCATTCTCGCTCAACGGTTGCGAGAGTGCGGCGTGCAGTTCGGTGCTGCGGCTGCCCAGTTCGCGCATGCCGCCCAGCACGGCGATACGGCGGTCGGCCTGCTCGCGCCCCAATTGCTTGAGCGTCGCGGCCATGCTCAAGGGGTTGGCGTTATAGCTTTCGTCGATCAGCAGCGCCTCGCCCCCCGCCACCGGCAGGATGCGGCGCGCACCGCGTCCGGGCAGGCCCGGCATTTCCGCGAGCGCCAGGCCCGCAGCGGCCAGATCGCCGCCCAGCGCCTCGACCGCGGCCAGCACGGCGAGGGAATTGGACACCCAATGATCGCCCGGCGCGCCGACGGTGAAGCAAAGCTCCACCCCCGGCAGCGCGGCGGTCACCAGCGTGCCGCCACCCGGCGCCGGCACGGTATCGCGCACGAAAATATCCGCCTCCGGGCTGAAGCCAAAGGTCAGGATATGATCGGCATGACGCTCCGCCTTGCCATAGAGGGTCGCGACATGCGGGCTGTCATAGGGAATGACAGCGGTGCCGCCCGGCTCCAGCCCCTCGAAAATCTCGGCCTTGGCTTCGGCGATCTTTTCCTCGGTCCCGAAAAATTCGATATGGGCCGGCGCGATGGCGGTGACGATCGCCACGTTCGGGCGCACCTGCCGCGTCAGCGCAGCCAGTTCGCCGGCATGGTTCATGCCCATTTCGAACACGCCATAGGCCGCATCGCGCGGCATCCGCGCCAGACTCAGCGGCACGCCGACATGGTTGTTATAGCTTTTGACCGACCGATGGACGCCGCCCGGACAGGCCCGTTCAAGGGCATGGAACAGCGCTTCCTTGGTGCCGGTCTTGCCGACCGAGCCGGTCACGCCGATGATCTTCGCGTTGCTGCGCTTGCGCGATGCACGGCCCAGCGCTTCCAGCGCGGCGGCGCTGTCAGCCACCAGCACATGGGGATAATCGACCGGCTCGCTGACGATCGCGCCGGCCGCGCCCTGGGCAAAGGCCTTGTCGACGAATTTGTGGCCGTCGGTCGTTTCGCCCTTCATCGCGACGAACAGGTCGCCCGCGCCCACCTCGCGACTGTCGAAGGCTACGCCAGAAACGGCGAACGGCGCCGACACGGCGCCGCCCGTAGCGTCTGCGATCTCGGCCGAGGTCCAGAGATCGCTCACCCCGCGCACTCCCGTGCCACGGTGACATCGTCAAAGGGTAGCACCCGGTCGCCGATGATCTGGCCCTGCTCATGCCCCTTGCCGGCGAGCAGGACGATGTCATCGCCCCCCGCCTGGCCGATGGCGGCGGCGATCGCCGCGCGGCGGCCGCCAATTTCCTCCGCCCCCGGCGCGCCCGCCATCACCGCGGCGCGGATCGCGGAGGGTTCTTCCGAACGGGGATTGTCGTCGGTCACGATGACATGGTCGGCCAGATCGGCGGCAACCTTGCCCATCAGCGGGCGCTTGCCCGCATCGCGATCGCCGCCCGCGCCGAACAGCGCGATCAGCTTGCCCCTGGTATGGGGACGCAGCGCCTCGATCGCGGCGCGCAGGCCGTCGGGCGTATGGGCATAGTCGACATAGACGGGGGCGCCCGCCTTGCTGATGACCGCGCGTTCCAGACGGCCGCGCACCGGCTGGACCCGGCCCAGCAATTCCAGCACCTTGGCCGTATCGCCGCCAGTCGCGATGACGAGCCCTGCCGCCGTCAGCGCATTGGCCGCCTGATAGGCGCCGATCAGCGGCAGATTGACCTTGTAGAGCTTGCCATCGGCTTCGATTTCCAGCGTCTGGCCCAACTGGGTCGGGGTGCGGTTGGCAAGACGCAATGCCTGCCCCTGCACCCCGACGCTCAGCACACGAAGCCCCCGCTTCGTAGCCCGCTGGATCGCCTTGTCCGACCATTCATCGTCGGCCCAGATGACGGCCGCGCCGCCATCGCCCACGACTTCGTCGAACAGGCGCATCTTGGCGTCGAAATAGCTGTCCATGTCGCCATGATAATCGAGATGATCGCGCGACAGGTTGGTGAAGGCGCCGGCCGCAACCGGCAGGCCTTCGGTGCGATACTGGTCGAGGCCATGGCTCGACGCCTCGAACGCGGCATGGGTGATACCCTCGCGCTTGAGGCCCGACATGTTGGCAAGGAAGGTGACGATGTCCGGCGTGGTGAGGCCGGTCGACACCTGATCGACCGAGGTGGTGACGCCCAGCGTCCCGATCGAGGCCGACTTGTGGCCCAGCATGCGCCACAGCTGGCGCGCCAGTTCGACCGTGCTGGTCTTGCCATTGGTGCCGGTGACGGCGACGGTCACATCCGGGAAAGGCGCGAAATAGCGCGCGGCCAGTTGCGCGAACAGGCGGCGGGGATTGGCGTCGGCGATATGCACCGCGCCCTCGACCTTCGCCTCCGGCCGGGCGACGATCGCGACCGCACCGGCCTTCACCGCGTCGGCAATAAAATCCTCGCCATTGACTCGCAGGCCCTGAAAGGCACCGAAGATGGTGCCCGGCGCAACCTTGCGATTGTCGATGGCAAAACCCGTCACGGACGTGTCGAGGCCGGTGTTGCCACCGACCTCGACGCCCAGCTCCTCGATTAGCGACCCGAGGCGCATCACTCTGTCTCCTTGTCGCCGTGCAACAGCGGCATCAAATCCGAAATATCCACGTCCCGCCGCTCGTCCGGCATTACCCCAAGCATCGGCCCGGTGCGCTCCACCACCCGCTTCACCACCGGCGCCGCCGTCCATGCAGCGGTGCGCAGGCCATATTGGCCCGTCGCCTCGTCCATCGTGACGAGAACCACATAGCGGGGATTGTCCATCGGGAAGGCGGAAGCGAAAGTCGTCACCAGCGAAGTCTTGTTGTAGCGCCCTTCCTGGGGCTTTTCAGCGGAACCCGTCTTGCCGCCCACCCGGAATCCCTTGGCGTCGGCGCTACGCCCTGTACCCGCCGACACGATCATCCGCAACAGCTGGCGCATGCGCGCGCTGGTCGCGGCGGAAAAGACGCGGCGGCCCTCGGGCACTTCGTCGGCCTTGAGCTTGCGGATCGTCGCCGGGCGCCAGATGCCGCCATTGACCAGCGCCGCATAGGCCGCCGCCAGATGCAGCGGCGTCACCGCGATGCCATGGCCGTAAGACGTGGTCATGCTGGTGATCCGGCCCCAATTGGTCGGCCACAGGCCACCGGCACGCTCATTGAACTCGATCGGCGCGCGCTGGTCGAAATCCAGGCTGCGGAACAGCTTCTGCAGCGGCGCCGCACCCATTTCGTCGGCGATCCGGGCGGTGCCGATATTGGAGCTGTGGACCAGGATTTCCGGCACGTTGATCCAGCGGCCAAGCGAGTGGTCGTCCTTGATGCGGAAGCCGCCAACGGCCAGCGGCGCGGTCGCGTCATAACGCTTGCTCATCGAGGTCACGACGCCCGCATCCATGGCCGCCGCGATCGACAGCGGCTTGAACGCCGAACCCAGCTCATAGCGGGCCTGCACCATATGGTTGCAGAGCGGCGATTCGGAGCAGCGCTTGCCGGCATAATTTTGCAGCTTGTTGGGATCGAACACCGGGATCGATGCCATGGCGATCACTTCGCCGGTATTGACGTCCAGGATGATGCCGCCGGCGCCCTTGGCCCGCGTCTGGACCAGCTGGGCATAGAGCTCGCTTTCCAGCGCGCCCTGCACCCGGCTGTCGATCGACATGGCAAAGGGCCGGCTACGCTGCGCCGGGTCGATCATCCGATCGTTGAACGCCGCCTCCACGCCCATGCCGCCCTTGCCCTCGGCATTGGGCGCAAAGCCGAGAATATGCGCGGCCAGCGTGCGCTGGGGATAGAGGCGTTCCTTTTCGCGCGGAAATTCGATACCGATCTCGCCCAGCGCATTCACCGCCGCCACTTCCTCGGGCAGCGCACGGCGGCGCAGATAGGCCCAGCCGCGCCCCCTCAGCTTCTTGGCGAACACCGCTTCGGACTCGTCCGGGAAGATTTCGTGCAGCTTGCGCGCCAGCTCGTCGGGATCACCGATCAGCTTGGACGGGCGCACCGCGATCGAATAGGCGTCCATGGTCCGCGCCAGCGGCACGCCATTGCGGTCGACAATGTCCGCGCGCGCCGGGGTGAAGCCCGACAATCCATCGCCATTGCCGTTGCCGCTCGCAAAAATGCCGACCCAGGTCAGACGCAGGATCAGCACGGCCGTGATCATCATGAACAGGATCAACAGCAACATCAGGCGATTATGCGCGATCGCCGTCAGGTTGACCCGCTGCCGCCCGGCACGGGCGCCGCCCGGCTGGACGATGATCGTGGCCATTAGCGGCCTCCCTTTCGCTCGCGCGCCGCACGGGCGCTGAGGTCACCCATGGTGCTGTCGTCCAGCAGCTTGGCGTCCAGCATCGCCATGCGCTCGGCCCGGCGCGCGACCGGATTGGGCCGCGACACGTCGGCGTCGGCCTTGGCGCGCTGTTCGGCCAGCTTCACCGGTGCGGCGGGCTTGGCCAGCTTCTCGACATTATCGGCGGCATGCGCCTCGCGGATCACGGCGATATCGCTGCGGATCTGGCTGGCGGCGGGGCTGGCCGGCGCGGCCTGCGGCGCGGACGGCAGATCGGCCGGCGTCTCGACCATCGCCACCATCACCGGCGGCGCGACATAGTCCGGGCCGTTGGGCTGGACGCCATCCAGATGCGCCAGCGCCTGTTCGCCCGCCAGATACTGGCCGGCGGTCGGCGTCGCATACATGAAGTCGTCCTGGTTCCACCGCTCCAGCTGGCGCATGCTGGCGCGCGCGCTGAACTCGGTTTCCAGATAGCGGATATCGCCGCGCGCCTGCGCGATCTGCATCCGCACCCGCATCACGTCATTGCGCTCGGTCGCAACCTTCAAGGAGACGAGATAGGCGCCAAGCGCACCAAGCGCGACCAGCAACACCCAGATCAGGCTCTGCAATCTCTTGACCGCGATCATGGCCGGGCACTCCGATGGGCATTGGCAACAGGGGCGCCGGTCCGCACGGCGCTGCGCAGGGTGGCGGAACGGGCACGCGGATTGCGCGCCAGTTCAGTTTCGCCGGGCTTGACGGCCTTGGCGGGCTTTTCGAATGCAGGCGCAGCCTCGGCCTTCTTCTCGGGCAGGTGACGCGATCCGCCCGCCTCGCTGCCGCTGCGCTTGCGCAGGAACTGCTTGACGATGCGGTCCTCCAGACTGTGGAAGGTCACGATCGCAAGGCGGCCGCCCGGCTCCAGCAGCGCTTCCGCCGCTTCGAGCGCGCGCTCCAGCTCCTCCAGTTCGCGATTCACATGGATGCGGATCGCCTGGAAGGTGCGGGTCGAAGGATCCTTCTTGTCATGCGGCTTGTAGCCCAGCGCCCGGCGCACGACGGCAGCTAGCTGCCCGGTCCGCTCCAGCGGCCGCGCATCGACGATCGCGCGGGCAACGCGGCGCGAACGCGGCTCCTCGCCATAGCGATAGATGACGTCGGCAATATCCTCTTCCGCGGCGGTGTTGAGGAAATCGGCCGCGCTCATGCCGCCCTGACTCATCGTCATGTCGAGCAGGCCGTCCGCCTGAAAGGAAAAACCGCGTTCGGGCCGGTCGAGCTGCATCGACGACACGCCAATATCCAGCGTGATGCCCGACACGCTACTGACGCCGCGCTCGGCCAGCAGCTCCTCCATCCGCGAAAATTCGCCGGGGATCAGCGTGATACCCTTTTCATCGGCCAGCGCCTGCCCTTCCCGGATCGCATCGGGGTCGCGATCAAAGGCAAAGACCTGCGCGCCAGCCGCCGCCATGGCGCTGGAATAGCCGCCCGCGCCGAACGTGCCGTCGACATGCCGCTCGCCTGGGGTAATGGCGAGCGCATCGAGCACTTCGGTCAGAAGGACGGGGATATGCGGCGCGGCGCTCACTTGCCGCCCTCCGCCGCGCGCTGTTCCAGCCAGCGGCGCACCTTGTTGCGGATCAGCGCCGGGCGATCCGGGCTTTCGACCAGCGCCTCGGGCTTCCAGATCTGGAAATAACGGCCAACGCCATAGAAGAACACGACGTCCGTGATACCGGCCTCTTCCTTGATATCGGGGTGCAGGAAGAAGCGGCCACCCTCGTCGAAATTCACGTCCTCGATCGTGCCCAGGCGATTCTCGCGCTCCAGATCACCATTGAACGGGCGATTGGCGGCGCGCGCCTCGCGCTCCAGCTCATTCACTTCCTCGAACAGGAACAGCTTGTGGGACAGGCCGAAGCCGGTGGCGCAGCCATTGTCCATATGGACCGACAGGCACAGACGGTTTTCGCCGCCGCTCGCCAGCTTCACCTGGCGGCGCATCTCCAGGGGCAGCACGAAACGGCCCTTGCCGTCCGCGACGCTGAACGCGTTGCCCGAATAGAGAATGACGTCCGACACGCTGGAAATTCGCCCCTTTTAAGCAGGGCGCAGGCTTCCCGTCGCCGGAATCGCGTTTTCGAATCCCGACGCAAGACTCTCGCAAAGCCTGACTAACCCCAATGTTGGAATATCTACCAAGCATGAGGCGGCCTGCAAAGGGAAATGTTGGGTGAAGTTGGGAAAAGCCGGTCAGAAACGGGATTAACCGTTTTTTCCTCCTTTCACCAGCTTATTTTCACTTTTTGTTCTCATGTCATTCCGCCCGGAACGACAGCGCAGCAGCATCAGACCCAGTATCGCCCAGCCTGTCCCAGCCAGAAGCGCCGATCGCAGCCCCAGCCGGACATCCGCGACATCGCGCATCCAGCGGCGGCCATCCGGCATCTCCGCCCCCAGCCATTGCGCCAGCAGCGCCGGCGTATCCGCGCTCCAGGCGCGCGGATCGAGCGGCCGCGCCGGGTCGGCCAGCCACAGCCGGTCGTCGATCAGGTCCGCGTCACCCAGCAACAGCGCCTCCCCGCGCCCGATCCGCAGCCGCAGCGGAACAGCGCCCTCCTGCCCCTCCAATGACAGGGGCTGCATCCCGGCCATCGTCAAAAGCCGCCCATCCGGCAGGAAATGGCGTATTTCCCGATCGCGCACCGCGCCGCCCCGCACGCCCCAATGCGCCAGCAAGGGGCCAAGCGTGCCGACCATCGGCGCCCGGCGCCGGTCACCCAGCGGCAAATCGGACGGCCAGCGCAGACGCGGATCGGCGAGCAGCAGCAGCCGGCCGCCATCCCGGACCCAGCGGTCAAGCGCGACCAGCGCCTGCGGCGTCATCGGTCGGGGCTGCGCCAGCAGCAGGACGGACGTGCCAGATGCCGCCAGTGCCCGCACATCATCGATCGGCCGCACGTCGAACCGGCTGCGCAGCAGCGTCACGATCGGCGCGTCCCGCCTTGTCCCAGCCCCACCCTCTTCCCAGAAGAGCGGCAGCGCGGTGATGACGGCAAGCACCGGACGATCAGGCTGGGAGGAAATGGGACGGGCCGGACCGAAGCCGAGCAGCAGCAGCGCCACGACCAATGCGACACATGCCGGCAGCCAGCGCCGCTGCCACAGCAAAGTGCCACCGCCGGCCGCCGCCAGCGCCAGCGCCAGCAGCAGCAAGCCGATCATGGCCCAGGGGTCGGGCATGCGCGCAGCGGCCAGGGCGCAGAAGAGCAGCGCCATCCCGGCGCCACCCAGCCCCACCCACAGCGCATGCAGAAAGTCCTGCCGCGCCAGCCACCACCCCGTCGGCACGAGCAACAGCAATGCCGGCCAGCCCCAGCACCATGGGTCCGCCTGCCCGGTGCGCCAGGCAGCCGCCAGACCGGCGAGCAGCATCAGCGTCGCCGGCAGCAACAGGGTGAGCAATCGCGAAAGAAAGCGAACGAACGACATCATCGCCCGTCAGGGCGTCTGCGGCGTGGGTTCCTGGTCCATCGGCTTGCGGATCTTGGGATCGGGCTGCAGATCGGGGACGATCGGCGCCATTTCCGGTGCGGGCTGCACACCCAGTTCGGCGAGCGGCTCCTTGGGCGTGGTGGCGGCGACAGCGGCATTGACGTCGATCGTCGGCACGGCCGGCGGCGCGGACGCAATATCGTCCACCCGCGCCTTGTCGATGACGATGTTCGCCAGCCCGACCAGCAGGACAACGCCTGCCAGGCCGGTCAGCCCTATCTGAACGCGCTGCAACCCCTCCTGTCGGCGGGAATGATCAGCCATGAACATGCTCTATTTTATGCCGCCGCGACCCGTGTCGGCCCGTCAATTGTGCGCGAGCCAGGGGAATATCGTCAAGCCCTTCGATTCGAGCCACTGCCGGTTGTAGAGGGTCGACAGATAGCGGAAGCCGGTATCGCACAGGATTGTCACGATTTTCTTGCCAGGCCCAAGCTGTTTCGCAAGCGCAACCGCACCCGCGACATTGATGCCCGACGACAGGCCCAGGCACAGCCCTTCCTCGGCCAGCAGGCGGCGGACCCACTCCAGCCCCTCCTCGTCGGAAATGCGGAACTGGGTGTCGATCGGCGCGCCTTCCAGATTGGCGGTGATGCGCCCCTGGCCGATACCTTCGGCGACCGAATTGCCCTCCGCCTTCAACTCGCCATGGGCATAATAATTATAGAGCGCCGCGCCATGGGGATCGGCGAGACCGATGACGATATTCTCGTCATGCGCCTTGAGGCCCAGGCCCACGCCGGCGATCGTGCCGCCGGTGCCGGCCGCACAAATGAAGCCGTCGATCCGACCTTCCATCTGGGTCCAGATTTCCTCGGCCGTGCCGACGATATGCGCCTTGCGATTGGCGATATTGTCGAACTGGTTGGCCCAGATCGCGCCCTCCGTCTCCTCCGCCAGGCGGCGCGAGGTGTGGACGAAATGACCGGGGTTGGAATAGGGCGCCGCCGGCACCGTCACCAGTTCCGCGCCCAGCGCGCGCAGCGTGTCCATCTTTTCCCGGCTCTGCGTCTCGGGCATGACGATGATCGACTTGTACCCCTTGGCATTGGCGACCAGCGCCAGGCCGATGCCGGTATTGCCGGCCGTCCCCTCGACGATCGTGCCGCCGGGCTTCAGCAGCCCCTTCTCCTCGGCATCATTGACGATGAACAGGGCGGCGCGATCCTTCACCGATGCGCCGGGATTGGCAAATTCGCACTTGGCGTAGATATCGCATCCGGTGGCTTCGGACGGACCGGCGAGACGCACCATCGGGGTATTACCGATCAGGGCGAGGCTATCTTTTTGGAGCAGCATGCACCCCGCATAGCGGAGCCGATACGTGCTTGCCAAGCAAGGGAATGCTGCATCACGAAAAGAGCCGGTTTGCCCCGGCTTTGCGCGCCGGTCGCCCGCCCCCGATCCAGGGTCGGCCCGATTCCGTGGAGGAATTGGAAAGGAAAATCGGCTATGGCCAGGGCCGCGCGGCAATCGGGCCCGCTCGATACCGGCTGGATGATGCGGCTTTCGCGACAACAGGAACGATGGATCTGGCATGGCGGCCTGGGCGCACTGGCGCTTGCGGTGCTGGTCGTGCCGCACCTCATCACCGCCGCGCCGCTCGACATGCTGGCCGAGGATCATCATGGCCCCGATCCGGCCGAGCAGGCGGGCGCCAATTTCCCCGGCTCCGCCTTCTTCTATGCCGAGGGCGCCTTCGATCCGGCGCCCGGCGCGCTCACCATCCAGAGCCCGCATGTCATGGGCCTGGCCGAGGTCAAGGCAGCGCCGGCCGCCACCTTCCGCGGGCTCACCGCGACCGACAGCTATCGCGCGCTCAACTGCCTGACATCGGCCATCTATTATGAAGCCGGGAATGAGCCGGAGGAGGGGCAGCGCGCCGTGGCACAGGTGGTATTGAACCGCGTGCGCAGCCCGCTCTGGCCCAACAGCGTCTGCGGCGTCGTCTATCAGGGATCGGAACGCACCGACTTCCACTGCCAGTTCACCTTCAGCTGCGATGGCGCCATGGCCCGCCTGCCCAACGCCGTCGCCTGGGTCCGCGCGCGCGGCATCGCCCAGCAGGCCCTGTCGGGCAAGGCTTACGCCCCGGTGGGCCTTGCCACCCATTATCATACGCTGGCCGTCCGCCCGGCCTGGTCCGCCACGCTGCAGCCGGTTGCCGTGATCGGCGCTCATATCTTCTATCGCGGTATGGGCTTTAACGGCACGCCCGCCGCCTTCGGCGACGCCTATCCGGGGCGCGAACTGATATCCGGCCCTGCCCGCCGGATCTGGCCGGTCCAGCCGGTGACGCCCGTCGAACTGATGAGCGCGGGACCGGCAACCGCCTATGTGCCCCTGCCGACGGTCGCGCCCTCCACGCCGGCGACGCAGCCAGCCCCCACGCCCCTTGCCGCGCCGATCGACAATCTGCCGGAATCGACGATCCGCCCCGAATATCGCAACAGCGGCCGGCCGCTCGGTTGAACCGCACCATCTTTTTGCGCTCGCCTGGCGAGATTATTTTAGGTTAATATCCAATCAACCAGCGAAATGCCTGAAAACAAGGGCAATTAAAATTCGCGATCAGGAGCGGAAATCGGGAACCACCCGCTTTGCCGCTCGTTCTGCATTTCGGATAGCAAATCTTTTGCCCCCCGCTCTTGCTATCCAAAAAATATGAGCCCGGAACGCATCATCCCCCCCCGACGCGTTCCGGGCTCAGACTTTTTCGGGCCACCCTCCCCCATCGTCGAACCAGCGCCAGCCGGCGGAACCCTTCCCGTCCAGGCGTGTTCTCCAGCGGTCACCGATATGGCTCGCCATGCGGTCGGCCGATATTTCGGAAGGAGAAACCGATGACCAAGACAATCGTCACCGCGCTGCTGCTCACCGGCTCGCTGCTGGTATCCGCCTGCAACACGGTGGAAGGCGCTGGCAGGGACGTGCAGAGCGCCGGCAAGGCCGTCGAGAAGTCGGCCAACTGATCACATAAAAAGGCCCGCGTTTCGCGGGCCTTTTCTTATGCGGAAACTTCCTCTGCCGCCGCTTCTGCGGCGGCCCGTTTTGCTTGGCTGCGATCGGTGAACCAGATCGCGACCAGCGTGATTTCGTATAGCAGCAGCAGCGGGATGGCGAGCATCAGCTGCGACACCACATCCGGCGGGGTCAGCACCGCGGCCAGGATGAACGCGCCGACGATCATGTAGCGGCGCATACCCTTGAGCTGGTCACGCGACACAAAGCCGGCCCGGTTGAGCAGCATCAGCAGCACCGGCAGCAGGAAACAGATGCCGAAAGCCAGGATAAACTGCATCACCAGGCCCAGATAGCTGTCCGCGCTCGGCAATGCCTCGATCTGCAGCCCGCTTGCATCCCCCTGATAGCCCAGGAAGAAATGGAAGGCGGTCGGCATCACCACGAAATAGGCCAGGCTCGCGCCCAGCGCGAACAGGAAGGGCGTGGCGATCAGGAACGGCAGCAGCGCCTTCTTTTCCTTCGCATACAGGCCCGGCGCGACGAACGCCCAGAGCTGGTTGGCGATGATCGGAAAGGACAGGCAGAAGGCACCGAAGGCCGCGATCTTGATCTGCACGAAAAAGGCTTCGTAGAGTTTGGTATAGACCAGCTTGCCGCCGGCGTCGCCAAAGGCTTCCTTGAGCGGATGGACCAGGATGGCAAAGAGCTGTTCGGAGAAATAGAAACAGATCCCCCCGGTGATGAACAGCGCATAGACGCATTTGAGCAGGCGGCTGCGTAGCTCGATCAGATGGTCCAGCAAAGGCGCCTTGCTGTCGTCAATCTCGCCGATCATGCCGCCGCATCCCCCTGCTTGGGCGCCACCGGCTCCTCGGCAACATAGGGTGGCTTGTCCGCCACCGGTGGCGGCGCGGCCTCCGCCACATAGGGCGGCGCATCGGCAACGGGGGCCGCCGGCGCTTCCGCCACATAAGGCGGCTTGTCGTCTACAGCCGAAGCAGCGGGCGCATCGCTGGCCGAACCATGCTCGATGACCTGGGTTTCTGGAACCTGGGTCTCGGGCGGATGCTCGGCCATGATGCGCTTATTCTGCTCGGCCCATTTCTTTTCCAGCTCTTCCAGCTCAACTTCCCGCACCATGGCATCGATGCCGGTGCGGAAATGCCGGGCCATGCCCTGGGCCTTCCCCACGATCTGCCCCACCTTGTAGAGCGCGCGCGGAAGATCCTTCGGGCCGATCACTATCACCGCAATGATCACGATCACCAGAAATTCGGTCGAATCGATGCCAAACATGCGCGACTACCAGCCTGCGTTAGAGATCAGGCCTTGGTCTTTTCTTCGGTTGCGCTCGGCGCATCCTGTTCGGGCACGCGATGACCCTCGATCCGGGTCGCGGGCTTTGCCGGCGTCGCGTCGTCCTCGTCGTCGGCCATGCCCTTCTTGAAGCTCTTGATGCCCTTGGCCACGTCACCCATCAGGCCGGAAATCCGGCCGCCACCGAACAGCAGCATGACGACCAGGAGCACGATCACCCAGTGCATCAGCGAGAAAGAACCCATTTTCACATACTCCTGAAAGGAGGCCTTTCTAGGCCTCTTCCTCATCCTTTTCCAGAACGGATTGACCGCCCAGACCCTCCAGCGCCAAATCCACCGGATCCAGCAACCCCGCAGCCCGCAAATCGTCCAGACCCGGCAAGTCCCGGCGGCTGCTAAGGCCAAAATGTGACAGAAACTCTACGCTGGTCGCATAGATGAGCGGGCGACCCGGCACTTCGCGCCGCCCCACCGGACGCACCCAGCCAGCCTCCATCAGCACATCCAGCGTGCCCTTGGCCACCTGAACCCCGCGAATCGCCTCGATCTCCGCGCGGCTCACCGGCTCATGATAGGCGATGATCGCCAGCGTCTCCATCGCGGCGCGGGACAGCTTGCGCGTCTCGTCCCGTTCCCGCCGCAGGATATGCGCCAGGTCGGCCGCCGTCTGGAAATGCCAGCGCCCGCCCCGCTCGACCAGATTGACGCCGCGCCCGGCATAATCCTGCGCCAGCCCGGCCAGCGTCGCGGGCAGATCACCGCCATCGCCGACATGGGCGCGCAGTTCGGCAGGCGTCAGCGGCTCCTCCGACGCGAACAAGGCCGCCTCCACCGCGCGCGCGAAATCATCCATCTCCCGGATCACCGCAACTGCTCCCATTGATCGCCCGACAGCGCCGCCCGCAGATAGATCGGCTCGAATATTCCGTCCTGCCTTATGTCCACCCGCCCCTGCTTGGCCAGTTCCAGCATCGCCACGAAGCTGCTGGCCAGCGCCGATTTCGCCATCGGTCCGTCGCGATCGTCGGGCAGGAAGGATTCCAGGGTCGTCCAGTCGAGCGCCGATCCGACCAGCGCACTCACCCGCTGGATCGCCTCGTCGAGGGTCATCACCGGCCGCACCGCAACCATATGCACCACCGGCTGGTTACGCGCGCGGATCTGGCCATAGGCCTGGATCAGATCATAAAGGCTGGCGCTCCACTTCGCCCGCCGCACCATGTGCAGCCCCTCGGGCCGGGGGCGGACGAACACGTCGCGCCCGATTCGATCGCCGGCCATCAGTCGCGCGCCGGCCTCGCGCATGGCGTGCAGCCGTTGCAGCCGCAATTGCAGCCGCAGCGCCATTTCCTCGGGACTGGGCTCGGGCTGCGCTTCCTTGGGCAGCAGCATCGCCGATTTGAGATAGGCGAGCCACGCCGCCATCACCAGATAGTCGGCCGCCAGTTCCAGCTTCAGCTGCCGCGCGCCATCTACATAGGCCAGATATTGCTCGACCAGCGCCAGGATGGAGATTTCGCGCAGGTCGACCTTCTGCGTCCGCGCCAGCGCCAGCAACAGGTCGAGCGGCCCCTCCCAGCTTTCGAAGCTGACGGTCAGGACCTCGGCGGGCGTCGCGGCCGGGGCGGTGAAGAGATCGTCCATCGCCCCCGCGTCCGCGATCAGGCCGGAACCAGCGCCAGCAACGTGTCGCGGGTCGCCAGCAACTCCTCGAACGGCGGCAGGTCGGCGACATGGGCCGAGCCCATCGCCCGATCGAGCCGCGCCTGCGCCGCCGGCGTGATCTCCGGCAGCAGATTGGCGATGCCGACCATATCGTCCATCCGCCCCCAGCAATTGAGCGCCAGGTCGCACCCGGCCGCGACCACGCCGGCGGCCAGTTCCGGAATCGAGCCCTTGAGCGCCTTCATGTCGAGATCGTCGGACATCAGCAGCCCGTCAAAGCCGATGCGCTGGCGAATAATCTCCTCGATCACGATCGGCGACAGGCTGGCCGGCCGATCGGCATCCCAGGCGGTGTAGACGACATGGGCCGTCATGCCCATCGGTGCGTCCTTGAGCGCGCGGAACGGCGCCAGGTCGGTGTCCAGTTCCTCCGTCCCGGCATGGACGACCGGCAGTTCCAGATGGCTGTCGACCAGCGCGCGGCCATGGCCGGGCATATGCTTGACGATGCCCACCACATTGCCGTCGGCCAGCCCCTCGATCACGGCGCGACCAAGCGCCGCGACGCGCATCGGTTCGGCGCCCAGCGTCCGGTCGCCCATGATGTCGCTTGCGCCCGCCTGCCGCACGTCCAGCAGCGGCAGCGCATCGACCGTGATGCCAACCTCCGCCAGCATCAGCGCCAGAGCCCGCGCATTGGCCCGCGCCGCCGCGATCGCGCTGGACGGCGCAATGTCATAGAGATGATCGAACACCGCGCCGGCGGGAAAGCTGGGCCAGACCGGCGCCTGCATCCGCGCGACCCGGCCGCCCTCCTGATCGATCATGATCAGCAGGTCGTCGCGCCCGTGCAGCGCGCGCAGTTCGTCGGTCAGCGCCCGCACCTGCGCGCGATCGGCGATGTTGCGCTTGAACAAGATATAGCCGGCCGGCTGCGCCTCGGCAAAGAAGGCGCGCTCGTCGGCGGTCAGGGTTTCGCCGGATAGGCCGAAGATGACGGGTTTCATGACGCCGATGCTAATGACTAAGGCGCGGGCTGTCGACGCCCGCGCCCTGTTTGGGTCAATTGACGATGATGCAGCTTTCGCCCGCGACCTTCAGCTTGCCGCAAACGGTGCCCGCCTGCCCGCCGGCGCTGGCGCGCAGACGATAGACGGTGCTGCCGCCCACTTCGGCCGGCTCGACCGACATGGCGAGCGGCGCCAGATAGGCAAAGCGCTTCGACAGGCGGCCCCAGGCATCCTTGGCGCCCGACGCACTGCCATAGGCGCCCAGCTGGATGACGCCGCTGCCAGCCGCCTTGGGCGCGGCTGCCTTGGGCGCGGCCCTGGTCTCGTCCTCGACCTTGGCGGTGACGCTCTGCGCCGGCTTGGCCGGAACAGCGGGCTTGGTGCCTGCGGGGGCAGCGCCGGTCGGGGTGATCGGCGCCTCGGGCACGCGGCTCGGATCGATCTGGCCATCGCGGGCCACGCCCTCGCTCGCGGCGAAGCTGGCATCGCCCTCGCCCTGGAACTTCTTGGCGTCCGCTTCCTTGGCCGCGATCTTGTAGTCGCCCTGCGGCGCGGCGATCAGCTGCCCCTCGCCCGCGCCGCCGTCGTTGCGGTTCTGCAGCCACCACATGCCCGCGACCACAGCGCCGATCAGCACCAGCCCCAGGATGATGAGGCCCAGCAGGCGCAGCGGCGAAATCCGCTCCTCATCCGCCTCGTCGAGCGCAGGCTCCAGCCAGGGCAGCCGGTCCTCGTCATCGAGGTCAAGTCGCCCACGTGCATAGTCACCCATTATCGAAACTCCGCTCGGCTCACTGCATTTCGGTCAGCGCGACCACGCCCATCAGGGCAAGGCCGTTGCGGATGATCTGCCCGATTCCGCGGCTCAAGAAAAGCCGGGCCGAGGTGAGCGCCGGATCGTCCGCCAGCACCACGCGCGCGCGCGGATCATCATTGCCCATATTCCACCAGCCATGGAATGCCGAAGCCAAGTCATTGAGATAGAAGGCAATACGATGCGGTTCGCGAGCCTGCGCCGATCCTTCGACGACGCGCGGGAACTGCGCTGCCAGCTTCACCAGGCTCAGCTCCGCCGTCCCAAGCAGGGACAGGTCAGGCGCGGGAAGGTCGATCCCGGCCTCCTCTGCACGGCGGCCGAGCGAGGAAATGCGGGCATGGGCATATTGCACATAGAAGACCGGATTGTCCTTCGAAGCTTCCACCACCTTGGCGAAATCGAAGTCCATCTGGGCATCGGCCTTACGCGTCAGCATGGTGAAGCGGACGACATCCTTGCCCACTTCGCGCACGACATCGGCCAGCGTCACGAAATTGCCGGCGCGCTTGGACATCTTCACCGGTTCGCCATCGCGCAGCAGGCGGACCATCTGGATGAGCTTCACGTCGAACCGCGCCTTGCCCTCGGTCAGGGCGGCGACGGCGGCCTGGATGCGCTTCACCGTGCCGGCATGGTCCGCGCCCCAGATGTCGATCAGCTGATCGGCGGTCTGCGCCTTCTGGAAATGATAGGCCATGTCGGCGCCGAAATAGGTCCAGCTGCCATTCGACTTCTTGATCGGCCGATCCTGGTCGTCGCCGAACTTGGTCGAACGGAACAGCGGCAATTCCACCGGCTCCCAATCGTCGGGCAGTTCGCCCTTGGGCGCTTCCAGCACGCCGTCATAGACCAGGTCATGGGCGCGCAGCCAGGCCTCGGCCTCGGCCGGCTTGCCTGCCGCCTGCAGTTCGGCCTCCGATGAGAAAATGTCATGATGGATGCCCAGCAGCGCGAGATCGCTGCGGATCATGTCCATCATCTTTGCCACGGCAAAGGTGCGGAACAGGACCAGCCAGTCGCCTTCCGGCGCGCCAACGAACTTGTCGCCATATTCGGCGGCCAGCGCCTGACCCACCGGCACCAGATAATCGCCCGGATAAAGCCCTTCGGGGATCGCGCCGACATCCTCGCCCAGCGCTTCGCGGTAGCGGACATGCGCGGAACGGGCGAGCACGTCGACCTGGCCGCCGGCATCATTGATATAATATTCGCGGATCACCTTGTGCCCGGCATATTCCAGCAGGGTGGCGAGCGCGTCGCCCACCACGGCGCCGCGGCAATGGCCCATATGCATGGGACCGGTGGGATTGGCCGAGACATATTCGACGTTCACGGTCGTGCCCGCGCCGAAATCGGACCGGCCATAGTCGGCGGCCTCGGCATGGATCGCCGCGAGTTCCGCCCGCCAGGTCGGGTCGGTCAGGGTCAGGTTGATGAAGCCGGGGCCGGCGATGCTGGCTGCCTCCACCTCGTCCAGCGCCTGCAGCTTGGTCACGATCGCGTCGGCCAGCGCGCGCGGATTGGTGCCGGCGGGCTTGGCCAGCACCATCGCGGCATTGGTGGCCAGGTCGCCATGGCTGGGATCGCGCGGCGGCTCCACCGTCACCGGCTTGCGGTTGAGCCCGGCGGGCAGCGTGCCTTCGGCCTCCAGCGCGTCGAGCACGGCATCGAGATGGGCGGTGAAACGGGTGTAAAGGGACACGGGCATTTCCTTCAACTCCGTTCGCCCTGAGCGAAGTCGAAGGGCCAGGCTGAACGGAGTGAAGCACTTCGCTTCGCTCAGTGGCGGGCTTCGACTTCGCTCAGCCCGAACGGAAACAAATCAACGGGCTTAACGGGTCGCGTTATATTTGAGCTGATCCTGGGTCAGGTTGAAACCCACGAGCAGCTCGAAGCTGGTTCGCTGCAGCGCCGCCTTGACGTCCGGCTGGGCGAAGGGGTCGATCGCGGCATCCGCGTCGCCTGCCTTGCGCTTCTGCGTGATCTTCTGCTGAATCTCGGGCGGCAGCGTCGCCGACGCCTTGTCGACATAGGAGCCGGCCGTCGCGGTCGCGGTCGCGCGATATTCGCCCGGCGCGAAGTTCAGCGTCACCTGGCCGATCCGCTTGGCGACGACGGCGCTGCCGCCGCGCACGATCGCCGAGAAATAGGGCAAGGTCACCTGGCGCGCGGCGCTGGCGTCGTTGCGACGCGCATTCACCACGAAGGTCGCCTGGGTATAAAGCTGAGCACCATCGGAACAGGTCGAGCGCAGATCGGTGATGTTCGCCACCACGTCGATCGCGGAAGCATCGCGGCTCTGGGCCGGATTGAACAGGGTAACGTCACCGGTATAGGCCGGGATTGCAGCCACCGGGCAAGCCGAACGCACCGTGACGATACCGCCCGTCGGGTCGATTTCCCCCCGGCGAGAACAGCCGGCAAGGGCAAGGGCGAGCATTCCGGTCAACGCAATTCGGGACAATGTCACAGGCAGCAATTCCTCAGCATGCCCCTTGGACAGAGGCGTCCGGCTTCCTTATCCATCCCCCGCCGCCCACGCAACACAAAGCGCGGTGATTTGCGTTGGCCCTTCCTTCGGGCGCGACATTGCCCTAAGCCGCGCCCATGACGCAGAGCCCCGCCCCTCGCCCGCCGATGACCCTGTTGATCGCTGCCCCGCGCGGCTTCTGTGCCGGTGTCGACCGCGCCATCATCATCGTCGAGCGCGCGATCGAGAAATATGGCGCGCCGGTCTATGTCCGCCATGAAATCGTCCACAACAAGTTCGTGGTCGACAGCCTGAAGGCCAAGGGCGCGATCTTCGTCGAGGAACTGGACCAGGTGCCCGACGGCGTGCCGGTCGTCTTTTCCGCCCATGGCGTGCCCAAGGCGGTGCCGGCCAAGGCGGAGGAGCGCGGCCTCGACTATCTCGACGCCACCTGCCCGCTGGTCAGCAAGGTGCATCGCCAGGCCGAACGCATGGTGACCGCCGGCCGCCACATCCTGTTCATCGGCCACAAGGGCCATCCGGAGGTGATCGGCACCTTCGGCCAGGTGCCCGAGGGGACGATGACGCTGATCGAAACGGTCGAGGATGCCGAGGCGCTGGCCCCCAGCGACGCCGACAATCTGGCTTTCCTGACCCAGACGACCCTGTCGGTCGACGACACCGCCGCGATCGTCGCCACACTGGAGCGCCGCTTCCCCTCGATCATCGCACCCAAGGGCGAGGATATCTGCTACGCGACGTCCAACCGCCAGACGGCGGTAAAGGCGATCGCCGCCCGCTGCGACGCCGTCTATGTGATCGGCGCGCCCAATAGCTCCAACTCGCTGCGCCTGGTCGAGGTCGCCGAGCGCGAGGGCACCCCCGCCCGCCTGATCCAGCGCGCCGAGGAGATCGACTTCGCCTGGCTGGAGGGCGTGACGACACTCGGCCTCACCGCCGGCGCCTCCGCGCCCGAAATATTGGTGCGCGAAGTCGTCGACCGGATCGCCGAGCGCTTTGCCGTGACCGAGGAACAGGTGGAAACCGCGCAGGAGAATATCTCCTTCAAGCTGCCGCGCGGACTGGAGGTCGCATAACCCCCATGGCCGTTTATACGCACGTTCCCGCCGAAGAGATTGACGCCTTCCTCACCCGCTATGATGCCGGTCGGCTGGTGTCCGCCAAGGGCATCGCCGAAGGGGTGGAAAACAGCAACTACCTGCTCGAAACCACAGGCCATGACGGAAGCGGCCACCGCTATATCCTGACCCTCTATGAAAAGCGGGTAGATGAAGCGGACCTGCCCTTCTTCATGGACCTGCTCGACCATCTGGGCGCGCGCGGCTGCCTGGTGCCGCGCTTCATCGCCGATACCGATGGCAAGCGGCTGCAACAGCTGGGCGGGCGCCCGGCCTGCCTGATCGAGTTTCTGACCGGCATTTCCGTGACCGAACCGACCCCGGCCCAGGCACGCGCCTGCGGCGTGGCGCTGGGTGAACTGCACAAGGCAGCGCAGGGTTTTGCCGGCGAGCGCCGCAATGCACTCGACAAGGATGGCTGGCATGCGCTGGCCGCCAAATGCGGCGATGATTTCGACCAGATCGCACCGGGCCTTGGCGCCCGCGTGGCGGAGGAACTGGCCTTTCTCGACGCCCACTGGCCCGCCGATCTGCCGCGTTCGGTGATCCATGCCGACCTGTTCCCGGACAATGTCCTGATGCTGGGCGATGAAGTCACCGGCCTCATCGACTTCTATTTCAGCTGCACCGACATTCGCGCCTATGACCTGGCCGTCACCCACAGCGCCTGGTGTTTCAGCAATGACGGCGCCACCTGGTTTGGCGACCGCGCTGCCGCGATCGGCGCAGGCTATGCCGCTGCCCATGGCCTGACCGATGCGGAACGGGCCGCCTTCCCGATCCTGTGCCGCGGCGCGGCGCTGCGCTTCCTGCTGACCCGCGCCTATGACTGGATCAACACGCCCGCCGATGCACTGGTGACCCGCAAGGATCCACTCGCCTATCTGCGCCGCATGGATTTCTACGCCAAGGCCGATCCGGCGGAGCTGCTCGGCGCATGAGCGACCTGCCGCAAGTCCAGATTTTCACCGACGGCGCGTGCAAGGGCAATCCTGGCCCTGGCGGCTGGGGCGCCGTGCTGCGTTTTGGCGACCAGGAGAAGGAAATCTCCGGCGGCGAGGCGATGACCACCAATAACCGCATGGAGATGATGGCCGCGGTCGAGGCGCTCAACACGCTCAAGAAGCCGTGCCAGGTGACGCTCTACACCGACAGCAAATATGTCATGGACGGCATCACCAAATGGATCTTCGGCTGGCAGAAGCGCGGCTGGAAGACGGCCGACAACAAGCCGGTCAAGAATGTCGAGATCTGGCAGGAACTGGTGAAGGCCGCCGCCCGGCACAAGCTGACATGGCAATGGGTCAAGGGCCATGCCGGCCACCCGGAAAATGAGCGGGCCGACGCGCTGGCCTGCGCCGCGGCGGAAAGCTTCCGCAAATAGGGACGGACGGGGAGGTTACCCTCCCCGCACCGCGCAGCTTATTCGGCTTCTTCGATCGGCGCGCCGGGGCCGTTCTTCAGGATCGACTCGATCGCATTCTTCGCGCTCGCCTTGGAGCTGTAGCCCTCGGTCCAGAAGATGATCTCGGCATTATATTTGAACTTGGCCACGAACTCGCCGGCCTTGTTCTTCTCGATCACGAACTTGTGCGCCATCATGCTCTCCTGCTGGTTGCGCTATCGAAACCGTTGGGGAGCATAAGCAGCGATATCGAGGCTGGCAATCGCCCGTGGCATGGGCGCGCCGGTCAACATGCTGGCACCCAGCAGCGCGGCCGCCGGGGCGGTCTGGATGCCGAAACCGCCCTGCCCGGCGAACCAGAAGAAACCCTCGACCGCCGGCTCGAAGCCATAGACCGGCACGCGGTCCGGCGCGAAGCTGCGCAGGCCGGCCCATTTGCGTTCGACCGCCGCGATCCGCCAGTCGACCGCCGCCTGGAACCGGTCGATGGCCTGCGCGATCGCCAGTTCCTCGGGCGCAGCGTCGCAGGGGGGCGAGGCGACCTCGTCATGCGGCGTCAGCCAGATCCGCCCCTGCCCCTCCGGCTTGAAATAGAAGCCGCCCTGCATGTCCATCACCAGCGGCATCTCGTCGGCCGGCATATCCTCCAGCCGCAGCTGCACCACCGTCCGGCGATAGGGCGTGATGCCGACCGGCGCGACACCGCAGGCCGTGGCGACATCATCCGCCCAAGCCCCGGCGGCATTGACCAGCAGGCCGCATTCGATCGGCCCGTCACGGGTCTCGATCCGCCAGCCATCGCCCTGTCGTTCGGCGCGCTCCAGCCTTGCCCCCAGCCGCATTTCGCCGCCCAGCCTGCGGAACCGGCGCAGATAGGCCTGATGCAGCGCCCCGACATCGATGTCGCGGCAACTCGGTTCCAGCACGCCCAGCATCCATTCGGGCCGCAACCCCGGCACCAGGCTCGCCGGCGCCACCGGCTGCAATTCGACCGCCCCGGCAAAATCGGCCAGCAGCGCGTCGCGCAGCCCCTCATCCCCGGCCCGGCCGATATGCAGCGTGCGGCGCGGCGACAAAAAGGAACCATCGAAGAAATCGGGATCGGGCGACTCCAGCAGCCCGCCCGAGGCCGTGGTCAGCGGCTGGACCACCGGCCCGCCATAGGTTTCTTCCCAGAAGGCGACCGATCGTCCGGTCGCATGATAGCCGGCGCTGTCCTCCATCTCCAGGATCAGCACCCGCGCCGTTTCCGCCAGCGCCGCGCCCAGGCTGGCGCCCGCGATCCCGCCACCGACAATCACGATATCGGGTCTGTTCAACGGGCAACCTCATCCAGGAAACGGTCGATCCGCCCCAGCGCATCGAGCCGCACCGGGTCGAGCTCGCGCAGGATTTCATGCGCGGCCTCGCGCCCATAGACATGCAGGCGGGCATCGGGCAAGCGCGCCACGATCCGCCGGATGGCCGGCGTCGATACCAGTTGGTCGCGACAGGCGGCCAGGACCAAGGTCGGCACCGCGATTCGCTCCGGCCCGTTTCCCGCCCCCAAGGCGCGAGTCGACTCGAGCGCGAGCCGCACCCAGTTCCAGCTCGGTGGCCCCAGCGCGATGTCCCGACTATGGTCCCGCCACCAAATTTCATCGGCATAGCGATCGGGGTCATGGGTCAGCCGCTTCTGTCGCATCTGGCGTTGCCGCTCGCTCTCTTCCTTCTGCGTCCAGGCCCGCTTTTCCCCCTGGCCGATCGCACACATGACATTGGCGATCGCCACCGCCAGCCAGCGCGGCAGCGGGGCGGTATGCAGCCCCAGCATCGGCGCCACCGCCACGGCCGCATCGGGCTCGGGCAGTCCCTCTGCCAGCGCCCGCAACAGCATATGCCCGCCCATGCTGTGGCCCAGCATGACTGTCGGGCCACGGCCCTCCGCGCGCCAATCATTTGAAAGCGCGCGCAAATCGCCAATCCACTGGGCGAAGTCGTCGATATGGCCGCACAGCGGATCATCGGTCAGCCGGCCCGACCCACCCTGCCCGCGCCAGTCGAAGCTGGTCACAGCCCAGCCGCGCTGCGCCCAGTGGTGTATCACCTCCAGATATTTCTCGATCATGTCGCCACGACCGTTGAGGATCAGCATCCGGCCACGGGTGCCAGCGCCCAGCTGATAGCGACGGATCGGCCAGCCGTCGGGGGCCTGCCAATAATCCAGCTGGCCACCCATTGGCCAGGCGCGACGGTCAAGGGCGGGCGACGGGAAGATCGGCGAATCCATGGGCCATGGTTACGGTTTGGTAAGCCATATGGTCTAGTGCCTGACCCTCATGTTGGGGGAATATTTCAGACTGGCGCTGATCGCCGCACTGGGCATTCTGCTGATCGCAGCCGCGATCACGGACCTGCGCGCGCGCATAATCTCCAACCGGCTGAACCTGGGCGTCGCCGCCCTGGCGCCACTATGGTGGATCGCCTGCGGCTTGCCGCTCTGGCCGGGCATGGCGGTGCAGTTGCTGGTCGGCCTGCTGGTTTTCGTCCTGTTCGCCGCGCTGTTCGCGTTCGGCATGATGGGCGGGGGCGATGTGAAGCTGCTCGGCGCGCTGGCGCTGTGGTTTCCGTGGCAGGCGGTGCTGACCCTGTTGACGCTGATGGCGATTCTGGGCGGGGCCGTGACGATCGTCACGGTGATCCACCATCGCCTCCGCCGGAAGCAGGGCCAACCCGAAATACCCTACGGCGTAGCCATATCGATCGCCGCCCTTTGGTTACTTGGCGAACGATATCTTAACCAATTTGCGTGATGATTGGGCCCCTGGGGGCAGGCCGCCCATTTGAGAAAGGCGAGTTTCGTCATGGATGCTAAGAAGATCGTGCTGCTGGTGGGGGCGCTAATCATAGCGGTCACTACAGCTTTGCTTGCGCGCAGCATGCTGAGTTCTTCATCTACGCCGCAGGTGAACGCGGCCGCAATGCCGAACGAGGCGGACCAGCCGCATGTTCTGGTGGCGACCAAGGCCCTGCCGGTGGGGACCATTTTGGACGCGGAAAGCTTCCGCTTCCAGCCCTGGCCCAAGGATCTGATCGAGGCCGCCTATTATCTCAAGGGACAGGCCGATCCGCTCAAGCTTGCAGGCAGCGTCGTGCGCAACGCGATCACCGCCGGCCAGCCGCTGACCCAGGGCGCCGTCATCCGTCCGGGTGACCGTGGCTTCCTGGCCGCGGCCCTCGGCCCCGGCATGCGCGCCGTCACCGTGCCGGTCTCGGCTCAGAATGCGGTTGCCGGCTTCGTCTTCCCTGGCGACCGCATCGACCTGGTGCTGACCCAGACGGTTTCCGGCGGCGGCGATGGCGCCCCGCTCAAGGTTTCGGAAACGATCCTGCGCAACCTGCGCGTGCTCGCCACCGACCAGCGGACCGACGCCATGGGTCCCGATGGCAAGCCCGTCGTCCAGACCTATTCCAACGTCACGGTCGAAGTGACGCCCAAGATCGCGGAAAAGCTCGCCGTGTCGCAGACCATCGGCTCGCTGTCGCTGTCGCTGCGCTCGATCGCCGACACCGCATCGGACCTTGACGCCGCCATTGCCGGTTCCGACGTCGATCTGCCCGATGGCAGCAATCCGGGTTCGGAAAAGTCGATCATTGCCAAGATCGCGGCCCGCCCGGTCGATCGCGGCTCCACCTATTCCACGGGCGCCGACGTGTCGCGCTACCAGCGCAGCAGCGTCCCGGCCAAGCCTGATGCGACCATGCCCGCGATGGCAGCTCCGGGTGGCGCACCGGTCGGCACGGCCGAATTCAAGGGGCCGACCGTCCGCATCGCCCGCGGCACCAATGTGACCGAAGTTCCGGTCGGGGGGAAGTAAGATGAACGCTTACCAGATGCTCGCGCGGCACAAGGCGGCCCGTCCGCTTGCCGCCCCGGCGATCGCGCTCGGCCTGGCGCTTGCCATGGTCGCCGCGCCGACCACCGCCCTCAACGCCGCCCCCGCAGCCGATCAGGACAATGCGATCCTGATGTCGGTCGGCGGCAGCAAGGTCGTCAATCTGCCGGCCAAGATGTCGGACGTCGTCATCGCCAATCCCGATGTCGTCGATGTCCATGTCCGCTCGAACAACCAGCTTTACCTGATCGCCAAGAAGCCAGGCGAAACCACCGTCTTCGTGACGGCCGGCAATGGCAAGGTGCTGTTTTCCGGCACGGTCCGCGTCGGCAACAACCTGACCACCATCGACGACATGCTGCGCCTAGCGATGCCGGGTGCCAATATCGCCGTCAACAAGATGAACGGCATGGTGCTGCTGACCGGCACGATCAAGGCGCCCGAGGACGCAGCCGAGGCCGAACGCCTGACCCAGGCCTTTGTCGGCAAGGAAACGACCGTCGTCAGCCGCCTGCTGATGGCGACCCCGCTTCAGGTCATGCTGCAGGTCAAGATCGCCGAAGTCAGCAAGGATGTCGGCCACAAGATCGGCACGAACTTCGCCAGCGCAGATCGCAGCGGCGGCAAGGTCGCGGGCAATATCGGCGGCGGCTCACGCGACTTCGCGAGCTATGACAGCGCCAACAACAGCTGGACCTTCAACAATCCGACCGATGGCTCCTACAGCCTCGGCGGCGTTGCCCGGCTGTTCGGCATGGACATTGCCGGCGCACTTGACCTTGCAGAAACCAGCGGTCTCGCGACGACTTTGGCCCAGCCGAACCTGACTGCCTTGTCGGGCGAAACCGCCAGCTTCCTGGCCGGCGGCGAATATCCCTACACGGTCAACAACGGCCCGTCGTCGGGCAACAGCATCCAGTTCAAGCAATATGGCGTGCAACTGGCCTTCACCCCGACGGTGCTGGCCGATGGCCGCATCTCGCTGCGCGTCCGCCCGACCGTGTCGAGCCTCGACTTCAGCGTGAACAGCTCCGTTCCCGCGCTCAAGAGCCGTACTGCCGAAACCACGGTGGAACTGGGCTCGGGTCAGGGTTTCATGATCGCGGGCCTGCTCAACAATGAAACCGGCAACACGATCAACAAGGTGCCGGGCCTGGGCAATGTCCCGATCCTGGGCAGCCTGTTCAAGTCGCGCAGCTTCCAGCGCAGCGAGACCGAACTGGTGATCGTCGTCACCCCCTATCTGGTGAAGCCAGTCAACGCGTCCGACATCCGCCTGCCGACCGATGGCTTCCGCAATGCCAATGTCGGGCAGGGCCTGTTCCTGGAGCAGATGCATGACGGCGTCAGCGGCGCCCAGCCCAATATGCCGACCCGTGCGCCCGGTTCGCCGGTGGCACCCGCACCCGGCCCACAGGCTTCGATCGCCGCGCCGGCACTTGCCGCCCGCGAAGACAGCCGGTCGTCCGGCAAGTCGGGCGGCGCGACCCCCGGCTTCAGCTTCTGACGGAAGGACGAAAGACATGACTTCCACGTCCCGCAAGACCCTCGTCCGCCTCGGCACCCTTGCCCTGCTGGCGCTGCCGCTCGCGGCCTGCTCGACCGACAGCCCCAATCGCGGTGTGGATTCGGTCCACCAGCCGGTGGTCAGCTATACCAGCTACACCTTCGACGTGCAGGCCGGCGGCGCGCGCCTTGCCCCCGCCGAAGCCGCGCACCTCGATGACTGGTTTGCCACGATCAAGCTTGGCTATGGTGATCGGGTCGCGATCGTCACCGATGCCGGCTATTACAGCCCCGACCTCGGCGAGGATATCGCCAATGTCGTCGCACGCCATGGCATGCTGCTGGGTCAGGACAGTTCGGCCGCCGCCGGCTCCGCGCCGGAAGGCAGTGTCCGGCTGGTCGTGCGCCGCACCACCGCATCGGTTCCCGGCTGCCCCGACTGGTCGAACAAGGCCGAGTCGCCGATGAGCCTGGGCGCTTCTTCCAATTTCGGCTGCGCCATGAACAGCAATCTGGCGGCGATGGTCGCCGATCCCGAAGATCTGGTCCGTGGCCAGAGCAGCGACAGCGAATTGCGCACAGCCACCTCGAACCGCGCCATTTCCACCTATCGCGACAAGGCACCGACCGGCGCTGGCGAGCTCAAGCAACTCTCGAACGGAGGCCAGTAAGATGAACGCACCCTGGAAACATGGTTCCGTGGGCCAGCGCGACCCCTTCCACGCCTTCGTCTGCGACGATCACAGCTTCGACCTGCTGCGTGCGGTCGCGTCCGAAATGGGCTGGGCGCCGGAAAAGGTGAACAAGGGCGGCATGCGCAACGCGGTGCAGAGCCTGTCGATCACCGCCAGCCCGCAAATCCTGTTTGTCGACATGTCGGAAAGCGGCCATCCGCTGAACGACATCAACAGCCTCGCCGAGGTCTGCGAACCCGGCACCGTCGTGATCGCGGCGGGCCAGGTCAATGACGTGCGCCTCTATCGTGATCTGGTCGCCAGCGGCATCCAGGATTATCTGCTCAAGCCTTTTGGTGCTGACCAGCTGCGCGATGCGCTGGCGCAGGCGCAGGCCGTCTTTCTCGCCCCGCGCGATGCAGGCCCGGAACGTCCGCACATGACCGTCGCGGTCATCGGCACGCGCGGCGGCGTCGGCGCCTCCAGCATGGCGACCTCGCTCGCCTGGTTGCTGAGCGAAAAGAAGAAGCGCCCGACCGCGCTGCTCGACCTCGACATCCATTTCGGCACCAATGCGCTGGCGATGGATCTGGAACCGGGCCGTGGCCTCACCGACGCGATCGAAAATCCCAGCCGCATCGACGGTCTGTTCATCGAACGCGCCATGGTCCGCGCCAGCGACATGCTGGCTATCCTGTCGGCCGAAGCGCCGATCAATCAGCCGATGATGACCGATGGCGGCGCCTTCTACCAGTTGCTGGAGGAATTCCGTCAGGCGTTCGAATGCAGCGTCATCGACCTGCCGCGCAACATGCTGATCCAGCACACCCACCTGATGACCGACGTGAACGTGGCCGTCGTGGTGACGGAACTCAGCCTGGCGGCGGCGCGGGACTCGATCCGCATCCTCTCCTGGCTACGGTCCAACGCGCCGCAGACCCGCGTTCTGGTGGTCGCCAATCGCGTTCATCCCGGCGCGCCGGAAATCAGCCGCAAGGATTTCGAACAGTCGATCGAACGCAAGGTCGATGTCATCGTACCTTTCGACCTGCGCATCGGCGCCCAGGCCGCCAAGCTCGGCAAGACGCTGGCGGAAACCGCCAAGGGCAGCAAGGTTGGCGCAGCCTGCACCGCGATGCTGGACGAAGTGATGGGCCTGGCCGGCGATGAAGCCGACAATGCGGGCGGCAAGTCCGCAGCCAAGAAGGGCGATTCCCTGCTCGGCAAGATCGGCGACTTCAAGAACATGATCCCGTCGCGCCGCAAGGACAAGGCGACGGCACTGGAAGGCTGACGCGCGGGCCGCTCCAGGGCGGCCGCGCACAGCCATATTCACGCACGGGGAACGGGCGAGCAATGGACGGCAATTTCCTTCTGATCTTGGTGCTGATCGCGACCATGCTTGGCCTGGTCGTGGTCGCCTTTGCCGGCCCCTCGCCCGACAAGGCGCAGAAACGCCGGGTTGCGCTGATCCGTGGCCGCCACAGCGACTCCACCGAGGCGATGATGGAAGCGCGCATGCGCAAGGCCATCTCCAACCGGGCAACCGGCACCGAAGCCAAGATGCTGGTGTCGCTGGTGCCCAATCCGGAGAATCTGGCCAAGCGCATCCGCATGACCGGCAAGAAATGGACGCTCAGCCAATATATGACGGCCTGCGCGGTGGTCTTCCTGCTGACCACCCTGTTCCTGCTGATGCGCGGCTTTCCCTTCCTGCTCGCCCTTATGGTCGGGCTGGCCGCTGGGCTCGGCCTGCCGCATCTCTGGATCGGCCGGCTGATCAAGAAGCGCATCAACCAGTTCACGACGAAATTTCCCGACGCGCTCGAACTGCTGACGCGCGGCCTGCGCTCGGGCCTGCCGGTCGGCGAGACGCTGGGCATCGTGTCGAGCGAAATCCCCGGCCCGGTCGGCGAGGAATTCAAGCTGATCACCGAACGGATCAAGATCGGCAAGAGCATGGACCAGGCGCTGCAGGAAACCGCCGATCGCCTGGGCACGCCGGAATTCCAATTCTTCGTCATCACCCTGGCGATCCAGCGCGAAACCGGCGGCAACCTCGCCGAAACGCTGCAGAACCTCGCCACCGTGCTGCGCCAGCGCGCCCAGATGAAGCTCAAGATCCGCGCCATGTCGTCGGAATCCAAGGCGTCGGCCTATATCATCGGCGTCCTGCCTTTCCTGGTGTTCGGCATGATCTGCTACATCAACTTCAACTATATGAGCCCCTTCTTCACCCCCGATCCGGCGGGGATTTTCGGGCTCTCGACCATGCAGGTCGTCGGCATTGGCGGCTTCTGCTGGATGGGCATCGGCGCCTTCATCATGGCCCAGATGATCAACTTCGAGATTTGACGGGGAACGGATAGAGATATGGACGCCCCTACCCCCACCGGCACCCTGTTCGGCATGACCGCGACCGATTTCGGGACGCTGCTTGCCGCGCTGGCCACGCTCGCCACCCTCTACGCGCTCTACGCCGTGATGACCGTGCGCGATCCGATGGCCAAGCGGGTCAAGGCGCTCAACGAACGCCGTGAGCAGCTCAAGGCCGGCATCACCGCCTCGACCGCCAAGCGCCGCGCCAAGCTGGTCAACAAGAACCAGACGACCGACCAGATGCGGTCCTTCCTGACCAGCCTCAAGGTGCTGCAGGACGACCAGCTCAAGGATGCACAGATCCGCCTGGCCCAGGCCGGCATCCGCTCCAAGGACTGGGCCGTCGCCGTCATCTTCGGCCGCATGATCATGCCGATCCTGATCGGCGGCACCGCCGCGATCCTGCTCTATGCCGTGGGCATCTATCCCGAATGGGGCGGCGCCAAGCGCTTCATGGCGTTCGCCGGCGCACTGCTGCTCGCCTACAAGGCCCCCGACATCTTCATCGACAACAAGATTGCCAAGCGCTCCGCCGCGATCCGCAAGGGCCTGCCCGACGCGCTCGACCTGCTGGTCATCTGCGCCGAGGCCGGCCTGACCGTCGACGCCGCCTTCAGCCGCGTCGCCCGCGAACTGGGCCGCGCCTATCCCGAACTGGGCGACGAGTTCCAGTTGACGGCGATCGAACTCAGCTTCCTCACCGAACGGCGCATGGCGTTTGAAAACCTCGCCACGCGCGTGAAGCTCGACGCGGTCAAGGGCGTGGTCACGACCATGATCCAGACCGAAAAATATGGCACGCCGCTTGCCTCCGCGCTCCGTGTGCTGTCGGCCGAGTTCCGCCATGAACGCATGATGCGCGCGGAAGAAAAGGCCGCCCGCCTGCCCGCCATCATGACCGTGCCGCTGATTCTCTTCATCCTGCCGACCCTGTTCGTCGTCATTCTGGGTCCGGCTGCCTGCTCGATCAGCACGGCTTTCTAAAAAAATTCAGGGCAAGGAGGGGCCGCTGCCGTAGCGTCCCCTCTTTCCGTTTCCGTAAACTGCAAGCGAAGCGCTGGCGCGCCGCATTTTCCTCCCTTATTCTTACCCTCAACCCAAAAGGAGAGGATCGCATCATGACCATCAAGACCGGCGCTCGCGTCGCCATCGCCGCTCTGGCCGCCTTCACCACCGCCCTGCCCGCTTATGCGGCCCAGCCCATCACCGGCCGCTGGTCGACCGTCGATGGCAAGGCGATCGTCCAGATCGCGCCGTGCGGAAAGAGCATCTGCGGCAAGATCGAGAAGATCGTGAAGCCGACGCCAGGCCGCCCCCAGACCGACATCAAGAACCCCGATCCGGCGCTGCGTTCCAAGCCGCTGGTCGGCCTTGCCCTGCTGTCGGGCTTCAGCGATGCGGGCGACATCTGGAAGGGCACGATCTACGACCCGGAAAGCGGCAAGAGCTATACGTCCAAGGTCAGCCGCAATGGCGACGGCACGCTCAAGGTGCAGGGCTGCATCGCCTTTTTCTGCAAGACCCAGACCTGGACGCCGCTGCGCTGATCACGCGCACAGCCTGGAAAACCAAAGGGGCGCCATTGGCGCCCCTTTTTCTGTCGATACAGTCCCGTTCAGTCCCCGGCATGCTCCATCGGCGTGAAGCGCTGCGACCAGAGCGCGCCATAGATCGCCATCCACTGCACCACCGGCCCCAGTCCCTTGGTCCGCGCCGCAAACCAGGTTTCGCGTCCCGTCCGCCGGGCCGTCACCAGTCCGGCGCGCTTGAGCTTGCCCATATGGCGCGACACCATCGGTTGCGACACGCCGGCCACTGCGGTCAGCGCGACGACATTCTGCTCCCCTTCGCGCACCAGATATTCCAGCAGGGCACGTCGCGTGCCGTCGGACAGCGCCTTGAAGAGTGAATCGCTGTTCGCTCCAAGATCGCCTCTGAATTTCACTTCCGTCATGCAATTTTCATAACCATCTGGTTATGAGCTGGTCAAGCGAAGGATGATTTTCGACGCGGCCGCGCCATTAACTAAAAAAAGTGCGAACCGCCTCCTCGCTGAGTCTTTTGAGTCACACCACCCGATGATGAGTCTCACGCGACTCGCATGACTCAATATGTTGTGGCTACCCGCTTCGTTCTCCACCATCCTCGCAATCCTGACAGGGATGAGCGCTAAATCCCTGACCTTGACGGCAGACTCCTGAGGACTCAGTGCTGACGGACGAAACATATGGGGGTTGCACACATGGGTGTCATGGAACGCGTCGCACCGCGGCGGAAGAAGGCGGTTGCGCTCGCGCCGGCACCGGCGATCGAGGCAAATCGCCTGCTGCGCGGTGACTGTATCGCGGAAATGGCCAAGCTGCCCGACGGCTGCATCGACATGATCTTTGCCGATCCGCCTTATAATCTCCAGCTCGGCGGCGACCTGTTCCGCCCCGAAGGCGGCCGCGTCGATGCGGTCGACAATGACTGGGACAAGTTCGACACGCTCAGCAGCTATGACCGCTTCACCAAGGCGTGGCTGGCGCAGGCGCGCCGCATTCTCAAGCCCAATGGCACGATCTGGGTGATCGGCAGCTATCACAACATCTTCCGCGTCGGCGCTGCCTTGCAGGATGAGGGATTCTGGATCCTCAACGACATCATCTGGCGCAAGGCGAACCCGATGCCCAATTTCAAGGGCACCCGCTTCACCAACGCGCATGAGACGCTGATCTGGGCCAGCCAGGGCGAGGACGCCAAGTACACGTTCAACTACAAGGCGATGAAGACGCTCAATGACGAGCTGCAGATGCGCTCCGACTGGGTGCTGCCGATCTGCGGCGGCCAGGAGCGGCTGAAGCGCAACGGCACCAAGGCGCATCCGACGCAGAAGCCGGAATCGCTGCTCTATCGCGTGATGCTGTCCTGCACCAAGCCGGGCGACATCGTGCTTGATCCCTTCTTCGGCACCGGCACCACCGGCGCCGTCGCCAAGCGCCTGGGCCGCCAGTGGATCGGCATCGAGCGCGAGCCCGACTATATCGAGGTTGCCGAGGAACGCATTGCCGAGGCGCTGCCACTCGATGAATCCGCGCTCGCCATCATGCAGACCGCACGCCAGCAGCCCAAGGTCGCCTTCGGCACGCTGGTCGA
Organism: Sphingobium salicis subsp. salicis; assembly: GCF_049472635.1. Taxonomy (NCBI): domain Bacteria; kingdom Pseudomonadati; phylum Pseudomonadota; class Alphaproteobacteria; order Sphingomonadales; family Sphingobiaceae; genus Sphingobium; species Sphingobium salicis. Next base: position 2,854,994 of record NZ_JAYRCS010000001.1, read on the forward strand.
GACCGGCTATCTCCAGCCCGGTTCGGTGGTGATGGACAGCAAGCGCCGCTGGAGCGCCACCGTGCGCGCCGACGGCTCGCTCGCCGTGGGCAGCGACACCGGTTCGATCCACAAGCTGGGCGCCACGCTTCAGGGCGCGCCGAGCTGCAACGGCTGGACCTTCTGGCATATCGAGAAGGCGGGCAAGCTCCACCCGATCGACACGCTGCGCCAGACCTATCTGCTCGCCAACGAGCCTTGATTTCCGTCCCCCGTTCGGGTTGAGGCAGCCATAGTTCTTCCAAGACATGGCCCCGACCCGTTCGGGGCGAACGGAGCTTTATGACCCTCTCCTCCATCCCCGCTGACGCCCGGCTCTACCTCAAGCCGATCTGGTTCGTGCCGAGCCCGATCGGCCTGGCGGACGGATCGGCGGCGCGGATGGGCAATGGCCTGATCTGGTTCCAGGCCTATGAGCTGACGGCGCGCCATGCCGGCCGCCGCATCGCGCGCGAAACCATCCCGGTCGCCGCGTTCGAGGCGATTACCGCCACCCTGCCCGATCCACTGGCCGAACGCGCCCGCCAACTGGCCGCGAGCATCTCCGCCCAGCGCGCGCCGCTCAGCCTTGGCGATCGCGTCATCCGCTTCGACGCGCCGCAGGCGATGGCGATCCTCAACATCACGCCCGACAGCTTCTCCGACGGCGGCAAGCATATGACCGACCCGCAGGCCGCGGCCGATGCCGGCTTTGCCATGGCGGCGGCCGGCGCCGCGCTGATCGATGTCGGCGGCGAATCGACCCGCCCCAAGGCGCCCAAGCTATGGGAGGGCGACGAGATCGCCCGCATCGTGCCGGTGATCGAGAAGCTCGCCGCAGCCGGCGTCGCCATGTCGGTCGACACGCGCAAGGCGGCGGTGATGGAGGCGGCGCTGGCCGCCGGCGCCCATGTCATCAACGATGTCAGCGCGCTGGAGCATGATCCACGCAGCCTGGAGGTCGCGGCCCGTGCCGGCTGTCCGGTGATCCTGATGCACGCGCCTTCGACCGGCGACGATCCGCACGACAATCCCAACGGCTATGCCGATGTCGTCACCGACGTGTTCGACTATCTCGATGCCCGCATCACCGCCTGCCTCGACGCTGGCATCGCGCGCGAGAAGATCATGGTCGATCCGGGGCTGGGCTTCGGCAAGAGCCTGGCGGACAATCTGGCGCTGGTGAACGGCCTTGCGACCTTCCAGGGGCTGGGCGTGCCGCTGCTCTTTGCCGGCAGCCGCAAGCGCCTGATCGGCGCCCTGTCGAACGAGGCACCGGCGCCAGACCGGCTCGGCGGTTCGGTCGCCCTCGCCTTCCGCGCGGCACAACTGGGCGCGCAGATGGTGCGGGTCCACGACGTCAAGGAAAGCGTCCAGGCGCTCCATCTTTGGCGGGGCCTGGCCGATGCGGGGCTGAGCGCGGTCTGACACCGCGCCCGGCCACCGCCATCCTTATTCGCTCAGGATGAAGTCGACGCCCGCCATGGCGTGGATTTCGGTGCAGTCGTAGATCGGCAGCACATTGGCCTTCACATCGACGATCATCTCCAGTTCGGTGCAGGCCAGCACGACGGCCTGCACATCCTCCTTGGCGATGTCGGTCAGTTCCGACTTCATGAAACGCTCGGAATCGCGGTTGATCTTGCCGACGGTCAGTTCGTCATAGACGATCCGGTCGATCCGCTCGGCCAGCGCAACATCGGCCGGCAGCAGCGACACGCCGTGCGACACCAGCCGCTGGCGATAATATTTCTCGGTCATCACGTTGCGCGTGCCGATCAGGGCGGCACGATCGATCCGGTCGGCCTTCATCCGCGTGCCGACGACATCGGCGATGTGGATGATGGGAATGGCGATGCTCGCCTGGATCCGGTCATAGATGCGGTGCATGCTATTGGCACAGATCAGCAGCGCTTCGGCCCCGCCCTGCTCCAGACGCTGGGCCGCGCCGATCAGGTGGCCCGATGCGCAATCCCAGTCTTCCTGCGTGATGCAACCGGAAACCTGCGCGAAATCGAGGCTTTCGATCAGCAGCCGCGCACTGTGCTGGCCACCCTTGGCCCGGTGGATCGCCTGGTTGATGATCTCATAATAGCGGGCGGTGGACGTCCAGCTGAGACCACCAATCAGACCGAGTTTACGCATGTCGCTCCCAATATGGGGGCGCCTGTCCGGCCCCGTGCGGGCCGGGCATGTCGGTGCCCCAGCCCTTCTTTTACGAAAGATGCCGGCTTCGACAAGTCAGGACGATCCACCCGCCCCGTCGACGGGGCGATCCGGCGCGGGTGGATCGGGTCACTTTAATGGGCCAGCGCCTTGACGATCTCCTCGACCATCTTCTTGGCGTCGGCCAGCAGCATCATCGTGTTGTCCATGTAGAAGACCTCATTGTCGACGCCGGCATAGCCGGCCCCGCCCATGGAGCGCTTCACGAACAGCACCGACTTGGCGTTGGCGACGTCCAGGATCGGCATGCCATAGATGGGCGACGTCTTGTCGGTCTTGGCGGCCGGATTGGTCACGTCATTGGCGCCGATGACGAAGGCGACGTCGGCCTGGCCGAATTCGCTGTTGATGTCCTCCAGCTCGAACACCTCGTCATACGGCACGTTCGCTTCGGCCAGCAGCACGTTCATGTGGCCGGGCATGCGCCCTGCGACCGGGTGGATCGCATATTTGACGTTCACGCCTTCCTTCTTCAGCAGGTCGGCCATTTCGCGCAGCGCATGCTGCGCCTGGCTGACCGCCATGCCGTAACCCGGCACGATGATGACATTGTCGGCCTGGCTCATCAGGAAGGCCGCATCCTCGGCGCTGCCGCGCTTGTAGGGACGGTCGACCGCCGCCGCGCCGCCGCCCGACGGGCCGGCTTCCGCGCCGAAGCCGCCGGCGATCACGCTGATGAAGCTGCGGTTCATCGCCTTGCACATGATGTAGGACAGGATCGCGCCGGAACTGCCCACCAGCGCGCCGGTGATGATCATCGCTGTATTGCCCAGGGTGAAGCCCATGGCGGCGGCGGCCCAGCCCGAATAGCTGTTCAGCATCGACACCACGACCGGCATGTCCGCGCCGCCGATCGGGATGATCAGCAGGAAACCGATGACGAAGCTCAGCGCCGTCACGGTCCAGAAGATCCAGGGCGACTGGTCGGTCACGAAATAGGCGATCAGGCCCAGGATCGCCGCCAGCGTCGCCAGATTGATGACATGGCGGCCCGGCAGCATGATCGGCTTGCCCGACATGTTGCCGTTCAGTTTCAGGAAGGCGATGACCGAACCCGAGAAGGTGATCGCGCCGATCGCGACGCCCAGCCCCATCTCGATGCGGCTGGCATTGTGGATCTCGTTCGTCAGCGGATCGAGAATGCCGAACGCGCCGGGATTGAGATAGGCGGCCGCGCCGACCAGCACGGCGGCCAGACCGACCAGCGAGTGGAAGGCCGCGACCAGCTGCGGCATCGCCGTCATCTCGATGCGACGGGCAATGATGAAGCCGATGCCGCCGCCGATGGCGATGGCGCCCAGGATTTCGGGCAGGCTCAGCACGTCATGGGTATAAAGGGTCGTGACCACGGCGATCGCCATGCCGACCATGCCCATGCGGTTGCCGCGACGGCTGGTCGACGGGCTCGACAGGCCGCGCAGCGCCAGGATGAAGAGGACGCCGGAAACCAGATAGGCCAGCGCAACGAAGGGCGAGACGGGCGCAAGCTCGTGCATCACTTGCGCTCCTTCTTCTTGTACATGGCCAGCATGCGTTCGGTCACGGCAAAGCCGCCGAAGATGTTGACCGATGCAAAGACCACCGCGACCAGCCCCAGAAGCTTGGCCGCCAGGCTACCGGCCTCCGCCGACGCGACCAGCGCGCCGACGATGATGACCGACGAAATGGCATTGGTAACCGCCATCAGCGGCGTGTGCAGCGCCGGCGTCACCGACCAGACCACATAATAGCCGACGAAGCACGCCAGCACGAAAATCGACAGGATGGCAATGAAGTCCATTCTAGTCCTCCCCACTTGTTTCGACTGCCCTGGCCAGGATCGCGGCTACGGCATTGTCCCTATCATTCATGATTGCGGCGGCCGGCAGACGCAGAACGGACAGTCCCCGTTCCGCAAACCAGCAGTCGCGTTGCTCATCCCTCATCGGCGCATCCCCTCTTGCATGCGCTTCGCCGTCGACCTCGATCACCAGCCGCGCCTCATGGCAGTAAAAGTCTGCCACATAGGGACCGGACGGGTGCTGACGGCGAAATTTCAGACCTTGCGGCCTTTGCCTCAATATCTGCCAGAGCAGGACTTCCGGCTTCGACATCGCCTTGCGCAACTGCCGTGCCTTGTTCGCCTGCCCTTGCAGCACATCATCCTCCCCTGGAAGGGGAGGTGGCTGGCGAAGCCAGACGGAGGGGTGTCCCGTTCATGACAGGGCGATACCCCTCCACCAGCCTGCGGCTGGTCCCCCTCCCCTTGCAGGGGAGGATGGGGACCATGGCCCGCATCAGCTTGCCAGCAGTCGTTCGTTGACGACCTTGCCCCCCTGGGTCAGGCGGATGGCGTTGCCGATTTCCTCGTCCAGCACCGGCGCATTCTTGTCCTTGTCCCAGAAGGCGGACAGGAAATTATAGAGATTGCGCGAGAACAGGGCGGAGGTGTCGGCGGCCAGGCGGCTGGGCACGTTGCGATGGCCAACGATCCTGACGCCGTGGCGCACGACCACTTCGCCGGCGACCGCGCCCTCGACATTGCCGCCCTGCTCGACCGCCAGGTCGACGATCACGCTGCCCGGTTTCATCGACGCGATCTGCGCGTCACTGATCAGGCGCGGCGCAGGCCGGCCGGGGATTAGCGCCGTCGTGATGACGATGTCCTGCTTGGCAATGTGCGACGACACCAACTCGGCCTGGGCCGCCTTATATTCGTCCGACATTTCCGTGGCATAGCCACCGGTGCCTTCACCCTCGATGCCGGCCACCTTCTCCACGAAGATCGCCTTGGCGCCGAGCGATTCGATCTGCTCCTTGGTCGCGGCGCGCACGTCGGTCGCGCTCACCTGCGCGCCCAGGCGCCGCGCGGTGGCGATCGCCTGAAGGCCGGCCACGCCCACGCCCATGACGAAGCATTTGGCCGCCGACACGGTGCCCGCCGCCGTCATCATCATCGGGAAGGCGCGGTCATATTCGGCCGCCGCGTCCAGCACCGCCTTGTAGCCCGACAGGTTCGACTGGGATGACAAGATGTCCATCGACTGCGCACGGGTGATGCGCGGCATGAATTCCATCGCCAGCGCCTCATAGCCGCCGGCGGCATAGGCATCGATCCGCGCCCGCTCGCCGAACGGGTTGAGGCCCGCGACGATCCACGCCCCCGCCGCAGCGCCGCCAAGGCTGGCCGGATCAGGGCCTTGCACGCCCAGCAGGATATCGGCACCCGCCAGCGTCGCGGCACGATCGCCAACGCTGGCACCGGCCGCCGCATAGGCGCCGTCAGCAATCGACGCCGTCGCGCCAGCGCCAGCCTCGACAGCCACGCTTGCGCCCAGCGCGATGAATTTCTTCACGGTCTCGGGCGTACCGGCCACTCGCCGTTCGCCCGCAGCCTGTTCCTTCAATATCGCAATTTTCATTATATCAGCATCCCCCTCCTATAGCGTCGACATGGCTCAGCTGGAGATCAGCAGCACGACAATCGCGGCGACGATGAGGCAGGCGATGGTGCCCCACTTCACGAAGCCGACAAACCCTTCATAGGTCTGGGTTGCGCTCTTGATGTTCCCGTCAGAAGCCATATCCGTTCCCCTAGTTATTACATCGTTGTGCAACCTCTTATCCTGTCCCCCCACCCCCCTCAAGCCGTAGGGGCACAAGAAAATCTTTACAGGTTAAGGGCGCTTTTACCCCCGGTGCCTAGGATGACCTCCTGTTTGCACAAGAGGGGTCCAGATGGTTCGCGAAGGCGTTCCCTTGCTGATGTTGATCGACGACGAGCCCGCGCAGCGCCGGCTGGTGTCCGCGCTGGCCGCGCGCGCGGGATGGCGGACCATCTTCGCCAGCGATGCCGAAACCGCCCTGGCGACGCTGGGCACGCAGGACGGCATGCAGCTCGACGCGGTCCTGATCGATCAATGGAGCCCGGATTTCGATCCGGCCGACCTGATCGGCGCCATCCATGCGCAGCGCCCCGCCCTGCCGATCCTGGTGCTGACGGCGCATAACAGCGTCGCCGTCGCGGTGCAGGCGATGCGCGCCGGCGCCACCGACTATCTCTCCAAGCCGATCGCGCCCGAACGGCTGCTCGCCGCGCTCAACGCGACGCTGGAGGGCAATGTGCGCGGCGAACTGCGCCCGCTCACCGAGAAGATCAGCGCCCCGCTGGCGTTCGAGGATGTCGTCGGCGCGGCGCCCCAGTTCCGCACCGCCCTCGCCATCGCGGCAAAAGCCGCACGCGCCCGCGTGCCGGTGCTGATCGAGGGCGAAAGCGGTGTCGGCAAGGATGTCGTCGCCCGCGCCATCCATGCCGCATCGCCGCGCCACAAGCAGGCGATGGTGACCGTCAATTGCGGCGCGATCCCCGCCAACCTCGTCGAATCAGAACTGTTCGGTCATGAACGCGGCGCCTTCACCGGCGCATTCGACCGCCATGTCGGCAAATTCCTGTCGGCCGACATGGGCACCATCTTCCTCGACGAAGTCAGCGAAATGCCGCTCGACGCGCAGGTCAAGCTGCTGCGCGTGCTTCAGGATGGCGAGGTGCAGCCGATCGGCGCGCGCCGCCCCGTTCATGTCGATGTCCGCGTCATCGCCGCCACCAACAAGAAGCTCAGCGACGAGATCGAGGCGGGCCGGTTCCGCGAGGATCTCTATTATCGCCTCAACGTCGTCCAGTTGACCGTGCCCCCATTGCGGGAGCGTATGGGCGACATTCCCGCCCTGTGCCGCCACCTCCTCGCCCGCATCGCGACCCAGCCGGGCCTGCGGGGCCTGGGCCTCACCGACGATGCGCTGGCGCTGCTGATGCAGCATGACTGGCCGGGCAATGTCCGCCAGCTCCAGAACGCCCTGTTCCGCGCCGCCGTGCTGTGCGAGGGCGATGCGCTGACCCCGCATGACTTCCCGCAGGTCGCCGCCCATATCCTGTCCCGCGGCGCCAGCGGTCCGCGCCAGCGCGCTGCCGCCACGCCGCCGCGCGAAGCGGCCGGCATCACCCTGTTCGAAGGCGACGGCCATGTCCGCCAGCTCGCCGAGATAGAGGCCGACGTCATCCGCCTGGCCATCGGCCATTATCGCGGCCGCATGACCGAAGTCGCCCGCCGGCTGGGGATCGGCCGTTCGACCCTCTATCGCAAGCTCGCCGAACTGGGCATCGACAACGCGGCCTGATCGCGGGACCAGGCGCCCTGCGACTGGGGCATATTGTCGCGGGGGTTCCGCTACGGCGTTGAATTATCCCCGCGCCTATGCTTTTGAACGGGGCATGAAAGCGCCCCTCCTCGCCGCCTGCTCCCCCCTCCTGCTGCTGGTCGCCTGTGGCCGCGCCGAACCGGTCGCGGACATGCCGAGCCAGGAGGAACTGGCCGCCGCCGCCAATGCGGCCGCTGCCAATGCGCTGGCCAACGCGCAAAAGGATGATGCCGGCGACAGCCGCAACTATGTGAATATCGACCATGGCTATTCCGTCACCATGCCCGAAGGCTGGATGAAGGATGGCGAAGCCAGCAATGCCGATGGCGTCGTCTATCAGGATCCCGGCGCGGGCGCCGACGTCCGCGTCTTCTGGCAGAAGAATGACAATGACCAGACGCTGCAGCAGATCGTCGAGGCGCTGTCCGACGGCGCAGAGGGCGTGGATGGCGATTTCATCGGCGAGAATGAATATCGCGGCACCGCCAATGACGGCGAAGGCAATAATGTCGCGCTGCGCCTGCTGAAACAGCCTGACGGCGCGATCGTCACCGCCACCTTCGTCTATCCCGAAATGCTGAGCGAACAATATCAGCCGATCGCGCAGGCTCTGCTCGACAGCCTGCGCATCTTCGCGCCCAAGGCCCAGACACCGGAGGGCCAGACGCCGGAGGGCGCAAGCGCCACCGCCACGCCTGCACCGGCCGCCAACGCCAGCAACTGACCGGCGGCTTTCGGCGCGGTCGTTCGTTTCCGTCCGCGTCGATCATTCCGAACCGCTGCCAGGAAGCCCAGCCCCTTGCCCCTGATCCGCCCCTTCGCCTCCGCCGACCAGCCGGGCATCCTCGACCTGATCCTTGGCATCCAGCGCGACGAATATGGCATCGCCATCACCGCAGCGGACCAGCCGGACCTCACCGACATAGCGGGCTTCTATTTGCCCGGCACCGGCGGCTTCTGGGTCGCGGAGGAGGACGGCCGGATCATCGGCACGATCGCGCTTAAGGATATCGGCCAGGGTCAGGGCGCGCTGCGTAAGATGTTCGTGGCGTCCAGCCATCGCGGCCGCGCCGCCGGCGTCGCCCAGGCCCTACTCGACCATCTGCTCAACGCGGCGGCCGACCGCGGCCTCGCCCAAATCTATCTCGGCACCACTGCCCGTTTCCTGGCGGCGCACCGCTTCTACGAGAAGAATGGCTTCGCGCTGGTCGAAGCCGACGACCTGCCGACCGCCTTCCCCAGGATGGCGGTCGACACGCGCTTCTACGAAAAATCGATCGAACCGGCGAAAGCCGGATAGATTACGGATTATCGGTGCTGTTGGCCTTAGCGCCCGGCACCGCTTCCTTGCTGGTCATCGCCACTGCCGGCGGTCCTTTCTGGATCGCGGCATTGAGCTGCGCGACTTCAGGACAGCTGCCCTTGCACAGATTCTGCGCCTGAGCGAGATTTTCCTTGGCCTTGGCGATCGCGCCCTTCTCGACCATCGCCTCGCCCTGGCCGGCGATCGCGGTCACGTCGGTCGGGTCGAGCAGCAACGCTTCCTTGTAGAGGCGGATGGCCTTGCCCTGCAGTCCCTGCGCCCGCGCCACTTCGGCCAGTTCGATATAGGCCGCACGGTTGCGCGGATCGACCGCCAGCGCACTTTCCAGCGCGTCGGTGGCACCGGTCAGATTGCCCGCCTTGCGCGCCGCCTCGCCCGCCTTCTGCCATTCGATCGATCGCGGTTCGATCTGGGTATCGGGGCGCTGGGTCAGGCCCACGCTGGAAACGGTGCTCAGAAGGACGGCAAGGGCAATCGAGGCCGGGGTGAAACGCATCAAAATCTCCAGCCATGTTTCAGGCATTGACTCAGGCCCGCAGACCGAAGGGCAAGTGTCGCTATTTTGCGCGCGCTTGTCCATGGCCTGTTTCAGGCGGTCCTCCGCAGCCGGGCGAAGTAGAAGCCATCGGTGCCGTCATGGCCGGGCGTCAGCAGCAGCCCATGGCCATGGGCGCGGCCCATATCCGCTTCGATTGGCTCGGCACTCCAGCCGGCCTGACGCGCCAGAAACGCATCCACCTGATCCCGCCCCTCTCTGTCGGTCAATGCGCAGGTAGCATAGACCAGCAAACCGCCGGGCGCCAGCAAGGGCGCGGCGAAATCCAGGATCCGGGCCTGTTCCGACACCAGCCGGTCGAGCCGCGCCTGGGTCAGGCGCCAGCGCGCCTCGGGATTGCGGCGCCAGGTGCCCGTGCCCGAACAGGGCGCGTCGACCAGCACGATGTCCGCCTGCCCCGCCAGCGGCGCCAGCGCGCGCGCCTCATGCCCCTGGTCCAGCAGCAGCCTCTCGATACAGGTCACGCCAGCCCGCTCGGCACGCGGCGCCAGCCGGTCGATCCGGTTGCGGATCGTATCGGCGGCGATCAGCCGGCCCTTGCCGCCCATTGCTGCGGCGAGCGCCAGCGTCTTGCCACCCGCCCCCGCGCACAGGTCGATCACCGTCTGCCCGGCCTGCGCCCCGCATGCCGCGGAAATCAGCTGACTGCCGGCATCCTGCACCTCGACCGCGCCGCGCTTCCACGCCTCGCTCTGCTCGACCGGATAGCCTTCGGGCAGGCGCAGCGCGTCCGGGATGCCGGCGATCGGCGTCGCGTCCGGCAATTCGGGCGCCACTTGCGCGGGCGTCGCCTTCAGCCGGTTGACGCGCAGGTCCACCGGCGCACGGCCCAGCAACGCATCCTGCTCCACCGGCGCGGCCAGCAAGGGCTGCAACCAGCCCGGCACCGCGCCAGCCGCCGCGCCCGTTTCACCCGGCTCGATCGGCAGCGGCGCATGGGCCGATCCGTCGAACAGCGCGGCCAGCTCCGGCTGCGCCTCGACCAGGCCGATCATCGCCGCGCGGCCGGTTTCGGGCCGATCGGCGACGCGGCGGATCGCATCATAGACATGGTCGCGCACCGCCCGGCGATCGCGCGACCCGGCATAGCGCCGTTCCTTGAAATAGCGCGCGATCAGCGTGTCCGCCGCCGGCCCGCCATCACGGGCGGCGGCAATGATCGCGTCCAGCAGGTCGATCGCGGCTTGGATACGGGCGGATGGAGTCATTTATACCTTCCCCCCTCCCTTCCAGGGAGGGGCTTGGGGGTGGGTGCCTCCGCAGGAGGCTCGCTCCGCTCGCTACCCACCCCTACCCCTCCCTTCAAAGGGAGGGTAATGAAATGGGTTAGCGCGTCGGATAGTTGGGGGCCTCACGCGTGATCGTCACGTCGTGGACATGGCTTTCCGACAGGCCGGCATTGGTGATCTGGACGAAGCGGGCACGCTCCTGCAGATCCTTGATGGTGCGGCTGCCGGTATAGCCCATCGCGGCCTTCACGCCGCCGACCAGCTGGTGAATGACATCCTTGGCCGGGCCCTTGAACGGCACCTGGCCTTCGATACCCTCGGGCACCAGCTTCATCTGGTCCTTGATGTCGGCCTGGAAATAGCGGTCGGCGCTGCCGCGCGCCATTGCGCCGACGCTGCCCATGCCGCGATAGCTCTTATAGGCGCGCCCCTGATACAGGAAGGTTTCGCCCGGTGCTTCCGCCGTGCCCGCCAGCAGCGAACCCACCATGACGCAGCCGGCGCCCGCTGCCAGGGCCTTGGCGACGTCGCCCGACGTGCGCAGGCCACCATCGGCGATCACCGGCACGCCATGCTTGTGCGCTTCATTGGCCGAATCCATGACGGCGGTGAGCTGGGGCACGCCCACGCCGGCGACGACGCGGGTGGTGCAGATGGAGCCGGGGCCGATGCCGACCTTCACGCAGTCCGCGCCGGCGTCGATCAGCGCCTTGGTCGCTTCGGCGGTGGCGACATTGCCGGCCACGACCTGGACATGGTTGGACAGCTTCTTGACCGCTTCCACCGCGACCGCGACCTGCTTGCTGTGGCCATGGGCGGTGTCGATGACGATCAGGTCGCACTCCGCGTCGATCAGCGCCTTGCTGCGCTCCAGGCCCTTGTCGCCCACGGTCGATGCCGCGGCGACGCGCAGCCGGCCCGACGCATCCTTGGTCGCCTGCGGATAGGTGACGGCCTTTTCGATATCCTTGACGGTGATCAGGCCGACGCAGTGATAATTATCGTCGACCACCAGCAGCTTCTCGATCCGGCGGGCATGCAGCAGGCGCATCGCCTCATCCTGGCCGACGCCGGCCTTGACCGTCGCCAGATTGTCCTTGGTCATCAGCTCGCTGACCGGCTGGCCGGGGTTCTCGGCAAAGCGGGTATCGCGATGGGTCAGGATGCCGACCAGCTTGCCGTTCGCCTCGACGACCGGAATGCCGCTGATCCTGTGGCGCTGCATCAGCATCTGCGCGTCGGCCAGTGTCGCGGTTGGCAGGATGGTGATGGGATTGACGACCATGCCGCTTTCGAAGCGCTTCACCGCGCGGACCGCATCGGCCTGCTCCTCGACCGTCAGGTTGCGGTGCAGCACGCCGATGCCGCCCAGCTGCGCCATGACGATCGCCATGTCGGCCTCGGTCACCGTGTCCATCGCCGACGACAGGATCGGGATGTTCAGCTTGATCGCCTTGGTCACATGGGTGGACGTGTCCGCCTGGCTGGGCAGCACATCGGATTCGGCGGGCTGCAACAGCACGTCGTCAAAGGTGAGGCCAAGGCGGATGTCCATGTGAAAGCCACTTTCTGCTGCGCGGGTCGGGCGGAGGGGAACCGGACCGCTGGGGATTCATGGCGGCCCATGTAACCATTAACCCGCAAAACGGCCAGACCCCTTGGGGATTTTCTTGCCGCCTTTCTTGCGATCCCGATCTTGGCCCTCGACCAGTCGCTACGCCCCCTGGCTGCCCCGCCCTCGATAGAGCAGATTGGAAAAGCGCGCCTGCCCGGCTCCCGATACGAACAGCGCCGGGCGCAGGCTCAGGAAGCCGTCCGCCAGATTATGATGATAGCTCGACACTTCATAGGAAATGATCTTGCGCCATGCCTTGCCGGCGCCGCGAATATGAAAGCTCGCGACATTGTCGTCATTCACGACCCGCAGCGAAAAACGGCCGCCTTCCGCCGGTCCGGGCGGCGGATAGCCCTGCTCACGCCCGACCTTGTAATTGTGCAGCGCGCCCACGTCCGACCCCAGGCCGACAAAATATTGGGGATTGTAGAAGAGCAGCAGCCCCGCCTGAGCGCCCCCCTCCAGTTCGACATCGACGCTCACCTCATAGGAACGATCCCCGGCGATGAAGGCCAATGGCGATGACTCCGCCGGCCCCTTGCCCTGCGCCTTCAGCACCAGCGCACCATCCCTGAAAGCGGCACGATCGAGATAATCCTTCTGCGGCGCAAAGAAGGCCAGCCGGCTCCCCATGTCGCTCGGCTTGAACGGGCCGGACAGCGCAAGCCCCGATCCGCCCGCGCGCCTGGCCGCCGGCATGGGCAGCGCCGCCGACAGGTCGCCGCCGGTCATGCGCGGCCAGCCATCCGCGTCCCAGACCAAAGGCTCCAGCAGCATCTGCCGTCCCAGCGTGCGATAGCCATTTTCATAGCCATGATAGGCGAGCCACCAATCGCCCGCCGGCCCTTCCACCGCCGTGCCATGGCCACGCGACCACCAGGGTTCGCCCGCCCGCGCCGTCCGCACGATCGGGTTATGTGGACAATTTTCCCACGGTCCGTTGATCGATCGGGACCGGGCGACGATCACCATATGGCTGGTCGGCGGCCCGGCCGTCCCGCCCTGCCCGGAAAACAGGTAGAACCAGCCATCCCGGCGCAGCACCTTGGGGCCTTCAAGTGCCGGCGCCTCGATGATCCAGTCCTCCGGGATCGGCCACCCCTCATAGACCTGCTCGATCGGCCCGTCCCGGCGCAGCCCGTCATCGCTGATCCGCACCCGCGCGCCGCCATTCAGGAACAGATAGCGTTTACCGTCCTCGCCCACCGCATGGCCGGGGTCGATATAGCCCTTGATGTCCATGTCGACGGGAGCGCTCCACGGCCCTTCCATCCGGTCGGCATGGACGACGAAAATCTTGCAGGGGATGGCCGGCCCCGCCGAAAAGCTGGGATCGGTCGGATTGAACACCGGAATATAGATGAAATAGCGGCCGTCATGCTTGGCGATGTCCAGCGCCCAGACCGAACCCAGAGGTGCGGTCAGCGCCGGCCCCACCGGCCGCCAGTTCACCAGATCGCGCGAATGCCAGATCACGACCGCCGGGAAATAGTCGAAGGACGAAAAGGTCGCCCAATAGTCGTCGCCATCCTTCAATATGTTGGGATCGGGCCGATCCCCCGACAGCACCGGGTTCAGAAAGCGGCCATTGCCAAGGTCCGCCAGCCGCTCGCCCTCGGCGCCATGGCGCCAGGCCGGTGCAGAGGCACAGCTATCCGACACCCTCGCCTCGCCCAGCCCCGGCATCGCCAGCCCCGCCGTCGAAGCCAGTCCCAGAAACATCGCGTCACGGCGGGAATGGGCCAAGATATTTCCCCAACATTGATGGTGTCCGGCCCCGCTTCTGGTCCGCTGGCGCATGCAACGCAATGGTCCGAAACGCAAAAGTACCGGAAACGAAAAAGGGGCGCGACCATCATGGCCGCGCCCCTTTTTCATTCCACTGCCTGCTCGGCGCTTACGCGCCAGCGGGGGTCGGATCGCCGAACGGCCCCTTGCGCTTGCGCGTCTTGGGGATGGACGAACCCGCCGCCGGGATCACCGACGGCTTGATCGTGGTGCCGTCGTCGCGGGTGATCTCGCCCTTTTCCAGCAGCGCCTTGATCTCCTCGCCGGAGAGCGTCTCATATTCCAGCATGGCGTTGGCCAGCAGGTGCAACTGGTCCTCATGACCTTTCAGCAGTTCCTGCGCACGGGCATAGCCCTGCTCCACCAGACCCCGGATTTCCTTGTCGATCAGCTTCGCCGTCTCGTCCGACATATGGACGCGCTGGCTCTGCGAATAGCCAAGGAAGGTCTCGCCCTGCTGCTCTTCATATTGCAGCGGCCCCAGCTTGTCGGACATGCCCCACTGGGTGACCATGTCGCGCGCCAGCTTGGTGGCGTACTGGATATCGCCCGACGCACCCGACGACACCTTGTCGTAACCAAAGATGATTTCCTCGGCGACGCGGCCGCCCATGGCCACGGCCATGTTCGCGTGCATCTTGTCACGATGATAGCTGTAGCTGTCCCGTTCCGGCAGGCGCATCACCATGCCCAGCGCACGGCCGCGCGGGATGATCGTCGCCTTGTGGATCGGGTCGGACGCCGGCTCATGGACCGCGACGATGGCATGGCCCGCCTCATGATAGGCGGTCATCTTCTTCTCGTCGTCGGTCATGACCATGGAGCGGCGCTCGCTGCCCATCATGACCTTGTCCTTGGCCGCCTCGAACTCGTCCATGGCGACCAGGCGCTTGCCGCGACGGGCTGCCATCAGGGCGGCTTCGTTGACCAGATTGGCGAGGTCCGCGCCCGAGAATCCCGGCGTGCCGCGCGCGATGGTGCGCGGGTTGACGTCCGGCGCCAGCGGCACCTTCTTCATGTGAACCGCCAGGATCTTCTCGCGGCCCTCGATGTCGGGACGGGGCACCACGACCTGACGGTCGAAACGGCCCGGACGCAGCAGCGCGGGGTCCAGCACGTCGGGGCGGTTGGTCGCCGCGACGATGATGATGCCCTCATTGGCCTCGAAGCCGTCCATTTCGACCAGCAGCTGGTTCAGCGTCTGCTCGCGCTCGTCATTGCCATTGCCCAGGCCCGCGCCGCGATGGCGACCGACCGCGTCGATTTCGTCGATGAAGACGATGCACGGCGCATTCTTCTTGGCCTGCTCGAACATGTCGCGCACGCGGCTCGCGCCGACGCCGACGAACATCTCGACAAAGTCCGAACCCGAAATGGTGAAGAAGGGCACGCCCGCTTCACCCGCAATCGCGCGGGCCAGCAGCGTCTTGCCGGTGCCGGGCGAACCGACCAGCAGCGCGCCCTTGGGGATCTTGCCGCCAAGACGTGCGAACTTGCTCGGGTCCTTCAGGAACTCGACGATTTCCTGCAGTTCCTCGCGCGCTTCGTCGATGCCGGCGACGTCATCGAACGTCACCTTGCCATGCTTTTCGGTCAGCAGCTTGGCCTTGGACTTGCCAAAGCCCATCGCGCCACCGGCGCCGCCGCCCTTCTGCATCTGGCGCAGCACGAAGAAGGCGATGCCCAGGATCAGCAGGAACGGCAGCGACTGATAGAGCATGATCTGCCAGAAGCTGGGCTGCTGTTCGGCCTGGCCCGAATATTTGACATTATAATCGTCCAGCAGGTCGGTCAGCTTGGGATCATTGACCGGGACCGTGCTGAAACCCTGGCCACTCGACAGGGTGCCGGTGATCCGGTCGGGCGCGATCGCCACATCCTTGACCTGGCCTTCCTGCACCTTGGCGCGGAATTCCGAATAGGCGATGGCGCTGCCGGCCTGGGTGGTCGGGCGCTCGAACAGCGAAACGAACAGGAGCAGGGCGATGATGACCCCTGCCCAAATCATCGCACTCTTGATCCAGGGATTACCCTGTGGGTCTTTTTCGTCGTTCATCATCACTCTCTTTCACCCCGCAAGATAGGGTGTGGCCGGCAAAGCGCAAGCTGGACGCGCCGTCCGCTGCCGATTTCCGGCCCTGTCGATTGTCAGATGGTCAGTTGCCGGTCAGCTGGAACAGCGCGACATAGGCCAGCACCAGCGCCAGGCCGGCGGACAGGCCGCACAGCAGATAGCCCATATAGAGAAGCAGCGGCGGATGCGCCTTGTTCAGCTTCCGGTTCCGCTTCACGGCCGAGAGGATCACGCTGACCAGCAAGCCATAGGTCAGCGCCGCAAATTCCATCATTCCGAACAAATCCCGCTATTGGTCACGCCATGTGGTTAACGGCCCATGGGTTAAGAACCGGTCAGCACGCCGCCCAAAAGCGACCGGCCGTTGGCACCTTGCGTCGGACGGTGGAACTTTTCCGAAAATCTCAGCGTCGCGGGGGTGCCGGCGACAGGGTCCATACCGCGCCACCGCGCAGCAGCCAGTCGCCCAGACTCGCCTGGCGCCCCGCCCGCGCCGCGGCAATCGCCCGGTCCAGCGCCTCGCCGCGCGGCAGCACGATCTCCGGGTCGGCGGAACAGAGCATCTCGATCAGCAGCCGGCGCAACAATTCGCGCGGCAGGTCGGTGCGGTCCAGCACCCAGGCGTCGGTCGACGGATGGATATGCGTGGCCGCCAGCCCCGCCACCGTCCATATCAGCGCCGCCTCCGCCTCCGCCAGCGCCGCCGCGCTGCGTGCCGCCGCCTCGGCATCGATCCAGTCGACGCCATCCAGCCGCTTGCGCAGCGCCGCCCGGTCGAAGCGTGGATCGGCATTGGACGGGTCCAGCACATAGGGCAGCCCCGCCTGGTCGGCATGGGCCTGCAACTGCGCCTTGCGCACCGTCAGCAACGGCCGCAGCACTCGGCCGGCCCGCGCCCGCACCCCGGCCAGGCCGCCGACCCCCGATCCCCGGTTGAGCCGCATCAGCAGGGTTTCCAGCTGGTCGTCGGCATGATGGGCGGTCAATATCCAGTCCAGCCCGGCGCCGGCCCGCCACGCCTCCAGCTGGGCATAACGCTGCCGCCGCGCCCAATCCTGGATATTGCCGGACACTTCCGTCTCCGGCGCCAGGGTGGCATGGGGGACGCGCCGCTCCGCGCACCAGCGCGCGACCATCGCTGCCTCGGCCGCGGATTCAGCCCGCAATCCATGATCCAGCGTCGCCGCCGCCACCCGGCCGGGCCAGGCCTGCACCGCCAGGTCCAGCAGCGCCATGCTGTCCGGCCCGCCCGACACCGCAATGCCGAACCGGGCCGCCTCCTCCCCGTCCACCAGCGCGCGCACGGCCAGCCGCAGCGCATCGGGGCGATGGGAAGGTGCCAGCTCCGGCACGTCTATCGGCTCACACGCTGCACTTGGCCTTGGTCCGGCCCTTGTCCATCATGCCGCGCAGGCCGCTCGACAGGGTCGAACCATAGACCTGTTCCAGCTCCGCATAGACCTTGCAGGCATCCGCAGGCTTCTTCAGCTGGATCAGCGCCTCGCCCAGATAGGCCAGGCTGTCGGGGGCGCGCTCGCCACGCGGGCGCTTCTGGTAATTTTCGTAGAAGGCGACCGACGCCAGCGCCGGCTTGCCATCGTCCAGATAGGCGCGGCCCAGCAGGTTGGCGGCGCGGCTGCCGACCGACCCTTCGCCATATTTGTCGACCGTCGCCTTGAGCTGCGCCTGCGCCTCGGGATAGAATTTCGCGTCCCACAGGCGGAAGCCATAGCTATAGGCATCGCCCGCCGCATCGCCGGTATCCGGCTTCTCGATCGCCGCCACCGCCGTCTTGCGCGCATCGCTGGCCACCGGCGCGGCGGCCGACTTTGCGGGCGGGGTCGTCGGCTTGGCAGCAGCCGGCTTGGGCGCGGGCGCATCGGTCGCGACCGTCGGGCGCATCACCGGCGGGCCGGCTTCGACCGGCGTTGCAGCCCGCGCTTCGGCTTCCGCCTTGTAGCGGTTGAACGCCTCTTCCAACTGCTTGAGCTTGTAGCTGTTTTCCTCGACCTGGCCGGTGATCGAGGCGAGCTGCGATTCCAGCGCCCCCACCCGCGCGGTCAGGTCGGCCACCGGGCTCGACGTCGGGCTGCCCGGCGCGATGGTCGGCGTCTGGGGTCGGGTGATTTCCGCCTCTACCGGCGTGCCGGCCGGGAACACCTTGCGCTGCACCGCCCGCATTTCCTTTTCCAGCCGGTCGACCCGCAGTTCGACCGTGGGATTCTGCTGGGCAGCGGCCGGCACGGCCGACAGCAGCGGGGCCGCCAGCGCGATGGCGGTGGTGGCGAGAAAGGCGTAACGCATGATGATCCCCGACTAAATCTTTCCGCCTTTAACCATAGGCGGACGCGCCACGCAACAAAGCGCGGCCCGCTCGTACCTGTCCGGCTATGGGACGGATTAGTTGCCCGCGCTGGGCTGCGGCGCGGCGGTCGGCGGCGGTGGCGCAGCCGGCGTCGGCACGCTCCCCTGCCCGCCTGCGGGCGTCGTCGGCGCCCCTGCCGGTGCGGCAGCCCGTGCCAGCAGCGCCTCGGCACTGACCGGAACGTCGGCGATGGTGCGGTCGGCCGCGCCCAACGGCGGGATCGCCTTGCCACCCACGGTCACGTCCAGCGCCTGCGGGCGACCGGTCAGGATCGTCGGATTGCGCGCGCCGGCCGGCAGGGTGAAGCTCTCGCCCTTCTTCAGCAGCCCGTCCTTCAGCCGCTCGCCCGCCTCGTCGACGATGCGCATCCACACATCGTCATTGGCGGTGAACACCACCGGCCCGGTCACGGGCGCCGCGATCGGCGCCTGCACGCCCGCCTTGGGCGCGGCGGCGGGCTTTTCCGCCTGCTGCTCGGCGATTTCCTCGCCGGTCGGCGGGGTCAGCAACTGGGTGCGCCAGATGGTGAAGCCGGCAATCACGATGATGCCGATCACCGCCGCGGTCCAGGCCAGGGTGCGCGACGGCACCCGCGCCGGATCGGCCGGCTCGAACGCTTCGTAGCGGGTCGCCCCCATGTCGGAATTATGCACGGCATTGCGCACGTCGGCGGCGATCGCCACCTCGTCCAGATCGATCGCGCGGGCATAGGCGCGGGCGAAACCCACCGCATAGGGAATGCCCGGCAAGGCGCCATAATCGTCCCGCTCGATCGCCTCCAGCTGCCGCTGGGCGATGCGGGTCCGGGTGGCGATATCCTGCACCGACAGCCCCTGCGCCTCGCGCGCGGCGCGCAACTTGGCGCCGGGGGTGCTGGGATGCGCTGCCGTCGCGTCGTCCGCGACGGGTTCGAATTCGGGTTCGTCTGCCATGCTGCTCCGCGACCTTGATTGGCGGCCTTGTCTCATTGTGGGACGGCGCTTGTCAACGCCGGGGCGGTGTCTTTTCAGGCCAGCTCGATGTTCCGCTGCTCGGCCCAGCTGGTCAGTTGCGCGCGCAGATCGCTCGCCCCGCTGTCCAGCAGATCGCGCATCAACGCCTGCAATTCGGCCGCATCGATCGCGCGGATCATCGCCTTGACCGGCCCGACCGACGCCGGCGTGATCGACAGCCGCCGCACACCCAGGCCAATCAGCGCCATCGCCTCCAGCGTGCGTCCGCCCATTTCGCCACAGACGCCGACCGGCACCTTGTAGATCTCGCAGATCCGCACCACCCGATCCAGGAAACGCAGGATCGCCAGGCTCAGCCAGTCATAACGCTCCGCCAGCTTGGGATGGGCGCGATCGGCAGCGAACAGGAACTGGGTCAGGTCGTTGGTGCCGATCGACAGGAAATCGAGCTGCGGCAACAGCAGGTCCAGCACCTCGGCCAGCGCCGGCACCTCCAGCATCGCGCCATAGCGCACCGCCACCGGCAGCTTCTTCTTCTGCCCGATCAGCCATTGCCGCTGATGCTCGACCAGCGTGCGCGCCTCCTCGAACTCCCAGGGTTCCGACACCATCGGGAACATGATGTTCAGTACCTTGCCCGCGCTCGCCTCCAGCAAGGCGCGCGCCTGCGCCTTCATCAGGCCGTCGCGGTCCAGCGCCAGCCGGATCGCGCGCCAGCCCATGGCCGGATTATCCTCATGCTCGTCATCCTCGCGCGTCATATAGGGCAGCGCCTTGTCACCGCCGATGTCGACGGTGCGGAAGATGACCGGCCGGTCGCCGGCCGCGTCCAGCACATCCTTGTAGAGCCGTTGCTGCTTCTCGCGCTGCGGCAGCGTCGCCGACACCAGGAACTGAAATTCGGTGCGGAACAGGCCGATGCCGTCGGCGCCGACCATGTCCAGCGCCTGCGCATCCTCGCGCAGGCCGGCATTGACCATCAGCTCGATCCGCGCCCCATCCTGCGTCACCGAAGGCAGGTCGCGCAGCGCGGCAAATTCCGCCCGCCGCTTCTGCGTGATGTGCAGCTTGGTCTCGAACGCCTCCTCCATGTCGGGCGTCGGCCGGATCAGCAGCGCATTTTCGGCGACATCCATCAGGATCAGGTCGCCTTCATTGACCCGGTGGCGAATGTCGCGCACCCGGCCCAGCACCGGCACGCCCATGGCGCGGGCGACGATGGTGACATGAGCGGTCAGCGACCCCTCCTCCAGGATCACGCCCTTCAGCCGCCGCCGGTCATATTCCAGCAGCTCCGCCGGCCCCAGGTTGCGCGCGATCAGGATCGCGTCCTGCCGCAGCCCCAGTTGCGCCGCCGTCCCCAGTTGCCCGGACACGATGCGCAGCAACCGATTGGCCATGTCCTCCAGATCGTGCATCCGGTCCTGCAACAGCGGGTCGTCGATCTGGCGCATCCGCATCCGGGTGCGCTGCTGCACCCGCTCGATCGCCGCCTCGGCGGTCAGGCCGCTGTCGATCGCCTCGTTGATGCGGCGGATCCAGCCCTCGTCATAGGCGAACATCTTGTAGGTTTCGAGCACCTCCTGATGCTCGCCCTCGGTCCCGAAATCGGCCGTGCCGGTCATCCGGTCGATCTGTTCGCGCATCTTGGCAAAGGCGGAAATGACCCGCTGCCGCTCCGCCTCCGTATCCTCGGCGACGGTATGCTCGATATGGACGCGCGGCTGGTGGAAGACGACATGGCCCCGCGCCATGCCCATCACCAGCTGCAGCCCGGTCATGATGTTCGATCCGGTTTCCTGCACCCGCGCATCGGTCGGGCCGTCATCGGCCAGTTCGGCATTGGCGATCAGCTCGGACAGCACCATGGCCACCGTCTGCAGCGCCTCGATCTCGACCTCTTCATATTTGCGCGGCTCGACATGCTGCACGCACAGCACGCCCAGCGCCCGCTCGCGCCGCACGATCGGCACGCCGGCAAAGCTGTGGAACAGTTCCTCGCCGGTTTCCGGGCGATAGGAAAAATCGGGATGGGCGGCGGCCTCGTCCAGGT
Organism: Sphingobium salicis subsp. salicis; assembly: GCF_049472635.1. Lineage (NCBI taxonomy): Bacteria > Pseudomonadati > Pseudomonadota > Alphaproteobacteria > Sphingomonadales > Sphingobiaceae > Sphingobium > Sphingobium salicis. Next base: position 2,876,370 of record NZ_JAYRCS010000001.1, read on the forward strand.
TCAGCGGCTCGACATTGGTGGCGATCAGCCCGACCAGCCCTTCGCCCTTGGCCATGCGGGTGACATGCACCGCCTCCTGCTTCAGGCCGCGGGTCGCGAACAGTTCCAGCACGCCCTCGCGCACCAGATAGATGGAGCAGACCTCGCTCGACAGCGATTCGCCGATGATCTCCACCACCTTGTTCAGCTTGGCCTGCGCGCTGGTGCGCGCCGCCATCACCTCCTGCAGGCGGACGAGGATCTGGCGGGCGGCGGCGGCGGGCGTACTGGGCATGGCAAATCGCTAACAGATGGATGGCTTTCTTTCCAAGCGCTTTCCTCGCGATATGTTGATGAACCCCGCAGAAAAGCACGATTGTTGCGCATCGCTGATAAGCTAGGTCATCTTCCTCATTTGCGTGGCGGATACATGCTGTACATTCGTCTAACGCCGCAAAGGCAGCATCAAGCATGTCTGGGAGTCAGGGATCATGGAAACGACCACGCCAACGGAGTTTGAACAGGAGCTTCTGGACCGCGGCTATTCGCGCCGCCAGCTGGCCAAGGTGACCGCGCTGCTCGGCGCCGGCGCCGTCGCGATGCGTACCGTCGGTGCCGCCGCACAGCAGGCCGCCAAGCCGGTCGAAGGCGCAGTCCGCATCGGCGCCAACGAATGCTGGACCGGCCCTTTCCCGGTCGCCGCCGAAGCCGCCTTCAAGCTGGTGACCGAAGGCAATCGCTACGAACCCGACAATGAGCATGAAAAGCTGTTCGCCGCCGTCGCGCAGGTCGAAGGCATCCCGGCCGACCGCATCGTCGCCTGGCCCGGCTCGTCCGATCCGTTGAGCCGCGTCGCCGTCGCCTTCGCCTCGCCGACCAAGGGCATCGTCACCGCCGACCCGACCTATGAAGCGATCTGGCGCACCGGCGCCTGGCTCGGCGCCAAGGTGACGAAGGTGCCGCTGACCAAGGACAATGCCCATGACGTGAAGGCGATGCTGGCGGCCGATCCCAATGCCGGCGTCTATTATATCTGCTCGCCCAACAACCCGACCGGCACGATCACGCCGATCGGCGACATCGAATGGCTGGCCGCCAACAAGCCCAAGGATTCGGTGCTGGTGGTCGACGAAGCCTATATCCACTGGACCGATACGCCGCGCGCCGCCAAGCTCGCCGCCACCCGCGACGACGTGCTGGTGCTGCGCACCTTCTCGAAGCTGTTCGGCATGGCCGGCATGCGCCTCGGCCTCACCTTCGCCGCGCCGTCGCTGATGGAAAAGATGATGCGCTATGACGGTGGCCAGGTCACCGCCATGCTGCCGATGACGGCCGTCGCCTGCGGCACCGTCTCGGTCGCCCAGGCCGATCTCATCAAGGCGCGCCAGGCCGAAATGGCGGCCAACCGTGACAAGGCGATCGCCCATCTGACCAAGAAGGGGATCAAGGTGCTGCCGGGCAGCATGGCGAACATGTTCATGGTCGACTGGGGCAAGCCCGCCAAGGACATGCAGGCCGCCCTGCTGACGCAGAAGGTGCAGATCGGCCGCAACTGGCCGATCTGGCCCAATGTCTCGCGCATCTCGGTCGGCTCGGCCAGCGAGATGGACGCCTTCTGCAAGGCCGTGGACGCGGTCTGGAAAGCCTGATCTGACCTGACCTTGCGAAAAAGGGGCTGCGGCGCGCAAAATAAAGCGTGCCGCAGCCCCTTTTGCATTGCGGAAATTGTTTCCGCCTTCGTTTCTCCAGACGAAATCCAAGGCATTTCGCAGGAAAACAAGGGGACAATCGGCATGACCATGATGTTGGACAAGGAAGCGCGGGAAGACCTGATCGAGCGCGGCTATTCGCGCCGCCAGCTTGCCAAGGTTGCCGCCCTGATCGGCGCCGGCGCCGCGATGCACGAAATGCTGGCCGCGCCCGCCTTCGCGCAGCAGCAGGCCGCCCGCGGCATCAAGGGCGCGGTGCGCATCGGCTCGAACGAATGCTGGACCGGCCCCTTCCCCTCGGGCGTCGACGCCATCGCCAAGGCCGGCGCCGTCGGCAACTGGTATGATCCCGACAATTATCGTGGCGACCTGGTCTCGACCATCGCCAAGGTGGAGGGCATTCCCGAAGCCCAGGTGATGCTGTGGCCCGGCTCGGGCGGCCCGCTGGTCTCGACCGTCGCGGCCTATTGCTCGCCGACCAAGGGCCTGGTGACCGCCGACCCGACCTTCGAATCCGCCTGGCGCACCGCTGACTACCTCAAGGCGCCGATCGCCAAGGCCCCCCAGGCCATCGGCAAGGGCCATGACGTCAAAGCCATGCTGGCCGCCAACCCGAACGCCGGCCTCTACTATATCTGCACGCCCAACAACCCGACCGGCACGATCACGCCGATCGCCGACATCAAGTGGCTGCTCGACAACAAGCCGGCCGACGCCATGCTGCTGGTCGACGAAGCCTATATCCACTTCTCGGACGCACCCAGCGCCGCTTCGCTGATCGGCAACCGCAAGGACATCATCGTCATGCGGACCTTCTCGAAGCTGTTCGGCATGGCCGGCATCCGCCTCGGCCTCACCTTCGCCGATCCCGAAGTGCAGAAGCGCCTGATGCTGTTCGGCCCGTCGGCCGGCGGCCTGTCGATCACCGCCATGGCCTGCGGCAACGCCGTCTATCCCGAAGCCGCGCTCATCAAGGCGCGCCGCGACGAAATGATCGCCGCCCGCGACCAGACCATCGCCTGGCTCACCAAGAAGGGCATCGAAGTCCAGCCGGGCAGCCAGGCCAACATGTTCATGGTCAACTGGAAGAAGCCGGCCAAGGAAATGCAGGCCGCCCTGCTCGCCTCGCCGGAAAAGGTGCAGATCGGCCGCAACTGGCCGATCTGGCCCAATGTCTCGCGCGTCACCGTCGGTTCGGCCGAAGACATGACGAAATTCTGTGCTGCTGTGGACAAGGTCTACAAGGCCTGATCCACGGCATCCCATAGCAAAGCCGTCACGAAGGAGGGGCGTTCGGACAACCGGGCGCCCTTTTCGCGTACCGACCGGGCCATATGGACCTTGCCGAAGGGCCAGAAGCGCGCGCCATGACGATGGCCGACTTTGGCGGCTGACGACCAGAAGCTGCTCTCACCATCGTCGTCATCCCGGACTTGATCCGGGATCCATTCAGCGCTCCCCATCCGCCGTAGCGCGGGATGGATCCTGACTGTCGTCAGGATGACGCCGGCTGTGACTGGCAAGAAACGACCAGAAGCGGCTGCAAATTCCTCCCCTGCAAGGTTCGGCAGAGGCACGCGACTCTGCCGAAGGGGACCACGAAGTGGTGGAGGGGTGTCACGCTATCGAGAGGGGAATATCCCTCCGTCTGGCCTTCGGCCAGTTCAAGGGAGACGCGGGTCTCCCTTGAACTCCCCTTGCAGGGGAGGATGGTCTGAAAGCGATCAACTGTGGCCGTTCAGCCCCCGCTTCTCAATTCCAGGGTGCAGTCGGTCCGCGCCTGGAGTTTCCATGCGCAAGACCGGCTGTGATGGGAATGAAAAGGTCCGGGCGTCCGATCAGCACCTCATTCCCCTCCCCAGGCTGATGCCCCGCTCCGGCTGATACACCTGACGAGAGGCGCGTGTGCCATCCACATGTGCAACACTTGCCCCTCGCCACTATGCAACTGGCGCTACCCTATGTTGCCGGTCAGTTCTGGTTCGGGCTCGCCGTTCCGATCTTGTCCATGGCGTCACTGACCGTCCAGCTCGCCGCTTTGGCGCGCGGAGGAAACTTCTTGAAGCTTTCCAGCAGGTGGGCAACGATCGCTTGTGCGGGCACCATCAGGAACATGCGGTGCGCGATGAAATCTCCATAATAGATGCTTTCGGGGCCGCGTTCGAACGGGTCTGATCGCAGATTGATCATCATCGGCGCGCGCAGCGCGGTGAACTGGCCTTGCCAGACGCCGACGGGCGTGCGCGGACTGATCTCGGTATTCTGGGCCAGGAAGTTGACCTTCCACTGGTTGACGCGGATCGCCATCAGATCGCCGTCGTCGCTCCAATAGGCAAAGCCCTTGCGCGGCGCTTCCGTCTCGTCGCCCTTGAAGAACGGCATCAGATTGTGACCGTCCAGATGGACCTTGAACTTGGTGTCGCCGATCTTCCCGCCCTTCTTCACCCGCTCGACCACATTGCTGTCGCCCGCCGCGGCGGCCAGCGTCGGCAGGAAGTCTTCATGCGCGCAGATGTCGTTGATCACCTGGCCGGGCTCGATCACGCCGGGCCAGCGGATGACGCAGGGTACGCGGAAGCCGCCTTCCCAGTTGGTCGCCTTCTCGCCCTTGAAGGGCGTGGTGCCGCCGTCGGGCCAGGTGAAGCATTCGGCACCATTGTCCGTGGTGTAGACGACGATGGTATCCTTGGTCACGCCAAGCTCGTCGACCAGGTCGAGCAGTTCGCCGACATGCCCGTCATGCTCGACCATCCCATCGGGATAGATGCCAAGGCCGGTCTTGCCTTTCGAGGCGTCCTTGAGGTGGGTGAAGATGTGCATCCGGTTGGAGTTGAAATAGCAGAACCAGGGGCCGCCCGCGTCATGGTTGCGCTTGATGAAGTCCTTGGCGTCGGCGAGGAACTCTTCGTCCATCGTCTCCATCCGCTTCTTGCTCATCGGGCCGGTATTTTCGATCGTCTGGCCGCCCTTGCCATCGGCCTTGCACCGCAGCACGCCGCGCGGGCCATATTTCTCGCGAAATTTCGGATCCTTGGGGTAGTCCTCATTCTCCGGCTCTTCTTCGGCATTCAGATGATAGAGGTTGCCGAAAAATTCGTCGAAGCCGTGCATGGTCGGCAGATGCTCGTCGCGGTCGCCGAGATGGTTCTTGCCGAACTGCCCCGTCGCATAGCCCTGCGCCTTGAGCACCTGGGCAATGCAGGGATCATCCGGTCCCAGACCCTGATCGGCCCCCGGCAGGCCGACCTTGGTCAGGCCGGTGCGGATCGGCGATTGGCCGGTCAGGAACGCGGCACGGCCCGCGGTGCAGCTTTGCTGGGCATACCAGTCGGTAAAGCGCGCGCCCTCCTGGGCAATGCGGTCGATATTGGGCGTTTTGTAGCCCATCATACCGCTATTGTAGCAACTGGCGTTAAACCAGCCGATATCGTCACCCATGATGAACAGGATGTTGGGTTGCTTTGCCATTGACAGGGCCTCCATCAGTTTTCGCGGACATGATGGATGTGACAATCAGCGCGCGTGCGGTATCAGTGAAAACCCCGGAAGCGTCCCTGCCTGCCCCTGGCGCGTCAGCGGCATCATGTTGGTCGATCTTGAGCGAGCGAACTGCAGATGCGACAGTTCCACATGGAGGCGTCCGCTTGATCCATCCGATCCGGTCGCCCTGTGAAAAGGGCTTTCCTACAGGCAGGCGCCTGCCGTAAACTTCCGGCCGGCTCCTTCTACCGTCAACCCATTCTATTCCGGTGGATTTTTCCTGTCCGCCGATAATTCCTCATGGCGCATACGCGCAAACTTTCGCGCATCATGTCCCAACATATTGAAACAACGCCAATATTCATCGTGAAACTTTGCGTGAAACGGCCATGTGGCGGCCGGCCCAGTCAATTTCCGCGCCGCTCCGGCTCCTTCACCTCCCCATGAGCCTAGAATATCTTGCGCACCGACAGCATCAACGTCCGCCCCTCGGGATCGAGATAGGCGGGCTGATAGGCGACCGGCGTCGCGCCCGTGCCATCGGTCACCTTCTGACGCCGGTTCAGCAGATTGCCGACGGTGAAGCTCACCCGCATGCCCCGCGCCCAATCCTGCCCGCGGAACCGGTTGGCCATGTTGGCGAACAGCCGCAGGTCGAACGTCACCAACTGACCAAAGCGCAGGTCGCCGCCCGACGCCGTCTGGTCCCCGGTCACATGCGACGCACTCTGCCAGTTGCCGTCCAGCCGGATGCCGACGCCATTGTCGATCACGCCACTGCTCAGCTGCACCTTGTGGCGCGGCTGCGGACTGCCGCCCAGCGTGCCACCGTTCAACAGGTCGACCCACGGACCGCCTTCGCTCAGCAACACCGCGTCGCGCAGCATGATGCTGTGATAGAGCGAGAGTTGCAGCCGCGCGCCATTGTCGCTGCCGCCGCCGAACGGACCGCCGCCGGGCGGGCCGAAGCCGCCCCGCCGCCCGGCCCGCCGGGACCGCCCAGACCACCAGGTCCACCGCCGGGCGGCGGACCATCGGGCGGCCCCATGCCATCGGGCGGAGGGCCAGGCGGCGGACCAAAGCCATCCGGCCCGCCAAAGCCGCCGGGCGGCCCCATCGGCGTCGCATCATCGGGCCGATGGCCGTCGACCAGGATCGCATCCTGCTCGGCATCGGGACCATCGCCGGGCGCGCCCTCTGCGGGCTGTCCATCGCCACCCTCTGCCTTTGGCGCCGCCATCTGCGCCTCACCGCCCTGCGCCGCCGCCCGCCGCCATGGCGGCACGAAGCCGGCCGGCGGCTCGGGCCGCTTGGGCTTACGCAATATCTGCGTGAAATTGAGGCCCCAGCGCAGCTGCTTCACCTCCTCGCGCGCGACATTGACGGACCGTGTGTCGATCCGCGTCAGCATCCCGTCCTCGTCGCGGCTGTAGCGATCGGGGAAGGCCGCCTCCAATGCGGAAGACACGCCGGTCAGGCTGATGATCGCGTCGCGCGTCTCGCTGCTCACATAATTGGCCGACAGGGTCAGGTTGACCTTGGTGAGCGGCTTCACCGTCGCGCCCAGCTTGAACTGGTGGCGATTGTCGGCGGTCAGCGCCGGATTGCCGCCGCTCACCTGCGTCACCGTCACGCTTTGCCCGCGCACATAGTCATAGACGCGCACATTGCTGGTCGTGATGGTCGGGCTGTTGCGCTGGTCCAGCGTCGGCGCGGTCCGGTCATTATTGACCGCCGCGATGATGGTGATGCCGGTGCGCGGCGTCCAGCTGAGGCCATAGCCCAGCGTGCCGAGCGCGCCATAGTCGGAAACCTGCGTCACCGACGCGTTCATATTGGCGGTCAGCGTCCCCAGCACCGGCAGGAAGCCATTGCGCCGGCTGGCGATCGGCAGGTCGAAACTGATCTGGGCGCCGCCATTGGTGCGGCTCGCGGTCCGCTGCGACATCACCCCGTCCAGCGTGCTGGACGATCGCAGGCTGCTCGTGTCGCCGCTCAGCCGCAGGTTCATGCCGACATTGCCGGCCGGCAGCTTGAACAGCTTGCCATTGATTAGCAGGCTGGCGCTGCCCGTGTCCTGCAACGCACGCGCCTTCTGCGTGCCCATGCCCCCCAGCAGGCTCGTCGGCAGCACGCCATCGGCCGCGACATCGCCCGCGTCCAGCGCCGCCTGCACATCGTCCAGATCATAGCCGCGATCGCTGTCGGTGCGGCTGTCGCTATGGCTGTAGCTGCCGATCACCGACATGCGCCAGGTCTTCGACAGGTCGATGTTCAGGCTGACACCGCTGCTCAGCGTCAGCGCGCGCGTGTCCTGATGCAGCGGATCGAGCGACAGAATGCGGTCGACCGTCTCGTCGCCATCGGTCAGGCTGCCGGTGGGCAGGCCATTCAGCGCCTTGCTGGTCTTGTAATCCGCCCGCCCGTTCCAGGACAGGTTCGCCGTCTCGCTCAACTGATGCGCGACCGTGGCATTCAGCATATAGCTGCGGGTGGCGGGCGACAGGGTGCGATAGGCACGGTCCTCACCGACCCGCCCGGTCGGATCGCCCGCCGCCTCCTGATCGACGATCACATCGCGCTCGCTTTCCAGCAACGAGGCGGAGGATTTCGCCCGCGCCGTCACACTCACCCGGTCATTGTCGCGAATGCGGGTATAGCCCACGTCGCCGGCCAGATTTTCGCCCTGCCCCGCCGTCGCGATCCCGCCGCCCGCATTGGCGACCTGCGATCGGAAGCGGCGGCGCAGGATGATGTTCACCACCTTGCGCTGCGCGTCATAGCCATATTTGAGCGCGACCTCCTCGGGCAGGATGTCGAGCCGCAAGATCGCCTCGGTCGGCAGGTCGCTGACCTCGTTGACGCCGGAAATCCGCTTGCCATTGACCAGCACCACCGGGCCGTCATCGCTGCGCCCCTGGTTGCTGCTGGTCTGCGACGCGATCTCGTCCAGCAATTCGCTCACCGTGCCGACGCCATAGGCATCGATGTCGGCACGGCCGAGCTGGTTCTGCGCGGGAATGTCGCCGATCACCGCCCCCGGCGGCGCCTGTCCGGTGACGACGATATCGTCGCTCGCCACGCTCTGCGCCATAGCCGGCGTCGATAGGGCGAACAGGCTGCATCCGGCGCGCAGCAGGGCGCTGCCCGCCCGACGGCAGGACAAGGATAGGCAAGGCATCGGCATATATCCCGTCAGTTGCGCGGCGGCGGTCCGCCCGCGCCGCCCGGTCCACCGGGGCCACCCGGACCGCCGGGGCCTCCACCGGGACCACGCCGCGGCATCAGACTGCGCATCTCCTCGGCCGACAGCACCCCGTCATGATCGGCGTCCGCCGCATCGAAGCGGGCATGTTCGAACGCCAGCACTTCTTCCAGCGATGCGCCGGCATCATAATTGCTGTTGGCCTGGGCGATCGCGCTGGCATTGAGCGGTTCGATCAACCGGCCCAGTATCGCATCCTCGGGGTCGTCGCCCAGCTTGGGCATGATCGCCTCGGCCACCGGCCCGCCCTGATCGCCCATCGCGCCCGTTTCCGACAGCGCGACCGATCCCATGCTGCTCTGCCACGCCTGAAACTCGGCCAGGCTCAGCGTGCCGTCATGATTGCTGTCGATCGCATCGAAACGCGTGCGGATGATCGCTTCGCGCCGCGCCTGCACCACCAGCCGCAATTCGTCGATCGTCACGATGCCGTCGCGATTGCTGTCGGCTTGGGCAAACATGACGGTCACGATCCTGTCGATCTGGCTGCGCTTGATCGGCTTCATCTCGCGCGGCTTTTGCGGCCGGCCTTCGCCGCCACCGGGAGGGCCGCCGCCACCGCCGGGCGGGCCACCGCCCATGCCACCACCCATGCCGCCGCCGCCCATGCCGCCACCCATGCCCCCCTGGGCCAGCAACGGTGCCGAACAGAGCAGCAGCGCCGCCCCGATCATCATCTTGCGCATCGCGCCTCGTCCTTCTTCATGAAAACAGGAACGGGGCGGCGCCGTCCCCCGGCGCCGCCCCGCGTCGATCGCGATCAGAGCGTGCAGCGCACCCGCTTGCCGCGATAGAGATAGCTGTCCAGCCTGGCGTCATAGCTCTTGTAGCGATTGCGGCAGGCCTTCTGATGCGCCGCGCCGGTCGAACGGCCCTGGGCCTTGGCGGGTTGGGCCTTGGCCGGCTGGGCTTTGGCCGGTTGGGCCTTTACCGGGGCAGGCTTCTTGGCCGGCGCCTTGCTGCTCACCGGCTGGCTCGCGCCATGATGCGGCGCCTGCGCCATGGCCGGCGCGCCTAGCGTCGCCATCAGCGCGGCGGCGCCCAGGGTCAGGAGCGAGGGATAAGTCATGTCATGGCCTTTCATCTGGGTGGAAAATCTCCGCCCCGTCTGTGGCCACCCGATTTTGCCCCGTCATTTCACGAATATTTCAGAAGCCCACGCCTTATTGCCCTCCTCTGTCAAAGACTTGGCCCGGCAAGCATGCGGCGCGCCCGCATCACAGCCGCCTTGCCAAATTCCCGATATGCGGTATCCAATCCCGCAAATTGAACTTGGACTGGGAGGATGGGATGCGGTTGAGGCAGGCAATGATCGGGCTGGCCCTCCCCCTGCTCGTCGCAGCGCAAGCACCCTCGCCCGCCAGCTGGACCGACCCGACCACCGGCCACCGCATCGTCCGCGTCGATGACCGGCCGGGCAATTATGGCCTCTATTTCAATTATAATCCCTTCACCCCCGACGGAAAGCGCATGGTCTATCTGACGCCGGAGGGGATCCGCGTCGCCGACACCAGCAACTGGCGAACCCGGCTGGTGCTGAAGGAAAAGGTCGATCGGCTGCTGTTCGTCGGCCACCGCGCCAATGTCGCTTATTATACCACCAACCCGACCGGCAGCAGCGAGGGCGAGCCGTCCTTCATCGTCTGGTCGGTCGATCTCGACAGCGGCAAGCGCCGCCGTATCGCGGACATACCGGGCGGCCGCATCGAATCCATCAATGCTGACGACACGCTGCTTGCCGGCCATCGCGAACTCGCCCCGCCGCCGCCTGCCATTGCCGCCCAGGGCAAGCGCGATCCCAAGACCGGTTCACCCAGCTATAGCGGCACCGACGATCAGGGCCGCCCCCTCTCCTTCGCCGCCGCCAAGGAAAAATGGATGGAGGCCCGGCTCGCCGCCGGCGTGCCAATGGAAATCTTCGCGATCGACATCGCCACCGGCCAGCAGCGCCGCATCACCGCGTCGAAGGACTGGCTCAACCATGTCCAATTCTCGCCGACCGATCCTCATCTGCTCATGTATTGCCATGAAGGCCCCTGGCAGCAGGTCGACCGCATCTGGACCATCCGCACCGATGGCAGCGCCAGGACCAAGGTGCATCAGCGCATCCTGCAGGGCGAGATTGCCGGCCATGAATATTGGGCGCCCGACGGCCGCACCATCTGGTATGACCTCATCATGCCACAAGGAATGCGCTGGCTCGCCGGCCATGACGTCGCCAATGGCGCGCGCCGCTGGTATGCGATCCGCCCCGGCCAGGGCTCCTATCATTTCGCCTCATCGCCCGACGGCCGCAGCTTCTCGGGCGATGGCGCCAATGACGGCAAATATATCAGCCTCTTCCACCCCCGCCCCAACGACAATCCCCGCGCCCGCAACACGCTGGCCGGCGACACGCTGATCGCCACCGGCACGCTGGAGACGGAACGGCTCGTCGATCTCGCAAGCCACGACTATACGCTCGAACCCAACCAGCATTTCACGCCCGACGGCAAATGGCTGGTCTATCGCAGCAATATCGCCGGCAGCCCCGCCATCTACGCCGTCGAAATCGCGAAACCCCGCTAGGCCGCGCGCGGACAAGCCCGGCGCCCGCCGAATGGCGAGGATAGGTGGGAAGCTGGCCACCTGTTTCATAGGGTCATCCCCGCGCAGGCGGGGATCCATCTCCCCAGCGTCGGACCAGATGCAAGATCAGGAGATGGATTCCCGCCTGCGCGGGAATGACGGAAAGGGGTGGGTAGGAGACGGTCAGCTTTGAAGAGATGAGGCGTCACAAGCAGACATGATTAAAACAAAATTCTCATTCGTTCCCGATCATAGTCAAGAAGCCATCCATCGAAGGCCGAATAAGCATCGCGAAGTTTCGCTGCATCGTCAGCCATTACGTCCATTCCTCGATCATCATAGGCGTGGAGCATGATCGAATTAACGGGGTCGATCAAAAAAGTCACAACGGGGGCACTTGGATGGATCGGCATTTCATGGGCAATCGCGTGCCAGAGAATGGTGTCACGAGCAGCCTTGTTATTGCTTATTTCGTAGCTACGAATTTTCCAAATATCTGAATCATCGCCGTCTGACTCGGGGTAAAGTGGGGCGTTCCACTCGCTAATTTGAGCGGCGTTAAAACCGGTAGACTCTAACGCATCGAAGCCATTCTTTACTTCGGTAATGCCGATGAAGTTCGGCTCTCGTCCGTTCCAAGCGATCAGACCAACGCAATTCTTGCTGAATAGCTTGTCGGCTATGGTTGAAGACCGATGAAGTGCTTGGAGAAAGCGAGGAACTGACTGGCCGACGTTATCGAACTCTTCGCCGCCAAGCTCAAAGCGCAACCGCACATCATCAGAGCTGAAACGACGTGCCCATAGTCTCGACCATACAGTTTCTATCCCGGAAGTTGCCATGAGGCCTGTTATCAGGTGCGACCCGGATGGCGCAATGTCAGCTTATAGCTTCGATAAAGGCCGAGCTAACCGGCTACATTTGGTCGTTTGCAGACCGTCCGAATTTGTCCCAGCGGCGCACAAGCAAAGAATAGCGTTTAATTGAAATCGCGACATCGCGCGGAAGGGTAAACACCCCCTTCAGCCCATTCCCTCATATTCCGGTAACAGCTTCCCCGTCAGGCTGTCGCCGCGGCGCGCCCGCATTCCTTCCTGCCGGACCCTTGCCATGCGCCGCCTCACGACCAGCTTCATCGACAGCGCCTTTGGCCATGGCGCGGACGGCCGCCCGCTGTTCATGCCGTTCGGCCTGATCGGCGGCCAATATGCCATCCCCGACATGGCCACCGCGCAGCGCCTGCGTCGTGGCGTCGCGCGCCTGCTGCCGCTCGCGCTGCTGCCGATGCTCTGCCTGCTCGCGCTGTTCCTGCCGCCTGTCCGCAACGCCTACGCCCTGCCGCTGCTCGGCGCGATGGCGGCCAGCTTCGCGCTGTTCAGCATCACCTTCTTCCTCTGGGTCCGCCACGCCACGCGCGGCCTGCACCGCGTCGATCGCGCGCGACAGGGCATGCCCGCCCTGCTCGATCCGGACGAGGCGCTTGCCCGCCGCCTGCTCGACCGGGTCCGTCCGCCGCGCACCCGTTCGGCCGAAGAAACGCTGGGCGCCCTGGCCGGTTTCGCCTGCCAGATGCTGCTGCGCCATCGCGCCGAGCAGGAAGGCGCCGCCGCCCCGTTGATCGAGGTCGCGACCCATGACGGGCGGCTGCGCTATTTCGGCGATGCCCTCAACGGCCTGCTCGCCGAATATCCCGGCTCGCTCTGGGCGGGCGTGGGCGATGGCAAGCCGGCGCTGCTACTTGGCCCGATCTTCCGCGAGATGACCGATGCCTGTGTCGGCGACTCCCGCGACTATGCCGACATGATCGGCCTGCTCCAGCGCCACTGGAGCGCAACCGCGCTGATCCTGCGCGGCCAGGGCGTGGATATCGAACGCTGGCCCGACCTGTTCGTCCGCGCGCTGCGGGAACTGGTGCAGGAAGGCGGCGACACATCGCTGCGTCCCGCCCTCCTCTTCATGCGCGCCGCCATCGCGATGTCGAAAATGGACCCGGCGGAAATATTGGTGCCCGACCAGCCCGCCGGCGATCCGCTCAGGCGCTCGCGGCCGACGTCTCGCACAGCGCCTTGAACTGGGCCATCATCTCGTCCCAACCGGGATGGAAGCCCATTTCCTCATGCCGTGCCTTCGCCTCCGCATCCCAGTGGCGTGCGGTCGCGGTGAAGCGGGTGCCATCGCCCTCCGCTGCAAAATCCCAGATCGCGGTCATGAACGGGCTCTGCGGTATCCAGCCGGCGGCATAGGCATCGGTGGTGACGATCCGCGCGCCGGGCACCACCTCCAGGAAAATGCCCTCCATCGGCCCGGTTTCCTCGCCATTCGGCCCGAACATCTGCACCGCGCTGCGGCCGCCGGGGCGCATATCCTCCTCGATCACCTCGGCGCGCCAGGGCTTGGGACAGAACCATTCATCCTTCAGGTCGGTCCACACCTTCCAGCAAATCTCGCGCGGCGCATCGATCAGGCAGGTGACCGACAACTCATGCTCCGCCCCGCTCATGCCGCCTCTCCCAGAAACGCCGCGTGCATCGCGCCGCTGTCCAGCTTCTGCATCGTCATCATCGCCTGCATCATCCGGGCAATGCCGGCACGGTCGCCGGTATGATAATTGTCCATGATCTGGCGCGTCACCAACTGCCAGGAGAGGCCATATTTGTCGGTCACCCAGCCGCATGGCCCGGCCGTGCCGCCATCACCGGTCAGCCGGTCGAAATAGCCGTCCAGTTCGGCCTGGTCCGCACACGCCACCGACAGCGATATCGCCTCGTCAAAGCTGAACTGCGGCCCGCCGTTCAGCGCCTGATAGCTTTGCCCGAACAGGCTGAACTCCACCAGCAGCACGCTCCCGCCCGGCAGCGGCGAAGGCGAGGGATTAACCTCGGGATAATAGCTCACATGGTCGACCGACCCGCCGAACACCGACACATAATAATGCGCCGCCTCCTCGGCCTGGCCATCGAACCACAGGCAAGGGGAAATCTTGTCCATCACCCCTCTCCCTTGCTGCCGACCAGCGCGAACATCGCGCCCTGCGGATCGGTCGCCTGGATGATCCAGGCGCCACCCGGCACCTCCATCGGCCCCTGTAGCACCGTGCCGCCACCGGCCGTCACCCGCTCGACCGCCGCGTCGATGTCGCCGACGGTGAAGTAGAACAGCCATAGCGGCACCGGCATCATCGGCGGCACCGGCATGATGCCGCCGGTCATGCCGTCAAAGTCCGTCGAGCCGGTCTGCGAGACAAGCTGATAACTGCCCATCTCGCCCATATCCATGGCCTCGCCCTTCGACCAGCCGAGCTGCCCGGTATAGAAGGCCAGATCCTTGTCGAAATCGCCGGCATATAGCTCGTGCCAGCCGACATGGCCCGGCGCCATTGGCGGCGGCGCATCCATCCCCTCGGGACTTGATCCCTTGAGCAGCATGAACACCGCGCCGCCCGGATCGGCCATCACCGCAAAGCGGCCAACGCCCGGAATATCCTCGGGCGGACGCTTCACGCTGCCACCGGCCGCGCTCAGCCGTTCGGCATCGGCGTCGACATCGGCCGACCCGACATAGCCGCCCCACCAGGGCGTCATGCCGCAATCCTTCGCCTCCGCCGGGATCGCCATCACCCCGCCCAGCGCCCCGGCGCTGCCGGAAATCACCTGATATGGGCCGTCGGGCAGATCGCCGCCAAACGGCTCTGCCGTCCAGCCGACGACATCGCCATAAAAGGCCAGCGCCGCCTTGGGATCGCTGGTCATCAATTCATACCAGAAGAATTTGCCATTGAAGTCGGTCATCGTCCGTCTCCTGAAGGAGGAAGGTTCAAGCCTTGTGGTCGACCAGCACCTCGAACCCGCCATAGATCAGCCGCGCGCCGATGAAGGGCATGTCCTCGCCCTCCTTGGGCTGCATGCGCTCGTCCTTCATCACCTTCTCGGCGCCGGCATCGCGGGTCGCCTTGTCGGGCCATTCGATCCAGGAGAAGACGACTTCCTCATCCTCTTCGGCGATGACGGCAGTGCGGAAATCATTGACCTTGCCGGGCTTGATGTCGTTGGCCCAGCATTCGACCACGCGCAGCGCGCCATATTCGATGAAGATCGGCGCGGCGAATGCCGCGACCTCCTTGTAGCGTTCCTTGTTGCCCTTGGGCACCGGGATCACGAACCCGTCCATATAGCTCATCGTCTCTCTCCTTCTGCAAGGTCGTCGACATCAGGCGTCGGCAGTTTCTCCCTGGTTCGCGGCCATCGCGGCGGCGACATCCATCCACATCACTTCCCAGATATGGCCGTCCAGATCGGCAAAGTTGCGGCCATACATGAAGCCATGATCCTGCTTGGGGTTCGGCTCGGTTCCGCCCGCCGCCAGCGCCCTGTCCACCGTCGCGTCCACCGCGTCCCGGCTTGTCTCGCTCAAACACAGCAGCACCTGCGCGGTTTCATGGGCATTGGGGATCTTGCGCGGGGTAAAGCCGGCGAACCGTTCATGGGTGAGCAGCATCGCGTGGATCGTCTCGGAAAAACTGATCATCTGCGCGCTGTCATCGGCGAAATCATTGTTCCGCACGGCGCCGACCGCTTCATAGAAGGCGATCGCGGCGGGCAGGTCGGTGACGGGCAGGTTGACGAAGATCATCTTCGGCGCGGGCGCATCGGCCATCGTCTCTCTCCTCATGCTTTCATGGCGGCTCGCACCTTGTCGTGAGTCGCCGACTTGAACTTTGTGCGCCCGAAGATTATATTATGCAACAGACAAGTTAGAAAAGATAACCAATGAGTCCCAACCCGCGCAAACGCGCCTATCAGGATGGCTGTGCCACCGCCCATGCGCTCGATCTGATCGGCGATCGCTGGGCGATGCCGATCATGCGGGAATTGCTGCTCGGCCCCAAGCGCTTCACCGACCTGCGCGCCAGCCTGCCCGGAATCAGCGCCAATGTGCTGACCCAGCGGCTGGAGGAACTGGAAGCGGCCAGCATCCTTGTCCGCCGCCGCCTGCCCCCGCCCGCCGCCAGCCAGATTTACGAGCTGACGGAATGGGGCCGCGAGTCGGAAATATTGTTCATGGTGCTGGGCCGCTGGGCCTGCCGATCGCCCACGATGCAGCCGGGCATGCCGATGAGCCAGGTGTCGGTGGTGATGTCGATGCGCACGATGATCGACCGCACCGCGATCGGCGATCTGGATGCGACCATCGGCTTCCGCTTCGGCGAGGAGGAATTTCGCGCCACGCTCCATGACGGCGATTTCCGCATCGACCGGGGCGACGCCGCTGGCGCCGATGCGATCTTCATCGGCGACCAGAATGCCCTCGCCGCGATCGTCTATGGCGGCCAGTCCTTCGCCGCGATGGCGCCGGCCCTGCAAATGGAGGGCGACCGGGCGCTGGCGGAACGCTTCGTCCGCCTCTTCCCCCTGCCCCCCAAGGCACCTTCAACCGTCAGCCAGGCGACGCCAGCTTCATCATGACAAGACCGGAGAGGATCAGCGCCGCCGCCGCCAGCCGCGCCGGGCTGATCGCCTCGCCCAGGAAGGCGACACCAACGGCAAAGGCGCCCAGCGCGCCGATCCCGGTCCAGATCATATAGGCGGTGCCCAGCGGCAGGCTGCGCATCGCCATCGACAACAGGCCGAAACTGGCGATCATCGCGCCAAGGGTGATGAGGCTCGGCACCAGCCGGGTGAAACCATGCGACTGCTTCATCGCAAAGGCCCAGACGATTTCGAGCAATCCGGCAAAAAACAGGGCAATCCAGGCCATGATGGCGCTCCTTCACAAGGGGCGCCGGGCCGTCCCGGACTTGAAACCCGCATGGCGGGGGAGGACGTGGCCTCGCTTGACGAAGCCCAGATAGTCCTCCCCGATGCAGGAGGCAAGCTTTGCGGGTCTCAATGCGCCCCGTTCAGCATCCCGAACACCTGTTCGAATTCGCCGCGCTTGGTCGCCTCGCTCAGGAACTTGACCCGCTCGACATGGATTTCCGCCGGAGTCGGCTCCTGTCGCAACAGGCCCATCGTCTCGCTGATGAAATCGGCGAGCGGCATCATCTGCGGATTTTCGGCATGGCCGGGCATCAGGTCGGTCTGCACGCCCGGCGGCACGATCTCCACCACATCGACGCCCGTGTCCTTGAGCTGCTCGCGCATCGCCAGTGACCAGCCATGGATCGCCGCCTTGGTCGCGCTGTAGGTCGGTGTCGCCGCCAGCGGCACGAAGGCCAGGCCCGACGACACGGTCAGGATCGTCGCGCTCTTCTGCGCCAGCAGATGCGGCAGCAGGGCATGGGTCAGCCGGATCGGGCCGAGCAGATTGGTGGCGACCGTCGCCTCGGCGATGGCAAGGTCGATCTGGTCCTCCGCCACCATGATGCCGGCATTTAGCAGCACCGCGTCGAGCGCCGGGAAATCGGCGACCAGCTTTGCCGCAAAGGCCGCGATCGCCACCGGATCTTCCATGTCGATCACCATCGACGCCATGCCGGCGTGGGCCGCGACCACCTCGTCGAGCGCCGCCTGCCGCCGCCCGGCGATGATGACCTGGTTGCCCGCCGCGTGGAATTCATGGGCCAGCGCCGCGCCGATGCCCGAACCGCCGCCGGTGATGAGGATGGTGTTGCCGGAATTTTTCATGGGAAAGCTCCTTGGACTGGTTGCTTGCCGACCAATTTAATCCCACACTCTCTTTTGGAAAGAAGGCACCGAAAAGTGCCATAGGCACCCAAAGGTAAGAAATGGCAAATCCTCTGGAATCCCGCTTCGCCACCGCTGAAATAGCGGCCGCCGAGCAGTATCTCGACCATGATCCGCCGACAGAACTCGATCCGCGGGTCGAGCGACTCGTCAATGAACTGATCGGCCGGGTCGCCGACAAATGGACGATGCTGATCCTGGAATTACTGGAGGAACGCGGTACGCTGCGCTTTACCGAGGTCGGCCGCGCGGTCGAGGGGATTAGCCAGAAGATGCTGACCCAGACGCTGCGCCAGATGGAGCGCGACGGCCTGCTCACCCGTACCGTCCATCCGGTCGTGCCGCCGCGCGTCGACTATGCCCTCACCCCGCTCGGCAACAGCCTCAGCGCCGCCTTCTGCGGCGTATGGGTCTGGGCCGAACGCAATCTCGCCACGGTCGAGGACGCTCGCGCCCGCTTCGACGCGCGCGGCGCCTGACCGGCGATCAGCTTTCGGGCGGCGCGGGAACCGGCTGCAACGGCAATTTGGGCGCCTGCACCTGCGGCTGGGTCGGCACCACCGGCGGCGGCGCGCTTGGCGTTCCCGGAACAGCCGGAGCAGCAGGCGCGGGCGCGGAAGCCGGCGCATCGGGCAGGATCATGTCCGACGGCCGCTGCATCGGCGTGGCCGGCACCTGCCCCATCGGCGCGGGCGCGGTCGGCGCCGGCGGTTCATGGTCGTTCAGATCATCGCCGCCGACCGGGCCGACCAGCTTGACCGTCGCGCCGAACCGCTTGCGCCATTCCTCCAGCCGCCGCAGATAATCCTCATATTCCGCCCAGAAATCGCGGAAGGGCTGCTCCAGTTCGTCCAGCGCCTTGGGCGCATAGGCGGCCAGCGCCTCGGGCGTCAGCCCGTTGATGATCGTCATCGTCGCCACCGCCTTCTGGCAGAAGGCCTTCTGCGCCGGCGGCAGGGCGAAGAAATTATAGACCAGCGTGTTCAGCACTTCGCGCATGCGGATCGCGCTGCTGCCGTAACGCTGCTGATAGCTGACCTCCAGCGTGTCATTGGCGCGCTTCAGCGACGCGCCATGCACGGTCAGCATCTGGTTGTACAATATGCGCGTCTGGCCATTGGTCTCGGGACAGCCCAGCGCCGCGACGTTCAGCCCCATGCGCACATGCCACAGTGCCTGGTCGCCCTGGGAATCGCGATTGGGGGTGATGAACTTCCCGGCCTCGTCCTTGTCCGGCGGCACCATGTCGGGCGCGGAATTGCGCGGCGGGGTCGGCATTACCGTCGGCACCACCACCGGCGGCGGCGTGGGCGGCACTTCCTTCACCGGCGTCGCACAAGCCGCCAGCGCCGTCAGGGCAAGCAGCGACAGACGGGAAGACAGGGAACGTGGCAGGAACATCAACTACTCCGACGATCTGGCCCGGCCAACATGCCGGGCATTTCCACCGGAGGAAATATGCTTAACGCGCAGCCAAGGACGGCCCCGCCTGTGGTTCACCGCTGAACCCCCGCCCGGTTGCTGTTAAAAGCCCGCTATCCCAATTGGTTGCAATGCGGCAAGCCGAGCATCGCGAAAAAGGCCGGAAATAGCCGATTTTTCTCAGTCGGCGCGCGCCAGCAGGCGCGGCATCGCCCCCTTCGGCACCGTCACGCCATCATCCGCGATCAGGTCCGCCCGGCTCAGCCGGACCTCCAGCACCACCGGCGCCATCGCCAGCGTCCGCCCCGAACGCCATGCCGCCAGGTCGGTCTGATAGCGGGCATAGGCATCGAAGAAGTCGGTGAAGGGCTTTTCCAGCGCGGCGAGGCCGGTCGGCGCATAGGCCAGCAACTGGTCCGCGGGCAGGCTGTTGACGGTCGCCCCCACCCGCACCGCCTCCGCACAGAAACCCGCCTGCGCCGGCGGCAGGGCAAAGAAATTATAGACGATAGTATTCAGCCGCTCGCGCTGCGCGATCGCGCGCCCACCGAACTGCGCCCTATATTCCCCCTCGACCTGCGCATTGGCCCGCGTCAGCGCCGCCCTGTGCCGGGCCAACAGCGCATTATATTGCAGCCGCGCCGCGTCGCCGCTCCCCTGGCAGGACAGGGCCGCCACGTTCAGCGCCATGCGCATATGCCATAGCGTTGCCGCCCCGCTCAGGTCGCGGTTGGGCGTGACGCGCAGGCCATCGGCGCCGATCGGCGGTATCTGCATGGTGGCCGTCGCGCCCATCGGCGGCAACGGCTGGGGCACGGGCTGAGCCCGCACCGGCGCAGGCGGCGGCGCAACCGCCACCTCCTTCTGCCCCGCGCAGCCCGACAGCAGCGCAATCCCGCCCAGCGGGCACAATAGCAGGTGACGGATCGAGGCACGCATGAACGGTCTCCGGCAAATCTGATGCCGGAAACCATGCCCGATATTGGTTAAAAGCCGATAAAGCCTGTTTTCCAGGCAGCAGAGATCAGGCCGCGCGGCGCTCTAGCGCCGTGGCGGCCTGCGCCATCAGCTCGGCGATGATGTCGGCAACCGGCTCTTCCTTGGTCACCATGCCGACCGACTGGCCCGCCATCAGCGACCCGCCCTCGACATCGCCGTCGATCACCGCCTTGCGCAGCGCACCGGCCCAATAATGCTCGATCTGCAACTGCGCCTCGCCCATGTCGACCGCGCCGCTGTCCAGCAGGTTGGCGACTTCGCGCTGCTTCGCGGTGAAGGCTTCGGTGCCGGCATTCTTGAGCGCGCGCACCGGGATCACCGGCAGGCGCGGGTCGATCTGCACGCTGGCAATGGCATCCCGCGCCGACGCGCGAAAGAAGGCCTTCTTGAACGCGGGATGGGCGATGCTCTCGCTCGCGCAGGCAAAGCGCGTGCCCAGCTGCACGCCGGCGGCGCCCATTTCCAGATAGGCGGCGATCGCCTCGCCCCGGCCGATGCCGCCGGCCACGAACACCGGAACCTGCTGCGCCATTTCCGGCAGGATTTCCTGCGCCAGCACGCTGGTCGCGACCGGACCGATATGGCCGCCCGCTTCCATGCCCTCGACCACCAGCGCGTCGACGCCCGATCGCACCAGCTTCTTCGCCAGCGCCAGCGCGGGCGCAAAACAGATCAGCTTCGCGCCATTGGCCTTGATCGCCTCGATGCTGCCCTTAGGCGGCAGGCCACCGGCAAGAACGACATGCGACACCTCATGCTTGGCGCACACTGCGATCAGGTCGAACAGCTGCGGATGCATGGTGATCAGGTTCACGCCGAACGGCTTGTCGGTCAGCGCCCTGGTCGCCGCGATTTCCGCGTCCAGCAGTTCGGGCGACATCGCGCCACAGGCGATCACGCCGAAACCGCCGGCATTCGAGATCGCCGACACCAGATGCCGCTCGCTGACCCAGCTCATCGCCCCGCACAGGATCGCGCTCTCACAGCCCAGAAATTCGGTGCCGCGGGCCATCAGGGAAGCGAGTTTGGCAGTGGTCATCGTCATATCCTACAACATAAAAAAGCCCCTCCCTTTCAAGGGAGGGGTTGGGGTGGGTAGCGAGCGAAGCGAGCTTCCTCCCTATCCACCAAGGCAGGCGGCGATTGCTGACGCAATCGCACCCACCCCCATGCCCCTCCCTAGAAGGGAGGGGAGTATGTCTGTCAAGCCGCCGGGGCGTCCAGGCCATAGGCGGTATGCAGCACGCGCACCGCCAGTTCGGTCTCGTCCTCGTCGATCAGCACCGAAACCTTGATCTCGCTGGTGGAGATCGCCTCGATGTTGATGCCGCGCTCGGCCAGCGTCTTGAACATGGTGGCGGCGACGCCGGCATGGCTGCGCATGCCCACGCCCACGACGCTGATCTTGGCGACTTCGGTGTCGGTGATGATCCGGCGGAAGCCGATCGCGTCCTTGTTCGCTTCCAGGATGTCGACGCTGCGGGCCAGGTCCGCGCGCGGGACGGTGAAGGTGACGTCGGTCTCCTCATTGTCCTTGCTGTCATTCTGGATGATCATGTCGACGTTGATCGCCGCATCGGCCAGCGGGGTGAAGATGCTGGCCACCGCGCCCGGCTTGTCGGGCACGCGGGTGACGATGATCTTCGCCTCATTCTTGTCATGGGCGATGCCGGTGATGAGCTGACGTTCCATCTTGGTTTCCTTGAGCTTGGCTTCCAGTTCCTCGTCGCTCACGATCAGCGTGCCGGGGAGGTCGTCCTGGGTGGGATCATCGAAGGAGGAAAGCACCTGCACGACCACGCCTTCCTTCATGGCGAGGCCGACGGAGCGGGTCTGCAGCACCTTGGCGCCGACCGAGGCCAGCTCCAGCATTTCCTCATAGGTGACGAGGTCCAGCTTGCGGGCACGCGCCACGATGCGCGGATCGGTGGTGTAGACGCCGTCGACGTCAGTATAGATGTCGCAGCGGTCGGCCTTGACCGCCGCGGCCACCGCGACCGCCGACGTGTCGGAACCGCCACGGCCCAGCGTCGACACCCGGCCATTTTCCATCATGCCCTGGAAACCGGGGATGACGGCGACCTGGCCGGACTGCATCGCGGCGATCAGCGCATCGGTCTCGATCGTGCTGATGCGCGCCTTGGCATGGGCTTCGATCGTGCGGATCGGCAATTGCCAGCCCAGCCAGCTGCGCGCGTCCACGCCGATCGCCTTGAGCGTCATCGCCAGCAGGCCGCTGGTGACCTGCTCGCCCGCCGCCACGACGACATCATATTCGGCCGGATCATAGAGCGCCGAGGCTTCCTTGCAGAAGCCGACCAGGCGATCGGTCTCGCCGGCCATGGCCGATACCACGACCGCCACTTCATGGCCCTGGTCGACGACATGTTTGACACGCGCGGCCACGTTGCGAATTCGCTCCATCCCCGCCATGGAGGTGCCGCCGAATTTCATCACGATGCGCGCCATTTGCTTGTCGAACCTGTCCTTTAAGCGTTTTCGAAGCAGGTGGAACACCTGCTGACTCGGAAAACGCGACCAACAAAAGATATGGAGCAGCCGAACCGATGCAATCGGATCGGACACTGCTCCAATTGTGAAACAAAATGTCCCAAAGGGGCAAAACGGCTGCCCTATTAGCAGCCGCGACGGATATGGCAAGCAATCCCGCCATCCGCTCACCTACCTTGCCGCTGCCCGCGCTCCTACATGCCCCGCCTTCAAAGACATAGCTATGACAGCATGGCACATTGGCCTTCCCGCCGCCCGCTGCTAGAACGGCGGCACGGGTGCCTCGCCACCCAGCAAGACCCAAGGTGCATGATGACAGAGACGACCGCGACGATCGACCCGAAGGAAGCCGCCCATTTCGGCACCATGGCCGCCGACTGGTGGGATCCCAAGGGGTCGAGCGCGATGCTGCACAAGCTGAACCCGGTCCGCCTCGCCTATATCCGCGCCGCGATCGACCGGCATTGGGACAGTGACGATCATGGCTTCCGTCCGCTCAGCGGCAAGCGCGCGCTCGATGTCGGCTGCGGCGCCGGCCTGCTGGCCGAACCGCTCGCACGCCTCGGCGCCAGCGTCACCGGCCTCGACGCGGCGCCGGAAAATATCGCCGTCGCTGTCGCCCATGCACAGGGCCAGGGCCTCGCCATCGACTATCGCGCCACCCCGGTGGAGCAGGTCAGCGACAGCGGCTATGATCTCGTCACCTCGATGGAGGTGATCGAACATGTCGCCGATCCCGCCGC
Organism: Sphingobium salicis subsp. salicis; assembly: GCF_049472635.1. Classification (NCBI taxonomy): domain Bacteria; kingdom Pseudomonadati; phylum Pseudomonadota; class Alphaproteobacteria; order Sphingomonadales; family Sphingobiaceae; genus Sphingobium; species Sphingobium salicis. The sequence goes on from NZ_JAYRCS010000001.1 coordinate 2,899,729, forward strand.
CTTCGTTCGCGCCCTCGCGGCCAAACTCGCGCCGGACGGATTGATGATCCTCTCCACCCCCAACCGCACCCCCATGTCCCGCCTCGCCATGATCACCATCGGCGAAAGCATCGGCGGCATTCCCAAGGGCACGCATGACTGGGCCAAGTTCATCACCCCCGATGAACTGACCGCCTTGCTCGAAGAGGCGGGCCTGGAAGTCACCGACAGCAGCGGCCTCGCCTTCGATCCGGCGCGCGGCTTCACCCTGTCGGCGAACACAGCGATCAACTATCTTCTGACCGCGCGCCACAAGGGCTGAAAAGGACTCGGGCGCGCCAGCCTCAAGTCGACCGTCCCGCCATGGTCGACATGTGCCCCCGCCATCCTGCGCCAGGCCGGCCCGCGCGCCGGAATAACGCCCCGCTTTCCGGGACTTCCTCCCTTCCCCTGCCATCCAGCGCCAGAGAGGCCGCCCAAGAAACGCTGTTCTCACGAAAAGCATTTGCAACTAAATTTTAATTTCCAAACATCTTAAGCATCTAAATGGCAAATTCATTTGCCAAATTGTCATTTCATCTTTCGCCTGATAAAAAATGCGGGTGCAGACATTGCCGGGTCGCCGTCTGCACCTTCGACCGCATGCGGGCCGACCAACGACGTCCTTCCCGCCCCCGGCCGATCATCCGCTCTCAGGAGATCGAAACATGAAACTGCTTTTTTGCCTCTGCCTTGCCGTGCCGCTGCTGCTGCCGGCCGCATCCCGCGCCCAATCATCCGCCCCCTCGATCGACGTGACGGCGCCCACCACCGCCCCGCCCACGCTCGACCGCTGGGTCGAACGCACCGGCAACATCCTCTCCAACCGGCTGCGCTATCCCACCATCCTGTCCGGGCCGGAGGAAGGCATCGTCCAGGTCAAGTTCGCCTGCAGCGACAGCGGCGCGCCGGCCGGCATCGCCCTGCTCAACTCGTCCGGCTCGCGCCAACTCGACAAGGCGGCGATGCGCGCCATCCAGAGCATCCCGACCCTGCATCCGCTGCCCGCCGGCATCGGCGCCGGGCAGAATTATGTCGCCACCATCCTCTTCGCCACGACCCAGGCCAGCTACAATCGGCAGATCCGCGATCTCCAGCGGCAGGCGCTCGACAATAATGCCCGCTTCGCCCGTCGCGCGGGTGGCCCCGCCATGGCCATCGCCCTGCTCGACACGCCGGACACCCCGCGCGCTGTCAACTGAGCCAGGCTCTGCGGGCGCGTGAAAGGGGCGCGCCCGCAGTCCCCCTCGCTGCGCCCCGTGCGTTGCACTGCCCGCCGGCTGATGGCATCACCAGCCGATCGGGACAGCCGCTTAAGCCCGCGGCACAGCGAGGGGGATCATCCTATGGCTATGGATCCACGGATCGACGCCTATATCGCCGCCCAGGCGGACTTCGCCCGGCCGATCCTCATCCATATCCGCGCGCTGATGCACGCCGCGTCTCCGGACATGGGCGAAGCAGTGAAATGGGGCATGCCCTTCTTCACCTACAGGGACCAGAATCTCGCCAACATGGCCGCTTTCAAGGGCCATGCCGCCTTCGGCTTCTGGCATGACAAGGTTGGCAGGGAAGATGCCAGCGACGACGCCATGGGCCAGTTCGGTCGCATCACCGCCCTTGCCGACCTCCCCTCCGATGCCGACATCGCCGGGCTGATCGCGCAGGCCATGGCCCTGATCGACGCCGGCGATCGCCCACGCACCGGCCCCAAGGCACCAAAGCCGCCTCTGCCGGTCCATCCCGCCCTCGCGGCCGCCATTGCCGCTGCCCCGGCCGCCGCCGCCATCTGGGCCGCCTTCCCGCCCGGCAAGATCCGCGACTATTGCGAGTGGATCAATGAGGCGAAGACCGACGCCACCCGCGACAAGCGCATCGCCCAGGCCGTCGACTGGATTGGCGAGGGCAAGGGCCGCAACTGGAAATATGAGAAGAAATAGGGATCTACTTCCGTCCCTCCCGCGGCTCTGCGGGCCAGCAATTGGTGCAGCGCCGCCAGCAACTGACGCCCGGCATCGCGATCGCCGGCTTCAGCCCCGGTTCGGGATGCAGCCCCGCCAATATCTCCGGTGAAACACCCTCTGGCGCGGCGCGGCTGTGGCACATCAGGCATCGGGCGCGATAGCCTGCGCGCGTCAGGCCGGAATGATCCTCCTGCGCGCGCGGCGCCACCGGCATGGCGAGCAACATGCCCGCCACCCCGATGAAAATGGCCATGCCCCGCGCGCATATCGTGCGGGGCATGGCCATATTGTTCGGCGACCTGTTTAGAATTTTTGGCCGAACCTTATGCCGAAGAATTGCGGCTTGATCGTGAAGGTGCGCGAGCTGTTGGCGCAGAAGTCGATCGAGCAGAAGGTGTTGCGCGTCAGCTGCCCACGCTTGTCGAAGGCGTTCTGCAGGAACAGAGTGACGCTCCAACCATCCTTCTTGATCCCGCCCGAAAAATCGAAGCTGACAAAGCCCTTGGTATTGCCCAGCAGTTCGTTGCTCTCGACGTTCAGATCCTGCGTCGCGCCGGTCTGGTAGAGCGCCGCGCCCTGGATATAGGCGGCATAGTCGCCCAGGTCGGTGTCATAGCGGATCGATGTCGTGCCCTTGAAGCGCGGCTGGCGCGGCAGGCGGGTGCCGTTGGCGGCCGCGACCTGCGGCGTCGGCGGGCTCGATCCTTCGACGAACTCGCCCAGCGTACAGCTGCTCAGCTGCGCAATGGACTCGGTCTCGGTATTGAGTGCGAAGTTGCAGAAATCGCCCTTCAGCTTGGCATCGTTGAACGCGCCGGAGGTGGAGATCGTCACCTTGCCCAGCCGCAGGTCCGCATCATATTCGATACCCTTGACCTCGGCCTTGCCGGCATTGCCGGTCATGCCCGCGCCCTGTGCGCCCGACACCACCACGCCATATTGGATATTGTTCCACTTCTCATAATAGACGGCGGCGTTGAAGCGGAAGATATTGTTCCAGGTCGTCTTCACGCCGACCTCGAAATTGGTCAGCGTTTCCGACTTGAACGGCGCGACATTGACGATCTTGCCCAGGCTGCGGATGCGCAGCGGCCGGTTGAACCCGCCAGGGCGGAAGCCGGTCGAATAGTTGAAATAGACCATCTTGTCGGGCTGGAACTGCCAGTCGAGCGCAACCTTGTGGGTCTCGCCATCCTCCTTGTAGCGGCCGGTGCCGTCCGCCGCATTGGGGTTGGTGTTGACGCAGGTCAGCCGCTCGTCATCGGGCAGCGGCGTGGTGCAGCCCACGCCTGCGGCCGATCCGGCCACGCCCGCAAAGCCCCGAACCTTATAGTCGGTCCAGAAATAGCGGATGCCGCCGGTCAGCTTCAGCGTCGGCGTGATGTTGTAATGACCTTCGGCGAAGATCGCCTTGTCATGATAGAGCTGGTCCTGCTCGACATAATAGAAGGCGTCGCCCTTCACCGCCTGAGTGCCCAGGATCATCGTGCCTAGCGGATTGCCATTGGCGTTGATGACGTCGCTGGTATCGAAATAGGGATTGCCGTCCTCGTCATAGGCGATGCCATACATGGCCGGCACGCCGATCAGCCCGCCCGCCACATCGCCGCCGCCGGTCGCGGTATAGCCGGTGATCGTATCCAGTCCGCGGATCGCATAGCTGGTGTTCAGCTCATTCTTCTGCCGCTGATAGAAGCCACCGACGGTCACGTCGAACGGCCAGTCCTTGGGCGTCGAAATCCGCAATTCCTGGGTGAATTTGTTGCGGTGCGTGTCGGCATGATAATATTGGGTCGGGTTGATCATCTGGCACTGCTGACTGGCGCCAGAGCCGGTGCAATTGTCGAAGAATTGCAGATAGCTTTCATAGCCCGGCCCGAAGCCGTCATAGGTGACCGTGTAATAGGTATAGTCGTTCAGCGTGCGGGTGCGGCGCTTGAAATAGCCGGTGGCCGAGACGATGTCCCAGTCGCCGATATGGCCATGGATCGATAGCGCCGCCTGATACCAGCGATCGTCATTCTTGGTCTGGTCATAGTCATGGACTTCCAGGTCGCCGACCCGCGGATCATAGCCGAAATAACCGCGCGCCACCTGCTTCTGGGCCGTGATCTCGGGCGTGATGTCCCAGCCCTCGGTCGGCTGCCACAGCAGCTGGAAGCGGCCGCCAAATTCGCGGATGGTGTTGTAATCATCCTTGGCGATGTCGCTATTGTCGAGCGTGTAGGATGTGTTGGGATTGTTGTCGCCCAGCGTCAGCGTCGACGAACTGCCATCGTTGAACGTGCCATTGTTGGGCGTATTGTCGATATAGCCGCCGTCGCGCCGATAATAGCCCATGGCGCGCACCGCCAGCGTCGGCGCCAGCGGCACGTTGATGTAGGATTCCAGCTGGCCGCCGAAATCACCCTTGCCATATTTATTGGCTTCCACGTCATAGCCGAACTCGAACTTGTCGAGCTTGGGCTTGTTGGTGATCAGGCGGATGGTGCCGGCCAGCGAGCCGGCGCCATAGAGCGTGCCCTGCGGCCCGGACAGCGCCTCGACCCGTTCCAGGTCATAGGCATGGATATCAGGCACTTCGGTGCCGGTGATCGGCATGTCGTCGAGATAATAGCCGACCGAGGCATAGGCACCGCCGGCGGGCACGATACCGCGGAAGAAGGCGGTGTTGCGGCCGGGGCCAATGCCCTCGAACGAGACCGACGGCAGCAGTGCGGCGAAATCGCTCAGGCCCTTCACCTGTCGTTCCTGCAATTTCTCCGCACCCAGCGCCTGCATCGAAATCGGCACCTTCTGGATGCTCTGCGCGCTGCGCGTCGCGGTGACGACGATCTCGCCCAGCCCCTGTTCGGCCTCGGCGGCGGCCGCATCGGCGGCGGCGGCATCGGCTGCCGGGGCCTGCGCCAGTGCCGGCGCGGACAGGATCATCGGTGTGAGGAACGTGCTCGTACCAAGCGCGCAGAACGTGCGCACTCTTCGCGAGCGGAGACGAATGGCCATACGAATACCCCCTGATACGCGTTGCGACTCGTCCTCTCCTGCGAAATTCGCCCGGTGCTCCGGGTCTCCTTCCCTGACGCGTTCGCATGGCCTCGCGCACCGACGGCCGACAGGGCGAAGGATGCCCCGCCCGAAAGAGAGACTCTTTCAGGATCGCCGCCAGACGCTGGCCACGCTGTTTATCTGTTCCATAATCCCCGGACAGTTCGCTTTTGCAGCAATCAGAACAACTGTCCTAAATTCGATACTGCCGATCGGACACGCCCTGTCAAGCGGCTGTTCGGCGACTTTTTGAAACTTTTACGACAAGCTGACTCGACGCCTGCCTGCAGCCGTCATAAGATTTTGAGCAGTCGCACAAATATGAGGGGCTATGGGGAACGCGTCCGCCGTACCGGCAACCGACAGCATCCAGACGGCGCTGGCAGACGCTGCCGCCCTGCTCGACGCCCGCCCCGATGCGGCCTTGGCGCAGGCCGAGGCGATCCTGCGCCGGGCCGGGCGCCTGCCCCCCGCCGAACTGCTGATCGGCCAGGCGCTGCGCCGCCTCGGCAAGCCCAAGGCCGCACTGGCCCGGCTCACCCCCCTCGCCCGCCAGCATCCCACCGTCCCCGCGATATTGTGGGAACTGGCCCAGGCCGCGCAGGAAGCCGGCGACCAGCGTCAGGCGATCGGCGCGCTCGAAAGCCTGACCCGCCAGCAACCCGGCGTCCCCGGCGGCTGGTTCATGCTGGCCGGGCTGCTACGCACGATTGGGCGCGATGGCGATGCCTGGCGTGCCGACCTGTCGGGCGTCCACGCCGCCTCGCGCGATCGCGACCTGCTGGCAGCGGCCCTAGCGATGAACGAGGGGCGACTGGACGATGCGGCCGCGCTTCTCACGGCGCGCGCCGATCGCCTGCCCGACGATCCCGCCGGCACCCGCCTCATGGGTGAGGTGCAGTGGCGGCGCGGCGACATGAATGCCGCCCTCGCTCATGTCGAGCGCGCCGTCGCGCTGGCACCCGGCTTCGACCTCGCCCGCGATTTCCTCATCCGCCTGCTGTTGCAGAACAACCGCCTGAGCGAAGCGCTGGCCCATGCCGAAACCCTCGCCCGCTCGCCGATCCATAATCCGGGCTATGACCTCATCCGCGCATCGGTGCTGGTGCGGCTGGGCGATCAGGACGCGGCGCGCGCCATCTATGAGCGGTTGCTGGCCGATCGGCCCGACCAGCCGCAGGTCTGGCAGAATCTGGGCCATGCGCTCAAGACGCTGGGGCGACAGGCCGACGCGGTCCATGCCTATCGCCAGGCGGTCCATCATCGCCCGACCATGGGCGAAGCCTGGTGGAGCCTCGCCAACCTCAAGACCGTGAAGCTCGACGCCGCCGACATCGCCACGATGGAGCGCGCGCTCGAAACCCTGGCCCGCGATGGCCAGACGGAGGGCGAGGATGTCTTCCACCTCCATTTCTCGCTCGGCAAGGCGCAGGAGGATCGCAAGGCGGACGAAGCGGCCTTCCGCCATTATGACGCCGGCAACCGGCTGCGCCGCGCCATGATCCGCCATGATGCCGGCGAATTTTCCGCCGAAGTGGCGGCCACCGCCACGACCTTCAGCGCGCCCTTCATCGCCGCCATGGGCGATGGCGGCTGCCCCGCGCCCGACCCGATCTTCATCGTCGGCCTGCCGCGCGCGGGATCGACATTGGTCGAGCAGATCCTCGCCAGCCACAGCCAGGTCGAAGGCACGATGGAACTGCCCGAGATGATGATGATCGCCAGCCGCCTGCAATCGCGGGTGGACGATGGCGAATTTGCCGATTTCGCGACCATGGCGGCATCGCTGACCCCGGCCGACCGTCGTCGGCTGGGCGAGGAATATGTCGAACAGACCCGCGTCCACCGACAGAGCGGCAAGCCGCGCTTCATCGACAAGATGCCCAACAACTGGCAGCATGTCGGCCTCATCAAGCTGATCCTGCCCAATGCCAGCATCATCGACGCGCGCCGTCATCCGATGGGCTGCTGCTTTTCCGGCTGGAAACAGCATTTCGCGCGCGGCCAGGCCTTCACCTATAACCTTACCGACATCGGCCTTTATTATCGCGACTATGTCGCGCTGATGGCGGCCTATGACGCGGCCGCGCCGGGCCGGGTCCATCGCGTCATCTATGAACGGATGGTCGCCGACACGCCGGGTGAGGTCGACCGGCTGCTCGCCTATCTCGGCCTCGATTTCGAGACCGCCTGCCTGTCCTTCTGGCAGACCGACCGGGCGGTGCGCACCGCCAGTTCCGAACAGGTGCGCCAGCCCATCTATACCGGCGGCGTCGATCATTGGCGGCGATTCGAACCCTGGCTGGCCCCGCTGGCCGACGCGCTCGGGCCGATCGCGCACAGCTATCCCGACCTGCCGCCGCGCTGATCATGCGCGCCTTTACGCCCCTCCCTTCCAAGGGAGGGGCCGGGGGTGGGTGCGCCGCGAAGCGGCGGCCTACGCGCCAGTGGGCAGACGCGCGCTAAACCCCGCCATCCTCCCCCCGTCGCGGAAAGCGCACTCGGATATGCGTGCCCACGCCACCCTCGACAATCTCCACCTGCGCGCCCATGCGCGACGCGGCGGACTGGACGATGGCAAGGCCCAGCCCCGTCCCCTCCGGCGCGCTGGCGCCGCCCACGCGAAAGAAGCGTTCGAACACCTTGTCGCGATGCTCCACCGCAATGCCGGGGCCGTCGTCGCTGACCGTCATCAGGGTCGCATCCTCGCCCTGCGCCAGCGCGATCGTCACCGTGCCGCCGGGCCGGTTATAGCGGATGCCATTGTCGACCAGATTGGCCAATATCTCGAACACCAGCGTGCGATGCGCCTCGACGCGATAGCTTTCCGCGTCCGACGCCTCCAGATTGAGTTCGACCTGCGCCTGGATCGCCTGGTTGATCAGCCGGTTGACCACCACCGCGCTCACTTCCTTCAGGTCCACCGTCTCCAGCGGCGGCGATGCCCCGGCCTCCTCGGCCCGCGCCAGCGCCAGCAACTGCGTCACCAGCCGCTCCAGCCGCTGCGCCGCATCGGCAATTTCGTCGAACGCCTCGCGCGATCCCCGCCGCGCCAGCTCGATCTGCACCTTCAGCACCGAAATCGGCGTGCGCATCTGGTGCGAGGCATCGGCGGTGAAACGGCGCACGCCCCCCGTGGCCTGGTCCAGCTGGCGCAGCAACCGGTTGAACGCCCGCGCCAATGGCCGCAATTCGCTCGGCAACGGCCCCGCATCCAGCGCCGAGAAATCGGGCCGCGCGCCGCCATCGCGCACCTCGACCGCGCGCCTCAGCCGCAGCAACGGCCGCAGGCTCCAGCCCAGCGCCGGCCGCAGCAGCAGGATCGCCACCCCCACCAGCGTCAGTTCGCCGATCAGCAGCGCGATCATCAGCCGGTGCATCAGCGCCCGCCGGTTATCCAGCGTCTCGGCCACCTGCACGATCACCGGGTCGGCGATCCGCGGCAGGCTGCGCTTCACCTCGCCGATGCGGATGTCCTGCCCGCGATACCGGGCAAAGCGGAACCGCGGCTGGTCGACCGGCATGGTCCGCGGGTCGGGCGCGGGCAGATCGGCATAGCCGGTCAGCAGCGTGCCACCCACCGCGATCCGGTAATAGACATTGTCCCGCTCGCTATTTTCCAGCATGCCGAACGCGGCGGGCGGCAGGTCCAGCGTCACCTCGCCCCGTTCCACCTGCACGGTTTCGGCGATCGCGCCCAGCGCGCCACCCAGCACCCGGTCGTTGGTCCGGCGGACCACGTCGGAAATCAGCGTCGCGCCGCCCACGCCGATGATCGCCGCCGCGCCCAGCATCGGTCCCAGCATCGCCGCCAGCAGGCGGGTGCGCAGGGCAATGGCCCGCCCCTCGCCCGATGGCCGTCCCTCATTGGGCATCGAGCATATAGCCCACGCCGCGCACCGTGCGGATGCCCGGCCCGTCGGGCGCCAGCTTGCCGCGCAGCCGGGTCACATGCACCTCGATCGCATTGCTGCCGACCGGCTCGTCAAAGCCGAACACCTCGCCGATCAGCAATTCGCGCGGCACCACCTGCCCGGCCCTGGTCGCCAGCGACTCGAGCACCGCCAGTTCGCGCCGGCGCAGGTCCAGCGCCCGTCCGGCGACATCGGCGGCGCCGGTCGATCGATTGATGGTCAGCGGCCCGACCGTGATTTCCGGGGTCGGATCGCCGCCCCGCCGCCGCCCCAGCGCCCGCACCCGCGCCTCCAGTTCCTGGGGCTCGAAGGGCTTTCGCAGATAATCGTCGGCGCCCAGGTCCAGCCCCCGCACCCGGTCGTCCAGCGCATCGCGCGCAGTCAGCATCAGCACCGGCACTTTCTCGCCGCGCCGGCGCAATTCCGCCAATACGGTGAAGCCGTCGATATCCGGCAGGCCCACGTCCAGTATCACCAGCGCATAGGGTTCGCCGCCCACCACCGCCAGCGCATCCTCGCCGGTCGCGACATGGTCCACCGCATGGCCGCCCGCCCGCAGCAGCGCTGCAATGCTGCGCGCCAGTGCGGCGTCATCCTCGATCATCAAAATCCGAATAGGGCACCCGATGCTGAAAGGTTGATGACAGCTTGGCTTCGTAACTGCCTCTCCCAATCCGACAGAAGAACGGAACATGTGAGGAGCAGGGTCGATGCGAAGGGTTATTCAGATAGTGGCGGCGCTGGCAAGCCTGTCCGTCACCAGCGCGACAGCGGTAGCGCAAAGGCCAACCGGCTATCCGCGTTCCTATGACGATCTGATCGGCGATGCCCGTGCCGAACGGCAGGTCATCGTCTATGCCAATGCCGACACGTCGGAAATGGCACCGGTCATCCTGGCGTTCCAGCGCCGCTATCCCGGCGTCACCGTCAGCTATTCCGACCTCGGGTCGAACGAGATGTTCCGCCGCTTCTCGACCGAGGCGCGCAGCGGCCGGATGTCGGCCGACCTGGTCTGGTCGTCGGCGATGGACCAGCAGGTCAAGCTCATCAATGACGGCTTTGCCCAGGCCTATGCCAGCCCGGAAAAGCCCGCCCTGCCCGCCAATGCGGTGTGGAAGAATATGGGCTTTGGCGTCACCGCAGAGCCGATCGCCTATGTCTACAACAAGAAGGCGATTGCCAATCCGCCGCGCAGCCATGCCGCGCTGGAGGCGATGCTGCGCAAGGATCGCAAGGCGCTGACCGGCAAGGTCGCGACCTTCGATCCTGCCCGCTCGAACACCGGCTATCTCTATCTGACCCAGGATTATGCCATCACCCGCGACACCGGCTCGCTGGTCGAGGCGATGGCCGCGACCCGGCCGCAACTGCACATCACCACCGAACCGATGCTGCGCGGCGTGGCCGAAGGCAAATTCTCGATCGCCTATAATGTGATCGGCTCCTACGCGCAGGAACGCGCCCGCCGCGACCCGCGCATCGGCGTCGTCTTTCCCGAAGATTATACCATCGTGATGTCGCGCATCGCCTTCATCGCGCGCGAGGCGCGGCACCCTGCCGCCGCCAAGCTGTTCCTCGACTTCCTCCTCTCGCGCGAAGGGCAATCGCTGCTCGCGCAACATAGCCTCTGGCCGGTGCGGACCGACATCAACGGCCGCCGCCTGCCCGCTGCCCAGGCCCGCTCGATCCGCGTCGGCCCGCAGCTTCTCGTCAATCTCGACCGCCTCACGCGCCAGCGCTTCCTGCGCGAATGGCAGGCGGCCCTTGTTTCCGGAGCCCGATAAGCATGTCCCATCTGATGTTGCGCGGCGGTTGCGCCGCGCTGGCACTGATCGTCGCCACGCCCGCCCTCGCCCAGACGCCCAGCGCCGATGATCTGGCCGCACTGGTGAAGGCCCAGGCGGCCGAGATCGCCGCGCTCAAGGCCCGGCTCGACAAGATCGAGGGCCAGCAGGCCGCCGCCCAGGCCGCGACTCCCCCCGCCGCTGCGCAGCCCGCGCCGCAAATGGCGCAGCAGGACACGGCCCAGCCGCTGGTCATCGCCCCCTTCGCGCCGCAGATCGTGCCGCCCGGCCCGGCCGATATCGACGTGGCCCAGGCCCGCGCGGTCGCCGCCAATCCGTCCGGCGTCACCACCGAATGGGGCGCGGGCCTGCCCGTCTTCCGCTCGGCCGACGGCGTCTTCACCTACAAGCCGCGCGGCCGCATCCTGGTCGACGTCAGCTCGACCATGGGGTCGAAATATGGCGGCCGCAACACCACGACGACCGGCATGCGCGCGCTGCGCCTGGGTCTGGAAGGCGGCGTCGGTCCGCATTTCTTCTACCAGTTCGAAAGCGATTTTTCGGAGAATGAGGTCGACATCGTCACCGCCTTCCTGGGCTATCGCAACAAGATCAGCAGCAAGGTCGATTATGACGTGCGCGCCGGGCACCTGTTCAACGACCGCGCCTTCGAAGGCAGCACCGGTTCGGACTCCACCCCCTTCCTGGAACGGGGCGTGGTGTCGACCGCCATCATCCCGCAGCGCGGCTTCTACGGCATCGGCATCATGGGCCGCATGTTCGGCCCCAACTGGCATGCCTCGCTCAGCGTGACCGGCGACCGCGTCGATGGCGAACAGGCGACCAATGACAGCCGCACCTTCAGCGGCCGTGCGCACTGGAACCCGATCAGGACCGATCGCTCGCTGCTCCATGTCGGCGGCTGGTTCTTCGACGAAGCCCTGTCCTCCGCCGCGACCACGCTGACCCGCAGCACCGTCATCGGCGGCCGCTTCAACGGCGCGGTCCGCGTCACCACCGGCGAACTGCTCGGCGGCCGCTCGACCACCGGCTATGGCGCGGAACTGGGCGGCTATGTCGGCGGCCTGTGGGTGATGGGTGAGGCCGGCCGCCGCATCGCACGCCTCGACGGCGGACGCCCCAGCTTCGAAAGCAAGGCCTGGAGCCTGTCGAGCGGCCTGTTCCTGACCGGCGAACTGCCGCCCTACAACCCGCGCCTCGGCAGCTTCGGCCAGCCCAATGTGCTCGACCCCGTGCTGGACGGCGGCCTCGGCGCGATCGAGCTGACCGCCCGCTACGAAAATCTCGATTATACCGACCTGGTGCTGGGCGGCGACGGCTGGGCCGCGACGCTGGGCGTCAACTGGTATCTCAACAGCTTCACCCGGATCCAGCTCAACGGCATCCAGTGGCACACCAACAACCGCGCCGGCACCTACACGGGCGGCGATGACGGCCAGACCGTCAGCGCCCGTGTCGGCGTGACCTTCTGATCCTCCTTCCTCCAGCCCCCTCAAGGACGCAGCGATGAATCTTGCCCTGCTCGGCTTCCTGATGGTCGCCACCTTCATGACGCTGATCATGACCAAGCGGATGACGCCGCTGGTCGCGCTGATCGTCATCCCCTCGCTGTTCGGCGTGATCGCCGGTCAGGCCGCCGGCCTTGGCGACATGATGATCGACGGCATCAAGAATCTGGCGCCGACCGGCGTCATGCTGCTGTTCGCCATCCTCTTCTTCTCGACCATGACCGACACCGGCCTGTTCGACCCGCTGGTCGCCCGGCTGGTGAAGATCGTGCATGGCGATCCGCTGCTGATCCTGCTGGGCACCGTGGTGCTCTGCGCGATCGTCAGCCTCGACGGCGACGGGTCGACCACCTACATCATCACCATCGCTGCGCTGCTTCCCCTCTACAAAAGGTTCGACATGAACCGGCTCTATCTCGTCTGCCTGCTGATGGTGACGAGCGGGATCATGAACCTGACCCCGTGGGGCGGGCCGACCGCCCGCGCCGCAAGCGCGCTGAAGCTGGACCCGGCCACCCTGTTCCTGCCGCTCATCCCCGGCATGATCGCCGGCCTCGCCTTCCTGCTCGGCCTCGCCTTCTGGTTCGGGATCAAGGAACGCCGCCGCCTCGGCAAGGTGCAGGCGCGCCAGTCGGTCGCCCCGTCGGACCTGGGCGTCTCGCAATATCCCGAAGCGCGCCGGCCGCATCTGCGCTGGTTCAACGGCCTGCTGGTGGTGGCGCTACTCGTCCTGCTGGTCTGGGGCGTGCTGCCGCTCTCGGTGCTGATGATGATCGCCTTCGCCATCGCCATGATCGTCAACTATCCCGGCGTCGCCCAGCAGAAGGAACGGATCGCCGCCCATGCCGGCAATGTCCTGTCGGTCGTGTCGCTGATCTTCGCCGCCGGCATCTTCACCGGCATCCTCGGCGGCACCGGCATGGTGGAGGCGATGAGCAAGGAAGTCGTCGGCGTCATCCCGCCCGCGCTCGGCCCCTATATGGCGCCGATCACCGCCCTGCTCTCCATGCCCTTCACCTTCTTCATCTCCAATGATGCCTTCTATTTCGGCATGCTGCCGATCCTTGCCGAAGCCGGCGCCCATTATGGCGTCGAACCGATGGCGATCGCCCGCGCCTCGCTGATGGGCCAGCCGGTCCATCTGCTCAGCCCGCTGGTCCCCTCCACCTATCTGCTGGTCAGCCTGGCGGGCGTGGACCTGGCCGATCATCAGCGCTTCACCCTGTTGCCCGCCGCCGCGGTCGGCATCGTCATGACCCTGGTCGGCATGATCGCCCTGGCTTTCCCCTTTGTCGCCTAGGGGGGTGGACACACTTCTCCGCTTCCTGGCGGCGCTTGCCGTCGGGGCGGCCGGCGGCGCGCTTTTCTGGTCGATCCATGCGCCACTGCCCTGGGTGCTCGGATCGATGGCGGCCTGCGCGGTCGCCAGCGTCGCCGGTTTGCCGATTCAGGCTTCCGCCGCCACCCGCCGCCCGATGGCGGCGGTAATCGGCGTGGTGCTGGGCAGCAGCTTTGGCCCGCATTTGTTGCCGCAGGCGCGCGACTGGATCATCCCGCTCGCCGCCCTGCCCTTCTTCCTCGCCACCGCCGCGCTGCTGTGCGTCACCTATTTCCGCAAGGTCGCGAAGTTCGACCCGGCCACCGCCTATTTCGCCGGCATGCCCGGCGGCATTGCCGAGATGGTGGTGATGGGGGCGGAGCGCGGCGCCGACGAGCGCGCCATCGGCCTGATCCATGGCGCGCGCATCTTCCTCGTCGTCTTCATCCTGCCCTTCCTGATCCGGCTCGACCATGCGCCGGTCGCTACCAGCGCCATCACCCCGGTGACCGGCGATGTGGCCAGCTGGTCGCTGCTCTTCTGGGGGATGGGCTGCGCGCTTCTGGGCCTGCTGATCGGCCGGCTGTTGCGCCTGCCCGCCTGGCATCTGGTCGGGCCGCTGGCGGTCAGCGCCGCCGTGCATATGAGCGGCCTCGCCGATTTCCGCATTCCCGGCTGGGCACTGGCCGCGGCACAGGTCGGCCTTGGCGCCACCATGGGCTGCCGCTTCGTTGGCCTGACGTTGAAGGGATTGCTGCGCATCCTGGCGCTGGCGGCGGGGTCGACGGCGATCCTGCTGGCCGTCACCTTTGCCTGGGCGGCGGGGATCGGCACGCTCGCCGGGGTCGATCCGGTGCTGCTGACGCTCGCTTATCCGCCAGGCGGTCTCGCCGAAATGAGCATGGTTGCGCTCAGCCTGGCGCTGGAGCCGGGCGTCGTCGTCATCCACCATCTGACCCGCGTCATCCTGGTGCTGATCGGCGCGCCGCTCGGCTTTGCCTCCATGGGGCGGAAGAACGGGGCCGACTGACCAGCCCCGCGCTTTCTGAGAAATGCGCCTCTGGCGCATCCGCACCGGCCCGCACCCCCACCCGACCGCCCAGACATGGTATCCTGATGGGAGGTCGGGTGGGGTTCAAACGAGTCACGTGCCTCGTTTGAAGGCCGGTGCCGCATCGAAAATGCGCTCTTCCGCGCATTTTCCAAACAGGGCCTCAGAACAGGGTGATGAGGCCCGTGGCCGGGTCGATCGCGCCTTCATAGATCATCTTGCCGGCGACATAGAGGATCACGATCAGGCCGAAATAGGCGATCGCGCGATAGCGTTCGATCACGCGGGCCAGCAGGTTCGCCGCCACGCCCATCAGCGCTACCGACAGGACAAGCCCGATCACCAGGATGCCGGGATGCTCCCGCGCCGCGCCGGCCACCGCCAGCACATTGTCCAGGCTCATGCTGACGTCGGCAATGGCCACCGCCCAGGCCGCCTGGGCAAAGCCCTTGGGCGCGGCCTTGCCAGCAATATCCTCGGCATCTTCCGGTTCGCCATGCGCGCGCAGTTCGCGCCACATCTTCCAGCCGACCCAGACCAGCAGCAGGCCGCCGGCAAAGACCAGGCCGACAAGCTGCATCAGCTGCGTGACCAGCAGGGCAAAGGCGATGCGCAGCACCAGCGCGGCGATCACGCCGATCGCGATGACCTTACGTCGCGACGCCGGCGGCAGGCCGGCCGCCAGCGCGCCGACGACGATCGCATTGTCCGCCGCCAGCATGATGTCGATCAGCACCACCTGGCCAAAGGCCGCCAGCGCGGATGGAGAGCCGAGATTGGAAAAATCGGCGACTATGTGAGTCCAGATGTCGTTCATAAATCCTCTCGCCGTCCCGCAAGGCAACGACGTGAAGAACATCACCGCCGCAGCGAACAGCCTATTGGGTGTGAATTGGGCCGCCGCCGATTAGCGAAGCAGCCTGTCATCAACCTTTCAGCCGCGCTGTGCGGACATGGTGCGATGCCGCTGGCGCGGCTTGTTGAAGAAACGGATCGCCAGCCACCCCAGCAGCAGCGGCACCAGGCACAGGCCCAGCGCCATCATGGCGAAATGCTCGGCCTCGAAATCGAAATGGGTCAGCCGGCCGCCAGCCAGATAGCCGGGCAACAGCAGCGCCGGCACCCACAGCAGGGCGGACAGGATATTGGCGATCTGGAACGGGCCATGCGGCATCTTCACCACGCCCGCGACCACCGGCACGGTCGAACGGACCGGCCCCAGGAAGCGGCCGAGCAGCACCGAGATGAAGCCATAGCGGCGAAAGAAGAGCCGCGCCCGCGCAAAGGCCAGCCGGTGCCCGCGCAGCCAGCGATGGCGATAGATGGCCGGCCCGACCGACCGCCCCAGCGTGTAGGAGACCCAGTCGCCCAGGATCGCGCCGAACACGGCGCAGGCGAACACCGGCGCCGGATCGACCAGCCCCGCCCCGATCAGCCCGCCGACCGCGATCATGGTGGCGATTGCCGGCACGAACAGCCCGATCACCACCAGCGATTCGAAAAAGGCCAGCACGCCGATGATCGGCCCGCTCCACCAGCCATAGCGGGTAATCATGTCCAGGATGAGATCAGACAGGTCAGACATGCTCGATCAACGCACCAACAGGGAAGGAGTCGCAACCTAGGGCGATCCGATGAGCCTTTGGTTAACCGATGGACGAGTTGTTCCCTGTCTGCGGCGGGACGGATGCTGTCAATGATAGTTTCTCAACCGATCCCGCCATGGCTTTGCATTTCCCGACAAACGGCTAGAAACCAGTCGCTTGCCACGAAAGGGCCATGACATATGGAATATCGCACGCTCGGTCGCACCGACCTCTGGGTCAGCCTGATCTGCCTTGGCACCATGACCTGGGGATCGCAGAACAGCGAAGCCGAAGCGCACGCCCAGCTCGACTATGCGATCGGCCAGGGCGTCAATTTCATCGACACCGCCGAAATGTATCCGGTCACCCCGGTCAGCCGCGACACCCAGGGCCTGACCGAAGCCTATATCGGCAGCTGGATCGCCGGGCGAAAGAAGCGCGACGACATCATCCTGGCGACCAAGGTGGCCGGCCCCGCCCGCGATCCCTCGCGCGGCATCCGCACCGCGGACCGGCTCGATCGCCGGAACATTGAACAGGCAATCGACGACAGCCTGCGCCGGTTGCAGACCGACTATATCGATCTCTACCAGGTCCATTGGCCCGACCGGCCGGTCCCCTCCTTCGGCGTGCGCGGCCTGTCCGCCCTGGCCGACCGGCCCGACACCGTGCCGATCGAGGAAACGCTCGATGCCCTTGCCGATCTGGTGAAGGCGGGCAAGATCCGCCATGTCGGCGTGTCGAACGAAACCCCCTGGGGCGTCAGCGAATATCTGCGCCTGGCGCGGGACCAGGGCCTGCCCCGTATCGCGTCGATCCAGAACGCCTATAATCTGCTCAACCGCGTGTTCGAAATCGGCCTGTCCGAATTTTCCCTGCGGGAAGATGTCGGCCTGCTCGCCTATTCGCCGCTCGCCGGCGGCAATCTGACCGGCAAATATCTGGGCGGGGTGATCGCGCCCGGCACCCGCCGCGACGTCGCGCGCCAGTTCGTCCGCTACGACCTGCCCGGCCAGGCGCCGGCCGCCGCCCGCTATGTCGCGATCGCCCATGCCCATGGCCTTGATCCCGCCCAGCTCGCGCTCGCCTATGTCAACAGCCGCCCGTTCGTCACTGCGACGATCATCGGCGCAACCTCGCTGGACCAGCTCAGGGCCGACATCGACAGCGTCAACCTGACGCTCAGCGCCGATGCCATCGCCGCGATCGAGGCGGTGCATCGCGACCTGCCCGACCCTTGCCCCTGATCGGGGCCGGCCGCCGCGCTACAGCGTCAGCCGAAACAGCGCGCCGCCCGACGGCGCGCTGTCGATCTCGATCGTGCCGTCATGCGCCAGCAGCACCTGCCGGCCAAGGCTCAGGCCGATCCCGCTGCCGGTCTTCTTGGTGGTGAAGAAGGGCAGGAAGATGTCGTGGCGCAGCGCCTCGGGCACGCCGGGGCCATTGTCCGCCACCTCGATCCGGGTGCGCCCGGCGCTGATCGCGGCGATGCTCAGCGACACTTCCGGCCGGTCGCGATGGCATTCGGCCGCATCCGCTGCATTGCGCAGCAGGTTGATGACCACCTGCGCCAACAGGTCGGGATCGGCATCGATGCGATGGTCGGCGGGGCTGACCCGCACATCCAGATGCACGCTCGCGCGATCGGCATCGGCCGCGAACAGCTTGGCCAGTTCGTCGGCAAAGGGCCGCGCCGCGAACAACCGACGATCGACCAGCGGCGGGCGGGTGATGGTGCGATAGGTTTCGACGAAATGCATCACCCCGTCGGCGCGCCGGGCCAGCGTATCGACGGCGGCACGGGCATCGGCGATCAGCGGATCGTCGCCATCGTCCGCCTGCGCCATCAGGTCCGACGCGGTGCGGGCGAGCGATGTCACCGGCGTCATCGAATTCATGATCTCATGCGTCAGCACGCGGATAAGGTCGCTCTGCGCCGCCACCTCGACCGCATTCAGCGCCTGCTGGATCACCTGCACCGCAATCACCCGCGTCGCCCCGCCCAGCCGGGTCAGGCTGGCGCAGCGGATCAGCACGCGCTGCGGCCCGATATCGGTCTCGATCAACATGGTCTGGCTGCGCCCCGGCTCCAGCGCGGTCAGCGTCGCGGCGAAATGGCCGCCATAGGGGGCATAATCGTCCGGCCGCACCCCGGCATGGCGGTTGAACAGCTTGCGCGCCGCCTTGTTCACCGGCTCGATGCGGCCATCGGGCGCGATCGTCAGCAGCGCGGCGGGCGCATCATCGGCCAGCGCCTCGTAGAAGCGCGACGCCTCCTGCAAGCGCACCCGATCGTCGCGCAGCTTGCGGATGCCGCGGTCGAGCGCCGCGCCCAACTGGTCGAAGCCGCTGTCCGACCCCGGCCGGGCGAAGCGCGCCTGCAGGTCGCCAAACTCGATCGCCTCGACAAAGCGGGCCAGTTCGAAATTGGCGCGGCGCACATGATGCCATAGCGCCATAGCGCTGACTGCCGCCCCGATCGCACACAGGATGCGCACGGCGCCCAGGTCCGGCGTCATCAGCGCCCAGGCGAGCGCCGCCAGGCACGCCATCGCCATGACGAGCCGCAGCGCCAGGCCGATCGAGAAGCGCCGATCAAAGCCCATGTTTTTCCATACGGCGATAGAGGGAGGCGCGGGTCAGGCCCAGCTCGGCGGCGGCGCTGGAGATATTATAGCCATGCTTCATCAGCGCGGTCTCGACCAGTCGCCGCTCGACCCGTTCCAGATTCATGTCGTCGGGTGGTGGCGGCGCCTCCACCACGGCGGCCCGGTTGATCCGGACCGGCTCGGGACTGCCATGGTTGCGCAGCGGGATATCCTCGATGCCAAAGGGTGCGTCCCCGGCCAGGATCACCGCCCGCTCGATCGCATGCCGCAGCGCGCGGACATTGCCGGGCCAGTCATAGGCGACCAGCGCCGCCATCAGCTCGGGCGCGATCGGATGGACCGGCCGGGCATATTTGCGGGCATAGAGCGCATGATAATGGGCGACCAGCGCGGGAATATCCTCGCGCCGCTCGCGCAGCGGCGGCAGCACTATCTCGACCGTATTCAGGCGGAACAGCAGATCCTGGCGGAACCGCCCTTCGTCCGCGATCTGCCCGGCGCTCAGGTTGGTCGCGGCGATCACCCTGATGTCCACCGGCACGGGCTTGTTGGCGCCCACCGGCGTCACCTTGCGCTGCTCCAGCGCGGTCAGCAGCTTGGGCTGCAGGTGCAGCGGCAGATTGCCGATCTCGTCCAGGAACAAGGTGCCGCCATCGGCCGCCTGCAACCGCCCGATCCGGTCGGCCCGCGCATCGGTGAAGGCGCCCTTCACATGACCGAACAACTCTGAATCGATCACGCTTTCGGCCACCGCGCCCAGATCCACCGGCAGCATGATCCGGTCGGCCCGGCGTGATCGGCGATGCAGTTCGCGCGCGACCAGTTCCTTGCCCGTGCCATTCTCGCCCAGGATCAGCACATTGGCGTCGGTCGGCGCGGCACGATCGATCAGTTGCTGCACCCGCGCCATCGCCGGTGATGTGCCGAGCAGCGGCGTTTCGCCCGCCGGCGCCGCCGCGATCATCGCCACCTTGTCCTTCTGCGCCACCGCCTTGCGCGACGCGCGCAGCGCCGCGGCCGTGCGCACCGTCGCCAGCAGCCGCTCGTTCGACCAGGGCTTGGTCACGAAATCGGTCGCGCCGCGCTTCATCGCCTCGATCGCGACCTGCACCCCGGCATGGGCGGTAATCATCACGATCACCGCCTGCGGATCGCGCGCCAGGAAACGGCCCAGCCATTCGAACCCTTCCGCCGCATTGGTCGCCCCGCGCGAGAAATTGGCGTCGAGCAGGAACGCTTCGGGGGTCAGGCCGGCGGTCGCGGCAAAGGCGGATTCGGGGTCGCGAAAGGTCAGCACTTCGCCAAAGATCGCGCGCAGCAACAGGCGCGCGGCCAGCAATATGTCGTCATCATCATCGATGACGACGCACAGCTCGAATGGCTTCTCCTGTGTCATCCGCCCCTCTGTCATCCGTTCGCTCCCGTACAGCGCCTGTCCGGAACCGTGCAATCAATATCCGTGCCAGACCCGTCACGGCCCGGATTCCGTCCCGCACGCGCCCGCAAAAAGGCAACTGGCACGCCGCTTGCGAAGCATCGGGCAAAGGGCATGTGCCCCAAGTCCAGATGGAGACTGACAATGTATCGCCGGCCCGGCTCCTCGCTGTCAAAACCGCTTTCGATCCTGCTCGGCATCGCCGCCACCCTTCTGGTGATGGCCGCGCCGCAGGCCGCTTCCCGGCCGTTCGGCTGCGAAGCACCGCGCCAGATGGCGGCCGAGGCCGGGCATCTCCGCTGCCCCGCCCGCGCCGGCACCGGCTGCAAGCCCTTCCTCGCCTGATGTTCGCTATCGGACAAGCAATGTTCGAAATCGGACAGTGGAGCCGCCACGCATGAGTGTCGTCAGCATGCCGAGCGAAACGCCACGGGCCGCCGCGCCCACCAGTGGCGGCGCGATGGACCGGGTGGTGGCGCGCAAGACCCTGCCGCTGCGCGCCAAGGTCGCACTGGGCGCCGCTGGCGTGATCGCGCTGCTCGGCACCGCCTGGTATTATATGCCCAGCAGCAACAGCCAGACCCTGCCGGCCGACCGCATCGTCGTCTCCACCGTCAGCCAGGGCCGGTTCGACGATTTCCTGCCGCTGCGCGCCCGCGTCACCCCGCTCATCACCGTCTATCTCGACGCGATCGAGGGCGGCCGGGTCGAAGAGGTGCTGGTCGAGGATGGCGCCACCGTCCAGAAGGGCCAGTTGCTCGCCCGCCTGTCCAACGCCGAACTGCAACTGTCCGTCCTCGCCCGCCAGACCGAAGTGACGCAGCAGCTCAATTCCATGCGCAGCCAGGAACTGGCGCTGTCGCAGAACCGGCTCACCAACAACCGCGCCATGCTGGAGGCCGATCTCGACCTCAAGAAGGCACAGCGCCAATATGAGCGGGAAGCGCCGCTGGCCGCGCGCGGCTTCGTCGCCGGCCGGACCTTTGCCGACACGCGCGACGATCTCAGCTATCAGCGCGATCGCCGGGCCGTCCTCGCCCGCACCCAGCAGACCGACGAGCGGCTCCAGACCAGCCAGCTCGCCCAGCTGCGCGCCTCGGCCGAAACCCTCCAGTCCAGCCTCGGCGTCGCCCGCGCCAGCCTGGAGGCGCTCAACCTGCGCGCGCCGGTCGCCGGCACCGTCTCAGCCTTCTCGATCCAGGTCGGCCAGTCGATGGCGCGCGGCGAGCGGCTGGGCCAGATCGACAGCCCCGGCCGCAACAAGCTGGTCGCCGGGATCGACGAATTCTATCTGCCCCGCGTCCAGCTCGGCCAGACCGCGACGGTCGACTGGAACGGCAAGAGCTACCGGATGAAGGTCGCGAAAATCTATCCGACCGTGCGCAACGGCCAGTTCGAGATCGACCTGCAGTTCCTCGACGGCGAACCGCCCCAGATCCAGCGCGGCCAGACACTCCAGGCCAAGCTGACCCTGGGCGATCCGGTGCGCGCGCGCCTGATCCCCAATGGCAGCTTCTACAATGACACCGGCGGTGCCTGGGTGTTCGTGGTGACGCCCGACGGCGGCGAGGCGGTGAAGCGCGCCGTGCGCCTGGGCCGGCGCAACGCCGACTATATCGAGATTCTCGACGGGCTGGAGCCCGGCGAGCAGGTGCTCACATCCCCCTATACCGGGTTTGCCGACAAGGATCGGCTGGTCCTCGAGAAGAAGTGAAAGGCAAAGACATGACCCAAGCGTTGCTCAGCCTGCGTGAACTCAGCCGCGTCTATCGCACCGACATGGTCGAAACCACCGCGCTTGACGCGATCGACCTCGACATCTTCCAGGGCGAATTTGTCGCGATTATGGGCCCGTCGGGCTGCGGCAAGTCGACCCTGCTGAACATGATCGGCATGCTCGACAGCCCGTCGAGCGGTTCCTACCGCTTTGGCGACACCGAGATTGCGGGCCTGCCCGAACCCAGGCTGGCGGGCATCCGCAAGACGCATCTGGGCTTCATCTTCCAGAGCTTCAACCTGATCGACGAGCTGAGCGTGGCCGAGAATATCGAACTCGCCCTGCTCTATCACGCCATGCCCGCCGCCGAGCGCAAGGCGAAGGTCGAGGCGGTGATGGACCGGGTCGGCATCGCCCATCGCGCCCGCCACCGGCCCAGCCAGCTGTCGGGCGGCCAGCAGCAGCGCGTCGCCGTCGCCCGCGCGCTGGTATCCGAACCGCGCCTGATCCTGGCCGACGAACCGACCGGCAATCTCGACACCAGCCATGGCGAGGAGGTGATGAAGATGCTCCAGACGCTCAACGCCGAAGGATCGACCATCGTCATGGTCACCCATTCGCCCGCCCATGCCGATTATGCCAGCCGCGTCGTCCACATGCTGGACGGCCGCATCCTCCAGGAACGGCGCCGCGCCGCCTGATAGCCCAAGACGGAGAGACTTCCCATGTGGCGCAATTATCTGACGGTCGGCCTGCGGTCGCTGCTCAAGAGCCGCACCTATGCGGCGATCAACATATTGGGGCTGGCGACCGGCATGGCGGCCTGCCTCATCATCCTGCTGTTCGTCCGCAATGAACTGACCTTCGACGCCTGGATGCCGCAGGCGGACCGGACCTTCCAGTTCCAGACCTATTATACCGACCCGCATGGCGGCCGCGAAAACAATCTCCAGATGGCGCCCTATGTCGCGCAGGCGGCGCTGCGGAAGGATTTTCCGCAGATCGCGGCGGCCGTCCATCTGCTGTCGGCGGGGCCGGTCGTTCTGCGCAACGGCGTCGCGACCGAAGTCGACGACATGAAATTCGTCGACGGCCCGGTGTTCGACGTGCTCGACCTGCCGCTGATGAAGGGCGATCCGCGTACCGCGCTCGCAAAGCCCGGCGACATGGTGCTGACCGACAGCGAGGCCAAGCGCCGTTTCGGCAGCGAAGACCCGATGGGCCAGACGCTGACGCTCATCTCGCGCGGCATCTCGACCGACTATCGCGTCAATGGCGTGCTCAAGGATCTGCCCAAGGCTTCGCACCTCAAGCTCACCATGCTCGCCCGCTATGATCCGCCCAGCTACTGGGCGCAGACGCCCGATTTCCTCAGCCAATATGGCTGGCAGTCGGGCTGGATCTATGTCCGGCTGAAGCCCGGCGCCGACGTCAAGGCGATCAATGCCCAGCTGCCGCAATGGGAAAAGCGC
This sequence comes from Sphingobium salicis subsp. salicis, assembly GCF_049472635.1. Classification (NCBI taxonomy): domain Bacteria; kingdom Pseudomonadati; phylum Pseudomonadota; class Alphaproteobacteria; order Sphingomonadales; family Sphingobiaceae; genus Sphingobium; species Sphingobium salicis. Next base: position 2,923,171 of record NZ_JAYRCS010000001.1, read on the forward strand.
AACATCCCCGACCAGTTTTTCGGCGGCCGTCGCTTCAACCAGGGCGACGACATGAACTTCGCCTTGGTCAATGTTCGCGACGTCCATCTCGGCCGCGCCCAGAACGGGTCGATGACGCCGGGCAATGATCGCGGCTCGATCATCACCTTCGCCATCGTCGCGCTGCTCATCCTGGGCATGGCCTGCGTCAATTTCGTCAATCTCGCCACCGCCCGCGCCAGCCAGCGCGCGCGGGAAGTTGCGCTGCGCAAGGTGCTGGGCGCCAATCGCCGCCAGCTGGTGCTGCAATTCATCGGCGAATCCATCCTGGTCTCGGCGGTGGCGATGCTGGTCGCGCTGGCGCTGACCGAATTGCTGCTGCCGCTGGTCAGCCGCTTCCTCGACGCGGACCTCAGCCTCCATTATTTCGGCAGCGGCGGCCTCATCCTGCCGATCATCGGCCTGGTGCTGCTGGTCGGCGTGGCCGGCGGCGCCTATCCCGCCTTCTACCTGTCCCGCTTCCAGCCCGCCCGCGTGCTCAAGGCCAACAAGTCGGCGGCCGATGCGGAAGGATCGGGCCGGCTGCGCAGCGCACTGGTCGTCGCCCAGTTCGCCGTGTCGATCGGCCTCATCATCTGCACGGCGGTGGTCTATGCCCAGACCCTCTACGCCCGCAATTCCGATCCCGGCTACAAGCGCGAGGGGCTGATCCAGATTTCGGGCATCAGCCGCCGCCAGCTCGACCCGGTGCTCGACACGATGGTGCGGGAAATCGAGAAGGTCGACGGCGTGACCTCGGTCGGCCGCACCAATATCGGCATCAGCACCACCAACAACACCAATAGCGGTATCCTCGTGCCCGGCCGCGAAGAGCCGATCAGCATGGGCATCTATCAGGTCGACACCAAATTCTTCGACACGATGGGCATCAAGCTGCTTGCCGGGCGGAGCTTCGACATCAACCGGCCGATCGACGACATCACCCGTCCCTTCCCGGAGGTTCCGGAGGCCGAGCGCGCCTTTGCCGCGCGCGGCGCCAATACGGTGGTCAACGAACTGGCGGTCAAGCGCTTGGGCTTTGCCTCACCGCAGGACGCGATCGGCAAGCAGGTCCGCGGCGGCCTGGTGCGCGACGAATTTGGCGGCAGCGTGCCCATCACCATCATCGGCGTCGTCCAGGATTCGCGCTTCCGCTCGATCCGCGATCCGATGGACCCGATCTTCTTCCTCTTCGATCGCGACAATCATAACGAAATGCTGATCCGCTATCATGGCAATCCGGCGACGGCGCTGGCGCGGATCGAAGGCGTGTGGAAGCGCCTCGCTCCCGAAGTGCCCTTCAGCGCGCGCTTCAGCGACGATATCGTGCGCGAAGTCTATCATGCCGAGGAAGCACGGGCCCAGGCCTTCGCCGCCTTCGCCCTGCTGGCGGTGATCGTCGGCTGCCTCGGCCTGTTCGGCCTGTCCGCCTTCACCGCGCAGCGCCGGACCAAGGAAATCGGCATCCGCAAGGTGCTGGGCGCCAGCACGGGGAAGATCGTGCAACTGCTGGTCTGGCAGTTCACCCGCCCGGTGCTGATTGCCAACCTGATCGCCTGGCCGGTCGCCTGGTGGGTGATGCGCGACTGGCTCAACGGCTTCGACTCCCGCATCGCGCTGACGCCCCTGCCCTTCCTGCTGGCAGGCGGGCTGGCGCTGCTGATCGCGATCCTCACGATCGGCGCGCACAGCTTCCGCGTCGCGCGCACCAATCCGATCCACGCGCTGCGCTACGAATGACAGAAAACAGGCCGGCCATCCTGGTGGATGACCGGCCTGCCTGCTTGCGGGACTGGCCCGCGCTTATTTCACCTGGGCCAGCGCCGCATTCATCCGCTTGGCGGCGAAGGGCGGCAGCTTGACCGCCTTGGCCGCCGTCACATCGGCCGCCGTCGGCTTGCCCACCTGCACCAGCGCCACCATGCCCATCGAATAATGGGGCATGCACTTGATGCCATAGAGGCCCGGCTTGCTGACGGTCAGCACCGCTTCCTTGTTCATCGCCCCCTTCATCGGGGTCGCGCCTGCCGGCAGCATGGTGGAGATGGTCTCGGCATTATGGCTGGGATCGGTCGGCTGGAAATGGATCACGTCGCCCGGCGCCGCCTTCACGAAGGACGGCTCGAACACCATCGCGCCATCGGCGCCCTTGTTCTTCATATGGACGGTGATGTCCTTGGCCGCGGCCGGCATCGCACTGGCCATGGCCAGGCCGCCGATGATCGCCAGCGCCGAACGATGAAGCATTTACTCTCTCCCGAAAATCAATGGTTTGAACTACCCCGTTAGCGTGCAACATGCCCAGAAACGGGGGCCAGACAATTGACCTTTGGTCCTATCGGCGCGCGGGTTGGACGGGCTCCAGGTCATGGCCCAGATCGCGCCAGCCGTCCGTCCCCTCGGCCAGCCACCAGATATTGCGATAGCCCATCACCCGCAGCCGTCGCGCCGCATTCCAGCCCATCCAGCAATCCGCGCGGCAGAAGGTGACGATCATCCGGTCGCGCTTCCCCCCGGTCAGCCGCGCAACCCCGCGCGCGAACCAGTCGGCGATATCCGGCATCGGCGCACCCCGCCCGCTTTCGGGAAACCAGTGGGCGCCGGGGATGCTCTCATGCGGCTGCGCCAGTTGCCAGCGTCCGTCCGCCGCGCGATGGCCGCCCTCGGCCGGCAGCACATCGATCAGGATCATGTCGACATCCGGCCGCAGCCCGGCGATCGCGGCCGGCGCGATCCTGCCCACCCCCTCGGGCGGGCGATGCACCGGGCTGCGATAATGGGTAATGCGATACCCCTCTGCGTCGAACAGGCCAGCCTCCTGCGCCCGCGCCTGCGTCACGCCCGGCACCAGCAGCAGCACCGCCATCAGCCCGATCCTCGCCCGCATCCCCATCCCTTCCACGCTCCACGACCCAAGGTGCAATGGTAGCCGGTTTTTCCCCGCGCTAGGCATGGACTTTGGGAGAAGAGGATGAACAGGCGCAAGACCCTGACAGCCATGGCCATGTCCTGCCTGCTGGCAAGCGGCGGCATCGCGCCTGCCCGCGCGCCCTATCCCACCGATCCGCTGCACTCGCCCATGTGGACCGCCCATGCGCAGACCATCTTCGGCGACGATCCGGTCCGCTTCGATCCGCGCGTGAAGGTTAGCTATCCCGAAATCGCGGAAAATCAGCGCAGCTTCCCGGTCGCGCTCGACGCGCGCGGCCTCGGTCCGGTCAGGCGCATGCTGATCCTGGCCGATCTCAATCCCATCCCGATCGCCATCGATTATCGGCCCGACGGCGCCGAACCTTATGTCGCCACCCGCATCAAGCTCGACCAGCGCACCCCGGTGCGCGGCGCGGTGCAACTGGCGGACGGCCAATGGCTGGTCAGCGGCGGCTGGGTCGATGCGGCGGGCGGCGGCTGTTCGGCTCCGCCGGTCAGCCGGGTAAAGGGCGACTGGGCCCAGCATCTGGGCGAAATGCGGGGCGAAGCCTGGCCAATGGCCGACGGCGCCAGCCGGCTGCGCGTCACCTTCCGCCATCCGATGGACACCGGCTTCGTCGCCAATATCCCGACCTATCATATCGAACAGATGCGCGTGACCGGCCCTGACGGCCGACTGCTCGGCGAGATGGAGATATGGGCCGCCGTCGCCGAAGACCCCGCCATCACCCTGATGCCCCGCGCCCATCCCGGCGACACGCTCTCCATCGCCGCGCGCGACACCAATGGCCGCGCCTATCTCGCCAAGGTGACGGTCGCCCGCCAGTCCCCCCTGCCCGCCGCCACCGGCGCGACCGGCCGATGATGCTCAGCCGCCGACAGGCGCTGGCCGGCATGAGCGGCGCCCTCCCGCTGCTGACCGGGGCCGCACCGGACGATTATCGCATCGATCCGCAGCCGGTCGCCGATGGCCTGTGGATGATCCATGGTGCCGACGAACCGATGCTGTTCACCAATGGCGGCGCGATCGCCAATATCGCGATCATCGCCACCCCGGCCGGCACATTGCTGGTCGATGCCGGCCCGTCGATCCGCTATGGCCACATGCTCAGGAAAGTGGCGGAGACATTGACCGGCCAGCCGGTCGTGCGGGTCTATGTCACCCATCTCCATCCCGACCATGGCATGGGCATCACCGCCTTCGATCCCGCCATCGTCGCCGCCCTGCCCGGCACCATCGCCGACATGGAACGGGACGGGCGCGGCTTTTCCGATGCGCTCTATCGCCTGCTGGGCGACTGGATGCGCGGCACCGACCTCGCCCTGCCGGGGCGGCGGATCGACCAGCCGACAGAGGATTTCGGCGGCCGCCGCCTGCAACTGCTGCCGCTCGCCGGCCACAGCAATGCCGATCTCGCCTTGTTGGACGAACGCACCGGCACGCTGATCGCCGGCGACCTGCTCTTTCTCGACCGCGCGCCCAGCACCCCGACCGCGAACCTCGCCCGCTGGCGCGAAAGCCTGGATGCGCTCGCAAAGCTGCCGCACAAGGCGGCGATCCCCGGCCATGGCCCCTTCGATCCCGCCGGCACCCGCGCCATCGCCCAGACCCGCGACTGGCTCGACTGGCTCGATGCGACGCTGCGCACCGCCGTGCAATCCGGCCTCGACATGGTGGAGGCCGGCACCCTCCCCATCCCCGATCGCTTCGCCACCATGGCCGCCGCCCGCTACGAACTGCAACGCAGCGTCGCGCACCTCTATCCCGCGCTGGAGGCGGAACTTCTGCCCAGGGTGGACCTGCCGGAAGGATGATCGCCGGCGATTTTCAATGGGATTCCAGCCCGTCCATGATGCCCTGCAACACCGCTGCCGACGCCCGCAGCGCCGCCCGCTCCTCCGCATCCAGGTCCGGCGCCAGCACTCGGCTCACCCCCAGCGCCCCGATCACGCAGGGCAGGCTCAGATAGACGCCCGCCACGCCGCATTCGCCATGGGCCAGGGTCGACACCGGCAGCACCACCTGCTCGTCGCGCCGCACCGCCTCGCACAGCCGCACGATCGCCGTCGCCACGCCATAGCTCGTATGACCCTTGCCATAGTTGATCGCATAGCCCGCCCGCATCGTCTCATGCGCCAGTTCCGCCCGGTCCAGCACCGCGCCGCCGCGAAACTGGTCCAGCGTCACCCCGCCGATCCGCACGCCCGAAAAGACCGCCACCTCGCTGTCGCCATGCTCGCCCAGCACCTGTCCCTCGACCGACACCGGCGCCACCCCCAGCCGGTCGGCCAGCCGCCGGCGAAAGCGCGCACTGTCGAGCAGCGTCCCGGTGCCGATCACCTGCCCCACCGGCAGCCCCGACGCGCGCTGCGCCACCTGCGCCATCGCATCGACCGGGTTGGACGCGACGATCATCACCCCGCCAAAGCCCGCTTCCACCACCCGCCGCGCACAGTCCGCCACGATCGCGGCGCTGCGTCCGGCGACCGACAGCCGGCTTTCCTCGCCATGGGTGGTCGCGCCCGCGGTGATGACCACGATCGCCGCGTCGCCCGCATCCCGATAGTCGCCGCGCAGGACATGGGCCGGCCGCGCCAGCGCATTGGCGTCGGCAATGTCCAGCGCCTCGGCCTGCGCGCGCGGCCCGTCCGCATCGATCAGCAGGATCTGCGTGAACAGCCCGCGCAGCATCATCGCATAGGCGGCCGTGGCGCCGACATGGCCGGTCCCGATGATCGCAACCTTGTCGAACCGTACCGCCATGCGCCTTGCCTTTCGCTATTGCCCGACCGCCTCCGCCCGCGCCACCAGCGCCCGCGCCTCCTCGACATGCATCGCCTCGATCATCCGCCCCTCGAAGCGCTCGGCCCCGCCGGTCGCCGCCTCGATCAGCCGGCGCGCATCCGCCACCGCCTGCGCGTCCGGGCCGAACGCCTGGTTCGCCACCGGCACCTGTCCAGGATGAATCAGCGTCTTGCCGTCAAAGCCGAAGCCATGGCCCTCGGCGCATTCCGCCTCCAGCCCCGCCTCGTCGTCCAGCCGGTTGAACACCCCGTCGAACACCGCGATGCCCGCCGCCCGCGCCGCCAGCACCACGCTCTGCAGCACATGGGCCAGCCCCGCCCGCCCGGCCGACGGCGGAATGCTCAGATCCTTGCGCAAATCATTGGTGCCCACGAACAGCGCCGCGCAGCCCTCGCCCGCCGCGATTCCCGGCGCCGCCAGCACGCCCTTCGCGCTCTCGATCATCGCGATCACCGGCTTCTGCGCGACGGAATAGACATCCTTCACCTGCTTGGCATTCTCGACCTTGGGCAGCACCACATAATCGGCCGCGGTGCGCTTCAATGCCACCATCTCCGGCCCATGCGACGGCATCCCCTCGACATTGATCCGCACTGCCATCAGCCGCCCGCCAAAGCCCTCGCCCACGGCCTCCACCGCCGCGTCCAGCGCCGCCGCCTTGTCCGCGTCGGGCACCGCATCCTCCAGGTCCAGGATCACCATGTCGCACGCCAGCGTGCGCGCCTTGGCCACCGCGCGCGGATTGGACGCGGGCAGGAACAGCAGGGATCGGGCGTGGCGCAACTGCATCTTATGTCTCTCCATCACTTTGCCTTTTCCCGTTAACGAATAGCCGCCATAGTGCGCTCCCACATTGGGGAGGACATATGGTGACGACCTTCGCACTCACGGTCACATTTCTGGTGCTCTTCTACCTGGCGGTCAGCGTCAAGGTGGTGCGGCAGGGCTATCAATATACCATCGAGCGTTTCGGCCGCTTTACCGAGGTGGCGAAGCCCGGCCTCAATTTCTACCCCGCCTTCTTCTACGCCGTCGGTCGCAAGATCAACATGATGGAGCAGGTCGTCGACATTCCGGGGCAGGAGATCATCACCAAGGACAATGCCATGGTGTCGGTCGACGGCGTGGTCTTCTTCCAGGTGCTCGACGCCGCCAAGGCCGCCTATGAAGTGTCCGAACTCTATGTCGCCATCATGCAGCTCGCCACCACCAATTTGCGCACCGTGATGGGCTCGATGGACCTCGACGAAACCCTGTCGAAGCGCGACGAGATCAACGCCCGCCTCCTCTCGGTGGTCGATCATGCCACCAACGCCTGGGGCATCAAGATCACCCGCGTGGAGCTCAAGGACATCCGCCCGCCCGCCGACATCGTCAACGCCATGGGCCGGCAGATGAAGGCGGAGCGCGAGAAGCGCGCCAACATCCTGGAGGCGGAGGGCCTGAAAAGCAGCGAGATCCTGCGCGCCGAGGGCCAGAAACAGTCGCAGATCCTGGAAGCCGAAGGCCGCCGCGAAGCCGCCTTCCGCGATGCAGAGGCGCGCGAGCGCGAGGCGGAAGCCGAAGCCAAGGCGACCCAGATGGTGTCGGACGCGATCGCGGCTGGCAATCCGCAGGCGCTCAATTACTTCATCGCCCAGAAATATACCGACGCGGTGCAGCAGTTCGCCACCTCGCCCAATGCCAAGACCATCCTCTTCCCGGTCGAGGCGACCCAGCTCATCGGCACGCTCGGCGGCATCGGCCAGCTCGCCAAGGAAGCGCTGGCCGACACCCCCACCCCGCCAGCGCCCCCCGCCGCGCCGCGCCGGGGCCCGTTCGGCCAGACCCAGGGCTGAGGGCGAGAGCGATGGCGCCCCTGCGCAACCGGTCCGCTCTGTCAGACCATGGCAGCCAAGCCACCGCGCGCTACGCACCCATCCCGCACACCCGAAACACCCCCACCGCCCCGAACCGCCCACCACATCCGTTCGCTTCGAGCGAAGTCGAGAAGCCCACAGCCCAACGCCCGCCCCAAACACCGTTCGGGCTGAGCGAAGTCGAAGCCTCCCCTGAGCGCAGTCGAAGGGGGCGCCTTTCTTCTAAAGGCAAAGGGCGTCGACCAACTCAGCCCGAACGAGGCGTGTTTGGCCCCACCCACCCCCATCATTCCCGCGAAAGCGGGTCGAAGAGAGGCCCGCGCCTCTCTTCGACATCTCCCCACCTTGGTTCAAGCCCGAGATCGCATGAGATGGATCCCCGCCTCCGCGGGGATGACGCAAAAACACCCCACCCCACCAACCACAGGACCACCCCATGAACGACTGGCTCAGCATGCTCCAGGATCATTGGGCCTGGCTGGTCTTCGCCGCGCTGCTGGCCATTGCGGAGGTGCTGATCCCCGGCGTCTTCCTGATCTGGATCGCGATCGCCGCCGCCATCACCGGCCTCGCCGCGCTGGCGCTGCCGATCGGCATCCCGCTCCAGCTCCTGATCTTCGCCGCGCTCTCGGTCATTTCGGTCTGGGCCGGGCGGCGCTGGTATGTGGACAATCCGGTGCCCTCGACCGACCCCAATCTCAACGACCGCACCGCCCGCCTGATCGGCGAACTGGTGACCGTGGTAGAGCCGATCCGCGACGGCGAAGGCCGGGTCAAGGTCGGCGACAGCGTCTGGACCGCCCGCGGCCCGGACAGCGAAGCGGGCGCGCGGGTGCGCGTGACAGGTGCGGAAGGCGCGGTGCTGTGGGTGGAGGGAATTTAATGCATATAACTGGCTAGCACCCTTTGCGGAAGCGTAAAAAGCCAATTTCCGAGTTTCCGAAAGTCGCCGCTTGCTCAGGTGTAGGCAACTGATCGCGGCGACCAGAGTTCGATCAATACGCGACCACAACTTAGCATTCGTACTATTGCTGTCGCCGGAAATGATCAGTGACCAGCATTCAAAGTTGCAGGAGGCCGGGACGGCTGCCACAAACCATGATCGGAAATTTGGCGGCAAGGGGGGCGAGTTAGTGCATTGTGGGAATTGTGGGGCTCAGGTCAGTGATACAGCGCGTTTTTGCACCGAATGCGGACAGCAGTTGGGTATAGCACCAACTGGAAAAGCAAAGGGTTCTGATGGGGATGCTGTCAGCGCCGCAACGTTGTTAGGCATGGCGAAGACCGCAGAAATTGGGGGCAATAACTCGGAGGCGCTCGGATATTTCAATCGTGTATTGGAGATCGATCCAACAAATTCGGAGGCATGGATCGGCAAGGGTAAGGCGGCTGCTTGGCAATCCACCTTGGCAAACATTCGCCTAAAAGAAGCCCTGATTTCCTTTCAGCATGCTGTTGCTAATGCTCCTGCCGATCAAAAAGTGGGCGTGACAGAAGAGGTTCTAAGTCAGGTAAATGCAGTGGTCGTTGCGCTCTATGGGATTGCGCGCAATCACATGATTGAGTTTGTCTCGCTCGACAATACTTGGCCACAATACCTGAATCAGGTTGCCCAACTACTGGATGTGTTGAACGATGCTAGCAAATGGTCTCAGCATCATCGCATCACGCTGGATAATATCATTCACCTCTGTAAAGATAATATCGAGGGTTACAGCTACCGCGACCGGCTCAACAACAATTGGCCATGTGTCCATTCTATTACCCCCGAGTATGAGAAATCTTTGCGGGAGATGATGGACCAAGCAGCGGCCTCTATCCGTGAAAGCGACACAAGTTACAGCCTGCCGAGTGTGGTGAAGAAAGAGAAAGATGCCTGTTTCATCGTCACCGCTACCATGGGTGACTTCAATCATCCGGATGTGGTTTATCTCAGGCTTTTCCGAGACGAGTGGCTTCGAAAGCGCGTGCTCGGTCGAATTTTTATTGCCGTCTATTACCGCATTGGCCCGTCCTTGGCTTTCCTGATCGACCAAAGTGAAATTCTTCGTCAGGCGTCGCGCAGGTTTATCGTCCAACCAGCAATTCGGGCTGCTGCAAGGAGGCTGCCACGGGGGTGACCGTTGTCATTGTGGCAACTGGACGGCAAGGAGAGTGTGCGAGCAGTCTCCTTGCCGCGCCTCCGCAATCTGTCAGTCCGCAACCGGCCAATTCGCGCGCCCCTGTCCTACACCTCTCGCCCCATGATAGCCTCGCCGGCATGACCGATATGCCCCTTCTCCATTTCACCTCCGTCCCGATGCTGCGCCGGCGCGCGTCGGGCTGGTCGCCGGCCGCGCAGCGGGCCTTTATCGACATGCTGGCGCGCTGCGGCGTGGTGGCGCAGGCGGCGCGCAGCGTCGGCTGTTCGCCGCGCTCGGCCTATCAGCTGCGGCAGAAACAGGGGGCGGAGAGTTTTGCCGCCGCCTGGGACTGGGCGCTGGAGATGGGGCTGGACGCCGCCCGTGCCCAGGCGATCGCGCTGACCCGCTGCGCGCAGGTCCGCCCCATCGTCCGGCGCGGCGTGGTGGTGGGCCATCGCCGCGCGCCCGACAATCGGGTGATGCTGGCGGCGATGCGCACCATCTGTGCCGAGCGCAGCGGCGCCCGCGCCGCCATGCCCCATCGCCAGCGCATCGCCCTGCGCGATCTGGTCGCGGAACTCTCGATCAGCGCGCCGGAGATCGACCTTGGCAGCATCGCCCGATTATTATGATCTGTCGCGGGTAGGAAATAAGATGTCGAAATGTGCGGGAAATATGCGAAGTTAAGCGAGCGATTTCCAACCCGGCGCCCCGCCGGATGACTCGGAAATCGCGCCAGCCGCGTGATTTCCTACGGAGACCCAACCCCCATGACGACCTCCCGCCGCGATTTCCTCGTCGCCGGCTCCTCCGCCCTTGCCCTGTCCGCCCTTCCCGCCCGCACCTTGGCGCAGGCGACCAGCGCAGACGCCCGCGCCGAAACCCTGCTCGCCGGCATGGCCGAGGCGATGCTGGCCGATGCGCCCGAAACCGCGAGCGGCCTTGGCCTCGACACCGGCGCCCGCGCCCCGCTCAAAGCGCGCCTTGGCGACAAGAGCCCGGCCGGCCAGGCGCGGATCGCCGCCCATGTGAAGGATCGCCTGGCCCAGCTGCGCGCCGTCGATCTCGACGCCCTGTCGCCCGCCACCCGCACCGATGTGGAGGTGGTGCGCGCCGCCCATGAACTGGCCGATGCCGGCTTCGCCTTCCCCTTCGGCGACATGGCGATGATGAACAGCAACTGGTCCTATCGCAACGCGCCCTATGCCGTCGCCCAGAATACCGGCGCCTTCATCGAGACGCCCGATTTCCTCGACGCCAATCATGGCATCGCCACTCCGGCCGACGCCGACGCCTATCTCGAACGCCTGACCCAATATGCCGCCAATCTCGACGGCGAGACCGAGCGGCTGAAGCATGATGCCGGCGTCGGCGTCGTCGCCCCCGCCTTCCTGCTCGACAAGACGCTGGGCCAGATGAAGGCGGTGCAGGGCCAGCCGATCGACCAGTGGGTGCCGGTCGCCTCGATCGCGCGCCGCACCCGCGACATGCAGGGCGATTATGCCGCCAAGGCGCAGCAGATCACCCGCACCGCCATCGCCCCCGCCCTCGCTCGCCAGGCCGCCGAACTCACTCGCCAGCGTGGCCTTGCCACCATGGATGCGGGCGTGTGGAAATTGCCGCAGGGCGATGCCTATTATGCCTGGGCGCTGCAGGCCGGCACCACCACCACCATGTCGCCCGACGAAGTCCATGCGCTGGGCCAGGAACAGCTCAAAGCCCTCCAGTCGGAAATGGACCGGCTCTTGAAATCCCTCGGCATGACCAAGGGAACCGTGGGCGAGCGGATGACGGCGATGGGCAAGGATCCGCGCTATCTCTTCCCCAATGACGACAAGGGTCGCCAGCAGATCCTCTCCTATATCGACGGGCGCCTCGCCGATATCCGCACCCGCCTGCCCCGCGCCTTCGCGACCCTGGTGCCGGCCAGGCTGGTGGTGAAGCGGGTGCCGGTGGAGATCGAGGCCGGGGCGCCGGGCGCCTATGCCGGCGCGGGCACGATCGACGGCAGCGTGCCGGGCAATTATTATATCAACCTGCGCGATACCAGCATCTGGCCGCGCTATTCGCTGCCGACACTCTGCTATCATGAGGGGATTCCGGGCCATATCTGGCAGGGCGAATATACCTACAAGCTCCCCCTGATCCGCTCGCTGCTCGCCTTCAACGCCTATTCGGAGGGCTGGGCGTTCTATGCCGAGCAACTGGGCGACGAGCTGGGCGCCTATGATGGCGATGTCGCCGGGCGCCTCGGCTATCTCCAGTCGATCGCCTATCGCTGCTGCCGCCTGGTGGTCGACACCGGCCTTCATGCCAAGCGCTGGACCCGCGAACAGGCAATCCACTGGTTCGCCACCACCAACGGCTCCACGGTCGAGGATGTGCAGGGCGAGGTCGACCGTTATTGCGCCTGGCCGGGCCAGGCCTGCGGCTACAAGGTCGGCCATGGCGAAATCGTCCGCCTGCGGGCACAGGCGCAACAGGCGCTGGGCGACAAGTTCGACTTCCGCCTGTTCAACGACGCCGTGGTCAAGGGCGGCGGCGTGCCGATGACCGTGCTGGCGAAAAATGTCGACGCCTATGTCGCCCAGAGGAAGGGGGCGTAACGGACAACTCCATCAGTGGACATGACATCCTCCCCTGCAAGGGGAGGGGGACCGGCGAAGCCGGTGGAGGGGTGTCACGCTATCGACGGCACGACACCCCTCCGTCAGCACTTCGTGCTGCCACCTCCCCTTGCAGGGGAGGATGAAAGAGCAGCCGGCCTGCTGAACATCCACTGCGCCATCACAAAGAAAAAGGGCCGGAGGATCGCTCCCCCGGCCCTTTCCTATCTCTCTAACGTCAGCCCTTAGCCTACAAACGCGCGCTCGATCACGAACTGACCCGGCGCCGCGTTGGAGCCTTCGGTGAAGCCCTGTTCCTCGAAATAGGCCGCGAACTGCTTGATCATTTCCATGCTGCCGCACATCATGATTCGGTCAGTCTCAGGATCGAACTTCGCCGCGCCCGGAATCCCCTCGAACAGCTTGCCGCTCTCGACCAGCTTGTCGATGCGCTCATTGTTGGGGAATTCCTCCCGCGTCACGGTCGGCACATAATGGAACTGGCCGGCGGCCTGTTCCGATACCAGCGGGTCTTCGGCCCACTTGCCTTCCATCTCGTCGCGGAAGGCCAGGTCGCTCACCCGGCGCACCGAATGCACCACCACGACCTGCTCGTAGAATTCATAGACATCCGGGTCGCGCGGCAGGCTCAGGAACGGCGCCAGGCCGGTGCCAGTCGACAGCATGAACAGCCGCTTGCCCGGCAGCAGCGCGTCGGTCACCAGCGTGCCGGTCGGCTTGCGGCCCAGATAGATCTGGTCGCCCGGCTCGATCTTCTGCAGCTTGCTGGTCAGCGGACCATCCTGCACCTTGATCGACAGGAACTCGATTTCCTCGTCCCAGGCAGGGCTGGCGATCGAATAGGCGCGCAGCAGCGGCTTGCCGTTATCGCCCTTCAGGCCGATCATGATGAACTCGCCCGAGCGGAAGCGGAAGCTTGCCGGGCGGGTGATGCGGAAGCTGAACAGATGCTCGTTCCAGTGCTTCACCGACAGCACGGTTTCCACGGAAAGCGCGCCGGTGGGTTCCAGAACCGGCTTTTCGATCGTCACGTCGGTCAAGACCTTATCCTTGCATTTCGTCGGCGCCGCCATGATCGGGCGGCGCTAGTTGCGGATCATTCGCAATAATGGTGTAGTCCGCAAATGGCCCCACCGCATCGCGAAGGCAAGGCCAAAAAAACTTGGGGGCGACCAAGGGCCGGCTTTGCCGACCCGCCCCTCGCCGTCTGTTAGCCGAACAGCCCTTTCGCGAGGCCGCTCAGCTCATTGAGCGGATTGCCGTCGCCATCCCGGTCCAGGAAGCCGCCAAGCTGGCCCAATATCGCCTCCGGCCCGCCAAACTGGCCCAGCAACTGCTGCAGCGCATCGGCCGACACGCCATGTTCGGCCGCCGTCTCGGCCAGTGCCGACACGCTGGTCTCGCCGCTGCCGATCTTGGCGCCGATCTCGTTCAGCAGGCCCTGCATCTGCTCCGGCTCCAGCCCGACCTTCTGCGCGATCGCTTCCAGCCCGCCCAGATTACCCATCAGATTGTCGAACATGCCCATGCTAATCTCCGCTGCCATGATAGGCGGGCAGCATAGCACCGCCGCGCGCCCGCCAAAAGCAAAAGAGCCGGAGCGTTTCCGCCCCGGCCCCTTCACTACATTGCTGCGTCCGATCAGGCGCCCATTCAGGCCGCCGTCAGCGCCGCGCTGCGCACGCCATCGTCGACATGCTCCTCGAACTGGGCGAAATTGTCGACAAAGGCCTTCACCAGCGTCGCCGCGGTCGCGTCATAGGCCTCCTTGTCCGCCCACATTGCGCGCGGGTCGAGGATCTGGCTGTCGACGCCGTTCACCGCCACCGGCACCTCGAACCCGAAATTGGGATCGGTGCGGAATTCGGCGCTGTTCAGGCTGCCGTCGAGCGCGGCGTTGAGCAGCGCGCGCGTCACCTTGATCGGCATGCGCTTGATCCCCGGCATGGTCGCCTTGCCACCGGCCCAGCCGGTGTTGACCAGCCAGCAGGTGACGCCGCCCTTGTTGATCCGCTCCTTCAGCAGATTGCCATAGACGCTGGGGTGGCGCGGCATGAACGGCGCGCCGAAGCAGGTCGAGAAGGTGGCGGTCGGCTCGGTCACGCCGATCTCGGTGCCCGCGACGCGCGCGGTATAGCCGGACAGGAAGTGATACATCGCCTGCTCCGGGGTCAGCCGCGCGATCGGCGGCAGAACCCCATAGGCATCGGCGGTCAGGAAGATGATGTTCTTGGGCACCGGCCCCAGATTCTTCTCCGACGTGTTCGGGATGAAGTCGATCGGGTAGGAACCGCGGCTATTCTCCGCCAGCGAGTTGTCGTCCAGGTCGATCTCGCGGCTTTCCTCGTCGATCACGACATTTTCCAGCACCGTGCCGAAACGCTTGGTGGTGGCGAAGATCTCCGGCTCGGCCTCGGCCGACAGGTTGATCATCTTGGCATAGCAGCCGCCCTCGAAATTGAAGACCGCCTGGTCCGACCAGCCATGCTCGTCATCGCCGATCAGGGTGCGGCTGGCATCCGCCGACAGCGTCGTCTTGCCGGTGCCGCTCAGGCCGAAGAAGACCGCGGTGTCGCCATTCGGGCCGATATTGGCCGAACAGTGCATCGGCATCACGCCCTTGGTCGGCAGCAGATAATTGAGGATGCCGAACACCGACTTCTTCATCTCGCCAGCATAGCGGGTGCCGCCGATCAGGATCAGCTTCTCGGTGAAGTTGACCGCGATCACCGTCTCGCTGCGGCAGCCATGGCGGGCCGGATCGGCGACGAAGGTCGGCAGGTCGATGATGGTATATTCGGGTGCGAAATCGGCCAGTGCAGCCGCGTCGGGCCGCACCAGCAGCGTGCGGATGAACAGATTATGCCAGGCGAACTCGTTGATGACGCGCACATTGACCCGATATTCGGGCTGCGACCCGCCATAGAGGTCGGCGACATAGAGCTTGTCCTTCTCGCCCAGCGCCTTGAAGAAATCCTCCTTCAGCGCGGCGAAATGCGCCGGCGTCATCGGTACATTGGTCTTGCCCCACCAGACGGTGTCCTGCGTTTCGGCATCCTGGACGATGAACTTGTCGCTGGCGCTGCGGCCGGTATGCTTGCCGGTCTTGACGACCAGCGGGCCGTCCTTGGCCAAAATGCCCTCGCCATTGGCAAGCGCGGCCTCGACCAGCGGCGCAGTGCCGAGGTTCCAATACTGGGTGGCATGGGTGGAGATGCCCTGGTCGACCAGGGTGATTGAGGATTTGGCCTGCACGCCTTAGCTCCTGATGTAAAAAGTCCCTTAGTCGCTTGTCTTTTTATGCGACCGGCCCGTCCGGGAGCGCCGCGATCCTTGTCGCGCGGACATCCTCCCCTTCAAGCCATACCGGCATAGGGCTTTGCGTTACGGCCGTCAAATAGGGGCGAACCACAGCCCGTCCCGAAAAACGACGCACGGGTCGCAGCAACAATTGCAACGCCCCTTCCTTGCAGGCCCGGCGGCCATCGTCTAACGCTGGATGCCTTCACCCATTTTATCATGACGTTCCGGGACGCAGCATGACCGCAACCATCGCGCTGGTGGATGATGACAAGAATATCCTGACGTCGGTGTCGATCGCGCTGCAGACCGAAGGGTTCGTCACGCGCATCTACACCGACCCGGAAGCCGCGCTGAAGGCGCTGACCGACAATCCGGCCGACCTTGGCGTGTTCGACATCAAGATGCCGCAGATGGACGGGCTGGAACTGCTGCGCCGCCTGCGCGAAAAGAGCCAGATGCCGGTCATCTTCCTCACCTCCAAGGCGGACGAGCTGGACGAGGCGCTGGGCTTGGCCATGGGCGCGGACGATTATATCTCCAAGCCCTTCTCGCAGCGGCTGCTGATCGCGCGCATCCGCGCCATCCTGCGCCGCGCAGAGATCAGCCGCACGCCCGAAGCCGCCGACGAGCCGCCGTCCGACCCGATCGTGCGCGGCCGGCTGGAGATGGACCCGCCCCGCCACCGGGTGAAATGGGACGGCAAGGATGTGACGCTGACCGTCACCGAATTCCTGATCCTGGAAACCCTGGCTGCACGGCCCGGCGTGGTGAAGAACCGCAACCAGCTCATGGACGCCGCCTATCAGGACGACGTCTATGTCGACGACCGCACGATCGACAGCCATATCAAGCGGCTGCGTCGCAAATTCCGAGAGGTAGACCCTGACTTCAACGCAATCGACACGCTCTATGGCGCCGGATACCGCTTCTCCGAAGAATGAGGACGCGTCGCTCGCGGTGCGCTGGTCGGGGCGATTGAGCCTCACCCCGCGCATCCTGGCGGTCAATGTCTTCGCGCTCGCCCTGCTGGCGGGCGGCTTCTTCTATCTGGACAGCTATCGCACGCGGATCGTCGACGATCGGCTGGAACAGTCGGCGCGCGAGCTGAAGCTGCTCGCCATTGGCCTGGAAAATGCGCCTGCCGACCGGCAGAATGCGCTGATCGCCGCCTATGCGCGCCAGACCGGCGACCGGGTGCGCCGCTATGACGCGGCCGGCAATCTGATGGCCGACAGCTTCGCCATGGATGCGCCGCGCTATCGGCTGCGCCTGCCCTCGGAAGAGGAATGGCAGCGCCATGTCGCCCGCTTCCTCGACAAGGCGGTCGACCGCGTCGTCTCCGCCGATCGCCCGCCCAATTTCGAGGAACCCGCCGTCGATCGCGCCAGCGCCTGGCCCGAACTGGTGCTGGCCGCCAAGACGCGCCAGCCCCAGGCGATGAACCGCTACGCGCCCGACCGCACCTTCATGATCTCGGCCGCCGTCGCCGTGCGCGACGGCTCGGGCCTGCTCGCGACCGAAAATGCGCGCGACATCACCCGCATCGTCCGCGCCGAACGGCTGCGCCTGGGCATCGTGCTGGCCGCCGCCGTCCTGGCCTCGGTGCTGCTGTCGCTGTTCCTCGCCCGCACCATCGTCCAGCCGCTCCAGCGCCTGGCCCGTGCCGCCGTGCGCGTTCGCCTCGGCCGCGCGCGGGAGGTCACCGTGCCCCGCCTGCCCGAGCGGCGCGACGAGATCGGCATGCTCGCCCGCGCCCTGTCGGACATGAGCCATGCGCTGCGCCAGCGGATCGACGCGACCGACGCCTTCGCCGCCGACGTCAGCCACGAACTCAAGAACCCGATCGCCTCGCTCCGCTCCGCGCTCGATTCGCTTGAACGGGTGGACCGGCCGGACCTGCGCGACCAGTTGATGGCGATCGCGCAGGATGATGTCCGGCGGCTCGACCGGCTCGTCACCGACATCGCCGAAGCCTCCCGCATCGACGCCCAATTGTCCCGCACCCGGTTCGAGCCGATCGACCTTGGCCTGCTGATCGAGCGCATGGTGCTCGCCCGCGAAGCACGCGGCGTGCCGCGCGGCATCCGCCTCGCCTTCGCCCGCCCGCGCAAGGAAGTCGCGGTCGTCCTGGGCGAGGAACAGCGGATCGTGCGCGTGCTCGACAATCTGATCGACAATGCCATCTCCTTCTCGCCCGACGACGGGCTGGTCCAGATCATCGCCACCGTCGCCGACAATGAAGTGCTGGTCAGCGTCGAGGATGAAGGCCCCGGCGTGCCCGAGGGCGAGCGCGAGCATGTCTTCCGCCGTTTCCACAGCGTCCGCCCGGAAGGCGAGGCATTCGGCAAGCATTCGGGCCTGGGCCTCGCCATTGCCCGCTCGATCGTCGAGGGGCATCAGGGCAAGATCAGCATCGCCGACCGCGAGGATAGGCTGAGCGGCGCCCGCTTCATCGTCCGTCTGCCCATGGCCGTGGAACGCGACCCCGGCATAATGTCCGAATGAAAGCAATAAGCTGTTCATTCCTGCTGGCCACAATGCTCCGCTGCGATGTCGCGTGAATCGACGCAATTCGATTTCCAACGCGGCGAACTGGGGCTAGAAGCAGGAAGGCAGGGGAACATGGTGCGGGCACTTTCATCAGAGACGCTTCACGCAACGACCGTCGCGATCGAGGGACGCTCGGTGCTGCTCTATGGCGCCAGCGGCATGGGCAAGTCCGACCTCGCCCTGCGCCTGATCGATCGCGGTGCGACGCTGGTTTCCGACGATTACACCCTGCTCAAGCGGGTCGACGGCCGGCTGATCGCCACCGCCCCCGAAACCATCAGCGGCAAGATGGAAGTGCGCGGCATCGGCATCGTGCCCGTCCCCCATGTCGGCGATTCGCCGGTCGCGCTGATCGTCGATCTGGCCGAAACGGTCGAACGCATGCCGATGCACGCTGCCACCCGCACCATCGCCGGTGTCGAAATTCCGCTGGTCGCCGTCGTTGCGCATGAGGCGTCCGCCCCGATCAAGGTCGAACTCGCGCTCAAGGCCCTGGGCAAGACATGAGCGGTAGCGCGCCCAAGACCATCCTGCTCGTCTCCGGCCTGTCGGGCGCCGGCAAGACCACGGCGCTCAAGACGCTGGAGGATATGGGCTGGGAAGTGGTGGACAATCTGCCGCTGGTGCTGCTCGACCGCCTGCTCGACACGCCCCTGCCCGCCGGTCATGGCGGCGAGGATGACCGGCCGCTGGCGCTCGGCATCGACGCACGCACCCGCGGCTTCGACGCCAATGCCATCGTCCAGCGGATCAAGGCGCTGCGCGAACGCCATGGCCATGATATCGAGACATTGTTCCTCGACTGCTCGGGCGCCGAGCTGGAACGCCGCTATGCCGAAACCCGTCGCCGCCACCCGCTGGCGCAGGATCGCCCGGCCGCCGACGGCATCGCCCGCGAACGCGAACTGACCGAGCCGCTGCGCCGCTGGTCGGCCCAGCTGATCGACACCACCAGCCTGTCGACCAATGCGCTGCAGCAGGAAATGCGCGCCCGCTTCGCCCGCGAACAGCTCTCCGACCCGGTGCTGACCATCCTCTCCTTCGGCTATTCGCGCGGCGTGCCGCGCAATGTCGACCTGATGTTCGACATGCGCTTCCTGCGTAACCCCTTCTGGGACGAGGATTTGCGTCCCAAGACCGGCCTCGACGCCGATGTCGCCGCCTATATCCAGGCCGACCCGGCCTATCAGGAGGCGCTGGGCAAGATCCAGGATCTGCTGACGACCCTGCTGCCGCGCTACGCCGAAGCGGGCAAAACCTATATTACCGTGGCTTTCGGCTGCACCGGCGGGCGCCATCGCTCGGTCCATGTCGCCGAACATGTCGCTAGATACTTGCAAGATGCGGGCTTTTCGCCCACCGTCTCGCACCGCAATATGGAATCAGCGCCCCAGGACAGTCTGGAGAAGCGCAGACCGGGAGGCCCGAAAGCAATATCATGACAAAGGTGGGCCGCGGAAGCAGATGATCGGACTCGTACTCGTCACCCATGGGTCGCTTGCGACGGAATTCGTCGTGGCCATGGAACATGTCGTGGGACCGCAACAGCAGATCGAAACGATCTGCATCGGGCCGGAGGATGACATGGAATTGCGCCGCGCGGACATCGCGGCGGCGGTCGCGCGCGTCAATGACGGCGCCGGCGTCATCCTGCTGACCGACCTGTTCGGCGGCACCCCCTCCAACCTCGCCATCTCGCTGCTCAAGGCCGGCGAGATCGAGGTGATCGCGGGCATCAACCTGCCCATGCTCATCCGCCTGGAAAGCGCCCGCAAGGTGATGGACGTGCGCGCCGCCGTCGCCGCCGCCCGCGAAGCAGGCCAGAAATATATCAGCGTCGCATCGGAATTGCTGGGCAGCACCTCATGAATGATATCAGCCGGGAAGTCAGGATCAGCAACAAGCGCGGCCTCCACGCCCGCGCCAGCGCGAAATTCGTGACCCTGGCCAGCGGCCTGCCCGCCCAGATCACCGTCAGCAAGGATGGCAGCGAAGTCACCGGCACATCGATCATGGGCCTGATGATGCTCGGCGCCGCCATGGGCGACAGCATCACCATCAGCGCCGCCGGCCCCGACGCGCATGACAGCCTGCACCAGCTCGTCGCCCTGGTCGAAGACAAGTTCGGCGAGGAATAGGCACGCGACCAGCGGCCGCGTTGCCGCGACGGGTTCCCATCCCGACATTGACGTCACGGCCTCGCCGTCCCATCTTGCGACATAGGGCGACCGCTGATCGGGAGGCAGCATTCGCCACCGGTTCAAGTGGATAGGCGCCATGCTCGACACGAAATTGAACGACGAAGCCGCCCGCCTGGCCGCGCTCGGCCGCTACGAAATTCTCGACACGCCGCCCGAGCCCGCCTTTGATCGCATCACCCAGCTTGTCCGGTCGATCCTGGGCGTGCCGATGTCGGTCGTGTCGCTGATCGACGGCGATCGCCAATGGTTCAAGTCGCGCACCGGCATCGACGCGACCGAAACCCCGCGCGACATCGCCTTCTGCAACCACACCATCCGCGACCGTGTGCCGATGGTCGTGCCCGATGCCTGTTCCGACCAGCGCTTCAGCAGCAATCCGCTGGTCACCGGCGATCCCAACATCCGCAGCTATGCCGGTGTCCCGCTGGCGACGCCCGACGGCTATAATGTCGGCACCCTCTGCGCGATCGATACCGTGCCGCGCGAATTTGATCCCGGCCAGATCGCCATCCTCGAAAATCTCGGCGCTCTGGTGGTGGAACAACTGGAACTGCGCCGCATCGCCGAGCGCGACCATCTGAGCGGCGCCCTCACCCGCCGCGCCTTCGTGGCGGAAATGGACAAGCATATCGCCCTCTTCCGCCGCTATGCGCGTCCGGCCAGCCTGCTGCTGTTCGACATCGATCATTTCAAGCGGGTCAATGACACCCATGGCCACCCGGCCGGCGATGTCGTGATCCGCGAGGTCGCCGCCTGTTGCGACCGGACCAAGCGCCCGAACGACATATTGGGCCGGCTTGGCGGGGAAGAGTTCGGCGTGCTGCTCCCCGAAAGCAATGCAGCGCAGGCCGGGGCTGCCGCCCAGCGTTTCTGCGATGCCATCGCCGCGCTGGAAATCGCCCACATCCCGCCGCTGCGCGTCACCGCCAGCTTCGGCATTGCCGAGATCGGGCCGGACCGGATCAGCAGCGACGCCTGGATCGCCGCCGCCGATGTCGCCCTCTATGCGGCCAAGCATGGCGGTCGCAACCGCGTAGTCATCGCGAAAACGGACGCCGCCCAGCCCGACTGACACCGAAAGGCTGTCCTTTTTCCCATTCCCTCGATAGAGAGGCCGCTTCGTCCGCACTGGTCGCGGACCAGAAGGCAGGACGCAGAACGTGGCACGCGAAATCACCGGTTTTTCCAACCCGCTGGTCAAGCGCGTGCGCTCGCTGCGGGAAAAGAAATATCGCAAGGCCGAAGGGCTGTTCCTCGCCGAAGGGCTGCGCATCCTGACCGAAGCGCGCGAGGAAGGCGTGCTGCCCGAAATGCTCTTCCATGCCGGCTCCACCCACCCGCTCGCGCTCGACCTGATCGACGCGATCGAGGCGGACGGCGGCGACGTGATCGAAACCACGCCCGACATCCTGTCCAAGATCAGCGGCAAGGATAATGCCCAGGCCGTGGTCGGCGTCTATCGCGACCGGCTGACCCCGCTGGAGAAGCTCGATCGCAGCACGGCCGACATCTGGATCGTCGCCCAGTCGCTGCGCGACCCCGGCAATCTCGGCACCATATTGCGCACCGGCGACGCGGTGGGCGCTGGCGGCCTCATCCTGATCGACGATTGCGTCGACCCCTTCTCGGTCGAATCGGTGCGCGCCAGCATGGGCGCCCTGTTCACCCAGTCGATCACCCAGGCCCGCTGGGGCGAATTCATGCACTGGCTGCGCCAGGGGCCGGGCGAACTGATCGGCACCAGCCTGAAAGCGACCCAGGATTATCAGGAGCCGAGCTATCAGAGCCCCAGCTTCCTGCTGGTCGGCAATGAGGCGCAGGGCCTGCCAGAAAGCTATGAAGCCGAATGCGACCAGCTGGTGAAGATGCCGATGCTGGGCAAGGCCGACAGCCTGAATGCCGCGGTCGCGACGGCGGTCATGGCCTATGAGCTGCTGAACCAGAAACGACGGAAATAGAGGCGAATGTCATCATCCTCCCCTGCAAGGGGAGGTGGCAGGGCGAAGCCCTGACGGAGGGGTGTCGCCCTATCGCGAGCGGCAACACCCCTCCACCATTTGCCAGGCAAATGGTCCCCCTCCCCTTGCAGGGGAGGATGGCGGCGCGAAGGGATTGAGAAGGATGGGGGCTATGACACAGACGAGCGGCATGGGCGCAATGTGGCTGCACAAGCGGGTGCTGGCGGCCAGCCTCATCGGCACGGCGGTCGAATTTTACGACTTCTATATCTACGCCACCGCCGCCAGCCTGATCTTCCCCTCGCTCTTCTTCCCGGCCTCCTCGCCCTCGGCGCAGTTGATGGCTTCCTATGGCAGCCTCGCCCTCGCCTTCCTCGCCCGGCCGCTCGGCGCCGCCGTCTTCGGCCATTATGGCGACCGCATCGGGCGCAAGGCGACGCTCGTCACCTCGCTGATGCTGATGGGCGGCTGCACATTGCTGATCGGCTTCCTGCCGACCTATCTCATGATCGGCTTCTGGGCGCCGCTGATCCTGTGCGTGCTGCGTTTCGGCCAGGGCTTTGGCCTGGGCGGCGAATGGGGCGGCGCGGCGCTGCTGGCGGTCGAGAATGCGCCCGAAGGCTGGCGCGCCCGCTTCGGCATGTTCCCGCAACTGGGCGCCCCGGTAGGCTTCATCGCCGCCAACGGCCTGTTCCTGCTGCTCGGCGCCTTCCTGACCGATGCGGAATTCTTTGCCTGGGGCTGGCGCCTGCCGTTCCTGGGCAGTTCGGTCCTCGTGATCCTCGGCCTCTGGGTCCGCCTCAAACTCACCGAAACGCCCGAATTCGCCGCCGCGCAGCAAGAAGCACCGCCGCCTGCCGTGCCGCTTGCCACCCTGCTCTCGACCCATCTGGGCGCGGCCATCGCCGGCACCTTCGCCTGCGCCGCCTGCTTCGCCGTCTATTATATCGCGACCGCCTTTGCGCTGGGCTATGGCACCACCGCACTCAAGATCGACCGGGAAATCTTCCTCGCGATCCAGCTTGGCGCCATCATGTTCATGGCGCTCAGCATCGTGATCGCCGGCTGGTGGTCGGACAAGAGCAGCCCCACCCGCGTCCTCGCCTGGGGCTGTGCCGGCACACTGGTCATGGGCATCGTCTTCGGCCCGCTGATCGGCACCGCCGCGCTGTTGCCGATCTTCGTCGCGCTGAGCCTCGCTCTGTTCGTCATGGGCTTCATCTACGGCCCACTCGGCGCCTATCTGCCCGCCCTCTTCCCGACCCAGCTGCGCTATACCGGGGCGTCCTTCGCCTTCAATCTGGGCGGCATCCTGGGCGGCGCGCTGGCGCCGATCGTTGCCACCTGGCTGATCGGGATGCAGGGCGTCGCGCTCGTCGGCCTCTATATGGCGGCGGCCGCGCTCATCAGCCTGGCGGGCCTGTGGTGGACCAGTCGCACCTGAATCAGATTGCCTTGCGCATCAGGATCATCGGGACGCCACTATCCTCGAACGGGCGGACATCGATGAACCCGAAGCTGCGATAGAGCGGCACGCCGGCCATCGTCGCCGACAATTCCAGCGCGGCAAAGCCCTCCTGCCGGGCGGCAGCCTCGCACAGCGCCAGGATGGTCGTGCCGACGCCTTTGCGGACATGGTCGGGATGGGTGTACATCGCCCGCACCTT
Organism: Sphingobium salicis subsp. salicis; assembly: GCF_049472635.1. Taxonomy (NCBI): domain Bacteria; kingdom Pseudomonadati; phylum Pseudomonadota; class Alphaproteobacteria; order Sphingomonadales; family Sphingobiaceae; genus Sphingobium; species Sphingobium salicis. The sequence goes on from NZ_JAYRCS010000001.1 coordinate 2,947,214, forward strand.
CGCCGCCTCGGTCGCGGGATCGAGCATGCGGTCGTCGCGCCCGGCCGTGTGGTCGCCGCCATAGGCGGTCGCCCGGCGGCTCCATCCGCCACATCCGGCGATCGCACCATCCGCCTCCACCACGAAATAGGTCCGGTCACCGATCAGCCGCCGGTCCAGCCCCATGAAGCCATGGCTGGCCTGCACCTGCGCCGCGGTCAGATAGGCCGACTGCAATTGCTCGATGGCCAGCGTCATCAGGGTGGACAAAGCGAGTTCGTCGGCGGCGGTCGCCAGGCGGTTGGTCAAGGACATGGCCCCTCCTGCAACGAAATCGGCCGGCCCCGCAAGGGACCGGCCGATCAGATCATGATGATGCGGGATCAGAACTTGAATCCGACCTTCGCATACCAGAAGCCGCCGTTGAAGCCGAAGGGCGATACGTCGGGATAGATGTCACCGGTGAAGCGACCACCCGTCGACGCATAGACCGGCCCCAGCCCGCCAGCGCGATTGTCATATTTGTCGGGATAGTTGCTGAACAGGTTCTGCGCGCCGGCACTCAGCGTGAAATTGTCGTTGAGCTGATAGCTGACTTCCAGATCGAACACGAACTCGCTGCCAAAGCTCTGATTGACATAGCTTTCGCCGTTCGCACCGGTGCCGTCATCATAGACCTTGTACTTGCCATACCAGTTCGCCCGGCCGAGCACCGACAGCGCGCCGCTGGTCCAGTTCTCGGTCAGGATCACGCGCGTCTTGGGCAGCGTATTCTGCAGCTGCATGATGCGCGTGTCGCTGATGATCGGCGACCCGGTATCGGGGTCGAGCCCGACACGGATGACCTTCGTCTTGTTGTAGTTGAAGGCCAGCGTGGTGTTGAACGTCCCCATGCTGTCGGTCGAGAAGCGATAGCTGCCGACCACGTCGACACCCTGGGTCCGGGTATCGAAGGCATTGGTCAGGAACTGCACCTCGTTGACCGTGGCATAGTTGGCCAGGCCCAGCGCCTGAAGCTCGGGCCGCTGATCGTCGGTGATCACCCGCGATCCGGTGGTGCCGATGCGGTCCTTCACCTTGATGTTGTAATAGTCGATCGTCAGCGACGCGCCGGGGGCCGGCGTGAACACCGTACCGGCCGAGAAGCTGACCGACTCTTCCGGCTTCAGCGGCACCGCGCCCAGATATTGGGCGACCGGGCTGGCGACCGGCAGCGTCATGAACTCGATCGCGTTGGGATTACCCGGATTGAAGGTGGTCGCGATGCTGCTGGTGTTGGTCTGGCCCGGCGTCGGCGCACGGAAGCCGGTCGACAGCGTGCCGCGAACCGCGAACACATCCGGCACGATGGCGTAGCGTGCCGACACCTTGCCCGTGGTCGAATTGCCGAAGTCGGACAGATGCTCGTAGCGGCCGGCAAAACCCAGCGAGAAGGCTTCGGTGATGTCACCTTCCACGTCGATATAGAGGCCCTTGGAATTGCGGCTGCTCTCACCCGCGATCGCCGGACCATAGCCAGGGAAGCCATTGGCACCGACCGGCAGCGCGACCGAGAGCTGGCTGCCATCCGCGTTCAACACCGGCGTGCCATCCTGATGGAAGACCAGGTTCCCGGTATAGGGCCCGATCGCATAGGAAGCGGCGTCGCCCAGGCCCAGTTCATAGGATTCCCGGAAATACTGCCCACCAAACGCAATCGTGATCGGGCTCGCCAGCCCGACTTCCCAGGGATAGCTGAAGTCCGCATTGAACAGCGTTTCGCGCTGTTCCAGCTTGCCGAGGTAGAATTCGGTCGGCGAGGTGATGCCCAGCGACGGGTTCATCGTGCCGTTCATGGTATATTTCAGCGTGGACTGGCCATAGCTGCCCGACAGGTCGTAGTTCAGGCCAAAGCCGAGCGTGCCCTTGTAGCCGACGGTGCCCGAAATATCGTCGATCTTGCCGAAAAAGATCGGCGTGAAGCCGCCCGAATAGACGCAGCTCCAGTTCTGGACCAGCGGATCGGAGCAATCCGACACCTGCGTATAATCCCGCGTCGTGGGATCATAGCCGTTGGGCGCATAGACATTACCGCCCGCCGCGCCGGTCTGGATGCCCGGCGTCGTGTTGTCGAAATCGGTGAAATAGTCGTTGAAGATGCCGTTCAGGCCGAAATTGGCGGAATTGACCGACTGGCGATAGTTGAAGCTCTCTTCCTGGAAGCTGTGGCCGTAATTGCCAAAGAAGTAGATGCTGCTTTCGTCGCCCAGGTCGAACCCGCCATTCACGAAGAAGCGATAGGATTCCATCTTCGGATTGCCATAGCGCTGCGCCAGCTTGGGCACACCGATGTCGGGCTGCTCCTGCGACAGTTCCAGCGCGCCGGGTCGGGTGACGCCGCGGCTGGTCTTGCCGGCGTTCACATATTCGCCGCTGATGTTGATGAAGCCATTGTCGCCCAGCTTGAAACCACCGTTCAGCGCGACCTGATAATCCTCGCCATCGCCGCGATAATATTGGCCATAGCGGGCATAGCCCGAAATGCCGTCGGTATCGTCGCGCAGCGCCATGTTGATGACGCCCGCGATCGCGTCGGAACCATATTGGGCCGAAGCGCCGTCGCGCAGCACTTCGACGCTGCGCACCGCAATCGCCGGAATCTGCGCAAGGTCGGCCGAATGGGCGCCAGCGGACTGGGCGTTCGCGCCGATCTGCACCAGCGCGGAACGGTGCATGCGCTTGCCGTTCACCATCACCAGCGTCTGGTCGGGCGCCAGCCCGCGCAGGTTGGGCGGCCGGACGAAGGAGGAGCCGTCACCAATGGCATAGCGCGCCACCGAGAAGGACGGGACCAGGTTCTGGATCACCTGGTTCATGTCGGCGACGCCCTGCTTCTGCAGTTCCTCGCCGGAATAGACATCGATCGGCGTCGGCGATTCGGCGACGGTACGGTCGGTACGCCGCGTGCCGGTGACGATGATCGTCTGGCCGGGCGTTTCCGCTGCGGCCGCCTGGGGCGCAACATCCTGCGCAAGAACAGGCATGGAATAGGACAGTGCAATGGCAATCGCACTGCATGAAAACAGACCCTGATACTTCATCAAAAAGCCCCCTATTTCTTTTTTTAGAGACCTTTCGACACCCCCCTCTTCTTGTTGCCGGATGAGATCGGAATGGACGCAGTTATCCGTTCCTGAAATCGGAAATTTCAGTGCGTTTCACTCAGTAACATCTGGAAATATCAGGCTGGCATAATTGCATCGACTGCGAAATGGCCCTTTGGGCGGCCGCAAAAATTTGTTCGCAGGCGCAATAATTCATGCCGTAAAACAATGTGTCAAATCATTGTAACACAAAGAAAAAGGCGGCGGCCCTGGGGGCCACCGCCTGTTTCATTTTTACAACTGTCAAGGACAGTTTTGAAGGATCAACCTTCGGTGCGGGTATCGCGGCGCTCGGCGATACGAGCGCGCTTGCCGGTGCGGCCACGCAGATAATAGAGCTTGGCACGACGCACGACACCGCGACGAACGACGGTGATCGAATCGAGGTTGGGCGAGTAGAGCGGGAACACGCGCTCCACGCCTTCGCCGAACGAAATCTTGCGAACGGTGAAGTTGCTGCCCATGCCCTTGTTGGAACGGGCAATGCAGACGCCTTCATAGTTCTGGACGCGGCTGCGCTCGCCTTCGACAACCTTCACGCCGACGCGCAGGGTGTCACCGGGACGGAAATCGGGGATTTCCTTCGCCAGGGCAGCAATGTTTTCGGCCTCGATCTGCTGGATCAAGTTCATGTAACTCAGTCCTTATTTTCGCGTTGCGCACCAGAGGGCGACTGGTCCCGAACGCCGATATGACGTTCCCAAAGGTCCGGCCGCCTTAGCCGTGTATCTGCCTCCGCCTGTTGTTTCCGCCAGGCGGCGATCTTCGCATGATCCCCCGATCGCAACACTTCGGGAATCCTGCGCCCCTCCCATTCGACTGGTCGGGTATAATGCGGATATTCGAGCAAACCCGTTTCAAAGGATTCCTCGACACCGCTGGAAGCGGCGCCCATTACACCGGGAAGCAGGCGGATGCAAGCATCCAGCAGCATCAGCGCGCCCATTTCCCCGCCGGACAGGATGATGTCCCCCATCGAAACCTGCTCGATCGGCCGGGCGTCGAAAATCCGTTCGTCAAAGCCCTCGAACCGCCCGCACAGCAAGGTCACGCCGGGACCGTCCGCCAGCGCCCTGATCCGCGCCTGGGTGATCGGCTTGCCCCGCGGCGTCATCGCCAGGATCGGCAGGTCGGGCCGCTGCGCCAGCGCATGGTCGATGCCGCGCGCCAAGATGTCGGGCTTCAGCACCATGCCCGCGCCGCCCCCGGCCGGCGTATCGTCGACGGTGCGATGCTTGTCGGTCGCAAAGCCGCGCATCTGGATCGGATCGCACGACCATTTCCCCTCGGCCAGCGCACGTCCCGCGAGCGACACGCCCAAGGGGCCCGGAAACATCTCGGGATAGAGGGTCAGGATCTGGGCCGCAAAACTCATCGCCGGCGCGCCCGCAGCCGGGCGGCAGACAGGCCGCCAACCAGGCAGAGCGCACCGCAGCCCATCATCACGAAGCCGATCATCCGCAGCATGTCGGCAAAGGGCCGTTCGGGATGCAGCATGCCCGGCAGCAGCACCAGCAGCGGCAGGGGACAGACCAGCCCGATCGCCACCAGCCCCTTCACCCAGAGCGGCCAGCCAAGGCCGAACAGCCGCCAGCCCCCGGCCAGCATCATCAGCAGATAGATTGCGGTCAAAATTTGCGCCATGGCTGCGCGCCTAGAGTATTTTCGCCGCAGGGGGAACTGTCGATCGCCAGCGCCTCAGGGCGCCTTGACCTCCAGCTTCAATTCCTGGATTTCCGCGTCGGCGGTCGGCGCCAGCAACAGACTGCCTGCCACCCGCCCCTTCTCGCAGGTCCAGGTGAACTTGCCCGACAGATTGCCCGTCGCGCTCAGCGGTGCATCGACCGCGCAGCTACCGACTTCCCCCTTCAACGCCGCCAGGCGCTTGCCCCAATGCGCCGCATCGGCATCCATCAGGAAATTCATCGCCAGATTGTCGTGGGCGGCCAGCACATCGCCCGACGCATAGATGCGCCCCGCCGCGGCATAGCCCTGCGCCAGCAGCGGACTGACCGGCACGTCCCGCGCGATCAGTGCTCCCGCCTTCTGCAACAGCATCGCCGCATCCCAAGCGGCACCCGCCCCGCCATTATAGGTGCGATTGGTGAAGACAAAGATACCAACACCATAATCCGGCATCAGCATCACATGGCTGCCATAGCCGGGATAGCCGCCGCCATGGGACAGGGTCAGCCCCAGGTCGCAATCCTGCGCGATCCGCATGGCAAAGCCATAGGCTGCCGCCTGGCGGCAGGCGGTCGCCCCGCTCTTGCCGTTGCGCTGGCCAACGCTCATGAAATTGCTACCCTCCGCCAGCATCCGCACCGACGCCCGGCTGACCGGGCCGCTCTCCGCATCGTCGCGCGGCGGCCAGGCCGACAGCAGAAAGGCCACCCAGCGGGCATAGTCATTGGCACTGGTCTGCAGCCCGCCCATCGCGCCAAAGGCACCGTCGGCCATGTCGGGCTCGCGCTTCCAGCGCCCATCTTCCCAGCGATAGCCGAGCGACCGCCGCGCAACCGGCCATTCGCTCAGTTGATAGCCGCTCGACGCCATGCCCAGCGGCGTCAACAGGTTCTGCTCGACATAGCGGCGATAGGGCATGCCCGAGACATTGGCGATGATCCGCCCCAACAGCGCATAGCCGAAGTTGGAATATTCATAATGGGTCGCCGGCGCGCTGCTCATCGGCACGCCCTGCTCCAGCATCCGGGTGAAGTCCGCGTCGGGCAGCGGCGTCTGCCGGTCGCCCCACGGATTATCGTCGACAAAGCCCGCGCTGTGCGTCAGCAGGTCGCGGATGCGGATGCGCGGACTATCCTTGGTCGCATAGGTCCAGCCGCGCATTTCCGGCACATAAGTCTCGGCCAGATCGTCAAGCGAGAGCTTGCCCTCTTCCCGCAATTTCAGGATCGACAGGGCGGTAAACGCCTTGGTCATGGATGCGATACGAAACAGGCTGTCCCCCGTCACCGGCCGCTTCTGCACCAGATCCTGCGCGCCAAAGCCCTTCACATGAACCAGCCTGCCATCGGCAACGATGCCATAGACCAGGCCCGGCGCATGGCTATCGACCTGGAAATCGGCAAAGAGACGGTCAATCTCGGGGATGGCAGCATCGATCTTCCTGGCATCGGCGGCGACCGCCGGCGCGGGAAGAAAAGCCATGAACAGCAGAACGGGCAGGAAACATCGCGTCACCGGGTCCAATCCTCCACTTTCAGGCCGGGAATATCGGCAAAGTCAGACAGATTATTGGTCACGACCGTCGCGTCGAGACTCAGTGCATGTGCCGCCAGCAGGCGGTCAAATCGCCCTCTACGAAAGGGCATTCGCGCATAGGCGCGCGCCGCCGCATCGTCGAAGGGCAACAGGACAACCTCCTCCAGAAAGGCGTCCAGCAATTCGACAGGCGGAATCTTGCCATTGGCCGAACCAAGCGCCAGTTCGGCCAGAACGATCGTAGAGAGCGCGAGATCGCCGGACCGGCACGTAGCCGCACGCTTGACCAGTCCGGGATAGGTGCCGGCGAACAGGAAGATGCAACTGTTCGTATCCAGCAAATACATCAACGAAAGCCCGGAAAGTCGGGATCGTCCCACACTCGCGGACTGTCATCGAATTCTTCGCGAGAAAACGCCTCCAACCAGGGCGCCTTGCCGGCAAATTTGCTGACGTCGATCAGGCGCGGCGGCGCATCGACCGGCTCCAGGGTGAACTTGCCATTCTCCTCGCGCAGGCGCATTTCAGCGCCTTCCTGCAAGCCGAGCGCCTTTGGCAGCCGCAACGCCAGGCTGTTGCCCGACTTGAAGACCTTGGCCCGATATTCTTCGCCCATGGAGAAGCTCCGTATATACGGAGCGTATATACTATTCGGTAAAAGCCGCGTCAATCACGGCGCCGTCCTCGCTCAGCACCACCACATGCATCGGCGCCATGAAGCGCTTGCCGGGCTTGCCCTCGATCGACGGGCGCTGCACCTCGATGATGTCGCCGGCGCCGAAATTCTCGACCGCGATGATCTCGCCCAGCGTCTCGCCGGTACTGCTGGTGCAGGGAAGGCCGACCAGGTCGGCATGATAATATTCGCCCTCGGGCAAGGCCGGCAGGGCGGAACGCGGAACGGTCAGCGCCGTGCCGCGCAGGGCTTCGGCCGCGCCGCGATCGCCGATCTCGGCAAAGCGGGCCACCGCGCCATTGGGGCCGGGGCGCACCGACTTCAACGTCAATGTGCGCCCCGCCGCATCGAAGCTCTTGTAGCTTTTCAGAGCCTCGGCCCCTTCGCCAAACAGCTTCAGACGGACTTCGCCCGCCACGCCATGGGCACCGATGATCGCGGCCAGGGTGACGGGCTTGTCGGTCAAGAGGATCAGCCCTCGGCCTGCTCGGCAGCAGCTTCCTCGGCGGGAGCAGCTTCTTCAGCAGCCGGAGCGGCGGCAGCGGCAGCGGCTTCGCGCGCAGCTTCTTCAGCTTCGGCAGCCTTGGCGGCGCGATCTTCAGCGCGGTCCTTGGCCTTCTGGCCCGGCTCTGCCTTCTTCGGGTTGTTGCGAGCAGCGCGCTCCTTCACGCCAGCGGCGTCGAGGAAGCGGGCAACGCGGTCGGTCGCCTGGGCACCGGCGGCAACCCAGTGCTTCGCACGCTCGACGTCGATGATGACGCGCTTTTCGTCGCCCTTGGGCAGGACGGGGTTGTAGCTGCCGATGCGCTCGATGAACTTGCCGTCACGCGGAGCGCGGCTGTCGGCCACGACGATGCGGTAATAGGGACGCTTCTTGGAGCCGCCGCGCGACAGACGGATGGAGGTTGCCATGGAACTAGACCTTTCTATTCAAACCAAATTACGAAAATTGCTTATTTCTTCATGAAATTCTGAAAGCCGGGCGGAAGCTTGGGCATGTTGCCGCCCAGGCCACCAAGGCCACCCAGACCCGACAGGTCGGGCGGACCGCCCTGCCCATCCGCGCCGCCCGGACCACCCAGGCCGCCCAATCCACCCATGCCACCGCCGGTGAACATCTTGGCCAGCCCCTTGAGGCCGCCCATCTTGCGGATCTTCTTCATCGCCGTTTCCATTTCCTGATGCATTTTCAGGAGACGGTTGACGTCCTGCACGGTGCGGCCGGCGCCCTTGGCGATACGGATCTTGCGCTTGGCGTTGATCAGCGCGGGCTTCTCGCGCTCCTTGGGGGTCATCGACCCGATCATCGCGTCCAGATGCAGCAGCGTCTTATCGTTGGCGCCGCTATTGGCCATCGCCGCCTGCGCCTTCTTGAGGCCCGGCAGCATGCCGGCCAGCGCGCCCAGACCGCCCATGCGGCGCATCTGATTGAGCTGGCTGCGCAGGTCGTTCATGTCGAACTGACCCTTGGCCATCTTCTTGGCCAGCTTGTCGGCTTCCTCGGCGTCGATCGTCTCAGCGGCCTTCTCGACCAGGCTGACGACGTCGCCCATGCCCAGGATGCGCTGGGCAACGCGGGCCGGATGGAAGGGCTCAAGCGCGTCCAGCTTTTCGCCGGTGCCGGCAAACTTGATCGGACGGCCGGTAACCGCGCGCATCGACAGCGCGGCGCCGCCACGGGCGTCGCCGTCCATACGGGTCAGCACGACACCGGTCAACGGCACCTGCGCAGTGAAGCTGGTGGCCACGTTCACGGCATCCTGGCCGGTCAGCGAGTCGACCACCAGCAGGATTTCCGCCGGGTTGGCGACGTCGGCGACCGCCTTCATCTCGTCCATCAGCGCCTGGTCGACATGCAGTCGGCCGGCGGTGTCGAGCATGACGACGTCGAAGCCCTGAAGCTTGGCCGACTGCAGCGCGCGCTTGGCAATTTCCACCGGCTGCTGGCCGGCAACGATCGGCAGGGTCGCGACATCGATCTGGGTGCCAAGAACGGCCAGCTGTTCCTGCGCGGCCGGGCGCTGGACGTCGAGCGACGCCATCAGCACCTTCTTGCGCTCCTTGTCCTTCAGCCGCTTGGCGATCTTCGCGGTGCTGGTCGTCTTGCCCGAACCCTGCAGACCGACCATCATGATGACGGCGGGCGGGGTGACGTCGATCAGCAGGTCGCTGGTTTCGGCGCCCAGCGTCTCGGTCAGCGTATCGGAGACGATCTTGACGACCATCTGGCCGGGCGTGATCGACCGCAGCACATCGCTGCCGACGGCCTTTTCGGTCGCCTGGTCGACGAACTGGCGAACCACGGGCAGCGCCACGTCGGCTTCCAGCAGTGCGACTCGCACTTCGCGCATCGCGGCACGGACATCGTCCTCCGTAAGCGCACCGCGCCCACGCAGCTTGTCGAATACCCCACCGAGACGATCGCTTAGCGAATCGAACATCATCACCTCAATTCGGGCCAAGGCCCGGAAAATCCATGCACCACCCCAAAACGACAAAATCGCCGGCGGGCGAAAACTCGCCGGCCAGCGTCCATTCGATATCCCTCTTGGATATCCTGGAGTCGTCAGGGTTCCAGGACCAGAGTCCCGGATGCAGGGCGCCCCTTACGCCAAAGCGGCCGCAAGCGCAAGTCCGCTATCCCGCAGCCAGCGCGGCAGCCGCCCCGCTCATCATCGCCGTGCGCCCCAGCAACTCGACCAGCAGCAATCGCCCGGCGATCACCGCCAGTCCCCAACGATAGGCCGGATGCACCGCGCCGCGCAGTCCGGCATCGGCGCGCATCGCGATCCAGACATAGAGCAATTGCATCAGCGTCGCGCAGGCGCCCGCCCATGGCCCCAGCAGCGGCATCGGCAATATCCGGCCGAATGCCGGCTCCATCATCGCGATGGTCCCGCACAGCATCAGCCGCTTGTGCCAGTCGCTCCGCTGCCGCAGCAGGATCGCCGCCAATGTGAGCGAACCAAAGGCCAGCATGTCGAGCGGCCCCAGCACCAGGAATATGCCCGGCGGAAAGAAGGGGGGCACCCGCCCCATCTGCACCGCCAGGATCGACGTCGCAATGCCCCATGGGATCAGGAAGCAGGCAAGACCGGCCGCAACCCAGCCCAACTGGCGATGGAGATCGGTCCGCCGTTGCGCCACCAGCAGTGCCTGCGCCAGAAACAGCAGCGTCCATGCCAGCAGCGACAGCGCATGGACATGCACCCACCAAGGCACGGTCGCCACGTCGACATAGCCGCGTAGGGCAAAGCTGCCGAAGCCACCGATTACGGTGACGGCGACCAGCGCCGCCATGCCGGTAAAGATGCGCCGTTCCCGCGCCTGTCGTTCCACTGCACCGATTGCCGTCGCCATTGCGTCGACCTCCCGCTCTTTGGCAACAATAGCGCAGCAACCAGGCCCAATATTGTAAGAAGTCGCCACGTTCCGGCTCGGCGCTTGCGCCCGCCCGTCGTTTGCGCCAGCAAACCCGCCACAGACCGCATAACAGGGGGAGCTTTCTATGAGTTGGACACGTCGCAAGCCGATGGAGGCGATGACGCCCCAGGGAGGCGGCCACAGCATGGCGCGCACCCTGTCCTGGCCGCATCTGCTGGCGCTGGGCGTCGGCGCGATCGTCGGCACCGGCATCCTCACCCTGATCGGCGTCGGCGCCGATCGCGCCGGCCCCGCCGTCCTCATCTCCTTCGCCATTGCCGGCGCGATCTGCGCCTGCGCCGCCCTCGCCTATGCCGAACTGTCGACCATGATGCCGGCAGCGGGCAGCGCCTACAGCTACTCCTATGTGGTGCTGGGCGAGGGCATTGCCTGGATCGTGGGCTGGAGCCTGATCCTGGAATATTCGCTGGTCGTCTCGACCGTGGCGGTGGGCTGGTCGGGCTATGCCGCCCCGCTCCTCACCCCGCTCGGCTTTCCCGAGGCACTGACCAAGGGACCGGAGCTTGGCGGCCTCATCAACATCCCCGCCATCTTCATCATCGGCGTCGTCGCTGCCCTGCTGATGTTCGGCACGCGCGAAAGCGCCCGGCTCAACACGCTGCTGGTGCTGATCAAGATCGCGACCTTGAGCCTCTTCGTCTGGGTCGCCCTGCCCGCCTTCGACGCCCAGCATCTCGAACCCTTCATGCCCTTCGGCTTTGCCAAGCATATGGGGCCTGACGGCATCGAGCGCGGCGTGATGGCCGCCGCCGCGATCATCTTCTTCGCCTTCTACGGCTTCGACGCGATCTCGACCGCGGCGGAGGAAGCCAAGAATCCGGACCGTGACCTCGCCATCGGCATCGTCGGCTCGCTGATCGTCTGCACCCTCATCTATGTGCTGGTCGCCGCCGCAGCGGTGGGCGCCATGCCCTTCACCCGCTTTGCCGACAGCCCGGAGCCGCTCGCCCTCATCCTGCGTGAGATGGGCCAGGGGTCGATCGCCCGGATCGTCGCGATCGCCGCCGTCATTGCGCTCCCCACCGTGCTGCTGGGCTTCCTCTACGGCCAGAGCCGCATCTTCCTGGTGATGGCGCGCGACGGCTTCCTGCCGCAATCGCTCGCCCGCATCTCGAAGCGCGGCACCCCTGCCCGCATCACCGCCGTCACCGCCGTGCTGGTCGCGGTCATCGCCGGCGTGCTGCCGATCGACCAGATTGCTGCGCTCGCCAATGCCGGCACGCTGATCGCCTTCACCGCAGTGGGCGCCTGCCTGCTGATCCTGCGCCGCCGCGCGCCGAACCTCAAGCGCCCCTTCCGCACCCCGGCGGCGACGCTGGTGGGCCTGGGCGCCGTGCTCGGCTGCGCCTATCTGTTCCTCAGCCTGCCGATGAAGACCATCTATGCCTGCCTGATCTGGAACGCGATCGGCCTCGTCGTCTATTTCCTCTACGGCCAGAAGCGCGCCTCGGCCGCCCGCTAGGGCCAAGGTCCGCACAAAGAAAAAGCCTCCCGTCACGACAGCAACGGGAGGCTTTTTCTTTGCCTCGAACAGGGCAGCGCTCAGTGCGCCGCCGACGTGTCCACCGGCCCGCTGGGTTTGGGCGCCAGCCAGACGATCACCGCCGCCGCAAACAGAACGAGCGCGGAGATGAAGAAGACATAGTCGACCGAAATGGCGATCGCCTCCTGCTCCACCAGATTGGAGATGGTCTGGCGAATCTGTTCGGTCGTCATCCCCATGCCCGACAGCGCGCGCTGCGCATCGTCCGGCTGCAAGGCGCCGGCCAGCTCGTTGCGCGACACGCGCTGGCTGTCGCTCCACCCGGTCAGCACCAGCGACGTCGCGATCGCGATCGCCATGGTCCGCAGGAAATTCTGCAGGCCGGCTGCCGACGCCGTCTCGCTCGGCGGCACCGACCCCAGGGTCAGCGTCGTCAGCGGGATCATGAAGAAGGGCATTGCAAAGCCCTGCACGAACTGCGGCAGCGCCAGTCCGAAAAAGTCGATGCCGCTGGTCCAGTGCGCCCGCCACAAGGTCATGCAGCCCAGCCAGAAGACCGCGCCCGAAATCATGATGCGCGGATCGACCTTGCCGGTGAAGCGAGCCGCGAACGGCGCGCTCATCACCGCCGCCATCGCCGTGAAGGCGGTGACGATGCCCGACCAGGTCGCGGTATAGCCCATCGACATCTGCAGCCATTGCGGGATGACCACGATGCTGGAGAAATAGGCGCCGAAGGCCAAAGCCAGGGTAAAGACGCCCGATGAGAAGCCGATATGCCGGAACACCCGCAGGTCGACGATCGGATGCTCCTCGGTCAGCTCCCAGATGATGAAGACGATGAAGCCGATGCCGGCCAGGATGGCGAGCGTCAGGATCAGCGGGTCGGAGAACCAGTCATGGTCGCGACCGATGTCCAGCATCACCTGCAGGCAGCCGATCCAGAAGATCAGCAGGCACAGGCCGATCTTGTCGATCGGCTGGTGCGCCGTATCGGTCTCCACCGGCCGCAGCATCGCCATCGCCGCGAACACGCACAGCGCCGCGATCGGCAGGTTGATGAAGAAGATCCAGTGCCAGCTCCAATTGTCGCTGATATAGCCGCCGACGATCGGCCCCATGGCCGGCCCCAGCAGCGTCGTCATCGCCCACAGGCCCATGGCGCGCGGCCGCATTTCCGGCGGGAAGATGCGCAGCAACAGGGTCTGCGACATCGGCATGATCGGCCCGCCACAAATGCCCTGCCCCAGGCGCGCGGCCACGATCATGCCCAGCGTGGTCGACAGGCCGCACATCATCGAGAAGAAGCCGAAGCCGATCATCGCCCAGATGAAGGTCCGCACCACGCCGAAACGCAGCGCCAGCCAGCCGGTCAGCGGCACGCAGATCGCCTCCGCCACCGCATAGGATGTGATGATCCAGGTACCCTGGTCGCCGGAAATGCCCAGATTGCCGGCGATATGCGGCACCGAGACATTGGCGATGGTCAGGTCGAGCACGACCATGAAGTTGCTCAGCGCCAGCACCAGCCCGGCAAGCGTGCGGGTGCGCGGCGAGAGCAGATTGAAGGTTTCGGGACCGCTCACGCGCTCGCTCCCTTACTTGCCGGCCAGATCGATCTCGACTTCGGTGGACAAGCCCACGCGCAGCGGATGCTCTGCCAGTTCCTTGGGGTCGAGCGCGATGCGCACCGGCAGGCGCTGGACCACCTTGATCCAGTTGCCGGTCGCGTTCTGCGCCGGGATCAGCGACAGCGACGAACCGGTGCCGCCAGAGAAGCCCACGACCTTGCCATGATAGACGACGTCGCCGCCATAGATGTCGGCCACGACCGTGGCGGGCATGCCCACCTTCACATGGCGCAGCTGGCGTTCCTTGAAATTGGCGTCGACATAGACCTGCGACAGCGGGACGATGCTCATGATCGGGCTGCCCTGCGCGACGCGCTGGCCGATCTGGACCGCACGCTTGGTCACCACGCCGTCGATCGGCGCACGGATGATCGTGCGTTCCAGGTCCAGCTTGGCATTGTCCAGCTTCGCCTTGGCGATCATCACCGCGGGATCACTTTCCTCGGTCGAACCGCGGATCAGCGCATCATTGGCGGCCAGCTGGCCGGTGGCGGCATTGCGGGTCGCCTGCGCGGTCTCGACACCGGCACGGGCCAGGTCCAGCGCCGCCTTGGCAGCGGCATAGGATTTGCGCGCCGCGGTGACTTCGTCACCCGAAACCGCGCCGCCCGCGACCAGCGCCTCGCGGCGCTGCAGGTCGATGCGGGCCTTGTCGAAATCGGCCTGCGCGGTCGCCAGCTGGGCACGGGCCTGGACGATGTCGGCGCCACGCGCCTCGACCTGCGCCGACAGCGAACCGCTGGTCGCGCTGGTCTGGCGGAAGCGGCGACGGGCATCGGCCAGGTCGGCCTCGGCCTGCTGCAGCGCGATCTGCGCGTCGGTCGGGTCCAGCTTCACCAGGATGTCGCCACGCTTCACCGTCTGGGTGTCGGTGACGTTGACCTCGATCGCCTGCGCCGACAGCAAGGGGGTCACCTGGGCGACCTCCGCATTCACATAGGCATTGTCGGTGCTGACATGGTTGCGCCCGATCAGGAAGTACCAGGCCGCCCACAGGACACCGACCACCAGCACGGCGATCGCCAGACGGGTCAGCCAGGTCTTGCGGGCATTGCCGCGCTGCTCGGCCAGTTCGGGGGAAGTTTCGGTGGCGGCATCAGCCATTGGGTCGATCCTTGGACTGAGCGTCGCTCGCGGCAAAGCCGCCGCCGAGCGCGCGAATGAGGGCAATATCGAGAGAGAAGGCGCTCGCTTCCAGCTGCGCGACGGACTGACGCGCCGCGAGCAGCTGGTCCTCGACGTTCAGCACGTCGAGATAGGTGGAAAGCCCGCCCTTGTAGCGTTGCTGGGCGACGCCATAGGCATCCTGCGACGCGGCCAGCGCCGCCTTGGCGTCGGTCAGCCGCTGGTCCAGCGTCCGGCGGCTGGTCACGGCGTCGGCGACGTCCTGATAGGCGCCCAGCACCGTCTTGTCATAGCTGGCGACCGCCTCGTCATAGGTCGCGCGCGCGCCGCGATACTGGCCGCGCAACTGCCCGCCATGGAAGATCGGCAGGCTGATCGCCGGGCCGGCGCTGCCGAACAGCGAATCCTTCTTGAACAGATTGTCCGCAAAGGACGTCGAACCGCCCGAAGCACCGGTGCCGGTGAACAGCGTTTCATATCCCAGCGACTGGACGCCGATCAGGGCGCTCAGGCTCACCGCCGGATAGAAGGATGCCCGCGCCACCTTGATCCGGCTGGCGGCGGCCTGCGTCCGCGCCAGCGCCGCGGCGACGTCGGGACGACGCGCCACCAGATTGGTGGTGACGTCCGCCGGCAGGCCCAGCGGCGCCAACTGGCCGATCTGCGGCCGGGTCATCGCCAGGCCGCGGTCCGGCCCGGCGCCGATGAGCGCGGCGATCTGATGCTGGCGCAGCTCGATCGCCACGCGGGCGGCCGCCAGTTGCGCCTTCGCCGAGGACACGGTGGCGTCGGCCTGGCGCACGCTGCCGCGCGTTTCCAGGCCATTCTGCCGCCGGTCGGCGACCAGCTTCTGGCTGGCCGTGCGGATTTCCAGTGTGCGCTCCTGGATTTCCGCCTCGTCATAGAGGCGGGCCAGGTCGGCATAGGCATCGGCGATCGCGGTGGTCAGCGCCAGGCGTGCCTGCTGCGCGTCGATCTCGGCCGCGCGGGCCTCCGACGTGGCTGCCGCCAGCGACGCCCGGTTCTTGCCCCACAGGTCGATGTCCAGACCAAAGTCCAGCCCGACCTTGCCGGTGCCCAGCCAGCCCTGCGGCACGAAATCCTTGGGCATGCCCATATTATAGCTCTGCTTGGTCACGCCGGCATTGGCCGTGGCGTCGACCGTGGGCAGCAGCGCCGCGCCCGATTGCTGGGCCATCGCCGTCGCCTGGCGGAAGCGCGCCAGCGCCACCGCCATGTCGGGCGAATTGCGCAGCCCCTCCTCGATCAGCGATGTCAGCTGCGGATCGCCATAGGCGCTCCACCAATTCTCGCTGGGCCAGGCGACCGTGTCGGCGCTCAGGCTGCGCCCGGCCTCCACGCTCTGCGGCGCGCGAATCTCGGGCTTGTCGCCCAGATCGGGTATTGAAGCACAGCCGGCCAGAAGCAGCGCTGTCACTGCAATACCGCCGGTGCGAATGGAAAAACTGATGCGACTCACGGACATATCCAAACCGTACCATCCAGTATGAAAATCGCCTTTGCCCCGCCGTACCACCCTTGTCAATATAAATAGCGTACTCTATGGTACGCTTATATGACATGCCCGGAAAAAGCTTTAGCCCCCAGTCGTCGGGAGGCCCGCCGCCTCGACCGGCGCCAGACGATATTGGAGGTGGCTGCCCGGCATTTTCTGGAAAATGGCTATGCCGCGACCAGCATGTCGGCCATCGCCGCCATATTGGGCGGGTCGAAGGGCACGTTGTGGAATCATTTCCCTTCCAAGGAGGAATTGTTTCGCGCGGTTCTCGAAAATGCGACCAGCACCTATCGCGCGCGACTTTCGGAAATATTGGACCCCGGCGGCGACCTCGCCTCGACGCTGCACCGCACCGCGCTCAGCCTGCTCGAAAAGGTGACATCGCCCGAAGCGATCGCCCTGCACCGGCTGATCGCGTCGGAAGGTGGCCGTTTCCCGGAAATGAGCCGCATCTTCTATGAAATGGCGCCCAGCCATACGCGGATGCTGCTCGCCCGCTTCCTCGAAGGCGCGATGGACCGCGGCCAGTTGCGCCGCGACGACCCGGACAAGGCCGCCCGCGTGCTGATGCGCCTGACGACATCGGGCTGCCATGAATTGCTGCTGCTCAGCCAGATCGAACGGGTCACGCCGCAACAGATGGAAAGCGACGCCGCCTTCGCCGTCGACATCTTCCTGCGCGCCTATGGCGCAGAAGGCATGGCGCGTTAACCATTTCTTTGCCGCCAGCTTCTATCCTGCCGATCGCAGGAGTTGCTATCCAATGCCGTTTTTCAAGTGCAAGCCCCTTCACCAGATCATCGCGGAACAGCCGGAAAGCGGGGCCACAGCCTCGCGTCGGCTGCGCGTGCTGCTGATCGACGAGAATGCGACCGCCCGCGCCGTCATCGCCCGCCGCCTGTCGCGGCTTAACTATGACGTGGTGCTGGCCGAAAATGGCTTCATCGCCCTCAACCTGCTGGTCACGCGTCCGGTCGACCTGATCCTGATCGACATGGACCTGCTGATGCTGCCCGCCGTGGCGACGATGAAGCGCATACGTGCCACCGCGCTCGCCCCCCATGCCTGCATCGTCATGCTGACCGGTCGCATCGACAGCCAGTCCGCCGTCGAAGTGCTGGAAGCCGGCGCCGACGACCATATCGTCAAGCCATTCGATTTCGACCTGCTCGATGCGCGGTTGCGCCATCTGTGCGCCCGCGCCGAACGGCTCGGCATGCTCAGCCGGCACAATGCCGAACTCGATGCCCGCATCGCCCGCCGCGCGGTGGAGCTGGGTGAAACCCGCGACGCCCTGCAGGAAATGCAGCTCGACCGCGCCCGCCTCGTCTCCTCGAT
This sequence comes from Sphingobium salicis subsp. salicis, assembly GCF_049472635.1. NCBI lineage: Bacteria > Pseudomonadati > Pseudomonadota > Alphaproteobacteria > Sphingomonadales > Sphingobiaceae > Sphingobium > Sphingobium salicis. The sequence continues at coordinate 2,964,774 of NZ_JAYRCS010000001.1, forward strand.
CCAGGCCTTGCAGGATGAAGTCGCCCGCCTCAGCGCGCGGCAGAACTGACCCATAGACTGAGGCCGGTTTCAAGCCGTTCGGGCGGACCATCCGCCGCGATCCGCTCGGCATCCGCCCGCGCCCGGTCCAATATCGCCGGCGCCACCGACGCATCATGATAGACCCGGTCGGCCAGTGCCAGCATCCGCGCATCGCGCATGGTCAGGTCGTCGGGATCGGCCGACGACAGCCGGACAAGATATAGCTCGCTATTGTCCGCCTCCGGATTTTCCGCCAGCCAGAAGTCGACATCCGGATCGAAACCCAGCGGGTCGATCGCCCCGCCCGGCGCCAGCGCCTTGCCGATCGCCTGCCGCCGTGCGCCGGCATCGGGCCACAGGTTGCGCAACCGCCCCCGCGCCGCAAACAGCGCCCGCGCCAGATCGCCCAGCCCGCTCGGCAACAAGGCCTCGATCCGCTGCCGCAGCGCCGCGGCCAGTCCCGCCGACGCCCCACCCGTACCGATCGCGATCAGCACCGGATCGCGATCGACGATCGCCGGTAGGGTAAAATCGCACAGGTCCGGCTTGTCGGTCGCATTGACCAGCACGCCGCGCGCGCGCAGTCGTGCCACCACCGCCGCGTCGCCATCCGACACGATCGCGACCCGCGCATCCGCATCATCCTCGCCGACGATGCGCGCGCCGGCGCGCTCCAGCAGCCGGCGCTTGGCATCGGCCGCCTCGCCCCGTCCGGTCAGGATGACCGCCCGCCCCTCCAGCCGCAGAAAGACGGGCAGGCTATGCATCAGCCAGCCACCCAATCGGGGATATGGTCGCCCGCGATCAGCGCCTCGATTGGCGGACGGGCGCGGACCACCGCCCATTTGTCGCCCGACACCAGCACCTCGGGGGTCAGCGATCGGCTGTTATAGGTGCCCGCCATGGTCGCGCCATAGGCGCCGGCGGTCATGAAGGTCAGCAGGTCGCCGGCCGCCACCACATCCATGTCGCGGCCCATGGCAAAGGTATCGCCGGTTTCGCACACCGGTCCGACCACGTTCGACGCGATCCGGTTGCCGTCCGGCGCCACCGCGCGGATATCGTGCCATGCGTCATAGAGGCTGGGCCGCATCAGGTCGTTCATCGCCGCATCGACGATCACGAACGGCGCCTGCGCGCCCTGCTTGACGCGGATCACCTTCGACAACAGCACGCCGGCATTGCCCACGATCACCCGGCCCGGCTCGAACATCAGCCGCGCATCCCAGCCCTGCGTCACTCGCGTGACCATCGCGCCATAGTCGGCCGGACTCGGCGGCAGCGGCTGCGACGGGTCGTAGGGCACGCCCAGGCCACCGCCCAGATCGGCGGTGCGGATGTCATGGCCCGCCGCGCGCAGCTGCTTGATCAGCGCGCCGACCTTGACGAAGGCCGCCTCCAGCGGCGCCAGGTCGGTCAGCTGGCTGCCGATATGCACGGCCACGCCCTGGACATCGAGGCCCGGCAGGTCGCGCGCGGCGGCATAGCTTTCCAGCGCCCGGTCATAGGGGATGCCGAACTTGTTTTCCGACTTGCCGGTCGAAATCTTGGCATGGGTGCCGGCGTCGACATCGGGGTTGATGCGATAGGCGACCGGCGCCTTCTTCCCCATCGACAGCGCGACCTCCGACAGCATTTCCGCTTCCGGTTCGCTTTCCAGGTTGAACTGGAAAATGCCCAGCTCCAGCGCCAGCTTCATTTCCTCGGCGGTCTTGCCGACGCCCGAAAAGACGATGCGATCGGCCGGAATGCCCGCCGCAACAGCGCGCTGCAATTCGCCGCCCGACACCACATCGGCGCCCAGCCCCAGCTTCGCCAGCGTCGCCAGCACGGCGGCATTGGGATTGGCCTTCACGGCAAAGGCGATCAGCGGATTGTCGAGCTGGGACAGCCCTTCGCGGAACACGCCGACATGGCGTTCCAGCGTCGCGGTCGAATAGACATAGACCGGGGTGCCGACCTGCTGCGCAATTTCCGTCATCGGCACCTGCTCCACATGCATGGTACCGTCTACATAATCGAAATGGTCCAAGGTCTGATCCTTGCGGGAATAGGGACTATTGTTGCGGCCGGCTTTCCGGCGGCAGGTCGAACTCGTCATTGCCGCGCTGGCGCGACTGGGTCAGAAGTTCGACGTTACGTTCCGGGCGGGCCTGGGTGCCCGGATCCATCATGTCGGCGGCGGTCGGCGCAGTCGCCGCCCCTACCGGCACGGCAGGCAATTTCTGGCCCGCCACGGGTTTGAGCGATTCACGACCACCGCAGGAGGCCAGCACCAGCGCCATTGCCCCGATCATCAGCCCGTTGCGGACATGCCGTGCCATCTGCCTCACTCCTGTGTCGCGCGCGCCGCGGCGATCCGCGCGCGCACCTGATCGGGCGCCGTGCCGCCATGGCTCTTGCGGCTGGCGACCGACGCATCGACCGTCAATACCGCATAGATGCGATCGTCGATACGCGCATCAATGGCCTTGAGCGTGTCAAGCGGCAGGTCGGCCAGCTGCACGCCGGCTTCCTCCGCCGCCGCCACCGCGCGCCCGGTGATATGATGCGCCTCGCGGAAGGGAATGTCGCCCTCGCGCACCAGCCAGTCGGCCAGGTCCGTCGCGGTGGCAAAGCCGCTTTCGGCCAGCCCCCGCATCCGGTCGGTGCGGAACGTCACCGTCTCGATCATGCCGGTCATCGCCGCGATCGACAGGCCCAGCAGGTCGTGCGCCTCGAACACCGGCGGCTTGTCGTCCTGCATGTCCTTGGAATAGGCGAGCGGCAGGCCCTTCATCGTCACGCACAGCGCGTTCATGCAGCCCATGATGCGGCCGGCATGGCCGCGCACCAGTTCGGCCGCGTCGGGATTGCGCTTCTGCGGCATGATCGAGCTGCCGGTCGAATAGGCGTCGGGCAGCTTGACGAAGCCGAAGGGCTGGCTCGCCCAGATGATGAACTCTTCGGCCAGGCGCGACAGGTGCAGCGACGCCTGGGTCGCGGCCATCAGATAGTCGAGCGCGAAGTCGCGGTCGGACACGCTGTCCAGGCTGTTGTCGGTCGGCTTGGCAAAGCCCAGCGCCGCCGCCGTGGCATGGCGATCGATCGGGAAGCCGGTGCCGGCCAGCGCGGCGGCGCCCAGCGGGCATTCGTCCAGCCGCACGCGCGCATCGGCAAAGCGGCTGCGGTCGCGGCGCACCATTTCATAATAGGCCATCAGATGATGGCCCAGCGTCACCGGCTGCGCCGACTGGAGATGGGTGAAGCCCGGCATCACCGCATCGACATGTTCCTCGGCGCGGGCGAGCAGCGCCTGCTGCAACCCGGCCAGGCCCGCCATCACCTCATCCATGGCGTCGCGGACCCACAGGCGGAAATCGGTCGCAACCTGATCGTTGCGGCTGCGCGCGGTGTGCAGGCGTCCGGCGGCCGGGCCGATCAGTTCAGCCAGCCGCGACTCCGTGACCATGTGGATATCTTCCAGGTCCAGATTGACCGGAACGCCATTGGCTTCATATTCCGCCGCGATCCGGTTCAGCCCCTCGGTGATCGCCTGCGCATCCTCGCCATCGACGATGCCCTGCTTGGCCAGCATCGCGACATGCGCCTTGGACCCGGCGATATCCTGTTTCCACAAGCGCTTGTCGAAGGGGATGGAGGCATTTATCTCACGCATGATCGATGCCGGGCCGGCCGCGAACCGGCCACCCCACATGCTGTTGGAGCCTGCTTCCATGATATCGTCCTTGCGCTCGGTAATGACACTGCTCCTGCTGGCTGGGCTGGCGGCATGCGATAGGCAATCCCCGCCCGCGGGGCAAGCCAATGCGAGCGCCAGCGGCAAGGTGACGGGCGACGAAGTGCAACCCGCTGCCGGCGGCAGCGCCAAGGGCGAATTCAACTACACGATCGACCGCAGCAAGGCGGGCACGCCCGCGCCGACCTTCGCGTTCGAAAATCCGCAGGGCGGCACGGCGACCCTGCAGGACTTTGCCGGCCGCCCGCTGCTGGTCAATCTCTGGGCGACCTGGTGCGCGCCCTGCGTCGCGGAGATGCCGACGCTCGACGCCCTCGCCGCGCAAAGTGACAGCGAAGGTGACAGGAGCCTGGTCGTTTTGACGATCTCGCAGGACGTGCAGGGCCAGGCCGCGATCAAGCCCTTCTTCGCCAAGCACAAGTTACCCCACCTCAAGGGCTGGACCGATCCGGAGAACAAGCTCGGCCTGGGCTATGCCACCGGCGTCCTGCCGACCACCGTCCTTTATGATGCCAAAGGCAAGGAGGTTGCGCGCGTGGTCGGCGCGATGGACTGGACCGGCGCGGAAGCCCGGAAGCTCATCGCCATGGCCAAGGGCGAATGAGGCAAAAGTAAATCAACAACGAACCAGGATCAAAAATCCTCCATTCCAGTTGATTGCAAAACGCATCAATGTCGATGCATTACATATAATTGCACAGTCCGGCAGCACCGCAATAAGCTAATGAATCCTGACACGGAAAAATTGCAGAAACATTTCATTTTTACTTAAATTTTGTGCGGCGCAATAGAGGATATTCCGCAGATCATTCGTCACCCCCTATGTCGATATAATGACAAAATCAGGGGGCATCGAATGAATAGACTATCTGCTCTAAAAATTTCTCTGATCGCAGCATCATCCTGGTCGGCCTGCGCCATGGCGCAGGAAGCACCGCAGGAACCGCAGGCCGATGAAGGTGCAGCCATCATCGTTACCGGCACCCGCGCAACCGGCATGCAGGCCGCGGAAAGCGCCGCGCCGGTTCAGGTCTTCGGCGAGGAAGCGCTGAGCCATGTCGGCCAGCCGAACCTCAACCAGGCCCTGACCCAGATGGTGCCAAGCTTCACCGCCCAGACCCAGGGCACCGACATGTCGAACTTCTCGCTGTCGGCCCGTCTGCGTGGCCTGAGCCCCAACCACACGCTGGTGATGGTGAACGGCAAGCGTCGCCATGGCTCGGCCATTCTTCAGGTCATCGCCGGTCCGTTCCAGGGTTCGGCCGCGCCCAGCATCGACCTCATTCCGCCAGATGCCGTATCCCGCATCGAAGTGCTGCAGGATGGCGCCGCCGCCGTCTACGGCACCGACGCGATCGCCGGCGCCATCAACATGATCCTCAAGGATGACAGCGAAGGCGGCAGCTTCAAGGTCACTGGCGGCCAATATTACAACAGCGAGGGCGAACTGTTCTCGGCTTCGGGCAATGTCGGCTTCAAGCTGGGCGAAGACGGTTTCTTCAACCTGACCGGCTTCCATCGTCGCCAGAACTACACCTCGACCGGCACCGGCCAGGTGACCATGTCGGACATTGACGGCAATCCCTATGTGCCGACGGCCGGCACCTATCCGGGCTCGTTCGGATCGACCAACAATTATTATGACCCCGCCTGGGCTGGCCTCGACCTCAACGGCATCAACGGCGGCCAGGCCAAGTCGCAGCTTAACCTGCTCTTCTACAATATGGGCTATGATTTCGGCGGCGTCGAACTCTACAGCTTCGGCGACGTGTCGCGTCGCGTCGGCTATGCCAAGCAGGGCTATCGTCCGCCCAACCGCATCTGCGCCAGCACCACCGACACCAGCACCTGCTTTGGTGACACCGGCACGTTCGGCATGGTCCCCCAGCAGAAGGTGGAGCAGAAGGAATATAGCTTCACGGTTGGCGCCAAGGGTGAATTTGGCGGCGGCTGGAACTATGACGTCAGCACCACCTATGGCTATGACCAGAACAAGATCTGGACGATCGAATCCGCGCATCGCGCCATGTGGATCGAAAGCTACACGGCCGCACAGAATGACTCCAGCATCACGCCCTACACGCCGACCGACGCCTATGACGGCGGCTTCAAGCTTAGCCAGCTGACCAACACCCTCGACATCCGCAAGGAATTCGACGTTGGCATGGCCGAACCGCTGACCCTGGCCTTCGGTGGCGAATATCGTCGCGATACCTATGAAATCGTCGCCGGCGACTTCGCATCGACCTACAAGGAAGGCGTCCAGTCCTTCCCCGGCTACAAGGATGTCGATGCCGGCAAGCACAGCCGCAGTTCGAAGGCTGGTTACATCAACCTGATCGCCAGCCCGGTCGAAGGCTGGACCATCGACCTTGCCGGCCGCTACGAAGATTATAGCGACTTCGGCGACACCACGATCGGCAAGATCACCACCCGCTACGACTTCTCGGATGCCTTCGCGATCCGTGGCACGGCCAGCACCGGCTTCCGTGCGCCCACGCTTGCGGAATCCTTCTACTCGACCGTCAATGTCGGCCCGACCAGCGCGGTGCTCCAGTTGCCGGCCGGTTCGCCAGCCGCCATGCTGCTGGGCTTCAATGCCCTGCGTCCGGAAAAGTCGACCAACTTCTCGGCAGGCATCGTCCTGCGTCCGGCTCCCAAGCTCGCGATCACGATCGATGGCTATTATATCAAGATCAAGGATCGTATCTCGGCAACGGCTTCGCTGCCGGCCATTCAGGGCGGTCTGCCCGTCGCCGGTGCGGAAGACATTCTCGCGGCGATCGCGTCCACCGGCCTGGTGCTCGACACCGGTCTGCAGACGCTGGGCGTGGCGAGCTTCACCAACCTGATCGACACGGAAACCTATGGTGTCGACTTCTCGGCCAACTATGTCGTGCCGCTCGACTTCGGCAAGCTCAACCTGTCGCTGAACGCGAACTACAACAAGACCAAGATCACCGACAACAAGAACACCAGCCTGTTCAGCGCGCAGTCGGAAAGCTACATCGAAGACGCTTCGCCCGACTACAAGATCGTCGCCGGCATCAACTTCGCCAGCGGCCCCTTCTCGGCCAATCTGCGCCAGACCTTCTACGGCAAGACCAGCATCCTCGTCCGCTCGGCCCTTTCGGCAGCGGCGATGAACGGCCAGCCGCTTGAACGTGACGGCGTGGTCAAGGCGACCGGCATCACCGATCTGGAGCTGGGCTATGACTTCACCGATTATGTGAAGTTCTCGATCGGCGCGAACAACCTGTTCGACAAGCGCCCCGAAAAGCCCAAGCTGCTCAGCGGCGTGACCGTCCTCCCCGGCCAGTCGCCCTATGAGAACGGCTCCACCAGCTGGAACTCCTATTATGGTCACGGTGCCTATGGCTCGGCCGGTGGCTATTACTACGCCCGCGTAGACTTCAAGTTCTGATAGGCTAGAACTGAAGGGCCGGTCTCCCAGGAGACCGGCCCTTTTGCTTTGTTAGCGTTCTGAAGCCGGTCGGCACGACCGGCGGCTCGCAGGACGCGGCAGCAATAACAGGGATGTGGATCGATGCCTCGATCCCCATCAGGGGGAAGCGAAAACCATGACCGACCGTCCGGACAATCTCAGCCGCCGCATGCTGATGCGCGGTGCCATGGGCGCGGCGGCAATAGCCGGTGCGGCGCCCGCCCTCGCCCAGCGCGACCGCAAGGTGGCGATGAGCGACGATCCCAAGGCGATGGTCGCGACCCTCACCGACGGCATCTTCATCAACAGCAATGAAAACCCGCTTGGCCCCGCGCCCGCCGCGCTGCAGGCGCTGTCCGGGCTCGATCCGCTCGCCGGCCGCTATGGCATGGCCTTCGCCTCGAAGCTGGAAAGCCTGTTCGCGCGCCAGAACGGCCTGACGCCCGACCAGGTTCAGGTCCATCCCGGCTCCTTCATGCCGCTGCGCTCGGTCGCGCTGACCTACTCGTCGAAAACCCGCCCGATCGCCTATTTCGAGCCGACCTTCGACCAGGGTTTCCTCGGCAAGGGCAACCGGCCGGTCACCCGCACCGTCGCCCTGCCGCTGGCCGGCGACTTCACCGCCGATGTCCGCAAGCTGCTCGCCGCCGCGCCGGACGCCGGCGTCTATTATCTCTGCAACCCCAACAATCCCACCGGCCTGCCGATCCCGCGCGCCGACATCGAATGGCTGCTCGCCAACAAGCCGGCCGGCTCCGTGCTGCTAGTAGACGAGGCCTATATCCACTATAGCGACGCGCAGAGCTGCCTCGACCTGGTGGCCAAGGGCGCGGACGTGCTGGTCACCCGCACCTTCTCGAAAATCTATGGCCTGGCCGGCCTGCGCTGTGGCCTGATCGCCGGGCGCAAGGATCTGCTCGACGGCATGGCCGACTATGGCGTCAACATCACGCCGATGCCCGCCGTGATCGCGGCCGAAGCCAGCCTGCTCGATCCCACGCTGCTGCCCCAGCGCAAGGCCTATAACAAGGCGGTGCGCGACGATCTCTTCGCCTGGCTCGACGCGCGCGGGCTCAAATATCTCCCCTCACAGACCAGCTTCGCGATGATTCATGTCGGTCGCCCCGGCGCCGATGTCACCGCCGCCCTCGCCAAGGAGAAGATCTTCATCGGCGGCCCGCGCAAGCATATGGACGACTGGGTCCGCGTCTCCTTCGGCACACCGGCGGAGATGCAGGCGTTCAAGACCGCGCTCGCCCGGATCATGGCATGAGCCTCAGCCGGCGTCAGGCGCTGGGGGCAGCGCTCGCCGTGCCGCTGGCGGCAAAGGCCGCCCGCGCCGTCGCCGCACCGCCGTCGCTGCCCGACAAGGCCAGCTTCGCCGCCACCCCGCTCGCCTATCTCGACAGCGCCTCCACCCATCCGGTGAGCCTCGGCGCCAAAGCCGCCGCCGACGCCTATCTCGCCGGCCGCACGCTCGATCCCGTCGCCGCCGCGCGCAAGCCCGTCGACCGCGCCGCGTTGATCGCGAAATTCGCCGCGCTGATGGGCGCCGACGCGGACGAGATCACCTGGGTCCAGTCCACCACCATGGGCGAGCAGGCGGTGCTGCGCGCACTCGGCTTTCCAAAGGAGGGGGGTCGCGTCGTCACCGACACGCTCCATTTCTACGCCGCCTTCCCCATGTATCAGGAAATGGCGAAACAGGGCGTCGATGTTGCCTGGGTGCAGGCGCGCGAGGGCCGCATCGCGCCCGAGGAAATGGCCCGCGCCATCACGCCGGGAACGAAGCTGGTCAGCATCTCGGCCGTCTCCACCTATAATGGCTTCCAGCATGACCTGAAGGCGATCAGCGCGATGGCGCACAAGGTCGGCGCGCTGGTCTATGCCGACATCATCCATGCCGCCGGCGCGGTGCCCATCGACCTGCATGACAGCGGCGTCGATTTCGCCGCCTGCGCCACATACAAATGGCTGATGGGCGATTTTGGCCTCGGCTTCCTCTATGTCCGGCGCGGCGTGGCGGATCGGCTGCCCCGGGCCGAATATGGCTATTATGGCTTTGCCGCGCCCGGTGCGCCGCCCGGCATCGGCCTGTCCCCACCGCAAACCCATGTCTTCCCGCTCGATCCGCCCGGCGATGCACCGACCAGCTATGTCGCCCGCCCCGGCGCGCTCGGCCATTTCGGCACCGGCACCTATGCCCAGGCGATCAGCGCCATGCTCGATCATTCGATCAGCTATATCTCTGCGCTCACCGTGCCAGCGATCCAGGCCCATGCCCAGCAATTGATTGGCAAGCTGCGCGACGAACTGCCGCGCAAGGGCTATCGCCTCATCACCCCGCCGGGCACGACCAGCCCGCTGCTCAGTTGCATCCTGCCCAATGCGAAGGGCCTGCTCACCGATCCGCTGGCGCGGGCGCAGGTCCGCATGTCCGTCCACGACAATTATTTCCGCATCTCGCCATCGGTCTTCAACGATGACAGGGATGTCGAACGGCTGATCGCCGCCCTGCCCCGCGTCTGATCCTTTTCGGAGCCCTATGATGAAAAAGCTGCTCGCCCCCGCCCTGCCAATGACTCTGCTGGCCGCCCTGATGATCGCCGCCCCCGCCGCCGCACAGAAGCCGCTGCCGGCCAAGCTGCCCTTCTCGCCCGCGATCCGGGTCGGCGACATGCTCTACATGTCGGGTCAGATCGGCCAGGTGCCCGATGGCATGGACCCGCACAAGGAAGGGTTCGACGCGGCAGTGAAGAACGCGATGGATTCGATCGGCAAGATCTTGAAGGACAATGGCCTCGACTTCGGCCATGTCGTCAAATGCACGGTGATGCTGGACGACATGGCCGACTGGCCGCGCTTCAACACCACCTATGTCAGCTATTTCGAGGGCAAGCGCCTGCCCACCCGCAGCGCCTTCGGTGCCGACGGCCTGGCGCTCGGCGCCCCGCTCGAAGTGGAATGCCTGGCCTCGTTCAAATAGGCCAGCCGGGCCTCGCCTGGACCGTCACGGACAGGCGAGCCTCCCGTCTTTCCTACACGCGTTTTTCCTGATCTATCCTGACGGATGGACCAGCCCCTCCCCAATCCGCCCATCCCCGCACCCCGGCGCGCCCGCCGCCAATGGACGCCCGATCGCCAGCGCCGCTTCCTCGCCGCGTTGCTCGAAACCGGCAATATCAGCCATGCCGCGCAGATGGTGGGCATGTCCCGCTCCAGCGCGCACCGGCTGCGCGATCGGCTGGCCGGCACCGGCTTCGACCGGAGCTGGGCCAGTGCGCTGGCGCTCCACGCCGCCCGCCGGGCCGATCCGCTCGCGCCGAGCCGCCCGCACAGGGGACCGATCGGCCAATAAATGTAGCCTCACTGTCGTTTCGCTGTCGCCTGGCTGTCGCTTCGGCGTGCCCCCATTGTCGCTTCGGCGTCGCGTGACCGGCGCGTTACAGGCGCGTCTCCGCCGAAATCGCCCGGAAATCGCGACGCACGACACTGTGAACTTTCAACTGTCGCGTCGTTTCGCCCCCTTCCCTTCCCCCGCTTCGATCCCCATAGAGATCAGCCATGACCGACCAGCCTGCGCAAGCCGCCATCGAGATCCGCGACCTGACCAAGGTCTATAAGGGCGGCAAGCGCGCGCTCGACGGGATCAACCTCACCATCCCGCGCGGCCAGATCTATGGCCTGCTCGGCCCCAATGGCGCGGGCAAGTCGACCACGATCAACATCCTCGCGGGCCTCGTCAACAAGACCAGCGGTTCGGCCAGCATCTGGGGCTTCGACATCGACGCCAATCCGCGCAATGCCAAGAACAGCATCGGCATCGTGCCGCAGGAGATCGTCTTCGATCCCTTCTTCACCCCGTTCGAGACGCTGGAGAACCAGGCCGGCTATTATGGCGTGCCCAAGGACAGGCGCCGCTCGATGGAGCTGCTGCGCGCGGTCCATCTGGAGGACAAGGCCAATGCCTATGCCCGCACCCTGTCAGGCGGCATGAAGCGCCGGCTGCTGGTGGCCAAGGCGATGGTCCATTCGCCGCCGATCCTGGTGCTGGACGAACCCACCGCCGGCGTCGACGTGCAGCTGCGCCAGCAGCTCTGGGCCTATGTGAAGGAACTGAACGCCATGGGGGTGACGATCGTCCTCACCACCCATTATCTCGAAGAGGCCGAGGAGCTGTGCGACCGCATCGGCATCATCAACCATGGCCGGGTCATCACCGACAAGCCGACCCGCGAGCTCATCGCGATGGCGCAGGAAAAGGTGGTGCAGGTCACCGTCGACCGCGACATCGCCACCCCGCCGAGCGACCCCAGCTTCGAGAAGGTCGAGCTGACCGACGAGCGCACCCTCACCATCACCTATATGAAGAACCGCGCCAATGCGGGGCAGGTGCTGAGCGCGGTGCAGGCCGGCGGCCTCGCCATCGTCGACGTGGTCACCCGCGACCCCGACCTGGAGGATGTCTTCCTCAACCTGACGGCAGCTGCGTGACCGAAAATCTCCGTTCGGGCTGAGCTTGTCGAAGCCCACGCCTGAGCGTAGCGAAGGCAAAACCTCACTGCGTTCGGCCTGGCCCTTCGACTTCGCTCAGGGCGAACGGATATTGGGAAATAGAAGGCCAGTTCATGCCCACCATCACCCATGACGTCGTCATCATCGGTTCCGGCGCGGCCGGGCTGACAGCCGCCATCAACCTCGCGCAGGACCGCAAGGTGGTGGTGCTGGCCAAGGGCGCGCTGGATGGCGGATCGACCAACTGGGCGCAGGGCGGCATCGCCGCGGTACTCGATGCGGGTGACAGTTTCGCGGCCCATGTCCATGACACGATGGTCGCAGGCGCCGGCCTCAACGATCAGGACACGGTCGAGTTCGTCGTGTCCGAAGCCCCCGCCGCGATCGAGCGGCTGGCGGCACTGGGCGTGCCCTTCAATCCCAATGAAGAGGGGGATGGCGACGAGTTCGGCGAACGCTGGCACCTCACGCGCGAGGGCGGCCACAGCCATCGCCGCATCGTCCATGTCGACGACGCCACCGGCCATGCCGTACAGGTCGCACTGCTCAAGGCCGCGCGCGCCAATCCCAACATCACCCTGATGGAGGATATGGTCGCGGTCGACCTCATCACCTCGCGCCATGGCGAGCGCTATTCGGGCGATGGCCATGTCTGGGGCGTCTATGCCTTCAACAAGCAGACCGGCCATGTCGACACGATCCTCGGCCGCGCGACCATCCTCTGCACCGGCGGCGCGGGCCGTACCTATCTCTTCTCAACAGCGCCAAGGGGCGCGACCGGCGACGGCATCGCCATGGCCTGGCGCGCGGGCTGCCGCGTGTCGAACATGGAGATGAACCAGTTCCACCCGACCTGCCTCTATAATCTGGAGGTCAAGAATTTCCTGATTACCGAGGCGGTGCGCGGTGAAGGCGGCCACCTGAAGCTCCCCCCTGGCGTGCCCGGCGGTGGCGAGCGTTTCATGCCCCGGTTCGACGCCCGCGCCGAACTGGCGCCGCGCGACGTGGTGGCGCGCGCGATCGACCATGAGATCAAGCGGCTTGGCCTCGACTATGTCCATCTCGACATCAGCCACAAGCCGCCCGAGTTCGTGAAGCAGCATTTCCCGACCATCTATGCCCGGCTGCTGGACCTCGACATCGACATCACCAAGGAGCCGATCCCGGTCGTTCCGGCGCAGCATTATACCTGTGGCGGCGTCATCATCGACCTGGATGGCCGCACCGACCTGCCCGGCCTCTATGCCGCTGGCGAAGTGACCGAGAGCGGCCTGCACGGCGCCAATCGTCTCGCCTCCAACTCGCTGCTCGAATGTTTCGTCTTCGGCGAGGCGGCGGCCAAGCATATCCGCGCCCATTGGGACGATCTGCCCGCCCCGCCGCCGATCCGGCCGTGGGACGAAAGCCGCGTCACCAACAGCGACGAGGAAGTGATCGTCCAGCATAACTGGAAGGAAATCCGCCGCTTCATGTGGGACTATGTCGGCATCGTCCGCACCACCAAGCGGCTGGAGCGCGCCCAGCATCGCATCGACCTGCTGTCGAAGGAAGTCGATGAATATTACGGCAATTTCCGCGTGACGCCGGACCTGATCGAGCTGCGCAACCTGCTCGAAGTCGCCCGGCTGGTGGTCCGCTCGGCGCTCCATCGCAAGGAAAGCCGGGGCCTGCACTACACGCTCGATTATCCCGAGACGCTGGCGCAAGCCGTCGACACGGTGCTGGCGCCCTGACCCAAAAAAGAGGCGCGGCCGGGCAGCCGCGCCTTTGAAGGGAGGAGGAGCAAACGCCAGGGGCGTCGTCTCGCCGATCACCCTAGCGTCGGCATCAACCGGCGCTTTGATCCAGGTCAAACGCCCTTGAGGAAATTGCCGAGCGCCGCGTTGAACCGGGTCGGCTGGTCGGCCATCACGACATGGCCGCTCGGCCCGATCGGCATCAGCTTCGCGTCCTTCTTGGCCGCATAGGCGGCCCGGAAGCGCCGGGTGATCTCGACCGACTGGGCCTGGTCCGTGCCGACGGCATAGACCACCGACATCGGCACCCCGATCCGGCCGAGCTGGGGGCCAAGATCGGTATTGGCCAGGTCACGCAGCGCGGTGGCGATCACCTCCGGATTGCTGCCCTCCGCCCCCGGCGCCTGCGCGACGATCTGGGCGAGGTAGCGGCGCCCGGCCGCCGTGCCGGTGAAATATTGGCTCAATTGGTCGGCCAGATAGCCCATGCCATTGGCGGTGCCGCCGACCATCGCGGCCCCGGCGGGCAGCATGTCGACCACCATCACCCGGCTGGCGAGGCCCTTCATGCCCTGCATCATCGCCAGCGTGCCGCCCATGCTGTGCCCGACCACCGCCGGTCGCCGCAGTCCCGCGGCGGCGATATAACGGGCAATCTCGTCCGCCACCGGCTGCACCACCGGCCCGCTGCCATTGGCGTCGGCAGCAAGCCCCGCAAAGCCGCGGACATGAACCAGATGCCAGCGATAGCCCGGCATCTGCCCCGTCACGCCGTTCCAGATGCCCGGACCGCTGGCAAGACCGGGGATCAGCAGCGCGTCCCGGCCGCTGCCGCGCACCGTCACCATGATCCGGCGCGAAGCAAAATCCGCCGCCAGTGCCGGCATCGCCCATCCCGCCGCCAGTGCGCCCGCGCCGCAGAGCAGGCTGCGTCGATCCATCAGTCCATCCGTCATCCGCTCCCTATTGCCGCCTCGCCGCTGAACCGCAACTGAGCGCCGCTCCGCCGTTCAGACTCCTTACATCGCAATTGTGGAATCATTCGTCGCATCGTCCTTGCCTACAATGCGGGTCGCCGCGCCTTGTAACGGCTTGAAGTGCGGGGTTAGTGATGAGTTCGAATGATAGCAGGCGCGTCTCGTCGCGCCTTGTGCTTGCGGTGGTTGCCTTGTCCGCCTGCGTCGGCGCGCCCCCCCAGCCGGGTGCCCAGGCCAGCAGCGCGCGACCGAATAATCCGCCGCGCCAGACGGTGCAGCCCACGACCAACACCTGGCCGATCAAGCAGGTCGCCAATCCCCCCGCCCCGTTCAAGGATATCGACCAGCGCGAGCAGCCCTCGCCCGCACTCGTCAGCGTGATCCAGAATCTGGGTCAGAGCTTCCGTGGCAAGGTCGGCATCGCGGTGCGCCGGGTCGGGGCGGACTGGACCGTCGCCTATAATGGCAATGCCCTGTTCCCGCAGCAGAGCGTGTCGAAGCTGTGGGTATCGATGACCTTCCTCGACGCGGTCGATCGCGGCAAGATCCGCCTCGCCGACTCGACCACCATCACGAAGAAGGATCTGACCCTGTTCCACCAGCCGAGCGCGGCGATGGTGGGATCGGGCGGCTGGACCACCACCTATTCCGACCTGATGCGCCGCGCGATGACGCAGAGCGACAATACCGCCAACGACACGCTTCTGCGCGCGGTCGGCGGGCCGGACGCGGTGCGCGGCTATCTGGCGCGCCGCCACATCGCCAATATCCGCTTTGGTCCAGGCGAACGCCTGCTGCAATCGACCACCGCCGGCCTCGACTGGCGGCAGGATTATTCGATCGGCCGCAATTTCTACGCCGCCCGCGCCGCGCTGCCCATGTCGGTGCGGCAGAAGGCGCTCGACAATTATCTCGCCAGCCCGCCCGATGGCGCCGCGCCGGCGTCGATCGTGCAGGCGCTGGCCAAGCTCAAGGAAGGCGACATGCTCTCTTCCGCATCGGCCCGCGTGCTGATGAACTTCATGGAGGAAGCCAAGACCGGGCCGCAACGGATCAAGGGCGGTGTCCCCCATAGCTGGACCTATATGCACAAGACCGGCACCGGGCAGGACCTGCCGCCTCGTTCGACCGGCTATAATGATGTCGGCATCATGACCGCGCCCGACGGCACCAGCTATGCGGTTGCGGTGATGATCGGCAGCACCACCGTGTCGATCCCCGAACGCTGGCAACTGATGCAGGCCGTGTCGCGCGCCGTGGTCGCCAATCATGAGAAGCGCTAGAGCATTCTGAAGTCGGCTGGAACCGCAGACGACTCGCAGAATGCGGCAATCAAAACAATTAGATCGTCCTACGATTCACCCTAATCGGAGGATACTCTAAGGATCAGAACCGCCTGACGACGCCGACATAGAGTTCGGCGTCGGGGCTGTCATGGTTGAGGCCGAGATTAGCGCCGGCATCGAACTGCATGTCGTCGCCCGCCTGCCAGCCCAGCGACAGGCCGGCCAGCGCCTGGGTGGCATGGCCGTCGGGATCCTCGTCGCGCATCAGCGACGCCTCGATCGATCCGGACAGGCTGTCGCTGATGTCGAAGCCCAGCCCGGCAACGCTGCCATAGGCGAGATGCCGGCCATCGCCATCCTCATCGACCGCCGCATCCACTTCCGGCGTTGCCAGCAGGCTGAAACCCTGCCCCAGATCATAGCTGATCGGCACCAGCATCCCGGCGCCCCAATCACCCTCGCCGATCGCGTCGCCGCCGGTCGGCAGGCTGGCATAGGGCATGACCGCGATCGAGAAGCCCGAACCATCGGGGTTGCGCAGATTCTGCCGCAGGGCGACGCGCATGTCGCCGATGCCATTGTCCGTCTCGACTGCGCCGGTCACCCGATCGCGCGTGCGCACATGGCCAAAGGCGGTCCAGCCCAGTTGCGCTTCCATGCTGTCGGTCAGGCCGATGCGCAGCAGCGCGTCACCGAAGTTCACAGTGTCGATGCGATCTTCCGCATCCTGTTCGCGGCTCCAGTCGCCCAGCCCCAGTTCGACCTGAACCTTGCCCGGCGCCATGGTGCAGGGCGGGGTATCGAGCCCCGGCCGGTCGGCGCAGAATTCCCGATCGTCCTGCGCCCAGGCCGCGCCACCCTGCGCCGCCATCGCCAGCAGCATCGCCGCGCCCCATGCCCGCATCACATGCCCTCCCCTTCCCAATCTATTTCCAGCGCAACGAAACGGATAGGAAGCGGCAAATATCCCGCGCTGGCCTTTACTGTCCCGCTGCGGCACTAAGTCCCTATGCCGCGCCCCTTTTCCTCGCTGCTCGACCGCGTGACGCCGCGCACCATCGATGAACTGGAATGTGCGCTGTCGGTGCTGGGCGCGATCCTGCTCGCCCATCTGCTCGGCGCCACCCATGTCTCCTGGGCCGCCTTTGCCGGCTATATGGTGATGCGTGGCCATGCCGCCGAAACGCTGGCGCGCGGCGTGCTGCGGATCGTCGGTACGGTCGCGGGCGGGCTGATCGCGCTGGGCAGCGCGCCCTTCATTGTCGGCTACTGGCCCGCCGCCGCCGCGGCGCTGGCGCTGATGGGCACGATCAGCCTCTATGCCGCGATCACCTCGCGCCGTTCCTATGCCTGGCTCTTCTTCGGCCTGACCTATGCGATGGTCGTGCTCGACAAGATCGAGCATCCCGCGATCGCCCTGCCCGAATTCGTCCAGACCCGCGTGCTGGAAACGCTGGCCGGCATCGCCGCCAGCCTGATCGTCAGCCTCGCCTCCACCCTGACGCTGCGCCGCCGCTGGCCGGCCAAGCGCACGCCCGCCGCGACCGGCGCGGGCTGGCACGGGGATTCGCTGCGCCACGCGCTGCAGGCCGGCGTGGCGCTGGCGCTGCTGGTGGCGCTCAATGCCTGGATTCCTGTGCCCGCGCTGGCGCAGGGCGCGATCATGATCATGGCGGTGATGCTGCTGCCGGTCACCGGCATCGGGTCGAGCGGCCTCGCCCCGGTCAGCCAGCGCATATTGCAACGCATGGTCGGCTGCATCGGCGGCGCCTTGTTCGCCGCCTTCTTCTTGGTCGCGGGCGCCGACAATATGCCGCTGCTGCTCGGCGCCACCGCGATCGGCGTGATGCTGGGCCGGCATCTGGAAAATGGCGATCCGACCCATCGCTATGTCGGCACCCAGTTCACCCTGGCGGTGCTGGTGATGCTGGTGCCCGACCGCTATGACCAGCTGGTGCTGGAACCGGGCGTCGAGCGGCTGATGGCGATCTTCATCGGCATGGCCGTGCTGATGCCGGTGCTGCTGGTCGGCCATCTGCTGAGCGGCCGGCGCGCCGACGAAGCGACCGCCCCGTCCAGCGGCAAGAGTGGCGGCGTATAAGCGGCGGGCACTAGAGCGGCGCCCGATATGCCGCTATCCCCTGCCCCATGTCTCAGCAGAATCATCTCTATCTGGTCGACGGCAGCGGCTATATCTTCCGCGCCTATCACCAGCTTCCGCCGCTCACCAACCAGCATGGCCAGCCGGTCGGCGCGGTCTATGGCTATACCACCATGCTGTGGAAGCTGGCCGAGGAACTGGGCAAGGCGGAAGGCCCGACCCATCTGGCCGTCGTGCTGGACAAGGGCAGCCACACCTTCCGCAACGACATGTATGATCAGTATAAGGCGAACCGGCCGCCCGCGCCCGAGGATCTGGTGCCCCAGTTCCCGATGATCCGCGACGCCACCCGCGCTTTCTCGCTCCCCTGCATCGAGGAAGCCGGGTTCGAGGCGGACGACATCATCGCCAGCTACACCCAGGCCGCCGTGCGCGCCGGCTGGCATGTCACCATCGTGAGTTCCGACAAGGATCTGATGCAGCTCATCCAGCCCGGCGTCGACATGTACGACACGATGAAGAATGAGCGGCGCGGCGCCGACTATGTCATGGGCAAGTTCGGCGTGCTGCCCGAGCAACTGGGCGACGTGCTGGCGCTGATGGGCGACAGCGTCGACAATGTGCCGGGCGTGCCGGGCATTGGCCCCAAGACCGCGGCCAAGCTGATCACCGAATATGGCACGCTGGAAGCGGCGCTGGACGCGGCCCCTTCGATGAAGAAGTCGAAGATGCAGGAAAACCTCATCGCCCATGCCGACATGGCGCGGCTGTCGCGCCGGCTGGTCGCGCTGCATGACAGCATGGACCTGCCCGAGCCGCTGGACGACCTGACCTTGAAGGGCATTCCCAAGGAGCCGTTGCAGGCCTTCCTGTCGCATCATGGCTTCAAGACCCTGCTCAACCGCCTGGGCGCGCCGGCCGCTACGGTTGCGGTCGCCAGCGCGGCCGCTGCGACCGGCAGCGCCGACGCGCCACCGCCGCCCCCGGTAATCGAGGTCGAGCATCCGCCGATCGACTGCGCCCTCTATGAAACCGTCACCACGGTCGAGGCGCTGCAGGTCTGGATCGACGAAGCCCGCGCGCTCGGCGTGGTCGCGGTCGATACCGAGACCGATGCGCTCGACAGCATGGAATCAGGCCTGGTCGGCATCAGCCTGTCCACTGGCCCCGGCCGCGCCTGCTACATCCCGCTCGCCCATCGCTCCGCGGACGACATGTTCGGCGAAGTGCCGCAGCAGATCGCGCTCGATGACGCGATCCGGTTGCTCAAGCCCCTGCTCGCCGACGATGCGGTGCTCAAGGTCGGCCATAATATCAAATATGACCTCAACGTCCTCGCCCGCGTCGGGCTGGAGGTGACGCCGATCGACGATTCGATGGTGATGAGCTTCAACCTCGACGCCGGCAAGTCGCTGGGCGGCCATGGTATGGACGAAGCGGCGAGCGTCCACCTCAATCACACCTGCATCAGCTTCAAGGAAGTGACCGGCACCGGCAAGAAGGCGATCAGCTTCGCCCATGTGCCGCTCGACAAGGCCACCGCCTATGCCGCCGAGGATGCCGAGGTCACCTGGCGCCTGTGGCACAAGCTGTCGGGCCGTCTGCCAGCCGAGGGCGCGACGCGGGTCTACCAACTGGTCGACCGGCCGCTGATCCCGGTGGTTGCCGGCATGGAACGGCAGGGCATCAAGGTCGACCGCGAAGCCTTATCCCGCCTCTCGGGCAGCTTCTCCCAGTCGATCGCCGGCCTTGAAGCCGAAATCCACGAACTCGCTGGCCATCCCTTCACCATCGGATCGCCGCAGCAATTGGGCGTTGTGCTGTTCGATGAAATGGGCCTCAAAGGCGGCAAGAAGGGCAAGAGCGGCACCTATTCCACCGACGTCACCGTGCTGGAGAAGCTCAAGGCCGAAGGCTCCGCCATTTGCGGGCTGGTGCTGGAATGGCGCCAGCTTTCCAAGCTCAAATCCACCTATACCGACGCGCTGCAGCAGCAGATCAACCGCGACACCGGTCGGGTCCATACCAGCTATTCGCTGACCGGCGCCCAGACCGGCCGCCTGTCCTCGACCGATCCCAACCTGCAGAATATCCCGATCCGCACCGAGATCGGCCGGCAGATCCGCCACGCCTTCGTCGCCGAACCCGGCAATGTCATCCTGGCGGCGGACTATAGCCAGATCGAGCTACGCCTGGCCGCGCACATGGCCGACGTGCCCGCGCTCAAGGATGCGTTCGAACAGGGCGAGGATATTCATAACCGCACGGCCATGGAATTGTTCGGTGAGGTCAATCGCGACACGCGCGGCCGCGCCAAGACGATCAATTTCGCGATCCTCTATGGCATTTCGCGCTGGGGCCTGGCCGGCCGGCTGGAAATCAGCGCCGACGAGGCGCAGGACATGATCAGCCGCTATTATGAGCGCTTCCCCGGCATCAGCGTCTATATCAACGAGACACTGGAGAAAGCGCGCGCCAACGGCTTCACCGAAACCCTGTTCGGCCGCAAGACCTGGTTCCCGCGCATCAAGGCACCGGTCCAGCACGAACGGCAGGGCGCCGAGCGCGCCGCGATCAACGCGCCGATCCAGGGCACCAGCGCCGACATCATCAAGCGGGCGATGGCCCGCATGGGCCCGGCGCTCGAAGCTGCGGGCCTGCCCCGCGTGCGCATGCTGCTGCAGGTGCATGACGAACTGGTGTTCGAACTGCCCGAAGCCGATGTCGAGGCGGCGAGCAAAGTGATCCGCCAGGTCATGGAGAGCGCGGCCGAACCGATGGTCAGCCTGTCCGTGCCGCTGGGCGTGGAAATCGGCACCGGCCCGAGTTGGGGCGCGGCGCATTAAGGCATGGGCATGACTCCGTCTGAACTTGACAGCCTCGTCGACCTGATCGTGAACATTCTAAAGACGGAGCACGGCGTTCGAAGGGCAATCACGCCCAAATCTCAGTTATGCAATGACCTTGGTGTCTGTGATGATGACATCGATGATGTCATGCTCGATGCCCTTCGTTACATTAGCCGACGCCCCCTCATGGTCGGAGAGCCAGGCAGCGAAGACGTCGTATTCGACCCTCAATTGACCGTTGAAGGACTGGCGCAATTCATGCTGGAAAAATGCCCAAAGGCATGAAGCAGGGCGGCGGGAATATTTCGACGGTCGCTGAGAATATTTGATGTCAGCCTTCACTGGCATGACGGAAGGAAGAAGCCCTCAACGAAAAAGGCCGGCCCCATCGGGACCGGCCTTTTTCTCAATCGAACAGCTCTTCCAGAAAGCTCTTCCTGCGTTTCTTGGGATAGCCGCGCCCATCGTCGCGATATTCGCGGTCCGGGCGGTAGTTCATCTGCGGCGCGGCGGGGGCCGGGGCCGGCTGAACCGAGCGCTCGATGATCTTGTCGAGTTCGCCCCGGTCGAGCCAGACGCCACGACATTGCGGGCAATAGTCGATCTCCACCCCCTGCCGGTCGCTCATGTGGAGCCCCACATGGCAGACCGGGCAGAGCATGGCCGACACGGTGGCTTGGTCCCGCATGCTTATTCGCGCTCGCCGGTCAGGCTCAGCAGCATCTGGAACAGGTTGACGAAGTTGAGGTAGAGCGACAGCGCGCCCATCACTTGCATCTTCTGCGCCACCTCATGGCCGGCATAGTAGAAATATTCCGACTTGATGCGCTGCACGTCCCAGGCGGTGAGGCCGGTGAAGACCACGACGCCGATGATCGAGATGACCATCGCCATGGCCGACGAGCCGATGAAGATGTTGATCAGGCTGGCGACGACGATGCCGATCAGGCCCATCATCAGGAAGCTGCCCATCTTGGTCAGGTCACGCTGGGTGGTATAGCCCCAGAGCGCCATGGCGAGGAACATCACCGCCGCCGAGAAGAAGGCCTGGGCGATGCTGCCGCCGGTGAAGACCAGGAAGACGCTGCCCAGCGACACGCCCATCACCGCCGCGAAGGTGTAGAAGGCGGTGCGCGCGCCAGCCGTCGTCATCTTGTCGATGCGGAAGCTGAAGAAGAAGACAAAGGCCAGCGGCGCGAAGATCGCGACCCACTTCAGCGGCGTGCCGAAGATGGCAGCGGCCAGCACCGGGGTATTGCCGACCAGGCCGGCGACCAGGCCGGTGATGACCAGGCCGATGCCCATGTTGCGGAAAACGCCGAGCATGTGCGCGCGCAGGCCAGCATCGGTCTGCGCCGTCTGGCTGGCACCATAGCCCGGCATGCGTACGGGATTGTTCACGGCTTCACTCACTCCATCATAAATGTGGTTCGAGTGAGCCCGGTGCGGTCTCCTGCGGCAAAAAGAGGGGGGAATTGCCACAAAACCTGCACCGGGCGCACCCGATGCGGTCCGACATCGCGACCTGGATCAAGGGGGAAGAGATCCATGTCGCCAGAGGGGCCCGGTCCGCACAGCCAATATCGGGTCGCCCGGACGATCGCGCAAGGCGCCACCGCCCAAGCAACAATTTATTACATTTGCCGCGCCGCCGCGACGCTGCGGATGAAGTGCCACACTTCCGAGGCGAAGGGCGGCTGCCGCTCGTCCTTCCACTCGTCGACATGGTCGTACATCCGCGTCACCCCCTCCATCATCGCCGGTGTGGCGATGGCGGTGAAGGGCGCGAGCAGCGCCTGCCATTCGTCATAAAAGGCCCCTGCCGCCGCGCTCGCCGGGTCAAGCGGCAGTGCCGCCTCTATCCGGGCGGTGAGGTCCGCCCATTGCGCGCTATAGGCCGCCTGGTCGAAATCGGCCGGCATGTTGGGCATCGTCTCGGCAAAATCGGCCTCGGCCTGGGCGCTGATATAGCGGCCACTGACCGCCTTCCATTCTTCTTGCATGGTCATGCTTTCTCCACTGCGGATCAGCGAGCAAAGGGTCGCGGCATCGAGCGGCTCGCCACGGTCGATGCGGGACAAGGCGATTTCCAGATGGCTGCGCGCCTGCGCCAGTTCCTGCGCCTGCGCGTCGATCGCCGCGACCTGCGCGCGCAGCAGCGCGCCAAGGTCGATCGGCCGGCCGTCGAATAATGTCTTGATCTGGGCAAGGCTCAGCCCCGCCCGCTTGAGCGCCAGCAATTGGTGCAGACGCGCCAGTTCGGCCGGGCCGAACAGGCGCCGCCCCGACGCGGTGCGCAGCGGCGCGACCAGCCCGCGCGCCTCATAGAAACGCAGCGCCCGGCTGGTGAGGCCGGTGGCGCGGGCGACGGCGGCAATATCCAATATATCGGTCATGCCCCTTGCTACCGCTTGACCCAAGGTCAAGTTCAAGCGCTTTTTTGCGGTGCCCGCCCCGTTGACGATCGCGCCGTCTCGCGACATGGCTGGCGCCATGAGCCAAGACCAGCATAGCGACGCGCCCCTGCGCCTGTTCAACAGCCTGACCCGGTCGATCGAGCCGTTCGCGCCGATCGAGCCCAACCATGCGCGCGTCTATAGCTGCGGCCCGACCGTCTATAATTATGCCCATATCGGCAATCTGCGCGCCTATGTGTTCGTCGACACGCTGCGCCGGACCCTGCTGTGGAAGGGGCTGGACGTCACCCAGATCATCAACATCACCGATGTCGGCCATCTGACGTCGGATGCCGACGCCGGCGACGACAAGATGGAGGCCGCCGCCCGCGCCAGCGCGAAGAGCATCTGGGACATCGCGGCCCATTATACCGAAGCGTTCAAGGCCAATATCGCCGACCTCAACATCATGGCGCCCAGCGAATGGACGGTCGCGACCGACTATGTGCCCCAGATGATCGAGTTCGCGCAGAAAATCGCCGACGCGCATTGCTACGAACTGGACAGCGGCCTCTATTTCGACAGCTCGACCGTGCCCAATTATGGCGCGCTGGCCGGCGGTCGCGACGATGCCGCCCATGCCCGCATCGACCCGGTGGCGGGCAAGCGCAACCCGAGCGACTTCGCCATCTGGCGCAAGTCGCCGCCGGGCGAGCAGCGCCAGATGGAATGGGACAGCCCCTGGGGCAAGGGCGCGCCGGGCTGGCACCTGGAATGCTCGGTCATGAGCCAAGCCCGCCTGGGCCAGCCGTTCGACATCCATACCGGCGGCATCGACCATCGCGAGATTCATCATCCCAACGAGATTGCGCAGAATCAGGCCTATTGCGGCTGCACCGATACGCAGCCGGACTTCACCGGCGCGCGCTGGTGGATGCACAATAATTTCCTGGTCGACCGGCAGGGGAAGATGTCGAAGTCGAAGGGCGGCTTCACCACCCTGTTCAGCCTGGTCGATGCCGGCGTGCATCCGATCGCCTATCGCCTGCTGTGCCTGGGCGCCCATTATCGCAGCGAGCTGGAGTTCAGCGCTGACAATCTGGCCGCTGCGCTGACCCGCCTCAAGCGGCTGGTCATGGGGGTCGAGGGGCTGAAAAGCCGGGCTGAGGGGATCACCTGGCAGTCGGTCACGCTCGATTATCTGCGCGCCAATCTCCACCCCAAGCTGGTGCCGCTGCTGGAGCAGTTCGACGCCGCGATCGCCGACGACCTGATGACGCCGCGCGCGCTGCCGCTGTTGGAAGAAGCGATCAGCATGAAAAAGGTGCCGGTGGACGAGAAGCTGTGCCTGATCGCCGCGTTCGACCAGGCGCTGGGCCTGCGCCTGCTGGACCTGACCCGCGCCGAGTTGCGGGTGCAGCCCAAGGATGCGCAGATCACGCCGGAAGAGATCGAGGCCGAACTGGAGCGCCGCACCGCGGCCCGCGCCGAGAAGGATTTCGCCCTGTCGGACGAGATACGCGACGCGCTGATCGCACGCGGGGTCGAGGTGATGGACGGCGATCCCCTGCGCTGGGACTGGCGCCTGACGCTGGCCTGATGACTTGACGCCGTCCTGGGTTCCACCCAAGACGGTATCGGGTCGAGAAAAGTGGGGCGCATCATGCTGTTTTCCGCGCGCGCGGGCGCGTTTCTGCTGGCCTTGGCCGGCCCCGCGCTGCTGCCCGCTGCCGCCGCACCGCCGCCTGCCTTCCGCACCGACGATCCGCGCTATGCCCGGCTCTACGCGCTGGAGGACAAGGCCGATGCGCTGTTCGAGAGCGATGATTATGCCCTGTCCATGTCGCAGAAGACGCGCGACGCCTGGACAGCGCTCGAAACGGCGGCATCCCACAGCAAGGTGCAGGGCCAGGCCCATCCGCTGGCGGGCGTCGCGCTCATCAACCTGTCGTCGATGGACCAGATCGACGGTCGCAACCCCGACGCGCTCGCTCATGCAGACCGCGGCCTTGCCCTGCTGTCGCCCTTCCGCGACGCCTATCCGATCTACTGGATGCAGGGCCTGTCGATCAAAGGCTATGTCCAGGTCACGCTGAACCAGATCGGCGCCGGGGTCGAGACGCTGGCCGAAGCGAGCCGCTATATCGACGGCTATTTCGCCCGCACCGATCCCAAGGCGCTGGATGAATCGGCGATGATGCTGAAGTCCAACATCGCCTTCGCCCATGCCCAGGCACTGTCCCGTCTCGGCCGCAACAGCGAGGCGGTCGAGGCGCAGCGCCGCAGCATGGAGGCGCGGGTCGCCGCCAGCGGCCAGAACAGCGCGGACGCGGTCGGCGCCTATTATATGTACGCGCAGATGCTCTCGCGCGCGGATCGCGATGCCGAGGCGGAAATCTATGCCCGTCTGGCGGTGGATACCGCGACCGACCATGTCGATCGCAAGCATCCCAATTATGCCCGCGCACTCGAAGCGCTGGGCCTGCTGCTCTCGCGCACCGGAAGGCGCAACGAAAGCCTCGCCTATCTGGAGCGATCGATCGCGATCAAGCGCGAGACCAGCGGCACGAAGAGCCTGGCCTTTGACTTCGCGCTGCAGAATCTCGGCAATCTGCTGCTGCCGCTGGAACGCTATGACGAGGCCGAACCGCTGTTCCTGGAAGCCGAGCGCGGCTTTCGTGACATCGAAGGTGACACCAGTCCGCAATCCGCGCGCGCGCTGGCCTTTGCCGGCGTCGCCGCCTTTGCCCAGGGACGCAGGGATACGGCGATCAGCCGGCTACAGACTGCATTGGCCCGCGGCCGCACCGGCAGCGCCGAGGATCGCGACATGGGGCAGCGCGTCTATCCCTTTCTGATCCCCGCGCTGATCCAGGCCGGCCGGATGGACGAGGCGCGCGCTGCCGCCACCGATTTCGACCGGGAAACCCGCCAACTCGACAATCTGCCCGGCTTCGCCATCGCCAATGCCGGCATGCTGTCCGCCTGGGCCAATGGCGGCGACAGCGTCGATGCGGCCTGCCGATTGATCGCGCTGCTGCGCACCAGCCTCAGCCTGCAGGAGGACGGCGCCCTGACCGAGGATCAGCGCGCCGCGCTGGACAGCGTGCTGGCGATCGCGACACAGGCGCGCGACGCCGGGCTGGCGATGGATGCCATGGCGCTGCTTGCCGGATCGGGCATCGTCCAGGCCAATCATCTGGTCGCGCAGCGGATGGTGGACGACCCCACACTGGGCAACCGGGTCCGCGCGCTGCAGGACCGGACCCGCGCGCTGCAGGCCGCCGACAGCCTGTTGCTGCAGGCGCTCGCCCGCGACCAAGGCGTCGCCGCCGCACGCGCCAGTCGCGCGACATTGGCAAAAGAGGTCAATGCCGACCGCACCGCCATCGCCCATGACTTCCCCCGATGGCTGGAGGCGCGCGGCGGCGCCCTGCCCGACCTGGCATCGCTGCAAGCCAATCTGGCGGCAGACGAGGCGCTGCTGGCGGTGACGCCGGCCTTTGACGGCGTCTATATTCTGGCCGTCAGCCGCGAACGGACCACCATCATCCGGGCGCAGGAGACGCGCGCCGATCTGGTCGGCCGGATCGCGCGACTGCGCGCATCGCTGAGCGCCACCGGCTTCGACCAGGAAGGCGCCCATATCCTCTACACCCAGATCTTCACGCCCGATGTCCAAGCCGCGCTGGGCAAGGCGCAGCGCCTGCGGGTCGTGCCGACCGGCACTTTCGCCGCCCTGCCCTTTGCCATGCTGCCGCAAAAGCCGGTGCAGCATATCGACCGCAACACACCCTGGCTGATCCGGCGCTATGCGCTGCGGATCGACAGCGGCTTCCGCCCCGTCGTGCCGCAAAAGCTGGCGGCGCAGGATGACCGGATGCTGGGCATCGGCGCGCCCCTGCCCTTTTCGCAGGAGACGCAGGCGATCGCCCTCAAGCAGCGCGGCGGCGGCGCGGCCACGCTGGCGCAATTGCCGCCCCTGCCCGGATCGGCCGAGGAATTGCGATCGGTTGCGCGCTATTTCGGCCCCGATCATGCCCGGTTGCTGATCGGCGCGAACGCCAGCGAGGCGACCCTGCGCTCCAGCGACCTGCGCCCCTATTCGGTCATGCTGTTCGCCACCCACGGGCTGGTCGGCGGCCAGATGGAGGGGCTGGACGAACCGGCGCTGCTGCTTTCGCCACCGGACATCGATTCCGGCAATGACGGGCTGCTGACCGCATCGGAAGTGGCGCAGATGCGGATCGGCGCCGATTGGGTGATCCTGTCCGCGTGCAACACCGCCGCCGGCAGCAGCGCCCAGGCCCAGACCTATTCCGGCCTGGCCCAGGCATTCCGCTATGCCGGCGCCGGCGCCCTGCTGGTCTCGCACTGGCCGGTGCGGGACGATGCCGGCACCTTCATCACGGTCGAGACGGTCAAGGCCAACCGGCGCGGCGCCTATCGCGGGGTGGCATTGCAACGGGCGATGCTGAAGCTGATCCGGTCCGGCAAGCCGGACGCGGTGCAGCCCTATGTCTGGGCGCCGTTCATCCTCGTGGGGCAATAGCCGCTTGCGGATCGACCCGGTTGGCGAGCGGACGACCGGCGGCGAAATCGCTGATATTCGTCATCGTCGTCTCGGCGATGCTCGCCAGCGCCTCTTCGGTCAGGAATGCCTGATGCCCGGTGACCAAAACATTCGGGAAGGTCAGCAGCCGCTGGAACAGATCATCCTCGATGATCTCGTTGGACAGATCCTCGAAGAACAGGTCGGCCTCCTGCTCATAGACGTCAAGCGCGACGCCGCCGATCTTGCGCGACTTGAGCCCCGCCACCAGCGCCTGCGTATCGATCAGCGCGCCGCGGCTGGTATTGACGATCACCAGTCCATCGCGCGCCCGGCCGATCGCGTCGGCATTGATGATATGGCGCGTATCCGGGGTCAGCGGGCAATGGAGCGAGACGATATCGACCTGTTCCAGCAGGTCGCGCGGCGACACGTAGCGCACGCCCATCGCCAGCAGCTCGGGATCTTCCGCCACATCGCTCGCCAGCACCTCGCAGCCAAAGCCCAGCTTCAGCGTGCGGGCGACCAGCGCGCCGATCCGCCCGGTGCCGATCACGCCCGCCACCCGGCCATGGAGGTTGCGGCCGATCAGCCCGTCGAGCGCAAAATTATTTTCCCGCACCCGCGCCCAGGCGCGATGGATGCGCCGGTCGAGCGCCATCAGCAACGCGACGGTGAATTCCGCAACCGCATGGGGCGAATAGGCCGGCACCCGCACAACCGTCAGCCCCAGTTCCGCCGCCGCGACCAGATCGACATTATTATAGCCGGCACAGCGCAGCGCGATCAGCCGCGTGCCGCCGGCCGCCAGCTTGGCCAGCACGGCCGCGTCCAGCCGGTCGTTGACGAACACGCAGACCGCCTCGAACCCTTCGCCCAGGCTCGCGGTGTCCGCGTCCAGACGGGGTTCCAGGAAATGCAGTTCATGTCCCTGATTGGCGGCCGACAGGAAATGCCGGTCATAGCCCTTGGTGCCGAAGATCGCGATGCGCATGGCGCCATAGTGCCCGCCCGCCCGCCATCGTCAAGCCGCGGCATATACTGAGCCAGTCCGTTTCACATGTCGGCCAGTCCGGTTGGACAGGCTATCCCAAAGACGGCACTTTGCGTCGCATCCTCAACGATCCGATATGAGTGCCCCGCCCCCATGTTTGCGCTTCTGCTGGCGATCGCCGCCGCATCATCGAGCAAGGTTCCGCCGCCACCGCCCGCATCGGACGAAGGCGGCATCTACATGTTCGAGACCGGCACCAGCCTGCTCGCCAAATGCCGCAACAAGGCGCCGGAATATAAGCTGGCCTGCACCGCATATATCGCCGGGGCGACCGACGGCATCCGCAAGGAGATGTTCCTGGGCCGCGCCCGGACGGTCTGCTGGCCAAAGCGGATGGCGGCCGAGGATGTGAAAAGCACTGTCGTCGCCTATCTGGAGCGCTACCCCGACCAGCGCGGCGCAGCGGCGTCGGCGCTGGTCAGCATCGCCCTCAACGATCGCTATCCCTGCCAGAAATAAAGCCGCTCGATCAGTCTGATCGATAGTATCCTTGCGCAAAGAGGCGCCGCAACCGCTATAAACTTGCCCTGCCGGGCGGTTACGCGTAGATGCGGCCCCTATTTTTTTGACGTGAAGGAGACTCGACGTGGCGGCGAAGTGGACGCCGGAAAGCTGGCGGGAGCATAAGGGCATCCAGATGCCCTTTTATCGGGACCAGGAGGCGCTTGCCTCGGTAGAGGCCCAGCTTGGCCAGTTTCCGCCCCTCGTCTTTGCGGGCGAGGCACGGAATCTGAAGGCCGATCTTGGCCGCGTCGCGAACGGCGAAGCCTTCCTGCTGCAGGGCGGCGACTGCGCCGAGAGCTTTGCCGAGTTCCATCCGAACAATATCCGCGACACGTTCCGCGTGCTGCTGCAGATGGCGGTCGTCCTGACCTTCGCCTCGAAGCTGCCGGTGGTGAAGGTCGGCCGCATGGCGGGCCAGTTCGCAAAGCCCCGCTCGGCCGATACCGAGACGATCGGCGGCGTGGAATTGCCCAGCTATCGCGGCGACAATGTCAACGACATCGCCTTCACCCCTGAAGCGCGCGAGCCCGATCCGCAGCGGATGATCCGCGCCTATAACCAGTCGGCAGCGACGCTGAACCTGGTACGCGCCTTCTCGACCGGCGGCTATGCCAGCCTCGACCGGGTGCATGGCTGGATGCTCGATTTCATGGGCCGCAGCCCCTGGGCCGCGAAGTTCGAGGCGATGGCCGACCAGATCGGCCAGGCGCTCGACTTCATGCGCGCCTGTGGCCTGGACGCGGACAGCGTGCCGCAGCTTGGCGGCACCAGCTTCTACACCAGCCATGAGGCGCTGCTGCTGCCGTTCGAACAGGCGCTGACCCGTCAGGACAGCCTGACCGGCGACTGGTATGACACCTCGGCGCACATGCTGTGGATCGGCGACCGCACCCGCTTCGAAGGGTCGTCGCATGTCGAATATCTGCGTGGCATCGGCAACCCGATCGGCATGAAGTGCGGCCCGACGCTGGAGCCGGACGAACTGCTGCGCCTGCTCGACCTGTTGAACCCGAAGCGGGAAGCCGGGCGCATCACGCTCATCACCCGCTATGGTCATGACAAGATCGAGGCCGGCCTGCCCAAGCTGGTGCGCGCGGTGAAGCGCGAGGGTCATTCGGTGGTCTGGTCCTGCGACCCGATGCACGGCAACGTCATCAAGGCAGCCAATGGCTACAAGACGCGGCCGTTCGACCGCATCCTGGCCGAAGTGCGCGGCTTCTTTGCCGTGCATCGCGCCGAAGGGACGTTCGGCGGCGGCATCCATGCCGAAATGACCGGCCAGAATGTCACCGAATGCACCGGCGGTGCGATCGCGATCACCGACGAAGGCCTGGCCGATCGCTACCACACCCATTGCGATCCGCGCCTCAACGCGGCGCAGAGCCTGGAACTGGCTTTCCTGCTGGCAGAAATGCTGAACGAGGAACTGAAGGAACGCCGCGCCGCGGCCTGACGAAAAAGGAACCGGCCCCTCCGAATCGCATGGAGGGGCCGGTTCATCCCGCCTCTGCCCCCTGTTCAGCCGGGATCCGCGATCGGATCGAACTCCAGATGCAGGTGCCGCAGCGCCCGCAATATATAGGTGGGCTCATAGTCGAAGCGCAGCGCCTCACCCGCCCCATGATGGGCCGGGGACAGGCGGATATTGCCCATCCGCGCCAATAGCCGTTCGATGCTGACCGCTACCTCGCGCCGGGCGAGCGGCGCGCCGATGCAGGTATGCGCCCCCCGGCCAAAGGCCAGATGCTCCTTGGCACGCGGCCGATCCATGTCGAACTGCGCCGGATTGTCGAAACGGCGCGGATCGCGATTGGCCGCCATGTGCGACATCAGGATCGTCGTCCCCGCCTTGATCTCGATCCCGCCCAGCTCCGTCGTCCGCGTGCAGATACGCCCCCCGCTCTTCACCGACCCGTCATAGCGCAGCACTTCCTCCAGGAAATTGGGGATACGCTTGGGGTCGGCACGCAACTGCGCCTGGATATCCGGCCGGATCGCGATGATGCGGAAGGCGTTGGCCAGCAGCCGGTTGGTCGTGTCCTGCCCCGCGCCGAACAGGAAGGCCGCCATCGCCGTCAGGTCGACCAGGGTCGGGCTCGTCCCATCCGGGAACTTCGCCAGCGCCAGCGTCGTCAATATGTCCTTCTTCCCCGTGTCCGCGCCCAGCAGCCTGCGCACCGGCAGCACCGCCGGATGGTTCAGGAAGCGGCGCCAGGCGATGTAGCGGAACATATGCTTGCCAAGGCCGACCAGCGGATTGTGCTTCAGATCCTCGGGCGATCCGTCGATCTGGGCCGGCACCGCCCCTTCCAGCAGGACGCGGAAGGCCGCACGCCCCTTGGCCGGGATGCCCAGCAGGTCGGCGATCACCAGCGTCGCATAGGGGCCGCCATATTGGCGCACCAGATCGACCTTACCATCGGCGGCAAACTCGTCGATCAGGCTATCGGCGGTCGCATAGAGGGATGGCTCCAGCGCCTTCAAGCGGCTGGGGGTGAACAGGCTGCCGATCACCGATCGCAGCTTGGCATGGCGGGTGCCGCTTTCCGTCACGATCTGGTCGGCAAAGGCGATCTTGGGCCGCGCCGCCTCCAGTTCCGCCGCGATATCGTCGCCCTGCGGCGTGAACGGCAGGTCCGTCATCGGCCCGGTCACGGCGTTGATGCTGGAAAAATGCTCGGTATCGAGCATCACCTGCACCGTTTCCTCATAGCCCGTCACCGCCACCACATTGCGGTGCGGCAGCCGCGTCACAGGCCCCTGGGCACGCAGAAAGTCGAAATAGGCATGGGGATCATCGACCAGATCCACATCCTTGTAGAAGTCCGCCGTGGCGTAATCGCGCATGATCCTCACCCATTTATGATATACACTGGATCATATCAGCTGTCATGTCGCTGTCAACGACGGCAAAATGGTAAAGCAAATCGCAGGGCTTTCGCGCTAGGACAGCGCCATGCATGGGTCGGCACCACAGGAAAGCAGCATGATCGGGGCGGGTCGTTATCGCCGCGACATTGACGGGCTGCGCGCCATCGCCATCCTGCCGGTGCTGCTCTTCCATGCCCATGTGCCAGGCTTTTCCGGCGGCTATGTCGGCGTTGACATCTTCTTCGTGATCTCCGGCTTCCTCATCACCGGCATCATCGCGCGCGAGGTGGATGAACAGCGCTTCTCGCTCGTCCATTTCTACGAACGCCGCTTCCGCCGGATCATGCCGGCGCTCAGCCTGATGATCCTGGCCGTGCTGGCGGCGGCCTGCTGGCTCTATCTGCCGGGCGATATAGAGGGCGTGCCGAAATCCGCGCTCGCCGCCACGCTGTTCGCCTCCAACCTCTGGTTCTTCACCGACACCGGCTATTTCGCCGGCGGCGCCGACGTGAAACCGCTGCTCCACACTTGGTCGCTGGCGGTGGAGGAGCAATTCTACATCGGCTTCCCGATCCTGCTGATGCTGGTCGCACGCTTTGCCGCCCGCTGGCGCGGCCTGATCGTCGGCGCGATCGCCGCGATTTCGCTGGCACTGGCGATCGCGCTCCAGCGCGACACCAGCGGCTTCACCTTCTACTTGCTGCCCACCCGCGCCTGGGAATTATTTGCGGGCGCCTTGCTGGCGCTCGGAGCCATCCCGGCCGCACGGGCGCGCTGGCTGCGGGAGGCGCTTGCGTGGAGCGGCCTTCTATCTGTCGCCTTCGCTGTCATCTTCTACACCCGCGAGACCGTCTTTCCCGGCATCACCGCCCTGCCCCCGGTGCTGGGCGCGGCGCTGTTGCTGCACAGCGCGCCGGGCACCAGCGTCGGGCGCCTGCTCAGCATGCCCCTTTTCGTCGGCGTGGGTCTCATCTCCTACTCGCTCTATCTGTGGCACTGGCCGCTGATCGTCTTCACCGAATATGCGACCGATGCGGCCCTGACCGGATCGACGGCCATCGCGGTCGTGACAGCTTCCTTCATCGCCGCCATCCTCTCCTGGCGTTTCGTCGAGCGTCCCTTCCGCGATGCCCGCCGCATCCCCGCCCGGCGCATCTTCCAGTTCACCGGCGGCGCCATGGCGCTGCTGTGCCTCCTGTCGCTGGCGCTGCTGGCGATGGGCGGCTGGCCGCAGCGCTTTGCGCCGCAGGTGCTGCAACTCGCCGCCGGCCGCACTGACATCAGCCCCACGCGCAAGGCCTGTCACGACACATTCGCCCGCGGTGCCCAGCCCTGCATTCTCGGTGCCAAGGTCCGACCCGACGCCCTGCTCTGGGGCGACAGCCATGGCGTGGAAATGGCCTATGCCCTGTCGCTCAGGGCCAGGGCGGAAGGCCGCGCCCTGATCGAGCGGACCACGTCCAGTTGCCCGCCGGTGCTGGGCTATGACGCGCCCAAGGATGCCCGTTGCGCCCGCGCCAACCAGGCGGCCTTTGCCGCGATCCGTGCCGATCCGGCCATTCGCCGCATCTATCTCGCCGCCTTCTGGGCCAATGGCGAATTTGACGATCCCGCCTTCGTCGCGAAACTCGACGCCACCATCCATGCTCTGCGCGCCGAAGGACGGCAGGTCATCCTGATCGGACCGGTGCCGCCCCAGCCTTTCGACGT
Organism: Sphingobium salicis subsp. salicis; assembly: GCF_049472635.1. Classification (NCBI taxonomy): domain Bacteria; kingdom Pseudomonadati; phylum Pseudomonadota; class Alphaproteobacteria; order Sphingomonadales; family Sphingobiaceae; genus Sphingobium; species Sphingobium salicis. The sequence goes on from NZ_JAYRCS010000001.1 coordinate 2,998,530, forward strand.
GCCACGCCATCTGGCCCATCTCGCCCGCGGCGGCGATCTTGGGCAGGCGCAGGGTGTAGACCGCGCCACGATTGGGGCGCACACCCATAATCTGCGCGCGCTGTTCGCGCGATGGCAGGCACAGGGCGTGACGCTGATCGATCCGATGGCGCGGCTATGCGATGCCCGCCGCTGCGCCATCATCCATGACGGCAAGCCGCTCTATTTCGATTCCCACCATCTGAGCGTCGCCGGCGCCCGGCTGGTGATGAACGACTAAAATCATTCCGCCGCCATCGCGTAGCTGCGCGGCAGTTCGTTCGCCAGCGCCTCGGCAATCGCCGCCACCACGCCTTGCATGCGCGTCAGCCCCGGCCCCGGCCGGTCGAGCGTGACGTCGAGATAGAGGGCACGGTCCACCTCCAGTTGCAGCGCATGGAAACCGCGCTCCGGCCGACCATGCCGCTCGATCAGATGATCGCCGGCATAGGGATGGTTCTGCGACGTCAGCACGCCATGTCCTGCCGCAACATCGGCCGCCAGCATCATCAGCCGTGTCGCGGCGCTGCGGCCGAAGCGATCGCCCAGCACCAGCGCCGGGGCAGCCTGTCCGGCGGCCGGCGGCGGCAGCGGTGGCATGGAATGCAGGTCGATCAGGATGGCATGGCCATGCCGCTCCCGCGCAGCCGTCATCATCTGTGCCAGCCGGGCATGATAGGGCCGATGCACCGTCTCGATCCGCCGCCGCGCCTCCTCCCATGGGATGGGGCGCTGCCACAATTCCAGGGCGCCGGGCAGGCGACGGGGAATGAGGCCCAGCCCGCCGCGCAGCTTGGCGCTGCTCTGCAGCGGCTGGTCGCGGGGCAGACCGGTCACCATCACCGGATCCAGCTCCCGCTCATGCCGGTTGAGGTCGATCATCGCGCGCGGCGGGCGGGCGACCAGCACGCTATAGCCCCGCGCGACCAGCGGCCCCGCCAGCATGTCGGCCCAGCGATCTTCCAGCCGGCGCAGCACCTCCGGCCGCACCCGCGCCAGAGCCAGCAATTCAGGGGAATAGTCGCGCCCGGCATGGGGCACGGACACAATCAAAGGACCATTGGGAAGAGCAGGACCATGAAGATCATAGGCCGCCGTCGATTCGGTTGGCGGACACGTACCAAAATGATCCAACGCCATTCCTTTCACCGGCCGGGGAAAAATTTGGTCGGCTGGATAATCTTTAATCCTTGTCGCATATATCCGAACGGCTTGCCAGTCTGTGGGCAAGGCAAGGGGCGCCGCGGAAGACGGCTTACAGGAAATTTGGGGTCAATGGTTCGAATCCTGCTGGCGGAAGATGATGACAGCATGCGCGCCTATCTGGCGCGGGCGCTGGAAAAGTCGGGTTATGAGGTGGTGGCAGTCGCCACCGGCACCCAGGCCGTGCCGCATATCGAATCGGATCGGTTCGACCTGCTGCTGACCGACATCGTCATGCCCGAGATGGACGGCATCGAACTGGCCCAGCACACCGCCAATGTCGCGCCCCAGACCCGCATCATGTTCATCACCGGCTTTGCCGCCGTGACGCTGAAGGCCGGCAAGGCGGTGCCGCAGGCGAAGGTGCTGTCGAAGCCCTTCCACCTGCGCGACCTGGTGCTGGAAGTCGAACGGATGTTCGGCAGCGAGACGCTGACCGGCCTTAGCTGAGCGCTTCGGCCTCGTCCGCGCCCTGCCCCTGCGGCGGCAGCGGCTTGCCCGCCATGGCCGCCGCAAAGCGCTCGCGATCCAGACCCTTTTCCCAGACCGACACCACCACCGTCGCCACCGCATTGCCGACGAAGTTGGTGAGGCTGCGGCATTCGCTCATGAAGCGATCGACACCCAGGATCAGGGTCATGCCCGCGACCGGCACCGACGGCACGATCGACAGGGTGGCGGCCAGGGTGATGAAGCCCGCGCCGGTCACACCCGCTGCGCCCTTGGACGACAGCATCGCCACCAGCAGCAGCAATATCTGTTCCTCCAGGCTCAGATGCACGTTGGTCGCCTGCGCGATGAACAGCGCCGCCAGCGTCATGTAGATATTGGTGCCGTCGAGGTTGAAGCTGTAGCCGGTCGGCACGACCAGCCCGACCACCGACTTGCGGCACCCCGCCTGTTCCATCTTCTCGATCAGGCTGGGCAGCGCGGCTTCCGACGAGGATGTGCCCAGCACCAGCAGCAGTTCGGCGCGCAGATAGCGGATCAGGTGCAGGATGTTGAAGCCGGCGAACCAGGCGACCGTCCCCAGCACGACGAGCACGAACAGCAGCGAAGTGAGGTAGAAGGTCGCGACCAGCCCGGCGAGGTTGGCGAGCGTCCCGACGCCATATTTGGCGACGGTGAAGGCCATCGCGCCGAACGCGCCGAAGGGCGCCGCCTTCATCAGGAAGGACACCAGCTTGAAGATGGCGAGGCTGGCCGATTCCAGCACCGTCATCAGCGGCTCGGCCTTTTCCCCGATCATGCTGAGCGCGATGCCGAACAGGATCGCGACGAACAGCACCTGCAGGATATTATGCCCGTCGGCCACCGCCGACACTAGGGTCGCGGGAATGACGTTCAGCAGGAAGGCGACCAGCGTGCGGTCATGCGCCTGCTGCGCATAATCGGCGATCTTGCTGGCATCCAGGGTCGCCGGATCGATGTTGAGGCCAGCACCGGGCTGCACGACATTGGCGATGATCAGGCCAACGATCAGCGCCAGGGTGGAGAAGGTCAGGAAATAGGCAAAGGCCTTGGCCGCGACCCGGCCGATCGCGCCCAGTTCCTTCATGCCGGCAATGCCGGTGACGATCGTCAGGAAGATGACCGGCGCGATGATCATCCGCACCAGCGCGATGAAGGCATCGCCCAGCGGCTTCATCGCCTCGCCCGTCGCCGGGAAATAATGGCCGAGCAGCACGCCCAGCGCGATCGCCACCAGCACCTGGAAATAGAGATGGCGATAGAAGGGGAGCGGCCGAACCGGTTCCGTCGGCGTCGATGGCGTAGGCAACATGATGTTTTTGCGTCCCCCCTTATTTGCACCGCAGCATATGGCCTCCCCACCCCCTGTCCAGCGGGTTGGAAAAGTTTCTACAAAAAAGTGTCATTTAGCGCTTGCGCGAGTCACCGACCCCCGTTATTGGCCCCTCCACGGCGGGCGTGTAGCTCAGTGGTAGAGCACTGTGTTGACATCGCAGGGGTCGCAAGTTCAATCCTTGCCACGCCCACCATGATAAGGCCTTGGAAGTCTCCGGATTTCCGAGGCCTTATTTTTTGCCCTTTTCCGGCTATGACGCGCAGCAGCGAGACGGAGACCAGCAGATGACGGCAACATGTGTGGTGATGGGCGGACGGCGGGTGCTGTTCGTGATGGCGATCGACGCCGAATATGGCCCACATCTGCAAGCCCGGATCACCCCGCTGATGACCGGCGTCGGCCCGGTCGAGGCGGCACTGGCCATGGCCGTGACGCTCGACCGGATGGCGCAGGCGGGCACCCTGCCGGATCTGGTCGTATCGCTCGGCTCCGCCGGGTCGCGCGTCGGCATGCTGGGGGAGGTCTATCAGGTCGCCAGCGTCTCCTGGCGCGACATGGACGCCTCTCGTCTGGGCTTCACCAAGGGGGTGACACCGCTGATCGACCATCCGGTCGACATTCCGCTGGTCACGCCGCTCGAAATCCGCGCCCTGCGCCTGTCGACCGGCGCCAATGTCGTGGGCGGCGAGGAATATGCCGCGATCGACGCCGACATGGTCGACATGGAGACTTTTGCGATCGCGCGCGCCTGCCAGCGCTTCTGCGTGCCGCTGATGGGGTTGCGCGGCATTTCCGATGGGCCGGGCGAGTTGAACGACATGCTCGGCTGGACGCAGTTGCTCTCGCTGATCGACGAGAAGCTGGCGGTGGCCGTCGATGCCCTGGCCGACGCGCTTTAACAGCCGCCCGGCTGGCGCGCGACGCCGCGCGGCCAGGACAGTTCATAGGTAACGAGGAAGCCGTCATGGTCGGACAATTCCGGCCCGCTCGGTCCGCCATCGAACATCGCCTCCACCCGGATCGGGCGAAGCGAGACCCGGTCACCGGGCCAGAAGAATTGCAGATCCTGCGTGTCCATCCAGGGTTCGTCGCCATCCCAGGACATGCGTACATCGCAGCCTGACGCCGCATCGGCGCAGACGCGATGGACCAGGTGGAGCGCTTGGTAGCGGGAGAAATTCTCCCAGCGCGGTTCGGAATGGCGCATGTTGAAATCGCCGCCAAAGATCAGCGGATAGGCATCATCATGGCTGGCATCGATGAAGGCCGAGGCTTCGAGTGCCTGCCGTTCATGCGCGGCGAGATTGCGCGGTCCGGGCGCGCGGGAGGCCCCGCGCGAGTTCATGTGCGTGTCATAGATGTCGATCGGCGTCGGCACGCCGGGCATGGCGATGCGGGCCAGCACGATCCCCTTGTTCGACAGGCAATCCAGGCCCGCACAGGATTTGCGGCCATAGGCGCGCCGCTGCGTCAGGAGGATCGGATAGCGCGAGGCGACCGCGAGGCCGCTGCCGGAAAAATGAATGCCGATCTCGCCCCGGTCGATATGCGACTTGCCCGGCAGCTTGTCCTTGGTCGCCCCGCGCGCGCGGGTCGTGCGATGCGGGCCGGCGGCGATCGCCGGATAGCCGGTATCGGCCACCGCCTGCTTCGCCGATCCGCTGAACATTTCCTGGAACAGCACCACATCGGGCGCCGTCCCCGCCGCGCGCATGGCGGCCAGTCGCTCCGCTATCTGGTCAAGGGACGGCCCCCGTCCGCTGCGTGCCGGCCAGCCCAGCCCCTCGATATTATAGGTCAGCACCGACAGGGTGGTGGTGATCCGCTGCGCATCCGGGGCGGCGAGCGCAGGCGCGACTGCCGCGCTACAGGACAATTCGCGATAGGGTGCCGGCGTCGCACAGGCCGATAGCAGCAGCGGCGCCACACAGGCACCGAACCGGCGGAGGAAGCGGGAAGTAGCGGCCATATGCTCCTCGTCATCGGATCGGCGCATCATGACGCGAAAGGGCGCCGGCGACAACCGGCGCCTGGAGGGGATCAGTCGCCCTCGAACAACAGGATCGCGCGCGACGGGACACCGTCCTGCTCCAGCGCGGCAAGTCCCCCCAGATCCGGCAAGTCGATCGCGAACAACGCCATCAGCACCTGCGCGCCCTGCTCGCGCAGCAACCGGGCCGCCGCCTGCGCCGTCCCGCCGGTGGCGATCAGGTCGTCGACCAGCAGCACGCGCGCGCCCTGCGGCACCTGTCCTTCATGCAGTTCCAGCCGGTCGGTGCCATATTCCAGCACATAGTCGATGCCGACGGTCTTGCCCGGCAGCTTGCCCTTCTTGCGGACGGGCACGAAACCCTTGCCCAGCTTCAGCGCCAGCGCCGCGCCCAGGATGAAGCCCCGCGCCTCCACGCCGACGATCAGGTCGGGGTCGAGCGGCCCTGCCACCTTCGCCATCTGGTCGATCAGTTCGGCCAGACCCGGCCCATCGGCCAGCAGGGTCGTGATGTCGCGGAACTGGATGCCCGGCTTGGGGAAGTCGGGGATGGTGCGGACCAGCGCGGTCAGACTGTCGATGCTCATGGTTGAAGCCCCATAAGGAAAGGGCGCGCTCCCGACAAGGAAGCGCGCCCCGTTCTTTCATGCCATCGGGCGCACGTGCGGTCAGGCCGCCTTCTTCTTGTCTGCCCAGATATTCTGATAGGCCATATAGGCCAGCCCCGTGGCGATCAGCAGGAAGAGGATCGTCGCCACGCCCGCGCGACGGCGATTTTCCAGCTTCGGCTCGGCCGTCCAGGTGAGGAAGGCGGCCACGTCCTGCGACATCTGGTCGATGGTCGGCTTGGTGCCATCGCCATAGGTCACCTGGCCATCGGCCGACAGCGGCGGCGCCATGGCAAGGTTCAGGTTGGCGAAATAGGGGTTGAAGTGCAGCCCCTCGGGCGTCTTGGCATCCGGGAAATGCTTGAGCAGTTCGGCCGGCTGTTCCTGGAAGCCCGTCAGCAGCGAATAGACATAGGCCGAGCCATGATGGCGCGCCTTGGTCATCAGCGACAGATCCGGCGGGATCGCATTATTGTTCGCCGCCGCCGCCGCGACATTGTTCGCGAAGGGGGACGGGAAATAATCGGCCGGAATGCCATCGCGGGTCGAGGCCTCGCCCGTCGCCGGATCGACGCTGGGCGTCTTGATCGCCCAGTTCTTGGCGATCGCCTTGATCTCCGCCTCGTTATAGCCAATGCCGGCGAGGTCGCGGAAGGCGACGAACTTCAGGCTGTGGCAGGCCGAGCAGACCTCCTTGAACACCTGGAAGCCGCGCTGGAGCTGCTGATTGTCATAGCGACCCAGCGGCCCGTCGAACGAGAAGGAGACATGCTTGGGGGCCAGGTGGAATTCATGTTCCACCGTCTTGGCCGGGGGCTCCACCACATAGGAATAGGCACCCACGAGGAAGGAGATGAGCAGCCAGCCGGCGAAGAAGAGGCCGACAAGGAATGCGCCGATGCGTACCATGCTTGTCTTCCCCCTTATTCGGCCGGGACTGCGGCGGGTTCGCCGTCAGCCTTGGCATATTTGGCCAGCACCGCCTCGGTGATCGAATTGGGCAGCGGCAGCGGCTTTTCGAAGCGCGCGATCATCGGCAGGATGATCAGGAAATGCGCGAAATAATAGGCCGCGGCGACCTGGCTGATCATCACATAGGGTTCTTCCGCCGGCGCACCGCCGCAATAGCCCAGGATCAGCACGTCGAGCACCAGGATCCAGAAGAACGTCTTGAAGGTCGGGCGATAGCTGCCCGAGCGCACCGGCGAAGTGTCAAGCCAGGGCAGGAAGAAGAGCAGCAGGATCGATGCGAACATCGCCAGCACGCCCAGCAGCTTGGCCGGCACGAAGAAGAAGTCGACGGTGAAGGCGCGCAGGATCGCGTAGAAGGGCCAGAAATACCATTCGGGCACGATATGCGCGGGGGTCGAGAGCGGGTTCGCCTCGATATAATTGTCCGGGTGACCCAGATAATTGGGCGCGAAGAACAGCAGGATCGCGAACAGGATCAGGAAGATGCCCGCCCCGAAACCGTCCTTCGCGGTGTAATAGGGATGGAAGGGCACGGTATCCTGTGGCCCCTTAACCTCGACACCGGTCGGGTTGGAGGAACCGGGAATGTGCAGCGCCCAGATATGCAGGATCACCACCGCCGCGATCACGAAAGGCAGCAGGAAGTGGAGCGAGAAAAAGCGGTTCAGCGAGGCATTGCCGGGCGCAAAGCCGCCCAGCAGCCAGGTCTGGATCGGCTCGCCCACCACCGGGATCGCGCCGAACAGGCCGGTGATGACCTTGGCGCCCCAATAGCTCATCTGCCCCCAGGGCAGGACATAGCCCATGAAGGCGGTCGCCATCATCAACAGGAAGATGACGAGGCCGAGCAGCCAGACCATTTCGCGCGGCGCCTTGTAGGAGCCGAAATAGAGACCGCGGAAAATATGGAGATAGACGACAATGAAGAAGAAGCTGGCGCCGTTGGCATGGGCATAGCGCATCAGCCAGCCCGCATTCACGTCGCGCATCGTCTGTTCGACGGTGCCGAAGGCGACCAGCGTGTTGGCGCCATAATGCATCGCCATGACCACGCCGGTGACGATCTGAATCAGCAGCGCCAGGCCGGCGAGGACACCGAAATTCCAGAAATAATTGAGGTTGCGCGGTACCGGATAGCCGGCACCGACGGCATTGTAGACGAGACGCGGCAGCGGCAGCTTCTCGTCGACCCACTGCATCAGCGGATGCTTGGGGGTATAATGTTCAGCCCATGGAAAGCTCATGACGGTCCCCCTCAACCCACAAGAATGGCAGTGTCGGAAGTGAAGCTATACTTCGGCACTTCCAGATTCTTGGGGGCAGGCCCCTTACGGATGCGGGCGGCCGTGTCATAGGACGAACCGTGGCAGGGGCAGAAATAACCGCCGAATTCGCCGCGATTTTCGCCCTCGCCCGCGCCCAGCGGCACGCAGCCAAGATGGGTGCAGACGCCCATGGTGATCAACCACTGCTTCTTGCCGTCGACCGTCCGCTCCGCCAGCGTCTGCGGATCGCGCAGCGTGGACGGGTCGACCTTGTCGGCCTCGGCAATTTCCTTTTCGGTAAGCTGGCGAACGAACAGCGGTTGCGACCGGAAGGTGGTCTTGATCGCCTGGCCCGGCTGGATCGCGGAAAGATCGACCTCGGTCGATGCGAGCGCCAATACGTCGGCGCTGGGGTTCATCTGATCGATGAGCGGGAGAATGACGCCGACGGCGCCCACCCCTGCGAAGCTCACCGCAGCGATATTGATGAAATCGCGGCGACGCACTCCGTCTTCGCCGGATAGACCCTGCCCGTCAACTTGTTCTGAGTTCGCCATGCACCTCTACCCTTGCAAGACTTCCCTATTCACGCCGGAATGCCTTGAGTGATCCTGATTATCAAGGGAGTTAGGGTATACCCCGCCTCCCCCCGGCGTGGGTCAAAGGTCTGATAACCGGACTGTCAGGGCTTTGCCAACCGCAAAGTCATCCAGACTATGACAAATCGCCGCGCTGCATTATGCGACAGCCATGCGTATCGCTCTCTACCAGCCCGAAATCGCCGGCAATGTCGGTGCCATCCTGCGCCTCGCCGCCTGTTTTGCCGTGCCCGTCGACATCATCATGCCGACCGGATTCGCCTTTTCCGATGCCCGGCTGAAGCGCGCGGCAATGGATTATGGCGCATCGGCCGAAGTCGTGCGCCACGCCAATTTCGAGGCGTTCGACGCGGAAAGACGGGCCGCCGGCCGCCGCCTGCTGCTGATGAGCAGCCACGCGTCGGAACGACTGCCCGATGTGACATTTCGCAGTGACGATGTCTTGCTGATGGGATCGGAAAGCGCGGGCGTGCCCGATCATGTCCGCGATCTGGCCGATATTCGCGTGCGCATTCCGATGGCACCGGGCTTCCGCTCGCTCAACATCGCCGTTTCCACCGGCATCGCCGTTGCCGAGGCCCTTCGCCAGACCGGGAGTTTCCCTGCATGACGCCTGACATCCGCTTTCCCCTGAACCCGCAGCAGCAGGCGGCCCGTGCCTGGTTCGAATCGCTGCGCGACCGGATCTGCGCGGAGTTCGAGGCGATCGAGCGCGAAGCCGGCAGCGACGCCAGCTTCGCCTACACCCCCTGGGATCGCGAGGCCGAAGGCGTAGCGCCGGGCGAAGGCGGTGGCGGCGTGCGCGGGGTGATGAAGGGCAAGGTCTTCGAGAAGGTGGGCGTCAATATCTCCACCGTGACCGGCGATCTTGCCCCCGGCTTTGCCCAGACCATCCATGGCGCGGCCGACAATCCGGCCTTCTTCGCCACCGGCATAAGCTTGGTCGCGCATATGGCAAACCCGCATGTGCCGGCCGTCCATATGAACACCCGCTTCCTCAACACGACCAAGAACTGGTTCGGCGGCGGCGCCGACCTCAATCCGCCGCTGCCGCGCGACGAGGATACGGCGGATTTCCATGCGGTGTTGCAGGCCGCCTGCGACGCCCATGATCCGGCCTATTATCCGCGCTTCAAGGCCTGGGCCGACGACTATTTCTTCATCCCCCATCGCGGCGTGCATCGGGGCGTCGGCGGCATCTTCTACGATCATCTCGAATGCGCGGACGATGCGGCGTTCGACGCCAATTTCGCCTTCACCCGCGATGTCGGCGACGCGTTCCTGGCCGCCTTCCCGCCGATCGTGCGGCGGCGGATGAACGAGGCGTGGGGCGAGGAAGAGTATCGCACCATGCTGGAATGGCGCGGCCGCTATGCCGAATTCAACCTGGTCCATGACCGCGGCACCCTGTTCGGGCTCAAGACCGGCGGCAATATCGACGCGATCCTAATGAGCCTGCCGCCGATGGCGAGCTGGAGTTGATCGCGTGGCACTGACCCCGGTCGATCCGCGCGAGATCGCGACCATCGTCACCCATCTGGAAATGCGCGAGCGGCCCAGGCCCGCGCCGATCCCGCCCGCGCCGCTGCGGTTGGTACCGTGGAAGACGCCGGACCTTGCCGCCTATCGCGCTCTGTTCCGCCGCGTGGGCGAACCGTGGCTGTGGTTCTCGCGGTTGGTGATGCCGGACGTTCAACTCGCGGCCATCCTGCATGACCCCCTGGTCGAGGTTTATGCCGTCACCGATCCGCGCGGCGTGGAGGTCGGCCTGCTGGAACTGGATTTCCGCAGCCCGTCGCAATGCGAGCTGGCCTTTTTCGGGCTGGTGCCCTCGCTCAACGGCAAGGGGCTGGGCAAATGGCTGATGGCGCAGGCCAAGTCGCTCGCCTGGCGCAAGGGGGTGGAGCGCTTCTGGGTCCATACCTGCACGCTCGACAGTCCGGCGGCGCTCGGCTTCTACATCAGGTCAGGCTTCACGCCTTATGGCCGGGAGATCGAAACCTTTGCTGACCCACGCCTGCTGGGCCTGCTGCCGCCCGAAGCAGCGCCGCAGATCCCGATGTTCGGTCAGCCGGCCGACGCCTGACGATAGATGCGGGCCAGCATCACCAGCATATAGACCTGGATCACGGTCGATACCGCCGCCGAGGCGACGCCGCCCACCAGCCGGGCGGCCTCCGGCCCAGCGGCAAGGCCGGCGAGCGCACCGAAGATCGTCTGCGCCGCCATGCTGGCAATGCCCGACAGCAGGGTGATCAGGATGATGAAGCCCAGCAGCCGCCAGAAACAGCCCCGCGTCAGCGCCCAGGCATGGCGCAGCGAGGGCACCACCCCCTGATTGCCGTCGATCACCGCCGGATTGAGCAGCATCAGCCGGACGCTGGCGAAGATGGTGGCGCCGCCGACAAAGGCGCCGAGGATGGCGCCGATGCTGGTACCCACGGACTCCGAGACCAGGCTGGCCAGGACGGCGACCAGAATCGCGGCCAGCATCAGCCCGCCGATCAGGAACATGGCGAGCAAGGCGGTACCCAGCAGCACCGGCAGTCGCGCGAAGCCCAGGCGCAACGCCTCCCCAACGCTGATGCCCGGCCGCAGCGCCAGCGCAAACAGCGTCAGCGATCCGAACCAGATGATGACGACACCCAGCAGCATCGCCAGCGCAAAGCCCGGCGGAATATCGGGCAGGCCGGTGCGCTGGGGATTGGCCATCCATTCGGCCAGTTGCGGCGGCGTCATTTCCTGCAGGATCAGCCCCGGCAGGGCCAGGAACAGCAGCGCGACGGGAAAGAGCAGCGACGCTTCGCGGGCGACGAAGGCAACTGCCTCCTCCCACGCCTTGCCGATCGAGACTGCCGCCATATCTAATGCCTACCCCTGTCCTGCGAAATGCGGCCCGAGACTTGATCGCTCGCCCCGCTCAAGTCAAGGAAGCGCCATGACCGATCCCCTGCCCTTTCCTGACGTCGAGTGGCGCAGCGATGCCGCCCCCGTCGACTATCCGACCGCCCTTGCCGATATGGAGGCGCGGGCCGCCGCCATTTATGAGGGCGAGGCACGCGAGCGCGTCTGGCTGCTGGAGCATCCGCCGCTCTATACCGCGGGCACCAGCGCCGATCCGGCCGAACTGATCGATCCGCGCTTTCCCGTCCATGATGCCGGACGCGGTGGACGCTATACCTATCATGGGCCGGGCCAGCGCATCGGCTATCTCAACATCGACCTGCGCGAGCGCGGCAAGGATGTGCGCAATTTCGTCCATCATCTCGAAGGCTGGATGATCGACGCGCTCGCCGATCTGGGCATTGCCGCCCGCCGCGCCGAAGGGCGCATCGGCATCTGGACCGACGACCGGCAAGGACGCGAGGCGAAGATCGGTGCGCTGGGCATTCGCGTCCGTCGCTGGGTGACGCTGCACGGCTTTTCGATCAACGTCGATCCCGACCTGTCCCATTTTGGCGGCATCGTGCCGTGCGGGATCAGCGAGTTTCCGGTGACCAGCATCGCCGCACTGGGCGGCAATGCCTCGATGGAAGCCCTTGATGCCGCGCTCAAGGCACATTTCCCCGCCTTTCTCGGCCGGCTGCGGCGCTGCGGATCGGGCGACGGCACGGGACTTGAGCAATGCGGGACCGCCCGCTAGGGTCCGCCACTTCGCCAGGTGGGGGGCCGCCGGGCATGTTGAGCCATGTTATGGAGACCCGGATGCGCCTTGACGCAAGGATGATGACTGCCGCCCTGTTGATCGGCTGCATGCCGCTGGCAGGCTGCGGCGGTGGCGGCGAAAAGAGCGGCAACACGGTGCAGATGAAGGATATGGAAGTGGTCGATGGCACCGCCACCGACGCCATGACCGATCTGGACGGCGTCCAGAGCGAGGGTACCAGCCTGGCCTTGCCGGAAAACCGCGCCGAAACCAAGGCCGCTGCCCCGGCCAAGGCGGACAATGCGTCCGCCCCCGCCAATGATGAGGAAGTCGTGTCGGATCAGTGAGGCTTTTGCCGTTCACTTCCGATACAGCCGCGCTATAGTTGATGCCGTTATGGGGGAATTGGGCGTTCGCGCCGTCAAGACCCCGGCTGAGAGGGTTTATTCAATGACGTTCCGTTTTCGCTCGCGCCAGGCCTTTGCCGCCCTGACGATCGCCGCCGCGTCGCTCACCGCCGCGCAGCCGGCCGCCGCGCAATTCTTCTGGTCGCCGCCCGACATGTCGGCCCCGGCCCTGACCGACGAGGCCGCCGCCACCGCGCTGGGCCTGCCCGGCGCCACGGCGGACGAGATCAAGGCTGGCCTCACCTGGAACCTGCGTGCCGCGATCAACGTCGCCGCGCTGCAGTGCCAGTTCGAACCGACCCTGCTGTCGGTCAGCAACTACAATGCCATGATCGCCCATCATGACGCCGAACTTGACGCGGCGCAGGCGACGCTGCTCGGCTATTTCCAGCGCACCAAGGGCAAGGGCAAGCCCGGCCAGTCGGCATCCGACATGTATAATACCCGCATCTATTCGGGCTATTCGACGGTCCAGGCGCAGCGCGGCTTCTGCCAGGCGGCAGCGGCGGTCGGTCGCCAGGCGATCTTCGCCGATCGCGGCCAGCTCAACGTCGTCGCGCGCCAGGGCCTGGCCTCGATCAAGAAGTCGCTCGTCCATGCCGGCGAGCAATATTATGGCGATCCGGGCTGGAACTATCAGCTCGCTTTGCCCTCGCTCGACGCCAAATGCTGGAAAAAGGGTGTGCTGCTGCCCGAATGCCACCAGCAGTGGAACCAGAAGGCAGGCGTTCAGCCCTGATCTGACGATGACTTAACGCAGGCCCAGATATTTATGGGCCTGCACCGTCAGCCGCCAGCGCGGCCGGGCCATCACCAGATCGATGGCCGCGCGGGCATTGTCCACGGCATGGGCATCGTCGAGCGGCTGGACCAGCAGATGGTCGAAGCCCCAGCCCTCCATCGCCTCGACATCGGCCAGGCTGTGGCCGCCATCGGGCTGCGGCCAGACCAGCTTCAGCTCATTGCCCTTCACCTGGACCACGTCGCTGCCCGCCTTGGGGCTGATGCAGACCCAGTCGATGCCCGGATGCGCCGGCAAGGTGCCGTTGCTTTCGATCGCGATGGTGAAGCCACGGGCATGGAGCGCATCTATCAGCGCATCGTCGACCTGCAACATCGGCTCGCCACCGGTCAGGACGATATAGAGGCCTTCCCCCTCGCCCCAGAAGGCGAATGCCGCATCGGCGAGCGCGTCGGCGGTCGCGAACTTGCCGCCGCCATCACCGTCAGTGCCGACGAAGTCAGTGTCGCAGAAGCGGCAGACGGCATCGCGCCGGTCCTGCTCGCGCCCGCTCCACAGGTTGCAGCCGGCAAAGCGCAGAAATACCGCACGCCGCCCCGCCTGCACGCCTTCGCCCTGCAGGGTCAGGAACATTTCCTTGACCGCATAGGTCATGTGTCAGGCCTTTCCGGGACGCGTCGCATAGACGGTGGGATCGGGCAGCCCTGCTTCCTCGAAGCCCTTCGAGCGCAGGCGGCAACTGTCGCACAGGCCGCAATGCTTGTTGTCAGGCGTCGGATCATAGCAGGACCAGCTGAGCCCGGCGTCCAGGCCCAGGCGATGCGCCTCGCGCACGATGTCCGCCTTGGTCATGAACTGCAGCGGCGTGTTGATGCGGATCGGATGGCCCTCGACCCCCGCCTTGGTCGCCAGCGTCGCCATCTTCTGGAACGCGTCGATGAATTCGGGACGGCAGTCGGGATAGCCCGAATAGTCGAGCGCATTGACACCGATATAGATGTCGCTGGCCGACGCGACTTCGGCCAGGCCCAGCGTCAGCGACAGGAAGATGGTGTTGCGCGCCGGCACATAGGTGACGGGGATTTCGTCGCCCACGCCGCCCTTGGGCACTTCGATGTCGGCGGTCAGCGCCGACCCGCCAAAGGCCGTGAGGTCGAGCGGCAGCACGATGTGCGACATGGCATTGAGCGCCGTTGCGACCTTGGCCGCGGCGCGCAGTTCGACGCGATGCCGCTGATTATAATCGATCGTCAGCGCCAGGACGCGATAGCCCGCTTCGCGCGCAAGCCCGCCCGCGACCATTGAATCCAGCCCGCCCGAAAGCAGGACGACGGCGAATTTTCCATTCTGTGCGACCATGATGCTGCGCTAGACCTCGTTATGTTGCAGTGCAAGGGGGCCGCCGGTCAGCGGCATGCCCCGACATGGCGCCCTTCGACCATGTTGGAAAAGGGCGCGCCGTCGCTGATCCCCTGCGATCGTATCTGGATGAGGCGCGGCGTTTCGACGCGCAGGTCGGTGCGCGCATTGCCGGCTGCCCCGCAATCGAAGGTCACGGTGGCGGCAGCAGGCGCATCGCTGACCACGAACGGCTTGCAGCCGAGGCCGGCATTGGCCGGCTCCAGCAACTGATGCGGCATCGTCACGCACAGGCGGCGGGGCGGCGCGGTGGGATCGTCGCGCAGGCGCAATTCCCATTCGCCCGTTTCCAGCTTGGCGAGCGCAGCCAGTTGCGGCGCGTTCGCCGCCCCGGCCCAGCTTGCCATCATCATTGCCGCCGCGGCGCCCAGCGCCTGCAGCCCCAGCCTTGCCATCTTGCGTCCAGACCTTGTCATCGGCGCCGGGGAGCGGCGCCATGCTTCATCCTGTTGTGCCGCGCAATTGCGGCAATTTGATAGCGCGGGGCGAACGGCCCTGCCGCAATTGCCCCGCGCCGGCTTTCAATGGGTCACGAAACTGTCCAGCGCGAGCGGGAACAGCCGCGAGCAGAAGGCGCAATCGACGCCGATAATGCCCTTCTCGTCCGCCATCGCCACCCGTTCATCCGCCGGGAAGCGGCCGATCACATCGCGAATATGGGCAAGGTCACAGCGACAGCCCTTGGCGAGCGCCGTCGTTTCGGTGACGCGCACCTCTTCCTCCTCATGGAACAGGCGCCAGGCGATGTCGGTCAGCGGCAGGTCGAGATCGGTGAGTTCCTCGTCGTGCAGCGTACCGGCCAGCGCCTGCACATGTTCCCATTCGGGATGATCGTGGCGCACATGCAGGCGCTCGCGCCCCACTTCGCCCTCGGGCAGATGCTGCAGCAGCAGGCCTGCCGCGACGCAGCCTTCGCCCGGCTCATGCCGGGTCGCGATCTGGACGATGCTGGGGATCTGTTCGGACTGGAAGAAATAATGCTCCGCCGCCTCGGCCAGCGACGATCCATCCAGCGGCACGATGCCCTGATAGCGCTCGCCGGTCGCCGCCTGGTCGAAGGTGATCGCCAGATAGCCCTTGCCGAACAGGCCGAACAGGGTCGGATCGCTGCCGATTTCCGCCAGCCGCTCGGCATCGAACTTGGCATAGCCGCGCAATTCACCGCCCTTGTAGTCGGCCACCAGCAGGCTGACGACGCCATTTTCGGTCTGCGCCTGCAGGGTCAACTGGCCGCCGGCATCCTTGAGCAGGCTGCCGAGCAGCGCGCCCAGCACCAGCGAGGACGCCAGCACCCGCTCGATCGCCGGGGGATAGGCATGGGCAGACAGCACCTGGTCCAGCACCGGCCCCAGCCGCACGAAACGGCCGCGCACATGGCGCGAGGGGATGGTGAAGCCAAGGGCCTGATCGACATTGCTACTGGTCACGATATTTCCTTCCGATCCACCCGCCCCGAAAGCCGCGAGGGCCCGTCCTCCGCTTCCCAGCGCAGGACAGGCCCCGTCATCTTTCAGGGCGAACGGAAAATTTCGCCCGAATATAGGGTGAGCTTACAGCTTTCCAAGCGCCCAGAGCAGAACCGACTTCTGGGCATGGATGCGGTTCTCCGCCTCGTCCCAGATCAGCGACTGCGGGCCGTCGATCACCGCCTCGACCACTTCCTCGCCGCGATGGGCGGGCAGGCAGTGGAGGAATTTGGCGTCTGCCTTGGCGCCCGCCATCAGTTCCGGCGTCACCTGATAGGGCATCATCGCCGCCAGCTTCGCCTCGGCATGGGCCTGGCCCATGGAGATCCAGGTGTCGGTGACCACGACGTCGGCGCCGGCCACCGCCTGCGCCGCATCGCGAGTCAGGGTGATGGTCGAACCGGCCGCCTGCGCCGCCGCGGCAAAGGACGGATCGGGATCATAGCCCTCAGGGATGCCCATGCGCACGTCGAACTTCATCAGGCCCGCGGCCTCGACGATCGAGTGGAGGACGTTGTTGCCGTCGCCCAGCCAGGCCCACTGGCTGCCGGGCAGCGCCAGGCCATGCTCGACCACGGTCAGCAGGTCGGCAACGATCTGGCAGGGATGCGACAGGTCGGTCAGGCCATTGATGACCGGGACGCTGGCATATTCGGCCATTTCCTCGATCTTGGCATGGTCATCGGTGCGGATCATGATCGCGTCGGCCATGCGGCTGAGTACACGCGCCGTGTCGGCGACGGTCTCGCCACGGCCGAGCTGGCTGGTCGCGCCGTCCAGGATCAGCGAATTGCCGCCCAACTGGCGGATTGCCATGTCGAAGCTGACGCGGGTGCGCGTGCTGTTCTTCTCGAAGATCATCGCCAGCGTGTGGCCGGCCAGCGGCGCATCGGCGTCGACCCAGCCCTTGGGCTTGCCCGCGCGCGCCGCCTTGCGGTCGATGGCGTCGGCGATCATCGCGGCGATCGCGTCGCCACCCGCATCGGTGAGATTCAGGAAATGCTTGGTCATTGGAAACAACCTCTAACCCGTTCAGGCTGAGCGAAGTCGAAGCCCCCGCCTGAACGAAGTGAAGGCACCTCGCTTTGCTCGGCGATACCCTTCGACTTCGCTCAGGGCGAACGGAAACTAAATGGTCAGGCCGCCTTGGCGTCCGCGAAGCTCCGCGCACCGGCGGAAATCTTCTCGATGCACTCGGCGATATGGCTTTCGTCGATGACGAGCGGCGGCAGGATGCGCAGCACATTCTGGCCCGCCGATACCGACAGGAAACCATGATGGTCGCGCAGATGGCCGACAAAGGCGCGCGCATCATAGGCATCCTTCATCTTGACGCCCAGCATCAGCCCCATGCCGCGCACATCCTCGAACATGTCGTCATGGTTCGGGATCATCTGCTCCAGCGCCGAACGCAGACGCGCGCCCATCGCCGTCACCTGCTCCAGGAAGCCGTCCGCCAGCACCTCTTCCAGCACCGCAATGCCCACCGCCATGGCGAGCGGATTGCCGCCATAGGTGGAGCCATGGGTGCCGAACACCATGCCCTTGGCCGCTTCCTCGGTGGCGAGACAGGCGCCGAGCGGGAAGCCCGCGCCGATGCCCTTGGCCACCGCCATGATGTCGGGCTTCACGCCATATTGCTCATGGGCGAAGAAGGTGCCGGTGCGGGCATAGCCGCACTGCACTTCGTCCAGGATCAGCAGCAGGCCATGCTCGTCGCACGCCTTGCGCAGACCGGCCAGGAATGCCTGAGTTGCCGGAGTCACGCCGCCTTCGCCCTGCACCGGTTCCAGCAGGAAGCCGGCGGTGTTGTCGTCGATCGCCGCCAGTGCCGCGTCGAGATCGTTGAAGGGCACGACCTGGAAACCGGGCAGCAGCGGCTCGAACCCGTCGCGCATCTTGGGCTGGCTGGTCGCCGAAATGGTGCCCAGCGTGCGGCCGTGGAAAGCGTTGTCGAAGCTGATGATCTTGTGCCGATGCGCTTGCCCATTGGCATAATGATAGCGGCGCGCGGTCTTGATCGCGCATTCGACCGCTTCGGCACCCGAATTGGTGAAGAAGACGGTGTCGGCAAAGCTGTTATCGACCAGCTTCTGCGCAAATTCCTCCCCCAGCGGCGAACCGTAGAGGTTGGAGATATGCATCAGCGTCGCAGCCTGATCGGCAATGGTCTTCACCAGCTTCGGATGGCCATGGCCCAGCAGATTGACGGCGATGCCGCTGGCAAAGTCGAGATAGCGCTCGCCGCGCTCCCCGATCAGGTAGCAGCCCTCGCCTCGGACCGGACGCACATCGCACCGGGGGTAAACGGGCATGAGCGGCGTAATCGACATGTGCCTTCCCTTTCTGGGTTGATGCTGCGCGTCCGTGCGCATTGGATATAACGCAAAAAGGCGGCCCCCGCCGGGCCGCCCTTGTGCGAGTGCCGCCTATACAGGCCACCGGAAGGGGGTGCAACCCCGCAACCGGGCCAGTCGGCAGCCTATGGACTGATCGCGCCGTGAGCGATCAGGGCTGGCCGATCTGGCTCCAGGCATCGGCAATCTCGCCGACCATGGCGCGGGCCTGCTCGACCGGCGCGGCATCATGCTCCTTGGCGCTGACCAGCAGCAGGCGGCGCGCCTCGCGATAGATGCGCGCCAGGCCAGTGGCGATATCGCCACCCTTGTCGAAGTCGAGGCTGGCTTCCAGCGCGAACAGGATCGACATGGCGCGCGCCTGCTTGTCGGACACCTTCAGCCGGTCGCCATTGCGTTCGGCCAGCGCCGTGGCATCGAGCGCGATCAGCAGTTCGTCGAACAGGATCTTGACCAGCGCGTGGGGCGTGGCGCCCTCGATCCGGCTGCCCGAATGCACCGCCGCATAGCGTCGTGCCGCTGCCGTACCCGCAAAGCTGTGATTATAGAACATGCGTCAAAATCCCCGGTTAATCGTCACTGCTATTCCAGGCATCGATCTGCTGCTGGAGATAGCTTTGGGTTGCGTTGAGCGCAGACAACTTGGTCTGCATTGCCGAATAGATGGAAGTCAGGCGCGTCTCATAGTCGGCCATGTCCTCGTCCAGCTTTTCGAGCTGTTCGGTCAGGCTGTCGGCCAGCTTCTCATAACGGTCCTGCGCCGCCTTGATCGGGCCGTTCTCCAGCTCGATATTGTCGCGCACGCTGTCCATCAGGCCCGACAGGCCCAGATTGTCGGCGGTCGACTTGGCGGGGTTGAGCATCTTGGTGATGCCCGCCGGATCGGCGGCCAGCGCCTTGTCCAGCGTGTCGGTGTTGAGCGTCAGCGTGCCGTCGCGGTTGGTCGCGATGCCGATATCGGCCAGCGTCTTGTAGCTGCCGGTCGAGGCCAACTGGGTCGAGGTGATCTTCGAGAGCTGCGACTTCATGTCGCGCACTGCCGACACACCGTTCAGGACACCCGCTGTAGACGAATCCGTACCGGTCGAGGTCGACGTGTTCAGCGCCTTCATCAGCGTGTTATAGGCGTCGACAAATTCCTGCAGCAGATCCTTCATCGTCGCGGTCGGCTGGGTCATGGTCAGGTTGACCGTGCTGTTCACGTCCGCTGCGGTCAGTTCGATCCGCAGATAGGGGATCGCATCGTCGATGGTGTTGCTGGCATATTCATAGTCGGTGCCGTCGAGCGTGATCTTCGCATTGGCCGGGTCCGACGTCGAGGTCATCGCACTGCTGTTGAGGCCGGCGAGAACGCTGGTCGAGCTGTCGGCCGAGCTGGTGATGGTGAAATCATTGGCGGCGCCGGTTTCGCCCTTGAACACCAGCCGCGTGCCCTGTGCATCGGTGACGACGCTCGCGGTCACGCCGATGTTGGCGGCGTTGATCGCCGAAGCCAGGCCGGAGAAACTGTTATTGCTCGAATCGACGGTGATCGTCGCAGTCTTGCCGCCCGCCGTCGTGATGGTGAGCGAGCCGGTGCCGACCGCCGTGCTGCTGGTGGCACCGCTGGTCGCGGTAGAGGCGAAGATGCGGGCGGTCGCCAGCGACTTCACCACCAACTGTGCCGGCATGCCGGTCGGCGTGCCGCCGCTCAGCAGGCTGACCGACGCGATGTTGGTGTTGGTCGAATTGGGCGTGCCGGTATATTCGGCACCCGACAGGACGCTGGTGAGCGCATCGGCAAAGGTGTCGAGCGAACTGATGGCCGACGCCAGCGCCGAGATGCGGGCATTGTTGGTCGTCTGCTGGGTGGTGATCGCGGACTGGCGCGGGTCACGGGTCGCACTGACCAGGCTGGTGACGAGCGCGCTCGTGTCGATGCCCGAATTGGCACCCAGCGCCGACAGGATGCTGCTCCCTACCGATGTCGTCGTCGTTGCCATGGGCCGTCCTTTCAAATGAGAGAACGGCCGTAGCGCGAAGATGTTTAGGAATGATTTTCAAGCTGATGGCAAAGCCCGCAAAAAAGCGGGCATGGCCGCGATCAGATCGCCGATGCGGACAGGATCTGGTCGACGGTCCCGCGCGCGACATGCGCCTGGGCCGCATAGGCATAGCTGGCCTGCTGGGCGATCCGCTTGGCCAGATCGGCGGCCTGCTCCACCGCCTCGCGCGTGGCGGGCGGCAGCGGAATGTAGATGAAGGGCTGCGGCATCATCGCCTGGACGGCGGCCGATGCACCATCGACCGACACATCCCCCTGCCCGGCGCGCATATCGGCCAGGATATCGGCGATCCGGGCATGGATGCGCGCATATTCGGCGGCGCCGGCGGCATCCTCGTCGACCGCAACGATATCGACTGCAAAACTCTCCTGCCTGCGCGCATCGCTGGCAGACATGTTGCCCTGCTCGGTCGCAGATTCCGTCGCTGAAACCGGCTGAACGGCCGCAGCCGGCACCGGCGCGCGAACGACGCTCCGATCCACTGGCGAAATCTCGCTACGCGAAAAATACTCGTTCATGACGCACCATCCTAATGCGTCCCCGTAAACAGAATACGGACAAGCGTGGCTAAACTTTAATTCACCATCGCCCTAATTCTTCGATCAACTGCCAAGTATCAGCAAATTCTCTACAATTTCTTTCCATCCGGATCGAAACGCAGATCTTCGGGCACGGTAATGAACGGACGGTCCATTTCCGTCGCCATCTTGTTCTCGACCCGGAAGACGAAGGCCAGCACCGTCGCCACCGCCATGTAGAGGCCTTCATTGACGATCTCGCCAGCGCGCGAGGTGAAGTAGATGGCGCGCGCCAGTTCCGGATATTGCAGCACCGACACGCCATGATCCTCGGCCAGTTCGCGGATCGAGGCCGCGATCGCGTCACAGCCGCGCGCGACCACGACCGGTGCGGCATCCACGCCGGGCCGATAGCGCAGGGCCACCGCGAAATGGGTCGGGTTGGTGATGATGACGCTGGCCTCTGCCACCGCCTGGCGGGTCGATCCGTTCAGCACCTCGAACTGGCGCCGGCGGATCTGACCCTTGAGTTCGGGCGAGCCTTCGCTTTCCTTATGCTCGTCCTTGATGTCCTGCTTGCTCATGCCCAGCCGCTTGGCGCGCTGGAAAATCTGCATCGGCACGTCGATGCCGGCGATCACGAACAGCCCGCCCGCCATCACCAAGCAGACCAGGATGAACATGTTGCCAAGGTCGCTGATCGCATTGCCGACCCCCGCCTTGCCCAGGCCGATGATCGCGGTCAGCCGGTCCCAGATCATCCAGAAGCCGACCGCGCCCAGCAGCCCCACCTTGGCGATCGACTTGACCAGTTCGATCAGCCCCTGTGCGCCGAACATGCGCTTGAGGCCAGAAGCGGGGTTCATCTTCGACGCCTTGGGCGCGAAGGCGCCGGGACGAAAGCCCAGCGAACCGAGCAGCGCCGGCGCCGCGATCGCGGCAAAGAAGGTCGCGAGCAATACGCCGCCCACCGGCAGCGCGATGTCCGCCAACAGGCCGGTGCCGCGCGTTACCGGCGAGAAGTTCACGATATCCTCGCGCCCGAAGCGCAGCGCGCGGGTCAACATGCCCGACAGCGCGTCGATCAGGCCCGGCCCCGCGACCGCCAGCCAGCCGATGCCGGCCATCACCACCAGGGCCGTCCCCAGTTCGCGGGACTGGAGGATGTCGCCTTCCTTGGCGGCATCCTGCAATTTCTTCTGTGTCGGTTTTTCGGTCTTTTCACCGCCCTCGGATCCGCCCGCCATGGCTCAGCGCCCTTCCGAGATGGCGCGGGCCTGTTCCAGCCCCGACTTGAGCGCGATGGTGATCCCCTCGCCCATCACCGGCACCGCCATCGCCAGCAGCACCAGTCCCGCCATCACCGCCATCGGCATGCCGACGGCGAACAGGTTGAGCGCAGGTGCGGTGCGCGCCAGCATGCCCATGACGATCTGCACCAGCACCAGCGCAAAGCCGACCGGCAGCGCGATCGTCACCCCGGCGCCCAGCAGCGAGCCGCCAAACTGGATCATGTGCCAGACCGCATCATTGCTGAGCATCGCCGCGCCCGGCGGCAGCGCCTTGTAGCTCTGCACCACGAAGCTGACGAGCAGCAGATGGCCGTCCATCGCCAGCAGCAGGAAGGTCGAGAGGATCGACAGGAACTGGCCGACCGCCTGCGTCCCCTGCCCCGATCCCGGATCGACCATCGCGGCAAAGCCCAGCCCCATGGTGTTGGCAATCGCCTCACCCGCGACGAAGGCGGCGGAATAGCCGATCTGCACGGCAAAACCCATGGCAAGGCCCGTCAGCACTTCGCCGGCGACCAGCATCACGCCTTCGAAACTGGCCACGCCGTCATGCGGCAACTGGATAGTGACGCTGTTGAGGGCGGCCATGCCAAGCGCGAGCGACAGGATCAGGCGCAACTGAAGCGGCATCGCGGGCGCACCGAAGACGGGCGCGGCCAGGAAGGCCGCACCGGGGCGGATCATGGCGATCAGCCAGATCCACAATTGCGTCTCGACGCCTGCGAAGCCGGGTGCGATCATTGCAGCAGGTCCGGTATCCGCTCGAATATCTCGCGCGTGAAGTCGGCGATCAGCACCATGATCGACCCACCGAACAGGGTCAGCATCGCACCCACGACCAGAATCTTGGGAATGAAGCTGAGCGTCTGTTCATTGATCGACGTCGCGGCCTGGACCATGCCGATCAGCACGCCCGCGACCAGCGCCGGAATCAGGATCGGCGCCGTCGCCAGCGCCGTGATCCACAGCGCATGCTGTGCCAGGCCCATGAAGAAATCCGCACTCTCCATTGCCGCCCTCCTATGTCGCGAAGGAGCCGGCGAGCGACCCCATCGTCAGCGCCCAGCCATCGACCAGCACGAACAGCAACAGCTTGAAGGGCATGGAGATGATCGTGGGCGACAGCATCATCATGCCCAGCGCCATCAGGGTCGATGCGACGACCAGGTCGATGATGAGGAAGGGCAGGAAGATCATGAAGCCGATCTGGAACGCGGTCTTCAACTCGCTGGTGACGAAGGCCGGCAGCAGGATCGTGAAGGGAATGTCGTCAGGCGTGCGGAAGGCCGGGGCCTCCGCCATGTTGGCGAACAGCTTGAGGTCGCTCTCGCGCGTCTGCTTGGCCATGAAGCCGTGCAGCACCTTGCCCGAACGGCCGACCGCTTCCTCGATCGAAATCTGGCCCTTGCCATAGGGATCATAGGCCTGGCCGTTGATCTGGTCGATCACCGGCCGCATCACGAACAGCGACAGGAACAGCGCAAGCCCGACCAGCACCTGGTTGGGCGGCGTCTGTTGCAGGCCCAGCGCCTGGCGCAGCAGCGACAGGACGATGATGATCCGGGTGAAGCTGGTCATCATGAGGATCAGCGACGGCAGGACCGACAGCAGGCTCATGAGGACAAGGATCTGCAGCGACAGCGACAGCGAGCGGCCGTCGCCCGAAATCTGTCCCATCGCGCGGGTCAGCGCGCCGCCATTGTCGACCGGCGCCGGCGCGGCCGGCACCGCCTGCGCCAGCGCAGGATCGACCAGCATCAGCCCGGCGGTCAGCAGGATGCCGCCGACCAGCCAGTGACTAGCGCGCACGATAGGGGTCGCCTTCCGCGATCTTCTCGATCCGGCCACGGGTGACCGACAGCAGGATCTTCTTGCCCTCGAACTCGACCACGGCCAGCTTGCCGAACGTGCCCATGGGCAACGCTTCCAGCAGCTTCAGCGACCGGTCATTCTGGCCGACCATCATGCCGGGCTGATATTTGCGCCACAGCCACAAGGCACCAAAGGCCATGCCGCCCACAAGCGGCAGCAGGATCAGCAATTTGACGAAATACCAGAACATGCACGCGCCCCGCGTTTAGGTTAATGCGTCATCCGATCCGCAAGAATGGGCCGCAAGGCAAGCGCAAAAGCACGGCCCTGCGATCAGCCGCGCCGTTCGACCCCGGCCATGCGGGTTTCGGTGGCGGCGATATCGACGATGCGGATGCCATAGCGGCCGTTCACCGTCACGACCTCGCCCTTGGCGATCAGCGCGCCATTGACCATGATGTCGAGCAGTTCGTCGGCCTGGCGATCCAGTTCCACGATGCTGCCTTCGGCCAGGTCCATGACTTCGGCCAGGCGCAGCGAAGTCGATCCGACCTCCACCGACATACGCACCGGAATATCGGCCAGCAGCTTGAACTGGCGGTTCGCCGCCATGCGGCTGGCGCTGTCTTCCCCACGGGGATCCATCATCGGGGCGTCGCTCATATCACTCATTGTTCCGGTCCCTGTGCAATCTTTTCAATCTGGAAGGCGGCACGGCCATCCTGTTCGCCGATCGTGCCGTGCGCGACGATCCTGTCGCCGACGATCAGCGGCAGGCTGCGGCCGATCGTCACGGGTATGATGTCGCCGGCCTTGAGCTGCATCAGCTCCGCCAGCGAGAGATTGGGGCGGGCCAGCACGGTGCGGGCCGGCAGGCGGATGTCGCGCATGCGTCGCGCCACACGGGCCTGCCATACCGGATCGACATGCTCGTCATCGCTTGCGACCTTGCTACCCATCAGCGCCTCGACGCCGCGCAGCGCCGCCAGCGGGAAGACCATGTCGATCGACCATTCGCGATCGCGGTCCAGCCCGACGCGGAAGCGCTGCACCACCATCTGGTCGGCGGGCTGGGCAGCGGCAGCAAAGCCAATGCCGGTTTCACGCAGCAGCAGGCCGGGTTCCAGGGGCAGGACTTCGGACCAGCATTCGACCATGCGGGCCATGATGGTTTCCGACAGCCGGGCGATCAGCCGGTCTTCGGTCGGGGTAAATTCGCCGCGCGCGGACAGCGCCCGGTTGCCAAGGCCGCCATAGAAGCAGTCGACCAAGGTCGAGATCATGGTGGCGTCCATGCACAGCAGCATCTGCCCCTTCAGGGGCAGCAGGCGATAGATGGACAGGCTGCAGAAATTGGGGGCGCCGGCCGACCAGGCGCCGAACTCCACGACCCGCGCATCCTCGGCCGCGACGTGCGGGCGGATGCCGGAAATGGGTTCGATCAGCGCACGGATACGCCGGCCGAGCTTTTCACCCAGCCGGTCGAGGCCCGACAGCATTACCGGAGCTTGCGCGTCTCCCCGCCCGAAGGCGAAGGATTGAACGTGATTCATGTCTGTCCCCTGCCCTCGGCCAGGGGACTTCCCAGCGTTCAGGCAGCGCTATTGAATAACGAAATTGGTAAAATAAACGTTATCGACACCGCCATAGCCGGTCTTCTGCTTGAGTACATCGTTGATGATGCCCCGGATTTTTCCTTGCAGCATGCGCTTGCCGTCGGGCGTGACCAGCTGCTCCTCGGGCTGTTCGGCGAGCATCATCAGCACCTGGCTGCGAATCGCCATCTCGTGCATCTTGATCGCGGCGATCACGCGATAGTCATAATAGGTCGACACCGCGACGGTGATCTGGGCGAAGGCGTCGGTGTCCGTCATGTTCGACGTGAAGGGCGCCTGGAGCTGGAAATAAGTGGCCTGATAGGCGGTCGGATTGCTTGGTGCCGGCAGGTCGATGCCCTTGCCCGGCGCATGGGCGGCCGACGGGGCATGCCCCTCGCCACCGGCACTCGCATGGCCGCCGCCTTCGCCACCACCACCACCGCCTTCACCGGCCCAGCCATGGGCGGTGGCGACAGCCTGCGCATCCTCGCCCGCCAGGACGAGCACGGGCTTGTTGGGATCTTCCTTGGGGCCTTCGGCCTTGGGGCTGAAGAAGCCGGCGGCGTACAGCCCGCCCGCAGCGCCGGCACCGCCCACCACCATGGCGACGGCGACCAGCAGGATGAGCTTCATCCCCCCACCCTTCTTCTTCTTCGCCTTGGGTTCATCGCTCATCGTTCACGTCCCCTGGAATATCCCGTCCCGGCCGTCAGGCGTAGCGCGCGCGGCGGACGTCACCGGCGCTACCGCCGGTGTCACCATGGTTAAGAACGGCCGGATCGCTCCCGGCTTTATGGCCAAGGCCATTATTTTCACGGCCCTGCCAGCGGCCCTGCGACGAGGATTGGCCCATCGACTGGCCCGCCATCTGGCCGGCACCTTGCCAGGCGCCCTGCTGCTGGGATGCATTGCCCTGCTGGCCGTTCGACTGGCTGCCGGCCTGGCCATTGGCATCGGCCTTGGCCGCTTCGGCAACATGCGGCGCGCGTTCGATCTTCACTTCATGGATGCGCACGGCGGCAAGGCCCGCGTCCAGCTTCAGCCGGTCGCTATCCTGGCGCAGCGCCATTTCCGCCGCCTCGCTGGCAACGGTCAGGCTGACCGCCGCGCCATCGCCATCCTGGCGGATATCGACCTGGATCGGGCCGAGCTGGTCGGCATTGATCTGGAACCGGCCCTGCGCGCCATTGGCCGACAGGCCGGCAATGTCGCGGGCCAGCCCATCAATCCACTGTCCCGACACGCCCATATCGACCACCTGCTGGCCAAGGCTGGCCGACAGGTCGACCGTCGGCATCGCCGCCGGGGTGACCGAAGGCGCCAGGGGCGCAGCAGCCTGAGGCACGGACATGTCCGCGCCACGATGGGCCGCGGCCGGGGTGGCAGCGACCAGCGGGTCGACGGCCGTGGCCGCCTTGTCCGGCGCGGGATCGCTGACCGGCGCTGCCGCATCGGCGCTGTCGCGCACCGGCGTCGCCCGGCGGTTCATATGGTCGCGCACCAGTTGCAGCAGCGACAGGGCTTCCGCCTTGGCCGGCTTGGCGACCACGGGCGCGGCCGGGACGTCGGTGCCAGCGGATGCGATCTCGACATCGGACTCTTCCGGGCTGCTGGTTACAGCCGCAGGCACGGTCTTCTCGGTCGGCCTGGCGGCCGCCACGAGCATTTCGGCCGGCATGTCAGGGTTGACCTCCGGCGCCGCAGCGACGGCGGGCATGACCTGCTCGACCGGGCGCGGTGCAATCACGGGCTGCGGGGCGGCCTGGACCGGGGCCTGCACGACATTCGGGGCCGCGTTGGCGACCGGCGCAGGCTGTGCCGGGATCATAGCAGCGACCAGTTCGGGCGTCACTGCAGGCGCCATCACGGGCGCTGCAACCATCTGCTCATCCTGCCCATCCGCGCCGACCACCGGGGCCATCACCGCTTCCTGTCCCACGGCCGGTTTCGAAGGGGCCTGGGTTTGGGACAATGAAGGTGACAGCGAAGGAGACACGCTCAAAGGCATCTCCCGGGTCGGCGCGGATGGAGCCGAAGATGCGGGGGCATCGATCGGCGCCTGCGGCAAGGGGGGGAGTGCAGCAGGCAAGGAATGGGCAATCGGATCGGCGACAATCGGCGCGTCGCTGTCGACGGGCGTATCGGCCGTCACTATGTCAGCTTC
This sequence comes from Sphingobium salicis subsp. salicis, assembly GCF_049472635.1. Classification (NCBI taxonomy): domain Bacteria; kingdom Pseudomonadati; phylum Pseudomonadota; class Alphaproteobacteria; order Sphingomonadales; family Sphingobiaceae; genus Sphingobium; species Sphingobium salicis. Next base: position 3,026,458 of record NZ_JAYRCS010000001.1, read on the forward strand.
GCTGTCACCATCGGCGATGTCGTCGGCCTCGGGCGCGGCCATCGCAGCTGGCAGAGGCTGCGGCGCGTGCGTCGGCGTGGCCTTGATCGGAGCATCAGCAAGGGCGAGCGCGATCGCCCCTTCGGCTTCCACCGGCAGCGGCAGGGCCACATCGGCGGTCGGAACCGGCGCCGGAGTGCGGATATCGGCAGGCGCAGGCGCGACCGCCAGCGCCGGGGCCGGCAGAGGCAGCGGGAGGGCTTCGGCGACAGCCTCGCCTTCGGGCAGGACGATCGGCGTAGGCTCGGCCGATACGGGCGCGACGGTCGCCTGATCCTGGACCGGCGCAGCGACGGGCGGGACCGGCTCGGCGACCGGCAATGCGGCCGCAACGACCGGCAGCGCCGGTTCTGCGACCGGCTGGACCGGCATGGCCCGCTGGGTCAGGAATTCGGCGGTGTCCGGCAGAGTCGGTGCCTCGATTGCTTCGGGCGTCACGACCGGCGCATGGCCCTCGATCGTCGCTTCCGCCGGCAGGGCTGGCGCGCCCATGGTCGTGGCAGGCACAGCCGGCTGCGGCGCGCCATCGACATCGCTCAGCAGTGCCGCGAAGTCGGCCGCGCCCTCGGCCACGGCCACGGCCGACGCACCGGCCGCCGTCGCACCGGCCAGCGGCGTCGAGGAGAAGAGCAGCGATTTGAGGCTGGCGAGCATGGTCATGTCAATTGTCCCCCGTGCGCTGCATGCGGCGATAGCGCGGCAACGCGGCAAGCTTGTTCTCGCGCCATTCTTCCAGCGCGACGCGGGCCCGATCCTTCAGGCGCGCGGCAATTTCCTTCTCGCGGTTGGCCGCGATGCTGAGCCCTTCCTTCGCCTCCACCTTGCGGCGGGCGTCGTAGAGCGCACCGTCGAGCTGGCGACCGGCCTGCTCCAGACGGCTGGCCAGTTCCTGCATCGATGCAAAGGAGGCACCAGTAGCGCCGCCCTGAACGCCGAACAGCTCGCCCCGCACCCGGCGCAGACGTTCGAGGTTGGTGGCGATCCCCTCCGCCTCGTCACGGGCGCGCGCGGTCTCGGCCATGGCCATGGCATGCTGGACATGGCGCACGCGCAGCACGCGGTGACGGCGGGACACCAGTCCCTTCACGCGCCGAACTCCGCGATCAGCGCGTTGGCGCTGGTATCAAGGTCGATCCGGCTCTTCTGGTCCTGGCGGATGAAGTTCAGGATTTCCTGGCGACGCTGCACCGCCTCGTCGATCACCGGATCATTGCCGGGGCGATAGGCGCCCATCAGGATGAGATCGCGATTTTCCTCATAGGCGGCCCAGAGGCGACGATAGGCGGCGGCGGCCTGGCGATGCTCGTCGGGCACGACGTCGGCCATCACGCGCGACAGCGACTTGCCGATGTCGATCGCCGGGAAGATCGCCTGTTCCGACAGGCTGCGCGACAGCACGAAATGCCCATCGACAATGGCGCGGGCGGCATCGACGATTGGATCGTCGGTGTCGTCGCCATCGGCGAGAACGGTGTAGAGCGCAGTGATCGAGCCGCCGGAGCGGGCGTCGACGCCGGCCCGTTCGACCAGACGCGGGATCAGCGCCAGCGCCGAGGGCGGATAACCCTTCATCGCCGGCGGTTCGCCGAGCGCCAGGCCGATCTCGCGCTGGGCATGGGCGCAGCGGGTCAGGCTGTCGATCAGCAACAGCACCTTCTTGCCGCGAGCGCGGAAATATTCGGCGATGGCGGTGGCGCGCGCGGCGGCGCGCAGACGCAGCACCGGCGGATGGTCGGCCGGCACGGCAACCACGATGCTCTTGTGCATCGCATGCTTGAGCTTGGTTTCAAGAAAGTCGCTGACCTCGCGGCCACGCTCGCCGATCAGGCCGGTGACGACGATATCGGCTTCCGCACCGGCGATCATCTGGCCCATCAGGACGGATTTGCCGACACCCGAGCCGGCGATGATGGCGATGCGCTGACCGCGCCCGGCGGTCAGCAGCGCGTTGACCGCGCGCACGCCGAGGTCGAACGGCTCGGTCACGCGGCCGCGATCGAGGACATTGCCCTTCACCCCGTTGAGCGGCCAGACGCCGCCGGCGATGATCGGCCCCTTGCGGTCGAGCGGCTGGCCCATGGCGTCGATGACGCGGCCAATCAGCCCCTCACCCACCTGCACCATATTGGCCTGGCTGTCGGGTTCGACACGAATGCCGTTTTCCAGCGGCGCGTCAGCGTCGAGCGGCACCAGCAAAGTGCGCTCGCCACGAAAGCCGACGACTTCGGCGCGGCAGACCGACCCGTCGCTGGCCAGGACGCGGGCGCCCGAGCCGATCGGACGGCGGAAGCCGGTGACTTCCAGCATGCCGGCATCATGGCTGACCAGACGGCCGACATGGCGCGGCTGGCGATTCTGGACCTGAAGATGCTCGAACAGGGTTTCGGCCTGCGCCAGCTCGGCGCGGATCATGCCTTACCCTCCATGTCGTCCATCAGGGCGCGCAGGCGCGCCAGACGAACGTCCGGGCCATCCTCGACCCAGCCATCGGCGGTTTCGAGGCGCACGCAGCCGCGCTGCATGCTCTTGTCCGACACCAGCGGCACGCCGATCTGCTCGCCTTCGAGCAGCGCGACGTCATCGGGATGCAGATGCAGCGCGCTCTTGTCGCTGCTGTCATCGATGAAGGCGGCGACCGCTTCGCAGCGCTGGGTCAGCCGGTCGAGATCGATCTGCACTTCGCCGACAATCTGTTCGACCAGGCGGACGACCGTGGCCGACAACATGGTCGACAGGCTGCCGCTGGGTGCCGGCGCCAGCATTTCAAGCGCGGCGGTCAGGCGGTTGCGCGCCTCGATCTCGTTCGCCTGATCCTCACCGGCGGCGCGATAGCCTTCCTCGAACCCCTGCGAGAAGCCCGCCATATGGGCTTCGTCGATCGGATCGGTTTCCGGTTCGGCATGGATCGGCGCGCGGGCGGGCGCCGCGATGACGTCGCCGGGCAGCGCCGAATAAAGGCTGCGGAAGCCGTTGCTGGCCACCTGGCCAACGCCGATCATCGGCACGCTCGATACGTCATGGCTGGCTTCGGCGGCCCAGATCTTAGACAAAGTCGTTCCCCTTGCCACCCAGCATGATGGTGCCGGCATCCGCCATGCGGCGGGCGGTGGCGATGATCAGCTTCTGCGCGTCGATGACTTCGGCCAGGCGGATCGGGCCGCGTTCCTCGATCTCGTCGGCGATCGCCTGTGCGGCGCGGGCCGACATACAGCTGAAGATCTTCGCCTTGAGCATGTCGTTCGCACCTTTGAGCGCCACGACCAGCACCTGGCTGTCGACTGTGCGCATCAGCGTGCCCAGATTCTTGTCATCCATGTCGATCAGGTTATCGAAGACGAACATTTCCTCTTCGATGGTCTGGGCGATCATCTTGTCGCGCTTGGCAACGGCCTTCATGATCCGCTGCTCATTGTCCTTGCGAACATTGTTCATGATCGCGGCCGCTTCGACCGTGCCGCCGCGCTGCGACGCCGCACCCTGCTTGTTCACCGGACCGCGCAGCAGCAGCTGCTCCAGATCGTCCAGCGCCTCGTTCGACACCGGGCCGAGCGTGGCGATGCGGTAGACGATCTCTTCCTGATATTCGGTCGGCAGCAATTGCAGCACGTCGGCGGCAACCGGCGCTTCCAGATGCGCCAGCACAATCGCCATGATCTGCGGATGCTCCATCTCGATCAGGATGGCGATTTCCTTGGCGTCCATCCACTTCAGCATTTCCAACTGGGTGGAGCGGGTCGGCGGGGTGATGCGGGCCAGGATGGTTTCGGCCCGTTCCTCGCCCAGCGCCTTGGTCATCGCGCCACGAATATGGCGGGTCGCGCCATAGCCGATGGTGGTGCGCTTCTTGGCCTTGGTGACGAAATGATCGAGCGCCTCGTTCACTTCCTCCGGATCGACATCCTGCACGTCATACATCGCATAGCCGAGCTGGCGGACTTCTTCGGGCTCGAGGCGCGACAGGATCTGCGCCGCTTCATCCTCATCGAACAGCATCAACAGGACGGCGGCGGCGGCGCTGCCCTTGAGCGCCTCGGGACGGCCGGGGACGATCTCAGGCATTTTCCTTCTTCCCTTCCTTCAGAAGGTCGCGGACCACCAGGGCGGCGCGATCGGGATCCTGCTTCACGAAGTTGCGGATCAGGTCGGCGCGCTGGGCATAGTCATAGGTGGACGAGATCATGTCGAGCGTCACCGGACGGCTGGGATCGGGATTTTCGGTCGCCTGCTTGGTCAGTTCGCCCGAGATTTCGCGACCCAGGCGCTGCCCGACTTCGGCGGTCTCGACCGCCTTCGCTTCCTGAGCGGCGGCACGGCGCTTGAGCAGCGGGCGGCCGATGCCGAAGATCACCAGCAGCGCGACCAGCAGGGCCGAGACATTGCGGATCAGCGGCGACATCCAGTCGGCCTCATACCAGGGCGCCTTGACCTCTTCGGCCTTGGCGAAGCTGCGGGCCGACAGGGCGACGACGTCGCCACGGGCCTGGTCGAAGCCGACGGCGCCCTTCACCAGCGCTTCCAGCGCGGCGATTTCCTGAGCAGAGCGCGGCTTGCCATCAGCGCCGGTGTCGAGCGCGACGGCGACCGACAGGCGCTTGACGGTGCCGACCGCATCCTTGGTAACCGACACTTCACGGCCCAGCTCGAAGCTGCGGTTGAAGGTTTCCTCGGTCTTCATCGGCGGCAGGCCCGGCGTGGCCGGCTGCTGCTGTTCGGCGGTCTGGCCCTGCGTCACGGCCTGGCCGTTCGGGTTGGTCTGGGTCACGGTCGGGTTGACCGGTGCCTGGTTGCTGAGCGCGCCGGGAATGCCCGATGCCTCGCCAGCCTTCTGGCCCCGCTCGTCCGACGACCAGCTGCCCTGCTCGGCGCGCAGGCGCGCCTCGTCCTGGGGGAAGCTTTCGCGGGTCGCCTGGCGTTCGGCGAAATTCAGTTCGGCATGGACCTCGGCCGAGAATTTGCCGTCGCCCAGGATCGGGGTCAGCAGCGCGACGACCGACTGGCGATAGCGATCCTCGATCCGGGTCTGGATGGCGAGCTGGCGATCGTCGGCGGCATTGCCGTCATTGTTGCTGAGCAGGCGGCCATTCTGGTCGACGACCGAAATATCCTCCGGGTTCAGTTCCGGGATCGACGAGGCGACGAGATGGACGATGGCGCTGACCTGCGCGTCGGTGAGCGTGCGGCCCTGCGACAGGCGCAGCATCACCGAGGCGGAGGGCTTGGTGCGTTCGCGCAGAAAGACGCTGGGCGCTTCGACCGCGAGATGAACCTTGGCGCTTTCGACGCTGTCGATCGCCTCGATCGTGCGGGCGAGATCGGTTTCGCGGGCGCCGCGCAGCTTCTCATTCTCGACCGCGCGGCTGGCGCCCATCGGCAGGCTGTCGATCATGCTGTTGCCGTCGGGCGCGCTCTTGGGCAGGCCCTGGGCGGCGAGCATCATCTTCGCCTTGAAATAGTCGCCCTCGCCAACGGTCATGCCGCCGGCATTGTCGAAGTCATATTTGATGCCATTCTGGTCCAGCACCTGGGCAACCGCAGACTTGTCGCCATCGGGCAGGCCGCGGAACAGGTCACGCTGCGGCGGTTCGCGCAGCGCCAGCCAGGCCGCGCCGGCCACCGCGACGGTGCCGAGCAGGCCGAGCAGCGGCAGGCTCTTGGCCACGGCCGGCTGCTTGATGAAGCCGGCGAAGCGCGCCTTGAGCGCGTCGACGCCCTTGGCATTGCCGAAGCTGGCACCGGTGACGGCCGGGAGGGCCGGGGCAGCGGCCGAGCCGCCATCGATGGTGAGTGCGTTCTCGCTCATGGGTTAGACCGGCATGCTCATGATGTCCTTGTAGGCGGACAGGAGTTTGTTGCGGACCTGGAGGGTCGCCTCGAAGCTGACCGATGCCTGCTGCTTGGCCAGCATGACCGCAGCGATATCGGTGGTTTCGCCCCGTTCGAACGCCGAGGCGGCATCGCCGGCCTGGGTCTGCAGGCCGTTGACCTGCTGGAGCGCATTGTTGAGCGCGTCGGTGAAGCCGCCCGGCGCAGGGCCCTGGGTGGCGCCGGCGCCACCGGTCGAACCGACATTGCCGGTCGAGGCGACGTCGCGCAGCGCGGCGTTCTTCTGCAGGATGGCATTGCGCATCGCCATCACGCTGTCGGTGGGAGAGATACCGGTCATGCCCTAACCCTCCTTAAGCCGCAGCCAGCTCGCGCATCTCGGCGAGCCGATAGCGCAGCGTGCGTTCGGAAATGCCCAGCTTGCGGGCGGCGGCGGCGCGATGGCCGTCGGTCTCGCGCAGGGCGGTGCGGATCGCTTCCAGCTTGGAATGATGGGCAACGTCGCGCAGGCGGATCGGTTCGGCCGGCGCGGCAGCGACTGCGGCAACCGGCGCGGCCGAAACGATACGCAGCGGCTGCGGCGCGCCAGCGACATGCAGGTCGTCGGCCTCGATACGTTCACCGTCGCGCAGCACCAGCGCGCGCTGCAACACATTGCCCAGCTCGCGGGCATTGCCCTGCCAGCGATGAGCGGCCAGCTTGTCGAGCGCGGCGGCAGTCGGCCAGACAAAGCCGTCCTTGCCGGCATCCTGGTGGCGCAGCAGCATGGCGGCGGCGATCGCGGCGATGTCGCCGGGACGTTCGGCCAGCGGGCGCAGTTCCAGCGCCATGACATTGAGGCGCCAGTAAAGGTCTTCGCGGAAGCGGCCGGCGGCGACTTCGTCGGCCAGGTTGCGGTTGCAGGCGGCGACGATGCGGACATTGACCGGCACCGGATGAGTGGCGCCAACCGGTAGCACTTCGCCTTCCTGGAGGGCACGCAGCAGCTTGGCCTGGAGCGCGAGGGGCAGCTCGGCGATTTCGTCGAGGAACAGAGTGCCGCCGTCAGCGGCCAGGAACAGGCCGTCCGAGGCATTGGATGCGCCGGTGAAGCTGCCCTTCTTGTGACCGAACAGCATGGCTTCCATCATGGTTTCGGGCAGCGCGGCGCAGTTGACGGCGATGAAGTCATGGGTGACCCGGCCGGACTGGGTATGAAGGAAGCGCGCCATGCCTTCCTTGCCAGTGCCGGTGTCGCCCTGGATCAGGACGGTGGCATCGCTGCGCGCCACGCGGCCGGCCAGTGTCATCAGGCGGGCGCTGGCGGCATCGCCAACGGCCGGGACCGAAGCCGGGCGGGCCAGCTCGGCGATCAGCGCGAAGGCAAAACCCATGTCTTCGAGGCCAAAGGCGACGCGGGCGGGCAGGCCATTGGCCGCCGGCACCAGCGACGGCTTGCCGTCGACCAGGTTGATGAGGATATCGCGATGGGTGGCATGGCCGATCTCGGTCGCGAGAAGGACGCGGCGGCTATCCCGCTCACGCGGGCTCTGCGCATCCACGATCCGCACCGTGTACAAGGCATTTTCGAGCCAGTGCTGCAAGCCCGGAACGAGCGCGCAGACCCCACGGCTCACGTCAAGCGATGACATGAACTGTCCCCAGTGTCTTGGCAGGTTTGTGCCCCCGCACGCCCCTACCCCCTTCGATGACTTAAATTTACGCCAGCGTGGTTATTAGATGGTTAACGCGGCCATTAACTTGCCGGTGACCGGCAATTTTTTTCCGCTCCGCCGGCAGAAAAATCGCACTCTATATATACGCGCACGCGTAGAGGGCTGTTTTTCCGTCTTTTTCCAGAAAAATCGCATCGCCCCCTAAAAGCTTTTCGCGGCCCGCCGTTATCCCCTTTCGAGGCCGCAAGCGTCAGACGACAGCGACCTGATGAACGGAAAGGGAATATCATGACTGTTATCGGAACCAACTCGTCGGCGCTGCGGGCCACCAATGCTTCGGCCGCCTCCAGCAAGGCTCTGTCCACCGCCATGGAGCGCCTGTCGACCGGCAAGCGCATCAACTCGGCCAAGGACGACGCCGCTGGCCTGGCCATCGCTTCGTCGATGACCTCGCAGATCAAGGGCATGACCCAGGGCATCCGCAACGCCAATGACGGCATCAGCCTGGCGCAGACCGCAGAAGGCGCACTGGGCGAAGTCACCAACATGCTGCAGCGCATGCGTGAACTGACCGTCCAGGCCGGCAACGACACCAACGATGATACCGCCAAGGGCAACATCAAGTCGGAAATCGACCAGCTCGCCACCCAGATCGGCAAGGTTCTGTCGGACACCAGCTTCAACGGCATCAAGCTGTTCGACGGTTCGGCCGGCCCCAACACTGACGGCAAGATCAACATCCAGGCTGGTGCCAACTCCAGCGACGCGATCGAAATCGACCTGGGCAATGTCGAAGACGACACCGATGTCGCCGCAGTGGTGACCGGCGGTGCGACCACCGCTGCCCTCGATGTCACGGCCGGCACCTTCGATGTCGGCGCCGCCTTGGATCTCTATGACGACGCCCTGAAGGCGATCGACACCTCGCGCGCCAATCTCGGTGCGGTGCAGAACCGCCTGGAATCGACCGTCAACACGCTGACCGCGAACGTCACCAACCTGACCGACGCCAAGAGCCGCATCGAAGACGCCGATTTCTCGACCGAAACCACCGCGCTCGCCAAGGCCCAGATCCTGAGCCAGGCATCGACCGCGATGCTGGCCCAGGCCAACCAGAGCCAGCAGAACGTCATGAAGCTGATCCAGTAATCCGGATCGGACACCGAAAATGACGGGTTGAGGTATTGGTCACCGGCAACCCGCCATGTCACCCCCGGCACATCAACAGTCCCCACCGTGCCGGGGGTAACACCTTCGATCAAACGGCCAAATTCGAAGCCTCCGTCCCCCCGGACGGGGGCTTCATCGCGTTTGATTACAGGCACATCTTGCATTGCCGCGATCAGCACCCATGATGGACGCATGACCATGATCGACCGGCGCGCCTTGATCGCTGCTTCGGGCGCAGCGCTGCTGCTCCCCCGCCCTGCCCTCTCCCAAGCCCGAAACGACCGTTTCTCGTGGGACGGCATCATCGCCATGGCGCAGAAGCTGGCGCGTACCCCCTTTGCCGAAACCCCGCCCAATCCGGTCGCCGCCAAGGTCGGTTATGACCAGATGCACCAGGCCCGGTTCCGCGACGAGAAGACGATCTGGGGCGACCTGCCCGGCGACACCGGCGTCCGCCTGTTCCCGCTGAGCGGCACGGCCCAGCAGCCGGTGCAGATCGCGCTGGTGGACAAGGGCGTGGCGACGCCGCTGCGTTATGATCCGACCATGTTCGAGACGCCGGACGGCAATTCCGTCGCGGACCTTGGCCCGGACGCGGGCTATGCCGGCTTCCGCATCATGAATGCCAAGCGCGACGGCGACTGGCTGTCCTTCCTGGGTGCCAGCTATTTCCGGGCACCCGGCCCGACCAAGCAGTTCGGCCTGTCCGCCCGCGCGATCGCGATCAACACCAGCATTCCGGGCAAGGAGGAATTTCCCCGCTTCACCCATTTCTGGCTGGAGCGGACCGGCGACAACAGCGTCACCGTCTATGCCCTGCTCGACGGGGCATCGATCACCGGCGCCTTCCGCTTCGTCAACCGGCTTGGCGCCAAGGGGGTGACACAGGACGTGACCGCTGCCCTCTTCCCGCGCCGGCCGATCCCCGAACTGGGGCTGATGGCGATGACCAGCATGTTCTGGTACGACGAGGCGCATCGGACCAAGGGCACCGACTGGCGCCCGGAAATCCATGATTCCGACCTGCTCTCCATCGCCAGTGCCGATGGCAGCGCGCAGGCCCGGCCGCTGGTGAACCCGTCCGTCCCGCGCGTCGATGGCTTTGCCGAGACTAGCCCCAAGGGCTTTGGCCTGTTGCAGCGCGACCGCAATTTCGACCATTATCAGGATGACGGCGTCTATTATGACCGTCGCCCCTCGCTATGGGCGACCCCGTCTGCGCCGCTGGGCGCAGGACAGGTGCGGCTCTACACCTTCCCGACCGACAGCGAATATACCGACAATGTCTGCGCCTATTGGACGCCGGCCAAGGCCGCGCGTCCCGGCAGCCGGATCGATGCCGCCTATCGCCTGGACTGGACCGCGGACCGGGCACCCGCCGGCAGCAATCTGGCGATCGTGCAGGCGGTCTGGCGCGGTCGTGGTGACGAAGCCGGGGTCGAGCGACTGGTGATCGACTTTGCCGGCCTGCCCGCCGATGCGAAGCCCGAACTGTGGACCGACATCGGCAATGGCACCATCGTCAAGAAGGGCGGATATCCGGTGCTGGGCCAGGCAGGATTGTATCGCGTGGCGATCGACATCCGCAAATCGGGCGACAGGGCGGCGGATATCCGGGTCCAACTTCGCTCTGGCAATCGCGCGTTCAGTGAATATGTGCATTATCCGATAGGCGCATGAAGGGAACCACGCGGGTAGCGAAAGGTTCTAGCGCTCGGGTTAACCAGGAATGGGTCTGACATGACATCGACAGGAGGCACGAACGTGGCCGATGGGGCCACGGGGTCGCAAGCGCTTGTCCGGGCGTTCGAAAGCGTGCCGGCAGAGGCGCCGCTTGCCATGCCGGTGCAGGATTTCGCGACCGCGCCGGGTCGGATCCATCGGCCGCTGAACATTGACCTGTGGGCCCGCCGGCTGCTGGTCGTGCTGCTGGCGCTGCTGCCCGCCGCGCTTGCCGCGCACGAGATGCGCCGGTCGATCGGCCTGGACGGTATTTCCTTCTGGGAGGGCGTCTATCTCGCCCTGTTCATCCCGCTCTTCGCCTGGATCGCCTTTGGCTTTGCCACCGCCGCGATCGGCTTCCTGCTGCTGACGGTCGGCAAGGGCAAGGGTGTGCGCCCCTACATCCCGCGCGACCGCACACCGCTCAAGGCGCGCACCGCCATCCTGCTGCCGGTCTGCAACGAGGATTTCCTGGGTGTGCTCGGCCGCCTGTCGATCATGGAACGATCACTGTCGCAGGTGATGGGTGGCGAGCGCTTCGAATTCTTCATCCTGTCGGATTCCAACCCGGAAAATGGCGAGACCGAGCGCAAGGCCTATCTGGAAATGCGCAAGGCCTTCTCGCGCCCGGTCCATTATCGCCGCCGCGCCCGCAATATCGGCCGCAAGCCGGGCAATATCGAGGAGTGGGTGACCCGTTTCGGTGGCGCATATGACCATATGATCGTGTTGGATGCCGACAGCGTGATGAGCGGCCAGACCATGGCGCGCCTGTCGGTCGACATGGAACGCCACCCGCATCTGGGCCTCATTCAAACCGTGCCGACGGTGATGGGCGCGGCCACGCTGTTCGCCCGCTGGCAGCAATTTGCCAGCCGCCTGTTCGGGCCGATCTCGGCCGCCGGCATGATCTGGTGGGCCGGGTCCGAAGGCATGTTCTGGGGCCATAATGCGATCGTGCGGGTGCGCGCCTTCGCCGAAAGCTGCGGCCTGCCCGAACTGCCGGGCCGTGCGCCCTTTGGCGGCCATATATTGAGCCATGACATGCTGGAAGCGGCGCTGCTGCGCCGGCGCGGCTGGGACGTCCACATGGTCACCGCCGACGACAGTTTCGAGGAATTTCCGCCGGCCATGCCCGACCTGTTCACCCGCGATCGTCGCTGGTGCCAGGGCAATATCCAGCATGTCCCACTGCTGGCGAAGATCAAGGGGCTGCACCCGGTCAGCCGGTTCCAGCTGTTCGTCGGCGCATCGGCCTATTGCACCTCGCCGCTATGGCTGGCTATGATGCTGGTGGTTCTGGGCGGCGTCGCCACCGGCGTATGGCCGCCGGCCGCCGTGCTGCCGTCCAGCACGCTGCTGACGGTAACGGCGGTGCTGCTGTTCGGCCCCAAGATATTGGCGATCGGCTGGGCCATGGCCGACCCGTCGCGGCGGATCGGCTTTGGTGGCGCAGTGCGGATGACGCGCGGCGTGATCGCCGACATCCTCCTGTCGATCCTGATGGCGCCGGTCGCGATGCTGACCCAGACGATCAACCTGTTTTCCATCCTGATGGGCCGCAAGGCGAGCTGGAACGGCCAGACCCGCGACCGCGACGGCATGGCGATCCTGGGCGCAATCTGGCTGTTCAAATGGCATATCTTGCTGGGCATCGGCCTGGCCGTGCTGGCGGTGCGCGCCAATGCGATCGGCTGGATGAGCCCGGTGCTGGCCGGCCTGTTCGCCGCCCCCGTTCTGGCCGCGCTGACCGCACGCAAGGATCTGGGCCAGCGGGCGGAAAATAGCGGTCTGTTCCAGGTGCCCGAACCGTGGTGGCGGACACAGAATTACCGGCCGCTGCGTTTCCGTTGGCCGGTTCCGGGTCGCAAGGCATCGGTATCGCGCCCCGCCAACGACGGTTGACGGGTGCGCGGGCCGGTCAGTTCCAGTCGCTGAGCTTGCCGCGCAGCTTGTCGAGCGCCGACTTCTTGATCTGGCAGACGCGCGCGGCACCAATGTCCAACGTCTGGCCGATTTCCTCCAGGTTGAGTTCCTCGACGAAATAGAGTTGCAGCACCAGTGCCTCGCGCTCGGGCAGTTCGCCGATACATTTGGCGAGCGCGCCTTTGAGCGATTCCCGCTCCATGATGTCGTCGGCACGATCCTCGACATCGGCGAACCACATGGACTGGTCGGAATAGACCTCATCCATGCTGGTGTGCTGGACCATCTCGGCGCCATCGGCCGCCTCGCGATAGTCGGCGGCATCCATGCCCAGTTCAGCAGCCATTTCGGCTTCCAGCGGCGCCCGGCCCAATTTCTGTTCCAGCTTCGCGCGGGTGGCGGCCAGCTTCTTGCGGGTCGCCATGGCGGAGCGGCACAGGGTCGAATGGCGCCGCAGATGATCGATCATCGCGCCGCGCACGCGCAACTGCGCATAGGAGGCGAAGCCCAGGCCTCGATCCTCGAAACTGTTGGCAGATTCCACCAGCGCGACCATGCCGATCTGCAGCAGATCTTCCACCTCGATCGCGCTGGAGACGCGGCCATGGACATGCCAGGCGATCTTGCGCACCAGCGGCATGTAGCGGCGCGCCAGCTGTTCGGGGGAATTGGCAAGCCCTGCCCGTCCATAGGTAAGGACATCCGAGCCTGCAGCGACCTTATTCATATACATTGGTCAGTCTCCTCAGGCGACGCGTTCACGCGGCAGCGGATCGTGCCGGGGCGTGGGACGCTGCTCGCCACCGACGACGGCGACAACCTCGACACCCTTGCCGTCCGGGATTTCCAGGAAGGACAGCACCGGGGTCTCGGGCAGATGGGGTTTGAACAGCCGGGCGAGCGCGCGGCGCGCGACCGGCGAGGTGACGATGGCGAAATTGCGCGCCTGGCCCAGCATCGGCCGGGCGGCATGCACGACCGATTCGACGATGCGGTTGCCCAAGCTCGGCTCGATCGGATGCTTGGCGTCGCCGGCGACACGCATCGCCTGCGCCAGCATCGCTTCCAGATCGCCGTCGAGGGTGATGACCGGCAGCGGCATCTTCACCGGGACGAGGCCCTGGATGATGAGCGCGCCGATGCGCTGGCGCACCGCTTCGACAAGCTGTTCGTGATTCATGTCGGGGCGGGCCGCATCGACCATCGCCTCGCAGATGCGGCGGAAATCCTTGAGCGCGATCCCTTCCGACAGCAGCGCGCGACACAGCGCGGAAATCTGCGTCAGGCTGAGCGTGCCGGGGGTCAGGCCGTCGACCAGCTGCGGCGCGACATCCTTGAGATTGTCGAGCAGCTTGCGGGCTTCGTCCAGACCGAACATCTCGGCCGCGTTCATCGCGATCAGCTGGTTGAGATGGGTGGCGACCACCGTCGGCGGATCGACCACGGTGTAGCCGGCGACCACCGCCTCGCTGCGCTTGGCCGGCGAAATCCAGACGGCGTCGAGGCCGAAGGTCGGATCCTTGGCCGGGCGACCAGCGACCGTGCCTTCCAGCATGCCGCTGTCCAGCGCCAGCAGATCGTCGGGCCAGATATCATCCTCGCCCACGACGACGCCGGCGATGGTGATGCGATACTGATTGGGTTCGAGCGCCAGATTGTCCTTCACGCGGACCATCGGCACGACAAAGCCCAGTTCCTTCGACAACTGGCGACGAATGCCGGTGATGCGGGCCATCAGCGGCGCGCCCTTGCGCTCATCAACCAGGCCGATGAGGCCATAGCCGATCTCCAGACCCAGGATCGCGCCATCGGACACGTCGTTCCATTCGATGATGGCCGGGTTGGGCGGCGGCGCGACCGGTTCGGGTTCGGCGGCCTTGCGCTGGCCGGCCTTGCGCAGCTGCCAGGCGATACCGCCGGCGATGGCAGCGGCCGTCAGGATGATGAGATGTGGCATGCCCGGCAGAATGCCGAGGAAGCCGAGGATCGCGGCAACGGGCACCCAGGCCTTGCCGGTACCGAACTGGCCGGCGACCTGGGCCGACAGATCCTGTTCGGACTTGACGCGGGTCACGATCGAGGCGGCGGCGATCGACAGCAGCAGCGCCGGGATCTGCGCGACCAGCGCGTCACCGATGGCGAGCAGGATATAGGTCTGGGCCGCATCGCCCATCGCCAGGCCATGGCTGACCACGCCCAGGATGATGCCGCCGATGATGTTGATCGCCAGGATCAGGATGCCGGCGATCGCGTCGCCCTTCACGAATTTGGACGCACCGTCCATCGAACCATAGAAATCCGCTTCGGTCGCGACTTCGGCGCGGCGCAGCTTGGCTTCTTCGGGCGTCATCAGGCCGGCATTGAGATCGGCGTCGATCGCCATCTGCTTGCCCGGCAGGGCATCCAGGGTGAAGCGGGCCGACACTTCCGACACGCGGCCCGCGCCCTTGGTGATGACCACCAGGTTGATGATCATCAGGATCGCGAAGACGAAGATACCGACGACATAGTCGCCGCCGATCAGGAAGTGGCCGAATGCCTCGATCACCTGGCCGGCCGCGTCCGATCCCTCATGGCCCGACACCAGCACGACGCGGGTCGAGGCGACGTTGAGCGCCAGGCGCAGCAGGGTCGCGAACAGCAGCACCGTCGGGAAGCTGGAAAAGTCGAGCGGCTTGGCGGCGTTCAGCGCCACCATCAGCACGGCAAGGCTGATCATGATGTTGGTGATGAAGCCGATGTCCAGCATCACCGCCGGCACCGGCACCATCATGAACAGCACGACCATCAGCGTGGCGAACGGCAACACCGCCCCCTTGGCGGCGCTCATCCAGATCTTCGCTTTGACTTGGGTGGGAGTCATGAGAGGCCGTTACCTTCCGAGGGTGGCGAGCATGAGATAGGCGAGACGCGCCGTCTGCGGTTCCGGGCGGACGGTGACGTCGGCATGGGTCGCAAGGCGCTGGGTTTCGATCCGCACATAATCGGCGGGGGCGACGGTCTTCGCGCCGCTGGGCAGCCCAGTTGCGCCAGATGCGTCGGCATATTGGACATTGCCGGTGCCGATCGAATCGACACCCTTTTGCAGCTTGCTGGCGAAACGATCGCGAATATCGGCGAAGCTGCGGGCATTGCCCTGCTTGTCATAGAAGATCGAGCGATTGGCGCGGGCCGCCGCCGGGAAGATCGAGGCGGCCGTTGCGCCAGGCGCGCGATCATTCATCGACAGAAATTTGGAGGCACCACCCACGCCCAGGAAATGGGCGAGGTAGAGATCGACCGGCTCGGCCTCACGGCCCAGGCGGCTTTCCAGATAGGCCTTGTTGTCGGCGGCATGTTCCGCCGCCATGACCGAGGCGGTCTCGGGATGCTTGCGCAGGTCCAGGATCTGCTGGCGCAGATCAGGGTCCGACACATAATAGCGGCCATTGCTGCCCTTGCTGATCGCGTCAGCCGCCCAGCCCAGTCCATATTCGGCGCCATGCTTGTCGACGACGGCGAGCCAGCTCTGGTCGACGAACTGATAGAGGCCGGTGGCGGAAGAGGTGGCGGCACGCGCGCTGGGGTTCAGGCTGGATTCGATCTTGGCCTGACCAAGCAGGTAGGAGAAGTCCACGCCGGTACGACGGCTCGCCATCGCAATCGCGTTGGTGACGCGATTACCAGCCGAAGCTCCCGTTGCTGAAATGTCTGCAAGTGCCGACACTGACCCACAATCCCCATTTGGTACCGTGGGCTATTAGAGCAATGCTTGTGCCAAGATTTGGTTAACGCGGTTAAACAAGATTCTGCGTAAAACGAAAAACGGCGCCGATTGGCGCCGCTTTAGCCCGAAAGCAAAATTTATTTTTGTCAGCGCCGACCGTAGGTGAGCGGCGCATTACGCGCGCCGTTGGAGGTCAGGATCGCGAGTCGCTGGCTGGTATAGTCCGCCAGCACATTGGTGCTGACGCGCGCCGCTTCGATCAGCGGCAGGAGCCGATTGAGCCGTTCGACCACATCGGGTTCGGAACGCCAGGCGCCGATCGCACGGGCAGCGGCCGCCGCCGTGCTGACCCTGGTGCTGGCAGCTTCGATCGCGGCCGCATCATTGCCGTCCAGCGCAGCGCGCAGGTCGTCAAATGCGGCGAAGAGACCATCCAGTGCAGCAAGGCCGAGGGGCATGAAGGAATGTCCTGTTTAGGCGGGAAGATCGAGCGCCATCATCCGGTCGGCGATCACCGACGGGTTGACGGGGTAATTGCCCGAAGCGATCGCAGCCTTGATGGCGGCGATGCGGTCCATGTCGACAGGCGCGCCTTCGGCCGCCATGCGCGCCGCCGGGCTGGCCGACGTCGATGCCGACGCGGTGGTGCCGGTCGATCCGGTTGCCGATGCGGCGCGGGTCTTGCCCCCTTCGCGCAAGCGGTTTGCCTCGATTGCCGAACTGATGCTCTGGCCGACTGAGTTGATCATTGGTTCATTCCTTCACTCGTCCCTTGAACGCTATAACGGACAAGTTCAAAAATTATTAAATCCCGGAATGCGCACTACGCCCATGTCCACGATCTGGGCAAGTACAGGCGATGACTTCTTGTCTTCGCGCACGCGAATCGTCTCGCCAATTGCGCCATCTTCATCGGCGATCATCATGCGCGATACGCTGAAACTGGCATTGCCGGCCATGAGCTGGACCGGATCGCCGCGTTTGACGACCGATTCCTTGGCAACCGGCCGCACGGCCGGGGCATAGCGGCCGACCGGGCCGGAGGCAGCTGCGGCGGCCCCCGCGACCAGCGGCACACGGATGCGCCAGCCCAGTGCATCGCACTTGACCATGGCGGCGCCGAAGATCGGCCCCTCGACGCTGGGCGTGGTCGGGCAGGCTGCAAGGCGGAGGCGACGATCGACCGGCGCCAGCGGGCCACCGGGCTCACCCATGTTCGCGCCGACGGTCATCGCGACCAGGCTGTCGATGCGATCCAGATTCTCGAACTTCTGCTGCGCCAGCGCAGGCTGCGCAGCGGCGCAGGCCAGGGCGATGGCGAGGAACTGGACGGGTCTGGTCACGGCGCTTCTCCGAAAATGCGGACTTTCGCCATGGTTAAAAGCAATTACCGTGCCAGTTAAGGATCAGGACTTCACGGCCTCACCCGGCGCGATGCGGATCAGCTGCCCCTGCCCGTCGGCGCTGTCCGCCTGATCCAGGCCGCGGATGAGCAGCCGATCGCCGCCTATGCCCTGCGCCTTGAGCGCACGCGCCACGGCGCCAAGCCGCGCCGCCGCCAGATCCCAATCGTCGAAACGCTGTCGTGCCCGGTCCTGCCCCTGGCTGCGCAGCTCGATCATGCGGTCATCCTGCATATAGGGGCGCACCGCTGCGCGCAGGCGTATCTGCCCCTGCGGCGTCAGCATCGCCTCGCCCGGCGCAAACAGTTCTGCCGCGCGCAGCTCGATCGCCGTGCGGGCGGGACGGCCGCCAAATTGGCGACTGACCTCGGCCAGCATCGCATCGCGGCGCTGGCTGCCGGTCGCCTGGAGCAGCACGAAGAAGCCGAGCAGCAGCATCAGCAGGTCGGCAAAGCTGACGGCCCAGCGATTGCGCCGGGCCGCCGTTGCGGCCGATGGGATTGCGGGCGCGGTCATGCGACTTCGCGGATCGATGCGCGGCGCAGCGGCGCATTTTCGCGCCGCGCGATCGCCAGCATGCGGGCCACCGCCTCCTGCTGCCAGGCAAGTTCCTGTTCGGACAGGGTCGCCAGCCGCGCGGCGATCGGCGCGGCGAGCAGGTTGGCGATAACCACACCATAAAGGGTTGTGAGCAGCGCAAGCGCCATAGAAGGACCAAGCGCGGACGGATCATTCATCGCCGCGAACATGCCGACCAGCCCGATGATCGTGCCGGCCATGCCCAGCGCCGGCGCCGCATCGGCGACCGACAGCCAGACATTGCGCACGCTGGCGTGGCGCTGAGCCCGATCGGCCAGCGCCTGCGACGCCCAGGTTTCGAATTGTTCGACGCGATCGCAATTGGCAAGGCGACGCGCGGCATCGACCATGAAGCCGCTGTCGCTCTTCACCCGGTCGATGCACATCAGGCCGCGCAACTGGGCCACCTGGTCGATCTGGAGCAGGGCCGTGCGCGCCGCATCCCGGTCGCGCAGCGGATCGGCGCGCAGCAAAGGTCGCAACACCACGCAGGCCCGGCCGACCGCCTGGACGCCATTTTGCGCCAGCGCCACGACCGCGACACCACCCAGCATCGCGGCGAGCGTGAGCGGATCGAACAGATGCGCCAAAATCCCGATCATGCCACCTTCCGTTCCGCCATCCTGACCGGGCGGCAAAAGATTGCCGCCACCCGGCAAATTTTTGCCGCCCTTGCCGCCCGATGCCGCGAAAGCCCGGATTTCCGGCGGTTTGCCGCGCCATCCTGCGTCACCCACGCAAATTGGCACGGTCCTTGCGGATATCCGGCTGGATCGCTCGCATCGAACGCCATCAGGCAGGAGAACGGCGGGACGATCGAAAGCTTTAGGCCCGGAAGGGCAAAAAGGGACTGACGGGAAATGTCGCTGGAAGACGGTTTGTTCGGGATCCATGGAAAGGCGCTGGCGCTTCGCTCGCAGCGTCTGTCCCTGCTCGCGTCGAACATCGCGAACGCTTCGACCCCCAACTACAAGGCGCGCGACATCGATTTCGATGCCGCGCTCAAGGAAGCGACCGCCCAGAGCGACCGCGGCCCGGCCGATGTCGGCCAGGCGGTGGACGATGCCATGGGCTATCGCGTGCCGTTGCAGCCCAGCCTTGACGGCAACACCGTCGAACTGAGCACCGAACAGACCCTGTTTGCGGAAAATGCGGTGAAATATCGCACCACCCTCGCCTTCCTGGAGGGCCGCATCAACACCATCAACCGCGCGCTGAAGGGAGAATGAGCATGAGCGGTTCAGGCCCCATGAATGTGTTCGATATCGCCGGCCGCGCCATGAGCGCGCAGCTGGTGCGTCTGAACGCCACCGCATCGAACATGGCCAATGCCGGCAACGTCACCGGCAGCGCCGCCGAAGCCTATCGCGCGATCAAGCCGGTTTTCCAGTCGGTTACGGACAGCCCCGGCGTGTCGACGGTCAAGGTCGCCAATGTCGTGACCACCAATGCGGAACCGACCAAGCGCCACGACCCCAATCATCCGCTGGCCGATGCCAATGGCGATGTCTGGGAGTCTGCGGTCGATAGCAATGCGGAGATGGTCGACATGATCGAGACCGCCCGCATGTACCAGAATAATGTGCAGGTGCTCAACACCGCCAAATCCCTGATGCTCGAAACCATAAGGATCGGCAAATGACGACGACGTCTACCGTCACCGATAGCGCAGGCCTTTCGGTCTACAACCCGAATGCCAATGTCGGCACGGGCAGCGCGACCATGGATCAGTCGAGCTTCCTGACGCTGCTGACCGCGCAGATGCAGTATCAGGATCCGTTCGAACCGGTCGATAATACCGAGATGGTGTCGCAGATGGCGACCATCACCCAGTCGACCGGCATCGCCGAAATGAACCAGTCGCTCAAGTCACTGGCTTCGGAACTGAGTGGCACGCGGCTTGGCGATGCAGCCAGCTGGATCGGCAAGTCGATGCTGGTCCAGAGCAATGTCGCAGTGCCCGATTCCAGCGGCTATTATGCCGGCCAGATTACGCTGAGCGGCTCGAGCGATGCCGTCAGCGTCGACCTGGTCGATGGCGACGGCAATGTCGTCAAGTCGATCGATCTGGGCGCGCAGAGTGCCGGCGAGGTCGCCTTCTACTGGGACGGCAAGGATGATGCGGGCGAAACCGTTTCCTCCTCCGCCCTGCAGGTCAAGGTCAATGGCGGCACCACCAGCCAGGTCGCGACCTGGGCCACCATCGCCGCCGTCCAGTCACCCGCCGACGGTTCCTCCTCCAAACTGATCACCGCGCTCGGCAGCTATGCGCCGACCGACGCGATCAGCCTGATGTAATTTCACCCATCCTTTTCACCCAAGGAGCTACGCCATGTCCTTCTATGTTTCGCTTTCCGGCCTCAAGGGCGCACAGGCCGACCTGTCCGCCGTCTCGAACAACGTCGCCAACGTGAACTCGACCGCCTTCAAGAAGAGCAAGGCCCAGTTCGGCGATATCTTCGCCGCTGCGCCGATGCAGACCACCCATCAGGTCGCCGGCCAGGGCGTGCGCGTGCAGGGCATCACCCAGCAGTTCACCCAGGGCACGATCGAAACCACCGACAAGACGTTGGACCTGGCGATCTCGGGCGAAGGCTTCTTCACCGTGAAGGGCGAAGATGGCACCATCAGCTATACCCGCAACGGCGCCTTCTCGGTCGACAATGACCGCTATGCCGTCGACACCACCGGGTCGCGCATCCAGGTATTCGCGGTCGATCCCGACACCGGCGAGATCACGACGCCGCCGACCAATTCGACGACGCCCAGCGACCTCACCGACCTGCAGATCCCGACCACCTACAAGGGCGAAGCCGATGGCGCGCAGCTGACCAGCGTGGGCGTGGGCAAGGACGGCCTGGTTTCGGCCATCTATGCCGACGGTTCGACCGTCTATCTGGGCCAGGTCGCCATGGCATCGTTCAACAGCCTGGAAGGCTTGCGCCAGCAGGGCGACGCGCACTGGACCTCGACCGTGGAAAGCGGCAACGCGATCATCGGCACGCCCAACCAGGGCATGTTCGGCGCCGTCAACTCGGGCTCGCTGGAACGTTCCAACGTCGACATCACCGACGAACTGGTCCAGCTGATCGCTGCCCAGCGCAACTTCCAGGCGAACTCGAAGGCGATCGAGGCGGCCAACACGCTGACCACCACCATCGTCAACATCCGTAGCTAAGGCTTAGGGTAGAAGGGGTAGCCCATGGACCGGCTCGTCAACACGGCACTGACCGCGATGCGCGGTGCGATGGCCCGCCAGGCGTCGATCGCGAACAATCTCGCGAACGCCAACACGGTCGGCTTTCGCGCCGAAATCGCCAATGCCGAGACGCGCTGGATCAAGGGCGATACCTTCGATACCCGAGCCCAGGCCTCCGAACAGGTGATCGCCGCCGACATGGCGCAGGGGGCGGTCACCGAAACCGGCAATCCGCTGGACGTGGCAATGAACGGCGACGCACTGCTCGCCGTTCAGGCCCCGGACGGACAGGAAGCCTATACGCGCCGTGGCGACCTGAAGGTCAATGACAGCGGCCTGCTGACCACCGGCGACGGCCTGGCCGTGCTGGGCCAGGGCGGCCCGATCACCCTGCCCCAGATGGACAGCGTGTCGATCGCCCAGGATGGCAGCATCTGGGGCGTGCCCCAGGGCGGCGATCCGGCCAATCCGCAGCAGGTCGACAAGCTGAAGCTGGTCAATGCCGCCGGTTCCAGCATCGCCAAGGGCACAGACGGGCTGTTCCGCGAAGTGAATGGCGGCGCCCTGCCCGAAGATCCGATCGCGACCGTCACATCGGGATCGCTGGAAGGATCGAACGTCAACGCCACCGCCGCGCTGGTCCAGATGATCGAAGCCAGCCGCGCCTGGGAAACCCAGATCAAGATGATCGACACCGCCAAGCAGATGGATGATGGCGGCGCATCGCTCATGAAACTAGATGGTTAATTTTGGCACGCATCTTGCTGTGAACGACGCATGAGCATCCCTTCGGGGAGCCGCACGGAGATTGAACGATGACCAACGCCGCCCTTCATGTTGCCCGCACCGGCCTTGACGCGCAGAACACGAAGATGCGCGTGATCGCCAACAACCTGGCGAACGTCAACACGACCGGGTTCAAGAAGGACCGGGCCGATTTCGAGACGCTGGCCTATCAGCAGATCGTCGCCGCCGGCGCCAACAGCGACAGCCAGAACAAGTTCGCCACCGGCCTCAATCTGGGTTCAGGCGTCTCGTTGCAGGGCACCAGCAAGATCAACACGCAGGGCACGTTGCAGGAAACCGGCAATGCGCTGGACATGGCGATCGAGGGATCGGGCTATTTCCAGGTGCAGCAGGCCGACGGTTCGACCGCCTATACCCGTGCCGGCAATTTCAGCGTCACCGCCGAAGGCACCGTCGTCACCAGCGACGGCCTGCCGCTGATCCCGCAGATCACCGTGCCGCAGGGCGCAACGTCGGTCACCGTCGGCAATGACGGCACCGTGTCGGCGACGCTGCAGGGTGAAAGCGAACCGACCCAACTGGGCCAGATCGAACTGGCAAGCTTCATGAACCCGGCAGGGCTTCAGTCGATCGGCGGCAACCTGCTGGTCGAAACCGCCGCCAGCGGCACGCCGCAGGTCGGCACCGCAGGCCTGGAAGGCCGCGGCCTCATCCGCTCGGGCAATCTGGAAACCTCGAACGTCAACATCGTCGAGGAACTGGTCGACATGATCGAGACCCAGCGCGCCTATGAGGTCAATTCCAAGATGATCAAGGCGACGGACGAAATGCTCCAGTACGCCAACCAGAATATGTGAGCTGACTGATGCGCGCGCTCTCCACTTCGCTCGTCGCTCTCGCCATGGTCTCCATGGCCGCGTCGCCCGCCTTCGCTGCAAAGAAGAAGCGCGAGGTCGAGCGCGAATATTATGCGCCGACCGTCATCGCCCAGCCGCAGGCACCGCAGGCCAATGGCTCGATCTTTCAGGTATCGACCGGCTACACGCCGCTGACCAGCGGCGCGCGTGCCGGCAATGTCGGCGACATCATCACCATCGTGCTGGTCGAACGGACCCAGGCGACCAAGAGCAACAGCGCGGACACCAACCGCAGCGGCTCGATCGGCCTCAACCCGCCGACCACCGGTCCGCTGTCCAAGCTCTTCTCGTCCAGCGACATCGCGATGGGCGGCAACAATACCTTCACCGGCAAGGGCGCGGCGACCCAGTCGAACGCGCTGAACGGCGAGATCACCGTGACGGTCGCGGCCGCCTATCCCAACGGCACCATGCTGGTGAAGGGCGAGAAGGCGCTGACGCTCAATCGCGGCGACGAGTTCATCCAGATCAGCGGCCTGGTCCGCCAGGCCGATATCGGCCCGGACAACCGTATCCTGTCGACCCGCGTGGCCGACGCCAAGATCATCTATACCGGCAAGGGCGAGATCGCCCGCGCCAGCCGCCAGGGCTGGCTGCAGCGCTTCTTCTCGATGATCAGCCCCTTCTGATGGAGACCCGGATCGCCATGACCCGCCTGTTCCGCTTCCTCCTGCCGCTGCTGGCGCTGATCGCCGCGCCGGCCCATGCCGAACGCGTCAAAGATCTGGGCACCTTCCAGGGCGTCCGTCCCAACCAGCTGACCGGCTATGGCATCGTCGTGGGCCTGGCTGGCACCGGCGACGACAGCATCGAATATACGGTGCAGGGCATGAAGGGCGTGGTCTCGCGCTTTGGCCTGACCCTGCCCGCCGGCGTCAACCCGGCGCTCAAGAATGCCGCCGCCGTGCTGGTGACGGCGGACCTGCCCGCCTTTTCCAAGCCCGGCCAGCGGCTGGACGTCACCGTGTCGGCGATGGGCAAGGCCAAGTCGCTGCGTGGCGGCACGCTGATCATGACGCCGCTGCGTGGCGCCGATAACGAAATCTATGCGATGGCGCAGGGCAATCTAGCCGTTGGTGGCCTGGGCGTGTCCGGTGCCGATGGCAGCCAGGTGTCGGTGAATATCCCGTCGGCCGGCCGCATCCCCGAAGGGGCTACGGTCGAGCGTGCGGTTGCCACCGGCTTCGATACCGCGCCGACCCTGACCTTCAACCTGTCCGAAGCCGACCTCACCACCGCCCTGCGCGTGGCCGACGGCATCAACAAGACCTTCGGCGATCGCCGCGCCCGTGCCATGGACGCCGTGTCGGTCGCGATCGACGCGACGCCGGGTGCCGAGGAACGCATCCTGATGATGGGCATGATCGAGAATATCGAGATCACGCCCGCCGATGCCCCTGCCCGCGTGATCGTCAACGCCCGCACCGGCACCGTCGTCATCAACGGCGCGGTGAAGATCCATCCGGCCGCCGTCGCCCATGGCAAATTGACCGTCAGCGTCAATGAAAGCCCGCGCGTGGTTCAGCCCGCGCCCTTCAGCCAGGGCCAGACCGCCGTCGAGCAATCGTCGAACATCAGCATCGACGAACAGAAAAAACCGATGGTCAATTTTAAAGGTGGGGCGTCGCTGGCCGATATAGTCAAGGCGGTCAACGCCATCGGGGCCTCCCCGGCGGACATGGTCGCGATCCTTGAGGCGCTGAAACAGGCGGGCGCGATGAAAGCGGAACTGGTGGTGTTGTGATGCAGGTATCGAACGCAACCGCGGCGAGCGGCACGTCCACCCCCTTCGAGACCAAGGCTGCGCTGCAGAAGGCGGCGCAGCAGTTCGAAGCGGTGTTCCTGCGCCAGATGATCGGCGCGATGCGATCGGCCAGCCTGGCCGAGGGCATCACCGATTCGAGCGCGACCCAGCAATTCCAGGACATGGCCGATGCGCGCACCGCCGACGCCATGTCGACCAAGGGCGCGATGGGCATCGCCGAACTGCTGATGCACCAGTTCGGTGCCCGCGTGAAGGACGACAGCCCGGCCCAGACCGGCAGCACGGCCGCGACCGGCACGGCAACCACGGCTGAGGGCGCATGAGCGACCTGTTCATCATCGGTGCGTCGGGCACCAAGGCCTATCGCACGGCGATGGCGGCCATTTCCGAGAATATCGCCAATGCCAGCACCGACGGCTATGCCCGCCGGTCGGTGACGACGGTGGAATCGGGATCGTCGACCGCGACCATGGCGACCTATGTCGCCAAGGCGAATTTCGGCGGCACCCAGGTCGCCAGCATCAATCGCGGCACCGACCCCTATCTGGATGCGTCGGTGCGCATCACCGCCATGGCGCTGGGCAGCGCGAACGCGCGCGTGCGCTGGCAGACCGACATCGAAACCGCGCTCAATGACACCGCCACCGGCGTCGGCCAGCTGATGACGACGATGTACCAGAATCTGGACAAGCTGGCGGCGAGCCCCAGCGACACGTCACTGCGCGTCACCACGCTGGACAGCATCGGCCGCGTCGCAGAATCCTTCCGCCAGACCGCCGCCGACCTGGAAACCATATCGACCGGCATCAATACCGAGGCGCAGGCATCGGCCCAAACGATCAACCAGCAATTGTCGTCGCTGGCCGCGATCAACAACAGCCTGCTGCGCGCACAGCCGGGCACGTCGGCCTATGCCCAGTTGCTCGACAGCCGCGATTCCGCGCTGCAGACGCTGTCTTCCAACCTGAATGTGACGATCAGCTTCGGCGCGCATGACAGTGCCGAGGTCAGCTATAACGGCACCACTTTGGTATCGGGCGACACAGCCGCGTCGGTCGCGGTGACCGCGTCCGCCACCGATGGCCGCCTGTCGCTGGCCCTGTCCGACGGCACGGCACTTGCCGCCCCGTCGAACGGCACGCTAGGCGGGCTGTTCGCATCGGCCGACACCACCGCCGAACGCCGTGCCAGCCTCGACACGCTGGCCGAGCAGTTCGCCACCGACGTCAATGAGTGGCATGCGCAGGGCTATACCGATACCGGCGCCAGCGGCGTGCCGCTGCTGTCCTATGGTGGCAGCGCCGCGACGCTGGTCGCGCTGGACGTGGAGCCGGATGCTCTCGCGACCAAATCGGCCGACGGCACGCTGAACGGCAATCTGCTGACGGTGTCATCGACCCTGCGCGGCAGCGGCAGCGTCGAACAGGGTTGGACGACCCTGATCACCAGCAACGCCAATCTGTTGACCGCCAGCACGGCGGAAAAGACCACGGCCCAGAGCCGCAGCGACCAGGCGGTCGCCGCGCGCGAAGCGGTGAGCGGGGTCGATCTCGACATGGAGGCGGCAGACCTGCTGCGGATCCAGCAGGCCTATTCGGGCTGCGCCAAGATCCTGCAGGTCGCCAAGGACACGGTCGATTCGATCCTGCAGATCATGTGACGGAAGGACGCTGAGACATGGTAGGCATCACCAACAAGATCATGCTCGCCGAGATCCGCCGGCAACAGCAATTGTCGCAGAGCATCGTCGACGGGCAGACCTCGATTTCCACCGGCATCACCCTGAACAAGCCGTCGGACGACGCGCTTGCCTGGGTTCAGGTGTCCGACATCGGCCGCGCCCAGGCGCAGCAGTCAGCCTGGCAGACCAATGTCAGCTATGGCACGACCCGCGCCGGCAATGCAGAAGCCAATCTGGAAGAAATCAACAATCTGATGACGCGGGCGCAGGAACTGGTGACGTCGGCGCGCAATGGCGCGCTGAACGACACCAGCGCCGCCGCCATCGCCGAGGAATTGAAGACGATCCGCACCACGGTCGGCGAATTGCTGAACCAGAAGGATTATCAGGGCGTGTCGGTGTTCGACGACGGCCAGAGCGTACTGGTGCCGGTGAGCCGCGGCCTCAACCTGGCAGTGGTCGGCACCAAGCAGGAAATTTCCGAGAATATCGACGTCAACGGCACATCGATGTCGCTGGACGATATCTTGGGCAAGGCGATCGACGCGGTCGAGGGCGGCAATGACACCGACCTCGCCAGTTCGCTGGATGCGATCCAGATCGGCCAGAATCGGGTCGTGGTGGAGCGCGCCAAGCAGGGCGTGCGCGCCGACCGGCTGGACGTGATCGGCACGCGACTGACCGATGTCGACATCAACCTGTCGGAACGGCGCGACACGCTGGAATCGGCCGATCTGACCACGGTCATTTCGAACGTGAAGGCGCAGCTGCTGCAGCTGGAGGCGGCCCAGTCCGCCTTTGCAAGGATCAACCAGCAGACCCTGTTCGACCTGATCAGTTAAAGGCGGCGAAAAAGCGTCGCCGTCCTAAAGGGGACGGTAACCAGTCCGTATTAACCAGAAAGGGACTGGCGCCACGGGGCGCCGACGGAGCCACCGCCTCCAGGCGCATTTTCGGGGATCAACATGTTTGCAATCATCGGCCTTGTCGTGCTTTTGGGCATGGTCTTCGGTGGGTTCATCTTCACCGGGGGCGACATCGGACCGGTGCTGCACGCCCTGCCCCACGAAATGATCATCATCGGCGGCGCCGCCGTCGGCGCGCTGATCATCGGCAATTCGGGTTCCGACCTGAAGGCGCTCGGCGGCGGCCTGGGCAAGGTGTTCAAGGGGCCGCAGTACAAGAAGCAGGACTTCCTGGACTGCATCTTCCTGGTCAGCAAGCTGATGAAGACGCTGCGCGTCGAAGGCCCGGTGGCGTTGGAGCCGCATATCGAGGATCCGGGCACTTCGCCCATCTTCGGCGAATATCCCAAGCTGATGAAGGACAAGACGCTGATCCACCTGATCAGCGACACGCTGCGCCTGGTCGTGGTGTCGTCCGGCACGCTCGATCCCCATGCGGTCGAGGAAGTGATGGATAACAGCCTCAAGACCCATCATCATGAAGCGCTCAAACCCGCCGACAATCTCCAGGGCCTGGCCGACGCTCTTCCGGCCCTCGGCATCGTCGCCGCGGTGCTCGGCGTGGTGAAGACCATGGGATCGATCGACCAGCCGCCTTCGGTGCTGGGTGCGATGATCGGCTCGGCGCTGGTCGGCACCTTCCTTGGCGTGCTGCTCGCCTATGGCATGGTCAATCCCTTCGCCAATCGCTGCCGCGCGGTGATCGAGCAGGACGGCGCCATCTATCATGTCGTCAAGCAGATCATCATCGCCTCGCTGCACGGCCATCCGCAGCCGCTGGTGATCGAAGCGGCGCGTTCCAGCCTGATCCATGCGAACCAGCCCGGCTTTGCCGAAGTGTTCGACGGCATGCGGAACAAATAAGCCATGGCGGAGAAGAAGCGCGGCGCGAACGAGCCCGAACCCCGGCCGATCATCGTCAAGAAGATCATCGTCGATGGCCATGGCGGCCATCATGGTGGCGCCTGGAAGGTGGCCTATGCCGACTTCGTGACGGCGATGATGGCCTTCTTCCTGCTGATGTGGCTGCTGGGTGCGACCACCGAAAAGCAGCGCAAGGCGCTGGCCGACTATTTCACGCCGACGCTGGTCGAGCTGAAGATGAATTCGGCGGGGTCCACCGGCATGTTTGGCGGCGACAGCCTGATGGCGAAGGAAAATTACCCGACCACCGGCGGTCAGGGCAATCTGGCCATCACCATCCCGCGCGATGCCACCGGCACCAAGGACCAGGGCGGCAAGGCGCTGCGCGCGGCCGACCGGCAGAAGTTCGAGAATATCAAGAAGCAGCTTGAGGACCGCATGTCCAAGAAGGGCCTGGCCCGGCTGCGCAAGAATGTCCGCTTCACCGAAACCCGCGAAGGGCTGCGCATCGACCTGATCGACGAGGCGGACTTCGCGATGTTCCGGTCGGGCACCGACCAGTTGCTGCCCGAAGCCAAGGCGCTGATCGCCGAGGTCGCGGACGCACTGGCGACCATGCCCAACCCGCTGATCGTGCGCGGCCATACCGATGGCCTGCCCTATGCGTCGGGCCGGAGCATGAACAACTGGATGCTGTCGTCGGCCCGTGCGGAATCGACCCGCAAGGCGCTGGCCGAAACCGGTATTCCCAATGCCCGCTTCGCCCGGATCGAGGGGGTCGCCGATCGCGAACCGTTCGTGAAGACCGACGCCTATGATCCGCGCAACCGGCGCATGTCGGTCATCCTGGGCTGGACCCGTGGCGGCAATGCCTCGGCCGACGAGGATGACACGCAGGATCCCGAAACCCAGGCGGCGATCAAGGAGCGCGACGATCCGCAGCGGGTCGCGCGGGAACAGGCGCAGAAGCTGGACATGGGCGGCACCGGCCTGCCCAGCGGCGCGGCGCTGATCAACCCGACGGCGGCGGGCACATCGTCCAAGCCGGGCAAGCATTGAAGCGGACAGTCGGGACGGTAAAATAGGAAATCACCGCCTTAACTTCCCATATTTCCCGCACATTCGGCAATTTTGATGCAGGGGTTGGAAATCTTGTTTCCAACCCCTGCTTCGTCATGTCCGCCCGAAATTCCATCGCGACGCAGCATAAGCCATGATGCGCAAATAGGACAGGCCGGGGTCGGCTCACCCCCGTGCGGGCACGGCCTGCCCCTTTGTTGCACCTTTTTGCGGGCGATTGCCTATATGGGCTTCTCCTCGCTTGATGCCCCATGCGGCGTCGCAACGTTCCAAGGCCCTGATTATTGGCCGACATTGCCTGTCCGATGGCTGTGAGGCGCGCCCCGCGTGCCCGCCTGGATGGGCCGGGAGAATAATGTGTCCACATCTGCCGCGCATGCCGCGCGCCACACCCATTTCGGCTGGTTCAAGCGCCGCCGCGACTTGGAAGTCGATGATGTCACCGTCGTCGATCGGTCCCTGCTGAACCGCGCCGTTGGCGCCGCAGCACTGGGCAATGCCATGGAATGGTTCGATTTCGGCGTTTACGGCTATATCGCCGTTACGCTGGGCCATGTCTTTTTCCCGTCCAGCGATCCGGCGCTGCAGCTGATCGCGACCTTCGCCACCTTCACCGTCGCCTTTCTGGTCCGGCCGCTGGGCGGACTGGTGTTCGGGCCGCTGGGCGATCGCTATGGCCGGCACAAGATATTGGCGATGACCATGATCCTGATGGCAGTCGGCACCTTTTCCATCGGCCTCATCCCCTCCTATGCGCAGATCGGCATCGGCGCGCCGCTGATGCTGCTGGCCGCGCGGCTGGTGCAGGGCTTTTCGACCGGCGGCGAATATGGCGGCGCGGCGACCTTCATCGCGGAATATTCGACCGACCGGAAGCGCGGCCTGATGGGCAGCTGGCTGGAGTTCGGGACGCTGGGCGGCTATATCGCCGGCGCCGGCACCGTCACCGCCCTGCAGATGTCGCTGAGCGAGACGCAGATGCTCGACTGGGGCTGGCGCATTCCCTTCCTGGTCGCCGGGCCGCTGGGCCTGCTCGGCCTCTATATGCGGCTGAAGCTGGAGGAGACGCCGGCATTCCAGGCCTATAGCGAACAGATCGATGCGCGCGAAAGCGAGCGGCCGGGGCTTGGCACCCTGTTCCGCGTCCATTGGCGGCAGCTGCTGAAGTGCGTCGGGCTGGTGCTGGTGTTCAACGTCACCGACTATATGCTGCTGACCTACATGCCCAATTATCTCAGCGTCACCATGGGCTATGCCGAGACCAAGGGGCTGCTGCTGATCATCATCGTGATGCTGGTGATGATGCCGCTCAATGTCGTGGGCGGGCTGTTCAGCGACCGGCTGGGCCGGCGGCCGATGATCATCGGCGCCTGCGTCGCGCTGATGCTGTTGTCGGTGCCGTGCATGCTGCTGATCGGCACGGGCAATGACGCGCTGATCTTCCTCGGGCTGATGCTGCTGGGGATTGCGCTGGTCTGCTTCACCAGTTCCATGCCCTCCACCCTGCCCGCGCTCTTCTACACGCCGGTGCGCTACAGCGCGCTGTCGATCGCGTTCAACATCTCGGTCTCGCTGTTCGGCGGCACGACGCCGCTGATCACCGCCTGGCTGGTGCAGAAGACCGGCGATCCGCTGGTGCCGGCCTATTATCTGATGGGCGCGGCGCTGATCGGCCTGCTGACCATGCTGACGGTGCGCGAGACGGCCGGCATGCCGCTGCGCGGATCGCCGCCGGCGGTGGCGAATGAGGCCGAGGCGATCGCGCTGGTCGAAAGCGGCGAGCCGGTGACGGTGGACAAGGCGCTGCCCGACCTGCCGCCGGTGGCGCCGGTTGCGGTCGAGACGCCGGCGATGATCCGGCCGCTGGCGAGTTAGGGCCATCGCCTTTCCGACGCTGCGCCAGCGGGCCTGTGCCCCTCCACCACTCGCTACGCGAGCGGTCCCCCTCCCCAAGCGCGCTTGGGGAGGAATGGGAATGGCCATCAGGCCGGGAGGACGAGGCTGGCTTCGAGGCCGCCGCTAGGGCGGTTAGCGAGTTGGAGTGCGCCGCCATGTTCGGCCATGATCGCACGGACGAGGGCCAGGCCAAGGCCAGCGCCGCCGGTCTCGCGGTTGCGCGATCCTTCGAGCCGGGTGAAGGGCTCCATCATCTCGCCCATCTTGTCCTCGGCAATGCCGGGGCCTTCGTCGGCAACGACGATGCGGATCATGCCGTCCTGATGCTGGACGCTGACATGGGCCCGGTCGCCATAGACGATCGCGTTTTCGATCAGGTTGCGCAGCGCGCGGCGGATCTGCTGGGCGCGGACGAAGGCGACGGCGCGGTCGCTGTCGATCATGTCCACCGGCGACCCCAGTTCGATGAAATCCTCGACCACCGCGTCTGCAAGCGAGGTGAGGTCGACCTTCTGCGCCGCCTCACTGCTGCGGCCGGCGCGGGCGAGCGAGAGGATGTCGTCGAGCATCCGGTTCATTTCCTCGATCGTCTCCGACATGCGGGCGCGCTCGCCCTCGTCATCGACGGATTCGGTGCGGACCCGAAGGGATGCGAGCGGGGTGCGCAGATCATGGCCGATCGCGCCCAGCATCCGGTCCTTCTCGTCCAGCATGGCGATGATGCGCGCGCGCATGGCGTTGAAGGCGGTAGTGAGCTGGCGCACGTCCCCCGGTCCGCTTTCCTCGACCGGATCGGCCGCGCCAGTCCTTGCAAACTGACGGGAGGAGCCGGTCAGTTGCTTGAGCGGGCGAGCGAAGCGGCGGCCCATCCACAGCAGCGGGATCAGCACGATGACGTAGAGGATCAGCGTCTGGGCCACCAGCCAGCCGCCAAAGCGCGGCGGGCGGCTGCCGATGCGGGCCTCGGTCGTCAGCCATTTGCCCGGTTCATATTCGACCGCGAGGGTGAGCCGGCCGACGCGATGGTCGCGCGGCGCCTCCCCCGTGGCGCGGCTGCGTATCTGTTCCCAGCGGCGCAGCGGCATGATGCGGCTGTCCTCCGCTGCCTCGATCGTGCGGACGGTGAGGCCGATATCGTCGAACATCGCGCCGGCGCGGGCCGCGACATCGGGACGCGGCTTGCCACTCAGCGTCGGGCGGCTGGCGAGGAAGTCGATATTGCGCCGGTCGCGATCCTGATTGGCGCGCGGATGATCGCGGTCGGGCACGCGATCCGGCCTGGTATCGAGCGCATTGATGACGCGATAGACCAGTGGCGCGGTCTGGCTGGTCAGTTCGACCCGATTGCGTTCGCGCAGAAGCAGGCCGAAATTGATCGCCTGCGCCACGAACAGCGCGATCGCGACCAGGATGATGATCTGTCCGACCAGGCTTTGCGGCCAAAGGCGCAGTTGCTTCACAGTTTGCGGACCTCCGCCGACAGGGTGTAGCCGCCGCCCCAGACGGTCTTGATGAGCGTCGGGTTCTTGGCGTCGGGCTCGATCTTCTTGCGCAGGCGGCTGATCTGGTTGTCGATCGCCCGGTCGAAGGCGTTCGCCTCACGCCCCTGGGTGATGTCGAGCAACTGGTCGCGGCTCAGCACCTGATTGGGCCGGGTCGCGAAGGCGAGCATCAGATTATATTCGGCGGTCGAGAGCGGCAGCGACACACCTTCGGCATCGACCAGGGTGCGTTCCTGCGTCTTCAAGAGCCAGCCGGCAAAGGCATAGGTGGCGCCGTCGGGCGCGGTGACGCGCTGGCCACCGGTGGCGACGCGGCGGAAGATCACCTTGATGCGGGCGACCAGTTCGCGCGGCGAAAAGGGTTTGAGCACATAATCGTCCGCGCCCATTTCCAGACCGACGATGCGGTCGGTCTCTTCCGACCGGGCAGTGAGCAGGATCACCGGAATCTCGCTGGTCTCGCGGATATGGCGGCACAGCGACAGGCCGTCCTCGCCGGGCATCATGATGTCGAGGATGACAAGGTCGATGGCATTGGCGGCCAGACGCAGCCGCGCCTCCGCCGCATTCTCGACGGCGGTCACGCGAAAGCCGTTGCGGGAGAGATATTGGGCCAGCGGCTCGCGGATCGATCGCTCGTCATCGACGAGCAGGAGATGGGGTCGTTCGCTCATTTTGCCTGTCTGTCATGCCGGGGGACGGGTTGGAAGGGCGAAGGCAGGGGAACCTTCGCCCTTCCCCCTTGGGACGATCGACTGGAGCGGGGCGCTAGGGGGAAAAGCCCCGCTCCGGATCGTCGGCACTGTCAGCCGATCAGTTGGCCGGCGGCGGCGGCGGTGCCTGGTCGGCACCGGGGCCACGACCCGGACCACGATCATGTCCGCGACCCGGACCGCGCATCGCCTGACGGGCGGCCTTCATTTCCTCGGCCGTGACCTTGCCATCCTTGTTGGCGTCGGCCTTGTCGAACATGGCGAGCGGGCCGGCCATATATTCCGCCTTGGTCATGGTGCCGTCCTTGTCGGCGTCACCGAAGCCGGGACCGCGGTGCATCATGCCGCGGCCGGGACCGCCATGGCCACGCCCGCCCCAGCGCTTGCCGTCGGGGCCGCCGGGCTTGCCGGCTTCCGGGCCGCGATCGGCGCGCGGCTGATGGCCGGCCTGGAACTCGGCCTTGCTGATCTGGCCATTCTTGTCGGTGTCGAGCGCGGCGAAGCGTTCGTCCAGACGCTGCTGGCGGCGGATGTCACGATCCTCCTTGGTCAGCTTGCCATCCTTGTTGGCGTCGAGCTGGGCAAAGCGGGCTTCGAGCGAGGCGGTCAGTTCCGCCTTGGTGATGGTGCCGTCCTTGTTGGCGTCAGCCATCATCATGGGACCACCGCGCATGCCGCGCGGACCCGGACCACCATCCTGCGCGAAGGCGAGGTGCGACGCAGCCAGACCGCCGACAAACAGTGAACCGACCGCGACGGTGGCGAAGAATTTGCGGAGCATTGTGTCTTTCCTTCCAAGTTCAGTCGTGGATGGCGTGTCGACCATCCTTGACGTCGCTTATCGGCAAGACTTGTCCCGCAATTTTGTCATGTCACCCAATAGTTTGTCGCAATTTGTATCGGGAGTCTTTGTTGGAGAACCGCACCGGCCCGCACCCCCACCCGGCCTCCCACAGTATATCCTGGATGGGAGGTCGGGTGGAGGCGCGGGCCGGTGCCGCGCTAATCAAAGACCGTCGCGGCGACCCAGCAGGCGCAGGCGGAGCGCGTTCAGCTTGATGAAGCCCGCGGCGTCGCGCTGGTCATAGGCGCCGGCGTCGTCCTCGAAGGTCACGACCTTCTCGCTGTAGAGCGTGTACGGCGACTTGCGGCCGACGACATAGACGCCGCCCTTGTAGAGCTTGAGGCGAACCGTGCCGGTCACCTTTTCCTGGCTGTGATCGATTGCGGCCTGGAGCATCTCGCGCTCGGGCGAGAACCAGAAGCCGTTATAGATCAGCTCGGCATATTTGGGGGCCAGCTCATCCTTCAGATGGGCAGCGCCACGGTCGAGCGTGATCTGCTCGATGCCGCGATGCGCGAGGTGATAGATGGTGCCGCCCGGCGTTTCATACATGCCGCGCGACTTCATGCCCACGAAGCGATTCTCGACCAGGTCGAGACGGCCGATGCCATGCTTGCGGCCATATTCGTTGAGGGTTTCGAGCAGGGTCGCGGGCGACATGGCGATGCCGTTGATCGCGACGCCGTCGCCACGCTCGAAATCGACCGTGATATATTCGGGCGCGTCGGGCGCGTCTTCCGGATTGACGGTGCGCGAATAGACGAAGTCCGGGGTTTCCTCCCACGGATCCTCCAGCACCTTACCCTCGGACGAGGTGTGCAGCATGTTCGCGTCGGTCGAGAAGGGGCTTTCGCCACGCTTGTCGCGCGGGATCGGGATCTGATGCTGTTCGGCGAATTCGATCAGCTTGGTGCGGCTGGTCAGATCCCATTCGCGCCAGGGGGCGATCACCTTGATGTCGGGCTGCAGGGCGTAATAGCCCAGTTCGAAGCGGACCTGGTCATTGCCCTTGCCGGTGGCGCCATGGCTGACGGCGTCGGCGCCCAGCTTCTTGGCGATCTCGATCTGGCGCTTGGCGATCAGCGGACGGGCGATCGAGGTGCCGAGCAGATAGAGGCCTTCATAGAGCGCATTGCCGCGCATCATCGGGAAGACATAATCCTTCACGAATTCCTCGCGCAGGTCGTCGATGAAGATATGCTCTTCCTTGACGCCCATCAGGCGGGCCTTGGCGCGGGCGGGTTCCAGTTCCTCGCCCTGGCCGAGATCGGCGGTGAAGGTGACGACTTCGCACTGATAGGTCTGCTGCAGCCATTTCAGGATCACGCTGGTGTCGAGGCCGCCCGAAAAGGCGAGGACGATACGATTGATCTTGTCGGACATGGTGGGCGACTCTTCTGCAGGCCAATGATGGCGTGGGATATAAACCGCGCGCCGGTAACAGGCGGGAGGGGCAAGCGCAACAGCGCGGGGGCGCCTGTTGGAAGCTGCGGGCCTTAACTTCCCATATTTCCCGCAGATTTTGACATAATCTTGCTGGACGCTGATCCTATCGGAAAGTGCGCCGCCCTCCCCTATCCCCTGCTTCTATCAGGCAAG
Source organism: Sphingobium salicis subsp. salicis (assembly GCF_049472635.1). NCBI lineage: Bacteria > Pseudomonadati > Pseudomonadota > Alphaproteobacteria > Sphingomonadales > Sphingobiaceae > Sphingobium > Sphingobium salicis. Next base: position 3,062,253 of record NZ_JAYRCS010000001.1, read on the forward strand.
GCGGACTGTAGGACAGGCAAGACAAAGGGGACGATGGCGAGCCACCGTCCCCTTCATTGTCAGCTCAGGGCGTCGATCAGCTGGTGCGCGGCCTGAACAGGCCCGGACGGGCGCGGTCGCTGCCGAAGCGATAGACGGTCTGGCTGCGATCGGTTGCCGCGGCGCTGGCCGGGGTTGCGACCGGCGCGGCGCGGGCGACCGGATCGGCCGTGCGGAGCGCCTGTCGCTGGGCGAGCAGGAAATGGGCGCGGCGACGGCGGTTGCGCTGGGTCAGGAAGGGATTGTCGCGGCTGGGGGCAGCGGCGACCATCGCTTCGACATCGCTGGCGGGAGCCGTGGCGGCGGCCAGCGGGGTGCGTGCAGCAATCGGAGCAGCGGCCAGAGCTACAGACGGGGCAGCCGGTGCGAGGGGCATCGGTGCCGGGGCCGGGCCGGTTTCGATCGGCGTAATCGCTTCACGCTCGGCTTCGACACGCTGGCGGCGGCGACGGACGACGGCGGTGGCGCCAAGGCCGACCAGCAGCAGCGAACCGCCGCCCAGCGCCAGCAGCAGCGCCGGATCGATCAGGGCCGAAGGCTGTTCGGCGGGCGCGGCAGCCGGGGCCGGTTCGGCGACCGGGGTGACGGCGGGCAATTCCGGGGCCGGCGTTGCGGCCGGGGCTACGGGTGCCGGCGCTTCGGTACGTTCAGCCGCGACCGGGGTCGGAGCAGGTGCCGAGGTAGGTTCAGAAGCAGGTTCAGACTGGCGCATTTCCGCGCGGCGCGGTGCCGGGGTGGCCGGGGCAGCGCGGCTTTCCTGCGCGGCGGGCGCTTCAGGCTGCGGCTCCGGGGTCGGCGGCGTCTGTTGCACGACCGGCTGGCTGGGCGCGAAGACCGGCGCCGACGGGGTTGCAGGCGCCGTGGCAGGCGCAGCGGGTGCGGGCTCTGCCGCCGGCACTGCGGGGGCGATGTCGACCGGCGCGGTCGGCGCCGTTGCGGGCGCGGCCGGCGGGGGCGTCATCACCTCCTGCGCAAGCAGGGGCGTTGCGGACAATGCCAGGACAGCGGCGATCGCGGCCGAGGCGGGACGGATGGATCGAATATTCTTGGTCATAGCGATAGATCAACCGCCGACCATCTCCATTGGCCTCAAACATATCGTCAAATGCGGGACGATCTGTTCGTCAATATCGATTAATTGAAAAATCAATCACCAACATGAACGGATGTTCATTTCGAACATGAACAACAGATTTATATCATGACTTCACAGCATCAGACATCGTCGCCAGAATCTTCCTTGCGCTCAAGACGCGCGCCATCCAGTAGAGCCGCCTTTCGACGTTCTTCTTGCTGATCGGCAAGTTTCTGCGCCTTGGTCCGGCCGAACTTGGCGCGGTTGCTGTCTGCTGCCTGCGCCTTGTCGGCCCGATCCCTGGCCTTGCGCGCCAGACGAAAATTAATGACGTTGCTCATCTTCCACCCTTGGCCCTATGGGGAATAGTGCCACAAAGATCCGGGGCAGCACCAGTCGCCTTCGGCCCGGCCATACAGGAAAATCATGCCCAGCATCCACGACGTCGCCGCCCTCGCCAAAGTCTCGATCAAGACGGTGTCCCGCGTTGTCAACAAGGCGCCGAATGTCAGCGACGAACTGCGCGAGCGGGTGAACGCGGCGATCGAGCAGCTGGGCTATCGCCCCAACCAGTCGGCGCGCCGGCTGGCCGGCGGCCGGTCCTTCATGATTGCCTATCTCTACAGCAACCCCGCCCCCGCCTATACCGGCGGCATCCAGTCGGGCGCAGCGGCGCGCTGCCGCGACCTTGGCTATCATCTGGTGGTGGAGCCGATTTCCGACGGCGGCGAGGAGCGGATCGAAGTGCTGGACCGGCTGGTCGCGGCGCTGCGCCCGGACGGCGTGTTCCTGGTGCCGCCGCTGTCCGACGACGCGCTGCTGCTCGACCGGCTGGCGGAAATGAACCTGCCCTGCGCGCGGATCGCCGGCACGGCGGACGCATCGAAGGGTGGCATCAACATGCCGACCCCCGAACATGCCGCCGGACGGATGGTGGCCGATCATCTGGCGTCATTGGGCCATAAGCGGATCGCGGTGATCACCCCGCCCCCGACCCACAAGGCGGCGCTGCAGCGCGTCGAGGGGTTTCGCGAGGGGATGGCGGCGGCCGGCCTGCCGATCGACGACAGCCTGTTCATGCAGGGCAGTTTCGATTTCGCGTCCGGCATTGCCTGCGCAGAGGCGCTATTGCAGCGGGACGACCGGCCGACCGCGATCTTCGCCACCAACGACCCGATGGCGCTGGGCGTGCTGACGCTGGCACATGACCTGGGCCTGCGCGTGCCCGAGGATCTGTCGGTGGCAGGGTTCGACGATACGCCCGCGAGCCGCACCAGCTGGCCGCCGCTGACCACTGTGCGCCAGCCGCTGGACCATATGGGCCGCGCCGCGATCGACGCGCTGATCAATGGTCCGGGCGAACCGCCGCGCTTCACCTTCTCGCTGGTCGCGCGCGGCAGCACGGGAGCTGCGCGCGAATGACCGCCTAGTCGGCCCGCATTCCCGGACAGGACATCAGAAGGCCTTCTGATGGACCAGCACGTTGAAGGTCCGCAGCAGGATGCCGACGTCGCGCCCCAGGCTCCAGCCGTGCAGATATTCCAGATCGGATTCGATCCGCCGCAAAATGTCGGCGCGGGTTTCGGTCGCGCCGCGGAAACCGCGTATCTGCGCCAGGCCGGTAATGCCGGGCTTGAGCGCATGGCGGTGCCAATATTGGCGATCGACCTGCCAGAAATAGGCATCCTCCGCCGTCGATCCAAGCGCATGGGGGCGCGGCCCGACCAGGCTCATCTCGCCAAGCAGTACATTGAACAGTTGCGGCAGCTCATCAATGCTGGTGCTGCGGATCAGGCGCCCGATCCGTGTCACCCGGTCGTCACTGCGCCCGGTCGAGCGACTGCCGGCGGCATCGCCCCGATCCGCATGCATGCTGCGGAACTTGTAGATGCGGAACAGCCGGTTGCCGCGGCCGATCCGCTGCTGGCGGAAGAAGACCGGCCCTGCGCTGTCGAGCTTGATCGCGATCGCGACCAGCAGCAGCAGCGGCAACAGGGCGATGAGCAATGGCACGGTGAGAGCAATGTCGAGCAGGCGTTTGCTCGCCCGGTCCGCCAGATTGAGCGGACCGCGCGCGACCACCAGGGTCGGCGAACCCAGCCAGCCACCGACCGCCAGCGGCATGGTTTCGCCGACCTCCGGCACGACGACTTCGCCCTGGACATTGCTGCCCTTGAGTATCTGTGCCCAGCTGGCGCGCCGCGCCGCCGGACAGAGGACGATCGCGCGATCATAATCGCGCAGCAGCGTGCCCAGTTGATGCAGCTTGAAGGGATCATCCTCCTCCGGCCGCAAGCCGATATGGCAGGCATCGATCACGGCGGCATTGCCACAGTCATTGGGCAGCGCACAGCCATCGACGATCAATATCTCGGCAAAGAGCTGGCTGCCGAAGCGGCGGCGCACGGCATGGGCCACCAGCGATCGCTGCACCAGCAACAGGCCAAGGCTACTGGCCAGACCGGCAAGCACGGCCGAGCGCGGCACGACATCGACCGCCTTGAGCGCGAACACCACCAGGAAGAAGAGCAGCATCGTGCCGCCCAAGGCCAGCGTCACGGTGCGACAGCTGATCGCCGCGCTGGTCAGGCAGGAGGCGGCATAGGCCTGACTGTGGAAGGCAATGATCGCAAAGACCGTCGCGCCGGCAGCCAGCGACGCGGCAATGTCGCCGCTCAGTCCAGGCAGCGGCGAAATCCTGACGCCTGCGCCGAAGCCGACGAACAGGGCTACGCCATCCAGCATGAGCAGAAGAAGACAGAGCCACAGGCGCGCATTGCGCTTCACCATTGGCGAGCGCGCACGATTTCCGGTTCGGACCTGCAATGCGAAATCTGGGTTTGGCATGGGGCTACCCCTCTCTTGTCGCCATGGCGGCCCATGACCGGGCATCGACCACCATCCGCCGGGGAAGTTCAGGACCAAGCCCGCCCCCCGCACAGCTACAAAAGCACATAGGCAGCATGGACAATCAATCCGTGCCACTACCTACCATATTTCTACGTTTTATTTCCTAATATCATTCACAAGACAGATTTAATGCAATTTCACAACAAACCAAATCAAGATCAACCGCGACTCATTTCTGTATTGCTACGTATGGGAAAGGCGATCCATTCTTGCAATAACATACCAAACGGAGCGAGGGTCGGCATGCAAACTGCCCTGATCATAGGTCTTGCAATCACCCTTGGCATATGGGTGGTCGGACTTGGCCGGCTGTGGCGATTGCAGAGCGCCTCGCAGGCCAGTCTGAAGGTCGAGCCGATCGATCGGCTGTTCGCGATCTTCTGGCTGCCGATCGCGATATTGGCGCTCGTGGCAGCGCTACCGCTGATGGCGCGCCAGTGGCTGGTCCGGCGGCAGCGGCACTGACATTCTCATCCGTCGAGCCGGCGCCCGATGCCGGCCGCGAAGGCGACCCGCAGCGCATCGGACAGGTTGCGGGTCTTCAGCTTCGCCATCAGATTGGCCCGATGGATCTCGATCGTCCGCGGGCTGATCCCCAATTGCAGGGCGATATGCTTGTTGGGCAGGCCCATCGTCAGGCCGGCCAGCACGTCGCGCTCACGCGGGGTCAGCTTCTCCACCAGCGCCTGCGCCTGCATCGTCCGCTGGCGGCGGGCGCCGTTATCGTGCAGCACCGACCAGGCATTCTCCACCGCCTGCAACAGGCTCTGCCGTTCGAACGGTTTGACCAGGAAATCGACGGCGCCCATCTTCATGGCCGCAACGGTCACGGCGATATCGCCATGGCCGGTCAGCATAATGACCGGGAAGTTGAGGTCAGCCTCGTTCAGCCGTCGCTGCACTTCCAGACCATCCATGTCGGGCATCCGCAGATCCAGGATGACGCATCCTGCCGGTTCGGTCGGTGCGGCGGCGAGAAAATGCGCGCCGCGCTGCCAGGTACGGACGGAATAGCCTTCAAGCTCCAACAAGAAGGCGGTCGCCGCCCTGACCGAATATTCGTCGTCCACGATATGGATCGTCTTCATTGCCTCCACAGAGAATCCCTTTCTTGCGCTTCAATGTGAAACAAAAGCAGCTGCCGGCCGGCGTGGGTTCGACCCAGATCCGCCCGCCATGGGCCTCCACAATCGTTCTACAGATGGACAATCCGACCCCTGTTCCTTCTTCTTTGGTACTGACGAAGGCATCGAACAGCCGCTCCCGGATTTCGGCGGCGATGCCGGTTCCGGTGTCGGTGATCCTGACCTGCGTGGTAAGTTCATCGACGCGCACCGCGTCGATGCTGAGGACGCGCTCATCCATGCCGCGCATCGCATCAATGGCATTGCGGCACAGATTGCCGATGACCTGCTGGATCTGCACCGGATCAGCGAAGACCGGGCCGGCATCCGGATCGATCCGCACCGCCAGCCGCACCTGCGCATTGGCGGCGGTCGAGCGCACCAGCGCGATACTGCTGCGGACCATGTCGCCCATGTCCTGCACCTCCAGCTGCGCTTCGCCATTGCTGGCGAAATCGCGCAGATGGCGCATGATCGCGCCGGCGCGCACCGACTCCTGCGCCGCCAGATGGAATATCTCCTCCAGCTTCCTGCGATTGCTGACGGTCAGGTGGCGCAGCAGGATGCCGCCGCCTTCCATATAGGCGGCCAGCGCAGTCAGCGGCTGCGTCAATTCGTGCGACAGCATCGAGGCCATCGCGCCCATTGCGCTATAGCGCGTTCCATCGAGCATTTCGGCCTGCAATATTTCGAGCCGAGCCTTGGTCGCCTCCTGCTCCGACAGATCGCGGACAAAGGCGGTAAAGCGGGTTCCGCCATTCGCCTCGACCCGCACGAAGGTCATCTCGGTCGCGAAATTGGAGCCGTTGCAGTGGCGGCCGATCAGCTTGCGCTCGACCTTCTGCGTAATTTCCACAATTCTGAACGGCCGTTCGTCCGCCGGTTCCTCGCCCGACGGGCAGACCAGCAACAGGCTCTCGAAATCCTGCCCCTGAAGCTCGGCCAGACTATAGCCGAACATGCGCGAGGCCGCTTCGTTGATATATTCGACATGGCCCTGCGCATCGAACACGAACACCCCGTCGGGCGCGGTTTCCAGGATGAGGCGCAGTTCATTCTCGCGTTCCTGCAGCGCAAATTCATGCGCGCGTTCCAGCGTGACGTCGCGGATCAGATTGGCGAAGCCCTGCAGCATCCCGTCATTGTCATAGAGGGCAGTGACCACGCAATTCTGCAGATAATTGGAGCCGTCGCTGCGGTGGAAGCGATAGTCGAACTCCCAGCTGCCATGTTGCCTCGCCTGGACGAAGGCCTCTGCCAGACGCTCCTTTATGTCCGCCCTGTCGGGATAGAGCAGCCCGACATGGCGGTGCATGATGTCCGTTGCCGACCAGCCGGTAAACCGCTCCGCCGCCCGGTTCCAGTGCAGGATGAAGCCGGAAATGTCGGTCATGTAGAGCGCATAATGGGCCGCGCCGTCGGTCAGCAGCTTGAGCTGCTTCATCAAGCGACTGACATGAGCGGCCTGAAATTCCGCTCGCGCGCGCCAGAAGGTGGAGCGCAATGCAACGACGTTGGCGGCGATCAGGCTGAGCAGGAAGGCCGAGGAATTGGACAGGCTGTCATCGCCGAAATCCATGTCGACCAGACCATAAGCGGCGGCGAGCGCACCGATGGCGGTCAGAACGCCAGGGCCTGCCCCGAACAACATCGTCGCCGACAGCGCCACCAGCGTGAAGATCACATAATATTCGGCCGCCAGCAATTGAGGCCCGTCCCCGAGAACCGCCCCCATCGCCAAAGCCAGGACCACCAGTGCCATGACATAGCGTCCCAAGCCGCTCCACGACACATGCCGCCGAAGACAGCGCAGTCGCGACATCCAGAATGGATATCGCAACGGGTCTGCCGCCAGGATACGAGCAACATGAAACTTGCCGATAGCTGCAAACATAAGTCAAACCCCGCGCCTGATGCCCAGAATTATTTCAAATGTTGCGACCATCACCCTTCAAGGGTTTATATTGTGGGATTGGAGGCCCTTTTCATGGCCGCCCGTCCGATCCTGACCTCATCTTGATCTGGATCAAATTTTGCAGAAAATTCTGCTGCATTGCAGAATATTTATCAACCGAACTACGGGAAGTATAGTAGGTAGTTTTACACAATATTCGAAAAATCTGCGTTTCGTTTCAAACCTGAACGAACCATTTCGTTTATAAATAACTATATACCAACAACTTAACCAGGCTGAACGCTCTTTTCCGCCCGCGCGCGCGCGAACTGGACCATATCGAGCACCAAGGTCCGCCCCAGAAAGCCAAGGGCAATTGCGTAGATAATCGCCCCGAAAGCGATAGTGCAAAGCAGCATGGCAAGGGGAGGAGTGCCCTGCAATTGCCCTCGGACCAGCCACAGTGCGACAGCCATAACCAGCGAGGCAAGGATGCTGGGCTGGAGCGCCCGCCAATAGTAGTTCCAGCCGATCGGCAACAGCAACGTCACTGGCAGGACCGACAGGGGATAAAGAAGATAGGCCCGCGCCGTAAAAGCTGCTGCAACCGCCCAGAGGCCATATTGCACGGCGAAGAAGAAGGTCACGATATTGACCAGCGCGTAGATGGTTGCCAGCCAAGTCTGCCATTGCGGCTTGCCCATGGCGAGCATCAGGGACTGATTATAGATGCCGATCGCCTGCAAGGCGCCGAACAGGCTGAGATAACGCATCACGTCCGCCGCCGCCGCCCAGCGCGGGCCGAACAACAGGAAGATGAACTCGTCCGATATGATCGCCAGGCCGACAAAGGCGGGCGTGGTGATCGATGCGGTCGCCGACACGATCCGCAGGAACGCGCCCGCCAGACGGACAGGATCATCCTTCAGCCGGGAAAAGACGGGAAGCGCGACCCGCGACAAGGCGCGGGCCAGCATGAGATTGGCGGCCAGGAGTGCCCGTTTGCCGACCGTATAGATGCCGGTCGCCGCGCCACCCAGTGCAAGCCCCACCACCATCACGTCCGAATTGGCATTGAAGAAATTAGCCGCGCCGGTGACGCCGACATGCCGACCGTAGAACAATATCTCACGCGCATGTTTGCGCGAGAAGCGCAGCCGGGGTCGCAATGGGCAGGCCGCCCACAGGATCAGCGTGCCGACGATCGCAACCGCCAGATTTTGTGCAACCAGCGCCTGCACGCCATAGCCGGCAATGGCGAGGCCGATGCCGACACAGCCGCCGACAAAGGTGGAGATGGTCGAGCGGATGGCGAGCGGGCGCATCTGCAACGCCCGCGTCAGCCAGGCCTGCGGCACCAGGTTAAGCGCGCTGAGGAGGTTGGCGATGCTGAGCCAGCGCAGCACCCAGCCGAGGCCGGCATGACCGGCCGTCGCTTCGGCCCAGTCCGCCAAGACGAAGGTTGCGATCGACAGGAGCACACCGGCGGCGGCGGCGATCCAGAAGGCGGTGTCGTCAAGTTCAGGATCCGCTCTGCCACGGCTGACCAGTGACGCACTGATCCCTGACAGGGCGATCATCTGGAACCATTGCCCCACCAGCAGGGCGAGCGCGACAATCCCCAGCATGGCCGCATCGACATAGCGGGCAATCACCAGAAAGGTCAGGAACTGCAACAGGTGCACGCCCCAGCTTTCCATGATCGACCAGACCATGCCAGACCGGACCGCCCCTGCCAGACCGGCGCTGCTCATATTGCCTGCCCCGCCCTTGCTACATGGCAAGCCGGCATCGGCACGGTCAGAAACAGGAATGGCATGACAGTTGGCTTCCCTCCATAACAGGATGAAGACGACACATCAGGAAAGCCCGTCGGCATCGAAGGCCGTCATGTTCCGGACGAGCGCGTTCACCGCCCCTCGGCCGGTTTCTCGACAAGCGGCCGGGGCGCTGGCGGAACGCGCGACTGGAGCGTCGCATAGGCCAGGCGCAACCGCTCGACAAAGGCGTCATGACTGAACTCGGTGCGCGCCCGATAGGCCGCCACCCTGCCCAGATCATTCCGCAACATGGCGTCTTGCCCCAGCCGATCCAGGCCATCGGCCAATCCCTGGGCCGTAGGCAGCGCCAGCCAGGCGCAGGCATCATCCAGCACCTGGCTATGGCTTTCGATCCGGGTAGCCAGGATCGCGCGGGTCGACGCCATATAGGAGAATATCTTCATCGGCGTGTTGCGCCCCTGGATGCGCGGCGAGCAGAGAATGTCGGCCTGGGCAAGATAATGCGCTAGATGGCGGAGCGGACGCGCGCCCAGCAACCGGACCTCCGCTGCGACGCCGAGCCTGTCCGCCAGCGTCGCATGATCGGCGATCGCCTGCGGGTTGCCGCCGATTATCACCAGCATCGGCCGTCGGTCCGGATCGACCAGCGCCAGCGCCTCGATCAGCAGCGCCACGCCCTGATAGGCCTCCAGATTGCCGACATAGAGCGCCAGCGGCCGCCCATCCGCCAGCACTCTGATATCTTCGGTGGCCTCCGCGCTATCAGGATCCTCGAACGCGACATCGGTCAGCAGGTGAACGCGATCGACCGGTGCCACGCCGCGCGCCGCCGTCTGTATGGCAGGGCAAACCGCAAGGGTGAGATCGCTGCGCCGGAAGGCGGCCCGCTCCAGGGACGCCAGCAGGCGGATGAGCATCCGTGCCTTGGGCCATTTGTCGGCGATCTGCTCGCTGAGGATCGAATCCGCATCATAGACGAGGCGCGCGCGCTGCATCGTCGCCAGCGGCCAGGCCAGGAAAACGGCCTCCTCCACTGCATGGACGACATCATGGCGTTGGCGCAGCAACAATCGGGCGGCGGCAAAGAACATCCACAGGTCACAGACCAGCTTGGCCGGCGAAAAGCCGATCGGCACGCGCCGGATGCCGGGCGGCGCGGCAATGCGATGATGGCGGACGCCGGGCATGGCCACATCCTGACCGACATGGAAGGTCAGCAGGTCGACCTCATGCCCCTGCCCGGCCAGTGCCTCGGCCGCGAGGCGGACCGCGATGGGCGTGCCACGTTCCTCGAAAAAGGGCTGCGGGGCGAGCATCAATATCTTCATGATGCCAGCCTCAGTCGCAACTGGCCGCTGAGAAAGGCCAGCGGCGATGCCAGCCGGCCGAAGGCAGCGGCCCCGCCCTCTTCCGCTTGACGGATCAGCGCGCGAATGTCGCGCGCCGGCCGATCGCGCGAGACCTTGCCTTCCAATATCGTGCCATAGGTGCCGATCCGCCGATCATCGCCAACCAGCGGCAAGGGATCCGACCCGCGCAGGACGAGGCGCGTGCCGAAGCGCGAAACCGGCCAGAAGACGGGCCTGCTGCCGATGTCGCCCAACAGCAGACGCCCCTCCCCATCATCGGTCATCAGGCGATCGACCAGATTGCCACGGCGCCCCAGCCACTTGCCGATCCCCCAAGGCAGGATGACCAGCGCATCCTGCGCCAGCATCGCCGAAACCAGATCGCGCGCAGTAGGGCCATCCTCGAAATGGGCGGCGGTCGCGAGCGCCAGCACTTCCAGCCGTTCCGCACTGATGACCTGCCGACCGGCAAGCACCAGCAGATCGGCGCCGTCGTGACGCAGCCACAGACTTTCGGCCTCGTCGGTCGCCTCGGCAAAGGGCCGCAGCGCGTCGAACATGTCATGCCCCTGCTGCTCGGCGAGCATGAACAGGGTCATCACCTCGCCTCCGGCCATCGCCGCCATCCGATGATGCGCGGCAGTGAGCGTCGCGACCGGATCGGCGCCGGGGTGGAGATGGACATGGGCGTCGATCAATATCCTAGGCATAATGCGCGCGCGCCTTTGCCGCCGATCCGGCCTGCTGGGCCGGCCAGATGCGGTCCGCCACCGCCTCGCTCAGCAACGGCGCGGTTGTCAGCTTGCCACCGACCAGGAGATGATAGCCACGAGGGCCAGGCTGCAGATGGCGATCGCGCATGTCGAATTGCCGCCCGCTGCCGTCACGGTCGGGCAGAAGGCCGGCATGGACCGCCCGGATCGATCCCACGTCGAGGTCGAGATGCGGCAGGCAGAGCCTGATCTGGCGCAGCGCCATATCGATGTCGCGCGGCTCTGGTGCGGCCTGAGTTGCGCCGGGCGCAGGGCGATAGAAAGTGCCGACCAATGTGCCCCCCCTCACCTTGCGGAAGAAATAGCTGCGGCCCCGACCATGACGCGGCGACAGCGCAAAGGCATCCGCACCGTGTGGCGCGGGAATATCGAGCAGCAGATTATAGGCCAGGATCGCGGCGCTGGGCCTGGCTGCTCGTCCAGCGCCCTCGCCGAGATCGAAACCAGCCCAGGCGCCCCGGCAATCAAACAATTGCGCGGCGGCCAGGCGCTGTTCCTGTCCGCTGGCGCGATCACGGACATGCACGCCCTGCAATTGCCCGGACTGTTCGCCCAAGGCGATGGCTTCGGTCGCGCGCAGGACCACGCCGCCGCGCTGCTCGACCTGTGCCAGCATGTGCGCGAGCAGCGCGGGCGGATCGGTCAACTCTGCATCATGCCAGAAAGCGCCGCCGACCAGGTCCATTGCGGGCACGGCATAGCCGTCCAGCACCTGCTGGCGGCTATATTTCCCGTCGTCGGGCAAGGGACAATCCTGCCCGCAAGCGACACGTAGGGCCCGGTCGGCGACGCGCGCGGCCGCGAAAAGCGCGGGGGAACGGATCGCGCCGCGATAGAGTGGCATGACGCAGCGCAACGGCCGCACATGCCGGGGATAATTATCGATATACCAGGCCTGCGCCCGGCGGCTCTGGCGCCAGCGACCGATGCTGAACGACTGGAGATAGCGCAGGCCGCCATGGATGATCCCATAGCTGTTGACCGAGGCACCGGCGGGCGCGTCGTCCCGATCGACCAGGATCGGACGCTGGCCCCGCGCAATCGCGGCAAGGGCCAGCGTCGCCCCCTGAATACCGGCACCCAGGATCACCGTTTCAGGCATCAGCCGACACCTGCTCGACGATCTTCTCGACGCGATAATGCTGCTTGCCGTCGCCACGGGTGAAGATGATGATTTCGGCGATGAGGCCGATCGCCGCGATCTGAATCCCCAGAACCAGCAACAGCACGACCAGCACCAGCATCGGCCGATCCGACAGCGGCACGTTGCTGACCTCGCGCTGGAACAGCAGGAAGGCCATCAGCAACAGGCTGCACACGACCGATCCGGCGCCAACCGTGCCGAAGAAGCGGAAGGGGCGCTGCATGAAGCGGACGAGGAAACCGACGGCGAGCAGGTCGAGCATGACGTCCATATAGACGCCGGGGCGGTGCTGCGGCCGGGCGGCATCGCTCTGCGCCTGAGCCAGGGTAAGCTGCATCACCTTGAAGCCATGCGCCTCTGCCAGCAACGGCAGGAAGCGCTGCTTTTCATCCTGCACCGGGATTTCGTCGAACACGCTGCTATGGGCGGCGCGGACGGAACAGCCCGGATCATCATATTTGGCGCCGGCGAAGCGCGCGACCTTCTCGAAACCCCAGCCGCGCAGGCGGTTGAAGATTGCGTCGTCGCTGCGCTGGCGACGGACAGTCACCACATCGGCGTCGTTGAGATGATCCAGCAATTCCGAGATCGCGCCCGGCCCGACCTGGAAATAAGCCGGCAGGAACAGCAGATGCCGGCCGGTCGAGCGCCGCACACCTTCGCGCAGGCAGGCCGCCTCGCCAAATTCCCGGCTGAAGCGCATCACCTGGATCGGTTCGCCGCCGCGTTGCAACGCTTCGAGCGCATCGATCGGGAAATCCATGTTCCCGTCGATCACATAGATGAACTCATAGCTGCGGCCAGTCGCGGTGATGGTGTCGCGATATTCGGCATAGACTTTCTGGATATCGTCGAAACGCGCCAGAACCGGGATCACGACAGAAAGATCGGTGGTCTCGACAAGGTCGAGTTTAGCAGAAAGCGCCATTTTCAATCCCCTTGTTTCGAAAGGCCGACCGAGAGACGCGCCCCCAGTTCGGCATAACCGGACACTTTGTTCGAAAGCGAAGCCAGCATCTGACCGACAACGGTCCAGCCCAGCAGGAACAGCGAAAGCGACAGCCACAGGACCGCGATCGCCAGCATCGGCAGGGCAAGCCCATCGCCCATGACCGCGATCAGCAGCGCGGCGGTGCCGAGCAGGAATGTGCCGACCAGCAGGAAGCGCGACCAGGCCATCGGCCGGCGCACATAGCTGAGCAGGATCCGGATCGAGACGATGTCGAGCATCACCTTGTAGATGCGCGAGAAGCCATATTTGGATACGCCGAAACGCCGCGGATGATGGCGCACCTCGACCTGCGCGAGCTTCGCGCCAGCCAGACGCGACAGCGCGGGAATGAAGCGGTGCATTTCGCCATACATGGGCAATTGCTTGACCAGGATGGCGCGAAAGGCCTTGAGCGAACAGCCGCTGTCGCGCACCGCCACCCCCATCAACCGGGCCATGATGCGGTTGGCGACCTGCGAGACGAAGACCCGCGCCCCGCCATCCTGGCGTTTCTTGCGCCAGCCAACGACGATGTCATAGCCCTGGTAGATGATCGCGACCATCTGCGGGATGTCGAGCGGATCATTTTGCAGGTCGCCATCCATGGTGACGATGATGTCGCCCCGCGCATCCTGGATGCCAGCGGCCATCGCCGCCGTCTGACCATAATTGCCGCGGAATTTCACGATGCGGACATGCGGATCCAGTGCCACCAGATCGGCCGCGCGGGCGAAGGTCGCATCCCGGCTGCCATCATCCACCAGGACGACTTCATAGCTGGGCGCGAAACCGACCAGCGCATCGCTGATCGCCTGATGGAGAAGGACGACATTGTCCTCTTCATTGTAAAGAGGAACGACTATGGAGACATCAACCATATGACCACCCCCAAAGAACATGAATATTCGATGTAGACATCAACATATATAATATTGAGTCATATCATGACTTAAGAAAAGTCATCATCACACGAATCAATATCACACATATTAGAAACATTTTCTATTATGTAGTGACACCTACTCGATAGGTGTCCCCCCCTATGTTGACTCATCTCGCAATTGCGTAAGAATTTTGAGCAAGCCGACACAAGTGCGGCCATTGTCGAAATCGGGGAACGACATGCTCAGTTCTTCAGAGGGAATGCCGGCGCTTGCCGGCCCGCCAGACCGCGATGCGCGCCATGCAAGCGCATGGTTGCGCAGCATCCTGCCCTGCCTGATGGTGGGGGGGGTGGCCTGTTTCCTCTATGGCACCAGCATCCAGACGCGCCCCGCCCATCTCGACGAATTCTATCACCTGCTCGCTGGACGCAGTTGGCAGCTCCACCGCGATTTCGCGCTGCTCGACGGGCAATATGCGCGCGCACCGCTGTTCACCATGATCGTGGGCTGGACCTTCGACCTGGTCGGACGCGCCGACCTGCTGGTCGCCCGCGTGCCATCGGTGCTGTTCAGCGCGATCAGCGTCGCGATCCTGTTCCAGTGGTTGAAGCAGAGCGCCGGGCCGTGGGCCGGCCTGAGCGCGGCCGCGCTGCTCGGCCTGGCGGGCTACACGTTCGACATCGCCCATTTCGCCCGTTTCTACGCCTTGCACACGCTGCTGATCCTGATCGCGGCCTGGACCCTGTATCTGGCGACACGCGCGGATCGCAGGCCCCAGCCACTCTGGGCGGGATTGACCGCCCTGGCACTGATCCTGGCCTATCAGCTGCAACCGGTGACGATCATTGCGGTTGCCGGCCTGGGCGGCTGGTTACTGATCGACCAACGGGCGCTGCTCCTGCATGCTTGGAAGCGTCATCCGCGTAGCGCCCTGATCCTGACGGCCTGTGTCGTCATCGCCGTCACACTGGGTTTCGAGGCGCTCGCCACGATGGCCCGCCGCTTCGCTCATGCCGAACGATGGGCCGCCGCCGCCCAGAGTGATCGGCTATATTATGTGCGTGAATTCTGGATGCAGATGCCGCTGTTCAGCCTGCTGACGCCGGTTGCCCTGCTGATCGCCATCCGCAGCCACGCGCGCCTTGGCCTGCTGTGCGCCAGCATGATCATCCTTTGCCTGACGCTGCATTCCTTCGCCGGCATGAAGGCCTGGCGCTATTGCTATTATGTTTTCCCCTTTTTCTGCATGGCCTGGGGCCTGGCCATCGCGGCGCTGTTGTCCGCGACAGGCCCGGACAAGCGGCGCGCCATGTTGCGGACGGGCATGATGGCGATCGCCCTGCTGGCCCTGCTGGCCAGCAGCCCGGTCTATCGAGAGGGCGCCAAGCTGACCCTTGCTGGCCTGAGGGCCGTGGCGACCGGCCCTGCCGCGCTGGCCGCTCCGGTGCCTGACGGCGACTGGTTTTCCGCCGAGGCCCCTTTCCGAGCGCTCGCCGCGCAGCAGCGCATGCTGGTGACCGGAGACGATCTGCGCACCATCGCACATCTGGGCGACTATCAGGTCTTCATCAGTTCCAGCCGGCTGGGCGAATTGCGCCCCTCCACCGATTTCACGCCCGACTATCGGACCGGACGCCCGATCATCGAGACCGCAGCCGCCATGAACGTGGTGATCGACTGCAACCGGCGCGGCGCTGTGATCGTGTCCGATCGCCAGTGGCGCAATCCGATCGCGGTCACGCCGGCCGTTGCCGATCTGATCGAACGACGGCTGACTCCGGTCCGATCGGTGCCCGGCTTCCATGTCTTCACCTGGCAAGCTGCCAAGGCCGCCCGGCCCTGCCCCTATCCGCAGCATGGATCGAGGCAGGTGTCATGACCGGCAGCTTCCTTCGCGCGCGCCTGTCGCAGCATCCGTCCATTCGGGAGAGTTGTGCATGAACGAAACCGGCTATCAACCGATCATCGCGGTAACCGGCGCCACCGGCTTCGTCGGCGGTACGCTGGCCCGACGGCTGGTCGCCATGGGCTATCGCGTGCGATCGATGACCCGCCGGCCACTGACCGAAGCGGAACGGGAAAGCGGTATCGAGTGGATCGAGGGGGCGCTGACCGACACGGACAGATTCGACGCACTGCTGAAGGATGCACGCTATTGCTTCCACATCGCCGCCATGTTCCGGTCCGAAGGCACCCGCAGCGAGTTCATGCAGGTCAATCGCGACAGCACCCAAGCGCTGCTGGCGGCAGGTCGGCGGGCGGGCGTCGAACGCTTCATCTATTGTTCCTCGATCGGCGTGCATGGCAATGTCGCCACGCCGCCGGCCGACGAGAATTCCCCGTTCGATCCGCGCGACCCCTATCAGGAAAGCAAGCTTCAGGCCGAGGATCTGTGTCGGGACGAAATGACCCGGCCCGGCATGAGCGTGGTGATCGTGCGCCCCTGCTCCACCTATGGGCCGGGCGACATACGCATGCTCAAGATGTTCCGGATGCTTCAGCGGCGGCGCTTCCTGTTCATCGGCACGCATGAGCCCAATTTCCATCCGGTCTATATCGACGATCTGATCGCGGGTTATATCCTGACGATGACGCATCCCGACGCGCCGTCGGGCACCTTCATCCTGGGTGATCGATCCTTCCTGTCGCTGCGCGACTATGTCGCGACCGCCGCCACCGTGCTGGGGGTGCCAGCGCCCAGGACGACCATTCCCTATGGCCTGGCACTATTGGCGGCCCGGATCTGCGAGGCGATCTGCGCGCCGCTGTCACTGCAACCGCCATTGCATCGCCGCCGGCTGACCTTCTTCAAGCATAATCGCGCCTTCACGATCGCGCGGGCCGAGAAGGTGCTGGGCTATAAGCCGGCGGTCGGACTGGAAGAAGGGTTTCGCCGTACCGTCGCCTGGTATCGCCAGCAGGGCCTGTTGGCATGAGGATGTTGGCATTCCCCTGCCGGCCGTCAGCGGTTCAGCCAGCGTCCGAGCCGGACGCGATCGCGGCGATCGCGCCGACGCATGCCCCAGGCACCGGCGAGCGAAGCCGCCGCAGCGGTGGCAGCGAGCGGTGGCGCGACGCCGCACAGGGCGAGCATCGCCAGGGCCGATCCGGCCCCAGCACTCCAGCGCACGAAGCGACGCGCACCAGCGGCATAGCCATCCATGCTCTGGTCGATATCGCCGATCACGACCCAGTCCGGGCGATCGGCCACCCGCACCATCAGCGGCTGCACGGCGCCGTCAGGCAAGGTCAGCGATCGGACGACCAGAACCTCGCCGGAGGCAACAGCTATGCCGATCGGGAGTCTCACATGAAATTCGGCGCCCGCGCTCGTGCGATAGCGAACAGTTTGCGTGTCACTTGCGCCATGCCATTCGACATCGGCCACCGCGCCGCGCGTCAGCAACAGGCCAACGCTGCCGAAATGGGTGAGGATCGCCCGCTTCGCACTGAAAGCCTGCGCCTGCGAAGGGGGCTGCGCCGGCACGGCCACGAGGGCCAGCCCATGGCCCTTGCTCGTCTGCCTGTTCCGGATCGAAGCCATATTTCGCCAAATTCCTGTGCCCGTCATGGGGCTAGCATGGCTGCGGGGCGCTGACCATGATGCATGACCGCGCTTCGGGACAAACGGCCAGGTCCGTCGGACATGCCGCGCTTTTGCTGACGGCGCTGGGCCTGCCGGGCTCTGTTGCCGCTCAGGCACGCGCCCCGCTGGCGGGCGTCAACCTTGCCGGCGGCGAGTTCAATTCCGGTCGCAAGCCCGGCATCTATGCCAAGGACTATATCTATCCCGATGCGCGGATCGCGGCCCCCTTCATCGCCATGGGCATGAAGATCGTGCGTGTGCCGTTGCTGTGGGAGCGACTGCAGCCCAGTGCCGCGCAGCCGCTGTCCGCCAGCGAGATCGCGCGGCTGGACAAGGTGATCGCCGGCCTGAAAGGCTTCGAGATCATCATCCTCGACATCCATAATTACGGCAAGCGCAACGGCCAAAGGCTCGACCAGATTGCCGATGGCGACACCCAGTTCGCGGACCTGTGGCGGCGGCTGAGCGAGCACTATCGCGACGATCAGCGGATCGCCTTTGGCCTGATGAACGAGCCCAATGGCATGGCTCCCGCCCAATGGCGGCGCATCGTCGACGCCGGTGTCACTGCGATCCGCAAGGCCGGCGCACGCAACCTGCTGCTGGTGCCCGGATCGAACTGGACCGGCGCCCATAGCTGGGCCACGGGCGGGGCGCGATCCAACGCCGCCGCTTTCCGCAATTTCCGCGATCCGGGAGGCAATTATGCGTTCGAGATGCACCAATATCTGGACCCTGACAGTTCGGGCATGAAGATGCAGTGCGAGGACGCGCCGGTCATCCGCCAGCGCATGGCAGCCGCGACCAACTGGCTGCGAACCAACAAGCATAAGGGCTTTCTGGGCGAGTTCGGTGCGCCGCCCGACGCCCAGTGCCTCGCCAGCCTCGATGCGCTGCTCGACCATATGAAGCAGAATGCCGATGTCTGGATGGGCTGGACCTATTGGGCCGGTGGTGGCTGGTGGGGCCCCCATTATCCGATGAGCGTCCAGCCGGTGAAAGGCGCCGCCCGGCCGCAGGCCGGCATCCTTGCCAAATATAGCAGCCAGGGAGCCCGCAAATGATCCGCGCCCGCTCTGCCGGCCTTTCGGTCGCCTGCGCGGCGATACTGACAAGCCCGGCCTATGGTCAGGTGGACGTCCCCCCCGATGGCCTGACCGTGGCACCGACCGTCCGCATGGTCTATGACGACAACGTCCTGCGCCAGAATGACGATATCATGACGGGCGACACGGATGATCTGCGTATCACCCCCGGCGTCGACGTGACGTTCCGCAAGGTATTGGGCGTACACCAGGTCACCGCCGTCGGATCGCTCGGCTATGATTTTTACCAGCGCTACGATAATCTCAACCGTGAGCGCATCACGCTGCAGGCGCGGGGCGATGTGAAGATTTCCGGGCTATGCTATCTGCGTCCGCGCGCGCGGCTGAACTTCGCCCAGGCCAACCTTGCCGACCAGGGCGAGATCGTCGGCAATAGCGAGCGCACCCAAGATTATTCGGTGACCGCCGAATGTGACAAGCCCTATGGCTATTATCCGGTCATCAACCTGGGCTATCTGACCACCAACAACAGCGCCAGTTCGCGCCGCGAGTTCGACATCCGCACGCGAACCGCCGGCATTGGCTTCGCCTACACCAAGGCCAGTTTCGGCGATATCCGGCTGATGTTCAACTATGACGCCTTCCGCCGCCCCCATTATGACGGGCTCGATAGCGAAGGCCGACGGATGAGCAGCGGCGCGGACAATTATCGCGTCGGCCTGGAGTTCAAACGCGCGGTGGCGCCGCGGCTGAGCTGGAATGCCGGGCTGAGCTATATCAAGACCAAGGCACGCGATGACGATGTCGAGGATTATTCAGGCCTGGGCTATCATATCGGGGCGGTCTACCAGCCTTCGCCACGAGCCAATGTGGTGCTGGATGTCACGCGCAGCACGAGCAACCAGAGCAATACCGGCGCCACCTATGTCGTCCAGACCGACTTTTCGTTGCGCGGCAATTACAAGCTGGGCAGCCGATCCTCCATCCAGGCGGGCGCCACCTATGGCCGCCGGCAATTCAAGGGCGAGTTGCTGATCGACACCGACACGCCGCGCGGCACGGACAAGACGACTGCGCTGTTTGCCGGCTATCGCTTCGCGCTGCGCAGCCGCCTCAACGCCGGTTTCGAGTTTCGCCATGAATGGCGCGAAAGCGACGTCGATCGCTACCGCTACAAATCCACCTCTTCGATGCTGTTTATTGGCCTTCAATTGTGAGGAGCACGGCCATGTCCTTCATGCAACGCACCTTCAATGCCCCGCTCGCCCTGCTGGCGATATTGTGCCTTGGCAGCCCCGCACTGGCGGGCGCCGACACCAAGGCGGCCGTCGCCGCCTATATATTGGGCGCGAACGACGAGATCCGCGTGTCGATCTTCGGCGCCTATCCGATCGAGGTGAAGACCCGGATCAAGGAAGACGGCCGTATCACCCTGCCCAACATCGGCGATGTCGTCGCCGAGGGCAGAAGTACCAATGCGCTGGCAGAGAATATTCGTCGGCAGTTGCAGACCGGCGGCTATTTCGTCGACCCGATCGTCAATGTCGAGGTCGTGAGCTTCGTCAGTCGATCGGTAACCATGTTCGGCAATCTCCAGAGCCCAGGTCTCTATCCGCTCGATCGCCCACAGACGATCGCGATGATGCTGGCGCGGACCGGCGGCGCGCGGGCGGATGCGGCCGACTATGCGATCCTGCAACGGGCCGGCGAGGCCGACCAGCGGATCGCGTTGAGCGACCTCGACCCGCAGACCGGGACCGGCCAGTTCCTGCGCGCCGGAGATTCCGTGTTCGTGCCCAAAGCCGAAGATGTCTTCATCTATGGTCAGGTGAACAGGCCGGGGCGGGTCGCCTTCGAGACCGGCATGACGCTGCGCCAGATGCTGGCCCAGGCAGGAGGCCCGACGCTGGGCGGATCGGAAAAGAAGATCACGCTCCATCGCGGACCGGAGAAAATCAAGAAGGCGGACCTCGATATGCTGGTCAAGCCGGGGGACGTCTACACCGTCAACGAGCGAACCTTCTGAGGATCGGACGGCCTATCCGGGAGACATGCAGTGAATATTTTCACCAGAATCGCCCGATGGCTGGGTCTTTCCGCCGGTGAGCGGGACGTGCGCAAGACCAAAGGCAAGCGCCATCCGACGCCGATGCTGGACCGCGCAACGGTAGCGCCCACCGGCGCACCGCCTGCTCCGACCGAGGCGATGGCGATCGATGCCATGCGATCGGCCGTGCGCAAGGGCTTCAACTCGACCCAGCCAGTCACCATCGCCCGCCATCTGCATGGCCGGCAACAGGAAATGGACCTTCTGGTGGAAGGCGTGCTGGATCGCGGCAACCATGCCATGATCTTCGGCGGACGCGGCACCGGCAAGACTTCGCTAGCCCGTGTATTCGCCAATATGGCGGACAATCGCGGCTATCTGGTCTTCTACATGGCATGCGAACCAGGCCAGGATTTCACCAGTCTGATCGCGCCATTCCTGGATGCCGCACGCACCAACGCGCCGCGCGCCACGCAGCCCCCCTCGCCCATTCCAGCGCAGCTGACCCCGCGCGACGTGGTGGAAATCCTGGCCGAACATGGGCAGCGCAAGTTCATCTTCATCCTCGACGAGTTCGACCGGGTGACAGATGCGACGGTGCTGGCCGAACTGGCACGGCTGATGAAGCTGCTGTCGGACGCGGCCGTGCCGGCCCATGTCGTCGCGGTTGGCATCGCATCTGGCCTGAACCAGTTGATTACCGGCCATGAATCGCTGCGCCGTCATATCTCTGCCGTGCCGATCGTCCGCATCGACAGTAACGCGGTCTATGAACTGATCGACCGGGGCGCTGCCCATGCCGGGCTGAGCTTCACCGATGCCGCGCGCGAAACGATCGCGCATGTCGCCTGCGGTTCGCCCTACCATGTCCGGCTATTCTGTGCGCTCGCCTGTTTCGAGGCGCTGCGCCAGCGCAAGACAGTGGTCGAACTGTCGTCGGTCCTGGCCGGCATGGTGCGGTCGGTCGATGACTGGACGATCACCAATCCGTCCGATGCCGCACTGTTTCACGAAGTCATCGGGCTGGGCAGCGACCATTGGCCGATGATTGAACAGGTTGCGCGCGCCGCCACCGTTCCGCCTGGCGTCGCACTGGGCGACATCGAGCCTCAGTCAGACCAGGCCAGTCTGGCCATGGCACTGCTGGCCCGCACCATGCAGGCCCGCCCCGGCAGCGGCGAACTGATGTTCCGAGACAGCCTGGCCCCTCAATTCCTGCTCGCCATGCTTTTTGCCAGCCAACATGGCGACCACCTCAACAACCGGGTCGTGAACCTGGTCGACGCCCAACGTCAGAGCGTCGCGCTGTAAGGGATCGATAGGATGTACATGTTCGACGTCACGAGAGCCATCCTGCAACGCTGGAAGATGGCGGCCATCATCTTCTGCAGCATCATGGCGCTGACCATCCTCTGGATTGCGATCACGCCACGCGAATATCGGGCGTCGGCGCTGCTGTTGTTCGATTCCCGCGCGCCCGACCCGACCGGCGGCAAGACCAGCGAGGCCAATAGCGCGAGCATGCTGGCGACCGAGGCTGAAATCCTGCGCAGCGAGGTGATTGCACGCAAGGTCGTCGATCGGCTCGGCCTGTTGAAAGACCCTGCCCTGCGTCAGCGCTGGCAGGAACAGGCCAGCAGCAGCCAGAGCTTCGAAGGCTGGATCACGCGCGGCGTCCAGGGCGGACTTGAAGTGCTTCCAAGTGCATCGGGCAACACGATCGAGGTGAGCTATCGCAGCCTTGATCCCGAACGATCGGCGCTGATGGCAAACAGTTTCGCCCAGACCTTCAACGACACCCGCCTGAGCATCAGCAACGAGTTTTCCCAACGCTTCGCGGGCTGGTTCCAGAAGCAGATCGCCCAGTCGGAAAAGCGCATGGAGGATGCCCAGGCGAAGCTGGCAGATTTCCAGCGCGCCCACGGCATCGTGGCGACCGGCGCAATCGATGCGGAGAGCACGCGGCTGAGCGAACTGTCCTCCAAATTGTCGTCGGCCGAAGCCACCGCCGCCGAAGCCCAGGCCCGCGCGGCTGGCGGCGCCAGCATGCCGGACGTCCAGTCAAGCGGCGTGATCCAGGAACTAAGATCGCAGATCGCCGCCAAATCGGCGGAGATCAGCCAGATGGCCGCTGAACTGGGCCCCAATCACGCGACGATGCGGGCAGCACGCCAGCAGTTGCAACAGATGCAGGACAGCCTGGCCCAGGAAACCGGCAAGACGTCCGGCACGCTGGCCGCCGCCAGTTCCGCCGCTTCTGCCAATCAGGGCACGATGCAAGCGCTGCTCGACCGGCATCGCGCACGCATGCTTTCACTCGCCGCCGATCGCGGCAAGCTGAATGTGCTGGAAAGCAATGTCGTGTCGGCACGCAAGGAATATGAAGCGCAGACCGAGCAGCTATCGCAGCTCCATGCAAAAAGCACGGCGCCCTCGCTCAACATCGTACGGCTCAATATCGCGGAACCACCCATGTTCCCGAATGCCCCGAATGTCGGCGTGCGGTTCCTGATGATGACGATGGTAGCGGCGATGCTGGCCATTGGATCCGTGATCCTGGCCGAATGGCTGCGCCCGCGGGTCCGTAGCCGCGATGCCATTACCCACCTCACCGGCGTTCCCCTGCTCGGGCAGGCGGATCTGCGCCTCAAGGGCAAGCAACTGCGTATCGAAGGAGGCAATTGGTCATGAGGCTGCGCTCCACCGAACCTGTCGAACAGGTCTACACCATCCCACCCCCGGCCCATGGCGGCGAGGATAGCGAAATCCTGACGGCGGCCAATCTGAACGTCGATCCGCTGATTGCGGTCATCAACGCTCCGGCCGAGCGGTTGGCCGAACAGGCCCGCGACATCCAATCAACGCTGTCCGCTCTGCGCCGGCCCGATGGCGGTCCGGAGGGATCGATCGCGGTCATTGCAATCGATGCGGTCGAACAGGCCGCGATCCTGACCGCCAATATCGCGGTATCGGCGGCGCTCAGCGGCCTGCGCACGCTGATCGTCGACATGGAGCATTCCAACTTCATCCAGCACCGACTGCTCAACATGAGCCCGCGCCGGGCCAGGCCGGAAGAACTGGAAGAGCCATTCGCCTTTGTGCAGCCGACCAATATCCGGTCGCTCTTCGTCCTGGCGGCGCCCCTGCAGGAAGGCTGCACGGCCGATGGCAATCCCCTGCCGCCATTAGCTGAACGGCTGGCCGCGATCAGTGGTCATTTCGACCTCTGCCTGGTCGACGCCAGCCATGTCGCCGATCTGGCCCATGCCGCCGGCAGCGCGGACTGCGCGATCGTTGCGGTCCAGCGCGACGAGACGTCGACGAGCGAACTCAAGGCCGCAATCCACAAGATGACCATGCTGAATACCGCGCTGATCGGGACGATCATGCTGGTCTGACGATGATGGACGGACGCATCAGAACCAGGACGGATCATGAAGATAACGCATATCTCGCGACAATATCATCCTGGCATTGGCGGGCTGGAAAGTTTCACCCGCAATCTGTGCCGCGAACAGGCGCGCGCCGGACATCAGGTGCGGATGATAACGCTCGATCGGATCTTCGATGGCGACGGCGCAGCGCTGCCGCCATCGGAGAGGATCGACGATGTCGAAGTCATCCGGGTGCCCTTTCGCGGCGGTCGTCGCTATCCGCTGGCACCATCGGTCCTGCGTCATCTGGAGGATTGCGACCTCATCCATGTCCATGCCGTAGACTTCTTCGCCGACTATCTGGCGATCACGAAATGGCTGCATCGCAAGCCGCTGGTGCTGAGTACTCATGGTGGCTTCTTCCACACCGGCTACGCCCGGCGCCTGAAGCAAATCTATTTTCACAGCATCACCCGCTTCTCGCTGAGCCGGTTCAGGGCCGTCATTGCCTGCAGCGAGGCGGACCATGCGACTTTCGACGACATTTGCGGGCGATCGCTGACCATGGTGGAAAATGGCGTGGACATCGCCAAGTTTGCGGGGCTGGCACGCCAAGATCCGCATGATCGCACGATCATCTATTTCGGCCGGATCGCGCCCAACAAGCGGATCGATCAGTTGATCGGCTGGTTCGCCCATCTGCATCGGCTGGATGGCAATGCGCGGTTGATCATCGCGGGCAAACCGATGGGCGTGTCCTTCGCAGAGCTTCGCGAGCGGGTCGAGGCGCTGAGGCTCGATACCGTCGTCGAGTTTCACGACAGCCCGAGCGACGAAGCATTGCAGGCCCTGATCGCGCGCTCCAGCATATTCGCCTCCCCCAGCGCCTATGAAGGGTTCGGCATCTCGCTGATCGAGGCGGTGTCAGCCGGCCTTTATCCGGTGGTCAGCGACATTCCCGCGCATCGCCGATCCTGCACCAAGCTGGACGTTGGCAGCCTGATCGACTTCGCCGATCCGCTGTCGGCCGCGCGTCTGCTGCAGGATGTCCGCGCCGCCCGTCAGCGCCGGACCGCGCCGACCACCATGGCTGGCCTGCTGGCCTATGGCTGGCCACAGGTCAGCGCCAACATGCTGGCCATCTACGACCATGTGCTGGGCCACCACTTCCGCCAAATCGGAACACTCAAGGTCGCCGTGCTGTCCAATGGCGCGGCGATCGACCAGGTCACCCAGGCCATCAGGGACCAGGTGCCGCGGGTCATCGCCTTCTGCAACGCCCATCTGGTCAACCAGGCACGACGGGTCGAGGGACTGACAACTGCGCTGGAAGACGCTTTGCTGCTGAACGATGGCGTCGGCGTCGATATCGCCAGCCGGCTGCGTTATGGCACCGCCTTCCCGGACAATCTCAACGGGACCGACTTCATCCCGCATCTGATCGCGAACTATGATGGGGAATTGAGGCTGTTCCTGGTCGGTGCGGCGCCCGGCATCGCCGAGCAGGCAGCGCAGATGCTGCAACAACGCTACCCCCATGTCCGCGTTGTCGGCATCCAGCATGGCTATTTCGATGAGCAGGAAGAGGCGAACCTCAGCCAGCGGATCGAGCAAAGTCGCGCGGACCTGGTGATCGCTGCCATGGGCAATCCGCGCCAGGAGCTATGGGCGGCCAGATGGGCGCCCCGCTTCGGACGGCCCGTCCTGTGTGCCGGCGCCTTGCTGGATTTCACGGCCGGTCATATCCGGCGGGCACCGCCATGGCTCCGCGGGATGCGGCTCGAATGGGTCTATCGCCTGCTGAACGAACCAACGCGGCTGGCCGATCGCTATCTGCGCGGCAATATCAGCTTCCTGGCCCATGCGTTGCGCGATGCCCGTCCAGGTTATCCCACTGGTTCGCCGTCGCCCACCCCGCCGCAATCCGCGAGCGCCCGCGGTGCCGATGCGGCCTGACCTGTCCGGCCCACCCATGCGGGAAAACCGGGCGATGCGCCGGATTGCCGTCGTCATCCCCTATTTCCAGCGTGAAACCGGGATATTGGCGGGTGCGGTCCGATCCATCGCCGGACAGCTTCTCCCCTGGCCCGCCACCGTCGACTTGATCATCGTCGATGACAGTTCACCCGTTTCGCCGGGATCGGAGCTGGCCAATCTGTCCCTACCCCAATGGCTGAGCGCCAGGATCGTCCGCCAGACCAATGCGGGGCCAGGCGCAGCCCGCAATCGCGGGCTCGACCATGTCGATCCGCAGGCCGACTTTGTCGCCTTTCTCGATTCCGACGACAGTTGGGCGCCATGCCATCTGCAGGAAGGGATCGATGCTCTGGAACTGGGGCATGACTTCTATTTCTGCGACAGCGCCATGCCGCCGTCGACGCTGTTCGCCTCCCGCGATCTGTTCGTGTCGGGCGACAGCGAACCGGTCTTCGCGCCCATCGTGCCGGCGGGGGGCCTCTATCATTTCCTGCCGGGCCAGGCAGGCGCGCCGATGGTGGCGGAATATCTCTGCCAGACATCGGCCGTGATCCTGCGGAACCGGGCGCTGCAGGATCTGCGCTTCGACGAGCGACTGCGCTATGCCGGAGAGGATTGGCTGATGTGGGTCAGGCTTGCCCACCGCGCTGGCGGCATTTGCTTTTCAACGAAGGCCAACGCCATGCGCGGCGAAGGCATCAACCTGTACCGCGATGCCCATGACCGGCTGAACAGCAGCAATCTGCGGCGCTTGATATCGACGATCCTGGCCAACCGGCTGATGGCGACGACGCCGGGCATCCACCGCAGCAGTGCGGCCCTCATCAGCGACCGCATCGCCCTGCTGCAGCGGGAAATCGCAGCGATCCTGCTGCATCCGCGTCTTTATCGCGACTTGGCCGACGGCGATGCGCGCCGCACGATCCTGCGCGCTGCGCAATTGGTGCGCTGGCAACTGCTGCCGCTATGGCGGGACGTCATCATCGACAAGCTGCGCTGGCGCGGTCCGTCACTGGGAGAAAGCGCGACATGAGATTATTCTATTATCGTGCAGCAGAAGGCAATTTCGGCGACGACCTCAACAGCTGGCTGTGGGAGGAACTGGCGCCGGGTCGCTGGTCCGACGAGGCCGACACGCTGTTCTGTGGGATCGGCACGATTATCGGTAATGCCATGCCGCAGGCGTCGAAGATCCGCATCTTTTCGAGTGGCCTAGGCTATCGCCCCAGACCAAGCGATTTCGCCAGCGATCGCTGGGATGTCGTCGCGCTGCGCGGGCCGCTGACCGCTCATGTGCTGGGCCAGCCCGAGCGCGCGATCGCCGATGGAGCGTTACTGCTGTCGACGCTGGAGCGGCTGAAGCCGACAGCGGAAAACGAGCGCGGGGCCCCCATTCTGATACCCCATTATGAGGCGATGAACGAATGCGACTGGCCCGCCATCTGTGCCCAGGCCGGAATCGAGCTAGTCGATCCGCGCCAGTGCGCGCATCAGGTGATCGACCGCATCCGCCATGCACGGCTGGTGATCGCCGATTCCATGCACGCGGCAATCATAGCCGACACGATGCGCGTCCCCTGGATCCCGGTATCGAGTTCGGGCCGGATCAACAGCTTCAAATGGCTCGACTGGACGCTGTCTCTCGACCTGCCCTATGAGCCGATCACTCTGCCCATGGCCAGCCTGAATGACGCCTATCGCGACCAGGTGCGCAGGATCATCGGCGAGCATTATCGCTTGCCCCGGCCAACCCCGGAACGCGCACTTGCCCATCAACGTCGGATGACACGCAACGAACAACGGGGCTGGTGGATGTCGATCCGGTCACGAATGAAGCATCATTTGCTGGCTTTGCCGCGCCGACTTCCTCAACCGGAAATCGTCGCGCGCGCCATCGCAAAGCGGAACCGGCAACAGACGGAACGGCTCGGCGCGATGCTGTATGCGCTGAAAAACGCGCCCGGTTTTCTGAGCGGCGACCCTATCTTCGCTCAGCGGGTGGATCAGCTCAGCGGCGCATTCGACAAATTGCTGCGATCGACCTGAACGCCGCGGATCATCGTCTCCCGATTCTGCCAGCGACGAAGAAGATGGCGCGCCAGCATCGGCCAATTGCTCCATTCCCGCATCATGGCCCCCATCAGCGCGACCGGCCGGCGCGCGCGCAGATGGGGATAGACCCGGTTCCAGCTTAATTGCTGCCCGATCGCCCTGGCCCGTCGGTTGAGCAGCGCCGTCAGCCGCTGGTCGCCCCGCACCCGCGGTCGATCCAGCAACGCCAGACTATGCTCCCGCATGGCATGGAGGTTGAGATGGGTGCGCGACTGGCCCGACGCCTGAGCCGAAATCGAGCCCTGGCGCTGGGTGAAAAGATAATGGGCTTCGCTCGTCAGGATGAAGCGTGCATCCGCCAGCAGACAGTCGAACATCAGGGCGAAATCCTCTCCATGACGCAGATCGGGCGGATAACGCAGGCAGCGCGCGGTCATGAACCGACGCCGGAACATCGGCTTCAGCTGGCCAAAGTCGAACCGCGACTGGCCAGTAATGGCGTTGCGGACGAAATCGACCGGATGGATATGGCGCACCACATCGCCCTGCCGCGGCAGCGCCGTCCCCACCACCCTGCCCGCATTCCAGTCGTAGAAGTGCAGATTGTCGGCCACCATGTCGGCATCATGCCGTTCGCCAAGCGCCGTTAACTGGCGCAGCCGCTCCGGCGCGAAGGCATCATCGGCATCGAGGATCGCGATCCACTCACCACGCGCTGCGACGATCCCCTTGTTTCGGGCGGCGGACGGCCCTTCATTCGCGCCGCTGGTCAATATCCGCACCTGAGGATGCGCCCGCATCAAGGCAAAGGCCAGTTCCAGCGTCCGGTCGCTGGACGCATCGTCCACGATGATCACCTCGACCGGCACGGTCTGGGCCAGGGCCGATTCCACCGCCCGCACCAGGCTCTCCTCCGCATTGAAGGCGGCGATCACCACGCTGACGGACGGTGTTTCAAATGAGACGGAGGGCATTTGCATAGGTGTTATGCCTTACTCGAAAGCCTGAATGACCTTCGATATACCAATCGATGTAACCGCAACGAATTGAGGAATTTCACCTAGTGAAATTTACGAATCATCCTACCGTTGCAATTTACAGACGTGGATTTTTACCTCTGTCTGAAACCTTCATTTCTGACCACATTCACAATTTGAACAGATATAAACCAATTATCATTACCGAACGACTTTTGAATGGCATGATGATCGACGGCTATGTGCCGCATCTGATGCATCGTTCCCAAGCCGGCCGGTATGAGAAATTATATAGCCGCCTCACCGGCAATTACCGGCATATCGGCAACCTTCTTTCCGAACCCCGGACCAGGCTGATCCATGCGCATTTTCTTCAGGACGGCGCGTCCATCCTGCCGCTGGCTGCGCGGCGCGGCATCCCGCTGGTGGTAACGGCCCATGGTTATGACGCCACGGTAACGGTGCGCGAACATGCCCGCCGAACCGAGGGGCTGTGGTATCTGGCGCTCAAACCCTTTCTGCAGCGCTATGTCCATGGCGTCATCTGCGTGTCGCAGTGGATCAAGCAGTGCTTGCTGGAAGCGGGCTATCCCGAGGAAAAGCTGCGCGTCATCCCGCTGGGCATCGACACTGCCAGCCTGCCCCATCCGCCATCCACGGAACGGCGGCGCGGCACGCTGTTCGTCGGCAGGCTGGTGGAGAAGAAGGGCGTCAACTATCTGCTCGACGCCTGGGCACAATTGCCCGCCCGCGCCAGAAGCGAGCCGCTGACCATTATCGGGGACGGCCCGCTGATGCCAACGCTCGTCGAACAGGCGCGGCAGTTGGACATCAAACCGACCTTCCTGGGCGCGCGATCACGCACCGAGGTGTTCGCCGCCATGGCAAGCCACCGGATCTTCGCCATGCCAAGCATCCGCGCCGCGAACGGCGATTCCGAAGGCCTGCCGATCGTGCTGATGGAGGCGCAGGGCATGGGCATGGCCATCGTCGCTTTCGATGACGGGCCGATGCGCGAAGCGATCAAGCCGGGATTGAGCGGCCTGCTGGCCCGATCACGCAGCGTGGAGGATTTTGCGGATCATCTGCGCACCCTGCTGCTGGCGCCGGACCTGTGCGAGGATTTCGGCAAGGCCGGCCGCGAACATGTCGCAAGCCGGTTCGACCTGCGGCATCGGGTCGCCGCACTGGAAGATTATTATGACGAGATCCTCGCCACGGCAGGGGCGCGGTCATGAAGGGGGCAGCTTCGAACGCGGCCCCCGCGCCCCGCGCCACCGAAAGCGCCCGCATCCTGATCGTATCGCGCCATGATTATCGCACCGCACGACGCGCCAGCGTGCATTTTGTCGCCAGACAGATGGCGCGACAGGGGCATGACGTCGCCTTCCTGTCGATCGGCTATAGCTGGCTTTCGCGACTGCGCGGCGACAGCCGGTCCAACCTGTTCCACCGTGCCAACAATTGGGAAGAGGTTGATGGCCTGCGCGCCTATCTGTGGCGTAGCGCCTGGCACCCGGTGAAGCTGCCGGTTCCCACCGAGATCGAATCCTGGCTCTACAGCCGCTGGGCGAACAATAGCTGCACGGCGCTGGACGAGGCCGCCCGCAACGCCGACATCATCATCATCGAATCCGGCATTGCGCCAGCGCTGATCAAGCGCATCCGTGCAGTCGCCCCGTCGGCCCGGCTGGTCTATCGCGCCACTGACCTGCTGGCGACCGCCGGCGTGCCCGAATGCATCGAGGACATGTTGTGGCAGTCGGAGCAGGACATCGACCTGATCGTCGTCGTCGCCCGCTCCATGCTGCCGCATTTCGACGCCTATCGCTGCCCGAAGATGTTCATTCCACATGGCGTCGACACGGCAATCCTGCATGGGGCGACCGACAATCCCTACACCACCCCCCGCAATGCGGTGACGGTGGGATCGATGCTGTTCGATGCCGCCGCGCTCCGCGCGCTGGCACTGGCGCGTCCCGATTTCACCTTTCACACCATCGGATCCCCCAAGAGCGTCTTTCCGGCCAATGTCGTCCAGCATGACGAAATGCCATTTGCGCAGACCCTGCCCTATCTGCAGCATGCCGATGTCGGCATTGCCGCCTATCAGCGCGCCGCTGCCGCCGCCTATCTCGCCGATTCCAGCCTGAAGCTGCTGCAATATCAGGCTATCGGCCTGCCGGCAGTATGCCCCGACTTTGCCGTCGGCGACCATCCGCTGCGCTTTGGCTACCGGTCCGGCCATGTGGAGGATTTGGCGCCTGCCTTCGAGCGCGCCCTGAATGCCGGGCGCCACCCGATGCCGGCCAAGGACTGGAGCGACATCGCCGAACAGCTGATCGACGCGGCCCGTGGCTGACCTTGCCCTTTCCCCGCCGGCCCTGGCACGGATCGCCGCCGCCAAGCGCCAGGCCCGATCCTATCAGCAATTGCTCAACCTTGCCGCGGCCGCCCTGCTGGTCGCGACGATCCTGTTCAACCCCGGCCTGGCCTGGATCAACGCCCATATTGTGCCGCTCAGCCCTGGTGCCGTCTCCGGCGTACAGGGCCTGATCGTGCTGGGTGCGCTGTTCGTCGGCGCGCTGCAACCGCTGCCGCTGACATTCCGCTGGCTGGCAATGACCTGGATATTGGTGCTGGCGGTGTTTCTGACGAGCGCGGTGCGTGCCTATATGGAACCCAAGATATTGGGCGACATATTGCTGATCCCGGCCTTCATCCTGCTGGGCAGCCGCATGGACAGCCTGTTGCTGCGTCGCTGTTTCCTGGCGATGCAAGGGCTGATCCTGCTGGTCGGCCTGTGGGAACTGGCGAGTCCGACCGGTTTCGGCGCGACCTTTCGCGTGCTCGATTATTATGTGAAGACGCGCGGCTATCAGGCCGATGCCTTCTGGGCAGGCGGCGACCTGTTCCTCAGCTCTGCCCGACCGGGCGGCCGCATGCTGCTCGACGGGCTTGGCCTGCACCGCGGCTCCTCGCTGTTCCTGGAGCCGGTATCGCTCGGCAACTGGGCAATCGTCGGCATGATCTTCACCGCCGCCCTGTGGCGCGACCTGTCGCAGCGCGCACGCTTATTCATGATCCTGTCGACCGGCCTGCTGCTGATCATCTGCGACGGACGATTGGCAATGAGCGTCATCCTGCTCTTCTGCCTTTATCTGCCGATCAGCGCCTTTATCCCCGACCGTTGGAGCGTCTTCTATCTGCCGCTGCTCCTGTTTGCGCTGGTGGCTGGCGAGGCATCTGGCGTCCTCACCGGACCTGGCGACAATTTCACCGGCCGCCTCAGCGTCGGCCTGGATGCGTTGCGATCGATGGACATTGTCCAGTTGCTGGGCGTCCGGGTCGAGCGCATCCGTTTCGACGATGCAGGCTGGGCCGATTTCGTCCAGGCGCAATCCTTGCTGATCGCGATCTGTCTGTGGCTGACGCTGACGCTCAGCAGTTTCGGCCGTGATCCGGGAAACCGGATGGCCAAGCATGGCATCATGCTGTTCCTGACGCTGTGCCTGCCGATCAGCAATTCGCTGCTGTCGATCAAGACGGCGGCGGCGATGTGGGCGCTCTACGGCTTCTGCCATGCCCGAGGCCGGCAAGCCGAGAAGGCGGCACCCCTGCCATGACAGCCGGCCGGCACATCCCTGCCCTGGATGGCATACGCGGCCTGGCTGCCATATTGGTCGTGCTGTCCCATTTCCCGACCTTTGCCCTGCCAGTCATCGTCAACCATCATGTCGGCGACTATGGAGTCTTGCTGTTCTTCACGCTCAGCGGTTTCCTGATGGGCCACCTCTATTTGCCCCGAATACCCGACCGCATGGCGCTGGCATCCTATGCCGCCGCCCGGATCGCGCGGATCGTGCCGCTTTATGCCTGCATCTCGCTGCTGTCCTTCGCTATCTACCGCTTCTATCCCGATTTCATTTATCCGATCGGCCTGGTCGAACTGGTGCGACAGGTCAGTTTCACCAGTTCCGTTTCCGTCTTCTGGTCGATCGGTCCGGAATTCCAATTCTACTTCCTGTTCCCCCTCATCTGGGGCGCGACCTATGCGCGCAAGGCTGTCAGGGGCTGGCTCTATCTCGCGATCGGCAGCGCCATCGCCATTTGCTATGCGGCAAGCCCCTGGCTGCCTGGTTTTTCCGCCTTCGCCAAAATGCACATCTTCATGGCCGGCATATTGTGCGCCATGCTGGTGCGCAGGCTGACGCCGGCACAGATGGACCGCCTGTTCATTCCGCTCGCGCTGTTCAGCCTGCTGTTCCTGGCGCTGCTCGCCTATCCGCCCGCCCCCATGACGGACTGGATATTCCCGTCCACCCGGCATGATCCCAAGCATCTGGTCTATTATGGCGATCCGCTGAAGCTGGGCGCCAGCATCCTGATCATCCTGAGCGCGACGATCCCGCACCCGATCAACGATCATATCTGGGGTAATCGCGTGATGCGCCTGCTGGGCGCCTACAGCTTCTCGCTCTATCTGCTGCACATGCCGCTGTTCCAGCTCGCCAGGCTGACCGGAAGGGCATCCGGGCTGACGATGCCGGTGCAGATTACCCTGGCGCTGACGCTGTCCATCGTGGCGGCTGCCCTGTCCCATGAACTGTTCGAGCGGCCGGTCGGCAATTGGGTTCGCCGCAAGCTGACGACGATATGGGGACGCCCGCAACCCGCATCCCCCCAGCCCATGACAGTCGAGACCTGATCGCCATGCTCCGTGCCCTCCGGAAAGTCCTGCTCAGCCCCAGCCTCCAAGGGGCGATGATCTTCGCCATGAGTGGTGGGGCGTTCGCGCTCGGCAACCTGTTGCTCGCGCACGCCCTGACCGTCAGCGCCTATGGCCATTTCGCCCTGATGGTGGCGATATTGATCATCACATCGAATATGGGGCCGCTGGGGCTCGACCAGTTATTGCTGCGCAGCCAGAGGCGGCTGGGCGGACGCTATCTTGCCCCCATCATCCTGTCATCGGCGCTGATCGCTTTGGCGGGCGCCTGGATTGCGAGCCGTCTTTATGGCGTCGTTCCCGCCGCCGCCATCGCGACCGCCTGTGCATCGCTGATGTTCGCGCTGCTGCGCACGGCGGCCTGCGCGCTCAGACGCCATGGTGTCGCGATCATCGCCATATTCTGCGACACGGCAGCGGACTGGGGCCTTTTGTGCGTCGGCATCGCGGCGCTGGCCGGATGGATCGTCGACGAGGAACAGGCGGCCCTGGCGCTGGCGGGATTTGGCGGCATCGCCGCGATCGCCGCCTATAGCGTGACATTGCGTCGCGAGCGGACGATGGCCAGCGACACCGCTCCCCTTCATTTCGCCGAAGCCTTTCCACTGCTGGGCATCATCGCGGCAGGCGCCGTGCTGGTGCAGGCCGAACGCCTGCTGATCCCGCCATTGTTGTCGTTGGAGGATCTGGCCACCTTCGCGGTGCTGACGTCGGTTGCGATCGCCCCCTTCCGCGTGCTGAGCGCGGGCATCGTCGCATCCCTGACGCCACAGCTCCGCAAGATTCACGACATTGACGGTCAGCGTAAGTTGCTGATGCACGAAATCCGTATCTTCGCGGCGCTTGCCGCCATTTCGACCATCATCGTCTGCGTTATCGCACCACCCTTTGCCGACATCTTCACCCAGGGACGCTATGTCGTCGATATCGGCCTATGCTTGGCTGCCTGCGTCAACGGTACGGTGAAGATCCTGCAGGCGGTGCCCCGCGCGGTCGCCACGGGGATCGGAACGGCCGGCGACCTGCACCGCGTCAACCTGTCGATGTGGCTCTGCGTCCTTGGCACCGTCATCGGCGCGCTTGCCTGTGCGCACTGGGGTCTGAGCGCACTGGTCCTGGGTGCCGCCCTGGGCAGTGGCATCGCGACCCTGCCGTCGATCGCCATGGTCAGAAAGAAGCTGGCAAGGCCCGGTACGCCGGCAGCGGGAGGTGATATCAGCGCCGCGCCAGGCCTGCCCCCGTCCGCAGCCCCTAGGTAATCGCCCGCAATGTCGCCGCATGGGATGAACTGCTAACCGGCGCAGGTTGACCTTCCCCTCCGCGAAAAGAGCATGGATGACCCTTTTCCTGACCGCCATCGCGTTCATGATGACGGTGCAAATCTCGCACGACATCGGCCAGATCGACCGTCATGGCGGCATTCTGCGTCATGTCCGAATGAGGAATGTCCGCCCGGCACTTGATCGACTGGTAATGAAGCATCGCATGTTCGCGGTGATGCCCGACGGGACTCGCTGTCGCGTGACACCCTGGCAGCTCGCAACGGACTATTGGCGTTTCGAGCGCCTGATCGTGCCCGCCGTGGTGCGGGGCGACAGGGACGGGCTGGCGACGCCCCTGCACCAGATCCGCACCCTATATCCCGCTGCGCATCGCATCGAGTTGGTCGACGATCCGCTCCTGATCCTCCTATTCAGGAGGCCGAAAGCCACGCAACAACGCATTGTCGCATCGCTCGACATCAGTCAGGCGCATGGCCGGTAGACGGGGGCGCCGAGCGGAAGACGCCGCTCTCCTATGGCCTGCACATCCAGCTTCACGCTTATCTAGGTGTTCGACCGGATTTCTTTTTGACGGCAAAGCCGCAACCTCTCTGCTGCCATCCAACCGACGAGGCAGCCATGGAAGGTCGATCATTCCACCGATATACGGCGCCCCACCAGGAGCGGCATGTCGAACGCCACATGATGCCAGGCATCAAGTTGCAGGCGACATTCGTCAAAATATGGGGCCAGGATGCCGTTCCCAATCACCCGATCGACAAATTGGGCAAGCGCATCGGCGAGTTGCGGTTCGGTCGCCCGGAACGCACCAATGACCCATTGCTGGTAAAATATGTCTATACCAACCCGCGCTTCGCCTTTCAGACCCATCCCTGGGATCTGATCGTCCAGCCACAGGGTCTCGCTGGCGGCCGGACGCAGAGCTGGTATATCCTGGGCGCGGAACCCGGCGCGCGCGTCGGCATCGGCACAATCCGCCCGCAGGACAGCCGATCACTGCGAAGCGCAGCCCAGAATGGCGTGCTGGACCAAGCCATGGATTGGTGCCCGGTCAAGGCCGGAGACTTTTTCTTCATTCCTCCGGGCATGCCTCATGTCATCGGCGCCGGCATTTCCCTGATCGGGATACAGCACCATGCCGGTCGGCCCGACGAGCTTCGCATGATGCCTTGCCCCACTTCGCATCGGGAAGGCGCCATCGCCACCTCGCCAATGCCGGCCATACACCGCCCACTGGGCTGTACCGGTGTGTTGCTGTCCGAGGGCGACTTCGGCTTGCGGCTGATGCACATGCAAAGCGGCGACATGATCCATGTCACCAATGCCGGTCTGGCCTGGTTCATTCCCCTGCGCGGGCGAGGCGACATAGACGGCCAGACTTGGCGTGCCGGGGAATGCTGGCTGCTGACGCAGGCCAGGCCGGCTATCCACGCGGCAAGCGATGCCGATTATCTATTTGCGACCATCTAGCACCATTTCGGGAGTATGCAGCCGATGACCAACGGAGGGCCGACGATCCAGCCGCTGATCCTGTCCGGCGGATCGGGCACAAGGCTATGGCCAATGTCCCGGCCGGAAAAGCCCAAGCAACTGCTGTCGCGGACCCAGGCGGAGACGATGCTGCAACTGACGGTGCGGCGCATCGATCCACGCATGGGCTTCGCCCCGCCGATTCTCGTCGCCAACTCCCAGCATGCCGGCATGATCACGGCGCAGCTTGCGGATATCGGCGTAGATGATGCCATATTGATCCTGGAGCCGGTTGCGCGCAACACGGCAGCGGCGATCGCGCTAGGTGCCCTGGCGGCGCCGAGCGAAGACAGCCTGTTGCTGGTGATGCCAAGCGACCATGTGATCACGGATCTGCCAGCATTTCATCAGGCAGTCGAACGTGCCCACGCGCTGGCGACTGCGGGATGGCTGGTGACCTTCGGCATCGAGGCAGAAACGGCCGAAACGGGCTATGGCTATATCCGCATGGCCCATAGCCTGAGCCCAGGCGTGTGCGCCGTCGAGCATTTCGTGGAAAAACCTGACCTGGCGAGCGCGACGGCAATGTTGGCCGAAGGTGGCTATTGCTGGAACGCGGGCATCTTCCTGTTCCGCCCGGATATTTACCTGGAGCAATTGCGGGTGTATGCGCCAGCGATTCTGACGGCGACGCAGAAAGCCATGCGGCAGGCGCAACGGCAGGCGAACCATATCCTGCCCGATTTCGCCGCCTTCGCGACGGCGCCGTCGCAATCGGTCGACTATGCCATCATGGAGCAAGCCAAAGCAGTCGCCTGCGCGCCAGTGCGATGCGGCTGGTCCGACGTCGGCAGTTGGGACATGCTGCACCAGATCAGCGCGAGCGACCCGGCCGGCAACAGCATCCAGGGCAATGTGCTGGCCATCGATACCCAGAATTGCCTGATACGTGGGGGCGAGATCAATGTCGCCCTGCTGGGGATCAGCGACCTGATCGTCGTCGCCCATGCCAATGATCTGCTGATCATGCCGCGTGGACAGTCTCAAAATGTGCGACAGATTATCGATCGGCTGGCAGGAAATGGCATGTCCTGAGAGTCCGTTTGGAAAATCAGGGATGAGCGTTTCGGCGTAGTAGGTTTCCACCCATGGCGACGAGGATCATCGCCTGTGAGACGTCGATGCGCTTTTCGTAGTCGCGGACCAGACGGCGCCATCGGGTCATCCATCCGAAGGTGCGTTCGACGACCCAGCGGCGCGGAAGCACCTTGAAGCCCTGCTGGCGATCGCTTCGACGGATGACCTCCACGACAAAGTCGAGGTAGCTGGCCTTGTCCATGAGCTTGAGGCGATCATAGGCGCCATCGGCAAAGAGATGCTTCACCCACGGCCAGCGCTTGCGGATGCCATCGAGGATCGCCTGAGCGCCTGCACTATCGGAGATATCGGCGGTAGTGAGGTTGACCATCAGCAAGCGTCCATCGGTGTCGACTGCGATATGCCGCTTGCGACCGACGATCTTCTTGCCTGCGTCAAAACCGCGCTTTTCTGCGGAAGGCGCCTTGACCGACTGGCTGTCGATGACCGCCGCACTGGGGCTGGCTTCTCGCCCCTCACGTTCTCGGTCCAACATCAATTCGATGTCGTGGATCGTCTGGAACAGGAACCTGCGTGCCAGCTCCCGAAACCAGCCATAGACCGTCTGCCAGGCGCCAAAATGGATCGGCAGCATCCGCCAACCACACCCCGATCGCACCAGATAGCGGACCGCGTTGATCACTTCGCGGAAATCCACCTCGCGGGGACGGCCTCGACGACCCGGCTTGGGCATCAACGGCGCAAGGCGATCCCATTCCTCATCGGTCAGGTCACTGGGATAACGCTTCGTCTTCTTCGCAATCTGGGCCATCCGCCCCCGGCTCTGCTGCGTCCACATCCAGAGCCTGAATCACGCAGATACGCCTATGACAACCCCTGCCGCCGATTTCCCAAACAGCCTCTGAGCAGGTCCATTGCGCTATGCCGAATGTCCCAGCCCGGCAATCGCGCTTTCAGGGAAAGAAAAGCCGCCGGCCTGCGCACGTGGCGCAGGTAGCTTGCGGGCGATTTTCGATGCCAGAAAACTGCCCCCGACCCGGATATAAGTGCTCAGCCGCTGACCGGGTCGACCATTGTCGCACAAGGCCCACAGCAATTGGCGAAGCCGCGGCCAGACGATGGCGGGATCATCGGGCGTGAAGATCACGCGCGCAAGGTCATCGCCGAACAACCGTTCAACCCGGATCGAGGTGGTCAGTTCGGGCACACGCACTGCGAACATGCCCCATGCGCAGGACAGGGCGACGCACAGGCTATGTTCGACATCCTGCGCCACCGCGCGTCGATGCAGTTCGAGACGCTCGGCAGGAGATAGACGGAGCAACAACGCCGAGAAATCGGCAAGATAGGCTGCGGCATGGCAATGCTGCACCAGTGATTTGACGAAGCTCAGACTGGCCAGCAACGTGGCGTGAATCAGCGAGATACAGGGAATATCGACGCCGTTCAGCCGGTGTGTCGCCACATCAGCCAAAAAGGCCCCGACATTGCGCGGGTGCGGGCAGCCGGGCTGTTGCAGGCGATGATGAAGATCGACCGTCGCCCGCCTTTGCCCCACCGAGAAAAAATGCTGCTCGCCCAGGAAGCTGCGCCACCAGATCCGATCGCATTCCGCCGGCAAGGCATAGCCGGCCTGCTCCAGCAAGGCCCTGCATTGAGGAAAATTCCGTCGATCGACCAGAATATCGACGTCGGACGAGGGACGCTGAAAATAGACGCCATAAGCGTCATGCTGCCCGACTGGCCCCTTGAACAGGATATATTCAACCCCGCCCTGCCGGAGAAGGGCAGCGATATCGGATAGGGATTTCAGGTTCAGGCCGTTCATCGCCAGGATGAACTTGCGATAGCCATTCTCTTCCGCCCGGAATCCTTCGGATACAGAATAGCCGATCCGCCTCAATCCGTTGGCCGCCTGCACCAACAGCTTGCTGTTCATGCCTAGCCGCGCCACGGCGGCCCAATCGACATCCATGGGATCAGGTAATGGCGCAATGGGGCCGGCGCCAGAAACAGACAATGCTATACCAATTCGCAGGATTTCGATCGAACGGCTTTGATCGCACCTGGCATCATTTTTCATACCATGCCGTCTTTCATTATGAATATTTCTGAGGACACTTTCCCATAAATCAAAGCAATAGCGATCTGTATTCATACCTATAGGTATTAACGCTGATATATTGGAATTTGACTTGAAGATTTACTTTAATGAAGCTGCAACACGCTGAACAATTCAGCAATTGATGAGGAGTCGACTATGGAAAAGGAAGATTATGAATCGCCCGAACTGATCGAACTCGGCTCGTTCGAAGCCCTGACACAGGGCGGCTCGGCGACCGGCCTGCTCGACGCGGTCTACCCGGTGGGGACGCCCTCGTCGCACCTTCTGTTCTCGTAACAGAGTGGACGTCCTCTTCGCACGAGGGGGACGTCCTTCCGCCTGCCGACACGCGGAAACAAGAAAGGGGGACATGGTCATGAGCCAACAATGGTTATCGACGACACTGGTCACAGCCGATCCCAAGATCGTCTTGTGCGACCTCGACAATGAACGGGTGCTGCTGGACATCGATTCCAGCCGCTATTTCGCCATGAACAAGGTCAGCATTCACGTCTGGGAGGCGATTGCCGAACCGACCAGTGTAGCCGACCTGCAGGCCAGCCTGATGCAGCATTTCAATGTCGACGCAGACCGTTGCCGGCGGGATCTAGAAGCGCTGCTCACGAAGCTGTCGCAATCGGCGTTGATACGCGTTCAGCATGTCCTGGCAGCCTGATCGAACCGGCATGCGCCTGCGCAAAGCGATCATGCTGCCGATCGCCCTGCCGGTGGTCGTCGGCGTTCGCCTGGCGCTCAGCCTTGCCGGTTATGCCCGGCTGGTCGCATGGCTGCCGCAATCGGCGGGGGTCGGCGATCGGCGCTGGATCGACGCCACGGCCCGCGCAGTCCAGCTCGCCGCATGCCTGGTTCCCGGCGCCACCTGCCTGACCCAGGCGGTGGCGACCCGGACGCTGCTCGCCTGGATCGGCCATCACAGTTGGATCCGCATCGGTGTGCGGCGCGATGACAAGGGTGTTGATTTCCACTGAGAAGTGACCCGGGTAGGGCGTAAATTTCCACTAAGAATTGACCCATGTTGAACTCGTCCCTGGCTTTGGCAAGCGAGGGTATATGGAGTGTTGGACATGGCGTTATTGAGCGTTATCCGGCGCTGGCATTTTCGCGATCATCTACCGATCCGGGAGATAGCGCGGCGCACCGGACTATCACGCAACACGATCCGCAAATA
This sequence comes from Sphingobium salicis subsp. salicis, assembly GCF_049472635.1. Taxonomy (NCBI): domain Bacteria; kingdom Pseudomonadati; phylum Pseudomonadota; class Alphaproteobacteria; order Sphingomonadales; family Sphingobiaceae; genus Sphingobium; species Sphingobium salicis. The sequence goes on from NZ_JAYRCS010000001.1 coordinate 3,103,149, forward strand.
TTTGCGGTCCGAGACGATCGATCCGCGATTCAAGGTGCCTGATCGACCAAGCAAACTGGATCCATTTGCTGAGCATCTGGCGGCCTGGCTGCGGCGCGAGATGGGCCGATCGCGCAAGCAGAAGCGCACGATCAAGCAGTTTCACGCCGATCTGGTGAGCCTGGGTTATGAAGGATCCTACAACCGGGTTGCCGCTTTTGCTCGGGACTGGCGCGAAGATTATCGGCGCCAGCAACAGATTGGCGGGCGTGGGACATTCGTGCCCCTGTCGTTCGCGCCGGGGGAAGCTTTCCAGTTTGATTGGAGTGAGGACTGGGCAATCATTGCCGGGGTTCGGACCAAGCTGCAGGTCGCGCACTTCAAGCTCAGTTACAGCCGGGCATTCATCGTGCGCGCCTACCTTCTGCAAACCCATGAGATGCTGTTCGACGCCCATAATCACGCCTTCCGCGTGCTGGGCGGCGTGCCGCGCCGGGGTATCTATGACAATATGCGCACGGCCGTCGACAAGGTCGGGCGTGGCAAGGAACGCACCGTCAACGCACGCTTTCTGACGATGGTCAGCCACTATCTGTTCGAAGCCGAGTTCTGTAACCCGGCTGCGGGATGGGAAAAGGGGCAGGTCGAGAAGAATGTCCAGGATGCGCGGCACCGTCTGTGGCAACCCACGCCGCAGGCCGAGAGCCTTGATGCGCTGAACCTGTGGCTGGAGGAGCGCTGCAAGGCGTTATGGGAGGACATCTCTCACGGGATCGAACCCGGGTCGGTTGCCAATGCCTGGGCCGATGAATTTGAGTGTCTGATGGTTGCGGGCAGGCCCTTCGATGGTTTTGTGGAATATCGCAAACGGGTATCGCCGACCTGCCTCATCCACTTTGAGCGCAATCGCTACAGCGTACCGGCCTCTTTCGCCAATCGCACTGTCAGCCTGCGCGTCTATCCTGATCGCTTCCAGGTCGTCGCCGAGGGGCAGCCAATCTGCGCACATCAGCGCATCATCAACCGCTCTCACGACGGTCCAGGTCATACGGTTTATGACTGGCGCCATTATCTGGCGGTCGTGCAGCGCAAACCCGGCGCCCTGCGCAACGGAGCGCCCTTCCTTGAGCTACCCGATGCGTTCCAGCGTCTGCAGCGACATCTGTTGCGCAATCCCGGCGGCGACAGGGAAATGGTCGAAATACTGGCGCTGGTTCTTCATCATGATGAGCAACTGGTGCTGACGGCGGTCACCATGGCGCTGGAGGCTGGCGTTCCGACCAAGACCCATATCCTCAATCTGCTCTATAGGCTGGTCGACGGAAAACCGATCTCCACGCCGCCGGTGACGGCGCCCCAGGCGCTCAAACTGGTCAGCGAGCCGATGGCCAATGTCGAACGCTATGATGATCTGCGCAAGGAGAAGCGTCATGCGTCATGACCCTGCCAGCGGCGCCATCGTCGTCATGCTCCGCAGCCTCAAGATGCATGGCATGGCGCAGGCCGTCACCGATCTCATGGAACAGGGATCTCCAGCCTTCGAAGCCGCCATCCCGATCCTCTCCCAGTTGCTCAAAGCCGAGACAGCAGAACGGGAGGTTCGGTCTGTGGCCTATCAGCTCAAGATCGCGCGCTTCCCTGTCTATCGCGATCTGGCCGGCTTCGACTTTACCAGTAGCGAGGTCAATGAAGCTCTAGTGCGTCAGTTGCATCGCTGCGACTTCATCGACATCGCCGACAATATCGTGCTGGTCGGCGGTCCTGGCACCGGCAAGAGCCATGTGGCAACGGCGCTGGGCATCCAGGCCATCGAACATCATCGAAAGCGCGTCCGCTTCTTCTCGACGGTCGAACTGGTCAATGCGCTCGAGCAGGAAAAAGCACAGGGCAAGGCCGGTCAGATCGCCAATCGCCTCCTGCACTCCGATCTCGTTATCCTGGATGAGCTTGGATATCTGCCGTTCAGTGCTTCAGGTGGCGCGCTGCTCTTCCATCTGCTGAGCAAACTCTACGAGCGCACCAGCGTCATCATCACCACAAACCTGAGCTTCAGCGAATGGGCCACCGTGTTCGGCGACGCCAAAATGACCACGGCGCTTCTCGATCGGCTTACCCATCACTGCCACATCCTGGAGACCGGCAACGATAGCTTCCGCTTCAAAAACAGCTCTGCCAAGCAGGCCAGAACCCAAAGGAGAAAACCACGGGTTGACCCACCCATGACACCCGAAACATAATCCGCAGACGGGTCACTTCTCGATGGAAAACCCGGGTCACTTCTCAGTGGAAATCAACAGTTCGAGGACAAGAAATAGGTAGGTGGGGTTGGAACGGCCATGAGCATCATGCTCATGGCCGTTCATCTCAAAGTTCGTCATGCAGCTAGCAAAATCGGTGCACCATCATCCCCGTCATTGCCGCCTTTTTTCCGGCGCAGCAGGTTCCCCTCGGCAAACATCAGCTTGTCGAGCAAACGACGTTCGATGAAGTCATCGGTGGCGATCGCGGCTTCGGACATGATGCCGTCACCGGCGCGGAACCGGGCAATCAGTCGGTCACGCGCAGCAATGAAATCCGGCCTTTCCCGCTCATCTTCCATGGCTCGATCGCAGGCCGCATAATAGGCGGGATAATCATGCCTGCCCTCATGGACGAATAGGCTACCGAGTTTCTTTCTCCCCGTTCCGCCGCTGCGGACCCAGTCTCGATAGCGGGCAGATCGCGTGGCAAGCTTATCCCAGATATAGACCCGAGTGGTCGGCTGCGCGAAAGTTGCGATCTTGCTCGCCGCTGACGTTTCCTGCGTGCTGCGTTCAACGAGTGGAGCGAGACGCGCACTCAGAGCCGGTATCGCCGTCAACGGAGTAAACTCACTTGCCTCGCTCGTGTCCCGGATTGCTTCGGCCGCAGCGTCGACGTCCCAAGTGCGGAACATGGTCAATTGGAATGTGACAAGGAAGCGGTGTGCCTGTTCGGCTGTTACCGGACCACCATAGCGCCCCTGAAAGAGCATCAGCCAGTGCGTGTCAGGCTGGTTGCGGCCAATCTTCAGGTCATGCGGGCCGCACCATTTGATCACGTCAGCCTCGGCGGCGGCTAGCAGTTCTTTCCGGTATGCTTCCAGCAAATTAGCCTCCATAAACTTTGCTGGCGGGAGGATATTGGTATGGAATAAAAAGGAAATCCGGGAATTTTCCCACCGTTGTTGTTGACGATTTGTTATGGAATTGTCTCAGGTAAAGGGACTATCAGGAATTTCGTGTGCGGCGAGGCATAATGGGCAACAAGGAGACCCAATATGTCACGACGGAAAGAACCCTCGATACCGAACGACATTCTCGATCAGTTGCTGGCCGGCACTGACGCGGCGGCGGCGCTCAGCCAGGGCGGCTTGCTCGATTCCCTGAAGAAGGCTTTTGCCGAACGGGCCCTCAACGCGGAGATGGATCATCATCTCGGGCACAATGACCAGGTCGGCAACAACCGCAATGGCTATGGTCGCAAGACGGTGACGACCGACAGCGGGCGGATCGAGATCGAGGTGCCGCGCGATCGAGCCGGCAGTTTCGATCCGCAGCTGATCGCCAAATACCAGCGGCGCTTCCCCGGCTTCGACGACAAGATCATCTCGATGTATGCGCGCGGCATGAGCACCCGGGAGATCACGGGTCATCTGCGCGAACTATATGGCATTGATGCTTCGCCCGATCTGATCAGCACGATCACCGACGCTGTGCTGGAGGAAGTCGCGGCCTGGCAGCAACGCCCGCTGGACCCGGCCTATCCGCTGGTCTTCTTCGATGCGATCCGGGTCAAGATCCGCGATGAGGGCATGGTCCGCAATAAAGCTATCCACATCGCCCTGGGCGTCATGGCCGACGGCACCAAGGTAATCTTGGGGCTATGGCTGGAACAGAATGAAGGCGCCAAATTCTGGCTGCGCGTCATGAATGAACTGCGCAACCGCGGCGTCGAGGACATCATGCTGGCCGTCGTCGATGGCCTCAAGGGCTTTCCCGACGCCATCAATGCGGTCTTCCCCGAAGCGATGGTCCAGACATGCATCGTACACTTGCTGCGAAACTCGATGGATTTCGTCGCGTGGAAGGATCGCAAGGCGCTCGGAATGGCTCTGAAAGCCATCTACCGTGCCGTTGATGCAGTGGCCGCCGAGGAAGCGCTGACAGCCTTCGAAGCAAGCTTCTGGGGGCAGCGCTATCCCGCCATCGGCCAGAGTTGGCGCCGAGCATGGCCCGAGGTCATCCCATTTTTCGCCTTTCCTGATGAGGTCAGGCGGATCGTCTACACCACAAATTCGATAGAAGCCTTGAACTCCAAGCTTCGCCGCGCTGTTCGTGCCCGGGGCCATTTCCCCAGTGATGAGGCCGCCACCAAGCTGCTCTATCTGATCTTGAACCGATCGGAAAAAGAGTGGAAAATGCCACCGCGCGAATGGAACATGGCGAAGGCGCAATTTGCCGTGCTCTTCGGCGAACGTTTCATCAGGGCCATGACGGCCTGATGGTCAACCGCCTCGCCGCACACGAAATTCCTGATAGTCCCCAGGTAAAAGCAGACCTGCATCTACAAGCGTCTTCGATCCAAAGATGCTCAGCACGAACTGAAAACCTGAAGCGGTCAGCCGCAATGTCTCGCGCGTCACGATGTCCTCATGGACCTCAATCATGCCGTTCGATACCATGTCTCGGCCGACCCCATTTTCGATAATGTATTCCACACCCTCAACATGCAGCCTCCGGGGAAGAAGGCATCCTGCCTCCAGCATAATGCCATTAGCGAGGGCTGTCGCTACTACTGCCCCAGCTTGCCGGGGCTTCATGCCAATCGTGTCGTCGTTTTTCCACAGACCGGCCGCCCGAGAGAATGTAGCTACGGGTTTGATTGGGACTGACTTTACTGGTGTCAGTTTCTGGAACCATTTGTTGATCAGATTGCGGTCTGGATCATCTGCTTCACCCCAAAGCGAATCTCGCCGCCGCTGCCTGCTTTCCTCTGATGGGTTTGATGCGCCTTCCCCGCCATCAGTCTGGTTGGTCAGCGGGCCACGCCGAAGGTCATGGCGACCAATCTCAGTGATGAGGGCACGTTCGCGCGAATGAGCAGAGAGTTCATCGGGGTAGGAGCTATCGATCCGATATTGAACTGCACCCCCCTTTCGGTGGAGACTCCGGATGACATTCAGTTTGTGAGTCAGAAGCCGTGTGTTGCGGGCTTCGGCTTCATGGTGAAGGCAACGGAGTTTGACACCCTTCCCGACATAGAATGGCTCCCCATCGGGGCGGCAAAGAACATAAACATAATGGGGCTGATGATCGCGCAGAACGCTGCGAACCCCGACAGCATCGCAAAGAAAGTTCAACTTTTCTCCACTTCATCGTCATGCTGTGCGACGAACGCCGATACGCTCCCATACTCCTCTTTCACCCGCGTTTGCACCTTGCGCATCATATCCGATCCTCGCTCGGGCCAGCCGTGGTTCTCAAACATGGCAAGAAAGCTGCCGTATCGCTCCGAAGCGATACGCGAGATTGCCTTCGCATCGCCGCCCGGTTTGAAATTCGACATGTTGTTCTCCGTTTCATCCCGGCACGAAAGACATTGTTTCTGACCTCTGATAAAGTTGGGCCAGCTCCGTATGACCGACACGAAACTGGCTGCGCCGCTTGATCGCAGGTGCTGCCGAAGACGCATTTTCCATTTTCACCGCCGGATCATAATATATCACACCGGCGGCGAACGCTTTCAGAAACAGCAGAAAATCGGTCTGCTCGCAAAGTAAGATGCGCGGACCGAAGCTATATTCTGGCGGCGGTGTGTGGAACAATGACGGCACATAGGCTGCCTGCGCATGCTTACGATTCCAGTGAGCCATCAGGCCCTTGAAGGTCCATGAGGCAGCGATGACATCCTGATCATCGACAAGCGTCATACCGCCATCAAGGTCAACGATCTTCCCGCTCGTGCTGTCATAACCTTCCATAGTCATTCGCAAGCCGGTGAGATGATTAGCTTGGCGCTGGCAATCATAACGACCGCCAAAATTGAGCCGATCTGGTTTCCCTGACTGATCCGGATACCCAAATTTCCTGAGGAATTCAGCGACCCCGTCGGTCCGGTATATTCCTCCGGTGGGTTCAGGGGTCATAAGCGTGACAGGAGACTTTGGTCGATAGGTTATGAAATCGCCCACGCCATATTGCTTCACTTCCCACCCCATAAAGTCGGGCTCTGCGCAGCCGTTGGGGGTGATGCCCAGTTCAGCTTCCAGCGTATATCCGCCGCCATTTCGGGCCGCATAGGGGGCCTTTACCCCATTGGCAGCTAACTTCTGGGACATAATCCATTGAAGCTCGTATATCCGACGTAATTCATTGAGCAGGATTGTTTTGGGACTTTCCTGTTGCGCGAGCGTCAGCGGAAGTTCGAGGAAGACCCCTATCGTGGGCCATTCTCGCGCATTGAGTTCGACAGTCACGGGATGATCCGCGTCTGCGGCATAACCCATCACCTCACCTTGAGGAGCGACTCCCAATATCAGCACGCGGCCTTCATCGCGCACTCGCATGATCCCTGACGGAGCGCCACGGCATCCGAGCAGAAACCCGGACATGCGGACTTCAGGATATTTTGGATAGAGGATCAGTCCGGTGTTCGGCGCATGATGTCTGCCGTCATTGTCGATCCAGTAGAAATCGACCGCTGCCTTTGCCCGATCCCGGACCGCTCCAGCGATTTCGGCTCCATCGGTGTAGATGTTCCCGTGAGGGATTATGTTCAGGGCCGAAAAGTCGCCTCCCAGATAAACCTGATTCTTGGAGTTGTCGTTGGGGGCCAGTTTCTTTGCGTAGATGCGGGATGCGCCGTTGTGACGCATCAGGTCCAGCAACTGCCCAAGTGATCCGACCAATTATCCGCCCCTGATGGTGATAGCCTGCTCGTCAGACTGTATCCATGCGATAAGACGTTGCATAGCCGTCGGAAATTCTATTCTGGCTTTGCCTTTCAGAGCGCACTCCCAGATGATCGCTACACGCCAACCGGCTGCCTTAAGGCTCGCAATAGCCCACTCATCATTCTCGACATTACGGGCGATCTTGGTGTGCCAGAACTCCTCGCGTGTGGCAGGCCATTTAAACAGGTGGCAATCATGCTGATGCCAGAAGCAGCCATTTACGAAGATCACCGCCCGGAAACGCGGAAACACCAGATCGGGTTTGCCGGGCAGGTCCTTTACATGCAGCCGATATCGAAGCCCGGCTGCATGTAACGCCTTTCTGATCTGTAATTCCGGTTTGGTATGGCTGCCCTTGATTGCAGCCATATTCCGGCTGCGGGTCACGGCATCATGGACGTCCACCAAGCCTCAGGCGGCTTTGCGCTGATCGCCTGCTTCCACAAGCGTCTGGATATGGGGCTGCATAATCCGGGCTACGGCTTCAAAGACCGGCACGGCCACGGAGTTGCCGAATTGCTTATATGCCTGCGTATCGGAAACCGGGATTTTGAAGTCATCTCCGTAACCCATCAGGCGCGCACATTCACGGGGAGTCAGCCTGCGGGGATTTTTCCCTTTGCCCTGACTGACAAGGATTTCGGAGCCATCCTTATAGTATCGGGCAGACAGTGTCCGGGTGACATCGTTCGGGGTGACGAGACCAAAGCCGAAGCCATTACCGGCAGCCTTGTGTTTGTCCGCATAGCCCTGAAGATATTGCCAGAGCTTATCCGTCAGAGTGTATTTGCCGTTCACGGCAGCGTTCGTCCCAAGCGTGAAGGCGGCTTCGGGCTTCTCCGACGCATCTTCGGGATGCAGGATGGCTTTCAGGCGGACACTGCCCTTCGCAGGGAGCTTCAGATCATCCCACGAGAATGGGACATCTTCCCTGAAGCCAACGATAACGATTCGCTCCCGATGCTGCGGGAGGAAATGCTGGGCATCAATGACTTTATGCCAGACTTTATAGCCCAGTTCCTCCGTGAGCGTCTTCAGGATCACCTGAAAAGTGCGCCCCTTGTCGTGGCTGGTGAGGTTTTTGACATTCTCGAGCAAGAATGCCGAGGGGTGCTTCGCTTTCAGAATGCGTGCCACATCGAAGAACAAAGTTCCCTGAGTTTCATCCGCAAAGCCGTGGGAGCGGCCGAGAGAATTCTTCTTGGAAACACCGGCGATCGAGAAAGGCTGGCAGGGAAAACCTGCGAGCAAAACGTCATGATCGGGAATGTCATCTGCGCCGATTGTAGTGATGTCGCCGTGAGGTGGGTGATTGTCGCGAAAATTGGCGGCATAGGTCTGCTGGGAAAACTTGTTCCATTCAGACGTGAAAACGCAATGGCCGCCGATCGCATCGAATCCCTTGCGAATGCCGCCAATACCGGCGAACAGGTCGATGAAATTGAAGCGACTTGTAGATGGCGCTGGCGCGACAGATGCCATTGATTTCAACAGGCCGACCGCAGCTTCACGTGGTTTTCCATCACCGGCCTCCCAGCGCTGGACCTGACGGGCGCTATACCCTGTCATGAGCGCGACATCGTCGATCGAAAGACCGGCGCGGATGCGAAGGGCGGCGAATTCGTTGATCATGAAACCTCTGGGACAATTTTCGACACCATGTCATAAAGCTGCCCAGAAAGGCAAGTGCCTCTCTCGCAAATATTCTCTATTTGTTCCATATCTCATGCATCTTCGCGCCGCAACGACTGGTAGAGCGAAATTCACCAGAACGGCTAAGCTGATTGCCGAGACACCCCTTGCCCGGCCACAAAAAGGGCAAATTCAGCCGACCTGAATGGGGACAAAAACGTATAAATTGCTGTCAGCCTCCGAGCGATAAATGACAAGCTCAGCAGCGTCGTTCCCGGCGGCGATTTGCAGCCAGACGGGCGGCGAGCCGGGTTCTGGCTGGATATAATCCGGTGATGCTGACACGATCTCCATCATGTCTCCCGGCATCGGCATCAGGTGCATCTGACTGGTTGCATGCAACCGTTGCAGAAACGGCGCGACATCGTGTTGCCTCCGTATGCGGTCGGTAACCTGTGCCAGTTCGGTCTCTACGCTCATATCGCGGGCAGATACACGAATGGTTTCACCGGCGGCAATGCCTGACTGCGGCGGAAGCCTGAACTGTCGCTGTGAGCCCTCGCTGAATGGTGTCATCGATGCCCCTGTGCACGGACAACCTCGGAGGAAATTCGGGAGAAAAGCTCGACCGGATCAGTTTCCAATGCCTGCGCAATGTCCAAAAGAACCAGCACGTCCACCCCTTGGTGGCTCCCCTCAATCTTGCTGATGTAACTCTGGGTTTTGCCAATCCGCTCAGCGAGCACGGCTTGATGCAGCCCGACGCGTTCTCGGGCTTCCCGAATAATACGGGCGATGATCCGTCGTTCTTCAGAATAAGCTGGTCCTGCCACCAAGTCCGGCTAATCGCGGCTTGCGTGTATTCCATTTTGGAATATAAATGCCGTGGATTTTCAGGGGGGTATCGATGGAAGGTCTTCGTCCTTTTTCGCGCATTTTTGATTTTTCTGGCCGTTCGGGTCGCGCGGAATTTTGGCAATTCCACGCGCTGATGTGGTCCGCCATGGTTGCGGCTTCTTTGGTCGAGTATGTGATTGGCGACCGCATCGGAATTCTCACCGGCCTGATCGGGTTGGTATGCGCGATTCCCCAGATTTCCGTCACTGTCCGGCGCTATCACGATACGGGGCGTTCGGGGCAGATGCTGGCCTTCTATGCGGTTCTGGCCGTCGTCGGCATTTTCCTGATTGCGAACGCCGAGACTGCTCAGGGGGCTTTCAAAGGCTATGGTGTAATCCTAGTGGGTGTCGGCTATACCCTTTACGTTGCTGTCAAGCGCGGCGATGAAGGCGAAAACGCATACGGCTATCCGGATGGTGTCGAAATGCTCGAAGCTCCCCGTTCTCAGTATCCGGTTAACGATCACGCGTCGGGATGGACGCCGCCCGCTCAGGCGTCCTCCGCCGACGATACGATGACCCGCATCGAGCGGCTCGGATCGCTTCGTGACCGTGGGTTGCTATCCGAAGACGAGTTCCTCAGCCAGAAAGCAGCGATCTTGGCGCAAGGCTGATCGATGAAATGGCCTTGCACGCCGCTTTTGTTTCTGGGGATGGCCGCCTGTGTTGATGAGCCAATCCGGGACTGCGATGGCATTGAGCAGGAGGTCGTCGCGATGGAGCAGGGCCTGTTGAAGATCACCGGAGCGCGAGAAACATCGCGCTCCCCCAAGGATTTGGTCTGCCATGGCACTGCGATCTACAAAAACAACGTCGAAATCGAGATGCGATACCGCGTCTATATCGACGAAGATGGCGAGGAAATGATCGCCTACGATACGGACGAGGCGGATGCTGCGCGTGAAGCTGCTGAGCAACGGCAAGCTGAGCAACAGATGAAGGCCGCCGTCGATGACGCTATTCAGGATTTTGATCCGCACATGCGGGACAATTTGCCACCGGGTGCATGGGATCGAATGCGCAATGGTGGCGGCCCCACATCCTATTGATCGCGCCGCTTCTGTATGGCCGCTCGTGGCCCGCTCCAGCAGAACAGCATCAAGAAATCCTCGACCTCATCCATTGGATCGCCCTTTGCGAGGCGGCGCTCGATGATGGCTGGGGCCTTACGCTCCAACAGGTTGGTGAAGAAATTTCGTGAATTATCATTTTCCATGAAGTATTTAGCGCAGGAACGCGAACCGATGAAGGCTGTCCTCATGACAATATGAACCTGCTTGAAGGGAGATATTGTTATGGAGTCCATCGAGCCGATCTCGGGGTGGATGTTGAACCGCATCGTCGCGTTGGACAGTGTCCGGCCGGGCTTCGCCGGATACATGCTGCGTGCCGGTGTAGAGCGCCGTCAGGTGGTCGCGGCGTTCTTGGCCACGGCGAAACCGACCGACCATGGCAATGAGGAAATCGCGCGTATCCTCATGAAGGATCGACACCACGCGATCCTCCTTATGGCCTATGATCATGTCCCGGCCGGTTTTCGGAGTGCTCTGGCAAAGTGTGGCGCGCAACCTCATGATCGAGAATTCTACCCGCGTCTTTGGAGCATTCTGAACGGCGGGCCGCGCCACGCTATCACCGCCGTTCAGAGCGCGCCCACGTTGGGCCCCGATCGCCTTTCGATCATCACAAGCCTCCCTGTCGATCTGTCCGACAGTCGGATCAGCGCGAAGATCAAGGACAAGGCGCAGGCTGCCGACATCGTCCTTGCCGTCGATCTGCTGGAGCGGCGCGGGCTCGATCGGACCAAAATTGTCGAGGCGCTCCGTCGGTCAACCAAGCTTGCCGATACGATCAAGCGGTGGTCCTTTCGGATGCCTTTTCCGGCGGGTCCGATCCGAGCCTGTGACGGCTATCGGCCAATTATCGATGGTCTGGATTTGGCCGCAACCGCCAAACGCTACCGCAACTGTAGCCGCCGCTACTTCACCGCGCTGCTGTCTGCCGAACATGCATTTGGCGAATTCCAGCATGATGGGCAGAACGTATTGATCTCTTACGATCGCAGTCAGGGCTATTGGCTGATTGAGGGCGTTTATGGTCATCGCAATGGCAACGTTCCTGCTGGCGTCTCTGATGCCGCCTATGCCTTCGCCGCTAGGAATGGCATCATGACCCGTCGAATGGTCGACCGGAGCGATAATGCAATGGAGGCGCTGCGCCGGTTGTCCCGCCATTATGCGGACTGGGATATCTAATGGTCTGCGGGCAAGATCGTCCTTTCATCCATGCATTCAGCGGATGGTTCGCCGTCACCGTCGATATCCATGATATGATGGCCTTCGAGACTTGCGAGCATCGCGATGCGGTCGAGATCAACTTTCTTGTCGGCGGCGAAGCACTTCATGGATATGCGCATGCTGCGGGTATGAGTGTCCTCGCCTCTTGGAGTGGTGAGGTTTATGACAGGCTGTGGGACGATGATCTCGTGCCCGTTCACGAACCCTGTGGATGGTGCTGCGCGCTATGCTCGCAGGCAGAGCGAGCGCATTTTCCAACGATCGAAGATTTGTGGGCTGATCATCTGTTCGCTCCTCTACAACGGTGGGTTAATGGGCATTTGCGTCAAGCAGTGGTGTTGGAATTTTATAGCAATGGCGGCGCAACATGGGCGCTGCTCCAGCAGGCTAAGTCAGCCGGACATATTGCCAGCGTCGATCTGAAATAAATTCTTTGAATATGACCTTCCATTTCAGATCAGCAGGGGCCACAAAATGACGCGTTCATCTGAATAACTGGGGGTGTAATGGTTGAGCATAAAGAATGGTGTCCTGCCGGATACAAGGGCGGCATTTCGGGGCAACGAATTGCTATCGCCGGACACTCCCATACGTCTGATGATCCGGATCATTCTGGAATGACCGAGGATTGCCTCAAGAAGGTGATTTCCGGAGAGTATCCCGATATTCAGTTTTTCAATCGTGTGCCCGGATATTTTGGATATGACGACCGCGCAGCGTTCTGGAATTCGGTCCTGTTCTTCAACTTCGTGCCCAGCTTTGTGGGCGCGCGGTCTGAATGGGCCAACAACGGGACAAAAGAACAGAATGACGCGGGTCGTGTCCGCGTGCAGCGCATCCTCGACGAGCATCAGCCAGACAAGCTGTTTGTCTTCACGAAGAAGGGCTGGGATCAGTTTCCGCCGACGCTGGAACGTCAAAAGGCACGTCCGCTGGTCGAACCTTTGAACTGGCACAGCTATCCCACGGCCAGTGGCCATGAGGTCAAAGCCATCGGCCTGCCCCACCCCGACAGGGCAAAGAAGGCCACCCAGATTGAGAAGGTTACGGCGCTGATGGCGTCTTAACGATCGGGAGTAGGTTGAGCGACATAATGTGAATCGGATCGCACAATGTGGGAATGGCCGCCGATGGCAAACAATTCCACGATGTCCGAAATAATCGTAGCCTTCTGGAGCCGCCGATCCGCGTAAATGATGAACTTCTCCGCGCGGCGGTCGAATACGACACGACCGCGCGGATGCTCTTCATACTCCGATGAGGCGATCTCAATCGGCAGTCCCGTTCGCTTCAGGGCCGCTGCCCCGGCCTCCCGCCAGCCTTCCCAAATTTCATAATGGCCGGTGGGGTGGGTGAGGAAATCACCATACTCGTCTGCGTCAGTCAGGCTGACGACATGGCTGACGAGCTTCGGCCCGGCGGAGGTCTGAACACGCCAGAATATCCCGACACAGGGACCGTCTGGATTATATTCGGCCGAAACCGGCTGTTCGTTCGGCATTGGAACTCCATCGCTTTCAGATGTGGCTGATCGTGTATCTATCTGCGGTCAGAGTCATGATGTGGGATCAGCTTTTTGGGGTGGCATCCAGACAATTTCAATGATTTGCCCGCTAGATGCCGTCGAGAATGGCGATGGAGAAAATGAATGGCATATCGGCAGGGTCTGTCTTCGGATTTTGTTGAGGCGCTGAACCGCCTCTACGAAGCGCCGGAAGGCTCATGGTGGCGAAAAATGCTGGCCGACCCTGATCTGTTCGTCGCTATCCGTAACAACTATCTCAACATCTACTACCGAGGGTGCAGCCTTGCGAAGGTCAGCTTCGATGGCTCCGGGATCATCACCGATACCCATTATAAATATCTGCTAAAGCCATCTGCTGCACGTCCCTATGTTCGCGCTGTCGGCGGTCAATTTCAGATTGGGCAACATTGGGATAGCGCCAAGGGGCTCTTCATCGGCGGTCTGGACGATGTGGCTGATCTGAAGGCGGCGGCGCGGGTCTATGCGGGCGAGGAGAAGAAATTCGTCGGAGCGGTGATCAAGGCTCATGGGAATGTCGTCGATGTTGAGATGGCGCTCACCAAGGACGCAGAAGAAGCGACCGATGCCAGCCCCGGCGAAGGGGCCAGCGCCAAGAGGATTGATATAGTCGCACTCCGCTGGGAAGATGCTGCGCCGGTCCTCGATTTCTATGAGGCCAAGCTGTTCGGGAACAAGGAAATCCGTGCCGAAGGCGATGCCAAGGTGCTGTCGCAGATAGCGACATATGAAGGCCTTCTGAAGCAATATACGAAGGATATACGGGAGGGGTTCGAGCTTTCCTGCAAAAACCTCTTGTCGCTCAGTGGTGTTCCGGATTTGCGGCGAACTATCGCCGATGCTGCCCTGCAACAAATCGATAAACTGAAAATCAACACGGCTCCGATCTTGATCGTGTCCGTGTTTGACGAGGATCAGCGGATAGGGCCGGTTTGGGCAAAACATAAAGAGAAACTGACAACTGCGCTTAGTCCTGATCGCCTAATTGCCAGAGGTTCGGCGTCCAGCGTGCGTCTGGCAACGGGCGTCGCTCCCGGCGCGGCAGTGTCGGCATGACGGGTTCGACATCGAGCGACGACATGGTTTCGATGGTGGACCTGACGATCCATCGGTCCAGCGAGCAGATCGGTGGAAACTGCATCGAGATTGCCTGTGCCGGGGAACGCCTGATCCTTGATGTCGGGCGTCCTCTTGATGCGCCCAATGATGCCACTGATTTGCTGCCTGCTTCGCTCGACCGGGCTGGCCACGCCCATGTCCTCATCTCTCATCCCCATCTGGATCATTATGGGCTGCTGGAAGAACTCCCTGCGTCATGGACGATCCATAGCGGAGAGGCGTCCGCCAAGCTGATGCGACTGACCGCTGGTATCACCGGAAAGGTGATAGACCGCGACATATTACCGTGGCGCAGTGGCCAGCCTCTCGATCTCGGTCGGTTCCGCGTGACGCCTTATCTGACCGATCACTCGGCTTTTGACGCCTACATGTTGCTGATCGAGGCAGCGGGGAAGCGCATCCTCTATTCTGGCGACTTCCGGATACACGGCCGGAAATCAGCGTTGGTCGACAGGATGATGTCCAGTCCTCCGGCAGCGGTCGATGCGTTGCTGATGGAAGGCACCAATCTGGGCAGCACGAAACCTACTGCCCATGAAAGTGACTTGGAAGCTGACTTCGAAGGGTTGTTCGGGCGCACGAAAGGACGGGTGTTCGTTGCTTGGTCGGCTCAGAATGTCGATCGCACGGTCACCCTGTATCGCGCCGCGAAGAAGGCCGGAAGAACGCTGGTCGTGGACCTCTATACCGCTGAGGTTCTGGAAATGCTGGCAGAGCATGGAAGACTGCCGCAGCCCGGCTTCGATCAACTCAAGGTCGTCATCACATCCACTATGTCCCGGATGTATAAGCGAAAGGGCATGGAAGCCTTTGTCGATCGTATCGCGCAATCTGGCCACGCCATTTCAGGGAGGGCATTGGCAAGGAATGCGGCACGTTGGGTCGTCATGCTGCGCGGATCGCTGATTGCAGATTATGACAGGAGCGGCGTCGTGCCGGATGGTGACGATGCATGGTGCTGGTCGATGTGGCGCGGCTATCTCGAAAGCTCCGGCGCGCCCTTGGTGGAATGGCTGACCGCTGGTGGTGCGGCAAGCTGTCACATCCACACCAGCGGTCATGCATCGCCTGCGGACCTGCTGGCCTTCGCAAAAGCGATTGCGCCGAAGAGGCTGGTTCCGATCCACAGCTTTAACTGGGATGAAAATCTGGCGGGCTTTCCGGCGATCTGCCGATTGCGGGATGGGGAAACGTTGTCCTTATAGCGGGCGTGCTGGCGCAGAGCGGGCACGCACATTTCGCGCCCTGATCCTATCCGGTGCTGACGCGCCGATAGCAGCGTCCTCTGGGGAGGCCTACCAGCCCCACGGGCTTCTTCCCGGCAACCTCAAATTCGGCCGAGAGCAATGATTTGATCGCCGCATCGGCCCTGCGCCAATAGAAGCCTTCCGAGATCATATCGCCAAGTTCGGGGATCAGCACTATGACCGGCGGCTCCCCGGCATCGGCTGCACGGATAATCTCTTCAGTCTTGGCGGCTATGGTCCGCGACACTGCCTCCATGACCTCAGGGAACATGAATTCGGGCTGCGATGTGCCGGTCTCGTCAGGTGCAGTCATGGTGTATTTCCTATACCGATCCTCGACGCCCAAACATCGGCCTCGCATTCCGCGCCAGCGCATCCTCGACAGCGCAAAGCACGTCCTTCGAGATTTCATATGGCAGAAAGGTCGCCGATATCGACAATTCCCCATCAATGTCGGTAGCCCAATGCCGCATATGGAGCGCATAGGTCTTTTCAGCGCCGTGTCCCATATGCTCCAGTAAACGTTTTACCAGCGAACGGCTGCTTCCGACGTAAAGTGTTTCCGACGGGACGAACGAGGCTGGGAAACGTGCAAACGCTCGAATCCGAGGTGTTTCCCGCCCTTTCTCAAACGCCTTGTATGTCCGGTGCGGTTCCTCGCCTCGGATAGCGATTTTGTAGACCGCAGGCCGCTTCTCAGACGGGAAGCGAGACTGAAGACTGCGCTCCAGTTCGATCTTGCCGAGTGCCAACGCATCCTGAATCGGCGCGCACCAATGGTTGGTAGCTTCGGCCGCTATATTCTGTATCGCAATGGCCAGATCGTTGTGGAACCTACTTGCTTCGGTGATGACTTCCGAAAAACTAATGCGGTCCGTTTCCATGCCTTTAAGCTCCAAGGGTGGGATGCCACGTCAAGCGATCGCCCCATCTCGTCGAAAGTTGCATTGCCCGATCCCGCATCTCGTCATCGGCATTCAACAGGAAAAAGGCGCGCGCGGAGAATGGAGAGGCTCGTAAGGCGTCGACCCGGTTGAAGCCTGCCTCGCGCAAGCGGCCACCCCAGTGTTTAAGTTCGAAATGATGTCCGCCTGCCATTCGCGTCTGATGATGGTAGACGATTAGCGCACGACCGGGGGCGTTTAGCGCCTGAAGCTCGGCAATACTGATACTCTTTCCTGCCTTTCGCGCGCCGGGGTCGAAATTCTTGGTCTCTAGGCCATTGTCCGGGTCAGCGAAGACGACATCGCATGATGCAAGCATCGCTCGGCCCGCCTCGAACCATGATTGTCGGGACATTCGGCGTTCCACGGTCAGACCAGTGGTCGGCACCGCTGCATTCCAATAGATGGCGTTGGGCAGCAGGTCGGCGGCTTCAAGTTCGGAAACACGTCGAACTCCAGCATCCACTATCATGCGGAGGCGATCAAAGAGGTCTGCATCGTATGAGCGCCAGCGTTCGGGCTGATGGAGATAGTCTATGTGCCGACCGTCGGCATTGTGATCCTCATCCGGATACAACCATCATGCGACGCCTAAGTGCCTGTTACCACAAAGTGCGCGAAGGATCGCCATTTTGACGAAATCGCCGATGTCCCCAACATATCGGTTCTGCATCAGGTGGTTAGAGCGGAAGCGGGTTCGGCCGACAAGCGTAAAGCTTCTATGGCCAATCGCAGTCTATCTATAAGGGGCTCCTTCGCCCGCCGTCATATTCCTGAAGCGCAGCCTCTGATCACTTCAACGATGCGGCCTTCCCACGATGGACAGTCTTGAAACCTATGTGTTCTGGGACGATGCGCAATTTATGACGAAACATATGGCTTCTCGGAAGCCCGGTTTCCTACGGTTGGATTATGCAGAATCCATCATCCCCACCAGCGCGCCCCGCGCTCCGCCTCGTTGTCGACAATGGCCCTTTGGTTCAGCAGCCTCGCTCTCCCATTCGAACGCCGACCGACGATCTCATTGCGTTTCTCCGAGGGCTCGGTCCATGCCCCAAATTTACGCTACCGGCACCGGCATTGCCCCCGAAACCAAAGCGGAAACGCCGTTCTCCGAAGTCATCTGAATGACGTTCCCCTAAACCGGTGTCATCGACGATCTCAGCCTTGATGGTCGTCGATGACCTTCTGCGTGACGATGTCTTCGGCCGACGATCCGGCAACGACGATATTTCCAGATCGATTTCCATAGACGATGCCGATCCACGATATGAAGTAACTATGGCTGCCCACCGTTGATCGCAGGCAGCGTTCGGCGGGGACGATCCGTCAAACTTTGTCGACATCTATGGCATGAGCCCCAATCACCACTCATCGAAAAGCCGAGGTGTGGTAATCCGGGAGCGATCCGCCAGCCCATATCTCGCGATTTCCTCCTCGGTCGCCTTATGGATCGCCGGGGGACCGGGCCAATCCAACAGGCAGTGCGGATAAGGAGTGGCAGTCGCGATATCGATCCAGTCGCGCGCCGGGAAGCCAGCATTGCGGTAATGCACCCGCGCCCGAATGTGCATCACCTCGCCGATCCACCTACCGTCGAGATCACTATCCCGGATCACATAGTCGCTGACGCGCAGATCGTAGAGGTCCATCGTTGCTTCTCCCATCGCGATGCTCGATCATAGCTCAGGTCGAAAAAATATCGAAGTAAATGAAGTGGTTGAGTCCAATCTGGCTTCATGAGAATCTGCGTCACATGGGTAACCTCAAGCGGATCAAACCATGAGACGCACAGGCTGCCTCAACAGGGTGCAGGACAGGCTTTCGAGACGATCGGCGGCAATGATCTAGACCCATATGATACAACCGGAGACGTTATGGGTAAGGTTCTGGGTTACGCGCGGATCAGCACCGATATCGGGCAGGATATCACCTCACAGAAAATGAAGTTGGAAGAACTGGGCGCGGTGGTCGTGTTTGCCGATGTTGGCAGCGGAGCCAGCCTGACTGGTCGCGATCAACTGGAAGCGGCATTGCGGCTGCTGGATCGAGAGGACGAACTTCTTTGCCTCCATCCTGACAGAATCGCACGCGACACCTCTGACCTGCTGGCGGTCGCTCGCCGGGTAATCGAAAAGGGAGCGATCTTGCGTATCCACGATCCGGCCATTCGCTTCGACGGGACCGATATGATGGCTGAAGTAATGTTGACCCTGTTCGGCCTTATGGGTTCGGTCGAGCGTTACTTCATTCGCGCCCGCCAACGTCGTGGGATCGAAAACGCCAAAGCCCGTGGTGACGTCTATAAGGGGCGTCCGGCATCGATCGATCCCGTGAAGGTCAAGGAACTTCATGCGACCGGTATGGGCGCAACCCAAATCGCCAAAACCATGAAAATCGGCCGCGCATCGGTATACCGGGCACTGGCTGCCTGACATATCATATCGCTGATTTCATCGCAGGAACCGACCATGGCCGATACCGATCCCATCATCATCGAATCACCGCTATCCCGCACCGTCAGCCGAGATGGTATTACCGTCCGGGTTCTCGTCTATCGGCTCGAACATGATCCGAAGTGGGCGCTCGAAGTGGTCAACGACGCTGGGACATCAACAGTCTGGGATGATCTGTTCGACACAGATGAAGCTGCCTTCGAAGCCTTCACCCAGACGGTCGCCACTGAGGGCATGGAAACCTTCATCGACGATGACAATGAAGTTCCAGAAGGCGTCACCCGCCACTGAAATCGGCGTCCTTCGGGACCCCACTTCATATCGACGGCCACCACCAGCATCGAGCCGGGATCATCTCCCCGATCGTAGCCCCGACATCGTCAGGCCACATCGTCATCCACCGACCACCACCGCCCATGCTCTGGGCGACCGTCACCGCACATCATGGAGATCAGCATCATGACCAAACGCTCGAAGAAGCCGGAGGCAACGTCGGCCACCCATGCTTCTGCCCATGATGAGGGAGAGAGCGTCACCGGGATCATCGCGGATATCGTGGGCGAAGCCGGTGACGATGAAGTGGGAATGATGGGCGAGGACGCTGGTTCACGAAAACTGAGCCGTCAGTCCCCCGCTACCCGCTCCACGCCTCGTCAAACCCCTGAAAATCAACGGAAACCTGCTCAAAAGCGGGTCACGTCGTGCGTCCGGGACACAAAGGTGGGTCACAATGACCCATCAAAAATTGACCTAACGCCATCAAAACAAACGAAATACTCCCCGCCATCGTGGGTCACAACTGTGGGTCACAAACGATGGCCGCGCGGACTTTCGTTACGAGGATCGACCTTCCAGTTCCGGGTGCGGGTCCCGGCTGATCTTCGAGCAGATTTCGGGTGCAGCCATGTAAAGCGATCGTTGCGCACGGACAGTCCATCACTGGCGATGCGATTGGGGCGGCAGGCGGCTGCGGAAATCGACATTATGTTTGCCTGACAGAGGCTCCATCGTGTCTATCGCAGCCGCGAAGCACGCTTATGCGAGTTCTCGGAACTAGCCGATCATTCAGCCCGCTGCGCTTTCCGGAAGATTACCGATACCCAGAATACGTTCGATCTGCTTGCGCATATTCACTAACCCGCGAATATCGCTCGGCGTCTTGGCCACAGTGATATTTTTCAAGCCAACAAAACCGGCTTGAGGTTCAAGCCTGACGTGTTTGTTTTCGGATTTTGCACGATACCCATGCTGTTCAAGTAGCCTACTGAGATCGTCCGCAACGCGCTTTGGATTTTTCGTCGCGCGAGACAGGTCCTGCAACAAGTCATCAAGGGCTGGTGAGCGAGGGACACGCTGAACGA
The DNA here is from genome assembly GCF_049472635.1 of Sphingobium salicis subsp. salicis. Lineage (NCBI taxonomy): Bacteria > Pseudomonadati > Pseudomonadota > Alphaproteobacteria > Sphingomonadales > Sphingobiaceae > Sphingobium > Sphingobium salicis. Next base: position 3,123,599 of record NZ_JAYRCS010000001.1, read on the forward strand.
CCCTTCTCCATACGGCTATAGTCCGCTCATCAATCCCTTTTGGTTCGGCCGCATCGAGTGCAGTTGCGGCAGCAAATCTGATACGATCTGCCAATTCCCCCGGATAAATTTCTTTGCCCACGCTTTGAAATATGCCGTCTGTAGCGAAATAGCTTTCATCTTCCGCAAGAGTCACTGCCGCCTGCGCGCTCAATTGCTCTTTAAGCTGGCGGTTCTCTTCCTGAAGATCATCAAGCTGCTTGGTGAAATCGTCGAGCAATTGGTCGGCGTCAGCTTGCGAGAGCGAACCTCGATAGGCTGCTCGCTGGCTCCTCAGAGCCTGCTCCTGAAAATCTGTCCAGTCCCATCCCGCCGTTGGCATATGAACCCTGAGATTAAAGACGTAGCCCCGAAGGCCGTCCACAAGCTCATCCACATTCTCAAAATTGCGCCCTAAGAAGAATCGACGGATAAAGCCGTGGAGTGGCAATGCTACTCCGATAGTTCCGCCATAGAGATTTCGGCCCTCACTTTGGTCGCGCAATTTGAGGGAGAAGCGCCGGTTTGGCTCCACTACAACATGGGCGATCCCCCCCAGATCATAAGCCAGTTTTTCAATTGCATCCTCGGTCAGGAGCCATTCGCCATCTCCAGTTGCCGAAATGTAAATAATCGGAAGCGATTTACTGCCTCTTCCAGCCAGAATGATGTTGGCTAACTTCAGATCGGCATCGTCATCTTCGAGCCATAGCGGTTCGTCGCAAACCTCGATTTCGCCGTCCTCGGCTCCCCAGCCATTTTTTAGGAGAGCCTTAATCAGGAAGGGCTTTTTTGGTGTTTCAAGAAATGCACCCGGCCGCCCCGCTATGCACTGCGTTCTAAACCGGACAAGGTCCTGACTATCGTCCGCGCTTCCCCTTTTGAGAACCGCCTCGGTGCGCCATATCCGTCCCTGACCATCTGGCAGGTCATGACGGAAACCGATGGCTTCCCATTCTTCCTCATGCCTAAGCCCACGCATCCGGAGTTCCTCACCGCCTGTTGCAATGAGATAAACGTTCTCACCATCGAGTTCGTGCGCAGAAGAGTCCAGAATAGTGCTTTGACGCATGCCTCTCAGCCAAGCAAAGACCTCGGCTGGGAAAGCGGCTCTGTTATTGGATCGTCTAACGGGAAACTCGGTCGCAAAAGGTAGCATGGTGGCAAATCGCTCCACATCTTATACATGTCACGATGTTCGTAACCGCGCTGGAACACTCTGGATAGATAATTTACGTCAGCGACACGAGATGCGCTATTCAGCGTTTGTCCCGGATGTCGTAGGGTCGGTATCTGACAGCCGTGATGACAATCTGTCATGCAGCAATCCGGCAGTCTCGCGCGCTCGTCGATCTATCTTCGAGGCTCCGGGAATAGCGGATGTCGGTTATGAACCAACCACTCTCGCCGAGAATCGCAATCGACCGCCATGGCCCAGTTCCAGCCTTAATCCGAATGAACGTTTTAAGGTGAGCCAAGACACTTTAGAACGGCTTAGCTGGGGCGCATAGCAGTCTCTGAATGGCCTCCCTCAATGGTCAGCGTTGGAGAAGATGGGTCAAATCCAAACCCGGATACTCGATCTTTGCTATCGCATCGTATAGAACCTGAGGGTGGTAGCCGACCCCATACGCATCTGCCGCTTCGCTCTGCCCTCCCCCCGTTGTCCAGCCTCCCAATCGCAGCACAATATCCCGATCAATGCGGGCATTCCGGGCCGCATCTCGAAACCCGTGACGGAATGAATGATAGCAGGTCTGCGGCGCGCTTGCAGACGAACGGACAAGGAATCGTGCGAACCACCTCGAAAAAGCTACGGAACGGAACCCTTTCGCACCCTCTGGGAGATCATCAAAAAGTTTGAATGCTCCGCTTCTCCTCTTTCGATCAACGAAGTCCATAAAGCCGAGTTGAAGCAAGATCGGATGCAGCGGCACGATGCGAGCGCTTGCCTTGTTTTTTAACGATTTGTCCCTTCCGCCTGTGACGCTTTCTTCAGAAATCACCAGACACGCCACACCTTCTATGAGCCTGATGTCAGCTACATCGAGTTGGCATATTTCATTCAACCTCGCGCCGGATAGCAGACCCAATAGCGCTACCCAATATCGTGCGCCGGTCGCGACGGTCGAACCGGGCAGAGCATAACCGGCCTGCTCATCCTTGCAGCCGGAATATACCGGGGCAGAGAATATCCTTCGAAGTTGCTCAATGGAGAATGGACGCCGCCGATCTAGGGGGTGGACCGTTTCGGCAAGCTGCAAGCCTTTCGACGGATTGCGGCCAATATATTCCTCCGCTACCGCCCAGTTCAGCAGACTGCCAAAACGCGCCATGTAGGCGTTTAGATTGGTCGGGTTGATGGTTCTGACTTTCTGGTCGGATTTTCCCATGGCTGCCGCGTCTCGTGCGGAAACATTGCTATATTTCTTGTTGTAGTTGACCGGCAGCGATCGGAGCACCTCGAACAGATCGCGGCATGTCTCGCGGGTGATGTCAGCGATCGGCGTCGCACCGCCGATGATATCCTCGACGACCCGGCGTGTTGTTACATGGGCCAGCATCGTTCGCGCGCACCTCCGACGGGTCGGATCATCAAGATATCGCTGGTAGATTGCCGAAAGTGTCAGCGCATCAGGCCGGTTTTCGGTTTCTCTCGATGGTGAAAGGACACGATCATCACAGACGATCGCAATGGATGATCGTCTGGCCGTCGACGCAACGCCGACATTATCATTCGACGCAAGAAGCCTTTCTTCAAATGCCAGCCCAGCCACGCGACGACGCTCCTCAAACATAATGTCGATTTCCGCAGCCGCCTGCCGCCCCAATCGCATCGCCAGTGATGGACTGTCCGTGCGCAACGATCGCTTTACATGGCTGCACCCGAAATCTGCTCGAAGATCAGCCGGGACCCGCACCCGGAACTGGAAGGTCGATCCTCGTAACGAAAGTCCGCGCGGCCATCGTTTGTGACCCACAGTTGTGACCCACGATGGCGGGGAGTATTTCGTTTGTTTTGATGGCGTTAGGTCAATTTTTGATGGGTCATTGTGACCCACCTTTGTGTCCCGGACGCACGACGTGACCCGCTTTTGAGCAGGTTTCCGTTGATTTTCAGGGGTTTGACGAGGCGTGGAGCGGGTAGCGGGGATCGAACCCGCATCACAAGCTTGGAAGGCTAGTGCTCTACCATTGAGCTATACCCGCAACCCATTGAGGAAGTTCAGAATTTATCGGCTTTTCCAGGGCCATTCCGACTTCTTGCCGTCGGCGTTCCGACAGGCTGCTGGACGGGCGGATAATGCAGCATGATCCACCCGTCAACCTTGTTACAGGGGCCATGTTACAGGGGGCAGTATTACAGGGGTCGTGACAAATCGGCGCCCTACGCTGCCTCCCTTAATCCTCATGCCCTTCCTGCGAGGTCCAGACCTCATGCGCGTCGATCTGGATGCGCAGGATGGCGCGCAGCAGTGTGGCGCGTGCATCGATTTCCTGGCGCCGGGTCTCGTTCGCCTGACGGCGGGCGAGCAGCGTATCGGCAAGGTCGATCTGGCCCAGTTCATAGCCTCGCTTCGTCCGGGTCGCGGCGGCGGCGGCGCTGGCGGCAGCGCTTTCCATGCTGCGCCAGACCGCTTCGCGGGCGCGGACATTGCTGAGATCGGCGGCGGCGGTCGCCTCTTTCTCGCGCCGCACGCGGGCGAGTTCCAGTTCGGCCGCGCTGGCATCCGCCGTCGCCTGGTCATGAGCAGCGCGGCGATAGCCACCGCCCAGCGGAATCGAGCCGACCAGACCGACGCCCTTTTCCAGCCCGCCCCGTTCGCTGAAGACCCGCACGCCGAGGGAGGGGTCGGCAATGCGATCGGCCGCGGCGCGGCGCGCCATCATCGCCAGCCGCTGTGCCTCTCGCTCCGACGCGCGGATTTCATGGCTGCGCTCGATCACCAGATTGCGCAGATCCTCCAGTGCCGTGGCGGGCATGGCCGGATCAGCAAGCAAGGGCGCCTCTTCAGGCAGAGCGAGGCCGGGGAAACCGGCGGCGAGCTTCACCCGCGCCTCATCCCGCGCCGCGCGGGAGGTCGCGGCCTGCGCTTGCGCCTGGGCCAGCGCGGCTTCAGCCTGGTCGACGTCCAGTAACGACGCGTCACGCAACTGGGCACGGCGGCGCACGGCTGCCATGTCCTGCGTCAGGCTGGCAGCGGAATCGAGGTCGGTGCGATGCTGGGCACTGGCGACCAGCCAGTCATGCCAGAGATCGGAAAAGGCGAGCGCGGTCTGATGCCGCACATCCTCCATCAGATTATGCGCCACCTCGACGCCCAGTTCGCCGGCCTTGCGATCCAATGTCGCCTTGCCGGGCAGGCGGAACGGGCGGGTGAGGTTGACGTCATATTCGCCATAATCGCCCTCCCCCTCGGCCGAGCGGCGGGAGACCGTGCCCTGGAAAGTAAATTCATGGGCACCCCGGCGGAGCATGGCGGCGCCGGCCTCGGCCGAGCGCACGCGCGCTTGTGCCGCAGCCACGGCGGGATGGCTATCAAGCGCTTCGACCACCAAGGGTTCGGGCGGCAGGTCGGTGCGCTGGGCCCAGGCGGGCGTGGTAATGAGGGCGGTGGCCGACAGGAGAAGCGCACGGATCATGCGATGCGCCCCCGTGCCGCGACCGGGCAGGCGTGCCAGCGGACCGGATGGCCCCGCCGCGCATCGGTGACGGCGGCGACCAGCGGGGCGACATCGTCCGCCGGCACGATCAGGTCGATCGCCGCCCGGCGCAGCGTGCCGCGCACCTGCTCGCCTGCGCCGGCATCGGCGAAATCGCGGCCCAGCACCTGCTCGTCGCGCAGATGGAGCGGCGCCTGGGTGTGGCCGCGCAGCGCGTCGGCCACGCCGTCGCGGTCGATCGCGGCGCAATAGAAGGTCAGCAACATGTCGGTCATGATCGGGCTTCCGTGGCGCCTTCACCGAAGCGCTCGAACAGGATGGGCAGAAGGATGAGGGTGAGCAGGGTCGAACTGACCAGCCCGCCGATCACCACGATGGCGAGCGGCTTCTGGATTTCCGACCCTGGCCCGGTCGCGAACATCAGCGGGACAAGGCCGAAGGCCGTGATGCTGGCGGTCATCAGCACCGGGCGCAGCCGGCGTTCGGCGCCCAGTCGCACGGCCTGGGCCATGCTCTGCCCTTCTTCGCGCAACTGGCGGAAATAGGCGACGAGGACGAGGCCGTTCAGCACCGCGATGCCGAGCAGGGCGATGAAACCGACCGAGGCAGGCACGGAGAGATATTGGCCCGATACCCAGAGCGAGATGATGCCGCCGACCATGGCGAAGGGGATGTTGGCGAGGATCAGCAGCGACGCGCGCATCGAGCGCAGGGTCATGAGCAGCACCAGCAGGATCAGCAGCAGCGCGACCGGGATGACCAGCATCAGCCGGGCGGAGGCGCGCTGCTGATTTTCGAACTGGCCGCCCCAGACCATGCGATAGCCGGCCGGCATCTTGATCTCGCGATCGACGGTGGCGCGCGCCTCATCGACATAGCCGACCAGATCGCGGCCCGAGACGAACGCCTGGACCAGTGCGTAGCGCGAGCCATTTTCATGGTCGAGCTTGACCGGCCCCTCGGTGCGTTCGACCCGCGCCATGTCGCTGACCCGCGCGACGGTGCCGTCGGGGGTACGCAGCGGCAGGTCGGCAAAGCGGGTCGCGTCGCTGCGGATCGTCTCGTCGCCCTTGACCAGGATCGGTACGCGCTTCTGCCCGTCGGCGACGACGCCGGCATGCACGCCCTCGATCTGGGCACGCAGCGTGTCCTGCATCTGGTCGATCGGCATGCCGAAACGGCCGGCGGCGGCGCGATCGATATCGAGCTGGAGATAGTCGACATGGTCGTTGGCGACGGTCATCACCTCCGAAGCGCCGCGCGTCTTCGACAATATCTTCTGCACCTGTCCGGCAAGGTCGGACAGGGTGGCGAGGTCCGGGCCGAAAATCTTGACGGCAAGGTCGCCGCGCGATCCGGTCAGCATTTCCGAGACGCGCATCTCGATCGGCTGGGTGAAGGTCGGCTCGATGCCGGGCAGCTTGTCGAGCGACTTGCGGATTTCATCGACGACAAATGCCTTGTCGCCGCGCCATTCTTGCTGGGGTTTCAGCACCACGAAACTGTCGGTCTCGTTCGGGCTCATCGGATCGAGACCGATCTCGTCGGTGCCGACGCGGGCGATGATCTGGGCGATTTCGGGCACATCCTTCATCAGCGACCGCTGCACCGCCGTGTCGCCCAGCACAGACTGGTCGAGATTGATGGTCGGCAGCTTGGCGGTCTGCACGATCACCGAGCCTTCATCCATCGACGGCATGAAAGTCTTGCCGACCGCGCCATAGGCCAGGCCCGCCAGCACCAGGCCGAGCGCAGCCAGGCCATAGACCAGCCGTTTGCGGCCAAAGGCACCGTCGAGCAGCGCCCGATAGCGCGGCGTCAGCTTGCGCATGATCCAGGGTTCGCCATGATGGCCGGCCTTGAGGCCGAGCGAGGCGAGCACCGGGACCAGGGTCAGCGCGATCAGCAGCGATCCCGCCAGCGCGAAGATGATGGTGAGCGCGACCGGGGCGAACAGCTTGCCCTCCAGCCCTTCGAGCGAGAGCAGGGGCAGGAAGACGAGCGCGATGATGACGATGCCGGCTGACACCGGCACCACGACTTCGCCGGTGGCGCGATAGACATTGTGCAGCCGGGGCGGGCCGTCATCCTTCGCATGATTGAGCCGTTCGACGATATTTTCGACCACCACGACCGCGCCGTCGACCAGCATGCCGATGGCGATGGCCAGGCCGCCCAGGCTCATGAGGTTGGCCGACAGGCCCATGCCGCGCATCATCAGGAAGGTGACGAGCGCCGACATCGGCAAAGTGGCGGCCACGATCGCTGCCGCGCGCCAGTCGCCCAGGAACAGGATCAGCAGGATGATGACCAGGATGGTCGCCTCGATCAGCGCCTTTTCGACCGTGCCGACGGCGCGGCCGATCAGATCGGAGCGATCGTAGAAGACGGCGATCGTGGTGCCCTGTGGCAAGGTCTTTTCCAGTTCGGCGACGCGCGCCTTGACGCTATCGACCACGGCGCGGGCATCGGCACCGCGCAGCGCGATCACCAGCCCCTGCACTGCCTCCCCCTTGCCGTTGGCGGTGACCGCGCCATAGCGGGTCAGGCTGCCGGTGCCGACGGTCGCGACATCGCCCATGCGAACGATGCGGCCATTGCGCGTGGCGATCACCATCGACTGGAGATCCGCTTCCGACCGGATCGCACCGACCGCCCGGACGATCAGCGATTCCTCGCCCTGCGCCAGGCGGCCGGCGCCGTCATTGCGGTTACCGCGCTCGATCGCTTCCTGAAGATCGGCGATGCCGAGGCCCGCGCTGGCGAGCGCGATCGGATCGGGCCGCACCTCGAAGGTGCGAACGAAACCGCCCAGCGCATTGACGTCGGCGACGCCCGGCACGGTGCGCAGTGCCGGCCGGATCGTCCAGTCGAGAAGGGTGCGCTTCTCCTCCAGGCTCAAAGGCCCTTCGATCGTGAACATGAAGATGTCGGACAAGGGCGTCGAGATCGGTGCCATGCCGCCCGATACCGCGGGTGGCAGGTCGCCCATCACGCCCGACAGGCGTTCGGCGACCTGTTGGCGCGCCCAGTAGATGTCGGTGCCGTCGACGAAATCGATGGTGATGTCGGCGATCGCATATTTGGCCGAGGAACGCAGGATCGCCTGCCCCGGAATGCCCAGCATCTCCATCTCGATCGGGGTGATCACGCGGCTTTCCACCTCCTCCGGCGTCATGCCGGGGGCCTTCAGGATCACCTTCACCTGGGTCTGGGCGATGTTGGGATAGGCATCGACCGGCAGGTTGACGAAGGCCCAGGCACCCAGCACGGCGGTCAGCAGGGCGAGCGCGATGACGATCAGGCGATAGGAGAGCGCCCAGGCAGCCAGCGATTTGAGCATCCGGCCTTACTCGCCCATCGCCAGCGGCTTGAGCGCACTGGTGCCGGCGACGACCACCTGCTCGCCCGGCTTCACGCCGGAGAGGATCAGGACATGATCGCCATCCTTGCCGCCGGTCCTGACCGGGCGCGCGACGACGCCGGCGCGGGTGCGCACGAACAGCATGTCGCCGCCGGGCAGCGTCGTGACGGCGGCGGCGGGCACCATGGCGGCACCAGCCGGTGCCGGACCGAAGATCGACAGGCTGGTGGCGCGGCCGGCCATGGCACCGGGGCCGGCCGGCAGCCTGGCCTTCAATGTCACCGATCGGGTGGCCGGATCGATGGTCGATCCGACCGCCGTCACCGTGCCGCGCAGATCATCGCCCAGCGCCACCGTCATGCCGGGCTTCACCTGGCCCGCCAGCCGCTCGGGCAATTGCGCCTGCGCCTCATATTGGCCGGCCGCATCGATCACATAGGGCGCGGTGGTGCCGTCGACGACGCTGCCGGCATGGATCGCGGCGCTGGTCACGCGGCCGGCGATCGGTGCGGTCAGCGTGTAGGTGCCACTGGCGCCCGATCCGTTCACCATCGTCAGGATGCGGCTCTTTTCCGACACATCGGCGCGGGCCTCGCCCAGCACGGCGCGGGCCTCGTCCGCGCGGGCGCCGGCGATGATGCCTTCGCGTTCCAGTTGCGACAGGCGGCTGGCGCTCGACTGCGCCACGCCCAGCCGTGCGCTCGCGCGATTGAGGTCCGCGCCCATGGACAGGACATCACGGCTGGAGACGATCGCCAGCGGCTGGCCGCGCCGCACTTCCTCGCCCTCGACCACCAGGATGCGGGTGACGACGCCGGGGAAGGTGGCGGCGACGGCGACACGGGCATTGGGCGGCGGCGCGATCAGCGCGGGCACGATGGCGATCGGCGCTTCGGTGGCAGCGACGGCCGCGCCGAACTTCAGCCCCAGTCGGGCGATATTGTCCGCCGTCAGCGGGATCGATCCGTCCGCCGGCTGCGCCGCAGCGCTGTCATTGGCGGGCGCGGCCTGCTCCCCCGAACAGGCGGCGAGCGACAGGAGAGCGAGGGCGCCGGGCAGGCGCACGAATCGGAATAGCGGGACCATGGCCCTGCCCTATGGGATCAAACTGACGAGACCCTGACGAGGGGTTTTCGGACGATCAACGTGGCGGCGCGAAATCCAGCACCAGTTCCTGTGCATCGGCCACGCTGGAGAGGGTGCCGCCATGCGCGGCCATGATGCGGGCGACGATCGCCAGCCCCAGCCCGGCGCCTTCGCTGCTGGCATGATCCGCGCGGCGATGGCGCTGGACCAGTTCGGCCAGCCGCTCGGGCGTCAACCCAGCGCCGCCGTCCTTCACCCGCAGCCGGGGGCCGGGACCGGCGATCACGGTGACGGCGCCACCCGCCGGCGTCACCCGCAGCGCATTTTCGACGAGGTTGCGCAGTGCCGCCGCGACCGTCTCGCGCTGCCCCATGATCGGCGCAACATCGCCGACGCGGGTCAGCGACAGGCTCTTGTCGGCCGCAATCGCGCCGGGCGCCATCAGGCTGACGATGTCGGCGCTCACATCCTCCAGCCGGACGCTGTCGCGGATCGACTGGGCCACGCTCTGCGCCTCGACTCGCGCGAGCAGCATCAACTGGTCGATCAGCCGGCGCATCGCGATCACCTCGGCGCGCAGACGCGGCGCGTCGGGATGGTCGAGCCCGTCCAGTTCCAGCGCCAGCACGGCGAGCGGCGTGCGCAGTTCATGCGCGACATCGGCGGCGAACGCCTCATGGTCACGCGCTGCCTGGTCGAGCTGGCCGAGCAGGCGATTGACCGCCTGGGCGAAGGGCACGGCCTCGGTCGGGAAGGCGGCATGATCGATCAGCACGCCGCGCTGGTGGCGCTCGGCCACCTGCAACTGGGCGACCGCCTCCCCCAATGGCGCCAGCGCCTTTCGGATCACGATCAGGCTGGCCATGCCCATCGGGATGATCAGCACCAGGATCGGCAGGATCACATGCTCGAACAATTCGCGAAAGGCATGGCGGGCGGCCGCCGGGTCGCCCAGCGCGGTGAAGCTTTGCCGATGTTCGTTGATGATGAAGACGAGCAGCAGCGTGGTGCCGATGAAGCCCACGATCGACAGGCCTATGAAGAGGCGACGGGCAATCGAGCGACGCTGGCTCATGCCGCCGGCTCCCGCAGCATGTAGCCGACGCCGCGCACGGTATGGAGCATGCCGCGTGCGCCAGCCTCCTCCAGCTTGCGGCGCAGGCGCGACACCGTGGCCTCGACCGCATTGGGGGTAACCGGCTCAGCAAAGGAATAGAGCGCGCTTTCGATGCTCTCGCGCCGGACCACGGCGCCGGCCTGGCGCAGCAGCAGTTCCAGCAGGTCGGTCTCGCGGCGGGACAGATCGATCGTCTGCCCGGCGCACAGTGTCATGCGCCGCGCCGAATCGACCAGCAGCGGACCGAAGCGCAATTCGGTCTGGGCACGCGGCCCCGGACGACGCATCAGCGCACGGATGCGGGCAGCGATCTCGTCCACATCGGCGGGCTTCACCACATAATCGTCGGCGCCGGCATCGAGGCCTGTGACGCGGTCCTCCAGCGCGTCGCGCGCCGTCAGGACCAGCGCAGGCTGCATATGCCCCTGCCGCCTGATGTCGCGCAGCCAGGCAATGCCGTCGCCATCGGGCAGGCCGCGATCGACGATCAGCACATCATGGACCTGCGCGGCGATTGCCTCGCTCGCCATGGCCAGGCTGGCGGCATGATCGCAACTGAAGCCGCGCCGGCCAAGGCCAGCCACCAGCAGGTCGGCCAGACGGCCATTATCTTCCACCAGCAAGAGACGCATGCGCAGCTACATCCATGGCCGGACGATCGCGATCAACTTCTTTGTGCAGCACCCCCGCCGGCCCATTGATGGTAAATGCGTGAGAACGCCTCTTAACCCGGCCTCGTCTTTGTTCTATCGCTCGGCCATGACCAACCCGTCCCTGCGCCAACTCGACATTTTCGCGCAGATGGTGGCCGCGGGCAGCCTGTCGCGCTGTGCCCAGACGCTGGGCGTTTCATCCGCCGTGATCGAGCGCGACATGGCGTCGCTGGAAATGCGGCTGGGCTATCGCCTGTTCGACGATATTCGCGGCGCGGCGCGGCTGACCCCCGCGGGACGACGCACGGCGCAGGCGATGACCCTGCTGGCACAGGACGACCCCGAGGATTGGGCCGAGGAAGCCGCGCCCGCCCCTACCCCGCAACCTGATCCATCGCCGGCCCCGCCGCCCGCGCTGCCGGAATTGCTGCTGGATGCGGATGCGCAATTGCCGTCGCTGCCGGCCGCGCTGCCGCCCGCCAATCGCGCCATCATCCTGGCGACGCCGGCGCCGGTGTTCGGCCATTTCCAGGATGCACTGACCGCGTTCGAGGCGGCCAATGACGATATCGCCATCACCCTGGACCTGAGCGTCCAGTCGGCGGTCGAGGCGGCGCGGGCGATCGAATCGCTGCGCGCCGACATCGCCTATTTCTATGCGCTGGAGGAGCCGGCCGGCCTGCCGTCGCGCTATGGCTGGTCGGAACAGGTCAATCTCTATGCCGGGTCCGACCATCCGCTGGCGCGCGCGGGCAGCGTGTCGCGCGGCGACCTGACCATCACCCCGCAACTGGCGGTCGATCCGCGCAACGGGCTGCGCCCGATCATCGACGCGGCGCTGGCGCGCGGCAACGCGCGGCTCGGCCCGGTGATGCTGGAAACCGACAATATGTTCGACATCATCACCGCCCTGCGCGAAGGCGCTGGATGTTTCGCCGCCTTTGGCCCGATGGCGCGCGACCTGGGGCGGATGAGCGGCATTCGCCGGCTGGCGCTGGACGTGCCATTGCCCGCGATCGAGGTGCGCCAGACCGTCAACGAACGATCGCTGTCGCGCCCCGGCGTGCAGGCGCTGGCGGATTTCCTCTTCCTCTGACCAGTAAATGATAGCGGAATTGTGCGGCTGATCCGTCTTGGCGGCGGGCACTATGCTGCGCGCCATGCCGTGCAAAAATGCAACAGTTGGTGGTGAATGCGGCAGAAACGGCCTTCATTTCGCCGATCGTATATTGATATGATGTATCATGACCGATACGCGGAGGCCGACCCACATACTCTGCAAGGATAAAAAGCCTGATGCTTCGTTCCCCGTCGCTGCGCGCCGGCTGTGCCCTCACGGCCCTTTGCCTGGCCTGGCCCGCCGCCGCCCAGACCGCAGCCCCCGCCGACACCCAGGCCGATGGCAGCTATCATGACCCGCGCAGCGACATCGTCGTCACCGCCCTGATCCCCCGCAGCCAGGGCGACATTTTGTCCGGCACTTCGATCGTCACCGGCGAGGAACTGACCCGCAGCCTGCGCCCGACCATCGGCGAGACGCTGGCGCGCCAGCCCGGCGTATCGGCCACATCCTTTGGCCCCAACGCATCGCGCCCGATCCTGCGCGGCTTCCAGGGCGAGCGCGTGCGCATCCTGACCGACGGCATCGGCAGCTTCGACGTGTCCAACACCTCGGTCGACCATGCCGTCGCGATCAACCCGCTGACCGCCGACCGGATCGAGGTGCTGCGCGGCCCGTCCGCCCTGCTCTATGGATCGTCGGCGATCGGCGGCGTGGTCAATGTGATCGACAGCCGCATCCCGCGCCGCGTGCCGGACGAGGCGATCCATATCGACGCGATCGGCACCTATGGCAGCGCCGCCAACGAACGCAGCGGTTCAGGCGAGATCGAGGTGCCGCTGACCGAGAATTTCGTCGTCCATGTCGATGGCAGCTACAGCAAGACCGACAATCTGCGCACCGGCGGCTATATCCTGTCCAAGGCGATGCGCGAGATCGCCGCCGCCTCCGACGAGGAGGAAATCCAGGACAATGCGCGGCTGAAGGGCAAGCTGGCCAATACCGCGGCGGAAGTGTGGGAAGTGGCCGGCGGCTTTGCCTATATCGGCGATGGCGGCAATCTGGGCATGTCGATCTCGCACAGCGAGAACACTTATGGCGTGCCGTCGCGCCTGGAAGTGGCCGAGGAACATGACCATGATCATGATCATGATCATGACCACGATCATGAGGAAGAGGGGCACAGCCACGAGAATGTGACGCTGGCGATGAAGCAGACCCGCGCCGACCTGCGCGGCGAGGTCGCGGTCAATGGCGGGTTCCTCGACAGCATCCGCCTGCGCGCGGGCTGGGCCGATTACCAGCATCAGGAAATCGAACCGTCGGGCGAGGTCGGCACCACCTTCAAGAACCAGTCGATGGAAAGCCGGCTGGAATTCGTCCAGGCCGACCGCAATGGCTGGCAGGGCGCATCGGGCGCGCAGTTCTTTACCCGTCGTTTCCAGGCCGATGGCGAAGAGAAGTTCCTGCCCAAGAACCAGACCGACCAGTTCGGCCTGTTCACGCTGCAGTCGCTGGACCTGGGCGACACGCGCCTGGAAGCGGGCGCGCGCTATGAACATACCAAGCTGCAGTCGGACCCGGATGCCGACCTGTTTGCCGAGGCCAGCCAGCGCAGCTTCAACGCCCTGTCCGGATCGCTGGGCATCAGCCAGGCGATCATGCCGGGCTGGCGCGTGGGCCTGAACCTGTCGCGCAGCGAGCGTGCGCCGTCGGCCGAGGAACTGTTCGCGCGTGGCAATCATGCCGGCACCCAGGCGTTCGAGCTGGGCAATCCCGATTTCGGCAAGGAAAAGAGCTGGGGCGTGGAAGGCACGCTGCGCGGATCGGGCAATGGCTACAGCTTCAGCCTGGCCGCCTATCATAACTGGTTCAGCGGCTTCATCTATGAAAGCGTGGCCGACGACAGCGTCTGCGAGGCGGTGAATGGCGGGGCCGAGATGGAATTCCCCTGCTATGCCTATGCCCAGGCCGATGCGCGTTACTATGGCTTCGAAGCCGAAGCGTCGGTGAAGCTGGCGCAGGTCGGCAGCTATGCGATCAACATCGACGGTGTCGCCGATTATGTCCGCGCCACGATCAAGGGCAATGGCCCGGCGCCGCGCATTCCCCCGCTCCGCCTGCTGGGCGGGATCGAGGCGCAGGGCGCACGGCTGAGCGCCCGCGCCGAGCTGGAACATGTGTTCGAGCAGGATCGGGTGACCGATTTCGAGACGCCGACCGATGGCTTCACCATGGTCAACGCATCGATCTCGTTCAAGCCGCTGGCCGGCAATGACCGCACCACGCTGATGCTGTCGGCCAACAATATCTTCGACGTGGAAGCGCGGCGCCATGCCAGCTTCCTGAAGGATTTCGCCCCGCTCGCCGGGCGCGACATTCGCCTGACGGCGCGCATCTCGATCTGATCCGCCTCCCGGCCTCGCCCAGCGGGGCGCCGGTCGCTCCCTTCGCCTGCCCCTCTGGGCGAAGGGAGCGATTGCAAAAAATGACATTTTCGTTACATAGCGCCGATGGAACGCGCTGCGGCAGAGCATGAGGATTCGGGCAGGTCGCCCGTAAGCCGCCGATAATGCGCCAGATTGCCGCTCTCCCCTATACCAGCGACCCGATCGACGGGTCGATGCAGATCCTGCTGATCACGTCGCGTGACACCGGGCGCTGGGTGATTCCCAAGGGCAATCGCATCAAGGGGCTGGCCGGCCATCGCGCGGCGGAAGTCGAGGCGTTCGAGGAAGCGGGCATCCATGGCATCGCCTGTCCCGCGCCGATCGGCCGATACAGCTATGACAAGCGCAAGCGCAGCGGCAAGTCGCGCGAGGCGAATGTCGAGGTTTTTCCGCTTGCCGTGACCGGCCATCTGACGCAATGGCCCGAAAAAGGGCAGCGCGAGCTGCGCTGGTTTTCCGTCGCCGAAGCCGCAAAGGCCGTCGACGAACCCGAACTGCAATCGATCATCGCGGCTTTCCGCGAACCGCCCGCCGATCCGGGCTGGTTCCTCCGGTTGCTGCTGTCGATCCGCGAGAAGCAAAGTGAAAGGACTGGAATGCTGCGCTGGTTTCACGCGCTGATGCCCAAGCAGGGGCGTTTCTTCGAGCAATTCGAAGACCATGCCGCGACCCTGGTCGCCGGCGCCGACGCCCTGGCCAAGCTGCTCAAGGGCGGCCCGGACATGGACGCGCATATCAAGGAGATTTCGGACCGCGAGCATGAGGCGGACGACATCATCCGCGAAGTGCTGCAGGACGTCCGCCGCATCTTCGTCACCCCGTTCGACCGTAGTGCCATCACTGGCCTGATCGGCGTGATGGACGACGCGATCGACCAGATGAACCAGACCGCCAAGGCGATCGCGCTCTATGAGGTCAAGGATTTCGCGCCGCAGATGCAGGACATGAGCGCGCTGATCGTCGAATGCGCGCGGATCACGGCGGAGGCGATGCCGCTGCTGCGCTCGCTCAACATCAATTCCGCGCGCCTGCACGAGCTGACCGAACGGCTGGTGAAGCTGGAAGGCCATGCCGACATATTGCATGAGGCGGGGCTCAAGGCCCTCTACCAGCAAGCCCGCGCCGGCAATCCGATGGATTTCATCGTCGGCAACGAAATCTACAGCCATCTGGAAAAGGTGACGGACCGGTTCGAGGACGTCGCCAACGAGATTTCCGGCCTGGTCATCGACCACGCCTGACAGGCCTGACTGGATATGGAAGCCCATCTCGCCTTCCCGCTGCTGATCGCACTGATCGGCGTTGCGCTGCTGTTCGATTTCCTGAACGGCCTGCACGACGCCGCCAACTCGATCGCGACCATCGTGTCGACGCGGGTGCTGAAACCCCAATATGCGGTCGCCTGGGCCGCTTTCTTCAACTTCATCGCCTTCCTCTTCTTTGGCCTGCATGTCGCCGAGACGGTGGGCAAGGGCATCGTCAGCGCCGACATCATCGATGCGTCGGTGATCTTCGGCGCACTGATGGGGGCGATCGCCTGGAACCTCATCACCTGGGGTCTGGGCATTCCGTCCTCCTCCAGCCATGCGCTGGTCGGCGGCCTGCTGGGCGCGGGCACGGCCAAGTCCGGCCTGTCGGCGATCGTGTGGAGCGGCGTGTTCAAGACCAGCGCGGCGATCGTGATATCCCCCGCCGTCGGCCTGTTCCTGGCGCTGATGCTGGTGCTGGCGATCAGCTGGATCTTCCGCAAGTTCACGCCGCAGGGCGCGGACCGGGTGTTCCGCAAGCTGCAGCTGGTTTCCGCCTCGCTCTATTCGCTGGGCCATGGCGGCAATGACGCGCAGAAGACGATGGGCATCATCGCGGTGCTGCTCTATTCGCAGGGGCTGCTGACCGGAGGTTTCCATGTGCCGATGTGGGTGGTGCTGAGCTGCCAGGCGGCGATGGGCCTGGGCACCTTGCTGGGCGGCTGGAAGATCGTCCACACCATGGGATCGAAGATCACCCGCCTGACCCCGGCGCAGGGCTTCTGCGCGGAAACGGGCGGCGCGATCACCCTGTTCATGGCCACCCATCTGGGCGTGCCGGTATCGACGACCCACACCATCACTGGCGCCATCGTCGGCGTGGGCGCGTCGCGCCGGCTGTCAGCGGTGCGCTGGAACGTCGCGTCGAGCATCATCGTCGCCTGGGTCGTGACCCTGCCGGCGGCGGCCGCGATCGGCGCGCTGTTTTATGGCCTGACGCGTTTGTTCTGATCGGAACAGGCCGAGACAAGAAAAAGGGCGCGGGAGTGATCCCGCGCCCTTTCTCGTTCAGGCACTCCGCCGGTCAGGCAACGCGGCCGAGGCGGTGGTAGAGATTGGCATATTTGACCGATTCCGGCTGGTCCTGAACCTCGCGCAGATAATGGGCGATGGCGGTGCGGATCAGGCCGAAATCCTCCTGGCTGAAGACCGCGCGCGAACGGGCGGGCTGGGGCGCTTCCATCGTATCGGTCGTCATCTTCCTGTCCTTCCTGCCTTGTGGCTGTGCTGGTTGATGACAGCGATATTGACAGGTCGAAGGCAAAGCGGAAGGGCGATGAGTGGCCGCAAGTCACGCCGCGACTTGTTCATATTGTCAAATCATGACAATATGACCTTATGGCAGATGTGACCGACCGGAAGCTCTATCTCGGCCCCAAGCTCCGCGTGCTGCGCCGCGAACTGGGGCTGAACCAGACGCGCATGGCCGAGGAACTGGGCGTGTCGCCCAGCTATCTCAACCATCTGGAGCGCAACCAGCGGCCGCTGACGGCGCAGATGCTGCTGCGGCTGGCCAATACCTATGACATCGACATTCGCGACTTCACCGCCAGCAGCCAGGATGGCGCGGCGAGCGACCTGGCCGAGATATTGTCCGACGCGCTGGTGCGCGACATCGGCATCGCGCGCGACGAAGTGCTGGAGGTCGCGGAAAATTACCCTGGCGTCAGCGAGGCGATCGGCCGCTTCTATCGCGCGCTGGCCGACCTGCGCCGCCTGCCCGAGCAGATGCAGGCGAGCGGGCGCGGCGCCGCCCCTGCCCCGCTGGTCGCGCCGGTCGACTGGTGGCGAGAGACGGTGGCCAAGGCCGGCAATCATTTCGCCGAAGTCGATGCGGCGGCCGAAGGGATCGCCGCGGAATTGGAGGAAGATCCGGCGCTGTTGCAGGCCGGGCTGCGCGCGCGGCTGAAGGAACGGCACGGCATGGCGGTGCAGATGGTGCGTGCCGATGTGCTGGCCGGGACGGTGCGCCATTATGACATGCACCGGCGGCGGCTGATGCTGAGCGAGCGGCTGCCGGCTTCGGGGCGGCTGTTCGCCATGGCCTATCAGCTCTGCGCGCAGGAAATGGCCGACCTGATCGCGGCACAGGTGACGCGCACGGCGCCGCCGGACGAGGACAGCCGGCGGCTCGCCGTCATTGCGCTGACCAACTATGCCGCCGCGGCGCTCATCATGCCCTATGACCGGTTCCGCCAGGCGGCGGAGGCGAGCCGGCATGACCTTCCCCTGCTGCGCGCCCGCTTCGGCGTGTCGACCGAGCAGCTGGCGCACCGGCTGACCAGCCTCAACCGCACCGGCGCGCGCGGCATCCCCTTCTTCATGGTGCGGATCGACTGGGCGGGGATCGTGTCCAAGCGCTTCGATGGCGAGGCCTATCCCTTTGCCCGCTATGGCGGCACCTGTCCGCGCTGGGACGTGCATGCGGCCGACGCGCCCGACATCGTGCTGCCGCAGCTGATCGAGACGCTGGACGAGCGGCGCTTCCTGACCCTGGCGATCGCCCTGCCCCGCGGCGATGGCGCGCGCGGGCGGCAGGTGATTGCGCTGGGATGCGAGGCGAAACATGCCGGGCGGATCATCCATGCCGATGGCATCGATACCGAGCGCGACGATGCGGTGACGGTGGGGCCGACCTGTCATCTGTGCGAGCGGCGCGACTGCCCGGACCGGGCACTGCCGCCGGTGACGCGCGCGCTGGACCTGCACAGCTATGAGCGGACCGCCAGCCCCTTCCCGTTCCGGCGGGTATGATAGGCGCTCCGCCCCGCCCCCGTCACTGAGAGGGGGCCCCGACCGTCGCCGGGATGAAGGGGGCGGAAACGGAGCGCCTGCCGCCAACCCTCAGGCTGCTACGGGTCTGGGTTGGGGCGATCGGGCGGAGCGGTTCTTCACGCGGCGCATCGGCAGGTTGCGGCAATGGCGCTTGAAATAGACGATCTCCAGCAGGGTCGGCCAGATTTCGAGTGAGGAGCGGATCAGCCCGACCTCGTCATCGACCATGCGGCTGACATTCTGCTGGAAGAAATCCGGCTCGAAATCATAGAAGGTGCGTGACAGGCCGGCGGCAAAATGGCCCAGCGCATCGCGCCGCTCGGTCGTGCGCGCGTCGGCCATGCTCTTGAGCACCCGGTCATGCAAAGCGCGGGCGCTGTCCAATATCTCTTCGCTGTCCTGAAGGCTGACCGCGCCATCATAGTCGAAGGCGATCGACCATTCGTCGGTGCGCTTGAGGCTGGTGCGGATCTTGCGCTTGAGCAGGCCGCAGATCGCCTCGTTGAACACCTCCGACGCCAATGGATTGCGCATATAGCTGTTCTTGATGTGGGTCTGGGCGGAATCGACATGGGCCGAGACCATGTTCGACTGCTGAATCCACAGGCGATAGATATAGTCCTCGAACCGCAAGCGCGTCGGGAAGAAGGGCGGCAGGCCGGTGCGATTGTCATAGCCCGCGACGCCGCAGTCCATTCGCCAGTTGAGATTGGTGAGGCAGGGGCGGAAATTGACCAGCACATAGGTGTCGTTGAGCCGTTCGGCATCGACCTCGTCCGGATCGTCAAGGAACATGTCGACGAAATCGACCGCGTCGATATCGTTGGTGCCGGTGCGGAAGGTCTGCGCCATCTTCACCACCGCAGATCGGGGCAAGCGCCCTTCCTGCAGGGTCAGGCTGTTTTCCCGCGCGAAGCCGAGCGAATTGTTGGATTCCAGATCCATGGCGCTGTCGATCACCAGTTCGCCCTGGTCATAATTGGCCGGCGCGTCGGCCACCGTCTTGCCCAATATGTCGCGGAAGGACTGGAGGATATCATAGGATTTGCGGCAATGGCCATTGGCGCCGCGCGGGATGGTCTTGCCCCGGCTGATTTCCCGTTCGCCCAGCGTTTCCGGGCTGTCCTCGATCAGGGCATAGGGGCGCATGTCATCGTCGGCGCTGACCATCAGGTCGCCCAGCGTATACATCAGGGTGAAGTTGCGGTTGCCGCCATAGCTGGGGCGGAAGAGGTTGCGGACCAGCACGTCGAGCTTGCGGTCGCGCAGCCGCTTGCAGATGTAGGAGACGAACTGCTCCTTTTCGGCCGGGCCGACATACCAGAGGTCGTTGACCGTCTTGGTCGCCTCCAGCGCGCCGAAATATTTGTCATGATTGGCGACCGAGGAATCATCGAAGACGATGATCGGCGCGGTCTGGCCGCTGCGGGCGAAATTCTCGTCATAGGCCTCGACGGTCGCGCCGACGTCGCGCAGGCGATAGGTCGGGATCACGAAATGCAGGTCGCGTTCGCTCACAAATTTGTCCTTTGGGGATATGGGAAATGGGGGTCAGTCGCGCCGGGCGCGGGCGGCCAGAAAGGCCGCGAGCGGGGCGCGATCTTCTGTCAGGATCAGGGGATCGCGATGGCCGTCGCGCTGCGCCTGGCGCCGGTCGAGGTCGCGGCGCCAGCCATCGCGCAGGCGCACGCCGTGGCAGAGCAGCAATATGCCGAGGCTGGCGAAGCTGAAGCTGGCGAGGGCCAGCGCCATTTCGAGCGGCGCCGATGCCGGGCCGTCCAGGGTCAGGGCGCGATGCAGCAGCGAACTGCCGGCCGCCGCGCCGACGAGCAGCAGGCCAAGGCCGCGCCAGGCGAGATCGCGCCGGGTCATGATGCCCGGCTCCGTTGCCATGCCGGAGGAGCCAGGGTGGCGCGCGGCCGGATCGACAGGCGTCCGGTGAGCCGTGGCCGATCGCTGCGCCGCCCGGCATCGGCCGGGGTGGGAGGAGGAGGTCGGTGGGTCATGGGACAAGGGACTTAATGGCCCCCGTCGGTCAAATTCCAGCCGACCTCCGGCCCGTTTTCATAGTATTTGCATAGGGATGATCAGCGGCCGCCCAGCAGACCGCTCTTCACCGTCAGTTGCAGCATCACCGCGCGCGGGGCGCCGAGCGAACCCAATATGTCGCCTTCGCGCACGGCGTTGGTGCCGGTGCCGGCCGCGCTCGCGCCCACCACCGATCCGCCGACGATGATCAGCTTGTTGGTGAGATTGCGGCCGATCAACGACAATTCCCAGGGCTTGCCCGCGCCGCCATTGATCGAGAGGGCGGCGTTGAGCTGGACATAATCATCCTGCAGCGTCCTGGGGTTGCCCTCCGTCTGGGTGACATAGGCGCTGCTGTAATTGAAATCGACCGACAGCGATCCGCCCAGCCGGTCGGCAAAACTATGGTCATAGGTGAAGCCGCCGGTGATCGCGATTTCGGGCGCGCGGAACAGACGTTGGCCGGTCTGGTCCTGATTCTGATAGGGATTGGCCGCCGTGCCCCAGGTCGATTGCGGCAGATTGGGGTTGAGCGGATTGAGATTGCAGCCCTGCGCGATCGACTGGCCCGCATAGCAGCCACCGATGAAATCGGTGTAGCGGGCGTTGTTGTAGGCGATCGCCGTGTTGAACGTCAGGCCCGCCAGCGTGCGCGGCCGGATGGTGAGGCTGAGTTCCGCGCCCTTGATCTCCGCCCCGCCCGCATTCTGGGTCAGCTGGGTGAAGGAGGCATTGTCGTATCGCGACAGCTGAAGCCCGCTATATTTATAATAATAGCCGACCAGATCGTAGAGGATCTGCCGATCGGCGACATAGCCCTTGGTGCCGATCTCGCCGCCCTTCGCGGTCATCTGGTCATAGGACAGGTCGATCGCGGCGCGGCTCTGGTCCGCATCGGTGCGCAGCCGCGTCGGCACGGTGTTGAAGCCACCCGAGGTGAAGCCCTCGCGATAGGCGGCGTAGACGGTGCGATCGCTGTCCGGGCGCCAGGTGAGCGTCACGTCGGGCGAGAAATCGGTATAATTCTGCTTGGGGCCGAGAATCTGGATCGGGCTGCCGAGCGAGGTGCCGGTCAGCGACTTGTCTTCCCAGCTATAACGGCCGCCAACGGCCAGTTCGAGCGGATCGGCGATCTTGTAGCGCAACTGGCCGAAGACCGAGGTCGCCTTGGTATGGACGTCATAATAGGTCGATCCGACCACGAAGGGCGTGCCGAAATTGGTGGTGAAGGCCTGACGCGTGAGGAAATGGGCGTCCTGGAAGAAACCGCCGACGAGGAAGTTCAATGGCCCGTCATAGTCGGACGCGAGGCGCAGTTCCTGGCTGAAGCCCTTGGCGGTGATGTCGTTGGACGCGCCGAAATAGGGATTATTGGAGAAGGTGAAGCTGTCGACCGAGCGTTCGCGCAGACGGTAATAGCCGGTGACCGAGGACAGGGTATAGGCGTCGCCCAGATCCTGGTCGATGCTGAGCGAGGCGAGGAACTGCTTCGACTTCATGAAGGGCACGCCATCGCCATAGCTGGGATCGCTGGCGGCGGTCGCCGGCGCGAGGATGGCGTCGTAGAAATTGCGGTTGAGCGTGCAGTCGGTCGAGCCATAGCGGCTGACGCCGGCGGGGCAATAGATGATCTGGCTGAGGCCGGTGGGGCCGACGCCGTCCCGTTCGCGCTGGCCATAATTGACCTTCGCCTTGATCCGGGTCGATCCGCCCGCATCATAGGCGAGCGTGCCGCGGACGAAGACATCTTCGGAATTGAGGCTGTCGGCGCCGCGCCCCGGCGTGATGCCGGCGATCGGCACGGCCACGTTGCGGAACCAGCCATCCTCCTTGGAATAGTAGCCGACGACGCGGGCGGCGAGACCGTCGGTCAGCGGCACCGAGGCGCTGGCCTCGACAAAGCGCTGGTCGGCCATGAATTCATAGCCGGTGCGCAACTTCGCCTCGAAATCCTTGCCCGGATCCTGGGAGATGAGCGAGACGATGCCGCCTGGGCTGTTCTTGCCATAGAAGAGCGCCTGCGGCCCCTTGAGCACCTCGACCCGGCCAAGGTCGATCTGGCCGAGGCGGATGGCATTGCCATAGCTGATCGGCACGCCATCGAAATTCAGGGTCACGGCGGTTTCGGTCGAGGGGTTGGAGATGCCGGCGCCGATACCGCGCAGGTTGATCGAGCCGCCGACCTGATTCTGCGATTCGGCGATGACCAGTTGCGGCACCTGCTGGCTGATCGCCTGGAAGCTGGTGGTGGCATAGCGTTCGATCTGGTCGGCCGAGAGGGCCGAGACGGCAACCGGCACGTCGATCAGCCGCTCGTCACGCTTGCGGGCGGTGACGATGATCTCCCCTGCCCCGGCGTCAGCCTGGGGCGCGGGTGCGGCGGCGTCCTGCGCCTGTGCGGTTGCGAGCATCAGGGCCGGGCCGGCAGCGACAGTCGCCAGCAGACGGCCGATCAGGGCCTGCTTCATATCATCCTCCCATCGGGTCAGGCCTTGTCGACAATGCCGCAAGGCTCATTCCATTCGGGACGATTATGATCCGAGGCTAATGGTCAGGCAAATTCGCCAAATTGATCGAACTGGCCAATAATTATCAGTAAAACATGCAGATCAACATGTTGATCAATTGCGCATAAGCGCCGAATTTACGGCAATTTTGATCCGAATATCATCGGACATTTCTGTCGACATTCACGATTCATGCACCACATCAACGCGCATCGCTTTGACGATATATGGCGACATGTCGGCTGATCGAGATGAACGGCAGAAACGAAAAAGGGGCCGCCGGGCAGGCGACCCCCTTCGATATTCCTGTCACGTCGCCCGTACGGCGAACGGGCGACGGCCGATCAGTCGGCCTTGGACTGGAGATTGACGGCCGCGTACTTGCCGCGACGATCGACTTCCAGTTCGAAGTCCAGACGGTCACCCTCGTTCAGGGCGCCCATGCCGGCGCGTTCGACAGCGCTGATGTGGACGAAAGCGTCCGGCTGGCCGTCATCACGCTGGATGAAGCCGAAGCCCTTCATGGCGTTGAAGAACTTGACCGTGCCGCTGGCGCGTTCGCCGGTCAGCTGACGCTGCGGGCCACGCTCTGCACCACCGAAACCACCGGCGCGGGGTTCGCGCGGTTCACGCGGCGGCGCACGATCGGTCACGGGGAGCGGTTCGCCGTCGATGACCAGATCGGTCGCCGACACCTTGCCACCACGATCCACCAGGGTGAAGCCGAGCGGCTGACCTTCGGCCAGACCGGTCAGGCCGGCCTGCTCGACCGCGCTGATGTGAACGAACACGTCTTCGCCGCCATCGTCACGAACGATGAAGCCGAAACCCTTCTGGCCGTTGAAGAACTTGACGACACCCTTGCCTTCGCCAACGACCTGGGCCGGCATGCCGCGACCACCGCCGCCGCCGCCGCCAAAGCCGCCACCGCCGCCGCCGAAGCCACCGCGGCCACCGCCGCCGAAACCACCGCCGCCGCCGAAGCCACCGCGATCACCACCGCCGAAGCCACCACGACCACGATCACCACCGCCGAAGCCGCCGCGGTCACCAAAGCCACCGCCGCCGAAGCCGCCGCCGCTGCCCTGGTCGTAGAAATTGTCGTCGCCGAAACCGTCGCGCTTGTCCTTGCCGCGCCCGCCGCGGCGCCCTCTGTCAAAACTCATGCCCTGTTAGTCACTTTCGCTTCGCCCCAAGACACATTGGACAAACATGTCGGGCGAATGACATGCACAATCCACCGCAAAGTCGCGGTTTGGGAATCACTATATCAAGTTTTCCGGGCAGCGCGAATGATTTCGCATATCGGGCAAAAAGAGCGCCCGCAGCGCCGATTTACAGGCCCTATCTGCCAAAGCCTTGATTGCGATATGGCCCGTTTCCCCATAGAGGGAAAAGTCATGACCGTCCATTTCCATGAAGAAGATCTGCCCGAGGGCGTCCTTGCCCCCGGCCCGATCGCCGTCGATACCGAAACCATGGGGCTCATCACCCCGCGCGATCGCCTGTGCGTCGTCCAGATCAGCGACGGCAAGGGCGATGAGCATCTGGTCCGCTTCAACCCCGGCAGCGATTATGCCGCGCCGAATCTGAAGGCGGTGCTGGCCGATCCGGAGCGGATCAAAATCTATCATTTCGGCCGATTCGATATCGCCGCGATCCAGCATTATCTGGGCGTGGTGGCAGCGCCCGTCTATTGCACCAAGATCGCGTCGAAGCTGGTGCGCACCTATACCGACCGCCACGGCCTGAAGGAGCTGGTCCGCGAACTGCTGGGCCAGGACATCAGCAAGCAGCAGCAGTCGAGCGACTGGGGCGGCCCGAACCTGTCCGAGGCGCAGAAGGATTATGCCGCGTCCGACGTGCGCTTCCTGCACCAGCTGAAGACCGAACTGGACAAGCGCCTGACCCGCGAAGGACGGATGGAACTGGCCCAGGCCTGTTTCGACTTCCTGCCCCATCGCGCAGCGCTGGACCTTGCGGGCTGGCCCGAGAACGACATCTTCTCGCACATGTAAGCGACAGGGCGGCAGGCAGACATGTCCATCCAGGCCGAGCAACAGCGCAACGTCCGCCGCCATTGGGCCCGGCCGGGCGGCAGCCATGACAAGCTGGTGCGCCTGCTCAAAAATTATCTGCCGGTGGCGGTCGGCGTGCTGACCGCCCTGCTGGCCATGGCCCCTTTCACTGGCGGCGACAAGGTCAGCTTCGTGCTCGACAAGAACAAGGTCGAGGTGGCGAAGGAGCGGATGCGCGTGTCCGAGGCGCTCTATCGCGGGCAGGACAGCAAGGGCCAGCCCTTCTCGCTGCGGGCCGGTTCGGCCGTGCAGAAAAGCTCGCGCGAGCCGATCGTTGACCTGAACGACATGGCCGCGCGCATCCTGCTGCCCGAAGGGCCGGCGGTGCTGAACGCGCAGAAGGGCCGTTACGACATGGAGACCGAGCGAGTCGCGATCGTCGGCCCGGTCCAGTTCGAGGCGGCCGGCGGATATCGCCTGGTCACCCGCGACGTCGGCATCGATTTGCAGACGCGGCGGATGAAGAGCGCAGGCCGGGTCGACGGGCGCATCCCGATCGGCACGTTCAGCGGCGACCATCTGGAAGCGGACATGAATGCACGCACGGTCACGCTCAACGGCCGGGCGACCTTGCGCATCGAACAAAATGGCCTCAAAGGGCAAAAGTGATGAAACGCACCCTCATCCTGCTGTCGACCGTTGCGCTGGGCGCGACCGGCCTCCTCTACGCCGGCGCCGATGCGCAGGTGTTCAAGAATCATGACAGCAATGCGCCGGTGAACTTCACCGCCGACCGGATCGAGGTGCAGGACCGCGCCGACCGGGTGGTGGTATCGGGCAATGTCGAGGTGACGCAGGCCGGCATGACGCTGAACGCCGCCCGCATGACCGTCGCCTACAAGCAGCAGCCCAATGGCGCGGCCAACACCGGCAATGGCGTCGAAATCCAGCGCATCGACGCGTCGGGCAATGTCGTCATCACCAAGGCCGACCAGACCGCGCGCGGCAATGTCGCCATCTATGACCTCAATGCCAAGCTGATCACCATGGTCGGCAATGTTTCGCTGACCCAGGGCGTCAACCGCCTGACCGGCGGACGGCTGGTGATGGACCTCAACAGCGGCCGCACCACGGTCGACGGCCGCTCGACCGGCGGCGCCGGCACATCGACCAGCCCCAGCGGCCGCGTGTCGGGCACCTTCACGGTGCCGCAGCGCAAGAACTGATCCGGGAGCAGCAAGGCCGGGCGACGCGTTTCAGACGGTCCAACGGCTGTCGATTTGCGTCATTGATGCCGGGCTTTGGCGGCTAACGACCAGAAGCGGACGTTTCCTACTCCCCTCCCTTCCAGGGAGGGGCCGGGGGTGGGTGCGCCGCGTAGCGGCGGTCTACGGTCGATAGGGCAGAAGCTCGCTGCGCTCGCAACCCACCCCAACCCCTCCCTGGAAGGGAGGGGCTATGTCTTGTTTCCACCCATCCTGGCCATTTAGCTGGCATCGCGTCGCAGCCGCCCGATATCCGGGGCAGTCGCCCCATGGCTCCGGATGTTGCTTGCTCCGCTCCAGGGACGCTGACCTTCGCCCTCGCGACCGCGGAATCCGCTATTTCTTCGGGAACAGCAGGGTGAAGATCATGCGGATGCCCCATTCGGGGCCGCCGTCGGGCGAGACGGCATAATATTTGCCGCCAAGGCCCACCTGCACCGCCTGGTCGCCGACCTTGGTCAGTTGCGTGACGGTGAGATTGACCGGGATCAGCCAGTCCTTGCCCTTCCAGTCATAGGCGGCTTCGGCATTGATGCCATAGGTGGTGGCGTGGGACGTGGTGTGGCTGAAGAAGGGTTGCATGAAGCTGGCGCTGACGTCGGAACGGTCGTCCTTGCCGGCGATCGACCAGATATGGTTGCCGAGGAAACCGACCGTGTTCTGGCCCATCTGCTTGAGCAGCACGACGGTCGGGCCAGCGCCCCACTTGTCCCCGCCCAGATAGCGATCGGTTGCCGAGGGATAGAGGATGGCGGGGCCCACGCCCCAGATTATGCCCTTATTCTCCTTGGGCGAGAAGAAGAAGCTCTGGGTGATATCGCCAAGGCCGAAGGCATCCGTGCCCGGCCCCTGATAGCTATTCTGCGCGACAACCGGCACGATGGTGCGCACGATCATGTTCCAGTCCTTGCCGACGCTGATCGGCACCACCGGCTGGATGTTGAGCGTCGACTTGATGCCATCATCCCCGGCACCGAAGTCGAGATTTTCCTGGAACGGCACGCTGATCAGCGAGGCGACCGGGTTGGACAATTGCAGCGCCAGATCCTGGTCGCTGCCGCCCGCCGGCGGTGGCCCGGAGGTGATGGCAGGCGCTGCCGACGATCCCGCATCCTGCGCAATCGCCGGCAGCGGCGCCATGGCGACCAGGCCCGCGAGCCAGGCGATCTTGCGATGATATCCGGTCTGCATGGCCAAGCGCCCTTCCCCTTTCGAACATTCTGCGCGGGGACAGAATGGCCCGAACGAGAGCGAGGGCCAATCGCGGGCTTTGCGGAGATCGGCCGGGAATAATCCCTAGGGGCGCTCGTCCCAGCGCAGCAGCCGCACCTGGCCCGGCGCATCGACGATCAGTTCGCCAAAGGCCCCGGTGCGCAGCTTGAGCTGGCCATGGGCGAGGCCCAGCGCCAGCAGGGCGAAGCGGGCGGCGCCGTTGCTGGTGACCAGCAATTCCGTCCCCTCCCCTTCTGCGGCGAACCAGGTGCGCCAGGCGGCGATGCGCGCGGGGGCGTCTACGGTCCAGCCATCGGGCACGATCCCGTCCCGGTCCCAGGCGGCGATCGCCGCTTCGCCAAGGCGCGCCACCACGGCCGCCTCCGGCTGCCCCTCGTCCGGGCCATGGTCGATCTCGTCGAGCCAGGGCAGGATGGCGTCGACCGGATGGTCGAGCGCGGCCGCGATCGGCGCCGCGGTCTGGCGCGCGCGCTGCAACGGGCCGCTGTAGAGGCGCACGGTGCCGAGCGACCGGGCCGCGAAATAGCTGGCGAGATGCTGGGCCTGGGCCATGCCGCTGTCGACCAGCGGAATGTCGGTGCCGGCCCCGACCCGGCGCGCATCGGCGCCAGAGGCGAAGGTGTTGCCGTGGCGGATGACGAAGATGCGCCGGCTCATGACAGGGCCGGCGTCGGGTCTCCATGGGCGGCGATCAGCGCCTCGACCCGCTGGATGTCGGCCTCGGTATCGATGCCGCTGCTGTCAAAGACGGGCGGATCGACCGGGACGGTCATGATATCGATGCCCAGTTCCAGCAGCCGCAACTGCTCCAGCCCTTCCAGATTTTCGAGCGCCGTGGGCGGCGATGCCTCGAACCGGGCG
Source organism: Sphingobium salicis subsp. salicis (assembly GCF_049472635.1). Classification (NCBI taxonomy): domain Bacteria; kingdom Pseudomonadati; phylum Pseudomonadota; class Alphaproteobacteria; order Sphingomonadales; family Sphingobiaceae; genus Sphingobium; species Sphingobium salicis. The sequence goes on from NZ_JAYRCS010000001.1 coordinate 3,152,006, forward strand.
AGCGCATCATAGGCATAGCCATAAAGGCCGACATGGCGCCAGACGGGGGATATGGGACCGGCTGCGCGGAGTTGGTCCTCGTCGCGGATGGCGGGAATGATCGTCTTGGAGAACCAGAGCGCCCGACCATCCGCACCGCGCGCGCAGGTGGTGCCGCTGAAGGGCGAGCGTTGCTTATGCTCGCGCAGCGCATCGAGCGCGGCCCAGTCGAGCCCGATCACCGGGGTCGCGACCTGCGCGCCGGCATCCAGCGCCTCGATCACCGCGCCCAGCGCCCCTTCGGGCTGGAAGGGCGAATCCCCCTGGAGATTGACGACGAAGTCGGGCTGGGTGGCCTGCGCGCGGGCGGCGGCGAGCGCGCGGCCGGAGCCGGTGGCGATCGCGCTGTCGGTCATCACCGCGTCGCAGCCGGCGGCCTGCGCATGGGCCGCAATCTCGTCATCATCGGTGGCGACGACCAGAGCGACGCCGGCGCGCGCGCCGATCGCCGCGCGCGCCATGGCGATCGTGCGATGCAGCAGGCTGCGCCCCGCAATGAGGCGCAGCGGCTTGCGCGGCAGGCGGGACGACCCCGCCCGCGCCGGAATGACCACCAATATGGTCAGGCGACCCCGGCGTGCAGCAGATCATGCATGTGAAGCGCGCCGACCAGATCGCCATCCTCGCACACGAACAGCAGGGTGATGTTGCGATCGTGCATGATGCGCAGCGCTTCCGACGCCAGTTCGTCGGGACCGATCGACTGCGGCGTCACGGTCATGAAACGGCCGACCGCATCGGTCAGATTCTGCTTGCCGGTCACGGCCCGGCGCAGATCGCCATCGGTGAAGGCGCCGATCAGCTGGCCACGCTGGTCGACGATGGCCGTGCCGCCAAGGCGCGCACGGGTCATCTCGATCGTGGCGTCGAGCAGCGAGGAATCCTCGCACACCCGCGGCACGTCGCTGCCCGCCGACATCAGTTCGCGCACCTTGACGAGTTGCGCCCCAAGACGGCCATTGGGGTGGAATTTGTAGAAATCGTCGGCCGAAAAGCCGCGCATTTCCATCAGCGACATCGCCAGTGCGTCACCAAAGGCCATCTGCAAGGTGGTCGAAGTGGTGGGCGCCAGCATGTTCGGGCAGGCTTCGCGCACCGCCGGCATCAGCATGCAGACATCGGCAGCCTCGGCCACGGTGCTCTGCGCCTGCGCCGTCATCGCCAGCAGCGGGACGCCGAAGCGCTTGCAATAATGGATGATCGGCCCGAGTTCGGTGGATTCACCCGAATGGGACAGCATCAACACGACATCGTCCGGCGTCACCATGCCCAGATCGCCATGGCCGGCGTCGGCCGGATGCAGGAACAGCGCCGGCGTGCCGGTGGAGGTGAGCGTCGCCGTCATCTTGCGCGCGACGATGCCGCTCTTGCCGATGCCGGTGACGATCACCCGTCCCCGGACATTGATGATGATACCGACGAGCCGCAGGAAGGCGGCGGAAAATTCCCGGTCGGAAAATTTGGCTTCGAGTGTATTGAGCCCCCTGGCTGCCAGGGCGAGACTGCTGCACGCCGTCTCCACAATATGCGCACCCGAGCCGAAAGGAACGATCTTCGAAACTGTCGACACGCTTCTTGCCCTTTTTTCCGCGTATCGCCGCCGACATGCTCCGGCTGACGCCCGCGGTGTCGATGCGCCTTGCCAGCGCAGCGTCCATCCCTTGTTCCGCGACCCCAGGCCGATTTTGCAATCAGCACCCTGCAACTGTCTACGCCGTTTCAGGCACTTATGGCAATCCATTTCGCAAGTGCGGCAAGGGGCACTGAAGTCCGAAGGCAGGGGGAATGGGGCAGAAATACAAGATGAAATGAGCTAAATCATCGACAAGCCGAGGAACTTTTCGACGGCTCGACATATGTCGCAACACTCACAGGCGATGATAGTCGCGATACCAGTTGACGAATCGGGGCACGCCCGACTCGATCCCGGTGGTGGGCGCAAAGCCGATATCCTGGGCGATCGCACTGATGTCGGCGAAGGTCGCCGGCACGTCGCCCGGCTGCATCGGCTGGAAGTCCAGCTGCGCCTTGCGCCCCACAGCCTCCTCCAGCACGGCGATCAGGTGCATCAGTTCCTCGGGCCGATTATTGCCGATATTGTAGAGCCGATGCGGCGCCCGGCTGCCGCCCGCCTTGAGCGCGCCGTCATCGCCCGGCGGGGAATCAAGGCAGCCGATCACCCCGGCGACGATATCGTCGATATAGGTGAAGTCGCGCTGCATCCGGCCATGGTTGAAGACCGGGATCGGTTCGCCGGCAAGGATCTTCTGGGTGAAGATCCACATCGCCATGTCGGGCCGGCCCCAGGGACCATAGACGGTGAAGAAGCGCAGCCCCGTCATCGGCACGCGGAACAGATGGGCATAGGTCTCGCTCATCAGCTCGTCCGCCCGCTTGGTCGCGGCATAGAGGGAAACCGGATGATCGGTGCGATCCTCGACCCGGAAGGGCAAGCTCTCGTTGCCGCCATAGACGGACGAGGAAGAGGCATAGACCAGGTGACGCACCCGCCGTTCCCGCGCCAGTTCGAGCATGTTCACATGGCCGGCGAGATTGGAGCGGACATAGGCATGGGGATTGATCAGCGAATAGCGCACGCCGGCCTGAGCGCCGAGATGGACGATCGCCTCGATCGGATGATCGGCGAGCAGCGCCTGAAGTGCGGGCATGTCGGCGAAGTCCAGTTCGGCGAAGGTGAACAGCTTGCCATGGCGCTGTTCGAGCGCCGCGATCCGGTCGCGCTTGAGCGAAACCTGATAATAGTCGTTGAGATTGTCGATGCCGATCACGGCACGCCCGTCGGCCAGCAGCCGGTCCGCCACCGCCATGCCGATGAAGCCGGCCGCGCCGGTTACCAGGATCGTCAAAGCGTCATCCTCCTTGATCGGGCCGACAGGCGGGTCGCCGCCAGAGCCATGGCGGTTCACAGACAATCCGACGCGCGATGTAAAGCCCTTTCCCTCATAAGCCGTTCGATACAGGCTTCCATGCGGCGGAATACTTAGGCATTCCCTAATCTTTCCCGGCTAAGGCGAGGCGATGGACATGGCAGCGCACCCATCTCCCCCCTTGCCATCCGACAGCCTGGCGCTGACGGACCCGCGCGCGCGCTGGGCGGCGCTGGCGGAGGGTGCGGCCGAACCCAATGCCTTCTACGCGCCCGACCTGCTGGCGGCGGCGATCGACCATCTGGCCGGCAATGGTGACGTGCGCCTGATCGAGGCGCAGGCGGATGGCGAGCTGATCGGCCTGTTGCCGGTGACGGTGCAGGCGCGCCACGGCCGCTTGCCGATCGGCTGCGTCGCCAACTGGATGCACGACCATTGTTTCTTCGGCGCGCCGCTGATCCGGCGCGGCCAGGAGATGGCGGCGTGGCGCAGCCTGCTGGCGCAACTGGATGCGGCCGAATGGGCGCCCCATTTCCTGCACCTGCGCGCACTGGACGCGGCCGGCGCCAATGCCGCCGCGCTGGAGGCGCTGTGCGTCGAACAAGGGCGCGGCCGGCGCGAGGTGCATCGCCATGACCGGGCAATGCTGCGATCCGACCTGTCGGCCGACGCCTATTGGGAAACCCATGTCCGCGCCAAGAAGCGCAAGGAAATCCGCCGCCTGCAGAAGCGACTGGCGGAATTGGGGACGGTCGAGCAGCGATTGCTGGACGATGGCGCCGACCTGCCGCGCTGGTGTGGCGATTTCCTGGCGCTGGAGGCGTCCGGGTGGAAAGGGCGAGAGGGCAGCGCACTGGCGAGCAGGCCGGATGACATCGCCTTCTTCCGCGCCGCCTGCGCCGCCGCCTTTGCGGCGGGTCGGCTGCATTTCCTGCGCATCGACCTGGATGGCCGGGCGATCGCGATGCTGGTCAATTTCCGCCATGGCGACGGCGCCTTTTCCTTCAAGATCGCCTTTGATGAGGAGATGGGCCGCTTTTCACCCGGCGTACTGATCGAGATCGCCAATCTGCACGCGGCGCAGGATGATCCGGCGATCGGCTGGATGGACAGTTGCGCCGCCGCCGATCATCCGATGATCGACAGCCTGTGGGCCGAACGCCGCAGCATCGTGCAATATCGTATCGCCCTGCAGGGCAAGGGCGCGACGCGCCTGCGCCGGGCAGCGGCCTTTGCATTGGCCGGCGGGGTCGAACGGATCGCCAGCCGCATGAAAGGACAGGAATGACCGTGCATAGCCCGATGGCGCCCGCCACCGACGCGCCGCATTTTTCGGACAGCGCGCGCGCCGCCTTTGCCGCCGCCTATCCCGACCAGCCAACCAAGCTGACGCATCAACTGGTCGGGCATGAGTTGCTGACGCTGGATGCGCTCGCGACGCTGGCCGAGCGGATGCCGGCGAGCGCGGTCGAATATAATCTCGGCAAGCTGCCGCTGGGCGTGCGGCCGGAGGATACGCCGTCCAACGGGCTGAGCCTGGGCGAGACGATCCGCACGATCGAGAGCAATGGCAGCTGGGCGGTGCTGAAGAATGTCGAGCGCGACCCGGCCTATGGCGCGTTGCTGGATGCGGCGCTGGCGGAGCTGGAGCCGATCGTCGCGCGCAGCACCGGGCCGATGCTGCACCGCGAGGCCTTCATCTTCCTGACCTCCCCCGGCAGCGTCACCCCGTTCCACATGGACCCGGAGCATAATATCCTGCTGCAGATCATGGGGACCAAGGTGATGACCGTGTTCCCGGCGCGCGACGAGGAACTGGTGCCGGCGCGCAAGAGCGAGGAATTTCACAATGGCGGCCATCGCAACCTGATCTGGCAGGACGGGTTCAAGGCGCGCGGCACCCCCTTCCCGCTTGCCCCCGGCGAGGCCGTGCATGTGCCGGTCAAGGCGCCGCATTTCGTGGAAAATGGCCCAGCCGTATCAATCAGCCTGTCGATCACCTGGCGGTCCGAACGCAGCGTGGCGGAGGGCGAACTGCACAGTTTCAACGCCCTGCTGCGCAAGCGTGGCTTGCCGACCGGCGCGGTGAGCGAACGCCCCGAACAACAGGGCATTCGCCGCTTCGTCTATCGCGTCATGCGGAAGCTGGGCGTTTAAGCAGCTTGCGCGCCAGCGCCTCGGCCTCCAGCCGGGGACTGAAACGCTCCACATGCCACCATTCCAGCGCTTCCTCGCGCGTGGAGAGGCTCTGCTTGTAGCGATCCTTGCCGGCGAGCAGCGAATAGAGCCGGAAATCCTGCGCGGCATAATGGCCGACGGCGGCGGCGTGACAGAGCAGGCCCGGCTTGTCCTTGGCCGTGCGCGGCTGGGCAAAGGCGGACTGATAGTTCATCGCCTGCCCGTCCTGCACGAAATTGACCAGCAGGCCGACCGCGCCGCCGGCATCGGCAAAGCGCAGCAGTTCGACCGCGCCCGAGGGCAGGCCCCGCGCCGCGATGGTGGCGACGAACTGGCGAAAGCCCTGATCATCCCAGGCATTGTCGACATGGCGCCCCATGTTGAGCGCGGCCATCTCGTCCAGCCAGGGGGCGATGTCATCCAGCGTGCCGACCGTGACGTCGGGCAGCGGCCCGCCATGATCCTTCATCGCGCGGCGGATCTGGCTGCGCGTATTGCTGCTGAGCAGCGAGAGATAATCGCCGCCGGCGGCGCGCACGGCATCGAGATCGACCTGGTAGACGGGCGAGGCATCGACCCGCAGTTTGCGGCGAGCAGGCAGGCCCAGCAGCGGCGAATCCGGGGCGATACCGCTCAGCCGCAGCACGCGCCAGTCACGGCGCCGGGCGATGGCGTCGATCGCGGTAGCGACGGCCGCCACCTCCTGCCCGCGCGTGGCGAGCAGGCCATTATATTCGACATAGGGCCGATCCACCGCCGGATCGCCCGACTGGTTGAGGCTGAGCGTCGCCACCGGCCCCAGCAGGCGCGGGCGCATGACATGGCCGACCAGCGCCAGCGCGACATCCTGTCCGCTTTCATCGGTGACGGCGAGCAGTTCGGGCCGGACGCCATAGCTGTCGAGCCAGGCGCCCACCCAGGTCCAGCGCAGGAAGAAGGACGCATCGCTGCGCGCCTCCAGCGCCTGCCAGCGGGCGGCCAGCGCCGACCGGTCGGTCGGCAGGGAGAATGTCGCGGTGAGCCCCATCGCGCCCCTCTTGTGACAGAGCGGCGGCGGGAATCAAGCGCTTGCGATGGCTAAAGCCTGTTCCCCCGCCCAACCACCCGATCCAGTATCATCCTGTCGGGTGGCTGGGCGGGGGACCGGGCTGGAACCGGCCTTCTCAAACGGACTCTCACCCTCGAATGCGGCGCTGCGGATCGACCGTGCCGTCGGCGCGGATGCCGGCACGGGCCAGATCGCGGCGCATATGGCCGGTCAGGAAGCGCTGGAGCATCACGAAATCGGCGCGCAGCGACCAGAGCGGATAGCGGAAGGTGGCGGGGCGATTGCGCTCGATCAGCATATGGCTGACCCAGGCGAAGCCATAGCCGGCGACCGGCAGGGCGGCGGCCAGCCACCATCGACCCGTAATAGCCGCCGTGGCCGCGATGCCGACCACCAGGCTGGTCCCGGCATAATGCATGGCCCGCGTCGCGGGCCGGGCATGTTCCTGCAGATAATAGGGCCAGAAGTCCCGGAACCGGGTGATCTGGGTCATAAGGGGCATCCTCTCTGTTATGCCCCATCTTTTATACGTGGACGTTCAACTTGTTAAGCGCCACGCGCCGCTTGGGCGCAAAGAGGAAATAATCATAGGCCGCGCGGGCGGCCTGGGCCATGATCTGGTCGCGCGAGACATGACCCCGGCTGTCCTTCATCACGAAGACGGTGATGGCGAAGCGGCGGCCATCGGGCAGGCCGATGATGCCGACATCATTGCCGACGCCGTTGAGCGAACCCGTCTTGTGCGCGACCGGGGTGCCGGGCGGCAACATGCCCGACAGGCGCAGCTTGCCGGTCTGGCAATGGCCCATGATGGTGAAGAGCAGTTGCGTGCTTTCCGGCTTCAATGCCTTGCCCGATTCATAGGCGACCAGCAGCTGGTTCATCGCCAGCGGCGTCGCCGTGTCGCGCGGATCGAGCATGAAGTCCATGTTCGGCAGGTCGCGCACGTCACGCCGCTGGATCATCGGATCGGCGCGGCGGGCGGCGCCGGCATTCTGCTGGAAGGTGCCGGACTGGGGATTGATGCCCATGGCGCGGTAGAGAAGATGCGCGGTATCGCTGTCGACGCGCAGGCCATGGATGCCAAGGCCGGCAACGAAATCGCTGACCGCCTTCGGCCCGCCGGCGCGGGCGACCAGCACGTCGGTCGCATTATTGTCGCTGCGCGTCAGCATGAGGTCGAGCAACTGGCTGACCGGCAGGGTCGCGCCGGGGCGCGAGAACATCCAGGCGATGCCACCCTCGCTCGCCAGCGCGGGATCGAGCGCGAGCCGGTCGTCGAGCTTCAGGCTGCCGGCATCGACCAGCGAGAGGATACGGCCCGCGACCGCGACCTTGTAGGCGCTGGCCATGGGGAAGAGCGTGTCGCCATTACGCGACTGGATCTCGCCGGTCTGCAGATCCTGCACCGCGACGCCGACCGTGCCGTCCGACAAAGCGGCGAAGCGGTCAAACTCGGCCAGGAGATGCGCCTCCGCCGTCAGCAGCACCTGTGGCCGGGGCGGCGGACCAAAGGCATCGGCGCTCGGCAAGGGCGCAAAGAACAGGCCAAGGGCGGCGCAGCTGGCGCCAATTTGACGGAGAGACGGCATGGCCCGTCTGTCGCCCATCATGGGTCGGGTGGCAAGATATTTGATCGGCTTTTCCCGCGGTTGACGCAGGCATGCCGGGGGTTCATCACGCCGGCCATGAACGACACCATCAAGCTGCACGAAAGCTGGCGCGCGCCGCTGCGCGACCAGTTCGCCAGCCCCCATATGCAGGGCCTGAAACAGTTCATCGAAGCGGAAAAGGCGGCGGGCAAGCGCATCTTCCCCAAGGGGAATGAATATTTCCGCGCGCTGGACCTGACGCCGCTGGACCAGGTGAAGGTGGTGGTGCTGGGGCAAGACCCCTATCATGGCGAGGGCCAGGCGCATGGCCTGTGCTTTTCGGTCCAGCCCGGCGTGCGGACGCCGCCCTCGCTGGTCAATATCTACAAGGAGCTGGAAAGCGACCTTGGCCTGCCGCGCGCGCGACACGGCTTCCTGGAGCATTGGGCGCGGCAGGGCGTGCTGCTGCTCAACAGCGTGCTGACGGTCGAGATGGGCCGGGCCGCGTCGCACCAGGGCAAGGGCTGGGAGACATTCACCGACGCGATCGTCCGGCTGGTGGCGCAGAAGGAGGAGCCGGTCGTGTTCCTGCTGTGGGGCGCCTATGCCCAGCGCAAGGCCGGCTTCGTCGATTCCGGGCGCCATCTGGTGCTGAAGGCTGCCCATCCTTCGCCGCTGTCGGCGCATAACGGCTTTCTGGGCTGCCGCCATTTCTCGCAGGCCAATGACTTTCTGGAGGCCAAGGGGCGCGGCGCGATCGACTGGCGCCTGCCGGAGTTGGTGGCATGAGCGGGCCGGCGGTCGCCCTGCTCTATCAGGCGCTGCCGCCGCCGGTGATCGACGGGCTGCGCAAGGATGCCAAGCCCGGCGGCTATTCCGATGGCGGGGCCGATATCGGCTTTGCATTGAAGGGCTTAGGCCGCACGGTGGTAACACCGGTGCCCGCGCCCGATCCGGCGCAGGCGATGCAATGGGTATTCCCCGACACGGCCGACGGGATAGCAGCCGCGATCGCGGCGGGCGCCGACACGATCTGGGCCAATAGCGTGCTGTTCGAGGGGCATCCGATCGAGGCCGTGATGGGCCAGGTCGCGATCGTCGGCCAGACCCCGGCCGCCACGCAGAAATATGACGACAAGTTCGCCACCAACCGGATGCTGGAACAGGCCGGCTTGCCGGTGGCGCGCGGCTTTTTGCTGGCTGATCGGCCGAGCGAAGGCGTGCATGCGCTGGCCGATGTCGGGCAGGTTCTGAACGATCTGGCCATCCCCTTCCCGCTGATCGTGAAGCCCGTGCGTGGCCGGGGCAGCCAGGGCGTGACGCTGGTGCGCGATGGTGATGCGCTGAACGCCGCGGCCCGCAGCCTGATCGACGAGGGCAAGTTCGGCACGCTGCTGATGGTCGAGGAATTTCTGGACGGCGAGGAAATGACCATCACCGTCCTGCCGCCCACCGCGCCGCGCCCGTCAGGCGAAAGGGGCGACCGCCATTTCGCGCTGCGCCCGGTGCTGCGCTTCGACCAGAAGGACGGTGTCGCCCCCTATAATGGCGATATCGCGGTGACGCAGAACAGCGTCGCGATCGGACCGGAGCGGATGCAGGAAGCCCCGGTCATGGCGATGCTGGATGCCTGTGTGCAGGCGGCGGAGCTGGTGGAATCGCGCGCGGTGATCCGCATCGACTGCCGCGCCAATGCCAGCGGCCAGTTCAAGCTGTTCGACCTTAACATGAAGCCGAACATGACCGGTGCGGGCCGGCCGGGCCGCGCAGACCAGGATTGCCTGTCGGCGATCGCCGCGCGGGCCGATGGCTGGTCCTATGCCCAGATGCTCGACGCGATGCTGGCGACGGCCTGGAAATAACGCCCCTAAATCCAGTGCCCAGAATCATTGAGGCCCGGTCCCGCTTGCGCGGGCCGGACCCCTTCCCTCTCCAAACCGGAAAGTGGAAAAATCAGCCGTCGTAATCGCCGCCGATATTCTGGTTGCGCGGCGGAGCCGCTGCGGTCAGGCGCAGGGCCTCCGCCGACTGGGCGATCGAACCGATTTCATCGGGCGTATCGTCGTCGTCAATCTGGACCTTCTGCAGCGACGCAACGACCGAATCATGCAGGTCGGCGGGCAGAATGGTTTCCTCGGCGATCTCGCGCAGGGCGACGACCGGATTCTTGTCGCGGTCACGCTCAAGCGTCAGCTCGGCGCCACCGGAAATTTCACGCGCGCGCTGGGCGGCGAGCAGGACGAGATCGAAACGGTTGGTAACCTTGTCGACGCAATCTTCGACGGTGACGCGGGCCAATCGGGCCTCCTGAAAAATCAATAGGGAATCTTGAACTTGGCGCCTAGCAGTGGCGGCCTGTCGAGTCAATGAAAAGCCCATAAAGCCATGGCGCGCCGCGGCAAAGCGGCGCATGAAGGGGCCATGGCGTCGCGACAACAGCAAGCCCCGACCAGCCCGATCAGCGTCACGCTGAGCGGCAACCGACTGACCGTCATCGAAGAAGGCGCGGCGCTGCGCGATGCGCTGGTCAGACTGATCGACGGCGCGCGCACGAGCCTGAAACTCTATTATTATATCTTCGCCGACGATGGCAGCGGCCGGCTGATCTGCGAGCGGCTGGTGGCGGCGCGGGCGCGCGGCGTGGCCGTGACGCTGATGATCGACGGTTTCGGATCGTCCGATACGCCCGACAGCCTGTTCGCCCCGCTGATCGCGGCGGGCGCCCATTTCGGCCGGTTCGGGACGCGCCGGTCGACCCGCTATCTGATCCGCAACCATCAGAAGATCGCCCTGGCCGACGACAAAAGGCTGATGATCGGGGGCTTCAATGTCGAGGATGGCTATTTCGGCATTCCCGCCGACGATTGCTGGCGCGACCTGGGGCTGCTGCTGGAAGGGCCGCAGGCCGAGGCGATGGCGCGCTGGTATGGCCAGCTATGGCGCTGGGTCACGAGCAAGGGGCAAAGGTTCCGCACGTTGCGGGCGATGGTGCGGCACTGGCACCCATCGCTGCATCATGATCCGGCCGATCCGTTCCGCTGGCTGATCGGCGGGCCGACCCGGCGGCTGAGCCCCTGGGCGCAGGTGGTGAAGCATGACATGGACCGGGCGCAGCGGCTGGACATGGTCGAGGCCTATTTCTCGCCCGGCCGCGGCATGATGAAGCGGATCGCTCGCGCCGCCCGGCGCAAGGGCGCGCGCCTGATCCTGCCGGCCCTGTCGGACAATGGCGCGACGATCGCGGCGGCACGGCTGCTCTATGGTCCGCTGCTGCGCCGCGGGGTCGAGATATATGAATATCAGCCCTGCAAGCTGCACATGAAGCTGATCGTGATCGACGATGCGGTCTATATCGGATCGGCCAATTTCGACATGCGCAGCCTGTTCCTCAACCTGGAGTTGATGCTGCGGGTGGAGGATGCCGGCTTTGCCGAAGCGATGCGTGGCTTCATCACCCAGCGGACGGGCGAGAGCCGGCAGATTTCGCTGGAAACCTATCGCGCCAGCCGCACCGGCCTGACGCTGATCAAGCAGTGGATCAGCTATCTGCTGGTCGGCGTGCTGGACTATACCGTCACGCGGCGGCTGAATTTTCGCGATCCCGACGCGGACTGAGCGGAATATCGGGCGCGATGTTGCGGCGCAGGCTGGTGAGCGCCAGCAGCGCCAGCCGCCGATCATCGACCGCGCCGTTCCGGCCGATGGTAGCGAGCGCGGTGTCGATGGCCCGCACCAGCGCAGGATCGGGATCGCCCTGGCCCCTGGCGCCAAGCCGATCGAAATGCTGGCGCACGCGCCCCAGCACGACGTCGAGCAGCCGGTCGTCGCGGGCATGGGCGCGCACCCGGAAGCGGTGGAGATCGTCGAGCGACATGCCGACGCGCGTGTCGCGCAGGATATCGAGCAAGGGCGCGGTGGTGTCGCTGCCCAGTTCGGCAAGGCGCGGGGTCAGCAGGCCGATGCGGTCGAGCATGGTGTTGATCCATTTGACTGTATCGGGCTGCTGGCGCGGATCGGTGCGCAGGGCAAGATCGCGCCAGCCCGCCCGGAGCAGGCGCAGCGCGGATTGCTCGGCGCCCACGGTGCGGACCATCTTGAGCGCCCAGACCGCGAGCAAGGCGCCCAGCATCTGGGCGATGGCGGCATTGGCGAAACTGTCGAACTGCCCGGTATAATAGCCATCGAGGCCCATCAGGCCGGGCAGCGAAAGGATCATGCCAATCGCCATCGCCGCCAGCCGCCGCCGCACCATCATCGCGCCGACCAGCAGGAAGGCTGGCGCCAGCACCGCGACCAGCACCGGGAAGTCGGACACGCGCGGCAGGATGGCAAAGACATAGGGCGCGGCCACCAGCACCGCGCAGCAGGTGCCCTGCCACACTTTCCAGGCGGCGGGCGCGGGATCGTCCATATTGCTGAACAGGGCGCAGATGATGCTGGCGATGACGACCGCCCCTGCCCCGGCCGGCCAGGCCGACAATATCCAGAGCAGGCAGCCGATCAGCACGGTGAGGCTGGTCGCCAGCGCACCGCGCAGCGCCAAGCCATAATCGCGGTGCAGGACGCGGCGGCGGGCGTTGCGGATCGCTTCCCGCGCGGGCGGTGACAGGGGGATGCGGTCGGCGCCCATCGCCGCCTGCAACTCGCGGCAGATGGCATGGACGGCGACCAGTTCGGCCAGCCGGTCGAGCATGCTCAGTTGCAGCGCCGCATGCCAGGCGAAGGGCAAGCGGCAATCGGGCTCGCAGGCACGGGCGCGGGCGCGCAGCGCTTCAGGCGAGCCCCCCTTCCCGTCCGGCGCGCCCAGCCAGGCGACGACATCGTCCAGCAGGACATGGACGGCCGGCGGCAAAGCATTGGCGCGCTGCAACTGGCGACAGCGATCCTCGACCGCGCTGGCCAGCGGCAGCAGCAGGCAAAGCTGCGTCTCCAGCGCGCGCAGCACCCCGGCCTTCAGCCGCAGCGCGCTGCTTTCGAACGGCAAATGGGTGGCAAGCTGGTGCAGTTCGTGGATGTCGGTCGCCAATTGCCGGCGGTCGCGGGTCACGACTGCATCGCCATGGCCGACCCGCAGGGAATCGCGCGACCAGCGTTCGGCGTCGATCATGATCGCATCGATCCGCGCCTGAAGGCGAGCCGACACGGTGCGCGGGAAGACGAGGCTGTGGACCAGCGTGGCCGAGGCGATGCCGATGCCGATTTCCTGCGCGCGCAGGCTGGCGGCGGTGAAGATCGTCGCCTGCGCCTCGACCGCCGGGAAGGCCACGATGCCGGCGGTATAGCCCGCCAGCAGGAAGGTATAGGCGCGCGGCGTCCGGTCGAGCAGCGCGACGAAGGTGCAAAGCCCAAGCCACAGCGCCAGCGCGAGCGAGAGAAGTTCGGGGGCATTGCCGAGCAACGGCACCAGCAGGATCGCCACGCCCGCGCCGATGACGGTGCCGAGCAGGCGGAACATCGCCTTGGACGACACCGCGCCGGCGAGCGGCTGGGCAACGATATAGGCGGTGATGATCGCCCAATAGGGCCGGTCCAGCCCGATCCGCAGCGCGACATAATAGGCCAGCATCGCCGCGAGAAAGGCCTTGAGCGTGAACAGCGCGTCATGGCCGCCGTAGCGATCGGCCATCCAGCGCGCTTGAGGCAAGGCAGGCGTCACGCGGCACATCCAGCATCATCGGGCGGGGCCAGGCAGGGCGGCGACGCCGGTCGGGAGAATGAAAGCCGGACGCGTCGGCTCGCCACGCCGGATCGGGCGCGCATTGCTGGAGCTTCAGGCAAACCCTCTATGCGCCTGTCCATGTGGCGAAACAATATGAGCCCAAGGCACAGCCATTGTGCATGATATGCACAACCAAACAGGGCCAGCAGACATCAATCATCCCCTTGCCGCCGCCCCCGGCTTTCTGCACAGTCGCGCCGCCCAGCCGGGCCAGGGAGACGCATTTCCAAGCGTCGCACAATCAGAACAAGGACATCGCCCCATGCCATCCCGTCGCTTAGTTGCCGCCTTGCCCGCCGCCGCGCTGCTGGCCGCCAGCCTCAGCCCGCTGCACGCCGCCACCGCGGCCGATACGCAGGCCCGCGCCGGCGAGGCCGCCTTCCGCACCCTCTACAAGGAACTGGTGGAGACCGATTCGAGCTGGCCCAATGGCAGCTGCACGCTCGCCGCCGAACAGATTGCGACGCGGCTGAAGGCGGCGGGCTATGCTGATGGCGACCTCAATGTCGTGGTCGATCCGGCCCATCCCAAGGAAGGCAATCTGACCGCCGTGCTGCGCGGTTCCGATGCCAAGCTGCCCGCGCTGCTGCTGCTCGCCCATATCGACGTGGTCGCGGCCAAGCGCGCCGACTGGACCCGCGATCCCTTCACCCTGATCGAGGAAGGCGGCTATTTCTATGGCCGGGGCACGTCGGACGACAAGGCGATGGCGGCGAGCTTCGCCGACGCCATGATCCGCTTCAAGCAGGAAGGCTATAAGCCCAAGCGCACGATCAAGATGGCGCTGACCTGTGGCGAAGAGACGGAGAAGGCGCTCAACGGCGTCGAATATCTGCTGAAGAACAAGCCCGACGCGATGGCGGCCGGATGGGCGCTCAACGAAGGCGGCGGCGGGTCGCTGGACGAAAATGGCAAGCCGGTCAGCCATGGCGTGCAGGCGGGCGAGAAGGTCTATCAGGACTTCACCTTCACCGCGACCGCGCCGGGCGGCCACAGTTCGCGCCAGGAACCGCATTTCAACGCGATCGGCTGGATGGCGCAGGCGCTGGCCAATGTGAACGCCTATGATTTCCCGGTGAACCTGACCCCGGCGGCCAAGGCCTATTTCGGTGCATCGGCGCCGCTCTATCCCAAGCTGTCGCAGCCGATGGCCGCGGTCGGCGCGGGCAAGGCGACCGAGGCGGACTATGCCGCGATCTCGGCCGCCAATCCGAGCTGGAACGCCACCCTGCGCACCACCTGCATCCCGACGCTGATCAATGGCGGCCATGCCCCCAATGCCCAGCCCCAGTCGGTGACCGCGAACGTCAATTGCCGCATCATTCCGGGCGAGGATGTCGAGGCGGTGCGCGCGAAGCTGGCGCAGGTGGGCGGCGACGAGAAGGTCAAGGTGACGCTGGCCGATCCGCCGCAGCCCAAATCGTCGGCGCCGCAGCTGACGCCGCAGATCATGGAGCCGATCGAGGCGCTGACCAAGGAGATGTGGCCGGGCGTGCCGGTGATCCCGCGGCTTGCCACCGGGGCGACCGACGGGCGCTTTACCAATGCGGCGGGCATCCCTACCTATGGCGTGTCGGGGATGTTCGCCGATCCCGATGGCCAGGGGGTCCATGGCCTCAATGAGCGCATCCGGGTCAAGTCGCTGCTCGACGGCCGCGCCTTCCTCTATCGCCTGACCAAGGCCTATACCCAGTAATGCGCAAAGGGCTGGCCCGGATGACCGGACCAGCCCTTTTTATTTGGGTCAGCGCCGCACGGATCAGCGGCCGCTGCTGCCCAGCACCCGGACTTCGCCGACCGGATAGCCCTTCTCGGCCATTTCCTTGGCATAGTCGCCACGGGCATCGGCCAGTTCGGTGCGATATTCCTCCCAGGCGTCGCGATTATCCTCCGCATCGCTGGAATGGCGCAGATCCTTGGTCAGTTCCTTGCGCGCCTCGGCCAGGTCGGTCTGGTAATTGAACCAATAGTTGTTCTCCACGCCGGCGATCGGCGCTTCATAGACAAGCTGGTCCTCGACCGACGCCAGCTGTTCCTCATAGCTCACCGGGCCTTCCCCCGGAGCCGGGCCACGCGCCTGGGGCTGGGCCATGGCGGCGATCGGGGTCATGCCGACCATGGCGATGGCGGTCAGAAGCATCGAACGGTTCATGACGTTTCTCCTCTTTCCTCATCGAACCTGCGGCAATAACGCACCGGGACCGGCATTTTGCGCCTGAACGGATGTGCAGAATGGACGAAGCGAGGCGCGGCGGCGGTGGGCCGCAGCGCCCAAAAGGGCCTAATATCGGGCTTTTCCGCCCTGTTTTCAGGTGATTGGGATCAGATCAGCGGATCACCAGATAGAAGGTTGCCGGCGCGCTGCCGCCATTTTCTATCTCGATCGCATAGCGTTCGGTGAACAGCGGCAGCCAGGCGCAATCGGCCTGCGGCGCGGCGACCGGCTTGGCGCACAGCGTGCCGCCATCGGCATTGCGCACCCGGATCGACAGGGAGGCGGCCATGCCGGTGGCGCGCGCCACCGAAATCTGCGCGCGCTGGCCGGCAAGGAACAGCTGGCGCAGCGTCACCCGCCCGCCGGCCGCCAGAGACCCGCGGCGATAGGCGGGGCCAAGCGCGCGACCGCGATAGACCGGCCCGGCATGGACGGCGCCGCCAGCCTGCGCCTGCTGCGACCAGAGGGTGGACAGGTCATCCTGCCCCTCGGCCGGGCGCGCGCCGAGCAGCTTGAGAGTGTCGGCCGCCGCCGCGAGTGCGGCTTGATCGCCGCGCGCCTGCGCCAGATCACCCTCCGCCAGGGTGCGCATCAGCGCATCGGTCGGCATCGGCTCCTCGACCACCGCGACCGGGCCGACGCCCAGCATCAGCAGGGGCAGGAAGAGCCTAATCATCCGCCATCTCCGGCTGCACGACGAAGCGGGCGCCGGGCGCGGCATCCTCGACATGGATGGTCAGGCCATGGCGTTCGGCAATCGCACGGGCCAGCGCCAGACCCAGACCATGGCCGCTGCCGGGCGACGGATCGAGCCGGACATAGCGGTCGAAGACCAGTTCGCGCGCATCGGCCGGTATGCCCCGGCCATTATCCTGCACGATGATCAGCGGCCCCGGCGCCAGGCTGAGCAGCACGCTGCCGCCGCGCGGCACATATTTAAACGCATTGTCGAGCAGGTTGGACAGCAGCCGGGTGATCTGCATCGGATCGGCGCGGAAGGATATGCCCGGCGCCACCATCGCATTGAAGGCGATGCCCAGATCCTCCGCACTGGCGCCATAAAGGTCCGCCAGATTGTCGGCGATCTCGCTGAGATCGACATCGGCAAGGCCCCGGCGATCGCCGCGCAATGCCTGGGTGCCGGCAATGTCGAGCAGGGAATCGAGCAGCCGGACGACACTGCGTATCTCGTCGCGCGACCGACCCAGGGTGCGCAACAGCCCCTCATCCCCGGTCCGCTCCATCGCTTTCAGGATACGCGTGTCGAGATGCATCAGTGGGGTGCGGATCTCGTGCGCGGTCTGATCCGACACGGAGCGCTGGGCCTCCATCAGCCGCTGCACCTGATCCAGCATCGCATTGGTGTTGGCGGCCAGTTCGGCCAGTTCGTCGCTCGCGCCGGTGGCGCGGGCGCGTGCACCGATGTCGCCGGCGCGCACCGCGTCGAAGACATGGTTGATCCGTTCGACCCGGCGGCGCAGGCGGCGCGCGGCGAAATGGCCGGCGGCAAGGCTGAGCAGGGCAACGATGGCCCCGGCAATGCCAAAGGCGATGGCGAGCCGGGTCTGCAGCGCCCGCGCCCGAATATTGCTGCGCCCGACGATCAGCCGGGTGTCGGGGCCAAGCAGCGTCGCCCGCGCGAACATGCGGTCCCCGCCGGGCAGGCGGATCAGCCGGGCTTCGGATACTTCGGACGCCAGGGCGGGCCAGTGATCGATATTGCCCGCCACCCGGCGCCCGGCCGCATCGGCGAGCAGATAATAGGCCTTTTCGCTATCGCCGCGCTCCATCGCCAGGCGATCGGCGATGCGCGCCCTCAGTTCCGCCTCGCCACTGCTGACATAGATGTCGGCCAGGCCCGCCAGATCGGTATCGACCTCTCGCCCCAGCATCAAGCGCCCGTCGGTCTCGACGATCTTTTCGACCACCATGAACAGCACCAGCGTGGATGCCAGGCTGACCAGCAGGGCCGACAGCGTGACCCGGCCGAAGACCGAGCGCAGCAGGCCGAACCTAGCCATGGGCAGCGATCAACCGATAGCCGGTGCCCCAGACCGTCTCCAGCACGGCGCTGTCGAACCCTTCCTCCAGCTTGCGGCGCAGGCGGCCGACATTGACGTCGACGACATTGGTCTGGGGATCGAAGCTGAGTTTCCACACATGGCGCAGCAGCATTTCGCGCGTGACCACTTCGCCGGCATGTTCCATGAGGTAGCGGAACAGCGCAAATTCCTTGGGCGACAGCGGCACATGGCGGCCCGCGCGATGGGCGGTGCGCGCCTTCACATGGCATTCCAGATCGCCGAACAGCAGCACCGAATCATGCTGCAACCGCCCCGCCCGGCGCCACAAAGCGCGCACGCGGGCGACCAGTTCGTCCGGCTCGAAGGGCTTGGCCATATAGTCATCGACGCCGCTTTCCAGCCCCTCGACCCGATGCTCGCTGCGGCCGAGCGCGGACAGCATCAGCACCGGCGCCTCGATCCCGGCGACGCGCATGCGCGTCACCACGTCGATGCCCGAAAGATGCGGCAGGGTGCGATCGAGGATGATGACATGATAGCGGCCCGATGCGGCGCGCTTGAGCCCTTCGGCGCCATCCTCGGCCAGGTCGACGACCATGCCGGCGCGGACGAGGATTTCGGCGATATTGGCGCGGGCCGCCGGGTCATCTTCCACCAGCAGCACGGAAATCGGGTCGGTTTGCGCCATCTTCACCGCCTGTCAGATAGCGCGAACGGCCGCCAGTGACAAAGCCTGTTAAGGCGGTCACTGGCGGCCGTTAAGAAATACAGCCAGATTATCAGATCATTATCAGATCTTGAGCCCCGCGCGCAGCATCAGCGCACCGATGATCAGCAGATAGACGCCGAAAATCTTCTTCAGCGGCCCGGCGGGCAGGCTGTGGGCGGCGGCCACGCCCAGCGGCGCGGTCAGCATCGACATCGATGCGATCGCTATCGTCGCGGGGATGTTGATATAGCCCAGCGAACCCCAGGGGAGGCCGCCTTCGCGGAAGCCGATGATGGCAAAGCCGATGGTGGTCGGGATGGCGATCAGCGTGCCGATGCCCGATGCGGTGGCGATGGCGCGGTGGATGGTGCGGCCGCACAGCGTCATCGTCATGATGGCAATGGTGCCGCCGCCGATGCCCAGCAGCGAGGAAAAGGTGCCCAACCCGCCTGCAATGCCGATGCGCGCCAGCCCCGACGGCATCTGGTCGCTGATCACCTTGCCGTTCAGCACCGGGATCAGGAAGTTGAGCGACATCAGGATGACGCCTGCGCCAAAGATCATCTTGAGCGTGCGGCCATCGACATGGCCCGCCAGCACGACGCCTGCGCCGCAGCCCAATATGATCCAGGGCGCCCATGTCTTGAGGACGTCAAACTCCACCGCCCCGCGCTTGGAATGCGCCAGCAGCGATCGGATGGAGGTCAGGATGATCGTCGCAGCCGACGTGCCGATCGCGACATGGGCGATGCCGTCCTTCGTCCCGCCCAGCAGCGGCAGCACGACCAGCAGCGCCGGCACGACGACGAAGCCGCCGCCGATGCCGAAGATGCCGGCGGCAAAGCCGGCGAGCAGGCCGGCGGCCAGCATGGCAACCAGCGGCACGAGCCAGGTCATGATATCACCGGACATCAGCACGCCCCTTTCTGCAGTGCGCGACCGGCGCGCATGATGGAGCGATCGCCTTTTTGGATCAAGGCGGCGAATGTGGGGAAATCGACCATGATGTTAAACCATGCCTCTCTTCGGCGGAACCAGGATGCATGGGGGGCATGTGGTCATGTCCCCCTGCCCGACTAGACGAACGAGATCTTGGAACCCGCAAGAGAATCCATGGCGTTTATTTGACAATCGGGAAACAAAGCCCGGCGACGCGACGTCGCGCCAGACGAAAAACGGGGCAAAATAAAAGGACGCCAGCCCCGCAAGGGAGGGCTGGCGTCCTTTTGCCCGGCGCCTGTCGGGGACGCCGGGAAACAGGGGGCGGCGCGATCAGGCGATCGCGTCTTCCGCCGGGGTGTAGGGCAGGCCCAGATCGTCAGCGACGGCCTTGTAGGTGACCTTGCCGTCCCAGACATTGAGGCCCGCGAGCAGGTGAGGATCGCGGCGCAGCGCGTCCTTCCAGCCCAGTTCGGCGATGCGCAGCGCATGCGGCAGGGTCACGTTATTGAGCGCATAGGTGCTGGTGCGGGCGACCGCGCCGGGCATGTTGGCGACGCAATAATGGACGATGCCGTCGATGATGTAGGTCGGGTCGGCATGGGTGGTGGCATGGCTGGTTTCGAAGCAGCCGCCCTGGTCGATCGCGACGTCGACCAGCACCGCGCCCTTCTTCATGGTCTTGAGCATGTCGGCGCTGACCAGCTTGGGCGCGGCGGCGCCCGGAATCAGCACCGCACCGATCACCAGATCCGCCTCGGCCACGCATTCGGCCAGGTTCGCGCGGTTCGAGAAACGGGTCTTGGCCCGCGCCTCGAAATACATGCCGAGCTTTTCGAGCACTTCGGGATTGCGGTCGAGAATGGTGACGTCGGCGCCAAGGCCGGCCGCCATCTGCGCCGCGTTGAAGCCGACGACGCCGCCGCCGATCACGACGACCTTGGCCGGCAGCACGCCCGGCACGCCGCCCAGCAGCACGCCGCGGCCCCCATGCGCCTTTTCAAGGGCTGTGGCACCGGCCTGGATCGACATGCGGCCAGCGACCTGGCTCATGGGCTTCAGCAGCGGCAGGCCGCCGCTGGCGTCGGTCACGGTTTCATAGGCGATGCAGGTCGCACCTGAGGCGATCAGGTCGCGGGTCTGCTCCGGATCGGGCGCGAGGTGGAGATAGGTGTAGAGGATCTGGCCGGGGCGCAACATCGCGCGCTCGACAGCCTGCGGCTCCTTCACCTTGACGATCATCTCGGCGCGCGCGAACACTTCGGCGGCGGTGGCGATGATGGTGGCGCCGGCCCGTTCATAGAGCGCGTCATGCGCGCCGATGCCCTCACCCGCGCCGGTCTCGACCAGAACCTCATGGCCATGGGCCGTCAGTTCATGGACGCTCTCGGGGGTCAGGCCGACGCGATATTCGTGATTCTTGATTTCCTTGACGGTGCCGACGATCATGAGACGCTCTCCATTTTGCAGCGGGATGGCCCATCCTGAAAGGACAACGCAGCCCCGCCGGTTGTGGCCCCATCATATCGCCAAGCGGGTGGCGATTGTTCCCTGATTTGCGCTTGCGATCGCCCGCATGCAGGACGATATATCGAGAAATCTTATTTCATCGGGATGACATTGCATGGATCGGTTCGACATCGCGTTGCTGGAGGCGCTGCAAAGCGATTCCCGCCGGTCGATGAACGAGCTGGGCGAGCAGATCGGCCTCTCCTCCTCCGCCTGCCATCGCCGCATCCGCGCGCTGGAGGATGCCGGCATGATCGAGGGCTATGCCGCCCGGCTCGATCCGGCGGCGCTGGGCCTGACGCTCCAGGCCTTTGTCGAAATTTCGCTGACCAGCCAGAGCCGCGAGGCGATGGAACGGTTCGAGACCGCGGTCGCGGGCTTCCCGGAAATATTGGAATGCCATCTGATGGCGGGCCAGGCCGACTATCTGCTGCGGGTCGCCGCCGCCGACCTCAAGGGCTTCGACGCGGTCCATCGCGACTGCCTTGCCCGCCTGCCCGGCGTGTCGGCGATCCGCACCAGCTTCGCCATCCGCCGCATCCGCGACTGGCGCGGCTATCGGCTGCGCGATCTTCCTCTTTAAGGCGCCAATCGCACCGGCACCGGCGCATTGCACAGATCGACGCCACCCGCCGGCCGGTCGTAGAAATCATCCTTCCGGTTGGCGCGCAGGCGCAGATAGTCGGCGAAGCTGGCCGAGCCGGTATCCATCACCTCGACATGCGGCTGCTCCGCCTGCGGCAGATCGCTTGACAGCCGCACCGAGACGATCGGCAGCTTGCGCTCGGCATCGGTATAGAAGCCCAGATCACCACTGCCACGCGGCAGGCTGGTGAGCGCGGTCATCCCCTCGACGATGCGACCGACCACGGCGATGTTGCGATCGAGCTGGCGCGGCGCCTGACCGATCACGGTATAGAGTTCCGCCCCCGTGCCGGCATCGGGCGACATGTTGCGGCCGACGCCGATCATGCCATAGCAGTGCGGCAGCCAGGCGGCGTCCCCGTCGATCGCCACCGGCCAGCCATCGATGAAGCCGGTCGCGCGCGCATAGGGATCAGGATAGGGCAGCGGCGTCAGCTTCGCCTTCATGCCCCCAAGCGGCTGGACATAGTCGGCCGGACTGGTCGGCGCGAGGCCGGTAGGCAGCGGCTTCTTCTCGGTCGCGTCGCCCCATTGGACGACATAATTGTCCTGCACCCGGTTGATGCTGGTGCCGTCCCACCAATGGGCGGTGGCGAGCGCGCGGATATTGGCGACATGGCGCGGACCGAATTGCAGCGCCAGCTGGATCAGCACGCGCTTGCCGCCCTCGATCGTCATCACCAGCAGATCCTGCGCCGGGACGGTGCGCCAGGCACTGGCCGGCGCCTGCGCCACGACTGCGCTGGGCGTGGCCGGCGGATCGGCCGCATCGGCAGCGGCAAGGGGCAGGATGGCGATGAAGGGCGCGAGCAGCGCGGCACGGCGGCGAAGGGTCATGACGCGATCAAACAATTGCTGCGCAAGAAAGTAAAGCACCCCTTGCCTAGTGCGTTGTCGCGCGATAGGGAGCCGCCTCCAGTGCGATGGAATATGAACCCGATTCACGCCGCTTACAGCGACGATGGGGTTCCTGCGGAGCGGTGGCCGAGTGGTCGAAGGCGCTCGCCTGGAAAGTGAGTATACGTCAAAAGCGTATCGAGGGTTCGAATCCCTCCCGCTCCGCCATTTCATCTAACAAGTCATTGATTCTAAACGATTTTTTAGATTTAATAGATTTTCAACCCACATATTACCCCACATACTTGTTGGGAACGATTGGGAACCGCTGGCACGACAAGGCTCGTCAGGAATCAGAACTAGCCTCATCGGAGGCCTGCCAATCCTAAAGCGACATCGGAAGACCACGGCGGCAAGTGCTGGAGCCAACGTCCAAGAAAGCTTACAGCTTAGGGTGATGCGCCCCGCCACTTATCGGTTGTTTTAGATAGCGGGGTTCCAGAATCGCAAAGGGTAGCTCTCTGCCGCTTTGTAACCCTCCCATTAAATGCAACCACATTGGGCGCTCTCCTGAACAGGTTGAATGCCGCCCCCGGCTTGTGCCAATAGGAGGGCAAGCGACGAGGGGTAAAAAATGACGGAAGCAGCAACCGCCGATAAGGCGGAACTCGACAATTCTGAACGCTTACGCTTCAGCGTTAGTCGGGTAAGTCAGGGCAAGCACGTCTTCTACACCCTTACAGTTCCCAGCGAAGTGCTGAGCAGAACCTGTATGGTATCAACTCGAAAAGAAGACCCGAAGCAGGGATTCCAGAGAGAGTTGGATGAAAAGCGTGCCGAAGAGATCGCTCGATATATCGATAGCGAGGTCGGAACCATCCCAAATTCTATAGTTTTATCCGCCCAACCGGAAGCCGATTTAAAGGTTGTAGGCAAAGGTAAAACTCTAGAGTTTTCTGATAATCCTCGCGCTTTCCTTATTTTAGACGGCCAGCATCGCGTCTTCGGGTTCTCTAAAGCTAAAACGGTTCTCCGCGTCCCTGTAGTTATATATAATGGCCTGTCTCGCACCGATGAAACGCGCCTGTTTATTGATATTAACACCAAGCAGCGGCCAGTCCCTCCTCAACTTCTCCTCGATATCAAACGGCTGGCCGCAATTGAAGGTGAATCCGAATCGATTTTGAGAGATGTTTTCGACTTATTCAACGAAAGCGTTGGTAGCGCTCTTGGAGGAAGCATGTCACCTTCCGAGTCAGCAAGGAATAAGATCACTAGAGTAACCTTCAATCATGCTATTAAGCCATTGCTTGAAATGTTCAGTGGCAGAGAGTCATTCGAGATTTATGCTATTCTTAATGCATATTTATCTGCCCTAAACTTAGAGTTGACGAAGAAGACGCCCAACCCACTGTTGTCAAAGCCCGTAGTGTTCAGGGCTTTTATGGGAATCTTTCCTGCCGTAGCACAGAGAGTATTAGATAAGTTTGGATCGACTTATACCGCCGAAAATTTTCTAATGATTTTGTCGCCTATCTTTCCCAATATTCCGATGAAGCGCTTGGAGCAGCCGGGAACAAGCTGGACAACTTTACGGGACTATCTTGACGGACGAATGCGGAGCAAATTGACGCTCTAAAGATGGCTGATCTAGCGCCTAGCCTAACATCGATCCTTTTACCCCGATTAGGCCAAGAGGCTTCGGTCGCGGGAGGAATCCGCCAATGGCTCATCAGCGAGCCTTACACCGCTTCGATATCAGGCGTATCAAACGTTATCACATTGCACGGCATCAATCTTGCGAAACTCATCAAATACATCGCATTCGATTATGAGAGATTTTCTTTATCAAGTCGAGAAAGCTTTAGTATAAGCATATTAGAGAGCCAGCATCATAATTTAATAAGCTGGCCAATGATCAAAGTTTACTACGCAGCTTTCTTCGCAGCACACGCTATCATGCGGGCTTCCGGTGCAGGGATTGTCAAGGTCGAACGACAGCAGGCCTTAATGATAGATCAGGTTGTTAGCGCTGCCTCAGGCGCACCTGCTAATTTCTCCGCAGGCATGTATCAATACTCGATTATAGAGAACGTGGCGGGCCAGATTGAAATAGAACTAAAAACTCATAATAGTGGCACTGGGGTTCATGACGGTTTTTGGCGATCTTTTCTGACCTTTCTGGATGAGAGAGCTTCTAATGCCGTATCTACTGGCGCTGCGGGAGCTTCTGATTTTGTAGCTGGCGCTTCCGAACTTCGGCCCGCTCTGCAAGGATGGCTTTCAGCGCGTAGAAACGACATAAACTATCAGCACGCCTTTGGCGTCTGGTTCCCAGTGGTCAAATCAAAGAAGTCGAATCATTATGTGCGCAGCTTGGTTTTCAAGCCTTCTAGGTCTATTGATGTTACTATTGGCGCGTCAGAGGTCGAATCTTTTCTAAACGTCTCTCAGTTTCTGTCCTGCCTCAATTGTGAGATTGGGGAGTTTCTATCGGCTCGGTCACCCGGACGGGCATCTTTCGGTGCCAAATGGAGGAAGTTCGGAAATCTTTACCCGCACTCTGTATTGTAATTGTTCGGCCTGAATGCAGCCCAAAAGCCGTATCGAAGATCAGCCTTTCTGCATTTCGATGCAGGCTCAGAGGCGAGCCTCCTTTCTGAGACGAACTGCGCCCTACGCCTTGATCCCTGCTGCGATACCAAACATAGGAGTTTGCCAGCGATCTTTGGC
Organism: Sphingobium salicis subsp. salicis; assembly: GCF_049472635.1. Taxonomy (NCBI): domain Bacteria; kingdom Pseudomonadati; phylum Pseudomonadota; class Alphaproteobacteria; order Sphingomonadales; family Sphingobiaceae; genus Sphingobium; species Sphingobium salicis. The sequence goes on from NZ_JAYRCS010000001.1 coordinate 3,177,081, forward strand.
GGCAAGGGGCGACATGCAAGACCATCAGAACTCCATTGGCCACGAACCTGCTGGGGGCATCATCTATGTTCTTACCAATGATGCCATGCCGGGCATGGTCAAGATCGGCCGAACATCAGGCGAAGGCGTAGAGCGCAGGGTCGCCGAACTCAGCCGTGCTACAGGCGTCCCGTTGCCCTTTAAGGTGGCGGTCGCCCGAACGGTTCATGATGCCCACAAGGTCGAGAAAGCTCTCCACATTGCCTTCGGCCCGGACCGTGTGAATCCTTCGCGGGAATTCTTCTCTATCGCCGAACATCGAGCCGTCGCGATCATCAACGCCTTCCCCGGCGAAGACCTTACCCCGCAAACTGAACGCGCAGTCGAACGAGAAGTGGAGGCGGCGGAGCCGGGCACCATGGCAGCGGCTAAAACCTTCGAGAAGAAGCGCCGCCCTCCCCTAAACTTTGAAGAGATGGGTGTGCCGTTAGGTTCGACACTGGTCCACGTAGCGAGCGGAGAAACCGTTGAGGTGGTAGAGGCCAAGAAGGTGCTTCTACGGGGGGAAATGGTTTCCCTGACTATGGCACAAAGGATTGTGTCCGGCGCACCGTATGCGGTTCAGCCGGGCCGACACTGGTTGTTCAATGGCACCAGTATCGGCGACCTATACGAGGCGACCTACCCTCATGAAGGTGGAGAGGAATAGCTGGCCTCGCCCGATTGATCGCTACTCTCACCTCCATCAAATATGGCGTCGATTTCCTTTTCGGTAACACCGGCAGGGACATTCTCGTTCAAAGCCCGATAGACGCTGCCACGCCCTATCTTAAGCTGCTTGGCAATGTCGGTCGGACGGACACCTTCTGCATGAAGGCGGCGGACCTCATTCATAGGAACGGATGGTTTACGGCCTTTGTAGACCCCTTGGGCCTTAGCCTTTGCTATCCCCTCCATCTGCCGCTCCCGGCGTATGGCAGTCTCAAACTGCGCGAACACGCCTAGCATCTGTAGGAAGGCCATGCCCGCAGGGGTCGAGGTATCCACCGCTTGTTCCGTGGCGCGAAGGAAAGCGCCCTTCGCCTTAAGCGTCTCTACGATCTTCTCTAGATCAGCAACCGACCGTGCAAGCCGGTCAATTCGAGTCACCATTAACGTGTCCCCGGCGCGGAGGAAGGCAAGGATAGTATCAAGCTCTTGCCTGCCTGTTACGGTAGTGCCGCTCTTCTTCTCCGACCGGATGATAGTGCAACCTGCTTCGCGCAGTGCCGCCTCTTGGATGCTGCAATTTTGATCTTCTGAGCTGACTCTTGCGTATCCGATGATGTTCGACATGCGATATGTCCTAATAGACTCTAGACCTTCCAAACCTTAGTGTCCGAAATTGTGGAGTCAATGCTATTGGGACACTTATTCTGTTCCACCGGATTGTTCCCGATGGCTATACCGATATCGAACAACGCGGTGGTGCATATGATTGCTTCGGCGCTAGCGGCTGGTCCAGATTAGGAGGTGGCGTCTTACTGGCTAGGCTCAGGACTCACTGATCAGAGCCAAAAGATGACGGTGGCAGCGAGGGCGATGGCCGAGAAGAAGGCGTTGGGGCACCGGTCGTAGCGCGTCGCGACCCGCCGCCAGTCCTTCAGGCGGCCGAACATGATCTCGATCCGGTTGCGGCGCTTGTAGCGACGTTTGTCGTATTTGACGGCCTTGTTCCGGGATTTCCGGCCCGGGATGCAGGGGGTGATGCCCTTTTCCTGCAAGGCGTCTCGGAACCAGTCGGCATCATAGCCACGATCGGCGAGCAGCCATTGGGCTTTGGGTAGTTCGTCCAGCAAGGCCGCCGCGCCAATATAATCGCTGACCTGACCTGCGGTCATGAAGAAGCTGATCGGCCGACCATTGGTATCCGTCACGGCATGAAGCTTGGTGTTCATGCCGCCTTTCGTGCGGCCAATCAGGCGGCCCGCATCCCCTTTTTTACCGCAAGGCTCGATGCCGTGCGGTGCGCTTTGAGATAGGTCGCGTCGATCATCACCGTCTTGCGTTCGGATGCCTGGGGCGCAGCCAGACCTTCCATTATCCGCAGGAATACGCCTTTATCGCCCCACCGCTTCCAACGATTGTACAGCGTCTTGTGTGGCCCATAGTCTTTCGGTGCATCGCGCCAGCGCAGCCCATTGCGGTTCACAAAAATGATCCCGCTCAACACCCGGCGATCGTCAACCCGAGGCTTGCCGTGGCTCTTCGGGAAATACGGCTCAAGCCGTGCCATCTGCTCGTCCGTCAGCCAATATAGGTCGCTCAAATCCAGTCTCCTCACGGAGCCTGAATCACACAAACCTAATCATATCAATGGGTCCTGACCCTAAAGAGTATATGGTAAGTCGGGCGGCGATACAGAGGGTGGAGAAGCGGGTAGGATGATCGGGTAAGAATATACGGTAGGTCGAAGTCTTAGAAATTCGCCCTACTAACCATGCGATCCCATTCACAGATTTATGCCGAAATTTAATGATCCTCACAGGGTGATTTGAGATCATCTTCCGCTATATGTGCGATACCAACCATAAAAGGATCGCATATGGACGCCGAAGAAAACAACAATGCCAATGAAATGCTGGTGACGCTGACCGCAGATATCGTTGCCGCCCATGTTTCTAATAACAGTGTCGGGGTTAGCGATGTCGCTACCCTCATCGCTAACGTTCATAGCGCCCTGACCGGTCTTTCAACGCCTGTAGAAGCTCCTGTAGAGAAGCAAGAGCCTGCCGTTTCTATCCGTTCGTCGGTGAAGCCGGATTATATCGTCTGCCTCGAAGACGGTAAGAAGCTTAAGATGCTCAAGCGTTACCTAATGACCAGATACCAGATGACGCCTGACGAATACCGCACCAAGTGGGGCCTTTCAGCTGATTACCCCATGACCGCGCCTAACTATGCGCAGCAGCGTAAGGAGTTGGCGGTTAAGATTGGGTTGGGGAAGGCTGGTAAGGGGCGGAAGACTGCTACGCCGAAGGCACCGGTCAAGAAGGCAGCTAAGGCCGCTGCTGAATAATGGAACAGCGCCATGTCGCTTGGGGTGCAGCGGCCATGCTCCTTAAGCGACATGGCGATCATGCGCCGGTCACCGATCTATGGATGGTTACATGAACGATGAAACTCACGGGAAGGGCGACGATTTAGCCTCAACGGACTGGTCGGCAATCCTGAATGCCTCTGACGATCACAGTCCTTGGATATGCCTCACCCCGGAGCGTGTTGCTTGCCTTAGCTTAGAAGACTGTTTGTATCAGATTGATAGGGCTGTAGTTGACGTTGACCGGTTGGCGCTTGCAGCTAAGGCCGCACATTTGTCCCTTCAGGCTGCTCTAACCGCCGCTCTCTCCGGGTCGGCTAGCATCGGCGCATATCCAGCTAAACTACGCGACGAATATCTCCAGTTTTTCGAGGATAGTCGTTTTGCATCAATAGAGCGCCCATTGAGTGACCGGGTTATGGGATTTTGCGACTTGCTTGAAACCGCGATCAGGGAGCCATTACCGTGGACGCAGACGCCGTTGGAGGTGAATGAAGGCGAACGCGAATTGCTCGACCGGCTCACTGTGGTTCGCCATGCTGTCGAGCATCCCAAACAATCGCGACACTCGATTGAGCCAGCGTATATCGCGAAGGGGCTCCCGGTCGCAGCCCGCTTAACTACCGAATTGCTTGCTTCTGTATCCCATCACCTCGAGCCAGGATGCCTTGCTAGCGTCAAGCTGGTGGCAGGGCGCATATTCGACATGTCCTCTAGATACTCAGTTTAGGCTGAACCTGTGGCTTTACGGTCTGACTAATTGGATAGCTGCATTTGGGTCATGAAACCAGAAGTGATCCGGTCGCTAGCCACTCAAGTTGGATAAAAATGCCCTTCGGCGATACCCAATAAAAAGATGGGGTGGCGAGGCGCATGCAATACGTGATTTTGAGCGATTTAAGGCGCCATAGGGCGTTGATATCGCAAAATATCTAGTTAGGTAGCCAAAATAGGCGTTGCCCCTGTAATGAGCTTGAAATCGATTATTTGGCATAACTCGATTTAGTAGTGCTATCTAATACTTAAAGTCATATCTAATAATGCAGCTTTACACCATAATATATTTATAAATCTGGAAACAGCGGCATAGGTAGAGGAACGGCTGGCTTTGCAACATTTGGGTCATAGGCTGATACGGCCGCCCATTCGATGCCCCGCCATTCTACAACGGCTCCGCCCTTCTCGATCCTCACCAGCCCAGCGCCATAGCGGGCGACATCGAACTGGCATCGTAGGTCTTCGTCATAGCTGCCTATGAGCAAGGTGCCGTCTGATAGCCCGATCATGAACCTATCGTCATCCTCGTAGGGAACGGCGATCACGGTTTCTATGTCGCCCGATATCCGAAGCCGAACGCTTTCGGGAACGGACTCAACTCTGACACCCATAGCCTAAGCCTCTTTCCTACACCGACTCAAAAGGAACATATGGAGAACATAAGTCGGAACGAAGGAGGCTGACAATGGTCAATATCGATGCATCCACCCTCATGGGCTTAGCCGCTGTCTTGAACGCGGTTGCTGCGGTCATTGGGGCCATAAAGGGCTGGCGGCGATGATCTGTCAGTGACGCAGATACGCGATGGACTAAACACATAACCCTTCGTAAAGACGTCTTGCTGACTCGATCTTAGTCGTGAGGGTCAGCCCGCATTCGCGCGGTGAACACAGGCACTCGGCCATTAGGTCGGGCGGCCTGCTGAATATAATACCTTCGGGGAATACGCAGGGCGCGGTTCCCTGTGTTCACGCGCGACTAACCGTCCCGGCTGGCGGGGTGGTGCGGAGGGGCACAGGATGAACATATGCGTTCGAGCTTGATGATAGCTGCTGCGTTGACGATGGCTTGTTCCAGTCATGCACTGGCTAGACCGATGACGCTTGCAGAGCAGCTAGCAGTAGAAAACGCTGTTAAGCAGAGGCTAAAAGACCCGGAATCCGCTCGCTTTCGACACCCTAAAATCAATGTTCCTGCCGGGGATGCAGGTGTATTTTACTGCGGCTTCGTGAACTCGAAGAATAGCTACGGCGGTTACGCCGGGGATGCGGAATTTGCTGTAGGCTTCGCGACTGAGATTAAGAACGGTAAGCCCGACACATTAGCCAATGTGATCGAAATTGGCGATGCTGATCCAGATAGCGAAGACTCACAAGTGATGAGGAAACTTTGCGCGCGATTCCCTAATCTGCATTCGTGAGGGCAGGATGAAAGCCATTATGCTTACGGCAGGGGCCGCGATCCTTCCGCTAGGGTTGGCCGCCTGTTCCAGCCCAGCCCCCCAGCCGAAGCAGGAGGAAGCCAGACCGTCAGCAGCAGACCTTACGAGGGCCGATGCCGATATAGGCGTTAAGCCGGTCAAGACAGAGCCTGTGGCACCCATCGACGCAAAGGCAGCCATCTCAGTCTGTAAGGCTGGAATCGCCCAGCTATTCGGTCATTCCCCGAAGATCATGAAGGCTGTGCCACTCGGGGGCGGGATCGTTCGCATCTCCTACAAGCGACCGGATGACGGTAAGCCGTTCAAGAACGACTGCCAGCTACAGGGCAGCCGTATCATGTGGCGCGGGGTCGATATCAGCCCCAGTTCCGGCCCCGGTCGTTGGCGCAACCACCCTGACGACGAGATTCTGACCTTCAAGGCCAAAGGCAAGTCGGTCGAACTCACCACCACCTATTCGGACGGCTCCAGCGCCACCGAAACGCAACCCTTGCTATGACCGGAGTAGCAATCATGCGAACATTGATGTGGATAATAATGGGCGTAGGTATAGCCACCCCTGCCTGCGCCCAAGTAACCTTCTTTGAGAAGCAGGAGGTTTTTGCCGACTGTATGAAAAGCAGATTCCCTGGAGTAGCCCCAACCTATCAACAGGCGATGGCAGAACGCGATGTTTGTAACCGTGTGGTAGATGAGAAGTTTGCGGGGATGGTAGAAATACCCAGAACACCGTCCGTCCCTACCGCAGGAAGCCGCGATTATGAAGTCGAAGCTTTCCTACTAAGGGAGCAACTCAACAGCGACCTAGAGGCTGCGAACCGCGAATACCGGCTGCGCCGTTCGGGGCTGCTGCCATGATCCGCTTCCCCATACTGGCCATCATCACGGCAACGGCTGGCCTTGCGTCTGCTCCCGCCAGTGGAGCGCCTTCCATCAGCATCCCGGCTGACGGTAAAAAGCATAAGCTTTCCTACCAAGGTGATACCTTCAAAGTCCGATGGAAGGGCGACCAGATATCGGTCGATCGGATGGAAAAGTTCGGGAAGAACAACACCAGCCCGCAGGTTCGTGAATCGATGCGCGAGGTTGCCCGGCAGGTGACAGGTTGCGGGCTTAAGGATGAGTTCTACACGTTCATGACTTTCCGGCTGGAGGCGACATTGGTGTGCAGCGTCGGCGATCAAGGCACGAACTAGTTGCCGATATGTCCATGTTTAGAGATATTTAGGTAAATTTAGCTCCGACATTAATATCCGGGTTAAATCATCATCTTTCCACATAAAGTGTTATATTGCATTAACACACTAGCTATACCGGATGCCCGATTTCCCGGCGCGGGTATAGCAAATCGGTAGGTTGGTCGGACTGTTGGATCGGAAAAGCTGCCTTCAAAGCTAAATCCTCACCCCGCTCGAACATAGGGATTGAATTTTCCTGAGCTATTTGATAGAATTTACCTAAATGACGAAAATTAACTTGGCTAGATCGTCTAAACTTCCAAGCCAAATGCCACCTGCAAGGCTCATTAGTTGCAGAGCTTCAAATATTATTAGCAACCTCTCTTGCGAAGGTTAGTAGATATAATGCTATTATCTGATGTGCAGTAGGCCTACTGTCTTTGATGCTATTACCCGTAATCCTTGTAGCGGGTAACAAGTTACATTCTTTGGGGAACTTAGAGGCCGTAAGGCTGACCTCCTACCCTCCTGCGAGTAGATATAGCTCAACGGAACAACTCAAACATTTATGGGCTGATGCAATTGTGCTAGTGCATTCACTAGACATCAACACGGTGTGGCTACCGTCGCTTCTCTGTCAACGAGAACCGCAACAAGCATTTGAGCTATATAAGAACGTGTAAAAATTATATCGGGTTTAAGATTCCGCGTGAGTATGTCTTATTAAAGGTTATTGGTCATAATATAATCAATAACCTTCAACAGGCATCAACCCTAGCGGAGGATGAGTTGTATTCATTTACAATGAAAGGGGCGCACCTTTCGATGCACCCCTATTGAAATTTACATTAATAGTCGCTACCTATGAGCTTCTTTAGCTCACCTATGGTAGTATATATTTCCGCCTTCACCGGAGAAGATAGATCATTATCGAACACAAGGTAGATAAGTCTATCGATGATATGAGAGATGCTCATGTTCAATGTGGTTTGATCGTGCATGATGATAGATTCCTTTTTTTAGATAGTCAGATAGATGGGCCACTATCTTGTATAATCGCCCTCTGACTGCCTTAGGACGCAGATCAAGCCACTCTCGCACTTCCGAAAACTTCCAGCCTATCGCCTGTCTGCCGATACGATATCGGGGCGCAAAATCACCTTCCGACATAAGGCGGTAGATCGTGCTGCGCGACAATCCGGTCATCACCTCCACTTCGGGGCGACGCAAAAAGCGATCTTCAATCATGGTATTCCTCGCCGCTGTGGACGAGCACAGATATGCGGCGCCAATCGAGTCGCGTCAACGCATATTTTCCTGTGATATCAATTTCTTATTTAATGTCAAACCTAAAAAGCGAATTTTTCGAGTGGCATTAATAACCACTAATTTCGACCGATGTAGGCCGCCCAATCATCCATCAATGCGCGGCGCTTATCGAACAGATCGGAGCGGGCGTAAGCCGCCTCCGCCTTGTCTTTAATGCGATGCGCCATCGCCAACTCGATGACCTCTCTAGGATGGGCGGTAGCTTCGCCAGCCCAATCCCGAAACGAAGAACGGAAGCCGTGGGGGACGGCTGGTATCTCCAACTCCTTCATGAGCTTTGAAAGCGTCATATCCGAAAGAGGCCTGTCCTCTTTCATCCCCGGAAAGATCAGGTCCGACTTCGCCTGATTGAAGGGGGCAGCGGCATTCAGGATTGCGAGAGAGCGCTCGGTAAGGGGGACACGATGCTCTTTCTTCGCTTTCATGCGGCTGGCTGGTATCGTCCAGACCTTCTTGTCGAGATCGACCTCGCTCCATCGGGCTTCGCGTGTTTCAACCGATCGCGTAGCTGTAAGGACCAAGAATTCAAAAGCTAGCTTCGTAACCATGCCTGCATCGCTGGACCGCACTATCTCTATAGCATCAGCTACCTTGTCGTAGGGCAGCGCCTTACGATGCTGCACCTTGGAGCGGTCATGTTTGGACAGCCCTTGCGCGACCGCATCAGCAGGATTGTCTGTGCGCCAGCCCTTTGCCATCGTCCATTTCATAACAGTGCCGATACGCTGCTTTACGCGCCGGGCTGTTTCGGGGTGAGTGTTCCAGATCGGGGAAAGCACATGCAAAATGTCAGCACTGGTGATCGTGCTGACACGCTTGTTACCAATGAACGGGAAGGCGAATTTATTGAGGGTATTAAGCCACTGGTCGCCATGCTTCTCGTTGCGCCATGTCGGCTTATTGAGCGCATGGACAGCCTCTGCCGCCTCTTTAAAGGTTAGGATGGCCTGTGAGAGCTTCTTGGCTGCTAGAGGGTCTTCGCCTGCCCTAGCCGCCTTTCGGTGCTGTAGGGCCGTTTCTCGGGCTTCTACAAGTGAGACTAGGCTAGCAGACCCCAGACCTATGTCGCGCCGCTTTCCATTTACGACGATGCGCTGAACCCAACGTTTAGCTCCACTGGCATCTACTTTCAGGTAAAGGCCGTTACCATCCGCATGCATCCCAACTTTGGTGAGCGCACGGATGGTCGCAGCCGTTAGCCGCTTCTCCCTATGTGCCCCCGCAGGTTTAAATCCGGCCATAGCCCAACATCCCGTCCAACATTCGAAACCCACATATCAACCCACATAATTTTTGGGAATAGGCGGGATTGGATGAGAACGGGTTAGAACGCCTATCAAATAAGCTATTATTATATAACAATTTTAGGAATGCGTGGGAATAGGTGAGAATGGCGGACCACGGACTCCCGCTCCGCCAGCCCCCTCTCTCTAGAGGAGGCATGATCGACAAGGTCGCAATCCCCCATTCAGGAGCGGCAATATTCCGCCGGCTGATCAAATTGCGTCGTCGTGATGCAATCGCGGCCGCGCTGCTTGCTGGCGTAAAGCTGGCGATCGGCTTCCGCCATCCACAGCTCGGCGGGCAGGTCGGCATGGCAGCGGGCACTGGCGACGCCGATGCTGACGGTGATGAAGGGACTGACCTGCGACTGGGCATGGGGAATGTTGAGCGACTGGATCTGCAGCCGGATTTCCTGCGCAACCAGTTCTGCCCCCTGGGGGTCCGCGCCGGGCAGGATGCAGGCAAATTCCTCGCCGCCATAGCGCGCCGGCAGGTCGGTCGCGCGCTTGACCGCGCGGGTCAGTGCGGCGCCGACCATCGCGATGCAGCGATCCCCGGCGGGATGGCCATAGGTGTCGTTGAACTGCTTGAAGAAATCGATGTCGAGCATGATGACCGACATCCATTCCCCGGTCCGGGTCAGCCGTGCGCTTTCCGCCTGCAGCGACCGTTCCATGTGGCGACGATTACTCAGGCCCGTCAGCGCATCGGTGACGGCCAGCGTCGCGAGCTGATCGCGCAGGCGCTTGAGTTCGACATGGTTGCCGACCCGCGCGCGCAATATCGCCGGCTGGATCGGCTTGGTCACATAGTCGATCGCGCCCAGCGACAGGCCGCGCATCTCATCTTCCGTATCGCCAAGGCCGGTGGTGAAGATGATCGGTATGTCGACCAGCATGATGTCCGCCTTGATCTGGCGACAGACTTCGAACCCGTCGATGCCCGGCATGAGGACATCCAGCAGGATCAGGTCGGGCTGCACCGTGCGCGCAATGTCCAGCGCCTGCTGGCCCGACGTGGCGAAGCAGATCTCATAATCATCCTCCAGCACGGCGTTCATGATTTCGATGTTCGAAATCTCGTCATCGACGATCAGGATGGTGGCCTTGCTCATGGAGTCGCTCCTGCCCGATCGATCGACCGGCCTGCTGTGCCCGCACCCGGCGCATCGATCAGCGCGAGGGCGGTTTCATAATCCAGTTGCTCCAGCGCCCGCCGAACGGGATGGCCGGCGCGCTGATCGGGCGTCAGCCCCATCGCCTGCGCCAGCCGCTCGAACCCGGTGCGGGCACTGAGGCTCCGGCGCGCGAGCAGCCCGCGCAATTCGGTGCGCGCCTGTTCGACCGCATCATCATCCTGGACGGTGACGATCGCAACGTCCGATGCCTCTGCCCCCGCCGTCAGGCTGCGCGCGGCGGCGATCGCTGGTGCTATCGCCACCTCCAGATCGACGATCGCGGCCAGCGCCGGCCCAGTTTCATCCGCCGCCAGCATCCGTTCGATGTCCGACGCGATCTGCTGGACGCCGGGCAGTTCCAGCGATCCGGCTACGCCCTTCAGGCTATGGGCCAGGCGCCGCGCATCGGGCAGCAACCCTGCCGCCAAATGCGCCCGCAAATCCCGGCCGACATGATCATAGCTGTCACCGAAAGTGACGATCAGCTTGCGCAGCAGCCCGGTCTTGCCATTGACCCGCGCCAGTGCGGCGGGCAGGTCGAAGGGCGGCAGTCGATCGGGCAGCGACGAACCGGCAACCGTCGGCACGACCGGCGACGGCAGCGGCGTGGTCACTCGCCCCGCCTTCAGCCAGCGATCCAGCACCCGGACCAGCACCGGCGGCTCGACCGGCTTGGCAATATGATCGTTCATGCCCGCGGCCTTGCAGCGCTGCTTTTCCTCCTCATAGGCATGGGCCGTCATGGCGATGATCGGCAGATCCTCGGCGCTCCACTGCTCGCGGATGATGCGGGTGGCGCTGATGCCGTCCATTTCGGGCATCTGCACGTCCATCAGCACGGCGGCATAACCCGCCCCCTTCTCGCGCACCATGTCGCAGGCGATGCGGCCATTTTCGGCGAAATCCACCTTCAACCCGGCATCGTCCAACAGTTCGGCCGCGATCTCGCGATTGATCTCATTATCCTCGACCAGCAGCACGCGCAGCCCGCGCAGCGCTTCGGCCACCATCGGCAGGGCGGGCGTGGCCGGCGCGGCGACATGGACGACGGGCGCATGTTCTTCGGCAAAAATCTCGGTGATCGTATCCAGCAATATCTTGGGCACGACCGGCTTGGTCAGAAAGGCGGCAACCTTGTCGGTATCGACACCCTGCAACAGATCGTCGGCGCCATAGGCGGTGATGATCAATGCCTTGGGCTGGGGATGGCGCAGCGCCCTGCCGCGCAGCGCATCGACCGTCTCCATCCCGTCCAGGCCGGGCATCTTCCAGTCGAGCAGGGCCAGGTCATAGGGCTCGCCCCGTTCGTCGGCATGTTCGATCGCGGCGATCGCCTCGCCGCCCGACGCCACCAGGTCCACCGCCATGCCCCAGCCGGCAAAGACGTCATGGATGATCTGGCGCGACGCCGGATTGTCGTCGGCGGCCAGTACCCGCAGCCGGCGGACATGCGCCGACATCGGCATTTCCAGCCCCATCGCCCGGTCGTCCGCATCCATCAGCATGTGGCAGATGAAGCTGCTGCCCTGTCCGGGTGCGCTCTCGACCGCGATGTCGCCGCCCATCTGCTCCACGATCTGGCGACAGATCGCGAGGCCAAGGCCGGTGCCACCGAACCGCCGCGTGGTGGAACTGTCCGCCTGGGTGAAGGAATGGAACAGCGACTTCTGCTGCTCGGGCGTCATGCCGATGCCGGTGTCGCGCACCGTCAGCTTCAGCCGCACCCGGCCATTCTGCTCGGTCGCCGACAGGCCGATGGTGACGGTGCCTTCCTCGGAAAATTTGACGGCATTGCTCATCAGGTTGAGCACCACCTGACAGAAGCGCATTTCGTCGCCGATCAGCCGCTCGGGCACATCGGCGTCGACCCGCGAGACGACCCTGACCTGCTTCGCCTCGGCATTGGCCGCGACCAGCTGGATCTGGTTCTCGATCGCGCTGCGCAGGGTGAAGGGATGCGCCTCCAACGTCAGCTTGCCCGCTTCATTCTTCGAGAAATCGAGGATGTCGTTGATCAGCCGCAGCAACGATACGCCGGCCTGGTTGATCTTGCCGATATAATCCTGCTGCTTGGGGTCGAGGTCGGTCCGGGCGACCAGATGGCAGAAGCCCAATATGGCATTCATCGGCGTGCGGATTTCATGGCTCATATTGGCCAGGAACAGGCTCTTCGCGCGATTGGCCTCCTCCGCCTCGCGGGTCCGCGCCTCCAGCGCCTGGTTCTTGGCCAATATCTCCTCGCCCATCTTCTGGTTGCGCTGGAAACTCTCGACCAGCTTGTCGCTCAGCCAGACCAGCACTGCCGTCTGGAAGGCGACGATGCCGGCATGCAGCAGCACCCGTTCCAGATTGCCCTGCCCCGGAAACACCGCATAGGGCAGAAGATAGAGCAGCAGCAGATGATGCAGCGCCGTCGCCGTCGCCGCCGCCAGGATGGCGCGCTTGTCGCACCAGGCGATGGTCAGCGCCAGCATGGCGAAGAAATACATGTGCATGTCCATCTGCCAGGCATGGCCGCGCAGCAGGAACAGCAGGATCGCCGGCTCGCCCATCAGTGCGACGGCGGACAGATAGCGGGTCGCAGGGGCGATCCCCTGGCGCCACCAGGTCAGATGATAGGCCCCCGCCAGCAATGTGCCGCCCAGCGCCGCCGCGATCGGCGAATGGCCCGTGAGCAGGGCCACCGTCGCCAGCAACGGCACATGCGCCCAGAAGAGCGGCACGAGGAAGCGACCGAAATGGAAACGCAGCTTGTCCAGCTCGATAATCATGATGTCTGCCCCCCCGGCAATGGTTCGCCGCATTCGATCCGCGACGGCGTCGCGATCACGCCCCAGGCCCCCGCCCTGCGCAACGCCGCCGCGAAATCCGGCCGGTTCGACCCGGCAATGATGATGTTGGACAGGCGCCCCATGCCGACCAGCCCCCCGTCGGCCGCCCGCACCAGGTTGATCGCCTCGGCCCGCGACGCGCCCCAGGGCGCGATCACCAGATAGCGTCCCGAGCCGCTGCCGCTCATGATCCAGGCGGCAGCCAGCCCGACCAGCCCCGCCAGCAACAGCAAAGCCGCAGGCAAATAGGCGGACATGGCGCAGGACGCGTCCATGCTGCCCGCGCGCGCGGGACGGTTCAACCCCTTGAGCAACCCTGCCTCATCCATCGCATTATTAGGCCATGGAAGCATTTTACAATGGTTAAGAGGCCTTTGCCCGTTCTGTTCGCAAAATGATCGCCTGCCTTTCTCGACATGGCCAATATTTACATATGAAATTACAGAAAACGGGCTTGGATTGGCGGCATAATTTACAAGTTATACGTCAACCGCGCGCTCTTTTCTGCAATTCCGACATCGGCTTGCCCGGCTCGCCCGAACATGGCATCTGCGCCGGCCGAACCCATATTTTTGCCGGACGAGCCCCTGTCTATGGTCGTGCGCAACACTGCGCCCGGCCCTTGGAGGCGCTTCTCCGGCATCGCCGAGGACAATGCGCCTGCCTGCCCGTCATCCGTCCCTGTCTGCCCCTCAGCGCACCGGCGATGTCTCCATCGTCGCGGCTACGCCGGATCGCGCGTCCCGTCCGGCCGCGCGTGGTGCCGCCTGATGCTGTTCGGCCAACTCCATTCCGATATTTTCGCGCTGTTCGCCGGGTCGAACCGCTTTCTCTACGAGCGCGTGCTGATCGGCCTCTATGAAGGCTTCTACCGTTCCGACCTGCATTTCCCGACCCAGGGTGAGGTCGTCCAGCTGATCTACACGCTGCTGGGCGACAATGCGGAGCTGTGGCGCGAGGATGAAAGCCCGGTGGTGCTGGACAAGCTGGCCGCGCGCCCCGGCCGCCGCGTGCGCCGGCGCAAGCTGGAAGCCGCCGACGCACAGGCCACCAGCGCGGCGATGATGCGCGCCCGGCATATCTACAACCGGCTTCAGGCTACCGGCTGGATCGAGGAAAGCCGCTATGGCCTGAAGGTCACGGTCGACATGCCCGCTGGCGCCATGCGCCTGGCCGAATTTCTCTGCAGCCTGCGCGAAGGCCTGTCCGACCAGCTTGGCGGCCTTGTCATCCAAGTGAAGAACGAGCTGGAAGCGCTGCAGCGCAACGCGCGGGAAAATGCCCCCGGCCTGCACAAGGCGGCGCGCGACGCAGCCAGCTTCGGCCGCTATCTGCGCAGCGTGCTGAGCGCGCTGCGCGACATCGACAAGCGGGTAGTGGAAAGCGACAGCGTCGGCCGCCGGCTGCGCCATTATTTCGAGGATTTCGTCGAGAAGCTGTTGCTGCAGGATTATGCGGCCATCTCGACCACCTCCCACCCCTATCGCTTCCGCCATCGCATCTTCACCGCGCTGGACGCGATCGAGGATTCGATCGCCGACGTCGCCGCCATCGCCGAAGCCTATCATGAGGCCCGGCTGGCGCCCGATCCGTCCGCCGCCCGCGATCTGGTCTATGACGATCTGCACAAGGTGCGGCGCGTGTTCGACCAGATAGAGGAGGCTTTCGAGCGCATCCAGCAGCATCGCAGCCGGCTGGAGACGCGGCTGCGCAACACCGTTCGCTATGCCGGACGCCGCGGCAACAGCTTCCTCCAGCGCAGCGAACCGATGCTGATGCAACTCGACAGGCTGCTCGCGCGCACGGATGGGCAGGATATGGCGCCGTCCATGTCCGGCCTGCTGGAGCCGCGCCGGTCCTACTGGTCCCCCGCCCTGCTCGCCCGGCCGCGCACCTATCGTTCGACGGTTTCGGGCGGGCTGCTGGTCCTGCCGCCGCCCGATCCCCTGCGCGAATGGCGCAAGCGGCTGGACCGGGACTATCTGGCCCGCCTGGCCGTCACGCCCGAACAGGTCAGCCGATTCCTCGAACGGCGCGTGGCGCCCTTCGGATCGGGCGAGGCCAGCCGCTTTCCGATCGAGACGGTCGATGATTTCCTGACGCTCGAAGCCCTGCGCCTGTCGGTGCTGGCCGCCGATGCCGACGGCCGGGGCAATGCCATCGCCAACCATCTGGCGCCCCATTTCCGCTTCTCGGTCGATACCGGATCGACCATCGACAATGACTGGCTGCACTGCGCGGGCTTCACCGTCTCGCGCATCGGCGACGCCGTGACCCCAGAGATACAAGATGCTCAGTGAATTTCAGACCCTGGAGGCGCGCGATCCGCGCCGGATGCACCGCGTGACCCAGGCGATCAGCCAGTTGCTGCGCCATCAGTTCCTGCATGTGCAGGATCGCGGCTCATCGGCCCTGCTCGAAGTCCTGCTCCGCCCCGATGTCGAGCGGCTGGTGGCGGATTATTTCGAAGTCGCCGGCTATCGGCTGGTGGTGCGCGAAAGCGAGGGCTGGGCCGGCATCCTGCCCGACACCGAACAGATCGGCCATCCGCGCATGCGGATCGACGAGACGCTGGTGCTGCTGCTGTTCCGCCGATTGTGGGAAGAAGGCATCCAGGAAGGCGATGTCGAACGCTATGGCAGCGTGATGGTGACGCTCAACGCCGCCTATGACGCCTATCAGGACATGGTCGCCCGCGCACGCCGCGCGACGCTGGGCATCAACGAATTCAAGGCGCTGGTCACCGCGCTCGACCGCCGGGCGATCGTCCATATGGGCGACATCGACGAAGAGCTGGAGGACATGCCGATCACCATCCGCGCGCTGATCGCCACCGTCGCGGGCGAGGAGTTCATGGCCCATCTCGAACAATTGCTGGCCGGCGGCGACTATCAGGAAAGCGAGACGGAGGAGCCCGTCATCGATCTGGATGACGCCGACGAGGAGGAGGTCGCATGATGCAGCTTGCCCATATCGCACTGGTGCAATGGCATCTGTTCGGTCGCGAAGACCTGGCCGTTGGCGGCGACACCGCCGTGCTGGGCCAGAACCGATCCGGCAAGTCGACGCTGATCGACCTCATCCAGGCGGTGATGACCGGCGGCTCGCGGCGCTGGTATCAGTTCAATCGTTCCGCCGGCGAAACCGGCAGCCGCAAGTCGGAACGCACGCTACGCGGCTATTGCCTCGGCCAGCTCAACGAACATGAATTTCTGCGCCAGGAATCCGTCACCCACATCGTGCTGACGTTCGACGATCCCGATGGCGTGCGCCCGCCGGTGAGCGTGGGCCTGTGCGTCGAGGCATCCGCGATCGAGGATGCACAGGTGGTCGGCCGCTATATCGCGCCCGGCGTGCGGGTGGATACCGACCTGCTGATCGAAAATCTGGACGGCGGCCAGCAGCGCTCGGCGCCCTGGAATTTGGTGCGCGAACGGCTGGAACAGGCGTGCGAGGCAGCCGGCACCCAGCTCATTCGTCCCGACGGCCCGCGCAACCATATCCGCGAATATATGCGCCAGTTGTTCACCGGCCGGCGCCACAGCGATCCGGATCGCTTCATCCGCGCCTTCGTCATGGCCCTGTCGTTCGAGGATATGCGTTCGGTCGAGGGCTTCGTGCATAATTTCCTGCTCGCCCGGAACGACATCGACATCGGCGAACTACGCGAGGGCATCCAGCGCTATCGCGACATCCAGAAGGATGTGCATGAACTGGAACGGCGGCTCGACGCGCTGCGGGCGCTGGCCGAACTCGTGTCCCGCTTCGTCACCTTGCTGGAACGGGAGGATGTCGCCCGTGGCACCGCCCGCCTCGCCGCCATGATCGAGGCGGGCGCCGCGCTGATCGCCAATCTGCGCGAACGGCGTGACACGCTGGCGGAACTGGACGACATTCAGCACGACATCGGCCGCTGCGATGCGGAGATCGCGGCACTGGGCGATCGGCAGGACAGCCTGCTCGCCCAGTCCGTGGCGGAGGGTGCTGCCGGCAAGCGTGCCGTGGTCGCCAGCGAACTCAAGGCCGTGGACCTGGCCCGCACCAGCGTGGTGCAACGGCTCGAAGCCCGCTTCCGTGCGGCCGCGCTCGGCGCCAGCCTGCTCGACCATCGCGAGCGGCTCGCGCCCCTGAAGCTCGGCGCCCTGTTCCAGGCGCTGGAGGCGCTGCGGCAGCAGAGCGACGGGCTGGAGCCGCCGACATGGCCGCGCGATCCGCTGGCGATGGAGGATCTGATCGCCACCGCCCGCCACAGCGCCATCGATAGCGTCGCCAAGATCCAGGAACGACGCGACCAGGCGATCGCCCAGAGGCGCGGTCTGCAGGACGAACTGGCCGATCTGGTCGCGCGCCGCGACAAGGCGCGCGCCGGCCAGGTGAGCCTGGACGATCGCACCATCCGCCTGATGGCTGCGCTGGAACGGGAGAATATGCGTCCGCGCACGCTCTGCCAGGTGGCCGAAATCGTCGATCCGCAATGGCGCGAAGCGGCCGAGGCCCTGCTTGGGCGCGACCGAGAGGCGATCCTGGTCGATCCCGAACATGCGTCCCGCGCGGTCGAGATCGTGCGCGCCAACCGCGACGGCTTCCGCGGATGCCGGGTCATCAACAGCCGCCGCCTCGCCGAACAGCCGCCCGGCTTCGACACCGATTCCCTCGCCACCGTCTTTGCCAGCGACGATCCGCTGGCGATCGCCTTCCTGCGCTTCCGCACCGGCCAGGTGCGCCTCGCCGGCACCCAGGCGGAATTGCTGGCCGGCGGCCGCGCGATCATGCGCGATGGCGCCTATAATAGCGGCATCGTGGTTGAGGTGCTGCGCACCCGCGACCTCAAGATCGGCCGGGCCGCAGCCCCGCTGATGGAGGCCGAACTGCTCGCCCGGATCGAGGATCGGCAGGCGCTGATCGCCGTCCATGCCGAAACCGAGCGGTTCCACGACGATATTCATCGCAAGCTGCTGCCGCTGATGGCCGATGTCGATCCGGCCGACCGGCTCGACCTGCTGGTCGCCGCGATCGACCAGCATGAGGAAAGCCGCACCGAATTGCAGCACCGGATCGACAAGATCGCGATGACGGTCGATCCGGCAATCCAGCACAATCTAGACAAGGTGAAGCTGCAACTGCGCAGCGCTACCGAGGAAAAGGAAGAGCTGATCGGCCGGCGCGGCGAGCTTGGCCAGGCCAGGATCGAAATCCAGCGGCGGCTGGATGCGGGCGATGCCCAGCCCGGCTCCTGGCTCTGCCTGCGCTCGCGGCGCGCCCTGTTCAAGGATCGGGTGCGCTCATCGGCCAGCCTCTCGATCCTGCGCGAGGCCTATCGCCAGCAGCGCGGACGTCCCCTGCCCCGACTGGTGCAGGAGATGATGAAGCGCGCGGACGAGGCCCGCGACGCCTATCAGGCGTTGCAGGGCGAAATTCGCGAGACGCTGGGCCATTACCGCGCCGATTTCGACAATAGCGCCCCCATTGCCCTGCCCGGCGCGATCGCGACCGAGGTGAAGCCCTGGCTCGCCGCCAATATCGCGGCGCTGGAGGAAAATGAGCTGATCCAGTATCGGCGCCAGGCCGACGAAGCCGCCGAACAGATCGGCCAGCTGTTCCGTACCGCCTTCATCCATGAGCTGAACGCCCGCTTCAACGATCTGCGTTCGGAGCTGGACAACCTCACCCGCGCGCTGCGGATGCGGCCGCTCCATGGCGAGATCTACACGCTCCATGCCCGTCCCAAGGAGGAATTTGCAGCGCTCCACCGGCTGGCGCGCGAGAGCGAGCATGACGAACTGACCTTCGACGCCCTCTTTGGCCGGGCCGCCCCGCGCGACGCCGAACATGCCCAGGCGCTGGCGGAGGTCGAACGGCTGCTGAGCGACGAGTCCCTCGATTTCTCGGCCTACCAGGATTACCGCAACTATTTCACCTTCGACCTGCGCATGGAGGATGTGAACAAGGGCCGCACCACCAGCTATGACAAGCGCAAGGGCACGGCGAGCGGCGCGGAGCGGCAGGTGCCCTATTATGTGGTGATCGGCGCGGCGCTGGCCAGCATCTATCATGGCGCGCGCCGGCAATATGAGCGGGCGGAGCTGGGCCTGGGCCTTGCCGTGTTCGACGAGGCGTTCAGCAAGATGGACGGCCCCAACCAGCGCACCCTGCTCGAATTTTACGACGATATCGGGCTGCAGGTGGTGATCGCCGCGCCATCGGAAAAGCGCGCGGTCGTCTATGAAAATCTCGACAGCGTGATCGACGTGTTTCGCCATGGAGACAATGCCAGCGCCGAAGCCGTCCGTATCAAGCCCCATGCCCGCACCCAGATGCGCGCCGCCAACCCGCAACATTTGGACGATGCCGCGCTGGCCGAACGGCTCGACCTCTTCGCGCTGGACAGCGCGGACTAGGACAGGCCGGCTTCAGGGGCGCCGTCCCGCGCCCCTGAAGCCGCCATTAGATCAGGGACGGGCCGCCGCCACGCGAATCACGCCCACGCCCTTGACCGTCTCGATCTTCGTGCCGAAGGGCGCGGACAGGCGCTGCAGCCGTTCCAGGATGCGCGCGCCGGTGGGGGCATCGGCCAGGTGCGGCACGCCCTTGCCCGCGCCCGTCGCATTGACGCCCAGATCGACGGGATAGAGGCGGATTTCACTCAGCTGCCCATCCTTGTAATGGCTGACCGCAATCACCGTTTCATAGAGGTTGGGATCGCCAAATTCCTTGGCCCCGCGCGCCTGCAACAGTTCGGGCGCGGTGACGCTGCCCGGCGTGATGCCGAACTGGTCGTACATGTCGGCCGGCAGGTCATCCAGGCTGTTGTTCATCATCGCGAAGTTGCCGAGCGAATAGAAGATCGGCTTGCCCTTGTAGATCTCGATCCCGCGCAGCTGGTGCGGGCCATGGCCGACATAGGCATCCGCGCCGGCATCGATCGCCTGATGGGCCAAACCCTGGGCGAAATTGGCGGGCGTCTGGCTGGCATTGCCGGGCTCATGATTATGCAGCGAGAAGACGGCGAAATTGCCATTCTGCTTGGCCTGGCGCACGGCCAGCATGTTGGCGGCGACATCCCTGGCGTTGAGATCATATTCGATCGTCATCGGTGCGGTCGGGGTTGTCGTCGTCCGATATTCGCGGCCCTTCATCTTGACCGGCGCGCCCGCCTTGGTGCCCGCCAGCCGGGCGATCGTCGCCAGATCGGTGTCGGACACCAGGCCGACCTCGATGCTGCGGATGGTGTTGGCGCCACCACGGCCGGGCACCTGGCCCAGCGGATCGGAGGCCGGCGACATCGGCGTGAAGCTGGTGGTGGCCGACACCAGCCCGACGCGGCCATGCGGCCCGTCATAATAGGCCGGGGCACGGGCCGCGGTCATCGAACGGCCGGTGCCGGCATGGACGATATGCGCGCCGTCGAGCAGCGCCAGCGTATCATACAACCCCTCCACACCCCAGTCGGTGGCGTGGTTGTTAGCATGGCCGACAATGTCGATGCCCATCTTCGCCACATCGGCCGGGACGGCGGGGTCGGCCAGCATCCAGGTGCCGCCCGACTCCGCCTGGGGGGAGCCCTTGAAGGTCTTGAGGTCGAGCGCGGTCGTCTCGAAATTGCCGAAGGTCACGTCCGCGCCGCGCAGGATACGCAGCATGTCGGGCGACTGCTGCTCGATCGTCGCCAGCATCGGCCGCAGATAGATGAGGTCACCGACCGCCGCGAAGCTGAAATCACCGGCGATCGGGCTGGTCGGCACGCGGCTGGTCGACAGCTGGCCACCGCTTTCCTCTTCCTCGGCATGGGCCGCGATCGGCGCGGTCAGCATCAGCGCGGCGCCGGCCAGCGACAGGCTGCGGACCGCGCGGCGGCGAAGGATCATGGACAGCATCAACGGACTTCCCCTTTGTAACTTTGTGTCGGGGATAGCCGGCCGGGCTGACATGAACCTGTCGCCGGGACAGGCTTTTCTGTTCGCTGGATCTATTCCGCGCGAAACGCGATGGTGACGCACAGCCCCCGGCCGGTCCGTCCGTCGGCCAGGCTGATCTGCGCGCCCATCCGGTCGGCGAGCGCGCGCGCGATCGGCAGGCCAAGGCCGGTGCCCGGCGTCGCGCTGTTGCCCGGCATGCGGTAGAAACGGTCCCACACCTTCTCGCGCTGGGCCTCCGGAATGCCCGGACCATCATCGTCGATATCGACCATCGCCTGCCCGTCACGGCGATAGAGATGGACCGTCACCGCGCCGCCCGGCCGGTTGTAGCGGATCGCATTGTCGAGCAGATTGCCGATCAGCTCCGCCGCCAGCCCCGGCTGGCCGACCGCCATGGCCGGACCGACCATCGCCTTGTCATAGCCGATCTCGATATCGGCCGGCGCCTGGGCGGCGCGATCGGCAATCACGTCCGCGGCGACTTCGGACAAGTCGAACGGGCCCATGCGCATGTCGCCATCCTCCTCGCTGCGGGCGAGCGCGATCAGCTGGCGCAGCAATTGCTCCAGGCTGTCGATGGCGTGGGGAATATCCTGCAACGCTGCCTTGCCCTGTGGCGAGGCCGCGCCATAGCGATCGAGCACGTCAAGATGGACCCGCGCCACGGCAAGCGGCGTGCGCATCTGGTGCGAGGCGTTGGAGGTGAACTGTCGCAGCGAATTGGTCGCCCGCTCCAGCCGCGCCATCAGCCCGTTGAAGGCCGCGACGAACGGCTTGATCTCGACCGGCGTGGCGTCCGCCATTTCCATGCGGAAAGCCGGCGACGCCTCGCGCCGGGCGGCCTCCACCTGCCCCGTCAGGTCCGACAGCGGCCGCAACCCCCAGCGGATCGCCCACCAGAAGAGCAGCCCGGTGACCAGCAGCACCGCGACGCCGACCAGCAGCACCTGGCGCAGGAACAACCGTTCATAGGCGGACCGATCATCCAGATAGTCGGCAATCTGGATCGCGATCAGCCTGTCATCGCCATAGGCGCGGCGCATCTCGGTCGCGATCCGCACCGGCTTGCCGTGCAGCGTGCCACTACGCAGATAGGCCGCCTGGGTGACATAATGGGCGTCCGCCGGATCGAGATAGCCGCGCACCAGCGGCGTCTTGCGATAGGCATTCTTGAAGGTCGCGGGCGGATGGCGATCGGTCACGCCATCCCAGTCCGCGCGATAGTCGGCAGGCGGCTTCAGGCTGGGATCGCCGGCGACCAGCCTGTCGCCACGATAGACGCTGTAATGGACCACCGGCCGGGCGCGGCGCTGGAGCAGGTGGATGACCAGCGGCACCAGCCGCTTCTGGTCGGCCGGCGGGCTGTTATAGGCAAGGCTGAGCGTGCGGACCGACCCCACCAGCACGCGGTCGACCGTGTCCGCCTCCGTATTGTGATTGACCAGTGCGGTGATGACGGAAAAGACCAGCACCAGCGCCGTCAGCGGCATCATCACCGCGCCGGTCAGGCGCAGCCGCAGCGAGGAAGACAATCTGCGCATATGTGTGGCGGTCGATCAGTCCGGCGCTCAGGCCGCTTCGATCATATAGCCCAGGCCGCGGATCGTGCGGATCGACGGGCCGGACGGCTGCAACTTGCGGCGCAGGCGGCCGACATAGACCTCCAGCGCATTGGGCGTGACGGCATCGTCGAAGTTGAACACCTCGGCCGACAGCCTTTCCTTGGCCACCACCTTGCCCGGCCGGCCCATCAGCGTCTCCAGCACCGCCAATTCGCGCCGGCGCAGGTCGATCATGCTGCCTTCCAGATAGACGGTGCGGCTAGACCGGTCGAAGCTCAGCGTGCCGATGCGCAGCACCGGATCGAGCGTGCCCTGGCTGCGCCGCACCAGCGCGCGGACCCGCGATTCCAGCTCGCGCGGATCGAACGGCTTGGCCATATAATCGTCGGCGCCGCGATCCAGACCATTGATCCGGTCGTCGATCATGTCACGTGCGGTCAGGATGATGATCGGCGTCCGCGCGCCGCGCGCGCGCAGCCGGCTCAGCACTTCCAGGCCGTCCAGATCGGGCAGGCCCAGGTCCAGGATGATCGCGCTATAGGGTTCCTGATCGGCCAGCCGCAGCGCATCCTCGCCGCTGGTCAATATGTCGACGGCAAAGCCCGCGCCTTCCAGCGAGGCCATGATCCCCCGCGCCAGACGCTCATCATCTTCAACCAGCAACAAACGCATTACGATACTCCCGCCCGCCTGGGGCGGCACCCCCTCTATCGACATTAAATTGCGATACGCATCCACCGCTAGAATGCAAATATCAAATAAAAAGCCCTTATCTTGCCGTTGATTGCAAGATCGGCCGCCTCGCCCCTCTCTGTGTCAGGTTCGTGACAGCGACTCCGGTTAGGACTCGCCAGGAAAGACGGACGACGACGGATTTTCCGCCGTACGCGCCGCCGGAAAAAAACAGATCGCAGCGCGGCAAGAGCGCTTCGGGCGCACCGTTCGGGCGCAAAAAGGGGAAAATAGATATGACGACCGTTCGGTCCTCGCTCGCGGGGGCGCTCATCTGCATGGCTGCGGCACTGCCCGCCGCCGCCATGGCGCAATCGGCCAGCCCGGCCCCGGCTGATGCCGCATCGCTCGCCCGCCTCGACGCGCTGTTCGCGCGCTGGAACAGCAAGACGGCCCCCGGCTGCGCCGTCGCCGTCTCGCGCAATGGCCAGGCGATCGCCACCCGTGCCTATGGCATGGCCAGCCTGGAACTGGGCGTCCCTCTCACCCCGGACAGCATCTTCGAGGCCGGATCGGACTCGAAGCAGTTCACCGCCGCCGCGACCCTGATGCTGGCACATGCCGGCAAGCTGTCGCTGGACGATGACATCCGCAAGGTCGTGCCGGAAATGCCCGATTACGGCACCCCGGTCACGATCCGCCACCTGCTGCACCACACCAGCGGCCTGCGCGACTGGGGCTCGGTCGCCGCGATCGAGGGCTGGCCGCGCAACAGCCGCACCGCCGACAATCAGGACATGCTGAACATCGTCGCGCGCCAGAAGGAACTGAACTTCGCGCCCGGCAGCCATTATCTCTACAGCAACAGCAATTATAACCTGCTCGCCATCATCGTCGCGCGGGTCAGCGGCCAGTCGCTCGCCGACTTCACCCAGGATCATATCTTCAAGCCGCTGGGCATGACCCACACACGCTGGCGCGACGACCATGGCGATGTCGTGCCCGGCCGCACCGGCGCCTATGAATTCGACGATGGCGTCTATCGCAACGACCAGGTGATCGAGGACGCCTATGGCAATGGCGGCCTGCTGACGACGGTCGGCGATCTGGTGAAGTGGCAGGCGGCGCTCGACGCCGACACGTTCGGCACCGGCTTCACCGCCGAAATGCAGACGCCGACCAAGCTCAATGACGGCACGCCGATCGCTTATGCACTGGCGCTGGTGAATCTCGACCATCATGGCCAGCAGGAAGTCAGCCACAGCGGTTCGACCGGCGGCTATCGCGCCTGGATGGCCCGCTATCCGCAGCAAAAGCTGGCCGTGTCGCTGCTCTGCAATAGCGGCAATGCCGATACGCCGGTGCTGGGCCGCGATGTCGCCGACATCTTCCTGCCCGCCTACAAGGCCAAGGCCTATACCCCCAAGGGGCCGCTGCCCTCGGGCGTCTATGCCGACGGCATGACCGGCTTCCCGGTCCGCTTCGACAGCGACGACAAGGGCAATCTGCGCGCAGACGGCCGGGTGCTGACCCCGGTGGGTCCGGGCCGCTGGGCGCAGCGCGAGGATATCTTCGCCTTTGGCAAGACCGGCCTGACGCTGGAACATCGCGAGGGCGAGAAGATCGCCTATCGCAAGGTCGATGCCGTCACCGCCTTTGACGCCAAGCCCTATGTCGGCCGCTTCTGCGGCGTCGACACCTTCGCCTGCCTCAGCTTCAAGCAGCAGGGCGACACGCTGACCTATAGCGGCCCGCGCTGGTACAACACACCGCTCAGCCCCGCCTATGCCGACGTCTTCACCGGCGAGGCCGCGCCGGGCGCCGGCCGCATCACCGTCAAGTTCGAACGCGACGCATCGGGCGCGGTCACCGCGCTGCGCTTTGGCGAAGGGCGTGCCTACGACGTCGCCTTCCGCCGCGTCGCCGACTGATTTTCAGCCATCACACAAGAGCCGCTCGGGTCGCGGCCACAACATAAGCAAGAGCAAAAGGGGACTATTGGAAATGCGTATTGAAGACACTGGATTTCGCCGCCTGCTGATGGCGGGCAGCGCCGGGGCCGCCCTGGTCCTGTCGCTCGCCACGGCGCAGGTCGCCATGGCACAGGACAGCACGCCCGCCGCTGACGATGACGCCGGTTCGATCGTCGTCACCGGTTCGCGCATCGACCGCAAGGGCTTCGACGCGCCGACCCCGACCACCGTCGTGGGCGAAAGCGAACTGCGCCAGGGCGCCCGTCCCAGCATCGCGCAGGTGCTCAACGACCTGCCGCAGTTCCGCGCGACCCAGTCGCCGGCCAGCACTGTCGCCAACACCAACTCCTCCTCGTCGGCGATGGACCTTCGCGGCCTCGGCGTCACCCGCACCCTGACCCTGCTCAACAACCGCCGCTTCACCGGCTCGTCGGACCTCAACACCGTGCCGCAGGGCCTGGTGAAGCGGGTCGAGATCGTCACCGGCGGCGCCAGCGCAGCCTGGGGCTCGGGCGCGATCGGCGGCGTCGTCAACATCATGCTCGACGATGATCTGGAAGGCCTGACCATCGGCGCGCAGAACGGCGTGTCGTCGCGTGGCGACGGCTATCGCTACAGCTTCGACGGCACCTTCGGCACCCACTTCGCCGACGGTCGCGGCCACTTCATGATCGGTGCAGAATATCAGAATGACGAGGGTATTCTCGACCGCAATTCGCGCAAGAATGTCGGCAGCGCCAACCTCTTCTCGCCCACCACGGGCGACCATGACTATATCCTGGTGCGCGACGTCAACAGCTCGACCACCAGCCTCGGCGGCCTGATCACCTCGGGCACGCTCAAGGGCCAGACCTTCAATTCGGACGGCACGCTGCGCGCCTTCCAGTACGGCAGCCAGATCAGCGGTTCGACCATGGTCGGCGGCGAAGGCGTGGCCACCAACGACGAATATGCGCTGACCAACCCCTATCAGCGCGTCAACAGCTATGCCCGCGCCAGCTTTGAAGTGGGCGACGCCACCTTCTGGGCGGACGGCAGCTACAGCCGCATCTGGGCCAAATATCCCTTCTATGCGGAAAATGGCACCTACACCCTGTCGGCCAGCAATCCCTATCTGTCGCAGTCGATCCGCGATCAGCTCGCCGCCGCCGGCGAGACCAGCATCAAGGTTGGCCGCTTCTTCGAGGATTATGGCTATCGCACCTTCGGCTATTATCGCCAGAATGTGGAAGGCGCGATCGGCGTCGACGGCAGCTTCGCGGACGGCAAATGGCGCTATTCGGCCTATTACAGCCATGGCGAAAACCGCAACATGCAGAGCTATGACAACCAGATCACCGGCGCGAACCTGACCGCCGCGCTGGATGCCGTGACCGACAGCAGCGGCAATATCGTCTGCCGCACCGCGCTCACCGATCCGACGACCGCCTGCCGCCCGCTCAACATCCTGGGCGAAGGCGCCGCCAGCCAGGACGCGATCGACTATGTGTTCGGCAATGTCGCCCGCGTCGTCTACACCACCAAGCTCGACAGCGCCGGCGCCAGCCTGCGCGGCGACCCCTTCTCCACCTGGGCCGGCCCGGTTTCGGTCGCCTTCGGTGCGGAAGCCCGCTGGGAAGAGCAGGTCACCAACAGCCTCGACGCCACCTCGGCCGCCAAGGGCTTCAGCCGCTTCAACTTCTCGCCGCTCGACGGCGGGTTCAACGTCCAGGAAGCGTTCGGCGAAGTCGCCATCCCGCTGCTCGACCAGCCGTTCAGCAAGCTCGATGTCAACGGTGCGGCCCGCTACAGCCGCTACAGCACCAGCGGTGGCATCTGGTCGTGGAAGCTGGGTGTGACCGATCGCATCTTCGACAATCTGCTGCTGCGCGTGTCGCGGTCGCGTGACATCCGCTCCGGCAGCCTGGCGGAACTCTACACCACCACCACGACCAGCTTCACCACGGTCGCGGAAAATGGCAGCACCTACTCGATCACCCGCTATGGCGGCGGCAATGCGAACCTGAAGCCGGAAATCGGCAGCACGCTGACCGCCGGCGCGGTGTTCACGCCGACCTTCCTGCCGGGCTTCAACCTGTCGGTCGACTATTACAACATCAAGCTCAAGGACGCGATCACCTCGCTGGGTGCGCAGGACGTCATCAGCGGTTGCGCCAACGGCAATACCGACCTGTGCACCCAGATCGTGCGTGACACTGCCGGTGCCCCGACCACCATCTACACCACCTATATCAACCTGGCCGAATACAAGACCGCCGGCGTGGATATCGAGGCCAGCTACACCCTGCCGCTGAGCAAGGTGAGCGGCGGCCTGGGCGGCACGATGCGCTTCCGCGGCCTTGCCACCTATGTCGACAAGGTGCTGATCAACGACGGCATGACCAGCGTCGACCGTGCCGGTGACGTGGGCGACAATGTCAGCTTCGGCACCCCGCACTGGCGCGCCACCGGGTCGATCAACTACAGCAGCCAGGACGTCTCGGTCGACGCCCGCGTCCGCTATGTCGGCGGCGGCAAGTTCAACCATGCGCTGGACATCGCCAACAACGACATCGCCGCCCGTGTCTATGTCGACCTCGGCGCCCAGGTGAATGTCGACAAGTTCACCCTGTTCGCCAACGTCAACAACCTGTTCGACCGCGATCCGCCGCTGACCACCTATGGCGCGATCCATTATGACACGATCGGCCGTTACATGACGGTCGGCGCCAAGGTTCGCTTCTGATCCCTGGCTGATCGATGTGCGCGGGCACCCCCTTGCCCCCTGCCCGCGCACATTGAAAACCCGCCTTCGAACGACCGGCACGCACGCGGCGGGCTTTCATGCGCCGCCCCGCTGGGCTAGCACGCGCTATCCATCCGGTGCAGGATCATGGACGTTCGATGCTCACGGTTCGACAGATAGAAATTTTCCGCGCCGTCATGATTACCAAGACGGTCAGCGGCGCCGCGCGGATGCTCGGCACGTCCCAGCCCGGCCTCAGCCGGATGCTCGGCCATATGGAAGACCGGCTGCAGTTCCGCCTGTTCGACCGCACCCGCGGCCGGCTGGTGCCGACCCAGGAAGCCGGCGTGCTGTTCGAGGAAATCGAGCGCATCTACAAGGGCTTCGACGATCTCGCCCATGTCATACGCCGGCTGGCCAAGGGGGAGGACAAGACCTTTCGCGTCGGCGCATCGCCCTCGCTCGGCCATTCGATCCTGCCCCAGATGCTGGCCCGCCTCAGCGCCAATTATCCCGGCCTCACCATCCAGTTCGACATTCTCTCGGTCGAGCAGGCGATCGATTATCTCGCGCTCCAGCGCGGCGAATATGCGCTGACCGTCTTTCCGATCGACCATCCCAACATCCTGTCCAGCCGGATCGGCGCCGGGCGCATGGTCTGCGCCGTGCCCAGCCATCATCCGCTGGCGGATCGCGACCGGATCGGCGTGGCCGACCTTGCCGGCGCACAACTGCAATCCTTCCGCCCCGACACGCCCCATGGCCGGATCATCGCCGACATGTTCGCCCGCGCCGGGCAGGAACCGGACGTTTCCACCTATATACGCTTCGCCGAAACCGCCGTCGCCTTCGTCGCCAACGGCATGGGCGTGGCGCTGGTCGACAGCTTCACCGCGATGCAGCCCCATGCCGACACTGTCCGCTTCCTGGAATTTGAAGACCCCGGCGTGCTTCCGGTCTATATCAACCGCAATATGGAATCGCCGCGCGCCATCATCGGCGAAACCTTCGAGGAGATTGCCCGCAGTGCGATGCTCGCCCTGCCGCGCCCGCCAAAGCCATAACATAGCGATATAGCGAAGCGCATCTGGAGCGGTGGAAATTACCTATTGAATGGATGAGGCATAGCCATCCGCAGAATAGAAGCCGACAGGCCACCGGACAAGCAAGGCAAGGGCGCAGGGCGCCGCGAGAGGATGAAAGGCATTATTCGAAATGGCCAGCTATTCCGCCACCGGCAGCGTGTCCGTGCGGCCCTATGTGACCGTTGACGGCCAGGCTGCGCCCGTCGCATCGGACAGCCTATGGACCGCGCGCCAGATACTGGTCGTCGCCATCTGCTTCATCCTCAACATGCTTGACGGCATGGACGTGCTGATCCTGTCCTATATCGCCCCCGCCCTGTCGACTGACTGGGAGGTGACGCCCGAGCGGCTGGGCGTGGTATTCAGCGCCGGGCTGGCCGGTATGGCCGCCGGCGGCCTGCTGATCGCGCCGATGGCCGACAGGTTCGGCCGCCGCAAGCTGATCCTCGCCTCGCTGGTGATGATGGCCGGCGCCATGTTCGGCTCGGCCATGGCCGCCAATATCGGCGAACTGATCGTCAGCCGCTTCATTGTCGGCATCGGCATCGGCACGGTGCTGGCCAGCATGGCGGCGCTGACCGCCGAATATGCCCCGCCCCGGCATCGCACCTTCGCGGTCGGTTTCCTCCAGGCCGGCTATCCGGTCGGCGCCACCATCACCGGCTTCGTCGTCGCCAACCTGCTGCCCATTTACGGCTGGCAGGCGATGCTGCTGGGCGCGGCGATCCTCTGCACCCTGTCCCTGCCCTTCGTCTGGCTGCTGCTGCCCGAAAGCATCGACTTCCTGCTGACCCGCCAGCCCAAGGGCGCGCTGGAAAAGGCCAACCGCCTGCTCCGCTCGATGGGCCAGCCGGCGGTCGACAGGCTGCCCGCCAAGAAGGTGCATGAAGCCCACAAGGCCGGCGTACGCGGCCTGCTGACCGATGGCCGCGCGACCGGCACCATCCTGCTGTGGATGGCCACCATCTCGGGCTTCATGACGCTCTATTTCGTCATCAGCTGGATTCCCAAGCTGGCGGTCGAGGCCGGCCTGCCGGCCAAGGACGCCATCTATGCCGGCGCCATCTACAATATCGGCGCCTTTGTCGGCGTGACCCTGATCGGCATCGCCGGCACCCATTTCGACCTGCGCCGACTCATCCTGGGCTATATGTCGGCCGCTGCCGTCACGCTGGTCCTGTTCGGATCGGTCGCCATGCCGCTGGTCGCGACGCTCGCCACCGCCTTCCTGATCGGCGTCTTCGTCCAGGGCGGCTTCAACGGCTGCTACCCGCTCGCCGCCAGTCTCTATCCGCCCGAAGCACGCGGCACCGGCATCGGCTGGGCCATGGGCGTCGGCCGGATCGGCGCGGTGATCGGGCCGATGCTGGGCGGCTTCCTGCTCGCGGCGAAAGTCTCACTGCCTGTCATCTTCGGTGTCTTCGCGGTGCCGGCCGTCATCGCGGGCATCTGCGCCGCGATGATCCGCCTGCCCAAGGCCGACTGACCGCCCCTCTTCCAAGGATAATGCCATGTTCCAGTCCCCCGCGCCCGTCGCGGATCGCCCCCGCGCGTCCATTCTCTGCGGCCTGATCGGCCAGGGCATCGCCGGATCGCGCAGCCCGCACATGCACGAGACGGAGGCAAAGGCGCTCGGCCTCACCCTCGTCTACCGCATCCTCGATGCCGATCGGATGGGCTATGGCGCGGACGACCTGCCCCGCCTGCTGCCGATGCTGGGCGCGATGGGCTTTGACGGGATCAACGTCACCCATCCCTTCAAGCAGGCGGTCATCCCCTTGCTCGACGGCCTGTCCGACGCGGCTCGGGCATTGGGCGCGGTCAACACCATATTGTTCCGCAACGGCCAGGCCCATGGCGACAATACGGACTGGTCGGGCTATCGCGCCCATTTCCTCGCCGGCCTTGCCGATCGCCCGCGCGGCCGGATCGCGATGATCGGTGCGGGCGGCGCGGCGGCAGCGGTCGGCTATGCCCATCTCGACCTTGGCGCGACGCATCTTGCGATCGTCGATCCGGTACAGGAGCGCGCGGCGGCGCTGGCCGATCGGCTTGGCGCGCTCTTCCCGGCGGCGCGGGTGCAGGCCATGGCCCATGCGGCCGATGCCATCGCGGACGCCGATGGCGTGGTCCAGACCTCCCCGATCGGCATGCTCAGCCATCCCGGCCTGCCCTTCGATCCCGATCTGCTGACGCCCGATCAATGGGTGTCGGACATCATCTATTTCCCGCTGCACACCCCGTTGCTGGTTGCGGCGCAGGCGAAGGGCTGCGCCATATTGACCGGCGGCGGCATGGCGGTGATGCAGGCGGCCCATGCCTTCGCCCTGTTCACAGGGGTCGCGCCGGACAGCGACCGCATGCTGGCGGACTTCGCCCACGCGACCGATGCGGCTGTCGCCCAATGATCGCCGACAGCCCGCCCGCCATCGTCCTGCCCGTCCAGGTCGCCGAAGCGGTGAAGCCCGCCCCGCAATTACAGGGGCCGCCCGCCGGACCACAGACGCCCCCACCCCCGCCGCCGGCCGCGCCCCAGCCCGGCTGGCGCACACGGCTCAAGGACAGCGGCGTCAACCTCACCTTCTCCTATGTCTCCGAAAGCGCCGCATCGATCAGCGGCGGGCGCGATCAGGGCGCGGCCTATACCCAGCAATTGCTGGCATCGGCGGTCGTCGACACCGGCAAGGCGTTCGGCCTTGCCGGCGGCAAGATCATCGCGACGATCATCCATCGCAAGGGCGAGGATCTGACCGCGACCCGCATCGGCAATCTGTTCGAGGTGCAGGAACTGTTCGGCGGCGGGCAGGATCTGCGGCCGGCGGAACTCAGCTATGAGCAGCAGTTGAATGGTGGCAGGACCGCGCTCAAGATCGGCCTCTATCATACGGGCGACGATTTCGCGACCTTGCCCTCGGGCTGCCAGTTCCAGAATTTCGCCTTCTGCCCGCGCCCGACCACGCTTTTCTACAATAGCGGCTTTTCCGGCTTCCCGATCCCGCGCTGGGGCATTCGCGCGCGACAGGACATCGGCCATGGGCTGAGCATCAGCGTCGCCGCCTTCGAAGTGAACAGCATCCGTGCCCAGACCGGTAATGGCTGGCAACTGGCGCCGCGCTTCGACAGTGTCGTCCTGCCGGTCGAACTGGGCTGGAAATCGGGCCAGGGTGCGGAACAGTTGCCCGGCCTGGTCCGGCTCGGCGGCCTCATCGACACGACCGACAAGCCCGATGTCTATGCCGACGCCAATGGCGATTCCTACGCCCTGTCCGGTCTCGCCCCGGCCACCCGGCACGAACGGTGGAGCGCCTGGGCCATGGCGGAAAAGATGATCGTCCGCTTCGGCCCCGGCGAACGCGGCCTGTCGCTGTTCGGCACCATGACCCTGTCCGATCGGGCAACCGCACGCGTGCCCCTGTTTCTGAGCGGCGGCTTCGTCGCGCGCGGCCTGTGGGACAATCGGCCCAGGGACAATTTCGGCCTCGGCCTCGTCTATGCCAGGGTCAATCCGCGCATCGCCGATCGCCAGCGCGACCAGCAGATGCTGGGCCAGGATGTCGATCCGCAGCGCTGGGAGGCAAGCGGCGAAATCTTCTATGGCTGGCAGGCGACCCGCGCATTGCTGCTGCGCCCCAACCTCCAATATATCCATCGCGTCGGGGCGACGAGCCGCTATCCCGATGCGGTGGTGGCCGGCATGACGATCAAGCTGATCCTCTGATCCCGCTCAATCGACCGGATTCTCGTCGCGGAACCGGTTCTGTGCGGCCAGCCGCACGCCGGCATTGGGTGCGCCATAGCCCGTATAGCCACTATCGCGCTGGACGAACTCGAAGAAGAACAGCTTGTCGAAGGCGCGGCTGTAGAGCTGCCAGAAGCCGTGCCCATCGGCATCCTCGTCATAGAGAATGCCCAGCGCCTGCATCCGCGCCACCAGCGCATCGTCAAAGCCGAAGCGGGCGGCGATGTCCGCATAATAATTGGCCGGGATGGTCAGCACCGCGGCGCCCTCATCGCGCAGTGCCTGCGCGGTCGCGAAGATATCGTCGGTCGCCAGCGCCACATGCTGATAGCCGCCGCCAATCCCCTGATCGAGGAAGCGGGACGACAGCGTCTCGCGCGCGTCCGACGCATTGAGTGTCACGCGGAACGCGCCGTCGGGCGCCTGCAAGGCCTGGCTATGCACCAGTCCCGACGGATCGATCACATCCTGCGCCGCCTTGGCCTCCAGCCCGAACAGGGCACGCCAGTACAGCTGCCAGGACAGGAACTCGTCATTATGAACGACGGCGGCGAGATGATCGAAGCCATGGGCATGGACCGGCGCATCGGGCTCGGCCTCGATCGCCTGGAACTCGCGCGCCCACAGCCCTTCGACCTCATTATCGTCGATCAGATAGACCAGGCTGCCGCCGACCCCGCGCAGCGCCGGCATCGCCATCCGGCCGGGGCGGCCTTCCGCGCTATAGGCCTTGATCCCCAGCGCCGCCGCGCGCGCCTGCACCGCCGCCTTGTCCTTCACCCGCACGCCGATCGCGCAGATGGACGATCCATGCGCCGCACGATAGGCGCTGGCAAAGCCCTTGGGCTCGGCATTGACGACCAGATTGACGCCGTCCTGGCGCCATCGTGTCACCTTCTTCTGGCGATGCTCGCCGGCAAGGCTGAAGCCCAGTGTCGCCAGCGTGCGGCCCAGCCGCGCGGAATCGGCGCTGGCGGTGGTGAATTCCACGAACTCGGCACCCAGCACCGGCTCCGGCGCGGGCATGGTCGACGGGCGCCCCAACTGCCGCAGCGCCGCGTCGCGCACATAGTCGAGCGAACGATGCCCGTCCTCCGCCACCAAAGTCGCCGCGTTGGAGCGGAACCGGTCGTTGAAGATTTCCAGCGACAGTGGTCCGTCATAGCCGGTGGCCAATATTTCCGCGACGAAGCCGGCGACATCCAGCCCGCCCTGCCCCGGCAGGTTGCGGAAATGGCGGCTCCAATAGAGCAGGTCCATGTTGAGCAGCGGCGCATCGGCGAGTTGGACGAAGACGATCTTGTCGCCGCGTATCGCGCGGATGCTGTCGCTCGGAATCTTGCGCGACAGCGAATGGAAGCTGTCGAGGATGATGCCGATATGGGGATGGTCGACCTGCTCGACGATCGACCAGACATCGCGATGATCGAACACATGCCGGCCCCAGGCCAGCGCCTCATAGCCCACCAATAGGCCGCGCCTGGCCGCCCGTTCGCCAAGGTCCCGGAAATCGTCGACGATGCGCTCCCGCTCCCCAAGCGAGGCGGGCGAGCAGTTGGAACAGACAAGGATACGATCGGTGCCCAGTTCACCCATCAGGTCGAACTTGCGCTCGGCCCGGTCGAAGGCGCGCTGGCGCAGCGCGCCGGGCATCCCCTCGAAATCGCGGAAGGGCTGGTAGAGCATGCAGGCCAGGCCCAGGTCGTCCAGCATGCGCCGCACGTCCCGCGGCGCCAGTTCCGACCCGATCAGGTCATTCTCGAATATCTCGACCCCGGCGAAGCCGGCCGCGGCAGCGGCGCGCAATTTCTCTTCAAGCGTGCCGCGCAGCGAGACGGTGGCGATGGCGTTGGACATGGGGGATCTCCTTGAAGCCCCCTTATCCCACAGCCCGGCGCCGCCATTTAACCGCTCAAGACCAACTATCCCATAGCATCGAGTTATAGGATAGCCGCCCGGATCAGGACGGGATCAGTCCCTTGCCCGCCAGCCGGCCACGCTCGGCCGCGACCTGCGCCGCGGTCTGCTTGCCGCCCGCGCGCACCTTGGCGACCTCCGCCGCGGTAAAGGGCGCGGCGGGCTTGGCTGCCTTCTTGAGCGACACGGCGTGGTTCAGCACATCGGCAATATCCTGATCGGACATGGTGCCCATGCCGGGCATCAGGCCGGTGATCTTCCTGTCGTCCACGGTGATCGGGCCATAAATGCCGTAGAGCAGCACCATGGCGAGATAGCGCCGCCCTTCCGGACTGGTCGCGATCTGCGCCACCCGGCCATTGAGGCGCGGGAACTGGCCCGGCAGGCCGGCGCCCGAGGGCTGGTGGCACATGGAACAGCGGTTGGCGAAGGTCTGCGGACCGGTCGCCTGTACAGCCCCCGGCAACCCGATCGCCGCAATCGCCAGCAGAGAGAAAGTGACGCGCTTGATACCCTGAATCATCGCCTGAAATGTCCCCGCACATATGGACGTTTGCCCCGGAAGCCGCCCCCGCCAGGGTGCCGCACCGGATTTCACGCCTCTTCCCAAGATTATGTGGATGCGCAAATACTGGACAGTATTCAAATATTCGTCAAGCCCGCCGTTGCGAGCGATGCGCAAAGGGTGGCGAACCGGGCCGCGCCGTGGTAGGAGGGCCGCCAAGGCAGATGTGATATGATACTCGCTCCCTCACGGCCCGGCATCTATGCCCGCGGGTCCGAAACGGTGGACCAGATCCTCAAGGCAGCACTGGACGTGCTGATCGACGAGGGTGCCGATGCCTTCACCCTGCGCCGCATCGCCGCGCGCTGCGACATGAAGGTCGGCAATGTCAGCTATCATTTCCCGCGCAAGGAAATGCTGATCCAGGTGATGCTGGACGAGATGCTGGAATCCTATGACAAGCTGCTGGAGGAGATGGTGCGCAAGCCCGGCCTCACCGCCGAGGAACGGCTGAAGCTGGTCATCATCCTGTGCCTGGAGGATATCCAGACCAAGCGCACCACCCATTTGTTCACCGAACTCTGGGCGCTCGCCAACCAGAGCGAGTTCGTCGCCGACCGGGTGCGGCTGTTCTACAGCAAGGTGCATGAGGTGATCGGCGAATATGTGGCGCAGATCAATCCGGCCCTGACACCCGATGAGGTGCATAGCGTCGCCCTGTTCATCAGCGCATCGATGGAAGGATCGACGCCGTTCCTGGGGCATCAGAAGCCCTGGGCGACCAAGATGCCGGTCTTTACCGCGCTGGCGGCAATGTCGTTCGTGCATCTTGCCAAGACGGTGACTTCGCGCGATCTTGCAGGGCTGATGACAGAAGCGGCCTGACGCCGCCCCAAGGGGGAGAGATGGTCTGAACGGCAGGGGCGCCACCGGCGCTCGTTCATGCTGTGGGGGCCATCATGACGCAAAGCCGTATATTGCCCGGATGGGCACCGGATCGGACCATCGCCTGCATCACTGCCGCCGCACTCGCGCTGCTGCAGCCCGGCATCGATCCCGTCTTCCTGACCTTGCTGACCGCCGCCACCGAGCTTGATCCGTCCGATCATGGCTGGATCGTCGGCGCGACCCAGGGCGGCATGGCGCTCGGCGCCGTCGCGGTCTGGCGGGGTGGCACCCATTTGCCTGCCGGCACCCCTGCCCTTGCCGCGCTGATCGCACTGGCCGCCAGCCTGATAACACCGGCACTCGACGAACTGGCAACGCTGGTCGTCGCGCGCGGCCTGTTCGGCGTCGGCATGGGTGTCGCCTATACCCATGCGATGAGCGCCGCCGCCTCGCAGCGCCCGACCGGCGCCTATGCCGCCGTCTTCCTGGTCCAGTTGCTGCTGTCCACCCTGGTCGCGCTGGCGCTGCCGGCGATCTGCGACAGCGCCGGGCCGGCCGCTGCGCTGCGCCTGCTGGCGCTCGCACCGATCGGCGTGCTGCTGCTCAGCCTGCTGATGCCGGCCGCCGATCCAGCGCAGACGCCCACCAGCGACGCCGATGAACGCGCGCCCACCCCGCCGCGCGCCTGGGCGCTGGCCGTCGCCCTGTTCTGCTTCATCGCCGCCACCATGATGATCTGGAGCTTTTCCGGCGCGCTGGCGCTGGCCGCCGGCATCGACGACAGCGTGATCGGCGAGGCGGTGGCGATCGGGTCGGTGATCGGCGCGCTGACCGCGATCGCGCTGATGCGCGAACAGAGCATCGTGCCGCTACCGCTGACCGGCCTGCTGTCCGCCTTCTGCCTGCTCGCCCCGCTCGCCCTCACCCGCCCCGGCGCATCGACCCTGTTCATCCTGGCGATCGGCCTGCTCAATATCGGCTCGACTGCGACCATCATCCGCTTTTCCGGCCTTGCCACGGCAGCGGGCGGCGGCAGTCCGCTGTTCCGCCGCTTCGTCGCCTGCGTCCACAGCCTGGGCATGATCGCCGGGCCGGTGGCGGGATCACTGCTGTCCGACGGGTTGGGGCAGCAGGGGCTGGTCGATGGCGCGCTGGTCGCGCTTACCGGCGGCTGCTTCGCGTTGCTGGTGGCAACCGCACCGGACAGGCTGCGCCTGCCCCGGATCGAGGGCGTTCACGAGATTATCGCTTAGCTTTGCTGCGGCGCAAAAATATTTTGCGGGAAGCCTCTCCACCCCCTTGACCAATCCTTGACACTTGTCCAGCCTTCATTCCAGCGGCGAAACGCGGACCAGATGAGTCCAGCGCCGCCGCACCGATCAAGGGGGATCACGCCAGATGTCGAGCGCCGCCGTCAGGGGATTTTTCGCCACCGCCGCCATGGGTTTCGTCCTGTGCGCAGCCATCACCGCCCAAGCCGCGCCCGCCGACACCACGGCCGCGCTGGAGCCGGAAACGTCCGATGTCGTGACGATGGAGCCGCCCAAGCCCAACTGGTTCTTCGTCGACGGCGGATGGGACATGCCGGGCACCAGCATCTTCGACGGCGACAGCGGCAAGATGGTGGGCATGGTCGAAACCCGGCGCCTGGCCGACATGGCGATCGATCCGGCCGGCAAATATTATTATGTCGCCGAAACCATCTGGTCGAAGGGCGATCGCGGCACGCGGCAGGACATGGTGTCGGTCTATGACACGCGCGAATTGAAGCTGGTCACCGAAATCACCATTCCCGACCGCATCCTGATCGGATCGCGCAAGAACAATTTCATCATCAGCGACGATGGCAAGACCGGCTTCGTCTATAATCTCAGCCCCGCTTCCTCGGTGAACATCGTCGATCTGGTGAAGCGCAAGTTCGTCGCCAATGTCGAAGTGCCCGGCTGCGCCAGCATGATGCCCAATCCGGGCGTCGGTTTTTCCGCGCTGTGCGCCGACGGATCACTCGCCACGGTGAAACTGACCGGCAGCAAGGCCGATATCACCCACAGCGCGCCCTTCTTCTCGGCCACCGACGATCCGATCTTCGACAATTTCACTTATGACCGGAAGAAGAAGGAAACGACCTTCCTCAGCTACACCGGCCAGATCTGGACCGCGAAGCTCGGCCCGGCGCCGACCATCTCCGCGCCCTTCTCGATCCAGGCGGCCGCCGGCATCCGCCCCGGCGAAACCAAGCCGCTGGAGCTGAACTGGTATCCGGGCGGGCGCCAGCCGATGGCGCTGCACCGCGCGACCGGCCATCTGTTCGTGCTGATGCACATGGGCGAATATTGGTCGCACAAGGCGTCCGGCACGGAAGTGTGGGAAGTCGATCTCGCCACGCAGAAGGTGGTGAAGCGCCGCCCGCTGGAAGAGCCGATGAACAATATCGAGGTCACCCAGTCGGACAAGCCGCTGCTCATCATGGACGGCGAAAAGGGCACGGCCCTCGTCATCGACCTCGCCACCTGGGAAGAAAAGCACAAGATCGAGAAGGCCGGCGGCAGCACCATCACGGTCGCGGACCCGTCCTGACCATGACACTGGGTCTGGCGATCGCCGCGCTGGCGGCTGCCATCGGGATCGGCCTCATCCTGTTGCAGGCGGGCCTGTCGAAGTTGCGCCATCGCATCCTGCTGCCCGGCGTGATCGCCAATTACCGGCTGCTGCCGCCGGCGCTGGTCGCGCCCGCTGCGATCCTGTTGCCGCTGGCGGAGATCGCCATCGGCGCCACGCTGATCGCCGGCCTGGCTCCGGTGCCGGTGCTGCTCGCCATGCTGCTGCTTAGCCTCTTTGCCGGGGCGATGGCGATCAACATCGCGCGCGGGCGCAGCCATATCGACTGCGGCTGTGGCCGCTCGCAACTGCGCCATCCGATCGGCTGGCCGCTGGTGATCCGTAACCTGCTGCTGGTCGCGCTGGTCGCGCCGCGCCTGCTGCCCGCCCCGCCGCTGTCCGCGCTGGACATCGCCACCGCGGCCGCTGGCGGCATCGCCCTGTTCCTCGCCTTCCATCTGCTCAGCGCCATCCTGGCGCTGATCGCCACGCCCGCCGCCGCCTACCGGAGATAGACCTATGCTGACCTCGCTCATCATCGCGCAGATCCTGTCCTGGGTCGCAATCTTCGCGCTCGGCATCGCCCTGCTGGCGGTCGCGCGGCAGGTCGGCGTGCTGCATATCCGCGTCGCGCCCGCCGGTGCGCTCGCCACCAGCGGCGGCCCGGCGGTGGGCGACGCCATCGTCAAGATCGATACCCGCACCATCGACGGCGCGCCCGTCACGATCGGCGGTCATGCCCATGGCACAGCGCTGCGCCTCTTGATGTTCGTCTCCGCCCAATGCCCGCTGTGCAAGAATATCATCCCGATGGCCAAGTCCTTCGCGCGGGACGAGCGGGTCGCGCTGACCTTCGTGGGCGACGATGATGTCGCCGCCCAGCGCGTGATGATCGCCCAGCATGGGCTGGAGGGCTATGCCTTCGTCAACGGGCCGGAGGCGGGCCAGGCCTATGGCGTCGCCAAGCTGCCCTTCGCCGTGCTGCTCGATGCCGAGGGAGTGATCCTGTCCAAGGGGCTGGTCAACAGCCGCGAGCATCTCGAAAGCCTGGTCGTCGCCCATGAAATGGGGATCGCCACGGTGCAGGATTATATCGGTTCGCTCAAAGCCCAGGCGGCCTGATCGCAAGTTCAAAGGGGGTCCGTGACATGAAGAAGTTCGACGCCGACGCCATGGGGGAAAAGCTGCTGCGGCGCCTCGCCGGGGGGACATCCCGCCGATCGATGCTCTCGCGCCTGGGCGCTGCCCTGGTCGCAGCGCCCGCCTTCCCGCTGCTGCCGGTCAGCCGCGCCGAAGCGGCCAAGCCCGACCGCTCGCCCGAGGCCAAGACCGCCTTCGCCCGCACTGCGCAGAGCAAGGACGAGACCAAGTGCGACTATTGGCGCTATTGCGCGATCGACGGCGCGCTGTGCACCTGCTGCGGCGGCGGCATCCATAGCTGCCCGGCGGGCGCGGAGCCCTCGCCCGTTTCCTGGGTCGGCACCTGCATCAACCCGGACGACGGCAAGGCCTATCTGATCGCCTATCGCGACTGTTGCGGCAA
This sequence comes from Sphingobium salicis subsp. salicis, assembly GCF_049472635.1. Classification (NCBI taxonomy): domain Bacteria; kingdom Pseudomonadati; phylum Pseudomonadota; class Alphaproteobacteria; order Sphingomonadales; family Sphingobiaceae; genus Sphingobium; species Sphingobium salicis. The sequence continues at coordinate 3,217,279 of NZ_JAYRCS010000001.1, forward strand.
GCCGGCCTGCGGCCAGTGCGGCTGCGACAATACCGACCGTGAGACCCAGCTCTATATGCCCCAGCTCAACAATGACGTGATCTGGTGCTTCGGCACCAGCAGCATGGAATATCATTGTTCGACCGCCGTGCTGGTCGGCGCGGCCAGCTGAGGCCGGCAGAGCATGCGGCATGCGCTGCTGATCGGATCGCTGGCGCTGCTCGGCGCGGTCGGCATCGGCCGCGCCGCTCTGCCGCCCATGGGCCTGTTGCCCAGCGCGATCACTGACCCGGACCTCGCCCGGTCCGACTATGTCGAAAATTGCGGTGGCTGCCACGGGGTCCAGGGCAGCGCCGCGCCTGCGGCCCTGCCCGAACTGCGCGGCCGGGTCGGCTGGTTCCTCTGCACGCCCCAGACCCGCGCCTATCTCATCCGCCTGCCCAATGTCGCGCTCAGCCGTATCAAGGATAATCAGCAACTGGCCGACATGATGAACTTCGTCGTCTTCGGCCTGGGCGGCGGCAGCGTGCCGCAGGGCAGCACGCCCTTCACCGCAGAAGAGGTCGCGCATGAACGACGCTTCGCCCTGTCCGCCGCCTCGCTGACCGCCGAACGCGCCCGCCATGTCGAAACCGCGATCCGCAAATGCCATGCGCCAGCCTCGCTCCGGCAGATGTTTCCGTCGGCGGGGCGATAACGCTGCCACGGGCATCGCTGTCCTACACGCCGCTTTTCTGATCTATCCCTCGCCATGCGACAGAGGCTGTTCCCCCTCGCCCAACCCGGCCGCCCGGCGCGTGGCAGGCGCCTATGTGGCGCGCGGCAAGGGCAAGGGCGACGCGCTTCCATGCCCCTGCCCCCATTACCCCCGGCGCGGCACAGGCGCGTTACCGACGCGTCGCAGGTGCGCGACAGGTGCAAATGGCCCCAATAGGCCGTTTACACTGTGAACTTCGGCAGACGCGCGCCCGATCGCGGGCGCCGCCATGCTTCAGAATGTCGCCTTAACCCCGGCATACCAGCGGCGCGGCGCCCCCGCGCCATAGGTCCTCGGGTCGCTCGCCCCCGGCGCCTCGTCCAGTTCGATCTCGTCCACCTCGGTAAAGGTGCCGAAGGTCGCATAATGGCGGTCGAACAGGTTGCGGACCTCGCCGAACAGGGTGACGCCGGGAATGATGTCGATGCCGGCGCGGATATTGGCGATCAGGTAGCCGGGCACTTTGGCATTCCGGTTGGCCTCGTCGCCGACCAGATATTGGCCCGACCGGGCGATCAGGTCGCCACCGACCGACCAATGGCGCTGACCGCCCAAGGTGCCAGCATAATCCAGCGTCAGGGTCGCACTATGGCGAGGGATACCGGGCAGGCGATCGCCCTTCCCGACGTCGATCGTGCCGTCGTCATTCGCCTCCGGATTGGCCGGGCTGCTCAGCGTCAGGGCGCTGCGATAGGTCGCATCGGTGAAGGCATAGCTCAACCCCGCGCTGAAACCGCCCCGCGCCGCCTTGACCGACGCCTCGACACCCTGGCGCCGGGTCTTGCCGATATTCTGGAAATAGGCCCGGCCGCGAATGTCCGACGCGATATATTGGATGTCGTCATGATTGCCGGTGCGATAGGCAGAGAGCAACCAGTCGGCGGTCCATCCCCCGACGGCGAAGCGACCCGAACCGCCCGCCTCCCAGCTTTTCGCCACCACCTGCTTGAGCGGCGGATCGGCGATGAAGAAATTGGTGAGGCTGCAGGGCGCATTCTCGTCGGCGCAGGACAGTTCGGCTGGGGTCGGCGCGCGGTTGGTCTCGGCATAGCCGGCCCGCAGCGACAGCCCGTCCGAAACCCGATAGTCCAACTCCGCGCCGGGGTTCAGCCGCCGGAAATTGTGCCGCCCGTTCAGCGCCGTGCCGATCTGGTCGACCAGTTCGATCCGCGCATGGTTCCAGCGCAACCCCAGTTCCGCCGTCAGCCCCGGCGCCAGCGGCAACCGGTCCTGCACGAAGGCACCCCAATAATCGGCATGGGCGACCAGTCCGACCGGCGCGATCGCACCATCCGGCTGGACGATGATCGATCCCAGCCCCTCGACGCTGCGCTCGTCCGTCATCGCCCCCAATTCGGTCGATGTGTCGAACCGGGTGCGGCTCGTGTCGTAACTCATGCCGATCGCAAAATGATTGGTGCCGCCCATCAGCGCACGATCGTCGATCAACTGCACCAGCGCGCCCATCGCATCGGTCCGCGTCCGCCCCCGGTTGAGCACGCCATAGCCCTCGCCGCCCAGGCTGTCGGCAATGGCATTGCCGTTCGCGTTGATCAGGACCGCCTGCGCCTCGTCCCCGTCATCATCGCTCCCCACCGTCTCCAGGCAGAGCAGCCCGGCGTCATCCTCATCCTCGCACCCCTCGATATCGGCGGCGTCGCCATTGACGGTACGCAGGGTCAGCCGCTGGGCATAGAGCGTCCCTTCGATCCGGGTCGTGTCGGACAGCGCCACCCAGGGGTGCAGGCTGATCCGGCCATAGCTACTGCGGCTATTGTCCGGCCAGGTGAAGACGGCGCGCCGGTCTGCCGCCAGCAGTTCGACCGGCGACACGCCATTGCCGGTCAGGTCGGTCCTTGCCCCGACCAGCTTCATGTGCAGCCCGCCCTTCTCGCTATCGAAGCCAAGATCGGCATAGCCATTATAAAGATGCGACGGGCTATGATCGCGCCAGCCATCGTCATGGCTATATTGAAACGCGCCGAACGCACTGAAATTGCCGCGCGCAAAGCCGCCGGCGATGCTCGCCTCCGCATAGCCGAAACGGCCGCCGGTCGCGCTCGCCTCCAGCCCCGGATCGCTGCGTCCGTCTTTCGTCTCCAGCAGGATCGCACCGCCCAGCGCATTGAGGCCATAGACCGGGCTGGCATCGAGCAGGCTCAGCTTGCGGATCGCTGCCTCGGGGATCAGGTCGAACTGGACGGTATCGCCGAACGGCTGGTTGAAGCGGGCACCATCCATATAGACGGCCAGCCCCTGCGCCTGCCCCTGCAGCGGCGAGGCGACGAAGCCGCGATAGAGAAGATTGGGCTGCCAGGGATTATTCTGCGCGTCCTGCAGCGTGATGCCGGCAATATTGCGGGTCAGTGCGCCGAGCAGGTCGGGCGTGCCGGTGAGCGAGATATCCCGACTGGAAATGGACAGCGCATCATCGACATCGATCGCCCCGCCCGGCGCCGTCACGATGATCGTCTGCGCAGGCCCAGCCTCCAACTCCTCGGCCTGCGCCAATCCCGGCATCAGCGCCGCGCCTGCCAGACCCGCGTAAAGCCAGCCCCTGCCCCGCATATTCCTCTCCCATCTCTGTTTATGGAAAGGACGCTAGGGAGGGCCGGCCATCGCCTCCATTATACCTTGGGTCGCATGCGAAAATCAGGCGGCAACCCCGGAGCGGCTGCGCACTAGGTCCGCAACCACGCTCGGGTCGGCCAGCGTACTGACATCGCCCAGCGCCTGTGCCGACACCTCCCCCTCGGCGATCTTGCGCAGGATGCGGCGCATGATTTTGCCCGATCGTGTCTTGGGCAGGCCCGGCGCGAACTGGATCACGTCCGGCGTGGCGATCGGCCCGATCTCGCTTCGCACCCATTGGGTCAGGGTGCGGCGCAGATCCTCGCTCGGTTCCTCGCCGACATTCAGCGTGACATAGGCATAGATGCCCTGCCCCTTGATATCGTGCGGCATGCCGACCACCGCCGCCTCCGCCACGGTCGCATGCAGCACCAGCGCGCTCTCGACCTCGGCCGTGCCCATACGATGGCCCGACACGTTGATGACATCGTCGACCCGGCCGGTGATCCAGTAATAGCCGTCCTCGTCGCGCCTAGCGCCGTCGCCGGTGGTATATTTGCCGGGGAAGGTGGTGAAATAGGTCTGGAAGAAACGCTCATGATCGTTCCAGACGGTACGCATCTGGCCGGGCCAACTGCGCGCGATCACCAGATTGCCCTCGCTCGCCCCCTCCTGCACCACGCCATCGCCATCGACGATCTGTGCCTCGACACCGGGCATGGGGAAGGTCGCACTGCCGGGCTTGAGGTCAGTAGCGCCCGGCATCGGCGCAATCATCGCGCCGCCGGTCTCGGTCTGCCACCAGGTGTCGATGATCGGGCAGCGCCCCTCGCCCGCAACGCCATGATACCAGCGCCAGGCCTCCGGATTGATCGGCTCGCCGACGCTGCCCAGCAATTTGAGCGACGTGCGGCTGGTCTTCGCGACATGATGGTCGCCCTCCTTCATCAGCGCGCGCAGCACGGTCGGCGCGGTGAACAGCGTATGGACCTGATGCCGGTCGACCACCTCCCAGATGCGGCTGGGCGTCGGCCAGCTCGGCAGGCCTTCATACATCAGCGTCGTCGCGCCATTGGCCAGCGGACCATAGACGATATAGCTGTGCCCCGTGACCCAGCCGACATCGGCCGCGCACCACCAGATGTCGCCGGGCCGATAATCGAAGCAGAGCGCATGGGTGAGGCTGGCCCAGAGCAGATAACCGCCGCTCGAATGGACCACGCCCTTGGGCTTGCCGGTGGAGCCGGAGGTGTAGAGCAGGAACAGCGGGTCTTCCGCATTCATCACCTCGGCCGGGCAATCGGGCGCGACGCCGGCCATTGCCTCGTCATACCAGCTGTCGCGGCCCGGCTGCATCGCCACCGCCCCGCCGGTCGCGCGCACCACCAATACGCGGCGCACGCTGGTACAATGGTCGAGCGCCAGCGCCGCGTCGACATTCGCCTTGAGCGGCACGCGCTTGCCGCCGCGCCGGCCCTCGTCGGCAGTGACGACGATGCTGGAATCGCAATCGGTGATGCGGCCTGCCAGCGCCTCGGGCGAAAAGCCGCCGAACACGACGCTGTGGATCGCGCCGATCCGGGCGCAGGCGAGCAGCGCCACCGCCGCCTCCGGGATCATCGGCATATAGATGGTGATGCGGTCGCCCCGGCGTGCGCCAGCATCCTTGAGCACATTGGCGAACCGGCAGACCTCGGCATGGAGTTCGCGATAGGTCAGGCTGCGCGGGGCGTCCGATGGATCATCGGGTTCCCAGAGGATCGCGGTGATATCGCCCCGCTCGGCCAGATGCCGGTCGAGACAATTGGCCGACACGTTGAGCGTGCCGTCGGCGAACCACTGGATGCCGAAATCCGCTTCATCGAAACTGCTTTCCGACGCGCGGGTCGGCGGCGTGATCCAGTCCAGCCGCTGCGCCTGCTCCAGCCAATAGGCGTCGCCGTCATCGAGCGAGCGGCGATAATCGGCAGCGCGGGCCGCCTGGTTCATGCGGGCATGAGCCGCCCAGCCGGCAGGTATCGGAAACAGGTCTTCGGACATGATGGCTCCCTTCATTGGCCGAACCGCACGCCGATCCAGAGCGTCCTGGGTGTGCCCAGGTCGATGGACCCACCGGCATTGCGGGTGACGATATCCTCGTCGAACAGATTTTCCCCACGCGCGATCAGGCTGATGCCATGGCCGATCGGCAGCCGGGCAAGGGCGTCCAAGGTCAGCGCATCGGGCAGCACGTCGCTCTGAAGGTCATCCTCATATTGCTTGGCCGTGTAGCGCAGCGTCGCCGACAGCTCCGGTCCGGCCTTTGGCGCCCAGGCCAGCGTCGCGCTGGCGGAGTGACGCGGCACCTGCGCCGGGGCGAAGCCATCGAACGCCATGCCCGGCGCATCGACCTCGCTGTGGCTGTACGCATAGGAGGCGAGCAGCGAGAAATTGGCCGGCAGTTGCGCGCTGGCGGTCAGTTCGACGCCCTTGGCCACGATCGCATTCACATTCTGCCGCTGGCGGGTGTTGGTGGCGATGGTGACGTTCGCGATCGCATCGTCGAGCCGGTTGTAGAAAAGCGTGGCGGACAGCTGCACGCCCGGCGCCGGGGTGAGGTCGATGCCGCCCTCCACGCCTTTCAGCTTCTCGGGTTTCAAGGCAGCATTGGCCTGGGTGGTGATCGGGAAGACGACGAAGGGGCGATACAGCTCATTGAGCGTGGGCAGGCGGAAGCCGCTATAGACCGCCCCGCGCAGCGCCACCGCATCGCTGACATGGTAGAGCGCGCCGGCCCGGCCGGAAAATGCCCAGTCGGAGCGGTTGGCGTAGCTGCTGTCCTGCGTCACCAGGCCGGCCGCACTGACCGCCTTGTAGAAGCCGTTGCGGATCGACCAGCGATCGGCCCGCACCCCCCCGGTCAGCACCAGCTTGCCGATCGTCCAGTCATCTTCGGCAAAGATGCCGCTGCTGATCTGGTCGCCACCGGCATGGCGGCGCGATGTCAGCGGGTTGGTGGCGAGGCCGGCATTATAGGCATCTTCAAACATGTCGCCGGTGGCAAAGCGCGTATCCACGCCGATCCGCAGCACATGATCTGCGCCCACCGGCGGGCGCAGCTCGATCTTGCCGCCGATCCCGGTCGAGGGGGTGTTGCGCTGGTCGAGCGACTTGCGGAAGCTGGTGGAGGAGATGACGATATTCGAGAAATTGCGCGCCTGGAGATAGGCGAGCGCATCGACCTGCCAGCGGCCGCGACTGATATAGCGGATGCTGGCATCCTGGCCCTGGCTCACACTGTCGGCGCCGGCAAAGCGCAGCGTGCGGTTGTCCTGGAACAAGGTGCCGCGAAACTGGATTTCCGAGGTCGCGTCTATCGGCGCGACAGCGCGGAGATTGGTCGACCAGCTGTCATAGGCGGCGGGTACGGTGGCGGCGACGCGCTGGTCGCGGGGTGTGGTCTGGAAACCGTCGCCCCGGTCCCAGCGACCGGACAGCGACACGTAACCGCTGCCGAGATCCGGCGCGATGCTGGCCGACAGCTCGGTCGCGTCCCTGCTGCCGTAGAAGGCGCTGGCGCCGAAGTGCGGCATCTGGTCGCGGGTGGCGCTGGCCAGTTCGATCGTGCCGGCAACCGCGCCCGCCCCGAACGCGCCGCTGCCCCCGCCACGCGTCACCCGGACCAGCGCCAGCCGATCGGGCACCAAAGCCGAGAAGGGTATATAGCCAAAGAAGGGATCGGCGACCGGCACGCCATCGAGCAGCACCAAGGTCCGGCTCGACGCATTGCCGCCCAGCGCGCGCAGCGTGGCGCCCTGATTCGAGGGATTGGACGCCCTGCTGTCGGACCGGCGGAACTGCTGGAAGCCGGCGACATCGGCCAGCACGCTCTCGATCCGACCCGATGCCGCATCCTCCAGCCGATCCCGGTCGATCACCACAGAGCCATAGGCCGGCGTGCCGGGCGGCAGGCTTAGGCCCGTGCCCGTCACCACGATTGACGCGGCGGCCATCACCTCGCCCGCGTCATCGGGCGCTTCCGCCTGCGCCGCAAAGGGCGCCATTGCCATGCCGAGCGCGAGCCATTTTGTTCTGCGCATATATCCTCCCCTGCCGTCCCGTCATGCGAAGGGGCGGCATCCCTTCGATAGGATGCCGCCCCTTGCCGGAACATTGGCCTTTGGGCCGATGGCCCTTCTCCCGCTCAGAAGAAGAGGATGGCGCCGGCGGCGATCGTGTCGCCCTCCGCCTCATTGCCGTTATGCGCCTTGGATGTGCTGTGGATATATTCGCCGATCAGCGTCACCCAGCTGGTCAGGCCATAACGGCCCTGCCCCACCCAGCTGCTATTCTTGCGGATAAGCGTCGGGTTGGCGAGCGCATCGGCGGCATTGGCATAATGGAGATTGCTCTCGCCATAGCTGCCGCCGACCGAGAATTTGCCGAAGGTCGCCAGCCCCTGAAGATAGAAGCCGTCGCTGTCGCGCTTGTTGCCGGCGGCATCGGTGTCGAACAGGTTGAGCGCCGTCGTGCCCAGCCCCGAGCCATTATAATAATAGCCGGTGAGGACGATCGGGCCGTAGCCGATCTTGGCGCCGGTATCGAAACCGCTGCCGGTATAGGAAATGCCGTCGACGCGATTATGCCGCTGGGTGATGCCCGACAGCCAGGCGCGGGCCGAGAAATCGCCGAACTTGCCATCATAGACGATCTTGCCCTGGAAGCCGGGCGACTTGTTGCTTTCACCCGGTCCCGTCAGCGATTCGAGCGGCTGGAAGACGCCGACCGAGACCTGGAAGCCCGAGAGGCTGGGCGAGGTGTAAGTGATCTGCGGCTGGAAGTCGGTATAGATATAGCCGATGCCGATGCGGCCCAGCGAAGTGTTGGACGGCGCGACATTGCCGCCGCTCGACCCGACCGACAGCAAAGTGATGTCGTTCAATATGCCTTCCGAGCCGAACAGGCCGATGTCGCGACCCAGCTTGAACTCGCCCAGGCCGGAACGACCGATGGTCATGTAGGTCTGGCGGAAATCGATGCCGGCGGTCTGCAGCGCGACCGGCCGGCCGCCGGCATTGGCGCCGCCGCCGACCGAATAATCCGCGCTGTTGATACCGGGATACATGCCGAAATGAGCGCCGACGTCCCAGCCGCCCTGATTGGTCGTGACGTCGAACTTCAGGTAGCCGGGCAGCAGGCCGTTGCGGATCGCCGAACTATTGCCGCCAACCGGCACCACGCCGCCGACGACATCGGTATTCGGCCCGGCCGCCTGGCCATTTTCATGGGTGTAGAAACCATTGACCGATCCGGAAATCTTGACCGTGACATCGCCCACCTCAAATCCGACGCCGCTGTCGGCGACGCGCACCACGGGCTTGCCGCCCGAGGCGGCGGGCGCAGCGGCAGCGGCCGGCGCGGCGGCGTCTTCCTTTGCCAGCTGGGCATATTCCTCGTCGGTGAGGATCCCCTTTTCATGCAGCCTTTTCAGCAGCTCCGTCGTCGTCCCGGCGCTCGCCGGCGTTGCCCCTGCGACGAACAGCAACGCCATGGCGGCGCTGCCGAGGAATGTTCCCCGTGCCATCTCATCCTCCCTCTTGTGCGCCGGTCGTGCCGGCTGTCGGGAAGAGTGGGCGGCGGCGATGGCGGCCGAAATTGGACTTTGGTTCTCGTCCTCCTCCCGCGCACCTCGCTATACTTTTGGTCAGGGCGCGACGGCGATGCCCCACGGCCCGGCGCCGACCGCCACCGTGCCGACGACCTTGCCGGCCGCCAGGTCGATCACCGAGACATTGTCCGAAAGGCCATTGGCGGCAAAAGCGCGCGCACCGTCCGGGCTGATGGCGACATGCCAGACCCGCTTGCCGACCGGCACATAGGCCCGGACCTTGCGGGTGGCGACATCGACCAGCGCGATATGATTGGCACGGCCGAGCGCCACGACCGCCGTCTTGCCGTCCGGCGTGAAGCGGATGCCGCAGGGCAGTAGCTGATAATCCTGCACGCCGGGAATGGCGAAATGCAGCGTCTCGACGATCTTGCGCGTGGCCGGATCGGCAATCTGCACCGTGCCGCCCATCTCCGCCGCGATCCACAACTCCTTGCCATCGGCGGTAAATTCCACATGGCGCGGGCGCTGATCAGTCTCGGTCGCATCGACCATCGTCTTGCTCGCCAGGTCGATCCAGTTGACGACGCCGTCATCCTCCGATGTCACCACCACCCATTTGCCGTCCGGGCTCTGCGCCACGCCCTCGGGCTCCTTGCCGACATCGACCTGGAAGGCGACCTTGCGGCTGTCGAGGTCGATCGCGGTCAGCGCGGCATTATCCTCATTGGCGACGAACAAGGTCCGGCCATCGCGCGACAGGAAGAATTGCTCGGGATCCTGGCCTGAAGGCAGGTCGGCGACGACCTTGCCGGTCGCGCGGTCGATCATCTGCACCGCATGGTCGTTGCTGGCGCAGAGCAAGATATATTTGCCGTCCTTGGTGAGGGTGATGCCGCGCGGCCGGCCGCCCACCGGCCAGGTCGCGACCGTCTGCATCGTGGCGGCATCGATGACGCTGATGCTGTTGCCGCGTTCGTTGGAGACATAGAGCGTCTCGGCCCGGACGGACGGGATCGCCACCGCCAGCGCAAGCCCCGCAATCACGCCCCTCATCATGCCCGCATCCTCTCGTTCTTTTGGTTCAATAGCCGATTAGCCCCCGGCCCGTCGCGGCGGGATTGTACCAATGGCCAATGGGGGCCGTCCCCGCCCTCCCCTACAGTCGTCAGCGACAGGGACGACATGCGGCCAGCACAGGCACGCGGCACAGACGAGGGTTTGGGATGAGGAATTACGGACGGATCGCATTGTTCGGCGCGGCCTGCCTGGCGGGCGCATCGATCACATCGGCACTGATGGCGCATGGCAATGTCACGCCGCAGGCGGTCGACACATCGGCCCTGCCGGAAATCGGCGCCGACTGGGTTCAGCACAATCCTTATCGCGGCAATGCCACGGCAGCGAAGATCGGCGAATCCGCCTATGGCCAGAATTGCGCACGCTGCCACGGGCTGGACGCGGAAAGCGGCGGCATCGCGCCGGACCTGCGCTATCTGGAAGTCGGCGACAGCGGCGACGAATGGTTCATCCAGCGTTACCAGCATGGCTCCAGCCATGACGGCAAGGTCTATATGCCGCCCTTCGGCGACGTGCTGGGACAGAAGGCTGGATGGGCGATCCGCGCCTGGCTCGAAACCAAGCATCAGGAGTGACCGCGATGGATCGCCGCGCCTTCTTGAGCAGCGCGGCGGCCGCCGCGCTGGTTGGCTATATTTCGGGCGGGCAGGCCGCAAAGGCCGCGCCGCTCGGCAAGGTCAGGGAATTGGGTGTCCTTCGGGTCGCAGTCTATAAGGACAACCGCCCCTGGTCCTGGCGCAAGGACGGCAAGCTGACCGGGATCGACGTCGACCTGGCCCAGGCGCTGGCCAAGGGGCTGGGCGTGCGCGCCGACATTGCCGAACTGGTCGCGGACGAAAGCGCCGACGACGACCTGCGCAACGGGGTGTGGAAGGGCGGCCTTCTGGGCTTCCAGCCGGCCGACATCATGCTGCATGTGCCGTTCGACCGGACTTTCGCCGCACGCAACGATCAGGTCGCGATCATCGCGCCTTATTATCGCGAGAGCTTCCAGTTTGCGGCGGTGAAGGGCGAGATCGACGTCAACGCGCCGCCGACCCAATATCGCGGCAAGCGGCTGGCGGTCGAGATCGACTCCATTCCCGATTTCTACCTGATCGGCACATTCGGCGGCATATTGGCCAGGGATGTCGTCCATTTCCCCGGCGGGACGGAAGCCGTTACCGCGCTGACCGATGGCCGGGCCGATGGCGCGCTCGCCAGCCGGGCGCAGATCGAGGCAGTGCTGCACGACAGCGGCGCCACCAACATCGTCCGCCGCACCAGCCCCCTGCCCGCCTTCACCTCGGCCGGATGGGACATTGGCATGGCGGTGAAGGAGAATAGCCGGAACCTGGGCGATGCGGTCGAAACGATCCTGGCCGACATGACGAAAACGGGCGCGCTCAAGGCGATCTTCGAAAGCCATGGCGTCGCCTACGCACCCGCCGTCGCGGCGGGCTGAACGGGCGACCCAAGGTCCAATTGGCACGGCCGCCGTGTCCCATAAGGTGCTGCATCGACGGCGTTGATCACGCCGGAAAACAAGGGAGGATGACTATGACGGGACGTTTCACGCGTTCGTTCCTGGGGGCAGCCGCGATCGCGCTGGTGGCTGGGGCCGCGCCGCTACTGGCGGCCGATGCGGCAGGCGGGCCGACCGATGCCGACCTGATGAACGATGCTGCATCGACGGGCGACGTGCTGACCTATGGCATGGGACCGCAGGCGCAGCGTTTCAGCACGCTCAACCAGATCAACACCGACACCGTCAGCAAGCTGGTCCCCGCCTTCGCTTCGTCACTGGGTGGCGAGAAGCAGCGTGGCCAGGAGGCCCAGCCGCTGGTCTATGACGGCACCATCTATGTCACCGGTTCCTATTCGCGGCTCTATGCCTTCGACTCCCGCACCGGCGAGGAGAAATGGGAATATAATGCCCGCCTGCCCGACGACATCATGCCCTGCTGCGACGTCGTCAATCGCGGTGCGGCGATCCATGGCGACAAGATCATCTTCGCCACGCTCGACGCGCGGCTGGTGGCGCTCAATCGCCATACCGGCAAGGTGGTGTGGAACAAGCAGATCGCCGACTACAAGGCCGGCTACAGCGCGACCGCCGCGCCATTGATCGTCAAGGGCATGGTCATCACCGGCAATTCTGGCGGCGAGTTCGGCATCGTCGGCGCGGTCGAGGCCCGCGACGTGGATACCGGCGAGCTGATCTGGCACCGCCCGGTGATCGAAGGAAACATGGGCACCTTGCGCGGCAAGGATAATGGCATCACCGGCAAGCTCAACGCGACCTGGCAGGGCGATCTCTACAAGACCGGCGGCGGCGCGACCTGGCTGGGTGGCACCTATGACCCGGAAACCAATCTTCTCTATTTCGGCACCGGCAACCCGGCCCCCTGGAACAGCCATTTGCGGCCCGGCGACAATCTCTACACCGCGTCCACGCTGGCGATCGATCCCGAAACCGGTGTGATCAAATGGCATTACCAGACCACCCCGCATGACGGCTGGGATTTCGACGGGGTCAACGAGTTCATCCCGTTCGACGCGACGATCAATGGCAAGCCGATGAAGCTGGGCGCCAAGGCGGACCGCAACGGCTATTTCTTCGTGCTCGACCGGACCAACGGCAAGTTCGTCAGCGCCAACCGCTTCGTGATGCAGACCACCTGGGCCAGCGGCTATGACAAGAATGGCAAGCCGATCGTGATCCCGGCCGGTCGCCCCGGCGCGCCGAGCGCGACCGAGAAGGGCAGCACCGTCTTCTCCTCGCCCAGCTTCTTAGGGGGAAAGAACTGGATGCCGATGGCCTATAGCAAGGACACTGGCCTGTTCTACATCCCGTCCAACGACTGGGGCATGGACATCTGGAACGAGCCGATCGCCTACAAGAAAGGCGCCGCCTATCTGGGCGCGGGCTTCACCATCAAGCCGATCGCCGAGGATCATATCGGCGCACTGCGGGCGATGGACCCCAAGACCGGCAAGATCGTCTGGGAATATAAGAACAAGGCGCCGCTGTGGGGCGGCGTGCTGTCCACCGCGGGCAACCTGGTCTTCACCGGCACGCCCGAAGGCTATCTGAAGGCCTTCGACGCCAAGACCGGCAAGGAATTGTGGAAGTTCCAGACCGGGTCGGGCGTGGTCGGATCGCCGGTCACCTGGGAACAGGATGGCGAACAGTTTGTCGCCGTCATGTCCGGCTGGGGCGGCGCGGTGCCGCTGTGGGGCGGCGAAGTGGCCAAGTCCTTCAAGGACATCAATCAGGGCGGTTCGCTCTGGGTGTTCAAGCTGGCCAAATAAGGAGGCGAGGACGATGATCGTCATGGGGCGCGGACAGCATATGCACGGCGGAAATCGCGGGCAATTTTCCGCGCCCCCGCCTATGATCCATCATCATGGCCAGGGGGCGGACATGCAGGTCGAAGACAGTGACGCGATGATGGAAAGGGTGCTGATCGTCGACGACCACCCGCTGGTGCGTGATGGGCTGCGCAGCGTGATCGCCGTCAGTTTCGACGGCTGCGACATTTTCGAGGCGGCCAGCCTGGAGGAAGCGCTGGCGACGCTGGAGAAACAGTCCAATTTCGACCTGGTGCTGCTCGACCTCAATATTCCCGACGTGAAGCGGCTCGATGGCCTAAAACTGCTGCGCAGCCGCCACCCGATCCTGCCGGTGGTGATGGTGTCGGGCGCGTTCGACCGGGGAATCGTGCGCGAGGCGCTGGGCGCCGGCGCGGCCGGATTCATCCCCAAGTCGATGAAGCGCAGCGCCATCGTCGATGCGCTGCACCGGGTGGTGTCAGGCGAAATCTACATGCCCGACGCGATCGACGAGGCGCCGCAGGAAAGCGCCGAGGAAGCCGATATCCTGACCCGGATCGGCAGCCTGACGCCGCAGCAGCGGATCGTGCTGACTCATCTGGTCCATGGCCGGCTGAACAAGCAGATCGCCCATGACCTCAGCGTGTCAATGACGACGGTCAAGGCGCATGTCTCCGCGATCCTGCAGAAGCTCAACGTCTTCAGCCGGACCCAGGCGGTGATCCTGGCCAACCGGGTCCATTTCGACGGCGACAACTGACCGCGGAAAATAGGAAATCCCGCGCTTAACCTCGCATATTTCCCGCACATTTCGACATTTTGATGCCGATGTTGGAAATCATGTTACGCGCCCCATCCCTATCGTCCCCTGTTCCCGACTAGCATGGAACAGGGGCTGTAGGACAGGCAGGGACGGGTCAGAAGCTGGCCTTCAGCCCGTCGATCACGAACTGCGCCGCGAGCGCGGCGAGCAGCACGCCGAGCAGGCGGGTAATCACCGCCTCGATCTTGGTGCCCAGTATTGCCATCAGCGGCCCGGCCGCCAGCAAGGCGCCCAGCATCAGCACCAGCGTCACCGCCACCGCGACCAGCACGACCAGCCGGTCGACCATGCCGTCGGCGCGCGACATCAGCAGCATGACGGTGGCGATCGAGCCCGGCCCGGCGATCATCGGCATCGCCATCGGGAAGACGGAGACATCCTCCACTTCGGGCGTCTCGGCGATCTTCTGCGCCCGGTCCTCGCGCCGCTGGGTGCGCTTTTCGAACACCATGTCCATCGCGATCATGAACAGCATGATGCCGCCGGCGATGCGGAAACTGTCCAGTTCGATGCCGAGCACGCCCAGCAGCTGCTTGCCCCACAGGGCGAAGACCAGCAGGATGGCGGCGGCAATTCCGACCGCGCGGATCGCCATCGACCGGCGCTGGGCGATGCTCGCCCCGCTGGTCAGGCTGGCATAGATGGGCGCGCAGCCCGGCGGATCGATCACCACGAACAGGGTGACGAAAGCGGATATGAACAATTCCATCATGACGGCGCCCCCACCTTGTCGTCGATCACCACATCATAGCCGGTCCCGTTCCACATGCGGACGGTGACCCGGCGGCTGCCATCGGTCGCGACATCGGCGGACCAGATCAGGCTGTCATCCTGCGGCACCGGCGGCGCCTCCCCTTTTGCCGGGGGCGGACCTTCGGGCCGCGCGCCGCGCTTGCAGGTCGCAACCTTGCCGGTCAGAAATTCCGGCGCCTCCCGTTCGGTCGCCAGACGATCGCCATGATCGAGGATCCACTGCCAGCGGCCCTTCTTGTCGCGCCGCCACAGGGTGGTGAAATAGCCGACCGATCCGTCCGGCCGTTTCCAGTTACCGGTGCTGGCGGCGAGCAGACCGTCGCAGGAGACATAGACGATCGAGGGCGACCAGCTGACCGAGGCCGGCGGGTCCGCCTGCTTCTTCAGCCAGTCCTTCGCCACCACCCGCTGCGGCACGAACATCACGGCGTCATCCGCCGCCGTCTCGCGAAAGGCGGTCCATTGTCCCTTTTGCTGGGCAAGCCGGTTGAAGGCGATTTCGGCCGCGATCACCGAGCTGGGATCGGGCTGGTAACGCATCGGCGGCTTGGCCGCGACCAGCATCACCAGGCTGAGGGCGAGGAGCGCGCCGCGCCCCTTCACAGCCCCTCCGGCTTGGCGAGGCCCGCGCGCGCATGGGCGGCGACCAGCGTGTTGCGCAGCAGCACCGCGATCGTCATCGGGCCGACACCGCCGGGGACCGGGGTGATGGCGCGGACATGGGACTGCGCTTCGGCCGTGGCGACGTCGCCGACGATCCGGCCCTTGCCATCTTCGGTATCGACCACGCGGTTGATGCCGACGTCGATCACCGTCGCGCCCGGCTTGATCCATTCGCCCTTCACCATTTCGGCGCGGCCGACGGCGGCAACCACGATGTCGGCGCGGTGGACGATGCTGGCAATGTCGCGGGTGCGGCTATGGGCGATGGTGACGGTGCAATTTTCGGCCAGCAGCAGCGCCGCCATCGGCTTGCCGACGATGTTGGAACGACCGACCACGACCGCCTCCATGCCCGACAGGTCGCCCAGCTCATCCTTCAGCAGCATGATGCAGCCCAGCGGCGTGCAGGGCACCAGCGCGTCCTGCCCGGTGGCGAGGCGCCCTGTATTGACGACATGGAAGCCATCGACATCCTTGGCCGGGTCGATCGCGGCGATCACTGCCGCTTCATCGATATGCCTGGGCAGCGGCAACTGGACCAGGATACCATCGACCCGGTCGTCATGGTTCAGTTCCTCGATCAGGTCGAGCAGGTCGTCCTCGCCGATGCTGTCGGGGCGCTTGAACTCGAAGCTTTCCATGCCGGCGGCGACCGTCATCTTGCCCTTGTTGCGGACATAGACGCTGCTCGCGGGATCTTCGCCCACCAGCACCACGGCCAGACCCGGCTTGCGGCCCGTCTGTTCCACGAAGGCGGCGACGCCATCGGCCACCTTGTCCCGCAGTCCGGCCGCAAAAGCCTTGCCGTCGATAATCTTGCCGATCGTCATGTCGCGTCTATCCATGTCTCGATGATGGCGGTCAGCCGGTCCAACGCCTGCGCCCCGCCCTGTATCCGCAATCGCTTTAGCCGGTTGGTATCACCCGATTCCAGCAAAATCGCGCCCCTGGGCCAATCCAGCCGCTTGGCCAGCAGCGCGATCAGCGCCGCATTGGCCTTTCCCTTTTCCGGCACGGCGCGCACGCGGGCGGACAGCCAGTGCGCGCCATGTTCGTCGGTCCAGCGCCCGCCGACATCCTCGCGCGTGGCGCCGGGCGTCAGGCGGACCGCCAGAATGAGGTCATCCCCGTCCCGGCGCCAGCCGGTCACATCAGGCTGGAGAAGAGCGGCGGCAGGATCGCCTGACGGATGATGAGAATGCCCAGCAGGACAACCATCGGCGTCAGGTCGAGCGCGCCGAGATCCGGCATGATCCGGCGGATCGGATTATAGATGGGCGCCGTCATCCGATCGAGCGCGACCATCACGGTGCGCACGAAATCGCTGCCCATGTTGACGACGTTGAAGGCGATCAGCCAGCTCATGACGGCCTGGATGATGATGATCCACCACAGCACGTCGAGCAGGATGACGATGGTCTGATAGAGGGCGTAGGCCATGCGGTCTCCGAAAGAGCGGTTGGCGCTCGCTCTAGCCGAGGCATGGGGCCGGCCACAAGTCGAGACAGTCCCTTATTCCACCAAAGGACGCCATAGTTCTGCAAAAGCCTGCTCAGCAGGAAGGGGTAGCAGGACCAGCCTGTCGCGCTATAGCTGGGCCATGGATTTTCGTGACGCCTCCCCCGCCGATGCCCCGCTGATCGCCGCCATGCATGTGGAAAGCTGGCGCATCGCCTATGCTCATATCATGGACCCGGCCTATCTGGCGGGCGGGATCGAGGCCGAGCGGCTGGCCACATGGACACAGCGGCTCGAACATCCGGCGCCGGGACAGCGCATCATCATCGCCGAACGGGACGGGCAGCCGATGGGCTTCACCTGCATCATCGGCGGGGCCGATGATCGCTGGGGCACGCTGGTCGATAATCTCCACGCCCTGCCCGCCGCGCGCGGCACGGGCCTTGGCACGGCATTGCTGGCGCGCGGGGAGCAATGGGCGATCGAGGGCTGGCCCAAGACCGGCCTGTTCCTGTGGTGCTACAGCGACAATTTGGCCGCGCGCGGCTTCTATGCCTCGCGCGGCGGGGTCGAGGTCGAGGATTGGGACAAGCCTGGCCCGGATGGCCGGACCCTGCCGGAAAAGCGCATCTACTGGGCTGATCCGGCAATCCTGCTCCGATAAATCCGGACTTATTTGCGGATCAGCGTGCCCGCACCGCGATCGGTGAAGATTTCCAGCAGCATGGCGTGCGGCACCCGGCCATCCAGGATGACGGCGGCATCGACGCCGCTCTCGACCGCCTTGACGCAGGTTTCCAGCTTCGGGATCATGCCGCCGGTGATGGTGCCGTCGACCTGCAGCGCATGGATCGCCGCCGGATCGAGATCGGTCAGCAATTCCTTGTCCTTGTTGAGCACGCCCGGCACGTCGGTCAGCAGGAAGAAGCGCGACGCCTGAAGTTCGGCGGCGATCGCGCCGGCCATGGTGTCGGCATTGACATTATAGGTATGGCCGTCGGCACCGATGCCCACGGGCGCGACCACCGGGATGATGCCGTCCTGGGTCAGCGTGTCGAGGATGCGGCGATCGACCGAGACCGGATCGCCGACGAAGCCCAGATCGACATGGCGCTCGATGCCCGAATTGGGATCGGGCGCGCGGCTGTGGCCGACCTTCTCGCACAGGACGAGGCCGCCATCCTTGCCCGATATGCCGACCGCGCGGCCGCCCGCGCCACTGATCCAGCCGACGATTTCCTTGTTGATGGAGCCGGCCAGCACCATTTCGGCGATCTGGGCGGTTTCCTTGTCGGTGACGCGCAGGCCGTTCACGAACTGCGATTCGACGCCCAGCTTCTTGAGCATCGCGCCAATCTGCGGCCCGCCGCCATGGACGACGACGACATTGATGCCGACCGCCTTCATCAGGACGACGTCCTCGGCGAAGTCGCGTGCAGCCTCCGGATCGCCCATGGCGTGGCCGCCATATTTCACGACGAAGGTCTTGCCCGCATAGCGCTGCATATAGGGCAGCGCCTCGACAAGGGTTTCGGCCTTCGCGAGGAGCGCGGGATCGGGGGCGTAGTTGCTGGTCATGCGCGCGCGCATAAGCCCATATGCGCGCTACGGCAAGTTATCGATCGAGGCGACGGCCCAATGCGACCGCTGCGGAGATGAGCGGCGGCACCAGGATGATCGACAGCAGCACCTTGGTAATCATCTGTCCGACCATCAGGTCCATGATCGGCCGCTCGCCATAGAAGGAGATGGTGATGAACAGCAGGGTGTCGACGATCTGCGACACGACGCTGGCCACCATGCCGCGCAGCCAGACCAGACGGCCCTCGCCCCCGGCCAGGCGCGAGAAGATGAAGACGTTGAGCGTCTGCGACGTGCCATAGGAAATGAGGCCCGCCAGCATCATCCGCGATCCCTGCCCCACGACGATCGGGAAGGCATCGACGGCAGGCGGATACATGCCCGGATCATGCGGCAGGGCGATGACGATATGAATGAGCGCGGCCGACACCAGCAGCGGCACGAAGCCCAGGCGCACCAGCGCGGTCGCAGTCTTTTGCCCGTGCAGTTCCGACACAGCGCTGGAAATGATGACCAGCAGCAGAAAGGCGAAGATGCCGGCCTCCACCGCGAGCGGCCCCAGGGCGACCTGTTTCACCCCCAGCACGCCGGCCATGCACACCATGCCGCCATAGAGGATGGAAAAGACGAAGAGGGAGCGGGTCAGCGGCGCGGGCGATGAAGTCATCGCCAGCCCTTACCGGGATTCGGCCTGCGGGGGAAGATGGCGCGGCACGCCCTGCCCCGTCCCCTTTCAGGCCAGCATGGTGCGCAGCAGCGCGCGCAGTTGCGCGGGCTTTACCGGCTTGTTGAGCAGGGGGATGTTGGCGGCGGCGAGCTGGGTCTTGAGCGGTTCGCCGCGATCGGCCGAGATCATGACGGCGGGGATGCGGACGCCGAAATGATCGTGCAGGCGGGTGATGACCGTGTCGCCGGTTTCTCCGTCCTTGAGATGATAGTCGACCAGGATGATGTCGGGCCGGCGGCCATCGGCGAACAGCGCGGCCGCCTGATCATAGCCGTCGGCTGTGACGACGCTGCATCCCCAGCCGGTGAGCAGGGTGCGCATGCCCGACTGGATCTGCTTTTCATTGTCGACCACCAGCACCGACAGGTCGCGCATCGACCGGTCGCGGGTCGGCTGGCCAGTGTCGCCATCCTCCTCCCGCTGGGGCTGGCCGATGGGCAGGGCGATGGCGAAGGTCGCCCCCTGCCCCGGCTGCGAGCGCAGGCTGATGGGGTGGCCGAGCATGTCGCTGGCCCGCTTGACGATGGCGAGGCCCAGCCCCTTGCCCTGGCTGCGGGTGTCGAGCCGGCGAAATTCCTCGAAGATCAGCGCCTGTTGCTCGGGCGCGATGCCGGGGCCACTGTCGGTCACGCTGATCTCCACCCGGTCGTCATGCTGGATACAGGCGACCGAAACCGTGCCGCGCGGCGTGTAGCGGATGGCGTTGGAGATGAAATTCTGAAGGATGCGGCGCAGCAGGCGCAGGTCGGTCTCGACCCAGAGCGGCTGCGCCTCGATCCGGAAGGCAAGGCCGGCCGACCGGGCCATGGGGGCAAATTCGACATTCAGCGTCTGGAGCAGCCGGTCGATACGGAACGGGCCGATTTCCGGCTGGATCGCGCCGGCATCCAGGCGCGAGATTTCCAGCAGCGCCTCCAGCAGGTCCTCGACCGAGTCGAGCGCGGTCGAGGTCTGGTTGACCAGCGCGCGGGTCGGCAGCGCCAGCCGCCGATCGCCCAGCGCCGCGACGAACAGCCGCGCGGCATTGAGCGGCTGGAGCAGATCATGGCTGGCGGCGGCGAGGAAGCGGGTCTTGGACAGGTTCGCCTTTTCCGCGACGATCTTGGCATCGATCAGCGCCGCCTCGATCGCGCGGCGCTCGGCCACTTCCCCTTCCAGCTTGCGGTTGAGGTCGACCAGTTCGCCGGTGCGTTCTGACACGCGCCGTTCCAGCGTCTCGGCGGTTTCCTGAAGGCTGGCCTGGGCGCGCAGCATGTCGGTGACGTCGGTGAAGCCGAACACCTGGCCACCATCGGCCATGGCGTTGCTGCGCAATTCGAAATGCCGTTCTCCGGCGGTGCAGAGGCAGACCATCGCCTGCTGATCCGCGCCGCCCCCGCGCCAGTCGAGACAGCCCTGATCGTCCATCGCCAGCGTCTCGCGGCACCAGCGCTGCAATTCGGCATGGCTGCCAAGCGCGCCGGCGAAATTTTCCGGCAAAGCGAGCAGCCGGCGCAGCGCGTCGTTCCAGGCGGCCAGCTGCCCACTGCCGTCGAACACGCAGACCCCCTCCGACAGATTGTCGAGCGTGGATTGCAGCACGACATTGCGTTCGGCCAGTTCGCGGGCGCGGGCGCGTGCATCCTCCGCCTTCGCCTCGGTAATGTCGGTATAGATGCCGACGATGCCGCCTTCGCTGGTGCGCAGTTCGTTGATCTGTATCCAGCGACCATCGGCCAGCCGCTGCACCTGGCCGCCATCGGCAATGCCGTGCTTGGCCAGGCGATCCGACACCCAGCGATCGGGCGCGACCTGTGCCCCGGCCGGCCCCTGGCTGTGGGCGGCGATGCGGGCGATGTCGTGGAAAGTCAGATTCTGGTCCAGCCGTTCGGCGACCTGCGGCCAGAAGCCGAGATAGGCTTCATTGTAGAGGATCAGCCGGTCTTCGGCATCGAACAGCACGAAGCCTTCGTTGATCGATTCGATCGCATCGCGCAGGCGCACCTGCGCGGCGTCCGCATCGGCATGGGCCTCGGCCAGATCGGCATTGGCCTTGGCGAGGCGGCCCAGCGCATCCTCCAGCTGGAGCGTCCGGTCGCGCACCTTGGCTTCAAGCGAGATGGCGGTTTCGAACATGGAAAAGGCGTTGGCCGACATGTCGGTCGAACGTTCCACCCGATCCATCAGCGCGCCGTTGATCTTGCGCAGCTTGCGCACCTCCTCGCGCAGGGCATCCAGCTCCGCGTCGGTTTCAAGGGCGGTGCGCAGCTCGCTCATCGGCCAATCGCCAATCCGCTGAAGGTCTGGTTGACGTGCAACGCATGATATTGCTCGCCATAGGTGTTGAAGCCGATCACCCGGTTGCCGGCATAAAGGGCGGAAACATCGCGCGAAATCTGGCGCTGTTCGGCATCGATGCGGTTGAGCACGCAGTCGAAGGCGATGATCCGGTCCACCTCGCCCACGCGGGCGTGCAGGTCGGAGAAGAGCTGGCGCATGCCGGCGATCCGATCCACCGGCTCGCCGATATTGAGGACGATCCCCTCGTCGATCGCGCAATAGAAGGTCAGGCTGCCATCCGCATTGGCGCTCTGGATCGAGCGGACATGATATTCGCCGCCGGCCCGGACCATCGGCGGATGCGCCGCGAAAAATTCCATGCGCAGCTCCTCGCCGGCATGGCCGGCCAGGCGCAGATATTCGGCCGCGGCCGGCTCTGCATTGATCTCGGTCACGATGCGTTCGTGCGGGATCGCGCCGGTAATCACCATCTTGGCCGCGCCAGGCTGATAATGCTGCGCCTTGAAGACGTGCATCGGCCGGGTCGAGGAGAGGATCGCCACCACGGCGGCGCGGGCATGAAAGCGGCCGCCATCGAAGATCGCGGTCTGCCGGAAGGCAAGATCGTCGCCGGACGATCCGCCGATCAGCGGAATGTCGCCCAGCGCATCCTGGATCGTCATGGTCAGCAGCTCCTCCCGATGCGAGAGGCCATCGACCAGGAACAGCGCGACATGATTGACCAGCCCGCCCAGCCGGCGGCTGTCCCGTTCCGCCTGCGCCGCCAGCGCCCGCACGACTTCGCGCGCGGCGACCGGATCGAAATTGTCGATGTCGTCGAAGCAATGGGAGGTCATGCAGAAATCGGCAGCGGGAAAGCCGATCACGGTTAGGCTGTCATGATCATAGCCCGCATCGGTCAGTTCGCCCGAGCTGGTGCAGCCGATCACCGTGGTGCATTCGCTATGCAGGTTGATCGCCCGCGCCAGGCTGTCCCGGTCATAATGCTGGGAACAGAAGATCACGGCGCCGGCCAGCGGCTCCGTGCCGAGTTGATCCACCAGATCCGCCATCGCCTCGAACGGATCGTCGGCATGGGAGGACGCAAATCCTATCCCTGCCCTTACCCCTGCGCCTGTCGCCATTGTCTCTCCCCATCGCCCATTTTCTTATGCTTTGGGGCATTATCATGTAGCGGGTTCCGCTGGCCTGTCACGCGAAACAAGCCGGCTTTTGGCGCCGTGGATCAGGTGGAAGACCAGCAATGCGACGAATGGCATGGCA
This sequence comes from Sphingobium salicis subsp. salicis, assembly GCF_049472635.1. Classification (NCBI taxonomy): domain Bacteria; kingdom Pseudomonadati; phylum Pseudomonadota; class Alphaproteobacteria; order Sphingomonadales; family Sphingobiaceae; genus Sphingobium; species Sphingobium salicis. The sequence continues at coordinate 3,240,116 of NZ_JAYRCS010000001.1, forward strand.
AGACCCAGCAGCAGCGTCGCGGACAGGCGCGGCCAGTGCTTTTCCACGGCCTTGAGCGGATAGGAGAGCAGGCCAAGCGCATAATAGCTGACGGCAACCGTCGACAGCCCCTCAACCAGTTGCTGAAGCTGGAGCTGCATCCGCGCGCTGCGGTCCATCGAGGCGAGCAGGCGGCCATTCTGGTTCTCGATATGGGTTTCGATCCGGGTGCGCAGCAGGGCGGTGAACTGCGCCGCGCGGCCGTTGAGCAGCGCCAGCCGATCGGTCAGCGCCGCGCAGGTGCGCACGGCAGGCCAGAGCCGCCTTTCGGTGAAGTCGGCGAGCGAGCGATGACCGGCGATCGGCACGACATCCAGTTCAGCGAGGCGACTGGCGACGATCCGGCCATAGGCGGCGGTCGCGCTCATCCGATAGGCGCAGCCGCTGTCGATCGACAATATGTCGGCGGACAACTGGATCAGTCGGCCCAGCAGCACATCGTCGCGCACCTCGCCGGCGGCCAGCGCCCGGCCGACCTGCTCCAGCGCCTGTTCCAGCCAGTCGAGATCGGCCCAGGCCGTGCGCGCGGGCGGCAGGCCGAGCAGCGCCAGATTGCGATAATTGCCCAGTTCCTGCAGCCGCTGGACGCAGCGGGCAAGATCGCCGGGCAGCAGGCCATTGGCGGCCACCACCATCCGGCCATAGCCATCATCATGGATGCGGAAATCGGTCCAGATGCGCGCGCCGCCACCGACATGGCAGGTGACGAGCTGGCCCGCCGGGAACCCGGCACTGGCCACCAGCTCAGCGGCGGCGCCCTCATCCGCGACGATCGCCAGCCGCACGGCGCGGATCACCGCACCCGGCAGATATTCGGCCCAGGCGATCGCGGCACGGGCGTCGGCCGCGTCGGGAAAATCCCAGCCGACCGGATCGTTGCCGCCGCGCACCAGGGTGACCGTGCTGGCCTCGCTATGCTGTTCCCAGTGGAGGTGGATGTCGGCGCCCAGCCGGGTTTCGCGATGGCGGCTGTCATGCCCTGGACGCAGATCGCCCGGCATGGCGGGCAAGGCCGCCAGTTCCGCCGTGCGCGCGTCCGCATCGAGCAGGCGGACAAGCTGGATCATCCGTGCCGGGACCGTCAGCCCAGGCTCGCGGCGCAACTGCATCTCGCCCACCAGCTGCGGGCGCAGCGCATGCTCGGTGAAGCGCCGCTCAGCCACCACGCGCCGGCTCTCCAGCGGCTTCCAGCAGATCGACCTCCGCATCGGTGAAGACGCGCGAGCGGACGATGAAGCGCTGCCCTTCCGGGCTTTCGAGCGACATGCCGGCGCCCCGCCCCGGCACCAGGTCGATCGTCACCTGGGTATGGCGCCAATATTCGAACTGGGCCGCGCCGATCCACACCGGCACATCGCCCGCAACATGGCCCAGCAGCACATCCTGCGGGCCGACCCGGAATTCGCCGCGCGGGAAGCACATCGGCGCCGAACCGTCGCAGCAGCCGCCCGACTGGTGGAACATCAGCGGGCCATGCTGGTCGGTCAGGCGCGCGATCAGCGCGTCGGCCGCGGGCGTGGCGAGAATGCGGGCAGGACAATCGGCCATCGATCCGATCCTTCAGAACCAAAACCGCCAAAGGCAAAACTGGCAGAAGCAAAGCTGGCGGGCATCCGGGGGAGGATGCCCGCCAAAGGTGCGGAGCGCCAAGAAAGGAGAGAGAAGGGGCGCTCCGCGGTGGATCCGTCAGAAGAAGCCCAGCGCCTTGGGGCTGTAGCTGACCAGCAGATTCTTGGTCTGCTGATAATGGTCGAGCATCATCTTGTGATTTTCGCGGCCGATGCCCGACTGCTTGTAGCCGCCAAAGGCCGCATGGGCCGGATAGGCGTGGTAGCAGTTGGTCCAGACGCGACCGGCCTGGATGCCCCGTCCCATGCGATAGGCACGGGCGCCGTCGCGGGTCCACACGCCCGCGCCCAGGCCGTAGAGCGTGTCATTGGCGATGGCGAGCGCCTCCGCCTCGTCCTTGAAGGTGGTGACGGCCAGCACCGGGCCGAAAATCTCCTCCTGGAAGATGCGCATCCTGTTATGGCCCTTGAGCACGGTGGGCGTCACATAGAAGCCATCGGCCAGTTCGCCGTCATGGGTGGCGCGATCGCCGCCGGTCAGCACTTGCGCGCCCTCTTCCTTGCCGATCGCGATGTAGGAGAGGATCTTTTCGAGCTGGTCGTTCGACGCCTGGGCGCCGATCATCGTCGAGGGATCGAGCGGGCTGCCCTGCTTGATCGCCTTCACCCGCGCGATCGCCCGTTCGATGAACTTCTCGTAGATCGATTCCTGGATCAGCGCGCGGCTGGGACAGGTGCAGACCTCGCCCTGGTTGAGCGCGAACATGGCGAAGCCTTCGAGGCATTTGTCGAAATAATCATCGTCCGCATCCATCACATCCTCGAAAAAGATGTTGGGCGACTTGCCGCCCAGTTCCAGCGTGACGGGGATCAGGTTTTCCGACGCATATTGCATGATCAGGCGGCCGGTCGTGGTCTCGCCGGTGAAGGCGATCTTGCTGATCCGCTTGTTCGACGCCAGCGGCTTGCCCGCTTCCACGCCGAAGCCGTTGACGATGTTGAGCACGCCCGGTGGCAGCAGGTCGCCGATGATCTCCGCCAGCACCAGCACCGACATCGGCGTCTGCTCGGCAGGCTTGAGCACGATGCAGTTGCCGGCGGCGAGCGCGGGCGCCAGCTTCCACACCGCCATCAGGATCGGGAAGTTCCAGGGGATGATCTGGCCGACGACGCCCAGCGGCTCGTGGAAATGATAGGCGATGGTGTCATGGTCGATCTCGCTGATCGATCCTTCCTGGGCGCGGGCGCAGCCGGCGAAATAGCGGAAATGGTCGATCGCGAGCGGAATGTCGGCATGGGTGGTTTCGCGGATCGGCTTGCCATTGTCGATCGTCTCGGCGAGCGCGATGAGGTCAAGATTGGCCTCCATGCGATCGGCCATCTTGAGCAGGATGTTGGACCGCTGCGTCGACGACATCTTGCCCCAGGCATCCTTGGCGGCATGGGCGGCGTCGAGCGCGACCTCGATATCCTCCGCCGTGCCGCGCGCGACCTGGCACACGACCTGGCCGGTGACCGGCGAGATATTGTCGAAATACTGGCCTTTGGCCGGTGCCGTCCACTGGCCGCCGATATAATTGTCGTAGCGGTCGCGGATCAGGGTCTGGCCGGCGAATTTATCCAGCGCCTGTTGCAGCATCATCTTGTCTCCTGGGTCGATTTTGTGATCGTCTTTCAGCCTTCAGAAGATGGCAAAGCAGGCCGCCGGTGCAATTGGACCTTCGGTCGGATCGCCCCGTCTGCGGGACGAGGCGGGCATGAGACGCGACCTGTGCCGCCCCCTCGACAGCGACCCGACGGGCTGCTCTATCTGGCAGGCCCCTTCCCTGCCCGGAGAGATTTCCCCCATGTTCCAAGTTTCCCACCTGGTCATCGTCGGTGGCGGGTTCAGCGGCACGCTGCTGGCGATCAACCTGCTGCGCTACGGGACGATGCGGGTGACATTGGTCGAGCGGCGGCCCGAACGGCTGGGCAAGGGTGTCGCGTTCGGCAGCGCCCTGCCCGACCATATCCTCAATGTCCGCGCCGGCAACATGAGCGCCTTTCCCGACCAGCCGGGCCATTTCGCGCAATGGCTGGCGGAGACGAGTGGCGGATCGGACGCCAGCTTCGCGACACGGGCGACCTATGGCCGCTATCTTTCCGCGCTGCTGGACAAGACCCGCGCCGAGGCAGGCGACCGGCTGGACGTGATCGATGACGCAGCGGTCGACATCCGCATGACCGGCGATGGCTGTATCGTCGAACTGGCTTCAGGCAAGACGCTGGCGGCCGATGCGGTGGCGCTGGCGCCGGGCAATCTGCCGCCGCATGACCTGCCGCCATTCCGGGATAAGACGCCCCCGCTCTATGTATCCGAACCCTGGGGCGCGGACATTGCCGAGGGGCTGAGGCCGAGCGACAAGATACTACTATTGGGCACGGGCCTGACCGCGGTGGATTGCGCGCAGACGCTGGACAGCGCGGGCTTTCGCGGATCGATCCTGGCGCTGTCGCGGCGCGGACTGGTGCCGCACAGCCATGCGCCGGCCATGCCCTTCCCCGCCCTGCGCGAGCGGCCCGCCGCCCATTGCGCCGGGCTGGTCCGCACCATCCGCCAGCGCGCCGAGGCGGTCGGCTGGCGCCGCGCGGTCGATGAACTGCGCCCCTTTACCCAGGATATATGGCGGGCGGCCTCCCCGGTCGAACGGGCGCGCTTCCTGCGCCATGCCCGGCCCTATTGGGACGTGCATCGCCACCGCATCGCGCCGCAGGTGGCCGAACGGATCGCCGCGATGCAGGCAAGCGGACGGCTGCGGATCGCGGCGGGCCGAATCATCGGCGCGCAGGACGCCGACCAGGGACTGATCGTGCAATGGCGGCCGCGCGGCGGCGAACAGGTGCAGGAAATCCGGGTGGCGCGGGTGGTCAATTGCACCGGGCCGCTGGCCGATCTGGGCCGGGCGGACGATGTGCTGCTGCGCCGGCTGGCGGATCGCGGCGCAATCCGGCCGGACGCGCTGGCGATCGGCATCGACACCAACCGGCAGGGCCATGCCATCGCACGCGACGGCAGCGCGCAAGAGCGACTGCTGGTGGTCGGGCCGATGACGCGCGGCGCCCATTGGGAAATCGTCGCCGTGCCCGATATCCGCCGCCATAGCTGGGACATGGCGCGCGCGCTGACCGGCGCGCAATGGGTGGAGGCGGAAGGGCTTTAGAGCAAATTCCGATCCGACTGCGTCAGATCGGTTGCTCTAAGTTTTTGGTTTAACGCGTTTTCCGAGTCATCAGGTGATTCCACCTGATCAGAAAACGCTCTAAACCGGCAGCTCAACCTGCGCGCGCAGCCCGCCATCGAGCGCGCGCGCCAGCGACACCTGGCCCTGATGCGCCTGCGCCGCCGACTGGACGATCGACAGGCCGAGGCCGACGCCGCCGGTGCTCCGATTGCGCGAGGGTTCGCCGCGATAGAAGCGCTCGAAGGCGCGGGCGATATCGGCCTGTTCCATGCCCGGCCCGTCATCCTCGATCGTGACGATCGCTCGCCCCTCGTCGCGCATCACCCGTACCCGCGCGCGATCGCCATATTTGATCGCATTGTCGATCAGGTTGGTGAACAACCGCTTGAGCAGGATCATGTCACCCGCGATGATGACAGGCTCCGCGCCCAGCAGGGTCACGTCGCGGCCCATGTCGGCGAAATCGTCGACCAGCCCCTCGACCAGCAGGCCAAGGTCGAGCGGTTCCTTGAGCCGGGGGCGATTTTCATTGTCGACGAAATCCAGCATCGTGCCGATCAGCGCCTCCATCTGGCGGATTTCCTCCTCGGCCGCGATCCGGACCGGCGCGGGCGCGGCGGTGAGGTGGAAATGGAGGCGCGACAGCGGCGTGCGTAGATCATGGGCGATCGCGCCGACGACCGAGGTGCGTTCGCGCACATAGCGGGCGATGCGCGCCTGCATCTCGTTGATCGATTGCGCCGCCAGCCGAATCTCGCTCGGCCCGTCGAGCGGGATCGGCTGTTCCTCCTGCCCTGCCCCCATCCGTTCGGCCGAGGCGGCGAAGGCGCGGATCGGGCGAGTCAGCCGCGCGCTGAACCAGAGGCTGAGCGGCACCACCAGTAGGATGCCGACTAGGAAGGCATATTGGCCGAGCAGCCGCCAGAGCGACCGCCCGCCCCGCGCTTCCCGCGTGATCATCCGCCATTGGCCGTCGGGCTGGCGGATCGCGGCGGTGAAGGTGCCCAGGATGAAGGGGTCGGCGACCCCATCGGGGCCATAAAGCTGCATCTCCGCCACAAACTGGCCGATGCGCTCGCGATCGCCGGGGTCGAGGCGGATGCGCGCATCGGCCGCAGGCAGAGCAAGGCGTCGGGCCAGCAGCGCGGCGATCAGCCGATCGGCCGGGTCGATCGATGCCGGCGGCGCGGCGGCCTGCCGCACCTCATGCACCACCGGCTCGTCGCGCAGCAGGGGCTGGCCATGGACGATGCGGGCAATCTCATAGACCGACAGCGGCACCCGTTCGGGCGGAATGAAATAGAGCAGCAGGGTGAGGCTGAAGGCGGTCAGCGTCAGGATCACGACCAGGGCCAGCGCCAGCAGATGGGCGTGGATCGAATTGGCCCAGCGCAGGAAACCCGCCTTCATCCGCGCTGCACCGGCGCCTGGAAGATATAGCCTTCGGACCGGACGGTGTGGATCAGTTCGCCGCGTGCGCGGGTGCCAAGCTTGCGGCGCAAGCGGCTGACCTGGGTGTCGATCGCCCGGTCGAACACATCGGCATCCTCGCCGCGCGCCAGTTCGACCAGCGCGTCGCGGTTCAATATCTGCTGGGGATGTTCGATGAAGGCGAGCAGCAGGGCGAACTCTCCCTCCGACAGGCTGATGATGATGCCGGCGGGATCGCGCAGCACCCGGCGCACCGGATCGAGCTGCCACCCTTCGAAATGATAATGGGCCAGCACCGGCTGGCGGGTGTCGGCGACCGGGCGACGGCGGCGCTGCAGCGCACGGATGCGGGCGAGCAACTCGCGCGGCGACAGCGGCTTTGGCAGATAATCGTCGGCGCCCATCTCCAGGCCGGTGATCCGGTCGCCTTCCGTCCCCAGCGCCGACACCATGATGATGCCGGCATCCTGCTGTCCCGCGAGCGAACGGGCGATCGACAGCCCGTCCTCGCCCGGCATCATGACGTCGAGGACGATGATATCGACCGGCTGATGGGCGAGGATGGCGCGCATCGCCGGGCCATCGGCCGCTTCGCTGACGACATAGCCTTCCTGCATCAGGAAAGCACGGACCAGCGCGCGCAGCGACGGATCGTCATCGACGATCAGGATATGCGTGTCGCCCGGCGCGCTGTCGCCTGTCAGCTTCGCTGTCACCCTCATCCCTCCTCTTCCCATTCCGCCCCTTCTAGCCGCCGGCCCGCGCCGGATTTTGTCAGGCCCGACACAAAGGGCGGAATAAGCGCCTGCATTCTGCGCCGATTTTGTCGGCGCTGACAAATTAATCCGCCGCCCCCCTGCTAGAAGGATCGCACAAGAGGACCGGAGCAACCGGGCCGGCAGGGAAGAGGAGTGGGCCGCATGGCGGCAAGCCATCATCATGTCCGTCACTGGAGCCGTCGATCGGCGCTGGGCCTGATCGCCTGCGTGCCGCTGGGGATGGCGAGCATCGCCCAGGCCGCCGAATGCGTCGATCCGGCCAGCCTGTCCGCCGCGCAGAAGAGCATGCGCAAGTCGCTGGGCTTTCGCACGTCGAACGATGCGACCAAGCGCTGCGGCCTGTGCGCCTTCTTCACCGCCGCCCAGCCGGGTTGCGGCAAATGCGCGCTGCTGAGCGGCGGCATCGTGCCGGCCGAGGGCGTGTGCGACAGCTGGGCGAAGAAGAGCTGATGGCGAACCATGCCCGCCAATATGTCTGGGACTTGCCCATCCGCCTGTTTCACTGGGCGCTGGTCGGCCTGATCGGCTTTTCCTGGTGGAGCGTGGAAACCTATCACATGGACTGGCATCGCCTGTCGGGTCAGGCCGTGCTGTTCCTGATTGTCTTTCGCCTGATCTGGGGCCTGATCGGGTCCGGCCCAGCGCGCTTTGCCCAGTTCCTGCGCGGGCCGCGCGCGATATTCGCCTATCTGACCGGCCGTGCGCCCGCGGCGCCCGGCCATAATCCGCTCGGTGGCTGGAGCGTGGTGGCGATGCTGCTGGCGCTGTCGGTGCAGGTCGGCACCGGCCTGTTCGCGGTCGATATCGACGGCATCGAATCCGGGCCGCTGTCGCATCTGGTCGATTTCGATCAGGGCCGGCTCGCCTCCGACATCCATGGCATCAGCTTCACCATCCTGCAGGTGCTGATCGGCCTGCATGTCCTGGCGGTGCTGTTCTACCTGCTGGTGCGACGGCGCAACCTGATCGGGCCGATGGTCAGCGGCCGGGCGAAAGTGACCGGCGAGCCGGTGGCGGTGCGGCGCGCGTCGCCTGTCGCCTTCGCCGTCGCGATCCTGCTGGCGGGCAGCCTCGCCTGGTGGGTCTTTGCCGATCCGATGCTGTGACAGACATGAAAGGGACGAGGATGAGGATGCACGATAGAGCCCGGATGAAGCGGCCGATCGCGATGCTGGCACTGCTCTGCGCGGCGCCGCTGGCGGCGGCACCCGGCGATATCGTCGCCACCCGGATCGCGGGTTTCCGCGAGGTCGGCGCGGCATTCAAGAATATCAATGACGAGCTGAAATCGGCCACGCCGCAAACCTATGTGATCCAGATTTCGGCGCGGCAGATCCGCGACTATGCCCGCCAGCAACAGGGCTGGTTCCCGGCCGGCAGCGGCCCGAAACCCGGCGTCAAGACGGCGGCCAAGCCCGAAATCTGGAGCCAGCCGGCCGCATTCAAGGCGGCGCAGGACGGCTTCACCGCGCAGGCCAACAGCTTCGCCACCGTGGCGGCGAGCGGCGGCGTGGCGAAGATGCGCGCGGCGGCCAAGACACTGGGGCAAAGCTGTGGCACCTGCCACCGCAGCTTCCGCGTCGAGGAGAAGCGCTGATGTGGCGCCGGGCGGCCGCGATCCTGTGGCTGGCGCAGCCGGCCGCGCTCTGGGCGCAGGCCGCCGACCTGCCGCCCGAGGCAGCAAGTGGCGAGCCGCTGCCGGCCGGTGTCAGCATCCGCAAGGTCGGTGACCAAAACGTCTATGTCGATGCCCATGGCCGCACCCTCTATGGCATGGATATGCGCGCGGTGACCGGGCGGACCGGGCATCAGCCGCTCTGGTGTTCGGGCGACTGCCTGACGCAATGGGCGCCGCTCGCCGCGCCCGCCAAGGCGGAGATCGTGCCCGCACCGCCCGAGTTCGGTGGCGATCGCAAGGCGCCCCGGCTGAAGCAGGACGGCCCCGACTGGATCGTGATGCAGGGGCCGAGCGGGCCGCAATGGGTCTATAAGCGGGTCAATCTGGTCTTCACCCATGTTGGTGAGCGGCCCGGCACGATCGACCATGAGGGCGAGGACGGCCTCGTCTGGAACAGCCTCAAATATATGCCGGCCGCGCCCAAGATCGACGCGCCGGCCGATGTGACGGCGCGGCTGGTGGACGGGCGCTATCTGCTGGTCGATGGCCAGGGCAATTTGCTGGTGACGCATAAGGGCAAGGCTTGCGGTTCGGCCTGCGCCAACTGGCGCGTCTTCCCGGCGGGCATGGCGCGACGGGGCATGGGCGCCTGGACCGTGCGGCCCGATGGCGACCGCGCCCAATGGGCCTATCGCGACCGGCCGGTCTTCACCATCGAGGGCGACGACCCGGCCGATATTCCGGCCGATGCCGAGCCGCTGATCCCATGATATTTCGCAAGGAGAGGATGATCGTGCAGAATCATCGCAAACTATTCCTGCTGCTGGGCGCACTGCCACTCGCGGCGTCGGTTTCGGCGCAGGGTGATGCCCCCGCGAAGTCCGCCGCCCCTGCCGCGTTGCCCGCGCCGCCGGCCAATGGCGAGATGGGCTTCGTTGTCAGCCATTTCGCGCCCGCCATCTATCAGGGCAAGGAGGATTGCCCGCAGGGCCTGGCCGCCACCCTGCGCGAAAATTATCTCCAGACCCAGCCGACGGGCGAGCGGACGCGGCTGCTGGAAAAGGCGAACGAGAAGGAACTGACCGCGCGCTGGACCGGCTATGCCTTTGGTCCCGACAATCTCAACATCTGCACCCATCCCGACAAGTTCGACCGGCCGCCCCAGCGCATGGTTCAAGGCAAGGTCGCGCAGGGGCTGAACCTGGACGATGATACGGGCGGCGCGGCGGCGGACGACAGCTGCGGCCATGCCAATTTTACCGGGCCAGCCGGCGAGCAAGGTGTCGACAACCAGATGTGGCGGGCGATGGGCTGCGTGCGGACCTGGCGCGGGGTCGATGGCACGGGCGGCGACATCGTCAAGGGCCTGACCCAGTTCCTGGTGAGCGGCGAACATAGCCAGCTGCTGTTGCTGACCGGCGTCGACAGTCTGGAGAATGATCCCGAGGTGACGGTGATCTACGCCAATACCGAGGATCGGGCGGTGGTGGATTCGCGCCAGAATTTAATCCCCGGCGCCAGCTACAGCGTCACCGCCAATGCCGCCCATCGCAATGTGCTGAAAGGGCGGATCGTCAATGGCGTGCTGACCACCGAGCCGGCCCATATCCGCCTGAAGCAGAATTGGGGCCAGGGATCGGAGCGGGACATTCGCGGCCGGCGCAACGAATATGATTTCACCAAGGCGCGGCTGCGCTTCACCTTCCAGCCGGACGGATCGATCAAGGGCATCGTCGGCGGCTATCAGCCGATCTGGAACGTGATGGCCAGCGCCTCGGTCGGTGGCGAGGGCGCGGCGACCACGGCCGGCTATGACTGCGCCGCCATGTATGCCGCCTTGAAGGCGATGGCCGATGGCGATCGCGATCCGGCGACCGGCCAGTGCCGCCGCATTTCCAGCGGCATGGAGGCCTGGGCCGTGCCCGCCTTCATCACCGACCGCCTGCCCCAGCCCAAGGTGGCGCAGCGATGAGCCGGCCGTTTCGCCACAGGGCGCGCTGGGCGCTGCTCGCCGGGTTGCTGCTGAGCGCCTGCACGGTCGAAAAGGCGCCACAGACCGCTGCCACGCCCGAAGCCAGCTTCGCCCCCTTGAAGACGCCGCTGGGTCAGGTGGCGGGGATGCGCCGCCTGACCGAAGCGCAATATCGCAACAGCATCGCCGATATCTTCGGCCCGGACATCAAGGTGGCAGGCCGGTTCGAGCCGATCGTCCGGCCAGTGCATGAGCTGATCGCGACCGGCGCCAGCGCATCGACCATCTCGCCCGCCGGGCTCGAGCAGTTCGACGCGATGGCGCGCAATATCGCCGCGCAGGTGTTCGCGCCGGATCGCCGCGCCCAGTTCATGCCCTGCGCCCCGCGCGATGCGGCCGCGCCCGACGCCGATTGCGCCGCACGGACGCTGATGCCGATCGGTCGCTACCTGTTTCGCCGGCCGATGACTCAGGAGGAGATCGGCGCCTTCGTCATGATGGCCGGCAAGGGTGCTGGCGATGGCCAGGGCTTCTATGACGGGATGCAGCTGGCGCTCGCCGCCATGCTGGTATCGCCGCAATTCCTCTACATCATCGAGAGCGCGGAGCCCGACCCGGAAGCGCCCGGCAGCCTGCGGCTCGACAATCATGCCCGCGCCGCGCGGCTGAGCTATCTGCTGTGGAACACGACGCCCAATGAGGCGCTGCTGCGCGCGGCCGATGAGGGCAAGCTCACCGATCCGGCCCAGCTCGCGGCGATCGCGCAGAAGATGGTGCGTTCGCCCCGGCTGGAGGATGGCGTGCGCGCCTTCTTCGCCGACATGCTGTTGTTCGAGAAGTTCGACGAGATGGCCAAGGACCAGATCGTCTATCCCCGCTTCAACCCCGATGTGGCGTCGGCCCTGTCCGAACAGATGCTGCGCATGATCGTCGACCAACTGGTGACGCGGCAGGGCGATTATCGCGACCTGTTCACCACCCGGCGGACCTTCATCAACCGGGCGCTGGGGCCACTCTATCAGGCCAAGGTGTCCAGCATGCAGGGCTGGGTGCCCTATGAATTTGCCGATGGCGACGATCGCGCCGGGCTGCTGGGCCAGGCCGGTTTCCTGGCGCTCTATTCCCATTCGGGGCGCAGTTCGCCGACCCTGCGCGGCCGGGCGATCCGCGAACTGCTGCTGTGTCAGCCGGTGCCCAACCCGCCGGGCAACGTCAATTTCACCGCCGTGCAGGATGTCGGCAACAAGGCGATGCCGACCGCGCGCATTCGCCTGAACGCCCATAACAGCGATCCGGTCTGTGCCGCCTGTCACAAGATCACCGATCCGCTGGGCCTGCCGCTGGAGCGGTTCGACGGCATCGGCGCCTTCCGCCGGACCGAGAATGACGCGCCGATCGATACCGCCGGCGTGTTCGAGGGCACGGCCTTCCAGGGCAATGTCGGCCTGGGCCAGGCGCTGGCGGCGAGCAAATCGACCACCGAATGCGTTGCCGGTCGCGCCTTCCAATATGCGACCGGGCGCATGCCCGAAGATGAGGAAGCGACCGCCATGGCGCTGGAACAGGGCTTTGCTGCCGACGGCTATCGCATCCAGGCGCTGTTCCTGCGGGTCGCGACCATGGCCGATGCCTATCGCGTCAGCACCCCACCGCTGGCCAAGCCGCAGGTCGCGATGATGACCAGCCCGCATATCCGTGAAGGAGACCGTCCATGAGCTTCACCCTCGATCGCCGCACCGCGCTGCGCGGCATGGTCAACGGCATGGCCGTGGCCGTCGGCCTGCCGCTGCTCGACATCTTCCTCGACGGCAACGGCACCGCCATGGCGGCGACCGGCGCGCCGATGCCGATCCGATTCGGCACCTGGTTCTGGGGGCTGGGCGTCAATCCGCCGCGCTGGTTCCCCAGCGCCGCCGGCAAGGATTATGAGCTCAAGGTCGAGCTGGCCTCGATCGAAGCGCTCAAGCACAAGGTCAATATCCTGGGCGATTTCACCCTGCCGCTCGACGGCAAGCCCAACCTACCACACATCAGCGGCGGCATCGGCATCCGCACCGGCATGGCGATCGATTCCGACCGTGGCCTGCCGGGGCCGTCCTTCGACGTGTCGATCGGCGATGTGATCGGCACCCGCACCCGCTTCCGCTCGATCGAGCTGTCGGCAACCGGCGATCCGCGCAATTCGCTGTCCGGGCGCGGCAATGGCAATCTCAACCCGGCGGAAGTGTCGCCCGCCGCCCTTTATACAAGGCTGTTCGGCGCCGGCTTCCATGATCCCAACAGCGCGACCTTCACCCCCGATCCGGCGGTCATGGCTCGGCGCAGCGTCCTGTCCGGCGTGTCCGACCAGCGGCAGGCGCTGGAGGCGCGGCTGGGCGCGGCCGACAGGCAGCGGCTCGACCAATATTTCACCTCGCTGCGGCAGCTGGAAAACCAGCTCGACGTGCAACTGACCAAGCCGGCGCCGATGCAGGCCTGTGTCGTTCCGCCCAAGGTGCCCGACCTGCCGGTCAATGCCGAGATCGAGAATGTCATGCGCAATCACGAGATCATGACCGATCTGCTGGTAATGGCGATGGCGTGCGACAATGTCCGCCTGTTCAACATGAACTTCAACAATGGCGCATCGTCGCTGACGCGGGTGGGCAGCACCATCACCCATCATCAGCTGACCCATGAGGAGGTGCTGGACAACCGGCTGGGCTATCAACCCGAAGTCACCTTCTATGTCGACAAGTGCATGGAGGCCTGGACCTATTTCATCAAGGCGATGGACGCAGTGAAGGAAGGCGACCGCACCCTGCTGGATAACAGCCTGGTCTTTGCCCATAGCGAGACCGAGTTCGCCAAATTCCACACCATCGACAATATCCCGATGATGACGGCGGGGTCGGCCGGCGGACGCATCCATACCGGCCAATATATCACCGGCGACGGATCGCCGGTCAGCCGGGTCGGCCTGACCCTGCAACAGGCGATGGGCGTGCCGGTCGACCGTTGGGGCACGGGCAGCCTGGAGACGAACAAGATCATCCCCGGACTGATCGTCTGATCCCCTACTCGACCCGCGCCGCGTAGAGGCCGTGATGCGACAGCATGAACAGGGTCTTGCCGTCCGGGCCACCGAACAGCAGCTGTAGCGGCCGTTCGGGCACGTCGATCCGACCGATCGGCTTGCCGTCGGGCGCGTAGACGAAGACCTGGCCATTGGCGACATAGACCCGCCCCTGCGCGTCGCTCACCACGCCCTCCCCGCCACGATCGGCGAAGGGCTTGAGGTCGGTCAGCGTGCCGTTGCCGGCGACCAGCGCGCTGTAGGTGCGGTTTTCCGATCCGTTGGTGACATAGATGCGCTGGCCCGGCTTGCCCTGGACGAAGCCATAGCTGTCGAGCGTGTGGGAAAAGCGCAGGCCGCGATGGTCGACAGGTCCCTGGGCAAAGACGCGCCAGGCTGGCAGGGCGATGCTGCCATCGGGTGAGACATAGGCTTGGGCATTGGACTGCGCGGCGTCGCGGGCGAACATCTCGGCAAGCGTGGTGAACGCATAAGTCTTGGGATCGATCTGGTCCCTGAACTCGCCATTCACCCACCAGTTGACCGGGAAGATGGTGGCGGCAGCGCCCTGTGCAGCAGGCGTCGCCGGGATGACGCTGATCTGCGTGTCGGGCGCGCCGGGGGTGACGCTGTAGACCGTGCCGTTGCGGCCATAGGAAGAGAGGACGAGCAGGTTGCCCGACTTGTCGATGGTCAGGTTCACCGGATCGAGCGCGGCGTCGCGGATCATCTCCAGCCGGCCCGCGTCGGACCAGCGCCAGATGCGCTGGAAGAAACGGTCGACGAAATAGAGCCGGCCCTGTGCATCCACCGCGCCACCGCCCAACCCATAGAAGCCGTCAGCGAGCTTCCGAACGCTGGCGCCGCCGAAGGTCGAGGGGGCGACCGGATCGGGTTTCGCCGACACGTCCAGCACCGCGAACTCGCGTTCGCGTACTTCCAGGCCATGGGTGATATCCTGAATGGCGTTTTCGAACGGATATTTGGTGAGGCGCAGGAAGGTGCCACAGCCATTTTCGTCGCAGGTGCCGACCCCGCTTTCCGCGTTCACATGGACGTTGCGGAAGCGGATGTCGTGCGAATTATAGAGCGACACGGCGGTCGGCGCGGGCTTGCGCGTGCGGGTGACGCGATAGCCGTGGAAATTGGCGACCAGGATATTGTGGGAATCCCGGATTTCGAGCGCGACGGCATCGCCGCTCTCGCCTGCCTCCCCCTCGGTCTGGGGCGCCAGCAATTCCCAGTTGGCGACACGGTTGAGGCCGATTTCGGTGCGGACATGATGTTCGACTGATGCCTGGATCAACCGGCCCGGCGTTTCCGTATCGGAGATCAATATGCCCGGATGACCGAATGTGCTGGGGCTCCAGATATTGGCGAAGGTGCCCCCGCCCCCCTGCGTCACCCAGAGGCTGGCATATTGGCCGCCCCAGCGGCGCGATGCGTCGGGATCGGCGGTGGCGTTGTTGTTATAGGGATTGCGCCGGCTGCCATCGAAGGCATCGGTGCCATGGCCGCCCTGGAACTTGACGTCGTTGACCATGGAACTGGCGCCGGCCTTCCACAACAGGCCGGTCGCGCGCGGATTGGCGCCATTGGTGTCGAGCGCCAGGCCGGCGACGATCGCATCGCCGCCCTGCGCGCTTTCAACGAGCGCCTTGGGTGCGCCGCCCCCCTGGAAGGCGGGCGTGCCATCGGGCAGGACGATCTGGGTCAGGCTGGGGTGGAGGCCGATCAGCACCGTGTCGGAACGCAGGCGCAGCGTGTCGCTGACCTTGTAGAAGCCGGCGGGGAGGTAGACGACACGATGGCTGTCGATCGCCTTTTGCAACACGGCGGTGTCGTCCGTGACATTGTCGCCTTTCGCCCCCAGCGCTCGAACATTCACCCATTCGGCGACGGGCGGCAGCGGGCGGATGGCCGGCGCGCCGGGCGCCGGCAGGCTGGCGATCGGCTGCGCCTGCATGTCGGTCTTGTAGTCGCCGATCCGGCCAAGCCCCGGCAGGGTCAGGCCATGGGTGAAGGAGGAGACCTTGTAAGCCTTCCCCTGTCCCGCCACCGTCCGGCCGCTTTCGCGGAAGCGGGCGAAGGTCGGGGTGTTGGCGGCCAGCACATTCTGGAAGCCGACCTGCGTATAGACATTCTTCTCGTTGGAGATGATGACGCCCGCCTTCGACACATTTTCGAAGCGGACATCCTGGCCCCAGAGCCAGTCGCCATAGCCCCGGTCGATCTCGATCCCGACCGGCACGTTGCGGAAGGCGACATTGAGCAGGGTCAGGCCCGCTTCATGCTCGCGAATGGCGGCGTCGCGCTGTCCCTCGAAGGTCGCATCGATCAGGGCGAAGGGCCAGGCCGGCGAGGTCTTTTCCGCGAGGATGCCATAGCGGCCGCCCTTGAAGTGCAGATCCTCCGCCTCGTTGGCGACATGGTAGAGGCCCGCGAGGCCCGATCCGATGTCGAAATCGACATGGCTGACGAAACTGTGCTGGGCGGAATGGAAGCGGATCGCGGTCGCCGCCGGATTGCCGTCCATGATGCGGAAATCGATATTGCCGAGCGCAGAATAGAAGGTGCCCGGATTGGCGTCGGCAATTGTCTTGTCGAACGGGACGCTGCCGGCCGGCGGGAAAGCGGCGGGCCAGCTGTCCTTGTCGGTCTGGCGCTTGCCGCCAGTGAAGATCAGCATATGGGCAACGCCGCGCTGGAAACCGGGCGTGTTGGCGCCGAGCAGGATCACCGGGCGCTGGGCGCCGATGCCGAAGATGCGCACGCCCGGCCACAGGAAAAGAGTGCGGCTGATGCGGTAGGTGCCCTGGGGCAGGAAGACGATGCCGCCGCTGGGCGTCGCGGCGGCGGCGTCGAGCGCCTGCTGAATCGCGGCGCTGTCATCGGCGCGGCCATCGCCCACGCCCTTCACCGTCACGGCCCGCGCATCGTCGGGCATGGCGGTATAGACGGACGGGGACGCGGCGGCGGGCTGTGCTGCGGCAAGGCACAGCAGGACGGATGCGCAGGCTCCGCTCAATCCACGATAGGTCAGGCCACGATACATCTATCAGGCTCCGTAAAAAGAAGATGTCCCGGCCGTGCAGGACCGGGACAAGTTTGGGGGGAGAGATGTTATGTTTTATCAGAAATTGAAGCGGACACCGGCGCGGTAGATGCGGCCCAGCGTGTCGTAGAGCGCCGGGTTGATATCGAGACCGGTGTTGGTCTGGGGCGAGGCGACCGGATCCTTGTCGAACAGATTGTCGACCTTGCCATAGAGGGACACACGGTCGCTGAACTTGAAGGTGGCGCCGATGTCGACATAGAAGGCCCCCTTCATCTTGTTGTAATCGATGGTCGGGTGGTTCGCGGTCGAGGTCGGGCAGGACGACTGGCAGACGACATATTGATTGCCGAACGTGCCGTCGCTGATCCAGCGTTCCTGCACCGTCAGGCTGAACTTGCCGCTGTCATAAGTCTGCACCGCCAGCCATTTCCAGTCGGGGGTGTTGCCGTTGTTGGCGCCGGCCTGATCGACCGGATCGACACCGGCAATGCCCGCCTCTACAATGAACTTGCGGATATGGGTGCCCAGCGCGCGGACGGTGAAGCTGCCCGGCAGGCCGAGCGGCTGCTGCCACTGATAGCTCGCCTCGATATCGAAGCCGCTGGTCCGCCAGGAGGCAAGGTTGAACGGCTGGACATTGATATAGTTGAGGCTGGGATTGGCATTGTCGAGGCTGAAGCCGCCACAGAAGGCCTGATTGCCGTCATAGCAGAACTGGACGATCTGCTGCGCCGACAGGCTGGACACGACGCCCTTCAGCTTGATGTCATAATAGTCGAACGACAGGCTGAGCCCCGGCAGCCAGGAGGGACGCGCCAGCACGATGCCGATTTCGGTGTTGCGGGCGATTTCCGGCTTCAGGTTGGGATTGCCGATGGTGTTCTGGAATGCCTGAACCGCTGCGCCCTGGAAGGGATCGCTGAAGTTCGGCAGGGTCGTGACGGTCGGCGCGGCGAACAGTTCCGACAGGTTGGGCGCCCGGACGTCGCGCGAGGTAACGGCGCGCAGGCGGATGCCGTCGAGCGGTGTGTCCCAGGTGCCGCCGACCTTCCACGCCCAGACCGTGCCCGACGTGCTGTAATGGGTGCCACGGCCCGCGGCGTTCAAATTGGCGCGGCCGACCGCTTCGCTGTCGAACAGCGGCATGTCGATTTCCACAAAGCCTTCATAGACTTCATATTTGCCACGACCGTTCTTGTAGTTGCCGGCTGCCCAGTTGCTGCCCTGTGCGCCATTGAGCAGCGGGTCGGCCGGATAATCGGCGCTGTTCGGACTGAGATCGGACACGCCCGCGCCATAGGGATCGGCGTTCACGCGGTAGAATTCGCGGCGATATTCCGCACCGAAGGCGACCGAAAGCGGCCCTGCCCACAATTCCACCGGATTGCCCGAGAAATTGAGGCTGGCGACGTCCTGGGTCAGCTTGGTGTGCTGGAACGGACCATTGTCATGCGGCGCGACATAGGCGAGCGCGGCCGCCGAGGGGGTGAAGCCGCCGAAGATGTTGATCGGCTGGCAACCCAGCGCGCGAGCGGCCGGATCGGCGCAGACGATCGCGCCGTTGAGGGTGATCGCATTGGCCGCCGCAGCATAGCGGTTCTGCAGCACGATATCCTTCACTCGGATGTCCGAGATGGTGATGCCATGTTCATAATAGGCGTCATAATTCCAGTCGGTGCCGGCCGCGCCGAACTTGCCCTTGGCACCGGCGACGAAGCGATATTGCTTGCGATCGGTATAGACCTGCGGATCGGGGAAGGCGGCGTTGGACGAACCGAAGCCGAAGGAGGTGATGCCGGCGGTGGCGCAACGATCACGCACCAGCTGCGGCAGATAGGGGTTGGAGCATTGGACGGTCAGGTTGGCGCGGCCATAGCCGGGGCTGGGCTGGTTGTTGGTCTTCACCTGCGCGACATTGACCGTGACATAGGCTTCGTTGTTGTCGGCGAAATCATAGCCGATCCGGCCATAGCCGTTGATGCGCTCCAGCGAGGATTTGAGCGAGGCGCCCGAGCCGGGCGCGGCCGACAGGTCGCCGCCCTCGCAGAAGCTGTTGCCGCGATAGCAGTTGGTGACCGCGCCGGTCCCGGTCGGCGTGCCGTTCGAGCCATAGTTGAACTGGTAGGGATTGCCATTCTGGTCGAAGGCGATGCCCTGCAACGGGCCATTATTGATCAGGCCGTAGCGGGCATATTGATAGGGCTGGGCATAATCGCGGTAATTATATTGCGGCAGGCCGTTGTTGGTCTGGCCGGTGTTCATCAGCGTGGTGGCGCGATACCAGTTGCGGCTGCCGGCCAGGTCGGTGCCGAAGTCGCCGGCGCCCACGCCGCCTTCATGGTCATATTCGCCGCTGACCACGACATGCAGGCGATCGTCCATGAAGGATTTGCCATAAGCGGCCTGGACCAGCGCGGTTTCGTCATCGCCATATTTGGTGATGCTGCCCAGGACATTGCCCTTGAAGCCTTCGAAATGGGTGTCGGTGATGAAGTTGACCACGCCGCCAACCGCATCCGAGCCGTAGGAGGCCGAGGCACCGCCGGTGACGACGTCGACGCGCTTCACCAGCAGTTGCGGGAACATCGAGATGTCGGGCACGCCGGTGACATTGGCGCCGACGACGCGCTGGCCGTCGAGCAGGGTCAGGGTGCGGATCGCGCCCAGGCCACGCAGCGAGAAGGAGCTGAGGCCCTGCTGGCCGCTGGAGGTGGAGAAGGTGCCGGTGGCGGCGCCGGTCGAACCCTGGAGCGAGGGCAACTGGGCGATGGTGTTGAAGATGTTCGGCTGGGCATTGTTGGCGATCTGCTCCTCACCGATGACGGTGGTGGGCGTCGGCGCATTGAAGCCGCTGGTGGTGATGCGCGATCCGGTGACGATGATGTCGGCGCTCTGTGCGGCAGGCGCATCGCTCGTCTGGGCCTGCGGCGCGGGTTCGGCCGCCGGTTCGGTCTGGGCCTGGGCGGTGCCGGCCAGCGCCATGATGGCGACGGCGGCCAGGCTGACGCCCGCCATATGCCGATGGATTGCGATCTGCACGTTCATTCCTCTTCCCCTCTTGTCACCAGGCGCCCTCCCGGCGTCGGCGCGCCCATGGCGGGCTATTGTGTGAGTATTAATCCCGAGCGGTCGCCACCGCACTTACGACATAGGTCGTAGGCGGCGGCGAACCGTCGCTTTTTCAGGGCTTTGCGGCGTAGAGCGCGTGGTGCGTCAGGATGAAAAGCGTGCGCTTGTCGGGACCGCCGAACAGGATCTGGAGCGGCCGGTCGGGCACGTCGATGCGGCCGGCTTCCTTGCCGTCCGCGCCATAGACGAAGATCTGGCCATTGGCGACGAACACCCGGCCCTGCCCGTCCACCGCAACGCTCTCGCCGCCGCGATTGGCGAAGGGCTTCAGCGCCGTCAGCGTACCGCCCGGCCCCACCGTTCCGCTATAGGTGATATTTTCCGACGCATTGGTGACGAACAGGCGATCGCCGATCTTGCCGGAAACGAAGCCATTGGCGTTGAGGCCATCGGACCAGCGCCAGCCGGTATGATCGATCGGCCCCTGCTGCCAGACGCGGAAGGCGGGCAGGGACAGGCTGCCGTCCGGGGAGAGATATTCCTTGGCCTTGGGCGTACCGACGTCGCGGGCGAACATCTCGGCGAGGGTAGTGAATTCATAGCTCTTATGGTCGAGCTGATCCTTGAACTCGCCATTATTCCACCAGTTGACCGGCAGCAGCGTCTTGCCCGCGCCAGTGCTGCGCACCGGGGTCGGCTGAATCAGCGTCAGCGCGTCCTTGGGGCCGGCCGGGTCGAACGAATAGGCGCCCCCCTTCGCGCCGAGCGAGGACAGGACCATGACATGGCCCGAAGCGTCGATGGCGAGATTGACCGGATCGAGCGCATGGTCGCGGACGATCTCCAGCCCCTTGCCCTCGCTCCAACGGTGGATGCGCTGGAAGCGGCGGTCGATGAAGTAGAGCTGCCCCTGTGCGTCAACAGCCGCGCCGGAGATCGACCAGAAGCCATCCTCCAGCTTCTCGACCTTCGTGCCGGACGGTGCGAGCGCCGGGACCGCGCTGCCGGCCGGGCCGATATCCAGCGCGGCGAACTCGCGTTCGCGCACCAGCAGCTTGCGGCTGACATCCTCGATCGCATTGTCGAACGGATATTTGCTGGCGCGCAGGAAGGTGCCGCAGCCTTCATCGTCGCAGGTGGCAAAGCCGCTTTCGCCATTCACATGGACGTTGCGGAAGCGGATATTGCCCGAATTGGTGATCTTCACCGCGCTCTTTTCCGGCGCATAGGTGCGAGTGACGCGATAGCCATGATAATTGGCGAACAGCAGGTTGCTGGAGTTGCGGATATCGAGCGAGATGGCGTCGGGGCCGTCATCCACTTCCTGCTCGGTCTGGGGCGCCAGGAACTCCCAGTTGCGCACATTGTCGAGCACAATCTCGTTGCGGGCATGATGTTCGACCGACATTTCATAGACATGGCCGGGCGTATCGGTGTCGGTGATGTAGAAGCCCGCCTGGGCAAAGCTGTTGGGGCTCCACACGTCAGCGAAGGTGCCGCCGCCGCCGTCCGTCACCCAGATGCTGGGATATTGGGCGTCGAGCCGGCTGTCGGTGACCGGATCGCCGGTGTTGACGCGCAGCGTGCCGAGCATCTTGCCATCGGCAGTGGGCGTGCCGCCACCGCCCATTATCTTGACGTCCTCGACCAGGCTCTGTTCGCCCGATCGCCAGAGCAGGGCGGAGGCGCGCGGGTTCACCCGGCCGGTGAAGAGGCCGAGGCCGGAGAGGATATTGTCGCCGCCCTTGCGGCTTTCGAGGATCGGCAGGACCGCGCCGAGGCCGGCATGTTTGGGGTTGTTGTCGGGGATGAAGAGCTGGGTGATGGCCGGGTGCAGGCCGATCAGGATGCTGTCCGGGCGCAGGGTCAGCCTGTCCGTCACCTTGTAGAAGCCGGTCGGGAAATAGAGAATGCGGTTGGCGTCGATCGCCTTTTGCAGCGCGGCGGTGGCGTCCGCCTTCCCGTCGCCGACCGCGCCCAGCGTGCGGACATTGACCCACTGGTCCATCGGCGGCAGGTCGCGGATCGCGGGCGCACGCGGCGCCGGCATGGCGGAGAGCGGCTGGATGTCGGCGGTGGTGGCATAGCCGCCCGTGTGGCCGAGTGCGGGGACGGCGAGGCCATAGGAGAAATTGGCGACCTTATAGGCCTTGCCCTTGCCGTCGACCGTCCTGCCGCTGTCGCGGAAGCGGGCGAAGACCGGGCTGTTGACCGCCAGCGCATTATCGAAGCCGACCTGGGTGAAGACATTCTTCTCGTTCGAGATGACGACGCCGGCCTTCGACACATTTTCGAACCGGACATCCTTGCCCCAGAGGCTGTCGCTGTAGCCGCGGTCGATCTCGATCCCGACCGGCGTGTTTTTGATCGCAACGTTGACGAGGGTAAGGTCGACCTCATGCTCGCGGATCGCCGCGTCGCGCTGGCCGTCGAAGCTGGAATCGAGCAGGGTGAACTGCCAGGCGGGCGAGGTCTTTTCGGTGACGATGCCATAGCGGCCGCCCTGAAAATGGACATTCTCGATCACGTTGCCGGCCTGATAGACGCCGGCAAAGGCGGTGCCGAGACGGAATTCCATATGGCTGAGGAAGGCATGCTGGGCCATGCGGAAGCGCACGCCGGCGGCGGCCGGATTGCCCGCGCCGATCTCGATATCGACATTGCTCATCGACGAATAGAAGGTGCCCGAATTGGCGTCGCGAACGATCTTGTCGCGCGGCACGACGGTCGGCACCGGGACCGGCACCTTGCCGACCTGATATTGATCGCCGCCAGCGAAGATCACCATGGTCGACACGCCCTGCTGGAAGCCCGGTGTGTTGGCGCCGAGCAACAGCACCGGCCGGGTCGGGCCGACACCATAGACGCGCACGCCCGCCGGCACGATCAGCGAGCGGGTGATGCGATAGGTGCCCGATGGCAGGAAGACGATGCCATGGCCGGTCGCGTCGCGGGCCTGGTCGAGCGCCTGCTGGATCGCGGCGCTGTCGTCGGCACGGCCGTCGCCGACCGCCTTTACCGTCACCGCATGGGGCTCGGCCGGCGCGACCGGGAAGACCGAGGTCGTCGCGGCGAAGGCCGGTGCCCCAAGGGTTGTTGCCGCCAGCAAAACCGCGATCATGCTGCGTCCGATCATGTCCGCCTCCCATCCTCATTTTTATAGATGGTGCATGGCTAGGGGAGCGGTCGCGGCTTGGCACTTGCGACAAAGGTCGTAGTTTTCCTGTGGGGTGGCGCGGCCTTATAGCAGGAAAACCAATCCCCCTGCCCCAGCGACCAAGGACGCCCGCTTGCCGATTTCCGCCGACCCTGCCCCCGTTTCGCCCAAAGCCGTGGGACGCGCCGTCATCGTCATGGGGGTGAGCGGCTGTGGCAAGTCGACGCTGGGCGCGATGCTGGCGCAGGCGCTGGACTGCCCCTTCCTGGAGGGCGACAGCTATCATTCGGCGGCGGCGGTGGAAAAGATGCGCGGCGGGGAAGCGCTGACCGACGCGGATCGCTGGCCCTGGCTCGACCGGCTGGGCGCGGCGATCGCGGGCACGGTGGCGGCGCAGGGCGTGGCGGTGGCTGCCTGCTCGGCATTGAAGCGCACCTATCGCGACCGGCTGCGCGCGGCGATCGGCGTGCCGGTGCATTTCATCCTGCTCGACAATGACCGCGACGAACTGCTGGCGCGGCTGGGCAATAGGCCGGGCCATTATATGCCCGCCAGCCTGCTCGACAGCCAGCTCGCCACGCTGGAACCGCCGCTGCCCGAAGAAGGGGCGATGATCCTGACCACCAATGTGCCGGCGACCGAGTTGCGCGACCGGGCGCTGGCCTGGCTGGGATAGGGTCACACCGACGCGACAGTTGAAAGTTCATAGTGTCGATAGCCAGCAATGGCGGGTCGAAAATAGGCGTAATGCGCCTGCCACGCGCCGATGAAGCGACAGTGACGCGACACTGGCGCACTTTCCAAGCGACAGTGAAACGACAGCAAGGCGACAGTTGGACCGGCACCGAGCGGCGCGCGCGACGCCGAATAGCGAACCGGCGAAAGGCGTGATGTCGGAAGAATGGCCTGTTCCATCCGACAGGATAGATCAGAGAAAGACCGAGTAGGAAAGCGCCGCCAGACGACCGCAGGCGATCAATGTCGGACATTCCTCCCCGGAACGGGGAGGTGGCAGCGCGAAGCGCTGACGGAGGGGCAGGTGCCTCTTAGTGCTGCGCTATTGGGCCTGTGCCCCTCCACCGCCTGCGGCGGTCCCCCTCCCCAAGCAAGCTTGGGGAGGAATTGGGTCGCGTACGGTTCAGCGATAGCGGCCCATCGTCACCTTGAGCCAGACTGGCTTGTCGATGATGTTGAGGCCATAATCGGTCTGGTCGCCGTTCCAGATCCGGTCGAAGACCCAGTTGTCGCCTTCGAAATGGCCTTCCTCGACCTTGACGATCATGCCGTTGGCCGGGGCGCCTTCGCGCGAGCCGAACTGGACGCGGACATGGTCGCCGGTGAAGAGAAATTCATTGGCCGACAGCTGCGCCACGACCATGCCGCCGACCATCGCCTTGTCCCAGGCCGGGGTGTCGGCATTGGGGAACCATTCGCGCTGGCCGAACTGCCACTGGCCAAAGCTGGCCGTCACCGTCCAGTCGCCCATGGTGGTGCTGAGCGGCGTGCCGTCGTCCGGCCGCGCCGCGCCCCAGGTTGGGTGGGCGAAGGCGATCTTGGCCCAGGGACGCATGGCCGCGCCGAGTACGCCGAATTTCGAGGCGAAGGCGTGGATGGTCGCGTCGTCGAAGCTCTTGGCGCCGAGCGGATAGTTGAAATAGTCGGCATCATCCATGCCGAAGGGCGAGAAGCCGATCGCGCCGCGCCCCAGCGCCGACCAGAAATAGCGGGCATATTCGGCGGCATTGCCGATTTCCGGCACCATCAGCGCGTTGTCGGGCCGGGTATAGAGGTCGAGATGCTTGAAGACGTTGCGGCTGCCCCGGTCATAAATGTCGGGCGCGGCCAAATCGAGCGAGGGGGCCGCTGCCTTCCAGATGTCGATCACGTCGCCCTGCGGCCCGCCGCTCGACACGGTCATCGGGTCGACCGGCTTATAGGGATCGGTCAGCGAAGCGTTCACATACATGGGCAGCGGCTTGATCGCCTTGCCGGCCTTGGCCAGTTCCTCGATATAGCGGGCGGTGTACCAGGTATTGAAGGTGCGATCGGCGGTGTCGCCGAACACGCTCTTCCAGTTGCCCGCCGGCTTCTTGAGGGCACGGGTCAGTTCGGCCGGGACCGGACCATCGAACAGTTTCTGCGCGGTGGCGCTGAAGTCGCGGGGATTCTGGTAGCTGCCGACCTCATTTTCGGGCTGCACCATGATGACCGTATTCTGCGCATCATGATCGCGCACATAGGTCATGAGCTTGAGGAACGCGCGCTTGTCCGCCGCCAGCGTTGCCGCGCCATGGGGCGAAAGCACGCCATGATCCTTGCCATCGGCGGTCTTCATGCGCGGGAAGCGGCGATTGTCGAGCTTCACCCAGTCGGGGGTATAGGCAAGGCCGGTATTCTTCCAGGCGCCGAACCAGAGGAGGACGATGCGCTTGTCATGGGCGCGCGCCTCGTCGAGCAGGGTCTGGACGAAGCTATAGTCGAACTGGCCTTCCTTGGGCTCAAGCTGTTCCCAGGCGACCGGCACTTCGACGGTATTGGCATGGATGCTGTCGAGCCGGTCCCAGACCTGCTTCAGGGGGGCGGCATAATTGCTGCTGTTATTGACCTGGCCACCCAGCATCAGGAAGGGCACACCATCGACGATCAGGGCGTGGCGGCCATTCTTGCTCTCGATATGCGGCACCTGTCCGCCATTCTGGGCGAGCGCGGGGGTTGCGAGCAGCATGGCGCCCGTGAGCAGGGGAAGAAGATTGCGCATCAGATCGGGTCTCTCAGGGCTGTTCGTCTAGGGAAAATATGCGGGTGGCGGCGGTCCATTTGGCGCCGGGAACGGACCAGGGCAATGGCCGCTGGACGCCGTCCATCTGCGCTTCCCAGGCCTGCACCGCCGGATCGGCGGCGTCGGCCGCCGCCTTGGCCGCCGGGTCGAAATCCGGGCCGGTCTCCATCAGCATGACCAGCCGGTTGCCGCTGCGATAGATATCCATCGCCCGGACATCGGCGGCGCGGATGCTGGCGCCGATGTCCGCCGGCAGTGCGCCGGACGCATGCCATGCCTCATATTGGGCGATGGCGGCCGCATCGTCGGCCAGGTCAATCAGCAACACATGACGCATCACATCACCCAGCCGCCGTCGATCACATGGACCGCGCCGGTGGTGAAGGCGGCATCGTCGCTGGCGAGATAGAGGACCAGGCCGGCAATCTCCTGCGCCTTGCCCAGGCGTCCCATCGGCTGGCGCGCGACGAAGGCGGTCTGGGCGGCTTCATAATCGCCGGTATCGTGCAGACGTTGTTGCAGTGAAGGCGTGTCGACGGTGCCGGGGCAGATGCAGTTGCAGCGAATGCCCTGTCCGACGAAATCGGCGGCAACCGCCTTGGTCAGGCCGATCACGCCCGCCTTGGTCGCGCCATAGGCGAAGCGGTTGGGGATGCCCTTCACCGAACTGGCGATGGAGGACATGTTGACGATCGCGCCCGCGCCCTTTTCCACCATGCCCGGCAGGAAGGCCGAAATGGTGTGATATTGGGCGGTCATGTTGAGCGCGACGGCAAAGTCCCAGTCGGACTGGCTGCATTCGAGGATATTGCCGGCATGAACGACGCCGGCGATGTTGGCGAGGATGTCGACCGGGCCGATTTCCGCGGCCAAAGCGCGCACGGCGGCGCCGTCAGTGACGTCGAGGGCAAGGCGCTCGCAGCCCTCCAGCCCGTCGAGCGCATCGAAATCGCGGTCGGTGGCGAAGACGCGAGCGCCCTCCGCCACGAAACGCTCGACCGAGGCGCGGCCGATGCCGCGGGCGGCAGCGGTGATGAGCGCGGTCTTGCCGGCGAGGCGGCCGTTCTGCAGGGCGCTCATGCGCGCGCCACCATCGGCAGACATTCGGGACCGATGGGATCGAAAGCCTTGTAGGTCAAAATAAACTCCTGATGGCCCAGTTGTTCGGAAAGGCTGCGCTCGCCCGCCGCGACGGCGAGGATGGCATCATAGATTTCCTGGCCGACCTGATCGAGGGTCGCTTCCCCCTCCAGGATGCGGCCGGCATTGACGTCCATGTCGGCGGCCAGGCGGCGGCCGGTTTCGGGATTGGCGCAGATCTTGATGACCGGCGAGATCGCCGATCCGACCACCGATCCGCGCCCGGTGGTGAACAGGGTGACATGCGCGCCGCAGGCGATCAGCTCGACGATCTCGGCATTGTCGGAGATATTGGGGAAGCCGAAGCGCGGCTCGCCATCGGGCACGACGTCGAGCAGATAGAGGCCGCCCATCGGGGGAATATCGCCCGGCTTCAATATGCCGTCGATCCGCGAGCTGCCCGACTTGCTGTAGGCGCCCATGGATTTTTCCTCCTGGGTGGTGAGGCCGCCTTCGGCATTGCCCGGCGCGAAGCTGCCAAAGCCCATGACGGTATAATAGGCCTCCGCCTTCTGCACGCAGGCCTCGATAGCGGCGGCGAGTTCGGGCGTGGCGGCGCGGTCGGCCATGATCTTCTCGCAGCCGACCAGTTCGCCGGTCTCCTCGAAGATGCAGGCCGCCCCTTCCGTCACCAGCCGGTCGAAGGCGCGGCCGACCGCCGGATTGGCGGTGATGCCGCTGGTGCCGTCCGACCCGCCGCAGATGGTGGCGACGACCAGTTCCTCGACCCCCATCGGCACGCGCTCGACCGATGCGATCTGCGCCCGCACCCGATCGACCGCTTCCAGCCCGGCGGCGATGGTGGCGGCAGTGCCACCCTTCTCCTGGATCACCAGCAGCTCGGCCGGGCGGCCGCTGGCCTCCACGACGGCGCGCAATTTCTCGCGGTTGAAGCTTTCGCAGCCGAGCGAGACGATGACCAGGCCGCCGACATTGGGATGGGTGGCGATCGCCTCCATCACCTTGGCCGCATAGGCATTGGGATAGCAGCCGGGGAAGCCGATCAGCTGGACATCGGGATCATCGGCCTTGTCGACGATGCGGCGCGCGACATGGTGCGCACATTCGACCAGATAGGCGACGGCGACGACATTGCGGATGCCCTTGCGCCCGTCGGATCGGAGCCAGCCCTGGATCATGCGCCCTGCTCCAGCGCGGTGCGGGTGTGGCTGCTGATATAATCGCTCTTCATATTGTGCATATGGACCCATTGGCCGGCGACGACCGGCGCGGTCATCGACCCGATCGGCGCGCCATATTTGATGACCTTGTCCCCCTGCGCCAGCGCCACGCGGGCGATCTTGTGGCCGATCGCGATGCCTTCGCGCGCGGGGATGGTGCCACCGGCGACGGGCAGGATATCGCCCGCTTCGATCGCGCTGACGCAGATCAGCACATTGTCGTCGGGGTGCAGCAGGATGAGGCGGCTGTCATGTTCAAGCATGGCTGTGGGCCTTGGCAAGAGGATGGGCACGGGCGGCGGCGTCGAGCGCCGGCCAGAGCGTGTCGGTTATGGGGGCGCCCAAGCGGGCGATCGTGTCATGGACCTGATCCGCGCCGACCAGGCCGGGGATGACGGCCATGACCTGCGGGTGGCGCAGCGGATATTGCAGCGCGGCGGCGGGCAGCGCGACGCCGGCATCGCGGCAGAGCGCCGCCATGGCATGAGCGCGGGCGAGGATCGCCGGGTCCGGTGCGGCATAATCGAAATGGAGCGGGCCGCTGAGATCGCGGGCGAGGATGCCGCTATTATAGGGTCCGCCGACGATGACCTGCACGTCGGCGCTGGCGCAGCGGTCGAGCAGTTCCTCCGCACCGCGATCGAGCAAGGTGTAGCGGCCGGCGATCAGGATCGCGTCCAGTTCCACCCGGTCGAGCAGTTCATTGCAGATCGCGACCTCGTTCACGCCGATGCCGATCGCGCCGATCGCGCCGGCGTCCCGCAGGTCGCGCATCGCCCGATAGCCGCCGTCGAGGAAGGCGGCGAGATGATCGGCATGCGCGTCGCCATGGGTCAGGCGGCCGATATCATGGGCGAGCAGCAGGTCGATGCGGTCGCGGCGCAGGCGCTTCTGGCTGCTCTCGAAGGAGCGCAGCACGGCATCATGACCATAGTCGAAATGCGGCTCGAACGGGTCCGCGTCGACGAAGCCATGGCGTTCGCCCTGCGCTTCGATGGGCCGCAGCAGGCGGCCGACCTTCGTCGAAACACGCGCCCTGCCGTGCGGGTCATGCTCGGCGAGCGCCGCGCCCAGACGCCGTTCGGCGAGGCCAAAGCCATAATGGGGCGCGGTGTCGAAATAGGCGATGCCGGCAGCGAAGGCGGCGTCGAGGGTCGCGCGCGCCTCCGCATCGCTGACGACGCGATAGAGATTGCCGATGGGCGCGGTGCCCATGCCCAGGGTCGGGAAATCGATCATGCGGCGGCTCCCTGCGTGACGCGATAGAGGCGTGCAGCATTGTCGGCGAAGATGGCGCGATGGGCCGCGACCGGCAGCGATGTGCGCGCGAGATCGAGCCAGGCGGCATAATCGGACGCGAGGGTCAGCACCGGCCAGTCGCTGCCCCAGAGCAGGCGATCCGGGCCGAACAGGGCGAGCAGTTCGGTGATGAAGGGAGCGGCAGCGCCCTCCCCTGCTCCCGGCGCCAGCTCTGTCAGCAGGCCCGACAGCTTGCAGGCGACATTCGGGCAAGCGGCGAGATCGGCCATGGCGGCGCGCCAGTCCGTCGGGACCGCGTCGCCGACCAGCGGTTTGGCGGCGTGATCGATGATGATGCTGAGGTCGGGCTGGCGCCGGGCCAGCCGGGCAAGCGAGGCGAGATGCTGCGGCCGCACCAATGCGTCGAGCACCAGCCCGTGGCGGGCGAGCGCCGCGAAGCCGGGCGCCAGCGCCGCATCGTCGAAACAATCGGGTGCGCGGCCCTGCATCATCGGACGGATGCCGACCAGTGGGCCGGCGACCTGCATCGCGGCGACGCGGGCAGCGACATCGCCGGTCAGGTCGACCCAGCCGACGACGCCGGCGATGCGATCGGTTTCGGCGGCGAGTGACAGCAGCCAATGGGTGTCGGCATCCGATTCCTGGCTCTGCACCAGGATCGCGGCGTCGACCTTGTTGGCATCGAGCTGCGCGAGCAGATCATCCAGCCCATAGTCGCGATGGATCGCCGGCAGGTCTTCGCCGGGCCAGCTGCAATCGTTGCGGCCGAGCTGCCAGAGATGGACATGAGCGTCGATCATGCCGCCCCGCCCTTGCCGCGCATGCGATGGGCATAGGCCGCGACCACCAGGAAGCAGAGCGCGGGCACCACCATTGCCGCGTTGATCGTGCCGGCAATGTCGGAAATCAGGCCCATGAGCGCGGTCAGCACCGCGCCGCCGATGATGGCCATGACGATCATCGACGCGCCCGGCTTGGTCAGCGGGCCGAGACCGTCGAGCGAGAGGACGAAGATGGTCGGATACATGATCGACATGAAGAAGCTGGCCGCCACCAGCGCGACGACGCCGGGCAGGCCGAGCCAGACCGAGCCGACCAGCGCGAGGCCGAGATTGACGAGCGCGAACAGCCGCATCAGCCGCGCGCCATCGAAGCGGGAGAGCAGCGCCGCACCGGCAAAGCGGCCCGCCATGAACAGGCCGAGCGACAGGGTCAGCAGCCAGGCGGCATGCTGGGCGGTGATGCCCGGCAGCGCGGCCTGCGCGTAGCGGATGAGATAGCTCCAGATGCCGACCTGGGCGCCGACATAGAAGAATTGGGCTGCGACCCCGGCCAGATAGCGCGGACGACGCAGCAACTGGCGATAGCCGGCCAGCGGCGAGGCGGCGCCGGCATGGCCCTCCACCGCCGCCTTCGGGAAAGAGGTGCGCGCGAGCAGAGCCGCCCAGGCCAGCACGACCAGCGCGATCAGCAGATAGGGCAGGCGCACGGCCGCGGCAGCAGCGGCGCCCTGTGCCGGGGCATCGGACAGGATCAGCGTCGCGCCCAGCGCCACGCCGGTGATCGAGCCGAGCGGATTGAACGCCTGGGCGAGATTGAGGCGGCGGGCGGCGCCGGCGGCATCGCCCAGCACCGCGACCATCGGGTTGGCGGCGGTTTCGAGGAAAGCCAGGCCACTGGCGATCACGAACAGGGCGAACAGGAAGAAGGGATAGCTGACCGCGGCGGAGGCCGGCAGGAACAGCAAGGCGCCAAGCGCGAACAGCAGCAGGCCCAAGATCACCGTCGCCTTGTAGCCGAAGCGCTGCGCCGTCAGCGCAGCGGGAATGGCGAAGCAGAAATAGCCGAGATAGAAGGCCGACTGGACCAGGCCCGAGGCGAAATCCGAAAGGGCGAAGGCGTGCCGGAAATGGGCGATCAGCACGTCGTTGAGATTATTGGCAAGGCCCCAGAGGAAGAAGAGGCCGATCGTCAGCATGACCGCCATCCTTGTGGCGCCGCTATCTTCCTGTCTGTCTACCCTGGCATCTGCCTGCATCACCCATCCTCTCTATTGGCGAACATGGCAGGCCCGTCCCTGTTGGGATCGGGCCTGCGCAGTCGGGGGAGGTTATACGCCTCCCATGCGGATCAGTAGGTGATCCGGGCCGTCAGGCTGATGCGACGGTCATTGACCACCACGTCACGCGGACGGCTGTCGATGCCGAAATAGGTCGCACGACGGGTATTGGTCAGGTTGGTGCCGTCCAGCGCCAGCGCGAACTGCGGCGTCACATTATAGCTGATCGACGCGTCGAGCTGACCGAAGGGCTTGTTGAAGATCGGCAAGCTGCCGGTGCCGTTGCCCGCCGTGGTCACGACATATTTGCTGCGCCAGTTATAGGCGACGCGAGCCGACAGGCCGCCCTTCTCGTAGATGCCGACGATATTGTAGTTATATTTCGACAGCAGTTCGAGCGGAACGTTGGTGACCGGGCCGCTGGTGGCGGGCGACGGTGCCTGCGAGTCCACATAGGTGAAGTTCGCCTGCATGCCGAGGCCGTCGAACGGACCGGGCAGGAAGTCGAAGAACTGCTGATAGGCGAGTTCGAAGCCCTTCACCTTGCCCTTGGCGACATTATTGTAGGACGTCACTTCATATTCATAGCTGTTGCCATTGTCGAAGGTGACGTCGCGATAGGACACGGCGGTCTGGATGTAGTTCTTGATATTCTTGTAGAAGGCAGCTGCGGTCAGCGAGCCGGTCCGCGAGAAATACCATTCCAGCGTCGCGTCCAGATTGTCCGACTTCATCGGCTTGAGATACGGATTGCCGCCGCTGGCCGTGTGGATCTGATCCTGCTGCGCGGCGCCCGGTTCGCTGATCGTCAGGCTGGGGTTGAGCTGCGTGAAGGTCGGACGCGAGATGTTCTTCGCGGCGGCGAAACGCAGCTGCAGATTGTCGGTCAGGTGAACGCGCAGGTTCAGGCTCGGCAGGACCGAGGTATAATCCTGGGACACGGCGATCGGGTTGAACACGGTCGGACCGCTGACTTCATTGCCATTTTCGTCCAGCACGATCGGGGTCTGCTGATAATAGCCCGACACGTCGAGATTGGTGCGGACCACGCGGACGCCGATATTGCCGTCGATCGGATCGGCCTTGAAGAAGGCGGTGGCATAGCCGGTGAAGGTCTTCTGCCGCTGCTGGTTGGTGCCGCTCTGGGTATAGGCCGGCGCGCTGGCAATGCCCAGCGTGTCGAGCGTGTTCTGATAGTTGCGGATGATGCCGCGGTTGAAGGCGATGATGTTGCCGAACAGGTCGGCGTCGCCACGGAAGAAGTCGCCCAGGTCAACCGTTTCCAGTTCGCTGGGGATGCCCGACAGGCCGGTATAGCGATAGCCGGTGTCGATCGTGCGGTTCTTGCGGTCGGCATAGCGGAAGCCGGCCTTGATCGACGACAGGATGCCGGCATCGAAACGATATTCGGCGTCGAGGCGGGCGGTCTTGTCCGACGCCTTCGATTCATTGAGGTTATCGAGATAGAAGGCGCTGGTGTAGGTCGCCGGGTTGGTGAGACCGGTTTCCGAACCGATGTTCACGACCGGGACCGAACCCGAAATATCCTGATAGAGGGTGTCGGCAACGCCGTTCAGGCCGAAGATCGAGCGCAGATTCTTGGTCTTGGCATCGACATACTGGCCATCGGCGGTAACGGTCAGCTGGTCCGTCGGCTTCCACTTCAGGTTCAGCGAATAGTCCGTCGTGGTCGAATGACGGGTCTGGGCGCTGGTGTTGTTGCCGACCGGCACGTCGATGAAGGTGCCGCTCTCGAAATCGCCATTGTCGGCATAGGTGAAGGCCGCGCCGGGCTGCGGAATGATCGCGCTGCCCGAGCTGTAGGCGAAGAAGCTATAGTCGTCGAAACGGAACTTATAGTCCGAACGGAAGACTTCGGCAGTCAGTTCCAGCGTATCGCTGGGGCGCCACTGGAGCGCGACATCGGTGCCGAGGCGACGACGATCGCCATAGACTTCGCCGATACCGGTACCATGCGGCAGGGTCGTGGTCTGGCCGGTGCGGCCCAGGCTCGCCAGCACTTCGGCGTCGGTCGCGTTGGTCGGATCGAGCGTATAGAAGGGCTCGGTCGAGATCGTGTCCTGACGGAAGGCGGTCTTCTGGAAGGAGACGCTGGCGAGGATGCCGATTTCACCGATGCCGGTGTCCCAGCGGTCGCTGACCATCAGCGAGGCCGAGGGCTTGAACTTGTCGGTCAGGTCGAAATAGCTCTGGGTCGCGGTGGCGGCGACCTTCAGGCCATCGAAATCGAACGGCTTGCGGGTGCGGAAGTTGATCGTGCCCGACAGCTGATCCTCGATCAGGTCGGCCGACGGATTCTTGTAGACGTCGATGCCCGACAGCAGTTCGGACGGGATGTCTTCCAGGTTGAGCTGGTTGGCGCCCGAGGCGGTGAAGATGTCGCGGCCGTTGAGTTCGGTGCGGACCTGCGTCAGGCCGCGGATCGCGACCGAGCTGCCTTCGCCATATTGGCGCTGGACCTGGATGCCGGTGATGCGCTGCAGCGCTTCGGCGACGTTCCGGTCGGGCAGCTTGCCAATGTCTTCGGCGACGATCGAGTCGACGATCACGTCGCTGTTGCGCTTGATCGACTGGGCGCTGGAAAGGCTGGCGCGGACACCGGTGACAACGATGCCATCTTCGGACGCAGGAGCATCGCTCGACTGTTCCGCAGCCAAATCCTGGGCGTGCGCCTGGACGCTGCACCCCAGCATGACGCTGGCGAGCGAGATACCGGCGAGCAATTCCGCACGCGACGGCACGTTAAAATTCTTGAACATTTGGTCCCTTCCTCTCCCCTGGCCCCTGGTCGGAGCACTGATCGATTCGGCTCCGCGATGTCGCGGCAAAAACATATTCCCCTGCCGTGATATTTCCCTATTGGGAGCGATACCAACGCGGCGCCCTATTACTCTCCGTTTCCAATTTGTGAAATATAAAAATTGATTTCACCTGTAGATGGTGTGTAGGGAAGGACCAACAGATGATGGCGCTACCAAAGGCGAGATAGCGCCCGATTGGTGAGGGGATCGGGATGGAAGGCAAGGCGCGCTACCAAGCGCCGGCCCTGAAGAAAGGGCTGGAAATTCTGGAGCTTCTGGCCGGTTCCAGCGAGCCGCTGATCATGTCCGACATCTCCGCCGCGCTCGGCCGGTCGGTCAGCGAGATTTTCCGCATGCTCCAGGTGCTGGAGGAACATGGCTATATCGCCCGCGCCGAGGATGGCTATCGCCTGACTAACCGGCTGTTCACCCTGGGCATGAGCCAGCCGCCGATTCGCGACCTTGCTTCGACTGCCCTGCCGGTCATGCAGGAACTGGCGCGGCAGGCCGGGCAAAGCTGTCATATGGCGGTGGTGTCGGGCGCGGAAATGGTCGTCATCATCGCGATCGAGGCGCCAGGCCTGTCCGGCTTTGCCGTGCGCGTGGGCTATCGCCGACCGCTGCATCGCTCCAATTCCGGCCGCATCCTGCTCGCCTTCCAGTCGCCCGAAAATCGCGAGGCGATGCTGAAGGACATCCGGGCCAGTGATCCGCAGTTCGAGGAAGACGATCTGGTCGCGCGGCTGGACGCCGCCGTCGCGACGGGCGGCGCGGTGTCGCCCAGCCCGATGCTGACCGGCATCACCGACCTGTCGGCGCCGATCCTGGTCGGCGGGATCGCCCGTGCATCGCTGACCATGCCCTTTGTCGACGGCGCCGCCAACCGGGCGAGCATCGAGCAGTGCAATGACCTGGTGCGCGCCGCCGCGCAGGCGATCGGCGCGGCCATGTCGCCGATCAAGGATGCGCCGTCCCGCGCCAACGCCATGGAGGAAGAGCAATGACCCTGCTGGATCGCCGCAGCGCGCTGATCGCCGCCGCCGGCCTTGCCGCCCTGCCCGGCCTTGCCGCCGCGCAGACGACGACGGCCGACGAGGTGATCGAACTATGGCCCGGCCCGCCGCCCGGCAACACGGGCGCGCGGATCGTCCGCAAGATCGACGATCAGTCGAAAGACCCGGCCAAGCCCGATCGCTGGGTGACGGGGATCGCCCGCCCGGTGCTGGTGGTGCGCCGCCCTGCCCGCCCCAATGGCGCGGCGATGCTGGTAGTGCCGGGCGGCGGCTATGGCTTCCTGTCCTATGACAATGAGGGCACGAGCCAGGCCGCCTGGCTCAACGAACAGGGCATCACCGCCTTCATCCTGCTCTATCGCCTGCCCGGCGAAGGCTGGGCGCAGCGACAGGATGTACCGTTGCAGGACGCCCAGCGCGCGATGCGGCTGATCCGCGCGCGGGCTGTCAACTTCGCTGTCGACAAGGGCCGCGTCGGCGTGCTCGGCTTTTCGGCCGGCGGCCATCTGGCGGGATCGCTGGCGACGCGGCATGGCGAGCGCGTCTATGCCCCGGTCGATGCCGCCGATCGCGAAAGCGCGCGCCCCGATGTCGCCGGCCTCATCTATCCGGTAGTCAGCCTCGACGCGCCGTTCACCCATGGCGGATCGCGCGACATGCTGCTGGGGGAAGGCGCCAGCGCCGATATGCGCCGGGCGCGATCGGTGGAGATGCGGGTGGACGGCGATACGTCACCCATCTTCCTGGTCCATGCCAGCGACGACGGGCTGGTGCCGCCGGCCAACAGCATCGCCCTGTTCCAGGCGATGGAAGCCGCCAGGCGGCCGGTCGCGCTCCATATCTTCGAGGATGGCGGCCATGGTTTCGGCACGCGCCTGCCCAAGACGATGCAGGCGTCGGCCTGGCCCGGCCTGTTCATGACATTCGCCGCCAAGCAGGGATTGCTGGCGCAATGAAGACAGCGCTGTCGATAGGCCTGCTCGCGCTTGTCGCCAGCGCTGCGTCCGCGGCACCGGACTCCTATCAAAGTTCGCCCGAACGCCGCACCGTCGCGGAAAAGGATTGGGGGCCATGGCTCGGCCCGTTCCGCGCCAGGCTGGTGCCCAGCCTGATGCAGGATTTTGGCGAACGCTATCTCTACGCCCCGGCCAATGCCGCCCTGCCCGCGCCAAAGCCGGGCGAGCAGCGTGTCGTGTTCCTGGGCGATTCCATCACCGATCGCTGGAACCTGGCCGCCAGCTTCCCCGGCAAGCCCTATGTCAATCGCGGCATCGGCAGCCAGGTGACGGCGCAGATGCTGCTGCGCTTCCATCAGGATGTCGTGGCGCTGAAGCCGAAGGTGGTGGTGATCCTGTCGGGCATCAATGATGTCCAGGGCTTCCTGCAGCAGGAAACACCTGAACAGATCGAGGCCAATTGGGAAGCGATGGCCGACATCGCCACCGCCCATCATATCAGGGTCGTGTTCGGATCGATCCTGCCGGTCAACAACTACACGGATGCGGCGAAGGATGTGGTGGCGGAGCGCAAGCCGGCCGAACTGGTCGCGCTCAACCAGTGGCTGCGCGCCTATTGCGCGCAGCATGGCCATGTCTTTGCCGATTATCATGCCGCGATGGTCGACCAGAATGGCCTGATGGCCGCCGCCTATACCCAGGACGGCGTGCATCCGCTGGACAATGGCTATGCCGTGATGGCGCCGATCGCCGCCAGGGCGATCGCGCAGGCGCTAGGAACAAGGAAATGAGGACGACGATGCTGCGTTTCACCGCCCCCCTTCTCGCCGCCGCCTGCGCAATGGCGCTGGCCGTGCCGGCCTTCGCCGAAACCAAGGTGCCGGGCGATCCGCATGCCAATGATCCGGTCGGCATCGTCGCCGATCCCTGCCCCACCCACGAGAAGCCGAGCGACGAGGCCGGCTGGAAGCTGTGGAACCTGCACATGCTGACCCGCGATTTCGGGCAACTGTGCCGCTATGCCGCCGCCAACAAGGCAATCGAGGGCCAGAAAGTGCGCGTCGTCTTCATGGGCGATTCCATCACCGACAACTGGATCAACCTGGACCCGACCATGTTCCAGAACGGGCTGGTCGATCGCGGCATCAGCGGCCAGACGACGCAGCAGATGCTGGTGCGCTTCCGCAATGACGTGATCGCGCTGAAACCGCAGGCCGTCCACATCATGGCGATGACCAATGATATCGCCGGCAATACCGGCGCGGCGACGATGGAGACGGTGCTGGGCAATATCCAGACCATGGCCGACCTTGCCCGTGCCCATGGCATCAAGGTCATCATCGCCTCCGTCCCGCCCGCCGCCGCCTTTCCCTGGAGCCCCGGCATGACGCCCGCACCGCAGGTCGCCGCGATCAACAAGTGGCTGGCCGACTATGCCCGCGCCAATGGCTTCACCTTCGTCGACTATCACAAGGCGATGGCGCAGCCCGATGGCGCGATGAAGCCGGGCCTGTCGAGCGACGGCGTCCATCCGACCAGGGAAGGCTATGCCATCATGCGTCCGCTGGCCGAGGCCGCGATCGCCAAGACTTTGGGGGAAAAGTGATGCAGGATTTCGGACGCCGATCCTTCCTGGCGGGCGCGGCTGCGCTGGGCCTGGCCAATGCTGCCCGCGCGGCCAGCCCTATGGGCACCGCCAAAGGCCCGGTGCAGGCAAGCTGGCCCTCTCTGGTCGACAATTACCGCTATCCCGACTGGTTCCGCGACGCGAAGCTGGGCATGTGGTCGCACTGGGGTCCGCAATCGGTGCCGGCGCAGGGCGACTGGTATGGCCGCTTCATGTATATGCAGGGCCACCCGATGTACGAACATCACCTCAAGACCTACGGCCATCCGTCGGTCGCGGGGATGAAGGACATCCAGAATCTGTGGACCGCCGACAAGTGGGATCCCGATGCGCTGATGGCCAAATATCAGAAGGCCGGCGCCAAATATTTCATGGCGCTGGCCTGCCATCACGACAATCTCGATTGCTATGACAGCCGCTATCACGCCTGGAACAGCCTGCGCGTCGGGCCGAAGAAGGACATCGTCGGCATCTGGGAAAAGGCGGCGCGCAAGGCCGGCCTGAAATTCGGCGTGTCGAACCATGCCGCCCATGCCTGGCACTGGTATCAGCCCGCTTACGGCTATGATCCGGTCGGCCCGCAGAAGGGCGTGCGGTATGACGCGTTCCGGCTGCGCAAGGAAGACGGCAAGGGCCAATGGTGGGACGGCCTCGACCCCCGCGAACTCTATACCGGCGGCCATGCCGTGCTGCCCGACGGCATCGACACGATCGAGGCGATGGACAAGTGGCATGACGCGAATAACGGCCAGTGGATCGAGACCGGGCCGAAGGACGATCCGGCCTATGTCACCCGCTGGCTGCTGCGCCAGACCGACCTGGTGGCGAAATACAAGCCCGACATGGTCTATATGGACGATCATGAACTGCCCTTCGGACCCGTAGGGCTGGAAGCGGCAGCGGACTATTATAACCGCTCGATCGAATGGCACGGCAAGATCGACGTGGTCATGACCGGCAAGCAGCTCAAGCCCTATGCCCGGTTCGGCATCGTCCAGGATGTCGAGCGCGGCTATACCGACCATATCTGGGACGAGCCCTGGCAGACCGACACCTGCATCGGCGACTGGTTCTACAATATCGCCCGACTGACCGACAAAAGCTACAAGAGCGCCGAACAGGTGATCCAGCGGCTGGCCGATGTCGTGTCGAAGAACGGCAATCTGATGCTGTCCATTCCGCAGCCCGGCGACGGCTCGATCGACAGCGAGGCGGAGAAGATACTGGACGCGATGGCCGGATGGATGGTGCATGGCGGCGAGGCGATCTTCGGTTCGCGCCCGTGGAAGCGCTATGGCGAAGGGCCGACCCAGGCGATCGTGGGCATGCAGAATGAGGAGAAGGCCAAGCCCTTCACCGCGCAGGACATCCGCTTCACCACCAACAAGGGCGCGCTCTATGCGCTGTTCCTGGGCAAGCCGGCCGGATCTACGACCATCCGCTCACTGGCGCGCGGCCAAGGGACTGGCACAATCGAGCGGGTAACGCTGCTCGGCGGCGGCCAGCTTGCCTTCCGTCAGGATGGCGCGGGCCTCCACTTCACCATGCCGCACGGCATCGATTTCGTCCCCGCCGTCCGCATCGACGGCCGGGGTCTGGTTTAATGCAAGTACAGGGAATGACTGGGATGATCGCAAAGGGCTTCAAGGCAAGACTGGCGGGGATCGCATTGGGTGCATCCTGCATCGCCATCGCCGCACCGGCGCTGGCCGCGCCGATGGCGCTGCTGGATCGCAATGGCAGCCGGGTCGCGATCGAACCCTATGCCCCCAATATCGTGCGCGTCACCATCGCCGTCGATCCCGATCTGGCGCAGGCGGCACCGGGCGAAGGCCCCAATGCCAAGGCCGATGCCACCGGCTGGACTCATAGCAGCGACGCGACCGGCGATATCTTCACCTCCTCGGCGATTTCGCTGACGATCGATGCCCAGCCCTGGCCCGGCGCGCCGACCCAGATGCAGCGCTATTTCGCGCCGGCCCTGCCGCCGGTCAGCCTGTCGGTGAAGGATGCCAGCGGCACCGTCCTGACCAAAATGACCGGCTGGGAAATGGCGCCCGTGACCGTCAATGGCGAGAAGACCTTCAAGGTCGGCGCCAGCTTCGACGCGCCGCTGGACGAACATTATTACGGCCTGGGCCAGAACCAGGAAGGCTATATGGATCTGCGCGGCAAGCAGATCGACTGTTCGCACAGCTATGACGCGCCGGCCGGCGAGACCGTCTGCGTCCCCTTCCTGGTCACCAACAAGGGCTATGGCATCGTCTGGGACAATCCGGCGCGCACTTTGGTGTGGCCGGGCCTGCACAATTCGACCCGCTTCCAGAGCCAGGTCGGCGAACGCGTGTCCTTCTTCGTCATCACCGGCAAGACCACCGATGACCTCTATGCCGGCTATGCCAAGCTGACCGGCGCGACGCCGCTGCCGCCCAAGGCCGGTTTCGGCCTGATCCAGAGCAAGGCGCGCTACGAGAGCCAGAAGGAGTTGCTCGACGTCGCCAATGGCTATCGCCAGCGCAATCTGCCGCTCGATATCATGGTACTCGACTGGTTCTACTGGACCCGCATGGGCCAGCTCGACATCGACCGCACCTATTATCCCGACCCCAAGGGGATGAACGACCAGCTCAACGCCATGGGCATGCGGTCGATCATCAGCGTGTGGCCGCGGTTCGAGCGCGAAGGCCGCTATTTCGAGTATCTCAAGTCCAAGGGCTGGTTCCTGAAAGACAAGGACGGCAATCCGGTCGACGGCCTGCCGATGCGGTCCGACCGGGCCGGCGCGCTGATCGACAGCACCAACCCGCAAGCGCGGGAATGGTTCTGGGGCAAGTTGCGCGACAATATCGCTAGCCAGGGCTTCGACTGGTTCTGGCTGGACGAGACCGAGCCGGATCTGGTGCCGGACGGCTATTTCTACTCGATCGGTTCGGGCGACCGCTATCATAACCTGTTCCCGCTGGTGCATACGTTGGGCGTGGCCGAAGGCTCGGAGCGCGACCGTCCCAATTTCCGCAACATGATCCTGGCGCGCGCCGCCTATCTGGGCTCGCAGCGCAATGGCGGCCTGTTC
Organism: Sphingobium salicis subsp. salicis; assembly: GCF_049472635.1. Classification (NCBI taxonomy): domain Bacteria; kingdom Pseudomonadati; phylum Pseudomonadota; class Alphaproteobacteria; order Sphingomonadales; family Sphingobiaceae; genus Sphingobium; species Sphingobium salicis. The sequence continues at coordinate 3,280,993 of NZ_JAYRCS010000001.1, forward strand.
TGGTCGTCGGACATCAAGTCGACCTGGGAAGCGCTCGACCGGCAGGTGCCCGCCGGCCTCAACTTCACCGCGTCGGGCCTGGCCTATTGGGGCAGCGACATTGGCGGCTGGCAGTGGCCGAGCGGCCCCAAGGCGCAGCATCCGGTGCTGCTCGATCCGGCCGGCATGACGGCGGCGGGTGCGGACTATACCGATTATCCCGAACTGTTCGTGCGCTGGTTCGAATATAGTGTGTTCACGCCGACGCTGCGTATCCATGGCCAGCGTCCCGGCACCGCGCTGTGGGAATATGGCAAGGCGGCCGAGCCGATCCTGGCTGACTGGCTGCGCCTGCGCTACACGCTGATGCCCTATATCTATGCGCTGGGCCGTCACACCTATGACACCGGCGCGCCGTTCATGCGCGGCCTGTTCATGGACTTCCCGAACGATCCCAAGGTGTCGGACATCGGCGACCAATATATGTTCGGCCCCGCCTTCCTGGTCGCCCCGGTGACCAAGCAGGGCCAGACCAAGCGGTCGGTCTATCTGCCCGCCGGCACCGCCTGGTATGATTATTGGACCAACCAGAAATATGAGGGCGGCCAGACGATCGAGGTGGATGCGCCGATCAACCGCATGCCGCTGTTCGTGAAGGCCGGTTCGATTGTGCCGATGGGCGTGCAGGTGAAGAGCACGGCCGAGAAGCAGGCCTTGGAAAGCATCCGGGTTTATCCGGGTGCCGACGCGCGCTTCACCCTTTATGACGATGACGGCAAGACCAATGATTATCGCAAGGGTGGCATGAAGGCCGAGCTGGTCTGGGACGACAAGGCAAAGACGCTGACGAGCAAGACGAAGCTGCCCACCGGCCAGGCCATCGGCGGCCTGGTGCAGATCGTCGGTCAATAAGGAGACAAAGAAGATGACGGGTATCAATCGCCGCGAACTGGGCCTGGGCCTAGGTGCCGCCGCGCTGGGCGCGGGCCTGGCCGGCAGCACCGGCGCGAACGCGCAGGCCGCAGCCGCGGCCGCCGGCGCGCCGCAGGGCAGCCTCGCCTTCCCTTCCGACTTCCTGTGGGGCTGCGCCACCGCATCCTATCAGATCGAGGGCGCCGTGAACGCCGATGGTCGTGGTCAGACCAACTGGGACGTGTTTTCCCACACGCCCGGCAAGGTCGCCAATGGCGACACCGGCGACATCGCCTGCGACAGCTATAACCGCTATCAGGACGATATCGCCCTGCTGAAGGCGCTGGGCGTCAAGGCCTATCGCTTCTCGATCGCCTGGTCGCGCATCTTCCCCAATGGCCGGGGCAAGCCCAATGCCAAGGGGCTGGACTATTATAACCGCCTGGTCGACGGGCTGCTGGCGGCGGGCATCACCCCGCATGTCACCATGTTCCACTGGGATCTGCCCCATGCCCTGCCGGGCGGCTGGCAGAATCGCGACACCAGCTATGCTTTCGCCGACTATGCCGGCTACACCGCCGGCAAGCTGGGCGACCGCGTCAATCACTTCATGACGGTCAACGAACTGCGCTGCTTCACCGATTTGAGCTACATGACCGGCGGCAAGGCGCCGGGCCTGAAGCTGCCGATGAAGGAAGTCAATCAGGTGCGCCACCATGGCGTGCTGGCCCATGGCCTGGGCGTACAGGCGATCCGCGCCGCGACCAAGTCGGGCACGCAGGTCGGCATTGCCGACAATCCCAACATCTATGTCCCCGCGATTGAGACGCCCGAGCATATCGAGGCGGTGAAGAAGGCCGTGCGCGAAGAGAACGCCATGTTCCTGACCGCGATCATGGAAGGCCGCTATATCGACAGCTACCTGACCGCGCAGGGCAAGGATGCGCCGGTGGTCAAGGAAGGCGACATGAAGCTGATCGGCGCGCCGCTCGATTTCCTGTCGGTCAATGTCTATACCGGCAACACCGTCCGCGCCGACGAGAGCGCGCCGTCGGGCTACAAGATCCTGCCCCATCCCGGTCAGGCGCCGCGCATGCCCTCCCCCTGGCTCTATGTCACGCCGGAGGTCATTTATTGGGGGATGCGCGCCATCAGCGAAAACTGGAAGCCCAAGGGCCTCTATATCTCCGAAAATGGCTGTTCGGCGGATGACAAGGTGGCCGAAGACGGCAAGGTCTATGACACCGACCGTGTCATGTATCTGCGCAATTACCTGACCCACCTGCAGCGCGCGACCCGCGAGGGGCTGCCGGTGAAGGGCTATTTCGTCTGGAGCCTGATGGACAATTTCGAGTGGGAGGATGGCTATACCAAGCTGTTCGGCATCCACCATGTCGACTTCAAGACCCAGAAGCGCACGCCCAAGCTCAGCGCCGACTGGTATCGCGAACTGGTGCGCACCAACAAGCTGGTGTGACCCGAGCGCCGCCGCCGTCCCCTTGCGGATGGCGGCGGCGACCTAAAATTCCACGCCATATCGACATATGGCGTCGCATGGGCATTATCCCCTCGCATTGCCGGCCGCTGACTCGCGCCGCGCAATATTCAAGAGAGATAAGGAGTTACCCATGACGATGTCGCCGCTGTCCCGTGCCTCCCGCGCCGCCTGGCGGACGCTGGCCTGTGCCGGGCTGCTGTCCGCTTCCGCCCTGGCCGTGGCGGCCACGACCGCGCCGCAGTTCGACGTCGCGCGCATCGTCAACGACATCAAGATTCTGGCCAGCGACGAGTTTGAAGGCCGTGGCCCGGCGACCCGCGCCGAGACCAAGACGATCGACTATATTGCCAAGCAGATGGCGGCAGCCGGGCTGAAGCCCGCCGGCGACAAGGGCACATGGTTCCAGGACGTGCCGCTGCGCATGTCGAACATCACCGGCACGCCCAGCCTGTCGATGACCGTGGGCGGCGCGGCCCAGCCGCTGACCCAGGGCACGGAAATCGCCGTGCGCGCGGCCGAGACCGGCCAGTCGGCGGTCAAGTTCGCCAACCTGCCGCTGGTCTTCGTCGGCTATGGCGTGAAGGCGCCCGAGCGCAGCTGGGACGATTTCAAGGGCGTGGACCTCAAGGGCAAGATCATGGTCGTGCTGGTCAACGACCCCGATTTCGAGGGGGGCGAAGGCGATTTCGGCGGCAAGCTGATGACCTATTATGGCCGCTGGACCTACAAGTACGAAGAAGCCGCGCGCCAGGGCGCCGCCGGCGTGCTGGTGGTGCATGAGAGCGAGCCCGCCTCCTATGGCTGGGCGACGGTCAAGAACAGCAACACCAACACCATGTTCGACATCGTCCGCGCCGATCCCAAGAGCGCGCACACCCAGATGGAAGGCTGGATCCAGAAGGATCTGGCGGCCAAGCTGCTGGCCGCATCGGGCGTCGATTTCGAGGCGGCCAAGGCGGCCGCGCGCAAGAAGGACTTCAAGCCCATTCCCCTGAAGGCAACGATGAGCGCCGACTATGCGGTGAAGTCGGAAATCATCACCTCGCACAATGTCGCGGGCATCCTGCCGGGCAGCAAATATCCCGACGAGACCGTCATCTATTCGGCCCATTGGGACCATCTGGGCATCGGCGCGCCGGATGCGAAGGGCGACACCATCTATAATGGCGCGCGCGACAATGCGTCGGGCACCGCCGCCCTGCTGGAACTGGCCCGCGCCTATGCCAAGGGCCCCAAGCCCGAACGCAGCGTGCTGTTCCTGGCGGTGACGGCCGAGGAAAAGGGCCTGCTGGGATCGGAATATTATGCCGACAATCCACTGCGCCCGCTGGCGACCACGGCCGGCGTCATCAACATGGACGGCCCCTTCGCCGCCGAGAAGACGGTCAATTTCTCCATCTCCGGCGCGGCGAAGCTGGACCTGCTGACCCTGCTGACGCAGGAAGGCGAGAAGCTGGGCCGCCATTATACGCCGGATGCGCGCCCCGAAGCAGGCAGCTTCTACCGTTCCGACCATTTCCCGATGGCCAAGCGCGGCGTGCCCGCCATCTCGTTCAATCCGGGCCGCGAACTGGTGAATGGCGGCGCGGCGCGCGGCAAGGAACTGGGCGATATCTATACCCGCGATCGCTATCACCAGCCGGCCGACCAGTATGACGACAGCTGGAACACCAGCAGCTGGGAGGGCGACATGACCCTGCTCTACAATGTCGGTCGCCGCGTGGCCGACGGCCATGACTGGCCCAACTGGTCGAGCGACAGCGAATTCCGCGCGGCCCGCGACGCCAGCCAGGCACAGCGCAAGTAAGATGTGAGGCGTGGCGGCCGGTGCCTACCGGCCGCCATGTCATATCGGCAGTTCGTGGGTCGACTTGATTTCGGACAGGGCGACGGTCGAGTTGATTTCCTGGACGCCGGGCAGCTTGCTCAACCGTTCGAAGAAGAAGCGTTCATAGGCCTCGATATCCTTGGCCACGATGCGCAGCATGAAATCCATCGTGCCCAGCAGCACGAACGCCTCCAGCACTTCAGGAAAGCCGCCGATCGCGGCGCTAAATTCGTCCAGATTGGCGCGGCCATGGGCGTTGAGCTTTACCTGGGCGAAGACCTGGGCATTGAGGCCGACCTTGCGCCGGTCGAGCAAGGCCACCCGCTTGCGGATCAGCCCTTCCTTTTCCAGCCGGTCGATGCGGCGCCAGCAGGGCGACGGGGTCAGCCCGACCTTGTCCGCGATCTCCGCCGTGGTCTGGCTGGCATCGCGCTGCAATTCGCGGAGAATCTTCCGCTCGAAATGGTCGAGTTCGATCATATTTTCCTACATATCCCCGATGATGGGATAATTCATCCTCATATTGGCGATATCGGGCTTCAAATCAGGCAAGATTCTTCTCTGGCGACCAGCGATAAGGCGGCATCATCCCGAGGAGAAGAATATGGTTTCCCGTCCTGCCCGCCTGAACCCGCCGATGCAGTCGGTGCGGCTGCTTGATCCCGCCAGCGGGCTGGACGGCGTGATTGCCATCCACAGTACCGCGATCGGGCCGGGCGCCGGCGGCTGCCGCTTCTGGCATTATGCCGATATCGGCGCGGCGCTGGACGATGCCTGCCGCCTGGCCGAGGGCATGAGCTACAAGAATGCCATGGCCGGCCTGCCCTTCGGCGGCGCCAAGGCGGTGCTGCGCCGGCCCGAAGGCGAGTTCGACCGGGTCGCGCTGTTCCAGGCGTTCGGCCGCGCGGTCGAGGAACTGGGTGGCACCTATGTCACGGCCGAAGATGTCGGCACCAGCGTCGCCGACATGCAGGCGGTCGCCAGCCAGACCCGTCATGTTGCCGGGCTGGATGTCGCCGAGGGCGCAGCCGGTGGCGATCCGTCTCCCTGGACCGCGCTGGGCGTGTTCGAGGCGATGCAGGCGGCCGCCCGCCAGTCGCTGGGCGCCGAACTGTCCGACCTGACGGTCGCGGTGCAGGGCACCGGCTATGTCGGCGCGGCGCTGTGCCGTCGCCTGGCCGATGCCGGCGCCCGTCTGGTGATTGCCGACATCGATCCGCGCCGCCGCAACACGCTGGCCGCCGTGCTGAACGCGAATGTGGTGGACGTGGCCGACATCGCCGCGGTCGAGGCGGACATCTTTGCCCCCTGCGCGCTGGGCGGCGCGCTCGATCCGCAGAGCGTGGTGGCGATGCAGGCGCGCCTGGTCTGCGGTGCGGCCAACAACCAGCTGGCGACGCCCGATGTGGCGGAGCTGCTGCGGACGCGCGGCATCGTCTATGTGCCCGATTATGTCGCCAATGCCGGCGGCATCATCAGCGTGTCGGCCGAATATCTGGGCGAGGACCGCGCCAGCGTCGCCGCCCGCGTCGACCAGATCGGCGGCCGGGTCGCCCAGATACTGGACCAGGCCAAGCGCGAGGAGCGCTCCCCCGCGCTGGTCGCCGACGAAATGGCCGAGGCCATCATCGGCGAAGCGGAACGCCAGGCGGCGTGATTGCAAGCCGCAGTGATGCTACGCATCAGCGGCTTGATAGTCCCCCTTCCCCCCTGTGCTGCCGGTCAGTCCCGGCAGCGCAGGGTGGCGAGCGCCGCCAGCAGCATGACGGTGCCGGCAAAGGCCATGGTCCAGATCGGTTCGGTCGGGAAGAAATGGCGCATGATCGTGCCCATCACCGTCGCCACCAGCAATTGCGGGAGGACGACGAAGGCGTTGAACAGCCCCATATAGATGCCGAGCTTGGTCTGCGGCACGCTGGAGGCGAGCATCGCATAGGGCATGGCGAGGGTCGAGGCCCAGGCGATGCCGATCGCCACTTCCGACAATAGCAATGCGTGAGCGTCGCGCAGGACAAGGAAGGACAGGAAGCCGAGCGCGCCGAGCGTGAGCGCCAGCGCATGGGTCCGGGCCTGGCCGATGCGGCGGGCGAGCGGCTGGAGCAGGAAGGGCGCGGCGAAAGCGGCGACGCCATTATAGGTGGCGAAGAGGATGCCGACCCAATTGCCCCCTTCATTATAGGCGGCACTGGTCGGGTCGGCCGATCCGAACACATATTGGGCGACCACCGGCGTGGTATAGATCCACATGATGAAGAGCGCCGACCAGGTGAAGAACTGGACCAGCGCCAGCTTCTTCATCATCGCCGGCATGGTCGCGAAATTGCCGACCACATGGCTGAGCAGATTGTCGGTCCGCCCCTGCGCATGGAGGCCGCGCGCGACGATGCGGGCGATGCCATAGGCGGCGAGGAGCCCGCCCAGCAGATAGAGTTCCTTTTCCAGCGCCCAGCCCCAGACGGCGGCGATGATGGCAAGGCCGGCGACGATCCAGAGCGGACCACCGGCGGGGACCGGCGGCGCTTCCTCCCGGCTTGCCGCTTCGCTGGCCTGGGCAAAGCGGGCCATCTGCTCGGGCGAATATTCGCGGGTGGTGAGCACGGTCCACAGCACGGCGAGGAACAGCGCGGCACCGCCGATATAGAAGCTGATGTGCACCGTATCGGGGATCATGCCGGCGGGGGCGACATTGGAGACGCCCATCTGGTCGAGCAGCCAGGGGGTGGAGGAGCCGATCACCGCGCCGGTGCCGATGAAGGCGGTCTGGATCGCATAGCCGGCCATATGCTGTTCCTTCGCCAGCATGTCGCCGACAAAGGCCCGAAACGGCTCCATCGAGACATTGAGCGAGGCGTCGAGAATCCAGAGCATCAGCGCGGCGGCCATCAGGCCCGGCGCATTGGGCATGCCGAAAAGCGCAAGCGCCGCGAACAGCGCACCGGCGAAGAAATAGGGCCGGCGCCGGCCGAGGCGGCACCAGGTGCGGTCGCTATAATGGCCGATCACAGGCTGGACCAGCAGGCCGGTCAGCGGCGCGGCGATCCACAGCAAGGCGAGATTGTCGAGATTTTCCCCCAGCGACTGGAAGATGCGCGACATGTTGGCGTTCTGCAGCGCGAAGCCGATCTGGATGCCGAAGAAGCCGAAGCTGATATTCCACAGCCCCCAGAAGCCCTGGCGCGGCCGACCGTCGGACGTCGTCGCGCCCGTTTCCAGCCCCATCTCACTCATTCCGGCCATACCCATCCTTCGCCTTAACTTCGCACATTTCCCGCACATTTTGACATTAAGTTGCGAGCGCCTGATCCTATCGGAAAGTCTGCGTGCATGCGGTCACGCAGCCTATCAAGCGCTGGCGGAATAGGACAGCCGGGGGCTGTTGATCGCGCCCTTCGATCCTGCGTCATCCTGACGAAAGTCAGGATCCATTCGGCGCGACATCTGCGAGCGAGCGCTGAATGGATCCCGGATCAAGTCCGGGATGACGGTAGGAACAGAAGAGGCGTCAGCCTTCACCGCTTGCGCTTGCCGCCGCTGGCGACGAAGCGGATCGCCTGGCCGCCGCCGGGCGCTAGGTCGAGGCTGAGGACATCGCCCTTCTTCACCTGCTTCTTTTCGATCACGATCGCGTGGCGTGCCTCGGTGCGATAGTCGGCGCCGGGGCCGTCGCGGTAGATTTCGGCGGTGTAGCTGCGGCCGGCATCGAGGAAGTCGAGCGTTACCTTGGACGAGCGCGCCTGTTCATCGCCAACCGCGCCCAGATACCAGTCGTCGCTGCCCTTCGCCTTGCGCGCGATGGTGACATAGTCGCCGACCTCGCCATTCAAGGCGCGGGTATCGGACCAGTCGGTCGGCACATCCTTGATGAACTGGAATGGGCCGGGATATTTGGCGTAATTTTCCGGCGTGTCGGCCGCCATCACCACCGGCGAATAGAGGACGACATAGAGGGCAAGCTGCTTGGCGATGGTCGAGTGGATGGTGCTGCCTTCCGAACCCGACAGGCTGAGCACGCCCGGCGTGAAGTCCATCGGACCGCCCAGCAGCTGGGTGAAGACCAGGTTCGCCTCATGCTCGGGCGGGTTCTTGCCGCCGACCCAGGCATTATACTCCATGCCCCGGCCGCCTTCGCGCGCGACCCAGTTGGGATAGGTGCGGCGCAGGCCGGTGTCCTTGACCGGTTCATGGCTGTCGATGCTGACATGATATTTGGCGGCGGTCTGCACGACGCGCAGATAATGGTTCACCATCCACTGGCCTTCATGCCATTCGCGATGCTTCACGCCATCGGCATCGACCCGCTCGATCTGGCCGGCGTCGGTGACATAGCCGGTCTTCACCACCTGCTCGCCATGGTCGGCCGCCCATTTGAAGGCACTGTCGAGCTGGCCGTCATAATGGCTGGCCGATCCGCCGGTTTCATGATGGCCGATCAGGGTGACGCCCTTGGACCTGGCATAGGCGGCCAGGCCGTCTGCGTCGAAATCCTGCGTCGGCTGCGAGAAGTTCATATCCTTGCCGTTGCCGAACCAGTTGCCGTCCCAGCCGACATTCCAGCCCTCGACCAGCACGGCGGGGATGCCGCTGGCGGCGGCGAAATCGATATAGCGGCGGACATTGGCGGTGGTGGCGCCATGTTTGGGACCGCGCGCCCAGCTCCATTCGCCCTTGATCATGTTCCACCAGACGCCGACGAACTTGCCCGGCTTGATCCAGCTGGAAACATCGCCCAGCTTGTTCGGCTCGTTCAAGTTCAGGATCATGTGGTTCATGTAGAGGCCGGCGGCATCGTCGGCGACGGCGATGGTGCGCCAGGGGGTGGAGAAGCCGGCGTCGCGCGACACCTTGGGCGCGCCCGCCCCCGGCGTCAGATCGGCTCGGAACGTATTGCCCTCGGCGCGGGCGAGATTCATGCCGGCATAATCGACCAGCGCGGCTTCATGCAGGGCGACATGGGTGCCGTCGGCCAGCTTCACCGTCATCACCGTCTGGGCGGTGCCGACCGCGTCGAGCGGGGTGCGGTTGTAGAGATATTCCTCGCGGTTCCACTCATAGGCGGGCTTCCACCAGGCCGTGCCGCCCTGCGCGAAGGCGAACTGGGTCAGTTCCTCGGCGATGTTGGCGTGATGGAGATTGGCCTGATCGGGCAGGCTGTAGCGGAAGGCGACGCCATCATCGAACAGGCGGAAGGTCATATCCATCTCGCGCTGGAGATCGCCCTTTTCGCGGAAAGTGAGCTTCAACTCATTATGATGGTCGCGGATCCTGGTCCATTCGCCCCAGGGCTGGGTCCAGCTCGTGTCGCTGCTCGCTTGCTTGGCATCGGCCAGCGTCAGGTTGCGCTCGATCTTGGGCGCGTCGGTGAACATGAAGCCGAGGCGGCTATCGGCGATCAGCGGCTTGCCATTGCGCTGCACGGCATAGCTGGGGCGCCCCTCGCCATCGAGGCTGATGGTGAGGGTGATATGGCCATCGGGCGAGGCGGCCCTGGCCACCACATCGGCGCGCGCGGCGCTGGGCGCGAGCGCCAGAGCGATGAGAGGCAAGGTGAGCGCGGTCAGTCGCGTCATGGGAACGTCCTTAAACTTGGAAGGCGGCGACGAGGCCGGATGCGGGGGCGAAATTCCAGTCGGCGATGCGGCCAGTCGACAGTTCGACCTGCCAGCGGTCCGCATCGGCCGGGCGCCAGGCGACGGGGCTGGTGCCGAGGTTGAAGACGCAAAGGCGCTGCTGCCCGTCCTGCGTCCGTTCGAAAGCGAGCAGATCGTCCGGCGTATCGAGAAAGGTGATCGTGCCGCTGCGCAGCGCCGGGGTGGCGTTGCGCAGGGCCAGCACCGCGCGCGTCCAGTGGAGCAGCGAGACGGGGTCGGCTTCCTGCACATCGACGGCGAGCGGGCGATGCGCCTCCCCCACCGGCAGCCAGGGCCTGGCATCGGAGAAGCCGAGCCACGGGGCCGCGCCGGTCCAGGGCATGGGCGTGCGGGCGCCGTCGCGCGACAGGGTCAGCGGCCAGTTGGCGATCGCTTCGGGATCCTGCAAATCCTCGAACGCGATATCGACCTGCGGCAGGCCCAGTTCCTCGCCATAATAGAGGAAGATATTGCCGCGCAGGCAGGCCAGCAGCAGCATCTTCATCCGGCAATAGGCATGGGCGTCGATGTCGCCGGCCCAGCGCGAAACGGCGCGCGGCGCGTCATGATTTTCGAACGCCCAGCTCGGCCAACCAATCCCCTGCTCCGCCGGCCAGCGCGACAGCGCGTCTTTGAGGAACGGCGCGGTCAATTTGGGGGCATAGAGGAAGTCGAAGCCATAGGCGGTGTTGAGGCGATGATCGCCCTGGGTGAAGGCCTTCATTTCCGCATCGCTGTCATCCCCGCCGACTTCGGCGACGGTGAAGCGATCGGGATATTCGTCGAACACCGAACGCACCTTTTCCAGGAACAGCGGAATATCCGGGTGGCTCTGGCTGTAGCGCTTGATCTGGAAATCATAGGGGCGCGTGCGGATGCGGCCGTCTTCGGGCGCGGGCGGATTGTCGCGCAGTTGCGGGTCGGGCATCGAATGGTTGATCGCATCGATGCGGAAGCCGTCGACGCCGCGGTCGAGCCAGAAGCGGACAATATCCAGCACCGCCGCCTGCACCTTTCCATTGTGCAGGTTGATCTGTGGCTGCTCCTTCAGGAAATTGTGCATATAGTACTGGCCGCGCCGCGCGTCCCAGGTCCAGGCCGGGCCGCCAAATACCGACTGCCAGTTGTTGGGCGGCGTGCCGTCGGGCTTGGCATCGGCCCAGACATACCAGTCGGCATGGTCGTTCTGGCGGCTGGAGCGGCTTTCGATGAACCAGGGATGTTCGTCGGAGGTATGGGCCCAGACCTGATCGACGATGATGCGCAGGCCGAGGTCATGAGCGCGGGCGATCAGCGCGTCGAAATCAGCGAGCGTGCCGAAGATCGGATCGACATCGCAATAATCCGACACGTCATAGCCGAAGTCGCGCATCGGGCTCTTGAAGAAGGGCGAGAGCCAGATGGCGTCGACGCCGAGCGAGGCGACATAGGGAAGATGGGCGGTGATGCCGGCCAGATCGCCAATGCCGTCGCCATTAGAGTCGGCGAAGCTGCGCGGGTAGATCTGGTAGATGGTGGCGCCGCGCCACCAGGGAGTCAGTGCGTCGGTCATTGCGGATTAGCGCTCCGTACAGCGCAGACGCTGTAGCCAAGGGGAGGAAGGTCGAGGGCGAGGCTGCCGGGCGCGGACGCGCGCGGGGCACAGGCCGCGCCGGCGAGAGTGTCGAAGGCGGTGGAGGCGGTATCCACCTGAACCTGCGCCCTGATCGGCGCGGTCGATGTGTTGAAGGCGATCAGATATTCCGCGCCCGTGTCGGGATCGAAGCGGGAGACGGCGAACAGGCCGGGCTCGTCGCCGCGCGCGCGGATCGTCTCGCTGCCTCGGCGGAGCGCGGCATGGCCAGTGCGCAGGCGGGCGAGCGCTGAGATCTCGCGATAGAGCGGATGGGCGGGGTCGAAGCGCGCGGTGGCGGTGGTGGCAGTGCTGCCGAGCAGGCGATTGTCGTTATAGCTCGCCACCTGGCTGCCGAACATATCCTCGCGCGCGTCCTGATCGCCGCCATCGCCGACAAAACCCTGTTCATCGCCATAATAGATGGTCGGCACGCCGCGCAGCGTCAGCAGCATGGCGTTGGCGAGCATCACCCGGCGCAGCACCTCATCCTCGCCAGCCTGCGGGAAGGCGCGGCGGACGAAGGTGGCGAAACGGCCGGCGTCATGATTGCTGACGAAGGTCGGCAACTGGCGCGCGGTGGCGGCGCCACCCTGATAGAGGGCGTCGCCGGTCAGCATGCGTTCCCAGGTCGCGGTCGCCGCCTTGCCTGCGACGGTTTCCAGCGCGGCCTGGCGGAAGGCGAAGTCGAGCACGGCGGGAAAGCCGCCTGCACGGGTGTGCCAGGCGAGCGGGCCGGCATCGACCGTCTCGACATAGACTTCGCCGAAGACATGGAAATTGGGGATGCCGCGCGCTTTGGCCCGCGCCTGCATGGCGGGGACGAACTGCTGCCAGAAATGCGGGTCGACATGGCGGGCGGTGTCGATGCGAAAGCCGTCAATGCCGAAGCGGTCGATCCAGCCGCCGAAAATGTCGATCATGCCGGCGATCACGCGCGGATGTTCGGTCATCAGATCGTCGAGCCCGGCAAAATCGCCCATGGTCGCGCTCTCGCCCGAATAGGTCGTCTCGCCGCGATTATGATAATAGCGCACATCGTCGAGCCAGGCCGGGTTCTTCACCGCCTGCTCGCCCTTCGGCACGAAGGGGGTATAGGCATAGGCGGGGTCGGTGAGCTTGCCGAAATTGTCCTCGCTATGATCGGCGTCGCCGGCAAAGCCCGGATTGATCGCCGCCCCGGCCACGCCGCCGCGCCGCTGATAGGGATAGTCGGCGCGCGAGCGATAGGGACAGGGCCGGTCGGCGCATTCGCGATAGCGGATCACGTCGGCCGTATGGTTGGCGATGATGTCCATATAGACCTTCATCCCCCGGCCATGGGCGGCCTTCACCAGCGCGGCAAAATCCGCGTCGGTGCCGAAATGCAGATCGACATGCTCGAAATCGGTGATCCAATAACCGTGATAGCCGGCGCTTTCCTGCCCCTTGGGCCCCTGCACCGGCTTGTTGCGGAAGATCGGCCCGACCCAGATGGCGGTGGCGCCCAGCCCCTGAATATAGTCGAGCCGGCGGATCAGCCCCTGGATGTCGCCGCCATGGTAGAAACCCTTGGACGCGGGATCATAGCCGGTCTGGAGCCGGTCGCCCTTGAGGCCGCCCTTGTCATTGGCGGGATCGGCATTGTCGAACCGGTCGGGCAGGACGAAATAGATGACTTCATCTTCGGGCAGGCGGGCGCGGAAACCGTCATCCTGTGCCAACGCCGGAGCGGGAAGCGCGCAGAGCGCAGCCAGCAGCATTGCCGTTCGTCCGCGCATGGCCTTCATCCCTCCCATTGCCGCTTGTGCCCGATTGCCGCGGCTTGGCCCCTTCTTAGTCGGCGGGGACAGGGCGGGCCAAGGGAGCGGCATACGTATTCAGACCGGTTTCAAACCCTTCTATTCCCAATGGAGACTCGCTGGCGTAGGGTCGCGCCATGGCCGCCAACGACAAAGTGACATCCTTCGACATCGCCACGCTGGCCGGCGTGTCCCAGCCGACCGTCTCGCGCGCGCTGCGCGGCGACAAGACGGTGAGCGAGGCGACGCGGTTGCGGGTCGAGGCGATCGCCCGGCAGCTCAACTATACGGTGGACAAGAATGCGTCCTCGCTGCGGCGGGGCAAGAGCAATACGCTGGCCCTTCTCTTCTTCGAGGATCTGCTGCCCGACGAAAGCTGGATCAACCCCTTCTTCCTGTCGATGCTGGGGCCGATCCTGCAGACCTGCGCCAAGCGCGGCTATGATTTGCTGACCAGTTTCCAGCAGCTCTCGACCGACTGGCATGTCGATTATGAGGATAGCCGCAAGGCCGACGGCATCATCCTGCTGGGCTATGGCGACTATGAAATCTATCGCACCCGGCTGGAGCAGCTGGTGGCGCAGGGCACGCATTTCGTGCGCTGGGGATCGGTCGACCAGCATGCGCTGGGGATGACGATCGGCTGCGACAACCGGCGCGGCGGGCGGGACGCGGGCGCCCACCTGATCGCGCGCGGATGCAGCCGGATCGCCTTTCTGGGCGACGCATCGAGCCATTATCCCGAATTTCGCGACCGTTATGCCGGCCTGTCCGATGTGCTGCGCGAAGCCGGCCATGCGGTCGACCCCGGCCTGCATGTCGACGCGCTGTCGACCGAGCAGTCGGGTTATGAGGCGGCGAGCCGCCTGATCGCGCGCGGCGTGACGTTCGACGCGATCTTCGCCGGGTCCGACCTGATCGCGATCGGCGCGATGCGGGCGCTGGACGAACATGGGCTGTCGGTACCGGGCGACGTCGCCCTGATCGGCTTCGACGATATCCCCGCCGCCAGCCTGACGCGGCAACCGCTAACCACCGTGGCGCAGGATTATCTGCACGCGGGCGAGGTGCTGGTCGACGCGCTGATCGGCCAGATCGACCGCAAGCCGGTAACGCCGACCTTGCTGGCGCCCCGACTGATCACGCGGATGACGGCTTAATATTCTCGCCCCTCCCTCCTTCTCCCGCAGGCGGGAGAAGGATACGGAGCCTTGGCGGCGCAGCCGGCTAGGCGCAGTTGGATGAGGGCCCTGCGCTCATCGCGAAACAGACCCTCACTCTCCCACCGCTACGCGGCGGGCCCCTCCCTCTCCCGCAAGCGGGCGAGGGAATAACGGTGCCGTTTCCACTCCCTCTCCCCCAAAGAAAAACGGACCGCCCTCCCCTCTAAGGGGCGGCGGTCCGGGGAGGGGGATTACCCGCGTGCAGTCGGGCAATCCGGGGAGGAATTTCAGAACTTGCCCGACCGGCGCAAAGGCCGGTCAGAACGTGCCCGGTCGGCCGCAGGCCGATCAGAACTTGTAGGTCAGGCCCAGATAATAATCGCGGCCGTAGCGCTGATAGTCGATGACCTGGCGCTTATCGCCATTCTGATAGGTGACGAAGGGCTGGTCGGTGAGGTTCTTGCCCTGCAGCAGGATCGACAGGCCGGTGAGCGGCCCCGACTGGAATTCATAGCCGATCTGCGCGTCGAGAATGCCCTCGGCCTTGGCGGTGCGGAAGGTCGGCGCGGCCGAGAGGCCGGCGACTTCGCCCAGGAAGGAGGAGCGATAGCGATAGGAGACGCGCGCCTGGAAACCGCTCTTTTCATAATAGGCCGTGCCGCTGGCGACCCATTTGGACAGGCCCGGCAGGGTGACGACATCGGTCGGGTTGCTGCCATATTTGACTTCGCTGTGGGTGTAGGAGCCGCTGGCGAAGATGCCGAAGCCGTCGAGCGTTTCGCTAAACACCTTGAACGGCAGCGAGACGGTGCCTTCCGCACCCATGATCGTGCCCTTGCCGGTGTTGGCCGGAGCCTTCAGCAGGCCGATATAGCTGCCGTCGGCGATGATCTGGTTGCGGATGTCGGCAGGCAGCGAGGCCAGCACGTCCGAGAAATCATAGGCGATATTGTTGTTGGGATCGACGAAGTCGGTCAGATTCTTGAAATAGCCCGCGAGCGAGACATAGCCGCCGCCCGGAAAATATTTCTCGATCGACAGGTCGATATTGGTCGACTGATAGGGACGCAGCGCGATGTTGCCGCCGTTCGAGCTGAACGGGCTATATTGCGGGTCGGAGCCGAGGCCGACATTGGCCAGGTTGAAATTATACTCCTGGTTGATGCGTTCCTGGTCCATGCGCGGACGCACCATGGTCTGGGCCGCGCCCATCTTCACGAAGAAGCCGGGTTCCAGCTCGACCGAGAACTGCGCGCTGGGCAGGAAATTGGTGAAGCTTTCCTTGCCCGAGGCCGGGACGACGGTGACGACGCCGTTGGAGAAGTTGGAGATGGTGCCGGTCGACGCCTGGCGGGTGTGGATCACCTGCACGCCGATCGCGCCCTTGAGCGGCTTGCCGCCCAGATCGCCGTCCAGCGTCATCTTCGCATAGCCGGTGAAGACATCTTCCTTCACGACATTGTCGCGCACCAGCGACGAGGGACGATTGTCGAACACGGCGTCGAGCGTGTTGTTGTAGAGATAGAGCGGATCGAGCGTCAGCATCGCCGGCACGCCCAGATAGTCGAGCGAGACATTCTTGCCGAGCAGTGCTTCCTGCGGCACCGGCGCCGAACCGGGCGTGCCATTGGCGATGGTGCAATCCGTGCCGCCGGTGGGGCAGAGGAAATAGCTGGTATAGGCGCTGGTCTTCTTGCGCCGGCTGTAATTGCCGCCGACTTCCCAGTTGCTGAAGATGCTGCCGGAAATGTCGCCGACCAGGTTGGCGCGGAACGACTTCATGTCGTCGATGAACTTGGGCCGGTTGAGGAAGCCCGCCTGCACGACGGCGGTGGTGCCGTTATAGCCCCAGCCATTGGGGTCGGTCAGGCTGATGACGTTGGTGTCGGTATAGTCGAGCGTCGGCACGATGCTGAACAGGCCGTTCGACTGGCGCTCCACACGCACCGTGTCGGACACGCCCGACCGCAGATAGCCGGTGCCCGAATAGGTTTCGAGCAGGAAGTCGGTGCGCTTGGCGCGCGACCAGCTGGCGTCGACATTGAGCTTGAGGCGATCGTTCAGGCGGATGTCGTTGTTCCAGCCGAGCGAAATGGTGTCGGCCTTGCGCTTGTTATAGTCGTTGCGCTGGACGCCATAGACGTTGGAGAAGGTGGCGCCGGTGACGAAGCCATTTTCGACCGTCACGTCGCTGACGCCGACGTCCGTGCCCCAGACGAGCGGGAATTCGATGCCGCGCAGGCGCTGTTCTTCCTCGAAATGTGAGGCGAGAACATCGAAGGTCGAGTGGAAATTGTCGCTCGGCTGCCATTCCAGCGTGCCGACCATGCCGTAGCGCTTGAGCAGGTTCGACTGCACATAGGGCTTGGCACCGCCGATGATCAGATTGCCGTCGGCATCGGTGGGATAACCCCAGGCGTTGAAGCGCTCATTCTGCGACGGGGTCTGCGAGGCGGCGAAGCCCAGCGACAGGCCCAGCGTGTCGTCGGCGAACTGATCGACATAGGTGGCCGAGGCGCGATAGCCATAGCGTTCGCCATCGGGATTGAGCTTGTCCATGCCATTCATCTGGCCGCGCAGCGACACGGCGAGGATGCGGTCATTCTTGTCGAGCGGACGCAGCATGCGCAGGTCGACCGTGCCGGAGATGCCGGCGGCGATCAGCGCGGCGTCGGCGCTCTTGTAGACATTGACGTTCTGGAAGAATTCCGAGGGATACTGGTCATATTCGACGCCGCGATTGTCGCCGACAGTGACCTGTTCGCGGCCGTTGAGCAGGGTGGTCGAGAAGTCCGGGCCAAGGCCACGGATCGACAGGCGCTGGTCGCGGCCTTCGAGGCGCTGGGCGGTGACGCCGGGCAGACGGGCGAGCGAGTCCGCGATCGACACGTCGGGCAGCTTGCCGACATCTTCGGCCGAGATGGAATCGACGATCAGCACGGAATCGCGCTTCACCTTGGCGGCGGAGGCGAGCGAGGCGCGGATGCCGGTGACGACGATGCCTTCGGATTCGCCGGCGGCGGGTGCGGCGGGCGTCGCGGTTTCGGCGTCGGTCTGCGCATGGGCGACCGCGGCGAACGAGAAGGAAGCCCCTGCCAGCAGCGCAGCGCGCAGGACGGTATGACGGAATTGATGCATGACAGTGATCCTCCCCAGGACGCATCTTGAGCGTTTCTTGCCGACATGTGTCGGTCTGGTTCAAATAGCGCCGCCCCCGACCCTCTGCACAGATTCCAGCATACGTATTCAGCCATATTCACGACATGGCCGGTTACCGTAGCGGAAATGACCAAAATAGCGGGTTCAGCCGTGCGATAAGGCCGGTGACATGGGCGCTGCCGCCGACAAAAATATGCGGTTGATGCTTGAAAGGGACGCGCGCTTTCCTAGATTGGTCCTGTCACTCTTCCCCCCCTTTGGAGTGACACCTCCCTGAACCTGGCCCCGTCGTAGAGCTTGCTCCGGCGGGGTTTTCTTTTGCCCGCCAGAGCCGGTCAGGACGCGGGCAGGAAGCCGGCCCGTTGCAGCCGGGCGACCGAATCGCGCGCGACGGGGACGCTGAGCCCGCCATCCAGGGTGATGAGCCAGCTGCGCCCGGCCGGATCGCAGCGCAGGATGGCGCGATGGGCGATCCACCAGCTGCGATGCACCTGCGCGCCGGCCACCCCCTCCATCTCCGCAATCGCGTCGCGCAGCCGCATCAGCAGCAATTCGCTGCCGCCTGCGCCATGGACGCGGACATAATGATCCTCGCTCTGCAGCGCCAGGATCGGCCCGGCAAAGCCGGCCGACAGGCGATTGCGCAGGGCGGGTTCGGCCGGGGATGTGGCGGCGGCGCCTTCGGGGTGCGGGGCATCGGCGGGCGGCGGCAGGATACCTCGCTGGGCCAGCCGCCGGTCGGTCTGTTCGGCCCAGTGGGTGACGACCAGCACGGTGAGCGCGCAGAGGAAGGAAAAGGGCAGCAGGCCGGTAAAGCCGTCCAGGTCGCGAAAGGCGGTGCGGCCGACATTGCGCCAGAGGAAGGCCAACGGCACGACGCAGAGCGACACGCCGGAAAAGACGGTGATCGACACCGAAAGGTCGATCCGCAGCGCCAGCCGGCGCAGCAGCCAGATCACCGGCCGGACGAGGATATAGGCCCCCATCAGCAGCAGCCACCAATGGCCGATCCGCCCCGGCAGACCGTCGCGCATATAGGTGCCGAACGGCCCCATGAAGCCGATGATGCCGGCCAGCAGCAGCATCGCCCATAGCTCCAGCAAGATGCGTCGGTTGAAAATCGGTTATTCCCCTCTCCGTCCCGCTTGTCGCCCTGCCCGTTCGCGAAGCGCCGGCTGGAAAATGCCCGGTTTTGCGGGACATTGGCAAGCCCCCTTTCCGCGTAACGGATTGGCGCTTGCCGGCCGACGGGCTGGTGCCATCAGCAGAGTGGACGGCCGCCCGGTGCCCCTGGGCCAAGGCCGAGACGAGGAGAGAATTTGGTGACCAAGCCCCCTTCCCGCCGGCTGCCTATCTTGGCCATGCTGCCCATCCTGATTGGCGGACTGGCGCTGGATGGCGGCCCGTCCCTGGCGCGGCCCAGGGCGGATGGCGCGCTGTTCGGCCAGCCGGTGATCCGCACCCTGACATTGCCCGCCGACATGCGGCCGCAAAGCGCCACCTACACGCCGTCGGGCCGGATATTGCTGACCTATGCCAAACCGGGCGAGAGCGATCCGCGGCAGATCAACCTCGCCATCATGGACGATGATGGCAGCCATATCCGTCCGATCTTCAGCGGGACGATTCCCGCCCGGCCGAAGGATAATGGCATCCGCTACATGGTGTTTGCCGACAATAAGCGCATTTTCCTGGGCGATTTCGTGATCGAATGCCCGACCAGCCTGGACGATTGCACGCAGGCGCAACTGGTGCCCGTCACCTATCCGCCGCAGGTGGCCGATGGCGCGCATATCTGGCATCGCTGGTCGGAAATGGTGGTGGCGCCGGACAATCGCCATATCGCCTGGACGACCCTGCTCGCCAATTATTCCGCCGCGGTGCTGACCGGCGAACTGACGCGCGGCCCGGATGGCTATGTCGTCACCCGGCCGCAGATCATCAGCAGCAGCGATCCCTTCCGCCCCGATCCCGCCCATGCCGATGGCGTCATCCCGTCGCCGATCCGCGGTGGCGAGGTGAAGCAGTTCGTCCATGGCGGCAGCGCCCTGTCGCTGGTCGGCGCGGTGAAGCGCGACTTACCCGATTCGGTGGTGATGGACCTGGCGAGCGGCAAGGTGACGCCGATCACCGACACGCCGGGCTATACCGAAACGACGATCTTCTCGCCGGACGAGCGGTTGGGCATGGTGATGACCACCCGCTTTTCGCAGACCGACCCGGCGATATTGGGGCTGATGCCCCGCCCCTATCCCGACAGCCTGAACATGGGGCTGAGCATGTTCGCCTATACTTATGCCGTCACCGGCGTGCGCACGGCCCGGCCAGGCAATGTCGGGCCGGCGCTGATCGACATCGCCCGGTCGCAGCGCGAGGCGGGCTATCTGGGCGCGAACCTCAGCAGCCAGGCCGACTGGGTGTTTCATTCGCCCATGTCCTGGCATCCCGACAGCCGCCGGGCGACATGGATCGAGGGGCTGCGCGGCAGCGAGAGCAAGCGGGTCCAGATCGTCACCCTGCCCGGATACAAGGCCGGGCCGGCGGTCGCCCCGCATGCCGTGCCCGACAGCCTGCCCTACGGCGATACCGACCTGTCCACCCTGTCGGCGCTGGCGGGCAAGAGCCAGAATATCGACGTGAAGGTCTATGGCCGGCGGTCGGGCCATATCCAATATCGGCGCACGAGCGGCGCCATCGAGAAAATCTATGTCGATTTCAGCGACGACGGGAAGCAGGTCTATAGCGGGCGCGAGACGACGCAGATCAATATGCGCGGCCAGTCCAGCTACGAAGCGGACATACGCCTGACCGGTCCCAAGCCCGGCATCATGAAGCTGCAGATCACGTTCGGGCCGCTGGGCGGCCCCAAGCCTGCCGCGATCGACTTCACGCCCCAAGCCGATGGCCAGCCACGCAGCCGGGGCTTTGCCGAATATGGCGGCCAGCGCCTGAGCGTGGACCGGCTCGCGCCGTGAGGTCGAGGCGGTTTGTATTGATTTGACAGGATTGTTATCCTCTTCCCTGTCCGGTTGACTGCGTCCGGGCGGACCAACTGGCCAGGGATAGAAGATGATCGATCGCCTTTTCGCGCGCGCCTGCCGCGCGCGTGTCCATCTGCTGCTGATTGCCGGCACCGCGCTTTGCCCGACGATGCTGCGGGCGCAGGCGCCGGTCGAGACGCTGATCGGCCGGGTCGGTGCGACCGATGCGCAAGGCATGGCCGCGATCGAACTGCGCTTCCTCAACATGGGCGCGGCGCCCGCCACCATGCCGCTGCCCGACCGGGTCGAGGCGCTGGTGGAACAGGATGGCGCGGCGCGCCGGCTGTGGCTGCGCCGGGCGCCGGGCGTGCCGGAGACGGTGGAGATTGCGCCGGGCGGCTTTGCCCAGGCGCGCTATCAATTGGCCGCGAGCGACATGGCCGAGGGCGCGTTGCTGTCGATCCCGGCGTGGAATTCGCCGCAGGTGGCGCTGCATGGCGCGGCGGCCTCGCGGATGGCGGCCGCTTCGCCGGTGCCTGTCCCACCGCCGCCGCCGCCGCCCGGAACCCCGGTGCCGCCGCCGGTCGCGCCGCCGGCCGATCGCAGCGCCGGCAATGCCTTCATCGGCAATCTGGCGCCCTATGAGCCGATCTATGCGGTCTATGGCCCCGGCACCAATACCGATGCCCGGTTGCAGTTGAGCTTCGAATATCGGTTGTTCGGGTCGCGCGATGCCGCGCATTTGCCCAGTTCCTGGCGGGATGGCCTGCATTTCGCCTATACCCAGCGCATGTTCTGGGATCTGGGCGCCAATTCCATGCCCTTCCGCAACATCGATTATCAGCCCGAGATCATCTATGTGACGCCGACCCGGATGCTGAAAAACGGCATGTCGCTGGCGCTGCAGGGCGGGCTTCGGCACGAATCCAACGGCCGGGACGGCGATGCGTCGCGCAGCATCAACAGCGTCTATGTCGCACCGATGGCGGCCTTCTCGCTGGGCGAGGAGCGGCGGCTGCTGGTGGCGCCGCGCCTGACCTTCTATGTCGGCGACAAGTCCGACAATCCCGATATCGTCCGCTATCGCGGCCATGCCGGCCTGTTCCTGCAGGTCGGCGATGATGACGGGCTGCGCCTGTCCACCAATAGCCGATTCAATTTCGGATCGGGCAAGGGCGCGATCAACGCCGACCTGTCCTATCCGCTGCCGCGCCTGCTGGGCGGCGGCCCCGATCTCTATTTGTTCGCTCAGGGATTTGCCGGATATGGCGAGAACCTGTTGGACTATAATCGTTCCATAACAAGATTGCGGATCGGCTTCGCGCTGGTGCGCTGACCGCCGGGTGGCTTGCCCCCGGCCGCTCGACGCGACTGAAAGGGAAGCCGATGTCCTCTGCCCCGCCCGTTGCCTGGCATGCGCTGCCGCCCGAAGAGGCGCTGGCAACGCTGTCCGTCGAAGCGACCGGGCTGGACCAGCGCGATGCCGAGGCCCGGCTGCGGCGTTATGGCCCCAATGCCCTGCCCGAAGCGCCGCGCCAGCATCCGCTGCTGCGATTCCTGGCGCATTTCAACAGCGTGCTGATCTATTTCCTGCTGGGTGCGGCGCTGATCGCGCTGCTGCTGAATCACGGCATCGATGCTGCCGTGATCCTGGCCGTGGTGCTGGTGAACGCGGTCGTCGGCTTCATCCAGGAGGGCAAGGCCGAGGAAGCGCTGGGCGCGATCCAGGACATGATCGCGCCGCATGCCATGGTGCTGCGCAGCGGCGAACGGCGGGTGGTGGCGGTGCCCGATCTGGTGCCCGGTGACATCGTGCTGCTGGAAGCGGGTGACCGGGTGCCGGCCGACATCCGGCTGCTGCGCGCCCGCGGCCTGCTGATCGACGAGGCGGCGCTGACCGGAGAATCGGTCGCCGCGGAAAAGCATCAGACGCTGATCGCCGCCGACGCCGGCATCGCCGACCAGAGCAACATGGCCTTTTCCGGCACGCTGGTGGCCGCCGGCCAGGCGACCGGGCTGGTGGTCGAGACCGGCAACCACACCCAGATCGGCCGGATCAGCGGCATGCTGAAGGCGGTCGAGGCCGGCAAGACGCCGCTGGTGCGGCAGATCGACGATTTCGCCCGGCTGATGACCTGGTCGGTGCTGGCCGGCGCGGTGATCCTGTTCCTGTTTTCGGTGCTGGCGCGCGGCTTCCACTGGATCGATGCGCTGATCGCGATCGTCGCCCTGTCGGTCGGCGTGGTGCCGGAGGGGCTGCCGGCCGTCATCACCATCACGCTGGCGATCGGCGTGCAGCGCATGGCCGCCCGCCAGGCGGTGATCCGGCGCCTGCCGGCGGTCGAGACGCTGGGCGCCACATCGGTGATCTGCACCGACAAGACCGGCACGCTGACCCGCAACGAGATGACCGTGCGCCACCTGCTGCTGCCCGGCGGCGACCTGCATGTCAGCGGATCGGGCTATGCGCCGACGGGCACCATCAGTGTGGCCGAGGGCGGCGACGATGCCGCGGCGCTGGCTGATGCCGCGCCAATCCTGCGCTGCGGCCTGTTGTGTAACGATGCCCTGCTGCGCCAAGCGGATGACGGCTGGACCGTGCAGGGCGACCCGATGGAGGGCGCGCTGGTCGCGCTGGCGATGAAGGCGGGGCTGAGCGCTGACCATGTGCGCGACGAGTGGCCGCGGATCGACGAAATCCCGTTCGATGCCGCCTATCGCTTCATGGCGACGCTGCACCGCGCGCCCGATGGCAGCAGCGCCATCTTCATCAAGGGTGCGCCCGAAGCGGTGCTGGCGATGACCGGCGCGGATGCCGCCGCCTGGGACGCGCGGCTGTCGGCCGCCGCCGACCGGGGCGAGCGCCTGCTGGGCTTTGCCGTCAAGCGGATCGCCGGAGCGCCCGACCGGATCGGCTTCGACGATCTGAAGAGCGGGGTCGAGCTGCTGGGGCTTATGGGCTTCATCGATCCGCCACGCGACGAGGCACGCCAGGCGATCGCCCAGTGCCGGTCGGCCGGCATCGCGGTCAAGATGATCACCGGCGACCATGTCGGCACCGCCATCGCCATCGCCCGCCAACTGGCGCTGGACGATGATCCCCAGGCGATGAGCGGCGCCGAGGTCGAGGCGCTGGATGATGAGGCGCTGGCGGCGCGGGTGCGCGATGTCGACGTGTTCGCCCGCTCCTCCCCCGAGCACAAGCTGCGCATCGTCCGCGCGCTTCAGTCGCACGGGCTGGTCGTCGCCATGACCGGCGACGGCGTCAACGACGCGCCCTCGCTGAAACAGGCCGATGTCGGCACGGCGATGGGGATCAAGGGCACGGAGGCCGCCAAGGAGGCGGCCGAGATGGTGCTGCTGGACGATAATTTCGCGTCGATCGTGGCGGCCGTGCGCGAAGGGCGCACCGTCTATGACAATATCCGCAAGGTCATCAGCTGGACGCTGCCGACCAATGGCGGCGAGACGCTGGCGGTGGTGATCGCGATCATTGCCGGCTTTGCCCTGCCGATGACGGCGACGCAGATATTGTGGATCAACCTGGTGCTGACGGTGACGCTGGGGCTGGTACTGGCGTTCGAGCCGACCGAGCCGGGAACGATGGAGCGGCGACCGCGTGCCGCCGGCGCGCCGCTGCTTTCCCCCTTCCTGCTGTGGCGCATCATGCTGGTATCGGTGCTGATGGGGGCGATGGCGCTGGGGATATTCTTCTATGCCCAGCATGTCGGCCACGACATCGACACCGCCCGGACCATGGTGGTCAACATGCTGATCGTGGGCGAGATATTCTATCTGTTCAATGTCCGCTTCCTGCACATGCGATCGCTGACGCTGCGCGGCGCGATGGGCACGCCGGTCGTGCTGGCGGCGATCGTGGCGGTGGTGATCGCCCAGCTGCTCTTCACCTATGCGCCGTTCATGCACGATATTTTCGACAGCCGGCCGCTGTCGCTGACCGACGGGCTGATGATCATCGGCCTGGGCGCGGCGATGTTCGCCGTGCTGGAACTCGAAAAGCTGGCCGCCCATCGGCTCGCCTGGTTCGAGGATATCTGACCGCCATTATCCACAGTCCAACAGCCGCAGAAGAAGGAGGAAATCATGCCGACGACCATGCGAGCCGCGATTGCCAGGACGTTCAAGGCGCCGCTGACGATCGAGGAGATAGCGATACCCGAGCCGGGGCCTGGCGAGGTGCTGGTGAAGATCGTCGCCAGTGGCGTATGC
The DNA here is from genome assembly GCF_049472635.1 of Sphingobium salicis subsp. salicis. Taxonomy (NCBI): domain Bacteria; kingdom Pseudomonadati; phylum Pseudomonadota; class Alphaproteobacteria; order Sphingomonadales; family Sphingobiaceae; genus Sphingobium; species Sphingobium salicis. Next base: position 3,305,763 of record NZ_JAYRCS010000001.1, read on the forward strand.
CATACCGATCTGCACGCAATCGATGGCGACTGGCCGGTGAAGCCGACCCTGCCGCTGATCCCCGGCCATGAGGGCGTGGGCCATGTCGTGGCACTGGGTGCGGGTGTCACCGACCTGAAGGAAGGCGACGCCGTCGGCATCCCCTGGCTGCACGACGCCTGCCGCGCCTGCGAATATTGCGAGACCGGCTGGGAAACGCTGTGCGAGCGGCAGCATAATACCGGCTACAGCGTCAACGGCACCTATGCCGAATATGCGATCGCCAGCGCGCCCTTTGCCGGCCGCCTGCCCGACAGTGTCGATTTCGTGACGATGGCGCCGATCCTGTGCGCGGGCGTCACCGTCTACAAGGGGCTGAAGGAAACCGAGGCGAAGCCGGGTGAATGGGTGACCATTTCCGGCGTCGGCGGGCTGGGTCATGTCGCCGTGCAATATGCCAAGGCGATGGGCCTGCATGTCGTGGCGCTGGACATTGGCGAGAGCAAGCTGGAGCTGGCCCGGTCGCTGGGCGCGGACCTGGCGCTGGATGCGCGGGCCGACAATGTCGTGGCGGAAGTGCAGAATGCGACCGGCGGCGGCGCCCATGGCGTGCTGGTGACGGCGGTGTCGCCCCCCGCCTTTGCCCAGGCGATCGCCTGCGCCCGCCGGCGCGCGACCGTCAGCCTGGTCGGCCTGCCGCCGGGCGATTTCCCGACGCCGATCTTCGACGTGGTGCTCAAGCGCGTGACCGTGCGCGGATCGATCGTCGGCACCCGGCGCGACCTGGCCGAAGCGATCGCCTTCGCGGTCGAGGGCAAGGTGAAGGCGCATGTGACGCCCCGGCCGTTCGATGATGTGAACGCCGTGCTGGACGAACTGCGCGCCGGCAAGGTGGACGGGCGCATCTCGCTCACCCTGTAACGGGCGGGTGACGGCCGGGCACGGGCGGTGCATGCCGCCCGCGCCAGCGGTCAACGGCGCGCTTCGAAGATGGAGATGCGGCGCGGCTGGCGCGGCTGCACCGCCTGGCCCAGTTCGCGTTGCAACATGGCCAGCATCCAGGCGCGGTGCCGGGCCATGAATTCGGGAAAGCCCTCTGCCCTGGCCGGGTCGAACACCGGCACCTGCCAGTCGGCGGGCTGATCGAGATAGGGCGGGATCACGTCGCCCGCCGCCTCGGCCGGCAGGTCGACATGGCTGCCCCAGTAGCGATTGTCGCGGAAGCGGATAAATTGGGCCGGGGCGAAGCCCGCCTTGATGAGATAATCGGGGCCGGACCGGCCGCTCTCGCTGCCATAGCGGGCGGTGCCGGCGACCTTGAAGTCATTTTCGACGATGCGGACATCCTGTGCCCAACCATCCCAGTTGGTCGCCACCACCATCTGCACATCCATGCCCTTGCCGACATGGATCACATTCTTCTCCACCAGCACGTCGGAGACATTGCCGGCGAGCTGGAAGATGCGCAGCGCGTCGTTGCGGCTGACATTGTAGCGCGCGACGGTGCCGCGATTGCCCAGATTATCCTTGTCGTTGCGGCCGGGCGAACAGATCAGCAGGAAGCCGCCGGCATTGTCGTGGCTGTAATTGTAGAGCAATGTCGTGCGGCGCGAATTGAAGTCGCTGTCGAAGCCCTGCCCGTCATAGCGGGTGCGGGTATAGGCGGCCTCGTTGAGCTGGATCAGGCTGTTGTCGGTGCTCCACTGCCAGATGCCGGCATTATAGCCGGGTGCTCGGGCACCGGCATAGCGCACGATATTATGTTCGATCAGCGCGCCGTCGGTGCCGCGCGGGACGATGCCGTCGCCGCCAATATCCTCGACCAGATTGTCGCGGATCACGATCTTTTCGCTGGGGAACCAGTCCCTGGCGCTGATCCGGTCGGCAATGCCGGCAATGCCGGACCGGTCGACCTTCCAGACGATATTGCGTTCGATCACCAGATCCTGAAAGCGGGTCGGCAGCTTCTTGCCGGTCGCGCTGAAGACGATGCCGCCATTATCCTTGCGATCATTCACGCCGCGCACGTCGTGGATATACATGTCGCTGATGCGGATGCCGCGCGTCACGCCCCGGTCGACCGCCGAGACCAGCACGCCGAAGCGTTGGGCCGGGGCGGGATTGTCGTTGGTGACTTCCAGCCCGCTGACGCTGACATATTCGGCGTTGATGACGCCCACGCCATGGGGCGAAACGCCGCCGGCGTCGATGCGCGGCCGTGCGCCAGCGCCGAAGGCGGCAACGCTGATCAGCGCGCCGGAGCGGCCCGAGCGGGTAATGGTGAGCGGCTCCTGCCAGCGCGATCCGGCCATCAGCAGCACCTGATCGCCGGGCATCAGCGGATAGTCGCGCACCCGCGCCAGACTGCGCCAGGGCTGGTCGGCAGTGGTGCCGGCGGCGCGATCATTGCCGGTGGCGCTGTTGACATAATAGGTCGTCGCCTGCGCCGCGGATGTCGCACCCGCGGTCAGGACCAGGAAAGGCAGGAAGATTGTCAGCGCCCGGCCATGCCGGCTTTTACCCATGATCATATTGCGCGCCATTCTATCGGTCGCGCGCTGAATGCAAGGTGAAGTCGCCTCAGCCGGGCGCGCGGCAGGCCTGGCGCAGGTCGATTTCGGATGCAGGCGCGCTATCGGCGGGGAGAGCGATGCCCTGCGCCTGCGCCACCCGTTCGATGATGCCGCCGCCGCCCGGCAGGGCTTCGGCCTGGGCATAGGCCGGGTCGGCCTCCGCCTGTGCCAGCGGAATATAGCGCGCGCCGGCGGCATCGAGCCGGGCCATGACATCGGGCAGGGTGTCGGCGGTCCAGGCGCCGACATGGAGCAGCAGCACATGCGGGATCGGGCTGCCATGGACGCGCTGGGCATTGGCCTTTGCCCGCGCGATCGCCTGATCGACGACAGCCAGATAGTGACGCTTCATCGCCGCGATCATGCGATCGTCGCCCTGCGCGCGGCAGCGGGCATAGGCGTCGCTATAATCCCAGTCCTCGAAAGCCAGGCTGACGCTGGCGATGCGATAGCCGCGCTGTTTCAGGAAGGCGGCGGCGCCGTCATGGCGGGTCGCATCCTTGCCGCTCGACAGGTTGGGGAAGCGCAGCCAGTGCCAGTCCCCCTTACCCATATGCTGTTCCAGCGCCGGCTCGCCAGCGATCACGTCCGCCTGCCAGGCATCGAGCGAGGGCGCGCCGTCGAGATTGAGGTGGCTGTAGCTATGGTTGGCGAGCGGATAGCCCGCCTGGCGCCACAGCGTCAGCACCGCGTCCGACGCCGGATCCTCCGCAAGCCCGCGTGCATTGACGAAGCCATAGGCCTCCGCGACATGATGCGCCTTCAGCGTCGCCAGGAAGCGGCGGGCGATATCGGCGCGGGTGGTGCCGGGCGGCAACTGGCCATGGGCGGGCAGATCATCGACCGTGATCGCGACATCGAACCGGGGCGGATCGCCCGCCTGTGCCGCCGCTGCGCTGCCCAGCAGCAGGCAAAGGGCCATGGCCCGCTTCATCATCTCCGCCTCTCCCGCTGAATGTCCGCAGCGGTCCTAGCCCGGCCGCGCGGATCATTCGAGCAGTTTCAGCACATCCTGTTGCCGGGCATTGGCCTGGGCCAGCATCGCCGTTGCCGCCTGCGACAGGATCTGGCTCTTGGCGAGGGCGGTGGATTCGGTGGAGAAGTCCGCATCCTCGATCCGCGAGCGAGCGTCGGTGAGGTTGACGATATTGGTGTCGAGCTGGCTGGAGATGGATTCCAGCCGGCTCTGCGCCGCGCCCAGATTGACGCGGGCGGTCGAAATCTGCGCCAGCGCCGCGTCGATCACCGCCAGCCCCTGCTGCGCGGTCACGCCGATCTGGGCGTAGGATTTATAGTCGGAATCGGTGAAGGCGACATAGCCTTCCGGGTCCATCCAGCCAAATCCACCAAGATCATTGGTGCGCTCCACAGCAGCCACACCGACATCATAGTCCAGGGTCAGGTCGATATTGCTGATTCCCACGAAGCGCATCGTGCCACCAACCGACAGGTCGGTGCCCAGCAGGGTGAAATCGTCGCTGTTGCTGCGCAGGGTCGGCAGGGTGATGGCGACATTGTCCGTCGCATTGGCGCCCGCCTGGACATTGATGACGGTGCTGCCGGCACTGTGGTCGAGTTCGTTGCGATAATTGTAGGGGCCGTGGATATCGAGCAGATCGCCATCCGCATTATAATCGCGGGCTGCGACACCCTGCGCGGTGTTGGAAAACAGGTTCACGCCGTTGAACTCGCTGTTCTGCAGCAGCGCGTTGATATGGGCGACAGTCTGGTCCATTTCGGTCTGGAGCGCGGCGCGATCCTCCGGCCGGTTGACGCCATTGGCCGCCTGGAGCGTCAATTCGCGCATCCGCTGCAGGCTGTTCTGGACCTCGCCCAATATGCCTTCGGCGGTCTGGGTCAGCGATATGGCGTCGGCGGCGTTGCGCTTGGCCACTTCCATGCCGCGCAACTGGCTGGTCATGGTCTGGGCGATGGCCATGCCGGCCGCATCATCCTTGGCCGAATTGATCCGCTTGCCGGTCGACAATTTCTCGCTTGCCTGGCCCTGGGCCTTGGTGGCCGCCTCGATCGCCCGCTGCGCGCGCAGCGCCGCGCTGTTGGTTCCGATCACGCTCATGGGATGTCCTCCATCCATGCCAGGCAGGAAGATGCCGGCGTCTGTGGGGCCGGGCGACACGGGTCGCAATGCGCCGCCCGGCAACCGAAAGGCGTTGCCCCCAAACGGTCGTCCCCGTGATGGCCGCGTCACAGCGCCCGGCCTATCCGGTTAATTCCCGGATAAGATTGAAACGGCAGGGAATTTCCCGGCTTGGCAGGCGGGTGATCCAGGCTAGGACAGGGCCATGGCCACCCTGTCCCCCATGAGCGCCCGGCCGCGCCCTTTTCGCCTGGAGGCACGCGCCATCGACTGGCGGCTGGTGGCGCTGCTGCTGGCCTATCCCTTCGCGTTCAAGCTGGCGCATATGGCGGCCAGCCCGTGGGGCGGCGCCCATTTCTTCAGCCTCTGGTATCCCGCCGCCGGCGTGCGGCTGGCGCTGCTGTGGCGGATCGGCGCGCGCTTCACGCCGGTCCTGATCGTCGAGGAATGCGTGATCCAGTTGCTGACCGGCACGGTCATGTGGGGCGGTCCCGAATTTCTCAACCAGCTGGGCGGGGTGGCGCGCGCGCCCGCCGCCTATGGCCTGATGATCGCGCTGGTGCGCTTCATCGAACGGCGCAGCCGGTCCGAACTGGCGATCGCGCCGATGCCCTTCGGCCTGGCCGCGGTGCTGGCGCCGACGCTGGTGTCCTTCACCGCGGGTTTCTGGGAATGGCTGTGGCCCGGCGTGTCCGGCACCCTGCCGACCCAGCCAGTCGCCACCACCATCGCCGCCTTCCTGGTCGGCGACCTGCTGGGCGTGCTGCTGGTCGCGCCGCCCCTGCTGTGGATCGGCACCCGCCATGAAGAAGCCCGGCGGCTGATGCAGATCGGGCGCGGGCGCGCGGTCGAGGCGGCCGCCGTCTTCGTCTTTGCCTGGCTGCTCGCCTGGGGGCTGGCGCGGGTCGAACCCCAGATCGCGGTCACGCCGGTGCTGATCGGTGCGATCTGGGTGGGGCTGCGCTGCGGCCGGCTGGGCGCCTGGATCGCGATCATCCTGTCGGCCGCGATCATCCTGCCCTGGTCGGCACCATTGTCGGCCAGCGCCACCCGCTTCGCGCTGCACATGGGTCTCGCCGCCATGGCGATCGCCACCTATCTGGCCGGCAGCTTTGCCGAGGCGCAGATCCGCGCCCGCGAGGATATCGCCCGGCGCGACCGCATCCTGTTCCAGGCCGAACGGCTCAAGACGCTGCGCGCCATGTCGGTGGCAATCATTCACGAGATCAGCCAGCCGCTGTCGACGCTGGCGATCGAGACCCGGCATCTGTCCGCCCTGTCGCGCGATCCGCAGCCCGACCTGGCCGAGATGCGCGAGAGCATCGAACTGGTCGATCGCAAGGCGGCTTTGCTGGCCGACATGGTGCGGCGGTTGCGCAGCTTTGGCGGGCGCGCGGTCGACGAGCCATCGCCGATCATCGTCGGCCAGATGCTGCGCGACTGTGCCGGCATGGTCGGCGGCGAGGCGCGCAGCCTGGGCTGCACCATCAGCCTGCCGCCGATGGATGCGCGCTTGCAGGTCACCGGGCATGAGATCGAACTGACACAGATATTGCTCAACCTGCTGCGCAACGCGATGCTGGCGGCGCCCGGATCGACCATCGAAATCGCCGTGGAAAGCCGGGCCGATCAGGTGACGATCCATGTCGCCAACCCGGTCCCGTCCCCCACCCCCGACTATGGCGGCATGGGCATCGGCCTGCTGGTGGCGCGCGCCATCGCCGACGCCCATGGCGGCACGCTGACCCGCGACATCGCGCAGGGCCGCGCGCGTGCCAGCCTGTCCCTGCCCCGCACGGAGCCCAGCCATGACTGACCCGGCCGATCCCGCCATCATCCATGTGGTCGATGACGACCCTGATCTGGGCCGGGCGGTGGCGCGGCTGCTGGGCCGGCATGGCTATCGCACCCAGGCGTTCGACACGCCCCGCGCGATGCTGCGCGCCCAGGCCGACGAGCCGGCCCATTGCCTGGTCACCGACGTGATGATGGCGGACATGGACGGCTTTGCCTTTGCCGAGCGGATGCGGGCGCAGGATCCGGCGGTGGCGATCATCTTCATGACCGCCTGGCCGACCACCAGCAGCGCGGTGGATTCGGTGCGCCGCTATGGCGGGCTCGACTATCTGGAAAAGCCGATCGACGAGGGGCGGCTGCTGGCCGCCGTGGCGGAGGGCGCACGCTGGAGCCGGCAGCGGCGCGGGGCGCTGGCTCGGCTGGCTCCGCTGACCCCGCGCGAGCGCGAGGTGCTGCACTGCCTGGCCCAGGGGATGAGCAACAAGATGGTCGCCGCCGCCCTGTCGCTGAGCCCCAAGACGATCGAGGATCATCGCGCCGCGATCGTCGCCAAGACCGGCGCCAGCAGTCCCGCCGCCCTGATTGCCCTGGTGCGGGAGGCAAGCGGCACCGAGGGCTAGATTGTCTTGTTGTGCGTGGCGATGGTCGGGCTATCTAGGCCGATGATCGATCCCCGCGCGCTTCGCACCTTCCTCGCCGTCTGCCGTGCCAACTCGATCAGCGGCGGCGCCCGGCTGCTCAACATCTCCCAGCCATCGGTGTCCAATGCGATCGCGCAGCTGGAACAGTCGGTCGGCGCGGCCCTGTTCGCCCGGTCGCGCAGCGGCATCAGCCTGACGCCGGAGGGCGAGGTGCTGCTGCGCCGGGCGGAGGCGGTCGACAGCCTGATCAGCGGCGCGGAAGAGGAATTGCGGCTGGCGCGCGCGGGCGTGACCGGCCCGCTCCGCGTCGGCGGCACGCCGGGTGCGCTCGTCAGCCTGCTGCCCGACGCGGTGCGACGGCTGGAGGACAAGATGGGCCATTTCGCGCTGCATGCGGTGGAACGGCCCGACCATGACCTGGCCGACATGCTGCACCGGGGCGAGATCGAACTGGCGTTCGTCACCACGGGGCTGGAGGAGCCGCCCGAGGGGATCGAGGAAATCACCTTTGCGCAGGATCCCTTCGCGCTGGTGGTCGGGCGCCGCAACGACCATCTGCCGGCCGAGGTGTCGCTGCGCGACATGATGGCCAAGCGCTGGGTGCTGCCGGAGGCGCGGGGCGCCTTTCGCCGGCAGATCGACGCGCTGTTCATGGCGGCGGGCGTGCCGGTGCCCCAGGATGTGATCCGATGCGACTCCCTGCTGACGACCAAAGCGATGGTGCGGAACAGCAGCCGGCTGACCATATTGCCGATGAAGGTGGCGGCGGCCGAACTGTCGATCGGCGTGCTGCGCGCGATCGCGATCCGCGAAGCGACCTTCCAGCGCAGCATCGGCATCCGCAAGCTGAAGGATGCCCGCCTGTCGCGACTGGGCGAGGCGCTGCTGGACATCATGATCCATAGCTCTAAGCTATGATGTTCCCAAAAATCATTATTATTCTTGCGTATAAATTCGGCGCATAAGGGCATTCAACAAGAGACTTCGGGAGAGCCCTCGTGCGGCAGCTGATCCGCAATATTGCGATTTTCGACGGGACCGGCAGTGCGCCCTTCCCCGGCGCGGTCATGATCGAGGGCGATCGCATCGCCGACATTCTGCGCGACGAAGCCGCGATCGACGCGGCGCAGGCCGACATGGTGATCGACGGCCATGGCGCGACGCTGATGCCCGGCATGGTCGACGCCCATACCCATCTGACCTGGGGCAGCTCGGTCGAGAAAATCTATCATCAGTTCATCCTGCCGCCCGAGGAACTGAAGGTCGCCGCCTGGCGCAATGCCCGCGTGCTGCTCGACCATGGCTATACCAGTCTCTATTCGGCCGGCGCGCTGGGCGACCAGATCGAACCGGAACTCGCCCGCGCCATAGCGGCCGGCGAAACCCCCGGCCCGCGCCTGGTGCCCTCCACGCTGGAGCGCAGCCCGGAAGGCGAGGAAGGGGTCGAAACCGGCGATGTGTTCAACGGGCGGGGGCCCGAAGCGATGCGCGCCTTCGTCGCCTATTGCGCGGCGGAGGGCGTCAAGTCGCTCAAGCTGGTGATTTCGGGCGAGGATGCGCTCAAGCCCGGATCGTCGCAGGACATTCTCTACACCGACGCGGAAATGATCGCGGCCGGCGAGGCGGCGAAGGAAGCGGGCCTGTGGATCGCCACCCATGCCTATAGCCCGCGCGCCATCAATCTGGCGCTCGAAGCCGGCGCCCGCATCCTCTATCATTGCTCCTTCGCCGATGACGCGGCGGTCGACGCCATGGCGGCGAAGAAGGACGCCATCTTCTACGCCCCCGGCCCCGGCGTATCGGTCGCCGCGCTGGAGGCCAATCCGCCGCCCCATATCAATATGGCGTCGATGAAGGCGAGCGCGGCCGAGCGGCTGGAACTGGAAAAGACATTGGTGCCCAAATTGAAGGCGCGCGGCGTGCGCGTCCTGCCCGGCGGCGACTATGGCTTTCCCTTCAACCCCCATGGCCGCAACGCCCGCGACCTGGAACATTTCGTCACCTATTATGGCTTCACCCCGGCCGAGGCGCTGCATGCCGCCACCATGCTGGGCGGCGAGCTGATGGACCAGCCCGTCGGCCAGGTGAAGCCGGGCTATCTCGCCGACCTGCTGCTGGTCGAGGGTGATCCGACCAAGGACGTCCGCCTGCTGCAGGATGCGGCCAACATCAAGATGATCATGCTGGGCGGGCGGATGCACAAATCCCCCGTGCCCGAGCCCCTGACGGTCTGACCGGAAAGACGCTTTCATGTTCGACGTTGCGATCATCGGCTGCGGGCCGGTGGGGGCCTTTGCGGCCAATTTACTTGGGAAAGCGGGCGTCTCGGTCCTGGTGATCGAGCGCGAGGCCAACCCCTATCCCCTGCCCCGCGCGGTCCATCTGGACCATGAGATGATGCGCCTGTTCCAGTCGGCCGGCGTCATCGACCGGGTCGTCCCGGACATGCGCGATACCGAGGGGCATCTGCATGTCGGCGCCGATCATGGCGTGATCCGCTACATGGGCACGGTCGGCCGCCCCCGCCCCTATAGCTGGTCCAACGACTATTTCTTCTACCAGCCCGAACTGGAAGATCATCTGCGCGATGCGCTGGACGTCTATCCCAATGTCGAGCTGTCGCTGGGCACCGCGTTCGAGGCGCTGGCGCAGGACGACGAGGGCGTCACGCTGACGCTGCGGTCGGACGCCGGCGAGGAGCAGGTCCGCGCCCGCTATGTCGTCGCCTGCGACGGCGCCCGCAGCGCGGTGCGCAAGGCGCTCGACATCGGCCTGGATGATCTGGACTTCGAGGAACCCTGGCTGGTGGTCGATGCCGAGGTCGATGGCCCGGTCCGCTTCCCCGACCTGTGGGGCGTGCCGCAAGCGGCCGACCTGCAGAAATTGTCGGTGATGATGTGCGATCCCAAGCGCCCGGCCACCATCGTGCCGGGGCGCGGCAATCATCGCCGCTGGGAATTCATGCTGCTGCCCGGCGAAGACGATCAGGCGATGATGCAGCCAGACGCCGTGGCCGCGCTGGTAGCCCCTTATCTCGACGGCGTGCCGCACCAGGTGGTGCGCGCCGCCACCTATCGTTTCCATGGCCTGATCGCCGAGCGGTGGCGGCAGGGCGGCGTCTTCCTGGCCGGCGATGCCGCGCACCAGACGCCGCCCTTTTTCGGCCAGGGCATGTGCCATGGCCTGCGCGATGCCGCGAACCTGGCCTGGAAGCTGGAGCTGGTGCTGGCGGGCAAGGCGCCCGAAACGCTGCTCGACAGCTATCAGCCCGAGCGAGATCCCCATGTCCGCGCCGTCATCTCCGCCGCCGTGGGCGCGGGCCGCTATATCTGCGTGCTCGACCCCGACGCCGCCGCCGCGCGCGACCATCAACTGCGTGAAGCCGCCAAGGGCGCCCAGAGCGGCACGGCCGCCGATCTGATCCCCGCCATCGCCACCGGCATCATCGCCACCGGCACGCCGGGTGCGGGCGAGCGCTTCATCCAGCCGCGCGTCGGCGACCGGCTGCTGGACGATGTGACCGGTGATGGCTGGCGCCTGTTCACCCGCCAGCCGGTTGCGGGCGGCGACGTGACCGTCGTCGATGTGGCGGAGCTGGGCGATGACGGCCATGTCGCCGACTGGCTCGAAGCGCGCGGCGCCGAGGCGGTGCTGGTCCGCCCCGACCATTATGTCTTCGGCACTGGCGCGCCCGCAGAGCTGATCGCCCGGCGCAACGCGCTGATCGCCGGCACCGCCCGGCAGGAGATTGCCGCATGACCCTCTCGCTCGCCCAGGCCCGTGCCATCATCGACGCCGCGCTTGCCAAGGCGCGCGCCGATGGTGCCCAGCCGCTGGCCGTCGTCGTGCTCGACGCCGGCGCCCATCCGGTCGCTTTTGCCCGCGAGGATGGCGCCAGCCTGTTCCGTTTCGACATCGCGAAGGCCAAAGCCTCGGGTGCGCTGGGGATGGGCGCGGATACGCGGGTGCTGGCCACCCGCGCCGCGTCCAACCCTGTCTTTTTCCAGAGCATCGCCGCCGCCACCGGCCAGATGGCCTTCTCGCCCGGCGGCGTGCTCATCCGCGATACAGACGGCGCGCTGATCGGCGCGGTCGGCATCAGCGGCGATACCGGCGAATGCGACGAGGCCTGCGCCATCGCCGGCATTCAGGCCGCCGGACTTTTCCACGGAGACAAAAAATGAAGCTGCGCAGCATCGAACTGGCGCTGCCCCATGCGGCAGAGGCCGCCGCCTTCCTGACCGACATCTGGGGCATGGCGCCGGCGGCGATCGAAGGCGAAACCCATTATCTGCGCGGGTCGGGCAGCTATCCCTATCTGGTCGCGCTGGCGGAATCGGCCGATGCCTATGTCCGCTCGACGACCTTCGTCTGCACCGCCGAGCGGCTGGAGCAGTTGAAGCGCAGCGTCAGCGCCGCCGGCCTGCCTGCGACGCCGGTCATTTCGGAAGATCCGGGCGGCGGCCATGGCATCATCGTCGAACTGGCCGAGGGCGAATTGCTCCGCTTCCTGGTCGATGCCGAGGAAGTCGCGCCGATCGCGGGCGCCGACCTGCCGGTGAAGCTGACCCATGTCGTCTTCAACAGCGCCGATGCGGAGGCAACCGGCCATCTGGTCGAGCAGGCGCTGGGCTTTCGCGTGTCGGACCGGACCAAGGGCATGGTGTTCGTGCGCTGCAACGACTCGCACCATTCGACCGCCTTCGCCCGCGCCGGCTTTTCCAGCCTCAACCATATTGCGTTCGAAATGGCGGACATGGACGCGGTGATGCGCGGTATCGGCCGGTTGCGCGACCATGGCATGGTGCCAGCCTGGGGGCCGGGCCGCCATGGTCCGGGCGCCAATGTCTTTGCCTATTTCATCGCCCCCTTTGGCCCGGTCATCGAATTTTCGACCGCCGTGGAAAAGGTGGCCGAGGATTATCAGCCCGGCGCGCCAGAGGACTGGACCTGGCCCGAGGGCCGGATCGACCAGTGGGGCATGTCCGACAAGGATTTCGCCGGCCTGCGCGCCGCCGAAGAGAAATTCCGCCATCGCCGCGACTGGGATGCCCAATCGATAGACCTGATCAACGAGGAACAAGCCTGATGCGCTATGTCAGTTTCCGCCGTCCCGACGGCACCCCCAGCTTCGGCCGGATCGAGGGCGAGACGATCGTCGAACTGGCGACCGATGCAGCGCCGAGCCTCAAGGCCGCGCTGACCGACGGCAGCCTGTCGGGCCTGGCCGATGGCGCATCCTATGCCGCCGCCGATGTCGTGCTGCTGCCGGTGATCCCCGATCCCGCCAAGATCCTGTGCGTCGGCCTCAACTATGCCGAGCATGTCAAGGAAACCGGCCGCGAGCAGAAGGCGCATCCGGCGATCTTCGTGCGCTATGCCGACAGCCTGATCGCCGATGGCCAGCCGATGATGAAGCCGGCCGTGACCGAGCGGTTCGACTATGAGGGCGAACTGGCTGTGGTGATCGGCAAGCCCGCGCACAAGGTCGCGGCCGCCGACGCCTGGGATTATGTCGCCGGCTATGCCGCCTTCAACGATGGCAGCGCACGCGACTGGCAGCGCCACAATATCCAGTTCACGCCGGGCAAGACCTTTCCCGGCACCGGCGGCTTCGGCCCGGCGCTGGTGACGCCCGACGAGATTGACGATCTTGCCGCGCTGCGCGTCCAGACCCGCCTCAATGGCGAACTGGTGCAGGACCAGCCGGTCAGCGACATGATCTGGGATATTCCCACGGTCATCGAATATGTGACCGCCTTCACGCCCTTGAGCCCCGGCGACGTGATCGCCACCGGCACGCCCGGCGGCGTCGGCGATAAGCGCACCCCGCCACTCTACATGAAAGCCGGCGACAAGGTCGAAGTGACCGTCGGCACCATCGGCACGCTCAGCAACCGCATCATCGACGAACAATAACAATCATCAACCCGCATACCGGGGGAGGACAGACCATGCGTAACATTCACATCACCATTGCGGCCCTCGCCAGCGCGAGCGCCATCGCGATCGCCGCGCCGGCCTTCGCACAGAACGCGCCCGCGCCCGAACAGGCGGCACAGCCGGCGGACGATTCCGACATCATCGTCACCGCCCAGCGCAAGGCGGAGAAGGTGACCGAGGTGCCGATCTCCATCACCGTGGCCAATGCCGCCCAGCTGGAACGGCAGCAGGTCAACACGATGAACGACCTCAACCGCGTCGCCCCGAGCCTGGAAATCCAGTCGGCGCCGGGCCAGAATACCGGCGGCGGCGGGTCGATCCGCGGCATCGGCACCCAGACCTTCTCGTCCGGCGCCGTCGCCTCGGTCGGCGTGGTCGTCGACCAGGTGAGCCAGGGCAATGCCAATATCTCCGACCTGTTCGACGTCAGCCGGATCGAAGTGCTGAAGGGGCCGCAGGGCACGTTGTTCGGCCTCACCACATCGGCCGGCGTCATCAACATCACCACCAATGCGCCCGATCCGACCGGCTTTGCCGCCCGCGTCCGCACCGAACTGTCCGACGCCGGCACCGCCGGGTCCAAGTTCGGCAACCAGATCGTGCAGGGCATGATCAACGTGCCGCTGGCCCCCAATGCCGCGCTGCGCCTGTCGGGCGTCACCAATTTCCGCCAGGGGCCGAACCGCAACGCCACCACCGGCGACTATAACGACACCAACCGTTATGGCGTGCGCGGCCGGCTGCTGTGGGAGCCGACCGACCGGATCACCGTCAACCTCAATGGCGATTATGCCAAGAGCAAGATCGTCAACGGCGGCGACTTCTTCACTTTCGTCAAGAGCGACTTCGCCGATGAACTGTCGAGTTGCGGCGTGACCGCAGGCGAAGGCAATCGCACCTATTGCACCAGCGACCATTATGTCGGCCATTCGGAAAGCTATGGCGGCTCGTTGCAGCTCGATTATGAGGCCGATCCTTTCACCCTGACGTCGGTGACCGCCTATCGCGGATCGACCGAGACCGGTTATGGCGCCGCCAGCAACGTGTTCCGTGCCGACTCCCATGCGCTGGAAGTCTACAACTCCCCGGTGAACCGCCGCACCAGCCTGTTCACGCAGGAATTGCGCATTAGTTCGCCCGCCGACCAGTTCTTCGAATATACCGCCGGCGCCTTCTATTCGAAGCAGGTGCAGAAGCGCGATGCGGAAACCGTGACGGTCCAGCTCGACCTGCCAGACTTCATCGTCCCGATCGCCAGCACGACCACCGACGCCAACAAGGTGGTGGATGAATCGCTCGCCTTCTTCGGCCAGGGTACCTTTCACCTGTCGCCGGCACTGCGCCTGATCGCGGGCGGCCGCTACACGGTCGACCGCCTGTCCCTCGACACTTTCGGCACGGTCGGCACCAGCACCGTGCTGGATGTCGCCAAGGCATCGTGGAAGTTTGGCGCGCAATATGACCTGGCACGCAACATGATGGTCTATGCGACTGCCGCGCGCGGCTTCAAGGGCGGCCAGATCGCTACGCCAACCGGCGCCAATCCCTATGTCGTGCTGCCCGAAATCCCGACCTCCTACGAAGCGGGGCTGAAGAGCACGCTGTTCGGCGGCTGGGTCGCGGATCTCAGCATCTTCTACAGCAAGATCGACAATTTCCAGGCGCAGCAATGCACCGTCGAGGATGTCGTCATTTCCTGCGCCCAGACGAATATCGACGGCGTGAAATCGCGCGGCGCGGAAGTCAGCTTCTTCGGCAAGGTCTTTGACGGCCTGTCGCTCAACACCGGCTTCATCTATTCCAAGGCGACCTATCCGGGCGGTTATCTGGGCACCGACGGCACCAATATCGGCGGCACCCAGCTCGCCTATGCGCCCAAATACAAGTTCACCCTGTCGGGCGAATATGAAGCGCCGGTCACGAGCCGCCTGAAGGGCTTCCTGGCAGCGGATACGGTGTGGAAGTCGCGCATCCGTTATGAAGCCAATTCGCGCGAGGAAACGACGTTCCGCCCGCACTGGCTGGTCGGTGGCCGCATCGGCCTGCGCACCGATGATGATCGCTACAGCGTCGCGATCTTCGGTCGCAACCTGTTCAACGTGCATGAGCCTTCGCTGATGCAGAGCGACTTCCCGTCCGACGGCACCGCCAATATCGGCGCCATCTATGGTCCGCAGTCCTTCCGTCAGATCGGCATCAGCCTGGACGCGAAATTCTGATCCTCCTGGGGCGGGGCGCCGCTGGTGGCGTCCCGTCTTTTTTCCTAATCCTTCTGGCCAGAGGGGACATATGAAGCCGATCAGGGACGCCATCGCCGCACTGGGCACCGATCTGGGACCGGACATACTCGGCCAGTGCCGGGCGCTGTTCGATGCCGAGCAGGCGGCGCTGGCGGCGGCGGTCCCGGTGACGCAGGCGGACATCGCCTATGGCCCGGACGCCCGCCACCGGCTCGACCTCTATGCCCCCAAGGGTGATGCCCCTGCCCCCATTCTGGTCTTCGTCCATGGCGGCGGTTTTCTGAAAGGCGACAAGGGCAGCGCCGACGCCTGGCCCAATGCCAATGTAGGCCGGATGGCGACGCAGGCCGGCTTCCTGGGCGTCGTCATCAATTATCGCCTCGCCCCCGACCATGGCTGGCCGGCCGGGGCGGAAGATGTTGCGGCCGTCGTCGGCTGGCTCAAGGATCATGCCGCCGAGCATGGCGGTGACCCCGATCGCATCGTCCTGATGGGCACGTCGGCCGGCGCCGTCCATGTCGCGGGCTATCTGAAACTCGCCGGATCGGACGCCGTGCGCGCTGCCGTGCTGCTGTCGGGTCTTTACGGCTATACCCCGCTCGATCCGCGCGACATGCTCTATTATGGCGAGGCTTCGCTCTACCCGGAGCGCATGCCGCTGGAAGCCATCGCTTCGACCGAGCTGCCGCTGCTGATCGCCTGCGCCGAGTTCGACCCGCCCCGCTTCCAGGCCGAGTTCCTGAGCCTGTTGCAGGACCGGCTGGCGCGCCACGGCGCCATGCCGCGCGCCTTCATCCAGTCGGGCCATAATCATTATAGCATGGCCGTGCATCTGGGCACCGCCGACCGGCGGCTGTCGCAAGAAATCTGCGCCTTCGTGCGCGAAACCACTGCCTGACAATTATAATAGGAGAGACGGAACATGCTGGATCGCCGCACCCTTCTGGCTACCGGCGCCGCGCTGATGGCCGCCCCCGCCATCGCCGCGCGCAAGAGCGCCAACCCCAATTTCCCCAAGAGCTTCTACTGGGGCGCGGCCACCGCGCCGCATCAGGTCGAGGGCAATAATATCGCCAGCGACCTGTGGTTCGTGGAAAATCAGCAGCCGACCGTCTTCTCCCAGCCGTCGGGCGATGCCTGCAACAGTTTCGCCCTGTGGGAAACCGACCTTGATCTGGTCAAGGCCATGGGCCTCAATGCCTATCGCTTCGGCATCGAATGGGCACGGATCGAGCCGGAAAAGGGGCTCTTCTCCCAGGCGATGCTCGATCATTACAAGGCGGTGATCGACGGCTGCCATGCCCGCGGCCTGGCGCCGATCGTCACCTTCAGCCATTTCACCGCGCCACGCTGGTTCAGCGCGCAGGGCGGCTGGACCAACCCGGAAAGCGCGCAGCTTTTCGCCCGCTATTGCGACAAGGCGATGCGCGCGCTGGGCCAGGGCATCGCCAGCGCCATCACCCTCAACGAACCCAATATCCTGCTACTCCTGAAGCCCATGCTGCCGCCGCAGGTGTGGGACATCCAGAAACTGACACTGGAAACCGCGGCCAAGCGGTTGGGCGTGCCCAAATATGTCTGCGCCAATGTCGCCGGCTTCGATGATCTGCCCGCGCTCCAGACCGGCCTCGAAGCGGCGCACAAGGCAGGCAAGGCCGCGATCAAGGCGGTCCGCGGCGACCTGCCGGTCGGTTTCTCGCTGGCGCTGATGGACGATCAGGCGGTCGGCGCCCATTCGGTGCGCGATGCCATGCGCAAGCAGCTTTACGGCAACTGGCTGGAGATCGCGAAGGCCGACGATTTCATCGGCGTCCAGAATTATGAGCGCGCCCTGTGGGGCGACAAGGGCCGCCTGCCCGCGCCCAAGGGATCGGCCGTCAACTGGTCCGGCACCGAAGTCTGGGCGCCCTCGCTCGGCGGCGCAGTGCGCTTTGCCCATGAAGCGACCGGCGTGCCGATCCTGGTGTCCGAGCATGGCGTGGGCAGCGACGATGACGCGGTTCGCGCGAAGTTCATTCCCGAAGCGCTGGCGGGGCTCAAGGCCGCGATCGACGATGGCGTGCCGGTGCTGGGTTATTGCCACTGGTCGCTGCTCGACAATTTCGAGTGGATCTTCGGCTACAAGCCCAAATTCGGGCTGCACAGCGTCGATCCGGTGACCTTCGCCCGCACGGCCAAGCCCAGCGCCGCCGTCTATGGCGCGATCGCCCGCCGCAACGCGCTCTGATCGATGGCCGCGCCGTCCCTGTCGCTCGGGCGCGAAGCCGCCATCGGCTTCGCCATCAACGCCGTGCTCAGCATCGCCTTCTTCCTGGGGATCTTCGGCCTGGCCGTCCGGCCGCTCAGCTGGGCAGCGCCCGACGCGCTGGCGATCGACTTCGTGCCGCAGAGCATCGCCGTCGCTTTGATGAGCGCGCTGGTGCCCGCCCTGCTCGTCCGCAAGCGGTTGGCGCTGGCCGTTCCGGTCCGGACGATTATCTTGCGGGCGCTGGGCAGCGCCCTCGTCGGGGCGGTGCTCGGCGGCGCGCTCGCGGCGCTGGCACAGGCCGGGGGCGATGCGTCGATCGCCTGGGGCGCGGCGCTCGTGCTCAAGCTGCTCTATGGCGGCCTGCTCGGCGCCGCGATCACGACCCTGGTACTGAAAAAGACAATGAGGAGGATGGCCTGATGATCCGATCGACGATCGCGCTGCTGGCGCTGCTGGCGGCCACGTCCGCCGCCGCGCAGGATGTCCGGATGGCGCCGGTCGCCCCGGTCGATCAGGCCGATGCCATCCCGCTCTGGCCCGATCAGCCCGTCCCGGCCAAGGGCGCTGACGAACAATGGTCGACCATGCATGTCCAGATCGGCGCCAACAGCATCGACAATATCATGGTCCGCAATGTCGTGCGGCCGACCATCACCCCCTATCTGCCCGATCCCGCCAAGGCGACCGGCGCGGCGGTGATCGTCGCTCCGGGCGGCGCCTTCCTCTCGCTGTCGATGACCGGTGAAGGCAGCGACGTCGCGCGCTGGCTGGCCGACCATGGCGTGGCCGCCTTCGTCCTCAAATATCGCCTCAATGCAACGCCCCGCGACGACCGCACCTTTCTGGGCGTCATGGGCCAGCGCTTCGCCGATGCCGCAAAGCCCGGCGCACAGGCCGAGGTGAAGGAACCGCGCGCCACCCAGGATGCGCTCAAGGCATTGGACATGGTCCGCGCCGATGCCGCCCGCTTCCATGTCGATCCCGCCCGGATCGGCATGATCGGCTTTTCCGCTGGCGCGATGACCACCCTGAACGCCGTGTTGGAGGGCAAACCCGCCCAGCGCCCCGCCTTCATCGGCTATATTTACGGCCCGATGCTGGCGCCCGCCGTCCCGGCCGATGCGCCGCCGATGTTCAACGCCATCGCCATGGATGACGGCCTGTTCAAGGGGCAGGGCTTCGCCATCGTCGAAGCCTGGCGCAAGGCCGGCCGTCCGGTTGAGTTCCACGCTTATGAACGGGGCGATCATGGCTTTGGCACCGGACGGCCCGGCACCACGACCGCGCTGCTGCTGCCCGAATTCCTCGCCTGGATGGATATGCGCGGCCTGCTCGCCGCCCGCTGATTGTCTCAAGGATAGCCCATGACCTGTAAAGCCCTGCGCCTCGCCGCCCTACTCACCTGCGCCTCGCTCGCCATGCCCGCCCAGGCCGACGATCTGGCCGACGGTTTCAACAATCCGCCGCAGTCGGCCCGGCCGCGCGTGTGGTGGCACTGGCTGAACGGCAATGTGACCAAGGACGGGATCGACAAGGATCTCGACTGGCTGGCGCGCATCGGCATTGGCGGGGTGCAGAATTTCGACGCCAATCTGCAGACGCCGCAGATCGTCAAGGAACGGCTGGTCTATATGACCGACGGCTGGAAGGACGCCTTCCGCCACGCCGTCCAGACCGCCGATGCCAAGGGGCTGGAATTCGCCATCGCGGCGTCGCCGGGCTGGAGCGAGACCGGCGGCCCCTGGGTCAAGCCGCAGGATGCGATGAAGAAGCTGGTCTGGACCGAAACCGAGGTCGAGGGCGGCCAGCGAGTCAAGGGCGCCCTGCCCGCCCCGTCCAATGTGACCGGCGCGTTCCAGAGCGCGAAGTTCAGCGATCCGCTGGCGGGCGACGCGGAGATACCGGACCAGCCGCGCGCCTATGGCGAGGCGCGGGTGCTGGCCTATCCGATTGCAGCGATGCCCTTGCCGACGCCCCGCATCCTCGACGCCAATGGCCAGCCGGTCGCGGGCGCCGCCGCGCTGGGCGACAGCGATCTGGAAACCGTGGCGCAGATGGCCAAGGGCGACGAAGCGCATCCCGGCACACTGATCCTCGACTATGGCAAGCCCGTCACGGTGCGATCGGCCAGCCTGTTCGTGCCCCATGCCCGGCCGCCCTTCGGTGACCCCGCCTATCGCCCGACGATCGAGGCGGAAACGGCGCAGGGCTGGCAGCCGCTCGGTCGCTTCTCGCTGACCGAAGTCGCCTCCACCACCAGCTTCGCGCCGGTCACGGCGCAGCGCTTCCGACTGGTCCTGTCGCCCAATGACGCCGCCAAGTCGCCGGGCCTGGGCGATGGCGCGCCCGGCGCGGTGATGATCGACGTATTCGGTCGCCCGGCCAACCCGACGCTGGGCATTGGCGACCTGCGCCTGTCGGCAGAGGCGCGGATCGACCAGTTTGAAGCGAAGGCCGGCTATGCCATCGCATCCGATTATAACCGCCTGAACATGGGTCCGGCCGATGCGCCGGCGATCGATCCGGCCAAGGTGATCGACCTGACCGACCGGCTGCGCCCCGACGGCACGCTCGACTGGACCGCGCCCAAGGGCACGCGCTGGCGCATCGTCCGCATGGGCTGGTCGCTGACCGGCAAGACCAACCATCCTGCCACGCCCGAAGCCACCGGGCTGGAGGTCGACAAATATGATGCGGCCGCCGTGCGCCGCTATCTCGAAACCTATCTCGCCATGTATCGCGATGCGGTCGGCGCCGACTGGATCGGCAAGAAGGGCATCAGCGCGCTGCTGACCGACAGTATCGAGGTCGGCGCGTCCAACTGGACACCGCGCATGGTGGAAGAGTTCAAGGCGCGGCGCGGCTATGATCCCGTCCCCTTCCTGCCGACCCTGACCGGCGCAGTCGTGGGATCGGCGGCGCGCAGCGACGCCTTCCTGCATGATTATCGCCAGACCCTGGCCGACCTGCTGGCCGATGCCCATTATGGCACGGTGGCGCAGGTCGCGCATGAGCATGGCCTGACCGTCTATGGCGAGGCGCTGGAAAATGGCCGGCCGGTGCTGGGCGACGACCTGGCGATGCGGTCGCATACCGATGTGCCGATGGCGGCGATGTGGACCTTCAATCGCGGCAGCGCACCGCGCCCGACGCTGATCGGCGACATGAAGGGCGCGGCGTCGGTGGCCCATATCTATGGCCAGAATATCGTGTCGGCCGAAAGCATGACGTCGGCCTTCGCCCCCTGGGCCTTCGCGCCGGCGGACCTCAAGCGCGTGATCGACCTGGAATTCGTGTCTGGCGTCAACCGGCCGATCGTCCACACCTCCGTCCACCAGCCGGTGGATGACAAGGTGCCGGGCCTCAGCCTCATGATTTTCGGCCAATATTTCAATCGCCACGAAAGCTGGGCCAATATGGCCAAGCCCTGGGTCGATTATATGGCGCGCACTGGTTTCCTGTTGCAGCAGGGCCGCGACCATGCCGACATCGCCTATTTCTATGGCGAGGATGCGCCGATCACCGCGCTGTTCGAGCATGGCGTGCCGGCCGACCTGCCCAGCGATTATGCCTATGACTTCGTCAATGCCGAGATTTTGGCGAGCAAGGCGTCGGTGCAGGATGGCGACCTGATCGCCGGCAAGGCGCGCTACAAGGCGCTGTATCTGGGCGGATCGAGCAAGGTGATGACGCTCGCCACCCTGCAGCGCATCGCCGCGCTGGTCGAGGCTGGCGCCACCCTGATCGGCACCGCGCCCGAACGCGCGCCCGGCCTGCAGGATGATCCCGCCGCCTTCCGCGCGCTGGTGGCGAAACTGTGGAGCGGCCAGCCGGTCGGCAAGGGCAAGGTGATCGCCAGCACCGATGTCGACGCCGCGCTCGCCGGCACGGGCATCGGCGCCGATTTCCGCGTGACCGGCAGCGGCGATGCCCGTGCCTATCGCTTTCTCCACCGCGCTTTGCCCGATGGTGACCTCTATTATGTGACCAATGGCAAGGCGCAGGCCGAGCATGTCGAAGCGCGTTTCCGCGTCACTGGCCGCCAGCCGGAAATCTGGCGCGCGATCGACGGCAGCGCCGCGCCGCTGTCCTATAGGACCGAGGGCAGCGACACGGTCGTCCCGCTCGATGTCGGGCCGGAGGATGCCTTCTTCATCCTGTTCCGCAAACCGGCGCAGGCCCCCAGCCGGACGATCGCGCCGGTGGCGGTGAAGCCGGTCGCCACCCTGTCGCAGCCCTGGACCGTGCGCTTCCAGCCGGGTCGCGGCGCGCCGGCCGAGATTGCGATGCCCACACTGACGGCGCTCGACAAGAGCAGCGATCCGGGCGTGCGCTATTTCTCGGGCGAGGCGACCTATGCCAGCAGCTTTACGTTGCCCAAGGGCGCCAAAGTCGGCGCACCGCTCTGGCTTGATCTGGGCAGTGTCGGCGATGTCGCGGAGGTGAGGGTCAATGGCCAGGTCGCGGGCACAAGCTGGTTCACCCCCTATCGCCTCAACGTCGGAAAGCTGGTGAAGCCCGGCCGCAACGCGATCGAAGTGAAGGTCGCGAACCTGTGGGTCAATCGCCTGATCGGCGACCAGCAGCCCGGCGCACAGAAGATCACCTTCACCGCCGCCCCCACCTATCGCCCCGATGCGCCGCTGCGTCCGTCGGGCCTGATCGGGCCGGTTACGCTGTCGGCGGAACAATAAGCAGGGGTCGCGCGGATGCTCGCTTGAACGCGGGAAAGTCGCCGCCTATCAGGCGGTCATCATGACCGACGATCAGCAGAGCATCCGCGCCATCCTCGACCGGCTGCGCGCGCCGGCGGGCAATCCCGTGGCCCGCGCCCGCTGGCTGGTGGAACGGCAGGTGCCCGAAGCGCGGCGCGGCCCCGGCTGGGACCGGCACTGGCGCGAGCTGGAAGCCTATCTGGACAGCCCGGTCAGCTGGTCGGGCAATCGCGATGCGGACGGGATCGAAGGGTGGGACGATGACGTCTGACCGGCTGATCGACATGATGATCGCGCGGCTGGTGATCGCCCATGGCAAGAGCAAGCATCATTGGCGCAAGGCGATCGGTCCGGTCCGAATCTATAGCCGCGCCACCCATCCCCATTGCAACTGGGCCTTCACGCCGAGCGGCACGGCGGGCGAGATATCGGTAATCGAGACACTGCTCGACGATCTGCACCTGCGCCATCCGCTGATCGATCGCTAACAACAAAGGGCGCGGACGGCCTGTCGCCATCCACGCCCCCTTGCGCCCCCGAAGGGATCGGAATCAGCCGGCGAGCTGCGTTTCCAGTTCGCCCAGCACGCGATAGCAGTCGAACACCTTGGCGACCGAGCTGTTGGGTTCGCGCCCCTCGCGGATCGCGCTGATGAACTCACGGTCCTGCAACTCGATGCCATTGTTCGAGATGGCGACGCCGGCAAGGTCGATCGGCTCTTCCTTGCCGTTCACCAGATCGTCGTAGCGCGCGATATAGGTGTCGGTATCGCCGATATAGCGGAAGAAGGTGCCAAGCGGCCCGTCATTGTTGAAGCTCAGCGACAGGGTGCAGATGGCGCCGGTCTCGCTCTTCAATTGGATCGACATGTCCATGGCGATGCCCAGTTCCGGATGGATCGGCCCCTGCATCGCGTGAGCGGCGACGATCTTGCCCGCCTGATAAGCGAACAGGTCGACCGTATGCGCGGCATGATGCCACAGAAGATGGTCGGTCCACGACCGCGGCTCGCCCTTGGCATTGATGTTCTTGCGGCGGAAGAAATAGGTCTGCACGTCCATCTGCTGGACGTTGAATTCGCCCGCCTGGATGCGGTTGTGGACGAACTGGTGCGACGGGTTGAAGCGGCGGGTATGGCCGACCATGCAGACAAGGCCGGTTTCCTGCTGCTTGGCGAGCACCGCCTGCGCATCGGCCCAGCTGTCGGCGAGCGGGATTTCCACCTCGACATGCTTGCCCGCATTCATGCAGGCGATCGCCTGTTCCGCGTGCATCTGGGTCGGCGTACACAGGATCACCGCGTCGACATCGTCGCGCGCCAGCGTCTCGTTGAGGTCGGTGGTCACATGGCCGATGCCATATTTCTCGGCGACCTTCTTCGTCGCCTCCAGTTCGCGGCCGATGATCGAGGTGACGGTGACGCCATCGATATTCTTGAGGCCATCAAGATGCTTTTCGCCAAAGGCGCCGGCACCGGCGAGTGCAATACGCATGGAATTTTCTCCATCTAAAGCCCCTCCCTTCCAGGGAGGGTTGAATAGAGACACCTGTCTCTATTCAAGGGTGGGTGCCTCCGAAGGAGGCTCGCTACGCTCGCCCCCCCCCCCCCCGGCCCCTCCCTGGAAGGGAGGGGAGGCAGGAGTGCGAACCGAAATTCAGTCCGTCGGTTCGAGCACGAGGTGCCCGACCGCGGTGTTGGAAGCGGGAACATGATAATGGCGGTGCAGCGGCCGGACCTTGTCGCCCAGCGCCCCGCGCATGATCAGCCACATGACCATCTCGATCCCTTCGGACCCGGTCTCGCGCAGATATTCGATATGCTCGATCGCGCGCAGCGCCTCGCCATCGTCGCTCTGGCTCATCAGGTCGAGGAAGCGGTTATCCCACTCGGCATTGATGAGGCCGGCGCGCGGCCCCTGAAGCTGGTGGCTCATGCCGCCCGTGCCCCAGATCTGGACGTTGAGATCCTCGGGGAAGCTCTCAACCGCGCGGGCGATCGCCTCGCCCAGTCGCCAGCAGCGATTGCCCGAAGGCGGCGGATAGGTGACGACATTGACCGCGACCGGGATCACCCGGCACGGCCAGGCGTCGGGCTGGCCGAACATCAGGCTCAACGGCACGGTCAGGCCATGGTCGACATCCATTTCGTTGATGATGGTCATGTCGAATTCGTCGAGGATCAGGCTCTGGGCGATGTGCCAGGCCAGGTCCGGCTCGCCGATCACGTCGGGCACCGGGCGCGGCCCCCAGCCCTCGTCGGCCGGCTTGTAGCGTTCGCCACAGCCGATCGCGAAGGTCGGGATGATCTTCATGTCGAAGGCGGAGGCATGGTCATTATAGACCAGGATCACGACATCGGGCTTTTCCTGCACGATCCATTGCCGCGACCAGTCATAGCCGGCGAACAAAGGCTGCCAATAAGGCTCGGCGGTCTTCTTGAGGTCCATGGCAGCGCCGATGGCGGGCACATGGCTGGTGGCGACGCCGGCAGTGATGCGGGCCATCAGCGTTTCTCCTTGATGGAGCGGACGCCCTGAGGCGAGCGGCCGCCGGCGATCATCATCGCCTGATAGTCTTCCGGGCTCATCCCGGTCATGGTGCCGACCGCCTGCAGGAAGCTGAGGCCGTCGGTCGAGAACACCTTGGCGAGGAAATAGATGTTCCCGCCCAGGTCCAGGCAACGATTATAGTCGCGGTCCAGGATCGCCTGTTTCTGCGCCTCGGTCATCGGCCATTCGTCGATATAGGCGCGCTCGCCGGCCAGCCAGCGGACGCGGTTTTCCGCCTTCATCAGGCTCATCGCGAACTGGTTCATCCAATAGCCCTGACGCGCCCGCGCCGCCGTATAGACGCGGGTGCCGGGGATATCGTCGAACTCGGCGAGATATTCGTGGATATCGATGCTCATCTCATCCTCTCTTGGCATCCATCCCCCGGCCCTTCCTTCCAACAAAGGACCGGGGGATGAACGCGCCCCTCCGCGGGGATTGGTTTACAGGCCGCGCGCCTTCAATTGCGCGTCGAGCCGGGGGAAGACCCGGCGGGCATTGCCCTCGAAGATCGCGGCACGCTCGCCCTCGCTGATGTCCAGCGCATCGACATAGCGCTTGGTATCGTCGAAATAATGGCCCGTGGTGGGATCGATGCCGCGCACCGCGCCGACCATTTCCGACCCGAACAGGATATTCTTGTTGTCGATCACGTCGGCCAGCAGGTCGACGCCGGGCTGATGATAGACGCAGGTGTCGAAGAAGATGTTGTTCATCAGATGGGTCGACAGGTCGGGCTTCTTCAACATGTCGGCCAGGCCGCGATAGCGACCCCAATGATAGGGCACGGCGCCGCCGCCATGCGGGATGATGAACTTGAGGGTCGGGAAGTCCCTGAACAGGTCGCCCTCCAGCAACTGCATGAAGGCGATGGTATCGGCGGCGATATAATAGCCGCCGGTCGCGTGCATCGCCGGATTGCAGCTGCCCGACACATGGATCATCGCCGGCACGTCCAGCTCGACCATCTTCTCGTAGAAGGGATACCAGTAACGGTCGGTGAGCGGCGGATGCTGGAAATGACCGCCGCCCGGATCGGGATTGAGGTTGCAGCCGATAAAGCCCATGTCGACGCAGCGTTCCAACTCGGCAATGCTGTTGGCCATGTCCGCCTTGGGCGACTGGGGCAGCATGCACACGCCGACGAAGGTTTCGGGGAACAGGCCGACGACGCGCGCGATCAGGTCGTTGCAGCGCATCGCCCATTCCTTCGCCACCGCCGCGTCGCCGACATGGGGGGCCATGGCCGAAGCGCGCGGCGAGAAGATGGTGAGGTCGGCGCCACGTTCCTTGATCAGGCGCAGCTGGTTCGCCTCGATCGTCTCGCGGATTTCGGCATCGCTGATGTCGGGATAGGCGGGGGCAGGCACGCCCGCCTTGAATGCCGCCTTCTGCTCCTCGCGCCAGGCGTCATGCCCCTTGGGCAGCACGGTATAATGGCCGTGGCAGTCGATAATCATGGTCATGCCGCGTCGGCCTTTCCTGTCTGTTCTGCTTTTGCTTGGATGATGCTGTCGATCTTGGCGCCCAGCCCTTCGGGCGGCGTCTTGAGGCCCAGCCTGCCAATCGCCTGCTGGCGCTCGACCGTGCCGCGCGTCATCGCGGAACCGGTGCCAAGGCCATCGAGCGTCTTGACCACCTCCTCCATCTCGGCCGCGCGGCGCAGCCCGTGGACCATCATGCGGTCGAGATTATAATCGGCGCGGATGTCCCAGGGCCGCGGCTTCTCGCTGGCGTCGAGCGATCCGATCACCTCGTCCAGCACGCCCGCCGCATCGGCCGCCAGCATGCATTCGGCGGTCAGCGCCTCCAGCCCCTTGACCATCACCGACCGGATCATCTTGATCGAAGACGCCCGGCCGACGGCCTCCCCGACGACGCGGATATTGGTGAAGCCCAGCCGCGCCAGCCCTGCCCGCGCGGCATCGGCATGGGCACCGCTGACCAGCAGCGGCACGTTCAGCCGGGCCGGATCGACCGGCGCCATGACGGCAACATCGACATAATGGCCACCGGCCGCCTCGATCGCGCGGGCCGCCGCCTGCTTGGTCTGCGGCGCCACGCTGTTGAGATCGCAATAGAGCGCGCCGGGCGCGATATGGGCGGCAGCGGCCTGCGCAACGGCCAGCGCCTGGTCGGCGGTGACGAGCGACAGGATGAAGGGGACGGGCGCGACGGCATCGGCCAGCGTCGGAACCGCCCGGACGCCGGCCCTGACACAGCGCGCCAGCATCGCATCGCGGGTGGCGCCGGCATCGGTCTGGATATCATAGACGCGAGCCGCGTCGATCCAGTCCCCCGCCATCGCAAAGGTGGACCCTGCCTCGCCAAATCCGATCAGACCGATTTCCTGCTCCATGGCGGGTTGGATGACGGATCCTGTCTGATGCCGCCAATCGAATCCGCTGGATCAGTATAAGATTTTACGAATTCATATGTGCTGCAGCCTGATCGATCGCAGCCATGAACTGTTGCTGCAACCGGGTCGGGCGCCAGTCGGCCCGCGTCGTGAGGCCAATGGTCCGGCTGATCGCGCCGGGTGCCGGGCCGATATCGATCAGCAGCCCCGCCTCCAGCTCCAGCGCCAGTTGATCGTGCGACAGCAAGGTCAGATACTCGCCGCCGACCAGCAATTGCCGGATCGTCATCACCGATCCGCACTCGATCGGCACTGCCGGCAGATCGCCGCCGAGCGCCGCGAACATCGCCTGCCACAATTGCCGCAGCGGCGTGCCTTCCGGCGGCAATATCCAGGGATAGCGGCGCAGCGCATCGGCGTCCCAGCCCGCCGCCAGCGCATGGCCGCGCCGCGCCAGGATGGTCGGTCGATCCTCGAACAAGGGTCGTTGCGTCAGGTCCAGCGCCATGGCGGGATCGCGCAGCGCGCCGACCATCATGTCGATCTCGCCATCGCGCAGCGGGCCGACCAGTTCGGCATGCGATCCTTCATGGACGCTGATGTCGACCAGCGGAAAATCGGTGCGGAACCGGGCGATCGCATCGGGGATCAGGCGCGCGCGCGACAGCGGCATCGCGCCGACCAGGATGCGCCCGCCCTCCTGCCCGCGCAGGTCGGCCAGATCCTCCAGCCCCTGCCGCAATTCCGCCAGCGCCAGCCGCAGCCGCTGCGCCAGCAGCGTCCCGGCCCTGGTCAGCATCACGCCGCGCCCGCGCCGGTCGACCAGCCTTTGCCCCAGGGCCAGCCCCAGATCGCCGACCGCCCGATGCAGCGAAGGTTCGGCCACGCCGGTCGCCACCGCCGCCGCCGCATAGCTGCCGCCGCGCGCCAGGGCGACGAAGGCGCGCACCTGCGCCGCCGTCACCCGATTGCTGCCGATCAGCCGCAGCGCCGCATCGATCCGGGGTTTCAGTCGTTCCGCCGGCTCCAGCGCGACCATGCCGCCGGGCTGGCGCGCGAACAGCGGCAGGCCCAGTTGCGCTTCCAGCTTGGCGATCCCCTGGGTCACCGCCGGCTGGGTCAGGTTCACCGCGCGCGCCGCCAGGCTGACGCTGCCAAGCTCCACCACGGCCGCCATCGCGGCGAGATGACGGATATTGAACTGGTCGGGGTTCATGTCCAACACTTAGCAAAAATTTATGCACTGGTTCCAGTTCGGATTTGAGCATCGCGCTGCACCTGTCCACATCGCTGTCAACTTATGCGCTAGGAGAAGGCTTGATGTCCGGCATTGTCGTCCAGAATATCGAACGGGCGGACCTCGCCGTCATCGATGGCCTCGCCAAGGCGGGCGTCGCCACCGTCCATGAAGCCCAGGGCCGCAAGGGCCTGCTCGCCCCCTATATGCGCCCCATCTATCCGGGCGCCCGCATCGCCGGCAGCGCGGTGACGATCTCCGCCCCGCCGGGCGACAACTGGATGGTCCATGTCGCGATCGAACAGTTGAAGGAAGGCGACATATTGCTGCTCGCCCCGACCAGCCCCTGCACCGACGGCTATTTCGGCGACCTGCTCGCCACCTCTGCCCAGGCACGCGGCTGCCGCGGCCTCATCATCGACGCGGGCGTCCGCGACGTGCGCGACCTTAGCCAAATGAACTTCCCGGTCTGGTCCAAGGCGGTCCATGCCCAGGGCACGATCAAGGGCACGCTGGGATCGGTCAATATCCCGGTCGTCTGCGCCAATGCGCTGGTCAATCCGGGCGACGTGATCATCGCCGACGATGATGGCGTGTGCATCGTGCCGCGCGCCGATGCCGCCGCCGTACTGGAAAAGGCGCAGGCCCGCGAAGCCGCCGAGGAAGCCAAGCGCGTCCGCCTGGCCGCCGGGGAACTGGGCCTCGACATCTACAATATGCGCCCGCGCCTGCAGGAAATGGGCCTGAAATATGTCTGACGTCCCGACCAGCGCCCGCGTCATGTGGATGCGCGGCGGCACGTCCAAGGGCGGCTATTTCCTTTCGGAAGACCTGCCCGCCGACAGCGCCGCGCGCGACGCCTTCCTGCTGCGGGTCATGGGATCGCCCGACCCGCGCCAGATCGATGGCATGGGCGGCGCCGATCCGCTGACCAGCAAGGTCGCGGTGGTGAAGAAATCCGATCGGGAGGGCGTCGATGTCGACTATCTCTTCCTCCAGGTCTTCGTCGATCAGGCGATCGTCAGCGATGCGCAGAATTGCGGCAATATCCTCGCCGGCATCGGCCCCTTCGCGATCGAGCGTGGCCTCGTTGCCGCGCAGGACGGCGAGACCCGCGTCGCCATCTTCATGGAAAATACCGGACAGATCGCGATCGCCACGGTGCAGACGCCCGGCGGCAAGGTCCGCTATGAGGGCGAGGCGAAGATAGACGGCGTGCCCGGCAGCACCGCGCCGATCCCGCTGGAATTTCGCGATACCGCCGGCTCCTCCTGCGGCGCGCTGCTGCCGACCGGCAATGCCTTTGACGAGGTGGAGGGCGTGCGCGTCACCCTGATCGACAATGGCATGCCCTGCGTCATCATGAAGGCGCAGGATGTCGGCATCACCGGCTATGAGGACCGCGACACGCTGGACGAGGACGTGGCGCTCAAGGCCCGGATCGAGGCGATCCGATTGGCTGTCGGCGAGCGGATGAACCTGGGCGACGTCAAGGAAAAGTCCGTGCCCAAGATGATGCTGGTCGCCCCGCCGCGCGATGGCGGCGCGGTCACGGTGCGCAGCTTCATCCCGCATCGCGCCCATGCCTCGATCGGCGTGCTAGGCGCGGTCAGCGTCGCCACCGCCTGCCTGATCGACGGATCGCCCGCAGCCGAAGTCGCCTCGATACCATCGGGCAACCGCAAGACACTCTCGGTCGAACATCCCACCGGCGAGACGACCTGTGTCATGGAACTGGACGAGAGTGGCGCGGTGATCAGCGCCGCCATGCTGCGCACCGCGCGCAAGCTGATGGATGGAGAGATTTTCGCATGACCGCCCCTGAACTTGGCCGCATCATCAGCTGGCACGGCAATCCGTCCAAACCGCGCTACACGCCGCCGGCCGGCGCGATCGACGCCCATTGCCATGTGTTCGGCCCGATGGCGCAATTTCCGTTCAGCGCGAAGGCGAAATATCTGCCGGAGGATGCCGGCCCGGACATGCTGTTCGCGCTGCGCGATCATCTGGGGTTCGCCCGTAACGTCATCGTGCAGGCAAGCTGCCACGGCACCGACAATGCCGCAACGCTGGACGCCATCGCCAAGTCGAACGGCAAGGCGCGCGGCGTCGCCGTGGTCGATCCGGCCATTTCGGAGGCCGATCTCGCCGCCCTGCATGAGGGCGGAATGCGCGGCATCCGCTTCAATTTCCTCAAGCGCCTGGTCGATGACGCGCCCAAGGACAAGTTCCTCGAAGTGGCCAAGCGCCTGCCCAAGGGCTGGCATGTGGTGATCTATTTCGAGGCCGACATATTGGAGGAACTGCGCCCCTTCATGGACGCGATCCCGGTGCCGCTGGTGATCGACCATATGGGTCGTCCGGACGTGACCCAGGGGCCGGATGGCGCCGACATGAAGGCGTTCCGCGCCTTCCTCGACAGCCGTGACGACATCTGGTTCAAAGCGACCTGCCCGGATCGGCTCGATCCGACCGGTGATCCGTGGAACGCCTTTGCCGAAGCCGTCGCGCCGCTGGTCGCCGACTATCAGGATCGCGTGTTGTGGGGCACCGACTGGCCGCACCCGAACATGCAGGATGCGGTCCCCGATGACGGCCATCTGGTCGACATGATCCCGCGCATCGCCCCGACGGTTGAATTGCAGCGCAAGCTGCTGATCGATAATCCGATGCGGCTCTACTGGCCCGAGGAATTATAAGGCCACAGCCGGTTTCCAATCAGCACGCGGCCGCTCCGGCTGGGGCGGCCGGTTGCATTTGCGCAACATCCCTTTCGCAAATGCAAGTCAACAGAATTGCGAACGAATATCAATATCGCTATGGGCGCCCCATAAACGAGTCACGGGGGATCCCATATGAAGAAGTTCATCGCATTGAGCGGCGCGGCCCTGATCGCGCTGTGCCATGGCACCGCCTGGTCGGCAGAGGCGGCCGCTGCGGACGCCCCCCGCACCGACGAAGACAGCATCGTCGTCACCGCCGCGACCACCGGGTCCAAGACCGACACCGCGCTGGTCGAACTGCCCCAGCCGATCAAGGTCATCACGTCCGAACAATATCTGTCGCAGGGTGCGATCAGCATCAGCGACACGGTGAAATATGCAGCCGGCGTGCTGGCCAATCCCTATGGCCGCGATACCCGCGTCGACGGCTTCAATGTGCGTGGCCTGGACGCGCTGCAGTTCCGCGACGGCATGCGCGACATCTTCAGCTATTATGCGTCGATCACGTCGGACCCCTATAATTTCTCGCGCGTGGAAATCCTGCGCGGCCCGGCATCGGTGCTGTTCGGCCAGGGGTCGATCGGCGGCCTGGTCAACCTGGTCAGCAAGACGCCCGATTTCACCACGCGCGGCGAACTCAACCTTGTCTATGGCAGCTATGACCGCAAGGAGGCGATGGGCGACGTCAATGTCGCGCTGGCCGACAATCTGGCAGTGCGCTTCGTCGGCCGCGTCCGCGACGCCGACACCTATGTCGACCATGTCCCCGACGACCGCGTGATGTTCGCGCCCTCGATCCGCTGGCAGCCGACGCCCGATACCGACATCGTGCTGACCGGCCTCTATCAGGAGGATGATACCGGTTCGACGTCGCAGTTCCTGCCGATCGTCGGCACCTTCATGCCCAACACTGTCGCGGGCGAGCAGCTCGATCGCTACACCTTCGTCGGCAAGGCCGGCTGGGATCGCTATGATGGCCGATCGCTGCAGGGTGGCGGCTCGATCACCCACCGCTTCTCCGACAATGTGAAGCTGAGCCTCAAGGCGCGCTATATCGACAGCGACCTAGAATATAACACCCATTATGCCGACAGCTATACCAACCCGCAGGATCCCTTCTCGGTCTATGGCACCGACGGGCGCACCATCGCGCTGACGGCCGATGCCAGCGACGCGCGGATGAACGTCTTTTCGACCGACAATAACGTCCAGTTCAATTTCAACACCGGCGCCAATATCGAGCACAAGCTGCTGGTCGGCATCGACTATAGCTGGAACAAGGTGTCCAAGCGTTATGCCGGCGGCTATGAACTGGTCGACCTGTACGACATCGATTATGATGCGCTGGCAACCTATGATCCGACCGGTCCGTTCACCAGCGACAGCCAGAAGCAGCTGGGCGTCTACGTCCAGGACCAGATCCGCTTCTATGACCGGGTATCGGTCGTGCTGGGCGCCCGCCGCGACCGCGTGACCGGTTCTTCGGGCCAGAAGGACAATGCCACCACCTTCCGCGCCGGCATCATCGGCGAAATCGGCGCCGGCATCTCGCCCTTCTTCAGCTACACCGAAAGCTTCCTGCCGGTCGCCGGCCGGATCGACAATGGCGATGGCAGCTATGGCGATGCCTACAAGCCGCAGACCGGCACCCAATATGAAGCCGGCGTGAAGTGGCAGCCCGCCCCCAGTACCCTGGTCACCGCCACCGTGTTCAAGATCAAGGAGCGCAACCGCGTCCTCTATCTCGCGGCCGGCGGCACCGAACAATCGGGCGTGCTCAACACCAAGGGCTTCGAGATCGAGGCGAGCCATACCCTGCCCGGCAATTTCGAACTGCTGGCCAATTATGGCTATTCGAAGCTGAAGTCGGAAACCAACACCAGCCTCGACTATATGCCGCGCCATACCGCGTCGCTCTGGTCCACCAAGACCTTCGGCCTGGCAGACGAGGCGCAGCTGCGCCTGGGCGGCGGCGTCGTCTATAGCGGCAAGAGCGTGTCGACCAGCGCGATCTGGTCGATCGTCACGCCGTCGCGCACCACCGTCGACGCGCTGGCGGAAATCACCTGGCAGGACTGGCGCTTCGCGCTCAATGCGACCAACCTGCTCAACAAGAAATTCTACGCGTCCTGCCTGGCGCGTGGCGACTGCTTCATGGGCGCGCCGCGCAACGTCATGGGCACGGTCGGCTTCCGTTTCTGAGGAGAGAGACTATGCTGAAATGGACTAGTGCGCTGCTGGCGATCGCCTGCCTGCCCGCAATGGCGCAGGCGCATGAAGTGTGGGTAGAACGGGACGGCGCCGGCCCGGCGCGCATCTATCTGGGCGAACCGGGCGACCCGCTGCCCGAGGGTGGCGATCCCGAGTTCGAGAAGCTGAAGGCGCCCAAGCTGGTGCCCGCATCCTCCGCCGCGCAGGTGCGCAAGGCCGGCTATATCGAGGTCGCCGTGCCCGCCGGCGACGTGCGCGTGATCGACGACAGCGTGTTCGATCCCTGGGGCGAAGAAGGCAAGAAGGAAGGCGTGATCTATTATGCGCGCGCCGGCCGCAGCGAGGCCAAGGCCGGGATGCCTCTGGAAATCGTGCCGACCGCTGCAGGCGCCAACAGCTTCACGCTGGTCCGCGACGGCAAGCCGCTGGCCGGGGTCAAGGTAACCGCGATCTCGCCCGACAAATGGTCGAAGGGCTTCGTCACCGACGCCCAGGGCCGCGTGACCCTGCCGATCAAGGAAAAGGGCCGCTACATCCTGACCGCGACGCAGGAGGAAAAGGGCGACCTCAGCCTGCGCGGCGCCAAGGTGGCGACGCTCTACAACATCGCCACGCTGACCTTCGTCAATAACTGACACTGGAGCGGCGCGGGCCATCGACCCGCGCCGCCGCCTCATGCGGCGAGCGCCGCCAGATCCGCGTCCAGCGCATCGAGCGCCGCATCGGTGAACTGCGACGGGGCAAAGGGCTGTATCGCGCGGAGCGTCATGCCCCTTGCCATTGCAATGCGCTGGTCATCCGCCACGCCGGGAAAATAGCGATCGAGCAGGCTGCGCGTCTGTGGATCGGCCAGCAGCACGCCGATCTTCGTGTGCGTGGTCGACAGCATTTCGTCCTGTGGTTCCGCCTGCGCTTGCGGCGCCTGCCCTGCAACAGGGAAAGCGCCCGCCTCACCCCGATCGGCCAATGCGGTGGTCGATGGCGTCAGCGTCAGGTGCAAGTCGGCCAGCCCGCGAATGATGAAGCTCGGCTCGAAATGCAGGTCGCGGGCACCGGGCGGGCCATGGCGGGCCGGGTCGAGTTCGATCGCGCTGCTATGCTCCAGAAACTTCTCCAGGATGATCCGCACCTCGACACGGGCGAGCGGCGCGCCGGCGCAGACATGCTTGCCCCGGCCGAAGGCGACATGCTCGCGGATGCGGGGGCGATCCAGTTGCAGGTCCGCAGGCGCGTCCCAGCGCGCAGGATCGCGATTGGCCGCCGCCAGCGCCAGCAATATACAGGTGCCCGCCGGCACCGCCCGATCGCCGATCCGGGTATCGCGCCGCGCGACCCGCGCTGTCTGCTTGCTCGATCCCTCGATCCGCAGCACTTCCTCGATCAAGGCCGGGATCAGCGCCGGATCGGCGCGCAGCTGGTCCTGAAGGCCCGGCTGATCGACAATATGGCGCATGGCGTTGCCCAGCAGCTTGGCGCTGGTGTCCTGCCCGGCGCCAAACAGGAAGGTGGCGAGGTTGACGATCTCCGCCACGCTGGGCGTCGTCCCGTCGGCATATTTGGCCAACGCCAACTCGGTCAATATATCCTCGCGCGGATGACGCCGCCGATCCTCGACATAGGCGGCGAAATAGGAGCCCATGACGATCAGCGGATGCCCCTCCCCCGCATAGTCATTGTCCGCCGCGTCCAGGCTGCCGGGCGGTGGCGCCGCATCGATCACATCCATGAAGCGCTGGCGATCCTCCGCCGGCACGCCCAGCAAGTCGGCGATCACCAGCGTGACGAAGGGGGTGGCGATGTCCCGGATCAGTTCGGTCCGCCCCCGCGCCATCGCCTGGCGCACCAGATGGTCTGAATAGTCCGATATGAAACGCTCATTCGCCTTCAGGCGGGAAGGCGTGAACAGCCGGTTGACCAGCCCGCGCAACATTGTGTGAGGCATGTCGTCCAGCCCGACCAGCATCGTGCCGCCGGGAAAATCGGGCCGATGCGCCTCCAACTGCGCGCTGATGTCGCTACCCTGCGGCAGAAAGGGCAAGGGCGCCGCAGCCCCCTGCAGCGCGTTGACGGCGGAAAAATCCTGGGCATTGGCGAGGACTTCGAGCGTTTCCTCAAAGCCCGTGACGATCAGATAGTCGCGGCCCGGCGGCTGATAGACCGGTCCATGCGCCCGGACCGCCTCGAAAAAGGCATAGGGATCCTGTAATATGCCGCGATCGGTGAAATAGTCGCGCGCCTCCTGTGCCACCATCGTCTCTCTCCCATGCTGCTGTCACGCGCGCAGGAGCGATCGCGCAACCACATATGATACACAGTAGATCATATGTGGTTGCGGTCAAGTCAGGGATGTCAGGCCGCCGCGCCCTTGAGGAAGCGGATCATGGAGGAGAAATCCATGGCCCCCGCGCCGGTGTTGACGAGCGCCTGATAGAGCGATTCCGCCGCCGCGCCCATCGGCACGCTGGCATCGACGCCATGGGCGGCCTCCACCGCGAGCTTCAGATCCTTGAGCATCAACGCATTGGCGAAGCCGCCTTCATAATCGCGGTCGGCCGGCGTTTCCGGGCCGACGCCGGGCACCGGGCAATAGCTGGTCATCGACCAGCTCTGCCCCGATGCCTTGGACGAGATGTCGAAGAAGGTCTGGAGATCGAGACCCAGTTTTTCGGCGAGGGCGAAGGCTTCGCAGGTGGCGACCATGGTGGCGCCCAGCAGCATGTTGTTGACGATTTTGGCAGCCTGCCCCGCCCCGGCCGCACCGGCATGGATCACCGCCTTGCCCATCGCCTGCAAGATCGGTTCGGCGCGGGCAAAGGCGGCATCCTCGCCGCCGACCATGAAGGTCAAGGTGCCGCCATTGGCCGCCGCGATGCCGCCCGACACCGGCGCATCGACCATGGCGAGGCCGTGTTCGACCGCCTGTTCGATAACGGCGCGGGCCGATGCGACGTCGATGGTCGAACAGTCGATCAGCAGCGTGTCCGGCCCGACCGCACCCAGCAATTGCTCGCCATAGACGGCGCGGACATGCTTGCCGGCGGGCAACATGGTGACAACGATGCTGACTCCTTTAACCGCTTCCGCGGCGGACGCGGCGCGGGTGCAACCGGCCGCCTCGGCGCGGGCCAGCGCGGCTTCGGACAGGTCGAAGGCGGTGACAGCGTGGCCCGCCTTCACCAGATTGGCGGCCATGCCGCCGCCCATATTGCCCAGGCCGATGAAGCCGATGCTGCTCATGTCCATCCTCTCCTTTTATTATGTCAGAGCCTGTTTGAAAAATGCGCGGAAGAGCGCATTTTCAGAGCCGCACCGGCCCGCACCCCCACCCGACCACCCAGACATGGTACCCTGATGGGCGGTCGGGTGGGGGTGCGAGCCGGTGCGGATGCGCCAGAGGCGCATTTCCAAATACACTCTCAGACCTCGACCGCCGCCTGGGGCAGCGGGGTCCAGCGCTCGCCTTCGGGCAGCGGCGCGAAGATCGCGTCGACCAGCTGGTCGGGCACCGCCTCCACCGTCGGCGGGTTCCAGCGCGGCTGGTTGTCCTTGTCGACGATCAGCGCGCGCACGCCTTCGACAATGTCCGGCCGGGCGATGATGCGGCAGGCGAGATCATATTCCATCGCCATATTGTCGACGAAGCGGGTCAGGCGGCTGGCCTGCGCCAGTTGCCGCAGCGCGACCTTCATCGTCTGGGGCGATTTGGTGTCGAGCGCGGCAAGCTGCGCCTGCGCCCAGTCCGATCCGTCGGCACGCAACGCGGCATAGATATCCTCCAGCCGGTCGCTGGCGAACAGCCGGTCGATATCCGGCAGGCGGGCGGCGAAATCGCTGTCGGGCGGGCTGACGGCAAAACGCGCCAGCACGTCGCCGATATCGGAGGGGTCGGCGATGATTGCCGCCTTCGCCTCCTCCAGCCGGTTGCTCGGCAGATAGTCGGTGGCAAGGCCGAGCGCGATCGCATCCGCGCCGTCGATGCGGGCGCCGGTGACGGCGAGATAGCGGCCCGATCGGCCCGGCAGGCGGGAAAGATACCAGCCGCCGCCGACGTCGGGGAACAGGCCGATGCCGGTTTCCGGCATGGCATAGACGGTGCGTTCGGTCGCGACGCGATAGCGCGCTGGCTGGGCGATGCCGACGCCGCCGCCCATGGTGATGCCGTCCATGAAGGCAATCACCGGCTTCCCATAGGTGAAGAGCAGATGGTTCAGGCGATATTCGGTCGCGAAGAAATCTCGCGCCGCCAGATTGTCGCCCGCCGCGCTCTCCGCGATCAGGCGGATGTCGCCGCCAGCACAGAAGCCGCGCCCTTCGGCATGGTCGATCATCACCGCGCTGATCGCCGGATCATCCTGCCAGGCGAGCAGTGCGTCGGTCATGGTCGCGCACATCGCGCGGCTCAGCGCATGGATCGCCTTGGGCCGGTTCAACCGCAGGCGGCCGACGCCGCCCTCCACCGCAATCAGCACATCGTCGGTCATGGTCTTCCCCTTCAGGCCTTGAGCAGTTCGCGGGCGGTGATCATGCGCATGATCTCGTTCGTGCCCTCCAGGATGCGGTGGACCCGCAGGTCGCGCCAGATGCGCTCGACCGGATAGTCCATCAGATAGCCATAGCCGCCATGGAGTTGCAGCGCGCGGTCGGCCACGGCCGAACCGGTGTCGGTCGCGAAGCGCTTGGCCATGGCGGCGAATTTGGTCTTGTCGGGCGCGCCCTCGCTCACCTTGGCGGCGGCGAGATAGAGCAGCGCGCGAGCGGCCTGAAGCTCCGTCTCCATATCGGCCAGGGTGAATTGGGTATTCTGGAAATCGGCGATCGCGCGGTCGAACTGGCGCCGCTCGCGGGTATAGCCGACCGCCTCGTCCAGCGCACGCTGGGCGCCGCCGAGCGAGCAGGCGCCGATATTGAGCCGGCCCCCATCAAGCCCGGCCATGGCGATGGCGAAGCCCTGCCCCTCCGCGCCCACGCGGTTGGCGACCGGCACACGGACGCCGTCGAAATTGACCTGGGCGGTGGGCTGCGAATGCCAGCCGAGCTTGCGCTCCTGCGCGCCGAAGCTGACGCCTTCCATGTCCTTTTCGATCACCAGGCAACTGATGCCCTTGGGACCATCCTCGCCGGTGCGGACCATCACGACATAGATGTCATTTTCGCCGCCGCCCGAAATGAACGCCTTGGAACCGGTGACGACATAATGGTCGCCGTCTCGCACCGCGCGGGTACGCAGCGACGCCGCATCGGAGCCGGCAGACGGTTCGGTGAGGCAATAGGAAGCGATCGTCTCGCAGGTGACGAGCGACGGGAGATAGCGCTGCTTCACCGCATCGTCCCCGAAGCGGTCGATCATCCAGGCGGCCATATTGTGGATCGAGATGAAGGCCGATGTGGAGGGGCATCCATAGGCCATCGCTTCCATGATGAGCGCCGATTCAAGCCGACCAAGACCGATGCCGCCGCTCTCTTCCGACACATAGATGGCGCCGAAGCCCAGTTCGGCCGCCTGGCGGATGGTGTCGCGGGGGAAATGATGCTCCTCGTCCCACTTGGCCGCATGGGGCGTGATCGCATCGGCAGTGAAGCGCTGCGCCAGTTCCTGCACGGCGCGCTGCTCGTCGGTGAGGTCGAACTGGGTCATGCGTCTGTCTTTTCCTTATTGGCGTCATGCCGGACTTGATCCGGCATCCATTAGCGCGACGAGGATATGAGGCGTCAACCTGAAGCACCATGACCGGGGAGGCATCATCGCCTCCCCGCTCCTCTCACCCCATGGTCGGGATGACGAAGGCGCTGTCGCCGGTGGCGCCGCCGTCGGGCCAGCGCTGGGTGACGGTCTTCACCTTGGTGAAGAACTTCACCCCTTCCATGCCATGCTGGTTGGTGTCGCCAAAGGCGCTGCGCTTCCAGCCGCCAAACGTATGATAGGCGACCGGCACCGGGATCGGCACGTTGATGCCGACCATGCCGACATTGACCCGCGCGGCAAATTCGCGCGCGGCATGGCCGTTGCGCGTGAAGATGGCGACGCCATTGCCATATTGGTGCTCGCTCGGCAGGCGCAGCGCGTCCTCGAAACTGTCGGCGCGCACCATCTGGAGCACGGGGCCGAAAATCTCCTCCTGATAGCTGCGCATCTGCGGCGTCACCCGGTCGAACAAAGTCGGGCCGACGAAGAAGCCCTGTTCATGGCCCTGCAGCGTGAAACCGCGGCCGTCGACCACCAGTTCGGCGCCTTCATCGACGCCCATCTGGATATAGGATTCAATCTTCGCCTTGTGCGCGGCGGTGACGACCGGGCCATAATGGGCGTCCGCATCGGTCGAGACGCCGACCCGCAGCGCGTCGATCGCCGGGATCAGCTTCTCGCGCAGGGCGATCGCCGTCGCCTCGCCCACCGGCACCACCACCGGCAGCGCCATGCAGCGCTCGCCGGCCGAACCGAAGGCCGCGCCGGCGAGGTCATTCACCACCTGGTCGAGATCGGCATCGGGCATGACTATGCCATGATTCTTGGCGCCGCCCATCGCCTGGACACGCTTGCCCGCCTCGACGCCGCGGCGATAGACATAATGGGCGATGTCGGAGGAGCCGACGAAGCTGACCGCCCGGATCTCCGGATGGTCGAGGATCGCATCGACCATTTCCTTGTCGCCATGGACGACCTGCAACACGCCGTCGGGCAGGCCCGCCTCGCGCATCAGTTCGGCGAGGCGCACGGGCACGCTGGGGTCGCGCTCGCTGGGCTTGAGGATGAAGGCATTGCCACAGGCGATGGCGACGCCGAACATCCACATCGGAATCATCGCCGGGAAATTGAACGGGGTGATGCCGGCGACCACGCCGAGCGGCTGGCGCATCGAGTATACGTCGATGCCGGGGCCGGCGCCCTGGGTATATTCGCCCTTGAGCAGATGAGGGATACCGCAGGCGAACTCGATCACCTCCAGCCCGCGCTGGATATCGCCCT
Source organism: Sphingobium salicis subsp. salicis (assembly GCF_049472635.1). Taxonomy (NCBI): domain Bacteria; kingdom Pseudomonadati; phylum Pseudomonadota; class Alphaproteobacteria; order Sphingomonadales; family Sphingobiaceae; genus Sphingobium; species Sphingobium salicis. The sequence continues at coordinate 3,346,040 of NZ_JAYRCS010000001.1, forward strand.
TGGAGTCGGCAATCACCTTGCCATGTTCGGAACTGAGCAGATGGGCGAGTTCGTCCATATTCTGTTCGACCAGCGTCTTGAACGCGAACATGACACGGGCGCGGCGTTGCGGGTTGGTCGCGGCCCAGGCCGGCTGGGCGGCAAGTGCGGCGGCCATGGCAGCGTCAAGATCGCCCTGGGTGCCGAGGCGCAGTTGCGCCTGCACGGTGCCATTATTGGGGTCGAAGACGTCGCTGGTGCGGCCGCCGTCACCTGCCGAATGACCGCTGATGACATGATCGATGATACGCATGGCCCATCCTCTCCAATATAGTTTCACCCCGCCTTGCAGGATATCAGAAATGCAGGCAAGCTGACGGATATGCATATCCACCCTGCAAAAATGCCGCACCGATGAACTGGGACGATCTGCGCCTGTTCCTGGCGGTGGCGCGCACCGAGCGGCTGAGCGCGGCGGCGGCGATGACCAGGATGGACGCCACCACCATCTCGCGGCGAATCAAGCGGCTGGAGCACGCGCTGGAGCAACGCCTGTTCGAGCATACGCCGGCCGGCCATGTGCTGACCGACCATGGCACCCGCCTGCTGGAACAGGCCGAGCGGATGGAGGCGGCGGCGCTCGGCGTGCAGCGGAGCGGCAGCGCGGCGGGCGCGCAGATGGCCGGGACGATCCGCCTGAGCGCGTCGGAGGGCTTTGGCAGCCGGGTGATCGCACCGCATCTGCGCAGCTTCACCGCCGACCATCCCCGGATCGAGATCGACCTGGTGGCGTCGAGCGGCTTCCTCAACCCCTCCCGGCGCGAGGCGGATATTGCGGTGATGCTGGCCCGGCCCAAGACCGGCCCGCTGATCACCCGCAAGCTGACCGACTATCATCTGGGCCTTTATGCCACGCCCGCCTATCTGGAGGGTGCGCCGCCATTGAAGGCCAAGGGCGACCTGCTGCGTCATGTGCTGGTCGGCTATGTCCCCGACCAGATCTATGCGCCCGAACTGCGCTATCTGGCGGAGGTCGATGCCCGGCTGGAACCGGCGATCCGGTCGAGCAGCATCAACGCCCAGGCGGAAATCATCGCCAGCGGCGCGGGCTGCGGCATATTGCCCTGCTTCATCGGCGACGCCATGCCGGGGCTGGTCCGCGTGCTGCCCGAGGCGGTCGATATCCAGCGCAGCTTCTGGCTGGTGGTGCCCCGCGACCTGCGCGGCATTGCCCGGATCGACCAGTTTGTCGGCTGGCTGGTGGCGACCAGCGAGCGCCTGCGACCGGTGATGCTGGGCGTGGGTTAGGACTGCGGGATCGCCGTGCGGCCGATCCGGGACCGCTCGAACCACCAGAGCAGGGCGCTGGCGATCAGCCAGCCGATGAACCAGGGCCAGGACGGGCCGGGAACGGCGCGCCCGGCAGTGGCAAAATCGCTCTTCTGATCGGCGCCCTGTAGCAGTGTCATGGCCTGATGCATCTGCGCGATGCGCAGGGCTGGCAGGGCATTGGCGGGATAGATGTAGAAGGCTTCGGATGCGCCATCCGTCCAGCGCAATTGGTGCCAACCTGCGCGATCAGGCCACCAGGCGGCGCAATCGCCGGTCGCCGGATCGATCGCCAAGGGCGCGCCATCGATATGGGCGCCGGGCTTCAGGCCGCACAGGTTGATCCGCTCGCCGACCCAGGCCGGGCCAGTGAAGGCGGGAACAGAACCCGGTGCCGGGCGCACGACAGCGGCCATCATCCGCCCCCACCAGCCGCCGTAAAGATCGCCCCGGCCGCTCAGCACCAGACCAAAGCTGTCGAGCCCGGTCCAGACTGCGACCCGGCCTGCGCCGAGCGCGCGCCAGGCGGCGAGTGGTGTGCCGGCGGCATCCTGCACCAGCGGAACCGCGTCACGGCCGGCCGGGACGCCATCCATGCGGGTCGCTTCGGGCAGGATATCATCGCCGATATTGAGGTCGGCGGGGAGGTCGGCGCTGCCAATGCCGGCACGGGTGCGGGCGCGATCGGCGGCAAGCGGCGCCGGCAGTGCGATCGGCGCGACGCCATTGCCACTGGACAGATCGAAACCCAGCGCGCGCCACTGGTCGCGCAGCGCGCCGTCAGCCGGGCCGCCGCCGCGCAGGATCAGGCCCATGCCGCCCCGCACCGCTTCCAGCACCGCGCCGCGTCCGCCGCCAAGGCCGGCCCAGGCGCGGTCATCGGCAACCAGCAGGTCATAGCGGCGCAGGCTGGCGGCATTGATCGCCACCGGCGCGTCGCCCAGCGCAATGCCGCCGCCCGCGCTCATGTTGACGGTGACGGCATAGCCGGCGTCGGTCGCCCAGCGGCGCAGATATTTGACCTCCGGCCCCGGCGCGCCGGCCAGGATCAGCAGCCGCGGCGCAGCATCACCCTCGACCAGCATTGGCACCACGGCCTGTTCGACCAGCCCACCATCGGCGCGGCGCAGGCGCAGGGTGAATTCGGCGGTGCCGGCGGCGCGCGCGGTCCCGGTCAGGCTGAAACGGCCGTCTCCATCCACAGGAGCGGCATCGGTGACGCGCCCGGCGGGATCGAGCAGTTCGACCTGCGCCTTGGGCAGGCCGGCAACCTGTCCGCCGACGGCGAAGGTTGCGCCCGGCGCGATCCGGTCAGGCCGGGCTAGCGCGATCAGTCCTGCGGCGGCGGCCGGCGGCGTATAATCGATCGCGAGCCCCTTAGCCGCATCGCGGTCGCGGGCGACGAGGCCCTGCCCCAGGATGACGAGGCGGCGCGTGTCGGGATAGCGGCGCAGCGCGGTCGCCAGATCCGGCACCGCCTGCGCGCCCGCCATGTCCCGCGCTTCGGGCAGCGCGACCAGATGCGCACCCTTGCCGGCCGAGGCGAAGCGCGAACTGCCCTGGGTGGCGACGGTCAGCGTGCCGCCCGCCACGGGCAACGCGGGCGGGAAGAGGCCGAAATGGAGGAGCAGCGCGACGACCGGCTGGAGCAGCAGCAGGGCCGCAAGCCGCCAGAGGTGCGCCCCCAGATCGCCGGCCGTGCGCTGCCACAACAGCAGCCTTGCCCAGCCGACCAGCACGGCGACGCTGAGGAGCAGCGCGGTGATGATCTGCGCGCTCATGGCCGTCCCCCGATCGCGCCGAGATAGCGTGCGCCGGCAGCGTCGGCCGGGCGCCGCCGCGCCACGCCGCCCTGCGGCCGCTCCATCGCCATCCACAATTGCGCGCGCAGCTTGTCACGACAGGCGGCGCAGGCCGGATCGCGCCGCACGGCGTCGATCGCGCCGCTCAACGCCAGCGGATCGGGCAGGCGCGCGGCGTTGGCCCGAGACCAGCCCTCCAGCGCGTCGAGCGGCACCGGTCCCTGCGCCAGCCCGCGCCAGGCGGCGGCGGCCGGGCCGTCATCGCCCTCGACCGCGACCAGCGGCGCGAAACTGTCTGCTATCCCTTCACGCTTGCCGGTCATGCGGCGGGCGGGGTCGATCGGCGGCAGTTCCGGGCCGACGCGCGACAGGAAGATGCGGGTCGCCTGCTGCACTTCCTTGATGAAGCGCAGCGCCTTGTAGGCGAAGGGCAAGGCCAGGTCGGGTCGGCCCTGCTTCAACTGCATTTCCGACTGCCACATCTCGTCCACCGCCTGTTTCAGGATCGCGCGGGTTTCCGGGTCCAGGCTGGAGGCGGGCGATTCATCGTGGGGATGGCCGAACTCGGCGAGCACATCCTCCTTCTCGCCAAAGACATTGGGGGCCGCGACCGGCGGGCCATGATCATGGCCGTCACCCTCGCCATGGCCATCCGCATAGGCGGTCGGCAGGCTGGGTTCGCCTTCGCTCTCGCCCCCCAAGAACTGGCTGTAGCGGCCGCGCAGGATTTTCTGGTCGTTGCCGATGCCGTTGGATTGCGAGAGATATTTGTCGGCCGCCAGGCTGCGTTTGCGCTTCAGCAGCGCCTCGGCATCGATGATGATCTGGCGCTGGCTGCGGAAATAGGCCGGCAAAGTGGTATTGACCATGCCCTGCAGGCCGCCGCTTTCGGGTGCCTTGGCCGCGGGCCAGCGCAGGATGACGCTGGGCCCGCGCACCTCCTGCGGCGATGGCGCGCGATTGTCGCGCACGATGATCTGCACCACCAAGTCGCCGCCGGCCGAAAAACCGAGCGCGCCGAAATCGAGGCGCGGGGCAAAGCGCCGATCGCGCGCCGGGCCGGAGCCGGACACGGCGATCTCGCGCTCGGTGAAGCGGATATTCTCGCCCTCGCCGATCGCCAGGGTGATGCGCAGCCGGGCGGTGGCGGCGACGCCATAATCGTCGGTCGCGGCGAAGACCGGCGTCCAACTGCGCTGGCCGGGAGTCACCATGTTGAGGCTGGCGGCGGGCGCGATCAGCTTCACCTGCGGCGGCGCATCGGCCACGCCGTCGATCCGGTGCAGCGGCGGCAGCGGCCCGCGCCCGGATGCCGGATCGACGCGATAGAGGAACGAGGCGTCGAGCATGCGGCTGGCGATCCAGTGATCGCCATCGCGGCGCAGCGCAATGCCTGCACCGCCAAGCGGCAGCAGCGCCGGCGCGCTTGCCTGCGAATCGAAGCGGAAGGTCCATTCGAGCCGTGATCCAAGCGGCGCGCGCACATCAAGCTTGGCCTCATCACGGAGCGGCAGGCCGGTGTAGGCGGGCGGAATGATGCGCAGATTCTGCGCGACCAGGCGCGGGATGCCGGGCTTTGCGGCGATGCCCTCGGAAGCGGGGGCGAGCACGACGGGCCTATCGCTGCCGCGCGGCCAGAGCAGCAGGGCGGCGATGCCGAGCAGGGCCACGGTCCAGAGTGCCAGGATCGCGCGGCGCGACCAATCCGGCGCCAGATCCTGCGGCATGCCCTGCCCCAGCCGCTGGTCGAGCCGGGCGCGTTGCAGCCGTTGCAGCGGGCCCAGTGCCTGCGGATCGGCGAAGATCAGCGCGCTGCTATCCTCCAGATCGGCGCGGCTGGCATCGAGACGGCGGACCAACCAGCGCTGATCGAAGCGCTGGGCGCGGCGGATGGCGAGGGCGCCAAGCAGGCCAGCGCCGAGCAGCAGCAGGATGGCGGCCGGCACCAGTCCGGCGAAACGCCAGACCAGCGCGCCCGCCAGCAGCAGGATCGGCAGACCGAGCAGCAGCGTGTCGAACCGCGCGCGCCGGCGACTGGGCGTCAGCCAGGTGGAGAGCAGGGCGTCGGCGCTCATGGCGCGATCGCCCGCTTGCGGCTGGTGGCGAACCAGCGTTCGACCAGCAGCAGCACCGCGATCAGCAGCGCCAGCCAAGGGCGCAGATCGGCCGGCGATTGCGGATAGGCGCGTCCGCCGCTGAGTGGCGCATAGGCGGCGGCATCCGCGCGCTGCGGCGCGATGCTGGGCGGCTGGATCAACGCGCGCAGACGGGCGGGGAAATCCGCCTCCAGCAATTGCGGCATCTGCGCGGGCTGCAACGGGCGGGTGAAGCGGAGCAGGCGGCCCTTGCCGATCGGCATGACCTCCACCAGCGGTCGGGCAAGATCATCCTGCCACAGGGGTGCGGGCGTCGTGCCCTGGGGCAGCAGCGCATCGGAGGCGACGATCGCCTGCCCGCCCTGCGCGATCCAGCGTTGCAGCGCGTCCGGCACAGTGCCGGCGCTCATCCAGAACAACGCCTTGTCCGCCGGAGGCAGTGGCGCGTTGAGCGGGCCGCTGTCGACATCGGCCGGCTTGCCTGCGGGTTGCCAGGCAAGTGCAGCAGCATTGAGGTAACGCAGGCCGGCGGCATGCCCCGCATCGGCGCGGACGGCGATCGATGGCACCTTCACCGGCATCGGCTTGCCCGCCGGCATCGCGCCGGGGACGATGCGCCAGTCGATCTTGCGCGACAGGCGGGGCCGCTCGGCATCGGCGCCCTGGAGGATCTGCGGCACGATGATGGTCAGCGGCGCGCCCTGCGGCAGCTCGGCGTCAAGCTGGCGCACCAGACTGCCAATGGGGATGGCCTCGGCCGTGATCGGCTTGCCCGGCTCGACGCGGGGATAGCCGGGCGCCAGCCAGTGCGCCCTGCCCTCGGCCAACGTCTTGTCATCCACCGCCGCCGGATCGACGCCAGGCGTCAGCGCCACATAAGCCTGCTTGCTCGCCGCGCCGAACAGCACCGGATGGGCGAGCCACAGCGCGACCAGCGCCAGCAAAGCGAGGCGCAGGGCGAGCAACAGCCATTCGTCGAAACGCAGGCGGGACCGGGGCTTGGGCTTCTGCCGCAGCCAGCGCAGCGCGGCGAAATCGGTCGGCAATTGCTCGCTGCGCCGGGCGATATGGATCGCCAGCGGGATCAGCAGCGCCAGCAGGCCAGCCAGCGCGGCGGGGAGCAGCAAGGCGGGCGTCATGAATATTCGGCCGCGTCATGGGCGCCGAACAGGCGGCGCAGCGGCAGGTCGATCGGCTCGTCCAGCACATGGGTCGCACGGCGGATGCCGACCGCATCGAGCCGGGCATGCAGCTTCGCCCGTGCCTCGCCGAAGCGGCGCAGAAATTCGGCGCGCAGTGCGGCGCCGTCGCCCAGCAGTTCCTCGCCCGTCTCCGGATCACGGAAGCGATAGCCGCCGTCGAACGGGAAATCCCGCTCGCCTACGGTCAGCATCTCGATCACCAGAACCTCGCGCCCGGCGGCTGACAATTTCTCGACCAGCTCGATCGCGCCCGGCTCGAAACAGTCGCTGAGCAGGATCACCAGATCATGGGCACCGATCCGTTCCCACAGCGGCGCCAATTGGGTTTCAGCGGCAAAGCCGCCTTCGGCCCGCAGCGGCAGCATGTCGAGCAGCAGCCGGTCGCGCTGGCGCAGGCCGGTAGCGGGTGGCAACAGCCGCAGCCCGGTGTCGGACAGCGCCATCCAGCCGAAGCGATCGCCCTGCTGCATCGCCAATTCGGCGATACTGGCGGCGATCCCCTTGGCCGCGTCGAGCCGGCTATAATCGGGCCGGATCGCATCGGTCTGCGCCATCGACGCGCTGGCATCCATCACGATCCAGACCGCGACCGGGCTTTCCCGTTCCGCCTCGCGGACGAAGAACTTGTCCGACCGGGCATAGAGTTTCCAGTCGATCTGGCGCAACTCGTCGCCCGGCTCATAGGCGCGATATTGCGCAAATTCGAGGCCCGCGCCCCGGCTGTGGCTGTGATGGAGGCCGAGGCCATGCGATCCCACCGCCCGGCGCGTGAGCAGGCGCAGGCTTTTGAGCCGGCTCCGCACATCTGGGGGGATGAAATCGGCCATGACGTCGTGTCCGGATCAGCCGAGTGGCACGGCGCGGACGAGCGCGGCGACGACATCGTCGGCACTCTTCCCTTCCGCCTCGGCGGCGAAGGACAGCAGCAGGCGGTGGCGCATCACTGGCCCGGCCAGCGCAACGATATCCTCGCGCGTCGCCGCCAGACGGCCCTGCAGCAGCGCCCGCGCCTTGGCCGCCAGGATCAGCGACTGGCCGGCGCGCGGGCCGGCGCCCCATTTCACATATTTGCGGATATCGTCCGGCGCGCCTTCGCCGGGACGGCTCGCCCGCACGATCCGCGTCACCCAGCGCAGCAGATCCTCGCCAAAATGCACGTCGCGCACCAGCTTCTGCAGCGCCAGCACCTCCTCGCCCTGCATCACCGCCGGCACCGCACCCGGCTTGGCGCCGGTGGTCTGGGCCAGAATGTCATGCTCCTCCTGCTCGGTCGGATAATCGACCCGGATATGGAGGAGGAAACGATCGAGCTGCGCCTCGGGCAGCGGATAGGTGCCGGCCTGTTCCAGCGGGTTCTGCGTCGCCAGCACGAAGAAGGGCGAGGGTAGCTGATAGGTGGTGCCGCCATAGCTGACGGTGCGCTCCTGCATCGCCTCCAGCAGCGCCGCCTGCGTCTTGGGCGGGGTCCGGTTGAGTTCGTCGGCCAGCAGCAGGTTGGTGAAGATCGGCCCCTTCTGGAATCGGAAGCTCCGATGGCCGGTGCCATGATCCTCCTCCAGCAATTCGGTGCCGAGAATGTCGCTGGGCATCAGGTCGGGAGTGAACTGTACCCGGCGGAAGTCGAGCTTGAGCGCCTCGCCGAGCGAGCGGACCAGCAATGTCTTGCCCAGGCCCGGCACCCCTTCGAGCAGGCAATGGCCACCGGCGAGCAGGCCGATCAGCAACTGCTCGACCACGGCCCCCTGCCCCACGATCGCCTGGCCGATCGCCGCGCGCAATTCGCCCAGGCGCGCCAGTTTCTGCTGGATTTCCGCTTCGCTGATATCGGTCATGATATTTCCTAGCAAATGCCGTCATCCCCGCGCAGGCGGGGATCCATCTCCGACGCTCTCCACGGGTGCGAGGTTGGGAGATGGATTCCCGCTTTCGCGGGAATGACGAAAAAAAGACGGCGGACGGCAGGCATTACGACGACAGCGCGTACATCACGATATTGACCGCGAACTTGGTATTATCCTCGGCCAGGAAGCGCTTGTTGCGCCAGTCATAGTCCCACTCGCAGCCATAATCCTTGTTGCTGTAGAGAACGCCCAAGCGCCCGTTCACCTCTATCCCCTTGAGATAGTCGTGGACCAGATCGTCGCCCCAGCCGTTCAGTTCCAGCGCGGTATTGGGCGGCCCGTCAAACTTGAAGAAGCTGCGATAGACCGGATGGGTCTTGGGCAGCGTCTTCAAGCCCTTGGGGCCGAAAATCTTGGCCATCTGCGCCTCGAACGAGCGGGCGAACAGGCCGTCTATGTCATGGTTGCAATCGTCCACCAGGACGAAGCCGCCATTGCGGACATAGCGCTCGAAATTGCGCCGCTCGGCCTCCGAAAATTCGACCAGCTTGTGCCCTGCCATGTAGCAGAAGGGCGCGGTCAGCATCTTCGGGTCCGAAAGGGCAATGACATGCTCCTTCGGATCGACCCGCAGCGTCGTATAATCGATCAGCGAGGTGATGAGGTTGGACGGCATGCGCTGGTCGACGTCCCAGTCGCCCGAGTCATAGCGCAGCCGGGTGAACCAGAAATCATAGCCTCCCGCGGCGGCAAGGGGGCGGGCCAGCATTGCGCCAGCCAGACCGCCCGCCATGAACCGAAGAAACTCGCCGCGTGTCATCACATCCAATCACATAGGGATTTGCATGATCCTCCCCTGGAAGGGGAGGTGGCTGGCGAAGCCAGACGGAGGGGTGTCCCGCTATCGATAGGGTGACACCCCTCCACCATTGCTTCGCAATGGTCCCCCTCCCCTTCACAGGGGAGGATCATGCACAGCTCAAACCGTCACACCGCGTCCGAGAGCGAGGTGAAGGTGAAGTCGCGCAGCTTCATCGGCGGCACGACGATGTTCATCGACACTTCGTCCGGCGGCACGCGGACCGGGCGACCCAGCTCTTCGACATTGTTGAGCATGATCACCGGGCTCTCGTTGAACCGGAAATTCTTGATCGGATATTTGATCTGGCCGTTCTCGACATAGAAGGTGCCGTCGCGGGTCAGGCCCGTCAGCAGCACGGTCTGCGGGTCGACCATGCGGATGTACCAGGTGCGGGTGACGAGCACGCCGCGCTCGGTCGAGCGGACCAGGTCGGCGGTGGTCTTGGTGCCGCCGGTCATCAGGATATTGCCCATCTGACCGATCGCGGGCTTGCCCTGCTTGCTCGCCCAGTAGCGGCTGTAATTGAGGTTGGTGACCTTGCCGTCCTTGACCATGTCGACGCGCTGGCGCGCGAGGCCATCATCGTCCCAGGGCAGGCAGGGCGCGACCGGATCCCACGGGTCGGTGTAGAAATTGACCTGCGGCCCGAACACCTGTTCGCCGAGCTTGTTGCCGCCGCCCTTCTTCGACAGGAAGCTGCGGCCCTCGTCCGCCTCGCGCGCGCCGAAGAAGTAGAACATGAAACCGATCAGGCCTGCGGCCGCCATCGGTTCCAGGATCACGGTATATTTGCCCGGCTCCAGCGCCTTGGCCTCGGACGAGGCCGATGCCTTGCGCATCGCGATCTGGATGTCGCTGTCCGCCTTGAAGCGGGTGGCGTCCTGCGTGTCGGTGCCGACCCAGCCCGAACCCCGGCCATCCTCGGTGCGGACGGTGCAGGTATAATCCAGCATGGTCGAGCGCTGATAGCCGAAATTGCCCTTGCTGTTGGCGATCGCGACGAAGCTCTGATTATCCTCCAGATAGCCGGCCGCGATCAGCTTCTGCGACTTGCAGGCGGTGATCGAGGTCGACGCCATCTGGGCGCGATATTCGGGCGTGATGTCGGCGGTCGACTGGGCGAAGGTCGGGCTGGCCTTATAGGCCTGTCTGTCCACCGCCGGCATGAATTCCGGATTGTCCGGGGCCAGATTGGCCAGCGTTTCGGCGCGGCGCACCACCCGTTCGAGCGAGGCGTCATCAAACTGGTTGATGGTGGCGGTGCCGACCTTCTTGCCATAGGCGACCTGGACCGCCAGCTCGATATCGTCGGTCAGGCCCGCGGTCGACACGTCGTTGCGGGCAAAGCGGATATTGCCCTGGATCTTGCCGGTTAGTTGCGCGGTGCACTCGTCGGCCTTCGACAGGGCGACGACCTTGGTCAGGATGGCCTTGGCCTGCGCTTCGGTAAGGATGCTCATTTTTCTGTCTCCCTAAGCGATCAGCCGAGCGAACGCGCGGTGTTGATGACGTTGATACCGTTGAAGCGCGCGGTCGAAGACCCGTGCGACACGGCGGAGACCTGGGCCGGCTGGCCCTTGCCGTCGAAGAAGGAGCCCCCCAGGCGATAGTCGCTCTGGTCGCAGACGCCGACGCAGGCATTCCAGAATTCCGGGGTGCGGATCTGGTAGGCGACATCCTCGATCTGCTGGGTGATCTTGCCGTTCTTGATCTCGTAGAAGAGCTGGCCGCCAAACTGGGCGTTGTAGCGCTGCTGGTCGATCGAGAAGCTGCCGTCGCCGATGATGTAGATGCCATCCTCGACACCTGCGATCATGTCGGCAACGCTCTGCTTGGTCTTGCCCGGTTCCAGGCTGACATTGGCCATGCGCTGGAACTGCACATTGGACCAGCTGTCGGCATAGGCGCAGCCGTCCGATTCCTTCTTGCCCTCGATATGGGCCTGGTCACGGATCGCCTGGTAACCGACCAGCTTGCCGTCGCGGATCAGATCCCACTTCTTGGTCTTCACGCCCTCGTCATCATAGGCGACCGCGCCCAGGCTGCCGGGCTGGACCTTGTCGGCGACGATGTTCACCTTGTCGCTGCCATATTGGAAATGGGCCTGCAGCTTGTCCATCGTGGCGAAGCTGGTGCCGGCATAATTGGCTTCATAGCCCAGCACGCGGTCCAGTTCGAGCGGATGGCCGACGGATTCATGGATGGTCAGCCAGGTGTGCGACGGGTCGAGCACCAGGTCATATTTGCCCGGCTTGACCGACGGCGCCTTGAGCTTCGCGCGCGCCTGCTTGGCGGCGGCGATCGCGTCTTCCTTCATGTCATAGCTGTTGCCATAGACGGTGACGCCATTGGGCAGCACGGTCTTGCCGCTGGCGGCGCCGTCGAGATATTCGAAGCCCAGACCCATCGGCGAGGAGAGCCCCTCGCGCGTGCGGAACTTGCCGCTGGTCTTGTCGACCGCGGTGACCGTCATCGGTGCCCAGATGCGGTGGACATCCTGGTCGATATAGCTGCCATCGGTGCTGGCGAAATATTTCTGCTCATTGACCAGGAACAGGATCGAATTGACGAAGTCGGCGCCCGCCTCCATCGCGGCGGCGTTCACGCCCATCAGCAGCTCGACCTTGTCCTTGATCGGCACGGCCATGCTGTTCTTGACGATCGGCGTCTTCCAGCTGACCTCGCCCGCGCCCTTGACCGGGGCGAGCTGGACCGGGGCGCTCTGCTGCGGCGCATTGGCCTTGGCGATGGCGACCGCCTGCTGCGCAGCCTTGGCGACCGCTTCCTTGCTCAGTTCATTGGTGGCGGCAAAGCCCCAGGCGCCATTGGCGAGAACGCGGATGCCGACACCGGTGGATTCGGTGTTGACGATATTCTCGACATTCTTTTCGCGGGTGATGACGAACTGGCGCAGATAGCGGCCGACGCGCACGTCGCAATAGCTGGCGCCGGCGCTCTTGGCCGCGTTCATCGCGGCGTCGGCCAGCCCCTTCTTGAAACCGACGTCGAGCGCGCTGTTCAGATCCTCTGCTGCAATGACCTTGCCGAAAAAGGACGGCAGGACGAGCCCGCCGACACCCATGGTGCCAAAGGCCAGGAAGTCGCGTCTATGCAAGATAGCCTCCACTGGAATGCCCGCAGATCGCGGGTCTGTCTTGTCGCGAAGGCCACCCCCTTGGCACCCTCCGCGTGGATGGCGCGGATCATTGCGAGCCGGACAGATGAGGTCAAACGGCTTTTCCGGGCGACAGGGCGTGGCATGCGGGCTTTCGACCAAAGGGCAACCAGCGCCGACGAACGACATGTGCGGCGAGCCAGCGCCTGCACGCACGGCGTGACGACTATAGATTCGCTATAATTGCCAGTTAGTTAGCCATAGGCACAAGCTGACAGCAGGCTCAGGCATCGGCCCAGCGGCGCAGCAGATTATGATAGACGCCGGTCAGGCGGATCACCTGCGCATCGTCATGGCCGCGATCAAGCGCCAGTTGCTGGATCGAACTGTCGAGATCGAACAGCATCTGCCGCGCGGCATCGTCGCGGATCATCGACTGCATCCAGAAGAAGCTGGCGACGCGCCGGCCCTGCGTCACCGGTTCGACCCGATGCAGCGAGAAGGAGGGATAGAGCACCGCCTGCCCCGCCGGCAGCTTCACCTGCTGCACGCCGAAATGGGTCTCGATCGTCAGCTCGCCGCCCTCATAGCTTTCCGGCTCCTCCAGGAAGACGGTGATCGACAGGTCGGACCGGACGCGGAAGCCGGTGCCGGCCTGGATGCGCACGGCATTGTCGACATGGGTGCCGAACGCCTGCCCCCCGGCATAGCTGTTGAACAGGGGCGGAAAGATCTTGAGCGGCAGCGCGGCGGCGATGAACAGCGGCGATCGACCGAGTGCATCGAGGATCATCTGCCCCGCCTGGCGCGCTTCCGGCGCGCTTTCGGGCAATTGCAGGTTGCGCTTGGCGAGCGCCGACTGATGGCCGGAGGTGACATTGCCATCGACCCATTGCGCCGCATCGATCAGCGCGCGGATGTGGGCGACGCCGGCGGCGTCGATCAGGTCGGGAATGACGATCAGCATGAAGGATACTCCGGGGCGGGATGGCCTGGGCCTGCGGTCGGGCGAGGCGCGCCGGTGAGGCGCTGTCTGTCAGGCCTTGTCGGTGCGGATGACGAAGGGGATTTCGACCACGCCCTTCACCCGCACGGCCTGACCGTCACGGACGATCGGGCGCCAGCGCCAATGCTTGACCGCATCGCGCGCGGCATCATCCAGTCGCGCGAAGCCGCTGCTGCGGGCGATGCCGATGCTCTCGACGCCGCCGTCGGTGCCGACCACCAGCGCCAGCACGACCGTGCCCTGCTCGCGCTTGCGCCGGCTGTCGATCGGATAGCGGGGCGGCTTGCCCGACACCATCTGCGCGCCGATATCGCCGGCCTGCACGACCGAGGGCGCCGCAGCAGCCATGACCGGCGCGGCAGGTGCCGGCGGCGATGGCGGGGCCGACACCGCGACCGGCGATGGCGCGGGGACCGGATCGGGCGTGGTAGCGATCTGCACCGGCGGGACCGGCGTCTGGACGATCGGCGGCGGCGCCACGACCTGCGGCTGGGATGGCGGCGGCGGGGGCGCTTCGGCGGCAGGCGGTGGCGGGGGTGGCGACAGGTTCACCACCGTCAGCTTCGCCTCTTCGGCCCGGACGACATGATTGCGCACCTGGATCAGCGCGCCGATCAGCAGCGCATGCACGACCAGGATGGCGGCAATGGCGGGCAGGTTCGGACCGCGCCGGGCGCCATAGCGTTCGGCTGGAACAGCGATGGCACGCCCGCTGGCAACGGGCATCGGACGATCGTCACCGACATCGGCGAAATCGGTCGCATAGACCTCCGCCCTGCCCTGTGCCGCCTGCAGCATTGCCCGTCCTCCGTCCGTCAGCCTAAGTCCGCGATACAGCGGACCATAATGCGAATCAATTTCATTCGCAGGGCCCTAGCGCATTTCGCTCGGGCGCAGAAGTGCGGAAGAAACGCTATAGCAATAAGGGAAAGCGGCGGGAGACGCTCAGCCCGGCGGCGAATCCTGTGTCCGGACGCGGGCGAAAAGCCAGCAGCGGATCGCGCTGGCCAGATTGGGGGGATCGTCGGCCGCCATCCGCGTCACGTCGATCCGGGCGATCAGCGCATTGATCGGCAATTCGGCCTCGGCAGCGGCATCGCGCAGCGCCTGCCAGAAGATCGGCTCCAGGCTGATCGCGGTCTGGTGCCCGGCAATGGTCACGCTGCGCTTGACCGGAGGGGCAAAGGGCGACGCCCCGGACGCGGCTGCGCCATCGGAAGCGTCGCCCTTGGCCATCAATACATGTGCTGGCCGCCGTTGATCGACAGCGTGCTGCCAGTCACGAAGCCGCCTTCGTCGCTGCAGAAGAAGGCAACGCCACGAGCAATTTCATGCGCCTGACCCAGACGGCCGACCGGGATCTTGGCGACGATCTTTTCCAGCACCGGTGCCGGCACGGCGGCAACCATGTCGGTGTCGATATAGCCGGGCGCGATCGCATTGACGGTGACGCCATATTTGGCGCCTTCCTGTGCCAGCGCCTTGGTGAAGCCGTGAATGCCCGACTTGGCGGCGGCATAGTTGACCTGGCCATATTGGCCGGCCTGGCCGTTGATCGAACCGATATTGACGATCCGGCCCCAGCCGCGCTCACGCATGCCGCCAAAGGTCGCCTTGGCCATGTTGAAGCAACCGCCAAGGTTGATGCGCATGACCTCGTTCCAGTCGTCGAAGCTCATCTTGGCAAGCACGCCGTCACGGGTGATGCCGGCATTGTTGACGACGATGTCGACCGGGCCGAGCGCTTCCGCCACCGCAGCGCAACCGTCCAGGCAGGCCTGATGATCGCCAACATCCCATTTGAAGCTGGCAATGCCGGTGGCGTCGGTGAAGGCCTTGGCCTTTTCCTCGTTGCCGGCATAGTTGGCGGCAACCGTATATCCCATTTCCTTGAGT
The DNA here is from genome assembly GCF_049472635.1 of Sphingobium salicis subsp. salicis. Lineage (NCBI taxonomy): Bacteria > Pseudomonadati > Pseudomonadota > Alphaproteobacteria > Sphingomonadales > Sphingobiaceae > Sphingobium > Sphingobium salicis. Next base: position 3,361,168 of record NZ_JAYRCS010000001.1, read on the forward strand.
GCCAGGCTGATGGCTTCCCCGATACCGCGGGTTCCGCCGGTCACGATCGCTACTCTCGACATGCGCCTGTCCTCTCCTGTGCTAGACCCTCTGGTCGACCCATCCTGAAAGCTCGCGGCCGACCAGCCGCTGGTAGAGGGTGATAGCTTCGGGGGATGCGTTTAGACAGGGCAAAAAGGCAAATTTTTCGCCACCTTCCGCTAAAAAAACTTCTTTCGCGCGAAGTCCGATTTCCTCTAGGGTTTCCAGACAATCTGCCGAAAATCCGGGTGTCACGACAGCAATGTTCCGGACACCTTCCTTCACCAATCTGGTGAGCGTCGCCTCTGTCTCCGGTTCCAGCCATTTGGCCCGGCCGAAACGCGACTGGAAGCTCATATGGACGGGCAGGTCCATCGCCGCATCGAGCAGCCGGACTGTCTCCACCGACTGGTGATAATAGGGGTCGCCCAGCTTCAGCGTCCGTTCCGGCATGCCATGGAAACTGGCGAGCAGCGCATCGGGCCTGAAGTCGAGCTGCGCCAGATGGCCGTCGATCGACGCCTTCAACGCGGCGACATAGTCGGGATCGGCATAATAAGGCGGCAGGGTGCGGATCGCCGGTTGCAGCCGCATGTCGGCCAGCGCGGCAAAGGCCTTGTCCAGCGCGGTCGCGGTCGTCGCGCCGGAATATTGCGGATAGAGCGGCGCCAGCAGGATGCGGTCGCACCCCTGCGCCGTCATCGCCTGGAGCCGGCTGGCGATCGACGGATTGCCATAGCGCATCGCCCAGTCGACGATCAGGTCCGGCCCCATCGCCTGCTGCAACGCCTCCGCCGTCTCGCGGGTATAGACCGCCAGCGGCGATCCGCCGGGCATCCACACCTGCTGATAGGCATGGGCCGACTTTTTCGGCCGCGTCGTCAGCACCGCGCCGCGCAGGATCGGCTGCCAGATGATCTGCGGAATTTCCACCACGCGCGGGTCGGACAGGAATTCCGCCAGATAACGGCGCACCGATGTGGCATCCGGCGCGTCAGGCGTGCCGAGATTGATCAGCAGCACGCCGACGCGCGATGGCGTTCGAGTGTCAACTTCGCTGTCAGGCATCAGCCATTCCCCATGATCGGCAGGCTGCGGAATCGCTGCCCGGTGACGGTGAAGAGCGCATTGGCGATCGCCGGCGCGGCAAGCGGCGCGCCAAGATCGGTGACGCCGGCCGGATCGGCCGTGCTGCGGATCAGTTCCACGCTGATCTCTCCTATGTCGCCCAGCCGCGGCAGGTTCATCCGCCCCAGCATCGCGCGCGTCGGCATGCCACCGGCATAGGGCACCGACGCCCCCATGGCGAGCGCCAGGCCATGGATCAGCCCGCTTTCCATCTGCTGCCGCGCGATATCGGGATTGACCTGATCGCCGCAATCCACTGCCGCGACCATCCGCCGGACGCTGAGCTTGCTGCCCTCGATCCCCGCCTCGACCATCACGGCGGCATAGGCACCGTTCATCATATGCGCGGCGATCCCCTGTCCGCTCCCGGCAATGCCCCCCTGCCAGCCGCCCATGGCCGCTGCCGTGGAGAGGCAATGGGCGAGGCGCGGGTTCCCGCCCAGCATCTGGATGCGGAAGGACATCGCCTCGATCCCCGCCAGATGGGCGAGTTCGTCAAGGAAGCATTCGGTAAAGAAGGCGCCATGGAGATGCGCATTGCCGCGCATGAAACCGAGCGGCAGGCCAACGTCGGCGGGATAATGATCCACCGCCCAGTTCGGAATGGCATAGGGCGGCACCATGCCGGCCACCGCCAGCCGGGTCGCCTTGTCGCCCGCTTCGGCAGCAGCCTCATGCGGCAGCTTCCCATGGGCGATGCGCGACCAGGTCTGGGTCATGGCGCAGGGAGCCGCCACCTTGGCCAGCCAGCCTTCGACCATGCCGCCACGGCCCAGCTTGGCCGCCATGCGGGCATGGGCCGGCGCGCCCGGCCGATCCTGAATCACATCCTCCAGCCGCGACCAGAGCAGTTGCACCGGACGACCGACATCGCGCGCGATCAGCGCCGCCTGCACGCCCGCCTCCCAATCCATATGCCGTCCGGTCGCGCCGCCGGCATGGAGCGGATAGAGCGTCACCGCACTGTCCGACAGGCCCAGCGCATCGGCGATCGCGGCGCGGGCCAGCACGGGCGCCTGCGTCGCCATCCAGACTTCGGTGCCCTCCTCCGTCACCCGCGCCGTCGCGCACATCGGCTCCAATGCGAGATGCAGGCCGGGATCGACCTGATATTCGCTGGCCAGGATCGTCGCCTTCTCGAACACCGGCAGCAGGTCGCCCTGCACATAGAGACGCCGGCCGGCATCCCCGGAAAAGGCATCCTCCAGCGCAGCATCGATGCGGCCGCTGTCGACTGGCGCGCCGCGCAGGGTGAAGCTGGGATCGATCAGGTCGAGCGCCCGGTTCGCCGCCCACCAGTTGGTGCCGACCGCCGCGATCCAGCGCTCGGTGCGGACCAGTTTCAGGAAGCCCGTGACCTTCTGCGCCTCGGCATCGCGCGCATCCTTGAGCACGGCGTCGCCAATCGGCCCCTGCCGGATCGAGGCGAAGACCATGTCGGGCAGGCGGATGTCGGCGGCGAAATTATGGCTGCCGTCGATCTTTGACGGGGTGTCGAGCCGCGGCAAATCCTGCCCGGTCAGCCGACCGTCATTGCCCTGACGATAGGGCAGGATGTCGGGCAGGGTGAAACCGGCAGCATCTTCCACCACATCGCCCAGCCGCAGCTTGCGCTCGGCCCCGTCGGTGATGATGCCATTCTGGATGTCGCAGCTTTCCCAGGGCACGCCCCAGCGCGCCGCCGCCGCCTTGCACAGCAGCACGCGCGCCGCCGCACCCGCCCTACGATAGGCGTCATGGAACATCGGCACCGACGTGCCCGCCCCGGTCAGCATCAGCGCGCTGCGCGTCGCATATTGGTCGATTGCCCAGGTGCCGGCATCGCCCGCCACGCGGGTCCAGTCGCTTGCCAGCCAGTCACGCGCCAGCAGGCCGTTGGCATAGAGCGGGCTGATCGGCGCGCTCTGCACCGCGACGGTGCGCCAGTCGGCGCCCAGTTCGTCCGCCAAAATCTGCGGCAGGATGGTGGTCACCCCCTGCCCCATTTCGGTTTGCGGCACGATGGCGATCACCTGCCCGGCCCGATCGATCTTGAGGAAGGCGTCGAAAACCTGTTCGCCCGGCCCGACATTGAGGTTGGGGCGATAGCTACGCGGCCAGGCCGCCCAGGCCAGAACCAGTCCCGCTGCCGCGCCACCACCGACCAGCAGCGTGCGACGGCTCACACCTGTGTCGCTCAAACCTCTGTCTTTGCGTCGTTTCAACGGTGCCCGCGCCATGGCCTTGCTGATAGAGGCGCTGGGCCGTGCTGCCTAGGGCTAATCCGCCGCGATCGGCGCAAGGCCAAGCCGCCGGATCTCGATCGCAGGGCAATAGTCCATCACGACCTTGAGCCCCGCCGCTTCGGCCCGCGCCGCGGCATCGGCATCGATCACCCCCAACTGCATCCAGACCGACTTGGCGCCAGCGGCGATCGCCTGGTCCACCACCTCGCCCGCGGCCTCGCTGCGCCGGAAGATGTCGACCATGTCGATCCGCACGCCGATGTCCGACAGCCGATCCCAGACGAATTCGCCATGGACATGCTCACCGGCGATCTGCGGATTGACCGGCAGCACCCGATAGCCATGATCCTGCAGCGTCTTCATCACGCTGTAGCTCGGCCGGTCGGGGCGATCGGAAATGCCGACCAGCGCGATCGTCCGGGTTTCGTTGAGCAGATCGGCAATATCCTGCGCGGCGGTGAGCGGCATGGCGGTCCTCCTGTTCTGGCCCCCGATATGGGCAGGGCGAAGGCGCGAACAAGGGGCCTGGCGCTGGCCGCTCCTAACCAATTCCTAAGCAGCGTCCAGCTAGGTCCGGCAATGCGCGATTCGCGCCGGCCGGTGGGGACGGGCCGTATTCAGGGGGCCTGAGATGAAGTCTGTCGTCATTACCGCGCTTGCCATCATGTCCGCGACTGCCCAGCCGCTGCTGGCACAGGCCGATGCGCCGCTGCCCGTCATGCAGCCGCCCGAGGCCAGTCCGGCCATGGTCCTGCCCGCCAACACCGCCGTCATGCTGCGCATGAACAGCGAATTGTCCAGCAAAACCGCCAAGGAAGGGTCGATGTTCGACCTGTCGGTCGCCGACCCGGTGATGGTCGATGGCTATGTCGTCATCCCGATGAACGCCCGCGCCGTGGGTGAAGTGACCTGGCTGACCGGCAAGGGCGCGTTCGGCAAGTCGGGCAAGATGAATATCGAACTGCGCTATATCGAAGTGGCCGGGCGCCGCATCCCGATCAAGGGCAGCTTCCGCCAGGAGGGCGAAGGCAATACCGCCGCGACCATCGGCGGCGTGATCGCGGCCGGCGTGTTCGCAGGCTTCATCACCGGCAAGACGGCGATCATCCCGGCCGGCCGGGAACTGCAGGCCTTCACCCAGAATGAGATCGCGCTGGCACCGCCACGGCGTCCTGCACCCATGCTGGGCCAGGCGGCACCGATCCCCGCGAGCTACACGCCCGCGCCCCGCGCCGCGCCGCTGCCGGCCGCCCGGCCAGCACCGCGTCGGTCGATGGTCGACCCGTCGCTGGAGATCAACGTCAAATAAGCCGGACTTGGCCGTGGCGCACCGCACGCGCCACGGCTAGACCCAGCCCATGTTCGATATTCGCGAAGACGATCTGAGCGGCGCACCGACCCGCGCGCTATTGGCCATCCATCTGGCTGGCATGCAGGCGGAATCGCCGCCAGAAAGCGTCTTCGCGCTCGACCTGTCAGGATTGCAGCAGCCCGACATTTGCGTCTGGACCGCCTGGGATGGCGACAGCATCGCCGGCGTCGCCGCGCTGCGCGATCTGGGCGGAGGCCAGGGCGAACTCAAATCGATGCGCACCCATCCCGATCATCTGCGCCGGGGCGTGGCCGCAGCGCTGCTGCGCCATATCATCGGGCAGGCACGGCAGCGCGGCATGACCCGGCTCAGCCTGGAAACCGGCAGCGGCCCCGCCTTCGATCCGGCGCTGACGCTGTATCGCCGGCACGGCTTCGGCAATGGCGAGGCGTTCGGCGATTATCGCGCGAGCGCCTTCAACCAGTTCCTGCACCTCAGCCTCTGATCAGGCGGCCTTCGCCAGCCAGGCCGCGACCTTTTCGGCGACGGCGCGGAAGGCATCGGCATGCGGCCCTTCGCCGGCTGCCGGCGGATCGCCCGCGTCGGAGCGCTTGCGAATGTCGATCGCCAGCGGAATGCGGCCGATGAAGGACAGGCCAAGCTCACCCGCCGCCGCTTCCGCGCCACCGCAGCCGAACGGATCGGACACTTCGCCGCAATGCGGGCAGGCATAGCCGGCCATATTCTCGACCAGGCCGATCATCGGCACCTGCGCCTGCTCGAACAGGCTGATCGCGCGGGTCGCATCCATCAGCGCCAGGTCCTGCGGCGTCGAAACGATGACGGCGCCAGCCGGCTTGTGCTTCTGGAGCATGGTCAGCTGGATATCGCCGGTGCCCGGCGGCAGATCGATGACCAGCAGGTCGGTGTCGCCCCAGTCAGCGTCGATCAACTGCCCCAACGCATTGCCGACCATCGGCCCGCGCCAGGCCAGTGCCTTGCCCGGATCGACCAGATGCGCCATCGACAGCATCGGAATGCCGAGCGGGCTTTCGACCGGGAACAGGCGCTTTTCGCGCGCCTGCGGCTTCTGGTCCTCGCTGGCGAGCAGGCGCGCCTGCGACGGGCCATAGATATCGGCATCCACCAGACCGACCTTGTGCCCCAGCCGAGACAAAGCGATGGCGAGATTGGCCGACAGGGTCGACTTGCCCACCCCGCCCTTGCCCGACGCCACGGCGATGATGCGCGGCGCGCGTCGCTCGGCCGTCATGGCGATGCGCACATCGGTGACACCCGGCAGCATCAGGCCGCCCTCGCGGATGGCGGCCGCCACGGCATCGCGCCGTTCGGGCGCCAGACCGCCCACGTCTAGCGCCAGGGTCATGATGCCATCCTTCACCCGCGGCGCGCTGGCACGGCCATCGGTCAGCGTCTTCAGGCGGGCGGCAAAATCATCGATATCGGTCATGACTGGGGCCTCTAGGCAATAATCGTCGTTAAGGGCACTGTTTTTCGCGTGCAGCCATTCCTATAGAGATGACATGAGAAGATTATTCGGGTGGATGCCCGGCATCGCGAGCGCCATGGCCCAGGGTCCCTGGGGCGGCAAGGGTGACGGGCCTGAGGGCAATGACGGACCGGGCAAGAACGGGTCCGGCGGGGGCAGTGATGGCCCGCGCAATCCCTGGACCCAGCCCGGCAAGCCGGCCGGGAGCAAATCTCCCTCCGCGATCGAGGAATTGCTGCGCAAGAGCCGCGAAAGCTTTGGTCAGGGCGGCGGCTTCGGTGGCCTGCCGCCGCGTGCGAACGGCCGGGCGCTGTGGCCGATCGCCGTCGGCATTGTCGTCGTCCTGTGGCTGGTGCTGACCAGTTTCCACCGGGTCGGCCCGCAGGAACGCGGCGTCGTCACCCTGCTCGGCAAATATAGCCGCACCCTCTCGCCCGGCATCAGCCTGACCCTGCCCGCCCCGTTCGAGGCGGTGCGCACGGTCGATGTCGAAGAAATCCGCACGATCGACATCGGATCGGCCAGCGCGGAGAGCGAAAATCTGGTGCTGACCGGCGACCAGAATATCGTCGATCTGGCCTATTCGGTGCGCTGGAACATCCGAAATCCGGAACTCTATCTGTTCCAGCTGGCCGACCCGGACGCATCGATCCGCGAAGTGGCGGAAAGCGCGATGCGCTCGGTGGTCGCCAGCGTCAGCCTGGACGATGCACTGGGTGCGGGCCGCACCGAGATCGAGCAGCAGGTCGAACAGCGGATGCAGGAGATTCTCGACGGCTACAAGTCGGGCATCCGCGTCCAGGGCGTGGCGATCAAGCAGGCCGATCCGCCGGCTGCCGTCAACGACGCCTTCAAGGAAGTGTCGGCCGCGCAGCAGACCGCCCAGACCTATCTGAACGAGGCGCGCGCCGCCGCACAGCAGGTCACGGCCAAGGCGCAGGGCGAAGCCGCAGCCTTCGACAAGGTCTATGAACAATATCGGCTGGCACCCGACGTGACCCGCCGGCGCATGTATTACGAAACCATGGAGGGCGTCCTGTCCACCGTCGACAAGACGATCGTCGAAAGCGGCAACGTCACCCCCTTCCTGCCCCTTCCCGAACTCAAGCGGCGCGCTCAGGGGACACCCCAGTCGGCTGCCAATGCGACGGAGGAAGGCCAGTGAGCTTGCGCAATCCCATCGCCCTCGCCATCGGCGCGATCATCCTGCTGATCCTGGTCGGCAGCACCGTCACCATCGTGCCGGAAACCCGACAGGGCGTGATCGTCCGCTTCGGCGAGCCCAAGCAGATCATCAACCGCTATCGCCCGAACGAGGATTTCGGCAAGACCGGCGCCGGCGTCATCCTGCGCGTGCCCTTCTTCGACCAGATCGTCTGGATCGACAAGCGCGTGCTCTCGGTCGAGATGGAGCGCCAGCAGGTGCTTTCGACCGACCAGTTGCGCCTGCAGGTCGATGCCTTTGCCCGCTACCGCATCGTCGATCCGCTGCGCATGTATATTTCCGCCGGCAGCGAGGAGAAGGTGTCGGACGCGCTGCGCCCGATCCTGGGCTCGGCGCTGCGCAACGAACTGGGCAAGCGGCCCTTCGCCGCGCTGCTCAGCCCCGAGCGCGGCCAGGTGATGCAGAATATCGAGGCCGGGCTTGACCGGGTCGCGCGCCAATATGGCGCCGAGATCGTCGACGTGCGGATCAAGCGCGCCGACCTGCCCGATGGCACGCCGCTGGAAAGCGCCTTCACCCGCATGCGCACCGCGCGCCAGCAGGAAGCGCTGACGATCCGCGCCCAGGGCCTGAAGCAGGCACAGATCATTCGCGCCGAGGCCGACGCCAATGCCGCCCGCATCTATGCGGAAAGCTTTGGCAAGGACGCGAATTTCTATGACTTCTATCGCGCCATGCAGGCCTATCGTTATACCTTCGCCCCGGATCGGGCGGGCGGCACGACGATGGTATTGTCGAAGGACAATGAGTTCCTGAAGCAGTTCCAGGGCCGCTAACAGCAGGTTTCAGGATCATTACGGAACCAGTGTCATTCAATATCGGTTAAGGCAGGGCGGCGCATCGATAAGGCTCCCCGAGAGTCCCGCCCTTCCCGCTCCCGAATTTCTGAAGAGGACCGTCACGAGTGCGTTACGCTTATGCCATCACCGGCGCCCTGCTGCTCGGCGGCACCGCCATCGCCGTCACGACCAGTTCCAATGTCGGCGCGCAGACCGCCCAGAATGAAGGCCTGCAGGCCGCTGCACCCGCCGGCGCCCCGGCAAGCCTGGCCGACATGGTCGAAAAGCTGCAGCCGGCCGTGGTCAACATCTCGACCAAGCAGCGCGTCACCGTGCAGAATCCCTTCGCCGGCACGCCCTTTGGCGACCTGTTCGGCCAGGGTGGCGGCGGCAAGCCGCAGACCCGCCAGGCCCAGTCGCTTGGCTCGGGCTTCCTGATCTCGGCCGATGGCTATATCGTGACCAACAATCACGTCGTGTCGGCCGGTGCCGAAGGCGCAAGCGTCGACAGCATCACGGTCACCATGACCAACAAGGAAGAATATCCCGCCAAGCTGGTCGGCCGCGATCCCGCAACCGACCTCGCCGTGCTGAAGATCGACGCGAAGAAGCCCCTGCCCTTCGTCAAGTTCGGCGACAGCACCAAGGCGCGCGTGGGTGACTGGGTCGTCGCGATCGGCAACCCCTTCGCCCTGTCGGGCACAGTGACCGCCGGCATCATCTCCGCCGTGCATCGCGGCACCGGCGGCACCTATGACAAGTTCATCCAGACCGACGCATCGATCAACCAGGGCAATAGCGGCGGCCCGATGTTCGACATGCGCGGCAACGTGATCGGCATCAACAGCCAGATCCTGTCGCCCTCGGGCGGCAATGTCGGCATCGGCTTCGCCATCCCCTCGGAACAGGCAGCGCCGATCGTCGACACGCTGCGCCAGGGCCAAAGCATCAAGCGCGGCTATTTGGGTGTCCAAATCAGTCCGCTGGGCGAGGACATGGCGGATTCGCTCGGCCTTGCCAAGAATCGCGGCGAGTTCGTGCAGGGCGTCGAGCCTGGCAAGGGCGCCGAAAAGGCCGGCATCAAGGCAGGCGACGTGATCGTCAGCGTCGCCGGTCAGGAAGTCACGCCGGACCAGAATCTGTCGTCGATCGTCGCCAACAGCAAGATCGGGTCGAGCGTGCCGATCGTGCTGCTGCGCAACGGCCAGCGCATGACCCTGAACGCGGTCGTGGGCGAGCGCCCGAGCGAAGACGAACTCAATAATTTCGCCCAGCAGCAGGATGATGATTTCAGCCAGCAGGGCGACCAGGGCAGCGACACCCAGGCGGCGCAGAAGTCGCTGGGCATCTCTGCCATCCCGCTGACCCCCAGCATCACCCGCCAGTTGGGCGTTGCCGGCGACACCCGCGGCATCGTCATCACCGCCGTCGACGGATCGACCGACGCCGGCGCCAAGGGCCTGCGTCGCGGCGACGTGATCCTGTCGGCCAATAACCGGCCGGTGCTGACCCAGGCGGATCTGGATGCACAGGTGAAGGCGGTGTCGGCCCAGGGTCGCAACGCCATCCTGCTGCAGGTGCTGCGTCGCGGCCAGGCGCCGTTGTTCCTGCCCATCCGCCTGCGCGACAAGTAAGTCAGCGAAAGCGACAATCGTTACGGGCCGCGCTTGCCGGATTGCCTGCCTCCCTTCTAAGAAGGAGCAGACAGTCCGGCGGGCGCGGCCCGACCCGTTTTTGAGGAGCATAAGCCCATGAGCGACGGCATCTTCCTTGGTCTGGGCGCGCCCGAAAAGAACGGCGGCATCCCCCAATATCTGAACCTGCGCCGGGCCAATCGCCACGGCCTGATCGCGGGCGCCACCGGCACCGGCAAGACGGTGACGTTGCAGGGCATCGCCGAAAGCTTCTCGGCGCTCGGCGTTCCGGTGTTCGTGGCCGATGTGAAGGGCGACCTGTCGGGCATTTCGATGGCCGGTTCGCCGACCGCCAAAAATGCCGACAAGCTGGTATCGCGCGCCAAGGAAATCGGCATCGCCGATTACAGCTATGCCGACAATCCCGCGATCTTCTGGGATCTCTATGGCGAGCAGGGCCATGCGATCCGCACCACGGTCAGCGAGATGGGGCCACTGCTGCTGGCCCGGCTGATGGGCCTCAACGACACGCAGGAAGGCGTGCTCAACATCGCCTTCAAATATGCCGATGAGGAAGGGTTGCTGCTGCTCGACCTGGGCGATTTGCAGGCGATGCTCGCCTATTGCGCGGAGAATGCCGATACGCTCTCGGCCCGCTTCGGCAATGTGACCAAAGCCAGCGTCGGCGCTATTCAGCGCCAGTTGCTCCAGCTCGAAACCCAGGGCGGCGACCATTTCTTCGGCGAGCCCGCGCTCGACATCCACGACTTCCTGAAGGTGGACGACAAGGGGCGCGGCTATGTGAACATCCTCGCCGCCGACAAGCTGATGCGGAGCCCGAAGCTCTACGCCACCTTCCTGCTCTGGCTGCTGAGCGAGTTGTTCGAGACGCTGCCTGAAGTGGGCGATCCGGAAAAGCCGGTACTGGTCTTCTTCTTCGACGAGGCCCATCTGTTGTTCGATGACGCCCCGGCGGCATTGCAGGACAAGATCGAGCAGGTGGTGCGCCTGATCCGTTCCAAGGGCGTGGGCGTCTATTTCGTCACCCAGAACCCGATCGACATTCCCGAAGCCATTGCCGGCCAGCTCGGCAACCGGGTGCAGCATGCGCTCCGTGCCTTCACCCCGCGCGACCAGAAGGCGATCAAGGCCGCAGCGGACACCTTCCGCATCAACCCCGATCTCGACATCGAGACGGCGATCACCGAACTCAAGACCGGTGAAGCGTTGGTGTCCCTGTTGCAGGAGGATGGCGCGCCCGGCGTGGTCCAGCGCACACTGATCGCTCCGCCCCGCTCGCGCCTCGGCCCGGTCGATGCCAAGGAACGCGCGATCATTCAGTCGATCTCGCCCTGCGCAGGCAAATATGACACCGCCGTCGACCGCGAATCCGCCGAGGAAATCCTCGCCGCGCGCGGCGAGGCCGCCGCTGCCGCTGCGCAGGCTGCCAAGGCCAAGGCCGAAGCCGACAAGGCCGCCGCCGCCCAGGCCAAGGTCGAGGCCAAGCAGCGCGAACAGGAGTTGAAGGAGCAGGCCCGTCGCGACGCCGCCGCCGCGCGCGAGGCGGCCAAGCCCAGCAGCCTCGACAAGGCGGTGCAGTCGGCGACCCGCTCCGCCGCCTCCTCGGTCGGCCGCCAGGTCGCCAATGAACTGGGCCGTGCCGTGTTCGGCGGATCGAGCCGCAGATCCTCGGGCGGCGGCATCGCCGGCCAGCTGGTGCGCGGCATATTGGGCAGCCTGTTCAAATAAGGATAGGCCAGTAAGGATGAACAGGGGGCCGGTCGATTATGTCCGGCCCGTTGCTATCCGCCACGGGATAAGGCTAGAGCGCGGCCATGTCTTCCTCGGCTGCTGCACCCCACCCGCTCCATTTCGGCAATTTCCGCGCCTATCTGGTCGGCCGTTTCTGCGCCACGCTGGCGCAGTACAGCATGATGATCCTGCTTGCCTGGCAGGCCTATAATGTCGCGCGGGAGACGATGAGCACGGGCGAGGCGTCGGCGCAGCTTGGCCTCATCGGCCTGGCGCAGTTCCTGCCGCTCTTCTTCCTGACGCCGGTGACCGGTTGGGTGGCCGATCATTTCGACCGGCGGATCATCACCCGGCTGACGCTGGCGCTGCTGATGCTCGCCGCAACTGTGCTGGCCTTCGCCACCTATGAGGGCTGGGTCAGCCTGCCGCTGATCTTCGGCATCGCGGTCATCGTCGGCATCGCCCGCGCCTTCAACGGCCCGGCCTATGGGGCATTGGCGCCCAACCTGGTGCCACCCGCCGTGCTGCCGACCGCCATCGCCCTGTCATCGGTCGCCTGGCAGACCGGCGACATCCTCGGCAAGGCGGTGGGCGGCTATGCCTATGCGATCGAGCCCTGGGCCGCCTATGCGCTGTCGGCCGCCTTGTTCGGCGTCGGCCTCATATCGATGATGATGATCGGGCCGGTGCCCCAGCCGCCGCGCCAGCAGGGCCGCCATCCGATCCGCCAGATGATCGACGGCTTCACCTACCTCAAGAGCAACCGGCTGGTGCTGGCGACGATCACGCTGGACCTGTTCGCGGTATTGCTGGCCGGTGCGACCGCGCTGCTGCCCGTCTATGCCCGCGACATCCTGCATGTCGGGTCGACCGGCTATGGTCATCTGGCGATCGCGCCGGGGATCGGCGCGGCGCTGACCGCGCTCTGGTTCTCCTTCCGGCCGATGAAGACGCAGGTCGGCCTCAAGATGCTGGCGGCGGTCATCCTGTTCGGCCTGGCCACGATCGCTTTCGGCTGCACCGCCTTCCTGCCGAGCGACATCGCGGTGGAGGCCGGCATCGCCGCGCTGATCGTGCTGGGCGGCGCCGACATGGTGTCGGTGTTCGTGCGCCAGTCGCTGGTGCAGCTGCACACGCCCGATGCGATGCGCGGCCGCGTTTCCAGCCTGTCGCAACTGACCATATCCGCGTCCAATGAACTGGGCGAAGCGGAATCGGGCTTCCTTGCGGCGCTCGTTGGGCCTATCGCTGCGGTCATCGGGGGTGGCGTGGGCGCCATTCTCGTCACGATATTCTGGGCGCGACTCTTTCCCGAACTGCGCCTTGCACGCACTTTCGACCCACCCGACTTAAGGGAGGCGGACATCAGCCAGGAGACGGCCCAATGAAAGCTGCCACTATTCTCGATACCATCGGCAATACCCCCCATGTCCGGGTCAACCGGCTGTTCGGGGACGCTGAAGTGTGGATCAAGTCGGAACGGTCGAACCCCGGCGGGTCGATCAAGGACCGCATCGCGCTGGCCATGATCGAGGCGGCCGAGGCATCGGGCGACCTGAAGCCGGGCGGCACGATCATCGAGCCGACGTCGGGCAATACCGGCGTGGGCCTGGCCATGGTCGCCGCGGTCAAGGGTTACAAGCTGATCCTGGTCATGCCCGAAAGCATGTCGATCGAACGCCGCCGGCTGATGCTGGCCTATGGCGCCAGTTTCGACCTGACCCCGCGCGAAAAGGGCATGAAGGGCGCGATCGAACGGGCGCTGGAACTGGTGTCGCAGACGCCCGATAGCTGGATGCCGCAGCAGTTCGAGAATCCCGCCAATATCGACGTGCATGTCCGCACCACCGCGCAGGAAATCATCGCCGATTTCGCCGACGCGCCGATCGACGTGCTGATCAGCGGCGTGGGCACGGGCGGCCATATCACCGGCACCGCCGAGGTGCTGAAGAAGCAGTGGCCGAACCTCAAGGTCTATGCGGTCGAGCCGACCCTGTCGCCGGTCATCAGCGGCGGCCAGCCCGGCCCGCACCCGATCCAGGGCATTGGCGCGGGCTTCATCCCGGCGAACCTGCACACCCAGATTCTCGATGGCGTGATCCAGGTCGATCCGGCCGATGCGAAGGACTATGCCCGTCGCGCCGCCAGCCAGGAAGGCATGCTGGTCGGCATCTCGTCGGGCGCCACGCTCGCCGCGATCGCGCAGAAGCTGAAGGAACTGCCCGCAGGCAGCCGCGTTCTGGGCTTCAATTATGACACCGGCGAACGCTATCTCTCGGTGCCCGACTTCCTGCCCGAATAAACGGACGCACGCACTAGGCATGAGCAGCAACACTCCCTTCCCCCAGCCACATCCTGCGATGTGGCTGATATGGCTGTTGCTGTTCGTCGGCCTGCCCATGGCAGTGGCTGGCTGGGAAAGCCGGCCATACGCCGGAAATGGCCTACATTCCGGCACGATGGACGCAAATAAAGCGTCCCGACGAGATCGCCCTGTTCTGCCGCCGCCGACGGTCGAACCGGTCGAGATATTTACGCTTGACGCCAATCAGGCCCGTGATCTCAACGCCAAGATCCCCTTTTCGGCCGATCCCAATCCCGCCGCTCTGCCTTTCATCTTCCGCGGATCAGCGATCGACCTTGCTCGAGCAACAGATTGCCTTGCCGCCGCGCAGTTTTATGAAGCAGGAGACGACGCGAAGGGCGAACAAGCGGTCGCCCAGGTGGTTTTGAACCGCGTTCGCCACCCCGCCTTCCCTAAGACTGTATGCGGCGTTGTGTTTCAAGGACAGGAACGGGCTACAGGCTGCCAATTCACCTTCACCTGTGACGGTGCGCTGGCCCGGACCCCCTCCACCGCAGCTTGGGAAAGGGCGCGCGAGATCGCACAAGCGGCATTGGCGGGCAAGGTATTCCAGCCGATCGGCTACGCCACCCATTATCATACCGACTGGGTCGTGCCCTATTGGAGCGGCAGCCTCGACAAGATCACAGCAGTTGGTACGCACCTTTTCTTTCGCTGGCGCGGCTGGTGGGGCACTCCCCCGGCCTTTCGTCGCGGCGATGAAGGTACTGAGCCGTTGATCGCCAAGATCGCGCGGTTCTCCCCAGCACATCTGGGCGGCGCCCTGCCCCTGCCCGGCCGGCTAACACCCGTAGGCGACAGTGCCGAGGCGATTGTAGCGCAAGCTCGCCAGGCGATCGGGCTGGACCTGATCGGCAAAAGCATTGCTGGCGTACGCCTGATCGCTCTCGCCGACGCGCGCAGTTTCCTAGTTGAACTGCCGCGTGGTAGCCGCCCCGACAGTTGGCCGATGAGTGCGCAAACCTTTTGCGCAGGTCGTCCCCAATGCCGGATCATGGGTTGGGTCGGAAGCGACGCGCCCAAGCAACTGCCGCTGTCACTCGATAATCTGATGTCGATGCGCTTTTCCTATATCCATGATGTCCAGAATGGTTTGCAGCGCGCGCTATGGAATTGCACCGCCACCCCTCGCTCCAACAAAAGCGAATGCATGCGTGATCGGTTACCCGTCGTGATGCCGCCAACAGCAACCCAACTCCCGCAGCTTAGCGGCGTGCGACGCAAAGAGCGGTTTGAGACGGTAAAAATCACGCCGCCGCCGATTTCGACAAAGAGCGAGCGGGGACCAGCGTCAGAGACAACGATCGCGACCCATCCCCTCCCTTCTGGCTCGTGACTTGAGCGGAACAAAACATCGAATGGCGTTGCGGATTCTCATCTGAATAACGTTATGGTATAAAATACCACATTGCCCGAGGATATGATGGATACGCGGCGGGACTTTCTTGGACGAGCTAGAAACGCGCTGAGCGCTACCCTTGTGGCTGGAATCGCGCTCGACGGGGCAGTAGCATCTTCCGCCACCGCCGACAGATGGCCCGACGAGGCTCCCTTCCGCTTCACCGGCGACATGACGGATTTCGAGGCGGCACAGCGCGCACTGCTGCCCCTCTATGACGTGGAGCGGGATTTCGCGACCTTCGACGCGGCCTATTATGGCGCGATGACCCGGCCGGTCGCGGCCAGCTATCGCGCCTATTCGCAATGGGTGAACCGCAACAATTCGCTGTTCCTGCGCAATGCCGCGCCCGGCCATCCGCGCGACACCGAACTGGACCGGTCGCGCGCGGCTGTGGCAAAGCTGCTCGGCGCGCAGACCGAGGAGATCGCGCTGTCGGGCGGCGGCACCGAAGCGCTCTATGCGCTGATCGCCAATTACGCGCTGCTCAAGGCCGGCGACGCGGTGATCTATGCCGATGTCGACTATGACGAGATGCAATATGCCTGCGACTATCTGGAGCAGAGCCGGGGCGCCCGCATCGTCCGCTTCAGCCTGCCCGAGCCGCATACGGAAGCGAATATCCTGGCCGCCTATGACAGGATATTGAAGGAAACGCCGCGCGCGAAGCTGCTGCTGCTCACCCATTTGTCCAACCGCAACGGGCTGGTGCCGCCGGTCAAGGCGATCGTCGCCATGGCCAAGGCACGGGGCGTCGACGTGATCCTGGACAGCGCCCAGGCGGTCGGCCACCTGCCCTTTACAGTGGACGACACGGGCGCCGACTTCATCGGCTTCTCACTGCACAAATGGCTGGCCGCGCCGCTCGGCACCGGCGGCATCTATATCCGCAAGGACCGGCTGCAGGACATTTCCCCCTGGCTCGGCAACCGCATCCATGGGCCGGAGGATATTCGCGCGCGCATCCCGACCGGCACGGTCGACTTCGCCGCCCGCCTGACCATCCCGTGCGCCATCGCGGTGCAGGATGCGATCGGACTGGAGGCGAAATATCGCCATCTCGTCCGGCTGCGCGACTATTGGGTCGAGCGGGTCCGCGACATCGCCGGACTGGAGATATTGGTGCCACAGGAGGCCGGCCGCTTCGGCGCCGTCACCGGTTTCCGCCTGCCCGGCATGAAAGGCCCGGATGGCGCCAAACAGGCGGCCAAGCTGTTCCTCGACAAATATCGCCTGCTGGTGGTGGCCAAGGCCGGACTCGCATCCGGCCCGGTGCTGCGCGTGACGCCTGCCCTGTTCAACAGCAGCGCCGAGCTGGACCGACTGGTCGCCGCGATCAGGGCGGAGCGGAAACTGTTCAGCTAAGACGGTCCGCCGCCTGTGTGAGCAGGCGCCGCGCTTCGTCCGTCACCGCTATTGCGGCGGGTGAGAGCGACCGGCCGGCCCGTCGCACCAGCGCGATCTCGCTCTGTATGGGCGGGCGGTCAACCAGATCGAGCATGACCAGCGCACCGGCCGCGATATCGGCCTGCGCCGCCGCCGGCGCCCCAACCCAGACTGCGTCCGAGCGCAGGGTCAGATCCCGCAGGATATGGAAATTGTCGCAGATGAAAGCACCGGTCATGTCCGGCAAGCCGGCCAGAACCAGATCGGACGCGCTGGCAATGGCAAAAGGGCCCAGATCCGCCCGACCAAGCCCGGTCCGCCCGGCCAGCGGGTGCCCGCTGCGCACCAGCAGTCCGACCTCGATCGCCCCGACCGTCTGCACGCTAAGCCCCTGCACATCGGCCAGCGGCCAGCTATTGCCGAAGATCAGTTCGATCTGATCGTCCATCAGCGCCTGGACCAACTGGTCGGGCGTGCGGATCATCGTCCGCAGCAGCAGGCCGGGGCGGGTGCGCTGCACATAGGCGCCAAGATCGGGCAGCAGCAGACTGGCCATCAACGGGCCAAAGCCGATCGCGACCTCTCCCGCCTCACCGCGTGCCAGGAGCCGCAGGTCGCGATCCATACCTGATGCCAGCCCGACGAGATCGCGTGCCTGATCGATGATCTGGCGGCCGATCGCGGTCGGCATCACCCCGCTGCGGCTGCGATCGAACAGCCGCACGCCATAGCGCACCTCGAACGCGGCGATCGAGCGGCTGAGCGCCGGTTGGGTGATGTTGAGCTGCTCGGCGGCTCGCGAAAAGCTGCGGGTCTGCGCGACGGTCAGGATGTGGCGAAGGCGAAGGATATCCATGCATATATGTTATCCTAATCGCATCCAATATGCATTGGACGATATGCATCGCGCACAGCACCCTGAAGCCAACCGTTCCTGAACGGACGACAGGGAGAGACCATGCACGCATTCCTCTATGCCAGCGCCGGCGCCGCTGCGCTGATGATCGCCGCCGCCAGCCCGGCGCAGACGGTGCGCACCACCCTGCCGATTCCCCCCGCGCCCTTCGACGGGGTCATTGCGCCCGATGTCGCCAATTCACGCCCGATGCCGGTGCAGCCGGTTCGCGCGACAGCCGGCGCGCCCAATGTTTTGCTGTTCATGAGCGACGATGTCGGCTTTGCCATGTCCAGCGCCTTTGGCGGCCCGGTGCCCACACCCAATTTCGAGCGGCTGGCGGCGATGGGCCAGCGGTACAACCGCTTCCATACCACGGGCATCTGCTCGCCCTCCCGCGCGGCGCTGCTGACCGGGCGCAACCATCATGCCGCGGGCAATGGCTATCTGAGCGACCTGCCGGCGGGCTTCCCTGGCTATATGGGCCGGATGGGACCGGACACCGCCACGATTGCCCAGATGCTGCGCCTCAATGGCTATAACAGCGCAATGTTCGGCAAGGACCATAATGTGCCCAAGAGCGAGCAGAGCGAGGCCGGGCCGTTCGACAACTGGCCCACGGGCCGGGGTTTCGAATATTATTATGGCTTCATCGCCGGGGATAATGATCAATATTCCCCCACCCTGTTCCGGGGGATCAGCCGGGTCGCGCCGGAGGAGAATAAGGGCGACCTGCTCGACAAGCGCCTGGCCGACGAGATCATCCGCTATGTCCACAACCAGAAGGCAGCCGCGCCCGACAAGCCCTTCCTGATCTATTATGCGCCCGGCTCCACCCATGCCCCGCATCAGGCGCCCGCCGACTATATCGCCCGCTTCAAGGGCAGGTTCGACCAGGGGTGGGACCGGATGCGGGAGGAAAGCTATCGCCGGCAACTGACCATGGGCATCCATCCCAAGGGCACGCAATTGACCGCCCGGCCGGCCGAAATTCCCGCCTGGGACAGCCTCGATCCGCAACAAAGGGCGTTTGCCGCGCGGACGATGGAGGTCGCTGCTGCGCAATTGGTCTATCAGGACGAACAGTTCGGCCGGGTGCTCGACGAACTGGAGCGCATGGGCCTGCTGGAGACGACGCTGATCAGCGTGATACTGGGCGATAATGGCGCAGCCGCCGAAGCCGGTGTCGAAGGCACCGTCAACGAGATGCAGACCGTCGGCCGCCATAATGAAAGCCCGCAATGGCTGGCATCGAATATCGACCGCATGGGCGGCCCCATGACCTATGGCACCTATCCCGCCGGCTGGGCCTGGGCGATGGACACGCCGTTCCGCTGGACCAAGCAGGTGGCGTCGATGCTGGGCGGCATTCGCAACGGCATGATCATGGCCTGGAAGGGGCATGTCGCAAAGCCGGGCAGCATCTGTGCGCAGTTCGGCCATCTCAACGATATCGTGCCCACCGTGCTGGACGCCGCCGGCCTGTCCGCACCGACGAGCGTCAACGGAATCGCGCAAAAGCCGATCGATGGGAAAAGCCTGCTCCCCAGCCTGAGCCAGTGCCACCCCAAGGCGCCGCGCACCCAATATTTCGAGATCGGGGGCAAGGCTGCCCTCTATCAGGATGGCTGGTTTGCCAGCATGGACGATGGCCGTGCGCCCTGGGCCGCGATGCCACCGGGCGGCGCCAATCCCCCCGTCACCTGGACGCTCTATGATCTGGAGCGCGACTTTTCGCAGTCAACCGACCTGTCGACCTCTCAGCCCGACCGGCTCAAGGCGATGCAGGCCACATGGCAAGCGGAAGCCGAACGCAACCAGGTCTTTCCACTGGACCACCGTTTCGGCGCCGGCCGGGCGGAAGGCATGGCGGCCTTTATCGGCGGCGGCAGGCGCCATTATGAATATTGGGGCAAGGATATCAGCCTGCCAGCGGTCGGCCAGCCTTTCCTGGTCGGTCGATCCTTCACCATCACCGCCCAGTTGCACCTCGACAAGCCGGATGCATCGGGCGCCATCATGGCGCTGGGCAGCCATTTCGGCGGCTGGAGCCTCTATCTCGACCATGGTCGCCCCAGCTTCGTCTTCGCCCGGTCGACCAAGCCCGAAGAGGTTGCACGGGTCGCAGCGGCCAAGCCTCTTCCCGCCGGCAGCACGTCGATACGGCTGCGCTTTGCCACCAGCGGCTTTGGCAAGCCGGCAGAGGTGACCCTCAGTTCCGGCGAAACACAATTGGCGCAGCTTTCGCTGCCGGTCAGCTTCCTGATGCCGGCCGGCAACGGCGAGACGCTGGACATCGGCCAGGACATTGGCGTGGCCGTCACCGACTATGTGACACCCCATGGTCGGCTGGAAGGGGATGTCCGCCATCTGACGATCGACATGGATTGATCCTGCCCCCTTCACAAAGCCGCCCCCTTTTCCTATATGGGCGGTTCGAAATCGGTCCGTTCCTGTCCTCCCCGGATGGGATGGTCCGTCCCCCTCATCGCTCGGGGTCCGGTTCGCATGGCGCACGAAACCGGCGGAATTGGGCGAGTTTGGCGGGCAACAAGACGCTGACAGTGCGGATCGGACAGTCCCGGCCCGCACTTTTTTGCGTGGAATATGGGGTGCGAATCACCCCGGATTCCAGAGCATCCGGACTGAATTTCCGTTGCAATGCGGAAAAACACGACGAACAGACGACAGGCAGGAACCGCATGGCGACCAAGGCTCTCCCAACGATCAACACCGGCGCTAAGAAGCGCATCCGCAAGGTGTTCGGCGACATCCACGAAGTGGTGCAGATGCCGAACCTGATCGAAGTTCAAAGGGAGAGCTACGAACAGTTCCTCCGTTCCAACCCCGCGATCGGCTATGTATCGGGCCTGGAAAAGACCCTGCGCAGCGTCTTCCCGATCCGCGACTTCGCCGGCACCGCCGAAATGGACTTCGTCCATTATGAGCTGGAAGATCCCAAGTTCGACGTCGAGGAATGCCGCCAGCGTGGCATCACCTATGCCGCGCCGATGCGCGTCACCCTGCGCCTGATCGTGTTCGAGGTCGATGCCGACACCGAAACCCGTTCGGTCCTCGATATCAAGGAGCAGGACGTGTACATGGGCGACATGCCGCTCATGACGCAGAACGGCACCTTCATCGTCAACGGCACCGAGCGCGTCATCGTGTCGCAGATGCACCGCTCGCCGGGCGTCCTGTTCGACCATGACCGTGGCAAGACCCATTCGTCGGGCAAGTATCTGTTCGCTGCCCGCGTCATTCCGTACCGTGGCTCGTGGCTCGACTTCGAGTTCGACGCCAAGGACATCGTCAACGTGCGTATCGACCGCAAGCGCAAGCTGCCGGTCACCGCGCTGCTGTACGCGCTCGGCCTCACCGCCGAGGAAATCCTGGGCCAGTTCTACAACAAGGTGACCTTCGTCCGTGGCGAAGGCGGCTGGCAGATCCCCTACACCGCCGAAGCCTGGCGCGGCCTGAAGCCCGCGTTCGACATCGTCGACGCCAAGTCGGGCGAAGTCGTGTTCGCCGCCGGCCACAAGATCAGCCCGCGCGCTGCCAACAAGGCGGAGAAGGATGGCCTGGCCACCCTGCTGATCCCGACCGAGGAAGTCTATGGCCGCTACAGCGCCTATGACCTGATCAACGAGAAGACCGGCGAGATCTACATCGAGGCCGGCGACGAAGTGTCGCCCGAAAACCTCGAAAAGCTGGACAAGGCGGGCATCGACCGCCTGGAACTGCTCGACATCGACCATGTCACCACCGGCCCCTGGATCCGCAATACGCTCAAGGCCGACAAGGCCGAAGAGCGCGACCAGGCCCTGAGCGACATCTATCGCGTCATGCGCCCCGGCGAGCCGCCGACGAAGGAAACCGCCGAAGCGCTGTTCGCCGGCCTGTTCTTCGATCCGGAACGCTATGACCTCTCCGCGGTCGGCCGCGTGAAGATGAACATGCGCCTCGACCTGGATGCCGAGGACACCGTCACCACCCTGCGCGTCGAGGACATCCTGGCCGTCGTCAAGGAATTGGTGAACCTGAAGGACGGCAAGGGCGAGATCGACGATATCGACAATCTCGGCAACCGTCGCGTCCGCTCGGTCGGCGAACTGCTGGAGAACCAGTATCGCGTCGGCCTGCTGCGCATGGAACGTGCGGTCAAGGAACGCATGAGCTCGGTCGACGTGTCGACCGTGATGCCGAACGACCTGATCAACGCGAAGCCCGCCGTGGCCGCGGTGCGTGAATTTTTCGGCAGCTCGCAGCTGTCGCAGTTCATGGACCAGACCAACCCGCTGTCGGAAGTCACCCACAAGCGCCGCGTGTCGGCCCTTGGGCCGGGTGGTCTGACCCGTGAGCGCGCCGGCTTCGAAGTCCGCGACGTTCACCCGACCCATTATGGCCGTATCTGCCCGATTGAAACGCCCGAAGGCCCGAACATCGGTCTGATCAACTCGCTGGCCACCTTCAGCCGCGTGAACAAGTACGGCTTCATCGAAACGCCGTATCGCAAGGTGATCGACGGCAAGGTGACCAACGACGTCGTCTATCTGTCGGCGATGGAAGAGGCCAAGCACACGATCGCGCAGGCCAACGCCGAAACCAATGCCGACGGCACGCTGGCGGAAGACCTGATCTCCGCCCGTGAAGCCGGCGAATTCCTGATGGCGCCGCGCGACAACATCACCCTGATGGACGTCAGCCCCAAGCAGCTGGTGTCGGTCGCGGCCTCGCTCATTCCGTTCCTGGAAAATGACGACGCCAACCGCGCGCTCATGGGATCGAACATGCAGCGTCAGGCGGTGCCGCTGGTCCGTGCCGAGGCGCCGTTCGTCGGCACCGGCATGGAAGGCACCGTGGCCCGTGACTCGGGCGCGGCGATCGCTGCCAAGCGCGCCGGCATCATCGACCAGGTCGACGCGACCCGTATCGTGATCCGCGCCACCGGCGATGTCGAACCCGGCCAGTCGGGCGTCGACATCTACACGCTGCAGAAGTTCCAGCGCTCCAACCAGGACACCTGCATCAACCAGCGTCCGCTGGTGAAGGTGGGCGAACTGGTGCAGGCCGGCGACGTCATCGCCGACGGCCCGTCGACCGAGTTCGGCGAGCTGGCGCTGGGCCGCAACGTGCTTGTCGCGTTCATGCCCTGGAACGGCTACAACTACGAAGACTCCATCCTGATCTCCGAGCGGATCGTGAAGGATGACGTCTTCACCTCGATCCATATCGAGGAGTTCGAGGTCATGGCCCGCGACACCAAGCTGGGTCCGGAAGACATCACCCGCGACATTCCGAATGTCGGTGAAGAAGCGCTGCGCAACCTCGACGAGGCTGGCATCGTCTACATCGGCGCCGAAGTGGAGCCGGGCGACATTCTGGTTGGCAAGATCACCCCCAAGGGTGAATCGCCGATGACCCCGGAAGAAAAGCTGCTCCGTGCCATCTTCGGTGAGAAGGCAAGCGACGTGCGCGACACCTCGCTGCGCCTGCCGCCGGGCGTTGCTGGTACGGTCGTGGAAGTCCGCGTCTTCAACCGTCATGGCATCGACAAGGACGAACGCGCCATGGCGATCGAGCGGGAAGAAATCGACCGTCTCGCCAAGGACCGTGAAGACGAACGCGGCATCCTCAACCGTGCGACCTTCAACCGTCTGCAGGAAATGCTGATCGGCCAGACCGCCACCGCCGCCCCCAAGGGCGTCAAGAAGGGCGTTGTGATCGACGAGGCTCTGCTGGGCGAAGTCGAGCGCCACGAATGGTGGAAGTTCGCGGTCGAGGACGATGTCCGTCAGACCGGCATCGAAGCCGTCAAGGCGCAGTATGACGAAGCGGTGAAGCTGATCGTCGAGAAGTTCGAGGATCGCGTCGACAAGCTGCAGCGCGGCGACGAGCTGCCGCCGGGCGTGCTGAAGATGGTCAAGGTGTTCGTCGCGGTGAAGCGCAAGCTGCAGCCGGGCGACAAGATGGCTGGCCGCCACGGTAACAAGGGTATCATCAGCCGCATCCTGCCGGCCGAAGACATGCCCTTCCTGGAAGACGGCACCCCCGTCGACTTCGTGCTGAACCCGCTGGGCGTGCCGTCGCGCATGAACGTCGGTCAGATCTTCGAAACCCATCTGGGCTGGGCCGCACGCGGCCTGGGCGCCCAGATCGGCCAGGCTCTGGACGCATGGCGTGACGCCAATCCGAACCCCGAGGCGGGCCAGCCCCCCGAGGCGGTGAAGGAACTGCTCAAGACGATCTATGGCGACAATTATGTCGCCGAAATCGAGGCGCGCAGCCCCGAGCAGATCGTCGAGCTGGCGCAGAATGTCCGTGCAGGCGTGCCGATGGCGACGCCGGTGTTCGACGGTGCCGTCGAATCCGACGTGTCGGCGATGCTGAAGCTGGCAGGCCTGGACGAATCCGGCCAGGTTTCGCTGTTCGACGGCCGTACCGGCGACGTGTTCGACCGCAAGGTGACCGTTGGCTACAAGTATGTCCTGAAGCTGCATCACCTTGTCGATGACAAGATCCACGCACGTTCCATCGGCCCCTACTCGCTCGTCACCCAGCAGCCGCTGGGCGGTAAGGCGCAGTTCGGTGGCCAGCGCTTCGGTGAAATGGAAGTGTGGGCGCTCCAGGCTTATGGCGCCGCCTACACGCTGCAGGAAATGCTGACGGTGAAGTCGGACGACGTGGTCGGCCGCACCAAGGTCTATGAGGCGATCGTCAAGGGCGACGACACGTTCGAGGCCGGCATTCCCGAAAGCTTCAACGTGCTGGTCAAGGAAATGCGTTCGCTGGGCCTTAACGTCGAACTCGCCGCGATGGACGAGATTGACGACGACGGCATGGCGGCTGCGGCGGAATAAGGGATGCGCGGGCGCTGCTCCGGCAGCGCCCCCTCCCCTGCTTCGCCCGAAAATTACACCCTCTAGAGGGACTTGAGATATGAACGAACTGACGAACTTCGCCAATCCGATCCAGAAGCCGGAAACCTTCGACCAGATCCAGATTGGCCTCGCCTCCCCGGAGCGCATCCGCAGCTGGTCCTTCGGCGAAATCAAGAAGCCGGAAACCATCAACTATCGCACGTTCAAGCCCGAGCGTGACGGCCTGTTCTGCGCCCGCATCTTTGGTCCGATCAAGGACTATGAATGCCTGTGCGGCAAGTATAAGCGCATGAAGTACAAGGGCATCGTCTGCGAAAAGTGCGGCGTGGAAGTGACCGTGTCGAAGGTCCGCCGCGAGCGCATGGGCCATATCGAACTGGCCGCGCCGGTTGCCCATATCTGGTTCCTGAAGTCGCTGCCCTCGCGCATCGGCCTGCTGCTCGACATGCAGCTCAAGCAGCTTGAGCGCGTCCTCTATTTCGAAAGCTATATCGTCACCGAGCCGGGCCTGACCCCGCTGGAGAAGTATCAGCTGCTGACCGAGGACGAACTGCTCGACGCGCAGGACGAATATGGCGAGGACGCCTTCTCGGCCGGAATCGGCGCCGAAGCCGTCAAGCAGATGCTGATGGATCTCGACCTGGAAGGCGAGAAGCAGGCGCTGCTGGACGAACTGGCCGTCACCAAGTCGGAACTGAAGCCCAAGAAGATCATCAAGCGGCTGAAGGTCGTCGAGAGCTTCCTGGAATCGGGCAACCGCCCCGAATGGATGATCCTGGACGTCGTGCCGGTCATCCCGCCGGAACTGCGCCCGCTGGTGCCGCTGGACGGTGGCCGCTTCGCGACCTCGGATCTCAACGATCTGTATCGCCGCGTCATCAACCGCAATAACCGCCTGAAGCGGCTGATGGAGCTGCGTGCACCGGACATCATCGTCCGCAACGAAAAGCGCATGCTGCAGGAAGCCGTCGACGCCCTGTTCGATAACGGCCGTCGCGGCCGTGTCATCACCGGTGCCAACAAGCGTCCGCTCAAGTCGCTGTCCGACATGCTCAAGGGCAAGCAGGGCCGCTTCCGTCAGAACCTGCTCGGCAAGCGCGTCGACTATTCGGGCCGTTCGGTCATTGTGACCGGTCCGGAACTCAAGCTGCATCAGTGCGGCCTGCCCAAGAAGATGGCGCTCGAACTGTTCAAGCCGTTCATCTACGCCCGCCTCGACGCCAAGGGTCTGTCCATGACCCTGAAGCAGGCCAAGAAGTGGGTCGAAAAGGAGCGCAAGGAAGTCTGGGACATCCTCGACGAAGTCATTCGCGAGCACCCGGTCATGCTGAACCGCGCGCCGACGCTCCACCGTCTGGGCATCCAGGCGTTCGAACCCGTGCTGATCGAAGGCAAGGCGATCCAGCTGCACCCGCTCGTCTGCTCGGCCTTCAACGCCGACTTCGACGGTGACCAGATGGCCGTCCACGTGCCGCTCTCGCTGGAAGCCCAGCTGGAAGCGCGCGTGCTGATGATGTCGACCAACAACATCCTGTCGCCCGCCAACGGCAAGCCGATCATCGTTCCCTCGCAGGACATGGTCCTGGGTATCTATTACCTGTCGATGGAACGCGAAGGCGAGCCGGGCGAAGGCATGCTGCTGTCCGACATGCAGGAGGTCCATCAGGCCCTCTATGCCAAGGCGGTCACCCTGCACTCGAAGATCATCAGCCGCGTGCCGCAGACCGACGAAAATGGTCAGCAGTATATGAAGCGCTTCGAGACCACGCCGGGTCGCATGCTGCTGGGCGAATGCCTGCCCAAGTCGCACAAGGTGCCCTTCGACGTCGTCAACCGCCTTCTGACCAAGAAGGAAATCGGTGACGTCATCGACCAGGTCTATCGTCACACCGGCCAGAAGGACACGGTGCTGTTCGCCGACGCCATCATGTCGCTGGGCTTCCGCCACGCGTTCCAGGCCGGCATCAGCTTCGGCAAGGACGACATGGTCATCCCCGACAGCAAGGTGACGATGGTCGACGAGACCAAGGCACTGGTGGCGGACTATGAGCAGCAGTATCAGGACGGTCTGATCACGCAGCAGGAAAAGTACAACAAGGTGATCGACGCCTGGAGCCGTTGCGGCGACCAGGTCGCGAACGCCATGATGGACGAGATCCGTGCCCAGCCCAAGGATCCCAAGACCGGCCGTCTGGCGCCGATCAACTCGATCTACATGATGGCACACTCGGGTGCCCGTGGTTCGCAGGCCCAGATGAAGCAGCTGGCCGGCATGCGCGGCCTGATGGCCAAGCCGTCGGGCGAGATCATCGAAACGCCGATCATCTCGAACTTCAAGGAAGGTCTGACCGTCCTTGAATACTTCAACTCGACCCACGGTGCCCGTAAGGGTCTGGCCGACACCGCGCTCAAGACGGCGAACTCGGGTTACCTGACCCGCCGTCTGGTCGACGTGTCGCAGGACTGCACCATCGTCGAGGATGATTGCGGCACCGAAAAGGCGCTGGAGATGAAGGCCATCGTACAGGGTGGTTCGGTCATCGCCTCGCTGGGCGAGCGCATTCTGGGCCGTACCACGGCGCAGGATATCGTCGATAGCAAGGATGGCACCGTCATCATCCCGATCGGCACCCTGCTGGACGAAGCCATGATCACCCAGATCGAGGCGATCGGCACGCAGGCCGTGAAGATCCGCAGCCCGCTGATCTGCGAAAGCCGCATGGGCGTTTGCGGCAAGTGCTACGGCCGTGACCTCGCCCGTGGTACGCCGGTGAACATCGGTGAAGCCGTCGGCGTCATCGCGGCGCAGTCGATCGGTGAACCGGGCACGCAGCTGACCATGCGTACCTTCCACATCGGCGGCGCGGCGAACTTCAACGAAACGTCGAACCTGGAAGCCCTGTCGGACGGCACGATCGAGCTGCGCGACATGCCGACCATCACCGACAAGAATGGTCGCCGCCTGTCGCTCGCCCGTAACGGCGAAGTCGCGATCATCGACAGCGAAGGTCGCGAACGCGAAACCCACCGCCTGCCTTATGGCGCCACCATCCTGTTCGCAGATGGCGATGCCGTGAAGAAGGGCGACCGCTTCGCCGAGTGGGATCCGTTCACCATGCCGGTCATCACGGAAAAGCCGGGTATCGTTAAGTATGTCGACCTGATCGACAACAAGACGCTGACCGAACAGACCGACGAAGCCACCGGCATCGCCCAGCGCGTCGTCATCGAGCATCGTGGTGCCGCCCGGACGAAGGAAGATCTGCGTCCGCGCCTGACCCTGATGGACGACAATAGCGGTGAAGCCGCCCGCTACATGCTGGCGGTCGGTGCGACCCTGTCGGTCGACGATGGTGCCGAGGTTCAGGCCGGTGACGTGCTGGCGCGTGTCAGCCGTGAAGCGGCCAAGACCCGCGACATCACCGGTGGTCTGCCGCGCGTTGCCGAGTTGTTCGAAGCCCGCAAGCCCAAGGACAATGCGATCATTGCCAAGGTCTCGGGCCGCGTGCAGTTCCTCAAGGATTACAAGGCGAAGCGCAAGATCGCCATCAATCCCGAGGATGGCGGCGAGCCGGTCGAATATCTGATCCCCAAGAGCAAGGTGATCGACGTTCAGGAAGGCGACTACGTGAAGCGTGGCGACAACCTGATCGGTGGTTCGCCCGATCCGCACGACATTCTGGAAGTGCTCGGCATCGAGCCGCTGGCCGAATATCTGGTCGCCGAAATCCAGGAAGTCTATCGCTTGCAGGGCGTGAAGATCAACGACAAGCACATCGAGACGATCGTTCGTCAGATGCTGCAGAAGGTCGAGATCATCGAGTCCGGCGACACCACCCTGCTGGTGGGCGAGCAGGTCGACCGCGAGGAAATGGACGAGATCAACAGCAAGCTGCAGCCGGGCTTTGCCCCTGCTGCCGGCAAGCCGGTGCTGCTCGGCATCACCAAGGCCTCGCTGCAGACCCGTTCGTTCATCTCGGCAGCGTCCTTCCAGGAAACCACCCGCGTCCTCACGGAAGCGGCGGTCCAGGGCAAGAAGGACACGCTGGTTGGCCTGAAGGAAAACGTCATCGTCGGCCGCCTCATCCCGGCGGGCACCGGTGCCGGCATGAACCGCCTGCGCGTTGCCGCCTCGTCGCGTGACGCGGCGATGCGGGCCGCGCTGCGCGCTTCGGCCCAGGTCGACCTGATCGCGCCGAAGAGCGCGGCCGAGGAACATGCGGCCGAACTGGCCCAGGGTCCGGAAGCCGCGATCGGCGACGATCCGCTGGGTGCCGTGCAGGGTGATGATTTCACCACGCAGGACATGGACTGACTTTGAAAAGGCGGGAGCCGCTTCCTACATCGGGAGCGGCTCCCAGCCCGGTTTTGAGAGAGACCGACATATTGCCCGCCGGATCAGCGATGATCCGGCGGGCTTTTCTTTGTGCGGTAAAGGCAGCCAGTCGGCGATCGGGAGGATCGACAAAAAACTACGGAAAGGCTGCACAAAGCGCTTGACCGACTCTCAATCCCCGCCTATCTGCGGCCTCCCAAGCGGGGCAAGCCCTGCTGATGATGCCCGATCCTCTAATGGTAAGAGAGCGGACTCTGACTCCGTCAATCAAGGTTCGAATCCTTGTCGGGCATCCAATTCTTCCCCCATCAGATAAAAGCTGACTAGCGATGATGTCGCGCGCCCTATGGACGCAGGCGGCCATCATCCCTATATACCGGTCGGTATGGAAATCATGGCAACACAGAGTGGCAGGGGCCGCCCGCGGGAGTTCGATCCCGAGGAAGCCCTGGCGGCTGCGCTTCAGGTCTTCTGGCGGCGCGGCTATGAAGGTGCATCGCTGGCGGAACTGACCGAAGCGATGGGCATCACCAAGCCCAGCCTCTATGCCTGCTTCGGCAACAAGGAAGCCCTTTTCCGCAAGGCGCTCGACCTCTATGAGCGCGACAAGCTCTGCTATGTGAAGTCGTCGCTGGAGGCACCGACCGCCAAGGCCGTGGCCGAGCGCATGCTGCGCGGATCGCTGGCGATCCAGACCGGCAACAAAGATCCCCAGGGATGCATGGGCGTCATCAGTTCGGTCGGCGGCACCGCCCATTCCGAATGTATCCGTGATGAGGTATTGGCCCGCCGCGCCTCGTCCGACCGCGCCCTGCTCGACCGGTTCGAACGCGCCCAGGCAGAGGGCGACCTGCCCGCCGGAGTCGAGCCGCAGGCGCTCGCCTGTTATCTCTCGACCGTGATCCAGGGCATGGCCGTTCAGGCCGGTGCCGGTGTGCCGCGTGATCGGCTGGAACAGCTGATCGACACCACCCTCACCATGTGGCCCAGCAAATAGCGGAATTTATTTCGCTTTTGCGCGCGTCCCCCCTTGAAATTGCCGCACTGCAAATAAAATACCTCCCGGTACAAAAAGACGGTTGACGGGACAGCCCCCGTTAATATATACCGCATGGTACACAATGATGCTGGGTCTGTAGCCCAGGGAGGTCATCATGCAGCAATTCCACCATCGGCGCTGTCGACGATAGCGTCACCCAAAGGGGCGGTTTCCCGGTAACGGGTTCCTCCTGATTCACCATCTTTGCGCCCTCTTCGCGACGGTTTGTGCCGTTCGCGCCGCAAGGTCGCATGCCCGCATCTTCGGGCGCTTATTTCGGGACGTGATCCGCGCTCTTCCGCGCGCGGCCGTGTGCCCGCTTCAGATAGCAGGAAGGAACAGGCCATGGCTTTCCTTGATTTCGCCCAGGCACTTGCCGGTCCGCAGATGGCGGTCGGCGCCGCCCGCCCCGCCCCCGCCGTGCCCGCCATCAGTGTCGAGGCCCAGGCAACCAGCTTTTCCGCCCAGGAATGGCAGATCGTCGACCTTGCCCGCACCGACGGGTTGCGCTCGCTGCGCGGTCCCGGCCGCTTCGCGCGTCTGCGCAAGTGGATTTGGGGCGAGGAACATAGCCCCACCTTGGCCAGCGAACGGCTGGAGGCACTGCGTCGCCTAGCCGTCGAGGCCTGGCACAAGGGCTATGCCGTGTCGCTGTCCGCCCTCGCCGCCTTCCGTGCGGCCGGCTTTTCCACCGCGCAGCTCGAATTGCTGCTCGCCACCATCAGCGCGGGCCGCACCGCCCGCGTCCCCCGGAGCTAATCCATGAACCAGTTCACCAAGATCACAGCCGACGGCACCGCGTCGGACGTTCACGCGCCACCGGGCAACCGCTGGTCGCGCAAGCATGGCGGCATCGCCGCCGTCGCGCTCATCGCCCTGTTCGGCATCGGCTGGAAGCTGGTCGACCGCCCGTCGGCCCAGGCCGCGGCCGCGCCGCTGGCGGCGGTCGGCGTATCCGCGCCGCTCGCCCGCAGCGTGACGCAATGGGACGATTATGTCGGCCGCTTCGCCCCCAGCCAGACGGTCGAGATCCGCCCTCGCGTGTCGGGCGCGGTGACCGCCATCCATTTCCGTGACGGCGACTTCGTCCGTCAGGGGCAATTGCTCTTCACCATCGACCAGCGCCCCTTCCAGGCTGCCCTGGCCGAAGCCCGCGCCAGCGTCGCCTCCGCCCGCAGCGCGCTGCTGCTGGCCCAGAATGACTATGGCCGCGTCCAGCGGCTGACCGGCGACGAAGCCGTGTCGGCCAGCGAGGTGGATTCGCTCCGTTCGCGTCTGCAGGCGGCGCAGGCTGCCCTGGCCGGCGCGCAAGCCCGCGAACGCAGCCGGGCGCTGGACGTCGAGTTCACCCAGGTACGTGCGCCGATCTCCGGCCGCGTATCGGATCGCCGCATCGACATCGGCAATCTGGTGTCGGGCGGCGAAGGCAGCACCGCGTCGCTGCTGACCACGGTCAACAAGCTCGATCCCATCTATTTCAACTTCGATGCGTCCGAAGCGCTCTACCTCAAGTCGCAGCGCGACAAGGAGAATGGCGGCGCGGTGGAAGTGCGGTTGCAGGATGAGGCGGACTATAACCACAAGGGCCGGCTCGACTTCACCGACAATGGGCTAGATCCCCGGTCGGGCACGATCCGCATCCGCGCCGTGTTCGACAATCCGGGCAATTTCCTGACCCCCGGCCTGTTCGGCAATATGCGCCTGGCCAATGGCGGCAAGGCCAATGCCCTGCTGGTCCCGGACGAGGCGATCCAGTCCGACCAGGCGCGCAAGACCGTGCTGGTGGTCGACAAGGATGACAGCGTCGCGGTGAAGCCGGTCGAGCTTGGCCCGATCGTCGACGGGCTGCGCATCATCCGCAGCGGCCTCGATCCCAAGGACCGGGTGGTCGTCAGCAACCTGCAGGCGGCAATGCCGGGTGCCAAGGTTGCGGTGAAGCCGGCCCGGATCACCCCGACCCCGGCGCCGGTCACCCCGGTCGACAGCGCTGCCCCGGTCGCTGCCCAGGCCACCTTCGCCCGGTAATTACCCTCTCCTCCGTTCGGGCTGAGCGAAGTCGAAGCCTTCCACTGAGAGCCGCAGGCGAAGTGACTTCGCTTCGCTCAGCCGGGCCCTTCGACAAGCTCAGGGCGAACGGAATGAGAGGTCGACCTGATATTCCCTGCCCGTGATCCGGCCTAGCCGGATCGCGCGGTATCCCTTTCGCCTTTCGCAAAGGATGATCCGATGCGTTTCTCCCGTTTCTTCATCGACCGGCCGATCTTCGCCGCCGTCATCGCGGTGGTCATCACCGTGGTCGGTGCGCTCGCCTTTATCGGCCTGCCGGTGTCCCAATATCCCGACATCGTGCCCCCCACGGTCACGGTTTCCGCCCAATATCCCGGCGCATCCGCCGAAACGGTCGCGTCGACCGTGGCTGCGCCGATCGAACAGGAAATCAACGGCGTTGACGACATGCTCTATCAGAGCAGCCAGTCGACCGGCGACGGCAAGGTCGTCATCACCGTCACCTTCAAGATCGGCACCGACCTGGATGCCGCGCAGGTGCTGGTGCAGAACCGCGTCGCCGTCGCCATCCCCCGACTGCCCGAGGAAGTGCAGCGGCTGGGCGTCGTGACCCGCAAGACCACGCCCGAATTCCTGATGGTTGTGAACCTGCAGTCGCCCGACGGCACCTATGACCGCGACTATATTTCCAACTATGCCCTGACCCAGGTGCGCGACAGACTGGCTCGTCTGGATGGCGTGGGCGACGTGCAGCTGTTTGGTTCGCGCGACTATGCCATGCGCATCTGGATCGATCCCGATCGCGCCGCCGCGCTGGACCTGACCGCCGGCGAGATCGTCTCGGCGCTCCGGGCACAGAATGTCCAGGTGTCGGCCGGCTCGATCGGCCAGCCCCCCTATGATCGGGGCGAAGCCTTCCAGCTTGGCGTCGAGATGCAGGGCCGCCTGACCACGCCCGATCAATTCTCCGACATCGTCATCCGTTCCGACGCCGATGGCCATCAGGTGCGCGTGCGCGATGTCGCCCGCGTCGAGCTGGGCGCGCAGGATTATGGCACCAACACTTATCTGTCGAACAAGCCGACGGTCGTCATCGCGACGATGCAGCGGCCCGGCTCCAACGCGCTCGACGCGGCGGAGAAGGTCAAGGCAGAGATGGAGCAACTGTCCAAGCGTTTCCCCAAGGGCCTGGAATATAGCATCATCTACAACCCCACCGAATTCATCAGCCAGTCGATCGACGCCGTCTATCACACGCTGTTCGAAGCGGTGATCCTCGTCGTCATCGTCATCCTCATCTTCCTGCAGAACTGGCGTGCGGCGGTCATCCCGATCATCGCGATCCCGGTCTCGCTGATCGGCACGGCGACGATGCTGGCGGCGGTCGGATACTCGCTCAACAACCTGTCGCTGTTCGGCCTGGTGCTGGCGATCGGCATCGTCGTCGACGACGCGATCGTCGTGGTCGAGAATGTCGAACGCAATATCGAAAATGGCATGAGCCCGCTGCAGGCGGCCCGCGTGTCGATGGACGAAGTGTCGACCGCGCTGATCGCGATCGTGCTGGTGTTGTGCGCCGTGTTCGTGCCGACCCTGTTCATCACCGGCATTTCCGGTGCCTTCTACCAACAGTTCGCGGTCACCATCTCGACCGCGACGGTCATCTCGCTGATCCTTTCGCTCACCCTGTCGCCGGCTGCAGCCGCCCTGCTGCTGAAGCCCAAACATGGTGCCCATGACCTCGACAATGCGCCGCGCTGGCGCCAGGTCGCGGCCAAGGCAGCGGATCGCTTCAACCAGGGCTTTGATCGGATGAGCGCGGGCTATGCGCGCCTCACCCGCTTTCTCGTCGCTCGGCCCAAGAAGATGCTGCTGACCTATGCCGGCCTGATCGCCGCCACCATCGCCCTGTTCTGGGTAACGCCCGGCGGCTTTATCCCGGCACAGGACCAGGGTTATTTCCTGGCCGTCGTCCAGCTGCCTTCGGGCGCGTCGCTCGAGCGCACCGACAAGGTGACGCGCGAGGTCGCGGCGAAGATCCTGCCGATCAAGGGCCTGCGCGGTGCGGTGATGTTCGCCGGCTTCCACGGCCCGTCGCAGACGCAGGCGCCCAACAGCGCGGCGATCTACTTCCCGTTCAAGAGCTTTGCCGAGCGCAAGGCGGAAGGCGCCACCTATGCCGGGATCATGGATCAGGCGAACAAGGCAGTCGCGGGCTATGACAAGGCGCGCATCCTGCTGGTGCCGCCGCCGCTGATCCAGGGCATCGGCTCGGCCGGTGGTTATCGTCTGATGCTGGAGGACCGGGAGGATCGCGGCTATGCGGAACTCAACAAGGTCGCCGGCGAACTGATCGGCAAGGCCAATCAGAGCCCCAGCCTGGCGCAGGTCTACACCCTGTTCGACGTCGGCACCCCGCGCATCTTCGCGGATGTCGATCGCCGCAAGGCCGACCTGCTGGGCGTGCCGCCAGAACGCGTGTTCGAAGCGATGCAGGTCTATCTCGGCTCTGCCTTCGTCAACGACTTCAACCTGCTCGGCCGCACCTATCGCGTGACTGCCCAGGCCGATGCCGACCATCGCGGCACGGTGGCCGACATCGCCAATTTGAAGACCCGGTCGAACAGCGGCCAGATGGTGCCGATCGGTTCGGTCTCCACCTTCCGCGACAAGACCGGCCCCTATCGCGTGGTCCGCTACAATCTGCTGCCCGCGGTGGAAATCGATGGCGACACGGCACCGGGCTATTCGTCGGGCCAGTCGCTCAGCACGATGGAGAAGCTCGCCGACGCGGCCCCTGCCGGCTATGCCAGCGAGTGGACCGGCGTTGCCTATCAGCAGATCAGTGCTGGCAATACCGCAGGCATCGTCTTCGGCATGGCGGTCTTCTTCGTCTTCCTGGTGCTGGCGGCGCAATATGAAAGCCTGACGCTACCGCTGTCGATCATCCTGATCGTGCCGATGTGCCTGTTCGCGGCCATGCTGGGCGTGAACCTGCGCGGGATGGACAATAATATCCTGACGCAAATCGGTCTGGTCGTGCTGATCGCGCTCGCAGCGAAGAACGCCATCCTGGTGGTCGAATTCGCCAAGCAGGCGGAAGAGGAACAGGGACTGAATCCGGTCGAAGCCGCCGTCCAGGCTGCCCAGACCCGTCTGCGCCCGATCCTGATGACCAGCTTCGCCTTCATCCTGGGGGCAGTGCCGCTGGTGATCGCCAGCGGGGCCGGTGCGGAACTGCGCCAGGCGCTGGGCACGGCAGTCTTCTTCGGCATGACCGGCGTGACGGCCTTCGGCCTGCTCTTCACCCCCACCTTCTATGTCGTGTGCCGCGCGCTGGGCGATCGTTTCGCCCGCCGCCGGCGCCCGGAGGCTGACGATGCTGCGGCATTGCAGCCGGCCGAATGAGGACAAAAGCCATGACAAGGAACCTGATTGCCCTGTTCCTCGGCGCCAGTGCGCTGACGGCCTGCGCCGCCGGGCCGGATTACAAGGCGCCCGCCACCCCGACGACAGCCGCCGCCCCCTTCATCGGGGCGGCAAGCCCGGCGGTCGCCCAGAGCGCCGCCGACGACCATTGGTGGCGGCTCTATAATGACCCGCTGCTCGACGGACTGGTCGGCGATGCGCTGAAGGCCA
The DNA here is from genome assembly GCF_049472635.1 of Sphingobium salicis subsp. salicis. Lineage (NCBI taxonomy): Bacteria > Pseudomonadati > Pseudomonadota > Alphaproteobacteria > Sphingomonadales > Sphingobiaceae > Sphingobium > Sphingobium salicis. Next base: position 3,396,701 of record NZ_JAYRCS010000001.1, read on the forward strand.
ATACCGACATCCGCGTCGCCGTCGCCCGGCTGGAACGCGCCCGCGCCCAGTTGCGCGGCGCCCGCTCCGACCGGCTGCCCAGCACCAATATCAGCGGCTCCCCGACCTATGGCCGGGTGTCGCAGGCCCAGACCCTGCCCGGCATGGACCGGGAAAACTGGACCGTCGATATGGGGCTGGACGTCGCCTATGAGGTCGACCTGTTCGGCCGGGTGAAGCGCAGCATAGAGGCCGCGCGCGGCGATGTCGGCGCGGCTGAGGCCGACGCCGATGCCGTCCGCGTTGCGGTGGTCGCCGATACGGTGCGCGCCTATGTCGACGCCACCGCATCGGCCCAGCGGCTTGCCGTCGCGAAGGAAACGGTCGACCTGCTCGACAAGTCGATCCACATCACCAGCGCCCGCTTCGACGCCGGCCGGTCCGACCGGCTGGACGTGATCCGGGTCACCACCCTGCGCGAACAGCAGCAGGCGCTGATCCCTAATCTGGTCGCCGATCGCAATGCCGCCCTGTTCCGGCTGGCGACGCTGACCGGCCGGACGCCGCAGGAGTTGCCCGCGTCCGTCCAGAATGCGACCGTGACACCGAATGTGACACAGCCGATCCCGGTCGGCGACGGCCAGGCACTGCTGGCGCGGCGGCCGGACGTGCGCGCGGCCGAACGGCGGCTGGCGGCCGACACAGCGCGGGTCGGCGTGGCCACCGCCGACCTCTATCCGCGCATCACGCTGGGCGGATCGATCGGCACCACGGCGGTCGGCGGCGGCAATCTGTTTGGCGCCGGACCGCTCAACTTCCTGCTGGGGCCGCTGATCAGTTGGGCCTTCCCCAATCAGGAAGCCAATCGGGCAAAGATCGCGGCGGCAAAGGCGGATGGCGACGCATCGCTTGCCGCCTTTGACGGCACGGTGCTGCAGGCGCTGGAGGAAACCGAGACGGCGCTGTCCACCTACGCCAATGCGCTGGAGCGGCGGGCGACGCTGCAATCGGCGCGGGACGAGGCGGCTCGGGCTGCACGGATCAGCCTGGCGCGCCAGCGCGAGGGGCAGATCGACTTCCTGACCGTGCTGGATGCGCTACGCACCCAGGCTTCGGCCGACGCGGACCTGGCGACCGCCAACCGCTCGGTCGCCTTTGCCCAGGTGGACCTGTTCCGCGCTTTGGGCGGCGGCTGGACCACGACCTGATACAGAAAGGGCGGCGTTTCAAAAAACGCCGCCCTTTTTTTTCAGACGATGAAATTGCCCTGATGGGCGAATGTCTCGATCTCGTGCCGACTGCTCGGCGCCTCGCGCGCCTGCAGCGCTTCGGGCAGGCTCGCCTTGTCGCCCTGCCGCCCGATCGCGATCGCCGCCTCGATCCGGAAACGATCCGGCACCGCCAGTTCGGCGCGGGCCTTGTCGAAATCGACGCCGGTCATGGCATGGGTATGATAGCCAAGCCGCGTCGCCTGTAGCGCCAGCGTCGCCCACGCGGCGCCTGCGTCGAAGCTGTGGCTGTGCGAAGGCTTGTAATCTTCCGATCCCGGCGCGGCCATCAGCGTGTCGGAAATGACGAAGACCAGCGCGCCCGCATGCTGCACCCAGCCCTGGTTGAACGGAAAGAGCAGGTCGAGGAAGCGCGCCCAGTCGGCGCTGTCGCGATGGGCATAGAGGAAGCGCCAGGGCTGGTAGTTGAAGGCCGAAGGCGCCCAGCGGGCGGCATCGAACAGCGTATCGATATCTGCCTGGGGGATCGCGGAGCCGTCAAAGGCGCGGGGCGACCAGCGCTCCAGGATCAGCGGATCGACGGGACGGGTAACTTCGCGCGGGCTGGTGACCATCTGGATCTCCTTCAAGGCGATGACGCGATCGGCGCGCCATGCTGTTGGAAATCTATCTAGCGGATGTTCCGCCGCTGCGAAGAGGCGTTGGACTTTCGCCCTGGAAACACAGGGTTTCCCCGATCAGGCGCAGGCATCCTGTGGCTGGCGTTCGCGGTCGACACGCGACCCCGGAGCATTACGGTCATCGGCATCGCGCTCGAACAGCACGACGGCAGGTTCCCTGAAAAGGGCCTGCGCCAGCCGATCGCGCAGGCGCGTCAACGGTCCGTCCTGATCCTGATAGGCCATATGTGCGTCCTCTCTGCCGACTCGGGCGGCTTATCTACCGATGGTATAGAGAATCGTCCCCCAAGCAATGCTGGCCATCGCGGTAGAAAAGCTATCCGTCCCGGCCCCTTCGGAAAATCATACGCAAATACTATGCAGCCGCCCCGGCCCGCGTCTCGCATTCAAACGGAAGAGGGGCCTAATCGGGCGCTCGCTAACGACCCTGTCCGCCTCCCGCGGCGGGCGTGATGCGGGAGTTACCCCCATGCAGGATCTCTTGTGGATCGGCATCATCCTGGCGCTCACGGCGGCTAGCCTCGGCTATGTCCGGCTGTGCGGCGACGCCTGAAGGAGGGATGCCATGACCATCGACCTCTGGCTCGCGGCGATCACCGCCGCCGGGCTTCTCATCTATCTCGTTGCCGTGCTCGCACGGCCTGAACGCTTTTAAGGGGGGCCGCACATGACCTTCCAGGGATGGCTGCTGATCGCAGCCTTTGTCGGCATCTTGCTGGCGCTCACAAAACCGATGGGCCTGTGGCTGTTCGCCCTTTATGAGGGCCGCCGCACGCCGCTCCATGCCGTGTTCGGCCCGGTCGAGCGGGGCTTCTACACATTGTCGGGGATCGATCCCGACGCCGAGCAGAGCTGGCGCCGCTACGCGGTTCACATGCTGCTCTTCAACGTCGCGCTGCTGCTCTTCACCTATGCGACGCTGCGCCTGCAGGGGCTGCTGCCGCTTAATCCGCAGGGCTTTGCCGGCACCAGCAGCGACCTCGCCTTCAATACGGCGATCAGCTTCACCACCAACACCAACTGGCAAAGCTATTCGGGCGAATCGACCATGTCGAACCTGGCCCAAATGCTGGGCCTCACCATCCACAATTTCCTGTCGGCCGCTACCGGCATTGCCCTGGCCTTCGCCCTGTTCCGCGGCTTTGCCCGGCGCAGCGCATCGACGATCGGCAATTTCTGGGCCGACGTCACCCGCGTGACCATCTATCTGCTGCTGCCGATCTGCATCGTCTATGCCCTGTTCCTGATCGCGAGCGGCGTGCCGCAGACGCTGGCCGGGTCGGTCGACGTAACCACGCTGGAAGGCGTCAAGCAGACCCTGGCGCTTGGCCCCGTCGCCAGCCAGGAAGCGATCAAGATGCTGGGCACCAATGGTGGCGGCTTCTTCAACGCCAACAGCGCCCATCCCTTCGAGAATCCGACCGCGCTCACCAATCTGGTGCAAATGCTGTCGATCTTCGTGATCGGCTTTGGCCTGACCTGGACCTTCGGCAAGGCCGTCGGCAACCCGCGCCAGGGCTGGGCCATCCTCGCCGCCATGCTGGTGATCTTCCTCGCCGGCGTCACCGTCACCTATTGGCAGGAAGCGGCCGGCAATCCGGTGCTCCACAATCTGGGCGTCGCCGGTGGCAATATGGAAGGCAAGGAAGTCCGCTTCGGCATGGCTGCCTCCGCCCTGTTCGCAGTCGTCACCACGGCGGCAAGCTGCGGCGCGGTCAACGCCATGCATGACAGCTTCACCGCACTGGGCGGCATGATCCCGTTGTTCAACATCCAGCTGGGCGAAGTCGTGATCGGCGGCGTCGGCGCAGGCATATACGGCTTCCTGCTGTTCGCCATCCTGGCCGTGTTTGTCGCGGGTCTGATGGTCGGCCGCACGCCGGAATATGTCGGCAAGAAGATCGAGAGCCGCGAAGTCAAGCTGGCCGTGCTCGCCATTGCCGTGCTGCCTTTGATCATCCTGGGCTTCACCGCCATCGCCAGCGTCACCGACGCGGGCCTGGCCGGGCCGCTCAACAAGGGACCGCATGGCTTCAGCGAGATCCTCTACGCCTTCACCAGCGCCGTCGGCAACAACGGCTCGGCCTTTGCCGGCCTGTCGGCCAACAGCCCCTTCTATAACGGAATGCTGGGCGTCGCGATGTGGATCGGCCGCTTCTTCATCATCATTCCCATGCTGGCCATCGCAGGCAGCCTGGCCGCGAAGAAATATACGCCCGAAACCGCCGGCAGCTTCCCCACCACCGGGGCGCTGTGGACCGGTCTGCTGGTCGGCATCGTGCTGATCGTGGGCGGCCTGACCTTCCTGCCCAGCCTCGCCCTTGGCCCCATCGCCGATCATCTCGCGATGATCCGTGGCCAGCTTTTCTAAGGATCCATGCACATGGCCCGATCCTCCGACAAATCCGAACAAAAATCGCTCTTCACGGCGGACCTGATCGTTCCGGCGATCGGCGACGCCTTCCGCAAACTCAATCCCAAGGAACTGATCCGCAACCCGGTGATGTTCACCACCGCGATCGTCGCGGTCCTGCTGACCGTCCTGCTTCTTGTCGGGCAGGACAGCCTGGCCACCGGCTTCAAGCTGCAGCTGGTGATCTGGCTCTGGCTCACGGTCCTCTTCGGCACCTTTGCCGAGGCGCTGGCCGAAGGCCGTGGCAAGGCGCAGGCCGCCTCGCTGCGCGCCACCAAGGCGGAACTGACCGCCAAGCGGCTGAAAGGCCATGGCGAAAGCTATGAAAATGTCGCCGCCAGCGCGCTGAAGCTGGGCGACGTGGTGCTGGTCCAGACCGGCGACCTGATCCCGTCCGATGGCGAGGTCGTCTCCGGCGTCGCCTCCGTCAACGAAGCGGCCATTACCGGCGAATCCGCGCCGGTGATCCGCGAGGCGGGCGGCGACCGTTCGGCCGTGACGGCGGGCACCCGCGTCATTTCCGACGAGATCCGCGTCCGCGTCACCGTCAATCCCGGCCAGGGCTTTCTCGATCGCATGATCGCGCTGGTCGAGGGTGCGGAGCGGCAGAAGACGCCGAACGAGATCGCCCTCACCCTGTTGCTGGTGGGCCTGACCATCATCTTCCTGATCGCGGTCGGCACCATCCCCAGCTTCGCCAGCTATGCCGGCGGCGCCATTCCGGTGGCGATCCTGGCGGCGCTGCTGATCACCCTGATCCCGACCACCATCGCTGCCCTTCTGTCGGCGATCGGCATTGCCGGCATGGACCGTCTGGTGCGCTTCAACGTGCTCGCCAAGTCGGGCCGCGCGGTCGAGGCGGCGGGCGACATCGACGTGCTGCTGCTGGACAAGACCGGCACCATCACCGTGGGTGATCGTCAGGCGACCGAATTCCGTCCGGTCGGCGGTGCCACCCCGGCCCAGCTCGCGCAAGCGGCTCTGCTCGCCAGCCTGGCCGACGAGACGCCCGAGGGCCGTTCGATCGTGCTGCTGGCCCGCGAAGGCTTCAACCAGTCGGTAGACGCCCTGCCCGCCAATGCGGAGATCATTCCCTTCACCGCCCAGACCCGGATTTCCGGCGTCACCATCGATGGATCGACGATCCAGAAGGGGGCGGTGGATTCGGTGCTGAAGGCCAATCCGGGCCTGGGCTCCACTCCGGTCGCCAACGAACTGCGCCGCATCACCGACGAGATCGCCCGTGCCGGCGGCACCCCGCTGGCGGTGGCCAAGGACGGCAAGCTGCTGGGCGCGATCTTCCTCAAGGATATCGTCAAGGCGGGCATCCGGGAACGGTTCGGCGAACTGCGCCAGATGGGCATCCGCACGGTGATGATCACCGGCGACAATCCGCTGACCGCCGCCAGCATCGCGGCCGAGGCCGGGGTCGACGACTTCCTGGCGCAAGCAACGCCGGAGGACAAGCTGGCCCTGATCCGCAAGGAACAGCAAGGCGGTCGCCTGGTCGCGATGTGCGGCGACGGCACCAACGACGCCCCTGCCCTGGCGCAGGCCGATGTCGGCGTTGCCATGAACACCGGCACCCAGGCTGCCCGCGAAGCCGGCAACATGGTCGACCTGGACAGCGATCCGACCAAGCTGATCGAGGTGGTGGGTCTGGGCAAGCAGTTGCTGATGACGCGCGGCGCGCTCACGACCTTCTCGGTCGCCAATGACGTGGCCAAATATTTCGCGATCATCCCGGCCATGTTCGTGGCGCTCTATCCGGGCCTTGGCATCCTCAACGTCATGGGGCTGGCCACGCCGGAAAGCGCAATCCTGTCGGCGATCATCTTCAACGCGCTGATCATTCCCTGTCTGGTGCCGCTGGCGCTGCGGGGCGTGACCTATCGCCCGATCGGCGCCGGTCCGCTGCTGGCCCGCAACCTCGCCATCTATGGCCTGGGTGGCCTGATCGCGCCGTTCGCCGGGATCAAGCTGATCGACCTTGCCGTCAACGGCCTTGGCCTCGCCTGAGGAAGGACAAATCCATGTTTACCGATTTTAAATCCGCCCTGCGTCCGGCCCTGACCATGACGCTGCTCTTCGCCCTGCTGCTGGGCATTGCCTACCCGCTGGCGCTGACCGGCATCGGCCAGGCGGTGTTCCCGTCCCAGGCCAATGGCAGCCTGGTCGAGGACCAGGGCAAGGTCGTCGGCTCGACCATCATCGGTCAGGCCTTCACCTCGGACATCTATTTCCACAGCCGTCCGTCGGCGGCGGGCAAGGGCTATGACGGCCTTGCCTCCTCCGGCTCCAACTATGGTCCGACCAGCCAGGCGCTGGCCGACCGCGTCAAGACCGACGTCGAGACCCTTCAAGCTGCTACACCTGGTCGTTTTGTTCCGTCCGATCTGGTGACCACCTCTGCCTCGGGGCTTGACCCCCATATCAGCCCCGAGGCAGCTTTTTATCAGGTCGATCGCGTCGCCGCCGCGCGCGGGATCGATGCGGCGCGCGTCCGCAGCCTGGTAGAACAGAGCGTCGAGCAGCCCCTGCTGGGCTTCATCGGCGAACCCCGCGTCAATCTGTTCGATCTCAATCGACGGCTGGATGCAATTGACGCTAAACGGACCAAGTGAACGAACAGCATCGCCCTGATCCAGAAGCCTTCCTGCGCGCCGCTGCGCAGGAAGGCCGTGGCCGCCTGAAGGTCTTTCTCGGCGCCGCGCCGGGGGTAGGCAAGACATGGGAGATGCTGACCGAAGGACGGCAGCGGCGCGAGGCAGGCGTCGATGTCGTCGTCGGCGTGGTGGAAACCCATGGCCGGCGCGAGACCGAAGCGTTGGTCCATGGCCATGAGATCATCCCCCGCCGCACCGTCGACCATCAGGGCCACAGCCTGGGCGAGATGGACATCGACGCGATCCTGGTGCGCCATCCCCAGCTGGTGCTGGTCGACGAGCTGGCGCACAGCAATGCGCCGGGCAGTCGCCACCCCAAACGCTATCAGGATGTCGAGGAATTGCTGGCCGCCGGCATCGACGTCTATTCGACGATCAACATCCAGCATGTCGAAAGCCTCAACGACGTCGTCGCCTCCTTCACCCGCGTCCGCGTGCGGGAGACCGTGCCCGATTCGATCCTGGAACATGCCGAGATCGAAGTGGTGGACATTCCGCCCGACGAGCTGATCGAGCGGCTGAAGGACGGCAAGGTCTATATCCCGCAGGAAGCCAGCCGCGCCCTCAACCATTTCTTTTCCAAGTCGAACCTGACCGCCCTGCGCGAACTGGCGCTGCGCCGCGCCGCCCAGGCGGTCGATGCCCAGATGCTCGACTATGTCCGCGCCCATGCGCTGGCGGGCAGCTTCGCCGCCGGCGAGCGGGTGATCGTGGCGGTGAGCGAACAGCCGAGCGCCGCCGGCCTGGTCCGTTCCGCCAAGCGGCTGGCCGATGCGCTGCGCGCGCCCTGGACCGCCATCCATATCGAAACCCCGCGTGGGCCGCAGCTGTCCGACGAGGACCGGCAGCGTCTGGCCGATACGCTTGCCCTCGCCTCCCGCCTGGGCGCCGAAACCGCCTCCATCCCCGCCCCCAGCGTCGCCGACGGGCTGCGCGGTTTCGCCGCCGACGCGCGCGCCACCCAGATCGTGATCGGCAAGTCGGCGCGCAGCTGGTGGTTCGAATTGCGCCATGGGTCGGTGGTCGACCGGCTGGTGCGCGACATCGGCCCGGTCGCCGTCCATGTCATGCCCGGCGAGGAAAGCGCGCCGCGCCCGCGCGTTGCCAGCAGCGGCCATTGGGGCGATCCGATCGGCTATGTCTGGTCGATGCTGGCGGTGATCGGCATGACCCTGCTCGGCCGGCTGATGCTGGAGGTGATCGACCTCGGCAATATCGCCCTTCTCTATCTGGTGCCGGTGATGTTCGCCGCGGCCAGTCATGGCCTGCGCACGGGTCTTGCCACCGGCCTCGCCTCCAGCCTTGCCTATAATTTCTTCTTCCTGCCGCCCACGGGCACGCTGACCGTCAGCAATCCGGAAAACGTCATCTCCATCCTCGTCTTCCTGGGCGTGGCGATGGTGACCAGCCAGTTTGCCGCGCGGATGCACGCCCAGTCGGTCCTTGCCCAGTCCAGCGCCCGGCAGAATGCGACGCTGGCCGGCTTCTCGCGCCAACTCACCGCCTCTCCCAGCCTGGAGGAAATCCGCCACGCCATCTGTGCCGAGATCGCCCGGCTGTTCGACGTGCGCACCGTGCTGATGATCCCGTCGGATGAAGGGCCGCAATTGCGCGCTGCCTATCCGCCCGAGGACCGGCTGGACGAGATCGAGCGCGCCGCCGCCCGCTGGGCGATGGAGCATGGCGAGCCAGCCGGCCGCGGCTCCTCCACCCTCACCGCGTCGGACTGGCTGTTCCTGCCAGTGACCGCCAAGGACGCGGTGCTGGCCGTGATCGGCCTGGCCCGCGAGGATGCCGGCGAACCGGTCCGATCCGATCAGTTCCCGCTGCTGATGAGCCTGATCGACCAGGCGGCGATCGCGCTCGACCGCATGGCGCTGGAGGAGGCGATGCTCGAAGCCGGCCAGATTCGCGAGCGCGACCGGCTGCGCTCCGCCCTGCTCTCCTCGGTCAGCCATGATCTGCGCACGCCGCTCACCACCATCATCTCGGCCACGCGCGAGCTGCGCACCCATCCCTCGCCCGAGCTGATCGATACGCTGGATGGCGAGGCCCAGCGCCTGTCCCGCTTCGTCGCCAATCTGCTCGACATGGCGCGGGTGGAGGCCGGCGCACTGCCGATGCGGGCGGAGGCGACCGACCTGTTCGATGCGGTCGCCAGCGCCGCCCATGACAGCCGCAGCGCGCTGGCCGATCGCCAGCTCGACGTACAGATCCCACCCGACATCCCGCTGGTCCGGGTCGATCCGGTGCTGCTGCACCACATCCTCATCAACCTGCTCGACAATGCCGGCCGCTATGGCGATCCCGGCACCCCCGTGACCGTGCGCAGCCTGCGCGAGCCCGACGCCATCAGCCTGTCGGTGATCGACCAGGGGCCGGGCATTCCGGCCGGCATGGAAGCGCGGGTGTTCGACACCTTCACCCGGCTGGAAGGATCGGATCGGTCGAAGACCGGCACCGGCCTGGGCCTGGCCATCGTCAAGGCCTTTGCGGAAGCAATGGGCCTTACCGTATCGGCCCGCACGGTGTCGGAACCTGCCGGCGCCTGTTTCACCCTGCACATTCCCCAATCCCTCATCCTCACCGACATCATGGAAAAGGACATCGCATGAAGCCGCGCCACAGCCTGCTGATCGTCGATGACGAACCGCAGATCCGCCGGCTGATCCAGGCCGCCCTCGCCCGCGCCGACTATGCCACGATCGAGGCGCAGACCGCGCGCGAGGCACTGGACAAGCTGCGCAGCGAACGGCCCGACATCACCCTGCTGGACCTGGGCCTGCCCGATCGTGACGGGCTGGAACTGGTGCCGATCATCAAGAAGGAAAGCGATACGACCCTCATCATCGTGTCGGCGCGCGACGCCACCGATGAGAAGGTCGCCGCGCTGGACCTGGGCGCCGACGATTATCTGACCAAGCCGTTCGACACCGACGAACTGCTTGCCCGCGTGCGGGTGGCGCTGCGCAACCGGATGACGAGGGACGGTGGATCGACCAGGGTGACGGCCGGCGACCTGACGATCGACCTGGTCGCCCATATCGTCACGAAGGGCGGGGTCGAAGTGCATCTGACGCCCAAGGAATATGGCGTGCTGGAGCAGCTGGCGCGCTTTCCCGGCCGGGTCATCACCCACAAGCAGATCATGGACCATGTCTGGCCCAACGAACATGCCCATCATGTCGAATATCTGCGCGTGCTGGTGCGCGGCCTGCGCCAGAAGCTGGAGGCCGACCCGCAGCGACCCCAGATCATCAGCAATGAACTGGGGATCGGCTACCGCCTGAAACAGGGCGCGGACTGACATCAAAATAGAGCCTGATTCACGCCATCGGTGAAAGCGCGGAACGCTTTCGCCTCAGACGATCAGGCTCTAGATCTCGATCTGCGACCCCAGCTCGACCACGCGGTTGGTCGGCAGGTTGAAGAAAGCCATCGGGCTTTCGGCATTGCGGATCATCCAGGCGAACAGCTTTTCGCGCCACATCGCCATGCCCGGCCGTTCCGACGGGATCAGCGTCTGGCGGCTGAGGAAATAGCTGGTGTCCTTGACGCTGATCGGCCCGCCACAGTCGTGGACCGACTTCATCGCCGCCGGAATGTCGACATCCTCCATGAAGCCATGGCGCAGGATCAGCCGGTAGAAGCCCGATCCATGATCCTCCACCGTCGTGCGGCCCTGCAGCGGCAGATGCGGCACGCCCTGAGTGCGCACGGTCAGGATGATGACCCGTTCGTGCAGCACCTTGTTATGCTTCACATTGTGCAGCAATGCCGGCGGTACGCCATCGGTGGTGGAGGACAGGAAGATCGCCGTCCCCGGCACGCGCTTGAGCGAGGCCAGCGTCGATCGCACGAACAGGTCCAGCTCCATCGCCCCTTCGCGCAGATAATGGCGCATGATCCGCCGCCCGGTCGCCCAGGTGGTCAGCACGGTGAAGACCACCGCCGCGACCAGCAATGGGAACCAGCCGCCATCGGGGATCTTGGTCACGTTCGACGCGAAATAGGCGCCGTCGATGATCAGGAACAGGCCGGTGACGCCCGCCGCCGCCGGCAGTGGCCAGCGCCATACGCTGAAGGTCAGCACGCCCAGCATGCAGGCGGTGATGACCATCGTGCCGGTCACTGCGATGCCATAGGCGGCCGCCAAATTGCTGCTGTTGCCAAAGCCCAGCACCAGCAGGATGACGAAGATCAGCAGCAGCCAGTTGATGAGCGGCACATAGATTTGCCCCGCCGCCGAAGCGCTGGTGTGCAGGATACGCAGGCGCGGCAGGAACCCCAGTTGCACCGCCTGCTGCGTGACGGAGAAGGCCCCGGAGATCACCGCCTGGCTGGCGATGATCGTCGCCATGGTGGCCAGGATCACCAGCGGCAGCCGTGCCCAGTCCGGCGCCATCAGGAAGAAGGGATTTTGCGCCGCCGCCGGATTGTCGAGCAGCAGCGCCCCCTGCCCCAGATAGTTGAGCATCAAGCAGGGGAAGGCAGCATAGAGCCAGGCGATGCTGATCGCCTTGCGCCCGAAATGGCCCATGTCGGCATAGAGCGCCTCCGCCCCGGTCACCGCCAGCACGACCGAGCCGAGCGCCAGGAAGGCGAGCCTGGGGTCGATCGCGAAGAAGCGGATCGCCCAGAGCGGATTGACGATGCCGATGATTTCGGGGTGCTGCACGACATTGACGATACCGAGCGCGGCGAGCGTGATGAAATAGATCGCCATGATCGGGCCAAAGGCCATGCCTACCATCGCCGTGCCGAAGCGCTGGATCAGGAATAGTGCGATCAGGATCAGGATCGCGATCGGCAGCACCATATCCGCCAGACTCGCTTGTACGATGGTCAGGCCCTCGACCGCCGACAGCACCGAAATGGCGGGCGTGATGATCGCGTCGCCATAGAAGAGCGCCGTCGCAATCACGCCCAGCATCGCGATCGCCGGCGTCCAGCGGGTCTCGCCCAGCCGCCGGCCGATCAGCGCCAGCAGCGCCATGCTGCCGCCTTCGCCATCATTATCGGCGCGCATGACGATGAACACATATTTGACGGTGACGATCAGCGTCATCGTCCAGAAGATCAGCGAGAGGACGCCATAGATATGCAGCGGATCGACCGCCAGCGGGTGATGGCCGACGAAGCTTTCCTTGAGCGCATAGAGCGGCGAGGTGCCGATGTCGCCGAACACCACGCCCAGCGCACCGAGCGCAAGCGCAGCCGGTCGGCCATGCGGCGTGCGATCCTGGCCTGCGGCCGGATCCCCCTGTTCAGTCATCTATGCGTGCCCTTCGTCTTTCTATCGGGCCGCCATGCCATGAAAGGCCATTTGAAAACCATAGGGGTCTGCCCTCCCCGGCATAGGATTCGTATATGATTCCGGCCCGGACGGCCCGTATGCGGGTCACGTCCGTCAATGTGGTGTAATTTCGGTGCTGGCCATCGGGCTGCATTTTCAGGCGGCCTTGGGTGTAATCTGTAGCGGCTGAACCTCCTCGGTTATGGGTGTGGCAAGGGCGGCCATGCCCTCGATCTGCATGTAGCGGTGCTGGAGCTGGTATTCATCGTTCTGCTCGAGCAGGACGGCACCGACGAGGCGGATGATGCTGTCCTCGTTCGGGAAGATGCCGACAACATCGGCGCGGCGCTTCACTTCCTTGTTCAGGCGTTCCAGCGGGTTGGTGCTGTGAAGCTTGACCCGGTGCTGCTCGGGGAAGGTCATGTAGGCGAGCACGTCGTGCTCGGCATCGTCCATGCAGGCGCCGAGCTTGGGCCATCTGGCGCGCAATTGATCGGCGACCTGACGCCAGACCTGAGTTGCGGCCGCATGATCGGGCTGGAGGAAGACTTGGCGGATCGCAGCAGCAACAACCGTGTTTTGGCCCTTGGGCACGTAGGCGAGCGCGTTCCTCATGAAGTGGACGCGGCAGCGCTGCCAGGTGGCGCTGAGCACGCGGGTGATCGCTGCCTTGAGGCCCTCGTGGGCATCGGAGATGACCAGCTTCACGCCGGTCAGGCCGCGGCGGGAGAGGTCCTTGAGGAAGCTCGACCAGAAGGGCTCGGCTTCGGAAGGGCCGATGTGCAGGCCGACGATCTCGCGCTTGCCCTCAGTGTTGACGGCGACGGCGATTATCGCGGCGACACTGACGATCCGTCCCCCCTCGCGCACCTTGAGGTAGGTGGCATCTAGCCAGAGGTAGGGCCAGTCACCGGCGAGCGGGCGCTTGAGGAAGGCATGGACGCGCTCGTCGATGTCTTTGCACAGCTTTGACACGGAGGACTTGGATATCCCGGTCATGCCCATCGCCTGCACCAGCTCATCGACGCGCCGGGTGCTGACCCCGGCAATCCACGCCTCCTGGATTACTGCGACCAGCGCCTTCTCAACAGTCTTGCGCGGCTCCAGGAAGCCGGGGAAGTAGGCGCCGGTCCGCAGCTTGGGGATCTTGAGGTTGAGCGTGCCGAGCCGGGTATCGAGACTGCGGTCGCGGTAGCCATTGCGCCAGGTCGTGCGTTCGCCCGATCGTTCATGGCGGCCAGCGCCGACCAGGCCGTCGACATCGGCCTCCATAATGATCTGCAATACGCTCTCGGCGATCGTACGCAGGAAATCTCCATCTCCGGTCTTCGCCATCAGTTCGGCAAGCGGTAGTCTGTCGTCGGTCATCGGGATCAACTCCTCGGTGGGCGTGTGAAGTGTGGTAACTCCACCTTACCGATGAGCCCGGTGGCCACCGAGTTCGAAATCGCATGGGGTTGGGCATGCCCAACCCCATGCGATCACCTCAATCTACACCGGAAATTACACCACGAGCGCGGACGCTAACCGTATGCGCCTCAAATGCTATGAAATCCCTACGCAATCTGCCGGTTCCCTGTCTCGCATCCCTATGCCCGTCCGCTTAATTGCGATGCCGCCGCAACGGAGGCGGCATGCGATGCAAGATTGGCGTCCCCGCTGGACCCTGAAGATCGGCCTGCGCCTGCTCGGCCTAGCCTTGCTGGCCACGCTCTGGCCCGAAGGGCGCGCCCTGGCTGCGCTCGCCCATGGCCATCCAGCGGTCACCATCGGCCAATTGTCGCTCGCCGCGCTGGCCTTTCTATGTGCCAGCGGCGGGATGGCGCTGCTGTTGATGGGCCCCGACCTGTGGAAGCCGGTGCGCCTGGCCGATCGCTGGACCGCGCGATGAGGTTCATGACCAAGATTTCATGATGGGATCATCCGGCGGGAAGCCGGGCCGGCCTATTGCCGCGTCATCGTCGCAGAGGAGTAGCGACGCGCGGACCACAGGCCATGACCAGACCCATTTTCTTCGATCCCACCGGCCGGCGCGGCATCTGGGCGCGGCGCGCCCTCGCCGCCCTGCTGTGCGCCATCATCGCCGCCACCATTGCCTTTGCGACGACGCTGATCGCCGTTCCGTCGGAAGGCGATCTGGCGCTGCCTTTGCCCCAGCCACGCGCCGCGCATCTGACCGGCATGTCGCGGCTGCGCCATGACCTGTCCAAATGGCTGCCGCGCTGGCCCGGCCATGTCGCACAGGCCCGTCCGCTCAATGTCGGCTTCTATGTCCCCGATGACGAAAGCAGCATCGCCTCGCTGCGCCGTCATGTCGGTCAGCTCGACTGGGTCGTGCCCGCCCTCGTAACCGTGCCGGGCAGCGACCCCACGCCCCAATTCCATGCCGACCCGCGCCTGGACCAGATGATCGCCAGCATGGGCCGACCGCCCAAGCTGCTGCCGATGGTCCAGAATCTCGACGCCCATGGCTGGAACGGGGCCGGCACCGCCCGCCTGCTCGCCAATCCTGCCGCCAGCCGCCAGCTCGCCCAGCGGCTCGCCGCCTCGGTCGCGGCGCATCATGATGCCGGGCTGGTGATGGACTTTGAATCGCTGCCGTCCGGCGCGCTGCCCGCCTATCTCCATTTCCTGCGCCAGTTGCGCAGCGACCTGCCCGCCCGCGCCAAGCTGGCGGTGACCGCCCCCGCTGGCGAGGAATGGCCGCTCGCCCGCCTCGGCCAAATTGCCGACCATGTCATCTTCATGGCCTATGACCAGCATTGGCAGGGCGGCACCCCCGGCCCGATCGCCGCGCAGGACTGGTTCGCCCGCGCGGTCGAGGATGCCAGCCGCCGCGTCGGCCGCGATCGCATCATCGTCGCCTTGGGCAGCTATGCCTATGACTGGCATGATGGCGGCGCCGACGCCCTGTCGCTGGACGAGGCCTGGCTCGCCGCCCATGACAGCGACGCCCCGGTCAGCTTCGACCCCGCCAGCGGCAATGCCGGCTTCGCCTATGATGATGACGGCCATCGCCATCAGGTCTGGATGCTTGATGCCGCCGCCAGCTGGAACGAGTTGCAGGCGCTCCGTCGCCTCGGCATCCAGGGCGTGGCGCTGTGGCGGCTGGGCAGCGAGGATCCGGGCATCTGGTCCGATCTCACCGCCTTCCGCAACGGCAGCCGGCCCGACCTGCGTCAGGTCGCGAGCAAGCTCGACACCGATGTCGAGGGATCGGGCGAGATATTGCGCATCACCGCCACGCCAACCGACGGCAGCCGCTCGATCGCCTTCGGCCCGCAGGGGACGATCCTGCGCGAAACCTATCATGTCCTGCCCACCCCCTATCAGGTGCGGCGGACCGGCGGCGGCCAGGCCAAGATGCTGGCGCTGACCTTCGATGACGGCCCGGACGCGACCTGGACGCCCAAGATCCTGTCGGTGCTGGAACAGCATCATGTGCCCGGCACCTTCTTCGTCATCGGCGAAAATGCGCTGGAGCATCCCGGCCTGTTGCAGCGGATCGTCGCCGACGGCGACGAGATCGGCAACCATAGCTACAGCCATCCCAACCTTGCCACCTGGTCGGACGAGAGCACCCGGCTGGAACTCAACGCCACCCAGCGGCTGGTCCAGGCCTATACCGGGCGCAGCATGAAGCTGTTCCGCGCGCCCTATTTCGGCGACGCCGAACCGACCACGGCGGACGAACTGGGTCCGGCACTGGCCGCGCAGAAGGCGGGCTATACCGTCGTCGGCCTGCACGTCGATCCCAATGACTGGCAGCGGCCCGGCACCGATACGATCGTCCGCCAGGTGATCGACCAGGTCCATGCCGCCGATGCCGAACGGTCCGGGAATATCATCCTGCTGCACGACGGTGGCGGCGAACGGTCACAGACGGTCGCCGCCCTGCCGCAGATCATCACCACCCTGCAGAAGGAAGGCTATCGCTTCGTACCGGTGTCGCGCCTTGCCGGCCTGTCGCGCGAAGCAGCAATGCCGCCGGTCCGTGCCGGCGACCTGACCGCCGTGCGCGTCGATGTCGGCATGTTCATCACGCTCGCCGTCATCTCTGCCCTGCTCGGCTGGATCTTCTATGTCGCCATCTCGCTCGGCATTGCCCGCGCGCTGCTGATGACCTTCCTCGCCTGGTTCCAGAGCCGGCGCGACCGCCCGGCCCCGCCCGTCTATCAGCCGACCGTCTCGGTCATCATTCCCGCCTATAATGAGGCGCGGGTGATCGAGGCGTCGGTGCGCCGCGTGCTGGCCAGCGACTATCCCGCCTTGCAACTAATCGTCGCCGACGACGGGTCGAAGGACGAGACCAGCGCCATCGTCGCCCGCGCCTTTGCCGACGATCCGCGCGTCACCCTGCTGACCTTGCAGAATGGCGGCAAGGCGGCGGCCCTCAACCGCGCCCTGGTGGAGGCGACCGGCGAGATATTGATCGCGCTCGACGCCGACACCCAGTTCGAGCCGCTGACGATCGCGCGGCTGGCGCGCTGGTTTGCCGATCCCGCCATCGGCGCGGTGGCCGGCGACGCCCGTGTCGGCAACCGGGTCAATCTCGTCACCCGCTGGCAGGCGCTGGAATATATTACTGCGCAGAATCTGGAGCGGCGCGCGCTCGCCGGCTTCGACGCCATGACGGTGGTGCCCGGCGCCGTCGGTGCCTGGCGCCGGGCGGCGCTGGATGCCGTGGGCGGCTATCCCGAAGACACGCTGGCCGAGGATCAGGATCTGACCATCGCGATCCAGCGCGCCGGCTGGCGCGTCACCTTCGATCCCGAAGCGATCGCCTGGACCGAGGCGCCCGAAAGCTTCAAGGCGCTGTCGAAGCAGCGCTATCGCTGGGCGTTCGGCACGCTGCAATGCCTGTGGAAACATGCCGCCATCCTGCGCAGCCGCAAGCCGACCGGCCTTGCGCTTGTAGGGATGCCCCAAGCCTGGCTGTTCCAGATCGCCTTCGCCGCCATTTCGCCGCTGATCGATCTGGCGCTGCTGCTGTCGATCGCCGGGACGATCCTGCGCGTGCAGCAGCATGGCTGGGCCCAGACCAGCGGCGACGTCGCGACCATGGCGCTCTACTGGCTGGTCTTCACCGGCATCGACATCGCCTGTGGTTGGATGGCCTATCGGCTCGACGGCAACAAGGTGCGCTACCCCGCCCATCTGCTGGTTGCCCAGCGCTTCGTCTATCGTCAGATCATGTATTGGGTGGTCGTCCGCGCGATCGCATCGGCCATTGGCGGCTGGGTCGTGGGATGGGGCAAGCTGGAGCGGTCGGGCCGTGTCTCGGTCGCGCCGGCTGCGGCGGCCCCAGGCATGAACAAAGTGTAACATGACACGCACCCCCGCCTCGCCCATTCTACCCGCAAAGACAGCTCAGGACATGGCCAGGAACATGGAGGCCCCGCGCATAGACAAGACCGCAACCAGCCGCCTGCTGATCGGCCTGGCGCTGTGTGCGGCGTTGATGAGCGGCGCCTTCTTCCTGCATGTCCGCCGCGATGCGGAGGATCATGGCTCCGTGTCGGGCGCCAGCGCCCAATTGCTGCCGGGGCTGACGCTGGAAAATGCCGAGCCGGCCGGCACCGGCCTGGTCGTCACCAGCATGGAATCGAGCGGCCCGGCGGCCCGCGCCGGCATCGCCGTGGGCGACGACCTCATCCGTATCGACGGCACGCCGATCGCCTCGCTGGACCAGGCCAATGCCTATCTCAGCCAGCATGGCAACGCCCATCTCATATTGGGCTTGCGGCATCAGGATGCCGTCCGCATGGTGGCGCTCGACCGTTCGCCAGATTAGGGGGCCGCGCGCATGAGCCACAAGATTCTGGTGGTGGAGGATGATGCCGCCACCGCCGCCTATATCGTCAAGGGCATGACCGAGGCGGGCTTTACCGTCGATCAGGCCGATAATGGCCGTGACGGCCTGTTCCTCGCCAGCGACGGCAGCTATGGCGCGATCATCCTCGACCGGATGATGCCGGCGATGGATGGCATGGCGATGCTGAAGGCGCTGCGTGCCGCCAGCATCGAAACCCCGGTCATCTTCCTCTCCGCGCTCGGCACGCCCGAGGATCGGGTCGAAGGCCTCACCAGCGGCTCCGACGATTATCTGACCAAGCCCTTCGCCTTTGC
Organism: Sphingobium salicis subsp. salicis; assembly: GCF_049472635.1. NCBI lineage: Bacteria > Pseudomonadati > Pseudomonadota > Alphaproteobacteria > Sphingomonadales > Sphingobiaceae > Sphingobium > Sphingobium salicis. The sequence goes on from NZ_JAYRCS010000001.1 coordinate 3,415,093, forward strand.
CGAACTGCTCGCGCGCGTGCAATTGCTGCTGCGCAAGGCCGGCGGCAATGCCGCGGTCGTCACCAGCCTGCGCTATGACGATCTCGACATGGACCTGCTTGCCCGCCGGGTGAAGCGCGCCGGCAAGGCGATCGACCTGCAACCGCGCGAATTTCGCCTGCTCGAATTCTTCCTGCGCCACCCCGACCAGGTCGTCACCCGCACCATGTTGCTGGAGGGCGTGTGGGACTATCATTTCGACCCCGGCACCAATGTGATCGACGTGCATATCAGCCGCCTGCGCCGCAAGCTGGACGATGGATCGGACCGGCCGCTGCTGCATACGGTGCGTGGCATGGGCTATCGCCTGGGCCTCGATGGCTGAGGCTGGGGCGCGGGCCGGGGCTGCGGCCGGCTGGCGCGGCTTTGCCCGGTCGACCATCGGCCGTTTCGTCGGGCTCGCCTTCCTCTGCCAGTTCCTGGTGACCGGCGGCGTGCTGCTGTTCGTGCAGCAGGCAAGCCAGCGCACCGTCGTCGCCGCCGACCGCGATGCCGTCCATGACCTGCGCGACGAATTGCTGCGGGTCGCGCGGGAGCGTGGGGCGGCCGGGCTGCGGCAGGATATCGAACGGCGCCTGCCAACCGTGCGCAGCGAACGCATCGTGCTGTTGCTGACCGATGCGCAGGGCCGGATCGTCGCCGGCAATCTGGGCGCCTGGCCGACGACAATTCCCGACAATACCCCCTGGCGCACGATCGAGTTGTACCGCATCGGCGGAGAGCAGCCCGAGCCGATCGGCGTCAGCACATCCCGCCTGCCCGATGGCGGCCGCCTGCTCGCCGGCATCGTCACGTCCCACAGCCTGCAACTGACCCGCATCTATGAGGAGGCGCTGACCATCGCCTTCCTGATGAGCCTGCTGCTCACCCTCATCATCGCGATCCTGCTCGGCCGGGTGCTGACGCGCCAGATTTCCGCGATCGCCGACACCGCCAATGCGGTCGCCGTCGGCGCCTTCCATCGCCGGGTCGCCACCGACGGCAGCGGCGACGCCTTCGATCGGCTGGGCCTGTCGATCAACGCCATGCTGGAACGGATCGACGCGCTGGTCAGCCAGTTGCGGATGATGACCGATGGCTTGGCCCATGACCTCAAATCCCCCGTCACCCGCCTGCTCTCGGTGGTCGAACAGGCCAGCACCCAGACCCGCGACGACCAGGCGCTCGACGCGCTGGAAAAGGTCCATCGCGAGGCGCAGACGCTGCAGGGGATGCTCTCGACCGCCCTGCTCATCAGCCGCACCGAGGCCGGTTTCGGCAGCGACCGGATGCGCGACACGACGATCGCCGAACTGCTGGAGGATCTGGCCGAAGTCTATGGCCCGCTGATCGAGGATAGCGGCTTCACCCTCCATGTCGCGGCGCCCGTCGGTCTCACCTTCCCGCTCCACCGCGAACTGGTTAGCCAGGCGATCGCCAATCTGATCGAGAATGCGCTGAAATATGCCGAGGGCGGCGATCGTATCGCGCTTGAAGCCGCGATGGATGGCGACGCGCTGACCATCAGCGTCAGCGACAATGGGCCGGGCATTCCCGCCGACCAGCATGAGGCGGCGATGAAACGCTTCGGCCGACTCGACCCGTCGCGCACCAAGCCCGGATCGGGACTGGGCCTGTCGCTGGTCGAGGCCGTGGCGCGGCTCCATCATGGCGCGCTGCTGCTGGGTGATGCCGCCCCTGGCCTGCGCGCGACATTGCGCCTGCGCCGCCCCGCCTGAGCGGCGCCCGATTTTCCAGCGATTTCAGGGGAAAGGCACATCCCGGCCGACAGCGTAGCGCGTGCAGTCGCCGGCCATCGACCGGGATGAAGCATTGCCACCCTTTTGGAGAGGGGAGTGACAACGTTGTCCTGCGCATTAGCGCGTAGCCGCAGGGGTTGCAACAGCGATTTGCCACGGCTCGTCGCAGGACATGAAAAAAGCCGCCAAGCCCTTGCAGGCCGGCGGCTTATTTCTGTCGGTCGGCTTGTATCAGCCGGCGTAGAGATTGGTCGGCAGGCCCTTCACGCCGCATTCCACCTCGAAAAAGGCGCCGTCATAGTCGGATTCGGGCAGACCGATCGCGGCCGAGCTGACAAACATGCGGTCGAGGTCGGGACCGGCGAAGGTGATGTTGGTCACTTGCTTGGCTGGCAATTCGATCGCCCGATCGAGCTTACCCTCGGGCGAAAAGCGGCTGATCCGCGAACCGCCCCAATGGGCTACCCACAAATAGCCGTCGGCATCCACCGTCATGCCGTCGGGATGGCCATCGGCTTCGGTGAAGGTGATGAAGGGCTGGCGATCGTGAATCGCGCCATCCGCGCCGCGGCGGAAGCGATACATGATCCGGCGGCCGGTATCGCTATGATAGAGATACTCGCCGCAGGCCGAGAAGGCCGGGCCGTTGGGCACGCGATAGCCATCGTCCATCACCGTGACCGAACCATCGGGATCGAGGCGATAGAGCGCGCCGACATCCTGCCCTTCAGCCATGTCCATCGTGCCGCACCAGATGCGGCCATCCTTGTCCGCCTTGCCATCGTTCATGCGATTGCCGGGCAGATGCGGTTCGGGATCATGGATCGGCGTGATCGCCAGCGGGTCCAGCGTGAAGCTGGCAAAGCCGCTCTGGAAACCGCCGATGAAGCCGCCCCGCGCCCGCTCGGCCACCCAGCCAAGCGGTTCGGGCATGGCCCAGCGCGACACCTGGCCATCGTCGAGCGACAGCCGGTTGAGCGCCGGGGCCAGGATATCGACCCAATAGACCGCATTTTCACGGGCGGACCAGAGCGTCCCCTCCCCCAGCGTGTCGCGGATCTCGCCGCGTTCGATCTTGCGCCAGGCGGTCATGTCAGCGCTTCACCGACAGGCGATAGACCATCTGATGATGATAGGGCTTGCCCGGATCGACCCGCGCCGAAACGAAGCTCGGCTGATTGGGCGAGTCGGGGAATTTCTGCGGTTCCAGCGCGATGCCGTCGCCCATGCGATACACATGGCTGTTCTTGCCGATGAAGGTGCCGTCCAGGAAATTGCCGGTATAGAATTGCACGCCCGGCTCGGTGGTCAGCACTTCGAGCACGCGGCCCGATGCCGGATCTTCCAGACGCGCGGCCAGGCCCGGCGTCTTGGTCAGCCCCTTATCGAGCGCGAAATTATGGTCATAGCCGCGGCCCGCGATGATCTGTGCATCATGGCCATCGCGGATGCCGTCGGCGACGCGGCGACCGTTGCGGAAGTCGAACACGCCACCTTCCACCGGCTTCAGTTCGCCGGTCGGGATCAGATTGGCATCGACCGGGGTATAGGCCTTGGCCGGAATCGTCAGCACATGGCCCAGCGCGCCGTCGGTCGAGCCTTCGCCGCCCAGGTCGAAGATCGCATGGTTGGTCATGTTGACGATGGTCGGCTTGTCGGTCTTCGCGTCAAACGCGATGCCCAGATTGCCGCTCTCGTCCAGCGTGTAGGTGACGGTGACGTCCAGCTTGCCTGGATAGCCCGAATCGCCATCGGGGCTGACCAGCGACAGCACCAGCGTCGCGATCGGGCCACTCTTGACCGACACGACCTTCCACACCTGCTTGTCGAAGCCCTTGCCGCCGCCATGCAGCGAATTGACCTTGTCGTTGAGCGGCAGCTGATAGGCCTTGCCATCAAGGCTGAACTTGCCGCCGGCGATGCGATTGGCATAGCGGCCCACGGTCACGCCGAAGAAGTTGGGATGGTCGACATAGCCGGCCAGATCGTCATAGCCCAGCAGCACGTCGGCGCTCTTGCCGTCCTTGTCCGGGCCGGACAGCGACTGGAGCGTCGCGCCATAGCTCAGGATCTTGGCCGACACGCCATGGCTGTTGCTCAGCGTGATCGTCTCGATCGCGGTGCCGTCCGCCAGCTTGCCGGCCGGCGCGCGGCTGGCATCCGCCGCCATCGCCGTGCCGCTTGCGAGCGACAGGGCCAGTGCGTATGACAGCGCTGTTTTCAAATCGACGACCTTTCGCATGGACTTCCTCTCGTGAAACCTACGCCCATTGACGGGCGGTTACGGGGGATATACTCCGACAAAATAAGCGGACGCAACCCTAGATCGGTCTCGTCAGCTAGTGGAACTGCACTGGAGAAGGATGAATGGCAGGACCGATTTCCTCAGGCGCTGCGCCGGTCGCAACGCATAACCCCGGCACGCGTTATGGGCCCGCGCTCGCGCTGCTGGCCAGCCTCTTCTTCATGTGGGGCTTCATCACCGTCATCAACAACACGCTGCTGCCGCATCTGCGCAGCGTGTTCGAGTTGAGCTATACCCAGACGACCTTGATCGAATCGGTCTGGTTCATCGCCTATTTCGTCGCCTCGATTCCCTCGGCCAAGCTGATCGAGCGGGTCGGCTATCAGAAGTCGCTGGTGATCGGCCTGCTGATCATGGCCGCCGGCGCGCTAGGCATGACGGTCGCCGCCTCCATCCCCTCCTATGGCGTGACCCTGGTCATGCTGTTCGTGATCGCCAGCGGCATCACCCTGCTGCAGGTCGCCGCCAACCCCTATGTCGCGGTCGTCGGCAAGCCGGAAACAGCCTCGTCGCGCCTCAACCTGGTGCAGGCGATGAACTCCGCCGGCACGATGCTGGCCCCGATGTTCGGCGCCTATCTGATCCTCGGCCGGTCGAAGGCCGGCACGGCGCAGGGTGAAGTCGTCCTGACCCAGGCCGAACGCCTGGCCGACGCCCAGTCGGTGATCCTGCCTTATGTGCTGGTCGCGATCGTGCTGGTGGTGCTGGCCTTCGTCATCGCCCGCTTCCCCCTGCCCGCCATGGGCAGCGCAACCTCGCGCCTCGCCAAGGAAGAGCGCAAGAAGCATTCGCTCTGGTCGCACCGCAACCTGGTGTTCGGCATCCCGGCGATCTTCATCTATCTGATCGCGGAAATCGGCGTCGCCAACCTGTTCGTCAATTTCGTCAGCCAGCCCACCATCGCCAACCTGACCCATGAGCAGGCCGGCAATTATCTGTCGCTGCTGTGGGGCGGCATGATGGTCGGCCGCTTCGCCGGTTCGGCGATCATGCAGAAGTTCGACGCGGGCCATGTCCTCGCCGCCTTCTCGGTCGGCGCCTTCATCGTGATGATGGTCACCGTCTTCACCACCGGCCCGGTCGCCATGTGGTCGCTGATCCTGGTCGGCCTGTTCCACTCGATCATGTTCCCGACCATCTTCACCCTGGGCATCAAGGGCCTTGGCCCGCTGACCGAAGAAGGTTCGGGCCTGCTGGTGATGGCGATTGCCGGTGGCGCACTGATCGTGGTGCAGGGCTGGATGGCCGACCATTATGGCCTGCAGACCAGCTTCCTGCTGACCGCCGCCTGCGAACTCTATGTCCTCTTCTACGCCCTGTGGGGATCGAAGACGACGCAGGCGCTGCCGGAGCCGGAACTGCACTAAGCGTCAGGCTTGGACCCAAACAGAAAAGGCCGGGGTGGTGATCCACCCCGGCCTTTTTCTTTGGGTTGTTTTGTTAGGCGCCTACGGCGCTTCCCCCTCAGCGCCCCATCGTGCTGGCCGTGTCCTCCAGCGCCAGGTCGACCAGCACGCCCATCGCCTCGGCCGCCGCGACCGGATCGCCGGCCGCGATCGCATCATAGACGCGCACATGATCGGGAATCGGGTTGCGCGGCAGGGCGCGGGCGCGCTGCTTGAACTGGGTGGTCCAGTTGACCGCCGCGCCGATGCTGGCAGTCAGCGTCAGCAAGGCATCATTGCGCGTCGCGTTCAGGATCGCATTGTGGAAATCGCGGTCGGCCGCGCGCCCTGCCTCGGTCGCCAGCGTATGGCGGCGCATCGCGGTCAGCGCATCCTTCATGATGCGCAGATCCTCCTTGTCGCGCCGCATCGCCGCCAGCCGTGCCGCTGCCGGCTCGACGATGGCGCGCAGCTCGAACAGGTCGCGCACGAACTGGATGTCGGGTTCGCCGGCAAAGGCCCAGGCCAGCACTTCGGGGTCCAGCAGGTTCCAGCGATTGCGCGGCAGCACGCGGGTGCCCGCCTTGGGCCGGCTTTCCACCAGCCCCTTGGCGGTCAGCACCTGGATCGCCTCGCGATAGGCGCTGCGCGATACTTCCAGTTCCTCGGCAAAGGCGACTTCGCCCGACAGCGTGTCGCCGGGCTGATATTGGCCGGACAAGATCGCCATGCCCAGCTTGTGTGCGATCGCGCCATGCAGCCGGCGACCGGGGCCACGCGTCGGCTTGGCCGCCCCTCCGCCATTGTCCGCCCCTGCCCCATTTCCGGGCGGCTTCCCCTGTTCCATTCACGCTCCTCTCGGCCTGCCCCTCATCAGGCATGGCTCTTCTTAAAAGACAATCATTGCCATTACCATCTTCCTGTAATATGTCGGAGTAATTAAGGGATGGAAAGGGAAAAGGCGGCCGCCATTCGGCTGATTGCCCGACCTTTCCAGGCAGCGCGCCAGCTTGGCGCAAAGCGGGATTGTCTAGCCAATACCAGCGCCATGGATCGGCGCGCGGGAGGAGAGTTTTTCATGACATTGCGTCTGTTGCAGCACCGCGCCGAAAACGGCGTCCGGTCCGTGATCGCGGCCGAAGGTGAAACCGCCCATTTCGTTCCCGGTTTCGACAGCATCCGCGCGCTCGCGCTGCATGCCATCGACCGCAAGATCAGCCTGGCCGAAGCGGTCGCCGCCGCAGGCAAGGGTGATGCTGTCAACATCGGTGTCGCTTTCGAGGCCGGCGAACTGCTCGCCCCGATCGACCATGAGGATGGCGCCCATATCCAGCTGACCGGCACCGGCCTCACCCATCTTGGCTCGGCCGAAGGTCGCGACAAGATGCACCGCGAAGCGGCCGCTGCCGAAAAGCAGACCGATTCGATGCGCATGTTCCTGGAAGGGCTGGAGGGCGGCAAGCCCGCCGCCGGCCAGACCGGCCAGCAGCCCGAATGGTTCTACAAGGGTGACGGCTCGCAGCTCGTCGGCCCGACCGATCCGCTGACCATGCCCGCCTTTGCCAAGGATGGTGGTGAGGAACCGGAAATCGCCGGCATCTACATCATCGGCCCCGACGGCATGCCCTATCGCCTCGGCCTCGCGCTCGCCAACGAGTTCAGCGACCATGTGACCGAGCGCCACAATTATCTGTGGCTTGCCCACTCCAAGCTGCGCCAGGCCTCGCTCGGCCCGGAACTGCTGGTCGGCACCCCGCCCGAGCATATCGAGGGCACCAGCCGCATCCTGCGCGACGGCCAGACCATCTGGGAAAAGCCGTTCCTGTCGGGCGAAGGCAATATGTCGCACAGCTTCGCCAACCTGGAACATCATCATTTCAAATATGACCTGTTCCGCCGACCCGGCGACGTCCATGTCCATTTCTTCGGCACCGCCACCCTGTCCTTCAGCGACGGCGTGCAGACGCAGGAAGGCGACGTGTTCGAAATCATCGCCGCGCCCTTCACCCTGCCGGTGCGCAATGCGCTCAAGCGCGCCGAACCTGTCGAAGTGACCGTACAGGCGCTCTGAAGCGATGGACCCGATCCGCATCGCGATCATCGGCATCGGCAAGATTGCACGCGACCAGCATGTCCCCGCCATCCGTGGGAACAGCGCGTTCAGTCTTGCCGCGACGGTCAGCCCGCATGATGCCGGGCTGGACGGCGTGCCGCACCATGCCAGCCTGGACGAATTGCTGGAACAGGGGCCGGCCGTCGATGCGGTCGCGCTCTGCACCCCGCCCCAGGTCCGTTACGACCTGGCGGCGCAGGCCCTGGCCAAGGGCATCCATGTCTTCCTGGAAAAGCCGCCCGGCGCGACCCTGGCCGAAGTGGCCGCGCTCAGCGCCCGTGCCGACAAGGTCGGGGCCAGCCTGTTCGCTGCCTGGCATTCGCGCTTTGCCGCCGGCGTCGCTCCGGCCCGCGCCTGGCTCGCCGAACGGCGGATCGACAAGGTGTCGATCATCTGGCGTGAGGATGTCCGCGTCTGGCATCCGGGCCAGGCCTGGATCTGGCAGCCCGGCGGCCTCGGCGTGTTCGACCCCGGCATCAACGCCCTGTCGATCGCAACCCATATCCTGCCGCGTCCCTTCTTCCTGAAGGACGCGACCCTGGTGCTGCCGGAAAACCGCGCAGCGCCGATCGCCGCCGACATGCTGTTCCGCGACACCGCCGGCGCCGAGATCCACATGGATCTCGACTGGCGCCAGACCGGCCCGCAAAGCTGGGACATCATCGTCGAGACCGATGCCGGCCCCTTGAAGCTCAGCCATGGCGGCGCCGTGCTGTCGCTGCCCAGCGGCACCGAGCATGGCGAGGATATCGAATATGCCGGCCTTTACAGCCGCTTCGCCACATTGATCCGCGGCGGCCGCAGCGATGTCGACACCGACCCGCTGCGCCTGGTTGCCGACGCCTTCCTGCGCGGCAAGCGGGAAACCACCGACGCATTTCACGACTGACATTCGAGAGGAGAGAGGAATGTTGAAAGCCCTGCGCCGTACCACGGCTGCGCTGCTGCTGTGCGCCACCGCGCTCGCGCCGGCCGCGCATGCCCAGACCGGCGGCAAGCCGACCACGGCAACGATCCACGCCGACCAGCCCGGCGCCGTCTATGACAAGCGCGTCTTCACCCAGTTTGCCGAACATCTGGGCAATGGCATCTATGGCGGCCTGTGGGTCGGCAACGACAAGTCCATCCCCAACACCAACGGTTTCCGCAACGACGTGGTCGCCGCGCTGCGCAACCTAGCGGTGCCGGTGATCCGCTGGCCCGGCGGCTGCTTCGCCGACGAATATCACTGGCGTGAAGGCATCGGCCCCAAGAAGGACCGCCCGGTCAAGGTCAACACCCATTGGGGCGGCGTGACCGAACCCAACACCGTCGGCACCCACGAATTTTTCGAGCTGCTGCGCCAGGTCGGCGCCGAAGCCTATATCGCCGGCAATGTCGGCAATGGCACGCCGCAGGAAATGGCCGAATGGGTCGAATATATGACCGCGCCCGCCGGCAGCCTTGCCGAACTGCGCGCCAAGAACGGGCATAAGGAACCCTGGGCCGTTCCCTATTTCGGCATCGGCAACGAGCTGTGGGGCTGCGGTGGCAACATGCGCCCCGAATTCGCCGCCGACGAAACCCGTCGCTACGCCACCTTCGTCAAGGCGCCTGCCGGCACCAAGATTATGAAGGTCGCCGCCGGCGCCAATGTCGACGACTATAACTGGACCGAAACCATGATGCGCGTCGCGGGCGACAAGCTCGATGGCGTCTCGCTCCATTATTATGTCCACCCCGCCGGTGGATGGCCGCCGCGCGCGCCCGCCGTCGACTTCGACGAAAATGGCTGGGCCGACGCGCTCAACGGCGCGATGCACATGGACGAACTGATCACCAAGCACAGCGCGATCATGGACAAATACGATCCCAAGAAGCGCGTCTTCCTGGCGGTCGACGAATGGGGCAGCTGGTATGCCCAGGATCCGGGCACGCATCCCGGCTTCCTGCGCCAGCAGAACACGCTGCGCGACGCGCTGATCGCCTCGATCCATCTCGACATCTTCGCCAAGCATGCCGACCGCGTCCGCATGACCGCGATCGCGCAGATGGTGAACGTGCTGCAGGCGATGATCCTGACCGACGGCAAGAAGATGGTGCTGACGCCCACCTATCATGTCTTCGAGATGTACAAGCCCTGGCAGGACGCCACCGTGCTGCCGATCGACATCCAGACCCCCTGGTATGCGAAGGATCAGTACACCATGCCGGCGGTCAGCGGCTCGGCGGTCAAGGGCAAGGACGGCAAGGTCCATGTCGGCCTGTCGAACCTCGACCCGAACCAGACCAACACCGTCACCGTGAAGCTCGATGGCCTGAGCGCCAGCGGCGTCACCGGTCGTATCCTGACGGCGTCGGCGATCAATTCGCACAACACGTTCGACGCGCCCGAAACCGTCAAGCCCGTCGCCTTCACCGGCGCACAGGTCAGCGGCGGCACGCTGACCGTCGCACTGCCGCCCAAGTCGGTGGTCGTGCTCGAACTGCAATAAGGCTTTTCGCCAACTGGGTGGGCGGCTCCTCGGGGCTGCCCACCCATTTTTCGTTTCCGATAATTTGGGGAGAGGCCGGCAGATGCGGCAGACCATCATCACCTTGGCAAGCCTTGCCCTGCTGGCCGGCAGCGCGATCGCGCAAGCGCCAACCGAGCAGCCCGCGACCACGCTCAACGATCGCCTGACCGGCGACCTCGTCCCCACCCATGACCCGGTCATCATTCGCGAAGGCAGCACCTATCATGTCTTCAGCACCGGCCATGGCGACCGGCTGATCGAGACGCGGACCTCGCCCGACCTTGTCCACTGGACCGCCGGCAAGCCCGTCTTCACCGCCCTGCCCGACTGGGCCAAGCAGGCGATCCCCGGCAGCAACGGCATGTGGGCGCCCGACATCAGCTTCGTGAACGGCCGCTACCGCCTCTATTATTCGGTTTCGACCTTCGGCTCGAACCGCTCGGCCATCGGCCTTGCCACCAGCCCGACGCTGGACCCCAAGGCGAAGAATTTCGGCTGGCGCGACGAGGGGCTGGTCGTCATGTCGACCAGGGAGGATGATTATAACGCGATCGATCCCAATTTCATCATCGACCGCGATGGTCGCCACTGGCTGAGCCTGGGCAGCTTCTGGACCGGGATCAAGCTGTTCGAGCTGGATCCCAGGACCGGCAAGCCCAAGGATCCCGAGGCCACGCCCTATTCGATCGCGCGTCGCCCGGCCCCCGCCGGCGGCCCGGCGCCGGTGGAAGCGCCCTTCATCGTCGACCATGGCGGCTATTATTGGCTGATGGTCAGCTATGACTATTGCTGCAAGGGCGTGAACAGCACCTATTACACCGTGATGGGCCGCTCCAAGGACATCACTGGCCCCTATCTGGGCAAGGACGGCAGCCCGCTGATGGAAGGCGGCGGCAGCATCTTCCTGCGCGCCGACCTGCAGGAAAAGCAGCGCTTCCGCGGCCCCGGCCATGCCGGCTGGCTGCATGATCGCGATGGCAAGGACTATGTCATCTACCATGCCTATGACAAACAGGCGAACGGCGCCCCGACCCTGCGCATCGCCCCGGTGCGCTGGGGGGCTGACGGCTGGCCGCAAGCCGATTATTGATCCAATTGTCTGACTATCGCCGCGTCCCGCCGCGGCATCAGGAGAGAGAAGAATGAATTTCGCCCTGTCCCGCCGTGGCTTCCTTGCCAGCACCGCCGCCTTGTCGGCCGCGCCGATCGCCGCCCGCGCCGGTGCCGCCGCTCCGGCCGTTGCCGCCCCGGTTCCGGTCAATCCGCTGGTCAAGCAGCGCGCCGACGCGCAGGTCTTCCTGCACGATGACGGCTATTATTACATGACCGGATCGGTGCCCGAATATGACCGTCTGGTGCTGCGCCGCTCCAAGACGCTGGCCGGTCTCGCCACGGCCGAGGAAGCGGTGCTGTGGCGCCATGAGGCAAGCGGCCCGCGCTCCGGCTTCATCTGGGCGCCCGAACTCCACCAGATCGACGGCAAATGGTATATGTATTTCGCCGCCGGCCCGAGCGGCGGTGGCGACGACGTGTTCCGCATCCGCACCTATGCCGTGGTGTGCGACGGCGCCGATCCGATGACCGGCAAATGGAGCGTGCTGGGTGAGTTCCAGGCCCCCTGGGACAGTTTCAACCTCGATTCCACCAGCTTCGTCCACAAGGGCGTGCGCTATTTCGCCTGGGCCCAGAAGGAACCGGGCATCAACACCAACAGCAACCTTTACATCGCCAAGCTCGAATCGCCGCTGAAGCTGGCCGGCAAGGCGACCCGCCTGACCGTGCCCACGCTCGACTGGGAAGTGCGCGGCTACAAGGTGGCCGAAGCCCCCGCCGTCCTGCATCGCAATGGCCGCCTGTTCATGACCTATTCGGCCAGCGCCACCGACGCGCGCTATTGCCTGGGCATGCTGACCGCGGACGAAAATGCCGACCTGCTCGATCCCAAGAGCTGGACCAAGTCCCCCCAGCCGGTGTTCAAGACCTGCACCGAAACCAGCGTCTATGGCCCCGGCCACAACAGCTTCACCGTGGACGAGAAGGGCCGCGACATCCTCGTCTATCATGGCCGCGACTATGAGGCGATCCAGGGCGACCCGCTGTTCAACCCGGACCGTCACACCCGCGTCCAGCGCCTCTATTTCCAGGCCGACGGCACACCGGACTTCGGCGTGCCCGTAGGCAACGGCGCCATGCCCGAACGGTTCGTCTCGGCTGCCGATCCCAAGGCGCTGCTGGCCCATCAGGGCACGGAGCTGATCGCGGGCAATCCCGCGCTCGCCCAGACCCAGTTCCGCCAGTCGCCCGGCCGCGCCGGCGCGAAGAGCGTGATGCTCTCCCCCATCCTGCTGCCCGATCATTATCTGGTCGCGGCGAAGGACGGCACGGTCAGCCTGATGAAGGATGATCGCAGTGCCGATTTCGCGCTGCGTAGCCAGTTCGTCCGGTTCGAGGATGCGGCCCAGGGAACGGTGCGCTTTGCGACCATCGCCGTCGCCGGCAAGCATCTCGCCGCAATCGACGGGCGCATCGGCCTCGCGCGCAGCAAGGACCCGCGCACGCAATGGTACGCCGACTGAGCGCGACTCGCCGAGTCTGACAAATAGGGCCATGGGCTCGCGCCGCCAAAAGCCGCGCAAGCCCATGGCCTTTCGGCTTTTTATGGCCTGAAACGCCCGAAAAACCGGGCAAGAATCGCTGCGGCAAATTTGCAACATGGGTGCCACGTAGCGCAACCCCGACCCAATATTTCACTTGCGCTTCTCAGCATGTGGAAATAATTAGTCCGAGTAATTCGTGGGCATGGCAACGGGCCAGCCCCTTGGGGAGGACTTGAAAATGGCTATCCGGCCGATCGCACTCTGTTCTGCGTCGCTTGTCGCGCTGACCCTGTCGGGCGCCGCCTTCGCGCAGACCGACGTCGCTCCGCAGACCGTTACTCAGGAAGCACCGACCGAAGATATCGTCGTCACCGGCGTGCGCGCATCGATCGTCGGCGCGCTGAACGTCCGCAAGAACTCGACCCAGATCGTCGACTCGATCGTCTCGGAAGATGTCGGCAAGTTGCCGGACAATAACGTCATCGAAGCGCTGCAGCGCGTGACCGGCATCCAGGTCACCAACCGCGCTGGCGGCGAAGCTGCCGGCATCTCGATCCGCGGCCTGCCCGACGCGCTGACCACCCTCAACGGTCGCAACATCTTCACCGCTGCCGGCCAGTCCTTCTCGCTGCAGGATATCTCGGCCAACCTCGTCAACCGCGTCGACGTCTACAAGACCCGCTCTGCCGACCAGATCGAAACCGGCCTTGCCGGTCAGGTCGACGTCCAGACCCGTCGCCCGTTCGATTTCGACGGCTTCGCCATTTCGGGCCTGGCCCGCGGCATCTATAACGAGCAGGCCGACACCTATAATCCGAACGTCGCACTGCTGGTCAGCGATCGCTGGGAAACCGGCATCGGCGACATCGGCATTCTGGTGAACGGCAGCTACACCCGCACCAAATATCGCGACCAGACCGTCACGGCCGGCGCGCTGGTGCCGTTCGCCGCCGAAGCCGGCAACGGCTTCTCGCGTCTGGAACGCATCTTCCCCGGCCCGGACAATGTGAACTGGCAGCCCGGCCTAGACCGCGGTCTGCCCACCGCCGCCGGCTCGACGCTCGACATCAACGGCGCGCAGGTTCCCTATCTCCTGTCGCGCGACGCCGTGTTCAGCTCCGACCTCTATGGCAAGCGCGAGCGCCCGTCCTTCAACGTCGCCCTGCAGTGGGCACCGAACAGCAGCTCGGTCTACACCGCCGAAGTCTTCTATGCCGGCTATCGCGGCGAAACCTTCAACAGCCTGCAGTTCAGCTTCGTCGACTGGTGGGGTAACCCCGGCACCGTCGAAACCTATGAAGGCACCAACATCGTCAAGTCGCGCACCGGCGTGGCCGACGTCTATGGCTTCAACAGCGGCGACTTCAACAAGTCGAAGACCGACAGCTTCGTCTATGCCCTGAACGGCAAGTGGGATCTGGGCGATCGCGGCAAGATCGTCGGCGACCTCGCCTACCAGACCAGCAAGGTGAAGTCGTCCTTCATCGCGATGCGCACCGACCGCGTCGCCAGCTCGATCGACGTCGATTTCAACGCTGGTGGCGGCATCCCCTCCTACCACTTCAGTGACGACAGCCTGCTGAACGACCCCAGCATCTGGAACGTCGTGCAGATGTACGACAATGCCAACCGCGACAAGGGCAGCGCCATCACCGGCACGCTCGATGGCTATTACACCTGGGACGAAGGCTTCATCCGCCAGCTGAAGGCTGGCATTCGTATCGACCAGCGCAAGGCATCGAACGCCGTGCGCACGCAGGATCGTGGCGCACCGCTGGTGGCGACCACCCTGGCCGATCTGGGCGAAGGCGCCGCCTTCACCAACAAGGACTTCTACCAGGGCCGCGCCGACGTGCCGTCCAGTTGGACGCTCGCCAACGGCTATTGGCTGCATGACAATGCAGATCTAGTGCGTGGCCTCTATGGCCTGCCGACCTCGGACCAGTTGTCGCTGCAGAAGACCTTCGACATCGATGAAAGCACCATCGCCATGTATGTGCAGGCCGATGGCGAGGTCTCGATCTTCGGCCGTCCGCTCAAGCTGCAGGCTGGTGTTCGCTACGTGACGGTCGACACCGACTACAACTTCTTCGACCGCTATAATGGTGGCGCGCATACTGGCGTGTCGCAGGGCTCGGACAAGTGGCTGCCCAGCTTCACCGCCCGCTACGAAATCTTCGACAATCTGCGCCTGCGCTTCAACTATGGCGAAACGCTGCGTCGTCCCAATTTCGGCGATATCAATCCGAACTATAACCTGACCGGTGACCTCACTAATGTCGGCTATGGCAGCGGCAGCGCCGGCACGGCCAGCCTGGCGCCGACCCATTCGAAAAATTTCGACCTGGCGCTGGAATGGTATTTCGAACGCAACAGCGCGATCACGCTGACGGGCTTCCGCCGCGAGATCAGCGGCCTGGTCGTTCCGCTGACCGTCATGGAATATATCCCGAACAACGGCATCGAAGCCGGCGCAACGGACTATTTCGCCATCACCCGCCCGGTCAATGCGTCGGACGGCGTGCTCAAGGGGCTGGAACTGGGCCTGACCTATTTCCCCAACTATCTGCCTGGCCCGCTCAACGGCCTGGGCTTCGTGGGCAGCGTCACGGTCCTCGACTCCAAGCAGAATATCCCGCTCACCAATTCGGCCGGCGAAGTGACCGGTCAGGCAAGCTCGTCCTTCTTCGGCGTGTCTGACCTCAGCTACAACGCCACCCTGGCCTACGACAACGGCCCGATCGGCGCGCGCCTGTCCTATATCTGGCGCAAGGAATTCCTCGCCAACAACGAGGCACGCCTGTTCGCCAACCCGATCGGCGTGTGGCGCAATCCCGAGGAAAGCCTGGACTTCCAGCTGACTTGGAACGTCAATGATCGCCTGGGTGTGACCTTCGACGCGGTGAACCTCACCAAGTCGAAGCAGCAGACCTACTATAAGTTCGAAGATGTCGGCGGCCCGGATCAGTTCAACCTGGGCACCACCCTGTTGTCGCGCACCTTTGCGCTGGGTGTCCGTTACACCTTCAAATAAGTGCCCGATGGGGCGTGGCGTCTCCTCGCTGCGCCCCATTTTCATGGCGGTCGTTCCGGGAAACCTCTCCAACTCCCCGGAACGGCCGCCATATTTGTTTCAGGATACAGGGAGACGGACGATGCACGCGATGAGGATGCTTCTGCTGGCAGGGGCTGCCATGATCGGCATGGGCGCCGCCTCTCCCCCTCCCCACTCCGCCGACCTCGATACCCATGCGATCGCGGTGCAGCGCTTCGGCAATGACGCGCCCTGGTATCAGGATCGCATCCCCTTCTTCGAATCCGCCGACCCGAAGATCGACGCCGTCTATTATTATCGCTGGCAGATCTTTCGCGGCCATCAGCGCGACCTGGGCGAAGAAGGCTATATCACCACCGAATTTTTCGACGATGTCGACTGGCAGCGCCATCCCTATGCCAGCCTCAACGACGCGACTGGTTTTCATCTGGCCGAAGGACGCTGGCTGAACGACCGGCGCTTTGCCGACGATTATATCCGCTTCATGTATCGCGGCGGCAATGACCGCCACTTCACCGACTATATGGCGGACTCGGTCTGGGGCCGGTACCTGATCGATGGCGACAAGGCGGGCGTGCTCGAACATCTGCCGGTGATGCGCCACATCTATCGCCTGTGGGACGAGAAGTTCGACTTCGACAAGGGGCTCTATTTCGTAGAACCCTTGCTCGACGCCACCGAATATACCGTCTCCTCGATCGACGCGTCGGGCGGCAAGGACGGGTTCCGTGGCGGCGACGCCTTCCGCCCCTCGGTCAACAGCTACATGTATGCCAATGCCCGCGCGCTGGCGAAGATGGCGACCATGGCCGGCGACACCGCCATGGCGCAGGAATATGAGGCCCGCGCGCAGGCGCTGAAGGATCATGTCCTGGCCGACCTGTGGAGCGAGAAGCTCGGCCATTTCATCGACCGGCACCAGAGCCGCAAGAATCCGCACGTCAAATATTGGGATCCGATCCGCAACCGCGAACTGGTCGGCTACCTCCCCTGGATGTTCGATCTGGTCCCGGACGAGGCGAAATATGCCGGCGCCTGGGCGCATCTGCTCGACCCCGCCTCGCTCGCCGGCAAGGCGGGCATGCGCACGGTCGAGGCCAATTACGAATATTATATGCGGCAATATCGCTATCTGGGCGACGCGCCCGAATGCCAGTGGAACGGCCCGATCTGGCCCTATCAGACGACTCAGGTGCTGATCGCCATGGCCAATCTGCTCGATCATCATGCCCAGCAGGGCCCGGTGACCCGCAGCGACTATATGCGCCTGCTGCGCCAATATACCGCGCTCCACTATCAGGGCGACCGGCTCGATCTGGAGGAGGATTATCATCCCGAAACCGGCAAGCCGATCGTCGGCCTGGACCGCAGCCATCATTATTTCCATTCGGGCTATAATGACCTGATCCTGGGCGGTCTGGTCGGCATCCGCCCCCGCGCCGACGACGTGCTGGAGGTGAACCCGCTGCTGCCCGACGCCGGCGATCCGCAGGCGCTGGCCTGGTTCCGGGCGCAGGACGTGCCCTATCATGGCCATCGCATCGCCGTGACCTGGGACGCGGACGGCAGCCATTATGGCCGGGGCAAGGGCCTGTCAGTCGAGGTCGACGGCAAGGAAGTCGCCCGGCGCGAAACGCTGGGCCGGATCGAACTGCCGGTGGCGCGCGTCGCCAATGCGCCGGTCGCCCGGCCGATCAACCGCGCCGTGCAACTGGTGCGCAGCCAGCTCCCGATGGGCAGCGCATCCAGCAACAGCGATCCTGAAAATGTCCATGACGCGATCGACGGCCGCACCTGGTTCTTCCCCGAACTGCCCAATGGCTGGTCTTCCGCCCCCGGCCAAGCCAACCAATGGTATGCCGTTGACCTGGGCAAGCCAGTATCCATCGGCCGCGCCGAACTCGCGTTCTTCGCCGACGGCAAGCAGTTTGCCGTGCCGCAATCCTATCGCCTGCAGGCCATGGTCGATGGCCAGTGGCGCGATGTCGCGACACCAAAGGGCGCGCCACTCGCCAATGGCGTGACCGACCTGCGCTTTGCGGGCCGCGCCGCGCGCCAGTGGCGGGTGCTGATGCGCCAGCCCCAGGGCAAGGCGATCCGGCTGGCGGAGATCAAGCTGTTCGACCGCTGAATTGGCTATGGCCCTGGATCGTGACGCAGCCTAAACGGACCGTCGCCCTGTTCAGCAAGCTGTGTTAGGGCGGATCGATCGGCGGCCCGGCACTGCAGGCCGCCAGCAATAAAGGGCATGATGGTGACAGCGGCTGGCGAGCTTCGGTTTCGCTTTCAATTGCTCGGCGATTTCCGCCTGATCGACGAGGCGGACGGACGCGACCATAGCCCGCGCAGCCGCAAGGCCTGTGCCCTGCTCGCCCATCTTGCGCTGGAGCCCGACCGCCGCGCCAGTCGCGACCGGCTGGTCGGCCTTCTATGGAGCGACCGGGGCGAGGTGCAGGCCCGCGCCAGCCTGCGCCAGGCGCTGACCGACCTGCGCGCGCATCCGGCCGCCCCGCTCATCCAAATCGAACGGCGCGACCTGCATCTGGCGGAGGGCGGCTTTTCCAGCGACCTGGGCGAGATACTGGCCTGCGCCGCCGCCAACGACCTGGCCGGACTGGCCCGTATCCTAGATGGCGCGGGCAGCGCGATACTGGATGGGCTGGAGGGGCTGGATCGTAGCTTCGACGACTGGCTGATGATCGAGCGGCAGCGCTGGCGCGAGCGCATCGTCCAGGATGTGCTGCACGCCGTCGAGCGCAATAGCCAGGACGATCTGCTCGACCTGCGCCGTGCGATCCTGACCCAGTTGCAGCGGCTCGACACCGGCGATGAACGGATCGCCCGGCTCGGCATGGCGCTCGACCAGAAGGCCGGCGACCATGTCGCGCTCCACCGCCGCTATCGCCAGTTGGAGACCGGGCTGCAACGCGATCTGGATGCCCGCGTGTCGCCCGACACCGAAAGGCTGCTGCGCGAACTGACGACGGTCGGATCGGTGATCGGCGCCGCCCCGCGCGCGGCCGCCGTGCCCGCTGTCGCCACCATCCCGCAGGCCAATGTCGAGCCGCCGATCCTGGTGATCGCCCCGTTCAGCCTGATCGGGGATGGCGGCCCGGACGGCGCCCTGCTCACCAGTATCTGCCATGACGATCTGCAGACCGCCCTGGGCGGCATGCGCGACCTGCGCATCCTGTCGGTCGACGCGCCATCAGCCGAGCGGATGAAGGCGGCCGCCCCCGCATCGATCGCCAGCTATGCGCTGGACGGGTCGGTTCGCGCCGACGGCGATGGCTGGCGCATCAACCTGCGCATGACGCGGATCGACAGCGGCTTCCTGGTCTGGACGCGCCAGTTGACCGTGCGCCAGGGCGAATTGCTCGCCGCGATCGACGATCTGGTCGCCCGGATCGCCGGCGCCATCCTGCCGGTGGTCGAACGCGATGTCGGCAAGCTGATGGAAGGACGCGTGCCCAGCGGGTCGGACGCCTATCCGCTCTATTTCACCGCCCGTGCCAAGATATTGGCCGCCGCCAGCCTGGTCGAGGTGCAGGAAGGTGCCAACCTGCTGGAGCGCGCGATCCTGCTGGAGCCGCGCCTGACCAACGCCTATCTGCAACTAGCGCGCCTCTACAACACCGATTTCATGCAATTGATGGCGGACCATGACGCCGCGCCGCTGCGCGCCCGCGCCTTCGATCTCTGCACCCGCGCGGTCGCGCTGGAACCCACCCATGGCGGCGTGCAGTCGCGCCTGGCCTGGTGCTATTTGCGCCGCGGCGACATGAAGCAGGCGATGCAGGGCTTCATGACCGCGCTCGACCTGACGCCCTTTCACGCCGATGGCATCAACGAGATCGGCTTCGGCCTCGTCCATCTGGGCGAGATGAAGGAAGCGCAGCGCCTGATCGCCCGCGCGTTCGAGCTGAACCCCTTCCCGTCGGACGAATATTTTTCCGATCTCGCAGTGCTCTACGCCCTGTCGGGCGAGCATGAGGCGGCGGAAACCCAGTTCGAGATCGGCCGCAATCGATCGATCCATTATCTGGCGGTGCGGGGCGCCAATCTGGGCATGCTGGGCGGCGCAAAGCGGGCCGCGCCGGTGATCGACGAGCTGCGCGAGCGTTTCGCCAGCCTGTGGCGGGGCGATGCCCCTGCCCGCGACGCCGATCTGGTCGACACCATGATCCAGTTCCTGCCGCTGCAGGGGCCGGCCGAACGCAGCCTGTTCCTGACCGGGCTGGAACAGGCCGGATTGCGCATCACGCCGCGCTGATCTCCGCGCGCAGGCTGCGCAGGAAGAAGCTTTGCGGCGGCGGCGCGACACGCGGCGCGACCACCGGGCCCGCAATCGTCCACAGCAACAGCTCCGCATCCTTGCGCTTGAGGCTAAGCCACTGATCGATCGGTGGCAGGTCGCGCCCGGTCGCCTGCCGGAAGGCGTCGCCGATCAGCGCCCAGCTGCGATCGCGGAAACTCATCCGCCGCGCCAGCCGCAGCAGAAGCGCACGGTCATCTGCCGCCATCTCCACCTGCGCGATCGCATGCTCGGCATCGACCAGCGCCAGCGTCATCGCGCGATGTCCCAATTCCGCCGGCGCATGGCTGACCATCACCGCATCGTCCCGCTCGATCTGCCCTGTCCTGTAAGCCTGCGCGATCGCGCCGATGCCGATCATGCCGAACGGCGCCAGTTCCGCCGCGCGCAATGCGCCCAGGCTGGCCGCACCGTAGACGGCGATCCCATCGGCCATCACCTGGATGATTTCCTTGTGCCAGACCGACGGCGTGGTTTCGAACAGTCCGTCGATCAGGCCGATCGCGGCCGGTCGTTCGATCGCGGCGCGCAGCACGTCGCCGCGCCGCGCCGGTCCGCGCAACGCGACGCCATCGGGCAAGGCCATCGTGGAACCGCCCAGGCTCGGCCCGGCAAAGACGATCGCATGCAGGCTCATGCCGGCTCCATCGCCGCCTGCATCGTGCCTGTGCGCGATGGCCGGTCATGATCGCCAAAGGCCGGCACCAGCAGCTTCACCACATCGATGCCGAGGTCGGGCCGGGTCAGGTCATGACAGGCGACCGGCCCTGCCCCCACCATCGCACAGCGATCGAGCAGCCAGGCCAGATCATCTTCCGCCCCGTCATGGGCAACGGAGGGGACCGCCGACCAGGGCCGGGTTGCCGGCGCGAAATCGAGCATCGCCAGCAGGAAGCCCTGCCGCTGCTGCCCGGCATCGCGATAGCGCGCCGGATCGATATCGTCGCGCGCGCCGGCGATCAGCGCGGCGCGGGTCTGCGCCGCCTCGCAAATGGCGCGGGCGAGTGCGACGCCGGCATCGAGATGGCATCCCGCCCCCATTGCCGGCGGCAATTGTACGCTGCGGGCGGCGCCGCGTTCCGTGATGGCGCAGCCGATCACCGCCGCGCCGATCGAACCAGTCATGTCCCACAAGGATAGCGACAGGCCCGCACGCCGCACCCGCGCGATCAGGCTGCGGCCCAGCCGGTCGGTCACGCTGTCCAGATCGATCGCGCTTGCCCGGCGCGCGCGCAGCCCCTGTTCCAGCCAGCGGGCATGATCCTCACGCTCGATCAGTTCGCACAGCGCCGAACATCGCGCCTCGGCCGGAGTGTTGCCGGATGCCAGCCCATTGCTGTTGGGCCACAGATCGGGTTCGGCCGGCACGGTGAAATCCATCGTCACCAGCCCATGGGGTATCCGCATGGGCCGGCCGCTCAGCAGGTCGATCGCCTCGACCCAGCCGCGTGGTCGGACCGGATCGAAGGAAGCGCCCTGCTGGTCGGCCCGCGCCATCTGGCTCCAGAGCTGGGCCTCTCCGGCATCCGCCACGCCATGACTGCTGGCGGAACAGGTTTCAGCATGATGCAGTTCGATCGCTTCCATCAGCGCGGAGACGCGCGCGGCATCGGGCGTGGCGCCCTTGCCCTGCGACACGGACAGCGACAGTGACAGGGGACGGACCGCCTGGAATACGGGGATGCCGATGCGATCCAGGCCGGTCACATCGGCAAGCCGCGTGACACCCAGCGCACGGGCGACAGGCGCGATCCGTGCGAGGGTGTCGGCAGGACGGCGGGAGCGATGCGCCCCGCGCCGGAACATCTTCATGGGCGCGATCGGCCTCAGGCGAAGTCGGCCTTGCCCGACCCAATCTCGGCAAAATAGGCGCGGGTGGCGCGCTGCTGTCCCGGCAGGGCGACCGCGTCCAGAACCGGACCGTCGGTGAACAGGCCGGCCACGCCGGCGATCGCCGCCTTGGCATCATCGCTGTCATCGTCGGCGGCCAGATAATGGACCTGCTCGACAAAGGCATAGCCAACGACCTTGGCCGGGTCGGCCGGGTCGGTCAGCTTGATGACATAATTGGCGTCGGTGTCGTAGGATTCAGCCATATATACCCCCATAGTTCGTGATGGATCAAAAGTAGGTTGCGGGACCGTAATGACAAGCAGGGCGAGGACAATGAGGGAAAACCCTATCAACGCCGCACGGAGCATATCAGACATAAGCGAAGGGCTCGACTGAGCGCTTCACATACATGGCCTTGCCGTTCGGGCTGACCGACACGCCCCAATAGCATGCCTCGCCCATCCCCGGCTCAATCGAGATGCGCACATCCTTGCTCGGCAATTCCACCTGCACCGGATCATTGCCGGCCGGCAGGCTGAGCTCCAGCGTGTGGGCGACGCCGATCTTGGCGCGGGTCTTCACATGGTCGAGCCAATGCACCAGCCGATCGCCGATCGAGATACGGACGCTGTCATCCTTGAATCCTTGTTCGAGTGCGATGGTGATTTTGCGAAATTCCGACATTGTTGGTCCCCTTTCGGAATGATGGGGCGCACCGCCATGACAGGCGATGCGCCTGCATGGATCAGATACTGAGGCCGTTCGCCTTGAGGGCCAGCATGCGCTGCATGTCCTGGCCGAGGTTAAAGCCAGCGATGACATCGCCCGCCCGCACCGCGTC
Source organism: Sphingobium salicis subsp. salicis (assembly GCF_049472635.1). Lineage (NCBI taxonomy): Bacteria > Pseudomonadati > Pseudomonadota > Alphaproteobacteria > Sphingomonadales > Sphingobiaceae > Sphingobium > Sphingobium salicis. The sequence goes on from NZ_JAYRCS010000001.1 coordinate 3,437,810, forward strand.
GAAGCCCAGCCCCGTCTGGCGCAGCGCCGGGGCAACCCCGCCATCCAGCGCGCGAGCCAGCTTGCGCGCCTCGCGCAGGAAGCGGGTATGGCCAACGGCATTGACGGCGGCATCGGCGCTGCCCTCGGTCGCGATCGCCAGCAGGTGGCGTGCTTCCTTGAGATCGGCGTCATAGACCTCGATGCGGCGGGCGGCCGCAGCAGGGGTCTCACCGGGCCGTGCCCGCTCATCCACCTGCAGCAGCTTATACTCGTCGGCCAGCGGACCGGCGAGCGCGATCGCCGCCTGGCGCGCGAGCGGATGCTGGCGCATCCGCGTGGCCGCCCGCAGCGCATCGACCGCCGATTGGACGCCGCGCGTGCCGTTGACGGCCAGCACCTGGCCGACTTCCGGGGTGAAGATATCCTGCGCCAGCCGCTCTTCCTCGCGGCTTTCGGGCGGCTCCACCTTCACCTCCAGCGGGTTGGAAATGACGGCCCGGCCATCGACAACCAGCATCGCCTGGATGGTGTAGCGGCCCGGTTCGGTCATGTCCCAGCCATTGCGGCCGGCGCCGACCAGCACGCTGTCATACAGCGCCTCACCCTGACCCAGAATGATTTCCAGGCTCTCGCCGCAATGGCGCGAATAGGGCGACCATTGGCGCGCGGGCCGGCCATCCTTGCTGATGATCAGGGTCAGGCCGGCCCGTTCCGACAGGCGCGCCGCCGATGCCAGCTTGGGCCGGCCGCTGCGGTTGACCAGTGCCATCTCGACCACCGGCGGCAACAGATAGGGCAGGCGATTGTCGCGGGCATTGACCGACAGGGTCAGGCCGAACTCCTCATTGGGGTCCAACGCCACCTGCGAGAAGCCATGCTGGTCGAACCAGTCGGCATTGCCCATCTGCACGAAGCGTTCGGGGCCATGGCGCATGAACAGCAGTTCGGGATCGGAAAAGCGGAAGTCGAAATCGGCAAAGAAGGCCGCCTGGCCGCCCGCCACCGCATAGGGATAGTTCATGAAGCTGCGCGCTTCGGGATCGTCGGCCAGCGGAATCCAGGGCGTGCCCAGCGACTTCTGCCAGCTATGCGCCAGGTTGAAGGCGTGGCCGACCTCATGCGCGGCGGTCCAGAAGCGCATCCGCCGGACCCAGGCGTCGGGATCGGCATCGCCCGCCGGCGGATGGGCGATGAAGGCATCGGTGAAGATCGCCGTCCCCTGGCGATGGTTCGACCCGATATCGTCGAACATGATGCCACCCAGGCTGCTGCCCTGCACATGGAGCGAGGCGAACAGCACCCACAGCGACCATTGCGGCTTGTCGGCGAAGCGCGACCAGTAGATCTGCATCGCATCATGCATTTCCTGGTCGGTCCAGCGCTGGTCGGCGCCGGCCGCACCGAGCGGGATGGCGCCATTGCCGGGCGCATCGCTGACGTTAAAGCCCGCCCGCCGATAGACGCTATCCAGGCTCAGCGTCTCGCTGGCCATGGTCGCGGGATGATTGGGATGATCGTGCGTGCCGATTTCCGTCACGCGGGTCGCACCGGCCACCGTGTCATATTCGAACTCGGCCGGACGGAAGCTCGAAGAGCTGAAAATATAGGTGCGCACGAAGCTCGCTGCGCCGCCGCCGCTGAAGGTCGCCTCCACCTTGCGCTGGGCGGCGAGCAGGCTCTTCGTCACCTTCAGGCTGATCTGGGTATGGGGGATGGCGCCGACCTGGCCATCCTTGAACCAGATCTGGCCGCTATAATGATTGGCCCCGGTCCGGGTCACCGTCGCGACCCAGCTGACCACCGGCCCCAGCGGGCCGGCGCGCGTGCCGCTGACCGTCATCTGCGGATAGCGGCCATCGACGTCCAGCCGCAATTCCTCGCGCGTGTAGAGCGTCAGCGCATTGATATCGTCGTCGAAGCGATCGACCGCACCGGGCAGCGCGCGCGGCATCGGGAAGCGCGGCGAGCGCACGAAATTGTAGCGGCCACTGGCCTGTACCAACAGCGGCAGGTGCCGCACCGGCCGCAGCTTGGGGTCGATGTCGAAGCCGGCCATGTCGGTATCGAGCGCGCTGTCGCCGTCAAAATCGGCGGGATCGAAATCGGCAGTCATCATTCCCTCCTGTCGGCGCGCGTCGGATGCCCGCGCTCGCAGCATGGGGAATGGCATGGCCAGTGTGAGGCCAGGCGTCGGTCGAACGTGAAAAAAGCGTCAATCCGACCGGAAAATCGCTTTCCGTAGCGTCAATATCAGGAAAATCGCGCCACATCCCGCCGCAATCCCGGCATGCAGCAGCCAGAAGGCGGTCGCCGGCATGCGGGCGTAGAAGCCCCCCACCCAGCCGACCAGAATATTGCCCAGGAAGAAGACGAGATAATAGAGGCCGATCGCCAGCCCGGCCTGACGCGGCGGCGCGGCGCGGGTGAACAGCGACAGGCTGACCGGCAATATATGGGCGAAGCCGATGCCGTTCAGCAGATGGAAGGCGATCGCCCAGCCCAGCCCCGTCCTGCCGTCCGCACCCGCCAGCGCCGATCCGAGTGCCAGGCAGAGCATGCCTCCGGTCGCAAAGAGCGACCCGATCGTCAGCTTGGCAAGGTCGCCGGGCTCGGGCCGGTGGCGCGCATAGCGGCGATAGACGAAAGGCAGGGCGGCAAGGATGGTCAGCCCCAGCCCCGCGTCGAGGGTGATGAGCCAGCTCGTCGGCACGCGTAGCCCGCCCAGCGTCAGCTCCAGATGCGCGTCGCCCCAGATCAGATAGGCGTTGAATATCTGATTGTTGGGCAACAGCGCCACCGCCAGCAGCGGGATCAGCAGGACGATGCCCAGCAGGCCACGCAGATCCTGCCCGGTCATGCGCCCGCGTCCTTTCGATCTGGGGCGATAATCGTCAACCGGCAGATGCCTGCGTCCGGCAAGGTAGATGATCGTGGCGATCGCCATGCCGACCCCGGCGACGGCAAAGCCGACATGCCAGCCGCGCGTTTCCGCCAGCGTGCCGATCACCAGCGGCGCGGCGATCAGGCCGATATTGATGCCCAGATAATAAAGCTGGAACGCGCCGTCGCGGCGCGGATCGTCACGACCATAGAGCGCGCCGATCTGGCTGGCGAGATTGCCCTTGAACAGGCCGCTGCCCAGCACCAGCAAGCCGAGCGCGGGCAGGAAGGCGGCCTGGACCGCCATCAGGAAATGGCCCGCCATCATCGTCAATGCGCCCAGCAGCACCGTGCGATGCCGGCCAAGCAGCCGGTCCGCGACCAGCCCACCCAGGATCGGTGTCACATAGACGCTGGCAAAATAGGTGCCGACAATGGCGGAGGCGAGCGGCTGGCCGTCGAGCCCGCCATAGAGCTGGCGAAAGGCATCGAAGAAAAGCAGGCCGTCGGCCTGTCCCGGCTGCAGCAGATGCTTGACCAGATAGAGGGCCAGCAGCGACTGCATGCCATAATAGGAGAAACGCTCCCACGCTTCGGTGAACAGCAGATAGGCGAGGCCCCGCGGATGGCCCAGAAAAGCGCGATCGCCCTGGTTCATGGCTGCGCGCCCGGCCCCTTGTAGATGACGCCGTCCTTCATCACGAAGCCGACCTGGCGCAGCGCGTCGATGCTACGGGTCGGATCGCCCTCGACCGCGACCAGATCGGCCAGCAGGCCCGGCTTCACCGCGCCCAGCCGGTCGGCAATGCCGAACAGTGCCGCATTGCCGCTTGTCGCCGCGACCAGCACGTCGCGGGGCGCCATGCCGGCGGCCGCCATCAACTCCGCCTCGCGGGCATTGTCGCCATGGGCGAACACGCCGACATCCCCGCCCAGACAGATGGCGACGCCCGCCGCCCGCGCGCGATCCAGCGCCTGGCGCGCCTGCGTCACCGCCGCCGGCGCCGGTTCCGCCCCGGTCCAGCCACGATATCGCGCGGTGGCATCGGACGCCGCCAGGGTCGGGCAATAGCCGACATTGTGCGCCTTCATCAGCGCGAAGGTCGCGGCACTGCCCTCATAGCCATGCTCGATCGTGTCGATCCCGGCCAGGATCGCCCGGCGCATCCCTTCGTCGGTGGCGGCATGGGCCGCGACCTTGCGCCCGGCGCTGTGCGCAGCCTCCACTGCCGCTGCCATTTCCGCTTGGGTGAAGGTCGGGCGGCTCGGCTCGCCCTTGCCCCAGCGATAATCGGCATAGAGCTTCACGACATCGGCGCCGGCCGCGATCTGTCGCCGCACCGCCGTCACCAGATCGGGACCGCCGGCTTCCTCCGCGCCCAGCGGCACGGCGACGCCCGGCTCGAAACCACGCGGGCCATAAGCGCCGGGCGCCACCAGCGCGCGGGTCGCCACCAGCATGCGTGGCCCGGCGATGATACCCTGCTCGATCGCCTGCTTCAGGCCGACATCGGCATAGCCAGCCCCTTCGGTGCCCAGATCGCGCACGGTGGTGAAGCCCGCCATCAGCGTCGCCCGCGCCGACACCGTGGCCCGCACGGTGCGCAGCGCCAGCGGCTCGTGCAGCACCTGATCGTCCCAGCTCGTCTCGTTATAGGGGTGCAGGAAGAGGTGCGAATGACCCTCGATCAGGCCGGGGAGCAGGGTCTTGCCGGGCAGGTCGATCACCCTTGCCCCAGACGGCACCGCGATCCCCGGTCCCGCCGCCTCGATCCGGTTGCCACGCACCAGCACCGCCCATCCGCGATGCGACGTCGCGCCGTCGAACACCGCATCGGGGCGCAGCAGATAGAGCGTCGGCGCGGCCTCCTGCGCCCCGGTCGGCATCGGTGCGACGAACAGAAAGGCCAGCAGGATCAAAAGCCTGTGCATCGATATCTTCCCCCCTTGACGGAGGTTGCTTGCGCCGCCCCGCCCCCTTCATTACTCCCCCTCTCTATGACGAAATTCCTGCCGCGCGCCACCTCCCTTGCGGGGGCATTGGTCGCTCTTGCCGCCTGCCCTGCCCTTGCCCAATCGCCGACCGCGCTCTCGCCGGCCAAGGTCACCATCACCCGCGACCAGTGGGGCATCGCCCATGTCCATGGTGCGACCGACGCCGATGCCGTGTTCGGCATGGTCTATGCCCAGGCCGAAGACGACTTCAACCGGATCGAGACCAATTATCTGGTCAATCTCGGCCGCCTCGCCGAAGCCGAGGGCGAGAAGGCGATCTGGCAGGATCTGCGCCAGCGCCTGTTCATCGATCCTGCCCGGCTGCAGGCCGACTATGCCCGCAGCCCGGCCTGGCTCAAGAAGCTGATGCAGGCCTGGGCCGATGGCCTGAATTATTATCTATCGACCCATCCGATGGTGAAGCCGCGCGTCATCACCCGGTTCGAGCCCTGGATGGCGCTGAGCTTTACCGAAGGCAGCATCGGCGGCGATATCGAGCGGGTGCCGCTGACCCAGCTACAGGCCTTTTACGAGAAGAAGCCGGTGGCGCTGACCATGCTGGAACAGGGCCTCGTCTATCGCGAGCCGCAGGGGTCGAACGGCTTTGCCATCGCGCCGTCGCGGACGGAAGGCGGCCATGCGCTGCTGATGATCAACCCGCACACCAGCTTCTTCTTCCGATCCGAACTGCAGATGAGCAGCGACGAGGGGCTGGACGCCTATGGCGCGGTCACCTGGGGGCAATTCTTCATCTATCAGGGCTTCAACCGCCATATCGGCTGGATGCACACGTCGAGCGGCATCGACAATGTCGACGAATTTGCCGAAACGATCGTGCCGCAGGGTGATCGCCTCTTCTACCGCTATGGCAAGGAACTGCGCCCGGTCACCGAAAAGACCATCGCCATTTCCTACCGTACCGAAGACGGCAAGCTCGCCCAGCGCGCCTTCACCGGCTACTCCACCCATCATGGCCCGATCGTGCGGACCGAAGGCGACAAGTGGATCGCCTTCGCGCTGATGAACAAGCCGGTGCCGGCGCTGGAACAAAGCTATCTGCGCACCAAGACCAGCGATTATGCGAGCTTCCTCAAGGTCGCGGAGAATAAGGCGAACAGCAGCAACAACACGCTGCTGGCCGACGACAAGGGCGAGATCGCCTATCTCCACCCGCAATTCGTGCCGATCCGCGACGATCGCTTCGACTATACGAAGCCGGTGGACGGCAGCGATCCGGCGACCGACTGGCGCGGCCTGCATGACCTGTCCAGCCTGCCCCAGGCGGTGAACCCGAAGGGCGGCTGGGCGATGAACACCAATAACTGGCCCTGGACGGCGGCCGGCGCGGACAGCCCGCAGCGCGCGGCCTTCCCCCGCTACATGGACCAGGCCGGTGAAAATCCGCGCGGTCCCCATGCCCAGATCGTGCTGTCGGCCAATGCGCATTTCACCCTCGATGGCCTGATCGGCGCGGCCTATGATCCCTATCTGACCGGCTTCGCCCGGCTGATGCCCGGTCTGATCGCGGCCCAGGACAAGACCCCTGATCCGGCGCTGGCCGATGCGGTGCAGAGCCTGCGCGGCTGGGACTATAAATGGAGCCTGACCTCGACCCAGACCTCGCTCGCGGTCTTCTGGGGCGAGGCGCTGTGGAAGGCGGTGGCTCCGGCCGCCAAGGAAGCGGGCCTGTCCACCATCGACTATATGGCGACCCGCGCGACCGACGCGCAGAAGCTGGCGGCGCTGCGCGAGGCGGTCGAGCGGCTGACCGCCGATTTCGGCAGCATCGCCGTGCCCTGGGGCGAGATCAACCGCTATCAGCGCAATGACGGCGCGATCGTCCAGACCTTCGACGACGCCAAGCCCAGCACGCCCATTCCCTTCGCCTCGTCGCAATGGGGATCGCTCGCGGCCTTCGGCGCGGCGCGCTATCCGGGGACCAAGCGCTATTATGGCACGAAGGGCAACAGCTTCGTCGCAGCGGTCGAGTTCGGGCCGAAGGTCGTTGCCCGCGCGGTCAGCGCCGGCGGCGAGAGCGGCGATCCCCACTCGCCCCATTTCGCCGATCAGGTCGATCGCTATGCCAAGGGCGATCTGCGCCCGGTCTATTTCTACCCCGAAGACATAAAGGCCCATGCCGTGCGCACCTACCGGCCCGGCGAATAAGGATAGATGATGAGAAGCGCCCGCCTTGCTGCCCTGATCGCCTGCGCCCTGCCCTTCGCCACCTTCGCCCAGCCGCCCAAAGCGACGGAGGAAGTGGTGCTCTATAGCAGCGCGACCGTCATCGACGGCACCGGCGCGGCACCGCGCGGCAATCAGGACATGCTGGTGCGCGGCGAGCGGATCGTCGCGCTGGCGCCGCATGGCAGCCTGCCCGCCGCCGATGTCGCGGGCGCCAAGAAGGTCGATCTGGCCGGCCGCTATGTCATCCCCGGCCTGATCGACAGCCATGTCCATATGGCAACCCCGCCCAACGCCGTGCAGGCCAAGGCGATGCTGCGCCGCAATCTCTATGGCGGGGTGACGGCGGTGCGCGACATGGCCGACGATCTGCGCTCGGTCGGCGAGCTGGCGCGCGAGGCGCGCATGGCGGAAATCCCTGCGCCCGACATTTATTATGCCGCGATCATGGCCGGCCGCCCCTTCTTCGCCGATCCGCGCGTCGCCGCCGCCAGCCAGGGGGTGACGCCGGGCACCGCACCCTGGATGCAGGCGATCGACGACAGGACCGACCTCAAGGAAGCCATCACCCTGGCGCGTGGCACATCGGCCAGCGCGATCAAGGTCTATGCCGACCTCACTCCGCGGCAGGTCAAAGCCGTGACCGCCGCCGCCCATCGCCAGCATATGCTGGTCTGGGCGCATAGTTCGGTCTTCCCTACCCGCCCGGCCGACGTGATCGCCGCCGGGCCGGACGCGATCAGCCATGTCTGCTATCTCGCCTATCAGCGCGAGCCGGTGATGCTGGCGGCGTATGAAGACCGGACGCCGGTGCATGAAAATCTGCTGGCACCGGGCGACGATGACCCGGTGATAGCCGACCTGTTCCGCGCGATGCTGAAACAGGGAACGATCCTCGACGCGACCGGCGCGCTGTTCGTGAAATATGAGGCCAAGCGCAAGGCCGATCCCAAGGCGAAGCCGCTGCGCTGCACTGGCGACCTCACAACCCGCCTCACCCGTCAGGCGTGGAAGATGGGCGTTCCCATCTCCACCGGCACCGATTTCGTCGGTGAGGTCGAGGATCAGTGGCCCGCGGTTCATGAGGAACTGCTGTTCCTTGCCCGCAATGTCGGCATGCCCCCGGTCGAGGTGATCCGGTCCGCCACGCTGGTCGGCGCGCAGGCGGCGGGTCAGGGCAAGGAAATGGGCTCGATCGAACCGGGCAAGCTTGCCAATTTCGTGGTGCTGAAAGGCGATCCGGTCGCCGACATCGCCAATATCCAGACGATCGAGACGGTGGTGAAGCGCGGCAAGGCCTATGCCCGCACCGCCTATGTGCCGGTGACGAAGGAAGAAATGGGGGACGACAAATGAAGCTGGACCGGCGCAATTTCATGGGCGTGTCGGCCGCGATGCTGGCGGTAAGCAGCGCGCGGGCAGCGGGCGTTGACGCCGATCCAATCAAGGACATGATCGTCATCAATGCGCTGGGTGGCCTCGGCGATCCCAACCAGCCGGCCGATTCCCTTGTTCCGCAGTTCAGCCCACGCGTGCTGGCCGAAGCCCATGCCTCGGGCCTCACCGCCGTCAACATCACCATCGGCTATGTCTCCGGGTCGGACGACCCGTTCGTACAGAGCGTGCGCGAAGTCGCCGAGACCGATGCGCAGGTGCGCGCCAACAGCCGCGACCTGATGAAGATCCTGACCGCCGCCGACATAAGCCGCGCCAAGGCGGAGGGCAAGACCGGGCTGATCTACGGCTTCCAGAATGGCGCGATGATGGGCCAGGATGCCAGCCGGGTCGACATCTTCGCCAATCTGGGCGTGCGCATCTTCCAGCTGACCTATAATCCCGCCAATCAACTGGGCGACGGATCGATGGCACCGGGCAATCGCGGCCTGACCCCGTTCGGGCGCGAGGTGGTGGCGCGCTGCAATGCCCAGAGGGTGATGGTCGACCTGTCGCATAGCGGCGAGCAGACCTGCCTGGAGGCGGCGCGTATCTCGAAACAGCCGATCTCGATCAACCATACCGGTTGCCGCGCGGTCACCAACCTGCCGCGCAACAAGACCGATGCGGAACTCAAGCTGGTCGCAGATCGCGGCGGCTTCATCGGCATCTATTTCATGCCCTTCCTCGACATGTCCGGCCATGCCCGCGCCGAACATGTCGTCGCCCATATCGACCATGCGGTGAAGCTGTGCGGCGAGGATCATGTCGGCATCGGCACCGACGGCACGGCGACCCAGATCGACGACCTCAAGGCCTATGAGGCGGTGCTGGCCAAGGAAATCGCCGCGCGCCAGGCGGCTGGCATCAGCGCCAAGGGCGAACGGCCCGACACCTATCCCTTCGTCGTCGACCTGCGCGGCCCGGATCAGTTCCGCAAGCTGGCGACGTTACTGCGCGCCAAGGGCTATTCGACGGCCCGCATCGAGAAGATATTGGGCGGCAATTTCCTTGCCTATGCCGAGATGATCTGGGGAGCATGAACCAATGCTGGCAGGCGTAGAACTGGGCGGCACCAAGTGCATCTGCATCCTGGGCACCGGGCCGGACGATATCCAGGCGCAGGTGGAAATTCCGACCACCACGCCTGCCGAGACCCTGTCAGCGGTGGCCGCGACATTGGCCGGATGGGATTTCGCCGCGCTGGGCCTCGGCAGCTTCGGACCGCTTGATCTTGATCCGGCGTCGGCCAGCTTCGGCTCGATCGTCAGCACGCCCAAGCCGGGCTGGAGCGGGACGGACATCACCCACCTCGCGGCCGGACGCCCCTTCATGGTCGATACCGATGTCAATGGCGCGGCGCTGGCCGAGGGGCGCTGGGGCGCGGCGCAGGGGTTAACCAGTTGGGCCTATGTCACGGTCGGCACCGGCATCGGCGTGGGCAGCATCGTGTCCGGCATGCCCGTGCGCGGACTGGGCCATAGCGAGGCCGGGCATATGCGCGTGCCGCGCGCCGCCGGAGACGATTTTGCAGGCAATTGCCCCTTCCACGGCGATTGCCTGGAGGGACTGGCCAATGGTCCCGCGATCGAGGCGCGGACCGGCCAGCGCGGACGCGACGTGTCCGCTGATGATCCGCAATGGTCGTTCGTCGCCCATGCCCTGGCGGCGATGTGCCATAATCTGGCGCTGACCAGCCTGCCCCAGCGTATCCTGATCGGCGGTGGCGTCGCCATGGGCCAGCCCCAGTTGATGCCGATGATCCGCGATGGACTGACCGCCAGCCTGGCGGCCTATGGCGCGGCTGCGACGATTGCATCGATGGACGACTATGTCGCCCACCCGGCACTGGGCGACCGCGCCGGGCCGCTCGGGACGATCGCCCTTGCCGACATGGCCCTGGCGGCATCGCAGCGCTGATCGCCACACGGATGCTGCGCCCCTGGACCCTGCCGCTCAAGGAACGGGTGCGGATCGCGCCGGACAGCCCGCGCTACATGCAGATCGCCCATGGGCTGATCCACGAGATCGAGCGCGGCCGGCTGTTGCCCGGCGAGTTCCTGCCAAGCAGCCGGGAACTGGCGGTCGCGCTGGAGGTCAACCGCAAGACCATCGTCACCGCCTATGAGGAACTGATTGCGCAGGGCTGGCTGGTGAGCGCGGGCACGCGTGGCACGATCGTGTCGACCTCCCTGCCCAGCAGCGAGGATACCCCTGCCCCGCCGATCGCCCCCGACACCCGCCAGCCGGACGAAACCGAATATCCCTTCCTGGCCGCACCCGACCGGCTGATCGCCATCCCGGCGGGCAAATGGCGCAAGCTGGACGAGGGCGTCGCCGACGGACGCCTGTTTCCCGCCGACCTCCTCGCCCGCGCCTATCGCAAGGCGGCGGAAGGGGCCTCGCGGGCCAATGCGCTCCACTATCGCGATCCGCGCGGGTCGCCACGGCTGCGGCAGGAGATCGCCAGCATGTTGCGGCGCCAGCGCGGGCTGATGGTCGGCGCGGAAAATATCTGCATCACCCGCGGCAGCCAGATGGGCGTGTTCCTGACCGCGCGCATCCTGATCCGGCCGGGCGACGCGGTGCTGGTCGAACGGCTGACCTATGAGCCGGCGGTCGCTGCCTTCCGCGCCTGCGGCGCCAAGATCGTCACGGTCGGCCTGGACGAGGATGGGGTCGATGTCGCCGATGTCGAGCGCGCCTGCCGCAAGCATCGCGTCCGCGCCATCTTCGTGACGCCGCATCACCAGTTTCCGACCACCGTGTCGATGCGGCCCGAACGGCGGCTGCGCCTGCTGGAACTGGCACGGCAATTCGCCTTCGCGATCATCGAGGATGATTATGACCATGAGTTCCACTTCGGCGCGCAGCCGCTGCTGCCGATGGCGAGCTACGCCCCGGCGCGGGTGATCTATGCCGGGTCGATGTCCAAGCTGCTCGTGCCGGCGCTGCGCATCGGCTATATCGCCGCCGCGCCCAAGGTGGTCGACGCGCTGGCCTATCAGATCTCGCTGATCGACGGCATGGGCAATACCGTGACGGAGGAGGCCGCTGCCGAACTGCTGGAGAGCGGCGAGGTGCGGCGCCATGTGCGCAAGACCGCGCAGATCTACGCCCGGCGGCGCGACGCCTTCGCGCGCAATCTTGACAGCGAAATGGACAGGTTGATCGACTATCGCCTGCCCGATGGCGGCCTCGCCTTCTGGTTGCAGTTCAAGGACATGGCGGCGCTCGACCGGCTGGAAGCGCGGGCGCCCGAGATCGGCCTCAGCTTCGCCTCCTCGCACAGCTATGCGGCCGAGGAAGGGACCGAGCGGGGGCTGCGCATCGGCTTTGCCAGCCTGACCGAGGAGGAGGCGAAAGAGGTGTTGCAGGCGTTGCGCCGCTGCGCCGAACCCTGATCCTTACTTGGACCTCTTCACTTTCCTGAATTGGATGTTTCGGGCGGGTCCAATGCCGGCGCAGTGTCATGCATATGAAATATGCGCCCCGCTCCCCGGACGACATCGTCACCCTGATCGGCGACCATCCGCTCTGCTGGATCGTCTCCCATAGCGAAGCCGGCTTCGGCGCGACGCCGCTGCCGCTGCTGGCCGAATGCGACGCGGACGGCGCGCTGGTGTCGCTGCTGGGCCATTTTGCCCTGTCCAACCCGCAGGTCGCGCAACTGCGCACGGCTCCCCGCGCCACCGTGCTGGTGAACGGGCCGCAGGCCTATATCTCCCCCGAAATGCAGTCGAACCCGACATGGGTGCCGACCTGGAACTATGCGATGGCGGTGCTGACCGTCGATGTCGAGCTGTTGCCGGAAGCCACCCGCGAATCGATCGAGACGCTGACCGACCGGATGGAAGCGGGCCGCGCCGTCCCCTGGCATATCGACGATGCCGGCGCGCGGCTGGAACCGATGATGAAGCATATCATCGGCTTTCGCGCCCATGTCCGCGCGATCGACGGCCGGTTCAAGCTGGGCCGCGACGAAAGCCGCCAGGGCATCAACGAGATTGTTGGCAGCCTGGCCCCCGGCGGGCTGCGCGACTGGATGCAGATCTACAATGAGGACCGGCTGGACGAGACCAGCCACGAGGGAGCAGAGCAATGATGTTCAGCCGACGCGAAATGCTGGCCGGGGGTGCGACCGGCCTGGCCGGACTGGCATTGAGCAGCAGCCTTTGGGCGAAGGGACAGGTGCTCGACACCGCCTATGTCAACGCGACGGTCTGGACCGGCGAAGGCATGCCGACGGCGCGATCTGCGATCGGCATCGCCAGCGGACGCATCGCCGCGATCGGCGCGGCGGCGGTCAAGGCGCAGTCGGGCAAGACCACCCGCATCATCGATCTGGGCGGCGCCTTCATCATGCCCGGCTTCACCGACGCGCACACCCATTTCCTCACCGGATCCTATCTGCTGAGCCAGCCCAATCTGCGCGAGGCGAAGAGCCCGCAGGAATTTGCCCGCATCGTCGGCGAGGCGGCCAAGAGCCTGAAGCCCGGCCAATGGTTGCAGGGCGGCAGCTGGGACGCGGAACTATGGGGCGGCGAACTGCCCGATCGCAGCTGGATGGACCCGGTGACGCCCAATACCCCGGTCGCGGTACAGCGGCTGGACCTGCACATGCTGGCGCTCAATTCGCTGGCGCTGAAACTGGCCGGGATCGACCGCAACACGCCCGACGTGGCCGACGGCATGATCGTGCGCGACAAGGATGGCAACCCGACCGGAATCCTGAAGGATGCGGCGATGGATCTGGTCAAGCGCGCCATCCCCGCGCCGACCGACGCCGACAAGGAGGATGCCGCGCGCCAGGGCATCGCCCATGGCCTGTCCAAGGGCGTGGTGCAGGTCCACACCACCGAACTGGACTGGATCACCCATGACACGCTGCGCCGCCTGCGTGCCAAGGGCGAGACCGACATGCGCTTCTATTCCTTCGTGCCCCTGCAGGACTGGGCGAAGCTCAAGGCGCTGATCGAGGCCGAAGGGCGAGGCGACGACTGGGTGCGCTGGGGTGGCCTCAAGCTGCAATATGACGGCTCGCTGGGGTCGCGCACGGCGATGTTCTATCGCCCCTATGACGACGCGCCCGACAATGAAGGCTTCCCGATCCACAAGCGCGCGGATGTTCAGCAATGGACCAATGATGCCGATGCGGCGGGCCTGCAGATCACCATCCACGGCATCGGCGACAGGGCGAATGACGAGGCGCTGGACATCTTTGCCGCCGCTGCCGCGAAGAATGGCAAGCGCGACCGCCGTTTCCGCATCGAACATGCCCAGCATCTCGCGCCGGCCGCGATCCCTCGCTTCGCGCAGCAGCAAGTCATCGCGTCGGTCCAGCCCTATCATGCGATCGACGACGGACGCTGGGCGATCCAGCGCGTCGGCGCCGAACGGCTGAAGGGCACCTATGCGTTCAGGTCGCTGCTCGATGCCGGGGCGAAGGTCGCCTTCGGATCGGACTGGCCAGTGGCGCCGCTCGATCCGTTGACCGGGGTCGCCGCCGCCGTGCTGCGCCAGACGATCGACGGCGCAAACCCTGGCGGCTGGCTGCCCGAGCAGAAGATCAGCATGCTCCAGGCGCTGCACGCCTATACCGCGACCAACGCCTTTGCCGGTTTCAGCGATGACCGGATGGGCCTGCTGAAGCCCGGCATGCTGGCCGATTTCGCGGTGCTGGACGCCGATCTGTTCGCGATCAATCCGGCCAGGATCGGCGCGACCAAGGTGTTGCGCACGATCGTCGGCGGTCGCCAGCGCTTTGGCGAAGGGAGCGACATCTAACAACAGAGCAAGGGAGAAAGCCGGCCGGAACAAGGCCGGTTCTCACATTATAAGGGGAATGACAATGAACAGACTGACGCATCTCAAGACTGTGAGTTTCACCGCTATGGCGGCCGCGACGATCTTGTCCGGCACCGCCCTTGCCCAGGCCCCGGCCGCCAGCGACAGCGAGACGATCATCGTCACCGCCGGCAAGCGCGACGAGGATATCCGCCAGGTCGCCCTGCCGATCAGCGCCGTCACCGGCGAGCAGCTCAAGAAGATGAACGCCAACAGCCTGTCGGACTATATCGTCCGCCTGCCCGGCGTCGTGTTCAACGATTACCAGCCCGGCATTTCCGAAGTCGTGATCCGCGGCGTCGCCGCCACCACCTATCATGAGCAGGGCCAGACCACGGTCGGCTATTATCTCAACGAAGTGCCGGTGGTGGAGCCGGGCTTCCCGATCGGCATTCCCGACGTCGACACGTTCGACCTGCAGCGCGTCGAAGTGCTGCGTGGGCCGCAGGGCACGCTGTTCGGCTCCTCGACGCTGGGCGGCCTCGTCAACTATGTCGCCAATGTCGCCGATCCTTCCAAGGTCGACGCCGCCGCATCGGGCCTGGTCGGCACGACCAAGAATGCCTCGGGCGAACTCAACTATGCCGCCAAGGCGATGATCAATATCCCGCTGGTCGCCGATCAGCTGGCGCTGCGCCTGGTCGCGCTGCAGCGGTCGGACGCCGGCTATCTCGACAATCCCGGCATCGGCGTGAATGGCTCCAACGATTATCGCACCCGCGGCCTGCGCGGATCGATCGTCGCCAATCTGGGCGAGACGACCAAGGTCACCTATCTGTCTAGCTGGCAGGACAGCAAGCTGGACGACCAGACCTATCTCGACCTGCCAAATCCCTATGTCCGCAACCTGCCGCGCGCCGAAACCCAGAAGACGAAATTCTGGATGAACAGCCTGCGGCTGGACCAGGAAGTCAGCGACATCGCCAATCTGACCGTGCTGGGGTCGATCACCAAGAAGACCAACACCACCATCTTCTCCTACCCCTATGCCTATGTGACCGGCGTCACCACCGGCGACGGCGCCGCCTATTCGCTGGGCGAGGCCGACGCGCTCATCAAGACGGTGGAGGCCCGCCTCGCCTCGGCCGGCGACGGTCCGTTCAAATGGCTGGTCGGCGTCAGCTATTTGCAGGCCAAGAAGAACAGCTATGACCAGATCTTCCAGGCCGGTGCCGCCGACTATATCGACGCCAATCCCGACCTGTTCGGTGGCTATTCCGGTGCGCAGCTGACGCCGGGCGACCGCCTCTATGGCTATTTCACCAAGAGCACGAACGAGGATTTCGGCATCTTCGGCGAACTGTCCTACAAGCCGGTGGAGCAGATCGAGATCACGCTGGGCGGTCGCTATTATGACACCACCGCCAAGGCCGACGTGTTGAACCAGGCCGGTGCGCTGGGCGGCTATGAAGGCGGCTATACGCCGACCGACAGCAGCGGCAGCGTCAACCAGAAGGAAGACGGCTTCCTGCCCAAAGCGACGATCGCCTGGCGCCCATCGAAGGATGTCATGGTCTATGCCACCTATTCGCAGGGTTATCGCGTCGGCGGCATCAACCCCAATGCCGGCCTGCTGCCCAGCATTCCGGAGGCCTATGAGAGCGACAAGGTCAAGAATTACGAAATCGGCGTGAAGGCACAGACGCCCGACGGCCGCTTCGCCATCGACCTGACCGGCTTCCACCTCGACTGGAACAATATCCAGGCGCGTCTGTTCGGCCCGGCGCCCTCCTATTATTCCTATGTCGTCAATGCTGGCGGCGCGCGCGTCAACGGCGTGGAATTCTCCGGCACGGTGAATGTCAACAAGATCGTCCACTTCACCACCAACGTCACCTGGCAGGATGCGGAACTGACCGAATTCCTGCCCTATCCGTTCGACGTTGCGGGGCTGGGCGGCTATGCCAAGGGCACGACGCTGCCGGGTTCGTCCAAATGGTCGATCGCCAATAATCTGACGCTCAGCTTCGCCGATGTGACCGGCGCGCCCAGCTTCGACATCGCCCATCGCTACCTGTCGTCGGCGCCGACCAGCTTCGACGATGTCTCGCGCCGTGGCGATTTCAACGTGTTCGACCTGCGCGCCTCGGTCAGCCTGGGCGAGAAGGTCCGGCTGATGGCCTTCGCCAACAATGTGTTCGACAAATATGGCGTGCTGAACGCCCCGTTCGCGAACGATGCGGCGACGCCGCAGGGCTCGATCATCCGGCCGCGCACCATCGGCCTGCGCGCCGACTGGAGCCTCTAACCGCCTTGAAGAACGGGGCCGCATCCGCAAGGCTGCGGCCCCGTTCCCTATCTGCCTTCCTAGCCCCTGACCGAAAGGCCGCAATGCGTTCTCTTGCCTCCCTGCTGCTGGGTGCGTCCCTGCTTTGTGCCCATCCCGCGCTGGCGCAGGACAGCAAGGGGCTGAGCCTGACGCCCACGCGGACGCTGCGCTATGACGCGCATGAGGCGACGTGGATGCAGCCGGACATGTCGCCCGATGGCCGGACGATCCTGTTCGACCTGCTGGGCGACATCTATGCGCTGGACGCAGGCGGCGGCACGGCGCAGCCACTGCTGACCGGCATGGCGTTCGAGCGCAATCCGGTCTTCTCGCCCGACGGCAAGCAGTTCGCCTTCCTCTCCGACCGGTCGGGCGTCACCAATCTCTGGATCGCCAATGCCGATGGCACCGGCCTCAAGCAGCTGTCGCAGGACCAGTCGCTCGCCATCTATTCCTCGCCGGCCTGGTCGCCCGATGGCCGCTCTGTCTATGTCTCGCGCACGGTCCATTCGATCCTGGCGTTCGAGCTGTTCATGTATGACCGTGACGGCGGCAGCGGCATCCAGATTACCAAGGCAGGATCGCCCGACAATTGGGACGCGAAGATGAACGCCATGGGCGCGGTCGCGACGCCCGACGGCCGCTATCTCTATTATGCGACCAAGCGCGGCCATACCTGGACCGAGAATGACCTGCCCAACTGGTCGATCGCCCGCCGCGATCTCAAGAACGGGCAGGACGAGACGATCATCCAGTCGGCCGGCGGGGCGATGCGCCCGGCGCTGTCGCATGACGGCAAGCTGCTCGCTTATGCCAGCCGGCAGGGCCAGAAGGACGGCCTCAGGCTCCGCAATCTGGAGACCGGCGAGGACAAATGGATCGCCTTCCCGATTGATCGGGACGGCCAGGATGGTGGCTATTATGCCGACCTGCTGCCGCGCTTCAGCTTCATGCCGGGCGACAAGGCGATGCTGATGAGCGTCGGCGGCGGGATCCGGCGGCTCGACATTGCGTCGGGCAAGATCAGCGACATCCCCTTCACCGCGCCGGTGCAACTGGGCCTGGGCCCGCTGACCCGTGTGCGGCAGACGGAAGAGACCGGGCCGGTGCGCGTCCGCGTGGTGCAGGCGCCGCGCCAGTCGCCCGATGGCGGCAGCGTTGCCTTCACCGCTCTGGGCGGGCTGTATGTCCAGAAGCTGACAGCGAACATGACACCCAAACGCATTGTCGCGGCCGATGCCTTCCAGCCGAGCTGGTCGCCCGACGGCAAGAGCATCGCCTATGTCAGCTGGACCGCCAAGGATGGCG
Source organism: Sphingobium salicis subsp. salicis (assembly GCF_049472635.1). Taxonomy (NCBI): domain Bacteria; kingdom Pseudomonadati; phylum Pseudomonadota; class Alphaproteobacteria; order Sphingomonadales; family Sphingobiaceae; genus Sphingobium; species Sphingobium salicis. The sequence goes on from NZ_JAYRCS010000001.1 coordinate 3,455,708, forward strand.
GGCATGTCTGGACGATCCCGGCGACGGGCGGCACGCCGCGCCGGCTGACCCAGTTCCCGGCCTTTTATAGCCAGCCCGTCTTTACCCCCGATGGCAAGGGCGTGGTGGCGTTGCGCGCGAACCAGTATGACCGGCTGCGCACCGCGTCGGAGATCGATCCTGCGCGCCCGACCGACATCATCCACATGCCCGTCGGCGGCGGCGCAGCGCGGCTTATCACCCATGCCATGGGCGCGCGCCAGCCGCAGTTCGGCAGCGAAAGTGACACCCTCTATTTCTATGGCGCCGGCGGCTTGTCGTCGGTGCCGCTGGCGGGGGGCGATCCGCAGCCGCTGCTGCGCGTGCTGGCCCATGGGCTGGGCCAATATTTCCCCGGCCCGGCGCCGGTCGAGGACGTGCGGATCAGCCCGGACGGCAGCCGCGCGCTCATCAAGTCGTTCAGCCAGGCCTATCTGGTGGATATCCCGCCGGCCAATGGCGGTGAGCCGGCGACCGTCAATCTCGACACGCCGGCGGTGGCGCGGCGCAAGCTGACACGGGTCGGCGCCGACTTCATCGACTGGGCCGACAAGGGCGCGACCGTCACCTGGTCGGTCGGATCGACCTTCCGCCGCTTGCCGATCGATCAGGCATTGAACGCGGCACCGGGCGCGGCCGAGACGGCGGCGCAGAGCTTCGCCCTGCCGGTCGAGCTGCCGCGCGATGTGCCCCACGGCAGCGTCGTGCTGCGCGGCGCGACCGTCATGCCGATGACCGGCGGACAGGATGTGATCCGCAATGCCGATATCGTCATCACCGACAATCGCATCGTCGCGGTCGGCGCCAGCGGATCGGTCGCCGTGCCGCAGGGCGCGACGATCCGCGATGTCGGCGGCAAATATATCGTCCCCGGCTTCGTCGACACCCATGCCCACTGGTTCGAGATACGACGCGGCATCCAGGAGCGCGGCCATTGGGACTTTGCCGCAAACCTCGCCTTCGGCGTCACGTCGGCGCTCGACCCGCAGCCCTTCACCACCGACATCTTCGCCTATCAGGACATGATCGATGCCGGGATGATGCGGGGGCCGCGCGCCTGGTCGACAGGGCCGGGCGTGTTCGTGAACGCGGAAATCCACAGCAAGCAGGATGCGGTCGACGTCCTCTCCCGCTATCGCGACCATTATCGCACCCGGAACATCAAGAGCTACATGATCGGCGACCGGGCCCAGCGCCAATATATGGTCGAGGCAGCGGCCGAGCTAGGCATGATGCCCACGACCGAGGGTGCGAGCGACATGGTGCTGAATCTGACCCACGCGATCGATGGCTTTTCCGGCAATGAGCACAGCATCCCGGTGTCGCCGCTGCGCGAGGATATCGTCCGCCTGTTCGCGCAGAGCCGCACCAGTTACACGCCGACCATCCTGGTCGCCTATGGCACCACCCCGGCGCTGTTCGACTTCATCATCAACAAGCGGCCGCAGGACGATGCGAAATGGGCCCATTTCGTGCCGGCCGGCATCGTCAGCGACAAGCTGCGCAACCGCCACTGGATGCCGCCCGAAGCGCAGAGCTGGCAGCAGATCGCGGCGGACGCGGTGAAGGTCCAGCGCGCCGGCAGCCTCGTCGGCCTTGGCAGCCATGGCGAGATCCAGGGGCTTGGCTATCAGTGGGAATTGCAGGCCTTTGCCGCTGGCGGCGCGACGCCGATGGAAGCGCTGAAGGCCGCGACGATCGGGTCGGCCGAGGTAATCGGCCATAGCGACGATGTCGGCAGCCTGGCGCCGGGCAAGTTTGCCGACCTGCTGATCCTGGACGCCGATCCGCTGGCCGACATCGCCAATGCGCAGAAGATCGGCGCGGTGATGAAGAATGGCCGGATTTACGATCCCGCCACGCTGGATGAAATCTGGCCGACGCCCGCGAGGCTGGACGAACCCTGGTTCGCGCAGGATGGTGCCACCCCGACGCCCTGAGCCATGTCAGCGCGCCGGGCTGTCTTCCAGCACGGTCGCGCGGAACGCCTCGGCCGGGGGCGACAAAGTGCGATGATGGATCATCCATAGCGAACTGGTGACGGGCGAGGTGAAGCGGCGGTTGACGACATTGTCGACATGCAGCCGCGCCATTGACCGCGCGATCACGGTCGGGCCGAAGCCGGCGGAAACGAGCCCCAGCAAGGTCGCCAGGCTGCGCGCCTCATGCGCGATCCGCGGCACGAACCCCGCCGCCTCGCACTGGGCGAAGAAATGCTCGGTAAAGCCCGCGCCGTTGGGCGCGCCATAGAGGACCAGCGGCTCGCCAGCGAGATCGGTGATGCTGGGATCTTCCGTGCGCAGCGCCAGCGGATGATCGTCGCGCAGCGCCAGCAGCATGTCCTCCGTCAACAGGCAGTGCGACACCATGTCCTCCGGCAGGACCGGCGGCAGGAAGTCGCGCACCAGGCCGATATCGAGCTGGCGGTTGCGCACATTCTCGATCTGCTCGTCGCGCCCCTGTTCGCGCAGGATCAGTTCGACATGGGGATAGGTCTGGCGAAAGCGATAGAGGGCGCTGGCGATCTGCGGCACGAACGGACCGGACGCGGTGAAGCCCAGGCCCAGATGGCCGATCTCGCCACGCTGCGCCCGGCGCGCGGTCTGGCTGGCACGATCCGCCTGCACCAATGTCGCCCGCGCCTCCGGCTCGAACAGCCGCCCCGCTTCGGTCAGGCGGACGCGGCGGCTGGTGCGGTCAAACAGGCGCACGCCCAGTTCCTCTTCCAGCGCCCTGATCTGCTGGCTGAGCGGCGGTTGCGATATGCCCAGGCGCAGCGCAGCCCGGCCGAAATGCATTTCCTCGGCAACAGTCAGGAAATAGCGGAGATGGCGGAGATCCATTGATCCATTCGTTAGAAATATCGATTATGCCATATTATATATTAGACGCAGAATGTCCAAGGGCGCATGGCCCATCGCGGATGTGGCGGTGGTCCTCATCGTCCCATGGCATTGTGCGCGGATTCGCCCCCGATCCCGCTGCGCGTGCCATATTGCGGCCGACCAGCGGATTGCCGTCACATTCATGAATGCCGTTCATAGGCTCATGCCGCCCGCCGCTCTGGCAACCCGGCTGCAGAACCCGTAAAATAAGGGCATTCCTTCTGGAGAGGCGCCAAATTTTCGCACCCCGGCATCGTTCCGCCGGGAGATGCGCCGGGAGTCGTGAATGATCGGTATCGTCAAGGTTGCCCTGCATCGCCCGCTGACCTTCATTGTCATGGCGATCCTGATCGCGATCGTGGGCATCCTGTCCGCCGCGCGCACACCGGTCGACATGTTCCCCAATATCCGCATCCCGGTGATCGCGGTCGCCTTCCAATATGCCGGCCTGTCGCCCGAGGACATGTCGGGCCGCATCGTCGGCCCCTATGAGCGCGTGCTGACCACCACGGTCAACGACATCGAACATATTGAAAGCCAGTCGCTGCAGGGCATTGGCGTCATCAAGATCTATTTCCAGCCCGGCGCCGACATCCGCACCGCCACTGCGCAGGTGACGTCGATCTCGCAAACCGTGCTGCGCCAGATGCCGCCGGGCGTCACCCCGCCGCTGATCCTGAACTACAGCGCATCGACGGTGCCGATCCTGCAGCTCGCTTTGTCGGGCAAGGGCCTGTCGGAACAGCAATTGTTCGACCTTGGCCAGAACCAGATCCGGCCGCAGCTGGTGACCATCCCCGGCCTCGCCATGCCCTTCCCCTCGGGCGGCAAGCAGCGCCAGGTGCAGATCGACCTCAATCCGCTGGCGCTCCAGTCCAAGGGGCTGTCGGCGCAGGATGTCGGCAACGCCATCGCCGCACAGAACCAGATCAACCCGGCCGGCTTCGTCAAGATCGGCGCAACCCAATATAGCGTCCGCCTGAACAATGCGCCGGAATCGATCGCCGCACTCAACGACCTGCCGGTCAAGGTGGTGAACGGCGCGACCATCTACATGCGCGACGTCGCCTATGTCCGCGACGGCGCCGGTCCGCAGCAGAATATCGTCCATGTGGAAGGCAGCCGTTCCGCCCTGCTGACCGTGCTCAAAAATGGCAGTACCTCCACCCTCGCCATTGTCGACGGCGTGAAGCAGGCGCTGCCGAAGATTTCGGCCACACTGCCCGACACGCTCAAGATCCTGCCGATCGGCGACCAGTCACTGTTCGTGAAGGCCGCAGTCGAGGGCGTCATCCATGAAGGCGCGATCGCCGCCGCGCTCACCTCGCTGATGATCCTGCTGTTCCTGGGCAGCTGGCGCTCGACCGTCATCATCGCGCTGTCGATCCCGCTCGCCATTCTGGCGGCGATCGCGGCGCTGGCAATGTTCGGCCAGACCCTCAACGTCATGACGCTGGGCGGCCTCGCGCTGGCGGTCGGCATCCTGGTCGACGACGCGACCGTGACGATCGAGAATATCAACTGGCACCTGGAACAGGGCAAGGGCGTGATCGAGGCGATCCTGGACGGCGCGGCACAGATCGTGACGCCGGCCTTCGTCTCGCTGCTCTGCATCTGCATCGTGTTCGTGCCGATGTTCTTCCTGCCCGGCGTTGCCGGCTTCCTGTTCGTGCCGATGGCGCTGTCGGTGGTGTTCGCGATGATCGCGTCGTTCATCCTGTCGCGCACGCTGGTGCCGACCATGGCCATGTATCTGCTGAAACCGCACCATGTCGGTGACGAGGACGAGCATCTGGCCGGCACCGCGACGTCCAGGAACCCGCTCGTCCGTTTCCAGCGCGGCTTCGAATATCGGTTCGAGAAGGTTCGCACCTCCTATGTCGGGATGCTTCACCGCGCGCTGGGCGCCCGCAAGCCCTTCCTGATCGGCTTCATGGCGGTCGTCGTCCTGTCCTTCGGCCTGCTGCCGTTCCTGGGCAGCAATTTCTTCCCGTCGGTCGATTCCGGCCAGATCGCCATGCATATCCGCGTGCCGGTCGGCGCCCGGATCGAGGATACGGCCGCCCGCTTCGACCAGATCGGGCGCGAAGTGCGCAAGATCATCCCGGCCGACCAGCTGGGATCGATCACCGACAATATCGGCCTGCCGGTCAGCTCCATCAATACCGTCTACAACAATAGCGGCACCATCGGTCCGCAGGACGGCGACATGCTGATCGCGCTCAACAAGGGGCATCGTCCGACCGACGAGTTCGTCTCGCAGCTGCGCCGTGAACTGCCGCGCCGCTTCCCCGGCACGACCTTCGCCTTCCTGCCCGCCGACATCACCAGCCAGATCCTGAACTTCGGCGCGCCCGCGCCGATCGACATCCAGATCGCGGGCAAGGATGCGGAGGCGAACCGCGCCTATGCGCAGAAGCTGCTGGCGAAGATCACCACCATTCCGGGCCTGGCCGACGCCCGCATCCAGCAGCCCGGCCGGGCGCCGCAGCTGGACGTCGATGTCGATCGCTCCCGCGTCGGCCAATATGGCCTGACCGAACGGGACGTGACCACCAGCCTTGCCAGCTCGCTGGCCGGCACCTCGCAGACCGCGCCGGTCTTCTTCGTGAACCCGCAGAATGGCGTCCAATATCCGGTCGTGGCGCAGGCACCCGAATATCTGGTCGGGTCGATGAGCGACCTGTCCAACGTGCCGGTGTCGGGTGCCGGTGCCAGCGCGGTGCAGCCGCTGGGCGGCCTGGCCACCATCGTCCGCTCCAACACCGTGCCGGTCGTGTCGCACTATAATATCGCGCCGGTGCTCGACATCTTCGCGACCACGCAGGGCCGTGACCTGGGCGCAGTGGCGGGCGACATCGACCGGGCGATCAAGTCGCTGAAGGCGGAGGAACCAAAGGGCGCCACCATCACCATTCGCGGCCAATATGCGACGATGAACACCGCCTTCTCGGGCCTTGGCTTCGGCCTCGCCGGCGCGATCGTGCTCATCTACCTGCTGATCGTCGTCAACTTCCAGAGCTGGGTCGATCCGTTCGTCATCATCACCGCCCTGCCCGCGGCGCTGGCCGGCATCATCTGGATGCTGTTCATGACCGGCACCACCCTGTCGGTGCCGGCGCTGACCGGCGCGATCATGTGCATGGGCGTGGCGACGGCCAACTCGATCCTGGTCGTCAGCTTCGCCCGCGAACGGCTCGCCGAACTGGGCGACGCGACCAAGGCCGCGCTGGAGGCGGGCATGGTCCGCTTCCGCCCGGTGCTGATGACCGCGCTTGCCATGATCATCGGCATGGGTCCGATGGCGCTCGGCCTGGGCGAAGGCGGCGAACAAAATGCCCCGCTGGGCCGCGCCGTCGTCGGCGGCCTGATCTGCGCCACCATCGCCACCCTCTTCTTCGTCCCCACCGTCTTCGCCTTCGTCCATAGCCGCAAGGCTGCGAAGGCCAACAACATGGAAATGCAGCCGAGCCATGTCTGACCATAACAGCATCGAAAATCCCGAGCAGGCCGGCCCCGACAGCGGCACGCTGAAGAAGATCGGCATCGGCGCGGCGGTCGTCGCGCTCGCCGTGGTCGGCGTGGGCGTCGCCTCGCGCATCAGCGCCACCAACGAACTGCGCGAAACCGCCGCCGACGCATCGGTGCCGACCGTCGCGGTCGTGAAGCCGACGATGAATGGCGAGGGCAACGACCTGGTCCTGCCCGGCAATGTGCAGGCCTATAACAGCGCCGCCATCTATGCCCGCACCAATGGCTATGTCCGCCGCTGGCTGGCCGATATCGGCGACCGGGTGCGCGCGGGCCAGCCGCTCGCGATCCTCGACGCGCCCGACCTCGACCAGCAGGTCGCCGCCGCCCAGGCTGATTATCAGACCGCGCTGGCCAACCAGCGCCTCGCCGAAACCACCTCGAAGCGCTGGAGCGCGATGCTGGCGCAGGACGCCGTCTCGCGCCAGGAAGCCGACGAGAAGGCCGGCGATCTTGCCGCCCGCACCGCCGTTTCCAACGCGGCGCTCGCCAACGTCAAGCGGCTGAAGGCCCAGCAGGGCTTCACCCGCCTCGCCGCGCCGTTCGACGGCGTCGTCACCAGCCGTTCGGCCCAGATCGGCGCGCTGGTGGTGTCCGGCAATGCCGCCGCCCAGCCGCTCTTCACCGTGTCCGACATCCATCGCATGCGCATCTATGTCCGCGTGCCGCAGGGCTATTCCGCCTCGGTGCGTCCCGGCATGGGCGCGACGCTGACCCTGCCCGAATATCCCGGCCGCAGCTTCAACGCGACCCTGACCAGCAGTTCCGGCGCGGTCGATGCGCAGTCGGGCGCAGTGCTGGTCCAGTTGCAGGCGGAAAATCCCGATGGCGCGCTGAAGCCGGGTGCCTTCGCCCAGGTCAGCTTCAAGGTCGGCGCCGGCCAGGGCAATGGCATGACCCTGCCGGGCAGCGCGATCCTCTACAGCAACAACGGCCCGAGCGTCGCCGTGGTGGGTGCGGACAATCGCATCACCATGAAGCCGGTCGCCATCGCCCGTGACGAGGGCGCCACTGTGCAGATCGCCAGCGGTCTCAGCCCCAATGACCGGATCGTCGACACCCCGCCCGATGCGATCCGCACCGGCGACACGGTGAAGGTGCAAGCGTCGGCGCCCGCCGGCGGAAAGGGCGCGACGCATGCGCGCTGACCGCCGGATCGGCGGCGCGGGCGTGACATTGGCGGCGGTCTTGCTGGCCGGTTGCTCGATGGCGCCGGCCTATCAGCCGCCCCAGACCAGCGCCCCCGCCGAATATAAGGAAGTGGCGGGCTGGACCGCCGCCCAGCCGGCCGACGCCACGCCGCGCGGCAACTGGTGGGAGGCGTTCAACGATCCCGTCCTCAATGACCTGGAATCCCGCGCCGAGCAGGCCAGCCCCACGCTGGCCGCCGCGCTGGCCCGCTATGACCAGGCGCGTGCCGCCGCGCGGGTGGAAAATGCCGACCTGTTCCCGCAGATCAACGCCGGCGCCGATGCCGGCCGCCGCCGCGTGTCGGGCAACCGCTTCCAGGGCAATGGCAGCGCCGTCACCTATAATGACTATGTGGTGGGTGGCAGCCTCGACTATGAACTCGACCTGTGGGGCCGCATCCGCAACAGCGTGAAGGCGGCGCGCGCCGACGCCGACGCCAGCAACGCCGATCTCGCCTCCGCCCGGCTCAGCCTGCAGGCCGCGGTCGCCGACGCCTATGCGCGGCTGCGCGGGCTGGATGCGCAGGCGGAACTGCTCAATCAGACGGTGGCGGCGTTCGGCAAGGCCTATGACCTGACCGACCGGCGCCACAAGGGCGGCGTGTCGTCGGGCATCGACGTCAATCGCGCCAAGACGGTGCTGGACAATGCCAAGGCGGACATCTCCGCCATCGCCAATGAACGCGCCGCGACCGAGCATGAGATCGCCGCGCTGGTCGGCGCAATCGCGTCGGACTTCAGCATCGCCGCCCGCACCCAGCCGCTTGCCGCGCCGGACGTGCCGACCGGTGCGCCCTCGCAATTGCTGGAGCGTCGCCCCGACATCGCGGCGGCCGAACGGCGCATGTTCGCCGCCAATGCGCGGATCGGCGTCGCCAAGGCGGCCTTCTTCCCGACGCTGACGCTGGGCCTGACCGGCGGGTGGGAAACCACCCATGGCGACCTGTTCTCCACCCCCAACAGCTTCTGGGGCCTTGGTCCAGCATCGGCACTGCTGAACCTGTTCGACGGCGGCAAGCGCCGCGCGCAGGTGAAGATGTCGCGCGCCGAATATGAGGAACTGGCCGCCGGCTATCGCGACACGGTGCTGACCGCCTTCCGCCAGGTCGAGGATGCGGTCGCCGCCAACCATCACCTGTCCGACCAGATCGGCCATCAGCGCAGCGCCGCCGACGCCGCCCAGCGCACCAGCGATCTGGCGCTAACCCGCTATCGCGACGGCGCGTCGGACTATCTGGAGGTGGTGACGGCCCAGACCGATGCGCTCGACGCCCAGCGCGCGGTGCTGATCGCCCAGACCCAGCGGATGCGCGCCAGCGTCGCACTGGTAAAGGCGCTGGGCGGGGCGGCCTGACCTCGCTATTGGGCTGACGACAAAAGACAGGAGCGCCCCATGACCAAGACCGTCCTCATCACCGGCGCGACCGCCGGCATTGGCGAAGCCGCCGTCCGCGCCTTTGCCGCCGATGGCTGGCAGGTGATCGGCACCGGCCGCCGCGCCGATCGGCTGGAAAAGCTGGCCGCCGAAATCGGCGACGCCTTCTGCCCGCTGGTGTTCGACATGCGCGACGAGGCCGCAATCGATGCAGCGCTGGCCAGCCTGCCCGAAGCTTTCCGTGCGATCGACATGCTGGTCAACAATGCCGGCCTGGCGCTCGGCACCGCGCCAGCCCAGTCGGCCGACCTCGCCCAGTGGCAGCAGATGATCGAGACCAATATCACCGGCCTCGTCACCGTCACCCACAAGCTGTTGCCGGGCCTCGTCGCGCGCAAGGGCGGGATCATCAATCTGAGTTCGGTGGCGGCGACCTATCCCTACACCGGCGGCAATGTCTATGGCGGCACCAAGGCGTTCGTGCGCCAATTCTCGCTCGGCCTGCGGTCGGACCTGCACGGCACCGGGGTGCGCGTGACCTCGATCGAGCCGGGCATGGTGGAGACCGAATTCACGCTGGTCCGCACCGGCAGCCAGCAGGCGTCCGACACCCTCTATGGCAATGCCAATCCGATGACCGCGGACGACATCGCCGCCACCCTGCTCTGGGTCGCGAACCAGCCCGCGCATCTCAACATCAACACGCTGGAACTGATGCCGGTGAGCCAGTCCTTCGCCGGCTTCCAGGTCGCGCGCGAGGGGTAAAGACTGCCGTTCGGGCTGGGCGAAACCGAAGCTCAGCCCGAACGGTTCAGGCTAAGCGCGCGCCTCACCCACCGGCGCCAGTTCGATCGCGTCATAGCCCTTCCAGCGATAGAAGAGCGCGCTGGCGATCCAGCAGGCGATGAACAGGCCGATGATCGCAAAGCCCAGATCATTGAAATGCTCGCCCAGCGTGGCGGCAACATCCCAGATGCCGCCGGAGAGCCCCAGCTTGTCGCCGAGCAGCGCCAGCGTCTCGATCGTGCCGATGCCGATCGCCACCGCCGCCGACAGGGCGGTGATGACGATATTATAGTAGAGCTTGCGCAGCGGCTTCACGAACGCCCATTGATAGGCGCCCATCATCAGCATGCCGTCGACCGTATCGACCAGCGCCATGCCCGCCGCGAACAGCAGGGGCAGCACCAGCACCGGGCCGAGCGCAAAGCCGTCGCTCGCCTGCGCGGCGGACAGGCCCAATATCGCCACTTCGGTCGCTGTATCGAAGCCCAGGCCAAAGAGGAAGCCGAGCGGCGCCATCTGCCACGGACGGGAAATGAGGCGGAAGACCGGGCGGAACAGGCGCGACAACGGCCCGCGCCCGCCGGTCAGCATGTCGAGATCCGCCTCGACATAGCTGCCGCCCGCCTGCACCCGGCGGAAGGTCGCCCAGACCTGGCGCAGGATCACCAGATTCATGATCGCGATGGCAAACAGGAAGGTGGCGGAAATCAGCGTCGCCACCACGCCGCCGGCGGCGCGGAACCGCTCCAGCCCGGCGAGCGCACTGACCGCATAGGCGAGGCCCAGCGCGGCGATCAGCACGATCGCGCTATGCCCGATCGCGAACCACAGGCCAACGGTCAGCGGCCGCTGCCCATCCTGCATCAGCTTGCGCGTCACATTGTCGATCGCGGCGATATGATCGGCATCGACCGCATGGCGCAGGCCCAGGCCCCAGGCGAGCAGGGCCGTGCCCATCATCACCGGCCGGTCGCCGAACAGGGCGAAGGCCCAGCCCCAGACAGCCAGATTGGCGAGGACGAGCGCCGCGATCAGCGGCACGCTGCGTCGCCGAAGCGACGCCTGCAAAGGGGTGGCAGTCATGCGGTTTCTCCGATCAGGGGCCGTAGGGCGCGGGCGCGCCGACGGCGATTGCGGACGCGGCGCAGATCGCGCCGCAGCTTGGAAAGGCCCATCCATGTCCCCGTCCCGCAAACGAGCGTGACCATGGCGAGCAGCGGCAGGACGATCAGATCCCACCAGGGACGGGTGCGCAGCAGCGGGAAGTCGAGCCGGTGCAGCCCGTCCTGCAGCCAGCGGAAGGCCCGGCCATTGCGGTCGAAGGCGCGGATCAGGCGGCCCGATGCCGGATCGACATAAAGGCGTGTCGCCTGGTCATCGGCCAGGATGACGCGCCACACCGGCAGGGCGACGCTGGCCTTGTGACCATAATAATAGGCATCCTCCTGGCCCAGCAGGACGATCGAGCCGATCGGCGGTCCATCCTGGAGCGCCGCGCGCAGCCCCGCTTCGGACAAAGCGGCAAAACGGCCAGCAGCGTCGAACCGCCGCGCCTTGCCCGCCCGATCGATCGCCACCAGATGGATGGCACCGGCAACAGGCACCACCTCCAGCCGGACGATACCCGTCGGCAGGGCGGGCAGCGCCGCGATCGCCCGGCGCACGTCGCCCCAGGCGAAGTCGCCGTTCAGCCGCTGGCGCTGCGTCATCATCGCTTCGCTGTCGAGCAGCCCCCAGGGGTTCATCGACAGCAGCCCGCTCGCCACCCAGGTCAAGGTGAGGATGCCGAAGAACAGTCCGGCCATATGATGCCACCACCACAGGCCGCGATAAGGCGATCCGATGCTGCCGTCGCGGCGGCGGCGCAGCCGGGCGATGCCGACCCACAGGCCGGTGATCGTCAGGAAGCAGCCGATCAGCGAGGTCCAGATGACGACCTGGCTCCACAGCGCGCCATCCTGCCGCAGGATCGTGGGATAGAGCCAATGCGGCACCGCCCCGAGCCAGCCCCAGAAGCGCTGGAAGCGGGTGGTCAGTTGCACTACTTCCCCGCTCCTGCCCGAGACATAGGCCTGCGTGCCGGCGGCATCGGCATAATCGACGCGGTAGAGCGGCGCATTGCGGCGGAAGGTCTGGACCGTCCACTGGTCCATCTCCGTCTGGGCGACCTGCCCGACCGGGCCGGCAATGGCGCTGTTCTGGCCGAACTCGGTCGCGATCCTGTGGATATTTTGCGGATCGACCTGCTCGACCGGTTTCCCCGACGCCCAGTCATGGGTGCCAGCGGATACTCGCATCTGGGGAATGGTGCGCGTCGGATCGAGCGCGGGCGTCACCCGCAATACGGGCCACCCCGCCATCATCTCGATCCGCGCGACGGACAGCATCATGGCATCGGGCAATATCCCCGCCCTTTCAGCCGACAGGTTGAGGGGCGTAAGCCCCCCAAGCTGCGCGGCCGGTGTCAGGCGCGGATAGTCGACATAGAGCATCACGAAGCCGGACAGGCACCACAGCGTCATGACGGCGCCGATGAGGATGCCCAGCCAGCGATGCAGCAGCAGGACCGGCCGCATCATGGTCAGAAGCTCAGGCCATAGCTGACCCGCAGCGTGCGCGGCACGCCCCGGTAGAAATAGAGGAAGCGGCTGTTGCTGCCGTCCAATACTCCTGCATCGCTGACCGCCGAGCGATAGCCGGTGGAGGCGTAATCGCGGTCGAACAGATTTTCGACATTGATGCCGAACCGGTTGCGCCGCGCCTGATCCAGCCACAGATGCGCGCCCGCATCGACCACAGCATAATTGCCATAGTTCATCCGGCCAAAGCCCGATGCGGTCGACCAGACATCGCCCACCCAATTGGCCGACAGATTGGCGCCGAAGCGGCTGGCTTCCGGCGCATAGACGATCGCGGCGCGGCCATATTGTTCCGGATTGCGATCGCGCTGCACCGAACTGCCCTGATTGCGGACGCGCGACCAGGTGTAGCTGGCCGACAGGCCCCAGCCACCGGTCAAATTCGCGTTCAGCTCCAGTTCGGCGCCCCTGGCCCGCACCTTGTCGCTGACGTTGATATAGGTGCCTTCCGGAAAGGCCGGATCATCATAGGTGGTGTCGATCAGGTCGGTGATGCGCCGGTTGAACCAGGTCGCCTTCCAGCGGATCGCCCCGCCGGCGAGCGCACCGCCCAGCGCGGCGTTGAGGTTCAGGCTTTCCTCCGGCTTCAGGTTCGGGTTGCCGACTTCGCAACAGGGATCATTGCCATAAAGCTGCGAGGCGTCGGGCAGCACGAAGGAGGTGCCGCCATTGGCCTCCACGAACAGCGCATCGCTGACATCATAGCGACCCGAGACGTTCCAGATCGTCTTTTCCGATCCCTTCGCCTTGTTGTAGCGCAGGCCGGCCGCGATCCGCGCCTTGCTCGACAATTCGTCGTTGGTGCGCAGCTGGAAGATGCCGGCATGGACCTGTTCATCGGTCGGCGCGATCAGCAGGACGTCGTCGCGGCCGTTGAAGCTCTGGAAATCATAGCCGATCAGCGTGTCGATGCCGCGCAGCATGTTGAGCTGCACCACCGCGCTGCCACCATAATCCTGATAGCCCCAGAAGGTGCCGGCAGGGTAGATGACCTGTGGCGGGCCGGCGGGCACGGGATTGCGGATCTGGACATAGGCAGTCTTCCAGTCGTGGAAATAGCCTTTGAGGAAGAATTGCACGCCATCCTCGCCGGTATAGTCGAGCCGCAGGCTGGCCACTTCCTCGTTGCGGTCGTTGCGGCTCTCCTTCGTCCGGGTCGCGCTGATATTGTCGAGATCGGCCTTGGTATGCTGGTAGAGCGCGTTGAGGCGCAGGTCCGGCGCGATATCATATTGATATTTGATGCCCGCCGACCAGAGATCATAGCCGCGCGCGCGATCGGTCGCGCTGGGCTGCATCACGTCATAGGGGCGATAGCCGTCCGACTGGCTGCGATTGGCCCAGACGACGAAGCGATGCTGGCCGATCGCGCCGCGAACATAGCCATCCAGGCTGGTGCCGGCGAAGCTGTCGAGGCTGGCATTGACCTGGCCGCCCAGATCGTCGCTGAAATCGCGGGTGACGACATTGATGACACCGGCCGCCGCCTGGGTGCCATAGAACAGGCTTTCGCCGCCTTTCAGCACCTCGATCCGCTCGATCATGCTGGCGGCCATGGTGTCATTGGGCGACGTGCCGCCATAGAGGCGGTTGTTCAGGCGAATGCCGTCCATCGTCCACAGCACATCCTTGGTGCGCGAACCCTGAAGCGCGATGTCGACATAGCTGAACGGCCCGGACTGCGACCGGATGAACAGGCCCGGCACCGCTTCGAGCGCGCGGGCGGTATCGATCGCGGCAGCATCGCGGATCTGCGTGTCGGTGACGATCTCGATGGCATGGCCATAGCGCGACAGCTGCTGCGGCAGCGTCTCTTCCAGGCTGGTGCCGGTGACGACGATGCTGTCGCCTTCCCCTTCATCGGCGAAAGCCGGCGATGCGATGGCAAGCGAAAGGGCCAGAGCGGCCCGCGAAACGATATTGGACTTCATATATTCCCCCATCCGGCGCCGCGTTCGACGGGCGGGGGCAACCTTCACGAGCGGCACGCGCGCGAACGTCCGACACACGCGCCGGCCGGGCGCCCAAGGGCAACCGACGCGCGTCGTCGCAGCGGCCCCAGCCGCTCGTTCGTCGCTCAGACGGAAGTTACCGTGCCGCGGCCATCCCCTGGACCAAGGCAAGAGCGACCAGACGCCGGCAGGTCTCCTGGCTCACGGGTCATCGCTTGATGCACGGCCTTCCCAGGCCTCGCAGGATTTAGCGTCCGGCCCAGTGGCTGGCGGATCGGTCATTCTGCCGTCCGCACATGTACATCGCGCTCACCGCTTACAGTTGCAGGGACAGCTGCGGATTTGGACGGTCACCCGTCCGCACCGCATTCCCTATTAAGCCCCTTTCGGGACACCGGCGCGATCATGATCCCATGCCGTGCGGCGCGGGATCGGCGGGATCGATAATCGAATATCGGGCGGCCTGCAAGCGCCTCTCAGAACCAGGCGCGCAGGCCGATCACCAGGCTGGTAGCCGACGGCTTGTCGCCGGCGGCACGGGCATAATCCGCCGTATCGCCCAGCTTGCGTTCCCAGTTCACGCCGACATAGGGGGCGAATTCGCGGGCAATTTCGTAGCGCAGCCGCAGCCCCAGCTCGATATCGGACGGGCCGGCGCCGATCCCCAGTTCGGGCACGTCCTGCGCCGCCAGATTGAACTCGGCGGCAGGCTGCAGGATCAGCCGCTGGGTGAGGCGCTGGTCATAGCTCGCCTCCAGCCGCAAATGGGCGTCGCCCCTGGTCGACAGGAAGGCTTCGGCCCCGACCTCGAACCAGTAGGGCGCCAGGCCATCGATGCCGATCACCGCATAGCTGCGGTCCGGCCCTTCGCCGAAATCCTGCCGCACGCCCGCCTGCAGGTTGAACCAGGGGTCGATCGCCCGGCTGTAGAGCGCCTGCAGTTCGGCCCGTTCGAGCGATCCTCCGACCGTCCCCTCGCCTTCGCTCTTGACCGCGAAGCGGTTGATGTCGCCGCCGATCCAGCCTTCGCCTTCCCAGGCATAGCCATCCGCGCCCTTGCCGGCGCGATGTTCCAGCCGATCGAGCATCCATTGCGAATAGGTCATGCCGCCCCCTTCCGCGATCATCGCCGCGCGGGCGCGGGCCATGGCAGCGGGGTCATAGAGCGCGTCGGCGGCATGATCGGTCGGCACCGGCGGGGCCGTGCCCTGTGGGATCGCAGCATCGGTGGTGGGCATACTGTGGCCCATCGCGCCATGGTCCATCTGGCTATGGTCCATGGTCTGGGCCTGCACCGGCGCAGCGGCGGCGAGCAGCAGGAGCGCGATCAGCTTCATGCCGCGTCCTCCCCATGGCGCACCGTCACGACCCGCATCATCCCGGCATGCATGTGCATCAGCATATGGCAGTGGAAGGCCCAGTCGCCCAGCGCATCGGCGGTGAAGTCGAAACTGACCTTGCCGCCCGGCAGCACATTCACCGTATGCTTGCGCGGATTATGCGCCGCCTCGCCGGTCACCAGTTCGAAGAAATGGCCGTGCAGATGGATGGGATGGGGCATCATCGTGTCGTTGATGAGCGTCACACGCACCCGTTCCATATGACGGAAGGCGATCGGCTCCGCCCCCTCCGACAGCTTCACCCCATCGAACGACCACATATATCGTTCCATGTTCGCGGTCAGGTGGATGTCGAGCGATCGGGTCGGGGTGCGCAGGTCCGTGTTCGGCGTCAGCGACCGCAGATCGGCATAGGTCAGCACCCGATGGTCGACATGCTCCAGCCCCGTCGGCCGGTCGGCGGTGCGATCGGCCGGCATCGGCGACAGGGTGGCGACACCCGGCCCCATTTTCACGCTGGGCGCGACCGACTTGTCGCGCATCTTCATGCTGTGGCCGGACATGCTTTCATTGGCCGGCTGGCTGAGGTCGATCACGCCGCCATGGCCCATATCCATGCCGCCCATGTCCATGCCCATATCCTTCATGCCCAGCAGCGGCCGGGCGCGCCGATCGGGCACCGGCGCGACCATGCCGATCTGCGGCGCCAGCGTGGCGCGGACCAGGCCGGACCGGTCGATCGCCTCGGCAATCAGGGCATAGGGCTTCGCCTCGCCGGGCTGGACGATCACGTCATAGGTTTCGGCAATGCCGATCTGGAACTCGTCGGTCTCGACCGGCTGGACATCCTGCCCGTCGCACTGGACCATAGTCATCGGCAGGCCGGGCAGGCGGATATTGAAATTGGTCATTGCCGACGCGTTGATGATGCGCAGCCGGACCCGCTCGCCCGGCGCGAACAGGCCGGTCCAGTTTTCGGCTGTGCCCATGCCGTTCACCAGATAACTGTAGGTGGCGCCGGTGACGTCGGAAATATCGGTCGGGTCCATGCGCATCGCGCCCCAGTCGATCCGGTCCTTGAGGCCCTGATCCTTCCCCGCCAGCAACCCCGCCAGCGTCTGGCGCTGCATGTTATAATAACCGCCCATCTGCTTGAGCCGTTGCAGCAACCTGTGCGGATGAACCGGGCTCCAGTCGGCGAGCAGGATCACATGTTCCCGGTCATAGGCCACCGGATCGGCGCCGGCGGGATCGATGATGATCGGGCCATAAAGGCCCATCGCCTCCTGCATGCCGGAATGGCTGTGATACCAGTAGGTGCCGGCCTGCCGCACCGGGAAGCGATAAGTGAAGGTTTCGCCCGGCGCGATACCGGGGAAGCTGATGCCCGGCACGCCATCCATCTGGAAGGGCAGGATCAGCCCGTGCCAGTGGATCGAACTATCCTCTTTCAGCCGGTTGGTGACGGCGATGTTGACACTCTGCCCCTCGCGCAGGCGGATGAGCGGCGCGGGCGTTCCGCCATTGACGCTGATCGCATGGGCCGATCGGCCGCCGGTCGCAAAATGCCCGTCGCCGATGCCGAGCGCGATCGTCTCGCCCGACAGCGCGCCCTGGGCCGCGCCATGCGTGCCGGTGGCAGCCCAGCCGGGCAAGGCCTGCGCCAGTGCAAGCGCGGCGCCCCCCCGGATCAGGCTGCGGCGGTCGAGAGGGAGGGAGGGCAGATCGATCATGCCCCTCTATACGCGCGCCGCGTCGCTTTCCCTCAACATCTCCTGCAATTGCTTGCGGGCGCGATAGAGGCGGGTTTCCACCGCCTTTTCGGTGACGCCCAATATCTGCGCGACCTCGGCCTGGGTCATGCCCTCGATCCCGCGCAGCAAAACCACCTCGCGCAGCGCCACCGGCAGCGCCGCCACTGCCGCCTCGATCCGGGCGACGCCGCCGCGGGACTGGGCCGCCTGCTCGGGATCGGGCGCGGCGTCCGCGACATGGGCGGCATCCTCGATCGGCCGGGCGAAGCTGAAGAAGCGACGGACCGCACGGCGGCGCGCCCAGTCATGGCATTTGTTGATCGTGATCCGCGCGATCCAGCCGCGAAAGGGCCTGCGTCCATCATAGCGGGCGAGCGAGGCAAAGGCGGCGACGAAGCTTTCCTGCACGATGTCCATTGCCGCGTCGGCATCGCCGACATGGCCACGCGCCAGCCGATAGACGGCATCGCGGTGCCGCCGCATCAGCGCGCCATAGGCCGCCTGCCGCCCGGCCAGCGCCTGCGCCGCCAGCGTGGCATCATCGGGATCGTCGGCTATCACCCGGCAGGCTGGGTCAGCGCCTTGACGACGGCGGCGTCGAACAGCGCGGCCTGATCGGGCCGCAGCACACCGCGCATCGCGAAGATGTGCTTCAATGTTTCCTTCTGCAATTCCCCCATCGCCTGGTGCGACCGGTCGACCGCCTGGGCGACGCGCGGGCCGTAGCCATGTTCGGCGGCGATCGCCGCGGCCAGCCGCTGATTGTCGGCGCGCATTTCCGCGTCGAGCGACGCCTTGCGCTGGGCGAAGGCGGCTTCCAGATCGGCGATGCGCTGTTTCTGGCCGGCGTCCAAGGTCAGCCGATCGTGGAGCAGGGCATGAACTTCATTCTCCACCGGCGGCGCGGGCGTGAGCCAGGTGCGCGCAACCAGCACGGCGGCCAGCGCCGCGGCAAAGGCGACCAGCGCCACCAGCCAATAACGTTTGCCCATGCCTATCGCTCCAGCAGGCGCGAGGGCGCATAGTCGGACATGCCGATCAGCAGCGGGCCGGGCGCCGCCTGCGCCGGCTGTGCGGGCACGCTACTGCCGATCCAGCCGATGCCGATCGCCATCACGCCGGCCAGCATCAGGCTGCGCCGAGCGACGCTGCGTTCGCGGCGGCGGTCCAGCCCCTGCATCACCGCCTCCTCCAGCCCGTCGAAGCGCGCCGCCGCCGGCGCGTCGCGCAGCCCGGCCAGCATGTCATCCAGATCGTCCATCGTTCCGTCCTTCATGTCCTGCCTGACGATACGCATCCGGCCGGCCCATCCCTCGCACAAAATAGCGTGAGGGGTGAGGGATGCGACAGGACAATGCGTATTCCCCTGCAAGACGCGCATTTTCCGGAGACATCTATGCCCCGCCTGCCCCTGTTCAAAAAATCCCTGATCGCCGCAGCCTTTGCCCTCACCGCCCTGTCCGGCGCCGCCTTCGCCAGGCCGCAGCTCGTTGCGGCCAGTCCCGCCGCCAATGCCAGCGTTGCCAAGCTGACCCGGCTGACCCTGGGCTTTTCCGAGGCGCTGCAGGCCGATCATAGCAGCATCACCCTGACCATGACCGGCATGCCGGGCATGGCCGATCATCCGCCAATGCCGATCAAGGGCTTCACCACAGCCGCGGCCGCCGACGGCAAGGGCCTGGTCATCACCCTGCCCCGCGCCCTGCCGACCGGCAGCTATGATCTTCAATGGACGGTGATGGGCAACGATCATCAGCCGGTCAGCGGCACATATAGTTTCAAGGTGCGCTGAAGACAGCGCCCCGCCGGGCCTTGCTGCCGGCGTCGAAGCCCCAAAAACGCCGCTCCCTTGTGCGCGAACTTGACCAGAGGGATGAAAATTGGCGCCCTTTGGCGATGATTCGATCGGATCACCGCCAGACTTTTCAAAGCATTGGCTGCGAAACATTCGGAAGTTTGCGCATGTGCGCGATATGGAATTTGCGCCGGGCCGGAAAAACCGGCGGAAACAGAATGGGTCGACGATATCAAGGAACCGACCGGAAGTTTATATCGGCAAGCCGCTGTAGGACAGAGGGTGTTGAGTAGGGCACCGCCCTATCGCGCCATGCCGGCTAGCGGTATGTGCCCCTTCAAGGACATCCCCTGCCGTTCGCAGAGATCACAAGAAGTGAAATCCCAGTCTTCGCTGGGGTGGCGGAATGGGGTGGCTAAGCGCCAGACTGCTTTCCAGTTCTTCATACCCCTTTCTCCGCGCTCTTCGCGGCTCCGCGTGACTCATTGTTCGCGCGGAGCCGCGAAGAGCGCGGAGGAGAAAGAAGGAAGGGCGGAATTGGGTGGATTGCGGAATGGCTGCTTACGATAGAGAACAGAGACAAGCTGACGCTTGGCACCAGGCGATAGGCGTTTTATGCCCTGCCCATGGCGCAGACCCAACATAGCTTCGTAAACCGCAAGGAAGGCCCGATTTATGTATCGGTCGAACCATGGCCAGAATGCTTTGAGTTGGAGCCGGGCGACAGGCTAACGCTTATATGGGATGCCTCCGAAAATGGGGACGCCATCACCATTGATTTCATCAACGATCAGGAACTCGTCGCCTGGCCGAACGGTGAAACCCATCAAATGCAATATCTCATCAACGGGGAGGAAGCCGAAGATCGAAGCTGGACCTTCAAACATCGATGATTTGCCGTGTCAGAGGCAATTAGGGGTGGTTTGCGAAATGGCGGGTTTTGCGCGAAAAGCTTAGAAAACGGACAAAAACACGGTGGCCCGCGCCTAATTTAGCCAGCAAAGGAATGGCTAGTGCATTATTTTTCTGTGTTTATTATGGTGTGCATGTCCATCGCGGCGGCCGGATATGGACTTTTTTCTCTTGCAGAAGGCAGGATTTATACGGCGGCTGGAACTATTGCCAGAGATGTGCAGCCGATAGGTTTTTACTTGTATGTCGGGATATGTTTTGCACTGGCGGTCGTTCCTTGGATTTTCATTTTTGCTTAGTTCTTCAATCAAATAAACATTGCGTTAGAAGGGAAGCTACTCGGCAAAAACTATTCCGATGAAACGGCAATTTTTTGTCGCTTTCAGAAAGACTTCCTATTCTGCCATCGTCGCTTGAGAAACCAGCGGATAGCCCGTCGAACGACTTCGAATAGCGTTAGCAAGATCAATAGGCTCATGGCCTGACGGTAGTCATGGAATAAATACCATGCCCAAAATACCAAGCCGATAATAAGCAATAAAAGGCCACGCCACATGCTATGCACGATATGTTCGCCATGGAGGCTCGGCAAGCGGAATGTCTGCTGTTGGATGAGCCTTAACGGCTTCTAAAAGGCAACTTCTGGTCGTCAGCCGTCACAGCCCGACATCATCATGGCGCGTTAGCCGCCACGGGCTATCAACGGCACCGCCGCCAGCCGGTCGGCCGATGTCAGGAACAATGTCTTGCCGTCCTCGCCGATGCAGCAATTGGCGATCGCCTTGCCGGTGCGGATCTTGCCGAGCAGCCTGCCGTCGGGCGCGCAGACATGGACGCCGCCGGGGCCGGTGGCAAAGACGGTGCCGTCGGGCGCGGTCTTGATCCCGTCGGGCAGGCCCGGCTCGCCGGCCGCCAGTTCCTTGCCCATGTCACGGAACAGGCGCTGCCCCGTAGGCAGGCCGTCGGCGCCCAGGCTATAGGCCAGCACCTGCGGCCGCTTCTCGTCCGACAGCGCCAGATACAGCGTGCGGCCGTCGGGCGAGAGCGTCACGCCATTGGGCCGGCGATGGCTGCCGTCGATCAGCGTCACCATGCCGTCGGGCGTCAGCCGGTAGAGGCCGTTGAAGCCGATCTCGCGCAGCGATGACGTGTCGCCATCGGTCAGGCCATAGGGCGGGTCGCTGAAATAGATGCTGCCATCGGCCGCGATGGTCAGGTCATTGGGGCTGTTGAAGCGCTTGCCCTGATAGCGGTCGGCGAGGATGGTCCGCGCCTTTGTCTTGAGGTCTACGCGCACGATCGCGCGCGTGCCGCTGTCGGCGCCGACCAGATGGCCGTCCCTGTCGATCGCGATGCCGTTGAGGCCGGCTTCGCGTATCTCCTTGGGGATCGCCGTCTGCAGGCCCGAGGGCGAGAGGAAGGGCGACACGCCATCCTTGCGGGTCCAGCGATAGACGATGTTGGACGGCGGATCGCCGAACAGCAAGGCGTCGATCGGCGCAGCCCAGGTCGGCCCCTCGGCCCAGCGATAGCCCTGCGCCAATATTGCCACCTGCGCGCCGGGCGCGATGATGCGGTCGAGCGCCGGGTCGATCCGGTCGATCCGCGCGGCCGGCAGGTCGGCAGCATGTGCGAAGGCGTGGGTGAGCGGAAGGGCGGCCATCCCGGCCAGCAGGGTGCGACGATCGATCATGCGGGCAGGCTAACCGAACGATGCTCCGCCGCCGAGCGATAGATCGCCTCGATCACGCGCAGGTCGGCCAGCCCCTCCTCGCCCGCGACGATCGGCGCGGTGCCGTTCGCGATACATTCGGGCAGATGGTCGAGCTGGGCGGCAAACTGGTTCTTTGCCGGCGCCGGCAGGCTGCGCGGCGCGGTCACGCCATCCTTGCGGATCATCATCGTCTGGCCGCTATATTGGGTCGCGGGTTCCATATCGATCCAGCCCTGGGTGCCGATCACCCGATAGCCATTATGGGCCGAGCTGTAGCTCGACACGCAATTGGCGATGATGCCCGACGGAAAGCGCAGCATGAAGTTTATCCGGTCCTCGACGGTGACAAAGCGCGGATCGCTGCGGTCGGTGCTGGCGATGGCGCTCACCTCCACCGGCTCCTCGCCGGTCAGGTAGCGCGCGGCGTTCAGGCTGTAGATGCCGATGTCCATCATCGATCCCCCGCCCGACAGGGGACGGTCGAGCCGCCATTGCCCCGCCTTGATCGGGAAGCCATGTTCGGCGGTGATGATCCGCGTCGGCCCGACATGGCCGCCGCGCGCCAACTCAATCGCCAGCCTGTTATAAGGCTCGAAGCGCGAGCGATAGCCGATCATCAGCTTGCGCCCGGCCTTGGCGCAGGCGGCGATCATCGCCTGGCATTCGGCCACCGACACCGCCATCGGCTTCTCGCACATCACATGCTTGCCGGCCTGCGCGGCGCGGATGCTGTACTCGGCATGCAGGCTGTTGGGCAGGACGATATAGACGATGTCGATATCGGGATTGTCGCGGATGCGGTCGAACTCGGCATAGCTGTAGCGATGCGTCTTGGGGATGCCGTATTGGTCGCCATATTGCGCCAGCTTGGCCGGTGTGCCACTGACCAGCGCGACCAGCTTCGCATGGTCGCAGCCGGCGAAATTGGGCATGATCTGCTGCGTCGCATAATAGCCCAGGCCGACAATGGCATAGCCCAGCTTGCGCTGTGGCGCGGCGCAGGCGGTCGTGCTGCCCATGCCGGCCAGCACCAGCCCGGCGCCGATGCCCCCCATCAACTCCCGTCGCGATCGATCCATGCGGCGTCTCCCGCCAAGAGGGTGGTGTTCAGTCCGCGGCGCGGCTCAGCGCCGAGCGCATCCAGCCGAAATGGCTGGCGGCGATGGCGACCTGGGTACGGTTGCGGACGTTGAGCTTGCGCATCAGCGCGGTCATATGGACCTTCACCGTCGCCTCGGCCATGCCCAGCTCATAGGCGATCTGCTTGTTGAGCAGGCCGGAGTGGACGCAGCGCATCACCTTCATCTGGGTTGGCGTGAGATGTGGGGCTTCGGGGACCATCTGGTCCTGGCGATCGAGAATATGCAGATCCTGCATCCTGCCTCTCCCTCTGATTGATCCGCGTTGGGGCCTGGACCGGCCCAAGGATTCGTTAGCGCTAACGATACTGGAATCAGTCAGACAGGTTCAAGCGAAAATTTGCAATATTCGGGAAATAACCTAGCGCATGGCCGAAATGCGGCTATAACCTGTCTAACAGATTTTCGGGATTCGCCCTGCGAATGACCGGCTACGCATAGGAAAGAGAGGGTGGGGATGGCGTTACCATATCGTCGATCGGTGCCATGTGGCCGGGCGTTCAGCCAGGGCGGACTACAGGGAGGCATTGGCCGATGACCCCCGCCGATTATCGCCTGCTGATCGCCGCCGTCATCGGCATTGCCCTCTCCATCGCGCTCATCATCCGCGGCCGGCTCCATCCCTTTGTCGGCCTGCTCTGCGGTGCCTTCACCGTCGGCCTGATCGCCGGCCTGCCGATGGAGGAAACCGCCAAGGCGGTCGAAAAGGGCGCGGGCACCATATTGGGCGGCACCGGCCTGGTTGTCGCGCTGGGCCTGGGCCTCGGCGCGATGCTGCAACTGTCGGATGGCGCCGGCGGCCTTGCCCGCTCGGCGCTGCGCATCTCCGGCGTGAAGGGTGCGCCCTGGGCCAGCCTGTTCACCGCCATCGTCATCGGCCTGCCGCTCTTCTTCGAGACTGGCCTCGTCCTGCTGCTGCCGATCGTCGCCTCCGCCGCCGCCGCGCTGCCGGCCGGACAGAATGGCGACACCGCCAAGCTCAAGCTGATGCTGCCCGCGCTGTCGGGCCTGTCGGTGGTCCATGCGCTGGTGCCGCCGCATCCGGGACCGCTGCTCGCGGTCAACGCGCTCGGCGCCAATCTCGGCCTCACCCTTCTTTATGGCCTGATCGTCGGCATCCCGACCGCGATCATCGCCGGCCCCGTGCTGGCCCGCTTCACCGCCCCCGGCGTGAAATTGAACCCGCCCTTGCTCGATCCGGTCAAGGTCGATGTCGCCACCCCCTCGGTCGGTCGCGCGCTCGCGGCCGTGCTGCTGCCGGTGGTGCTGATCGCCGCGGGACAGGCGGTGGCGCTACTACCTGCGTCGGTCGCGCCGCATTTCCACTGGCTCGGCTGGGTCAGCGATCCGGTGGTCGCGCTGCTGATTGCGGTGCTGGTGGCGCTGCCTTTGCTGTTCGGCCGCCGCATCACCGATGCCAAGATCCAGAACGCGATCTGGACCGAGGCGATGATCCCGGCCGGCGGCATCATCCTGGCGATCGGCGCGGGCGGGGCGCTCAAGCAGGTGCTGGTGACGGCGGGCCTTTCCGACCTGCTGGTCCGCTTTGCCGCTGGCGGCGCGATCTCGCCGATCCTGCTCGCCTGGGGCGTGTCGGTCTGCATCCGCCTGGCCACCGGTTCGGCCACCGTAGCCACCATCACCACCGCCGGCGTGATGCAGGGGCTGGTCGCGGCATCGGGCGTGGAGCCGGAATGGATGGTGCTGGCTATCGGCGCGGGCTCGCTCTTCTTCTCCCACGTCAATGATCCCGGCTTCTGGCTGGTCAAATCCTATCTCGGCACCGACATGCCGGGCACGTTCAAGACCTGGTCGATCATGGAAACCGTGGTCGCGGTGGTCGGCCTGCTGCTGGTGCTTGTCGCCAGCAGCATCTTCTGACCGGAGCGCTGCTGACGCTTGTCGTCGGCAGCCTCTCATGACTAGGAGGCACAGGATGTTGCCCAGCGATCCACAGGTGCGCCGATGAACCAGGCCCGATTGTCCGACCATGCCTATGCCGGCATCGTCGAGATCATCAACGACCAGGATCTGGCGGTCGGCGATCGCCTGCCGTCGGAAGCGGCGCTGGCGGAACGGTTCGGCGTCTCCCGCGCGATCGTGCGCGAGGCGCTGGTCCGCCTCGCCTCGGACGGCATTACCGAGGCGCGCCGGGGTGCCGGCTCCTTCGTGAAAAGCCGCCCGTCGCAGCGGCTCGCCGCCTTCATGCCGGCAACCGAACTGCCCGCGACGCTTGGCAGCTACGAGGTCCGCTTCGTGCTGGAGGCGGAGGCTGCACGCCTTGCCGCCACCCGCCGCAGCCCGATCGAAATGGCGCATGTCGAGGAAGGGATGGAGATGCTGCGCACCGCCCTGCTGTCGAGCGAGCCGGCCCATGCCGAGGATATGGAACTGCACCGCCGCATTGCCGAGGCGACCGGCAACCCGGCCTTCCTGATCGCCTTCGACGCGCTCCATGCCGATGTCGACAAGGTGATGCGCGCCGGCGTCGACATCAGCCGATCGCGCCCGCCCGAGGTGATCGCGACCATGCTGCGCGAACATGAACAGATCGTCGCCGCCATCCGCGCCCAGGACGCCGAAGGCGCGGCCCTCGCGATGCGCTGGCATTTGTGGGAAGGGCGGCGACGGCTGATGCCGTGAGGGTGGTCCATCAAGGCGTGGGATAGCGCATGGCGACATCGCACCGTTCATAGCGCGCGCCATAGCGGGCCATGATTTCGGCATCATGGCGAAAGCCCAGCTTTTCATAAAGATGGATCGCGGCCAAGCAGCGGCTGTTGGTGAGAAGATAGAAGGGACTACCGTCCATCGTTCGCGCCCGTTCGATCAGTGCCGACAGCAGGAACTCCCCCGCCTTCAATCCGCGGGCATTGGCCCGCACCCCCATCTTGGTCAGTTCAAGCCCGCCGTCGCCCGATGGCTGCAATGCGCCCGTGCCGACAATACCCAGTCCGCGCGCTTCGACGAACAGGATCGTGCCACCGGCGTCGATGATGCGTTCGCGGGGATTGTCCAGCACCGCCCGGTCTGCCGCTTCGAGATGAAACATGCCGTTGATCCATTCGGCGTTGATGGCGGCAAAATGATGGGCCAGATCATCGCTATATTCACAGATCGTCAGCACCGGCCGGTTTGACTGGGCTGCCAGCATGTCGAGCGGGGTTTCTGCAAGCGCCGTTTCCAGCGCGATGATCTGGGCCATGAAGGCGTCAGCCCCCTGGCCCAGCAGCGTGCGCACGGCATCCTCGACCGGCGGCCATACATGGACCCTGGCACGTGCCAACACCGCCACTCCTTCGGGTGTCAGCGAAATGGTCCTTTGCCGCTGATCCTCACCCTGTTCGGATCGGACAAGGCCCAGGTCCACCAACTGACCGATCGCGCGGGTAACGCCGGGCTGGCTGACGCCGATCGCCTGCACCAACTGGCCGACCGTGCGCGCTTCGCCGTCGAGTGCCGCCAGAAAGGCCATGTGCGCGGGTTGCACCGGCAGGCCGGCATCCGCCGTAACGCGCGCGGCACCGGCCTGCATCCGTTCGCCCAACCGCTTTAGCCGGCTACCCAGAAAGCCGATGCCGCCTTCGCGAATCACGTCCATCGCAGTATTTCCATAACTTGATATATATCGCGTTATGCATTTTTATCCACAGCGTCAATCGTGAGGCGGCTCGAATGATCCGCCGCAGTCCAGCGCCCGCTCGTCGCCGTTCCATCTTGCGGGATGGCCCGCCCCAGCAAGGCCAGCAAAGCCGCTTGGCATCGGCCCGCCACTCCTGTAGCCATATACCCACATAGGGCGCCATAGCGCCACATAGTGGACATATTCTGGAGAGGGGGCCGATATGGCGACGGGACGGACCGCACGGATGCGCAGGATGATCGGGCGGAGTGCCGCCGGCCTGGCGCTGGCGCTATTGATCGCCCTGCCCGCGCCCACCTTTGCCCAGCCGACCGGCGCGCAGAATTTCGATGCAGGCTGGCGCTTCCATCAGGGCGATGTCGCGACCGCGGAACAGCCCGGCTTTGCCGATGCAGACTGGCAGCCGGTCGACCTGCCGCATGACTGGGCGATCGCCGGGCCGTTCGACGAACATGCGCCCGCGACCGGATCGGGCGGCTTCCTGCCCACCGGCGTCGCCTGGTATCGCAAGCATTTCACCCTGCCGCCCGCCAGCGCCGGCCAGCGCGTCTTCGTCGAGTTCGACGGCGTGATGGAACGGTCGGGCGTGTGGATCAACGGCCAGCATGTCGGCCATCGGCCAAGCGGCTATGCCAGCTTCCGCTACGAGATCACCCAGCATCTGAAACCCGCCGGACAGGAGAATGTGCTGGCGGTGCGTGCCGACACCTCCGCCCAGCCCGCCTCGCGCTGGTATGCGGGCGGCGGCATATATCGCCATGTCCGCATCCTCACCCTGGGCGATGTCCATGCCGAAACCTGGGGCAGTAGCGTGCGGGTGGCGAAGCTGGACGCGAAGAGCGCGGAACTGACCATCGGCAGCAGCGTGATGAACCAGGGCAGTGCCCCGGTCGAGGCGCGGCTGGAGGCGGTGATCGAGGGGCCGGACGGCCGCAGCATCGCGACCTTCACCGGCCAGAGCATCAGCCTGCCCGCCGGTCGCGCGACCCAGATGGATGTCACCGGCACGCTGGCCGATCCGCGCCGCTGGGACATTGGCGACCCGGCGATGCACCAGGCGCTGCTGCGCGTGCGCGCGACCGACGGGCGGCTGCTCTATGAGGAACGCGTCCCCTTCGGCATTCGCGACGCCCGGTTCGAGGCGGCGAGCGGTTTCTGGCTGAATGGCCGCAACATCAAGCTGAAGGGCGTGGCGATCCACGCCGATGGCGGGCCGTTCGGAATGGCGGTGCCGCTGGCCGTCTATGAACGGCGGCTCAAGGGACTGATGGCGCTGGGCGTCAATGCGGTGCGCACCGCCCATCATCCCTTCTCGCCCGAATTTCTCGACCTGTGCGACCGGCTCGGCCTGATCGTCATGAACGAGGGCTTCGACATGTGGACGGTGGCGAAGAACCCGCAGGATTATCATCTCTATTTCACCGACTGGTCGTCGATCGACGCGCGCGATTTCGTGCGGCGCGATCGCAATCATCCCAGCATCGTCATCTGGTCGATCGGCAACGAGATTCACGACACGCCCTATCCGCTGGTGGCGCAGTCGATCATCACCCGCCTGCAGGACATCTTCCATGCCGAGGATCCGACCCGGCCGGTGACGATGGCGTTGTTCCGCCCCAACACCACCCATGATTATGACAATGGCACCGCCGACCTGCTGGACGTGGTGGGCCAGAATTATCGCGAGAATGAACTGGCCAAGGCGCATGCCGACAAGCCCAGCCGCAAGATCATCGGCACGGAGAACAGCAAGAACCGGTCAAGCTGGCTCGTGGTGCGCGACGACCCGGCCTATGCCGGTATGTTCCTGTGGACCGGCGTCGATTATCTGGGCGAGGCGGACCGGGCCGGCTGGCCGGCGATCAGCAACCCGTCGGGGCTGGTCGACCGGGTCGACGGGGTGAAGCCGATCGGCTGGGAACGGGCGAGCTGGTGGTCGGAGAAACCGGTGGTGAAGCTGGCCCGGCGCGTGACCGAAGTGATCGACATCAGCGAAATGCCGACCATGGTCGGCATCGCCCTGCCCCAGCCCAAGGGGCCGGGGGCGCTGGCCGACTGGTCGCCCGACAATCGCGCCGCGCACAAGGAAAAGGTCGAGGTCTACAGCAATAGCGACGAGGTCGAGCTGTTCCTCAACGGCCGGTCGCTGGGGCGCAAGCCGCGCAACGCGGACGACAGCGCGATCACATGGGACGTCGACTATGCGCCGGGCGAGTTGCGCGCGGTCGGCTATCGCGGCGGCGCAAAGGTGGCGGAGGACATGCTGCGCAGCGCCGGCACGCCCGCCGCGATCCGGCTGGTGCCCGAGGCCAAGGCGGTCGGCGGCGACTTCGACGATGTCGTCGCGGTGCGGGCCGAAGTGGTGGATGCGAAGGGTGTGCTGGTGCCCGGCGCCACGCCGCTGCTCAGCGCGACGGTGTCGGGGCCGGGCCGCGTCGTCGCCTTCGACAATGGCAGCGTCACCGACCATACCGCCTTTGCCTCGCCACAGCGCGCGGCGGTGGGCGGCAAGGCCGTCGCCTTCCTGCGCGGCACCGGCAAGCCCGGCGCGATCACGCTACAGGTCAGCGCACCGGGGCTGAAACCCGGCCGCATCAGCGTGCAGGGCGAGAAGGATTAGGCCGATCGTCGCCCGGTCGCGTCGATGCAGGGGACCGCGCCGCTGGACAGCGACAGGGCGCGAACCTTGTAGCGCAGCGCCAGTTCATTGTGCGCAGCAATCACGCACACCGCGTCGCCGCGCGCACGGGCTTCGTCGGCTTTGCGCGTTTCGTCGCGCGACCGGCTAAACAGATAGGCAGCATCCGTGATCACGTCCATCGAACCGACTCCGCTTGATTGCCATGCAACCTATCAGCCGCCGGAAGCGCCGTCCTAGACATGGATCAATTTTCGCAGTCGCCGGTGTCCGTTCATCCGCCGAAGCGGAAGCGCAGGCGCGCGCCATACATTTGCGGCTCGCCCAGCGTCGCCGTCTCGAAATTGACGCTGGGCGAACCCAGCCCGGCGATGAAGCTGTAATATTTTTCCCTGGTCACATTGGTCATGAACAGGCTGAGGTCGATGGGCGCGCCGGCGATATTGTTCCAGCTGGCGTTGAGGTTCAGCAGATCGAGCGGCGCCAGCGTGCTGAGCGCGGTGATCGACGGATCGGGATTGGTGCGGTCGGTATAGTTGACCAGCATCGAGGACCGATGGGTGAAGGTCGCGCCGAAGGAGATGCGGCCGATCTTCTCCTCGTCCAGCGGCAGGGTGTAGGTGCCGCTGACCGTGAATTTGTGGCGCGGCGACAGCACTTCGGGATCGCCGGGCTGGAACGGCGCGGCCAGGATATAATTGGGGTCGTTGAAGCTGGAGAAATCGGGCACCGATTTGATCTTGGTGCGCAGATAGGTGTAGCCGCCGGTCAGCGCCAGTCCCTGGAACGGGGTGAGCGAGGCATCGGCCTCCAGCCCCCATATCTCCGACTTGCCGGCATTGACCGGCGCGGCGGTGGACGCCTGCCCCGACAGCGGCCGCGCATTGAAGCCGACCTGCAATTGCTGGTTGGAAAAATCATTATAGAAGCCGGCCAGGTTGAAGGTGCCGCGCAGCGCCCCGCCAAAGCTGGTCTTGAGACCCAGCTCATAGCTGTCCACCTTCTCCGGCTCGACGATGTTGAGCGGCGCGGTGATATTGGGGACGATCGTGCCGGCGCGATAGCCGCGCGCATATTTGGCGTAGAGCAATATGTCCTGGGTCGGGTTGTAATCGAGATCGACCAGCCAGGTCGGCTTTTCCGACGACTGATAATAATGCGACACGCAATTGGTCGCCGCCGCCTGCGGATTGGTGCAGCGATAGGCCGCGGCCGGATTGAAGGCACCATATTGCGGCGGATAGGCGACGATATAGGTGCGCTGGTCGCTGACATTGCGCGAATGATCCCAGGTGTAGCGGAAACCACCCGTCAGTTTCAGCTGATCGGTCAGCGCATAGGTCGCCTGCGCATAAAGGCCGACATTGTGGAAATTGGTGCGCCCCGCCGTGTAATTGACGGTGCCGGCATGGATCGGCTTGGCGAACGCCGGAATGGTCGGATCGAGATTGGACAGGAAGCCCAGCGGATCGGTGCATTGCAGCGTGGCGGAATCGGTGCAGGACGCCAGGAAAGGCGACTGACTGCCGCTCATGCCCAGCGGTTCGCTGACCTCCAGATAGGCCCCTGCCTGCCAGTTGAGCCGGCCATCGCCCGAGCGCCCCTGCAATTGCAGCTCCTCGGTAAAGGTCGACTGGTTGGCGGTATAGCCGCCCGGAATCGACGTCACCGTGGTGAAGGGCAGATGATAGCTGCCCAGCGCGGCGAGGAAGGGATTGATCGCGGCGAAATCGACGACGAAATCGGTGCCGAACAGCGGCGCATTCATGCGCTGCTTCAACTGGGCATAGCTGACGATATTCTTGACCGTCAGCGTGTCGCTCGCCTGCCAGCTTGTGGTGTTGATCATCTGCCACTGCTCGGTCTTGGAATAGGGGTCTTCCAGGGACTGCATGACGTCATAGAAACCGCTGCCCTGGCGGAGCAACTGGCCATAGGCGAGCTGGCCCAGCCCCTCCGGCGCGGCCGCAACCAGCTTCTGGATCGGGCCGTTATTGCTGGAATCGCTGTAGGACAGAATGGTGTAGTTTTCGAGATCGGGGGTCAGATCGACGACCAGGCTGGCGCGCAGCGCGATATAATCGACATCGCCGAACCGATCGGGACCGATGCCGCTGCCGTTGCGCATATAACCGTCGCGCTTCTGCCGGTCGACCCCGATGCGCATCCGCGCCCGGTCGCCGAGCGGCGCGTTGACCACCGCCTGACCGCGCCACATGTCATAATTGCCCACCGATCCTTCGACATAGCCGGAAAATTCGTCGGTCGGCTTCTGCGGCACCAGCAGGATCGCGCCGCCGGTGGTGTTGCGGCCGAACAGGGTGCCCTGTGGCCCCTTCAATATCTGGACATTCTGGAGGTCGAAAAAGGCACCCGGCCCGGCGCCATCGCCCGAGGGCAGGCCGTTGGAGGCGCCGCGCGGCGCGACCACATCGGCGAAATAGACACCGACCGAGGGCGCGGTGCCGATATCCTGGGCAAAGCCACGGATGGCGAAACTGCTATTCTCGCTGCCGAAATTGCCATTGGCGGACAGCGAGGGGGTATAGGCGGCCAGATCCTGCGCATTGACGACATTGCGGTTGGCCAGTTCTTCCTGATCGAACACGGTGATCGAGATCGGCACGTCCTGCAGCCGTTCCTCGGTCCGACGGGCGGTGACGATGATGTCCTGGGTCACACTGGCCCTGTCCTGCGCCCTATCCTGCGCCTGGGCCTGGACCGGCAGGGTAGGCAGAGTCGCGCAGGCGCAGAAAAGCAACGTCCGGAAACGGCGTGTCATGGCATCCTCCCATCCAGACCGCGCGGCCCTTATATGCTGGATCGACCGTCACGGCGTCGAGCGCCGCACAGACGGCGCCCATCCCTTTCATCATCGTCGCAGCTGTTGCCCCGGACACAATGATTGCAGGCGCACAGGCTTTTGATCGACGAAGATGTGATACATGTTGTTTCATAAATCCGGAGGAAGGGGCCTGTCAATCGGCGCCGATCGCGCCGCGCAACAGTCCGGAAATGCAACGGGACTGGACCCTGACCACCCCTGAAGTTAAGAATGGTCCGCATTATCCTTAAGGAACGGACCGGTCTCTCTTGCTTGGCGGCGTGCATTTCGATCTCAACAGCCTGGTGATACTGGGGCTGTTGCTGCGCACGAAAAGCGTCACCCGCACGGCGCAGCAACTGGGCGTCAGCCAGCCGTCGGTCAGCCGGTCGCTGGCGCAGTTGCGCAGCCTGCTGGGAGACCCCCTGCTGGTGCGCACTGCCGGCGGCATGGAACTGACCCGGCGGGCGGAGGAACTGGCGCCGTCCTTGCAGGACTGGCTGGCGACGACCGCCGGCCTGCTGGAACCGCCCCGTTTCGATCCAGCGACGCTCGATCGCCGATTCCGCGTCGCATCGACCGATTTCGGCGTCGCCGCCGTGGTCGCGCCGACCCTGCCGCATATCGGGCGCGCGGCGCCGCTGGCGGCGATCGACATCGTGCCTTTGACCGGCGACATGGTGGCGCGGCTGACCGCGGGCGAGATCGACCTCATCATCAGCGGACTCGATCCCGATCCGGCCCAGACCTATGAGCGTTTCCTGTTCACCGAAACGTTCAGCTGCGTCGTCGATCGCCATCACAAGCTGGCGGCGCATCCGACCGACCGGTCCCTGTCGGTCGAGGATTTCCTGTCCTGCCCGCATATCAGCTTCGTCGTCAGCGACAGCGGCTTCGACCGGATCGAACTGCGCCTGGGCGATCTGGCGCCGCGCCGGCGGGTGATCGCCCGCCTGCCCTATTTCCAGGCGGCACCGCACATGATCCGGGGATCGGACGCGCTGATGACGCTGCCGACGCGCGCGGCCGAGGCAATCGCCCGGACCCATGACCTGGCCTGCCTGCCCGCGCCGGACCTGGTCGGCACCTTCGGCTATCGGCTGCTATGGAACGAACGGTCGCATCGCGACCCGGCCATCGCCTGGCTGTGCGACATGTTCGCCGACCATTGCGGCAGCGACGCAGCCCTGCCCCATAGCAAGGCCGCATAAGCCTTATCCGATATCGATATTTGGCGCCGCCCCGCGCTTCTGGCAACGGCCACTTGCAATTGACAATCGATCGCAAATGAACCCGCCATGATATTCGTTCCACCGATCGGGCCCGGCCCGCACCACTGATTTCCGGCACCCGTCCGGCCGGGTGGCTGGCGGGTGCCCGTCTATCCAGAACAGGGGATTTCCATGCCATCCATCCATTTGCTGCGGGCGACCGCGGCCCTTGTCGCGCTGACCAGCGCACAGCAGGCGCTGGCGGCCGAGGCCGACCAGGATTCCAACCAGATCGTCGTCACCGCCGCCGGCCGCGAACAGGAGGTCCGCGACGCGCCAGCCTCGATCAGCGTCATCACCCGCGAGACGCTGGACGCCATGCCCTATCGCGAAGTGACCGATGCGCTGATGGAAATCCCCGGCGTCACCGTCACGCCGGGCGAAGGCAATAGCCGCGACATCTCGATCCGCGGCATGGCGCCGCAATATACGCTGATCCTGGTCGACGGTAAGCGGCTGTCGTCGCGCGAATCCCGCACCAATGGCGGCAATGTCAGCGAAGGTGGCCTGCTGCCGCCGCTCGAAGCGATCGAGCGCATCGAGGTGGTGCGTGGCCCCATGTCCTCGCTCTACGGATCGGACGCGATGGGCGGCGTCGTCAACATCATCACCCGCCGCATCAGCGACCATTGGCGCGGCAGCGCACGCGTCAACGGCACGATGCAGCTGGCGGACAATTTCGGCAATTATACCGACGGCAATTTCTATCTGTCCGGCCCCGTCACCGACGGCATCGGCCTGCAATTGCAGGGATCGATGAACCGGCGCGAGGGCGACACGGAAATCGGCGGCACGCCCGAGCGGCATGATGACAGCCTGGCCGGCAAGCTGGGCTTCAACCTCAGCGCCAACCACCAGATCCTGCTGGAGGGCGGCTATTATCGGCAGAAGGTGATCGAGGTTGCCGGCGAGACGACCGAGACATCGGCGACCGCGCCGCTCGGCACCGAAACCACCCAGACCCAGAAGCGCAAGGTCGCATCGATCAGCCATAGCGGCCAATGGGGCTTCGCCAGTTCCGAATCCTATCTGCAATATGAGGATGCCGAACATGTCGAGGCGCAGAAGCGGATCAAGAACACGGTCGGCCAAAGCCTGTGGGTGATCCCGCTGCCGTCCAACACGCTGACCGTCGGCGGCTTTTATCGCTATGAGGATCTGTCGGACCTGACCGGCAACCTTTTGTCGGGATCGACCACCACCGGCACCACCCGCACCAGCTGGGCGCTGTTTGCCGAAAATGAGCTGAAGCTGCTCGACGGACTGGCGCTGACCGGCGGCATCCGCATGGACCATGACGAACAATATGGCGTCCACTGGACCCCGCGCGTCTATGCGGTGTGGAACATCACCCCGTCCCTGACGCTGAAGGGCGGTTATTCGCAGGGCTTCCGCGCGCCGAGCCTGCGCCAGACGATTCCCGACTGGGGCCAGACCAGCCGTGGCGGCACCATCTATGGCAATCCCGACCTAGAAGCCGAAACCTCCCGCACGATCGAGGCTGCCCTGCTCTTCTCGCGGAATGGCTTCAACGCCAGCGTCACTGCCTATGACACCCGCTTCAACGACAAGATCACGCGCGTGACCTGCGAAGTGGCGGGGGCCTGGTGCGTCGATGAACCGCTCAGCTCGATCGGCCGTCCTCCCACGACCTATGTCAATGTCGACAAGGCGCGGGTGCGCGGCGTCGAAGTCTCGGTCGACGTGCCGCTGACCCACACGCTGCGGCTCAACGCCACCGGCACGCTGACGGATTCGGAACAGCTGAGCGGCGCCAATATCGGCGCGGCACTCAACGACACGCCCAAGCAGCAGGCCAGCGCCTCGCTCAACTGGCGCCCGGATAAGCGCTTCTCCGCCTTCGTGCGCGCCGTCTATCGCGGCGAGGAAGC
Source organism: Sphingobium salicis subsp. salicis (assembly GCF_049472635.1). Lineage (NCBI taxonomy): Bacteria > Pseudomonadati > Pseudomonadota > Alphaproteobacteria > Sphingomonadales > Sphingobiaceae > Sphingobium > Sphingobium salicis. The sequence goes on from NZ_JAYRCS010000001.1 coordinate 3,491,006, forward strand.
CGTCACCGAGGCGCAGATCAGCGGCAATAATATCGTGTCGCCCGACTATACGGTGGTGGACATGGGCGCATCCTACAAGATCACGCCCGCCTTCACCGTCCATGCCGGGGTGCAGAACCTGTTCGACAAGCGCCTCAACTATGACACGGCGGGCTATCTGATCGACCCGGCCCGTGTCTGGATGGGCGTGGGCGTGCGCTTCTGATCCGACGTGCGATCGCCGGCCCGGCGAGGTCCGGGCCGGCGATCAGACCGCGACGCTGAAGCGCGTTTCGGCCGGACGCAGATAGGCATCGAAACAGGCGGCGATGGACCGGGCGTAGGGTGCCGCACCGGGCTGCAGCAGCAACTCGCCACCCTCCCGCCGGAGCAGGCCGATCCGCTCGAACCGGTCGAGCAGCGCCGGCTCGGCAAGGTCGCCACAGGCCGCCCGACCATCGCACAGCAGTCGTTCGATCAACGCGCCCCGCCGCTGGTCGTCGGCACTGCGCCGCACCCCACGGGCCGCAGGCAGCCGATGGTCCGACAAGGCCTCGCGATAGGCGCCGGCATTCTTCTCATTCTGAACGATCAGGTCCGGAAACTGGCTGATCGCGCTCGCGCCCATGCCGATCAGCGCATCGCTGTCATCCTCGGTAAAGCCTTGGAAATTGCGGCGCAGCCTTCCTGATGCAGCAGCCACCGCCAGCGGATCGTCGGGCAGCGCGAAATGATCGAAGCCGATCGCCTGATATCCGGCCGCCGTCAGCATCGCATGGCCGAGCTTCGCCATCGCAAAGCGCTGTTCGACACCCGGCAATTCGGTCGCGTCGATCCGCCGCTGGCGCGGCAGCAGGCGCGGCATATGGGCATAGCCGAACAGCGCAATGCGCGAGGGGGACAGGCGAATGCTGTCCTCCAGCGTCTGCGCCAGATCCGCCTCGCTCTGCCCCGGCAGGCCATACATCAGGTCGAAACCCACCTGGATGCGCGCACGGGCCAACGCACCGACGGCCATCGCCACCGTCTCGGCCGGCTGCACCCGGCCGATCCGCTGCTGCACATGGGTGGCAAAGGTCTGCACCCCCAGATTGACGCGCGTCACCCCGACCTTGGCCATGGCGTCGATCCAGGCCCGGTCGATCCGGCGTGGGTCCAGTTCCACCGCCATCGCCGCCGCGCTGGCGTCGAAGCAGAGCAGCAACTGATGATTGAGCCGGACCCAGTCGATCAGCGGCAGAGAATTGGGACTGCCGCCGCCAAAGGCGACATGGGTGACGCGCCCCCGTCCGCCGAGCCGCGCAGAAACCAGCGCCATTTCCCGCTCCAGCGCATCGACATAGGCGGACAGGCGCCGGGGCCGGGTCGCCGCCCCGGTATTGCACCCGCAATACCAGCAAATGTCATGGCAATAGGGGATATGGACATAGAGCGACAGGCGCGCGTCCGCCGGCATCGCGTCCAGCCGCTGCGCCATGTCGGCCGCGCCGACATCCTCGCCAAACTGGGCGGCGGTCGGATAGCTGGTGTAGCGCGGCACCGGCGCGGCGAGCAGGTCGGGATGATAGCGGAACATGGCGTCCCGCCTGCCATGGCGCCCGATGCCGAACATTGCGCAGGATCAAATCGCCGATTGCGCCGCATCAAGGAAGGCCGCCCCGATCGGGAGCAGAGCGCCATCACTGACCCACGATCAGGGATGGAGAAAAGACATGCACTTGAAAAAGATGATGATTGTCGCCGCGATGGGCGCCATGGGCACGGCGCTGGCCGCTGCCCCGGCCCAGGCCAAGCAGGGCGACGTGCTGGTGCGCGTGCGCGGCATCATGGTCGCCCCCACCGAAAAGAGCGGCAGCATCCTGCCCGGCTTCCCCGGCGAGAAGGTGTCGGTGAACAACGGCATCGCGCCCGAAGTCGACGTCACCTACATGGCGACCGACCATATCGGCTTCGAACTGATCGCCGCGACCACCAAGCATAGCGCCAGTGGCCGCAGCGGCACCACCGGCGGGATCGGCAAGCTGGCCTCCACCTGGGTGCTGCCGCCGACGCTGACGATGCAATATCACCCGATCGTCGAGGGCCATGTCCGCCCCTATATCGGCGCCGGCGTCAACTATACGCTGTTCTATAACGAGGATGCGTCGAGCGGGCTGGAGGATGCGGTCGGCAAGACCAAGGTCCATATGTCCGACAGCTTCGGCTGGGCCGGCCAGGTCGGCGTCGACATCGACCTCAACGACAAGATCTTCCTCAACCTCGACGTCAAATATATCGACATCGACACCAGGGTGCGGCTGACCACCGCGGCGGCCGGCACCCAGAACGTCAAGGTATCGCTCGATCCCTTCGTGTTCGGCGTGGGTGTCGGCATGCGCTTCTGATCCTCCGGGGGGGGTGGACCAGAAGGAAGGGCCCGGAGCGGATCGCCGCTCCGGCCCCTTCATCATTTCACCAGCGATGCGATCAGAAACGCTTTTCCAGGATCAGCAGCGACGGCTCGTCATCGACGCTGCGGGCGACAAAGCCCTGTTCGCGCTCCAGCTCGATCGCGGCATGATTGGCGCGGCTCTCGATCGCCTGGAGCAGGCCCACGCCCATTTCCTGCGCGCGGTCGGTGGCGTGGCGCAGCATGCTCCAGCCCACGCCCTTACCGCGATGGTCGGCACGTACCGAAATCGCGACTTCGGCGCGGGTCCGGTCGGGATCGGCGGCCAGGGTCGCGGCGGCCAGGATGGCGCCCTTCTCGTCGGTCGCCAGGAAGGTCTCGCAATTGTCGGGGTCGCCATGGATCAGATCATGAATCTGCCCGGCGCTGACGCCCGGCGCGCTGCTGAGGAAGCGGAAGCGGCGATCATCATCGGACACGGCCGAAAAGAAATGGGCCAGCGCCTTGGCATCGCCATCCTGCGCCGGGCGCACCTGGACACGAATGCCGGTGCGGGTTTCCAGAATATCCTTGTCGGTCATGAAGAAGGCATCCCTTGCTATGATCGTTGCCCACCAAATGTGCCATCGGATCGGCGATCGAAATAGGGAAATTTGCGGATAGAGACGAGCCGAGCGGGCTACTAGTCAGGATGACGATCATGCGGCGCTGCATCGGCGCCCTCTTGTCGGGACATGTTCGATGAAGACCATCTTGCTGCACATCCGCGCGGACAACGGCATGGAAAGCCGCCTGCAGGCCGCGTTCGACCTGTCGCGCGCGACCGGCGCCCATATCAGTTGCCTGCAGATCGCGCCGCTGCCCGAACTGGTCGCCGCCGATCTCTATGGCAGCGGCTATCTGGTGCCCGAGGCGATCGATGCGGTGCGCCGCCAGGACGAGGAAATGCGGCGCGCCCTGGAGGAGCGGTTGCGGCGCGAGGGCATGGCGTGGGACTGGCATTATCGCAGCGGAGACCTGGTCCAGGGCCTGCTGGAAACCGGTCGCCTGGCCGACGCGATGCTCGTTTCCCTGCCGCCGCCGGGCCGCCGGCAGGCCGATGATCCAGCGCCGATCGTCGCCGACCTGGCGGTCAACAGCCGCGCCCCGGTGCTGGCGATCCCGAGCATGGCCAAGGGCTTTCGCTGCACCGGCCGGGCCATGGTCGCCTGGGACGGATCGCATGAGGCGGCGTCGGCGCTGACCGCGAGCCGCACCCTGTTGCGGGTGGCGAGCGAGGTCCATGTCGTCACCGTCGACGAGCGCACGAAGCGCGATTTCCCGCCGACCGACGCGGCCGAATATCTCTCGCGCCACGGCATTGCGGTCGAGATTCACGAATGGCCGCGCAAGGATCGCAGCGTGGAAGAAGCGCTGTCCCATGCCTGCCATGAACTGTCGATCGACTGGATGGTGATGGGTGCCTTTGGCCACAGCCGGCTGCGGGAAACCATTTTTGGCGGCGTAACCCGCTATATTCTGGCCGAAACACGGGTTCCGCTCTTGCTGGCGCACTGATTTACGGTCAGTGATCGGACATGGCGTTCAACGATGGCGATCCGCAGGATAATGCGACCAGCCGGGAACAGGCTCTGCTGGGATCGATCCTGGCAACGGTGCCCGATGCGCTGATCGTGATCGACGCGACCGGGCATATCGTCTCGTTCAGCCCGGCCGCCCAGCGCATGTTCCAATATGCCGAAGCCGATGTGCTGGGCCGCAATGTCGCGATGCTGATGCCCTCGCCCGATCGCGAGCGCCATGATTCCTACCTGCAACATTATCATGATACCGGCGAGAAGCGGATCATCGGCATCGGCCGACTGACCACCGCGCGCCGGCGCGATGGCTCCACCTTTCCAATCGAGCTGGCGGTCGGCGAAGTGCAGGACCATGGCGAAAAGCTGTTCACCGGCTTCGTGCGCGATCTGACCGATCGGCAGAAGGCCGAGCGACGCCTGCAGGATCTGCAGGCCGAACTCAGCCATGCCGCCCGCGTCACGGCGATGGGCACGCTGGCTGCGGCGCTGGCGCATGAACTGAACCAGCCGCTGACCGCGATCGCCAATTATATGGAGGCAGGCCGCGACCTGCTGCGCACCGATGCGCCGGTCGACCGCGACTTGCTGGGCGAGGCGATGGACGAAGCCGCGCGCCAGGCGATGCGCGCGGGCCAGATCATCCGGTCGCTGCGGGAGTTCATCCGTCGCGGCGAAGCCGATCGCCAGGCCGAACCGGCGGCCACGCTGCTGGCCGAGGGGGTCGCGCTGGCCTTCATCGGCATCGACAGCCGGGGCATCGACATGGACATCGTCGTCGACCCGCGCGTCGGCCGGGTGATCGCCAATCGCGTGCAGGTGCAGCAGGTCATCATCAACCTGGTGCGCAATGCGGTCGAGGCGATGGACGGCCGCAATCGCCGCATCCTGCGCCTGTCGGCAGTGCCGGCCGAGGACGGACAGGTCGAACTCATCATCGCCGACAGTGGCCCCGGCCTCGATCCGGCGGTCGCGCGATCGCTCTTCACCCCGTTCAGCACGACCAAACCCGCCGGCATGGGCGTGGGCCTGTCGATCAGCCGCACCATCGTCGAAGGGCATGGCGGACGGATCTGGGCCGACGCCTCGCACTGGGGCGGCGTCGCCTTCCACTTCACTCTCGATTCTGCGGACCGCCTGCCATGAGCCTGCCCACCGACCAGCCCATCCATGTCGTCGATGATGATGAGGCGATCCGCCGGTCGCTCTCTTTCATGCTCAAGACCAGCGGCTTTTCGGTGCGGCTTTTCTCGGGCGGCACCGAATTCCTCAAGGAAGTCGGGACGCTGGAGGGCGGCTGCGTGCTGCTGGACGTGCGCATGCCCGACATTGACGGGCTGGAAGTGCAGCGCGAACTGCGCGCGCGCGGCATGATGCTGCCGGTCATCATCATGACCGGCCATGGCGATGTCGGCATGGCGGTCGCCGCGATGAAGGCGGGCGCCACCGATTTCATCGAAAAGCCGTTCGAGAAGGCGGCATTGCTCGCCGCGATCGAAGCCGCCTGCGCGCAGGCAAGCGCCGACCAGGGCCGCAACAGCCAGCGCGAGACTGCCCGCGCCCGGCTCAACATCCTGACCGATCGGGAACGCGAAGTGCTCAAGGGGCTGGTCGACGGCCTGCCCAACAAGACGATCGCCTATGACCTGGGCATCAGCCCGCGCACGGTGGAGATTCATCGCGCCAATCTGATGCAGAAGCTGCAGGTCCACAGCCTGTCTGAAACGCTGCGCATCGCCTTCCAGGCTGGGCTCGAATAGGACAGAAAGTCCCATAGGGGATTTACGGATAGTGCCCGCCCCGCCGCCGCGCCAAGCAGCGATCATGAACATGCATTTTGATCTCGCGCAAACCCTGCCCGGCGGCATGCCCGTTCCTGCCCCCTGCTCCGACGCCAGCTTCTGCCAGCGCTGCGAGGTGCGCGACCGCGCCATCTGTGCCACGCTGGAAGAGGATGAGCGCGGCGCGCTCAATCGCCTGGGCCGGCGCGTCACGATCGCGGCGGGGCAGACGGTGATGTGGGAAGGCGACGACGCCACCATCGTCGCCAATGTGATCGACGGCACGCTCAAATTGTCGGCCTCGACCGGCGACGGGCGCGAACAGATTGTCGGCGTGGTCTATCCGTCCGACTTCATCGGCCGCCCCTTCGGCCGCAGCACGCCGCACAGCGTCACGGCGCTCACCGACGCGCGCCTCTGCCTCTTCACCCGTGGCGCCTTTGACGGCTTTGCCCGCGAGCATCCCGAGCTGGAGCATCGACTGCTGCAACGCACGCTCGACGATCTCGACCGGGCGCGCAGCTGGATGCTGCTGCTCGGCCGCAAGAATGCGCGCGAGAAGATCGCGACCTTCCTGCTCGACATGTCGCGCCGTCTGGCCCGTGAAGGCCTGCCCCCGCTCGACCGGTTCGACCTGCCACTATCGCGCCAGCAGATCGCCGACGTGCTGGGCCTGACGATCGAGACGGTGAGCCGGCAACTGACCGACCTCAAGCGCATCGGCATCATCGCCCTGCCCGGCCGCCGCATGGTGGAAATCCGGGATCGCGCGGCGCTGCTGGACTGTAGCGAAGCGGCCTGAGCCCGCCGCGCCGGGCATGCCCGGCCTATTTGCCCCGATCATCCTGCAATCGGGATCGCCCCTCTTCATCTTGCCGGCCGCTTGTTCTATGGCCGCAGGCCTGATTGCCGAGGGAATGCCATTTTGATCCTGGACCTTGTCGCCGCCGCTTCGAGCGCCATCCGCTTCGACCAGCTGGGGCTCAGCCCCGTCGCCCTGGACCTGGGCTTCTTCACGCTCAAATGGTATAGCCTGGCCTATCTGGCCGGCATCCTGATCGGCTACTGGTATCTCTTGAAGCTCATTGCCCAGCCCGGTTCGCCGATGGCCCGGCGCCACGCCGACGACATGATCTTCTATGCGACGCTGGGCATCATCATCGGCGGCCGGCTCGCCTATGTCTTCTTCTACCAGCCCGAAATCCTCCAGCACCCGCTGGACATCTTCAAGCTGTGGAATGGCGGCATGTCCTTCCATGGCGGCGCGGCCGGCGTGTCGCTCGGCATCCTCTACATGGCGCGCAAGGAGAAGCTGAGCTGGCTGCGCATCCATGACTATGTCGCCTGCGTCGTGCCCTTCGGCCTGTTCTTCGGCCGCCTCGCCAATTTCGTGAATGGCGAGCTATGGGGCAAGGAAACCGACGTGCCCTGGGCGATGCGCTTCCCCGAACAGATTGCCGGCGTCTGGACCATCGGCCCGCCGCGTCATCCGAGCCAGCTTTACGAAGCCTTTTTCGAAGGCATCATCCTGTTCTGCATCCTCGCCTTCGCCTTCTGGAAGACCAAGGCACGCTACAAGCCGGGCATGCTGGTCGGCCTGTTCGTCTTCTTCTATGGCGTGTTTCGCTTCGGCGTCGAATATTTCCGCGAGGCCGATGCCCAGCTGATGGAATTCGCCGCCCGCACCGGCCTGCACATGGGCCAGTGGCTGTGCGTGCCGATGATCCTGGGCGGCCTCTACCTGATCGTCACCGCCAAGGGCCGGCGCGTGCGCGTGGAACCGATCGCGGGCAGCGCCAGTGTCAGCTGACGCCCTGCCCGGCGCGATGGGCCTGCCCGAGCGCCTGGCCCGCCAGATCGATGCCGGCGGGCCGATCTCCGTCGCTCATTATATGGGCGAGGCGAACCAGCATTATTATGGCACGCGCGATCCGCTGGGGCTGGAGGGGGACTTCACCACCGCCCCGGAAATCAGTCAGATGTTCGGCGAACTGATCGGCCTGTGCCTGGCCGATGTCTGGCTGCGATCGGGCCGGCGCGCCGATCCGCTCTATGTCGAACTCGGGCCGGGTCGCGGCACGCTGGCCGGCGATGCGCTGCGCGCGATGGAAGGCGCCGACGTCACCTCGCGCATCCATTTCGTCGAAACCAGCCCGACCCTGCGCGAGCGGCAGCGCGCCCAGATTCCCCATGTCGTCCATCATGACAGCGTCGAAAGCCTGCCCGACCAGTCGCCACTGCTGGTGGTCGCCAATGAATTTTTCGATGCCCTGCCCGTGCGGCAGATGATCCGCGTCGGTGACGAATGGCGCGAACGGGTGGTGATCCGTCGCGAGGAAGAGGGCCGCTTCATGGCGGTGCCGGGCTATCGCCGGATCGAATCGGGCCTGCCGCCGATCGCCGCGCAGGCCCCCGAAGGCGCGATCATCGAAGTGGCGCAGGCCGGCGCCACCGCGGGCTATGCCCTTGCCAGCCGGATCGCGCGCCAGGGCGGCGTCGCGATCATCATCGACTATGGCTATGAAGGCCCAGCCCTGGGCGACACGCTGCAGGCGGTGAAGAACCACCAGTTCACCGATCCCTTCACCGATCCAGGCGAGAGCGACCTCACCACCCATGTCGATTTCACGATGCTGGCCAATGTCGCGCGCCAGGCCGGGCTGCGCGTCCATGGCGCGGTGACGCAGGGCCATTTCCTCCAGCATCTGGGCATCGACGTGCGCGCATCCGTGCTGGCCAAGGGCAGCCCGCAGCGCGCCGCCGAACTGGAGGCGCAACGCCACCGCCTCACCGACGAGGCGGAGATGGGGACATTGTTCAAGGTGATGGCCTGGGTCCACCCCGACTGGGCCGACCCGGCAGGATTCGAGAAATAGCGGCCCCGTCAGCCGCTAGTGGTCCGATTCTGACATTCGATACCGCTTGAGGCGATGTCGCACACGAATGTCAGAATCTGTTCGGACCACTAGAAATATTTGTTTCTAGTGGATTTTACGATTTTGACATTTGCAAATCCAGCCCATCGACAAGGGATGCAAATGTCAAAATCAATCCACTAGACCTCAATCTTCCTGATGATAACGGCTGAGGCGGCGGATGAAGCCGATCAGGCCGGTCTGGCGGCTGCGCTTCATCCGTTCGGCGTGCAGGATGGTGCGCACGCGCTCGAAACATTCCTCGACGTCGACATTGCACAGCACATAGTCATAGCCGTCCCAATGGGCGATTTCACCCGCGGCGCGCGCCATGCGGCCCTCGATCACTTCGTTGCTGTCGGTCGCGCGACCACGCAGACGCTTTTCCAGTTCCTCCATCGAGGGCGGCAGGATGAAGATGCGGACCACGTCGCCGCCGGCAATCTGATGCAGCTGCTGCGCGCCCTGCCAGTCGATGTCGAACAGCACATCCTTGCCGCTCTTGAGCATCGCCTCGACCGGCGCGCGTGGCGTGCCATAGCGCTGGCCGAAGACATGCGCCCATTCCAGAAACTCATGGTCGTTCGCCATGCGGCGAAACTCTTCCAGGTCGACGAAATGATAATCCTTGCCATCGACTTCGCCCGGCCGGATCGTCCGCGTCGTCGCCGACACCGACATCGACAGGTCCGGTTCGCAGGCCAGCAATTTGCGTGCAATCGTCGACTTGCCGGCGCCCGAGGGCGAGGACAGGACAAAGAGAACGCCGCGGCGCTTGAAATCGGGGGTGTCGGTGGGAATGTTGTCGGCCATGGCCGCTAGTGGCGTCGTGGACGGGATTTTGCAAGAGGTTGGGGGAGAAGAGGCTTGGCGCGATCGCGTAAAGGAATGAAACAGCGGGGCTTTATCCTCGCCCTGCTGATCGCGCTGGGGGCAGCGGCGATCCTCTATCTGATGGGGCGCCCGCCGATCTGCACCTGTGGCACGATCGCGCTATGGCATGGGCCGATCGACAGCGGCAACAGCCAGCATCTGTCCGACTGGTACAGCCTCAGCCACATCATCCACGGCTTCCTCTTCTATGGCGCGACCCATTTGCTGATGCGCCGCAGGCCGCTCGGCATCCGCCTGTCGGTGGCGGTGGCGATCGAGGCGGCGTGGGAGATCCTTGAAAATTCACCGATCATCATCGACCGTTACCGCACGGCGACGATCGCGCTCGGCTATTCGGGCGATTCCATCCTCAATTCGATGAGCGACATCGGCATGATGGCCCTGGGATTCCTGTTCGCGTCGCGCGCGCCCGTCTGGCTGACAGTCATCATCGCGATCGGCTTTGAACTGCTCGCACTGGCGGTGATCCGCGACAATCTGACGCTCAATGTCCTGATGCTCGCCTGGCCGGTCGACGCGATCAAGGAATGGCAGAGCGCGCTTTAGCCCGCCTTCTTGCGGGCGGCCCGTGCCTCGTCGATCAGGATCGGCTTGGCGCTGGCATCGGTCAGCAGCTTGGTCGCCATCTTGCGATCGGCTTGCCGCTTCGCCTCATAGAGCTTGCCCGCCAGATAAGCGCCGGTGAGGACCATGGCGCCGACCGGGTAGCGCATGATGAGGCGCTTGGCCCCGGCCCCGGCGATCAGGCCGATCACGCCCTTCTTACCCGTGTCGGCGGCGACCCGAGCGGCCACCACCGTCGCGCCGAGCCGTGCCGCCTTGCGAAACAGGCTCGACTTGCGAACGCGCGTCGCGGTGGACGGAAGCTTTGCGGCGGTCGGGGCGGGCGTTTTCTTCATAGGGGATTAATGTATCGCACCCGCCCCGGTTCCGCCAGTTGATCTGGATCAGACCATATTTTCCGGCCGCACCAGCCGGTCGAAGGTCGGCTCATCGACCAGCCCCAGTTCGAGGCCCGCCTGCTTGAGCGTCAGCCCCTTCTTGTGCGCATGCTTGGCGATGGTCGCGGCATTGTCATAACCAATCTCCGGCGCCAGCGCGGTCACCAGCATCAGCGAGCGTTCGACCAGTTCGGCGATCCGGCCCTCATTGGCCTGCATCCCTTCGACGCAGCGCTCGGCGAAGCTTTCCATGCCGACGCTGAGCAGATGGATCGAGCGCAGCACATTGGCGCCGATCAGCGGCATGAAGACATTGAGTTCGAAATGGCCCTGCATGCCGCCGACGGTCACTGCCTGATGATTGCCGATCACCTGCGCCGCCACCATGGTCAGCGATTCGCACTGGGTCGGGTTGACCTTGCCCGGCATGATCGAGCTGCCCGGCTCATTGGCGGGCAGGTCCAGCTCGCCCAGGCCCGAGCGCGGGCCGGAGCCCAGGAAGCGGATGTCGTTGGCGATCTTGGTCAGCGCCACCGCCAGCGTGTTGAGCGCGCCGGAGAAGAAGACCAGGCCATCCTTGGCGGCCAGCTGCTCGAACTTGTTGGGCGCGCTTTCGAACGGCGTGCCGGCAATGTCGCTGATCGCGGCCGTCATGTCGTCCGCCCAGCCATCGGGCGCGTTGAGGCCGGTGCCGACCGCCGTGCCGCCGATCGCCAGCTTGCGGATATTGCCGTTCAACGCGCCTTCGATCCGCGCCTTGCTGCTGACCAGCTGCGCGGCATAGCCGGAAAATTCCTGGCCCAAGGTCAGCGGCGTCGCATCCTGCGTATGGGTGCGGCCGATCTTGACGATATGACCCCAGCCTTCCGCCTTGGCGGTCAGCGCGCCGGTCAGCTTTTCGAGCGCCGGAATCAGCTTGTCGCGGGTCGCCAGCACGGTCGCGACATGCAGCGCGGTCGGGAAGCTGTCGTTGGACGACTGGCTCATGTTTACATGGTCGTTGGGGTGGACCGGGCTCTTGCCGCCGCGCGTGCCGGCCAGCTGCTCATTGGCATAGCCGGCAATCACCTCATTGACGTTCATGTTGGTCTGGGTGCCGCTGCCCGTCTGCCAGATGACGAGCGGGAACTGGTCGTCGAGCGCGCCGGAGACGATCTGCTGCGCGGCATTCTCGATGCCCGCGACGATCGTCGCGTCTAGGCCATGTTTCGCATTCACCCGCGCCGCCGCCTGCTTCACGATCGCCTGCGCATGGACGATGCCGATCGGCATCCGCTCGGTCGCGCCGAAGGGGAAATTCTCGATGCTGCGCTGGGTCTGGGCGCCCCAATAGGCGTCGGCCGGCACCTCGATGGCGCCAATGCTGTCGGTTTCGGTGCGGGTAGCGGACATTCAGAACTCCCAGTTAAGAATCAATCGCAAAACTGGTTCCGATGTAGGGCCGGGGCGGGAAATTCCAAGGCGAAACTTGCGAATATCGCATATCCCTATGGCCCATCCGCACGGCGGGCCACAGGCCGTCATGCAGAGGCAGGATCTGCGCCTTTACCGGGGTTTACCGCAATTGATCGGCGCACGCGGCCCGATATCCTGCCCGGCATCCAGGAGGAAAACCGCATGTCCGATCGTCCCGTCCTTGCCCTCCTCCTCTGCCTTGCCGCCACGACGGCTCCGGTCCACGCAGCAGAAGAAGAAAAATCGTCCGACGACCCCACCAAGATCGCGACCAAGGTCGGCATCACCCGCGCCTCCGACGAATTTTCGCTGTCCGGATCGGTCGCGGTCGGCCCCAAGCTGAAATTCAATGCCCGCGTGTCGGAATCGGGCCTCTGGTCGGTCGGCGCATCCTATCTGTTTCCGGTCGCGATCCTGACCTTCTCGGCCGGCAAAAGTCATTTCGATTCGGGCGTGGAACAGACGCGCTATTCGCTCGGCGGCTTCGTGCCGCTGTCGCAAGTCGGCCTCAAGACCGGCAAATTGCAGATGTTCGTGCCGTTCGGCTACAGCTATACCAAGGGGCATGGCCCGGTCAGCGATATCGACCAGAGCGATGGCCTGCCGATCGCGCTCAGCAGCAACAGCGGCTATGTCGGGCTGTTCCTGTTGCGGCCGCTGGGACCGAAGCTGACCGCGATGGCGGGCGGCAATGTGACCAAGGGCACCCATGATTTTTCGGGCGTGGCGCTGGGTGGTGGCCTGTCCTACCATCTTACGCGTCGCGACACGGTCGGCGCCAATATCAGCTATGTCGACAATAGTTTCGGGACGAGCCAGAAGCTGCGCTTCTCCTATCGCCACGAATTTTGAGCCTGCGGCCGATGCCGGCCGCCGGGCTCACTTCTTCTTGCCGAAATCCACCGTGACGACGTTGGAGCCATCCTCGGTCGTGACCAGCGGCGCGTCATTTTCGGCCACGTCATGGGGTTCGGGCTCTTCGTCGGCCTGAACCTGGAACTGCAGCGCGAAATTGACGGCGGGATCGACGAAGGCGGTGATCGCGCTGAAGGGAATGACCAGATGCGCCGCGACCTGGTTGAAGGTCAGGCTGACCTCGAAATGGCGGTCGCTGACCTTGAGATCCCAGAACTTGTTCTGGAGGACGATGGTCATCTCGTCCGGGAAACGTTCCGACAGATGCTTGGGGATATCCACCCCGGCGGCATGGGTCTTGAACGTGATGTAGAAATGATGCGCACCCGGCAGGCCGCCGGTCTGCTGCACTTCGCCCAGCACGCGGCCGACGACTGCACGCAGGGCCTCCTGCACGATTTCGTCATAGGGAATCAGGCTGTCGGGCAGGTCTTCACTCATGGGGCATATGTCCTAACGACGCGAAAGCGGCGGTCAACCCCCGCCCGAGAGGTACATCATCAGATTGCATGGCGCGCGCGACGCGCTATAGGGCGCGCATGCGCACGGCCGAGATTCACCGCAACACTGCGGAAACGCAGATCGACGTGACCGTCAACCTCGACGGCACCGGTCTTTACACCGTCTCCACCGGGATCGGTTTCCTCGACCATATGATCGAGCAGCTGTCGCGTCACTCGCTGATCGACATGACCGTCAAGACCGTCGGCGACCTGCATGTCGACCAGCATCATACCACCGAGGATACGGCGATCGCAATCGGCGAGGCGCTGGCCAAGGCGCTGGGCGACAAGCGCGGCATCAGCCGTTACGGCAGCGTCTATTCGCCAATGGACGAAACGCTGAGCCGCGTCGCGCTCGACATTTCCGGCCGCCCCTGGCTGGTGTGCAAGCTGCCCTTCACCGTCACCAAGGTTGGCGAATGGGACACGGAAATGGTGGAGCATTTCTTCCACAGCCTGGCCCAGGCCGCCGGTATCACCCTGCACATCGAGCTGCTCTATGGCAGCAACAATCATCATATCGTCGAAAGCGCGTTCAAGGGCCTGGCCCGCGCGCTGCGCCAGGCGGTGGAGATCGACCCGCGCAAGGCCGACGCCATCCCCTCGACCAAGGGCATGCTCTAAGCATCACTTCCATAGAAAGGCCGACCGCATGTTCATCATTTCGCTGACCTATACGGCGCCGATCGATGTGCTGGACGGCCATCTGGCCGATCATCGGGCCTGGCTGGACCAGGGCATTGCCGATGGCTGGCTGCTGCTCGCCGGCCGACGCGAACCGCGCACCGGCGGCATCCTGCTGGCGCGCGGCGAACGCGACGAGATCGCGGCGAAGGCAGCGACCGATCCCTTCGTCGTCAACGGCGCGGCATCGTTCGACCTGATCGAGTTCCTCCCGGCGCGCGCCGCCAGCGTCAATCTGGACACGCTGCTGCCATGACCATCGCCCTGATCGATTATGGCGCGGGCAATCTCCACTCGGTCCACAATGCGCTGCGCAAGGCGGGTGCCGATGATGTGACCATCACCGCCGATGCCGATGTCGTGGCCAGGGCCGACCGCATCGTGCTGCCCGGCGTCGGCGCCTTCCGCGCCTGCCGCGATGCCTTGGTCGCGATCCCCGGCATGGTCGACGCGATGAACGAGGCGGTGAACCAGCGCGGCGTCCCCTTTCTGGGTGTATGCGTCGGCATGCAATTGCTCGCCGACGCCGGCGAGGAGTTCGGCCGGCATGAGGGGCTGGGCTGGATTCCCGGCACGGTGCGCCTGATCGAACCGACCGATGCCGCGATCAAGGTGCCGCATATGGGCTGGAACGATGTGGTGCTGAACGGCAAGCCCCCCCTGATCGAGGCCGGCGAGGCCTATTTCCTGCACAGCTATCATTATGAGGCCGCCGACCCGGCCCATATCGCCGCCGTCACCGATCATGGCGGACCGCTGGTCGCCGCCGTCGCGCGCGACACCATCATCGGCTGCCAGTTCCACCCGGAAAAGAGCCAGCGCTACGGCCTGTCCTTCCTCTCCCGTTTTCTCGACTGGCGCCCCTGAGGCCCCGCTCGCGCAAAGGTTACGTCCATGTCCCTGATCGTCTTCCCCGCCATCGACCTCAAAGGCGGCCAGGTCGTCCGCCTGGCCGAGGGCGACATGGACCGCGCCACCGTCTATGGCGACGATCCCGCCGCGCAGGCGCTGATCTTTGCCGCGGCCGGCGCCCAGCATATCCATGTCGTCGATCTCGACGGCAGCTTTGCCGGCCATGCGGTCAATGCCGAAGCGGTCGAACGCATCGTCGAGGCCTTTCCCGGCCATGTCCAGCTGGGCGGTGGCATCCGCAATCGGGAATCGGTCGAACGCTGGTTTGACCTGGGCGTATCGCGCATCGTGATCGGCACCGCTGCGCTGAAAGACCCCGCCTTCGTCAAGGCGGCGGCGCGCGACTTTCCGGGCGGCATCGTCGTCGCGGTCGATGCGCGCGACGGCTTCGTCGCCACCGACGGCTGGGCGGAAAAGAGCGACATGCCGGTGATCGACCTCGCCCGCCGGTTCGAGGATGCCGGCGTCGCCAGCCTGCTCTTCACCGATGTCGGCCGCGACGGCCTGCTCAAGGGCGTGAATATCGATGCGACCGTCGATCTCGCCCGCGCCACCGACATGCCGGTGATCGCCAGCGGCGGCGTGGCGGGGATCGCGGATATCCGCGTCCTCAGCCTCCATGCCGATGACGGGATCGAGGGCGTCATCACCGGCCGCGCCATCTATGACGGCCGCCTCGACCTCAAGACCGCGCTCGCGGTCGCGCAGGCGGCAGCTTGAACATATTACCGTTCGGGCTGAGCGAAGTCGAAGCCCAGGCCTGAGCGGAGCGAAGGCCCTCACTATGTTCGGGCGAGCCCTTCGACTTCGCTCAGGGCGAACGGAAAAAGGAAAATTGTCATGACCGTCCGCACCCGCGTCATTCCCTGCCTCGACGTTGCCAATGGCCGCGTGGTGAAGGGCGTCAATTTCGTCGACCTCAAGGATGCCGGCGATCCGGTGGAGCAGGCCAAGCTCTATGACGCGGCCGGCGCCGACGAGCTCTGCTTCCTCGACATCACCGCAACTCATGAGGCGCGCGGCACCATATTGGACGTGGTGCGCCGCACCGCCGAAGTCTGCTTCATGCCCGTCACCGTCGGCGGCGGCGTGCGCAGCGCGGAGGACGCCCGCGCCCTGCTGCTGGCGGGCGCGGACAAGGTGGCGGTAAACAGCGCCGCCGTCGCCCGGCCCGAACTGGTGGCCGACATCGCCGACCGCTTCGGCGCGCAGTGCATCGTCGGCTCGGTCGATGCCCGCAAGGTGGGCGAAGGCAAGTGGGAAATCTTCACCCATGGCGGCCGCAAGCCGACCGGCATCGACGCGCTGGAGCATGCGCTGCGCCTGGCGGAGCTTGGCGCAGGGGAACTGCTCGTCACCTCGATGGACGGCGATGGCACCAAGCAGGGCTATGACCTGGCGCTGACCCGCATGATCGCCGATGCCGTGTCGATCCCGGTGATCGCCAGCGGCGGCGTCGGCACCCTCGACCATCTGGTCGCGGGCGTGGTCGAAGGCCATGCCAGCGCGGTGCTGGCCGCTTCGATATTTCACTTCGGTCAACATACTATTGCTGAAGCGCATCAGGCGCTGGCCCGCGCCGGCATCCCCGTTCGGGGCCATTAAAGCGCGAAAAAGCGCCAAAATGTCGGGTTAATTGACATTAACCATATGGGGCTTTTGGCGGCCATCGGTCGCCAACCGCAGAAAAACGTCACTTGGCAAAATTGGCACGGTTACTGCGTAGACAGGGCGCAGGGTCGTTTCGAAGCGATTTGTCCATTTTGAAACAGGGTGACTTTTATGCAGATCAGCAAACTTCTTCTCGTAGCGGGTTCGGCCAGCCTGATGGGCCTCGCCATCCCCGCCCCCGCCAACGCCACCTTCTGCTGGTTCAAGTGCGGCGGCTCCAGCGGCGGCGGCACCTCGTCGGGTGGCAGCAGCGGTGGCACGCCGACCCCGGTGCCTGAGCCCGAACAGATGGCGCTGTTCGGCATGGGCGCCGCCGTTCTGGCCGGCCGCGTCTTCTTCGCGCGCCGCAAGCAGAAGTAAAATTCATTTGACGGGTCGCGCGCGGGACGCTTGATGCAGCCCATGCGCGCGACCCTTCAAACCCTCGAACAGACCATCGCCGAGCGACGGAAGGCCGATCCATCGGCATCCTATGTGGCGAAGCTGACCGCCCGCGGCCGGGGCAAGATCGCCCAGAAGGTCGGCGAGGAAGCGGTCGAGGCGGTGATCGCCGCCATGGCCGACAATCGGGCTGAACTGGTCGGCGAAAGCGCGGACCTCCTCTTCCACCTGCTGGTGCTGCTGGCCGATTGCGGCATTCCCTTCGACGATGTGCTGAACGAACTGGACCGGCGCGAAGGCCTGTCGGGCCTGGTCGAAAAGGCCGCCCGTCCAAAGGATTGATCCGCTCCACGGAAAGACATTGCCTTCCCGGCGTTTGTAGATCAGCCTCCAGTGTCGGAGCGCGTTGGAACGGGGAGTGAAGGCATGATGCTGCGGACCATCCTGGGCGGACTGCTTGGCGGTTTCGCCATGTTCATCATCGGCTTCCTCTTCTGGGGCACGCCCCTGAGCGCGCTGGCGCTCAGCCGTGCCGATCCGCAGGCGGGCGCCAATCTCCAGGCCGCGATGGCGCAGGCGCTGGCCCGCAGCGGCACCGGCGTCTATGTCATCCCCGATCCCGCCACGGCGCAGGGCACCATCCTCTATGGCAAGGGGCCGGTGGCGATGCTTTTCTACAATAATGGCGGCTTCCCGGTGATGGACGGCTCCAGCCTGATCGGCGGGCTGCTGCTGGCGCTGGCCACCGGCGTGCTGATCGCGCTCGCGCTGCGCTTCGTCACCGGCGACTTCAACAGCCGGGCGCGTGTGTCGATCCTGTTCGCGCTCGCCACCGTGCTGTGGCTGCATATCGGCCAGGCTGTGTTCAACCATGCGCCCTGGGGCTACAGCCTCTATCTGGCGCTGAGCGATCTGGTTGCGCTGAGCGTGGCCGGGCTGATCGCCGCGAAGCTGATGGAAGGGCGCGCCGCGAGGCCCAGCGCGTCAGACAGCACGCTCCACTGACGCCATCCGCAACATGCAGGCGGCATGGCGCCGCGCGACCGCCATCCGGTCCGGGCCATAGCCGCCTCCCATGCAACTGGCGACCGGGATGGCGCGCGCCAGCGCCTGACGCATCACCAGCCCGTCGCGCGCGGCCAGCCCCTCGTCGCTGAGCGCCAGCCGGCCCAGCCGATCATCCGCATGACCGTCCACCCCGGCCTGATACAGGATCAGGTCCGGCGCGAAATCATCCAGCACGCGCGGCAGCATCTCGCCCAGCGCCGCCAGATAGTCCGCATCGCCGGTATCGTCGGCCAGGCCCAGATCCAGGCTCGAGCGCGCCTTGCGCACCGGGAAATTCTTCTCCGCATGGATCGACAGGGTGAAGACATCGCCCCGCCCCGCCATCAGCGACGCCGTGCCATCGCCCTGATGCACGTCAAGATCGAGGATCAGGATGCGGTTCGCATCCCCCTCCGCGATCAGTCGGTTGGCCGCGATCGCCAGATCGTTGAACACGCAATAGCCCGCACCGCTGTCGGCCAGCGCATGGTGGCTGCCCCCGGCGGCATTGGCGGCATAGCCATGGACCAGCGCCAGCTTCGCCGCCAGCCAGGTGCCGCCGGGGGACAGCAGCGCCCGGCGCATCACCCGCTCGGTTACCGGAAAGCCGATCCGCCGTTCCTTTTCGGGCGGCACGGCGAGCGCCAGCACCTCTTCGACATAGGCGGGATCATGCACCGCCGCGATCCAGGACGCGGGCATCGGATCGGGCGCATGAACGGTCATCGGCGCGCCACTGTCGGCCAGCGCGTCCATCACCAGGCCATATTTGTCGAAGCGCGCCTGCTGGCCGTCTGTGGCCGGGGAGACATAGGCGGGATGGTGAACGACGTGCAGCATGATCTTTTCCCGCTATCGCGATTTGATAGATGGCCGCTTTGCGCTATCTGGTCCAGCATGAACCGTCCCGATTTGATCCGTTTCCTCGCCCTGCCCCTGCTGGCCGCCACCGCCATCCCGGCCGTCGCGCAGCCGCCGGCCGTGACACCGACCCAGAGCGCGCCGCCGGCCGGCCAGGTCGTGCTGCCACCGCCGATGGCGGTGATGCCCCCGCCCGTGCCGTTGCCCGCCCTGTCGCAGGCGCAGGATGACTGGGCGAATGAATGGCTGAAAAGCGGCATGGCCGAAGGGCTGATGGCGCGCAGCAAGCCGACTGCACCGATGCACGGGCAGCAATTGCTGAACGCATTGCTGGATCGCGGTCGCGCCCTCAGCACCGGCCGGGTCGATACCGCCGATTTTCTGGAAGTCTGGGCGCTGCGCCCCGCCGCCTTCGATCCGCGCCCCTCACTCGCCAAGGCGATTGCCGAGGATCGGCTGCCGCAATGGGCCGCCAGCCTGACCCCGCCCTATTCGGGCTATGACGGGCTGCGCAAGGGCCTCGCCACCTATGAGAAGATCCGTGACACCGGCGGCTGGCCCAGCCTGTCGGCCGGCGCCTCGGCCGATGTCGTGCGCGCCCGCCTGGCGCTGGAGGACAAGAGCGTCACCGGCACCGAGCCGCTGACCGCCGCGCTGCAACGCGCGCAGCGCCGCTATGGCCTCAACCCCACCGGCCTGCTCGACGCGCGCACCCTGACCACGCTCAACGTGTCGGTGGATGATCGCATCGCCGCGATCATGGCCAATATGGAACGCTGGCGCTGGATGCCGCGCGAATTGCCGGTCAACCGCGTCCAGGTGAACATCGCCGCCGCCGTGCTGACCGTGTTCCAGGGCGACGAACCCGTCACATCGATGCGCGCCGTCACCGGCAGCCCGACCAACCAGACGCCGATGCTGTCGTCGAACATCCATTCCATCGTGGTCAATCCGCCCTGGAACGTGCCGATGTCGATCGCCAGGAAGGAACTGTTCCCCAAGGGCCGCGCAACCCTGGCCAAGCAGGGCTACAAGATCGTGAAGACGCCCGAGGGCGGCGAGCGCATCGTCCAGCCCGCCGGCCCCAACAGCGCGCTCGGCCGGCTGAAGTTCGATTTCAACAATCCCTTCGCCGTTTATCTGCACGATACGCCTTCGCGCGGAAAATTCTCCAGCTATGACCGGCTTGCCAGCCATGGCTGCATCCGCCTGGAAAAGCCGGTATCGCTGGCCGAACTGATGGTGGCGAGCGATCCCAGCCTGTCGGGCCAGATCCAGAGCCTGATCGACACCAACAAGACCCAGCGCGTGTCGCTGCCCTCGCAGGTCGCGGTCTATCTGCTTTACTGGACCGCCTTTGCCAGCAGCAACGGCACCATGAACTTCCGCGCCGATCCCTATGACTGGGACAAGCTGCTGGCCCAGAAGATCGAGGCCTCCAGCCGCCGCGTCGACCCCACTGCGGTCAATTCGACCGCCCCCGCAGCCAAGGACTGATCCCCATGCGCCATTTTGCCCGCCCCCTGACCTTCGCCGCCCTGTCGGGCGCGCTGCTTCTTGCCGCCTGCGGCCAGAAGGAAGAGGAAGCCCCGGCGACCAATAATCTGGTCGAACCGCCGGTCGAGAATGTCATCGTGAACGAGCCGGAAGCACTGCCGCCTGAGCCGGAAAATGTCGTTACCCCGACTCCGGCACCGCCGCCGTCCGTGTCGGAACAGCAACAGATTCTGGATGATGCCGAAGCCAGTGGCATGACCTCGCGCCTGCGCGAAAACGGCGAGGGGAGCCAGGGAGCGGACGAAGCGGGCAATAGCAGCCTGTGACGAAGGGCGCCCCCGTCTTGGAGCGGGGGCGTTGATTTGTTATAGACGGCACATGGATCGCCGCAAATTCACGAAGTTCGCTTTAAGCGGACTCGCCCTTTCGTTTTTGACCGACAGTGTTGGCAAGGCCGCACTTCCGGTAGCGCCTGAACCCGCGAACCGTCCTCCGGTTCCCGCGACTCCATCGGCCGCACCGATTTTTTCGCGCAAGCCCTATGCGCTGCTGCTGGAGGAGGCCAAGGCCGCACTCGACCAGCATGCGCGCGACTTCACTTTGCGCGACCGCATCGCCATTGCCGACTTCAATGCGCCGTCGAAGGAATTTCGGTTCCATATCGTCGACCTGATCGGTGGCCAGGCCAACAGCTATCTGGTGTCGCACGGTCGCGGGTCCGATCCGGGCCATTCGGGCTGGCTGCAGAGCTTTTCCAACGAGCCCAATTCGCTCGCAAGTTCGTCGGGCGCCTACAAGACGCTGACCGTCTATGATGGCCAGCATGGCCGTTCGATGCGGCTGGCTGGGCTCGATCCGCAGAACAACAATGCCGAAATGCGCGCCATCGTCATCCATGGCGCCGACTATGTCAGCGAGGACCATGTCGCCGCCTGGGGCAAGTGCGGCCGTAGCGAGGGCTGTTTCGCGCTCGCCCGCCACATGGTGCCGCAGGTATTGGGCATGCTGGGGCCGGGCCGCATGGTCTATGCCAACAAGATTACCGGCATGGTCGAAGCCTGACCGGCAAAGGCCCCGCCCGGATCACCGGGCGAGGCCTCTTCATGCTCAGCCGGCCTTGACGCCGCTCAGCGCCTGGGCGGCAGGCTTGTTCGACGCATCGACCGAACCGTCGGCCAGCATCGCCTTGCTCATCGTCGCCGCTTCGGTCTTGAGCGCGGCATCATCGGTCGCCTGGCTGGCGCCGATCAGCGCCGACAGCAGGATATTCTTCGTCACCGGATCGGCCGCATTGGCCGCCGCCGACTTGCGGGCCAGGCCCAGCGCTTCCTGATAGAGCGGCGCGGAGCCGGCCTTGTCCTGCGCGCCCAGCTTCTGGTTGCCCAGCTGGATCAGGATACCGGCCAGGATGTTGCGGCTGGTGGCATCGGCGGGCTTGGCCTCCACCACCTTGCGCCAGTGCGGCAGGGATTCGCCATAAAGCGCGATCACCTTGTCCATCTTGCCGAGCGCGCCCTGGGCAGCGGCATCGGCATAAAGCGCGTTGGCGAGGAAATTGACATTGTCGATCTTGGTCGGGTCGACCTCCACCGCGGTGCGGATGGCGGGCATCGCCGCCTCATATTTGGTTGCGGCGGTGGCATTGTCGCCCGCCTGCAGCGCGGTCTGGCCGGCGGTGAAATCGGTCACCGCCTGGTTGAAGGCGTTGATCTGTTCGGGGGTCATCTGGCCGGCGGCGGGGGCAGCGCTGGCTGCCGGGGCATCCTGTGCCAGGGCCGGTGCGGCGAGGGTGGAAAGGGCAAGAAAGGCAGGAACCAAAAGGCGGGACTGCAAGGTCAGGGTCTCCCTGGTCGTTGATCCAATGTGGCGGATGCAGTCAGGGCATCCGCCAACACAAGAATGAACGAACGAGCGGTCCCGTTCCCAGCCCCCTAGGCTCGTGCCATCCCGCAAAAGGCTCGACCCACGGCAAACTCGCCCGCGCGGCGCGCCGAACGGGCCAGCGCTTCGGCATCCTCGCCCCATTGTTCGGCCTGCCAGCGCTCGTCGATCTCGGCCGCTTCCCATACGGAATCTGCGTCGAACGCCTCTTCCAGCACCGCCAGGCCGCAGACCAGCGAGCCGCTCAAGGTCACCAGCCGCGACAAGCCGGCCAGGGTGAAGGGATCCAGTCCGTCCACCGCCGCCGCCAGCCGTTCCAGCGTCGCGTCGGGCTGGGCGACATGGATGATGCCCTGGGTGGTGACGAAGGCAACGTCGTAGCGGGCGCGCGCCCAGTCGAGCAGCGGATCCCAGGCCGCCGCCTGACGCGCGACGAACGCCTCAGGCCCCTCGGCCCGATAGCAGAGCATGTCGGTGCCGCCATATTCGGCGATGTCGGCCGCGAATTTCGCGCGGTTGCCGGCGATATGGTCGATCGCGGCATTGGCAAGGCCGGTGAAGGCCATCGTCGCGGGATCGACCGTCTCGCCCTGGTCGCGCCATTCCTGCGCCACCGCCTCTGCCAGCACCGCATTGGGCAGCGCCAGTTCAGCGCGGGCAGGCGTGCGCACCGGGCGGCCATCCAGCCGGATCGCGAAACCGGCTTCGACCGGCTCGACCGTCACATCCTTGTAGAAACGCTTCACGGGCGGCTCCGCTTGAACAGGGCCAGCATCAGGCGCGGCACGATGATGAACTGGAACAGGCCGGCGACGACCATGATCAGGCCGAACGCCTTGGCCTTGTCACCCTGTACCCAGGAAAAGCGCTGCATGATCGCCAGGAAACCGAACATGACGAGGAAGGCACCCGACAGGCGGAACAGGCCAAGCGCGAAATGGCGCTGGCGCGCGATCTTCTCCGGGTCGGCCGGCGGGATGGGAGGCATGTCGTTCATAGCGCGTCGATATGGCGGCGCAACTCGTCGCTGTCCATCGCCACCGCATGGGCGCCGGCCTGCACCAGTTCGGCCGGCGCATGATAGCCCCAGCCGACGCCGATCGCGCGGGTGCCGGCGGCCAGCCCCATGTCGATGTCGAAATGGGTATCCCCGATCATCACCGTGGTTTCGGGCACCGCGCCCGCCTCCGCCATCGCCTGCAACAGCATCGAAGGGTGCGGCTTGGACGGGTGGCGATCGGCGGTCTGCAGGGTCACGAAATGATGGGCCAGATCATGATGGGCAAGACACAGGTTGAGGCCGCGATCGGACTTGCCGGTGGCGACGCCCAGCAGCCAGCCATCGCCGTCCAGTGCCCGCACCAGGTCGGCCATGCCGGGATAGAGCGGTTCGGACACGGCATTGGCGCTGCGCAGGGCGTGGAAGGCCGCCTTGTAGCGATCGGTCAGCAACTGATGATAGTCCGGCTCCGCATCGGGCAGCAGCCGGGCCATCGCATGGGGCAGCGACAGGCCGACGATCGACAGGATCGCCAGCCGGTCGGGCGGTGCCAGCTTCTCGCCCTCGAAGGCATGGGCCATCGCGGTGCAGATGCTGTGCTGGCTATCGACCAGCGTGCCGTCGCAATCGAAGACGGCAAGGCGGTTGCTCATGCCCCCGCCCCTTATTTCTCGCCGCGACCGCGCCGTTCGCCGCGCCTGCCCTTGCGGATCTGCTTGGCATGGGCGCGGGCCGCTTTCTTCTCATCCTCGCGGGTCGGCGTCCGGTCGATCTCGTCATCCAGCGGCATATCGCCCAGCGACAGGTCGAAGCCGAGCGCGATCAGGCTGTTGAGGAAATGTTCGGGCAGTTCCGCCTTCATGTCGATGCGGCCGCCATCGGGATGGTCGACGCGGATGCGGCGGGCATGGAGGTGCATCTTGCGGCTGATCGATCCGGACAGGAAACTGTCCTTGCCGCCATATTTGCCGTCGCCAACCAGCGGGTGACCGATCGCCGCCATATGGACGCGCAACTGGTGGGTGCGACCGGTATAGGGCTGCAACTCGACCCAGGCGGCGCGATTGCCGGCGCGCTCGATCACGCGATAGCGGGTGCGGGCGGGCAGGCCCTCTTCCTCGTCCACATGCATCTTCTCGCCGCCGGTGCCCGGCTGCTTGGTGATCGGCAGTTCGATCATGCCATCGTCGATGCTGGGCACACCGATGACGATCGCCCAATAGACCTTCCGCGCGGTGCGGCTGGAAAAGGCCTTGGCGAAATGCGCGGCCGAACGGCTGGAGCGGGCGAGCAGCAGCGCGCCCGACGTGTCCTTGTCGAGGCGATGGACCAGCTTGGGCCGGGATTCCGCGTCGAAGATCAGCCCGTCGAGCAGCCGGTCGACATGCTCGTCGGTCTTGGTCCCGCCCTGGGTGGCGAGGCCCGGCGGCTTGTTGATGACGATCGCCTGCTTGTCGCGGTGGATCACCATGTCCTGGACATAGGCGATCTCGTCCTCGGTCAGGTCGATGACGCGGACGCGCTTGGGCTTGTCGGCCGCCGCCACCTTGGGCTCGGCCGGCGGCACGCGGATCATCTGGCCTTCGGCGATGCGGTCGCCGGGCGCGGCGCGGGCGCCATCGACACGCAACTGGCCGGTACGCGACCAGCGCGACACGATGTTGAAGCCGACATCGGGCAAATGCCGCTGGAACCAGCGGTCGAGGCGGATGCCATCGTCATCGGCCTGCACCCGATATTGCCGCACGTCCAGGCTGACGCCCTTGGCCGGATTGGGCTTGGCCGCGACTGCAGGGGCCGGTGCCGCCGCCTTGGCGACGGGGGCCTTGCTGCGGGGCTTACCCACTGACTTGGCGCCGGGCTTGAACGGCCGATCGCCATCCTGTTTGCGCGCGCTTGCCGCCTTGGCGCCGCCACGGGCGCGACCGGGCGCGCCGCTGCGCCCTGCGGGCTTGCTACCGCCGGGCTTGCCGCCCCGTGCCGGACCGCCGGATTTGCCGGGAGGACGCCCCTTCATGCCGCAACACTCCGCATAACCGTAAGACCCAGCGCCAGCGCGGCCACCGCGCCGACCAGCGAGAAGAGCGCATAGCCAAGCGCCAGGCCGATCTGGCCACGCTCGATCATCAGCATCGTCTCCAGGCTGAAGGAGGAAAAGGTGGTAAAGCCGCCCAGCACGCCGACGCCGAGCAGCAGCCGCATCGGTTCGCCCGACGCCGTGCTGCCACGCGCCAGCCATCCGGCGAGCAGCCCCATGGCGAAACCGCCGATCAGATTGGCGGCAAAAGTGCCCCAGGGCCAGGCCGCGCCGGGCGCCATCTGCCCGGCGAACCGCCCCAGCAGATAGCGCAGCGCCGCGCCAACCGCGCCGCCGCCCATAACAAGGAAGATATTGGTCATGATTGTCGCCCTATCGCGATTCCGCCAAAGGGGAAAGGACGCATTCAGGCGGCGATGCTGGCCTCCGCCGGGACGGGACGGCGATGGGCGGCGATGCAGCTCAGCACCGAGAGGATTACCAACACAAATGCCGTGCCCTCCAAGGGCGTCGGCAGCCGCGCTTCCCAGATGAAACCATAGAGCAGGGCAAAGCCGGTTTCGAACAGGATCATCTGTCCCACCATGGTGAGCGGCAGCAGCCGGGTCATGCGATTCCACAGCGCATTGCCGACGATCGATGCGAACAAGGCGACAGCGATCACGACAGCTGCAAAGCGGGTCCAGTCGGCCGCATCATGCGTGCCACTGCCCAGCCACGGCACCAACGGCAGGAACAGCAGCGCCTGCGCCCCGGTGGCAAGACCGATCAGGAAATTCCAATCCTGCGACGTGATCCCGTCCATCCGCCGCAGCCAATGGGCATTGCCGATCGCAAAGGCGGTCCAGGAAATGAGCGCCCCGACAGCGCAGGCGAAGCCGATGATCCGCGTCACCACCGCGCCCCCGCCCGGCATGACGATCGCCTGCCAGCCAATGCACAGGGCACCCGCGACACAGAGCAGCAGCGACGGCGCCAGGTGCCGCAGCGGCACCGCGCCGGCCTGCCGGCTGCCGACGATGGTCACCGCCACCGGCAGGAAGCCGACCACCAGTGAGGTCATGGCAATGCCCCCCATCTGCACCGCGCTCACCAGCAGCACATAATAAAAGAGGTTCCCCGCCAGTGCGAGCCAGGCCAGCGCCCACAGGATGCGCGGCGTCAGCAGCGGCCGGATCGCCCGCCAGCGCGGCGCAACCAGCAGCACGGACATCAGCCCATAGGCCAGATAACGGCCGATCGCCTGTTCAAGCGGGCTGAAGCCCGGCACGATCTCAGGCGCCAGGAAGACGAGGCCCCAGAGCGCCCCCGCCCCCATGCCGCAAAAGATTCCGGCCAGGATCGCGCCGGATGCTCGTGACTGGTTCATGCTCGCATTCCGCCTGTCGAAAATTCAGGTGACGGGAAATATCATCATCGACATGAGAAAGGCGCTCTTGATTGGCCGGTCAAATGCAACAATTACTCATTTCATGAGCCAGACCACCAAGATCGACCATTTCGACCGGGCGATTCTGCGCCTGATCCAGCGCGACACCCGCATGCCCCAGCGCGCGATTGCCGAAGCGGTCAACCTGTCGACCGCCGCCGTGCAGCGCCGCATCGCCGCGATGGAGCGCAGCGGCGTGATCGTGCGCAATGTCGCCATCGTCGATCCCGATCAGGTGGGCCTGGGCGTCACCTCCATCGTCGAGGTCAATCTGGTCGATGAAAAGGCGGCGCGCGTCGACAAGGCCAAGCAATTGTTCCGCGACGCGCCCGAAGTGCAGCAATGCTATTATGTCACCGGCGGCCGCAGCTTCATCATGCTGATCGTCGCGCCCGACATGCGCAGTTACGAAGCGATCACCCGCCGCCTGTTCGCGGAAAATGAATCGGTCGCCAGCTATCACAGCTATCTGGCGCTCAACCGGGTGAAGGCGGGCATGGAACTGGTCATTCCCTGATCCGTGCGCCCCTTCGGGTTACGGATTCGCCTCGACCGGAACCTGCTGCCGATCGGGACCACTGACCGCGGGCGGTGGCATCAGTTCCCGGATCACCCCCCAATAGCCCTGCGTAACGTGCGCATCGCGCGCATAGAGCGGATCGGACGCCATCAGATGCCGGTGCAAGCGGCGCAGATTATGCCAGGGCACCGACGGGAACAGATGATGTTCCAGATGATAGCTGACATTGAGCGGCCCGATCAGGATCCGGTCGATCAGGGTCGGGATAACGGTGCGCGTGCCGCGTATTTCCGTCTCGTCCGTGACGCCATTATGCTCCGCCATCGCCCGCAACCGGTTGAACACATTGGCCCAGATGAACTGGGGAATCATGAACAGCCCCAATATCTGCCAGCGCCAGGGCGACCACAGGATCGCGCCATAGACCAGCACCGCCCAGACGATGTAGCGGACGCGCAGCGCCAGCCGGAAATCGAAGCCGAAGCGCATCGGATTGTGGAAATTGGACAAGGGCGACCAGATTCGTGCCGCCCGCGCCGCCCGATAATAGTTCAGGCCGGACAGGCTGCGCAGCAGCAGCACGACCATGGCGCGCCCGCTTTTCGGGAAATGCTGGTCGGCATCCTTGCGCTGCACCCGATAATCATAGTCGCGCATCGTGTTGGTATGGCGATGATGCACCATATGGGCGACACGGTAGAGATCGATGCTCAGCGCGAGCGGATAGGCAACGAACAGGTCGCCGATCAGGTCGTTGACGCGCCGGTTGCTGAACAGCATCCCGTGACAGGCCTCATGCATCATCACCGCCAGAACCTGAATCCGCGTGCCGATGACGATGCCGGCGATCAGATAGGCCGGCCAGCGATCGGCCCGGATCGCGATCACGCAGGCGGCGATCATCACCGCCCATTGCAGCGCCAGCAGCAGCGCGTTGCGCCAGTTGGGCACGACCGACAATTGCCGGATCAACGGCAGGGTCGCACGCCGCGAATAGCGGTATCCGGCGCCACGTTCCTGGACATTTTCTTCCATGGAACCCAGTCTCCGAACGCTCCACCAAATTTGGCCCCAATGCTATGATCGGGACAAACAAGCGTCAAGCATCGTGCCGGGCGCCCCTCTTTCCCATCAGCATTAACGGCTTGTTAGGCGCATGGCCGCAGAAGGATCGCTTCCAATCGGTGGGGATCGATGATGGTTGATATTGTTTTCGAATTTTCGGCGCACATGCTGGCGCTCGGGCTGATCGTCGGCGGGCTGTACAGCCTGACCAAGGAAGCCGGCTTGCGCTGACGGCCATTCAGGCCAGCGGGCCGCTCGTCAGCGACGGAAAACTTTCCGCGACATAGTCGATGAACGCGCGCAGGGTCGGCGACATGCCGGTGCGCGCGGTGAAGAGGACGTGGACGATGCCCTCGCTGGTCCGCCAGTCGGGCAGGACATGCACCAGCCGTCCCTGTTGCAGCTCGACCGAACAGGCCGCTGACGACAGCAGCGCCACGCCCAGCCCGGCCACCGCCGCATCGCGCACCGTCGCTGAATCATTGCTGCAGAATCGGGGATGATGGGCGACGACATGCTGTCGCCCCTGCCCGTTCATCAACAGCCACTCATCATGTTCGACATGCTCGCCCACGCTCAGCGTCGGCAGGTCGGCAAGGCTGGCGATGGTCGTTGCCGCGACCTGCGCCGCCACCGCCGGCGCGGCAACCAATATGCGGTCCAGCCGTCCCAATTGATGCATCGTCAGCGCCTGATCATGCACGGTGTCGATATCCACGCGAAAGGCGGCATCGAACCGTTCCTGGATCAGGTCGATCCGCTGGCTGCTGATATGCATTTCCAGATGCACGTCGGGATAGAGCAGCAGGAACCGGGCAAAGACGTCGGTGCGCAGATAACGGGCCAGCCCCGGCGGGCAGGCGATGCGCAGATTGCCGCTGATCTGCGACCGGGCACGCGCGGCGATCGCCTGGGTGGCGTCGATCCCCTCGGCGATCATCTCGCACTGGCGATAGATTTCGCGGCCGACATCGGTCACGCGCAGATTGCGGGTCGATCGCTCGATCAGGCGGACACCCAGCACCTGTTCCAGCCGCGCAACCCGGCGACTGAGCTTCGCCTTGCGTTCGCCGGTGGCACGTTCCGCCGCGCTGAAGCCGCCATGGCGCACGACCTGGGCAAAGCTGCGCAAATCATCCAGATCCATGGCGCCGTCCCGTCCGCTCTCCTGCCGCGTCGGACCGGTGCTACACGCTCCGCCCGGCTGGCGCCAGCCGGGCGCGGCATCCACGATCACCGCGCCTGACCGCTGACCATCATCGGCAGGAACAAGAGCGACGCGGCCACCGTCGCCACGAAGGATACCAGCAGATCATCGACCATGCCGTTGATGCCGCTGAACAGGACGATCTCCACGAACAGGATCAGGAAGAACAGCGCCAGCCGCGTGACGACGCGCGGGTGCGCCAGATGGAATGCGCGCAGCATCTCCAGCGCCTGCATCGGCTGCTGGCGCAACGCGCTGCCGGAAGGATCAGGCCGCACGGACCACCGCCCGCCGGGCATCCCCGGTCATGTAGAGCACGCGCAGCAGGTCGAGCTGCTCGCGCGAGAAACCCGCCGCATCGAACGCGTCCAGTTCCTCGCCGGTCAGCGACCGGCCGGTGCGCAGGATGATCGCGCTCTGGCGCAGCGTTTCCAGCCGCGGATTGGCCAGGGTGTAGATCGGCTCCGGACCGCGCAGGAAGCTGCGCAAGCGGCCGAGCGGCGCACGGACCGAAGGCACGGAACTGGCCGGATCGCTATCGGCCAGCCAGAGCACCTGGCGCTCCTGCGCGTCAAAGGGTTCGCCAACATTGTCATTGGCCGTATCGGCCCGGTTGAAGACGGAGTGTTGCATCGCCTTGATCCCACCTGTTGTTGCAGGGGATGTAGCGATGCACGGGTCGGGCTTGTAGCCGGCAAAAGGACGACAGATCGTTTCCGTTTTGGAAACAAAGCGCCCCAGTTCAGCAAAGGGGGCGAAGCCCCCTCCCCCTTGTCCGTCCCTTTTATCGACCGTGGTCGGCGATCATGTCGACGCCCGTCTTGCCGCCCGGCGCATTGGTGAAGACGATGAAATAGGCGCTGCCATCGGCCTTGCGCGTGCCGCCCAGCACATTGTCGCCCTCGACGATGCGATGTTCCGCATCGAAGCCGGCGCGGCGCGCCTGGGTATAATAATAGTCGATCACGCCCTGCTTGGGCACCGGCGTCACGAAGCTCGCCGCGCGCAGGGTGCAGCCGTCCTTCTCCGCGCCCGCCGCCTCGGTCAGCTGCGCGCCGGGATAGAGGGTGAAGGGATCGGGCATGCGGCTGGCCCATTGCATGCCATAGACCAGCTTCTTGGCGCAGCCGGCATTGCCGCCGCCGCCCAGTTGCGCCTGTTCGCGCGCCAGCCCGCCCAGCGTCATCGGACTGTTCTTGATCGGCCCGCTGACCGGCGCCGGGGCGGAGAGCAGCTTGCCACCGACCAGCTTGGCCGCTTCCGCCTGCGCCTTGCCGGCGTCGCCGCTCAGCACCGGCAGCGCGCCATTGGCGGCACGATCGGCGCTGCGCACGGCATTGCGGTTCGACTGGCCGACCAGATTGGGATCGACGACGATATCATCGGCCAACGCGCCCTTGACCGCCGGGTCCGCGGCATTGTTGGTCAACTGGTCGTCCAGCGCGGCAAGATTGCCGTCCTTGCCGCCCTTGCCACAGGCCGCGAGCGCCAGCAGCAACGCTATCACACCAACTTGTCTGGAAATCGCCATCCGCCTCGCTCCTTCATAACCCGGCACATAGAACGGATAGCGGGACTTTCCGTTCGCATTCAGGGTGCGTAGACGCCCCTACCCCATCGCAGGGCCAGTTTCTGCCGGGTGGCATGGTCGCTTGTCTTGTTCCGGGACAGCAAAGCCGCCATCAGTCGGACTATGCTCAACCTTCTGTCAGCCCTGATCGGTCTTGTCACCCTTGTCCTGATGATCCCGGCGGCGTTTCCGCTGCTCGGCGCGCTCAACTGGCTGCTGGTGCCGATGGCCCTGTTCGGCGCCTTCATCGGCCTGATGTCGTCGAAAAAGGGCGGGCAGAATTTCTGCCTGATCGTCGCCGCCTTCGGCGCGCTGCGCCTGTTCCTGGGCGGCGGCATCCTGTGACCATGGCGGAAAGCGAAGCCCGCAAGGGCGTCATCGCCGCGATCGGCACCTACAGCATCTGGGGGATGCTGCCGCTCTTCTTCCGCCTGCTGCATCATGTCGACCCGATCGAGATCGTGACCCAGCGGGTGATCTGGTCGGTCATCCTGATCCTGGTGCTGCTGGCCGCGCGCAAGGGGCTGGCCGCCTTCATAACCGCCTTGCGGACGCCCCGGCTGGTCCTGCCGCTGATGGCATCGGCGGTGATGATCGCGATCAACTGGCTGGTCTATGTCTGGGCGGTCAATGACGGCCATGTCGTCGCCTGCAGCCTGGGCTATTTCCTCAACCCGCTGGTCAGCGTAGGCCTCGGCGTCGTCATACTCAAGGAAAGGCTGCGGCGCGGACAGATGCTGGCGATCGCGATCGCCGCCATCGGCGTCGCCATCCTCGCCGCCGCTGCGCTCACCACCTTGTGGATCAGCCTGGCGCTGGCGATCAGCTTCGCCCTTTATGGCCTGATCCGCAAGCTCACCCCGGTCGCGCCGATGACCGGCCTGGGGGTCGAGACGCTGCTGCTCGTCGCGCCCGCGATCGGCTACCTGATCTGGCTGGCGGGCCATGGCGGCATCAGCTTTGGCCAGGACGTGCCGACCACCGGCCTGTTGATCCTGGCCGGCGGCGTCACCACCGTGCCGCTGGTGCTGTTCGCCACCGCCGCCCAGCGCCTGCCGCTGGCGACGCTGGGGCTGCTGCAATATCTGGCGCCGACGCTGCAATTCCTGTGCGGCGTGGTGCTGCTGGGCGAGACGCTGAGCCAGGGCCAGATGCTGAGCTTCGGCCTGATCTGGCTGGGCCTCATCCTCTTCGCCAGCGACAGCTATGCCGCCGCCCGCCGCAACCGGCTGGCCACGGCATAAGCGCCGCATCCCCACCCGGCCGCCCAGCCATACTACCCTGATGAGCAGCCGAATGGGCGTGTCGGCCTGATCCCGATCAGTTGAATTCGGTGGCCTCGAACCGGACGGGCTCGCCGACCGCCTGATTGGCGAGGCTGTCTTCCCACATCACGCGGTTGCCGCGGATGATGGTGCCGATCGCCTTGCCGGTCAGGTCCATGCCGTCGAACGGCGACCAGTCGCAGCGCGAGGCGAGCCAATCCTTGCCGACGGTCCATTTCTTCTTGAGGTCGACCACGGTGAAGTCGGCATCATAGCCGAGCGCGATGCGGCCCTTGCAGGTGAGGCCGAACACGCGCTGCGGCCCCGACGAGGTCAGTTCGATGAAGCGGCGCAGCGTCAGCCGCCCTTCGGCGACATGGTTGAGCAGCAGCGGCACCAGCGTCTGCACGCCCGGCATGCCGCTGGGCGAGGCGGGATAGACCTTCGCCTTTTCCTCGATCGTGTGCGGCGCATGGTCGCTGCCCAGCACGTCGGGCACGCCCTGGTTGAGCCAGAACCACAGGCCGTCGCGATGCGCCGCGCTGCGGATCGGCGGGTTCATCTGGGCATAGGTGCCCAGACGCGGATAGGCGTCCTCGCCGGCCAGGGTCAGATGCTGCGGCGTGACTTCGCAGGTCGCGACATCCTTGTTCTGGCCGATATATTCCAGCTCCGCCGGGGTGGTGACGTGCAGGATGTGGATGCGGCGACGCGCCTTGCGGGCGAGCGCGATGATCCGCTTCGTCGCGATCATCGCGCTTTCATCGTCGCGCCAGACGGGGTGGGAGGATGGGTCGCCCTCGACCCGATAATCCTTGCGCGCGTTCATGCGCGTCTCATCCTCGGCATGGATGGCGACGCGGCGGGTGCCCGACGCCAGCACGCGGGCCAGCGCATTGTCATCATCGACCAGCAGGCTGCCGGTCGATGCGCCCATGAAGATCTTGACGCCCGAGGTGCCGGGAATGCGCTCCAGTTCCTTCAGCTGCTCGGCATTTTCCGCCGTCGCGCCGACATAGAAGGCATGGTCGCACCACATGCGGTGATGGGCGCGCTTCAGCTTGTCATGCACCCGCTCGGCGGTGTCGGTATTGGGATTGGTGTTGGGCATTTCGAACACGGCGGTGACGCCGCCCAGCACCGCGGCGCGACTGCCCGATTCCAGATCCTCCTTATATTCCAGCCCCGGCTCGCGGAAATGCACCTGGCTGTCGATGCAGCCGGGCAGCACGTCGAGGCCGGTACAGTCGACCACTTCGCCCGCATCGCCCAGGCTGGTGCCGATGGCGACGATCTTGCCGCCGCGCACGCCCACATCCACCTGCTCCGCGCCGCCCGGCGTATGGACGGTGCCGTTCTTGAGGATCATGTCGAAGGTCTGGGTCATGGCGATATTCCTGTCTGCTGTTCGCGCGAACCGCTTGGCGAAGTCGTGCCGCCGTCCTACCTAAAGCCGATGACCGATACCACCCTTACCGACCGCGCGGTGCTGCGCATTTCCGGCGAAGAGGCGCGTCCCTTCCTGCAGGGGCTGCTGACCCGCGACGTGCTGACGCTGAAAGACGGCGAAGCGCGCTGGACCGCGCTGCTGACGCCGCAGGGCAAGGCGCTGTTCGACTTCATCCTGTGGGGCGACGACGGCGATATATTGATCGATTGCGAGGCGGCGCAGGCCGATGCACTGGCCAAGCGGCTGACCATTTACCGGCTGCGGCGCAAAGTCGTGATCGCGAGCGACGAGTCGCTGGCGGTGCATTGGGCGATCGATGCCGCCGACAAGCCCCGCGACCCGCGCCTGCCAGAATTGGGCGCGCGCTGGCTGGCGTCGGCGAGCGATGGCGACGCCTCCGCCGCCTTCCGCGCGCATCGGCTGTCGCTCGGTGTGTTCGAGGGCGCGGCGGAACTGGGGCAGGACCAGACGCTGTGGCTCGAAACCAATGCCGAGGAACTGCACGGCGTCGATTATGACAAGGGCTGCTATGTCGGTCAGGAAAACACGGCCCGCATGCATTATCGCAACAAGGTGAACCGGCGACTGGTTGCCGTACCGCTGGAGCAGGCCGACGAGAAGCGCCAGCGCGCCGCCCTGCCCGACCTTGGCCTGTCGATCGAGCTGCAACGGGTGGAGGCAATCGATCCCGCCACCCTGCCCGCCTGGCTCGCCACCGCGATCGCCGCGCAGGCCGCCGAATGAGGCCATGGCTGCTGGCGCTCGCCTGCGCCCTCACCCTGGCTATGCCGGCGCGGGCGGAAACGCCCTGGACACTGGTCAAGGCTTATCCGCATGACCCGGCGGCCTTCACCGAGGGTCTCTTCTACCTCGACGGCGCGCTCTATGAGAGCACCGGCCTCGAAGGCCAGTCGGAGATTCGCAAGGTCGCGCTCAAGACCGGCAAGGTCGAGCAGCGCCGCGTGGTCGAGCAGCCCTATTTCGGCGAGGGCATCGTCAACTGGGGCGACAAGCTGGTCAGCCTGACCTGGCGCCACCGCCAGGGCTTCGTCTGGAAGCTGGACGATTTCTCGCCGCTCTCCACCTTTCGCTATGAAGGCGAAGGCTGGGGCCTGACCCAGGATGGCCGGTCGATCATCATGAGCGACGGCAGCGCGCAACTGCGCTTCCTCGACCCCGAGACACTGACCGAACAGCGCCGCATCACCGTCACCTGGAACGGCCGCGCGGTCGATCGGCTGAACGAACTGGAATGGGTCAAGGGCGAGATCTGGGCCAATGTCTGGTACGACACGAAGATCGCCCGGATCGACCCGCGTAGCGGCGGCGTGATCGACTGGATCGACGTCGCCCCGCTGCGCAAGCAGGCCGGCGTCACCGACAGCGAAGCCGTCGCCAACGGCATCGCCTATGACGCCAAGAGCGACCGCGTCTTCATCACCGGCAAGAACTGGCCCAAATTGTTCGAAATCAAGGTCGGGAAGTAAGGCGACGATCCCGTCTTACCGTTTCCAGCGTGCCCAGATGGCGGTGGGGAGCAGCAGGCCGCGGGCTTCCTCGCGCACGGTCAGTTCGCCCGCCTCGACCTCGCCGGGCAGGTCGGCAAAGGCCTGGCGCAGCAATTCGCCGATCGCCAGCGCCGACATGCGCACCGCATAGACGGTGAGGAACAGGAAGCGGCTGTCGGCGTCGAGCAACTGGCGGCAATTGGCGATCAGGCCGGGCAGATCCTCCTCCAGCCGCCAGACTTCGCCGTCGGGGCCGCGGCCATATTTGGGCGGGTCGAGCAATATGCCGTCATAGCGGCGGCCGCGCCGCACTTCGCGCGCGACGAACTTGGCCGCATCCTCGACGATCCAGCGGATCGGCCGGTCGCCCATGCCCGACAGGTCAGCGTTCGCCCGCGCCTGCGCCACCGATTTCTTCGACGCATCGACATGGACCATGCGCGCGCCGGCCGCCGACATGCCCAGCGTGCCGACGCCGGTATAGCCGAACAGGTTCATCACCTCGGCCTCGGGCTTGCCGGCCGTGCTGGCGCGCATGAAGTCCCACACCGGCGCCATGTCGGGGAAGAAGCCGAGATGGCGGAAGGGGGTGCAGCTCGACTGGAAGGTCACTTCCTTCCAGTGCAGCGGCCAGCCTTCGGCCGGGACCGGCTTGTCATAATACCAGCGGCCGCCACCATCCTCGTCAGAGCCGGGGATGAATTCGCCGTCGGCGCGCCAATCTTCGGTCGCCGGCGCCCACATCGCCTGCGGTTCGGGGCGGATGAAGCGGAAACGGCCATAGCGTTCGAGCTTGCGGCCGTTGCCCGAGTCGATCAGGCCATAGTCGGACCAGGGTTCGCCGATGAGAGTCTTGAGTTCCATGGGGGCCTCATCGTCTCTTGCGCCGCTCCTGTCGAGAGGGGATCAACCCGCGATCAGTCGCGCGGCGTCGCCCGCTCCGCGACATAGGCGGTCACCGCCTCGAACGTGCCGGGCAGCTTGGCATAGCTTTCCTCGCGCGCGAACAGGTCGCCGACCCGTGCGGGCAGCGGCGGCCGCGTGCCGGTCGCGCGCTCCACCGCGTCGCGGAACTTGGCGGCATGGGCGGTCGCCAGCGTCACCACGGGGATCGACGGGTCGATGTCCGCCTCACGCGCGGCGGCGAGGCCAATGGCACTGTGCGGATCGATCACCTGGCCGGCGGCGTCGAACGCCCAGCGCATCGCCATGGTCATGCCATCGGCATCGATCCGGGCGGAGGTGAACAGGTTGGCCGCGCCCTCGCGCTGCGCGTTGGTGAGGCGCATCGCCTTGCTCGCCTCGAAACCCTGCATCTGCTGGGCGAGCGCGATGCCGTCACGGCCGCCGGCATCGAACAGCAGCCGCTCGAAATTGGAGCTGACCTGGATGTCCATGCTGGGCGTCGCGGTCGGCACGACCTGGCCCTGGCTATAGTCGCCCTCCGACAGGGCGCGGTGCAATATGTCGTTGACGTTGGTGGCGACCACCAGCCTGGCGACCGGCAGACCCATTTTCGACGCGACATAGCCGGCGAAGACATCGCCGAAATTGCCGGTCGGCACCGAGAAGGCGATCGGGCGATCGGGCGCGCCCAGCCGCACGGCGGCGTAGAAATAATAGACGACCTGCGCCATCAGCCGAGCCCAGTTGATGCTGTTCACCGCCGACAGGTTGAAACGCTTCTTGAAGTCCGCGTCGTTGAACATGCGCTTCACCAGCGCCTGCGCATCGTCGAAGCTGCCGTCGATCGCGATGTTATACACGTTCGGCGCCAGCACCGTGGTCATCTGGCGGCGCTGCACGTCGGACACGCGGCCCTCGGGATGCAGCATGAAGATGTCGACCTTTTCGCGACCAGCCACCGCGTCGATCGCGGCCGAACCGGTGTCGCCCGAAGTCGCGCCGACGATGGTCAGATGGTCGTCGCGGCGCGACAGGAAGCGCTCGAACAGCTGGCCGAGCAGCTGGAGCGCGACATCCTTGAACGCCAAGGTCGGACCGTGGAACAGCTCCAGCATCCAGTGGCGATTGTCGAGCTGGACCAGCGGCGTCACCGCGTCATGGCTGAACCGGCCATAGGCGGCGGTGCAGAGGTCACGCAGTTCCTCTTCGTTCAGCGATCCGGCGACGAACGGCGCCATGACGCGCAAGGCGGTTTCGACATAGGAGAGGCCGGCGAGCGCGCGAATGTCGGCAGCGGAAAATTGCGGCCAGCTCTCCGGCACATAAAGCCCACCGTCGGACGCCAGGCCCGCCAGCGTGACATCTTCAAAACCGAGCGCCGGTGCGCTTCCCCTGGTGCTGACATATTGCATAATGGGAAAGCGCGGTAGCGACGCGGGCGCGCCGGGGCAAGCCTTTACGACGGCTTTGGCGGCTCCGCATTGCGTCGGCGCAGGACCAGCAGATAGATTATTGCCGCCAGCGCGGCAAAAATGAACCATTGCACCGCATAGGCGAGATGATTGTTGGGCACGTCGGCGGTGCTGGGCGGCGCCATGGGTTTCAGGCCCGGCGGCGCGGCGCGCGCAATCAGCATCGGCCGCAGCGGCATGGTCCTGCCGCCGGCGCGCGACAGGAGCGAGCGATGATCGGGCTCCTGCGAAATCCAGCCCTCGACCTGTCCGCCGGTCCAGGCCGGCTTGTCATCCGGCTTCTGGCCGACGCCGACCGCGACCAGCGCGCCCGGCCCTTCCGCGCCGGTCGTGCATTGGGCGATATGGCGATAGCCGGTCGATCCGTCGGCGGCGCGCCCGGCCTCCACCTGCCAGCCGACGACGCGCAGGCAATGGACCGAGGATGGGCGGAACAGAAGTTCATCGGGCACCGGCGGCATTTTGGGGAAGGCGACGGCCGGGCGCGACACATTGCTGGCCGCCAGCGCCAGCATGGTTTCCTTCTCGCCCCGGCGCTGCAACTGCCAGATGCCGAGCGCGATCATGACTACGATCGCGACACAAACCAGCAGGGTCGGGACAATCGGGATGCGCCGTCCGCTCATGCGTCCTTCTTCTCCACCACCCGCCCCTCGCGAGCATTTTTGCGATATTCGACCGTCAGCAGCGCGCCCTTGGCGATGCGCAGGCTGCCGACCACGGCGCCGGCGGTCAGCGGCGCCCACAGCAGCAGGTGCAACCACAGCGGCGGATGGACGGTCAGTTCCAGGGTCAGCGCCAGCGCGACCATGACCGCGCCGATGATCAGCGTCAGGAAAGCCGCCGGACCGTCGCCGACATTATATTGGCCATAGTCCAGCCCGCACTGGCGACAGGCCGACGCAAAACGCACCGGCCCATCAAACAGGGTCGGTGCGCTGCAACGGGGGCAAAGGCCGCGGGCGGAGGCCGCAAGCAGGTCCATGCCTGTCGCCTTCGCCGTCATGCTTGAATCATCAGCCGCCGTGGATCGGCGCGCCCCAGCCGCCCCAGACATAGATGGCGGCGAACAGGAACAGCCACACCACGTCGACGAAATGCCAGTACCAGGCGGCCGCTTCAAAGCCGAAATGCTGGCGCGGGGTGAAGTCGCCCTTATAGGCGCGGATCAGGTTCACCACCAGGAAGATGGTGCCGACCAGCACATGGAAGCCATGGAAGCCGGTCGCCATGTAGAAGGCCGAGCTATAGGGCGAACCGCCGAACGGGAACGGCGCGTGCATATATTCATAGGCCTGGATGCAGCTGAACAGCGCGCCCAGGATCACCGTACACCACAGGCCCTTCTTCAGCCCTTCGCGATCGCCGTGGATCAGCGCATGATGCGCCCAGGTAACGGTAGTGCCCGAGCAGAGCAGGATCAGCGTGTTGAGCAAGGGCAGCTCGAACGCGTTCATCACCTCGATGCCCTTGGAGGGGAACATGCCCTCGATCGGCGCCAGTTCGCTGGGGAAGAGGGAGAAGTCGAAAAAGGCCCAGAACCAGCCGACGAAGAACATGACTTCCGACGCGATGAACAGGATCATGCCATAGCGCAGATGCAGCTGGACCACCGGCGTATGATCGCCGGCATGCGCCTCGGCGATCACATTGCTCCACCAGCTGAACATGGTGAAGAGGACACCGGCCACACCGATCAGGAAGATCCAGCCACCGCCGGCGGGCATCGCGTCGGGATGCATCCACATGATCGCGCCCATCGCCATCACCAGCGCCGACATCGAGCCGAACAGCGGCCAGATGCTGGGCGGAAGGATATGATAATCGTGGTTCTTGGCGCCTGCCATGACGGTTTCTACCTCTTCCCTGTTTTTCGGTTATTCTCGTCAGCTTAGCTTGGCTGCTTCCCCTGCTCAACAGGATAGAAGGTGTAGCTGAGCGTTATCTGCTGCGTGTCCTTGTTGTCGGGATCCTGCAATATCTTGGGATCGACATAATAGATCACCGGCATGCGCACTTCTTCACCGGGCTGCAGCGTCTGCTGGGTGAAGCAGAAACACTGGATCTTGGTGAAATAGGCGCCGGCCTGGGTCGGCGTGACGTTGAAGCTGGCGGTGCCGGTCACCGGCTTGTCGGACAGGTTCTTGGCAATGAAAATCGCCATGTCGCGGGCGCCCACGGTCACCGTGTCGGTGCGATGTTCAGGCCGAAATTCCCAGGGCATGCCGGGCTGGACATTGGAATCGAAGCGGATCGACATGGTCCGCCCGGCCACCGGGGTCAGCTTCACATCGGCCGCCGCGCGCTGGGTCGTGCCGCCGAAACCGGTGGTCTGGCAGAAGATGCGATAGAGCGGAACCGAGGCGAAACCGAGGGCAAGCATCGCCAGGCCGATGCCCGCCATCGCCACCAGCGTCCGCCGGTTGCGGCGGTCGCGGTCAAAGGGCGAGGGCGGGAGCGAGGCCATCAGATATTATGGCTCGCGCCGATCTTCGCCAAAGTGATGGCGAAGAAGAGGATGGCGAGGAAGCCGAGCAGCAGCCCGGTCACCAGCGCACGGGACTTTTGCCGCGCGCGCACCTGATCCTGATCTTCCGGACTCATGCCAGCAGCCAGCGGTCGACGACCACTGCCCCGAACAGCAGGAAGAGATAGAGGATCGAATATTTGAACAGCC
Source organism: Sphingobium salicis subsp. salicis (assembly GCF_049472635.1). Lineage (NCBI taxonomy): Bacteria > Pseudomonadati > Pseudomonadota > Alphaproteobacteria > Sphingomonadales > Sphingobiaceae > Sphingobium > Sphingobium salicis. Next base: position 3,531,396 of record NZ_JAYRCS010000001.1, read on the forward strand.
GCTTTTCCGGCGCCATGCGCGCGGGGTCGGTTTCGCGGCGCAGATAGACCTGGAAGGCCATGGCCGCGAAGATCGCGGTGCCGACCAGCGCCGCCGTGCCATAAATCGCGCCGGTCAGGTGCAGCGCGACCGGGGCGAGCGCGGCAACCGCCATGATGAAGGTGTAGAAGAGGATCTGGCGCCGGGTCACGACCTCGCCCGAAACGACCGGCAGCATCGGAATGCCGGCGGCGGCATAATCGGTCTTCACGAACAGCGCGAGCGCCCAGAAATGGGGCGGCGTCCAGAAGAAGATCAGCATGAACAGCGCGATCGGCAGCGCGGTGATGTCGCCCGTCACCGCCGCCCAGCCGATCACCGGCGGAAAGGCGCCGGCCGCGCCGCCGATGACGATATTCTGCGCCGTCCGGGGCTTCAGCCAGATGGTGTAGATGAAGACATAGAAGAGGATCGAGACGGTCAGCACGGCGGCGGCGAGCCAGTTGGTCGCCATCCCCATCAGGATCACCGAGAAGAAGGACAGGCCGACGCCGAAATGCAGCGCCGTCTGCCGTTCCATCCGCCCGGCGGGCAGCGGCCGGCTGGCGGTGCGCTTCATCTTGGCGTCGATATCGGCTTCCCACCACTGGTTGAGCGCGGCGGCCGCGCCGGCGCCCAGCGCGATGCACAATATCGCGGTAAAGCCCAGCACCGGATGGATATGACCGGGCGCGGCGAGCAGCCCGCACAGGCCCGTGAACACCACAAGCGTCATCACGCGCGGCTTGGTCAGCGCGACGAAATCGCGCCAATGAGCGGGCAGGACGGGGGCATTAGCCCCGGACGAAAGCGGCGAACTGGCCATAAACTCCTCTTCGATCAGCCGGCGCCCCATACAGGCCCTGACCGATTCCGGCAAATGGACAGACGGTCCTACCCTTCTGTCCTGCCGCAGGGGGACGGAGTGCCCGGTCCAGGCCGGGCACCCGCATGGCGATCAGTCGATGACCGGCAGGGTCTCGAACTGGTGATAGGGCGGCGGGCTGGTCAGCGTCCATTCCAGCGTCGTCGCGCCTTCGCCCCAGGGATTGCCCTCGGCGCGTCTGCCGGCGAACAGCGACCAGAAGACATTGACCAGGAAGATCAGCACGCCGACCGCCATGATCTCATAGCCGTGGGTCGCGATCTTGTTCCAATAGGCGAACGCCTCGGGATAGTCGGGATAACGGCGCGGCATGCCGCTCAGGCCCAGGAAGTGCATCGGGAAGAACAGCAGGTTCACGCCGATGAAGAAGACCCAGAAATGGAGCTGGCCCAGCACTTCATTATACATGCGCCCCGTCATTTTCGGGAACCAGTAATAGAAGCCCGCGAACAGCGAGAAGACCGCGCCCAGCGACAGGACATAGTGGAAGTGCGCGACCACATAATAGGTGTCGTGCAGCACGTCGTCGACGCCGCCATTGGCCAGCACCACGCCGGTCACCCCGCCCACGGTGAAGAGGAAGATGAAACCCAGCGCCCAGACCATCGGCGTCTTGAAGCTGATCGACCCGCCCCAGATGGTGGCGATCCACGAGAAGATCTTGATGCCCGTGGGGACGGCGATGACCATCGTCGCGGCGGTGAAATACATCTTCACATTCACCGACATGCCGGTGGTGAACATGTGGTGCGCCCAGACGACGAAGCCGACCACGCCGATCGCGACCATGGCATAGGCCATGCCGAGATAGCCGAACACCGGCTTGCGGCTGAAGGTCGAGACGATCTGGCTGACGATGCCGAAGCCCGGCAGGATCATGATATAGACTTCGGGATGGCCGAAGAACCAGAAGAGATGCTGGTAGAGTTCGGGATCGCCGCCACCGGCCGCATCATAGAAGGTGGTGCCGAAATTGCGATCGGTCAGCAGCATGGTGATCGCCGCGGCCAGCACCGGCAGCGCCAGCAACAGCAGGAAGGCGGTGACCAGCACCGACCAGACGAACAGCGGCATCTTGTGCAGGGTCATGCCCGGCGCACGCATGTTGAGGATGGTGGTGATGAAGTTGATCGCGCCCAGGATCGAGCTAGCGCCGGCGATGTGCAGCGACAGGATCGCCATGTCGACGGCCGGGCCGGCCGACCCGCTGGTCGACAGTGGCGCATAGACGGTCCAGCCGGTGCCCGCGCCATTGCCGGTGCCGCCGGGCACGAAGGTGGAGCCAAGCAGCAGTAGGAAGGCGGGGATGAGCAGCCAGAAGCTGATATTGTTCATCCGCGGGAAGGCCATGTCCGGCGCGCCGATCATGATCGGCACGAACCAATTGCCAAAGCCGCCGATGATCGCGGGCATCACCATGAAGAAGACCATGATCAGGCCATGGGCGGTGATCAGCACGTTCCACAGATGATAGGCCTGGTCCAGCGTCGCGGCGGGACCGTCGCTCCACTGCGCCCAGATATGCAGGAACTGGATGCCCGGCTCGCGCAATTCCATGCGCATCAGGCCGGAAATGGCGCCGCCGATCAGGCCGGCCATGATCGCGAAGATCAGATAGAGGGTGCCGATGTCCTTGTGGTTGGTGGACATGAACCAGCGCTGGAAGAAGGCCGGCTTGTGGTCGGCATCATGATGATCATGGGCATGGTCGCCATGATGATCGCCATGATGGTCGGCGGTGATGGTGGTCATGACGTTCCTACCCCTCAGATCTTCTTTTCGGCAGTAGCGGCAGCGGCTTCAGCCGTCTTCTCCGCCGCTGCGCCCTTCAGCGTGCCGCCCTGCGACTGGACCCACTGGTCGAACTGGGCCGGGGGCAGCGCCTCGATCGCAATCGGCATGAAGCCGTGGCGCGCGCCGCACAGTTCCGAACATTGGCCATAATAGACGCCCGGCTTCTCGATGGTGAAGCTCTTCTCGTTCAGGCGTCCGGGCACGGCGTCCATCTTCACCCAGAGCGAAGGCACGGCAAAGCTGTGGATCACGTCGGCGCCGGTGATGATCAGCTTGACCGGACGACCGACCGGCAGGACCAGGCGATTGTCGGGCGCGAGCAGATAGGGCTCGCCATTTTCCTTCGCCTTGTCCTCGGGCAGCATGTTCGACACGAATTCGGGGATGCCGTTGTCGGGATATTCATAGCCCCAATACCATTGATAGCCGGTGACCTTCACGGTCAGCGCATCCTTGGGCGCGGGCTTGTACTGGTCGGCCAGCAGGCCGATCGAGGGAATCGCGATCACCAGCAGGATGAGGACCGGAACCAGCGTCCACACCACTTCGATGACGGTGTTGTGGGAGGTCTTGGACGGCACCGGGTTGGCGGAGCGGCGATAGCGCACCATCACATAGAGCATCAGCAGCAGCACGAAGACCGAGATGATGGTGATGAGCGGCAGCAGCATCTTGTCGTGCAGCCAGCGCGCGGTGTGGCCGGTGGAGGTGAACTGCTCCTGCAGCGTGATCTCGCCGGGCTTGGGCATGCCGATGCCTTCGGTCGGCTTCATCCGCGGCGGCGCGGCGACCTTGGCGGCGGGCGCGGCTTCGGCCGCAGGGGCCGTCGCATTGTCGGGTGATTCGGTCGATATAGCTGCATTGTCAGCAGCGGGGGCGGCAGCGGCGGCATTCTCCTGCGCCAATGCCATCGGGCTCATCACCGTTGCCGGCGCCATTGCCAGCAAGCCGGCCAGAATGAGCGATCTCACCTTTTTCATAGCCTCATCTACCCCTAACCCCTTGTTGCCGCTGCAACGGGAACGTCCACTTTCGCGTCGTGCCCGCCCGTTCGGTCTATGTGGCGGCTTATAGGCAACGAATTTTTCTGCCTCAAGTCAGTGTGGACCAGATTTTCTTCGCTGTTGCAACGCCTCCCGCTCCCGCCTATCTCGCACCTCGCGCACAGGTGCGCGATCATGGGCATGTCATGCCCGTGCGATATGGGCGGGCCGGGCGCCGTTTTTGCGCGACCTCCCGCAACGGAATAGTGGAACAGGGCGGAATGACCGACGAAGAAGTATTGGCAGAATTCCGGGCAGCAGGTGCGCTGCTCGAAGGACATTTCATCCTGTCGTCGGGCCGCCGCAGCGCCAATTACCTGCAGTGCGCCCGCGTGCTGATGAATGCCGAACGCGCCGGCAAGCTGGCCCGCGCCACCGTGCAGCAGCTGCCGCGCGAGCTGCGCCAGGAGATCGACCTGGTCGTGTCGCCCGCCATGGGCGGCCTGATCATCGGCCATGAAGTCGGCCGCGCGCTCGACAAGGATGCGGTGTTCCTGGAACGGCCCGAGGGCGTGTTCGAACTGCGCCGCGGCTTTGCCATATCGCCGGGGCAGAAAGTGCTGATGGTGGAAGACGTCGTCACCACCGGCCTGTCCTCGCGCCAGGCGATCGAAGCGGTCGAGCGCGAAGGCGGCATCGTCGTCGCCGAAGTGGCGCTGGTCGATCGTTCGGCCGGCGAAGTGGACTTGGGCGTCCCCTTCTACCCGCTCGTGAGCATCAATTTCCCGGTCTATGACGCCGATCAGCTGCCGCCCGAACTGGAAGCGGTGCCGGCGATCAAGCCCGGCAGCCGGAAGCAGTAAGATGGCCGCCGTTCCGCTGCGCCTGGGGGTCAATATCGACCATGTGGCGACGATCCGCAACGCGCGGGGCGGCGAACATCCCGATCCGGTCAAGGCCGCGCTGCTGGCGGTGAAAGCCGGCGCCAACGGCATCACCGCGCATCTGCGCGAGGATCGCCGCCATATCCGCGACGAGGATATCGCGATGCTGATGGCGGCGCTCGACGTGCCGCTGAACCTGGAAATGGCGGCGACGCAGGAAATGCTGGGCATCGCCCTCAAGCACAAGCCGCATGCCGCATGCATCGTGCCGGAAAAGCGCGAGGAGCGCACGACCGAGGGCGGCCTGGACGCCGCCGGCCAGATCGCGGTGCTGCGCCCGATCGTCGCCGCACTCACCGAGGCCGGCATCCGCGTCAGCCTGTTCATCGAGGCCGACGCCGCCCAGATCGAGGCAGCGATCCAACTCGGCGCGCCCGTGGTCGAATTTCACACCGGCGCCTATGCCCATCTGACCGGCGAGGCCCGCGCGGTCGAGCTGCGCCGCATTGCCGACGCCGCCGCGCTCGCCGCCAAGAACGGCATCGAGCCGCATGCCGGCCATGGCCTCACCTTCGACAATGTCGCGCCGATCGCCGCCATCCCGCAGATCGCCGAACTCAATATCGGTCATTTCCTGATCGGCGAGGCGATCTTCGGCGGGCTGGAAGCCAGCATCCGCGAAATGCGGCGCCAGATGGACCTGGCGCGGTGACTGCCGCATGATCATCGGCCTCGGCTCCGACCTCTGCAATATCGAGCGGATCCAGAATTCGCTCGACCGCTTCGGGGACCGGTTCGTCCAGCGCGTCTTCACCGATGTCGAACAGGCCAAGGCGGAACGCCGGCCGTTTACCAAAGCCGGCACGCTGGCCAAGCGCTTCGCCGCCAAGGAGGCCTTTTCCAAGGCGGTCGGCACCGGCTTCAAGGCCGGGGTCTTCATGAAGGATATCGGCGTCGTCAACGCGCCCAGCGGCGCGCCCACGCTGGCGCTGACCGGCGGCGCGGCACAGCGGCTGGCATCGATGGTGCCGGCGGGCTACAAGCCGGTCATTCACCTGACGCTCACGGACGATCATCCATGGGCGCAGGCCTTCGTCATCATCGAGGCGCTGCCGCTTTGAGCGGGCCGCCCTCCCCATCCGAGCATAGCCCTTCCATGACGGCAGTCGACATGACCCAAACCGACCCCCTGCCCCCCGCCGCGCCCGAAACGGCAGCCGACGACCAGGAGGCAGACAACAGCGGGGCCGGCAACAGCGGGGTGAATTGGTGGCATGAGGTGAAGAGCATCGTGCTGCTCATCCTCGCCGTGCTGGCCTTCCACAGCTTCGTCGCCAAGCCCTTCTACATCCCGTCGGAATCGATGATGCCGGTGCTGCTGAAGGGCGACCGGCTGGTGGTCAGCAAATTCCCCTATGGCTGGTCCTATGTCAGCCCCAGCTTCCATCCGCTGCCCTTCCTGAAAGGGCGCATCCTGGGCCATCTGCCCGAGCGTGGCGACATCGTCATCGTCTCGCCCCAGAACCGGCGCGAGGATTATATCAAGCGGGTCATCGGCCTGCCCGGCGACATTGTCGAGGTGCGCGGCGGTCAGGTGATCCTGAACGGCGTGCCGGTGCCGCAGAAGGTGCTCAAGCCCCTGCGCATAGCGGTCGACGGCAATGCCCCCTGCCCGCCGATGCAGTTCCCCGGCGCGCTGGTGACCGACAAGGCGGGCAAGAGTTGGTGCGAACTGCCGGTGCGGCAGGAAGTGCTGCCCAACGGCAAGACCTATGTCACGATCGACATGGGGCCGAGCGCGCTCGACTGGTATGGCCCGGTCCGTGTGCCCGCCGACCATGTCTTCCTGATGGGCGACAATCGCGACAACAGCGCCGACAGCCGCGCACCGCTGGAAGAAAATGGGCTGGGCGGCCCGGTGCCGTGGGAAGCGATCGGCGGCCGCGCCGAATTCATCACCTTCAGCCTGGACGGCGATTCGAGCTGGAATCCGATCAGCTGGCTCCATGCCTTCCGTGGCGGCCGCGCCGGGAACAGCCTGCGCCCCCAGAGCGTTACCGGAGCGAAATAGTTCACGACAGCTAATTGGGGGTTCCGGGTTTGAGCGACGCGCAGCAGCATATCGAGCAACCCGGCCCCAGCGAATTGCGCAGCCCGCTGGTCCAGCATGAGATCAAGCGGGCGGGCGTCTGGTTCGCGATGGCGATCGGCATCGCGCTGATCGTGCTGCTGGCCCAGCCGATCATGCTGATCCTGGGCGCGCTGGTCTTTACCACCATGATGGATGGCGGCACCCGCCTGCTTGGCCGGGTGCTGCCGATCGGCCGGGGCTGGCGCCTGACGATCGTCCTGCTCGCCGTCGTCGCCTTCCTCGCCTATACTTTCTACCTCACCGGCTCCAGCCTGGCCGCCCAGGCGCAGGCGATGCGCACCATCGTCGAGGCGCAGGTGGAACGGGTCGGCGGCTGGATGCAGCAGCTGGGCATCACCACCACGCCCGAAGACCTCAAGGGCCTGGCCCAGCAGGCGATGAGTTCCATGGGCCGGGTCACCGCCGCCGTCGGCACCGCCGTCGGCGCGATCACCAGCGGCGTCATGATGCTGGTGCTGGCCATCTTCATCGCGGTCGAACCCAAGCTGTACGAGCGTGGCGTCGCCTGGATGCTGCCAATGGACAAGCGCGCCCATTTCTACACGGTCGCCGACAAGATGGCCTTCACCCTGCGCCGCCTGATGTTCGGCCGGTTGATCGGCATGGCGGTGGAGGGCGTGGGCGTATGGCTGCTGCTCTGGGCCGGCGGCGTGCCGATGGCGGGCCTGCTCGGCATCCTCACCGGCCTGCTCGCCTTCCTGCCCAATATCGGCGCGATCATCTCGGGCGTGCTGATCGTCCTCGTCGGCTTTTCCGGCGGCACCCATACCGGCCTTTATGCCTTTGGCGTCTATATGGCGGTGCAGATCATCGACGGCTATCTGATCGTGCCGATGGTGGCCAAGCGCGCAACCGACCTGGCCCCCGCGCTGGTGCTGGCGGCGCAGATCCTGCTCGGTGCGCTGTTCGGTATCCTCGGCCTGTTCCTGGCCGATCCGATCGTCGCCATGATCAAGGTCTATCTGGAGGAACGGTCCAAGGCTCTGGCAGGACAGACCATCCTGAAAAGCGACGATAAAAACGGCGATTGACGAATGCGTCCCGGAACGTAACGATTGCTCCTGCGCTTCTATCCTAAAGCGAAAGGAGAGAATGGCATGACCGTGGCAATGGAGCAGCAGAAGAAGCTGCATTTCGAATTGACCAATGTTGGCATGCGGGCCCAGGCAACCGCCGCCGGCATGGTCCAGCTCTGCCGGGAACTGCATCGGGCCGGCATCCTCGACAATGACGCGCTGGAACGGATCAAGTCGGCGATCGCCGACGATATCGACATCGGCGCGCCGCGTTCGGTGTCCTGCGTCGAATATCGGCGCGACGTGAAGGCGCGACTCGACCGCCTGTTCACCGGCGAGGAAAAGATTGGCAGCGCCGAAGGCCTCGCCTTCCCGCCATCGGCGTCCGGCGATCAGGCGAGCCTCTGAGCATTTGTCCGGACTGCGCCTCTGGCGCATCCGCACCGGTGGTCGGGTGGGGGTGTGGGCCGGTGCCGCATCAAAAATGCGCCCTTTCGCGCATTTTCAGACAGCCCTCTGACCACCAAAGAAAAAGGGCCCGGAAACCGGGCCCTTCTCTACTCTCGGATCGATCGGATCAGTTGCCCGGCACGCCCTGCGGAACGGCGCCCTGCGGCATGCCACCCTGCATCTGCTGCATCCGCTGCTGCATCTGCATGATTTCCGCGCGCGACTTGAAGTCGTGCAGCTGGACATCGAACACCAGCACCGAATTGGCCGGGATCGGGCCGGCGGCCTGTTCGCCATAGCCAAGCTGCGGCGGGATCCACAGGCGATACTTGCCACCCTTCTTCATCTTCTGCAGGCCTTCGGAGAAGCCTGGCACCACGCCATCGACCGGCATCGGCGTCTGCGGATTCTCGTCGAACACGGTGCCGTCGAGCAGCGTGCCCTTATAGCCCACCAGCGCAACGTCGGCGGTCGTCGGGCTCGGCCCGCTGCCTTCTTCCAGCACCTGGTACTGCAGGCCCGACTCGGTCGTGACCACGCCCTTGGCATGGGCGTTCTGCGTCAGGAAGGCGGCAGGCGATGCTTCCACGCCCTGCTGCCCTGCCCAGGCCAGACCACCGGCCGCCAGCGCGATCGCGGCGACACCGATCCAGAGTCGCGTCAGCGACCCCTTGGCGATAGGACGAAGGGGGACAGCCGTCGTGGACATGGGCGAACGCCTCGCAATGAAGAACGGGAAATCAGCAAAGAGTCAGGACGACCGCGAACCGGCCGTCCTGATATCGGCAGTCCTTAACGGACGCCGTCGCGCTCGGCGCGCTTGCGCTCCAGCTTGCGGGCGCGGCGGACAGCAGCCGCCTTTTCGCGCGCACGCTTTTCCGAGGGCTTCTCGTAGTGACGACGCAGCTTCATTTCGCGATACACGCCTTCACGCTGCAGCTTCTTCTTGAGCGCGCGGAGGGCCTGGTCGACATTGTTGTCGCGAACGATGATCTGCATAAGTCCGTCAATCTCCAATCGAAAACGGGCGGATCGCCAGGAATGAAACCCTCCCGACGGGCCGACCGAATATAAAAATCCGTGAGTCGCCACAGGTCACCCTGAGGCATGTGGGGCGCGCCCTACCAGCAGAGTCGGGCAAATTCAACCCCTGCAGGGCTTTCACGCCCTTTCCCTCGACAGAATGCGTCGAGCGGAGGATAGTGGCATCCATAATATAAAGGAGGATGGCCATGGCAAGTGCCGCCAGACAGCCCGACATGTCGCCTGCCGAATGGGAGGCGCGCCAGCAGCTCGCCGCCTGCTACCGCATCTTCGACCATTTGGGCTGGTCGGAACTGATCTACAATCATATCACCCTGCGCGTGCCCGATGAGGAAAACGCCTTCCTCATCAACCCGTTCGGCCTGCTCTACAGCGAGGTGACGGCGTCCAACCTGGTCAAGATCGACATTGACGGCCATGTGCTGGACGGCAGCCCCTATCCGGTCAATCGCGCCGGTTTCACCCAGCATAGCGTGTTCCACCGCCATCTGGCCGACGCCCATTGCATCATCCACACCCATACCACGGCGGGCATGGCCGTCAGCGCCACGCAGGAAGGGCTGCGGCCGATCAATTTCTACGCCGCCGCCTTTGCCGGGCGGATCGCCTATCATGAATTTGAAGGCGTCACGATCCGGCCGGAGGAAGGGGAAAGGCTGATCGCCAATCTGGGCGCGCGGCGAATCATGATGCTGCGCAACCATGGCACGCTGGTGATGGCCAAGACCCTGCCCGAAGCCTTCCTGATGCAATGGATGCTCCAGCGTGCCTGCGAGATCCAGGTCGCGGCCTGCGCCGCCGGCACGCCGGTGGAGATCCCCGCCGATGTCATCGCCGTGCATCAGCGCGATCTTGCCGGCGTGCAATTGCCGGTCGGCGTCGGCGTGCCGGATTTCCAGGCGATGGTCCGCCTGATCGACCGCACCGACAGGAGCTGGCGGGACTAGCGCCCCGCCTCCCGACCTCTGTTCGCGCCGCGCGGACGGAGGCGGATCAGCCTTTGCCGAATCCCCCACCACCGGGCGTCTCGATCACGAAGACGTCGCCCGGCGCCATGTCGGCCGATCCGGTCGCGCCCAGCATCTCGATCCGGCCATCGCCACGCTCGACCCAGTTGCGCCCGAGGCCGCCGGGCGCGCCGCCCTCCAGCCCGAACGGCGGCACGCTGCGCCGGTTGGCCAGGATGCCGGCGGTCATATCCTCCAGGAAGCGGATGCGGCGCAGCCCGCCATTGCCGCCATGATGCGCGCCCGCGCCGCCCGATCCGGGCCGGATGGAAAATTCCTCCAGCAGTACCGGGAATCGGCTTTCCAATATTTCGGGGTCGGTAAGGCGGCTGTTGGTCATGTGGGTCTGCACCACATCGGCGCCGTCGAAATCCGGCCCGGCGCCCGATCCGCCCGAGATCGTCTCATAATATTGGTGGCGCGCATTGCCGAAGGTGAAATTGTTCATCGTCCCCTGCGCGCCCGCCATCACGCCCAGCGCGCCGAACAAGGCGTCGGTGACGACCTGGCTGGTCTCGACATTGCCGGCGACCACCGCCGCGGGATAAAGCGGCCGCAGCAGCGATCCCTCTGGCACCACCAAAGTCATGGGCTTGAGGCAGCCGTCATTCATCGGCACGGCCTCGTCCACCAGCGTCCGCACGACATAGAGCAGGGCCGCACGCGCGACCGACAAAGGCGCGTTGAAATTGCCCGGCAACTGGTCCGACGTGCCGGTGAAATCCACCGTCGCGCCGCGCGCCGCCCGGTCGATCGTCACGTTGACGACCACCGCCGCGCCATTATCCATCGCATAGCGATAGTGCCCGTCGGACAGGCGATCGATCAGCCGGCGCACTGCCGCCTCGGCCTGATCCTGCACATGGCCCATATAGGCGGCCACGACATCGGCGCCATAATCGCCGCTGATCCGCTGCAGCTCGGCCGCGCCCTTGGCGCAGGCGGCGATCTGGGCGGACAGATCAGCGATATTCTGGTCGACATTGCGCGAGGGCCAGCGGCCCGAGGCGAGCAGCGTCCGTAGATCGCCCTCCAGAAAGCGACCCTGATCCACCACCAGCACATTATCGAGGACGATGCCCTCTTCCTCAATGCTGCGGCTGTCGGGCGGCATGGAGCCGGGCGAGATACCGCCAATATCGGCATGATGGCCGCGCGCCGCGACATAGAAGGCGGGCGCGTGCGCCGCCCCGTCGACGAACACCGGCATCACCACCGTCACGTCGGGCAGGTGGGTGCCGCCATCATAGGGCGCGTTGAGCGCATAGACGTCGCCCGGCAGCATGCCGCGCCCGTCAATCGCCCGGCCATCGGCGCCGATCCCGCGCCGGCGCATGACCGCGCGGATGCTTTCCCCCATGCTGCCGAGGTGAACCGGCATGTGCGGCGCATTGGCGACCAGATTGCCGGCCGCGTCGAACAGGGCGCAGGAGAAATCCAGCCGCTCGCGAATATTGACCGAGGAAGCGCTGTGCTGGAGCGCGGCGCCCATTTCCTCGGCGATCGCCATGAACAGGCCGCCCATCACCTCCAGCCGGACCGGATCGACGGCGGTGCCGTCATCGGCGGCGGGCGCCGGGCGCGGCGCATGACGGGTCAGCACCAGATTGCCGATCGCGTCGAGCCGCGCGCGCCAGCCCGGCTCGACCACCGTGGTCGACACCGGGTCGCTGATCAGTGCCGGGCCATCGACGACGCTGTCCAGCGCCAGTCCCGCCCGGTCGAACACCGGTGCCTGCGCGCCTGCCAGCATCACCTGCGCCAGCGGTGCGGCCGGCTGCGTCGCGATGGTCGCCACCTTGCCCATATCCTCGGCGGTCGGCGCGATCGCCTCGACCCGCACCATGTCGACCAATATGGTGCCGGTCCCGCCATAGCCGAAGCGCGCCTGATATTGCGCCTCGAAATCGGCCAGCATCGCCGCCCGATCGCCCAGCATCACGTCGAACAGGCTGTCGGTGCCATCATAGCGCAGCCGCAGCACCGTCTCGCTCCGCTCCGCCTCCGGCAGGTCGGCACGCGCCTGCTCCGCCAGCTCTGCGATCGCCGCCGTCAGCGCATCATTGCCCGCATCGTCGAGCGGCAGCGCCAGCGTCCGCTCGCGCACAGCGCGCCGGTCGGCCAGACCCATGCCATAAGCGGACAGGACGCCGCCCAGCGGATGGATCATCACCCGGTCCATGCCCAGCGCGTCGGCGACCAGACAGGCATGCTGCCCGCCCGCCCCGCCAAAGCTGGCCAGCGTATAGCGCGCAACATCATGGCCGCGCGCGACCGATATGCGCTTGATCGCATTGGCCATGCTGGCGACGGCGACGGCGATGAAGCCCTGCGCAGCCTCCTGCGCGGTCATCACCCGGCCGGTCTGCGCCTCCACCTGCGCACAGATGTCGGCAAAGCGCGCCGCGACCGCGTCCCGGTCCAGCGGCTGGTCGCCATTGGGGCCGAACAGGCTGGGGAAGAAATCGGGCTGCACCTTGCCCAGCATGACATTGCAGTCGGTAATGGTCAGCGGTCCGCCGCGCCGGTAGCAGGCCGGCCCCGGCACCGCGCCAGCCGATTCCGGGCCGACGCGAAAGCGCCCGTCGACCACCGAACAGATGGAGCCGCCGCCCGCCGCGATGGTGTGAATGCGCATCATCGGCGCGCGCAGCCGCACGCCCGCCACCCGCGCCTCATTGTCGCGTTCATAGCTGCCGGCATAATGGGACACGTCGGTCGACGTGCCGCCCATGTCGAAACCGATCACCTCGCCAAAGCCCGCCTGCTCGGCGGTGCGGGCCAGGCCGACGATGCCGCCGGCCGGGCCGGACAATACCGCATCCTTGCCGCGGAACAGGTCGCCGCGCGTCAGCCCGCCATTGGACTGCATGAACAGCATGTCGGCGTCCTCGCCCAGCGCCTCGCCCAGCCCGTCGACATAGGCGCGCAGCACCGGCGAGAGATAGGCGTCGGCCAGCACCGTGTCGCCCCGCCCGACCAGCTTTATGAGCGGCGCGACCTCATGGCTGACCGAAATCTGGGTGAAGCCGATCTGCCGGGCGATCCGCGCCAGCGCCTGCTCATGGGCGGGATAGCGATAGCCATGCATCAGCACGATCGCGACCGCGCGCAGCCCGGCATCATAGCCGCGCTGCAGCGCCGCCTGCGCCGCGACCTCGTCCAGCGGCGTCAGGATGGTGCCATCCTGCATCAGCCGCTCGTCCATCTCCACGACATCGGCATGGAGCGGCGGCGGCAGGTCGATCCGCCGCGCGAACAGGTCCGGCCGGTCCTGATAGCCGATGCGGATCGCGTCGCGGAAACCCTTCGTAATCGCCAGCAGCACCGGCTCGCCCTTGCGCTCCAGCAGCGCATTGGTGGCGATGGTCGTGCCGATCCGCAACGTGCAAGGCGGGATCGGCCCGGCGCCCGCGCCGGTCAGCCGCCGGATCGCCTCGACCGCCGCGTCGGCATAGCGCTCGGGGTCGCTCGACAGCAGCTTGGCGGTGTTAAGAACCCCTTGCGGGTCGCGTGCCACCACGTCGGTAAAGGTGCCGCCGCGGTCGATCCAGAATTGCCATTGCATACCCCGCCTGATGGCCGCGCCACAGGCGGTTGGCAAGCCGCTTGGCTCAATGGCCGGTCAGCGGCTCGATCGCCCCGGTCGCCAGCAGCGCGGCATAACGCTGGTCGAAATCCGCCGCGATCTGCGCCAGCGTCACCTGCCCCAGCCGGGCGATCAGCATCGCCTCTGCCTCCTGCATCGCTGCCGCCATGGAGGCGTTGACCGCCTGTTCGACCAGGCATTGCGGATTGGGGTCGGCAGGCCCGATCGAGAAGATGCGCGGCTCACCCACCGCGCGATAAATGTCGAGGATGCGGATCGCGTCGAGCGGACGGGCCAGGGTCCAGCCGCCGCCATGCCCCTTTTCCGATCGCACATAGCCCGCGTCGCGCAGGCCAGCCATGGTTCGCCGCACCACCACCGGATTGGTGCGCAGCATCTGCGCCGCCAGCTCCGACGTCATCGGGCCATCCAACCGATCCATATGGATCAGGATATGCAGCATTCTCGACAGGCGCGCATCCAGCTGCATCGCAGGCGTCTCCTTTCCTGCCCGCCTATCACGCAACATCAATTGTTGCAAATCAGGCTGACCGGATTATGTAACTTATCAAGTATCGTGATTCAACGCAGCCATTGAAAGGAAGACCCATGCATGACGTGATCGTGATCGGCGGCAGCTTTGCCGGCCAGTCGGCGGCGATGCAGCTCGCCCGCGCGCGGCAGGATGTGCTGCTGATCGATGCCGGCCTGCCGCGGAACCGCTTTGCCGACGCCGCCCATGGTTTCCTGGGGCAGGATGGCCGCACGCCCCGCGCCATCATCCGCGATGCCGAACGCCAGTTGCTTGCCTATCCCACCGCCCGGATGCTGGCCGGCGAAGTGCGCCATGCCATCAAGACCAGCGACGGCTTCGCCCTGACCCTGGCCAGCGGCGAAACCCGGCTGGCCCGGCGGCTGATATTGGCGACCGGCGTGAGCGACGAGCTACCGCCGATCCCCGGCATGGCCGAACGCTGGGGCGAGACCGTGCTGCACTGCCCCTATTGCCATGGCTATGAAGTGCGCGACCATCCGCTCGGCATCATCGCCAACCACCCGATGTCCGCGCATCAGGCCGCGCTGATCCCCGATTGGGGGCCATCCACCTATTTCACCCAGGGCCAATATGAGCCGGACGATGCCGAACGCGCCCGGCTGGAAGCGCGCGGCGTCGCGATCGAGCGGGTGCCCGTCGTCGCGCTGATCGGCGATGCGCCCGCGCTGAGCGCCGTGCAACTGGCCGACGGCCGGACGATCGAAGTGTCGGCCCTCTTCACCGCCCCGAGAACGCGGCTCAGCAGCGATGTCGCGGTCCAGCTCGGCTGCGCGCTGGAGGATGGCCCGACCGGCCCCTTCATCAGCATCGACGCCTGGGGCCTGACCTCGGTGCCCGGCGTCTATGCGGCCGGCGACGCCACCTCCCCCATGCACAATGCGACCTTTGCATCCGCATCCGGGGTCAAGGCCGGGGTCGGCGCGCACCAGTCGCTGGTCTTCGCCTGACGGGCGAGGGCGGGGCTGGATGGCGCCGCGCTATTTCCAGAAACCGGCCAGCTTGCGCACCGATGCCTCGGCAGCTTCGCGATCGGGGGCTTCGTTGGCGTCGCCATAGCCGAACCAGTCGTCCTCCCCGACCTCCTGCACCACGATGCCGTCGCGCCGCGCCAGCATCGCCAGCTTGTCATGATAGACACCATAGGTCGCGCCCGCCTGCGGGATCAGCCAGGCGATCTGGCCGCGCACCGGCACGATGCTCTCGTCCCGCCACAAGGCCCGCGCGCCATAGCCGGTGCAGTTGATGACCGTCTTCTGCTTCAGCCGCGTCACGTCCTGGGGTTCGTGCAACTCCATCGGCACGATCCGGCCGCCGCCGATCAGGAAATCGGTGGTCAGCTGATGGGCGAGATCGGCGACATTGAAGGTCAGCGAACTGCTGCGCCGGGCCCGCTCGGTGCGGAAGGGATGGGTGCCCGGCGCCAGCTCGATCGATCGCGGCATGATGTCATGCAGCCGCTCCTCCAGCCGGATGAAGCGATCGGGCCGCTCCGGCGTCACCCTCTCGACGGCGGGCGCCACGGTCGGACCGTCCGACAACATATAACGGTCGGTCCATTCCACCGGATCGCCCGGCAGGCCGAGCAGCCCCTGATAGAAAGCGAAGGAGCGCCGCGCCATCGCCTCCCAGCGATCGCCAAAGCCGGTATCGACGCCGCCCTCCATCGCGATCCGTGAATCGGGCGACCAGGTGCCGGTCGCCCGCGCCGACCGCACATCGGGAAATTGCTCCTTGGCATAGATGGTCACCTTCGCCCCGGCGCGCTGGGCGGTGAGCGCAGTGGTGAGGCCGATCGCGCCGGCGCCGATCACGGCAATATCCGTCATCCCCTCGGCCAGCGCCATGCCGACCGCAACCTCGGCCGATCCCCAGGACAGCGACCAGCCGCTGCCGCCATGGCCATAATGATGGACGACCCGCTTGCGCCCCACCTCTTCCACAGCGATGCGCGGCCCGGCGGCGCGGAAGGGCCGCAGGCAGACGGTGATGCGGAAGATGCGGTCGGGCGTGGCGCGGATCGGCTCCAGCCCGGCCAGCGGATCGAACAGAGTGGCTGCATCAGCCCCCGCCGCCAGCGACAAGGCACCCAGCCCGCCCAGGCCCCGCGCCAGAAAATCGCGTCTGTCCATCATCCCGCCCCCTATCTGCCGACCGGTTCAACGAAGTGCCCGGACATAACCGCAACGACCCGTCGCATGACAGACACAATCGGGTTGCCCCACCGTTGTTAATTGCCCATTAAGACCAGATGAATGCGCTCCGCCCCGAACGATCCATCGTCGTTCTGCTGCTCGCGCTTGCCACCGTCGTCGTTGCGGTGAGCGGCACCATCTGGCTCTACCGCAGCCAGCAAGCCGAAATCGGCTGGGTCAATCATACGCTGCGTGTCGAAAACCGCCTGTCGGTGATCCTGTCGCGGGTGCAGGCCGCCGAAAGCGCCCAGCGCGGCTATATGCTGACCCGGCAGGATCCTTTCCTGGGGCCGTTCGACACGTTCAAGGCGGACTGGCCGCGCGAGATCGCGCAATTGCGCGATGATGTGCAGGACAATGCGGACCAGGCTGCGGCCGTCGATGCGCTGGGCCGGATGCTCGGCCAGCGGCTGACCCTGCTGGAGGGCGGCATCGAACTGCGACGGCGCAACCGCCCGGTCGATCCCAACGCCTTCGCCCCCGGCCTGATGGCGATGGCGACGATTCACGCCCATATCGCCGGGATGAAGGCGCGCGAGGAGCAACTGCTGCGCCTGCGCAGTGTCGAGGCCAACCGCCTGACCACCATGGTGACGGCCAGCCTGGCGATCAGCGGCGCACTGGTCATCATCCTGGGCCTGCTGGCGCTGCGCAACGCCCGCCGCCGCATGGTGGAGGCGATCGCCGCCAAGCGCGCACTCGCCGACGCCAATGACCGGCTGGTCAGCGAAGCGGAACAGCGCACGGCGATGGAGGCGCAGGTCCGCCAGTTGCAGAAGATGGAATCGATCGGCCAGCTGACCGGCGGCATCGCCCATGACTTCAACAATATGCTCGCGGTCGTCATCGGCTCGCTCGACATGGCGCGGCGCCGCCTGCCCGCCGATATCGATCGGCGCATCAGCAACGGCCTCGACAATGCGACCGAGGGGGCGCAGCGCGCCGCGCAACTGACCGCGCGGCTGCTCGCCTTCTCGCGCCAGCAGCCGCTGGCGCCGCAATCGACCGACGTGAACAAGCTGGTGGGCGGCATGTCGGACATGCTGCGCCGGACGATCGGCGAGCGGGTGCGGGTGGAAAGCGTGCTGGCCGGCGGCCTGTGGCGGGCCAGCATCGATCCCGGCCAGCTGGAAGCGGCGATCCTGAACCTGTGCGTCAATGGCCGCGACGCCATGCCCGATGGTGGCCGGCTGACGGTCGAAACCGGCAATGCCTATCTCGACGATGCCTATGCCGCCGCCCATGCGGAGGTGATCCCCGGCCAATATGTGCTAGTGTCGGTCACCGACAGCGGCACCGGCATGACGCCCGACGTGGTCGAGCGCGCCTTCGACCCCTTCTTCACCACCAAGGGCGTGGGCAAGGGCACGGGCCTGGGCCTCAGCCAGGTGTTCGGCTTCGTCCGCCAGTCGCACGGTCATGTGAAAATCTATTCCGAACCCGGTCAGGGCAGCACGATCAAGATCTATCTGCCCCGCCATTATGGCGTGCCGGTCGCCGATCCGGTGGCGCCCGCCATCGCCCTCGACCTGCCCCGTGCCCAGGGGGACGAGATCATCCTGGTGGTCGAGGATGAGGACCGGGTGCGCCACATGTCGGTCGATTCCCTGCGCGAACTGGGCTACACCATCGTCCAGGCGGCCGATGGCGAACAGGCGCTGGCGATGCTGGCGATCGAACCGCGGGTCGACCTGCTCTTCACCGACATCGTCATGCCCGGCATCAACGGCCGCATCCTGGCCGACCGCGCCCGTGCCGACCGGCCGGAGCTGCGCGTCCTCTACACCACCGGCTATACCCGCAACGCCATCGTCCATAACGGCATGCTCGATCCCGGCGTCGCCTTCCTCGCCAAGCCCTTCACCATGGACCAGCTCGCCGGCAAGGTGCGCCAGGTGCTGGACGAGGAGCCGGCCTGATCTGGATTATGGACAAGGCGGCATCGGGAACGTAACATGAACACATGTCCGCCCTGTCCACCCGTGAAAAGCTCGAAATCCTTGCCGACGCCGCCAAATATGATGCCTCCTGCGCCTCGTCCGGCACGACCAAGCGGGATTCGCGCGATGGCAAGGGGATAGGCTCGACCGAAGGCATGGGCATTTGCCATGCCTATGCGCCCGACGGCCGCTGCATCTCGCTGCTGAAAATCCTGCTGACCAACAGCTGCATCTTCGACTGCCATTATTGCATCAACCGCCGGTCGAGCGATGTCCGCCGCGCCCGCTTCTCCGCGCGCGAAGTGGTCGACCTCACGCTCAGCTTCTATCGCCGCAACTATATCGAGGGACTATTCCTCTCCTCCGGCATCATCCGCTCGTCCGACTATACGATGGAGCAGATGGTCGAGGTCGCCCGCAGCCTGCGCGAGGATCATGATTTTCGCGGCTATATCCATCTGAAGACCATTCCCGACGCCGATCCGGAGCTGCTGCGTCAGGCCGGCCTCCATGCCGATCGGCTGTCGATCAATGTCGAGCTGCCGACCGAACCCGGCCTCAAGCGGCTGGCGCCGGAAAAGGATGGCCGTCGGATCGAGGGGGCAATGGCGCAGATGCGCAGCCAGATGGACGATATGGGCGACGCCCGCCGCAAATATCGCCACGCCCCGCGCTTTGCCCCGGCAGGCCAGTCGACCCAGATGATCGTCGGCGCCGATGCCGCCGACGATCGCGCCATCATCCAGCGGGCGAGCAGCCTCTATGACCGGCATCGGCTGCGCCGCGTCTATTACAGCGCCTTCTCCCCCATCCCCTCGCCCAGCAGCGTATTGCCGCTCAAGCGCCCGCCGCTGATGCGCGAACATCGGCTCTACCAGTCGGACTGGATGATGCGCTTCTATGGCTATTCCGCAGCCGAAGTCGCCGCCGCGACCGACCGGGACAGTGGCTACCTGCCGCTCGACATCGATCCCAAGCTGGCCTGGGCCTTGCAGCATCGCGCCAGCTTCCCGGTCGACGTCAACCATGCGCCGCGCGAAATGCTGCTGCGGGTGCCGGGCCTTGGGGTGAAGGCGGTCGACCGCATCCTGGCCAGTCGCCGCCATCGCCGGCTGCGGCTGGAGGATGTCGCGCGCCTGACCACATCCATCGTCAAGCTGCGCCCCTTCCTGATCGCCGCCGACTGGCGCCCGGTCCAGTTGGCCGACCGAGTCGATCTGTCCGCGCAGTTGCGGCGTCCCGCCGCCCAGCTCGAACTTTTTTAAGGGGAAGCGAGGCAATTTTGCGGTTGATCGCAAGCACGGTTCATGAAACTCTTGTAACACGATCAGCAAGGGGATCGGGACTTTGGCGACACTTTTCGACAATCAGGCCATGGAGCGGCAGGGCGCAGGCTTTGCCAAGCGCATCAGCACGCATCTTGCGGCCGCCCTTGTCGTCTTCTGCCTGCTTCAGATCTTCATCGTCGCCAAGATGGGCGGCTCGCTGGTCCTGCACCTTGGCGTCATCATCGCGATCGGCGGTTTCGCCATCGCCGCCCGCGCGCTCGAACATCGCTGGCAGATGCTCGACCATAGCGGCCTGTCCCATGCCGGTCTGCGCCTGCGCTTCCGGCGTGACCTGCTCCAGCTCTGGGGCACCAGCCTGCTGGGCGCGCTGCTCTGGGTGCCGGTCGCGATCATCTTCCACGCGCTGTTCGGCTAGACGCCGGACCCTTTTTACAGGGCTGTCGTTCTCCCCTTCATCGCATGAAGGAGGATTGCCCATGGCCAAGGCCAGCATTTTCGATCGCCTGAAACAAGATCATGACGCCCATCGCCAGCTGTTCGACAAGATGGCGGAGGCGACGCGCGAAAAGGATGACGACCGGCTGGAAAAGCTGTTCGACCAGTTCAAGGTCGAGGTGACGGCCCATGCCGCCGCCGAGGAAGAGACGCTCTACGCCACCATGCTGGCCCAGCCCGACCTGCGCGAGGATGCGCAGCACAGCGTGTCCGAACATAAGGAAATCGATGATTTTCTGGAGGAGCTGGACGGCCTCAAATTCAATGGCGATGCCTGGCGCCGCACCTTCGACCAGCTCAAGAAGCGCTACCTCCACCATATCGAGGAGGAAGAGGAAGAGATGTTCCCCGACGCCGCCAAGGAACTGAGCGCCGCCGAGGAGGAGAAGCTCGCGAAACTGTTCGCGCGCCGCAAGCCCGCCGAACTGGCCCGTGCCGAGGCGGAGGACTGACCGGACGGCCATGCATCGGGTGACGCTGGCGGGGCCGGATGATTTTGAGGGCTGGCGCGATGCGGCCCGCGCGCTGGCCTTGGCCGCCATTCCCGCTGACGCCATCCTCTGGGATGTCGCGGGCAGCGCCACGCCCGACCTGTTCGGCAGCGACGCAACACCCCTGCCCCCGGCTCCGGGGGATGCGGCCTTTTCCGTGCCGCGCACCTTTGTCGACCTGGCGCAAAGCGCGATCCTCCATCGCGACCCCGCCCGCTTCGCCCTGCTCTACAGCCTGTTGCTGGCTGTGCGCGCGGCGCCCGGCCGGATGGAGGATCGCGCCGATCCGCTGCTGCGCCGGGTCGAGGATCTGGCCAAGGCGGTGCGGCGCGATATCCACAAGATGCGCGCCTTCGTCCGCTTCCGCGAACTGGATGAAGGTGACGGCCCGCGCTTCATCGCCTGGTTCGAGCCGGACCATCATATCGTCCGCGCCAATGCCGGCTTCTTCACCCGCCGCTTCGCATCGATGCGCTGGTCGATCCTGACGCCGGAGGTCAGCATCCACTGGGACGGCGACATATTGACCGAAGGTCCCGGCGCGCAGCGCGGCGACGCCCCGGCCGAAGATCCCGTCGAAGATGTGTGGAAGGGCTATTATGCCGCCATCTTCAACCCGGCCCGCTTAAAGACCGGGGCGATGCTGTCGGAAATGCCGCGCAAATATTGGCGCAACCTGCCCGAAGCTGCCCTTATCCCCGATCTGGTCGCCGGTGCCCAGGCACGCGAGGCCGCGATGATCGCCACGGCCCCGCGCCCCGCGCACCGCACCGGCAATAGCCGCGCCGCCTGGCAGACGCTGCGCGACGAGGCGATGGCCTGCACCCGCTGCCCGCTGCACGGGCCAGCCACGCAGACCGTGTTCGGCGAAGGTCCGCTCGACGCATCTTTGCTCTTCATCGGCGAACAGCCGGGCGATCAGGAGGATCTGGCCGGTCGCCCCTTCGTCGGTCCCGCCGGGCAATTGTTCGATGCCGCCCTGGCCGAGGCCGGCGTGGATCGGGCACGCGCCTATGTCACCAACGCCGTCAAGCATTTCAAATATGAACAGCGCGGCAAGCGCCGCCTGCACCAGACGCCTGACGTGCCGGAGATCAAGGCCTGTCGCTGGTGGTTGGAACAGGAACTGGACCTGATCCGCCCGCGCATCATCGTCGCCCTGGGCGCCACCGCGGCCCGCGCCCTGCTGGGCAAGCCGGTGACGATCAGCCAGATGCGCGGCCGCCCCCTCCCGCTCGAAGACGGTGCCGAAGCCTGGATCACCGTCCATCCCAGCTACCTGCTGCGCCTGCCCGACCCCGATCGTCAGGCGCAGGAACAGGCCCGCTTCGTCGCTGACCTGCGGATGGTCGGTGAACGGCTCCACGCCCTCGCCTGATATAAATCCGTTGACGGCCGGCTCGCTGCGCGCGACGCTGCCGCCATCAAATTAAACAGGGGGTTACATGATCTGGGGGAAGGCAGCGGCGCTGGCCGCATGCAGCATGGTCGCGATGTCCGCACCGGCCGTGATGGCCAAGGATGTCGTGGTCCATGCCGGACGGATGATCGACGGCACCGGCGCTGCCGCGCGCGAGAAAGTGTCGATCCTGATCCATGACGATCGCATCACCGCGATCCAGTCGGGCTTCGTCACGCCTGCCGGCGCGGAGGTGATCGACCTGTCGGCCAAGACCGTGCTGCCGGGCCTGATCGACACCCATTACCATATCACCGCCGGCTGGCACGCGGGCGACCCGATCCGCAATGCGGTGACGCGCAGCGCCTATGAGGATGCGATCGAAGCGACCGGCTTCGTGCGCAACACGCTGCTCGCCGGCTTCACCTCGGTCCGCGACTGCGGCGCCGATACGCAGGTAATCGTCGCGCTCAAGAAATCGATCGACGGCGCCGTCATCCCCGGCCCGCGCCTGTGGGTGGCGGGCACGCCGCTCGGCCCGACCGGCGGCCATGGCGACGCGGTCAACGGCCTGCGCGTCGAATTTGCCGACATTCCGCACATCAGCGACAATGTGATCGACAGCCCGGAAGCCGCCCGCATCGCCGTGCGCCGGCTGAAGCGCGAGGGCGCCGACCTCATCAAGATCATGCCCTCGGGCGGGGTCATGTCGATCGGCGACGATCCCAAGCATCAGCTGATGACCGACGAGGAGATCAAGGCGGTGATCGACACCGCCCATAGCCTGGGCATGAAGGTCGCGGCCCATGCCCATGGCAAGGAGGCGATCGACCATACGATTGCGCTGGGTGTCGATTCGATCGAGCATGGCTCCTATGCCGACGCCGGCAGCTACAAGATCTTCAAGCAATATGGCGCCTATCTGGTGCCGACCATGCTGGTGGGCGAGCGCGTCTATCAGCGCGCCAAGGAGCATCCCGAACAGCTTAATCCCTCGACCGCCGAAAAGGCGCTGGTGATCGGCCCGCTGCTGCAGAAGAATCTGCGCGATGCCTATGCCGCCGGGGTCAAGATCGCCTTTGGCACCGACACGTTCGGCCTGTCCGACCATGGCGAGAATGCCCAGGAATTCGCGCTGATGGTGCGGGCGGGCATGCCGGCGATGGAGGCGATCAAGGCCGCCACCGCCCATGCCGCCGACCTGCTGGGCAGCGCCGATGTCGGCACGTTGCAGGCCGGCCGCTATGCCGACCTGATCGCGGTCGACGGCGACCCGCTGGCCGATGTCCGCCAGCTCGAAAAGGTCGGCTTCGTGATGAAGGGCGGCGCCGTGGTCAAAGCCGACGGCAAGCCGATGATCTGAACCGCGCCTGGGGCTGGCGTCAGACCAGCCCCAGCCGCGCCAGTTCGTTCAGCATGGCGGGCGGCATCGCTTCCAGATCGTCCGCCTCGCCCCCGCCCAGATCGGGCGGCGCGTCCTTGTCCTCCAGATAGCGCCAGCCCTGATGCGCGCGCTTGGGCGCCGTCCGCACCGGGATCAGCCGCGGCGCCAGCCGGATCGAGTAGCGCCCCTGCCCGGTCTCCTGAAATCCCAGGATCGGGCTGCGGCCGACCAGCGCATGGCCGTGAATCCAGTAGAGCGATCCGCCGTCCATCTCCTCCAGCCGCTTGGGCAGGTAGCGGGTGGTCAGGCGCGCCTCGTCCACATGGCTTTCCAGCCAGGCCTTGAGGGTCGCGGGGCTTTCGCTCTGGAAGGCGATCTTGGTCAGGTGCAGCGGCATTGGCGTCTAGATGGGGCGGCGGTTCAGCCGGTCAATCCCGCCGCCGTCGCCAGCCCCAGAAAAGCGAAGAAGCCCATCGAATCCGTGATCATGGTGACGAAGATGGAGGATGCCACCGCCGGGTCGAGGTTCATCCGGTCGAACGCCAGCGGCACCGCCGCGCCGGCCAGTCCGGCCGTCACGATATTGGTCATCATCGCCACGGCAATGACGCCGCCCAACTGGACATTGTGGAACACCAGCCCCACGCCCAGCCCCAGCACCAGCGCCACGGTGCAGCCGTTGAGCAACGCCACGCGAATTTCGCGCAAGATAGTGCGGCGGGCGTTGGACCCGGTAATCTGGTTGGTGGCGAGCGCGCGCACCGTCACCGCCATGGTCTGGCTGCCGGCATTGCCGCCCACCCCCGCGACGATCGGCATCAGTGTGGCGAGCGCCACCATCTTCTCGATCGTATTCTCGAAAATGCCGATGATGGTGGATGCCACCAGCGCGGTCAGCAAATTGGTCAGCAGCCAGCGCACGCGCGCGCGATAGCTGTCCATCACCGGCTCGTTGATGTCGCCTTCGCCCGCACCCGACAGGCGGAGAATATCCTCGCCCGCTTCCTCGGAAATGATGTGGACGATGTCGTCGACCGTGATCATGCCGACCAGCCGGCCGCTGCCATCGACCACCGCGGCGGAAATCAGCGCATATTTCTGGAAGCGCAGCGCCACTTCTTCCTGGTCCATGTCGACCGGGATCAGCGTCTGCTCGCGCTTCATCAGGTCGGCCATGGCGATGCCGCGCGGACAGGTCAGCACCCAGCTGAGCTGACAGGTGCCGATCGGCTTATGCCCTTCATCGACGACGAAGATTTCCCAGAAATCACGGGTCAGGTCGCCATTGTCGCGCAGATAGTCGATCACCTGGCCGACCGTCATATGCTCGGGCACCGCGACCAGGTCGCGCTGCATCATGCGGCCGGCGGATTCTTCGGGATAGGACAGCGCGGACTCGATCGCGGCGCGATCCTCCGGCTCCATCGCCTCCAGCACCGCCTGCTGGTCGGCCTCCTCCATGTCCTCGATGATCGCAACGGCGTCGTCGGTATCGAGTTCGGAGGCGAATTCGGCGACCTGCTCGGGCGCCAGCGCGCCGATCAGATCGTCGCGCACATAATCATTGAGTTCGGACAGAACCTCCGCGCCGACCAGATCGCCCAGCGCGGCGGCCACTTCGCCACGCTGCTCGGCGGGCGTCAGTTCCAGAAGGTCGGCAATGTCTGCGGGGTGCAGCGGCGAGACCAGCTCGCGCGCATGGTCGATGTCGCCTTCGTCCACCGCATCCAGCACGGCGGACAGGAATTCGGGCTTCAGCCGGTCATCCTCGTCCAGGCTCGACTCGGCCTGCTCCATACCGGCCGAGATCAGAGTCTCGTCAGCAAGTTCCTCGTGCGGCCGCGGCTCGGCCAAATCGCCACGTTCGGTCATGGCGCGCGCAACTGTCCGGTTCCTGTAACATTTCGATGCTTTCGCCGATGCACAATATAATTGCAATGGGGTTGGACGCGCTTTGGCAACAGATGGGACAGGCTTTGCCAAACAGCCGCTTCCATCCCCATCCCAAGCCTCTATATGAGGCGATCAACGCCTTCCCCAATGAGAGGATCTTTCATGGCCGACGAAACCCTTACCCTTTCCCTCGACAGCGGCGGCGACGTCGTGATCAAGCTGCGCCCGGACCTGGCGCCCGGCCATGTCGAACGCATCACCACCCTTGCCAAGGACGGCTTCTATGACGGCGTGGTCTTCCACCGCGTCATCCCCGGCTTCATGGCGCAGGGCGGCGATCCGACCGGCACCGGCATGGGCGGTTCCAAGCTGCCCGACATCAAGGCCGAATTCAGCCGCGAACCGCATGTCCGCGGCGTGTGCTCGATGGCCCGCGCGATGAACCCGAACAGCGCCAACAGCCAGTTCTTCATCTGCTTCGACGACGCCACCTTCCTCGACGGCCAGTACACCGTCTGGGGCGAAGTCACCTCGGGCATGGAACATGTCGACGCGCTGCCCAAGGGCGAGCCGCCCAAGACGCCGGGCAAGATCGTCAAGGCGACCGTCGCCTAAGCGATACGCCATCAAGGCCACCGCCAGCCCTCATGGGCATGGCGGCAGGCCAAGCCCCGACACCGGTGCGGCCCCGCCGCGCCGGTGTCAGTGTTTCCGGGCCAGCCCGTCGGTCGCGGAAATCAGCTGCGCGGTCTGGGTCGCATTGTCCGCCTCGTCCGCCGGCGGCGCGACATAGGCGCCGATCGATTCGATATGCCAGCGCCGATCCGCCTCGCTCGCGCCCGGCACCGCATCGACCCGGCGCAGCACCACCTGGCGCAGCCGATACCAGGGCTTGCCGTTCGCCTTCAGCCGGCCATAGACCTGCACCGGCACCGTCACGAAGCTTGATCCGGCCGCGCCCTCGATCTCGGCCGGGCTGCCGATATTGGCATGAATCTCGCTGAAGCCGCGGAAACGCGCGGCGAAATGCGCATCATCCTGCGCGCCGATCGCGCTCTTGTCGTTCCACAGATCCTGCGCGTCGCTGAAGCGTTTTTCCTCCAGCAAGCCATAATAGCCCTGCACCACCTGGGCTGCGCCCTGCGCGCTGTCGGGGTCGATCGCCCCTTCCTCGGCCGGCGCCGGTTCGCCCGGCAGACCGCCGGGCGTGCCGGGTGCCGGCGGTGCAAGTGGCTCCATCAGCGCCTGCGCCTCGGCCCGGACATTATTCTCGACCTGGCTGGCATTGGCGCCATTGGCCAGATTGTCGATCGCGCTTTCCTCCCGCCCGTCACAGGCGGCCAGACTCACCAAACCCAGCAGCAATGCAGCGCCGGTCATCCCCCTCATGAACGTCTCCCGCATTATTGGGGCCGGGTCCGAACCGGATCGCGACCACTGCCTCTTGTCCCGGCGTCCGACCGCATGCGCGGTGCCGGACGGGCGCTGCCGCCGATGTCGCGCGACGGGCGGCTCGCCTGGGGCGGGCGCTGGCCGGGCTGCGGCACATAGCGCTGGTCGCCGCCGCTGGCGCCGGGACGCCCGCGGCCGGGCGTGTCATTGTCGCGCGGCGGACGCGGGCGGCTCCAATTGCCGTCATTGGGCCGACCATCGCCGCCATTCCAGCCGGGGCGACCGCCAGGGCGTCCGTCGCCCGGCCGATTGCCATCGGGGCGCCCATCACCCGGACGATCCCAGCCCGGACGTCCATCACCGGGTCGCCCATAACCGGGCCTGCCATCACCGGGCCGACCATTGCCCGGCCGGTCCTTGCGACGCGCTTCCCAATAACGGCGCTGGCTGTCATTCCAGCGATGCCGCGCACCGGCGCGGTCATAGACATAATAGCCGCGCCCCGGATAATAATAGTCATTGTACCAGCCGCCATAGCCGCCCGGCGCATAGCCATAAGGTCCGTAATAGCCGTCGCCATAATAGCCGCCACCGCCATAATAGCCGGTGCCGACGCTCACGCCGCCATAACCATAGCCGTCATCATAGGCGCAGCCCCCCAGGGCCATCGCGCTTGCGAGACCAAGCGCAGCCAGGAATCGTGATCCGGTCCGCGTCATTGCCTGTCTCCTCATATGCTTCATGACCCCGGTTAACGCCGCGCGGTTGAATTGGTGGTGAATGAAAAGCGGTTCAAGATCGGGCATTTATCTGCGGTTCAGAAAAGGCGACTTTCGTTCATCCCCCTGACAGAAACCGTGTCGTTTCCAACACATAATCATGGCTCGGGCAATATTTCGCATTTCGTTCAGGAAACCTTCCGCCGGCCCCGACCATTGATGCCCCATGTCCTCGCAGACGCTTGCAGCGCACGGGACATGCCGGCGGGTCCACACCCCGGCCCAATTTCAGAAACAGATAAAGGGTCACCCCCATGAAGACACTGCTTTTCACGGCAGTTGCTGCCGCCACCCTGTTGCCTGCCGCCGCGATGGCGCAGGAAGACAGCAGCTCCACCCGCCGCATCGAACCCTATGTCGGCGTGATGGCGGGCGTGCATAATTATGACAGCGAGACCAGCAAGGAGGGCATTCCCCCCGTGGGCTACAAGGGCCGCATGGTCGAAGGCGTCGCGGGCGTGAACTATAATGTTGCCGGCCCGCTCGTGCTCGGCGTCGAAGGCACCGTGTCCAAGGGCGTCAGCGGCGACATCGACTGGGAATATGGCGCCGCCGGCCGCGTCGGCGTGAAGGCCGGCAAGGACAGCATGTTCTTCGGCAAGGTCGGCTATCAGTGGACCAATTTCGACGCGCTGGGCAAGGATAGCCGTGACTATCATGGCATGACCTATGGCGCGGGCCTTGAACTGTCGCCCGCCGATCTTGGCAGCTCGGCCGAGCGCAGCAATGTCCGCCTGCGCGTCCAGGCCGACACGACCGGCAATTTCCATTCGATCCGCCCGATGGCCGGCGTCGTCGTCAAATATTGATCGCATGAACGGGTGGGCCGGTCATTGATCGGCCCGCCCGCCAGGCCTTCGTCCCTTTCCAGAAAGGGATTTGGGGTGCGGGACGGCCATGGACTGCGGCCGTCCCGCATTCGCCTGCTCCAATATAGTTGCCAATATAGTTGACTCCGTCAACATTCCATGCTGAAGCGTCGGCATGGAACAGGCCATTGCAACCATCCGCACCTTCAACCGCTTCTTCACCCGCCATGTGGGGGCAATCGACGCGCGCTTCCTCGACAGCGACGCCAACCTGCCCGAGGCGCGGCTGCTGTTCGAAATCGCCCGGCTGGAACCGGTGCTGGCCAGCACGCTCCAGGCCGAACTGGACCTGGATCGCGGCTATTTGAGCCGCATGATCGCCCGCTTCGAGAAGAAGGACTGGATCGTCCGCGACCAGGAAGCGGCCGATGCCCGCGCCCGTCCGATCCGCCTCACCACCGCCGGCCGCGCCGCCTTCGACCAGATCGACAGCCGCCAGCGCGCCGTCGTCGCCCAGGATCTGGACCGGCTCGACAGCGTCGAGCAGCAGGATCTGCTCCAGGCGCTCACCCGCGCCCGGCTGTTGCTCGATCCCGCCAGCGGCGGCCCCTTCACCATCCGCCCCTTCCGCACCGGCGAGGTCAGCCAGGTCGTCACCCGCCAGTCGATCCTCTACGCCGCCAGCCATGGCTGGGGCCGGCCGCTCGAAACGCTGGAGGCCGAAACCGTCGCCGCCTTCCTGCGCGACTTCAAGCCGGACCGTGAACAATGCTGGATCGCGGAGATTGACGGCGTGATGGCCGGCGCGGTGTTCCTGACCGACGAGGGCGATGGCCTCGCCCGGCTGCGCCTGCTCCATGTCGAGCCCTTTGCCCGGCGGCGCGGCATCGGCGACGCGCTGGTCGCCACCTGCCTGCAATTCGCCCGCGACAAACGCTATCGCGCCGTCACGCTCTGGACGCACAAGATATTGGAACCCGCCCGCCGCATCTATGCCCGGCATGGCTTCGCCTGCGTGTCGAGCGACGTCCACACCGTCTTCGGCGACCCGATCGAGGGCGAGACCTGGCGCATCGCCCTCCTCCCCTGACCGCGCCTGTCCTACCCAGCGGAGCGATGCTATAAGGGGGGATGGACCGGCTGGCCGCTCGCAACATGATTTCCCACAATTGATCGATACGATCAAAATGTGCGGGAAATGTGCGAAGTTAAGCGCGGCAAATCCTACAGAGCGGGTCGGCCATCCCCAACCCGTTCCGTAGCATTCCAGTTCAACCGCTGTTGCGCAGCGCGGTCGCGATCGCGTTGATCGACAGTTCGATGCCTTCCTTGATCCGGGCATCATCCTCGCCGGCGCGATAGCGCTTGAGCAGTTCGACCTGCAGCAGATTGAGCGGCTCGATATAGGGAAGCCGCAGCCGGATCGACGTCTCGGTCGTCGGGCTCCGTTCCAGCAGGCGCGACTGGCCGGTGGCCGCCAGCAGCCCGTCATGGGTCAGCGACCAGCCTTCGCGGATACGCCCGAACAGCGTTTCCGCCTTGGCCTGGTCCTCGACCAGCGGCAAATATCGCGCCGCAATGCCCAGGTCCGACTTCGCCAGCACCATCTCCAGATTGGCCAGCGCCGACTGCAGGAAGGACCAATGCTGCGCCATGTCCGCCAGCAGCGCCTTGTCCTCGAACGCGGCGATCGCATGGCCGAAACCATACCAGCCCGGCAGCATGACGCGGGCCTGTGCCCAGCTGAACACCCAGGGAATGGCGCGCAGATCCTCGATCGCGGTGCTCTTGGTCCGGCTCGCCGGACGCGACCCGATCTTGAGGCCGGAGATTTCCTGGATCGGGGTCAGTTGGCGGAAGAATTCCTTGAACCCCTCGGTGCCGTAGACCAGGTCGCGATAGGCGGTGAAGGCGTTCTTCGACAGTTCATCCATCGCCGCGGCAAAGCGGGCGGCATCCTTCGCCGACACGCCTTCGGGTTCCAGGCTGGCAAGCAGGGTCGCGCTGGTCATCGCCTCCAAATTGGTCATCGCCACGTCGCGCGTGCCGAACTTGGCCGCGATCACCTCGCCCTGTTCGGTGATGCGGATGCGCCCCTGCACGCTGCCGCGCGGCTGCGCCTGGATCGCCTTGAACGCCGAACCACCGCCACGCCCGACCGCGCCGCCGCGACCATGGAACAGCTGCATCGCCGCCCCGGCCTCGGCAAAGACCGGCTCCAGCGCCTGGCTCGCCTTGTAGAGGCTCCAGGTCGAGGTGATGTAGCCGCCATCCTTGTTGCTGTCGGAATAGCCGATCATCACTTCCTGATGGCCGCGCGCCTGCACCACCCCGGCAATTTCGGGCAGGCCGAAATAGGCGGTCATGATCTTGGGCGCGGCCTCAAGGTCGCCGATCGTCTCGAACAGCGGGATCGACATGATCGCCGCCTTGGCCGGGTCGCCATTTTCCGGCGCGCGCCACAGCCCCGCTTCCTTCAGCAGGATATTGACCTCCAGCATGTCGGACACGCTTTCGGCCTTGGAAATGATATAATGGGTGATGCACTGCGGCCCATAGGTGCGGTGCGCCTCAGCGGCGGCATGGACGATCGCCAGCTCCGACGCCGTTTCCTCGGAATATTCCGAAAAGCGCGTGCCGAGCGGCCGGTTGGTCGCCAACTCCCTGCGCAACAGGGCGATGCGGGCAAATTCGTCCAGCCCAGCATAATCCGCCTCGACCCCGGCGACCTTCAGCAGTTCGGCGACCACGCGCTGATGCACGTCGCTATTCTGCCGCATGTCGAGCGTGGCGAGATGGAAGCCGAAGGTTTCGACCGCGCGGATCAGCCGGCCGAGCGCGCCGCCGGTCGACAGCGCGCCATCGCCCTCGCTCGCCAGCCCCTGCGCCACGGTGACAAGGTCGCGGCGGAAATCGCCCGGCGCAGCGTAAGGCTCGCCCTTCAGTGCCGACGGGCGCGGCGGCGCCTTGCCGACCAGATGGACATAGGTGGTCGCCAGCCGCGCATAAATGCCGGAAATGGCCCGGCGATAGGGTTCGTCCTGCCGGCTGGGCGACGCGTCGCCGCTCGCCTCCGCCAGCGCCAGCACCGCTTCGGGCACATGGGCGAGTTCGGTCGAGACCGACAATTCCGCGCCCAGCGCATGAATCGATTCCATATAATAGGCCAGCGCCGCCTCGCAGCCGCGGCCCAGCGCCGATCGCAGCTGCGGCGCCTGGACGAACGGATTGCCGTCGCGATCGCCGCCAATCCAGTTGCCGACCCGCAGGAAGCTGTGCGGCCGTGCGCCCAGCACCCGTTCCCACCGGCCATAGAGCGCCGGCAGCGTCGGCAGGAAGATGTCGCGGAAATAGGTCAGGACATTGTCGATCTCGTCCTGCACGAACAATTTTTCGCGGCGCAGCGGGCGCGTCTGCCACAACAGCGCGATCTGGCGGAAGATCGCCTCGTCCAGATTCTCGCCATCATCCGTCTCGGTCCGTCCGGCATCCTTGAGCTGCATCAGGTCGGCGATGCGATTCTTGTGATCGATCATGCTCTTGCGCCGCACCTCGGTCGGGTGCGCGGTCAGCACCGGCACGATCAGGCTGTGCGACAGCAATTCCAGCACCGCATCCTTGCCGATGCCATGCGATTCGAGCTTGGCCACCGCCGATGCGACATCGGCGCCGGGTTCCGCCGCCACCCCCTGTCGATCCTCGGCCAGATTGGCGAGCATCGAGAACAGCATGAAGCCGCGGGTGAAGTTGAGCGTGTCGTCGAGATTGAGGGCATCGAGGCCCGTGTCGGTCAGGTCGGCGCCCTGTAGCCCGCGCGCGCGGTCGACCGAGGCGGAGCGGATATATTCGGTCTGCTTGTAGAGTTTCTCCCCGCCATAGGCCCGAATGACATCGCCCAGCAGGCGTCCCAGATAACGGATGTCGGGATTCTGCGTGATCGCAGGCGCGGATTGGGCGGGGTTTATGCTCTCCATGATGGATCGATGCTGCATCGCAACAATGCGATGGTCAAGATATTACGCGGCCAACGCTGGCAAACTGCCCAATACGGGTTGCGCGCAGGCCACAGGCTGGGCCAAAGGACGTTCGTGACCGCCAGCATCAGCATAGGAAATGACGGCACGGGCAATCCCGTGCTGGTCGATGTCGAGGAACTGCTTGCCACCCGTCTGCTCGTCCAGGGCAATTCCGGGTCCGGCAAGTCGCATCTTCTGCGCCGCCTGCTGGAGGAAAGCGCGCCGATGGTGCAGCAGGTGGTGATCGACCCGGAAGGCGATTTCGTCACCTTGGCCGACGAATATGGCCATGTCGTGATCGACGCCGGCGACTATAATGAGCGCGAGATCGTCAAGATGGCGGCCCGCATCCGCGAACATCGCGCGTCGGTGGTGCTGAGCCTCGAGTCGCTGGAGCTGGAAGCGCAGATGCGCTGCGCCGCGACATTCCTGTCGACCCTGTTCGATGCGCCGCGCGACCATTGGTATCCCGCGTTGGTGGTGGTGGACGAGGCGCAGATGTTCGCCCCGGTCGCCGCCGGCGACGTGTCGGACGAGGCCCGGCGCCTGTCGCTCGCGGCCATGACCAACCTGATGTGTCGTGGCCGCAAGCGCGGCCTGGCCGGCGTCATCGCTACCCAGCGCCTGGCCAAGCTCGCCAAGAATGTCGCGGCCGAAGCCTCCAACTTCCTGATGGGCCGCACCTTCCTCGATATCGACATGGCCCGCGCCGCCGACCTGCTGGGCATGGAACGGCGCCAGGCAGAGCAGATCCGCGATCTGGAGCGTGGTCGTTTCCTGGGGCTTGGTCCGGCGATCGCCCGCCGCCCGGTCGCGGTGAAGATCGGGTCGGTCAAGACCGGCACGCGCGGCGGCACGCACAAGCTGATGCCGCCGCCGATCACCACCGGCGAGGATTTTCAGGAATTGCTGTTCGCGCGGGTCGAGGAAGAATCGATGCCGCCGCCCCCGCCCCGCGCCGAACCGCAGGCACGCCCGGCCGAGGAGATCATGCGCCAGCTTGCCGATGTGCCGTCGGCCAAGCCGGCCGCGCCGGAACTGGATTTCGGCGAGAATGAGCCGATCGTGATCGCCGTGCTGGACGAGATCGTCGCCGATCTGGGCGAAGCCGTCCCCAGCGTCGCCGCCCTGTTCCAGGATTTCGGCGTCCGCTGCCGGATGAAGGGGCTGCGCAAGCCGCCGCTCGACCTGCCCGCCTTCCGCAAGCGCTTCGCCATGGCGCTCGCCGGCATGAGCGATTCGGCCGACCCGCGCTGGGAAGAACCGATCCGCGCCGCCGATCCGGTGCCCGAGGACATGCTGGCGCCCTTCCTGCTGATCGCCCGCGCGGCGATGGAGGGCGAGCCCTGCCCGGAGGATACGGTGCTGGCCCGCGCCTATGGCACCAGCTCGCCCGGCCGTGTGCGCCGGCTGATCGAATATATGGAGAAGCTGGGCGTGATCGTGGCGCGGACCGATTTTGGCGGCCGTCGCTCGATCGGCATTCCCGCGCTTGGCCTCAGCACGGCCGCCGCCGAATGACGCAGGCGTCGGTCCTGTTCGTCTGCCTCGGCAATATCTGCCGTTCCCCGCTTGCCGAAGCCGCGCTGCGGGCGGAGGCCGAACAGGCCGGGCTGGACATAGTGGTGGATTCGGCCGGCACCGGCGACTGGCATGTCGGCGATGCGCCCGATCCACGCGCGCAGGCGGTGGCGCGGCGCCATGGCATCGACATCAGTGGCTATCGCGGGCGGCAGGCGAAGCCAGCGGATTTCCACCGCTTCACCCATATCTTTGCGCTCGACAGCGACAATCTCGCCAATCTGCGCCGCATCCGCCCCGCCGACGGCACCGCCAGCCTGTCGCTGCTGATGGACCTGGTGCCGGGGCGCGAGGGCAGCGGGGTCACCGACCCCTATTATGGCAATGATGCCGGCTTCGACATCAGCTGGGACGATGTCACCCGCGCCGCCAGGGTGATCGTGGCCAGGCTTCAGGCCTGACCACCAACGCGGTCAGGCCAGCGTCGTCGCGATCGGCAGCCCCTGTTTCAAGGTCAATGTGACCGGGGTCCGCTCGGCGACATCGGCCAGGCGCGCCCGCTGCTCCGCGTCCAGCCCGACGATCGTCAGCGTCCGGTCGATCCGCTTCTCCTCCTTGCCCGACAGGCGCAGCGCCACGTCGAGCGATTCCAACGGCCAGTCCTTCTTTTCCGCATACATGCGCAGCGTGATCGCGGTGCAGGCACCCAGCGCCGCCAGCAGCAGATCATAGGGCGCCGGGCCGAGATTGGCGCCGCCCAGCGCCTCCGGCTCGTCGGCGGTGATGGCATGACCGCCGACGACGATCTCCGTGTGATACCGGTCCTTGCCGATATGGGCGCTACCCTGGGCCATGATGCTGCTCCTTATGCCGGGAGGGGGATGAATTCATGCTCGTCCGGCACCGGGGCGAAGCGCTGGGCCTGCCAGTCGGCCTTGGCCTGCTCGATCCGATCGGGCGAGGAAGAGACGAAATTCCAGAAGATGTGGCGCTTTTCGGGCAGCGGTTCGCCACCCATCAGCATCAGCCGGGTCGCACCTTTGGCCCGCAGGATGATCTCCGCGCCGGGCTTGAACACGATCAACTCGCCGGTCGTAAAGCCGCCGGTCTGGCCGATCACCTCGACTTCGCCCTGCACCACATAGATGGCGCGTTCGACATGTTCGGCCTTGAGCTGATAGCGGGCGCCGTCCTGCAGCACGATATCGGCATAGACCATGTCGGAGAAGGTCTTCACCGGCGACACCAGACCGTCAGAACTGCCGGCGATCAGGGTCAGGCGGGTGCCCGCATCCTCGATCGTCGGGATTTCGTCGGCCTTGTGATGGGCGAAACCCGGATCGACTTCCTCCGCCTGCGTCGGCAGCGCAACCCAGGTCTGCAGACCGAACAGCTTGCCGCCCTTGGCGCGATTCTCGTCACTGGTCCGCTCGCTATGGACGATACCGCTGCCGGCGGTCATCCAGTTGACCTCGCCGGGGCGGATCGACTGGACCGATCCGACGCTGTCGCGGTGCAGGATTTCGCCCTCCAGCAGATAGGTGACGGTGGCGAGGCCGATATGCGGGTGCGGGCGCACGTCCAGCCCCTCGCCGCTGTTGAAGGTCGCCTCGCCCATCTGGTCGAAGAAGATGAAGGGGCCGACCATGCGGCGATGCGCGGACGGCAGCGCGCGCCGGACCGAGAAGCCATCGCCCAGATCGCGGACCGGGGGCAGGATGACCAGATCGACGCCGTCGACCTCTGAAGTGCGGATGGACATGGGACTTATCCTCTTTTCGGAAAATGGGGTTCAGGCGCCGAGCAGCGCCAGCGCCTCGATCTGGGCGCGGCTATAACCCTGCGCGGCGAGTGTGGGGACATGGCGTTCGGCAATCGCGCGGGTGCGGCCGGATTCGCAGAGAAATTCGCGCACATCGTGCAGATGCGGGGCCAGCGTGACCGGCTGGGCCTTTTTCGGTCCCAGGATCGCGTCGAGCGCATGGCCAATCCGCGAGCGGACCGGGCCGGCCGCCGCCGGTTCGCCACAGCCGCAATCGGCAACGGCGCTCAAGGTGGCCTTCACGTCCTGCCATTCGGCGGAGCTGAGGCGCGGGGTGGCGATGTTCAGCATGAGAAGGCTCCCTGTTCGTCTGGACCGTTTCCTTGCCTTCCTTCTAGCGCGATAGTGCTTTCAGGATCAGCCGGATAAAATCGGTCACTCTGTTCTATATTCTGGAAAAGAAGGGGCGCATCACCCGCGCCCCTCCCCTCTAATCGTCAGGCCGCGTCGACCAGCACGATCTCGCTATCCTCGATCGCCGTCACGCGGATGACATCCAGATCCTGGATCGCCACGCCGTCACGGGCATTGGCCCGCACATCGTCGATCTGGATCGCGCCGGTGGCCGGGACCAGATAGGCCTTGCGATCCTTGCCGATCGGATATTCGGCGCTCTCGCCCGCCTTGAGCGTCGCGGCGACAACCCGCGCATCGGTGCGGATCGGCAGCGCGTCATTATCATTCCCGTAACCCGACGCCAGCGTCACGAACTGGCCGCTGCGCTCGCCCTTGGGGAAGGGCCGCGAGCCCCAGCTGGGCGCTTCGCCGTCGCGGGTCGGGATGATCCAGATCTGGAAGATCTGCGTCGTCACATCCTCGCGATTATATTCCGAATGGGTGATGCCGGTGCCGGCCGACATGACCTGCACATCGCCAGCCTCGGTCCGACCCTTGTTGCCCAGATTGTCCTGATGGGTGATCGCACCTTCGCGGACATAGGTGATGATTTCCATGTCGCGGTGCGGGTGCGGCGGGAAACCGGTGCCCGGCGCGATCGTGTCGTCATTCCAGACGCGCAGATTGCCCCAATGGACGCGGGCGGGATCATGATAGCCGGCGAACGAAAAATGATGCTTGGCATCCAGCCAGCCATGATTGGCACCACCCAGGCTGTCGAAAGGACGAAGTTCGATCATCTTGTGTCTCCTGCGGGCGGCACATCCATGATGGGGCCGCCCTGTCGAAGACCCAATTAGCGCTTGAACGCATTTCCGTTCAGATGGATAAAATCCATCGAAACGTTCCAGGAAATCGAACAGTGAACAATCCCGGCACCCCGACCTTCGACCAGCTGCGCATCTTCCTCACCATCGTCGACACGGGCAGCTTCGCCGCTGCCGGGCGCAAGCTCAATCGTGCCGTGTCGGTCATCAGCTATGGCATCGCCAATCTGGAGGCGCAGCTGGGCGTGCTGCTGTTCGAGCGTGAAGGCACGCGCAAGCCGCAGCTCACCGTCGCCGGCCGCGCCCTGCTGGCGGAGGCCCGCAGCATCGCCCATGGCATGGACGGGCTGCGCGCCAAGGTGAAGGGCCTGCTCGACGGGCTGGAGGCGGAGGTCAATCTGGCCGTCGACGTAATGCTGCCGGCCGAACGGCTGGGCAAGGTGCTCCGCGCCTTCGCCAAGGAATTTCCCACGGTGCAGCTCCGCCTTCATGCCGAGGCGCTGGGCGCGATCGTGGCGATGGTGCTGGATCGGGGCGCGGTGATCGGCATTTCCGGGCCGCTGTCGGCCGGGGTCGAGGGGATTGAGAGCATGTCCGCCGGACTGGTGCCGATGGTCCCGGTCGCCGCGCCCGATCATCCGCTCGGCCGGATGGAGGTGATCGCACCGGGCGCCGGTCGCGACTATACCCAGCTGGTGCTGACCGACCGGTCGCGCTTTACCGAAGGCCGCGATTTCTCGGTCGCCAGCCCCAAGACCTGGCGCCTTGCCGATCTGGGCGCGAAGCATGCGCTGCTGCGCGAAGGCATTGGCTGGGGCAATATGCCGCTGCCGATGATCGAGGCGGATCTGGTCGCGGGCACATTGGTGCGGCTCGCCATGCCCGATCATCCCGGCGGCACCTATCGCTTCTCGGGCATCTGGCGCCGCGACACCCCGCCCGGCCCGGCCGCCTCCTGGCTGATCGAACAATTCGTTGCGCTGGGCGCCGACGATCGCGAGGCGGCCGGGATGAGCGACGTCTAGGCGTCCGCCAAAGACCGCGTCATCCCGACGATACGACGCTTCCCCTTGATGAATCATGTTTTTCTGGCAAACCCCAAGGAGATTGCGGCGGGGTCCGACAAGATGGCGACCATGTATCGCCGACCGGGCTCACGTCGACAATGACAGGTGGGGGACAATGGAGTGAGTGCGGGTCGCGCATGAACAAGGTCAAGGAGGCGCCTGCCACGGTCGGCGCGCGCCAATATCGTGCTTTTCTGAGCTACAGCCATGCCGACGAGCGCGCGGCGGGAAAACTACATCATTGGCTGGAAACCTATCGGATGCCCAGGCGCCTGGTCGGCATACAGGCCGGCCGGGCGGCGGTCCCGCGCCGGCTGACCCCGATCTTTCGCGATCGCGCCGAATTGCCGGCCGCTTCCAGCCTCGACGAACAGGTGCGCCTGGCCCTGTCCCAGTCGGACGCCCTGCTGGTGCTCTGCTCGCCAGCGGCGAAGGCCTCGCGCTGGGTCAATGCGGAAATCGCGCTGTTCCGCGAACTTCATCCCGACCGGCCGATCATCGCCGCGCTGGTCGCGGGTGAGCCGGCCGACAGCTTTCCCGCCGCGCTGATCGCGCGCGATGCCGATGGCATAGAGCGTGAACCGATCGCCGCCGATTTCCGCGCCGACAGCGACGGCCCCAAACTGGCCCGGTTGAAGATTGTCGCCGGCCTGACCGGCGTGCCGCTCGACCAGATCATCCAGCGCGACGCCCAGCGTCAGTTGCGCCGTGTGATAGCCGTCACATTTGTTGCGCTTTTTCTTGTCCTATTGATGGCGGCGATGCTGGTCTTTGTCGCGCGGGCAAGGAGCGAGGCAGAAAGCCAGCGCCAGCAGGCAGAGGGACTGATCGAATTCATGCTGACCGATCTGCGGGAAAAGCTGGAGGGCGTTGGCCGGCTCGACGTGCTGCAGACGGTGAACAAGCGTGCGCTCGCTTATTATGCCGACCAGCCCGACCTGGAGACATTGCCGAGCGATTCGCTCGAACGGCGCGCCCGTATCCTGCAGGCCATGGGCGAGGATGATTTCAAGCGCGGCGACACGCCAGAGGCCATCGCCCAATTCCGCGAGGCCTATCGCGTCACTTCAACCCTGCTGGCCGCCGCACCGAACGATCCGCAACGCCTGTTCGCCCATGCCCAGAGCGAATTCTGGCTCGGCTATGTCGATTTCCTGCGCGACCGGAACGACGCCGCCCTGACACGCTTCCAATCCTATCAGGCGCTGGCCGAAAGGCTGGTGCAGTTGCGTCCGGCGAACAGCGCCTATTGGCGAGAACTGGGCTATGCGCAGGGCAATATCTGCACCATCGCCCTCGCCAGGAAGAATCCCGACAGAACATTGCAAAGCTGCAAGGGCGCGCTCGACACCATGAAGCGGGTCCAGCGCCTGGCGCCCGGCGATCCGGCGATCGCCGCGGACCTCGCCAATCGCCATGCCTGGATGGCGGACGCGCTGCGCCTGCAGGGGGATGACCGGGCGGCACTGGCGCAGCGCGAAAAGCAGGATACGATCCTGCGGTCGCTGCTCCGGCGCGATCCAAAAAATGCCGGCTATCTGCAGGACTGGATGCTGGCGCGCTATTCCATGTCGAACCTGCTCTATGATCTGGGTGAAACCGATCGCGCCAAGGCGCTGCGCGCCGAAGCCCGCGCCGACGTCGCCGACCTGGTGGCGCGCGATCCGGCCAACAAGGACTGGCAGGTCTGGCAGGGCAAGCTGGCCAAACCATTGACGAAGGGGAGCAAATAAGATGTCGACGCTGAATTATACCCAATATGGCCTGGCGCCATTGATCGAGGTCGAACTGGAAGATGGCGTCGCGCCGCTGCAGTTTAACGTCGCTCTGAAGGGCGAGGAGGGCTGGGTTTCGCTGCGCTATGAACAGCCCGGCGTGACCGACCACGACTATATCGCGATCACCGAAAATTCGATCGTGGAAATCAACCTGATCGGCGATCAGCTGTTCTTCTCGAAAAATTACGACGCCATCACGACCGAGGAGCCGCTGTCTTCCTTTTACGGCGGCTTGATCTATGATGATTATCGCGCCGAACAGGACCGCTACAAGACCGTCCGGTTCCAGGCACGCTACAACCAGGGCGGCAAATATGGCACGCGGCACGGCTTCAACATCAATATCGACCTGCTGCAAAATCCCAGTGCCACAGAACCCAAATGGATCCCGCTGTCGATCGACCCCGACATCAAGAATCCGCCGCCCAAGGAAGACTGAGCGCAGCGACGGGGTGGTGGCGACATGATCCTTCCGATCCTTGCGCAGATCCGCAGGGTTGCACGCAGCGGCGACACCGTTCGCGCCTGGACGATGTTCGGCGCGGCGGGCCTGCTGCCGTCACGCGACAGCGATGCGCTGACCCTCAAGGGCCGACTGCTCAAGGATCGGGCGCTGCGCAGCGAGGGCGCCGAACGCGCCGCGCTGCTGGACGAGGCGCGGCAGGCCTATCTCCAGGCGGCCAGCGACTGCCGCGCCACCTATCCACTGATCAATGCCGCCACCCTCGCCTTCCTGAACGATCGCCCCGCCGACGCGGCCGACCTCGCCCGCCAGGTGCTGGCGCTGCTCGACAGCGGCGATCATGTGCAGGAGACGCGCTACTGGCTGGCGGCGACATCGGCCGAAGCCCATCTGCTGCTGGGTGACGAGGCCGCAGCCCAGGCCGCCCTGGCACAGGCCATGGCGGCCGCGCCGGATGCCTGGGAAGATCATGCCGCGACGCTGCGGCAATTCCACGAGATATTGACCAGGCAGGGGCGCTCGACCGCGATCCTCGATCCGCTGCGCCCGCCACCCAGCCTCTATTTCAGCGGCATCATCGGCCTGCCGGACAATGAGGAGGAAGCGCGCGGCAAGATCGAGGAGGCGCTCGACCAGATTGCGCCGGGTGCCGCCTTCGGGGCGCTCGCCGCGGGGGCCGATATCCTGATCGCCGAATGCGCCCTTTTCCGGGGCATCCAGTTGCATATCGTCCTGCCGACAAGTCTCGACGTCTTTCGGCAAAGTTCGGTCGGCCGGTTCGGTGACCATTGGCTCGCCCGCTTCGATCGCCTGATCGACATGGCCGACAGCCTGGACGCTCCCGACGCCATCACCAGCCTGTCCAACGCGGCGATCGACAAGGGGTGCGAGATCGCCATGGGACTGGCGCTGCGCCGTGCCGACGCCTTTGCGACACAGGCCATCGCGCTGCATATTGGGCGCGCCTCGGATCAGCCTGCCCCCGCCTATCGGCTGTGGCAGTCACGCACATTGCCCGTGCGCAAGATCATCCTCGAACAATCAATGCCTCCCTCTGGCGATGCGCTGCCCATGGCCGCCAACAAGGCTGTGCTGGCATCGACGACGCGCCTCGCGCCAACCATGCGCGAAAGCGCCAATGGCCTGCATTTCCAGGCATTCGACGATATGGCCACCGCCATGCTCCAGGCCAGCCTGATCCTGAGGGACTGGCCGGACCATGGGCTGGCGCTGGAATATCAAACGGTCATGCCGAATGATCCGATCGATGGCGAGGAATGCCTGGCGTTGCTCCTGGCGCCAGCCGCACCGGCCGGCAGCATCTGCATGCCCTGGCCACAGGCCGCCGCCATGTCACTGCAAGGCCCCGGCTATCGGTTCGAGATTGCCGGCGAAGTGATGACTCGCCAGGGCGATTGCCCGGTCGGCCATTATTATCCGCCGTCCAGCTGACGGCGCGCGCCTTCAGACGACCATGTCCGCCAGCATGCGCGGCGCATGGATCTGCATCTGACCATCTTCCCGACTGACGATGCCGCGCCGGATCAGCACGGCGATCGCGCGCGACGCGGTCTCGCGGGTCGTGTTCGCGCTCAGCGCCAGGGTGGTGACCTGCGGCGCGGGCACGATATGGTCGCGACCATCGGCCAGCGCGAGCAATTCGCTATAGACCCGCCCGGCCGCGCTATAGGTGGACCGGGTCGCCATTCGATCCAGCGCCCGGTCGAGCTGGCGCGCCAGCAGCCAGGCCATGCCCGCGCCGATCTGCGCATCGCCCGCCACCAGCGCGGCCAGCGATTGTGCCTCCGCGCGCAACAGGCGGCTTTCGACCAGCACCTCTATCTCCGCCCGGTGCGTCGTGGGCGCTGGATAGGCGCCGAAAAATTCCCCCGGCCCATGACGCGCCAATTGCTGGCGCTGGCCATCGATTCCAAAGGTCTGCACCGCCACGCAGCCGTCGACGATCAGCCAGCAATGGTGCGACGCCTCCCCTTGCCGGGCCAATATCTGCTTGGCGCCGACCTGCTGCGGAACCAGCACGCGGCGCAACGGCTCTGCCGCCTTCCGATCACATCGGAAAACCGCTGCCAGCACCTCGACCTGTTCCTCGACCTGCAATCCTTCACTCCTCGGTGACGATCGATCGTTCCGTTACCGGCATAGCCTATGCGCTCCGGATGAACAGGAGGGCAGCATGATTCTCGGAAAATATGTGATCTGCATCACGGCCATGCCGAGGAGATTTCCCTAGGGAATCAGCGCGACCCGAAGGAGGCCCCGGTGGGGCAACCTTTTCTTGGCCCGGAGCTTCATATGGCTTCGGGCCTTTTTTTTTCGCAATCTCCATACGGTTCGGTCATAAACCACAAGAGGGCGCGCCGCGCGTGGAACCCAGATGCCGGTGCGCGAACCGATCGACAATATCTGCTGCTGGATGGTGCCTGACATGGACAGGTTCGCTATCAAAGCGATGCACCACCTTGTCATGAAGGTGGTGACCCCTACGGGAGGGGGCGGCGTTTAAGATAATATCTATTAAACAGTAGGTTATGAGATTGGTCAATAGGCAATTTCGATGCCTCATGGACCAGTTAAATGGACCACAAGATTTCCGACATGCCTACGCGCAGCACACCGGCCGACGGTCTGTTTGTCGGCCATCATTGGGACTTTCGCGACTGTCGCCTTCGGAGAAGCCCACCCAGGAAAGCGGTCATTCACGGACCTGTAGAATCCTTCTGACGGAAGGCAGCAACGCGCCCGACCTAAGACCTTCCGTAGCAAACTTGCCTGATCCGAAAGCGGCCGTAGATTGTGCCAGCTAATGATGCGGCTATCCGCTGCCGATTCATGAAACCGCGCCGCATATTGCCCCGCGCAAGCTTGAATGCCTGCGGTGGGGAGTCATCGGTCGGACCGATGATCAGATCGCTCTTATCATGCGGGCCAAGGTGTCGACGATCCGCTCACATGGCCGACTTGCGCGCCGCTTTCGGCGTGTGTTCTCGAACAGAACTCGCCCGTGCTGCACAGCGCGCCGGACTCATCGGAAGTCGCTGTCACGTGCGTCGAGAGCGCAAATGCCTTTGCGATCGAGGAAGACAAGGCGGAGGCGATCGCGAGCTGCGTCTCGTGCGGGCGCGCGATCCCGATTAGGGTCGGTCCGGCGATTAGCGAGATTTCAGACGCCATGGCGTCGGCGGGATTTTCGGTGACGAAGCTCATTGTCGAGGCCGCCGGCCGGCGCCGCGACTGCCAGCAATTGTTCCGAAATGGACCTGTCACTTGATCGTTAACAGGGCGTAACTACATAGCATCGATCAGCCTAAATTCCCAGCGGGCGGCGGGGACAGAAACAGAGAAAAGACCATGGCGACGAATGCGACGTCGATTGCGAAAACCTATCTCGAATCTCTGGCGGAGGAACTCGAGATCAGCGACACGCGCTACGAGCAGGCGCAGGAGAGCTACGCGTCGCTCGGGCGCTGGTTAAGCCGCCCCGCATCGACGCTTCGCGACTATG
Organism: Sphingobium salicis subsp. salicis; assembly: GCF_049472635.1. Classification (NCBI taxonomy): domain Bacteria; kingdom Pseudomonadati; phylum Pseudomonadota; class Alphaproteobacteria; order Sphingomonadales; family Sphingobiaceae; genus Sphingobium; species Sphingobium salicis. The sequence continues at coordinate 3,575,191 of NZ_JAYRCS010000001.1, forward strand.
ATCCCGCGGTCTATGTGCAAGGGTCGTTCGGCCTTGGCACCGTCATCAAACCCCTCCACGCCGAAGAGGAATATGATGTCGATGCCGTGTGCGAGCTCAAGGCGCTCAACAAGGCCCAGCTCTCGCAAGAGACGCTGAAGACCATGGTCGGCGCCGAGATCGAGAGCTATCGGCGCTCGCAGGCGATGACCAAGCCGCTTCGCGAGGGCCGACGCTGCTGGACGCTGAATTATGCCGACGGGGCGCAGTTTCACATGGATGTCGTGCCCGCGCTGCCGAACGCGCGCGACGTCAGGATATTGCTCGACAGCAAGGGGCTCGACTCGACCCGGGTGGCAACGGCCATCGCGATTACCGACAATGAGCGGTTCGGCTATGCCAATATTTCGGACGACTGGCCGCGGTCGAACCCCAAGGGCTACCTCGAATGGTTCAAATCGCGGATGCGCGTGATCCTCGAGAAACGCCGGCGCGCGATGGCGGACGCCGCCAAGGCCAGCGTCGAGGCGATTCCGGACTATAAGGTCCGGACGCCCTTGCAATCGTCGATCATGATCCTGAAACGCCATCGCGACATCATGTTCGTCAAGGACGAACTCAACACCTGTCCGATCTCGATCATCATCACGACCCTGGCGGCGCATTCCTATCGCGGCGAAGAAGAGATCGCGGACGCGTTGCTTTCGATCCTGACCGGCATGGAAGCGCATATCGCGCGCGATGCGCGCGGGCGGGCTATCATTGCGAATCCAAGCGATCCGCTCGAAAATTTCGCGGACAAATGGTCCATCATCGAAGGTCGCCCTTCAACTGCGACGCTACTTGAACGGTGGCGATTAAGGCAGGTGAGCCAGTTCGCTTGGGAGCGCGTAGATCGTGGCCCGTGGAAAACTCCGTCGGAAATGCTCCGAAACTGGAATGCAATAGTGAAGAGATGCGGCATTGAAAGATGTGTGCCTTATGCGCTTCGGCATTCATCGATTGTGCGCGGTCTTGTAGCCGGACAACCTATCCGTATGGTCGCCGCCGCACATGACACAAGCGTGGCGATGATCGAGAAGCATTATGCCCGATATATCATCGACGCCCATGAGGAACTGAGAGCAAAATCAGTCATCAGATTAGCTTGAATGGCCATTTCTGGCCGTTTGCTGACCGGCAGGTTTCGAGTTAAGAATGTGAAAAGCTGCCAACCGGGTGATCGCCGAGTGACACCAACCTACATTGCCTGAATCACGTGTGATTTCCAAGGCGGTGAAAATCTGAATCTACCGGGCAGGAAGCCGGATTTCGGGATAGTAGAAGGTTGCAATCGTGGGCTACCTCGGATGCAGACCTAGCTGCTATCCATTCAGCGGTAGCGGTCGCCCCTCGATCACGCTTTTCATCACTAGTGTTGATGTCAGCCTCTGAACGCCAGGCAGAGCCGACAGCGTCTCATCATAGAGCACCCTGAATGTCTCGACATCGCGACTGACAACCTGAAGCATATAGTCCGGTATGCCGAATAGCCGCTGCGCCTGGGTAATCTCGGGAACGTCTTCTACCGCAGCTTCGAATGCTGAAACGGCATGCCTGTCGCCTTCTCGCAGCGTCACAAAGACCACTGCAGAAAACTTCAGGCCAATCGCAGCAGGGTCGAGCTGCGCCCTGTAGCTTGTGATGACCCCTGCCTGCTCCAGCGCTCTCAGGCGCCGGTGGCATGGAGACAAACTCAGCCCGATCCGTTCAGCTACCTCAGTAATCGTCAAGCGACCGTCAATCTGAAGTTGCGCAAGAATCTTTCGATCGTATTCATCCATGAGGGAGATATTGCCTCATTATGCCTCGTAGAGGCAAGCATATGGAAGCACTTCCTCGACCGAATATAGTATATAACCGAAGGCAGGGACCGAGCCTGACGCTCGGGTGCGCCATCACAGCAAATGAGGCTCGATGCCTCGGCAGTCACTTGGGGAGCGGTGTATCCGGCTTCTCAATCGACGAACCGGGGCAACGTCGCTGATTTCGGTCCAGAGAAAAAATGTCGAAGCAAGCCAGATTGACCCGCACTACCCCGCCCTCCCTGCTCAGGCGCAAGGGAGGAGACAAGATTGTCTGTCTCACCGCCTACACGGCACCGATGGCGCAATTGCTCGATTCTTACTGCGACATCCTGCTGGTCGGCGACAGTCTGGGCATGGTCGTCCATGGCCTGCCGACGACCGTGGGCGTCACGCTTGAGATGATGATACTGCACGGTCGGGCCGTCGTTCGGGGAAGCAGCCAGGCCATGGTCGCAGTGGACCTGCCATTCGGCAGCTATGAACGATCGCCCGAGCAGGCGTTCGACGCCGCCTCGCGTCTTTTGGCGGAAACCGGGGCGCAGGCCGTGAAGGTCGAAGCGGCGCAAGGCGTTGCCGAAAGTATCGCATTCCTCACAGGACGCGGGATACCCGTTATTGGTCATGTTGGCCTGAGGCCGCAGGCGGTTCATCTCGATGGCGGCTTCAAGGCGCGGGGACGGACCGATGTCGAACGTGACCGTGTTCTGGCCGAAGCGCGCGCAACCGATGAAGCGGGCGCCATGGCGATGGTCGTTGAAGGCGTCACCCCGGAACTCGCGGCGGACATCACCGCTGCCGTTGCTTGCCCCACGATAGGGATAGGCGCCTCCAACGCGTGTGACGGCCAGATTCTTGTCACCGAAGACATGCTTGGCCTGTTTGACTGGACGCCGAAATTCGTCCGTCGCTACGCCGACCTTCGCGGCACGATCACAGCGGCGATCGCCGCCTATGCCTCCGACGTCAAGGCGGGGACTTTCCCTGCCGAGGCGGAAGAATATCGTCTGGGAGCTCGCGCATGAACGCGGCGCTGTTTACGGCCTTCTGGGCCGTCTCCATGCTGTTCGTCGTCACGCCCGGCGTGGATTGGGCCTATACCATTTCCGCCGGGATGCGGGAGCGCGTGTTGCTTCCGGCCATCGGCGGATTGCTGCTGGGGCACCTGGTCGCCACGCTGATTGTCGCGGCGGGCGTTGGCGCCCTGATTGCCGGTGTGCCGCTGGCGATGGCGGTGCTCACAGTTTTTGGCGCGGCCTATCTTTTCTGGCTGGGCGTCGGGCTGCTGAGGAACCCGCCGGTTCCCCAGATGGCGGGAGAAGAGGATATCCAATCCGCCACAAGCTGGGTGCTTCGCGGGTTCTGCGTCAGCGGCCTCAATCCCAAAGTGCTGCTGTTGTTTCTGGCGCTGTTGCCGCAATTTACCGAAAGAAGTGCAGGCTGGCCCATATCCGCACAGATCGCCGCGCTGGGAGGCACCCATGTCCTGAACTGCGGCGTGGTGTATCTGATCGTAGGCTATAGCTCGCGCGCGGTCCTGCGAGCCCGGCCGCAGGCGGCAAAAATCGTAGGGCGCGTTTCGGGCGTCATTATGATCGTTCTTGCCATCGTCCTGATCTTGGAGCGCTTCTTCGGAGCACTATGACGAATGGGATCGATAAAATGGCGTCGGCAACTTAGCGTAGTCCTGGCCGTCAAATGGTTGGCAGGCGGCATGGCGACACGACAGGTCGTCGCCGACCTTGGTTATGAAAGCGTCCCGAGCTTTGTCACAATGTTCCGGAAGGTGCTCGGCGCCTCGCGAGCGCGCAACATTGCTGAGCGCCACTCCGGCTGAACGGGCCAAACGGCGGCTTTCAGGGGCAGCGCTTATCGTTGCGAATAACCACATTGAGGCGCAAAGCCGCTGAGCGGATGTTCCCATCGCAGCAGGACGTCTCGCTCATTGCCTTCAGAGGCGTCAAGCACCGCGACGATATTCTGGAAGCTGACGATGTCGGCTGACGGCTGTCACAGACGCCGACAAGGATCTTTGCAAGTCACTTCATTTTTTGTAGTTAGTGGTAATGAGCTGGTCTGATGTCGCCGATACCGCCTGCCCGATTGCACGTACGCTCGCCGTGGTCGGCGACCGCTGGACGCTTCTGGTGCTGCGTGAACTGTTTCTGGGCGGGCGCCGCTTTGATGAGTTGCAGGCCCAGACCGGCATGTCGCCCCATCTGCTATCGGTGCGTCTCAAGCGCCTTGAAGCGGATGGTGTGCTGGCGCGCCATCCCTACAGCGAACGCCCCGTGCGCCACGAATACCGCCTGACGGAGAAGGGGCTCGCCTTCTATCCCATATTACTTGCGCTCAAAGGCTGGGGTGAGACTTGGGGTGGCCAGCCGCTCGAAGCCGAGCCGGCGCTGACGATCGCGCACCGTGATTGCGGCGGCGAGGTCGGTGTGACGGTGCGCTGTTCCGCCTGCGACGATGAGGTTGAGGCGCGTGCCGCAACCGTCACCATGGGACCGGACTACTCGGCGGAACGGCAGGCAAGGCGGGACGCAGCATGACCGCCACTCTCCATTTTTCTCTCCATTTCAGCACTGATTGAGGCTCGAATGTTCGATACCAAGATTGCGATCGTCGTCCGCGACGATCTTGCCACCTGGCAGAAGCTCAACGTCACCGCCTTCCTGATGAGCGGGATCGTTGGTGCCGCCCCCGACGTCATGGGCGAGCCCTACCGCGATGCCGATGGCAACAGCTATCACAGTCTGTGCGTGCAGCCGGTCATCGTCCTGTCCGCGAGCGGCGACACGCTCAAGACCATCCATCGCCGGGCGACCGACCGCGCCGTGCCGCACGGCCTCTATATCGAAGAGATGTTCTCCACTGGCCATGACGAAGCCAACCGGGCCGTCTTCTCCGAACATGGGGCGGACGCCGCGAAGGTCGTCGGGATCGCACTGCGCGAGGACAAGAAGCTGGTCGACAAGATAACCAAGGGAGCAAAAATGCATGGATAAGCCAGGCGTTGTCGTCGTCGCCTTCGAGCCGCGCCATGCAGCGGCGTTCGTAGCGCTCAATGTCGAGTGGCTGGAACGTTTCTTCACTGTGGAGGCCAAGGACCGCGCACAAATTGAGGATGCACAGACCAGCATCATCGGCAAGGGCGGCGCCATCCTCATTGCCGAAGACGAGACAGGCGCAGCGATAGGTTGCGTCGCGCTGGTGCCTTATGGCGAAGGAGAGCTTGAACTGGCGAAGATGGCTGTTTCGTCCGCTGCGCAGGGGCGTGGGGTCGGCCGCAAGTTGATGGATGCCGCTATCGCTCAGGCGCGTGGTATGGGTGCCCGTTCCATCTATCTTGAATCCAACAGCAGCTTGACGCCGGCGGTGACGCTCTACGAGCGCAGCGGCTTTCTCCATCTGGAGCCCGGGGAGCGACCTGCGTCGCCTTACGCCCGCTGCGACGTGTATATGCGTCGCCCGCTGTGACGGGCATGGACAAGCTCTATCTCGACGACCTGCATGTCGGCGACACATTCGAAAGCCGCGAGATCCAGATCAGCGAGGAGCAGATCATCGAGTTTGCCTCGCTCTATGATCCGCAGCCCTTTCATATCGACCCGGATGCCGCCCGGGCAACTTTCTTCGGAGAGTTGGCCGCGAGCGGGTGGCACACGATGGGGATCACGATGCGGCTGATCGTCGAGAGCGTCCCTATCGCAGGTGGCATCATTGGCGCGGGGGCCGAGGTAACTTGGCCTCGCCCAACCCGGCCCGGCGACGTTCTGCGCGTACGTAGCCAAGTGACTGCCGTTACCCCCTCAAAATCGCGCGAGGATCGCGGGATGGTTATCCTGCGTAGCCTAACCTTCGGTGGCGACGGCGAAGTTCGGCAAGATTTCACGGCACGCTTGATGGTCTTCAAAAAAAGCTAACTTCGGAAACGGCGCCTACGACGTTATCCAAGATATCCTTGGTCAGGTCTCTTGGAATTTAATGTGTGAATGGCCACTTTCGGGTTTAGCCTTTTGCACTTTGAATGGCTCAAAAGGGCGCAGTCCCGTCAAGTAGCTCACGCCATTCTTGGCCGGTAGGCAAATGTCCGGTCTGTAGTCGGGTTGCGAGGATAGATTACGCCCACGTCGGGTCGGCTGCCGACCAGAAATTGCCTTTTATGAGCGGGAACGCGAACGGCCGGGTTCCCCAAAAGCGGCCAACGCTTAAAAATGGGCAGATTGTCTCACCATCAATGGCACATGACAGAAGCGCGTCTCGTAGCTAAGAGCGCAATCGGTGCATCGACTTCGCAAACTTGTCCTTGCCAATCGGCCCCTTGCCTGCGCGGTGCTTGTACTCGCGCTGATGATGAAGATCGTCATGCCGGCGGGGTTCATGCCAACCGTTTCGAACGGGCGGATCGTGGTCAGCATTTGCTCGGGTACCGGGCCGATGACGATGGTCATTACGATCCCCGGCCTTGAACATGGGAAATCCGGTAGCGACGGTCATCAGGGCAAGGCAGAACAGCCTTGCGCCTTCTCAGGCTTGTCGGCGCCGTCCCTCGCTGCTGCGGACCCAATTCTGTTGGCGGCTGCGATTCTGTTCGTGCTGGCGCTCGGCACGCGCCCTCTGGTGCTGCGAGCTTCGACAGCGCCACCCTATCTGCGTCCACCCCTGAGGGGGCTTCCGGCAATCTGATCGTTCGTCGTCGCATGAGGGGCTGAGGGGACGGGTGCGTGTATCGCGTCCGCCTCCTTCGCTGTCATGCACCTGCGTCCGATTTGGCTTGGCTCAATGCGCGCTCTTGCGGCTGCCAGGCCTGCCGAGGATTACCATCATGATAATCGCTGCCTGGTTTTGCCGGGTTCGCCACTTCGCATGACTGCGCGAAGTCGCATCCTCCTGCGCCAGTTCCATTTGTGGCTGGGCGATCGTCAAGCGGACCCGTCCCTGGTATGAAGCGGGAGCGGCGGCATGACGCAGGTATATTTCTCGGAGGCTCGCCACGCCGATGATGTCCTGCGGCTCGCGCTCGGCGCCGCGCAGCTCCCGACCGACGATCTCGGCGGTCCCGACCAGATGTTCTTCAGCCTGTCCGACGATGAAGAGCTGATCGGGTTCATCGGCCTGGAAGGTAGCGGCACCGACCGGCTGCTCCGCTCGCTGGTCGTGCTGCCGACCCGGCGCGGCAAAGGATATGGCCGGATGCTGGTCGAACGCCTTGAAGGCGTTGCTGATGGCGCGGTCGAGCGGCTGCACCTCCTGACCAGCGGCACCGGGGAGTTCTTTCGCAGGCTTGGTTACACCGATGCCGATCGCGACGCCGCGCCGGCCTTCATCGCAGCGACCGCGCAGTTCACGTCGCTGTGCAGTCCGCGCGCGACCTATCTCGTCAAGGATCTTGGATGACGCGCCTTCGTGACGTACCCGACGCCGACCATCTGCCAGCACTCGATCGCGGCATCGCGATCACCCGGCCCGCCGCCGGCATGGGCGACGATCAGCCGCCGCCTCGCATCCTGCTGCTGTACGGGTCGCTGCGCGAACGCTCGTTCAGCCGACTCGCGGCTGAGGAAGCGGCACGACTGCTGATCCTCTTCGGCGCGGAGGTGCGGATATTCGATCCCAGCGACCTGCCGCTCCCAGATCAGGTGAAGGGTGACGATCATCCGGCGGTCCATGAGCTGCGCCAGCACGCGCTCTGGTCCGAAGGCATGGTTTGGTGCAGCCCCGAGCGGCACGGCCAGATCACCGGCATCATGAAGGCGCAGATCGACCATCCGCCGCTGGAGTTCGGCGGCATGCGGCCGACCCAGGGTCGCACGCTCGCGGTCATGCAGGTGTCGGGCGGCTCGCAGTCGTTCAACGCGGTCAACACGCTGCGCCTGCTTGGCCGCTGGATGCGCATGATCACGATCCCCAACCAGTCGAGCGTGGCGATGGCGTTCAAGGAATTCGACGAGGCCGGCCGCATGAAGCCGTCGAGCTATTATGACCGCATCGTCGACGTGATGGAGGAACTGGTGCGGTTCACGATCCTGACCCGCCCGCACGCCGGCCAGCTCGTCAACCGCTATTCCGAACGGAAGGCTGTACAGGCAAAGCGTAACGCTGCCACCGATCTTGCGGTCCAAGCCGTTCTGTAGGCCAGCACATCAATCATCGACTAATCGGAAAGCCGAGCCGCCATCGCCACGTTGCAGCATCACCTCCATCCTATTGTGCTCGGCCGGGAAGCATCGCTGTAAGGATATACTTCCCACTCCTCCTCGTTTCGAAAACAACTCCGGCAAGGTGGAGGGCAATCAGAACGTACAGCAAATTTACCGCTGACTCGTGCACTTCCTTCAAGGGCTCGTCCTCTGCGTCATCGACTGTCTCTTTCCGCTCAGAACCTTTGAGTAAGACGCTGTCCCTGTTATCTGTGCCTCGACCAACGGCGTGGGACGGAGCCTCGCTAATCCATTTCGTGGAGGGCAGACCAGCCATGCCAATGCCGGTCGCTATGATGATGCTAAGCGTTCCCCAAATAGCGTAGACCATCAATGCACCTAACGGATTGTGCGATGGATGGATTTCATTGTGTCCGGCTCTAATCTCCCGGATATGGGCAAGCGCTTTACGCGGGCTCGGTGGGAACGCTGTGAACCGTGCCTCTTTGGGTCCAACGAAACCCCAGAGCAGTCTAAACGCCAAAACGGTTGCGAGGGCGTATCCCACCCAGACGTGCGGCCCCGAACCCTCTTCCGTGAAAATTGCATTCCCGATGACAGCAAGAACGATTGACCAATGGGTCACCTTAACAACGGGGTCCCATTTCGCCTTTGCTCGGGCTGAGTCTTTTAGGGGCCGGACTGGGATTCCAGGTTTTGAACTCTGCATTTCAGATTCCTCCGCGTGAATGGGAAGATGACTTCATTCTCTACAGCGATTGCCAACCTACGCCCTCATGGCTCCTTCTCGTTACCTTGCCATATCGTATGAGAATCGATGAGTAATTTCACGATAGCTCGTGTCGCAGAGCTGCGTGCGTCTATGGCCAGCCGGTCCGCATCATGTGCTTGCCGTCGGGAATAGAGCAGATCGGACAGGTCGATAATGCCCCCTTCGTACCCGCGCTCCGTCCGTGTGGCGGCGTCGAGCGAACTTCTGGCAGCACCCTGAAGCCGCTGCCAAGCGACGTAGCGGCCAGAGGCGTTCGCCATATCAGTATCGGCCATCGCCAGCACCATCCGGCGCGCTTGCGCGAGATCCATAGAGGCAGCGGAGGCATTGGCTTCCGCCTGATCCTGCTGGAATTTCCGGTATCGTCCTCCCAATGGGATCGAGAAGACGACACCGACACCGCGTTCAATGCCAGAACGCTCGCTAAAGGCCCGGACGCCCAGCTGTGGGTCCGGCAAGCGATCAGCCTTCGCCCGCCGTGCGACGACTTCAAGACGCAGAGCTTCGCGATCAGCAGCCCCAATTTCATGACTGCGCTGGATCACCAGATCATGAAGTGCAGTCAGGTCCTGAGAAGGCAGGACTGGATCAGCCAAGGATGGTGCGTCCGACGGCAGGGCCAGATCGGGGAAGTTCGATTGCAGCAGCGCTCGCGCCTGTTTCATATCAGCCAGGCTGGCTGCCGCGACACCCTTGGCCTGATCGAGCGCCGCCTGGGCCTGGTCGGTGTCAAGCATCGATGCATCGCGTAACTGCACTCGCCTCTTCACGGCAGCGAGACCGCGTTCGAGTAATGCGACGTTCGATTGATCCGTGCGGTTGAGCTCGCTTGCCGTCAGCCAGTCGTACCAGAGCTGCGACAGATACAGGGCCGCCTGATGGCGCGTATCTTCCATCCGGTTTTGCGCGACCTCGACACCAAGCTGGCCTGCCTCGCGATCCAGGGCAGCCTTCCCGGGCAAGCGAAAAGATCGGCTGACCGTGCCATCGAACTCCGTATAATTCCGCTCCAGCCGCACGTCGCGATTGATGTAGCTTCCGGTGAGCTGGACCTCGTGAGGGCCAACGCGGAGCATATCGCTCGCCGCCGATGCAGCGCCGACGCGCTTGCCCGCTGCCTCGACGGTCGGATGACCGTCAAGCGCCTTCACCACCTGCTCCTCAGGCGGCAAGGACCATTGAAGACCAGTCGCTTGCGCGTGCGCGGCAGTTGCGAGCGCAGTCGCTATCGAGATGGATAGCGGCAAGAGGGCAGTCAGCTTCTTCATGAAATCCTCCCGCGCTCGATGATCGGCAAGGAGTGCCAGCGCACAGGTTGTTTGCGGCGCGATGAGGCAACCGCAGCGATTATGGCGGGGATCATGGAATCCTCGACGACGAGCTCGAATGCGATCCGATGGAGGACTCCTCTTACCTGCTCATGCGTTCCGGCGTCGCTGAAGTCGCGACCGAGAACGGCTTCCTCACGGCGATGGATCGGCGCGGACGCAACGGTTCGAATAGCCTCCACCAGAGTTCCCGCATCCGGAGGGGAACAGTGGAGGACCAGCAGAAGCTCAGCCATTGGCCAGCACCTCTTCGAAATCCTGCTCGCCGCGGCCCTCTCCGAACCTTTCGAAAAGGATCGGGAGAAGTACCAGAGTGAGCAACGTGGACGTGACCAGCCCGCCGATGACCACAATGGCAAGCGGGCGCTGTATTTCGGATCCCGGACCGGTCGCGAACAGCAGGGGGACCAGGCCGAAAGCGGTAATACTCGCGGTCATTAGGACGGGGCGGAGGCGTCGCTCGGCACCCAGGCGCACCGTCTGCGTCATGCTCTGCCCCTCCTGACGGAGTTGGCGGAAATAGGAGACCAGCACCAAGCCGTTCAGCACCGCGATGCCAAGCAGAGCAATGAAGCCGACGGAAGCAGGCACTGACAGATACTCTCCCGATGCCCAGAGCGAGATCAGGCCGCCGACCATGGCGAAGGGAATGTTGACCAGGATCAGCGTGGCGGCCCGCAGCGAACGCAAGGTGGCGAGCAGGACGAAGAAGATAAGGAGCAGCGCGACGGGAATGACCATCATGAGCCGAGCCGATGCACGCTGCTGATTTTCGAACTGGCCACCCCACACGATGCGATAGCCGGGCGGGAGCGGCACCTTGCTCGCGACTGCGGCCTTCGCCTCGTCCACATAGCCCACCAGATCACGACCAGAGACGAAGGCCTGGACCAGAGCGAAGCGGGAACCATTCTCATGGTCGAGCTTCACCGGACCCTGCGTATGCTTCACCTGCGCCATGTCGCTGACCCGGGCGAGCGTTCCACCCGGCGTCATGATCTGCAGGTCTTCAAACCGGGTCGCATCATTGCGGATGCTTTCGTCACCGCGGATGACGATCGGGATCCGCTTCTGACCTTCGGCGACGATACCGGACCGAACGCCTTCCACCTGTGCGCGCAAGGTGTCCTGTAACTGATCGATCGGCATGCCAAACCGGCCTGCGGCTGCTCGGTCGATGTCGAGCTGCAGGTAGTCCACGCTGTCGTTCGCGACCGTCAACACTTCCGTCGCGCCGCGCACCTGGCCCAACTCATGCTGCACGCGACCTGCAAGATCCGCGAGGACCGCCGAATCCGGTCCGAAAATCTTGACAGCCAGGTCGCCCCGGGCGCCGGTCAGCATTTCCGAGACACGCATTTCGATCGGCTGGGTGAAACTGGGCTGGATGCCAGGCAGGCCGTCGACGGCCTTGCGGATCTGCTCCAGGACGAACTCCTTGCTGCCGCGCCACTCGGACTGCGGCTTCAGACGGACGAAGGTGTCGGTCTCATTAGGTCCCATCGGATCAAGCCCGATTTCGTCAGCACCAACCCGCGCGATGACTTCCTGCACCTCGGGGACACCCATCAAGGCGCGCTCGACCGCCTTGTCGCCCTCGACGGACTGGGCCAAGCTGATGGAGGGAAGTTTCGTCAGCTGCACGATGACCGACCCCTCATCCATCGTCGGCATGAAGGTTTTGCCCACCGCTCCATAGGCCAATCCGGCGAGGACCAGTCCGAGAGCCGAAAGGCCGTAGACCAGGCTCTTGCGCGCAAACGCGCCATTCAGAAGCGCACGGTAGCGAGGCGTTAGCCAGCGCATCACCCATGGGTCTCCATGATGTCCGCTTTTCAAGCCGAACGAAGCAAGGACGGGGACGAGCGTCAGCGCCAGCAGGAGTGATCCCGCAAGGGCGAAGACAATGGTGAGGGCAACCGGCGCGAACAGCTTGCCTTCCAGCCCCTGCAGCGCGAGCAGAGGAAGGAACACAAGTGCGATGATGATGATGCCCGCCGATACCGGCACAGTCACGTCGCTGGTTGCGCGGAAGACTTGGTGAAGGCGCGGATGGGAGTCATCCTGTTGGTGCGACAGACGCTCTACGACGTTCTCCACCACAACGACCGCACCATCCACGAGCATGCCGATAGCAATGGCCAGTCCACCGAGGCTCATGAGATTCGCGGACAACCCGGCCATGCTCATGAACAGGAACGTCACCAGCGCGGCCATCGGCAGTGTGACCGCAACGATCGCGGCGGCTCGCCAGTCACCGAGGAAAACGATCAGAAGGATCACGACCAGGACGGTCGCTTCCAGCAACGCTTCCTCAACCGTTCCAATCGCTCGGCCGATCAGATCGGACCGATCGTAGAAGACCGCGATGTGCGTTCCGGCTGGAAGGCCACGCTCGACCTCTGCCAGACGGTCTTTGACGCCGGTCACAACCTGCCGTGCATCGGCACCGCGAAGAGCGATCACAAGGCCCTCGACCGCCTCTGCCTTGCCGTTCTTGGACACCGCGCCATAGCGCGTCAGGCTTCCGGTCCCGACACTCGCTACATCTCCCAGGCGGACGATACGGCCGTCACGGCTCGTTATGACCAGCGACTGAAGATCGGCGACGGACCGGATCGCGCCGACAGCCCGAACGATCAGGGATTCTTCGCCAGTGACGAGGCGGCCGGCTCCGTCGTTGCGATTGCCACTGTCGATGGCCGTCTTGATGTCGGCAACGGAGAGGTGGGCTCCGGCCAAGGCGAGAGGATCGGGCCGGACCTCGAATGTACGGACATATCCACCAAGCGCGTTGACGTCGGCGACGCCGGGCACAGTCCGCAGAGCGGGACGGATGGTCCAGTCGAGAAGCTCCCGCTTCTGCTGGAGGCTGAGCGGCCCCTCGATCGTGAACATGAAGATATCGGACAGAGGCGTGGAAATCGGCGCCAGGCCGCCCGACACGCTCGCCGGCAGATCCGCCATCACTCCGGAAAGGCGCTCCGCGACTTGCTGGCGCGCCCAATAGATATCTGTGCCGTCGGTGAAGTCGATGGTGATATCGGCGATCGCATATTTGGCGGACGAACGCAGGATAGACTGCCGGGGAATGCCCAGCATCTCCATCTCGATCGGGGCAATTACGCGGCTCTCAACCTCCTCCGGCGTCATGCCGGGAGCCTTGAGAATGATCTTGACCTGCGTCTGCGCTATATTGGGATACGCATCCACGGGTAGCTGAACGAAGGCCCATGCGCCGAGGCCGGCGACAGCCAGTGCAAGCGCTACGACGAGCAGGCGATAGGACAGAGCCTTCGCGACGAGTGACTGAAGCATGGGCCCGACCTATTTCGAGATGGCGAGCGCTTTGAGCGCGCTTGTGCCCGTAGTGACGACGTTCTCACCGATGCTGACGCCGGTCAGGAGGAGGACTTGGCCATCCACCGCGCCGCCCTTTGTCACCTCGCGCTGAACATAACCGCCCCGGACCGCGACGAAGACCACCGACTTGCCGTCTGTATCTACTACGGCCGCGGCAGGCAGGACGACTGCGCCTTTCGGTGCAGGCCCGAATATCGTGACATTGCCGGTGGCGCCTGCAATGACCCCTGGAGCAGCGGGAAGGCTCGCCTTCAGCGAGGCAGATCGCGTCATCGCGTCGATGGTGCTGCCGACAGATGTGACGGTGCCAGAAAGCGCGCCGAGTTTGACCGTCATGCCGGGTCTGATCTGTCCAACAAGCCGCTCGGGAACCTGGGCGACGACTTCGTAACGGCCATTCGCATCGATCACATAGGGAGCAGTCGTCCCGTCCAACGGGTCGCCTGTCTGGATCTTGGCACGCGTGATTCTGCCCGCGATCGGAGCTGTCAGCGTGTAGGTGCCGCTGCTCCCATGCCCGCCGACAAGGCTGAGAATGCGGCTTTTCTCGCGAACGTCCGCACGCGCCTCCATGGCCACTGCGCGGGCTTCGTCGGCTCGCGCTCCGGCTATCACCCCTTCCTTGTCCAGCTGGGAGAGCCTGGCTGCACTCGTCTGCGCGACGCCCAACCGTGCATTTGCACGCGCGAGATCGGCGCCCAGCGTCAGAATGTCGCGGCTCGAAACCACGGCCAGTGGTTGCCCGGCCCGTACGCTGTCGCCTTCCACGACCATGGTGCGCATCACCACACCCGGAAGTGTCGCGGTCACCGCCACACGCGCATTAGCGGGCGGACTGATCGTGGCGGGGAGATCGGCGATCGGCGCTTCTGATGCAGGCAATGCCGGAGAGGCCTTGATGCCGAGCAATCTCGCCCTGTCCGGCAGCACGGCAAGCATGCCGGCAGCTTTCTCGGTCTTGACCTGCGTTCCCGCCGAGACGGTTTCCGAGCGAGGAAACATAGTCCAGCCCAAGCCCGCGACTGCGACGGCTACAATGGCGCCGCCCACCAGATATTTGCGTCCGTTTTCCATTTCGCCGCGATATCGGGTTCAACCTGACGGCGTCTTGACGATGGGAAATTACTGCAGGCGGAAATCCAGGATGAGTTCTCTCAAGGTCTCGCTCGTTCGAATATGACCGTTATGTGCGCTCATAATCCGATGGGTTATGGAGAGGCCGAGACCCGCGCCATGGGGGCTGGCATGGTCTGCTCGCTGATGGCGGCGGATGAGTTGCGCCAGCTTCTCTTCGCTGAGGCCGGCGCCTTGGTCGCGCACCCTGATGATCGCTCCGGGCCCGGATATGATCGTCACGGTGCCACCCATGGGCGTCGCGCGGACGGCATTTTCAATAAGGTTTCGGATTCCCGCCCCGATCGCTTCCCTGTGGCCGTATATCTTTGGCACCTGGCCTTCGGACTCTATCGCGATCTCGCGTCCTTGCGCGATGACGGTCGCTGCCAGGGACGAGACACTGTCTTCAGCCAATGTCTCGAGATCGAGTGGCTCAGGCGTCATGGGCATGGTGGCGTCCGCGTCGATCTGCGCCAGTAGCAGGAGCTGATCCACAAGACGGCGCATGGCGCTGACCTGCGCCTTCAGAGGATCTCCATCCGATCCCTCGCGTCGATCAAGCTCTAGAGACAAAATGGCCAACGGCGTCCGCAATTCGTGGGCGACGTCAGACGCAAAATCCGCCTGTTGCTGAGCTGAGGTGTCGAGTCGGTGAAGCAGGTTGTTGATGGATCGCACGAACGGTTTCGCTTCAGCAGGCATATCGGCTTCATCGATCTGCATCCCGCGTTCGGTCGGTGCGGTTTCGATATGACGCGCCGCTTTGCTCAGGGGCTCGAACGCCGTTCTGATGACCCATGTGGTTGCAAGGCCCATTGGCAGGATCAGCACCACCAGTGGGATGAGAACATGATCGAACAGTTCCGTCGATGCCGCGTCGCGCATGGTCGGATCGAGCAAGGCGCTAAACGGTATGCCATATTCCGAGAGGACAGCGTAGATCAGCGACACCGTACCGATGGCGCCAACCAGCAGCAGGCCACCGATGAGCCGATGGCCAACCGAAAGTCGCTTCAGCACGGTTCCCGGTCTTCTAGCAAGTAGCCTAGCCCCTTGATCGTATGGAGCATGTTGCGAGCTCCGCATTCCTCAAGTCGACGACGCAGCCGCGAGATTGCGGCATCCACTGCATTAGGGGATATCTCGTCTCGAAAACTATACAGTGCATTTTCGATACGAGATCGACGAACGACTGCACCAGCCTCCCGCATGAGTAACTCAAGCAGGCTGGTCTCGCGAGGTGACAGATCGATGGCCTTACCCTGATACCGCGCGCGATGAGCGCTCGTGTCATAGGATAGGCTGCCCACCTCCAACACGGGCGCTGCCCGAGCTCCCGGACGGCGAAGTAGTGCCCGAATCCTCGCTGCCAGCTCATCCGCCTCTACCGGTTTGACGACATAGTCGTCAGCGCCGCCGTCCAGTCCATCGACCCGCTGCTGGAGCGAACTGCGGGCTGTCAGCATCAGGACCGGCACCGCAAGGCCCGCGTCACGCCTCTTCTTGATCCAATGTACGCCGTCACCATCGGGCAAGCCCAGATCGAGGATGAGTGCATCATACTGAGCCGACCCAAGAGCCAGATCCGCCTCCGCTGCCGAATAGGCACAATCGCATACGAATTTCCGACGCGTAAGGCCCTCCGCCGTCAGATCTGCCAGGTGGCGATTGTCTTCAATGATCAGAATGCGCATGCTCTCATCCGGCGATGGTTTTACCCGGCATATTACCGAACCGATCTGACATCGTCCTGACCATATGAATTTCTTCTGACGCTTGTGATCCGATACGGCGTCGCGCCTCCAAATTTGTGCGGATCGAGCTTGCCGGACTGGCACGAGATAGCGAACAGGCTATAATGCGGGTCAAAGAAATGGCTTGGCTTCAAAGGGGATTACGATGCGCAGCCACCGGGAAACCCATCTCGTCTCTCGTATCGGATGGCTTCGTGCCGCGGTGCTAGGCGCCAACGACGGCATCGTATCCACGGCTAGCCTGATGATCGGCGTCGCTGCGTCCGGTGCCTCCCGTTCTTCCATGTTGATATCTGGTATAGCGGGTCTGGTGGCCGGCGCGATGTCGATGGCGGCGGGCGAATATGTGTCGGTAAGCTCTCAGTCTGACACCGAAGCGGCGGACTTGCGCCGGGAGCAGCAGGAAATCGCTGACAATCCCGATGCGGAATTGGCAGAGTTGGCTGGTTTCTATGTTCAGCGAGGGGTCGACGAAAAGACCTCGCATGAGGTTGCGAAACAACTCATGGAGCATGATGCACTGGGTGCTCATGCTCGCGAAGAACTCCACATCACCGAGATGACTGCCGCACGCCCGATCACAGCGGCATTGACGTCTGCCTCGACGTTCACGGCCGGAGCCCTGCTGCCTCTCATCCTTGCGGCTTTGCTGCCGGCGTCGCTCACCGTAACAGGCGAAGCGCTGGGATCGCTCCTGTTCCTGGCGCTCCTGGGATGGGTGGGAGCTGCCGCTGGCGGTGCAAACCCGCTCAAACCTGTCGGTCGTGTGGTGTTCTGGGGGGCGTTGGCCATGGGTTTGACCGCTGGCATTGGCAGCTTGGTCGGGAAAGCAATTTAGGACAAAGGCCCAAAAGCTGCGCACATGAAACTTCTTCTACGACGTTAAGAGCGTGTCGCTTGCAGCGACCACCGCAGCACTCGCTACAAAGCCAAACGAGGCAAACAGCGCGTAAATATCTTAATCAAGCACTTGAGCAAATCCGGCCACCCCTTCAGGTAATGATGGACGACGCTCCGGTTTGGCAGACGGCCGGATTTCTTCGACCTTACCCAGGCCTCCGAAAATCGCTTCCATTGTTCGGACGCACAAAGCGACCCCCTCGTCAGCAAGCGCGTACCAAACGAGTTTGGCCTCCTTTCTCGTTTGAACGAGATTGGCCCGGCGTAACTCCCCTAGCTGCTGGCTGAGTGCTGGTTGGACAATGTCTGTCGCTTCGCCGATCTCCGATACGTTGCGCTCCCCGCGTAACAGGCAAGAGAGGATCATGAGGCGCTGTGGTTGCGCAAAGACCTTGAGCTTTTCGGACGCGACGGTCGCAGCTTCGCGGTCCTCGTAAAATGCCTCGTTCATAGCGCGTCCGCAAAGCGGCAAAACCAGTCCTGGCGATCTTCTGCGATGTCAGATGGTGGGCAGAGCAAAGGCTGTCCTTCCCGCCATCCTTCAGGCGCAAGTTTCTGGGCACTGCCCACCACTTGCAGTGCTTTAAGCAACCGCAGCATCTCATCGACCGATCGCCCAACATTATGGGGGTAGCATGTGATCGCCCTTATGACCCCTTCGGGATCGATGAAGAATGTCGAACGCATAGCCATGCTGTCAGCAGATTGCTCGTCAACCATGCCATAGGCATGCCCAATCGCCATGCTCGGATCCTCGATTATCGGGAAGCGGACATCCGCTCCGAGCGTCTCTCGGATCGCTCTGACCCACGCCATGTGCGAGTAAAGGCTGTCGACTGACAGTCCCAACAGCGACGTTTCAAGGGCATCAAATTCCGACTGCCGACGGGCGAGTTCAGCGAATTCGGTGCTGCAAACTGGCGTGAAGTCAGCGGGATGGGAAAAAAAGATCACCCATCGTCCACGCAACTTTGAAAGCTGAATTTCGCCCCCGGTCGAACGGGCGCGAAAGTCTGGCGCGGGCTCTCCAATGCGCGGTGAGCGAGATTCAATTCTTTGGGCCATTTCCATGACGTCTCCTTCGACGCTCCTCCCTCTTGACGCAACAAGATTATTCGATTACACGATATATGTAAATGTGAATTTGTGAGGTTTTCCGTGGCCGACTCCGCTCTTGCAGCCGCCTCATCGCAGATCTCAGCCGCTCAAACGGACACCCCCCAGATCAAGGCGTTCTTTGACGAGCCGACCTTCACGGTGACCTATGTTGTTCATGATCCCGAGAGCCGCCACGCTGCGATCATCGACAGCGTGCTGGACTATGACCCCGCCTCGGGTCGCACCTCCTTCTCCTCGGCAAACGCGCTTGTCGCTTTTGTCGAGGAGAAGGGGCTTGCTATCGACTGGCACCTGGAGACGCACGCTCACGCGGATCACCTGTCAGCTGCGCCATATCTGAAGGAGAAGTTGGGCGGGCAAATCGCCATCGGCGAGCAAATCATCACGGTGCAGCAGGCATTTGGTAAGCTTTTCAACGCGGGCACCGATTTCGAGCGCAACGGTTCCGACTTCGATCATTTGTGGAAAGACGGTGATCACTTCCGGATCGGCAATCTTGATGTAACCGTGCTGCATGTGCCGGGGCACACGCCGGCCTGTATCGCCTATGTGATCGGCGACGCCGTGTTTGTCGGCGATACCATGTTCATGCCCGACTACGGCACGGCACGTGCTGATTTTCCCGGTGGCGATGCCCGAACCCTCTATCAATCTGCGATGCGGCTTCTGTCGCTCCCGCCGGAAACGCGGCTGTTCATGTGCCACGATTATCTTCCGGAAGGGCGCAAGGACTATGTCTGGGAAACGACCGTAGAGGCCGAGCGCCAAGCCAACGTCCATATCCATGACGGGGTAAGCGAAGACGAATTTGTCGCGATGCGCGAGGCCCGCGACAAGACGCTCGCGATGCCGCGCCTCATTCTGCCTTCTGTCCAGGTGAACATGCGCGCCGGTCATTTCCCGCCTGCCGAGGACAATGGCGTCACGTACCTCAAGATTCCGGTCAACGCAGTATGATGCTGCCCGGCTTCCCCAATGCCACCCCCGTCGCGGGGTTGGTTGGCGGCCTGCTGATCGGGCTTGCGGCAGCGATCATGCTGCTCGGACTTGGTCGCATCGCTGGTGTAAGCGGTATGTTGGCCCGCGCGTCGGGAATTTCCGATACGGGCACACCGCGCGCCATAGCGCTCGCGTTCATCGCCGGACTGCCGCTTGGTGCGCTCCTCGTCATACTGTCTTCCAGCAGTATCAGACCGCTTTTTACAGGATCAGTCCTGCAACTGGTCATTGCCGGACTGCTCGTAGGTTTCGGCACGCGCCTTGGTTCAGGCTGCACGAGCGGTCACGGGGTCTGCGGTCTCTCCCGACTTTCGCGCCGGTCGATGGTCGCAACGCTGACCTTCATGGTCAGCGGCTTCGCCACCGTTGGGCTGATGCGCGCTTTCGGTTTCATCAACGGATAGTCGGAGGACACCGGACATGAAGAGGAATATGGGAACGGTCGATCGGATGCTGCGCACCATCGCAGCCTTGGCGATCGGTTATCTCTGGTGGACCGGAACGATCAGCGGGGACCTCGGTGTCGGCTTGGCGATCGTCGCAGTTATATTCCTTCTGACAAGCGCGGTCAGCTTCTGTCCGCTCTACCGCCCGCTCGGCCTTTCAACCTGCGGCACTGGGAAGTGAAGGTCCCTGCCATCTCGTTGCTAGCGGGCACCTTGTTCGGAGCTGGGCTCACCATATCCGGCATGGCTGACCCCGCGCGGGTGCGCGCCTTCCTCGATCTGTTCGGGGCCTGGGATCCCACGCTTGCCTTCGTGATGGTCGGTGCGATGGTGCCGATGGCGATCGCCTGGTTGGTCCAGAAGCGGATGCCGCGACCGATCGTCTGCGAGGCGTTCGACTTGCCCGGTACAAGCTTGCTGGATGCCAAGTTGCTTGGCGGAGCGTCATTGTTCGGGATCGGTTGGGCGATCGGGGGACTATGTCCCGGCCCCGCACTCGCCGACCTTGCCATCGCACCAATTGAAGCCGGAATTTTCGTCGCCGCCATGCTCGCCGGCATGACCGCGCACCGCATCATTACAAAATGAAAAGAGGCCCGCTTCAGAGCGGGATCGAGGAGAAGCCATGGACATCAAGCCGCTCAATCGGGACTTTGCAATCTCCCCGCAGATTGATCTCGCCGACCTTCCGGCAATCGCCGCCCAAGGTTACAAGGCGATCATCTGCAATCGACCTGATAACGAGGAGAAGGGTCAGATTGCCGCTACGGAGCTTCGTGAAGCTGCCGAACGACTGGGCTTAGAGTTCGCGCATGCGCCCGCAGTCTCGGGGGCGATTACCGATGCGAATGTTGAGGCCATGGCAAGTGCGCTAGCGCGCCTTCCTAGGCCGATTCTCGCCTTTTGCCGCTCCGGCGCGAGGTCGACGAAGTTGTATGACCTCTCCTCCTCTCGGAGCCAATCGGCCCCTGTAGTCCATATTCACGATGTCGTGATTGTCGGCGGCGGTGCAGCGGGGATTGCGACGGCAGCAAGCCTTCTAAAGCGCAATCCGAAGCTCGATATTGCAGTTATCGAGCCATCTGAGGAGCATTATTATCAGCCCGGTTGGACTATGGTCGGCGCCGGTGTCTTCGAGAGAGAGTTCACACGACGCACTGAAGCGCAGGTCATGCCGAGCCGAGTGAACTGGATCCGCGCAGCAGCCTCGGATTTTGCCCCCGACGAAAACAAGGTGATCCTCAGTGATGGCGGCGAAGTCCGCTACCGTGTTCTCGTTGCCTGTCCGGGTATCAAATTGGATTGGAACGCTATTCCGGGCTTGGCCGATACGATCGGCAAGAACGGCGTGACGTCCAACTATGGCTATGATCTTGCGCCCTACACCAACAGACTGGTGAAGCAATTCAAGGGCGGACGGGCGCTGTTCACCCAGCCCGCAATGCCGATCAAGTGTGCCGGCGCGCCGCAAAAAGCGATGTACCTTTCCTGTCATCGCTGGGAAAAGGCAGGCGTCCTGAAAGACATCGACGTCCAGTTCCACACCGCCGGCGCGGTGCTGTTCGGCGTTGCCGCCTATGTCCCGGCACTGATGGAATATGTCGAGCGCTATGGCGCGCACCTCAACTTCGAATCGAAGCTCGTCGCGATCGATGGCGCCGCAAAAGTGGCGACTTTCGAACGCAAGGATAGCGACGGCACCGGACGCGTCGAAGAGCGCTTCGACATGATTCACGTCGTGCCGCCACAGGTCGCGCCGGATTTCGTGCGCACCAGTTCCCTCGCAGCAGCCTCCGGCTTCATCGAAGTCAACGAGGCGACGCTTCGACATGTGCGCTATCCTAATGTATTTGCATTGGGCGACGCCTGCTCCGCCTCGAATGCCAAGACCGCCGCTGCGGCGCGCAAGCAGGCGCCGGTTGTCGCGGTCAATGTACTTGCCGTGCTCGAGGGCAAGCCGCCGACCGCTGACTATGACGGCTATGGCTCCTGTCCGCTAACGGTCGAGGCTGGCAAGATCGTGCTCGCCGAGTTCGGCTATGGCGGCAAATTGCTGCCCAGCTTTCCCAATTGGCTGATCGACGGAACGCGGCCCTCGCGCCTGTCCTGGCTCCTCAAGGACACCATCCTGCCGCCGGTTTACTGGCATGGCATGCTCAAGGGCCGGGAATGGATGGTCGCGCCGCACGCGATCGAAGCGGCGCACTGAGCCATGCTTGAGCCGCTTCAATATGCCCTCGGCGGACTGTCAGGCGCGCTGGTGGGCTTTGTCCTCGGGCTTGTCGGGGGCGGCGGGTCGATCCTCGCCGTGCCGCTGCTGCTCTATCTCGTAGGCGTCCGCAATCCGCATGAGGCGATCGGCACCAGTGCATTGGCCGTCGCGGCCAATGCGCTTACTGGCCTCTGGAACCATGCCCATGCCCGCACCGTGAACTGGCGGTGCGGGGGGATCTATGCTGCTGCCGGCGTCGTCGGTGCGCTCGGCGGTTCAACGCTTGGCAAGAGCATCGATGGGCACAAGCTGCTGTTCCTGTTCGCGATCCTGATGATCGTTGTGGCAGTCTTGATGTTTCGCGGTCGCGGCGACCAGGGCGTCGAGGGCGCGCAATGCAATCGGGAGAATGTCGGCAAGGTTGTCAGCTATGGTCTCGGGACCGGCGCCTTTTCCGGCTTCTTCGGGATCGGCGGCGGTTTCCTCATTGTGCCGGGGCTGATCGCCTCGACCCACATGCCCATCCTGCGCGCGATCGGCACCTCGCTCGTCGCGGTCGCGGCCTTCGGTCTGACGACAGCGCTCAACTATGCGCTTTCGGGCTACGTCCTTTGGGGTCTGGCCGGCGTGTTCATCGTGGGCGGCATTGTCGGGAGCGTCATCGGCACGCGTGCATCGCAGGTACTGGCCGCCGAAAAGGGCCGGTTGAACAGCCTCTTCGCAGTCTTCGTGCTCGTCGTTGCCATCTACATGCTATTCAAGAGCTGGTCCGAACTCGCCAGCTGAACGGGGATATTCATGGACGCCATCATTCTCGCAAGGGCGCAATTCGCCTTCACGGTGAGCTTTCACTTCCTCTTCCCGGCCTTTTCCATCGGGCTGGCAAGCTATCTGGCCGTGCTCGAAGCTCTGTGGCTGAAGACCGGCAAGGGCGTCTATGCGAACCTGTTTCGCTACTGGCTGAAGATCTTCGCCGTCGTGTTCGCGATGGGCGTCGTCTCGGGCATTGTCATGTCCTACCAGTTCGGCACCAACTGGTCAGTGTTCTCGGACAAGGCGGGACCTGTCATCGGACCGCTGATGGCCTATGAGGTGCTGACCGCCTTCTTCTTAGAAGCCGGATTCCTCGGGGTCATGTTGTTCGGGATCAACAAGGTTGGGCGCAAGCTGCACTTCGTCGCGACGCTTGCAGTCGCGCTGGGGACTTTTATTTCCGCATTCTGGATCCTGTCGGTCAACAGCTGGATGCAAACGCCCGTTGGCTATGAGGTCGGCGCCAACGGCCAGTTCCTGCCGGGGCCAAGCTGGCTGACAATCATCTTCAATCCCAGCTTCCCCTATCGGCTCTTTCACACGGTCCTTGCCGCCTATCTGACGACCGCTTTTATCGTGGGTGCCGTCGGAGGATGGCATCTCTTAAAGGACCGCACCAATCCCGGCGCACGCAAGATGTTCTCTATGGCGATGTGGATGGCGGCGCTCGTTGCTCCGATCCAGATCTTCGCCGGCGACATGCACGGGCTCAATACTCTCAAGCACCAGCCGGTGAAGGTGATGGCGATGGAAGGCCATTTTCAGAGCCACCCGCACGGTGCGCCTTTGATCCTGTTCGGCATCCCCAACAGCGCTGAACAGCGGGTGTATTATGCCATCGAGATACCCAAGGCGTCGTCGCTGATTCTCAAACACGAACTCGATGCGCCCTTGAGTGGCCTGGACACCGTGCCACCAGCTGATCGTCCTCCCGTCGGTATCGTCTTCTGGGCCTTTCGCGTAATGGTCGGGATCGGTTTCGCGATGCTCGGGATCGGGATCCTGAGCCTCATCGCGCGCTGGCGCAAGGCGCTCTACGACTGGCCGCTGCTGCATCGCTTCGCTGTGCTGATGGGGCCGTCGGGACTGATCGCAGTGCTGTCC
Source organism: Sphingobium salicis subsp. salicis (assembly GCF_049472635.1). Classification (NCBI taxonomy): domain Bacteria; kingdom Pseudomonadati; phylum Pseudomonadota; class Alphaproteobacteria; order Sphingomonadales; family Sphingobiaceae; genus Sphingobium; species Sphingobium salicis. The sequence continues at coordinate 3,599,107 of NZ_JAYRCS010000001.1, forward strand.
GGCTGGATCGTGACGGAAGTCGGACGGCAACCCTTCACAATCTATGGTCTGCTGAGGACCGCCCAAAGCGCTTCACCGCTGGATGCTCCTGCGGTCGCCTCGTCGCTGCTGGCCTTCGTGGTCGTCTATTTCGCCGTCTTCGGGATGGGCATCTGGTATCTGCTTCAACTCATGAAGAAGCCGCCTGAAGCACATGAACCGCCGCCCAGTGATGCGCCCATTCGCAGTGCGGGGATCACCCCGGCGCCGGCTATCATCGAGGGAGCTTCGTCATGATCGATCTCACCGTCATCTGGGCCTGTATCATCGGCTTTGCTATCATCGCCTATGTCGTGATGGACGGCTTCGATCTCGGCATCGGCATCCTGTTTCCGTTCTTCAAGGTCGGGCAGGATCGGGACACCGCGATGAACAGCATCGCTCCGGTCTGGGACGGAAACGAAACCTGGCTGGTTATGGGCGTGGGCGGCCTGTTTGCCGCATTCCCGCTGGCCTATGCCATCATCCTTCCCGCGCTTTACGCGCCGATGATCGCAATGCTGCTTGGCCTTGTATTCCGCGGCGTGGCATTCGAGTTCCGCTGGCGCGACCCGGCGCACCGTGCTTTCTGGGACAAGGCGTTCACGACAGGGTCGGTCGTCGCCACCTTCGCGCAAGGCATTGCGCTCGGCGCGCTGCTACAGGGCATCACGGTCGAGGGGCGCAGCTATGCCGGGGGTTGGTGGGAATGGCTGTCGCCGTTCAGTCTGCTGACGGGTGTCGGGCTGCTAGTCGGCTATGCCCTGCTCGGGGCTTGTTGGCTCAACTGGAAGACTGAAGGCGGGTTGCGACGGCAGACGGTGACCTATGCCGGGCGGCTTGGCATCGGCCTGCTCATCATGATCGGCGTGATCAGCCTCGCAACGCTGCGGCTCGAAACGCAATACTTTCAGCGCTGGCTGAGTTTCCCGGGCGTGGTCGCGACAGCGCAGGTGCCGCTCGCCACGCTCGTCGTAACATTCCTGTTTTATCGTAGCCTCCGATTGAAGCGCGATGCGCAGCCTTTCTTCTGGGCGTTGGCCCTGTTCGGGCTATGCTTGGTCGGCCTTGGTGTCTCGATCTGGCCCGATGTCGTTCCGGCGCGGGTGACGATCTGGGAAGCTGCAGCGCCCGTCCGCAGTCAGTTGTTCATGCTGGTTGGAGCCTCGATCATGGTGCCCGTGATCCTGGCATATACGGCCTGGTCCTATTGGGTTTTCCGGGGCAAGGTTGGCATTGAGGGGTATCATTGATGCCGCTCTGGCTGAGTCGCCTTGGATGGTTTTTCGGCATTTGGGCTGCTAGCGTTTCCGCATTGGCGCTTGTGGGCGGAATGCTCCGCTGGTGGCTACGCTAAATGGCCCCTCGCCATAGGTGAGAGGCCAACACTCAAATTTCGGTATTTTTGGGCGTCTTCTACGTCGATCCCGAGATAGCTAACCATATTCTCGATCTTGCTATGGCCGAGCAGGATCTGGACAACCCGTAGATTGCCGGTCGCCCTGTATATGATCGATGCCTTCGCTCGGCGGAGTGAGCGGGTGCCGTATTCGCTCCGCATCAGGCCAACTCCTGTCAACCATTCATCTACAAGCCGAGCATAATGCCGAGGCCGTTCGTCGGGAGGTGCGGGAACGTCGGCTTGTAATCAGGGCTGCCGTTTAACATGTCACAGGCGAACGTCGGGAATGTCCCAGCGCCCGTGCCCGGCACGCCCTGGGCACGGGCGCCAGCAGATTCAGATCTCCGTGTTTTCTGCAAGGGCAAGCGCGTCCTCTACGTCGATCCCTAGATAGCGCACCGTGTTCTCAATCTTGCTATGGCCGAGCAGTATCTGAACGGCGCGAAGGTTGCCCGTCGCCCTGTAGATGATCGATGCCTTCGTTCGGCGAAGTGAGTGCGTGCCATACTCGCTCCGCATCAAGCCGACACCTGTCACCCATTCGTCGACAAGCCGAGCATACTGCCGTGTGCTCAGGTGCCCATTGTGATCAACCCGGCTTGGGAAAACATAATCGTCCACTGTTCCGCCCCGGCGTTCGAGCCATGCCAGCAAGCTCGCTCGAGCATCTGGCAGCAGCTCAAATTGAACGGGCCGACCTGTTTTCTGCTGCATGACGATTGCCCGCGTTCGGACCTGCCCGCCGCTTACAAGGTCGCCGATCTTGATCTGCACGAGGTCGCAGCCCCGAAGCTTGCTGTCGATCGCCAGATCGAACAGCGCCCGATCTCGTAGGCGGCGGCGCTGATTGAGGTAGAAACGGATTTCCCAAATCTGCTTCGGTTTCAGCGCCCGCTTGGCGCCCACGGTCCTTCCTGCATTCCAAACCGGGCGCTTGGTGGCGATGAGTTCTGTTTCAGGCATCTCCATGATCGTTCTCCTTTGGCCACATTGGCCTTCTGCAGAACGCTTGCCGACGAGGATGCGCAGGACTTGCTATAGGGCTCGTGCCGACCAACTCAAGACATTTGGCGTCATTGATGTGACCGACAGCTTTTGCCAGGATCCGCCATGCCATGGCTGCTGCCAATATAAAGTCGCCGCCCACCATGCGGAGCTTTGCCATCTGAGCGACATACCCAGAAGGTCAGCACTCTTTCCAGCATTCCTCTCGAGGACATTGCCTGGGCTGCGCATGCCGCGCGCCAGGCCATGGAGCGTGACCAGACGCCGCGGCTCTGGTTCCAGCTCTATTTCCAGGCTGATCGAGGGCATTCGCTTGAACTGGTGCGACGCGCCGAGGCTGCTGGCTATTGCGTCCTCATGGTAACGATCGATGCGGCCATGAAGCGATCCGAATTCGCACTGCCGGAAGGGGTCGAGGTTGCCAATCTCCGTGGAATGCCCCGCAGCGTCCAGAACAGCGCGGCTGCGGGCGGGCAGATCATCTTTGGAACGGCGCTGGCCGACGCCGCACCAACCTGGGACGATATCGCGTGGCTGCGCAAGCAGACCAGTTTGCCGATCATATTGAAAGGCATCCTTTCTCCTGCTGACGCTCGCATGGCACTTGATCATGGCGTTGATGCCATTGTCGTGTCGAACCATGGCGGACGCGTCACCGACGGTCTCATCACGCCCATGAAAGCGCTTCCATCGATCGCGCGTACGATCGATGGAAAATGCGTACCCATCCGGTGAGGCCCGCCTTGTCCGGTGGGTGAACGACCGGTCTTAAGAGCGCTCGTATGAGCGAGCTTAGGAGCGCAGCATGGGGCAGATCACGGTGATGACGGGGCCGGAGCGGCGGCGTCAGTGGCGAGACGAGGAACGGCTCCAGATCCTGGCCGAAGCCTTCGCGCCGGGCGCATGTGTCGCCGACGTAGCCCGGCGGCGGGACGTATCGACCAGCCTCATCTACACCTGGCGGCGCAATCTGCGACGCGAACAAGCCGAACGGACTGCTCTCCCGATGGCAGACATGACCTTTGCCCGGGCGGTCCTCGCCGAGGACGAGAAGGTGGACGGTTGCGATCGCTGCGCCGTGATCACCGTCGAACTAAGCGACGGCCGGCTCGTTCGCATTTCGGCCGAGGCGCCCGCCGGACTGGTAGCGGCGACCTTGAAGGCGCTGCGGTGATCCCAGCGGGCGCGCGGGTGTGGATCGCCATGGGTCACACGGATATGCGCAAAGGGATGCAAGGGCTGGCCTTGCAGGTCCAGCAGGGTCTGAAGCGCGACCCGCACGGAGGCGACCTGTTCGTGTTTCGCGGACGGACCGGATCACTGATTAAGATCATTTGGCACGACGGGATCGGCATGTCCCTCTATTCCAAGCGGCTCGAGAAGGGACGCTTCGTGTGGCCCTCGGCGAAGGACGGGATCGTCTCGCTGACCAACGCGCAATTGTCCTGCCTGCTGGAGGGGATAGACTGGCGTAACCCGCAGTACTCCTGGCGCCCGCAGAGCGCGGGATAGGCCGCGCACTTTCTTCGCTTCCCGAGGCATTTTCGGCTTCAACCCTGGGATGATCTGTGATTCCATGCCCGTCATGGACACGGCCGTATCGCCCCTCCCGGACGACGTCGAAGCGCTCAGGGCGCTGCTGTCCGCCGCGCTCGAACGCGCCGACGATGCCGAAGCGCGCCTCGCCAATGCCATGGCCCGCGAGAGCGCGACCGAGGCGATGATCGCCCACCTCAAGCTGCAGATCGCCAAGCTGCGCCGCGAGCAATATGGCGCCAGCGCTGAGCGCAGCCGCCGGTTACTCGACCAACTTGAGCTACAGTTGGAAGACCTTGAGGCCGATGCCTGCGAGGATGACCTGGCCGCCGAAGTCGCCGCGGCCAGGACCGCCGATGTCGCCGCCTTTGCGCGCAAGCGGCCGAGCCGCAAGCCGTTCCCCGAACATCTCCCGCGCGAGCGTGTCGTCATTCCTGCGCCATGTTCGTGCCCGGCTTGCGGTGGCGCGCGCCTGTCGAAGCTGGGCGAGGACGTGACCGAGACTCTCGAGGTGATCCCGCGCCAGTGGAAGGTGATCCAGACGGTGCGCGAGAAGTTCTCGTGCCGGGATTGCGAGGCGATCACACAGCCCCCGGCGCCGTTCCATGTCGTGCCGCGCGGATGGGCCGGGCCCAGCTTCCTCGCCATGCTGCTGTTCGAGAAGTATGGCCAGCACCAGCCCCTCAACCGCCAGGCCGAGCGCTTCGCCCGCGAAGGCGTCCCGCTCAGCACCTCGACGCTGGCCGACCAAGTGGGCGCGGCGAGCTTCGCCCTGATGCCGCTCTATCTAAGGATCGAGGCCCATGTCCTGGCCGCCCGGCGTTTGCATGGCGACGATACGACTGTGCCGGTCCTGGCCACGGGCAAGACGGATACCGCGCGCCTGTGGGTCTACGTTCGCGATGACCGGCCCTTCGCCGGCAGCGATCCGCCCGCAGCCCTGTTCCACTATTCCCGCGACCGGCGCGGCGAGCATCCTCGGGCGCACCTGGCGTCATGGGCAGGGATTCTGCAAGCCGATGCCTATGGCGGCTACAACGAGCTCTACGCGCCCGGCCGTCAGCCTGCCCCCGTGATCGAGGCGGGCTGCTTTGCACACGCACGGCGCAAGTTCTTCGAACTGGCCGACGTCGAGGCTGCCGCGCGCCGGAAGAGCCGCGGTCAGCGTACCGGCATGATCTATCCGATTGCGCTGGAAGCCGTGCAGCGCCTTGATGCCCTGTTCGAGATCGAGCGTGGCATCAACGGCAAGGCGGCCGAAGAGCGTGTCGCCGTCCGGCAGGACTTCAGCGCGCCACTGATGACGGACCTGCACGCCTGGCTCACTGCCCAGCTCGCGAAGCTGTCGCGCAGCCACGATCTGGCTAAGGCGATAAACTACATGCTCCGGCGCTGGGATGCCTTCACCCGGTTCTTGGGCGATGGCCGGATCTGCCTCACGAACAACGCGGCCGAACGGGCGCTGCGCTGCGTGCCCCTCGGGCGCAAGGCCTGGCTGTTCTGCGGCTCCGATCGCGGTGGACAGCGCGCCGCCGTGCTTTACTCGCTGATCCAGACCGCCCGTCTTAACGATGTCGATCCGCAGGCCTGGCTGGCCGATGTCCTTGCGCGCATCGCAGAGCATCCGGTCAACCGGATCGACGAACTGCTGCCATGTTGGGGTGGACGGCTCCCAACGGCATCGCAATGTGCCAGAGTGAGTACGTTGCAAGACTCAATCAAGGGAGCCGCCCGTGGAGCAAATTACCCGCATAGGCATGGATACGTCAAAGAACGTTTTTCAACTGCATGGCGTCGATGCAGCGGAGAAGGCAGTGCTGCGCAAGAAGTTGATGCGCCGGGAAATGGTTCGGTTTTTCGAAAAGCTGCCACCCACCGTCGTCGCTATCGAGGCATGCGGCAGTTCACATCATTGGGCTCGTCTTCTCGGATCGCTCGGGCATGACGTAAGGTTGATCGCGCCGCAATTAGCGAAGCCCTACGTCAAGCGCGGCAAGAACGACGCGGCGGATGCCGAAGCTCTCTGCGAAGCGGTGAGCCGCCCAACAATGCGCTTCGTTCCAGTAAAGACTGCAGAACAACAGGCGGCGCTCATGTTGGTCGGGGTGCGCGAAAGGCTCATCCAGAAGCGCACCCAGCTCGTCAACGCTATACGAGGGTATGGCGCGGAGTTCGGCATCACTGCGGCGACGGGTGCATGTCGCGTCGTACCGCTTCTCGAGCGCATCGCGGCAGATGAAACGATACCCGAATTGGCGCGCGAACTTTTTGCCCTGCAGGGAAAGGAATATGCGCAGCTCCAGTGCGAGATCGAACGGATCGACGCGAAGCTGATGGAATGGCATCGCAACGACGAATGTAGTCAGCGACTGGCCAAAATTCCCGGCGTTGGGCCTATCGGCGCGACCTTGCTCATGATGAAAACGCCCGATCCGCATCTATTCAAATCCGGTCGGGATTTTGCGGCATGGATGGGCCTGACCCCTAAAGATCACTCGACCGCCGGCAAGACAAGACACGGCGTTATCACTCGCGCTGGTGATGAACTTCTCAGAAGCACGCTCGTGGTCGGAGCTACCGCAGTCGTTCAGCACGCCCGCAATGGGCGAGGTAGGAATCTCACACCATGGCTTATCGGCTTGATTGGACGAAAATCACCTAAGCTCGTTGCGGTTGCCGTTGCTAACAAAGCCGCACGTGTCGCGTGGAAACTCATGGTGAGCGGCGAGCGATACCAATGCGTCGCGCCGCCCGCCCTTACTGCGGTAGCAGCATAAGAATTAGCCAGGAGCGATGAGCAGAATATCAATGCTATCGTACTGAGCTGATCCGTGATCTTGCATGAAGAGAGCAGATGGTGCGATCGATCGATCCGAGGCGTGTGACACTCCGTCAGTTCCAGTGGCCATCACAGGCCGCTGCCGTGTTGGGAACACACACCGCGGAAACCATCTTGGCCAGCGGTCACGTGCGACCGCACCGAAAGGCCGGACATATGGAAGCAAGCGATCCGATCAAATTTTCCGTTCAGCCCTTGCAAGAGGGAGCCGTCCACATATGGAACTGGAAACATTGAGCCAAACCATTAGAAAGCACTCCTTGACGCAAAGAGCCGTACTTGGCGTCTACGTCGCATGCTTTGCCGTTGGCGCTTTCAATCATGGCAGGGATTTTCTCAGCTACGGCGCGCGGCCCTACAACTGGGCTCCGGCCCTGTTGGAAGCATTCTGGTCTGCGCTGCTCTTCCTCGACCTGGCCACTATAGGCCTGCTGCTGCTCGGCAAACTTCGGGTTGGTCTGGCGCTTGCCGTAGCGATTATGATCTCCGACGTCGCTGCAAATTCTTACGGATTCTTCGTGCTTGGCATTCCGGGCTTCAAAGTCGCATTACCACTCCAGGCCGCGTTTCTGGGTTTCGTTCTCGGTTCTGCACCGTTCCTTTGGCCAAACCGCGAAACTGCTTGAGCGCCTGCGGCTCTCACCGGATGCTTACGAAAATGCCCGATCCTTCTCGACAGCGGTGTGCGTACCGGCACGGATGTCCTCAAGGCGATTAGCCTTGGTGCCAGCGCGGTCATGATTGGTAGGCCGCAACTTCATGCCCTCGCGGTGGCAGGCATGGCCGGCGTTGCCCATATGCTTCACATGATACGGGCAGAGTTCGAACTCGCCATGGCGCAAGTCGGCGTGAAATCGCTGGACGAACTTGGTCCTGCTTATGTCACCTCTTCAGACTGATGTGTGAGGCCGGACGAATGTCCGGCCGCATGTTCCTCTAGGCGCGACATATGCACTATCCTCGGCGCTTCGAGGCCGGCGAGGCATAAACGCCGTAGCCCACCCTCTCGATCAAGCCACGCTTGGTCATCTTGCTGACGACCGAGCGAGACACGCCCATTCGGCCGAGATCGGCGATTGTTGCCGTGTCACGATCGCGCAAAACCGCAAAGACAACTGCCTGTTTGGGGGCGCCATATGTGCGATTTATGAGCCGGATCGAACGATCCTGTCGCTTCTTTGCCCGTTGTTCAGGAAGACCTGGGCACCGGGCGACATTACGAAAATCAAGTTTGCCGCCACGCCGGGTCAGGCCTGCTGCGCACGCGTCCAGCAATGCGTGCAGGTGCGCCGGCAGCCCGATGTCCATCGGCGGTATCTGGCGCTGGAATGCTGCTATGCCCCCAAGAAGCCGGATCTCATCCTGGTTCACAAATGGGCTGGACAATGTCGCTATCACGAAGCCTCGCTCGGTGGCGTGTTCACCCAGTGCTGCGAATGCCCGGATAGCGGCCTCTCCGACTTTGGCACTGCTGCCACCACGCAGAAGGCAAATTGCCAGCCGCTCCTCCCTTGTGAAGCGCTTCAAAGGAAGGAAGCGGCTGGACATGGTCAGAACTTCGCGCTGAGGCCGACCTTCACCGCAGTCGGTGAACCTGGCGTGATGTTGTTGTTGCTATGGGCATAGAGATAGTAACGCTTGCCAAGGATATTCTCGACATTCACCTGCAGGCTCAGCTCTGGCGCGATGTCGAAATAGACGGCGCCATCGAGCCGCGTATAGCCGGGCATCGCGACGAAATTGTCGGTCGAGGCGTAGCGCTTGCCCTGGTAGATCACGCCCAGCGCAGCGCCGAGCTGTTCGATCGGATCGAAGCGGGTCCAGAGCGAGGCGCTGTGCTTGGGCATGTTGGGCAGGATGTTCCCTGCCTGGACAGTGCCCGAGACATTGTCGAGGAAGGTGCCGTCGGAATAGGTGTAGGCGCCGACCATGCTGAGCTGCTTGGTAATGCTGCCCGCAGCACTGAGTTCGATGCCCTTGGTGCGCTGCCGTCCGATCGGCACCGTCGGCGAGGCCGCATTATTGGGATCGCTCAGCGCCAGAACATTGTCGCGATCCAGTTGATAGATGGCGGCGGCAAGGTTGAACGTGGGGAGAATGTCCCACTTCGCACCGATTTCGTAGTTCTGGAACTTCTCCGGCGCCAGGCTGGCGTTGGAAAGCGAAAGGCCGGTCAACTGGTCGCCACCACGCGGCTGGTAGGTACGCGAGTAGCTTGCATAGATGGAGGCATTCTCGGCCGGCTTGAAGATGAGGCCGGCGCGCGGAGACCAGAGATTGTCGGTCACGTCATAATATTCGGGAGATATGGTGCTGCCGCTCGTCCGGAAGGCGAGGCTGCGCCGATCGTGCAGCGTGGTCTTGAAATGCTCGTAGCGCACGCCCACGACGATATCGAACATGGGCGAGATGGCGATCTGGTCCTGGACATAGCCGGCCGCGACCTCCGCCACGCCGTTGCTGTTCGTGCTGCTCGAAATCATGGTCCAGCTGGTGGGCAAACGAACATTAGACGCCGAGATCGGCACGGTCACCGAGCTTGCATTGCCTGCAAAACGCCCTTCTTCCCGAATATTGTCGGATTTTTGGTGACCATATTCAGCGCCCACGAGCAGGGTATGCTCAATGGAGCCGGTATTGAAGATCGCATTGAAATCGGTCTGGTTGATGAAATTCTTGCGTTGCGTGGTGGCACGATAGGCCGAGATGCTCACGCTCGTTTCAGCTGCGTTGACCGCGCCGGGGAAGACGTTGGAATAATATTTGTCATAGTCGGCATAGCGGGTGCGGTTGCGGATCGAGACCGTGTCGCTGAACTTATGTTCGATGAACAGCGAACCGGCGTCGGTATTCGTACCGGTAGGGCTCTGGGTCGGATCGCCGAAGAACTGACCGCGCGGCGTGCGAAGCGGGCCAACGATATTGGTCGCCGAAGCGCCGAACCGAGCGGGAACGCCACGATCGGCGACGCGCTCATCCTCGAAATGCTCATATCCAAGCGAAATGGTCGTATCGGGACCAATTTTGAATGAGCCGGTCGGGTTGAAGCCCCAGCGGTTATAGTTGACGCCATCGCGATAGCTGTCGCTGTCCTGATAGACACCGGTCAGTCGGACAGCTGCAAAATCGCTGATCGGCGTGCCCAGATCAAACTGGGCGCGCTTATGCTCGAAGCTTCCGCCTTCCAGTCGGAAGGCACGATGAAGATTCCAGTCCGCAACCTTGGTAACGCGATTGACCACGCCGCCTACGCCGCCCCGGCCGAAGATCATCGCGTTCGGTCCTTTGAAGATTTCCAGCTTCTCGATGTTATAGAGGTCGCGATAGGTCTGGATATCGTCGCGCATGCCATCGACGAAGAAGTCGCCGGTGGTCGAATTGCCGCGGATCACCAGCGTTTCGCGATTACCCTCGCCCTGGGCCGAGAAAACGCCCGGGACATAGCGTATGGCGTCACCGATGCTGTTGGCTGCCTGATCCTCGATCTGCTTGACCGACACCACATTGACCGACTGGGGTACATCGATCAGCGGCGTATCCGTGCGCGTCGCGCTGATGCTGCGGCTGACCTTGTAGGAGCTTTCGGCTTCCCGATCATCGATCGCGGTGTCCGTGACCGTTACGGACCCGAGAACCTGCTCCTGGGCTATTGCGAGTGAGGGGGAGACCAGCGAAAGGAGGATGCCGGGCGCAGTCGACGCAAGCAGCGCCGATCGGAAAATCGCTGAATATTGCAAGGTTAGATCCCCTTCATTTAATGCGAATAGTTATCATTCGCGAGGGGGGTTAGCGCTTCGGTCGGGACGTGCAACTGGCCCAGGGATAAGGTTGGGATGTTGTATATGCCCCCCAATGTTCCGGTAACTTATCGCGCGAGACGAACCTCTACAGCAAAACCGGGCTTGTCCAGAACGGTCGCACAGCCCCCATGGATTTGCGCGACAGCAGAGACAAGGGCCAGGCCCAGACCATGTCCGTCGGTGGTGCGGCTGGCTTCGGTCCGCGTAAAACGGCTGAACAGTCGATCACGCTCGGTTGCCGGAACACCGGGACCATCATCGCAGACTTCAAGAATAACGAAAGCCTCGCTGGCAGTCAGATTGAGCGCGACCGTCGTGCCAGCCGGCGTATGCCGCAGCGCATTATCCAGCAGGTTGGTGATGAGTTGGGACAGCAATCGGGCATCGCCCCGGATGCGAAGCCCCATATGGATGGTGGAATGCAGCGCATGACCTGAAAGCTCGAAATCGGGCGCATAGGTTTCGACCACATCCTCGACCAGATCTCCAAGCGCCAGTTCCTGAAAATCTCGCTTGAGCGTGCCCGCCTCGATTTCGGATATGCGAAGGATGGCCGAGAAGACCTCGAGCAGTTCATGGGATTCTGCTATTGCCGCCTCGATCGCGCGCGTGCGCTTGTCTCCGCTGAAGGCGAGTGCTTCATCCAGACGATTATTCAGGCGCGTCAGTGGCGTTCGAAGGTCATGCGCAACATCGCTCGACACCTGTCGAAGATTCTCGACCAGGGCAGCATTGCGGTCCAGCATATGATTGAGCGACTTGGCGACGCCGTCGAACTCGTTGTCAGATCCGTCCAGCGGCATGCGCTGGGTCAGGTCTCCTCCGATAATGGCCTGGGCCGCATCGTCGAATCGGCGCAATCGACTGCGCGTTACAGCGCCAACGGTCCAGGCGCCCCCGACAGCCAGAAGAAGCATGGCGGCAAATGAGGCCGAAAACAGCTTCAGGATCGTGATGTCCATCTCGTCAATCACCGTGCGATCTGCTGCCACCAGAAGGCGGCTGCCGTCGGGCAGATCGGTGATGAGTGCCTGGGCTATGGCGCAATCCTTCCCGTAGTGCAGTAATTCGAAATATCCTGCCTTTGCCGGAATTTGCGCATCCAGTGCGCCGGCCAGCCGTCGTCCTTGGGGATCGACCAGAATATATCCGAGGCTTGCCGTGCTGTGCCCGGCATCGCGCTGATGAATGAGTTCGGCCAGTGCCGGGGTTCCGCCAGCACCCGCCCGCTCCAGCAAGGCGCTCGTCTCGGTGGCGGTTCGATGGTCCAGTTGCACCTCCATCGCCTCATGGGTCAGCGCATAGGCCAAGAGCCCGATCACAAGCGTCGCCAGAACGAAGGCCAGGCTAACCAGTGCCGTAAGGCCAAAGGTCGTTTTCCATGGGCGGGGCATTAATTGCTCCTGATCATGTAACCCGCGCCGCGAACCGTCTCGATCGCATCGACATCGAAGCCCGCATTCAGCTTCGAGCGAAGCCGACTGAGATGGGTCTCCACGATATTGGTCTTGGGCTCGAAGTCGAAGTCCCATACGCGTTCGAGCAGCATCGTTCGGGTAACCACGCGATGAGAATTGCGCATGAGTTCGGCGAGCAGCGAGAATTCCCGCGGTTGCAAAATGACCTTCTTTCCTCCGCGATGCACTGTGCGCCTGTGAAAGTCGATATCGATGTCGCCAACGGTCAGCCGGGACTGTTCGACTTGCGGTGCCTGCCGTCGACCAAGGGCATTCAAGCGGGCGAGGAGCTCGGAAAAGGCGAAGGGCTTGACCAGATAGTCGTCGGCGCCTGCCTCGAGCCCCTCTACCCGATCCGCTATTCGACCAATTGCGGTCAACATGAGAACGGGCGTGAGGTCGCCGGTCGCGCGCAGCATCTTGAGCAGGGATAGACCGTCCAGTCCTGGCAGCATGCGATCAACGATGATCGCGTCATAATTGCTGTCCGTTGCCTGGAACAGTCCCTCTCGTCCTTCCTCCACAAGGGTCACGGCATGCCCCACTTCCTTGAGGCCTCGGCTGAGGAATTCGCGTGTTTCCCCATCGTCTTCGATAATCAGGATATGCATGCGTTCTTCTACTCCATCACCCTGACCGGATCGAGCGGCTCAGGTGCTCGCTGCCATCCACCGCCCAGCGCACGGAACAGGGAGATATAGGATTGTGCCAGCAGATGATCCGACTGTCCCTTTTGAAGAGCAGCCGTTGCAAGGGTTCGTTCGGCATCGATCACCAGCAATGGCGACGCGTCGCCAATCCTGGCCCGGGCACTGGTTCGACGGGCGTAAAGCCCTGCTGCCTCTCTTGCCCGATCAAGCGCCTGGTTCCGGATGGCTTCGCTTTGTAGGCCTGCAAGTCCGGTTTCGACTTCCCTGAGGGCGCGCAGAACGGCGTTGTCGAACGAAGCCAGCGCAGCGCGTTCGGCTGCCTGCGCCTGCGCGATCTTGGCGCGCGCCGGCGCCTGGTTGGGGAAGGACCAGGAAATTAGCGGTGAGGCACTGGCAGAAAAAGCGCCGGACAGAAGTCCCAATGCGCCGCCCAGCGTGATCCTGGGATAGAGTTCGGCCCGCGCGATGGTGATCTTGGCTGTTGCCGAAGCAAGCTTGCGCTCTGCTTCGCGAATATCGGGCCGACGTGCCAGCAGTGCAGCACCGTCGCCTATTGGCACTTCGCTGCTCGCTCTGGGCAGCAGCGTGCAATCAACCTTGGCCATCTGGGGGGTGGTAGGCGGCAAGCCCTGAAGCGTTGCGAGCCGGAATCTTGCGCTGGCGGCAGCGGCATCGAAAGCCGGGATCGTAGCTCTCGATGCTTCAAGCAGGCTGGCGGCTTGCGCGACCTCAAGGGGAGACACTTCCCCTGCCGACAATTGTTCGCGAACGGCCTTGAGATTGCGTTCCTGCGCATCGACAATCTTGTAGGCCACCGCCCCATTCTGACGCGCCGCACATAGATCGATGTAAGCGAGCACGGTATCTGCCGCCACGGCCACGCGCACACCATCCAGCGCGGCCGCTTGCGCCTGCGCGTCAGCGCGGGCGGCCAGCGCTCCCGCACGCAGCCGACCGAACAGATCGATATCCCAGCTTATGGTTGCTGCGGCATCATAATCACTGCTCGACACATTGGCTGCGCTTGGCTGCCCTGCAGGATTGTCGATCGCTGCGCTGCTTTCGAGGATCGGTTGCGGAAGTCGCGCTGCGTCCGCCTGCCGGGTCGCAGCGCGCGCTGCTTCGAGATTGGCAAAGGCTGCGCGAAGATCGGCATTAGCTGCGAGGCTCGCTTCAACAAGCGCATCGAGTTGGCTGTCATTGAAAAGCTGCCACCAGTTTTCCGGCAAGGGTCGGTCGATCACATGTTCGCCACGCGAAAAGGGAGGCGGAGCCTGGGTAAGGCCCGATGCGGGTGGCGCGCCTTGCTGGGAGACACAGCCGCTTGCCAGGAGTCCAGCAGTCATCAGGCACGCGTGAAGGATGGCCGTTTTCATATTGCTGCTCCCTTCATGCGAGCATCTTGGGGCGAGGGCTCGGCCGGCCCAGCCGCATCCTCGCCGTACCGAGCGTAGAGGGCAGGCATCAGGAAAAGATTGAGGAGCGTGGATGATACAAGTCCACCAAGAATGACGATCGCCATGGGATGTTCGATTTCATGGCCCGGCGCGTTCCCCGCCACGATCAGCGGCACAAGCGCAAGGCCCGCGCAGGCTGCAGTCATGAGGATGGGAACCAGCCGCTCTTCTGCTCCGCGCAGAACAAGCGATGGACCAAAAGCCTCTCCCTCATGAACACGCAAATGGTGATAATGCGACAGGAGCATGATGCCGTTGCGTGCCGCGATGCCGATGACGGTGACGAAGCCGACGAGTGATCCCAGCGACAAGAGGCTGCCGGTGAACGCCACCGCCACAACGCCACCGACCAGCGCGAAAGGAAGGCTGACCGCAACCAGCGCAGTGATCCGGTGAGAGCGGAACTCCATCCACACCAGCACCAATATCCCGACAAGACAGAATAGGCCGGTCGTCCAAAGTCGCTGGCGCGACTCCTTGAGTGCTGCATATTCGCCAAGGACCTTGGCATGATAGCCTTGAGCAAAGCGGGTCCTGGCCACGATGGACTCAACCGCCTGGGCGACTGTGCCCAGGTCCGCACCACTGACGTTGAGCGTCACATCGAGGCGTCGTTGACCATCCTCGCGCTTGATTTCATTGGGAGCAGGCACCACTGCCACGTCCGCCACATCGCGCAGGCGTACCGCACCGCCGTTGGGCGTCTGGATCATCAGATCAGCGAGGGCATGCATGTCGCCTCTGGTCGCTGCCTCTCCCCAGAGCGCCACGTCAAAGGCTTTCTGATCGCGGTAAATCTCGCCAAGCTTCTGTCCGGCAACGAGGGATTGTGCCTGGCGGCGCACCTCGCCCGGCGTCAGGCCGAAGGTTGCCAGATCGCCGCTGCGGGGACGGATGCGGATCTGCGGGACCAGAACCTGCTGCTCGACCTTGAGGTCCGCTACGCCTTCCACTCCGGCTACCTGTTGCTTGATCCGGTCCGCAGCAGCACGAAGCTCATTCTGATCGGGGCCAAAGATCCGCACCACAACCGTCGCGCTTGCACCGGACAGAACTTCCTTGATCCGTTCGCGCAGATAGGTGAGCACATCCCGGAAGAGCCCAGGATAGCCTTCTATCACCTCCTTGATCCTGGCCACGCTGCCGTCATAGTCCGCCTTCTCGTCGAGACTTATCCACAACTCGGTGAAGTTCGGGCCGACCACCTCGTCGGCCGCTTCCGCCCGCCCGATATGTGCGCCGAAATTACGGACGCCCGGGATCGCACGAAGCTCCTTGGAAACCCGGATGGTGATCCGATCCATGGCTTCGATGGAGGCTCCGGGTTTTTCGAGCCAGTGCATGAGGAAATCGGTTTCGCGGAATTCCGGCAGGAACTGATCCTTGAAAGTCGCATAGCCAACACCCGCCAGAAGCAGGCCCGCTCCGATCACGATCATAACCGCACGCGGTGCGGCAATGATACGAGGCAGCATTGCTCCATAACGCCCCTTGAGCGCTCGTACGAAACGCGTGTCACCTTCATGTTTGACCGGAGCATTGGGTAGCAGAAACAGGCAAAGGGCAGGGGTTACGACGAGCGCAACCAGCAGCGATGCTGCGATCGCCAGGACATAGGCAATGGCGAGCGGCTGGAAGAATGTGCCCGCGACCCCGCCCAGGAAGAAGATGGGGAGAAAGACCAACATCACGATCAGCGACGCGAAAACCACCGCAGAGCGCACCTCTAGCGACGCTGCCAGTACGACTTCGAATGGCGTCCTGGGATTATCGGCCTCGCGGTTGAGGCGGAGCCGCCGGGCAATATTCTCGACGTCGATGATGGCATCGTCGACGACCTCTCCAAGCGCGATCACCAGACCGGCAATAACCATGGTATTGATGGTCGCCCCGCTCCAGAGCAGGACGAGCCCGGCACCGAGCAACGACAGGGGAATGGCGACCAGACTGATAATCGCCTGCCGCCAGTCCCGGGTAAAAAGAAACAGAACGACCGCCACGAGGAAGCAACCAATCGCGAGTGCGCGGGTGAGATTGTCGATCGAGCGTTCGATGAAGGTCGCAGGTCGGAAGATGCTGCTGTCGACCTTGACGTCCTGCAAACCGGGCTTGAGCTCCTCCAGGGCAGCTTCGACCGAGCGCGTGAGTTCGAGAGTGTTGCCTGTCGGCTGCTTCTCTACGATGAGCATGATGCCTGGCCCATCATCAATGATCGCGTTCCCGATCGGCGCGGCATAGCTCTCGGTCACCCGGGCAACATCGCCTACGCGGATCGGTGCATCGCCGGTCAATTTGACGACAGTCCGAGCAAGGTCGTCGGCTGTTTGAACGGCGCTTGGCTGCTGCACCGCGAGGCGCTGATTGGCGTTGTCGACAAAGCCGCCGCCTCCCACCAGGACGGCATCACCGGTTGCCAGGCGCAGTTCGTTGAGAGTGACCCCAGCCGCACGTAGCTTGTCAGGGTCGACGAGAACCTGAAGCTGACGATCGCGCATGCCCCACATGGCGACATTGGCGACGCCAGGCACGAACATCAGCCTGGGTCGAATAGTCCAGCGAACCAGTTCGGACAGTTCCATCTGATCGAGCTTTTTCGAGGAAATGCCGATCTTCATGGCGCGGCTGGTCGACGAAAGCGGGGCCAGCATGATCGGAGGGCGTGCGGCAGCAGGCAGTCGAGCCTGTGCCTGGGTAACCCGCTCCTGCACCATCTGCCTTGCACGGAAGACATCCGCGCCGCGCTCCAGGAGAAGGACCACGGACGAAAGACCCAGGACCGACTTGGACCTCAGCGTGGCTATACCAGGCACGCCATTCACCTGGGTTTCGATCGGAACGGTAATGAGGCTTTCGACTTCCTCCGTCGAGAGCCCTGGCGCTTCGGTCTGAATCTCCACGATCGGCGGCGCAAATTCTGGAAAGACATCCAGCGGCACATCGGTCGATGCCCGCAGTCCGAGCACGACCAGGATAGCGGCAAGAACAAGAACGATGACGCGCTGCTGAAGTGCGCTGCGGACGAGCCAGGCGAGCATCAGTGCGCCACTCCGAATTCGGTGCCGAACAGTTCCATGGCGCCGACCGAAACTACCTGTGCTTCAGGCGCCAGGCCGCGGATGACGACAGCGCCATCCTGCCCGCTCGACAGGGCTTCGATGCGCTGCCGGATGAAATTGCCCGGCGCCGTCTGGAGATAGACCCATTCTCCGCCGTAAATGTCCCGCACGATCGCACTGGCTGGGACGGAAAGCCCTTCCTGGGTCTTGCCGAGGGGAAGTCGAATGCCGACGCGCTGTCCCACGCGCCAGAATTGGTCGCTATTATCGAGCGCATAATAGAGGTCGACCGTACCAGCTACTGCATTGGCCGACGGCGGGGCTTGAACCGGTGTCCCTTTGCGTCCTCCCTGCGTTGTTCCCAGGGGCGCGACGATGATGGATGCATTGCGGTTGATGGCAGCAACATCTGTGCCGGCGACGGAAACGCGGACCCAGAGACGTGACTGGTTGCCCAACGACGCAACCGCGGGCCCGAGCAAGCGTCGTTGCTCGATCGCAACCTGGGCCTGGGCCTGGGCTGTTGCGAGCGCTGCCGCAGCCTCGTCCCGCGCCCTGACGCTTCCAGCTTCTTCTGCAACGAGCCTGCTGGCGCGTTCCAGCGCAATGCGCGCGAGCCGAACCTGCGCGCGCGTCCGCTCGACCTCGCCGTCGGCGCTCGCCTGGCTGGCACCAATTTGTGCCAGATTGCTGAGAGCACCGGTGGGTACGCCACCAGTCCCATTGGGAACGACGATTTCGCCGCTCGTTTCTCGCGCCAGCGCAGCCGTTCCCGCACCAACCCTGGTCGTCTCGATGCCGAGCCTTTTTACAGCTTCGGGCTTCAGCGTCAGCCTGACCAGTTCGGTCTCATGCGCGACAACCTCACCATGGGATGGAGGCGAAGAAGACTGCTTGCCCTGCTGACTGCAGGCGCCGAGCATTACGAGCGCGCTCAATGGCAGAAATAGGAGAGAGGTCGTTCGGATCATGCTGCTCACCGATAAATGGATCGGTTCGAGCCCTATCGAACTTGTCTGGCGTCCAAATCTCGCCAACTATACCATTTGTCCATCTTTGCTGGAAAAGTGGCTACAGCCCTCAAAATCGCAAAGCCATTGCAATCCCGCCCCCCTGCCCATCGCTCCAGGGAAGCATTCGAATATTGTTGTTGCGCCTGGTCGTGAGAAGCAGGCCTGATGCTTCGCCCAGAAGGGCCCCGGCAGCGACATCATACCAGTGATGTTTGGTACCCTGGACACGAGAGATTCCGACGATGGTCGCAACCAGATGGGCTGGAAGCCCGACTTTCCAGCCGTAGCGGTTCTGGAGCGTTGCAGCTGCCGCAAAGGAAGTGGCGGTATGGGTGGACGGAAAGCTCCGCCGGTCGCTGCCATCCGGGCGGGTTTCGGGAAAGATAGGTCACGTCCGTCAATGTGGTGTAATTTCGGTGCTGGCCATCGGGCTGCATTTTCAGGCGGCCTTGGGTGTAATCTGTAGCGGCTGAACCTCCTCGGTTATGGGTGTGGCAAGGGCGGCCATGCCCTCGATCTGCATGTAGCGGTGCTGGAGCTGGTATTCATCGTTCTGCTCGAGCAGGACGGCACCGACGAGGCGGATGATGCTGTCCTCGTTCGGGAAGATGCCGACAACATCGGCGCGGCGCTTCACTTCCTTGTTCAGGCGTTCCAGCGGGTTGGTGCTGTGAAGCTTGACCCGGTGCTGCTCGGGGAAGGTCATGTAGGCGAGCACGTCGTGCTCGGCATCGTCCATGCAGGCGCCGAGCTTGGGCCATCTGGCGCGCAATTGATCGGCGACCTGACGCCAGACCTGAGTTGCGGCCGCATGATCGGGCTGGAGGAAGACTTGGCGGATCGCAGCAGCAACAACCGTGTTTTGGCCCTTGGGCACGTAGGCGAGCGCGTTCCTCATGAAGTGGACGCGGCAGCGCTGCCAGGTGGCGCTGAGCACGCGGGTGATCGCTGCCTTGAGGCCCTCGTGGGCATCGGAGATGACCAGCTTCACGCCGGTCAGGCCGCGGCGGGAGAGGTCCTTGAGGAAGCTCGACCAGAAGGGCTCGGCTTCGGAAGGGCCGATGTGCAGGCCGACGATCTCGCGCTTGCCCTCAGTGTTGACGGCGACGGCGATTATCGCGGCGACACTGACGATCCGTCCCCCCTCGCGCACCTTGAGGTAGGTGGCATCTAGCCAGAGGTAGGGCCAGTCACCGGCGAGCGGGCGCTTGAGGAAGGCATGGACGCGCTCGTCGATGTCTTTGCACAGCTTTGACACGGAGGACTTGGATATCCCGGTCATGCCCATCGCCTGCACCAGCTCATCGACGCGCCGGGTGCTGACCCCGGCAATCCACGCCTCCTGGATTACTGCGACCAGCGCCTTCTCAACAGTCTTGCGCGGCTCCAGGAAGCCGGGGAAGTAGGCGCCGGTCCGCAGCTTGGGGATCTTGAGGTTGAGCGTGCCGAGCCGGGTATCGAGACTGCGGTCGCGGTAGCCATTGCGCCAGGTCGTGCGTTCGCCCGATCGTTCATGGCGGCCAGCGCCGACCAGGCCGTCGACATCGGCCTCCATAATGATCTGCAATACGCTCTCGGCGATCGTACGCAGGAAATCTCCATCTCCGGTCTTCGCCATCAGTTCGGCAAGCGGTAGTCTGTCGTCGGTCATCGGGATCAACTCCTCGGTGGGCGTGTGAAGTGTGGTAACTCCACCTTACCGATGAGCCCGGTGGCCACCGAGTTCGAAATCGCATGGGGTTGGGCATGCCCAACCCCATGCGATCACCTCAATCTACACCGGAAATTACACCACGAGCGCGGACGCTAACTTGCGGGCAGGCCCTTCGATGGTTTTGTGGAATATCGCAAACGGGTATCGCCGACCTGCCTCATCCACTTTGAGCGCAATCGCTACAGCGTACCGGCCTCTTTCGCCAATCGCACTGTCAGCCTGCGCGTCTATCCTGATCGCTTCCAGGTCGTCGCCGAGGGGCAGCCAATCTGCGCACATCAGCGCATCATCAACCGCTCTCACGACGGTCCAGGTCATACGGTTTATGACTGGCGCCATTATCTGGCGGTCGTGCAGCGCAAACCCGGCGCCCTGCGCAACGGAGCGCCCTTCCTTGAGCTACCCGATGCGTTCCAGCGTCTGCAGCGACATCTGTTGCGCAATCCCGGCGGCGACAGGGAAATGGTCGAAATACTGGCGCTGGTTCTTCATCATGATGAGCAACTGGTGCTGACGGCGGTCACCATGGCGCTGGAGGCTGGCGTTCCGACCAAGACCCATATCCTCAATCTGCTCTATAGGCTGGTCGACGGAAAACCGATCTCCACGCCGCCGGTGACGGCGCCCCAGGCGCTCAAACTGGTCAGCGAGCCGATGGCCAATGTCGAACGCTATGATGATCTGCGCAAGGAGAAGCGTCATGCGTCATGACCCTGCCAGCGGCGCCATCGTCGTCATGCTCCGCAGCCTCAAGATGCATGGCATGGCGCAGGCCGTCACCGATCTCATGGAACAGGGATCTCCAGCCTTCGAAGCCGCCATCCCGATCCTCTCCCAGTTGCTCAAAGCCGAGACAGCAGAACGGGAGGTTCGGTCTGTGGCCTATCAGCTCAAGATCGCGCGCTTCCCTGTCTATCGCGATCTGGCCGGCTTCGACTTTACCAGTAGCGAGGTCAATGAAGCTCTAGTGCGTCAGTTGCATCGCTGCGACTTCATCGACATCGCCGACAATATCGTGCTGGTCGGCGGTCCTGGCACCGGCAAGAGCCATGTGGCAACGGCGCTGGGCATCCAGGCCATCGAACATCATCGAAAGCGCGTCCGCTTCTTCTCGACGGTCGAACTGGTCAATGCGCTCGAGCAGGAAAAAGCACAGGGCAAGGCCGGTCAGATCGCCAATCGCCTCCTGCACTCCGATCTCGTTATCCTGGATGAGCTTGGATATCTGCCGTTCAGTGCTTCAGGTGGCGCGCTGCTCTTCCATCTGCTGAGCAAACTCTACGAGCGCACCAGCGTCATCATCACCACAAACCTGAGCTTCAGCGAATGGGCCACCGTGTTCGGCGACGCCAAAATGACCACGGCGCTTCTCGATCGGCTTACCCATCACTGCCACATCCTGGAGACCGGCAACGATAGCTTCCGCTTCAAAAACAGCTCTGCCAAGCAGGCCAGAACCCAAAGGAGAAAACCACGGGTTGACCCACCCATGACACCCGAAACATAATCCGCAGACGGGTCACTTCTCGATGGAAAACCCGGGTCACTTCTCAGTGGAAATCAACAGATCGATGTTGGTGAACTTTCTGCGCGCGGCAATCGCTGGACGGAAACTCCGAACACCGAGCGCACGTTCGGGCTGATCGCGAAGAAGGAGACGGACGCACTCTACCTCGAGCTTCTGAATTTCGATCAGCGCCTGACGCTCGATCGCGTAGCACGCAAAGGCGATTTCAGTCATCTTCCGACACGTGCGGCTGCTATTAGCGCGACGCAGATTCTGGTTCAGAAGGCCGCACTCGATCTCGACGTCGCGTCCGATGAGTTCGAGGCGCTTGAGCCGCGATTGCGCGAAGGCAAGCCGATGCTGCAGATTGCGGATTCCCTGATCAATGGCTCGGGTCTGAGCCGACGTCTGGGAGACGACCGGAGCGACGGAACGCCCCATGTCGTGCATTTGATTCGGGAGACGTTGAAGGACGAGACCACCTGGCCTCTGGTCGACTTTCTTCGTGTCGATGAGGACGGCAACCACGCTGCCCGATGTCAGACGTCATGCTATCGTTGCATCCAGCGGTATGGCAACCGTTCCTATCATGGTTTGCTCGACTGGCGTCTTGGCCTTTCCTACCTCCGGGCGTTGGTGGATCCCAGCTACAGCGCCGGTCTCGACGCCAAGGATCAAAGCTATCCTGAGACGGTCGGTTGGCACGATCGGGCATTCGCGCTCGCCAAGGCGGTGGCGGGAATGCGGCCAGACTCGCTTGTGGCCGAGATACACGCTCCGTCCAAACTTCCTGCGTTGCGGGAGCGGCACAAGGGCGGGGATACATTTCTCATCGTCCACCCGTTGTGGCGGGTCGATGGTGCCTTCGGGGAAAAGCTAGCATCAGGGTGCGAAGTGAAGTTCCTCGATACGTTCAACCTTGAGCGTCGTCCGCTTCGTGCGATCGAAATGGCTCAGGCTGCTGCGACTGCACCATCGAGCTGATGAATGTTGATACGACGGTGCGCAAACACCGTCGTATCGTCTCATATGAGCTGGGTACGTTATGGCGGATAAGTCAAAGTATTATTATCAGGCACGCGGCTTCAGCATTTATTATTTCGCGAACGCAGCCTTTAATATCGTGCGCGACAGTCATTCATACATTCGCGGCATCGAATACATGCTGGGAGATATGCGAACCCTCGCTTTGATGAGACCGTTCCAAAAATTTACGAATCTTCATAATTTCTTGTCGGATCTCATCCGTGAGATTGTGGAGGAGGATGTAGGTCAGCTTGATGAAGGCGAGCCACGCCTGCTTGTGCAGTTTCTTTCCACCTATGACGTTCCGTTCGCCTCCATTGACGTCGTGGACGAGGACAAATTTTACGACTTCACATCAGGGTGCGCCTTTGCTCTTCCAGAGCATGCGTAGCATTTTCGAGCCTGCTCCGACTGGGCTTTGGTTTGGGCTTCGCTCGCACCAGGCTGGGAGCCACGCTGTTCCCGTCCTGCCCTTTTCGCCCCGACTTGGCGCGGCGCGGCCGAGGGGCGCCCGCAGCCGCGAGGTGCTGCGCTGGCGTGCCGCGAGGCGCCCGGATGACCTTGCCTGGCTGTGCGAGCGCCGCCTTGGTGAGTTGCGGATCCGTGACTATCTCAGCCATGCCGCTGGCGAACAGGTTCGACCTCGCTCCCCATGCCTCCAGCGCAGCCTTCTGGCTTTTAGCAGCGACATAGGCATCCTCAAATCCGGCCGAGGTTCGAAAGACTTTGAAAGGACGCTGGGCCATCCCCGCACAACGCAGGTCGAGGGCTGCCGGTCCCACGCTCAAAAGGCATTATCACAATCACAGTCTGACGCATGAGGACCGGGATCGACCTGCAAATAGCCCATGACCCTCCGATCATCGGCAAGATCGCATGACAACGCAGTTGATCGATGGCGGAACATCCTGAAGCACAAGCCGTCTCCTTGGTACCCCTCACAAGGAGAAGCCATGATGTCGATGACCGTTGCCGAACTTTTGGTGCAGACCCTCGGCCAGATTGGCGCCCATCAGGTCTTCGGCATCGTAGGGGACGCGCTTAATCCCTTTACTGACGCTATCCGCCGCCAGGAGGTCGTCCGGTGGATTGGTGTCAGGCATGAGGAAGGTGCCGCTCTGGCGGCTACCGGCCAGGCGAAGTTGACTGGCAGGCTCGGGGTATGTTGCGGCACGACTGGTCCCGGCGCCAATCATCTGGTGTCCGGGCTATATGAAGCGCGCAAGGATCACGCGCCGGTGCTCGCCATTTCCGGCGGCGTCGCATCTGCCAAGCGTGGTACGGATTATTTGCAGGAGGATGATCCTGTAGCGCTGTTTGGCGACGTCGCGGTTTATAGCGAGATCATTGCGTCTCCCCAGCAGGCAGCCTCCGTGATCCACCAGGCTATAGCGCAGGCCTATGGCAATCGGGGCGTCGCGCATATCTCGATTCCGCCGGACATTTTTTCTGCGAAGGTCACCGCGTCCGTGCCGAGCATCGCCACGCTGCGGCCGCGGCCCGAAGTAGCGCCGGCAGCCGAGGACGTCGCAGGAATAGCTGCGCAAATCGGCGAGGCGACCAAGGTCGCCGTCCTGTGCGGCCATGGCTGCCATGGCGCCGCAGCCGAACTCAGCGCCTTGTCGGACAGGCTCCACGCTCCCCTTGTCCACACCTATCGTGGCAAGGACATTCTCCCCTATGATGACCCGCGCTGGATCGGTGGTGTCGGTCTCATCGGAGGTCGTCCCGGTGTCGATGCTCTTGCCGATGCGGATCTTCTACTCATGCTGGGGACCGACTATCCCTATTCGGAATTTCTCCCCAAGGACGTAAAAACCATCCAGATCGACGAGCGCGCCTTTGCCCTTGGACGGCGGACGCCGGTCACGCTCGGCGTGGTGGGTTCGGTCAGGCCCGCTTTGCGCCTGTTGCTCGACCGCCTGCCGCAACGGTCCGACACGCATTTCCTGGATAAGGTCAACGCCGACCGCGCAGCCTGGAACAGGATGCTCGATGAAAAGGCTGCTCTCGACCGGTCACATGACAAGCTTCATCCGCAGGTCGTCGCCCGGGCGATCAGCGACCGGGCAAGCGACAATGCCATCTGGGTGACAGATACTGGAGAGGTGACCTTGTGGGCGTCGAACTGGTTGCGCCAGTCGGGCCGTCAGCAAATTACCGGCTCATTCAACAATGCGGCGGTCGGCACAGGGCTTGGCATTGCCAATGGCGCGCAGGCGCTGGACCTGCAACGCCAGGTGATATTGCATGTGGGCGATGGCGGTTTCACCATGCTACTCGGCGAATTCATGACCGCGGTAGAGCATGCGCTTCCAGTCAAGATCGTCGTCTATGACAACAGCGGCTGGGGCCTTGTCCATCTGGAAATGGAGGGGGCTGGCGTGCCCCCATCGCCTGGCTCCGTTTTCCCGAACATGGATTACGCCGCCTTTGCGCAGGCGTGTGGCGTTCAGGGATTTCGCGTTGAAAAGCCTGCCGAGCTTCCGGCTGCGGTCGACCGCTGGCTAGGGGCAGAGGGGCCGGCCATCCTTCATGCCATCGTCAATCCTGATGAGATACCCGCGATGCCCCACATTGAGCCGGGCCAGGCGGCGCGCTTTGGCATTTCCAAGCTCAAGCAGGCCATCAATAGCCTTTCACCATTTAGGCGCTCACCGCCGCAATAGCCGCTATGATGAAGATGCCTACATCGGTTTCTTGGCAGACTCGGCGGCATCAGGAGAGGAAGCTATTTCCCTGATTTCGATCAATGTGCCATTTGTTGACACACTCCTGTGCTGTCGCCATCCCCGCTGCCATGCCCAATCGCCTTTCCCGGAATGTCTCCCTCACCGCCGAGCTTGATCGCTTCATCGAAGCCCGACTTGAAGCTGGCGAATATGGCAATGCCAGTGAAGTAGTCCGCACTGCGCTCAAGCTCCTGCGAGAACGGGAAGACGTTGCATCCACCGACCCATTCTGGTGGCTGAAGGGCCGCGGAGAATCGATCGACCTTATGCGTCGGGTGGACTGGGCGTCAACGCAGCTTGGCACTCCGTCGCGCTGGTCGGCACAGTTGCGCGCTACGGTCAACAATGTGCTGAACTCGCCAGTGCCAAAAGTCCTCATGTGGGGACCCGAGCATGTCATGATCTACAATGACGGCTATGTCGCCATTGCAGGCGATTATCACCCTAAGGCGATGGGCGGGACCGTTCCGGGGATCTGGCCGGAAATCTGGGACTTTAATAGACAGATTCTGGCGTCCGGCTTTGGCGGTGAGGTGGTTTCCCACCTTGACCAGCCCATGATTCTCAATCGCTACGGCACGCCTGAAGAAGTGATCTTCGATCTCTTCTACACGCCAATCTATGATGAGGACGGCAAGGTCGGCGGGGTGATGTGCACCGTCATCGAGAATACCGAAAAGGTCGAAGCGCAGCGGGCGCTGGCCAAGAGCGAGTCCGAGTTGCGCATCATCACGGATTCGCTGCCGGTTCTTATCTCTTATGTTGATGCGGATCATGTCTATCGCTTCGCCAACAGCTTCTACGAGGATTGGGTTGGCAAACCGCCATCCGAAGTCATTGGTCGCCATGTGAGGGACGTCGTTGGCGAAAAGACATATGTGGCCCGCCTGCCGCTGATCGAGCGGGCGATGGCGGGCGAATGGGTGGTGGCCGATACCACCATGCCCCATCGTTCCGGCGAGGACCGGGCAGCAGAAGTGCGTTATATCCCCCGGATCGAGGCAGACGGCTCGGTTGCGGGCTTCCATGTGCTGGTCTTCGATATCGAGGATCGCGTCCGGCGCGAAGCGGCCCTTGAACGTCAGGTCCAGCATCGTGAACGGGCGGAGGAGCAACTGCGCCATCTCAACGAGACGCTCGAAACCCGTGTGGTCGAAGAGATGGCAGAGCGGCGCCAGGCCGAGGCGATCCTGGCGCAATCGCAGAAGATGGAGACGATCGGCCAGTTGACCGGCGGCGTCGCCCACGATTTCAACAATCTTCTCCAGGTCGTCTCCGGCAATCTTCAGCTGCTGGCGCGCGACATTGCCGGCAACGAAAAAGCCGAGACCCGGGTTGCCAACGCCATGGCTGGCGTAACCCGCGGCGCCAAGCTCGCTGCCCAATTACTCGCGTTTGGACGTCGGCAGGCACTTGAACCCAAGGT
This sequence comes from Sphingobium salicis subsp. salicis, assembly GCF_049472635.1. NCBI lineage: Bacteria > Pseudomonadati > Pseudomonadota > Alphaproteobacteria > Sphingomonadales > Sphingobiaceae > Sphingobium > Sphingobium salicis. The sequence goes on from NZ_JAYRCS010000001.1 coordinate 3,625,745, forward strand.
CGTCAACGTGACGCGCTTCGTGCGCGACATGGATGACATGCTCCGCCGTGCAATCGGCGAGGGCATCGAAGTCGAAACGATCGTGGGCGGCGGGCTCTGGAACACGTTCGTCGATCCTGCGCAGGTCGAAAATGCCTTGCTCAACCTTGCCATCAACGCCCGCGATGCGATGGAAGGCCAGGGCAAGCTTACGATAGAATTGGGCAATGCCAGCCTCGATGACGAATATGCCCGCAGCCATAGCGAGGTCGCACCCGGCCAATATGTGATGCTGGCCGTCACCGATACTGGCAGCGGCATACCGCCGGAAATCATCGAAAAAGTTTTCGATCCATTCTTTTCAACCAAAAGCGAGGGCAAGGGCTCGGGTCTTGGCCTCTCCATGGTCTATGGCTTCGTCAAACAGTCGGGCGGACATGTCAAAATCTACTCGGAGGTCGGCGAAGGCACGACCATAAAGCTCTATTTCCCTCGTTCCGTCGAAAATGAGGATCTCGAGGTCGAATTGGACAGCGGTCCGATCCGCGGCGGCAGCGAGACAGTTCTGGTCGTCGAGGATGACGACGCCGTCCGTGCCACGGTCGTCGAGATGCTGAATGATCTTGGCTATGGCGTCCTCAAAGCAGTCGATGCTTCGAGCGCGCTCAGCGTGATCGAGAGCGGCATCCAGATCGACATGCTGTTCACCGACGTCGTCATGCCGGGCCGGCTCAAGAGCGCGGAACTCGCCCGCATGGCGCGCGAACGGCAGCCGGACATCGCCGTGCTGTTCACCTCGGGCTATACGGAAAATTCCATCGTCCATGGCGGTCGCCTCGACGCAGGCGTGGAATTGCTCTCAAAGCCCTATTCGCGCGACGCGCTCGCACGGAAGTTCCGCCATGTGCTGGCCAACCAGCGTCAGCGCAACCTCGCCCGCACGATGTCCGCTCGCCCGGCGCCGGACGACAAGCCGGAGCGCCGCAATGCGCTTGCGCTGATCGTGGAAGATGATGCGATCATCCTGGCAAACACCGCCGAACTGGTAAAGGATCTCGGCCTGACTGTCATCGAGGCGCTGAGCGCTGAGGATGCTGTTTCAGCGCTTCAGACGACCCATGTCGATGTGCTGATCACCGATGCGAACCTGCCGGGAATGACAGGCCCCGATCTTGCGGCGATAGCTCGTCAGATGTTGCCTCATATCGGCATCATCTTCGCAACAGGTGACACGCAGCTCGACTATGATCGGTCCGCGCCAAAAACGGTGCTGCTCGCCAAGCCCTATGATGGCAAGGCGCTTTCGCAGGCTATTGCGGAGGTGGGTATCGACCCGATTTCGGTCCACATTCGAACCTCAAAAAGCAGTTCGAGCGACTGAACAAGCACAGGGCGCTGATCTCGATCAAGACGAAAGCCGTCGTTCATCCGCGGGACAAATGCTATGTCTGCTGACAGGATCAAAAGCCCCTTCGATCTGCGTCATGACAAATCGAAGGGGCAGGGAGCCGGGTCATTGGCGATCAGCACCATGGCCCGTCCGTACATGCATAGATTCTGAAAAAGGAACGTTCGCTCAGGATTTGAGGCCCTTCGCCATGTTGAGATGGGCGGTCACGATGGGAACAAGCTTGGTGGCGAATTCCTTCAAAGAAGGAACGTCCCCATTGGCCGAATAGGCTTTGAGCGTCTCGAGCGTCTCCTGATGTCCCCTGGTCTGCGCTTCGATATAGGCGGCATCGAAGTCGGCGCCGTTCTTGCCCTTGAGCGCGTCGAGCGACTGTTGCTGAGCGCTGGACAGGAGCGGCTTGGGCACGATGGCTGGCGACGCAGCGCTCGCAGCTTGGCCGAGCTTTGCCGTTGAATCGGTATGGGCCTTGATCATCGACTCCGCGAATTTCTTTACGGACGCCGACTGGCTGTTGGCTTGCGCCAATCTCGAGCTTTCGATTTCGAATGTATCGCTCGCCGCTGCCGCATTGGCGAACATCTGGCCTGCGCTCTCCGCGACGGGCGCCGGTTCGATGGCGTTGACGCTGTTCATCGGCGCTGCCGCGGCGTTGTTGGACGTCGTATCGACATTCTTGCCGCATCCGCCAAGTGTCAGCGCTGCCAATGATATCGCCACCGTCGCGAACTGCATCTTCATCGATCGTCTCCCGGATAATCCTCTGTCGGAACGTCAACCCGCCGCGTCCAAGCTCGTTCCCATGGGAGCCTTCTTTGCCACCCGCCGTTTGGTGATGATTGAACCATCAAACGGAGGACAGGCACATGGGCATCTTCAGCAAGATCAGGGACAAGATTTTTGGTCATGACGACCAGAAGGCAAGCAATGGCGCTCCTGCACCCGCCACGAATGTCCAGACGGCCAGCCCGACGCCGCCAGCCACTACGCCCCCTGCGTCGCCCGCCGCGGCCACCGCGTCACCTGAGGCAGCCTCGCTGGCGCAGGTCGATGTCGGCGCCGTTCTCTTGGCCATGGCCGACGCCAAGGGAGGCGGGGGAAATTATCAAAGTTCGATCGTCGATCTGCTGAAGCTGCTCGATCTTGATTCCAGCCTTGCGGCGCGCAAGGAACTGGCCGACGAACTGGCTGTCCATGAGGGCGCAGATGGCAGCGCCGAGCAGAATATCGCGCTGCACAGGGCGGTGATGACGAAACTCGCTGAAAATGGCGGCGTGGTTCCCGATAGCCTTCGCGACTAAGGCCTTTGGCCGTGCCGCTCCTTCTTGAGATTACGGCTCGGCGTTATCCTGTCAAAACCATATCTGTTGGTACGGTGGCCCCGCGGTGACGCGGGGCCATCCTTGCGTCAGGCGATCCCTGCACCGCCGGTCACGCTATAGACTTCACCGGTGATATAGCTGCCCTCCTGCGAGGCCAGCAGCACATCGACGGGCGCGATCTTGACTCACGAGCTTTAGGTTGGGGAAGCCCTGCCATTTGGGGTTAAAGCTTCTGGTAGATCGTGAATTGAATGGGACGGCCTCCAAGGCGTTCCATGTGCTTGTCAATCAAGGCCGTGACGGTTGCAGTTAGGTTAGCCGACGGTCCGCTCCTGGAGAGCAAAATCTGACCGCTGTATGTCTTGAATGGGTCGACAGCGGAGATGGCCGCTACGCGCTCTTTCCAGTCATTCGATGGTCAGGGCGAAAATCAGGATTGAGGCATGATTGCAATTGCGGAGTGGTCCGCTGCGTTATCAACCGGGAGCCCAGCCTCCTTCCGTTCGGAGTATCGGTCAACGAGCTGCACCCCGTGCGGCCTCATCAGCACGGTGAAGCGGACCAGTTCCTCCATCACATCGACGATGCGCTCGTAGTAGCTCGATGCCCGCATCCGGCCGTCTTCGTCGAACTCCTTGTAGGCCATCGCCACTGACGACTGATTAGGAATCGTGAACATCCGCATCCAGCGGCCCAGCAAGCGCAGCGAATTGACGGCATTGAACGATTGCGAACCGCCGGACACCTGCATGACCGCAAGCGTTCTTCCCTGCGTCGGCCGCATCCCGCGCATCTGAAGTGGCAGATGATCGATCTGCGTCTTCATGATGCCGCTGATCTGGCCGTGCCGCTCAGGACTGCACCAGACCATGCCCTCCGACCATAGCGCGTGCTCCCGCAGTTCATGCACCGCCGGGTGATCATCTCCCGCTATCTGATCGGGCAGCGGCAGGTCGCTGGGATCGAAGATCCGCGTCTCGGCGCCGAAGAACTGTAGCAGGCGCGCCGCCTCTTCCACGGCGAGGCGCGAAAACGAGCGTTCCCGCAGAGAGCCGTAGAGCAGCAGAATACGCGGAGGCGGTTGATCCGGGCCAAGGCCGCTGGCGGGACGAGCCAGCGCAAAAGCTTTGTCTAGCGCAGGAAGGTGATCGGGGGCGGCGAGTTCGCGCAGTCTCATGCGGAAATACCTTTCTCGTACCAGGGACGGGTCCGCTTCACCAAGGCGACGATCGATAGCATCACCGGCACTTCGACCAGCACGCCCACGACCGTTGCCAGCGCGGCGCCGGAACTGAGGCCAAAAAGGCTGATGGCGGCGGCCACAGCCAGTTCAAAGAAATTGGAGGCACCGATCAGCGCCGAAGGGCCAGCGACGCACCATGCCACGCCAAAACGGCGGCTGAGCCAATAGGCGATGCCGGCATTAAGATAGACCTGAAACAGGATCGGCACGGCAATCAGCGCGATTACCAGCGGTTGCCGGATGATCTGCTCGCCCTGAAAGCCGAACAGCAGCACCAGTGTCAGCAGCAGGCTGGCAAGGCTGATCGGGCCAATGGCGGACAGGAAATGCTGGAGCTGCTTCTCGCCCCCGCGAAGTAGGACTCGGCGGAGCAGTTGCGAGATGACCACCGGGACGACGATGTAGAGTCCCACCGACAGCGCCAACGTGCTCCACGGCACGGTAATCGATGCCACGCCCAGCAGCAATCCTACGAGCGGCGCGAAGGCAAGGACCATGATCAGGTCGTTCAGTGCCACCTGGCTCAAGGTGTAGTTCGGCTCACCATCGACGAGGTTGGACCAGACGAAGACCATCGCCGTGCAAGGCGCAGCAGCCAGCAGGATCAGCCCGGCAATGTAGGACGACGATACGCCTTCAGGCAGCATCGGCGCGAACAGGTGGCCCAGGAAGAAGGTGCCGAGCAATGCCATGGAGAATGGCTTGATCGCCCAGTTCACTACGAGGGTAATGCCGATACCACGCCAGTGCTGCCGAAGGCTATGGAGGGCGCCGAAATCGACCCGTAGCAGCATCGGGATGATCATGAGCCAGATCAGGCCCGCCACCACGAGGTTGACGTTGGCGATCTCCAGCGCTGCGATCGCCTCGAAGGCGCCGGGAAGCAAATGGCCGAGACCGATCCCGACTACGATGCACAGGGCCACCCACAGCGAGAGATAGCGTTCGAACAGCGACATGATCGTCAGTCCTTCCCGGAAGCGATAGGCGCGGTCGCGGTGCCGCCACCCAAGGCGATCTGCATGTAAACTGTGTCGAGCCAGCGACCGGCCTTCCAGCCCATGCCGGTCAGGCAGCCGACCTGCTCAAAGCCGCAAGAGCCGTGCAGTGCGACGGAGGCCGGTTCACCGCCACCGATGACAGCGACCATCTGCCGGAAGCCATAGGCATCGGCGGCCTCCAGCAAGGCCTTGAGCAACAGCTTGCCGATGCCGCCACCGCGCCGGTCGTGCGCTACGTAGATGCTGTTCTCGCAAGCATAGGCATAGGCCGGTCTATCCCGGAACTGCGTGGCGTAGGCATAGCCCACCAGCTCAGATCCATCGCAGGCGACAAGGAACGGCCAACTCCGCCCGGTGATCATCAAAATCTTCTCGACGGTCTCGTCCGCGGTCGGCGGCACGACTTCGTAGGTTGCCGTGCCGTGAAGAACATGATGCGCATAAATGGTGGCAATGGCGTCCGCGTCGTCGACCTCAGCCCGGCGAACCGAAAGACTCATCGCCGGGTCGCTTCCACGACTTCGCCGTCTTCCTTGACGAAAGTTCTGCGCTGCTCGGCCGGCAGCAGGTCTAGCACTGCTTCGGAAGGCCGGCAGAGCTTCACGCCCAGTGGCGACACGACCAGCGGCCGGTTGATGAGGATAGGATGCTCCATCATCGCGTCGACGAGGGCCTCGTCCGTCAAGGTCTCGTCGCGGAGGCCCAGTTCGGCATAAGGCGTCCCCTTCTCGCGCAGCAGAGCGCGCGGGGTGATGCCGGCGCGGTCGATGAGTTCCAGGAGCAGCGCACGGCTCGGCGGCGTCTTCAGGTACTCGATAACATGAGGCTCTATACCCGCATTGCGGATCATGGCCAGGGCATTACGAGAGGTCCCGCAAAGCGGGTTATGGTAGATCACGATATCGGTCATTGTTGCCTCTTCAGCAGCAGGTAAGTTCGGCCAGAAGCGGCTCGCACAGTTCGGCGCGCCCCTGGCAGCAATCCTTGGCCAGATAGACCATGAGGCCGCGCAGCGCGTCGAGGTTGGCGCGCTGGAACTGTTGGCGACCACGCTTCTCGGACAGCACCAGGCCGGCCTTCACCATCACGGCCAGATGCGTCGAAAATGTGCTCTGGGTCAGCCCCGACGCTTCGACCAGTTCGCCGGTCGACAAGCCATCCGGCTCATGTCGGATCAGCAGCCGAAACGCATTGAGCCGCGTGGGATGGCCAAGGGTGGAGAGAATGGCAAGGGCGTCATCGGTGTCCATGCATCGGAATTATCCGATGCGATATGGTCCGTCAATGAGATATCGGATATTCCCGATTCTTTATTCGTCAGTCAGGCTTGAGGGCAGCTTGGGACCAATTGCTAGATGGAAGCTGACATTCCGAGATCGGCTCGACGCGCGGTTGGAAGGGAAAACCTGACCGTCTGCTCCTGGGGATCAAAAATCGCCCCTTGAACGGCAAATTTGGGTCGCTGTTAGGCGAAGAGCTTTGGGAAAAGCGTATCCTGGGTGTCACTTGGGAAACGAAGCGATACGGGCCCCTTCGGGGTATCCGACGCCAGCAATCCAGCATCGGTTAGCTCCTTTAGGACGCGTCGCGCGCTGCGCTCGGGCAGACCCGTAAGGCGCGGAGCAGCACCCCGCTCGAATTCTCCTCGAATAAGGGCTTCCTGGAGTAGCCAGTTACCCTCCGGAGACAAGCCATCTGTGATCAACACATGGCGCTCAAGCCGCTTCGATAGAGTGTCGAGTTCGAAGAGGCTCGACACGTAGCTGATTTGATCGAGACAGACTTTGAGAAACCACTCAGCAAATCCCACCAGATGCGCTTCGGAAAGGTTTCCCCGGCCATCGCGATCTCCCTGACGCGGTGCATCGGCCGAGGCCATGTACTTGCGATATTCTGTCCGGCCAGCATCTCCGGGCTCCAGCCCGCGTGCAAGCCCTCGAGATACCGACCATAGCCCGTGCGCGCCGATCCCTGCCTTGAGCGCCATGGCGTGGCTCATCAACCGACTAATCCGGCCATTGCCATCGGGAAAGGGGTGAATCCAATTGAACCGGTGGTGTGCTGTTGCCAGTGCCAGTATGCGCTTTGCTTTCCCGGCTCCCACTGCGGTCAAGCGCATTCCATCCTTGGGTTCAAAGGCAAACCGCGAGAAGAAATAGCTCATGAAATCGGCCACTCTGGCCGACGATGGCGGAGTGTGGCGGCCGATCTGGACATCGTGCTCGGCCCTTGATCGCCATTCGCCCGGCGTCATGACAAAGCTTCGCTCCCCACCGCGCACGGTGAGCATGTCGATCGAGGCATCCGCGTAGAAATCGCGGTGCAGTTGCAGGATAAAATTTGGGTCGGCAGGATCGGGAAGTTCGCCATGAATGGCAGCGCGATCGATGGCTTCCTGTACGCGGTAATGCGCGGCAGCTTCGGCCATGAGATCTCGTTGATCGTCATCGCGTTCGCCGGCCAACGCGCGCTCGATATCCCGTGGACGGGTGCGGTGCCCCTCGATGAGGTTACTGTAGTAGGTGTTCATCACTCGCACGAGGCTGGCTAGATGGAGTGCGGTCTGCGGATGAAGTGCTCGCCCGAGACCTTCGGCCCTGGCTGCTATTTCGACGACGAGATCCGGCAAATCACCGGCCGGTGCATCGATCCGTGCAGGCTCGATCTGTGTGGGGGATTCGACGTTCACTGCCACAGTTTTGGCCGATCCTTCTAGGTTTCGTGGACAAAGGTTGACAGCAGGATCGGGCGTTGATTCAAGGCTGCCTTTTGGAGGTGGCGTTGGGCGAGCGTATTGGGCTGACGGAGGACGAGTGGGGGATCATCGGCACATTACTGCCATCTGAGCGTGGTCGTGGCTGTCGTCCAGCACAGGACAACCGGCTGTATTTCGAAGGCATGATGTGGATCGCCCGCACAGGTTCGCAATGGCGCCACTTGCCGGATGAATATGGCAAGTGGAACAGCGTTTTCCGCCGCTACCGGCGCTGGGTTACGACCGGGGTGTTCGAGGCGATGCTCGAGACACTGGGCGAAATGGTGGCTCGTGATGCCACTGCGGACATGATCGACAGCACCGTGGTCCGAGCACATCATTGTGCCGTCGGCATAAAAAAGGAACTCAGGAAACCGAGGCGCTTGGCCGATCGCGAGGCGGATTCAGCACAAAGCTCCACGCCCGCTGCGATGCCAAAGGCCGACCGCTCGGCTTTGTCCTGACGCCGGGCCAGAGCCACGATATCCAAGGCTTTGGCCCGCTGTTCCGTTTGATTGCTCATAAGATCGAGGCATTGTTGGCGGACAAGGGCTACGATGCAGATGCCATCCGCGAGGAATTGGCCAATGCTGACGTTGAGGCTGTCATTCCCGCCAAAAGCAATCGGCGCGATCCAATCCCACACGATCGCGAAAAATACCGTTGGCGCAATCTTGTCGAACGCCTCTTCAACAAACTCAAGAACTGGCGGCGTATCGCAACTCGATACGACAAAACCAAAGAGTCCTACCTCGGCTTCGTCAATCTCGTCTCAGCCCTGCAATGGATACCCTTTGTCCACGAAACCTAGCCGGTTCTCTTATGCTCACATTAGCCCAAGAATAGCCGTTTTTCCACCCTTTATGCTTTACTTTCAGCACTGCCTGATGGGCTATGGAGTGGCAATTTGGCCGATCTTCTTGCCGAAGTTCGCCCTCCGTTACTGGGCCCCGTTCCGAAAGTCCTAGCGTCGGATCCAATACAGGCGTCCCCCCCTGATGCCGGATAGAGACCTCCGACTATTCGAGACGCTGCAACATTATCTTCCGGAATTCGACGGGATGCCCTTCACTCTGCAAGGCGACATAGCCTCTGCCGAGATGAAGCGTGCCACCCGCAGTCGCAATCAAGGGGCGAGCGTCATCATCTTCGGGATCCAGTTGCGCCCCGGAATAACGCAATACTGGCTTCCCATCGATGAAATGCGTAATCTGACCAGAGGGAAGGACTTCGACTTCCGCCTCGGTCCAGCGGCCGATGGGAATAAGAGGCGAGGTGGAGGCGATGCAATGCGGCAGGTCGCGATTGCCATCGACGACGACGGTCGTTCCCGGTGTACACAGATTGCCGCTGGGTTCCTCCGAGGGGCGAGGGACGCCAAGCAACTGCATTTCCAGGCTCACCGGAAACGCCTGATCCTTTCGCATCGTTTCTGGCGCTTGAGCAAGAAGCATAAGCCCGGAGTTGGTGGCCTGCCACGGCTTGATACCCGCGATGGACTGACCAGTGAAACGATATTCAAAACGAATCCGAAATGACTTGAGTTGCGTGTGCCAGAACAGGTGGCCGAACTCTCCGTTGAAGGCCTCATATTCGTCGTAGGAGACGTGGATAGCGCCATCTTTTACGATGAAAGTGTGTCGAGGATCCTCGCCCAGGGCATGGCCCGTGATTTTCGGAACCCAGCCGGACAAATCCTTCCCGTCGAATATGGGCTCCCATTTGGTGGCAGGGGCCGCCGCCCCAGACGACAGGCCTATACCAAAGAGCGCAGCGATTTGTCGCAATGGCCTGGTCGATCCTGCTCCGAGCATGCGCTTCTTCTCCTTGTTGCCGTTGTGCCGATCCACCGGTCAGCCAAACTCATCGCCAGAAAGGGAGGTGAAAACAATGCTCCCCACTAACGCTCCGCATTCCCCCACAGTGAAATTTCAGATCATCCATCCAGAACGGTCTTCATATCTTCAAGGGCGAGGGCGATGAGAATTTCCATGCTCGTTCGGGCTTTGCGCGGATCGCGCCGCGCGATTGCGTCCACCACCCTCGCATGATCCGGTACAGGATCGCCCAAAGGTTGGATCGCTGCCGATGACATCGATTTTGGTTCAATTTTAAAGCGCCATGGCTCAATTTTGCCGATCACCGACAGCGAGTATCGTGCAATTCTGGAGTCCTTTGGGCGAAGCAATTATTCGCGTGATTGCAGACCACACTGAGATGTAAAAGCCCTCATCATTTCTGATCCGCACACGCTGACATCGCCGATCCGGCTCTTATCGATCGCAAGTGCCATTGCCTCATTCGAGCGATTGCGGATTCGATAAAATCGGCCTGATCGGGCTTCAGGCAGAAAACAGCCACACAAATTGTCTTAAGGGCTTGAAGAGCAGCAGGTGGCTGCAATTATTGAAATGAAAATCTCATCCTCACCCTGACGGCTGCAGCCGCCGCAGGGTGGGGAGAAAGAACCCACCTCAAATGATCTATGTCAGTGAAGAAGACCGCAAGCGCATCGCGCTTGCGAAGGAGGCCGCTCGCGCATTCGCCGGGATGGTCGGCTGGATGGTCGAGCCTTGCACATCGCCAATGCCGTCCGTGCTAGCGGACTTCGAATATGCCGACCGCGCCAACATCGTGATGGCGCACTGGCAAAAGAAGCTCTCGCTCACCGCCCTCATCAAAGCCGTTGCCGAGTGTCGAACTGATCTTCTCCTGGTCGAGCCGAGCCACGTCTCAGGAAAGCAGGCCGGCAACTACATCACGCTGTTGCTGTGGCGCGATGGTGAGGTTCAGATCATCACGAGCCTCGGGATGTGGCTTCAGGAACCCGGCGGGCCGATCCACCTGGTCACAAATCCTGATGGCGGCGACGAGATGCGCGCATTCATGGTCGATCGCGGCGGCATCTGTCCGCTGCCAACTCTGCCCTGGTCAACCGCAGAAGCAGAAAGGCTCGGCTTCTGGACCGCTAGGCGCCACTGGGAATTGACCATCGGAGGACATTACGCATGAGCGGGAACGACAATCTCCTATGGCTGGACCACCTGCCGGTTGGCTGGGCGCAGCTCTACCGCGACCTCCTGTCTGATCTCGCGGCGGCCGGCCTCAATGTCAGCGTGGACGAGGCGAAGGAAAAATTCGGATCGCTCCGGATTCATCTCGAGCCCATGGTTCCCGAAGCAAGACCCTATATCGCCGCGGCCGAAGAGCAGTCCAAGTTTACCTGCCAAAAATGCGGCGATCCGGGTGAAATGCTGATGCGGAATCGCATCGTTGCCACTCTCTGCCCGGTCCACGGCCACGGCTTTTCCAAGCCAGTCAGGCCGCCGGTGGTCACGGTTTACATGAAGCCGGGGAACATCTCGGACGAGTAGGCGCCGCTGCTGCGGCGAAGGCCAAGTTTGAAGTGGCTCAGGCAGCTGAGCAAAAATGGAATGAAAAAGGGGCAAGGCGCGGCACCGCTCGGCTGCCGCGCGCCTTCAACGCGAAAGTCTTACAAATGCAGAATAATGTTACACCGCGCTCCTTCGGGAGCGCGAACGGCTTGCCGTGGATCAAAGCCGCGACCTATCGCGGCATCATGATGCTGGCGGCGGATATTGGCGGGCCGATCGACTTCAGCCCGGAGCAGCGCTTCCCGGGCGCGCGGCATGGCGTGCTACTGGAAGGCGCCAATCTCCTGATCGTCGGGACCCGGACCGGTCCGAACATTGGGCTGTATGACGTTAGCGCAGTCACCCGGCAGTATGGCATGGACCTGCTGCTCGCGCGCTTCTCTGGTCCAGTCGCGAAATACGACATTTATCGCTGCAAAGACGATCAGTGGTTTACCGGCTATCAGCGCGCATGGTTTGAGGACCGCTACTGGTTCTGCCCGCCCGATGAAGTCGATCAGCCATTCATCCTGGCACACCGGCGCGGCCTGCAATTCTCCACCCATGCGCCTTGCCCCGATGCCCGGCGCTTTGAAGCCGGTCTCTCGCTGGCGGCGCAGACCAGCACGCAGTGGCAGGAGGCGGCATGAGCAAAGCCAAATTAAAGCCTGCCACGGCTGATCAGCCGGAGATGCTGTCCTGCTTCACGCTGGATCCTGCCGATGACGGCAGCTTCAAATATATCCGCTACTTCTACAAGCAGGATGTCCATCGTGCCGGAATAGCCGACATGGTTATGGCAAAGCTGACGCCTGCCGGGCACCAGGCATCGCGTCATGACCTGCTGCTGCCTGATGCAGCCAGCGGTGAGTATATGGACCTCAGCTATCTGCTGCAGCGCTACGATGCGATGCTGCCTGCGGCTGAGCGAACCGGCTAAGCCCAGTTCACCCTGACACTGCCATCAGACCAGCCGCCGCATGTGGGGTGGGAGCAGGTGCGGGCGTGAGTGCGAAGCTACTTTGTCCGTCAGGAGCAGCTGGCCGCGCTGATGGTTCTCCATCTGCCCTACCTGGCGGGTTCATCAAATGCCGCTCACATCCATATCCTGCTCCCGGCCCGCCGACTTTCGATGAATGGGTTCACCGGCCAGGCCCGCGACGTCTGTTCGGACAGTGGCTGCCATGATGCATGGAACGCCTGGCTCAGCTTTCAGAAGGAGGGTGGCTCATGCGTAAAGTGACGATGATCGATCCGCCCCATGGCTGGCGCTATGGCTTTCCCAAGCCCCTCACTCTTGGTGAGGGGCAGAGTCTGCAGGATTGGCTGATAGAAAATGGATACCCCCAGGCCGAGATCAACGCCTTCGGGATCGCTCATCTGCCTTGCCGGTACTGGACGCGGGAAATCGAGGAGCCGCCGCCCTATGAGCTGAACGCGCACGACATAGGCGAGAGGCGGAAGCTCATCCTTGCCCGCCGTCATGTCGCCGCGCTTCGGGCCAATCCGGACCTCATCATTCAGGCGAAGGCGGAGAATGACCGGCAGCTGGCAAGCCATCGCGCGACCATCGGGAATAGGGCATGGCGCTTTCTATTGAGGCGATCCATCGATGAGATCATCGCCTATATGCTTCAGAAGTCCCCGACCGGGAGAACTCTACGTTCAACCAGTCCATTCTCCATGATCCTGCCGCCCGAGCCGGAGCCAGAACGGCGAAGGATGTGGCGTGCGGCCAAGGCAGAGTTGCTCGCCGATTACCTGAGCGGAGGAAAGGGAATCAGAAATTTCCAGCTCAGACCAAGCGCAGACCGAGACACTACCGATAGGGAAAATTGAAAAAGGAAATCCACAGGCGTGTCAGATTTTCCCAGCATGCTCCTGCATGCTTATTTGACCTATATTTGACAACTTTCTCAGGCGGTCGCCTAAGTCATTGAAAAATATGGTGACCCCTACGGGAATCGAACCCGTGTTTCAGCCGTGAAAGGGCCGCGTCCTAACCGCTAGACGAAGGGGCCGTTCGTTGTCGCCGCCGTGGCAGCGCTGCGAAGCGAGGGCGCAATTAGGCGGGACCGGCGAAAGGGTCAACCCCCTTTGCGCAAGAAAATTGCAATCTTTCTCAATCCGCCCAGGCGGCGTCCTCCAGATGCAGCTCTGCAGCGGGTCGGCTGCCCCAGTCATCGATCTTCGCACGGCCCGCCACCCACAGGCGGCGGTCGCGCGGCGCACCCAGAATCGCCTGCCCCAGTTCCGATTCGGCCTGGCGGAACGCGATCGTCTTGATCGACCGGCCATCATCGCCCGCCATGATCGCCCGCAAATGGCCATTGCCGACCACATCGGCGCGAATCACCCGCATCGGCCCGGCGGCGATCAACGGCGCGGGCCAGCCTGCGCCATAGGGGCCACCCGCCTCGATCGCGGCGACAAAGTCGGGATTGACCCCGGCCGGCGCCAGCACCGCGTCGATCAGCAGCGCCCGCTCGTCCCGCGCACGGGCAACGGCGGCCGACAGGCGATCGTCCAGGAACTCGGCCAGCGCATCGACCTTGTCCTCCATCACGGTAAGGCCCGCCGCCATCGCATGGCCGCCGCCCGCGACCAGCAGGCCGCTATCCTTGGCCGCCAGCACCGCCGCGCCCAGATCGACGCCGGAAATGGAGCGGCCCGATCCCTTGCCCACGCCATCCTCGTCCAGCGCGACGACGATGGCGGGACGGCCGGCCCGTTCCTTGAGCCGCCCGGCAACGATGCCGATGACGCCCGGATGCCAGCCCGGCCCCGCGACCAGCGCCACGGCGCGATTGTCCTGCGCCGCCAGCAAGGCCTCCGCCTGTTCCTGCACGATCGATTCGATCGCGCGCCGTTCCTCGTTCAGTCGATCCAGTTCGGCGGCGATTCGCGCGGCCTCGGCCGGATCTTCGGTGGTCAGCAGCCGCACCCCCAGATCCGCCTTGCCGACGCGACCGCCGGCATTGATCCGCGGCCCGAGCGCGAAGCCCAGATCATGGCAGAGCGGCGCACGATTGAGGCGGCTGGCGTCCATCAGCGCGGCGAGACCGATATTGCGCCGCTTGGCCATGATCTTGAGCCCCTGCGCCACGAAGGCGCGGTTGAGCCCCTTGAGCTGCGCGACGTCGGCGACGGTGCCCAGCGCGACGATGTCGAGCAATTCCATGATCGCCGGCTCCGGCCGGGTCGCGAACCAGCCGCGCGCACGCAGCGTCCGCAGCAGGGCCGCGCCCAGCAGGAAGGCCATGCCGACGGCGGCAAGATGGCCATGGACGGCCGCAGCATCATTTTCGTCCAGCCGGTTGGGATTGACCAGGGCCAGCGCCACCGGCAGCGCCGCCGCGCATTTATGATGGTCGACGACGACGACATCGACCCCGGCCGCCTTAGCCATGTCGAGCGCCTCGAACGCCTGCGCGCCGCAATCGACGGTGACGATCAGTTGCGCGCCATCCCCCGCAAGCCGCACCAGCGCCTCACCCGACGGGCCATAGCCTTCCATCAAGCGGTCGGGGATATAGGGCCGGGCATCCAGGCCAATGTCGCGCAGCAACCGGATCAGCAGCGCCGCGCTGGTCGCGCCATCGACGTCATAATCACCAAAGATGCGCACATCCTCGCCGCGCTGGACCGCATCGGCCAGCCGCTCGGCCGCCGCATCCATGTCGCGGAACAGGCTGGGGTCGGGCATGAAATGGCGGATGGTCGGGTTGCGATGCGCCTCCACCCCGTCGGGCGGACAGCCGCGCGCCAGCAGCAGCTGTGCCACCAGATCGTCGGGCTGATAGCCGGGCGAACGCGCGTCCGCCCCCAGGCCACGCCAGCGCCAGGGCTGGCCAGTGATCGAACGGGTGATGTTGAGCGCAAATGTCATGATGCGGCTCTAGACCGGCAGGGGCACCGATGGAAGCGCCGCGCCGCCAGGCGAAATCGTCACGCAGGCGGAACCGTTGCAAGTCATTGGGCGTATTGCCTGTTTGCCGGACATATGGGATGCCCGGTGCGAAAGGGGCATCGCAGACAGATGAAGAAGCGGCAGGCGAGATATGTTCGGCATGCGCTGGGCATGATCATGGCAGCCGCCTCTCCCCTGCCCCTGATGGCGCAGACAGTTCCGGCCAGCGCCCCCAGCAGCACAGCGCCCGCCGACGAAGAACCGATCCTGCCCGACGACGAGTTCAACGCGCGCCTGCCCGGCGCCGGCAGCGTCGACGACAAGGCCAGCAATAGCGGGACCGACAGCAAGGCCCTCTTGCCCTCGATCGACGACTGGCTGGACCAGCAGATGCCGGCGCAGGGCAGTGCCCAGGGCAGCGCGCCGGCCAGTGGCACGGCGCCCGCGACCGGCGCCGAACTGCCCCCCGCCACCGAACCGCCGGTCGAAACCGAACTGGCCCAGCCGCTGCCCGCGCTCGACAGCGTGACCGTGCCGGAAAATATCGCCGATGATGACAGCGATGAAAAGACGCCCGAGGTCCGCTACGCGACCCAGCTCGACGGCTTCGGCAAGACCGGTCTGGAGGATGAATTCCGCGCCGCATCCGCCCTGGTCGATGGCAAGGGCAAGGCCGAGACCGCATCGATGGTGCAGCAGCGCGCCCAGGCCGACGAGCAACTGGCGGTGCGGCTGTTCCATTCGGAGGGCTATTATGATGCGACCGCCCTCGCCTCGCTCGACCAGCAGCAGGATGGCACGCTGAAGGCGATCCTGTCGGTAACGCCGGGCAAGCGCTACAAGATCAACGAGATCGTCATCCATGCGCCCGAGACCATCCCGCCCGGCCTGATCCGCGACAGCCTGACGTTGAAGACCGGCGACTATATCGTCGCCACCGCGGTCGAGGCGGCGGAGGCCAATGTCGCGCTCAAGCTGCCGGAGCATGGTTATGCCTTCGCCAGGATCGGCGACCGCGACATCTTGCTCGATCCCGCGACCGTGACCGGCGACTATACGCTGCCGGTCGAGCCGGGCCCGCGCGGCACATTCCGCACCATCACCACCAGCGGCGAGAAGCAGGCGTTCGGCGCCGATCATATGGCGGTGATCGCTCGCTTCGACAAAGGCGACCTCTATGACAGCCGCAAGGTCGACGATCTGCGCAAGGCGCTGGTCGCGACCGGCCTGTTCGCCAGCGTCGCCGTCGATCCGGTCCAGACCGGCGAGCCCGGCCCGGATGGCACCGAATATGTCGACCTGCATGTCGATCAGGAAGCCGGCCCGGCCCGGCGGCTGGCCGGCGAACTGGGCTATGGCACCGGACAGGGCTTCCGCGCCGAAGGCAGCTGGACCCACCGCAACCTGTTCCCGCCCGAAGGCGCGCTAATCGCCAGCGTCATCGCCGGCACCCAGGAACAGGGCGTATCGGGCACCTTCCGCCGGTCCAATGCGGGCAAGCGCGACAAGACTTTCCAGGCCGGCGCCGGCGTCAACCATCAGAAATATGACGCCTATGAAGCCTTCACCCTGGGCCTCAATGCCAGCTGGTCGCGCCAGTCCACACCGATCTTCCAGAAGCGCTGGACCTATACCTATGGCGGCGAAATCCTGCTTTCGAACGAAAATACCACGATCGACGAAAGCGGTGAAAACAAGCGGCTGACCTATTTCATCGGCGCACTGCCGGTGCAGGTCGGCTATGACCGCTCCAACGACCTGCTCAACCCCACCAGCGGCTTCCGCGCCAATCTGCGCGTATCGCCCGAGGCGTCGTTGCAGGGCAATGTCTCGCCCTATGTCCGCGCCAGCTTCGACCTGGCCGGCTATTATCCGATTTCCGACAGTTTCGTGCTGGCGGCGCGGACCAAGATCGGCACGATCAACGGCGTCGCCCGCGACGATGTCGCCCCTTCGCGGCGCATCTATGCTGGCGGTGGCGGGTCGGTGCGCGGCTATGGCTATCAGGAACTGGGGCCAAAGGACGCGAACAATGATCCGATCGGCGGCCGATCAGTCAATGAATTCGCGGTCGAGGGCCGCTATCGCTTCGGCAATTATGGCGTCGTCGCCTTCGTCGATGCGGGTCAGGTCTATGAAAGCCAGATCCCGCAATTTTCCGACATCCGCTATGGCGTGGGCCTGGGCGGACGTTTCTACACCAATTTCGGACCCTTCCGCGCAGATATAGCCATGCCGATCAACCGCCAGCCCGGCGAATCCAAATTCGCCCTCTACATCGGTATCGGACAGGCCTTCTGATGGCGGAAGATACCCCTCCCCCCGCGCCCGAAGCGACCGAGACCGTGGTAATCCGCCAGGGCCGCCCGCTGTGGCAGAAGATCGCCATCGGCCTGGCCGGCCTGATCGTCGGGCTGGTGGTGCTGGTCGCGGGCCTGCTGCTGTTCCTAGATACCCAGCCGGGCAAGCGCTTCCTCATCAAGCAGATCGCCGCGCTCAAGATGGAATCGGGCATGGGGATCGAGGTCGGCCGGATCGAGGGATCGATCTATAGCGACATGACCATCCACGACCTGATCCTGCGCGATCCCAAGGGCGTGTTCGCGGTCAGCCCCAGGGTCCATGTCGTCTGGCGCCCGTTCCGCTATCTGCAAAATCACATCTCGGTCCAGAATCTGGAAAGCCCACTGGTGGTGCTGGCGCGCAGCCCGCAATTCAACCAGACCCCGACCGATCCCAATGCGCCGATCCTGCCCGACCTCGACATCGACGTCGACCGGATGCGGCTCGACCGTTTCCTGCTCGCCAAGCCGGTGATCGGCCAGAAGCGCGAAATCGCGATCGACAGCATCGTCCATATCGCCGACGGCCGTGCCCAGCTGTCCGCCAATGCGGTGGTCGACAGCGGCGACCGGCTGGAAGCCAAACTGGATGCGGTGCCGGCACAGAATCGCCTGGCGATGAGCGGCACGCTGACCGCGCCCAAGGGCGGCGTGATCGCGGCGATGAGCGGCCTGCCCGACGGCATGACCGCCTCGCTCGACGGCAAGGGCACCTGGCAGGCCTGGAACGGCAAGCTGATCGCCACCACGCCCAGGGGCGAACTGGCCAATATCGCGCTCGCCGCCCGCGACGGCAGCTTCACCGCCAAGGGGCCGCTGCGCCCCGGCCTCGTCTATGGCGACATTGCCGACCGGCTGACCCGGCCGCAGCTTGACGTCGATCTGTTCGCCGGCCTCAACGAACGGCGCGTCAACCTCAAGGGGTCGCTGCGCTCGCCGGCCATGTCGGCCGATGCGCAAGGTCTGGTGGACCTTGGCAAAAGCACATTCAGCGCGCTCAAGATCAACGCCGCGCTGCTGCAACCAGGCGCCTTCATGGACAAGGTGAAGGGCAAGGATGTCCGCGCCTCGATCATCCTCGACGGGCCGATGGCGACGCCCTTCATCGATTATGACATCAGCGCCACATCCCTCGCCTTCGACGCCACCGGCATCGAGAATCTGAAGGCCAGCGGCCGCGCCGTGATCGATGCCGACCGCATCCGCATCCCGGTCAATGCGACCGCGAAGCGCGTCACCGGCCTCAATGCCGCCGCCGGCGGCCTGATGACCAATTTGCGGGTGAAGGGCGACTTTGCCTATGCCGGCGGCAAGCTGATCAGCGACAATCTCAAGCTCGACAGCGACAAGATCGACGCCACCGCCATCATCCTCGCCGATCTCGACAACGCCATCTATCGCGGTGCGCTGAAAGGTCGCGTCAACGATTATCGGATCGACGGCGTCGGCATCGTCAACCTCAACACCGACGTCAAGCTGATCCCCGGTCCCAAGGGCGGCTTCGGCCTGTCGGGCATGTTCGGCGTGCGCACCGCGCGCTGGGAAAATGCCTCGGTCCGCGACTTCCTGGGCGGCAATGCGGTGATGTCCGGCCGGATCGGCATGACGCCGGAGGGCAGGTTCACCCTGGCTGGGCTCAAGGGCGCCGCACCCAATTTCCAGATCAAGTCCGGTTCGGGCAGCTATGACACCAACGGCCAGCTCGCCTTCGACACCGAAGCCTATTCGAAACAATATGGCCCGCTGTTCCTGACCGTGCGCGGCACGGCGGACCGGCCGCAGGCGGTGCTGCGCGCGCCGCGTCCCAATGTCGGGGTGCAGCTGACCGATGTCGTTGCCAAGCTGAATGGCGAACCGGCCGGCTATCGCCTCGATGCCACCGGCGGATCGCCCTATGGCCCCTTCTTCGCCAATGTGCTGATCCGCACCGCACAAGGGCCGCTGACGATCGACGTGACCAAGGCGCGCTTCGCCGGGGTCGACATGAACGGCCGCATCCAGCAGTCCAATGCCGGCCCCTTCACCGGCCAGCTGGCGATGAACGGGTCGGGCATCACCGGTGCGGTGAAACTCAATGCCGTCGGCAAGCTACAGGGCGTCGACGTCAACGCGACCGCCAGCAATGCCAAGCTGCCGGGCGAGGCCGACATCGTCATCGGCCGCGCCGTCGTCACCGCCTCCATGCTGCTGAGCGACCAGCCCAAGGTGATCGCCGACGTGCAGATGGCGAACGCCGCCTATGGCGACTATGTCGTGCGCAAGGCGCGGGCAAAGCTCGATTATCAGGGCGGCCGGGGCAAGGCCCAGCTGGTCGCCGATGGTTCCAGCGGCGTACCCTTCTCGGTCGCGGTCAACGCCGCACTGCGCCCCGACCTCTATGCCGTCGCGCTGCAGGGCAAGGCCAGCAATGTCGATTTCCGCCTGAACCAGCCGGCGATCATCCGCGCGGAAAAGACCGGCTATCGGCTGGAACCGGTCAGCCTGGTGCTGCCGCAGGGCAAGGTCGATCTGGCTGGCCATTTCGGCACGGACACCGCGCTGCAGGCCCGCTTCAAGGATTTCGACCTCGCCATCGCCAATGTCGCCAATCCGGGCCTGGGCATCGGCGGCAAGGCGACCGGCATGGTCGATTACAGCCAGAGCGGAACCGCCTTCCCGACCGCGACCACGCGCCTGGCGATCAGCGATTTCCGCCGGTCGAGCCTGGCCGCCGTGTCCGACGCGGTGTCGATGAATGTCGAGGGCAAGCTGTCCTCCGCCGGCGGCGACATGCGCGGCCTCATCCGCAGGGGCAACAGCACGATCGGCCGCTTCGTCGCCACCATGGCCCCGCCGGGACCGGGCGCCAACTGGTCGGAACAGCTGATGGCTGCGCCGCTGGGCGGCGGCATCCGCTATGCCGGCCCGGCCGACGTGCTCTTCTCCTTCGCCGGCCTTGCCGATCAGCGGCTGAGCGGCGGCATCGCGGTCGCAGCCGATTTCGGCGGCCGACTGACCGCGCCGCAGCTCAACGGCCTGGTCCGCGCCAATGCGCTGACCTATGACAATACGAGCTTCGGCACCCGCGTCACCCAGATGAAGCTCGACGGCCGCTTCACCAACGACCGGCTCGACATTCGCGACTTTTCCGGCCGCGCCGGCAACGGCACGGTTCAGGCCAGCGGCACGGTGGGCCTGGCCGCCGACAGCGGCTTCCCGATGAACATCGCGGTCAAGATGGACCATGCCCGCCTCGCCCGCAGCGAAGCGATCACCAGCGTGGTCAGCGGCACCCTCGCTATCACCAACAGCGCGGAAAATGGCGGCTTGATCAAGGGCGACCTGTCGCTCCCCGAGACCCGCTATCGCGTCGCCTGGCAGGGCGGCACCGAGATTCGCGAATTGCAGGGCGTCCGCCGCAAGGGCGAGGGCCAGGATGTGCTGGCGCAGCGCATCGCCGACCGCAAGGCCGCCGCTGCATCGCCGACCAACTGGAAACTCGACATCCGCCTGCGCGCCGACAACCAGATCTATGTCACCGGCATGGGCCTCGATTCCGAATGGAAGACCGACATGCGCGTCACCGGCACCGCGACCAAGCCGCGCGTCAGCGGCAAGATCGAGGTGATCCGCGGCCGCTACAGCTTCTCGGGCCATCAGTTCGACCTGGATCAAGGCGTCATCACCTTCAACGGCGACATGATGAACCCGACGCTGGCAATCAAGGCGCTGACCGAGATTGACGATGTCAGCGCCGGCATCGCCGTCGCCGGCACCGCGCAGCAGCCGGACATCACCTTCGTGTCGACGCCGACATTGCCGCAGGACGAGATTCTCTCGCGCATCCTGTTCGGCGACAATGTCGCCAATCTGTCCGCCACCCAGGCGATCCAGTTGGCGGCCGCGCTCAACGGCCTGCGCGGCGGCAGCGGCGGGCTCAACCCGATGGGCAAGCTGCAGGGCGCATCGGGCCTCGACCGGATCGGCATCGTCGGCGGTGATGAGGATACCGGGCGCGGCACGTCGCTCGCCGTCGGCCAGCATATCTCCAACAATATCTATGTGGAGGTGGTGACGGACTCGAAGGGCTTCACCGCCACCCAGCTGGAAGTCGCCCTGTCGAAGACGCTGAGCATCCTGTCGAAGACCGGCACCAATGCGGGATCTTCCGCCGCACTTCGTTATTCCAGGGACTATTGATCCGGCGCCAGGGTGGCGCCGCCATAACAGGAGAATATGTGCCCTTCGCTCCGTCGCTCTGCCGCCCGCTCATCTGTGTCGTCGCCCTCTCCGCAGCGCCGGCCGCGCTGGCGGAAACCCCGCGCGAGCTGCTGACTGCGGCGGCCTTCCAGACCAGCGACAAGGCACGCGCGCTGAGCCTCATCGGCCAGGCCATCAGCGCCGCCGACCGCATATTGATGACCGCCCCCAATGATCATGAGGCGGTGCTGCAACGCGCGGTCGCGATCGGCTATCGCGCCAAGCTGACCCGCAGCCGAGCCGATGCGCGCAGCTCGCTTTCCGCGTTCGAGGCGCTGGCCGCGCGCAATCCGCGCGATGCCGAGGCACAGATGGTGATCGCCGGCTGGCATCTCGACGCGATCGACCAGCTTGGCAGCTTCATCGCCCGCACCGTGCTGGGGGCCAAGGAACAGGTGGGCGAGGCCGCCCTGGGCAAGGCGGTCGCCTTGGGCGGCAACCGCGCCTTCTATTCGGGCCTGGCCGCATTGATGCGCATCCGCGCCGATCATAATGATGTCGCCGGCGCGCTGGCGCTGGCCGAACGGGCGGCCAATGCGCCTGCCCCCGCCCCGCTCGACCAGTTGATGAAGCGCAATGCCGCCGCCATCCTGCCCGCCCTGCGCGCCGGCAACGGCAAGGCGGCCGCCGCCCAGGCGCGCAAGCTGCTGCCGTTCGGGAAGCTGCCGGAATAGCGCGACAGCGGCCTGCAGCATCGGCAGGATGACATCTTGCCGAATCTCTCCTGAAGGATGGCCATGCGTCTCGCGATCGAAGCGACCCTCGACTATGAATTTACCGGGCCGACCGACGTATTGATGGCCGTCGAGGCCGCCGCCATGGCCGACCAGCGCATCGTCGAACAATCGCATATCATCGACAATGCCGGGCCGCTGACCAATTTGATGGGCGGCAGCGCGATCGGCCGGCGCACCTGGACGCGCAGCGGCACCGGCCGGATGCTCAGCCGCTACAAGGCGCTGGTCGATGTCGATCGGCCCGCGCCCGATCTCTTCTCGCTCGCCCGCTCGCCATTGCCCAGCCTGCCGCAGGATGTGCTGCCCTTCATCTGGCCCAGCCGCTATTGCGAGGCGGACAGGTTCGTCAGCTTCGTCTGCGGCCATTTCGAAGGGCTGGACGGCGGCCCGCTGGTGCAGGCGCTGGTCGGCTGGGTGCATGACAATCTGCAATATGTGCCGGGCAGTTCGGATATCACCACCACCGCTGCCGATACTTTCGTCGCCCAGCGTGGCGTGTGCCGCGACTTCGCGCACCTCACCGCCGCGCTGATCCGCGCGCGCGACATTCCCGCCCGGCTGGTGTCGGTCTATGCCGCCGATCTCGACCCGCCCGATTTCCATGCGGTGGTGGAAGTGTGGCTGGACGGCGCCTGGCATATGGTCGACGCGACCGGTCTCGCCCCGATCGAGGGCATGGTCCGCATCGCCGTCGGCCGCGACGCCACCGACATCGCCTTCATGACCATCTTCGGCAGCGCCCAGATGAACGAACAGGCGATCCATGTGACGCGGATGGAAGAACCCAAGGACGTTACGGCCCCTTGACCCCGGCCCTGCCGCCCGCCTAGCCTATACTCAGACAAATTGAGGAAGGGGATGGCATGGGCGTGCAGCTTTCGGGACGGGCTTGGGTGCGGACGCGACGGGCGCTGCTGGCGGCAACGGCGGGCCTGCTCGCCGGCCTTGCCGGCGCATCGGCCCCGGCGGCTGCGCCCGGCGACAGCGCCGTCCTGACCGTCGACACCGGCAAGCCCGGCGCCACCATCGATCCCAATATCTATGGCCAGTTCGTCGAGCATCTTGGCCGCGGAGTCTATGAAGGCATATGGGTCGGGCCAGGCAGCCCCATCCCCAATGTGCGCGGCATCCGCAGCGATGTGGTCGCCGCGCTGCGCCAGGTGAAGGTGCCGGTGATCCGCTGGCCGGGCGGCTGCTTTGCCGATGGCTATCATTGGCGCGACGGCATCGGCCCGGCCGCACAGCGCCCCGCCGGTATCAACGCCGCCTGGGACAAGTCGGCCGAAACCAATGCGTTCGGCACCCATGAATATATGGATTTCCTGGACCAGATCGGCGCCAAGGCCTTCGTGTCGGTCAATGTCGGGTCAGGCAGCGTGCGCGAGGCGGACGACTGGATGCGCTACATGACCGCGCCGACCGACAGCCAGCCGGGCAAGGAGCGCGCCGCCAATGGCCATGCCGCGCCCTGGGCCGTACCCTTCGTCGGTGTGGGCAATGAAAGCTGGGGCTGTGGCGGCAACATGACCGCCGACACCTATGCCACTGCCTTCCGCCATTATGCCGCCTTCCTGCGCGCCTATTCGGGCGAGCGAGCGAAGCTGATCGCGGTGGGCGCGGATACCGACGATTATGAATGGACCGAAAAGGTCATGGCGCAGGCGATGAAATGGCGCCCCAATCCCACGCCGCTCGCCTACAATACCGAACGCCCGCTGATGTGGGGCCTCTCGCTCCATTTCTACAGCTTCGCCGGCAATGACTGGCGCAACAAGGGGCGCAATATCGGCTTTGGCACCGACCAATGGGCGGCCGCGCTGGCCCGCGCCCATCTGACCGACGAACTGATCCGCCGCCATGCCGCGATCATGGACCGCTATGATCCCAAGAAGCAGGTGGCGATCGCGGTCGATGAATGGGGCGCCTGGTTCGACAGCGAGAAGGACGCGCCCTCGCAGCTCTACCTCGAAAGCACGCTGCGCGACGCGGTGATTGCGGGGATGAGCCTCAACATCTTCAACAATCATGCCGACCGGGTGCGCATGGCCAATGTCGCGCAGATGGTGAACGTCATCCAGTCGCTGGTGCTGACACAGGGCGCCAAGATGGTGGTGACGCCGACCTGGCATGTGTTCGACCTCTACAAAGTCCATCAGAATGCGACGATGATCCCGGTCGATGTGCAGGCGCCCGACTATGTCGAGGGCACGGTGCGGCTGCCGGGGCTCAGCGTGTCGGCGTCGAAAGATGCGGCGGGCGCGCTGCATCTCAGCATCGTCAATCTCGACCCCGCCGCCGCCCGGCCGGTGCGCATCGACCTGAAAGGGGGCGCCTGGCGCAAGGCGAGCGCCCGGACGCTGACCGCCGCGACCATCGACACCCGCATCCGCTTCGAGGGCGCCGATCCCTTCGTGCCCGGCCCGCTGCCGGCGCGGCTGGCGCAGGGCCAGGTGGCGCTGACCCTGCCGTCCAAGTCGGTGACATTGGTGACGGTGGAGTAAGGGCGCCTAGCCCCTTATCCACCGCCGGAGCCTTACCCCTCGGCCGCCTTCAACCGTGCGGCCGCATCGTCGAACGCCGCCCAGCTGATCTGGGCCAGGCTGGCGCCGATGCTGCAACGGCGCACGCCCAGCGCCGCCAGCGCGGCGATGCCGGCCGCGTCATAGTCATGGATGACGACATTGACCGGCCTGGGCGCGACCGCCGCGACCAGTTCGGCGACGGCGCCGTGATCCAATAGGAAAGGCACGAACAAGCAGTCGGCGCCCGCCTCCGCATAGGCGACGGCGCGGGCGATGCTCTCGCTCGGCGCCATGCCGGGCACACGGAAATTCTCGCTGCGCCCGACCAGCATCAGCGCCGGATCGACCCGGTCGATCGCCTCGCGCGCGGCCGCGATCCGCTCCACCGCCAGCGGCAGGTCATATAGCGCGCTGCCCGACCAGTCCTCAATCGACAGGGCCGCAATGCCGGTCTGCGCCGCCAGCGTCACATTGGCGGCGACATCCTCGGGCGCATCGGCAAAGCCATTTTCGAAATCCGCGTTGACCGGCAGGTCGGTCGCCGCGACCAGCATCTCCAGATGCGCCAGCACCGCGTCGCAGCCCAGTTCGCCATCATCCTTGCCCGCCGCCCAGGCCGCGCCGGCACTGGTCGACGCGATCGCGCGAAAGCCCTTCTTCGCCAGCCGCACCGCGCTGCCCGCGTC
Source organism: Sphingobium salicis subsp. salicis (assembly GCF_049472635.1). Lineage (NCBI taxonomy): Bacteria > Pseudomonadati > Pseudomonadota > Alphaproteobacteria > Sphingomonadales > Sphingobiaceae > Sphingobium > Sphingobium salicis. The sequence continues at coordinate 3,651,263 of NZ_JAYRCS010000001.1, forward strand.
CCAGGCATTGGGCAGCAGGAAAAAGCCATTCTGATGCAGGGCACGGAAATCGGCGCGTTTGCGGGCGGTGTCGGTCATCAGGAAATCCTTCTTTGTCCTCTGGATTGGCAAGCGGATTGACTCGGGCAGCCAATGAAGTGAAATAAGAACATATCAGGAACAAATGCAATGAGCGAGTCGATCAAAAGTCTCGCCGCGCTGAAGCGGCATATCGCGGCGCTGGACCGGACGCCAGCGCCGACGGTCGGCTGTGCCCGGCTTGCGACCGGTCATGCCGGGCTGGACGCGGCGCTCGACGGCGGCCTCCTGCGCGGGCGGGTGCATGAACTGTTCGGCGCGGCCGAGGAGGAAGGAGCGGCGGCCGGCCTGGCGCTGATCCTCGCCCGGCTGGCGGCGGATGACGCGCCGCTGCTCTGGCTGCGCACTATCGCATCGGCCAAGGTCGGCGGATCGCCCTATGGCCCCGGTCTCGCCGCGCTGGGGCTGGATCCGGCCCGGCTGCTGATCGGGCTGATGGCCGATGACGCAATGCTGCTGCGCGCCGCGGTGGAGGGGCTGCGTTGCCCCGCCCTCGGCGCGCTGCTGATCGAATTGCGCGGGCGGGCGCCGCTGCTGGACCTCACTGCCAGCCGGCGATTGGCGCTGGCGGCCGAACAATCGGGCGTCACCGCCTTCCTGCTGCGGGTCGGCGGCGATCCGGTGCCCAGCGCAGCGGAAACCCGCTGGCAGGTAGCGGCCGCCCCATCCGATCCGCTGCCCGGCAATGCGCCGGGGCACAGTGCCTTCGCCCTCAGCCTGCTGCGGCGACGGGCGGGGCCGGACGGGCTGGCCTGGCGGCTGATATGGGATAGCGAGAAGGGGGCTTTTGGAGACGGACGGCATGAACGCCATGAGCATGGACAGGACGGACAGCAGGACGGCGCGCCGCTATCTGGCGCTCTGGTTTCCCTTCCTGCCGATCGATCGGCTGCGGATCGCGCGGCCTGACCTCTGGGCCGCGCAGGGCGATGCGCCCGCGGTGGTGGTGGAAAATGTCCGCGGCGCGATGCGGCTCGCGACGCTGGATGCCGATGCGCTGGCGGCGGGCCTCACCCCCGGCATGACGCTCGCCGATGCGCGCGCCCGCGAGCCGGAGTTGCGCGTGTTCGAGGCCGATCCCCATGGCGACCAGGATTGGCTGGAGCGGCTATGCGACGGCTGCGCCCGCTACACCCCCAATGCCGCGCTCGATTCCGGCCATGGCCTGATGCTCGACATCAGCGGATGCGCCCATCTGTGGGATGGCGAAGCGGAACTGGCGCAGGCCGCGACCGACCGGCTGGAACGGCATGGCATGCGCGTGCGCCACGCCATCGCCGCATCGCCCGAGGCCGCCCATGCGCTCGCCCGTTTCCCCGCCGCTCCCGCGCCGGACGAGGATGCGGCGGTACGCCGCCTGCCGGTCGAGGCGCTGGAGCTGGAGGCGGAGAGCGCGGTGGCGCTCCGCCGGGCGGGACTGCGCACCGTCGGCGATCTCGCCGCGCGCCCGGCCGCCGCGCTTGCCGCCCGCTTCGGCGAGGAGGCTGTCGATGCGCTCCACGCGCTGCTGGGCCTGGGCCATCGCCCGCTTGCCCCGCGCCGTCCGCGCCCGGCGATCCGGGTCGAACGGCGCTTCGCCGAACCGATGGGCAGCAGCGCCCATGCGATCAAGGTCGTGGCGGAGATGGCAGCGGAAGCCGGCGAACAACTGGCCGAGCGCGGCCAGGGCGGCCGCCGGTTCGAAGCCGTCTTCTTCCGCAGCGACGGCCTCGCCTTCCCGATCCGGGTCGAAACCAGCCTGCCGATCCGCGACGCGCCGGCGATCATGCGCCTGTTCCAGGAACGGATCGACAGCCTGTCCGATCCGCTCGATCCCGGTTTCGGCTTCGACATGCTGCGCCTCACCGTGCCGCGCGCCGACCCGATGGCGCCGACCCAGCTCGCGCTCGAAGGGGGCGAGGCGCGCAAGAGCGAGGGCGTGGAGGCGCTGGTCGATCGCCTGTCGATCCGCGCCGGGCGCGCCCGCATCCAGCGGCTGGAACCACGCGACAGCCATATTCCCGAACAGGCACAGCTGGCGCTGCCGGCGGTCGAGCATCGCGCGCCCGAAGGCTGGGCGCCGGTCGGCGAACCCAGCGATCCGCCGATGCGCCCGCTCCATCTGTTCGATCCGCCCCAGCCGATCGATGTGATCGCGGAAGTACCCGACGGTCCGCCTCACCGCTTCCGCTGGCGCCGCACCCTGCATGAAGTCACCCGGTTCGAGGGGCCGGAACGGATCGCACCGGAGTGGTGGCAGGCCAAGGACGGCGCGATCGAAGGCGAAAGCACCGGCCGCACCCGCGACTATTACCGGGTCGAGGATGCGCGCGGCCGCCGCTACTGGATCTTCCGCCACGGCCTCTATGGCGCGGAGACCGTCCATCCCGGCTGGTATATCCACGGCCTGTTCGCATGAGCGGCCGGCGCCCGCCGCCCGATCCCGCCAAACCCCGATCGATCGACCGGCGCGAATTGAACGCGATCGAGGCAGCCCGAGAAAAAACAAAACCCGCCCCGCCGCGCCCGGCACCGGCCGAGCCCCCCTTCGCCGAACTGGTTTCGATCAGCAATTACAGCTTCCTCCATGGCGCATCCCATCCCGCCGATCTGGTAGGGGAAGCGATCGCCCTGGGCCTCAAGGCAATCGGCCTTGCCGATCGCAACAGCGTCGCCGGGGTGGTCCGCGCCTATGTCGCGCTACGTGATGCGCCAGAAAAGGCGCGCGCCAAGCTGCTGGAGGACAAGAAGGCGCGGGGCGAACCCGAAAGCCTGACGCCCGAAGAGGAAGCAGGCTGCGAAACCGACCTGCGCCTGATCGTCGGCGCCCGGTTGATCTTTGTCGACGGCACTCCCGACATCATCGTCTATCCCGCATCGCGGCAAGGCTGGGGGAAGCTGACCCGATTGCTGACCAAGGGCAATATCAAGGCGATCAAGGGCGACTGCATCCTGCATTTTGCCGACCTGCTCGATTATCTCGACGACTGGCGGATGATCATCCTGCCCTTGTCTACGGCGCAGGCGCAGCAGGAGCATGACGCCCCGCCCGATTACGCCTTCGAGGATGAGGCTATCCCCGTGCCATCTCGGCATTTGCGGCTGGTCCCGCCCGCCTCGCCACCCAGTTGGCAGGAGGCCGCGCGGCAATTGCAGGACAGGATGCCGGGTCGCGTCTGGCTGGGGCTGTCGATGCGCTATCAGGGGCGAGACGCCCGCCATGTGGCGATGATGCAGGCGGTGTCCCGCGACATCGGCATCCCGCTGATCGCGACCAACGATATTCTCTATGCGACGTCCGGCACCCGTCCGCTGCAGGACGTGCTGTCCTGCATCCGCGAAGGGGTAACGCTCAAGACGGCCGGCACCCGATTGCAGGCCAATGCCGAACGTCACATGAAATCGCCGACGGAAATGGCCCGGCTATTTGCCGACTGTCCCGATGCCCTGGCGGAAACGATCCGCTTCATCGACGGGATCGACTTCACGCTGAAGGATCTCGCTTATGAATATCCGCATGAGCCGGTGCCGGCGGGCTGGTCGCCGGACGCCTGGCTGGAGGATATGGTGCGGCGACGTGCCCGGCGGCGCTATGGCCGCCAGCTTCCGCCCAAGGTGCGCGCGCTCATCGGTCAGGAATTGCGCCTGATCCGACGCCAGAACTACGCTTATTATTTCCTGACGGTGCATGACTTGGTGCGCTTCGCCCGCGCGCAGAAGCCGCCAATCCTGTGCCAGGGACGCGGATCGGCCGCCAATTCCATCGTCTGCTTCCTGCTCGGGGTCACGTCGATCGATCCGATGGAGCATGACCTGCTCTTTTCCCGCTTCGTATCGGAGGAGCGCAACGAACCGCCCGATATCGACGTCGATTTCGAACATGAGCGGCGCGAGGAGGTGATGCAATATATCTATCGCCGCTATGGCCGGGCCCGTGCCGGCATCGCGGCGACCGTCATCCATTATCGCTCGCGCAGCGCGCTGCGCGAAGTCGCCAAGGTGTTGGGCCTCAGCGAAGATGTAGTGATGCGCCTGTCGGCGACCGTGTGGGGCAGCTATTCGGGCGATCTTGGCGATGCCCGCTTCGTGGATGCCGGCTTTGCCCTCGACAATGGTGAAATCCAGCGGCTGCGCACCCTGGTCCAGCAATTGATCAGAGCGCCTTTCCCCCGTCATCTGTCCCAGCATGTCGGCGGCTTCGTCCTCACTCAGGATCGGCTGGACGAGACCGTGCCGATCCATAATGCGGCCATGGCCGACCGCAGTTTCATCGAATGGGACAAGGATGATATCGACGCGCTGAACCTGATGAAGGTCGATGTGCTGGCGCTGGGAATGCTCAGCTGCATTCGCCGGGCCTATGCGCTGATGAACCAGCACGGGCTAGGTCGCCATGACCTGACCGTCGATCTGCAATCCAGGGATCCGGCCGTCTATGACATGCTCTGCAAGGGCGACAGCATCGGTGTCTTCCAGGTCGAGAGCCGGGCGCAGATCAACATGTTGCCCCGTCTCAAACCGCGCAACCTTTATGACCTGACGGTGCAGGTGGCGATCGTGCGGCCGGGGCCGATCGAAGGGGATATGGTGCATCCCTATCTGCGACGTCGGTGCGGCGAGGAGAAGGTCGACTATCCCAGCCCCGGTACCGACTTCGGCCCGCCAGACGAGTTGGAGAAGTTGCTCAAGGACACTTATGGCGTCCCCCTGTTCCAGGAACAGGCGATGAAGCTGGCCATCGTCGCGGCCGGCTTTTCCTCATCCGAAGCCAATCAGCTCCGCCGCGCGATGGCGACCTTCCGCAATGTCGGCACCATCCATCATTTCCGCGAGAAGATGATCAACGGCATGACCGCGCGCGGTTATGAGGCGGAGTTTGCCGCGCGCTGCTTCAAGCAGATCGAAGGGTTCGGCAGCTATGGCTTTCCCGAAAGCCATGCCCTGTCCTTCGCCCGGCTGGTCTATGTCTCGGCCTGGATCAAATGCCACCAGCCCGCCATCTTCGCCTGCGCCCTGCTCAATTCCCAGCCGATGGGCTTCTATGCCCCGGCCCAGTTGGTCCGCGACGCGCGCGAGCATGGCGTCGCCATCCATGATGTCGACGTTAATATGAGCGGCTGGGACAATGGCCTGGAACCGCTGTTGCGCAGCCGCCACGCGGACAAGGGCGAAGGCACCGGCCGAGCGCTGGCGCTGCGCCTTGGCCTGCGCCAGGTCGACGGTTTCCGCGAACAATGGGCGGCGCAGATGGCGGCGGCGCGGGCGCAGGGGGGCCTCTTCACCAGTATCGAGGACATGGCCCGGCGTGCCGGCCTACCCGCGCGGGCGCTGCGGCTGCTGGCCGATGCCGATGCCTGCCGCTCGCTGGGGCAGGACCGGCGCACCGCTTTATGGGAGGCGCGCCGCACCCCCTCGGACGAACTGCCCCTGTTCGCCGCCGCCCGCCGGCACGACCGCGCCGCCCGCGAACTGGGGGAGGAGGCGGACGCGATGCTGCCCGCCATGCCGCTCGCCGAACAGGTGATGGACGATTATGCGGTGACCCGCCTCTCGCTCAAGGGCCATCCGATGCAGTTCCTGCGCCCGGTGTTCGCGGCCGAAGGCGTGCTGAGCTGCGCCCAGACCAGCGCGGCGAAGAATGGCGCGCGCGTCCGCACCGCCGGCGTGGTGCTGGTGCGCCAGCGGCCGGGCAAGGGCAATGCCGTCTTCATCACCATCGAGGATGAGACCGGCATCACCAATATCCTGCTCTGGGCGCGCCTGTTCGAGCTGCAGCGCCGCCCGGTCATGGCCAGCCGTCTGATGCTGGTCGAGGGCGAGGTGCAGCGCAGCAAGGAAGGCGTCGTCCATCTGATGGCCAGCCGCATCCACGACCGCACCGCCGACCTCAACCGATTGTCGCAATCCGAACCGCCGATACAGGCCGCCCCCGCCGCCCGTCACCCCCGCGACGTGCGCATTCTACCCAAATCGCGCGACTTCCATTGAGATTGCAAGGACGGCTAGCGGCGATTCACTATCGTCGGCTTGTTCGATCGTCGGTCAGAAAAGCGGACCTCGCCGGTTCCGTCATCCCGGACTTGATTCGGGATCCATTCAGCGCTCCCCATCCGCCATAGCGCAGAATGGATCCTGACTTTCGTCAGGATGACGCCGGCTAGAACTTGCAAGAAACGACCAGAAGCGGGCGTTTCCAGTTCCTCCCCAAGCTTGCTTGGGGAGGATTTTCGGACAGTCCGCTTCCCACCCATACTACACCACCGGCGTCAGCAGCGCCTCCCCTGCAAACCAGGCGTCCAGATTGGCGACGACCAGGTCGGCCATCGCCTTGCGGGTGTGGACGGTGGCGCTGCCCTGATGGGGTTGCAGCACGACATGGTCCATCGCGAACAGCGCTTCGGGCACATGCGGTTCGTGCGCGAACACGTCCAGCCCCGCGCCGGCGATGCGCCGGTCGGCCAGCCGCTCGACCATCGCCGCCTCGTCGATCACGCCGCCCCGGCTGATATTGACGATGACGCCGTCCGGCCCCAGCGCGTCCAGCATCGCGCCGTCGACCAGCTTGGCCGCTTCCGGCCCGCCCGATGTGGCGACGATGATGACCTCGCTCTGGCGCGCAAAGTCGATCGCGTCGGCGACATAGCGATAGGCGGTGTCGGCTGCCGGCTTGCGGTTATGGTAGAGGATCTCGCCGGCCACCGGCTCCAGCCGCTTTGCGATCGCCCGGCCGATCCGGCCCAGTCCCAATATGCCGATGGTCGCGCCGGTCACCCGGCCCGCCAGCGCCGGCTTTTCGCCCCGCGCCCAGCCGCCCGACCGCACCAGCCGGTCATTGGCGGCGATGTTGCGCACCGTCGCATAGAGAAGGCCGACGGCCAGGTCGGCGACATCGTCGGTCAGCACGTCGGGCGTGTTGGTGACGCGGATGCCCTTGGCGCGGGCATGGTCGACATCGACCTTGTCATAGCCGACCGAGAATAGCCCGATCATCTCCAGCTTCGGCAGCGCGTCCATGATGGCGGCGGGCGCCCCGACCGATCCGAAGCTGACCAGCGCGCGCGCCTCCAGCACCTCCGCCGGCAGCGCGGACATATCCGCGTCCGCCGTCACATTATGGACGGTGAAGCGCTGCTCCAGCTGGTCGGTCAGATAGGGATAGAGCGGGCCATAGGCGACGATGGTCGGACGGGTCTGATCGGTCATGTTCTCCATCTAGGGACGGCGCAGGCCGATCGCCACCCCGCCCGCCAATTGACAGCCTCTTTCCCTCGTCTTAGCCCGATGTCATGGCCAGCGTTTCCCCTGACACACGTTTCGGCCTGCGCCGCCAGGCCCGCCTTCCCGGTCCGCTACCGCTGTCGAGCGGCGCCAGCCTGTCCCCGGTCGACATCGCCTATGAAAGCTATGGGCAGATGAATGCGGACAAATCCAACGTCATCCTGATCTGCCACGCGCTGACCGGCGACCAATATGTCGCGTCGGACCATCCCGTCACCGGCAAGCCGGGCTGGTGGTGGCGGATGGTGGGCGAGGGCAAGCCGGTCGACCCGGCGCGCCATTTCATCATCTGCTCCAACGTCATCGGCAGCTGCATGGGATCGTCCGGCCCGGCCAGCATCGACCCCGCGCTGGGCGATCCTTACGCGATGCGCTTCCCGGTGCTGACCATCGCCGACATGGTGCGGGCGCAGGCGATGCTGCTCGACCATCTGGGCGTCGATCGGCTGGCGGCGGTGATCGGCGGGTCGATGGGCGGCATGCAGGCGCTGACCTGGCCCACCCTGTTCCCCGACCGGGTCGAACGCTGCGTCGTCATCGCCTCGACCGCGCGCCACAGCGCGCAGAATATCGCCTTTCACGAAGTCGGGCGCCAGGCGATCATGGCCGATCCGCTCTGGCGCGGCGGCGACTATTATGCCGATGGCAAGGTGCCGAGCGCGGGCCTCGCCGTGGCGCGCATGGCGGCCCATATCACCTATCTTTCCGAAGCAGGCCTGACCGAGAAATTCGGCCGCCGGCTGCAGGGGCGTGACGCCAAGACCTTCGGCTTCGACGCGGATTTCCAGGTAGAGTCCTATCTGCGCCATCAGGGGTTGAGCTTCGTCGAGCGGTTCGATGCCAACTCCTATCTCTACATCACCCGTGCCATGGACTATTATGACATAGCCGAGGATCATGGCGGATCGCTGGCGCGGGCCTTCACCGCGACGCGGGCGCGCTTCTGCCTGGTCAGCTTCGACACCGACTGGCTCTATCCCACCGCCGAATCCCGCGCGATCGTCCATGCGCTCAACGCCTCGGGCGCGCAGGCCAGCTTCGTCGAACTGTCGAGCCCCTTCGGCCATGACGCGTTCCTGCTTGAAAGCCCGGAACTCAATCGCGTGGTCGATGGCTTCCTGCGCGGTGGCCGGGCATGAGCGATCTTCTCCGCCCCGATCTCGCGCTGATCGCCCGCACCGTGCGGCCGGGCACGCGGGTGCTGGATGTCGGCTGTGGCGACGGCGCGCTGATGGCGGCATTGCGCGACACTAGCCAGGTCGATGCCCGCGGGCTGGAGATTGACGGCTCCAATGTCGCCGCCGCGGTCGGCCGTGGCCTGTCTGTGGTGCAGGGCGACGCCGACACCGACCTTGCCTATTATCCCGACGCCAGTTTCGACTATGCGATCCTCAGCCAGACGTTGCAGACAACCCGGCGCCCGGACCTGGTGGTGGAGGAATTGCTGCGCATCGGCCGCCAGGCCTTCGTCTCCTTCCCCAATTTCGCTCATTGGCGCGGGCGCCTGTCGCTGCTGTGGGGCGGTCGCATGCCGGTGACGCGGCTATTGCCCGACACCTGGTATGACACGCTCAACATCCATCATGTGACGGTCGATGATTTCCGCGCGCTGGTGAAGGATCGCGGCTGGACCATCGATGGCCAGTGGTTCCTGAAAGGGGACAAGGAAACCACCCATGCGAACGCCAATATGTTCGCCGAACATGCGGTGTTCCTGCTGCGCAGATAGGCGCCCGTCAGGCCGGCACCGCTTCCACGAACGGCGCGATCACCGCCCGCGCCCGTGCGACATAGTCGGCCTTCTCGCCCACCGGCGCGACATAATGGAGCGCCGCTTCTGCATCCGCCATAGATCCGCCCCGCGCGATCATCCAGGCGGCGAGATAGGGCGCCGACAGGCATCCGCCGGCCGTCGCGACATTGCCATGGGCGATGAAGGGCGCATCGATCACCCGCACCCCCGCCTCCACCACCCAGGGCTTGGTGGTCAGGTCGGTGCAGGCCGGCAGGTCGCCGACCAGGCCCAGCTTCGCCAGCAGCAGCGTCCCCGAACATTGCGCCCCGATCAGCTGGCGCGCCGGGTCGAGCGTGATCCGCCCCAGCATCGCCGCATCGGTCGCAATCTCGCGCGTGCGGATGCCGCTGCCGATCAGCACCGCGTCCGCTTGCGCCGCAAAGTCCAGCGGCCGCTGCCGCTGCACCGTCACCCCGTTCATCGACGTCACCGTCTCGTCGGGCGCGGTGATATGGGCGGCCCAGCCCTGCGGCTTCATCCGGTTGAGGATGGCGGCGGCGATGAAACTGTCCAGTTCGTTGAACCCTTCGAACGTCAGTATCGCAATCTGCATGGGCCATCCTCCTGCGCCGTCACCCGCCTGCCATAGCCCCTTGCCCGCCCGCGCCCATGGCCAGTTTGCAGGCCATGGCCCGGCCAGATATCGCCACCGCGCCCGCCCCGCCCCTTTACGCCGCCGCCCCCGCCGGGCCATGTTCCACGCACAAGAGGAGAGGCGATGGACCGGGATTATGGCCGCTGGGATTATATCATCCTGGGCGCAGGCAGCGCGGGATGCGTGCTGGCCAACCGGCTGAGCGCCGATCCGCGCAACCGCGTGCTGCTGCTGGAGGCCGGCGGCAAGGACGACTGGCTGTGGATAAAGATCCCGGTCGGCTATCTTTATTGCATGGGCAATCCGCGCACCGACTGGTGCCTGAAGACCGAGGCGGAGGCTGGCCTTGCCGCCCGCGCCATCGCCTATCCGCGCGGCCGGGTGATCGGCGGCAGCAGTTCGATCAACGGCATGATCTACATGCGTGGTCAGGCGGCCGATTATGATGGCTGGCGCCAGGCCGGCAATATCGGGTGGGGCTGGGACGATGTCCTGCCCTATTTCCTGCGGGCGGAGGATCATCAGGACGGGGCCAGCGCCACCCATGGCGCAGGCGGCGAGATACGGGTCGAGCGGCAAAGACTGCGCTGGGATCTGCTCGACCGCTTCCGTCAGGCCGCCAGCCAATATGGCGTGCCCGAAACCGCAGACTTCAACGGCGGCGACAATCTGGGCTCGGGCTATTTTCAGGTGACGCAGCGGCGCGGCCGGCGCTGGAGCGCCGCCGACGCCTTCCTGCGTCCGGCCATGAACCGCCCCAATCTGCGCATCGTCACCGGCGCGACGATCGACCGGGTGACGATCGCGCAGGGCCGCGCCACCGGCGTGCGCTTCCTGCTGGATGGCGACGCCTGCACCGCGCAGGCTGATGGCGAAGTCATCCTGTCGGCCGGGTCGATCGGCAGCCCCGCCATCCTCCAGCGATCGGGCATCGGCGACGGCGCCCGGCTGGCCGCACTCGGCATCGACGTGCTGGCCGACCGGCCGGGCGTCGGCGAAAATCTGCAGGATCATCTCCAGATACGCTGCGCCTATCGGGTGACCGGAATCGCCACCCTCAACGGCCGGGCCGGATCATGGCTGGGCAAGGCGTGGATGGGCCTGCACTATCTCGCCAGCCGCTCCGGGCCGCTGTCGATGGCGCCCAGCCAGCTTGGCATGTTCGTCAAATCCGATCCGCGCCATGCCACCGCCAATCTCGAATATCATGTCCAGCCCTTGAGCCTGGCCGCGTTCGGCGGCGCGCTCGACGCCTTTCCCGCTTTCACCGCCAGCGTCTGCAACCTGCGCCCGCACAGCCGCGGCGATGTGTGGATCCATTCCGCCGATCCGCTCGCCCCGCCCGCCATCCGCCCCAATTATCTCTCCGCCGCCGAGGACCGTCAGGTCGCGATCGAGGCGGTGCGCGTCACCCGCGTGATCGTCGGCCAGCCGGCCCTCGCCCCCTATGCGCCGCAGGAGTTCCGGCCCGGCCCGGAGCGGCAGGATGATGCCGCCCTGCTCGAAGGAATCGGCGCGATCGCCAGCAGCATCTTCCATCCGGTCGGCACCGCCGCCATGGGCAGCGGACCGCGCGCGGTGGTCGACCCGCAATTGCGCGTCCATGGCATTGCCGGGCTGCGCGTCATCGACGCATCGGTGATGCCGACGATCACGTCGGGCAACACCAATGCGCCGACCATGATGATCGCGGAAAAGGGGGCGGAGATGATCCTCGCCGCCGCCCGTTCCTGAACTATCGGGCCTGAGCTTGCGGGCCTGAGCTTTCGCGCCTCAGTCAGCGCCCGGTCGCCGACGCCCCCGTGCGATAGCCCGGCTGGGCCGGTTCGCCGAACGCCGCCAGGATCGTATCGAACCGGCGGGCCAGGTCGTCGCGATATTCGGGATGGGTGATGATATAGGGCTGGTCCTGCTCGACCGCGCGCACCACCGCCCGGCCCAGCCAGATCGGCTCCATCATGTTGGCGCGAATCTGCGCCAGCCGCGCCGGGTCCATCGCGCCCGGCCCGACCGTGTCGGATTCCGACATGCGGCTGCGGGTCAGGCCGGGGAACAGGGTGGAGACGCCGACGCCATGGGGCGCCAGTTCCTGCCGCAGCGAATCCGACAGGCCCAGCACGCCGAACTTGCTGGCCGAATAGGCGGCGAACAGGCCGAAGGGGTTGAGCCCGTTCATCGACGATGTGTTGACGATATGCCCCGCGCCCCGGTCGACCATCGCCCGCGCGAAACAGGCGATGCCATTATAGACGCCGGTCAGGTTGACCGCGACCAGCCGGTCGAAATCGGCCGGGTCCATGTCGATCAGCGGCGCGAAACCGGACGCGATCCCGGCATTGTTGCAGAGGATATCCACAGGCCCGAAGCGCGCCTCCGCCGCCGCTTTCGCCTGCGCCCAGCTGTCGCGGCTGGTGACGTCGATCGGCAGCGCCATCGCGTCCGTCCCCGCCGGCAGCTTCGCCGCCTCCGCTTCGGCGAAACCCGCGTCGATATCGGCCAGGATGATGCGCCCGCCCTGCTCGGCAAAGGCTTGAGCCATCCCTGCGCCAATGCCGCCGCCACCCCCGGTGATGAATATCGTTCTGCCTGCGATCTGCATCCTGCCCTCCTTTATATTTACAACAATAGTGTTGCAAATTAAGACCAGCAGGGAAAGGGGCTATTGGCCCCGGCTGTAACTGCGCGTTTCCCCTTCCGCCGCCAGCTTCTTGTCCAGCATCCCGGCGGCGCGGTCGGCATAGCGACGGCAGGCGGTCGGATCGATGAAGGCATTGGGCACGCGCTTCGCCCGCAGGCGCGCCAGCTTCGCCGGGTCGGCTGGATCGGGATGGGCCGTGATCAACAGGTCGCAGTCCATTGCGCCCACCTTGGCAAAGGTCGCGCGAAAGGCATCGACCACCGGCCGGTGCGCCGGATCGGAAAACGCATAGCCATCGGCCGCGATCGGATTGAGGCTGGAGCCGAAGACCATGGTCGCGCATTGCCGCCCCTCGCAGCTTTTCCAGCGCCAGCTCATGCTGCCCATCGTATGGCCCGGCGTCGCGACGGCGGTGATGACCGTGTCGCCCAGCCGGATCTCCTCGCCATCCTTGACCGTGCGCAGCCGGCGGACGGCGGGGAAACGCTCCAGCCAGGCCGCCTGCGGATCGTCCGGATCGATGCCGCCGGTGCGCAGCACGGCCGCTGCCGGCGCGCTCGCCACCACCGTCGCGCCGCTGTCGCGGGCCAGCGCGGCCAGCCCGCCGGCATGGTCGAAATGCGGTTCGGTGCTCAGGATCAGCTTCACGTCGCGGATCGAAAAGCCCAGCGCCCTGATGTTCGCCTCCACGTCGCGCACCGCCTGCGGCACCGCGCCGTCGATCAGGATCAGGCCCGCGTTGGTCTTGATAAGCGCGACATTGAGGCCGCCAAACCCGACCAGATAGGTCTGGCCATGCAGCCGGATCGGCGCCTGTGGGGCCAGCCAGCGCTTGGACGAGGCGAGCGCGATCGGCCGCAGCAGCGGATCGTCCACCGCCTTCGTCCAGGCCGGGCCACCCAGAAACATCGCAGCCATGCTGATACCTACGCCCATCCAGTTGCGCATCGCTTTACCCCTATATGCTTGGTGATGGGCAGAGATTGCGGGAGATAGGGGCTTGCGACAAAGCATCAATTCTCGACACAGCCATTAGCTGATCTTATGCAAAGATCATGGATCGCGCCCAATTGCCGCTCAATGCCCTGCGCGCCTTCGAGGCGGCGGCCCGGCATCTCAGCTTCACCCGCGCCGGTCTCGAACTCTGCGTCAGCCAGGGCGCGGTCAGCCAGCAGGTCGCGCAGCTTGAGGCGCGGATCGGCGCACCACTGTTCCGCCGCCTGCCGCGCGGCCTCGCTCTGACCGACGAGGGGCTGGCGCTGCTCCCGGTGCTGGCCGATGCGTTTGACCGGGTCGGCGGCACGCTGGAGCGGATCGAGGGCGGCCGGCTGCATGAAGTGCTGACGCTGGGCGTGGTCGGCACCTTTGCCGGCGGCTGGCTGCTGCCGCGCCTTGCCGATTTCGCCCGTGCCTGCCCCCATGTCGATCTGCGGCTGATGACCAACAATAACCGGGTCGACCTGGCCGGCGAGGGGCTGGACCTGGCGATCCGCTTTGGCGAGGGTGCCTGGCACGGCACCCATGCCCAGCCGATCCTGCGCGCGCCGCTCGCCCCGCTCTGCACGCCCGCCCTCGCCGCCCGCCTGGCCGATCCCGCCGCGCTCGCGCGCGAACCCCTGCTGCGCTCCTATCGTGCCGACGAATGGCCGCGCTGGTTCGCCGCCGTCGGAGCGCCCTGCCCGCCGCTGCGCGGGCCGATGTTCGATACCTCGCTGCTGATGGTGGAGGCGGCACGGGCCGGCCTTGGTGTCGCCCTCGCCCCGGTCGCGATGTTCGCCGCCGATCTGCAGGCCGGGCGGCTGGTCCAGCCTTTTCCTGAGAGCGTCGATGTCGGCGGCTATTGGCTTACCCGCCTGCTGTCCCGCCCCGACAGCCCCGCCATGGCCGCCTTCCGCGCCTGGCTGCAGGATGCTGTCCTACAGGGCTGATCGCCCCTATAATGGAGATGGCCCGCGCAAGGATGTTACGGAGGTTGGAAATTCCATGTCGAAATGTGCGAGAAATGTGGGAAATTAAGCGATCGAAATCCTATTGCGGATAGCTGATCGCCATCACCTCATATTCCTTTTCCCCGGCGGGCAGATGCACCCGGCGCAGGTCGCCGATGGCCGCCCCGCGCAGCGCACGGGCGATCGGTGATCCCCAGCCGATCCGGCCGGCGTCCACATCGGTCTCGTCATTGCCGACGATCGTCACGGTGCGATGATTGTCATCCTCGTCGGCGATGGTGACGGTCGCGCCGAAATAGACCCGCCCCTTATCGGGCTGTTGGCGCGGGTCGACGACCTTGGCGTCCTTCATCTTCTTCGACAGACGCTTCAATTGCCCGTCGATCTCGCGCATCCGCTTGCGGCCATAAAGATAGTCGCCATTTTCGCTGCGGTCGCCATTGCCCGCGGCCCAGCTCACCACCTCGACGATGCGCGGCCGCTCGACACCCAGCAGATGGTCATATTCGGCGCGCAGCTTCGCAAAGCCCTCGGGGCTGATATAATTGGGATAGGGACCGCTCATGCCGCCCCTTATCCACAGCCTTGGCCGACGCGCAAACCGGAAAGATCAGCCCGGCGTCTGCTTGCCCAGATAGCGGCTCAGCACCGCATTGCTGCCCTTGAACTTGGCGCGCTCCGGATTCATCGCTTCATAGACGACAGCATTTTCCAGCACCCGCTGGACATAGTTGCGCGTCTCGAAGATCGGGATCTGCTCGATCCAGCGCAGCATGTCGGCGCCCGGCAGGCGCGGGTCGCCATTGGCCTTGACCCAGCGATTCACATTGCCCGGCCCGGCATTATAGGCGGCCACGGCCAGCGGATAGCTGCCGCCATAATAGTCCAGCATGCGCTGAAAATAGCCCGACCCCAGCATGATGTTGTAGCTGGGATCATTGAGCGAGCCTGCGTCATAGCTCAGGCCCAGCTTGCCCGCCTGCTCCCGCGCCGTGCCCGGCATCAGCTGCATCAGGCCGCGCGCGCCGGCATGGCTGACGATCTGCTTGTCGAACTGGCTTTCCTGCCGCGCGATCGCATGGACCATGGTCCAGTTATATTGCGCCGTCGGCGGCACCGGCACGCGCGGAAAGGCGCTGGCGCCATAGCCGGTCAGGCCGTTGGACACCGCCCGGCGGCCGACCATCACGCCCATGTCCGGGCGGCCCAGATTCTGCGCCAGCTCGGCGGCCAGGAAATGATCGCCATCGCTGTCGGCGCCATTGGCAATGGCGCGCACGAATTTGCTCTGGTCTTCCCAATAGCCCATCTGGCCCAGCGCTCTGGCGGCGCGCACCACCGACCGGTTGTTGAACTCGCTGCGTTCGGCAGCCGAGATCGACACCGCCCGTTCGGGCGGCGGCGGCACCGGCCGGCCCAGCCGCTCCAGCGCCAGCTGGCCATAATATTGGTCGGGGAACTGTGCCGACTGGTTGAAATAGCTGTTGGCGCTGGCGGCATCGCCCGCCTGCAGCGCCGCGCGCCCGGCCCAATAATAGCCCTTGGCCTGGACCTGGGGCGACTTGCCGCCGGTCGCATAGCGGCGGAACATCGCCACCGCATCGGTCGGACGGTTGAGATTGTAGAAGGCGGTCGTGCCCGCCAGCCAGGCAAGGCTGGTATAATCGTCGCGCTCGCCGATCGGCCGGGTCGACACGTCCGTGCCCGGCGCATAGGCGTCGTCCAGCTGGCTGGCGATGCCATAGGCAAAGCTCCACTGGCTGTCGTTCGCCGACGACCGTGCCTGGGTCAGCAGCGTCTCATACCATTTTTCGGCATTGCCGGGGCGGAAGGTCAGCGGCTGGCGATTGGCCAGATATTGGCGCCCGGCGATCCAGTTGCCGCTGTTGAGCAGCCAGGTCGCCTTGTCGGCGATGAAGCCCGCATCGCTCGCCCCGCCGGCCGGCTCGGCCGTCTGCATCTTGATCGCGGCGTCCGGCGACTTCTGGCGAAAGGCGATGCGCGCATCATAGATCGCCCGCCGCGCCGGGCTGACATAGGCCAGCATCCGCATCGCGCCGATCGTGTCATTGCTCCACAGCAGCACGTCGGCGCGCTGGTCATGGTCGGCCACGGTAAAGCCCGATCCGAACAGCGACAGCAGCCGCGCCTCGTCGGTCGGGCTCAGCGTGCCGGTGATCCAGGCGGTGCGCGCGGCCACCCGCGCCTCGTCCATCCGGCCGGTCTGCATCAGCGCCACGGCATTGCGGGCATGGCCGGTCGCGGTGCGCGCCGGGAAGCGGGCGAAGAAGGCGATCACCTGGCGCGGATCAAAGCTGTCGGGATTGATCCCGGTCTCGGCCAGCCGCCGCATCCGGTCCTCGCCCGGCCAGCCGGGATTGGCCATGATGAAGCTGGCATAGGTGGAAAAGCCGAGGCCATCGCTCTGCTGCAAGGCGCGCCACTGGCTGATCGTGCCGGCGATCGAGGGATCGGACGGCATGCCGACGCGGCTCGCCGCCTGGTTCCAGGCGCTGGGCTGAGTCGAGCCCGGCTGGCCCGGCAGGGGCTGCACCATCGCCTGGGCATAGACGGTGGGGGTTTCGGTCTGGGCGCCGGCACCGGCGGTTGCGAGCAATAAAGCAATGACAGGCATGCGGATCAGGTAACTTTCGACAGTTCCGGGCTTCGGCATGCTGGACATAATCGCTATTGCATCCTTATCAGGCCCTGAATGACGCGCTATAGCGCGCCGCTTGCCCGATCATGCCCCGGTCGCCCGGAGAATTGAAGGAGTTTAATGATGTTTTCCGGGTCGATTCCAGCCCTGGTGACCACTTTCCGCGACGGAGCGGTGGATGAGGCCGCCTTCCGCGCCCTGGTCGACTGGCAGATCGAGGAAGGGTCGAGCGCGCTGGTCCCCTGCGGCACCACCGGCGAAAGCGCGACCATGACGGTCGAGGAGCATAATCGCGTCATCGCCATCTGCGTCGACCAGGCGGCCGGCCGCGTGCCGGTGATCGCCGGCTGCGGATCGAACGACACCCGCATCGCGCTGGAACATATGTATGCGGCGCAGGCCGCCGGCGCCGACGCGGCGCTGGTCGTCGCGCCCTATTACAACAAGCCGAATCAGGACGGCGTCTACCAGCATTTCGCCTATCTGGCGCAGCGCTGCGACCTGCCGATCGTCCTCTACAACGTCCCCTCCCGCACCATCACCGACATCGGCGTGCCGGTGATGCACCGGCTGAGCCAGGAATATCAGTCGATCGTCGGGGTGAAGGACGCCACCGGGAATCTGGGGCGGGTCACCGCGCAGCGCCTCGCCTGCGGCCCGGACTTCTGCCAGCTTTCGGGGAATGACGAAACCGCACTCGGCTTCAACGCGATGGGCGGCCGGGGCTGTATTTCGGTCACCGCCAATGTCGCCCCGCGCCTGGTCGCCGATTTCCAGGCGGCCTGCGCCGCGCAGGATTGGGATGGTGCCCTGGCGCTGCAGGATCGTCTCTATCCCCTGCATGATGCCCTGTTCAGCGATTCTTCACCCGGCCCTGTCAAATATGCGCTTACCCGCGTGCGGCCCGACATGCCCGGCGAGCTTCGGCTGCCGATTACCTGGCCGTCGGAATCGAGCCGCGCCGCGGTCGATCGCGCGCTGGAGATCGCCGGTCTGGTTTGACGCGCCGGCGTCCCTATATGATGAATTGAGTTAAGCAGCAGAATATGGCCCGCCCCCGCCCCGCAACCTTCGACAAGAAGAAGATCGTCGCCGAGAACCGGCGCGCCCGTTTCGATTATTTCATCGAGGACGTGTTCGAGGCCGGCATCGCGCTGCAGGGCACCGAGGTGAAGGCCCTGCGCGGCGGCGAGGGCAATATCGCCGAAAGCTATGCCGAGGTGAAGGGCAACCAGGTGTTCCTGGTGAACAGCAACATCCCCGAATATAGCCATGGCAACCGCGAAAATCACGAGCCCAAGCGGGTGCGCAAGCTGCTGCTGCACGAGCGTGAGATCGAGAAGATGCACAGCGCGGTGTCGCGCAAGGGCATGACGCTGGTGCCGCTGATGGTCTATTTCAACAGCCAGGGCCGGGCCAAGGTCGAACTGGCGCTGGCCAAGGGCAAGCAGAATCACGACAAGCGCGACACGATCAAGGAACGCGACTGGAAGCGCGATCAGCAGCGCATCATGAAGGCGCATAGCTGATCCATGGACAATCGCTTCTCCCGCTGGTGGCACGCCAACGCGCCAACCCGTGAATCGCTGGAGAAGAGCCGCGTCCTTGCCCCCGTCGCCCATCGCGTGCTGGAACCTTCGCTGTGGCGCTTCACCCGTCGGTCGGTGCCGCGCGGCGTCGCGCTCGGCCTGTTCGTCGGCATCTTCCTGCTGATCCCCGGCGTCCAGATCGCCGGCGCCGCGATCTTCGCCCTGCCCTTCCGCGCCAATATCCCGGTGGCGGCGGCAATGACCTTCCTGTCCAACCCAGCCACCACGCCGCTGATCCTGATGGCATCGGTATGGCTCGGCAACTGGATGCTCGGCCGCAGCGCCGACGCCTCGGGCTTCATGGCGCTGGTCGATGGCCATGCCTCGATCGGCCAATGGTGCGCCTGGCTCTTTTCCGAAGCCGCCCCGGCCATGCTGCTCGGCCTCTTCCTCATCTCGCTCGCCAGCGCGGTGCTCGGCTATGTCGGCGCCGACTGGTTCTGGCGCCGTCGCATGGGGCGCAAGTGGCAGGCGCGCAAATTGAGGATTGGCAAGCGCAATGAAAGCAGCGCATTGGAAGAGATCGCCCGGATCTGATCCGTGGCGTCATGGTTCCATTGTAAGGGCTTAAGGGGACGGCGCCGATGGTCGCGCGGGTAAACAGGGATGATGAGGCGTGGATGGGGCAGGCCCCGTCGCGCAGCTTCGTGCCCCTGCTTGCGCTCGCCGCGGCCGCCTCCGCCGCGATCGTCCTCTATGCCATTGGCGACTGGGCGCTGGCCGCCGGCTTTGCCGCCACGGTCATCACCATCGCCGCGCTGCTCGCCTGGTATCGCCACCTCTATCCCCCGCCGCTGTCCGCCGGCGATGCCGTGCCCGACTGGACCGTGGCGCGCGCCGCCGCCGACGCCTCCAGCATGGCGATCGCCGTCACCGACCGCGCCGGCCGACTGGTCTGCGCCAGCGACCTGTTCGGCGAATGGTTCCCCGGCTATCCCTCCCCGCCGGCCGTCAATGCCGATGCCTCGCTGATCGAGAGCCTGACCGCCGCCGCCCGCGCCGCCTGGCGCGATGGTGAGGCCAAGGTGGAGGCGATCGCCCATGCGACCCTGCGCCTCGACGTCGACATCACCCGCACCGGCCGCTCGGAAGATTATCTGCTCTGGCGCTTCACCCCGATGCGCCAGCCTAGCGCGCTTGACGATGTCCATCGCGTCCTGACGGGCGAGGCCGGGCGGCAACTGGGCGAAGCCGGCATCATGGCCGTGATGATCGGCGGCGAAGGCCGCATCCGCGCCGCCAACGGCGCCTTCCTGCTGCGCGCCGCCGGCCGGATCGACGCCAACATCACCGGCCGCGATTTCGCCGCCCATATGCGGGTCGATGACAAGGGCCGGCTGTTCCTGGCGCGCGAGGAAAGCGGCGGGCTGCCGCTGCGCCTGCTGCAGGTGCCGCTGCGCCGTGCGTCGCAGCCGGGCGGCGTCCAGAATGGGACGCAGGACGGCCCGATGCTGCTGCTGCTGATCGACGAGCCGGCCGGCGGCGGCGGCACCTCGGCCCTTTCCTATATCGAAACCCTGCTCTCGCTGCTGCCCTTCGGCCTCGCCATGGCCGATCGCGACGGCCGGGTGCTATTCGTCAACAAGGCGTTTGCCCGCGCCGCCGGCATCAAGGACGCCGAAACGCCCAGCTATCCCGGCGATCTTGTCGTGCGCGAGGATCAGGCGGCGGTGGCCGACGCGGTGCGCCGCTTTGCCGTCGGCCCGCAAATGTCGGGCGACATCGCCGTGCGCATGCGCGAACAGCCCGAGGAACCGATCGCGCTCAGCCTTGCCGGCGTCCGCGGCCTGGGCGAGGCCGCCGTGCTGCTCAGCCTCAAGGACAATAGCGAGGAATCGAAGCTCAAGCGTCAGGTCGCGCAGGCGACCAAGATGCAGGCGATCGGCCAGCTGGCCGGCGGCGTCGCCCATGACTTCAACAATATCCTGACCGCCATCATCGGCCATTGCGACCTGATGCTGATGCGCCATACGCCGGGCGACAGCGACTATGACGACATCACCCAGATCAAGTCGAACAGCAATCGCGCGGCGGGCCTCACCCGCCAGCTCCTCGCCTTCTCGCGCCAGCAGACGCTGCGCCCCCAGATATTGCAGCTGCCCGACATCGTCGCCGACGTCTCCAACCTGCTGAAGCGGCTGCTCGGCGAGAATGTGAAGCTCGACGTCAGCCATGGCCGCAACCTCGGCGCAGTGCGTGCCGACCCCGGCCAGCTGGAACAGGTCATCATCAACCTGGCGGTCAATGCCCGCGATGCCATGCCCGAAGGCGGCACGCTCAATATCCAGACCTATGGCGTGCCGGCGAACCGCGTGCGCGAGATGCGGCAGCAAATTCTGCCGATCAGCGACTATACCGCGTTGCGCGTGTCCGACACGGGGCTGGGCATCCCGCCCGACATCTTGTCCAAGATCTTCGAGCCCTTCTTCACCACCAAGGAACTGGGCAAGGGCACGGGCCTTGGCCTCTCCACCGTCTACGGCATCGTCAAGCAGTCGGGCGGCTATATCTTCGCCGAATCCGAACTGGGCCGGGGCGCCAGCTTCGTCATCTATCTGCCGGTCTATGCCGGCGGCGATATCGAACAGGCCAAGCCCAAGACGCCGATCAAGCGCAGCGAAACCTGGGGCACCGGCACGGTGCTGCTGGTCGAGGATGAGGATATGGTCCGCGCCGTGGCCGAACGCGCCCTCACCCGCCAGGGCTACAAGGTGCTGACCGCCAGCGACGGCGAACAGGGGCTGGAAGTGCTGGGCGGCAGCGAGAAGATCGACCTGCTGATCTCCGACGTGGTGATGCCCAATATGGACGGCCCGGCGATGGTGGCGCAGGCGCGGCGCAGCTTCCCGGACCTCCCCGTGCTGTTCATGTCCGGCTATGCCGAGGAGCAGCTGCGCAAGTCGATCGACATCGCCAATGTCGCCTTCCTGCCCAAGCCCTTTTCCGTCAACCAGTTGGCTGAAGCGGCGCGCGACGCGCTGGCGATGCGACCGGCGGTGGAATGAACTTGCCCGCCGGCAAACGATTATGCTGGGCATCGCCTGCCCCTTTGGCTAGCGATGGGAAGCAAGAACAAGGGACAAGGGCGCATGGCTGACGGCAAGTCCATCCTCATCGTCGAGGATGAAGCGATGATCGGCATGATGCTGGAAGATTATCTCGACGCGCTCGGTTATCGCCTCCACGCGACCGCCGCGTCGGTGGACGAGGCGTGCGCCCTGGCGCGCGAGGGCGGGTTCGACGCCGCCCTGCTCGACTGCAATCTCCAGGGTGAAAAAAGCTGGCCGGTCGCCGACATATTGGCCCAGCAGTCGATCCCCTTCCTGTTCGCCACCGGCGGCATGGCGGATGATCTGCCGCAGGGTCATGCCGATCGGCCGACGCTCGCCAAGCCCTTCACCATCGGCGCCGTGGAACGCGCGCTGGAGAAGATTCTCGCCGACTGAATAGGCAGGATAGGAAATTTCCGTTCCCCTCTTGTTCCACCGGAACAAACAGGATACATCATTGGCAGGCGCCGAGTGACTCGACGCGATCCGCTTGACAGGGGATAGGCCGATGACCGCTATGCTCTCACTCATCGATTCCAAGAAGACAGGCACAATGGACAGACAGAAAGCATTGGAGGCGGCGCTCGCCCAGATTGATCGCGCCTTCGGCAAGGGCAGCGCGATGAAGCTCGGCAGCCGTGAGAAGATCGAGATTGAATCGATCTCGACCGGCTCGCTCGGCCTCGACATCGCGCTCGGCATCGGCGGCCTGCCCAAGGGCCGCATCATCGAGATTTACGGCCCCGAAAGCTCGGGCAAGACCACGCTGACGCTGCATGCGATCGCAGAAGCCCAGAAGGCCGGCGGCACCGCCGCCTTCGTCGACGCGGAACATGCGCTCGACCCCATCTATGCCAAGAAGCTGGGCGTCGACATTGACGAACTGATCGTGTCGCAGCCCGACACCGGCGAACAGGCGCTGGAAATCGTCGACACGCTGGTCCGTTCCAACGCCATCGACATCCTCGTCGTCGACTCGGTCGCCGCGCTGGTGCCGCGCGCCGAGATCGAGGGCGAGATGGGCGACAGCCATGTCGGCCTGCAGGCGCGCCTCATGTCCCAGGCGCTGCGCAAGCTGACCGGGTCGATCGCCCGCTCCAAGTGCATGGTGATCTTCATCAACCAGGTGCGCATGAAGATCGGCGTGATGTACGGCAATCCGGAAACCACCACCGGCGGCAACGCGCTCAAATTCTACGCCTCGGTCCGTCTCGACATCCGTCGCACCGGCCAGATCAAGGATCGCGACGATATCGTCGGCAACGCGACCCGCGTGAAGGTGGTGAAGAACAAGGTCGCCCCGCCCTTCAAGCAGGTCGAATTCGACATCATGTATGGCGAGGGCATTTCCAAGATCGGCGAGATGCTCGACATCGGCGTCAAGGCCGGGCTGGTCGAGAAGTCGGGCTCCTGGTTCTCCTATGACTCGGTCCGCATCGGCCAGGGTCGCGAAAACGCCAAGACCTTCCTCAAGGAAAATCCCGAAATGGCAGACCGCCTGGAAAAGGCGATCCGCGGCAAGACCGAGGAAGTCGCCGAAGGGATGATGGCCGGACCCGAAGCGGGGGATGACGACTAAGCAGGACGACCGCGCCCGACCGGATCAACCGGGCGCCTGATCCTGGCTTTCGTCCACCTCTGGCTTCACGCTCTGAAAAGGCCCGTTGCGCGATGGCGCGGCGGGCCTTTTACCTGCCGGGCGCGCGACAGGGCTGTCGCCATGCAGGCGCAACGGAGGGGAAGAGGGAAAAGACCGCTATTCGTGCGGCCGCAGGGCGCGGTTGAGCGAATCCAGCACCTCGGCGATCGGTTCGGTCACGGTGACGCTGCGGCCTTCGCCAAAGCGGATGCGGGTGCCGTCGGTCACGGATGAGACGAAGGTCACCTGGGTAGGGTTGACCGCGGTTTCGGTGCGATCGACGCCGACGAACATGACGAGCATGATCTTCTCTCCCATTTTCGGCCCGTGCCGGACCCATTGGGTGCAAGACTAGCTGCTTTTTGCGCCGTTACCAGAGGCTTTGTGCGGTTCAGCCTGCCTGGATCGCCTGCAGGAACCGACTCGCCCGATCGTCCAGCCGGTGCGCGACCGTCGCCAGTTGCCCCGCCGCAACACCGATATCATGGGCGCCTGCTGCCGCCGCGCTTGCATTGTCACTGATCTGGCGCGCACTCTGGCGGATATGGTCGCTCGACGATCCGGCTTCCGACAGGCTCGCGGCGATCGACCGGCTGAAGGCACCATGGCGCGCCACCGCCGAGAAGACCGATGCCGACACCTCGTTCGCGGTCGCCATCGCCGCGTCCATGTGCATATGTCCCTGCGCCACCGTCTCCACCGCCAGCCGGACATGGCCGATGCGCTGGCCGATCTCGGCCGCCGCCTCGCGCGTCTGGCTCGCCAGCAGCTTCACCTCGCGCGCCACCACGGCAAAGCCCTGCCCCGCCTCGCCGGCCCGTGCCGCCTCGATGCTGGCATTGAGCGCCAGCATGCTGGTCGCCCGCGCAATATCGTCGATCAGGGTGATGACCGCGCCGATCCCGTCCGCCTCGACCCGCAGCGCCGCCGTCTGCTCGGCGCCGACCTGCGTCTGCGCCACCGCCGCGCGGATCGCCTCGCCCGCCGCGCGCACCTGGCTTTCCATTGCCTGGAACAGCCCGCCCAGTTCCTGCCCGCCGCTGGCAATGCCGTGCAGGCTGTCGGCCGTCTGTTCCGCCGCGACCGCCATGCCGGCCGCCGCCTCGCCATTGCCCGATGCCCGCTCCACCGCCTGTGCAGCGCGCGCGGACAGCATATCGGCCATGCCGACCAGATCGGCGATCAGCGCCTCGACATCCGCGCGAAATGCGCCGCTCTCGCGCGTCACATGTTCCAGCCGCCGTGTGCGGGCCAGCGCATCGCGCGTATCCCGCTCCGCCGCCAGCCGCAGCAGCAGCGGACCGCCCACCACGCCGGCATAATGGCCGCCCTGCGTCACGATCAGCCCCTCGCAATCGCTCCCCTGCGCCGCATAAAGGTCGATCAGCCGTTCGATGCTGGCGCTCTGCTCCACCGTCGCGCACGGCCGCACATGCTCGTCCAGCCGCCCGCCGAAACTGGGATTGCGCAGCAGCGCATGCCCGAAGGGGTTGAACAGGATGCGCCGCATGTCGCGCTCATAAATGGCCCCCACCGGCCGATCGGCGGCGTCCACCACCGGCAGCAGCCGCAGCGCCGCATCGTCCTGGAAGCGGTCGACCGCCTGGCTGAGCGGCTGGCCCAGCCGGACCGCAGCGCAGCCCTGCGCAAAGGGCAAGGCGGTGCCGGCGGCAACATGCGGCTCCGGGTCGGGCCGATCGAGCATCTGGGGCGAGTACATGGCGCCCGGCCTAGAAGAAAAGGGTAAATGACCGCTTAGTATTTGATGACGCTTTTGTTACATATCGTTGTTTTTGCGGAATTATTTGGCCGACTTATAGCCAAATGCTTCGCGCGCCAGCTTGACCACCTCGGGATCGGCCGCCGGGAAATCCATCGGCACCAGTTTCTCCAGCCGCTCCGCGACATAGGTCAGCGCCGCGATTCGTCCGGCCTTGCGGTTATTATTGTCGATCACCTTCCAGGGCGCCTGCCTGGTGTCGGTCTTCTCGAACATGTCGTGCATCGCATCCCAATATTCGGCGCGCCTGGCCCGGTTGCGATAATCGTCGGTGCCGGTCTTCCACCGCTTCCACGGCGTATCCAGCCGCTGCGCCAGTTGCTCGTCCTGCGTCTCCTGGGTGATGTGGACGAACAGCTTGATGATGTTGGTGCCGGTCTCGACCTGCTGCGCCTCGAACGCGTTGATATCCTTGTATCCGCGCTTCCATTCCGCCTTGGTGGCATATTTCTCCACCCGCTCGACCAGCACCCGGCCATACCAGCTGCGGTCGAACAGGCCGATATTCTGACTGGCGGGTAACCGGGTCCAGAAGCGCCAGAGGAAATGATGGTCCAGTTCCTCGCGTGTCGGCGCGGCGATCGGGTGAACCTGATAGTAACGCGGGTCCCAGTCCGCCGTCATCCGCTTGATGATGCCGCCCTTGCCCGCGCCATCCCAGCCTTCCAGCATGATGACGGTCCGGCGGCGATGCAGGATATGGGCGACCTGAATCTTCGACAGGCGACGCTGCAGCGCCAGCAGCGCCGCATCATAATCGCCTTTATACTTCGCCCCGGTTTCATAGTCCGACAGATTGATCGTCATGCGCCGCTCTCCTGCAAGGGGACGGCTGATTAGATCGAACCGCGCCGCCAAGAGCAAGCGCGGCCTCAGTGCAGTATGGCGTCGGTATCGACCAGCCGCACATCGTGCATCAAGTCGAGATAGGCCTGGAGATAGAATTTGTGCGAGGCGCCGACGATCACCAGCATGCGCTGGCCCGGCGCGGCGGCGAAGACGTCGCGAATATTGGCCGCCATGCGCAGGTTGCGCACCTCCCAATAGCCGGCATAGCCGCGCCCGAAACGCTCGGGCGAAGGCTCCTTGAGCGCCGCGCCGAAATCGCTGTCATAGATGGTCTGCGCCTGATCCGGCGCATTATAGGCGCGATAGAGCGCCAGCACGCCGGCCCCCGTCCGGATGCCGGGCTGCAGCGCCGCATCGGCCGCCTTGCGCCGCGCCGTCGCTTCATTGTCCCACGCCTTCATGATCGCCGCGCCCGCTGCCTTCTCCTCCTCGGCATTGCGATAGGGCCGGTCGGCGCTGTGGTCGTCCATCGGTTCCAGCCGCTCCAGCCCCAGCCTGGCAGCCAGCGGCGCGGCAATCAGGAACTCCTCGTTGCGACGCTGGCGCAGCGTTTCGAGGCGCGCCACCAGCACAGTATCCAGCTCGTCCCCGACATGCCGGTCGGCCGCGTCCAGTCGCAGCCATTGCACCAGCGCCGATCCCTGATCCTCCGCCGCCAGGAACAAGGCCGCCATATGGCGCCGGTCCGATGCCGTCGGCCGCTCCGGCCAGGCGGCCAGACGCCGCTCGACCTCGGCCGTGGCGGCCGGCACGTCCAGCCCGGTCGCCTGGCGCGCCGGCGTCGCGTCCCAGCAATAGGTTTCCACCGTCTCCGCATAGCGGAACGGCGCGCGGCGCAACGCATCGCATTGCAGACCAGACAGGGACTCGACCGCGATCGATTGCGGCTTCCACGCCGCCAGCCGGTCGATCAGCGGCCCCAGCGCCTTTGCATCGAAATCCTTTGGCCAGCCCGACAGATGGGGCGTGCCCAGCACCATCACCTCATTGGGCGGCCCGGCAACCGCCTTCAAAGCGCGCGGATCGAAACCGGGACCAGTCGCCTGCACAGACACCGCCGCAAGCCCCGCCGCCACCATTGCCATGATCGTCCGCATCATCCGCCCTGCTCCCTTGCCGCGACGTGTATTATCACAACAATACAGCAAGGCAAGACGGCAAAGAAAAAGGCCCCCGCCAGATGGCGGAAGCCCTGTTCTTTCCGGCCGATGGAAGGGCTTATGCCTTCGCCTGCGGCTCCACGACACGAACATGCAGTTCGCGTAGCTGCTTGAACTCGGCGGCGCTCGGCGCGCCCATCAGCAGGTCTTCGGCCCGCTGGTTCATCGGGAACAGCGTGATCTCGCGCAGATTCTGCGCGCCGCACAGCAGCATCACGATGCGGTCGACGCCGGCGGCCATGCCACCATGGGGCGGGGCGCCGTACTGGAACGCGCGATAGAGACCACCGAACCGCTCTTCCACATCCGCCTGGCTAAGGCCCACCAGTTCGAACGCCTTGACCATCGCCTCGGGCGACTGGTTACGGATCGAGCCCGACGCGATCTCATAGCCGTTGCAGACCATGTCATACTGATAGGCCTTGAGGCTCAGCGGATCCTGGTTGTTGAGCGCGTCCAGCCCGCCCTGCGGCATCGAGAAGGGGTTGTGGGCGAAGTCGACCTTCTTCTCGTCTTCATCATATTCATAGAAGGGGAAGTCGACGATCCAGCACAGGTCGAACCGGTCCTTGTCGATCAGGTCGAGCGTCTCGCCGACGCGGATGCGCGCCAGGCCCGCCAGCTTGGCCGCCTGGCCTTCCTTGCCGGCGGCGAAGAACACGCCGTCGTTCGGGCCAAGCCCCAGCGCCGCGATCAGCTTGGCGGTCGCTTCCTCGCCATGATTCTTGGCGATCGGGCCGCCGGGGACGCCATCCTTGATGTTGATATAGCCAAGGCCCGAATAGCCTTCGCCGCGCGCCCAGTTGTTCATGTCGTCGAAGAATTTGCGGCTGCCCGCGCCTGCGCCCGGCGCCGGGATCGCGCGGATGACATTGCCGCTCTCGACCAGGCTGGCGAAGATGCCGAAGCCCGAGCCATGGAAATGCTCGGTCACGTCCTGGATGATGATCGGGTTGCGCAGGTCCGGCTTGTCGCTGCCATACTTGAGCATGGCTTCGGCATGCGGGATGCGCGGGAAGCTGCCGGCCGGGGTGACCGGCTTGCCCTGCGCAAATTCCTCGAACACCGATGCGATCACCGGCTCCATCGTGTTCCAGACATCTTCCTGGGTGACGAAGCTCATTTCCAGGTCGAGCTGGTAGAATTCGCCCGGCAGGCGGTCGGCGCGCGGATCTTCGTCGCGGAAACAGGGGGCGATCTGGAAATAGCGGTCGAAACCGGCGACCATCAGCAGCTGCTTATATTGCTGCGGCGCCTGCGGCAGGGCGTAGAACTTGCCGGCATGGATGCGGCTGGGCACCAGGAAGTCGCGCGCGCCTTCGGGCGAGGACGCGGTCAGGATCGGCGTCGAATATTCGGTGAAGCCGGCATCTTCCATGCGGCGACGCATGTCGCGGATGATCTTGGTGCGGGTGACGATATTGGCGTGCAGCGTTTCGCGGCGCAGGTCCAGGAAGCGATAGCGCAGGCGGATATCCTCGGGATATTCCTGCTCGCCCGCCACCGGCAGCGGCAGTTCGGCGGCGGTCGACAGCACGGTCACCTTGTCGGCCACGACTTCGATCGTGCCGGTCGCCATCTTCGGGTTGGTCGCTTCCGGGCCGCGCGCGACCACGGTGCCGTCGATCGTCACGACCGATTCCGCACGCAGGCCGTCCAGGATGCGCAGTGGCTCGCTGTCCGCCTTGGCGACGATCTGGGTCAGGCCATAATGGTCGCGCAGATCGATGAAGAGAACGCCGCCATGATCGCGCTTGCGATGCACCCAGCCGGACAGGCGCACATTCGCGCCGACATCGGCTTCACGAAGGGCGCCGCAATTGTGGGTGCGATAGGCGTGCATGGCGTTTCGATCTTTCAAATTCGTTTTACGGAAATGACAAATTGTTGCGGCCCGGCTATGGGCTTGCCTTGTCGACTATCGACCAGCCCGCAGGACGCGGGCCAGCCCATAATAAGATCGAAGACCATATGCAAATTCATCCGCTGATTACCGACAGCAAGACGCTTTCCGATTTCTGCGCCCGCATGGCCAAATCCCCCTATGTCGCGGTGGATACCGAGTTCATGCGCGAGAATAGCTACTGGCCCGAACTCTGCCTGGTCCAGGTCGCCGACTCCAGCGAGGCCGCGGCGATCGACCCCAAGGCGCCGGGCATCGACCTTACGCCCCTGCTCGACCTGCTGGTCAATAATGAGGACGTGCTCAAGGTCTTCCATGCCGGCGGCCAGGACATCGAGATCGTCCATAATCTGACCGGCAAGACGCCACATCCGATGTTCGACACCCAGATCGCCGCCATGGCGCTCGGCCTTGGCGAACAGATCGGCTATGGCAACCTCGTCGACGCCTGGCTCGGCGTGCAACTCGACAAGGGCGCACGGTTCACCGACTGGGCGCGCCGCCCGCTCGACAAGCGCCAGATCGACTATGCGATCGGCGACGTCACCTATCTGATCGAAATCTTCCCCAAGATGCTGGAAGAACTGCGCAAGACCGGACGCGGCGACTGGCTCGACCAGGAAATGGAGCGGATCAGCGATCCGTCCAATTACGAAAATGATCCGTCCGAAGCCTGGAAGCGCGTCCGCATCGCCAGCCGCAAGGCCGATGTTCTGGGTCGCCTCAAGGCGCTGGCCGCCTGGCGCGAGAAGGAAGCGCAGGACAAGAATCTGCCGCGCGGCCGCATCGTCAAGGACGAGACGCTGGCCGACATCGCCAGCCACCCGCCGCGCGCGCAGGAGGATCTGGGCAAGGTGCGCGGCCTGTCCGCCACCTGGAAGAGCAACGACATTGGCGGCCGGCTGATGGCCGCGCTGGGCGCGCACAAGCCGCTCGGCAAGGACGAGATGCCCGAGCGCGATCCCAAGCGTCCGGGCCTGGGCAAGGATGGCGCACTGGTCGCCGACCTGTTGAAGCTGTTGCTCAAGATTCGCTCGCGCGACATCAATGTCGCCCCGCGCCTGCTCGCCCGCACCGACGATATCGAGGCGCTGGCTGCCGGCGTGCGCGACGATCTCGCGATCCTGGAGGGCTGGCGCTATGACCAGTTCGGCCGGGACGCGGTGGACCTGGTCGAAGGGCGCCTGGCCTTCGCAGTCAAGAATGGCCGGCTCAAGATGACGCGGACCGAATAAGGAGACGGACGATGCGGATGGCGATGATGGCGATGATATTCCTGCCCCTGGCCGCCTGTGCCGGGACCGGCAGTGAAGGCCCCGGCTCCGCATCGCCACCAGCCATGGCGCAAGGGCCGTGCAAGAATGACGGGCTCGACCGCTTCACCGGGCAGAAGGCGACGGCCGATCTGGGCGCGGAATTGCTCAAGGCGTCGGGCGCGAAGACGCTGCGCTGGGGCGGCCCCAATATGGCCATGACCATGGACTTCCGCCCCGACCGGCTGACCGTCAGCTATGACGATCAGATGGTCGTCACCAGCGCCCGCTGCGGCTGACCCGCGCCCGCCTCATTCGGCGGCGCGCGGCAGCTCCACCACTGTGCTCCCATCGAGCGCGGTGATCAGCACCACCGCTCCCTCGGCGCCATAGGCGCCGTGCAGGGCGACGATGGAGGCCTTCACCGCCACCGCCTCGCCGCGATTGCTCAGCAGCATGGTCTGCACGCATTGCGCGCCCTGTCCCTGCATCGCCCGCTCCAGCGCCTGACGGAATGCCGCGCGGCCATGGGTCAGCACCAGATCGGTCAGTTGCACGCCCATCACCCGCTCGCGCGGCAGGCTCAGCATGTCGGTGAAGGGCACATCGACCGCGTCGATCGTGCCGCGCACCGACAGGCGGACATAGCCGACATCACCATGAGCGGTCATCGCCTCGATGATCGCGGCCTTGGCATCGGCCAGCCGATGGCGGCGCACATCCTCGGTAATGTCGCGGAACATGATGACGGTTGACCTTCCAAGGGGAAAACTCTGCAGCCGCAGCCAGGCGCCGTCGGCAAAGGGGGAGGGAATATCGGCCGCGCTCGGCTCGCCGCCGCTCACGGTGCGGCGCACATGCACTTCCATCAGGCTGCCACTGATCGACGGCAGGACGACGTCCAGCTTGGGGCCGACCATCTGTCCCACCGGCTTGCGACAGATGGCGCTGGCGACCCGATTGACGAAGTCGACGCGCATATCCTGGTCGCAGATGATCACCGCCTGATCGACCCAGTCGGCCAGCGCGAACAATTTCTCCTCGGCGCTTTCTCCATGGGCGCTGCCCGACTGCTCCTTGAGCGCCCGAAACTCGTTAACGCCCAGCAAGACATGGGTCGCCCGGCCATGATGGGTGATGTAAAGCGGCGTCCGTGTCGCCATGTCGCGACATTCGGAAAAGCCGCGGACTAGATCGGCCGCGGTAACGACCGGGCTCTCGGTCGGACAGATACCCTCTCCCTCCATTCCATCACTCCCTACTGGGTTCAGATGGCGCGTAACGCGCTGGGTCATGTCCCTTGATGCCATAATTATCGGCCCTCCATCAATCGGACAAAAACAGAAACAACATGCCTCCCTCGGGACGGCACGGCTTCAAGAGGGAATGATGGGCATTTCCGCATCCTGTTTCCTTTGCTCAGGCCGGAAACGCGTGTTTCCGGTCCATCTGCGTGCCCATGGCCATCACGACCAGCACCGGCACCGCCCAGATTGTCGACATGGCGTAGAAGAATTTGGTGAGGTAGGCGGGTGACACGATCACCGCGACCTGAACCGCCGCCACATTCAGCTGGAAGGCGGCAACGATGATCGGCCAGCGCCGGCTGCTCAGCATCGAAATGATGATCTTGAACAGCAGCGACGCGCATTCGATCGCCAGGATCGTGCGGATCAGCACCGCCTCCGGCCGGATGGTCAGGACCGCCGTCTGGGCCAGGATGAACCCCGCCCAGACGCCGGCGATGCTCCAGCGCCCGGTCGCGCCGCCATAGCGCACCACGAAGATCGAGGTGGCGATCAGCGCGATCGTATAGGCGAGGAAGATCTGCACGATCCTGCCTTCCGGTCCGGTCGCGTCAGGCGACCAGGCGCAGGGCGTCGGCCTGCTTTTCTTCCAGCGCGCTCCACGGGCTGTAGCAGCCGTCGGCGCGTTCGGCCTGGTTGGTCTTCATGCGGATCTTGGTCGCCTCCAGATGGGCGCCCAGCAGCTGCTCGCGGCTCTGCATCATCGTGTCGATGCAGCCATGGAAGCGCTTGAACAGCTTCTGTCCCTGTTCGGGGGCGAGGCCGATGGTGCGGGCGGTATCGATCATGTCGGCGCTCATCCGCAGCGTGTGTGCCAGAACATCGTCCAGCTTCACATAGGCATCACGGACCTGGCCGCTCAGATTGAAGAAGGTGTCGTCCGACATGTGCATTTCGCTCTTGGCGGCGCGCTCGGCGCGGCGGGCATTGGACATGGCAAGGCTCCCTTTTCAGGCCAGCGCTCGCTGGCCCATCAGATGGTTGGATTGTTGGAGACCGTCAGCCGAACAGATGATTGAGCCAATATCCCATCGTGATCAGCGCGGCCAGGGCCCCCCCTGCCCATAACGCGACCCGGAAGATGGTCGTCAGGATCTGCCATCGATTCAGCCCATGCGGTTCCCCTCCCATGGTTGCCAGAATCCGGTTACCCAATTGGCGCAAGCGACCCTTTTCCTGCCGCTCTGCACCAGCCGGGATGTCGCCGGTCCGGGTCGGCTTGCTTGGTGCCGACACCGCCTTCTCACCCGCCATCGCCGGTTCAACAAGCGGCTCCGGCTTTAATTCAAATTGCTTGAATTGCGCGTTTTTCTCGGCCTCTACCAATATCCGGGCGGCTTCGCGCCGATCCTTGGCGCCCAGCGCCACGGTCGCGCGATAGACATATTGGTCGACCGTGCCGGGGGTCAGCGATGTGCGCTGCGCGATCTGCTTGGAGGTATAGCCCTGTGCCACCAGCCGCAGGCATGCCCGCTGATTATCGTCCAGACTGGCAACCGCATTCGACATTCCAACCCCTCTGATCGCCCACAGGGAATCATGCCCCGGAACGGATGTAAACTTCTTCTATGATCAATTTTTTATGATGCCGGCCAAGCGATTGATTTATATCAGATACACTTCATCCATATCGGTGAGACGAAAAAGGCGACGCCTGTGGGCATCGCCTTTTTCCGTTACGGAATCCAGTCATGACATGACTCGATCCGCAATAGCTGCAATCGGGAACCCGGATAGCGCCCCGAAAGGCGCCGTCTACAGTTCCAGGCCGATCAGCGTGCCACTGCCGATCCGGTCGACATAGCGCTTGCCATCGACCTCCAGCCAGTCCGGCGTCACTTCCAGCCGGCGCCCGTTGATCGTGGTCCGCAGATGCTCGACCGCGATCCGGTTGCGCGCAACGATACGCAAAACGCACAATCCGTCGCCCCGCGCCGCCATCATCGAATAGCGGTCGCCGCGCAACAGGAAATGCCAGCTGCCGTCATGCGGCTTCCATTCATTGCCATCGATCACCTGCATCGGCGTACCGTCCACTGCCCCCAGCCGCACACTGATCCGCGTCGCCCCCATGGATCGGCGCGGCGGCGCGAAGATCAGGATCGGTTCACCGTCCAGAGTGATGGGAATCGGCGTATCGCGCAGCAGTCGCGATCCACCGACGATGAGTTGTGGCAATTCGTTGGAGAAGGGCAGGCGATCGCGCGCGAAATGGCGCTGGCGCACCACCGGATTGGCATGGAAGCTGTGGACCTGATTCGCGGTCAGCCGCCCCTCTTCCACCAGTCCATGACAGGTCGGGCAGAGCAGCGTCGCCCCCGGCCCGTCTGGCAGCCCCAGATAACGATAGATGGTGACCCCGCAGCGCACGCAGGCAAAGCCGCAGGACTGCCGAATCTCGGCCCGCTGATCGGCCGTCAGTTCCGGCAACAGCGGCATTACGCGCAAACCCACCATCAAGGCGCCCCCTTTTTCCCGCCGTCCGCCTGATGCGGATCGACGTTGCTTGTTCCTGGCGTCCTCGTGCGGGTGGAAAGCTCTGCCGGCCCCTGGGCTCCTATTGGTTAAAATAAATGCGCCCAAGTCAAGGGCCTAGACATTATGTTCGACAAGAAACTGCGGATAGTCGCGCCTTTTCCTTGCGCGCGGCCCCGCATCGGCCGGTCAACGCTGGGGCAGAAGGTCCAGGTTGCGGGCCGCCGCAATCGCCCGAATCCGGCCCGGTCGCGGCATGTTACGGATCGCGATTTCCGCTACGTCACCGGCGCTGAACAGCTCGACATTGCCGACGTCGAACAGCCGTTGGCCGAGCGTCTGGGTGATGCGCACGCTGCGAATGCTGCTCAGTGCGATCTCGGTCCGCTGCTTGGCCAGCAGCCCGCGCTCCAGCAGCACCTCGCGCTCGCTCAGCGCCAGCCGCTCGCCCTTGTGCATCACCCACCACACGCCGATCGCCAGGATGCCAACCACGGAAACCAGCAGCAGCAGGAACAGGAAGGGATGCGCCCGGACCATCGCCGGATGCTCGTCATATAGCCATGCTTCGCTCACGCCGCCTCCCTCGTCTGGCTCCAGCGGTTTTTCACCATGCCCCCGGCGCGGCGTCAAGGCGCCGTCCGCCGCCCCATGCGCAACCACCATGGTTAACCAAAAATTTCCCAATATTTACTAGCGATGGCCTCCGATTGGGGATGAATCATGGCCTATAGCCTGCATGATATTGGTGACGAAGACCGGGACCGGTCCGGCCATTGGCTGAATGACAAGCAGGATCAGCGCCGCGCCATCGTGCCGCTGCGCCTCATCCTCATCGCCCTGTTGATGGGGGCGCTTCTGCTGGTCCTGATGCGCCATGTGCTGCCCGCGTCGACGACGGCTTCGGCGCCATCCGTCGACGCCCCCGCCACCATATCCACCCGTTTTGCCGCCTGTGACGATCTGGACGGCCAGGCCTGCGTCCTTGCCACCGACGCCTATGCCTATCAGGGCCGTCGCTACCATCTCGCCGACATCAGCGCGCCGCGACTCGAAGGCGCTGCCTGCCCGCAGGAAGCCGCCCTTGCCCACGCCGGTCGCACCGCGTTGCAGGGCATGCTGAACGGCGGCAGCTTCGAAGCCCATGCCGATCCCGCCGACAGTGATCCGACCGCCCGCATCCTGCTGCGCGACGGTGTCTCGCTGGGCCAGCTCCTCATTCTCAAACGCTATGCCCGCCCTTGGTCGACCAAGCCAATCGACTGGTGCGCGGCCGGCTAAGACCGCGATCCCGCACGGGGGCAAAGGCGGGACGTTCCAGATTGGGACCGACAGCGCCCGTATCCGCCATTTGCGCATTGCGCGTTAACCAAGAAAATATCCCATTCGTTGCTCCATCATTGCTATGAAGCATCATGGTCGAAACGAAGCCGAAACGGACAAGGCTGACGGGGCTGGACGCGTTGCGCGGGATCGGCGCCTTGTGCGTGCTGGTCTTCCATTATTCGACCCGCTTCCATGAGTTGTTCCCGCAGGCCAGCCATGTGCCCTTCAGCTTTCCCGGCGGCAATTACCGCGTGCTGCTGTTCTTCACCATTTCCGGCTTTGCGATCTTCTTCACGCTGGACCGGATCGGCACGGTGGCCGACTTCATCGTCAACCGTTTCGCCCGCCTCTATCCCGCCTATCTGGTGGCGATGCTGGTGACGCTGTCGATCGAATATCTGGCCCAGGCGACCCAGTTGCTGGTCGGCCCCTTTGCGATTCTCGCCAATCTGACGATGCTTCAGGGCTTTGCCTTCATTCCTGAAGTGGATGGCGCCTATTGGACGCTGACGGTGGAGATCGCCTTCTATTTCTGCATGGTCTCGATCTGGAAATGGATCGGCCTGCGGCATCTGGAACCGACGCTGGTGGCCTGGCTGATCCTGCGCTGGGTGATGCAGCTCTGGCCCGACATCGTGCCCGAACGGGTCGTGATGCTGCTGGTGCTGCGCTACACGCCCTTCTTCATCATCGGCATGCTGGCCTACCGCATCTGGGCGGGACAGCGCAGCTGGCAGCAGCAGGCGCCCTATGCCACGCTGGCGCTGCTGTCGATCGCGACCATGGAAACATGGGACGTGACGATTGTCGGCCTAGTGCTGATGGCGACCTTCGCAGCGCTGGTCCGCAATCATCTGCGCTTCCTGTCGATCCGGCCGCTCGTCTGGATGGGCGGGATCAGCTACAGCTTCTACCTGATCCACCAGCATGTCGGTTTCGTCATCATGCTGGAAATCGCCAGGGCCGGCTACAGCCCCTGGATCGGCTTTGCCGTCGCCTTCCTCGTCGCGCTGACGCTTGGCACGCTCATCAACCGCCTGGTCGAGCGACCGGCGGGAGAGATCATCCTGCGCTGGTGGAAGAAGCGGCGACGGGCGCCCGGCCCGCTCGCGGAAATCGCGCAGAGCGGATGAGGGCGCTGCCGCAGCGGCAGCGCCCCCTTGCCATCAGGGCTGCGCGACCGGCGCGGCCGCCGCCGCATTTTCGGGCAGGCCACCCAGCTGCGTCACCAGTTTCGTATAGGCGTCGAGATAGGCGAGCACGATCACCTGGCCGATCTCGGTATTCTGATAGCCGCCGCCGCCTGCACCGGCAAAGCCGCCCCACCAACTCGCCCCGCCGCTGGCGTTGAAGCTCAGATCAGACTTGCGGGCATAGCCTTCGGTCAGCGCCTCTTCCTCGGTGGTGCGGGCATTGACGACCGAGAGCGTGACATTGGCCTCGCTCTTCTTGACGTTGATGCCGCCGGCGATCCGGCCCCAGGTGCTGCCACCCATGAAGCCGCCGAGCACGCCGCCCAGCGAATTGCCGCCGCTGTTGCGGTTGGACGAGACGATATCCGGCTCCAGGAAATAATCCGCCGCCTTCACCTGGCCACGGCCCAGATTGCTGTTCGCCTGCAACTCGCCATTGTCAGCCATGGCGCGTTCCATGTTGCGGCTCGCCATCGACCGGCCGCGATTGACGAGGCCGAAGCAGCCCGACTGCTGCACGAAGATCTTCAGGATCGCCTCGGGGCTGCCCAGATTGAGTTCGCGCCACCACTGATTGTCGGGCTCGACGATCGCGACGGTGCCAAGGCGGCGGGTGCAGCGCGGGATTTCCGCCTGCTTTCGCGACTGTTCCTGACGGGCCGACGAACCCTTTTCGGCAGCCATCGCCATCGGCGCGGCCGAACCAAGGCAGACCGCAGCCGCAGTCAGCATCTTCAATACACGCATTTTCAAAAACCCCGTTTCCTGTCTGGTCGAGAGAAATTGGTGCGCCCCGGATATTTTTCTGGAA
The DNA here is from genome assembly GCF_049472635.1 of Sphingobium salicis subsp. salicis. NCBI lineage: Bacteria > Pseudomonadati > Pseudomonadota > Alphaproteobacteria > Sphingomonadales > Sphingobiaceae > Sphingobium > Sphingobium salicis. Next base: position 3,688,569 of record NZ_JAYRCS010000001.1, read on the forward strand.
CGTAACACAGCCGCAAGGGGCTTCCAAGCAAAGGGGGTTAATGACGATGCTTGTCATCGCACGGCAATTTCGCATGCCCTGCACTACGTGATCCTGCTGACAGCGCCCGCAACTGCTGCTATCGGGCGCCGATGACCGACCTGTCCCATATCCGAAACTTTTCGATCATTGCGCATATCGACCATGGCAAGTCGACGCTGGCCGATCGCCTAATCCAGCGCACCGGCGGCCTGACCGACCGTGAGATGAGCGCGCAAATCCTTGATAACATGGACATCGAAAAGGAACGCGGGATCACCATCAAGGCGCAGACCGTGCGCCTCGACTATACCGCCAAGAATGGCGAGACCTATGAGCTCAATCTCATGGACACGCCGGGCCATGTCGACTTCGCCTATGAAGTGTCGCGGTCGCTGGCCGCGTGCGAGGGCGCTCTGCTGGTCGTCGACGCCGCGCAGGGCGTGGAAGCGCAGACGCTGGCCAACGTCTATCAGTCGATCGAGCATGATCATGAGATCGTGCCGGTGCTGAACAAGATCGACCTGCCCGCCGCCGAGCCGGAAAAGGTGCGCGCGGAGATCGAGGAGGTGATCGGCCTCGACGCGTCGGAAGCGGTGCTGGCCAGCGCCAAGTCCGGCATCGGCATCGACGATATCCTGGAAGCGATCGTCACCAAGATCCCGGCGCCCAAGGGCGATCGCAACGCTCCGCTGGAAGCGATGCTGGTCGACAGCTGGTACGACCCCTATCTGGGCGTCGTCATCCTGGTGCGCGTCGTCAACGGCGTGATCAAGAAGGGCCAGGCGATCAAGTTCATGATCGGCGGCACCGAGCATCTGATCGATCGCGTCGGCTGCATGCGCCCCAAGATCGAGGCGCTGCCCGAACTCGCCGCCGGCGAGATCGGCTTCATCACCGCCCAGATCAAGGAAATCGCCCAGACCCGCGTCGGCGATACCATCACGACCGTGAAGAATGGCGCTGCCAAGCCGCTGCCGGGCTTCAAGGAAGTGCAGCCGGTGGTGTTCTGCGGCCTGTTCCCGGTCGATGCCAATGATTTCGAGAAGCTGCGCGAGTCGATCTCGAAGCTGCGGCTCAACGACGCCAGCTTCTCGTTCGAGATGGAAACCTCGGCCGCGCTCGGTTTCGGCTTCCGCTGCGGTTTCCTGGGCCTGCTACATCTGGAAATCATCCAGGAGCGCCTCAGCCGCGAATATGATCTGGACCTGATCACGACGGCACCGTCGGTCGTCTATGACATGCACATGAAGGATGGTCGCACCCTTCACCTGCACAATCCGGCCGACATGCCCGATCCCAATCATATCGAGATGATCGAGGAGCCCTGGATCGAGGCGGTGATCTACTGCCCCGACGAATATCTGGGATCGATCCTGAAGCTTTGCCAGGACCGTCGCGGCATCCAGAAGAACCTCACCTATGTCGGTGGCCGCGCCCAGGTGACCTATGAACTGCCGCTCAACGAAGTGGTGTTCGACTTCTATGATCGCCTGAAGAGCATCAGCCGCGGCTATGCCAGCTTCGACTATCACCAGATCGGCACGCGTGAGGGCGACCTCGTCAAGATGAGCATCCTCGTCAACAACGAGCCGGTCGATGCGCTGTCGATGATCGTCCACCGCTCCGCCGCCGAAGCGCGCGGCCGCCACATGTGCGAGCGCCTCAAGGATCTGATCCCCCGCCACCTGTTCAAGATCCCGATTCAGGCGGCGATCGGCGGCAAGGTGATCGCGCGCGAGACGATCGCGGCGATGCGCAAGGACGTCACGGCGAAATGCTATGGCGGCGACATCACCCGCAAGAAGAAGCTGCTGGAGAAGCAGAAGGAAGGCAAGAAGCGGATGCGCGAATATGGCAGCGTCCAGATTCCGCAGGAAGCCTTCATCGCCGCCCTGCGCATGGGCGACGAGAATTAAGCATCATCCATCGGGGTGGAGGCCATCGGGCTTCCACCCCGATTTGCTATTGCCTGCCGGCGCGGTCGTGCTTCAGCCCTTGCTGTCGGCCGCCCGCTTATACCCGTCGAGCTGCTCTACCAGCACCGTGTCGACGATCGGCGCAATCGGCGCCAGGCCACCGCGCATGTAACCGCCCACCGAATAGGTCAGCGTTACCTGGCTGCCGCCCGGTGCTGCCGCGATGGCGAAGTCCAGCACACCGTTCACCGCTTCGCTCTGTAGTGGCCCCAGAGCGCCGCTCAGCCGCAATCGCTGGCCCGGCACGGCATAGATGACCCGCGCATGTTCGATGCTGCCGGAGCCCCCTTTGCCGCTCTTGTCGGGAAGGGTCTCGCAGAAGCAGCCTCCGGCCTTCGGCTCCAGCACCATGTTGCGCGCATCGCCGCTATAGGTGTGGGCGCTGTTCCACCAGCGCCCCGGCTCTGCCAGCAGCGCATAGGCCGCGTCGGGCGCCGCCGCCACGTCCACGCTCGCCTGCACGACAAAGCCGGCATCGCTGCTGGCAACCACCCCACCCTGTCCGGGCGCGGCCGCCAGCGCCATGCCGGCGCCTGTCAATATCGATCTGATTGGATAGGCCATGTCCCCTCCCCGCCTTGTCGTCGGGGAGGGAGAATAGCTCAGGCCGGAACGCCGTCCAAGATGGCGACGATCGCGCCGCTGACATCGTTCATGTCGGCCATGCCGTCGACGCGGCTGACGATGCCGCGCGCTTCGTAGATCGGCAGGATCGGTGCGGTCTTGGCGCGATATTCGGCCATGCGGGTGCGCACCGTTTCCTCATTGTCGTCCGGACGACGCTTGAACTCGTGCCCGCCGCACTTGTCGCACGTGCCCTCGACCTTGGGCTGCTTGAAGGCATCATGATAGCCCTCGCCGCAGGTCGCGCAGGTGAAGCGACCGGTGATGCGCTCGACCAGCGCATCCTCGTCCACTTCCAGCTCGATCACATGATCGAGCGTGCGGCCGCGATCGGCCAGGATGGTATCGAGCGAATGGGCCTGGGCCTCGGTCCGCGGATAGCCGTCGAAGATCACGCCGGTATCGGCCGCCAACGCATCAAGCGCTTCGCCGATGATGCCCGAGACGACCTCGTCCGGCACCAGCGAACCCGATTCCATCAGCGCCTTGGCCTGCAGGCCGACCGGAGTCCCCGCCTTGACCGCAGCCCGCAGCATGTCGCCGGTCGACAGCTGAACCATGCCACGGCTGTCGACGAGCCGCGTGGCCTGGGTGCCCTTGCCGGCACCCGGAGGACCAAGCAGAATGATATTCATTGCGCGCATTCTCCCCTTGTACTTGCGCTTGCCTGTCTGCGCCCCCTTAGCGCAGACGGCCCTTCAGCTTCGCCTTCTTGATCAGATCCCCATATTGATGGGCAAGCAGATGGCTCTGGATCTGGGTCACGGTATCGACCGTAACATTGACGACGATCAGCAGGCTAGTCCCACCAAGGTAGAAGGGAATTCCCGCCCGAGCGATGGCAAACTCCGGCACCAGACAGATGAAGGCCAGGTAAGCGGCACCGATCACGGTGATCCGGGTCAGGACATAATCGAGATAATTCTCGGTATTCTTGCCCGGACGGATGCCCGGAATGAAGCCGCCATTGCGCTTCAGATTGTCGGCCGTCTCTTCCGGATTGAACACCACGGCGGTGTAGAAGAAGCAGAAGAAGACGATGCCCAGGCCATAAAGGGCCATGTAGAAGGGGCTGCCGTGCGACAGATACTGGTTGATCGTCAGCACGATGCTGCTCCAGCGGCTGTCATCGTCCGCCTTCACGCCCATGAACTGCGAGATGGTCAGCGGCAGCAGCAGAAGCGAGCTGGCGAAGATCGGCGGGATCACGCCCGCGGTGTTGACCTTCAGCGGCAGATGGCTGCGATCGGCCTGCATCAGCCCCTGGCGCGTCTGGCGCTTGGGATACTGGATCAGCACCCGGCGCTGCGCCCGTTCCATGAAGCAGATGAAGGCAATCAGACCAAAGCCCAGCACCACGACCAGGAAAATGACCAGGCCCGAGATCGAGCCTTCGCTGCCCGACTTGAACAGGTTGCTCAGCGTCACCGGCAGCTGCGCGACGATACCGGCCATGATGATCAGGCTGGTGCCGTTGCCGATGCCGCGCGAGGTGATCTGCTCACCCAGCCACAGCAGGAACATGGTGCCGCCGATCAGCGAGATGATCGCCGAGACGACGAACAGCATGCCGGGGTCCACGACCACGCCCTGCGCCTGCCAGTTGGCGGCGGCGGCATAGCCCTGCACGGCGGTCAGGCCGACGGTGCCATAGCGGGTATATTGGTTCAGCTTCTTGCGGCCGCTCTCGCCTTCCTTCTTGATCGCCGCGAGCTGCGGCGAGAGGGAGGCGGCCAGCTGCACCACGATCGACGCGGTGATATAGGGCATGATGCCGAGCGTGATGAGGCTCGCGCGCGACAATGCACCACCCGAGAAGGTGTTGAAGATGTCGAGGATGCCACCGGCCGACTTCTGCGACCAGGCCGCGAGCGCGGTGGGATCGATACCCGGCAGCGGCACGAAGCTGAGGAAGCGGAAGACGATCAGCGCGCCGAGGGTGAACCACAGGCGCTTCTTGAGGTCGGTCGCCTGGCTGAACTTCGCGAGGCTGAGATTGGATGCGAGCTGGTCGGCTCTCGATGCCATTGTGGCTGCCCTTCAAATCATTCTTGCCGGAGCCGTCGGGCTCCGTGGCGGAATCGCTACCCCCTTAGCGGGGCGGGAAGACCATGTCGAACGGGAGTTGCCGCCGTTGCGACGAACATATGCTCCCCCCGATACACATAGCCCCGCCAACCCATATCGGGCAGCGGGGCCGTGCTTGCAAGTCTCGGGCGAGACTTAGGCCTTGGCGGCCTTCTTGGCGGCAAGGGCGGTGCCCTTCTTCGCCTTGGCCTTCTCGGCTGCCGGGACGACTTCGATCACGTCCAGCTTGCCACCGGCCTTGGCGACCGCTTCGACGGCGCTCTTCGAGGCACCGGCGACCAGGAAGCTGACCTTGGCGGTCAGTTCGCCCTTGGCGAGAACGCGGACGCCATCCTTGCCACCACGGGCCAGGTTGGCTGCCTTCAGCGCAGCATGGTCGATGACGGCAGCGGCGTCCAGCTTGCCGGCGTCGATCGCGGCCTGCACTTCACCCAGGTTCACGATCGCATAATCGTTGGCGAAGATGTTGTTGAAGCCGCGCTTCGGGATGCGCATGTGGAGCGGCATCTGGCCACCCTCGAAGCCGTTGATGCTGACGCCCGAGCGTGCCTTGGCACCCTTCTGGCCGCGACCGGCGGTCTTGCCCTTGCCCGAGCCGATACCGCGGCCGACGCGCATACGACCCTTGCGGGCACCGGCATTGTCGTTGATTTCGTTCAGTTTCATGTTCGCACTCGCTTTCGCTTTTGTCGCGCCGATCCCGTGCGGGATCATCTAAAGGAAGCGCCCGTTAGCGCTTCCGCTGAAAAAACGAAAGAGGGGTTTCCCCCTCTTTCGCTTCATTTCGTCGGATCGAAAAGGCTTAGCCCTCGACCACTTCCACCATGTGGGGGAGCTTCTTGATGGCACCGCGGACTTCCGCCGTGTCTTCCAGCTCGACCACGCGATGCATCTTGCCAAGGCCCAGGCCGATCAGAATCTTCTTCTGGCTTTCGGGGCGACGGATCGGCGAACCGATCTGCTTGATCTTGATCTTCGCCATGTCAGTTACTCCGCAATCGCTTCGGCGTCAGCCTGCGCGACTTCGGCCGAGGCACCACCGCGACGCAGAAGGTCAGCGACCTTCTTGCCACGACGCTGCGCCACCGACTTGGGGCTGGTCTGCTCGCCCAGCGCCGCGAAGGTCGCACGGATCATGTTGTAGGGGTTCGAGGTGCCGTTCGACTTGGTCACGACGTCAGCGACGCCGAGGCTTTCGAACACGGCGCGCATCGGACCGCCGGCGATGATGCCGGTACCGGCCGGAGCCGAACGGACAGTCACCTTGCCAGCACCGAAGTGGCCGAGGCCGTCATGGTGCAGGGTGCGGCCTTCCTTCAGCGGAACGCGAACCATGGCCTTCTTGGCCGAAGCGGTCGCCTTGCTGATGGCTTCAGGCACTTCGCGCGCCTTGCCATGACCGAAACCGGCGCGGCCCTTGCCGTCGCCGACGACGACCAGAGCAGCGAAACCGAAGCGCTTACCGCCCTTGACGGTCTTCGAGACGCGGTTGATGTGAACCAGCTTCTCGATCAGCTCTTCGCCCTGTTCCTCGTCACGGTTGCCGCCACGGCGGTCGTCGCGACGGCCACGGCCGCCACGCTCGCCACGGTTGCGGTCACCGCCACGGCCACGGCCACGGCCGGGACCACGACCTTCGGTCTGAGCCTCGGCACCCTCGACGGGCGCGACGACTTCGTTGGTGTTTTCGTCAGCCATGATCAGAACTCCAGCCCGCCTTCACGGGCGGCATCGGCCAGCGCCTTGACGCGGCCATGGAACAGGAAGCCACCGCGGTCGAACACGACCTTGGTGACGCCGGCCGCCGTAGCAGCGGCAGCGACGCGCTTGCCGACATCGGCAGCGGCTTCGGAAGAGGCGCCGGTCTTGCCCAGAGCCTTCGAGCCAACATCCTTGTCCAGGGTCGAAGCGGCGGCGACGGTGGTACCGGCGACGTCGTCGATGATCTGGGCGTAGATGTGACGGCCCGAACGATGGACGCTGAGGCGCGGGCGGGTGCCCGAAACAGCCTTGAGCGCGGTGCGAACGCGGCGACGACGCCGCGCGAAGAGGGAAAGCTTAGCCATCTTACTTCTTCTTCCCTTCCTTGCGGAAGATGAATTCGCCGGCGTACTTGATACCCTTGCCCTTATAGGGTTCGGGCTTGCGCCAGCGGCGGATCTCGGCGGCGACCTGGCCTACCTGCTGCTTGTCGATGCCGCTGATCTCGACCGTGGTGTTATCCGGGGTCTTGATCTCGATGCCTTCCGGAATCTCGAAATCGACGTCGTGGCTGTAGCCGAGCTGCAACTTCAGGGTCTTGCCCTGCGAGTTCGCACGGTAGCCGACACCGGTGATCAGCAGCTTCTTCGAGAAGCCCTGGGTCACGCCGGTGATCAGGTTCTGGATCAGGGTACGCTGCATGCCCCAGAAAGCGCGCGCGCGCTTACCGTTGTTGGCGGGCTTTACAGCGATGCTGCCTTCTTCGACGGTGTAGGTCACTTCGTCGGCCAGCGGCATGGCGAGGGTGCCCTTGGGGCCCTTCACCGACAGCTGACCGTCAGCGATCGACGCGGTCACGCCCGCAGGCACGGTGACCGGCTTCTTGCCAGTGCGGCTCATCAGAACACCTCCGCCAGCACTTCGCCGCCGACATTCTGTTCACGCGCTTCGGCGTCGGACAGAACGCCCTTGGGCGTCGAGACAATGGTGATGCCCAGGCCGTTGCGGATCACCGGCAGTTCCTTGGAACCGGAATAGACGCGGCGACCAGGCTTGGACACGCGGGCAACATGCTTGATCGCAGGCTGGCCCTCGAAATACTTCAGCTCGATGCGCAGGCCGGGGTGATTGCCGAGGGTTTCCTCGGAATAACCACGGATATAGCCTTCGCGCTGCAGCACGTCGAGCACGCGGGCACGGAGCTTGCTGGCGGGGGACACAACGCTGTCCTTCTTCGCCTGCTGCCCGTTACGGATGCGGGTGAGCATATCACCCAGGGGATCGGTCAATGCCATCTCAAATGATCCTTACCAGCTCGACTTGGTGACGCCGGGGATCAGGCCCTTGTTGGCCAGATCACGCAGCTGCACGCGGCAGAGACGGAATTTGCGGTAGTAAGCGCGCGGGCGGCCCGTCAGTTCGCAGCGGTTGCGAATGCGGGTCGGGTTGCCGTTGCGGGGGACTTCCGCCATCTTCAGACGCGCAATCAGACGCTCGGTGTCGTCGAGAGCGGTATCGGCTGCGATCGCCTTGAGCTTCGCATAGCGGCCGGCATACTTCTTCACCAGCTTCTTGCGGCGCTCGTTCTTGTTGATCGAACTCAGTTTCGCCATGACTTAAGTTCTCTTCCTTAGCTTAAGCGTTGGGAGAGAAGCGGGGCCTGTTAGGCCGCCTGCTTCTCTTCAATCGGGAAGGGGAAGCCGAAGAGGCGCAGCAGTTCGCGCGCTTCGTCGTCAGTCTTCGCCGTGGTGGTCACGATGATGTCCATGCCACGCACCTTGTCGATGCGGTCATAGTTGATCTCGGGGAAGATGATCTGCTCCTTGATGCCGAAGGCATAGTTGCCACGGCCGTCGAAGCTCTTCGGGTTGAGACCACGGAAGTCGCGCACGCGCGGCAGGGCAATGTTGATCAGGCGATCAAGGAATTCATACATGCGCTCGCGGCGCAGCGTGACCTTGGCACCGATCGGCATGCCTTCACGCAGCTTGAACTGCGCGATCGACTTCTTCGCCTTGGTGATGACCGGCTTCTGGCCGGCGATCAGTTCCATTTCCTCGGCGGCCGAAGTGACCTTCTTCTTGTCCTGCGTGGCTTCACCGACGCCCATGTTGAGCGTGATCTTCTCGATCTTCGGGATTTCCATCACATTCTTGTAGCCGAACTTCTCGACCATCGCCTTCACGATGGCGTCGTCGTAGATCGACTTCGAGCGCGGAATATACTTGTCGGCCATTACAGCACCTCACCGGACTTGACGGCGACGCGGACCTTCTTGCCGTCGCGGTCCTCGAAACGGACGCGGGTCGGCTTGCCATCCTTGTCGGCGACAGCGACGTTCGAAATGTGCATCGGGGCCGGCTTGCGGTCGATGCCACCCTGCGGGTTCGACTGGTCGGGCTTGCGATGCTTCGCATGCACGTTGATGCCTTCGACCAGGACCTTGTCGTCCTTGGGCATCACCTGGAGGACGGCGCCGGTACGGCCCTTGTCCTTGCCAGCCAGGACGACGACCTTGTCGCCCTTCTTGATCTTAGCAGCGCTCATTACAGCACCTCGGGAGCGAGCGAGATGATCTTCATGTGCTTCTTGGCACGCAGCTCGCGAACGACCGGGCCAAAGATACGGGTGCCGATCGGCTCCTCGTTCTTGTTGATAAGCACAGCGGCATTGCCGTCGAAGCGAATCACGCTGCCATCAGCGCGACGCACGTCCTTGGCGGTGCGCACGATGACGGCGCGATGCACGTCACCCTTCTTCACCTTACCGCGCGGAGCAGCTTCCTTGACGGAGACGACAATGATGTCGCCCACGCCGGCGAAACGCCGCTTCGAGCCGCCCAGCACCTTGATGCACTGGACGCGCTTGGCGCCGCTGTTGTCCGCGACGTCAAGATTGGATTGCATCTGGATCATGGATCCGGTTCCTTCTTATTTGGCCTACCGGGACTATCCCGGCGGTTCCGAATTTCGTGAGTCGACCCGGTGAATCGAAATGCACGAAGCGCGGGCCTGTACCTCCCCCCGAAGGAAAAGGCCAGCCCCGCGTCCGAACTTTTTCGACTCTAGAGTCGGTGACTGCCCTTAGGCCGCCGATTCCGGCGACTTGTGGGTGTCCACACGCTCGATGACCTTCCAGGTCTTGAGCTTGGAAATCGGAGCGGTCTCTTCGATACGGACCGTTTCGCCTTCCTTGTAGACATTGCCCTCGTCATGGGCATGGTACTTCTTCGACCGGCGGATGATCTTGCCGTAGAGCGCATGCTTAACCTTGCGCTCCACGCGAACCACCACCGTCTTGTCGGTCTTGTCGGAAACCACCGTTCCCGTCAGCACGCGCTTGGGCATCGTGTGTTTCCTTTACTTCGCGGCCGAGCGCGAACGCTCGGTCTGCAGGGTCTTGATCTGCGCGATCGAACGACGGACTTCACGAACGCGGCTGGGCTTTTCCAGCTGGTTGGTGGCCGCCTGGAAACGCAGATTGAACTGCTCGCGCTTCAGGTTGTTCAGCTCGGTCGACAGCTCGTCGTCCGACTTGGTCTTGAGGTCTGCAACGTTGGCCACAGCTTAACCCTCCAGGTGCGAGGTGTCGCCGAGGCGGGCAACGACCTTCGTCTTGATGGGCAGCTTCATCGCGGCGCGCGAGAAGGCCTCTGCTGCGAGCGGACCGGGAACGCCGTCCAGTTCGAACAGGATACGGCCGGGAGCGACGCGAGCCGCCCAATATTCGACCGAACCCTTGCCCTTGCCCTGGCGGACTTCAGCCGGCTTCTTGGTGACCGGAACGTCGGGGAACACGCGGATCCACAGACGACCCTGACGGCGCAGGTGGCGCTGGATCGCGCGGCGAGCCGCTTCGATCTGGCGCGCGGTGATCCGCTCGGGCTCCAGAGCCTTGAGACCATAGGCGCCGAAGTTCAGCGCAGTGCCGCCCTTCGCATCGCCCTTGATCCGACCCTTGAAGGTCTTGCGGAACTTCATCTTCTTCGGTTGCAGCATGACGCTATTACCTTCTTATTCTCAGCGCGCCGGGCGCACGCCGGAGGTCTGAGCCTCCAGCATCAGCCGGTCGGTAGCCATCGGATCATGGCCGAGGATCTCGCCCTTGAAGATCCAGACCTTGATGCCGCAAACGCCATAGGCGGTGTGCGCCGTGGCTTCGGCATAGTCGACGTTCGCACGCAGGGTGTGCAGCGGAACGCGGCCTTCACGATACCATTCGACACGCGCGATCTCCGCGCCGCCCAGACGGCCGCCGCAGGTGATCTTGATGCCTTCGGCGCCCAGACGAAGAGCCGACTGCACCGCACGCTTCATGGCGCGACGGAAGGCAACGCGGCGTTCCAGCTGGTCAGCGATGCCCTGTGCGACGAGCTTCGAATCGATTTCCGGCTTGCGGATTTCGACGATGTTCAGCGACACGTCCGACGAGGTGAAGGCACCCAGCTTCTTGCGAAGCTTTTCGATGTCTGCACCCTTCTTGCCGATGATGACACCGGGACGGGCAGCGTAGATCGACACGCGGCACAGCTTGGCCGGACGCTCGATCACGACCTTCGAGATCGCGGCCTGCGGCAGGTTCTTCATGATGTACTGGCGGATCTTGAGATCTTCCAGCAGCAGGCGACCATAGTCGGCGCCTTCGGCGAACCAGCGGCTGTCCCAGGTACGGTTGATCTGCAGACGCAGACCGATCGGGTTGCTCTTGTGACCCATGTGCTTACGCCTCCGCTTCTTCGCCAGCTTCACGCACGACGATGCGCACGCGGCTGAAGGGCTTGAGGATCCGGGTCGACTTGCCGCGGCCGCGAGCGTGGAAGCGCTTCAGGGTGAAGCTCTTGCCCACCGATGCTTCCGCGACGACCAGGGCGTCGACGTCCAGATTGTGGTTGTTTTCCGCATTGGCGATGGCCGAAGCCAGCACCTTGCGCACGTCGACAGCCATCGCCTTCTTCGAGAAGGCGAGGATGTTGAGCGCGTCCTCGACCTTGCGGCCGCGGATCAGCGTGGCGACCAGGTTCAGCTTCTGGGCCGAACCACGGATCTGCGTGCCGACGGCGAGCGCTTCATTGTCGGCGACGCGACGGGGAGCCTTTTCCTTGCTCATTAGCGCTTGCCCTTCTTGTCGGCAGCGTGACCGGGGAAGAAGCGGGTCGGAGCGAATTCGCCCAGCTTGTGACCCACCATATCCTCGTTCACGAGAACCGGAACATGCTTGCGGCCGTTATAGACGTTGAACGTCAGGCCAACGAACTGCGGCAGGATGGTCGAACGGCGCGACCAGGTCTTGATCGGACCCGAGCGGCCATTGCTTTCCTGCGCGACTTCCGCCTTCTTCAGAAGGCTGAGGTCCACGAACGGACCTTTCCAGACGGAACGAGCCATCTCGCTTACCTCTTCTTCTTCGCGTGGCGGCTACGGATGATGAACTTGTCCGTTGCCTTGTTGTGACGGGTGCGCGCACCCTTGGTCGGCTTGCCCCACGGGGTGACCGGGTGACGGCCGCCCGAGGTCCGGCCTTCACCACCACCATGCGGGTGATCGACCGGGTTCTTCGCAACACCGCGCGTCAGAGGACGGATGCCGTTCCAACGGTTGCGGCCAGCCTTGGCAAGGTTGGTGTTGCCATTGTCGGGGTTCGACACGGCGCCAACGGTGCCCATGCAGTCCGAACGGATGTAGCGCTGCTCACCCGACGACAGACGCACCATGACCATGCCACGGTCGCGACCGACCAGCTGGGCATAGGTGCCTGCCGAACGGCAAAGCTGCGCGCCCTTGCCCGGCTTCATCTCGATGTTGTGGATGATCGTGCCGACCGGCATCTGACCCAGTTCCATCGCATTGCCCGGCTTCACGTCGGTCTTCTTGCCCGCGATGACCTTGTCACCGGGCGCCAGACGCTGCGGCGCAATGATGTACGCCTGCGTGCCGTCGGGATAGTTGACCAGCGCGATGAAGGCGGTGCGGTTGGGGTCATATTCCAGACGCTCGACCGTACCTTCAACGTCCCACAGGCGACGCTTGAAGTCGATGATACGATAGCGCTGCTTGTGACCGCCACCGATACCACGCGAAGTGACATGGCCCTTGTTGTTACGACCACCGGTCTTGCGCTTGCCTTCGGTCAGCGCCTTGACGGGCTTGCCCTTGTGCAGGCTCGACTTGTCGACGAGGATCAGGCCGCGCTGGGCCGGGCTCGTCGGATTATAGTGCTTGAGTGCCATCTATCTCGCCTCAAATACCGGTGGTGACGTCGATGGACTGACCTTCGGCCAGCGTGACGATCGCCTTCTTCACGTCGTTGCGCTTGTAGGGCTTGCCCTTCCAGCGCTTGACCTTGCCCTTCTGCACCAGCGTGTTGACCGCCTTGACGGTCACGCCGAACAGCGCCTCGACGGCAGCCTTGATCTCAGGCTTCGATGCGTCGTTGGCGACCTGGAAAACAACGGCGTTGTTTTCCGAGAGAAGGGTCGACTTCTCGGTGATGACCGGCGCGACAACGACGTCGAAGTGACGGTTGTCCACGGTCGCGGCTTCTTTCTTAGCCATTGAAACGGGCCTCCAGCTTTTCGACCGCGGCGCGGGTGAGCACCAGCGAGTCGGCCTTCAGGATGTCGTAGACGTTGGCACCAACGGCCGGCAGCAGGTTGACGCCGACGATGTTGGCCGAAGCCTTGGCGAAACTGACGTTCACGGCGTCGCCGTCGATGAACAGAACCTTGTTCAGGTTCAGCTTGGCCAGGTTGGCGACCAGCGCCTTGGTCTTGCCTTCGGCAACGTCGAGATTGTCGAGAATGATCAGCGAACCATCCTTGACCTTCGACGACAGCGCCATCTTCAGACCCAGCGCGCGAACCTTCTTGTTCAGCGAGGGGTTGAAGTCGCGAACGCGGGCACCGTGAGCCTTACCACCGCCGATGAAGACGGGAGCGCGGCGATCGCCGTGACGAGCGGTACCGCCGCCCTTCTGGCGACCGAACTTCTTGCCGGTGCGAGCGACATCCGAACGCTCGCGCGTGCCGCGGGCAGTGCCACGACGCTTTTCGAGCTGCCAGGTGACGACGCGGTGCAGAATGTCGGCGCGGGGCTCGAGGCCGAAAATGGCATCGTTGAGCTCCAGCTCACCGGCAGCTGCGGCGTCGAGGGTCTGTACATTGACCTTCATGGTTTAACCCTCCTGGCCTTCGGTCGCTTCGGGAGCGGCCGCTTCCGCGGGCGTCTCGGCCGGCGCGGCATTGCTGTTTGCAGCCTGCTTCAGGCTGGCGGGATAGGGCGCGTCGGCGTGACGGGGAACCTTCACGGCGTCGCTGACGGTCAGCCAGGTGCCCTTGGCGCCCGGAACCGAACCCTTGACGAACAGCAGACCACGCTCGACGTCCGTGCGGACGATCTCGAGATTCTGCTGGGTCCGCTCACGATCACCCATGTGGCCGGCCATCTTCTTGTTCTTGAAGACGCGGCCCGGATCCTGACGGTTACCGGTCGAACCATGCGCACGGTGGCTGATCGACACGCCGTGGGTGGCGCGCATACCGCCGAAGCCCCAGCGCTTCATAGCACCGGCAAAGCCCTTACCCTGGGTGTGACCGGCAACGTCGACCAGCTGGCCAGCGACGAAGTGGTCAGCGGCGATTTCGGCGCCGACGTCGAGGAGCGCATCCTCGGCGACGCGGAATTCGACCAGACGCGCCTTGGGTTCAACTTCCGCCTTGGCGAAGTGACCGCGCTGCGGCTTGGCGACATTCTTGGCCTTGGCAACGCCAGCGCCCAGCTGAAGGGCGACATAACCGTCGCGCTCGACTTCCTTACGTGCGACGACCTGCGTACCCTCAAGGCTGAGGACCGTGACGGGGACATGACGTCCGTCGTCCTGGAACAGGCGGGTCATCCCGACTTTCTTAGCGATCACGCCAGTGCGCATCACTGATTACTCCCATAGAGGCCCGCCATAGCAGCGGGCGTATCCAACGAAAAAACCGCTCAGCATCTCTGCTTCGCGGCCCAACCCAATGTATAGATCACCCCGTCCGGGTTGGATGCCGACCCCTCTCGGGAAAGGCGACGGGGGACCAGGACCACGCGCCTTGGCCGGTTCACCGGCGGGCCGTGCGGTATCCCTTGTGTCGTTTGAGCCTCCGCCTCTCCAGAGAAGAGGAACAGAATACCCGATACCCCGCCTACCTTGCGGAAGGCGGGGACTTGCCGACCTTAGGCCAGCTTGATTTCGACGTTCACGCCGGCAGCCAGGTCCAGCTTCATCAGCGCGTCGACCGTCTGCGGCGTCGGCTGCACAATGTCAAGCATACGCTTGTAGGTGCGGACTTCGAACTGCTCGCGCGACTTCTTGTCGATGTGCGGACCACGGTTGACCGTGAACTTTTCGATGCGCGTCGGAAGAGGAATCGGACCGCGAATGAGGGCGCCGGTGCGGCGGGCGGTTTCGGCGATGTCGCCGGTCGCCTGATCGAGCACGCGATGATCGAACGCCTTGAGGCGAATGCGGATGTTGCTGTCCATTGTTCCTGTACCGATGCGAAAGAGCCAATAACCAGCGCATTTTCATGAATCAGCCGGAGCAGCCGTTGATTTACAAAAACACGCCAACAAAAAAATATCCGCCCCGTTTTGCCCTTCTAGCTCATGCGAGCCGGAGAAAGGCGATCCGGGGCGGGTAAAAAACTTCAGCGGCGCGAATCGGGCGATTCGCGCCGCTGCGGTCCTATATTACTTCGAGATCGTGCCGACAACCCCTGCGCCGACGGTACGACCGCCTTCACGGATTGCGAAGCGCAGACCCGAGTCCATGGCGATCGGAGCGATCAGCTTGACGCCGAGCTTCACGTTGTCGCCAGGCATGACCATCTCAGTGCCCTCGGGGAGGATCACTTCGCCGGTCACGTCGGTGGTGCGGAAGTAGAACTGCGGACGATAGTTCGCGAAGAACGGGGTGTGACGGCCGCCTTCTTCCTTCGACAGCACGTAGACTTCGGCGTCGAATTCGGTGTGCGGGGTGACCGAACCGGGCTTGGCCAGAACCTGACCACGCTCAACTTCTTCACGGCCCACGCCACGGATCAGCGCACCGATGTTGTCGCCGGCCTGACCCTGGTCGAGCAGCTTGCGGAACATTTCGACGCCGGTGACGGTGGTCTTCTTGGTGGGCTTGATGCCGACGATTTCGACTTCTTCACCAACCTTGACGATGCCGGTTTCGACGCGGCCGGTCACGACGGTACCACGACCCGAGATCGAGAACACGTCTTCGATCGGCATCAGGAAGGGCTTGTCGACCGGACGGTCGGGCTGCGGGATCCAGCTGTCGACGGCAGCCATCAGCTTCAGAACGGCGTCGTGGCCGATTTCCGGGGTCTTGTCCTGCAGGGCAGCGACAGCCGAACCGGCGATGACGGGGATGTTGTCGCCGTCGAAGTCGTACGAGCTCAGCAGCTCGCGGATTTCCAGCTCGACCAGCTCGAGGATTTCAGCGTCGTCGACCAGGTCGACCTTGTTCATGAACACGACCAGCTGGGGAACGCCGACCTGCTTGGCGAGCAGGATGTGCTCACGGGTCTGCGGCATCGGGCCGTCGGTGGCCGAAACGACCAGGATCGCGCCGTCCATCTGGGCGGCACCGGTGATCATGTTCTTGACGTAGTCAGCGTGACCCGGGCAGTCGACGTGAGCGTAGTGACGGGCTTCGGTCTCATACTCGACGTGGGCGGTCGAGATGGTGATGCCGCGCTCGCGCTCTTCGGGAGCCTTGTCGATGTTGTCGTACGAGGTGAAGGTCGCACCGCCGGTTTCGGCGAGAACCTTGGTGATCGCCGCGGTCAGCGAGGTCTTACCATGGTCAACGTGACCGATGGTGCCGATGTTGCAGTGCGGCTTATTCCGCTCAAACTTAGCCTTAGCCATTTTATCCTACCTTCTAATCAAAATCAGCTTGGGTCTGACCGCTCGGCCGCGCCTCGCGAAGGCGCGTCCATAGCAGCATATTCACAGATTACCAGCCCCTATCCGAGCCGATTGAACGGCCCGGACAGGGAAACTCGTCAGGCCATCTTCGCCTTGACTTCGTCCGCAACATTCTGCGGCACTTCGTCATAGTGCGAGAAGATCATCGAGTAGTTCGCGCGGCCCTGGGTGAAGGAACGCAGCGAGTTCACATAGCCGAACATGTTGGCCAGTGGGACCATCGCCTCGACCACCTGCGCGTTGCCGCGCGTATCGGTGCCCTGGATCTGGCCACGACGGCTGTTCATGTCGCCGATGACGTCGCCCAGATATTCTTCCGGGGTCACGACTTCGACCTTCATGACCGGCTCGAGCAGGGTGATGCCCGACTTCTGCGCCGCTTCGCGCATCGCGGCGCGGCCGGTGATTTCGAACGCCAGCGCCGACGAGTCGACGTCATGGTACGCACCGTCATAGAGCAGCACTTCGAAGTCGATGATCGGGAAGCCGATCAGCGAACCGGTGGCAGCGGTTTCGCGCATGCCCTTTTCGATCGCGGGGATATATTCCTTGGGAATGTTACCGCCCTTGATCTCGTCCTTGAAGACGAAGCCCGAACCACGCTCGCCGGGGGTCAGCTTGACCTTGATACGGCCGAACTGACCGGTACCGCCCGACTGCTTCTTGTGGGTGTAGTCGACGTCGACGGCCTTCTTGAGATACTCGCGATAGGCCACCTGCGGCGCACCGACATTCGCCTCGACCTTGAACTCGCGCTTCATGCGGTCGACCAGGATTTCGAGGTGAAGTTCGCCCATGCCCTTGATGATGGTCTGGCCCGATTCGTGATCGGTCGAGACGCGGAACGAGGGATCTTCGGCGGCCAGGCGGTTGAGGGCGACGCCCATCTTTTCCTGGTCGGCCTTGGTCTTGGGCTCCACCGACAGTTCGATGACCGGCTCGGGGAATTCCATCCGCTCCAGGATGATCGGCTGGCGCTCGGCGCACAGCGTATCACCGGTGGTGGTTTCCTTCATGCCGGCCAGCGCGACGATGTCGCCGGCATAGGCGGTGTCGATGTCTTCACGGCTGTTCGCATGCATGAGGAGCATACGGCCGATCTTTTCCTTCTTGTCCTTCACCGAGTTCAGGTAGGTGCCCTTGGTCAGGGTGCCCGAATAGATGCGCAGGAAGGTCAGCGAGCCGACGAACGGGTCGTTCATGATCTTGAACGCCAGGCCCGAGAAGGGCGCGTCGTCCGAGGTCGGACGGCTGTCGGGGGTTTCGCCGTCCATCTTGACGCCCTGGACGTCTTCGATGTCGAGCGGGCTCGGCAGATAGTCGACGACGGCGTCGAGCAGCGGCTGAACGCCCTTGTTCTTGAACGCCGAACCGCACAGCACCGGCACGAAGGCATGACCCAGCGTACCCTTGCGGATCAGCTTCTTGAGGGTCGCGGTGTCGGGCAGATTGCCTTCCAGATAGGCTTCCATCGCGGCATCGTCCTGCTCGACGGCAAGTTCGATCAGCTTTTCGCGATATTCGGCAGCCTTGTCGGCGAGGTCGGCCGGAATTTCTTCATAGTAGAATTCGGCGCCCAGGCTCTCATCCTTCCAGATGATCGCGCGGTTTTCGACCAGGTCGACCAGGCCCTTGAAGTCCGACTCTGCGCCGATGGGCAGATACAGGACGGCCGGGGTCGCGCCCAGACGGTCGATGATCGTCTGCACGCAATAATAGAAGTCGGCACCGGTGCGGTCGAGCTTGTTGATGAAGCACATCCGCGGAACCTTGTACTTGTCCGCCTGGCGCCACACGGTTTCCGACTGCGGCTCAACGCCGGCAACGCCGTCGAACGCGGCAACCGCACCGTCGAGCACGCGCAGCGAGCGTTCGACTTCGATGGTGAAGTCGACGTGGCCGGGGGTGTCGATGATGTTCAGGCGGTGGTCGTTCCAGATGCAGGTCGTTGCAGCCGAGGTGATGGTGATACCACGCTCCTGCTCCTGCTCCATCCAGTCCATGGTCGCGGCGCCGTCATGGACTTCGCCGATCTTGTAGGACTTGCCGGTGTAGTAAAGGATACGCTCGGTCGTGGTGGTCTTGCCGGCGTCGATATGCGCCATGATACCGAAATTGCGATAGCGTTCGAGCGGATGGCTGCGGGCCATGATGCTTCTCCGTTGCCGGCGCGCCGGCGGTTGGGGATTCGTTAATTCTGCGCGTGGCCCCTAAACCAATCCGTTCGCCATGGGTAGCCACCCACGGCGAACGGACCGATTTTGGAAACCAAATAACAAGGCGGGCACATAAGCGCCCGCCCTGCTGTTACCAGCGGTAGTGCGAGAAGGCGCGGTTCGCTTCCGCCATGCGGTGCGTATCTTCGCGCTTCTTGACGGCATTGCCGCGGTTGTTGGCAGCGTCCAGCAACTCACCCGACAGACGGGCAGCCATGGTGGTTTCGCTGCGGTTGCGCGAAGCCGTGATCAGCCAGCGGATCGCCAGCGCCTGGGCGCGCTCGGGGCGCACTTCGACGGGGACCTGGTAAGTCGCACCGCCGACGCGGCGGCTGCGGACTTCGATGCCGGGCTTCACATTGTTCAGCGCGTCATGGAACATGCCGATCGGGTCCTTCTTGGACTTCGCTTCGACAGTGTCGAGCGCACCGTACACGATGGACTCGGCGACGGCCTTCTTGCCGTCCTGCATGATGCTGTTCATGAACTTCGACAGCACGATATCACCGAACTTGGGATCCGGCAGGATAACGCGCTTTTCGGGGCGACGACGACGTGACATATTACTGTTCTCCCCTTACTTCGGACGCTTGGCGCCGTACTTCGAACGGCTCTGCTTGCGATCCTTGACGCCCTGGGTATCCAGAACGCCGCGAAGAACGTGATAGCGCACGCCCGGAAGATCTCGCACACGGCCGCCACGGATCAGCACGACGCTGTGTTCCTGGAGGTTGTGGCCTTCACCCGGGATGTAGGTGATGACTTCGCGCTGGTTGACCAGACGCACCTTCGCCACCTTACGGAGAGCCGAGTTCGGCTTCTTCGGGGTCGTCGTGTAGACACGGGTGCAAACGCCACGCTTCTGCGGGTTCGCATCCATCGCAGGGACCTTGGACTTGGTCTTCTGCAGTTCGCGGCCCTTGCGGACCAGCTGGTTAATTGTTGGCATGAAGCCCTTCACCTTTTCAGTTACTTTACCGGACGCCACCTGCGTTCCTGACCGGCCGGAATCACGAAAATTCCGAACGGCAAAGGCCCCCGACGGACAAGATCCGCCCGGAGCCGCAGGGACAGCCGATAATGTTCAGCTCTAGTGCTTGCCCCGGAAAGCGGCGGGAAAACGAGTCTTCCAGACGCAGAACGCGGGGCAGCGGCCCTATAGCGACGGGGGACGGAAGGGTCAAGCACGGCGCCCGAAGGCGCGCGGAGATGCACGCGCCACATAGTGAATGACATTTTATCATTTTGCTAACATGCTGCAGATTATGGGATCTTTCCCCGCAGCCCCCATATCCAGATGGACCAGTCGTGATTGCACTTTCCCGCATTAGCGGCGAGTTCCACAGCCCGGAACGGGAGGCCGCCTTCCAGGCCGATCGACTGCCCGAATCGCGGCGCCACGCCCATCTGCTCTTCGCCTTGTCGGCGCTGCTCAACACCCTCTTCCTGCTGAGCGACTGGCGCTTTGCCGGCACGGCCCATTTCTGGGTCGCGGTGCCCGCCCGCCTGGTCGTGGTGTTCTGGTCACTCGTCAGCCTGGGCCTGTGCCGCTACATGCACAGCTTCAAGGCGGTCGAGCGCATCTGTTTCGTCTGGCAATGCGTCACCGCCATCGGCGTCGCCTTCCTCGTCTCCTCGCGCAGCGACATCGCCATCTTCGTTCTGGTGATGCTGCCGCTCGTCTTCTACCTGGTGGTGCCAACCAGCTTCCGCGGCAATGTCGGCGGCGGCCTGGGCTGCGGCGTCGCATTGCTGATCGGCTATCTGGCCCCTGCCCCTCTATCGCCGACCATGCCCGGCATGATCATGGCGGTGCTGATGCTTCATTGCGGCATGTGGATCGCGATCGCCCGCACCAACCGGTTGCAGCGTATGGAATGGACCGCCAGCCAGGATGCGCAGGCCGCCCGCGTCGCGCTCGCCGCCAATGGCGAAGCGCTCGAACGGCTGTTCATGACCGTGCCGCTGCCGCTGATCGTCATCCGCGACGACGGCACCGTCCTGCGCATGAACGATTCCGCCACACGCAATCTGGGCACCGCGGACGATGTCGCCCGGCTGGCACTGATCGTCGACCATGCCCCGCCGCTGCGTCTGCTCGATCGGCTGACGCGGGGCGACAGCATCGACAATGACGAATGCTGCCTCGCCAATGACGAAGGCATTATCCGCGATGTCCTGCTGGGCGCCCGCCCGATCCTGCTCGCCGGCGAACAGTGCATCCTTGCCAGCATCGTCGACATCACCGACCGCAAGCAGGCCGAACGCCATCTTGCCCATCTGGCGATGACCGACGCCCTTACCGGCCTCGCCAACCGATCCCATTTCATGGCCAGCCTGATGCAGGCGGCCCAGTCGACCGAACGATCCGGCGGCCAGATGGCGGTCGTGCTGATCGACGTCGACGAATTCAAGCGGATCAACGACAGCGCCGGCCATGATGCCGGCGACGCCCTGCTGTGCGCCGTGGCGGAACGGCTGCGCGACTCGGTGCGCCCCGCCGACATGATCGCCCGCATGGGCGGCGACGAGTTCGCCGTCATCCTCACCCGCCTGCGCGGTCTGGCCGACCTCGACACCATCCTCAGCCGCATGATCGCGCGCCTGCACATGCCGCTGCGCCATGGCGGGCGGGACATTGATTGCCGCGTCAGCATGGGCGTAGCCCTCTATCCCGACCATGCCGGCGACATGATCGACCTAATGAAGCATGCCGACATCGCCCTGTATGAGGCGAAAAATAGCGGGCGCGGACGTGCCTGCCTGTTCGAGCCCGGCCTGCTGGAAAGCTGGCAGACCGAGGCGCGCATGCTGGAACGGGCACGCGATGCGCTCGCCCATGCCCAGCCCGTGCCCTGGTATCAGCCCAAGGTCGACCTGCAGGATGGCCGCGTCATCGGTTTCGAGGCGCTGCTGCGCTGCGTCCGGCCGGACGGCACGCTGATGATGCCCGACCAGATATTGGCCGCCTTCGAACATCCCGAACTGGGCCGCAAGATCACCGAGCGGATGATCGATCAGGTGCTGGCCGATTGCCGGGCCTGGACCAGCGCTGGCATCGATTTCGGCCATGTCGCGGTCAATGTCCCCGGCGTCGAACTGCACGACCGCGCCTTCCCCGACCGGTTGCTCGCCCGCCTCGCCCATGCCGATGTCGAACCGCGCCGGATCGAACTGGAAGTCACCGAATCCGTCTTTCTCGGCCGCAATGTCGATGTGGTGGAACGCAATCTTCAGCGCCTCAGCCAGGCGGGCATGGCCATCGCCCTCGACGATTTCGGCACCGGCTACGCCTCGCTGTCCCACCTCAAGCAGTTTCCGATCGACGTCATCAAGATCGACAAGGGCTTCGTGCGCGACCTGGAAACCGACCCGGATGATGCCGCCATCGTGCGCACCGTGCTCAACCTCGCCTACAGCCTGGGCGTGAAGACCGTCGCCGAAGGCGTCGAAACGATTGAACAACTGGAATATTTGCGATCAGGTGGTTGCCATTATGGCCAGGGCTATTATTGGAGCGCTGCCGTTCCGGCATCGCAATTACCCAGCTTTCTTGAGCCCTCCCGCTTCACCCGCCGAAGCTGAAGCGGATCGCGAAAAATATTTTCGAAGCCAGGGAACCAAATGGAACGAAGATCATTTCGTCCCGGTTTAGCTTCGACTCGTCACGAGTCCGCGGCTGTGGATTCGCGCGTCCGATCTTCTTTTGCTACCGGCCCGACTCACCGAAATAAATAGTTACGGGGTCGCAATTGTCGCAGCGCAAGAAGAAGGGGGTCGCCACCCTCTGGGCCAGGCTCAGTGCCTTGTGCCCGGAGCGGGAAATCTTCCTGCGCTCGGGCGGCCAGGTAAAGTTCATCCGCATTTCCAAGCGCGCCCAGTTGCTGGCGCTCGGCATCCTGTCGACCGGCCTGGTCGGCTGGGGCGCGGTCACCATATCGATGCTCGCCAGCAGCGCCGCCGTCGCCCATGACCGGGCGATGCTGGACGCCAAGGGTGCGGCCGTCGCCAGCAAGGCACGCAAGGTCGACGGCTATCGCAAGTCGGTGAACGACCTCGCCCATGACCTGGAAGCGCGCCAGGATTTCATCGACGATCTCTACAAGACCCATTTCGGCGAACCCGGCGATGCCGCGGCCAATGCCCCGGTCGGCAAGGCGGACGCCGCCACCGAAAAGGCCGGTCAGGGCAAGCTCGACGCCAAGATCAGCATGGCGCCCGAAGCTGCGCCGCTGATGCAGGTCGATGCCCGCCAGCGCCGGTTCGCCGCCCTGCTGACCGGCGCGGTGGAGGCCCGCGCGCAGAAGGCCGCCGCCGCAATCCGCAGCTTCGGCCTCAATCCCGACGCGCTCGCCCGCAATGCGGCCCGAGCCCAGGGTGGCCCGTTCGTGCCCTGGCATGGCGATGAAGATGCTATGCCGGCCGAGCTGGAAAGGCTCGCCACCGCGCTTTCCCGCATGGAATTTCTGGAAACCAGCCTGCTGCGCATCCCGTCGGGCCAGCCGACCGGCACGCCGATGCTCAGCAGCTCCTATGGCTATCGCCGCGACCCGTTCAACGGCCACGCCGCCTTCCATGCCGGACTCGACTTTCCCGGCCGCTATGGCCAGCCGATTCTGGCCGCCGCCCCCGGCAAGGTCAGCTATGTCGGCCAGCGCAGCGGATACGGCAATGTCGTGGAAGTCACCCATGGCAATGGCATCATGACCCGCTACGCCCACCTGTCCGGCTTCAATGCCCGTGTCGGCCAGCAGGTCGCGCGCGGTGACCAGATCGCCCGCATGGGCTCCACCGGCCGCTCGACCGGCACGCATCTTCATTTCGAGGTGCGCGTCAACGGCGATCCCATCAATCCCCGCCGTTTCCTCGAGGCCCGCAAAGATGTTCTCCAAGTCCAGCAAATCGCCACGGCCCGTCTCGCCGATGTCGGCAACCGGGGCTAAGCACACCCCCTTCTCGCTGATCGGCAGCGATGTGACGATCACCGGCAATCTCGCCGCGACCGTCGACCTGCATGTCGATGGCGTGATCGACGGCGACATTCGTTGCGCCGCGCTGGTCCAGGGCCCCGACAGCCGCATCATCGGCCATGTCACCGCGCAGAGCGCGCGCCTCGCGGGCCTCGTCGACGGATCGATCAGCGCCGAGGAACTGGTGGTCGAAAGCACTGCCCGCATCACCGGCGACGTGACCTACGAGCGGATCACGATCGAGGCCGGCAGCCGGGTCGAAGGCCGCTTCGCCCACAAGGATAATGGCCCGGTCGCGGCCGCCGACCTCAAGCTCATCACCAGCGACAGCGCAGCCTGAGCGCTCAGTTGACCGGCGCGCGCCGCCGGTAGCTCAGCGCCTCGGCCACATGCACCCGGCCGACCTGCTCCGCACCGGCCAGGTCGGCGATCGTCCGCGCCACCCGCAACACCCGCGTATAGCCGCGCGCCGACAGCTTCATCGCGGCGGCGGCCTGCGCCAATAATTGCCGCCCGGCCTCGTCCGGCCCGGCCACATCCTCCAGCCGCTCGCCATCCACCTCGGCATTGGTCCGCACCTTGCTGCCGGCATAGCGCCGTGTCTGCAGCGTGCGCGCCGCCGCGACGCGCGCCGCCACCTCCGCCGATCCCTCGGCCGGCGGCGGCAGCACCAGATCGGCCGCCGTCACCGCCTGCACCTCGACATGCAGGTCGATGCGATCGAGCAGCGGCCCGGACACTTTCGCCTGATAATCGCTGGCGCAGCGCGGTGCGCGGGAACAGGCCTGCGCCGGGTCGGACAGATGGCCGCAGCGACAGGGATTCATCGCCGCGATCAACTGGACCCGCGCCGGGAAGGTGACATGGGCGTTGGCCCGCGCCACGCTGACCTCGCCGCTCTCCAGCGGCTGGCGCAGCGAATCCAGCACCACCCGCTGAAACTCCGGCAGCTCATCCAGGAACAGCACGCCCAGATGGGCCATGCTGACCTCGCCAGGCCGCGCCTTGAGGCCACCACCGACCAGGGCCGCCATCGATGCGCTATGATGCGGATTGCGGAACGGCCGGGCGCGGCTGATCCGTCCGCCCTCCAGCGTGCCGGCGACGCTCGCGACCATCGATGTCTCCAGCGCCTCGGTCGGCGTCAGCTCGGGCAATATGCCGGGCAGGCAGCTCGCCATCAGCGACTTGCCTGCCCCCGGCGGCCCGACCATCAACAGATTATGGCCGCCTGCCGCCGCGATCTCCAGCGCCCGCTTGGCGCTTTCCTGCCCCTTCACCTGGCGCAGGTCGGCCGTGCGCAGCGGCGGCTCGACCGCGCCGGGCTGGGGCGGCGACAATGCCGCCGTGCCCTTGAAATGATTGAGCAGGCTCAGAAGATCGGGCGTCGCGACAACTTCCACCTGCCCCGCCCAGGCCGCCTCGCTTCCCTGCGCGGCGGGACAGACCAGCCCCAGATCCTGCTCGCCGGCATGCAGCGCCGCCAGCAATACGCCGGGCGACGGCGCGGTGCGCCCGTCCAGCCCCAGTTCGCCAACAACGATATAGCCCGCCAGCGTTTCGGCATCGATCACCCCCATCGCGCCCAGCAGCGCGATCGCGATCGGCAGGTCGAAATGCGATCCTTCCTTGGGCAGGTCGGCGGGCGAAAGATTGACGGTGATCCGCTTGGGCGGCAGCGACAGGCCGATCGCGGCGATCGCATTGCGCACCCGCTCGCGGCTTTCGGCCACCGCCTTGTCGGGCAGGCCGACGACGATGAAGGCGGGCAATCCCGGAACAAGCTGGCACTGCACTTCGACCGTGCGCGCCTCCAGGCCCAGATAGGCCACCGTCGAAACCGTCGCTACCAAAGGCCCCGCCCCCTTCTTCCCCCGTGAAGGCGGCCGATCGCTTGTCCCTGTTATTCCTGCGCGTCCGGCCGTCCCTTGAATCCCTGCGCCACGACATACCATTCGACGCTGCCCTTGCGGCTCGCCGGCGGCTTGGCATGCTTGATCGTGGTGAAATGCTTCTTGAGCACCGCCAGCAGCTCCGCATCGGTGCCGCCGGCAAAGACCTTGGCGACGAAGGTGCCGCCCTTGCGCAGATTCTGCACGGCGAAATCCGCGGCCGCCTCGACCAGCCCCATGGTGCGCAGATGGTCGGTCTGGGCATGGCCCACCGTATTGGCCGCCATGTCGGAAATCACCAGGTCCGGCTCCTGCCCCAGCGCTTCGCGCAGCAGGTCGGGCGCCTTGTCGTCCATGAAGTCCATTTCGAACAGGGTGACGCCGGGAATCGGATCGACCGGCAGCAGGTCGATGCCGACCACCGCCGCCTTGGGCGCCATCTTGCGGATCACCTGTGCCCAGCCGCCCGGTGCCACGCCCAGGTCGACGACCGCACGCGATCCCTTCACGAAATGGAATTTCTCGTCCAGCTCGATCAGCTTGAAGGCGGCGCGGCTGCGCCAGCCTTCCTGCTTGGCCTTGTGGACATAGGGGTCGTTCAGGTGTCGCTCCAGCCAGCGCACCGACTGCGCGGTGCGCCCCTTGGCGGATTTCACCCGCACCTTGCCTGCGCCAGAACCCCTCACGTCGTTGCTCCATGGCGGTCCATCAGGCCGCGCAATATGCCCTCGCGAATGCCACGGTCGGCGACGCCCAGTCGCTCGGCCGGCCAGATGTCGAGGATCGATTCCAAAATGGCACAGCCCGCGACCACCAGGTCGGCGCGCTCCGTGCCGATGCAGGGCAATCGTTGCCGATCCGCCAGCGCCATGGTCGACAGCCGTTCGGAAATCGCGCGCATCGAACTGCTCGGCACGATCAGCCCATCGATCGCCTGCCTGTCATAGCGCGGCAGGTCAAGGTGCAGGCTGGCCAAAGTCGTCACCGTGCCCGACGTGCCCAACAGCCTGATGCCCGCTTCGCCCTGCGGCAGGCGCCGGGCGAGCGGCGCGAACGCCTCGGCCACGCGCGCGCGCATCCGACCATAGGCAGCCAGCCGCTCGGCCGGATTGGCATGGTCGAACAATTCGCTCTCGGTCAGCGACACTACACCCCAGGGGGCGCTCACCCAATCGACGATGCGCGGCGCGCCGTCGCAATGGGAATCGACCAGCACCAGTTCGGTCGATCCACCGCCAATATCGAAGATCAGCGCCGGGCCATTGCCCTCTTCCAGCAGCGCATGGCACCCCAGCACCGCCAGCCGCGCCTCTTCCTGTGCGCTGATGATGTCGAGCGCGATCCCGGTCTCGCGATAGACGCGCTGGATGAACTCGGCGCCGTTGCTCGCCCGCCGACAGGCCTCGGTCGCGACCGACCGCGCCAGCGTCACATGGCGGCGGCGCAGCTTGTCGGCACAGACCGACAGCGCAGCGATGGCCCGGTCGATCGCCGCATCGCTGATCCGGCCGGTGGCTGCCAGCCCCTCGCCCAGACGCACGATCCGGGAAAAGGCATCGACCACGATGAACCCGTCCGCTGACGGCTTGGCGATCAGCAGACGGCAATTATTGGTACCCAGATCGATTGCCGCATAGGATCGGCGGTCACGCGCCGTGTAGGGATAAAGGCCCCGTTGCTTCGACGGGGGCGTAATGGCCGCAGCCTTGCTCCCATTACCCGAACCGGAACGGGCGGACTTGCCCGAAACGCGGCCAACCGGGCCGGAACTCTGCGGCGATGGGCGGCTATGCTGCACCAAGGCCGTATCTCACTTCATCAATCGCCGATCGCGCAAATCCGATCGGAACTTGCCTTCATGCTTAAGCGGAACCGCCCGCTTCCGCAAGTGGGCGGGAAACAAGCCGAAAATCCCCGGCATTTCTTCAACCCATTACATTTGCATAAATTACATAAACGATACCGTTAACATAGAAAACGGCATGACCGCCGGATCAGTCAATCAACGCTGGATATTCATAACGCAAAGATAACATTGTGTCTTTTTGGATACATGACAGAAACTTTCATTTTTGGGCAATTGTCTTGCGCCGAATAGCTGCATAGCCTCGCCAACGGTCTTTGGGGAGTTAACATCATGCGCATTCGTAAGAATGGCGCGGGCCTGTTGGCACGCGCCGGTCGTTCTGCCCTTTTGGCATCGGCCGCTCTGTCCGCTCTGAGCATCGCACCGGCAGCCCATGCCGTCGTGCCGAACGACAATAATACGCCGGCCGACATCGTCGATGGCACCGATGTGAACGGCGTCGGCATCATGTATCGCGCCGACGGCTATGTCTGCACCGGCACGCTGATCAATCCGCGCACCGTCATTTTCGCCGCCCACTGCGTCAATGACTATGACCCCAGCACCTACAGCACGGTGAATGACGGCATTCCGGTTGCCTTCGCCTTCCAGAGCAACGCCCGCCCCGGCCTCGTCAACTGGATCAACAACGGCTATCGCACCAACACCGCGCTCAGCGTCTATAACGTCAACAATATCGCCTATAATCCGGACTCGCTCGATCCGCCGGCGCTCAGCTTCCTCTATGGCGACACGGCGATGGCCACGCTCGACACGCCGGCCAGCGACGTGCCGACCTGGGCGATGCTCTTTTCCGCCCTGCCCGCGCCGGAAAGCATCAGCGACACGACCGGCACCGGCTATCATGTGACGATCACCGGCTATGGCCGCAGCGGCAGCGGCACCACCGGCAACAGCTATGGCATCGATTATCGCCGCAAGGTGGCCGAGAATTTCCTCGGCATGCTCGGCTCGCTCGACGATATCGACATCTTCCTGTTCGGCGAAGGCGGTGGCTACACCCAGAATCTCTACCAGACCGACTTCGACGATCCGACCCGGACCAACGAATTCGACTTCAACGTCTTCAAAGACGATGCGCTTCCCAATGAAGGCAATACCGCCGGCGGCGATTCCGGCGGCCCGCTGATCCTCGACCAGACCTTTGACCAGAAGGTGGTTCTGGGCGTCCTGTCGGGTGGCAGTCGCTACTTCCTGGAACAGCCGCAAAGTTCCTATGGCGGCTCCGCCTTCTATCAGCCGCTCTATCTCTTCTGGGACTGGATCGCGCAGAATAATCCCTATCGCTACGCCACCGCGAATGCTGGCGACGGCAAGTGGAGCGACCCCAGCCACTGGGTGACGGCGCTCGATCCCAATTACATGATCATCGACAGCAACGGATCCTTGGTGAACGGCGTGCCGACCACACCGGGCGCCGGCGCCTTTGGCGAGGATGATGCGCAGAAGTTCGGTCAGGTCTGCTACCAGCCCAATGATGGCTCGGACGACGCCTGTTACGACGTCGGCACCGACACGCTGCTGATCAATGGCGAGCCGGTCGAGGCGACCGATGCGACCACCACCAGCGGCAGCAAGACCGTCGCCAACAACAAGGGCAAGGTCGAGATCGCCGAGCGCAGCCCGTCCGATGGTGCCGCCAGCCTAGCGGACGAGGCTATCGTCGAGGCCCAGGCGGAGGGCGATGCCGTCCTGCCCGCCGCGACCCTGGCCAATGGCCTGCCCGGCGCCACCAATTTCGTGCCGAACAATATTGACCCGGTCGCCGCGCAGGGCGTCGTCGGTCGCTATTATGACGTCACGCTGAGCGCCGCCGGCAAGACCACGCTCGACATCGACGCCACCGTCGATCGCTTCACCATCTCGGGCAGCGGTTCGACGCTCGACGTCACCAGCGCCGGATCGCTCACCAGCCTGATGGACATCAATCATCTCGCCGGCATGGTGAACGTCGATGGCGCAGTCGAGACGCCGGGCGACTATCTGCTGCTCTCGGGCCTGCTCTCGGGCAAGGGCACGCTGCGCACCCCCTATTTCACCAACATCATGGGCGTGGTCGCGCCTGGCGGCATCGGCACGGTCGGCACGCTCACGGTCGAGGGTAATGCCATCCTCTCCTCGGGCAGCACGCTGCATGTCGACCTTGGCAGCAGCGGTTCCGATCTGCTCGCGGTCAAGGCCACCGATGATGTCGAAGGCGTCGCGGCGGTCGATGGCAAGGTCGTCTTCGGCGCGGCGACCGGCGCCAAGCTGCGCTATGGCAGCCGCTACACTTTCCTGAACGCGGAAGGCGGCGTCGAAGGCACGTTCGACACGCCGACCAACATCAGCGCCATCCTGAAGCCCGTCCTGACCTATGGCGCCAACAGTGTCAGCGTCACGATCGATGCCGGCACCTATGCCGGCGTCGTCAATGGCGGCTCGCAGGTGCAGACCAGCTTTGCCCGCCTGCTCGATCAGAACCGCGCCCTCTACGGCAATTATGCCACCCTCTATGGCGAGGCCGACCTGCTGAGCGTCGCCGCGATCCAGGCGTCGCTCGAAGCCATGGCGCCGCGCACCGAAGCGCTCCGCACCTCCATGTCCGAAGTGCTGAACGACAATATGGCCCGCTTCTATCGCGATCGCCTGGCACGCGTCAGCGGCGGCAGCATGGGCGGCACGCTGACCATGACCGGGCAGCCGCTCCAGCTCGCCGCGCTCAGCATGAACAATCTGAACCTGGGCATGGATCAGGGCGGCGGCAACGAAACCGTCACCCAGGAAAATGCCCTGCCTGAAGACGTCAGCGCCTTCATCGCCGGCGGCTATATCGACGGCAAGAGCGATCCGATGCGGGGCGCCATCACCACCGGCCGCGACAAGTTCGACGGCTGGTATGGTGCGGCCGGCATCGAAAAGATGATCGGCGACGATGCCGTGATCGGCCTGGCCGCCTCCTTCAGCGAGCTCAAGGGCAATACCGGCATCGGCGACACCGCCCGTGCCCGCCTGTACCAGGCCACCGTTTATGGCAATTGGGATCTGGGCGGCGTCGTTCTGGATGGCGTCGGCAGCGCCGGCACCCTCACCAGCAAGACCAAGCGCGCCTTTGCGGTGGGCACCACCCCCTACACACTGCGCGGCAGCGACCAGCAACTGGCCCTGTCGGGTGAGATCGGCATCGGCGCGCCGCTGGGTGGCGACGCCTTCACCATCACGCCGCGCGCCTCGCTGCGCGGCGCCTATATCAGCGGCGGCAACCTCGCTGAATATGGCGGCGACACCGCGCTGGTGATCCATCGCCATGCGATCCAGAGCGCGCAGGGGCGCCTGGGGGCCACGGCGAAGATCGATGTCGGCGGGTTCAAGCCCTATCTGACCGCCAATTATGTCCATGAGTTCCGCGACCAGCCGGCCTATTTCCTGGCCAATTTCGTCGGCGGCACCGGATCGCTCGCGCCCTTCGCGCTGGGTGGCTCGGACAAGAATTGGGGCGAAGTGGGCGGCGGCCTGACCCTCAGCACCGGCAATGTCGACATCAGCCTGTCGGCCGACACCACCGCCTGGCGCGGCAACCTCAGCTATCAGAGCTATCGCGCCGCGCTCAAATTCCGCTTCTGACAGCAGCTCCCCGGCAACAGAAGCATTGGGCCGTCCCGCATGGGGCGGCCCTTTTTTTGCGGGCAGCCCCCTCCGGCCAATTACCGATTGCCTCTGCGCCTCTCCGCTCGGACAAATGCAGCATGAAAGACCATGGCCCGCCCCTGTCCCGCCGGCACATGCTGTCGCTGACGGCGGGCGCCATCCCGGCCCTGTCCTGCGCGCCCGGCCTGGCCGTCGCGCCGCCTTCCGGTCTCGACGCCATCGCCCGCAGCCGGGGCCTGCGCTTTGGCACCGCCGTATCGCCCACCCATCTGGACGATTCTGCCTTTGCCCAGTTGATCGTCCGGGAATGTTCGGTGCTGACCGCCGAGAATAATTTCAAATGGAAATATCTCGAAGCCAAGGAGGGTCAGCGCAACCCGGCAAAGGCGCTGCGCGTCCTGCGCTTCGCCAGCCGCCATCGCATGTCGCCGCGGGGCCATACATTCGTCTGGAACCAGGATGATCGGGTGCCCGGCTGGCTGATCGCCAATGAGGCTGCGCTGGCGCAGAAGGGGGGCGCGCCGCTCATCGCCCTGATGAACGACCATGCCCGCTATCTTGCGACCACCTTCCCCCAGATCGAATCATGGGACTGCGTGAACGAGGCGTTCGTCGTCCAGAGCGGACAATTGAAGAACTCGATCTACACCCGCATCCTCGGCATGGGCTTCTTCGACCTCGCCTTTCAACTGATGGCGCAATATGCCCCCCATGCGCAGCGCGTCTATAATGGCAATATGAGCTGGGAGCAGAATCCCGATCATCGCGACGCCGTGCTGCGCGTGCTGGAACAGGCGCTCAAGCGCGGCGTCCCGGTCGATGCCATCGGCATACAGAGCCATCTGGGCAATACGCTCGGCCGCGGCCGCGACGAACGGGCCTGGAATCGCTTCCTTGCCGAACTGGACGCCATGGGCATGACGGTGCTGATCACCGAACTGGATTGCGCCGACCGCCATCTGAGCGACCAGGACCCGGCCAGACGCGATGCCGAAATTGCGGCCTTTGTGAAGGGCTATCTCGACATCACGCTCAGCCATCGCAATGTCTCCCAGATCATCTGCTGGGGCCTCAGCGATCGCTATTCCAATCTCAATCGCGACAGCTATCCGACCCGGAGCCGCCGGCCCGACGGCCTGCCTATGCGCGGCAACCCCTTTGACGATGCGCTGCGGCCCAAACCCTTTTATGATGCCATCGCCACCGCCCTCGCCGCCTGTCCGGTGCGATGATCGGGCGGACCGCTGGACAGGATCGGCGACCCTATTAGGGTAGGGCGATCGACAGACAGGGGCCAGGCCGATGCATCCGGTGGAATTGTTCGAACTGCTGGTGGCCATGCTGCTGGCGATCATCGCGCTTCATTATGCCGCGCATCGGCTGGGCCTGCCGCCGGCGGTCGCGTTGCTGACCGGCGGCACCTTGCTCGCCTTCGTGCCCGGCCTGCCGGTCATCTCGCTTGACCCCGAACTGGTCCTGGTCATCTTCCTGCCGCCGCTGCTGATGGACGGCGCCTGGTTCATTGCGCTCGGCCATCTGCGCCGCCACCTGATCGGCATCATGTCGCTGGCGATCGGCGCGGTGATCTTCACTACCCTCGTTGTGGCCGCCGTCGCCCATGCCCTGATGCCGTCCCTGCCCTCGGCCGCCTGCGCCGCGCTGGGCGCGATCGTCTCGCCGCCCGACGCCATTGCCGCGCGCGCTGTGCTGCAACGCGTGCATCTCCCCCGCCGCCTGTCGGTCCATGCTTTTTCACCCTCTAAATTTATCGAAGGGATCTGGTTGAGCCGGTCACGGTTCGCTCTGTGACGGTTTGGCCCCTTGCTTCGGCGAAGCATGTTCCCACTGCCGAATAAAGGGTGCGGGCGCTTCATAAGTTTGGCGATCAAGTCAGCTGAAGGAACTCCTCCCGCACGGCTAGGGCTTCTTAAAATCGGGATCGCTGAGGAGGACGTCCAGAACTGCGCCAAACTCGAGGTCAGAGTCGGCAAGGCGCTTGATCACGATCATTATCCGCTCAAAATCGACCTTCGACAAACTGTTCTGATTTTCTGCAATGGTATTAGCAGCCTTTCGCAAAAGGCTGAGTGACCTCTTATCCTTAAGTCCAAGAGAACGGATCAGCTCTCTGTCCAGGTATGAGCGCACCGTAGTGCTTACCTTCACATGCCCCATTGCTCTTGCAAGGTCGTGCAAGACAGCATTCTCGACGGTTTGATCCCATTTGAACCCGTTGAGAGCGAAAGCCTCGTCCCAAAGCCGCGCGCAGGTTTCTGAGGCCCAATAGGCCCGTAGTCGATGCCCGCTTCCCAGCACGCCCGCGCCATGAAACGCTGATTTCAAGATGTTGCCAATTGTCTTCCTACTTAGGCCTTCCATGGGCGCTACGCCAAATGGCAAGAAAATTGAGTTTGATAGCGGATCGGAGCCTAGCTTTGTAGCATGCCCCACAAGGATCGCTTTTCGGACTAGCCAGATGCCAATGGTCAAAAGGTCAAGGAAAACGTCATTGGCTAGCGGGACGTCACGGCGTTTCCCTCCTTTGCCATCAACAGGCATCCAGATATTGCTATAACCTTGGCGCGCTCTCAGTTCAATTTCTCGAAGAAGCGCCGTCTGACCCATCTTGCTATAGGCGAGGAGGTCAAGGGGATGCCTAACTCTTGTTCCAGGCGCTTCGAAATCGGGCATCGACCGAGCATCCGGAATCTGAATATTCGAATTATTTAATGCGATCCCGGCTGAAATTACCGACGCCGCTTCTATCTCAAGTGCGCGGAATCCTCCCTTAACAGCACAGATGCCTACCAACCAGTTCCTCTCTGAAGTTAAAGGATCTGTTGGCCGACCTCGGCTTTGGGCGTCAGTCTCAGAAGTGGCTCGGTTTGTCTGAACAGCCTTTGACGTTTGATAAGTGGATCGTCTGCGGTTTGGTTGTTCAAGCTGCTGCCTGCGGGGCGTCATGGAGGTCGGGCGTAGCCCGGCCGGAGTGACGCCCCGCAAGTCGCGGCCAATTCACGCTGCCACGGCCTGTGGCAGATTGTCAAAGTAGGTTTGATCGGGCGTACGTCCGCCGAGGCTCGAGTGAGGTCTCCGGGCGTTGTAGAAGCCCAGGTATCGGCCGATCGAACTGCGCGCTTCGCTGACGCATGCGTAGGCGTGCAGGTAGACTTCCTCGTACTTCACTGAGCGCCACAGCCGCTCGACCACGACATTGTCGCGCCAGGCGCCGCGGCCGTCCATGCTGATGGCAATCTTTTCTCGCATCAGCACACTGGTGAAGGCCTGGCTCGTGAATTGGCTGCCTTGGTCCGTATTGAAAATCTCCGGTTTGCCATAGCGCGCCAGGGCTTCCTCGAGCGCTTCCACGCAAAAGTCGGCCTCCAGCGTGATCGAGATCCGGTGGCTGAGAACCTTGCGGCTGAACCAGTCGACGATGGCGACGAGATAGACGAACCCCTTGGCCATGGGGATGTAGCTGATGTCTGTCGCCCAAACCTGATTGGGCCTCACGATCGGAAGCTTGCGCAGGAGATAGGGGTAGATCTTGTGTCCTGGTGCCGGCTTGGAAGTGCTGGGACGGCGATAGACCGCCTCGATCGCCATCTTCTTCATCAGGCTCGCGACATGGCAGCGGCCGATCGTGATGCCCTCCTGACGAAGAAAGTCGCGCATCATCCGGCTTCCTGCGAACGGGAACTCCAGATGCAACGCGTCGATGCGACGCATGATTGCGAGGTCTTCGGATGAAACCGGCCGCGGCAGATAATAGACACTGCCCCGGCTGATCCCCAGTTCCTTCGCCTGCCGCTTCACCGGCAAGGTGTGCGTTCGATCGATCATCGCTTTGCGCTCGGCAACAGACCTGCCTTGCCGAGCGCGCCTTCCAAAAAATCATTGGCCAGCGTCAGTTCGCCGATCTTGGCGTGAAGCGTCTTCACGTCGACGGCCGGTTCGTCCGACGCCTTCTCCGAGCCGAACACGCCCGCCGCCCCTTCGAGCAACTGCGTGCGCCACGTCGTGATCTGGTTGGGATGCAGATCATAGTCGTGCGCCAGCTCTGCCAGCGTCTTCTCGCCCTTGATCGCGGCAAGCGCCACCTTCGCCTTAAATGCCGGGCTGTGGTTGCGCCGGGGTCGTCTGCTCATTCTCTGCTCCTGTCTCGCAGCCTTCCTGGCTGCTCCGAGGCAGAAAATCCAATTATCTCAGTGTGCAGATTCTCCAGGCCACCTCTCTCATCGGTCTGACGAGGGGTCCTCAAATAACTGAGAACCTTAGCAACAGCGGCTTGGTCGGGGGTTGGTTCTTGGGTGACCTTCTGCTTCGATTGCTCAGCTAAAGCCCACCGTACATTCTTCGCGCCGTCATCAATATGGAAGGTGCCGTTCTGAGAAATCCAACGGCTCCCAAGATTCCTGCGCTGAAGCGTAATCGGCCCGATGAGGTCGACAAGCAGACAATCCATAATTCCGTAGTCATCCGGTCCACACAAGAAATAGAAAGTGAAAACGACATCGATTTTTCGGTTGATGCGATTTTTCGAATCTATTTCGATCCGATCTCCATCCTGTATAGATTTTCTATCAGCCTCGTTGAGATGAGAACGCCAATCTACAATAGTCTGATCGCGAACACGCTTCCAGTCTATGTTATTGTCATTGAGATATGTGAACCAATCTTTCAGTATGTAGGCCTCGACGAGCATCGATGATATCTGTACTCGTCTATAACGGAATGACTCTCCAAAATATTTCACAAGTGGCTCAAACAAAGATCCATCTGGCGCCTGAATGAGAGGAAGTTTTGGCGCTTTCTCTCCTCGCCATTTGAAATCTTTCCCGGCTTTCTTGATAGAATATCCGTGATCAGTGCTGACGGGCATGAATTCACGCGCTCTACGTCTTGGGAGATCTAGCGTTTGAAGCCCTGATATCCGCGTCTGCGCCCGCCATTTCTTTCAGCGCCATGATCTCACCGATTAACTGTCCATTCTGGTCCACCAGAGCGGCGACCTCGCGTTTCAGTCGAGTCAACTCCTGCGCAAGCGTTTCTTCCTTGCCCTTCTGCTTTTTTATTGCATCGCGAGCTGCCAGAAAACGACGTGTAAGATCAGGGTATTTACCAACCACTGGACGATCAATCATTGGATCTGCCCAAGTTCCGAGAGCGGTTCCATCCTCTAGGTTGACTGCTGAAGGGCCGACCCACTGCCGGAGGGCAGTATTATCCTTTGGGCTACGCTCTCCTGCGGGGACGCCGTGCTTCGCCCACTCTTCAAGCAGCGACACCTTGGCCTCAAAAGCCGCCTTAGTATTGCGCGCTCGCTCGGCCGGGGATTGTCCCATTCAGGCAACTCCGCGCTCGGCGGCGACCCGCGCTTCTCGAATGACCGTCTTCGCACGGTCGACCTTGGCGGCCGCAGCTTCGCGGTAGGCCGGGTGTTGCTGCGCATCGACCGCAGCGACGGCCACGTTCACGCGATCTTCTATGACGCGCTGATTTTCAGAGAATGCAACGCCATATATGCATGCCAGACAAGTGGAAATGCTGGAGTAGGCGTAGTCAGGCCGGTCGGCCGATCCAGTCTTGTACGCTTTACCGTATTTCCGAATGATACACGCGCACTGTGCGACATCGTCGCCCTTTAGCGGACTAAAGCCGCAATGCGTAAAGGCTCCAGGCACCGGTTCGAGGTTTTTTGACGATGCATACGCCTTGCACGCCTTGAGAAAGCATGCCCCGGCCAGGTCGCTCGTGTCGTTTGCAAGCGGACTCTGGATACGCACATCCACAGCAACCGCTTCGACGATTTCTTCCAGGTCTCGGTATAGAGCAGCAGCGCCGTGGCCAATGGGCCGCTCATCGCCTGCGTCCATATCAATCAAGCGCTCTACAATTGCCCCCTCCTTCACTTCAATAAAGTCCTTATTGCGGTCGATTAGCCGCAGGTGGGCTTCTCGCAATCCACGCGCAGCTTCCTCATCGGTTGGCTGGCGAGTCTTTTCAGCAAGCCGTATCGCCGCGTCTCTTCTCTCGCGGATTTGCGCGATGAGCCGTGGAACAACTTCGGACAAGTAGCGACGTGTCATTTCCGGATCAA
Organism: Sphingobium salicis subsp. salicis; assembly: GCF_049472635.1. Lineage (NCBI taxonomy): Bacteria > Pseudomonadati > Pseudomonadota > Alphaproteobacteria > Sphingomonadales > Sphingobiaceae > Sphingobium > Sphingobium salicis. Next base: position 3,725,628 of record NZ_JAYRCS010000001.1, read on the forward strand.
AATGACGAAGGAAGCGGCTCAGCGCATCAAGGTTAGAATGCCTATCCCCGTAATAGAAATAAACCGAGAAAGACTTTCTTATTTGATGATTTGCCAACGATATATCATCACGTGATAGTGAAATATCCAAATTGCACATCAATGCAAAGTCTTTAATAAGGATTCTTGGTTCAAAGTGAAAATATGGCTGCGTCCTCTTGCCATCTTTATCAGCATCTTTATTAAATACAGAAGGCCTGTAAATCAAACTGATCCACGGTTGATCTGCATCACTGCGCGCCTTTTCACTCAATTCCTCCAGAATATTGACGGCTCGCACCAAGCTTGGTGGAACCGGTATCTGGTCATAGTCACGAAGCGTTTTCAGGATGTATGTCGATAGCCACCAGTGCCCCTCAGCATCGCGCTCGGCAGATCCAGCTTGGAGAGCCAAGAGTTCGCCGCGGCGTCGAGCAGAGAATCCGCCTGTCAACAAGCAGCAGGCACAAATTAAATAGTAATGCAGATCGTTCAAAGTGAGCCGATTGTCACCATCCCGCGGCAACGTGCTTGGCCATGACCAGTACGGGATTACTCTCGGTAGAGCGGGATCATCCGGCCAATTCTTATCAATAGCTACCTGAACAATTTCCTTAAACTCGCTCCTCATACCATTCTGAGTAGGGGTCATTCCTCCATAATTTCTGTAAACGGAAAGTGCCGCAGAACGCGCGGCATCAACGATCGTTCGCGCTGGCCCCGCAAGATCCAGAACCCATTTGGCCGCGTGGTTAAGTAATGCGAGCCAACTGGACGGCTCGATGATAGCTGTCTGTCCGTCAGGCCGGCCAACGGCCTCAGCTCTCTTGGTCCGTGATGACTTCCTGAATGGATCGAAACTGAGCGGATCGGTGATAGCCTTACATTGCGAAAGCGTCCAAAGCGCTTCCAATCCCTTGAAGGTCTGCCCCGCACTCCCAGCAGTCAATTGCGTCGGTTTCTCGGCATCCCGATTTGGAACTTGCTTGCCGGCCCGCAGAAATTTCTTATTGAACTCAAGGTTAGGATTGATCGAAAGCAAGCCACCACGCAGCATCGCGCTGGCATCAGGTGGCAAATGCTTCGACGCCAAGCCGAGCTCTGCATGAACCTGCATCATTTCAACGGTAACTACGCCATTTACGACCTTTCCAGGGATCGGAAGACCGTCTGCCACTCGGCGCAAATACTGTTCGATCCTTGGTTCCAGAGAAATCAGGCCAAACTGTCCCTCCCGAGCATAACGATCGAAATAGCGCTCAAGAACTCTTGGCGTTATATCCTGATTGTAGACCAGTCCTTCATCAAGGCGCCACCTGACGAAACCGGCATAGTTTGTTAACAGATTAAGCGCCGATTTTGGCCCTCTTCCCGGAAGTATTCCTCTTCCGAACATTGTCTCCACCACGATAATTTTCGATGTAATTAGGTCATCTATATAGTCGCTCAGCGGGATTTTCCCTGGCATAACTGGAGCAGAAAAATCAAAGGTGTATTCGGCGGGTCGACCTTTTGTAACATGTGCATCGGTCACGACCCAACAATCGTGAAGCAAGGAAGGCTGCCCGTCGCGCTTTGGCTTTCCCTTAGGGCGATTCAGAGCTGAAGACAGCAACCAAGGAGGAGCCTCCTCATAACCTTGCATAATCTTATCGTGCTTGTCTCGTAGGTTCATGACCTAAATCTCATCAATAAATGGGAGGGAAATCGCCTTATTCCGAAGCTTGGCTGCCGCTGCCCTCGCTGCTTTCCAGTAAAATTTAGAAAGACCTTTCGCGCAGACCTGCCGTCCAATTGCTTTGACGATACCGAGCGCAGGGAGATGGAGGACGGTGAACTGAGGAAGATTACGCGTCTCAGCACGTTCCTTCGTAAGCGCCCAATGAGCTAAAAAGAGCTCCTCCAGATTGGCCTGACTTGGCACGAATGACAAAGTAATCCCATCGGGAGATGGTCGTTGGGGCTCAAGTCCGAGAGCAGCGAAAAGACCGCTTTCTTTTGTGAATTGGTAGGACTTCATCAGTTCCTCGCTTGACCTATCAAGGTGCAGCGAGAGGGATGCCAGTGTCCGCGATCGATTTACGATCGCCTCAATGCCGTACTGAAAATCTCTGATAGCGGCATCGAGTTTCGCATTTACGATGCTGCTGTTCAGATAGTGCGGCATCAAGACGCCGTAACCGTTGTGCTGTGCAATGGCCCTGACGTTAGAGACCGTAGAAAGCTCTCCTAGCGTTAGTTGTAGGCCTGTAATCCGGATTGCAGGATAGGTGCATTCTGAGCGTGAAGCGAGAGATGCCAGACCATAATCTTTCTGACGTTCGAGAGTGGATCCCGTAAATGCACGAGGCGGGATGACTTGACCCACATTGTTTATCGCTAGCCAGAACGATCCCGAATCCGGATGCACGATGCCACCAATATCTTTGTGGCGATCCAGCAAAACCTGCCGCATATACGCAAACTTGTTGAGTACAAATGCTAAGTTCATGCCTCCTGATGAAGCAGGGCTTCTTATAATCGCATGACCATCATTGTTTTGATCGGGATCATAATCTTGAACCGTCTCCCTATAAATTTCTCGCGCCACTTCTAGCTTTTTATCTGAAGATTCATCTCCTTCTGAAATATAGGCATAAACATGAGCATTACGCCTAGACTTGAAGCTGACCAAAAAATTGTCTGTTCCGATATACCAATTATCGGATGAATTGAACAAAAGTGGATCAGCTGGAAGATCTATTATCGGCTGCTTGTTCCAGTATGTTTCGCAAGCGAAAAATCCCATTGCTGCTGACACGGATGCCAACGGGGGGCCAAGGCAAGCGTGAAGGAGCCTACGAACTAGGTTTCGTGGACAAAGGGTATCCATTGCAGGGCTGAGACGAGATTGACGAAGCCGAGGTAGGACTCTTTGGTTTTGTCGTATCGAGTTGCGATACGCCGCCAGTTCTTGAGTTTGTTGAAGAGGCGTTCGACAAGATTGCGCCAACGGTATTTTTCGCGATCGTGTGGGATTGGATCGCGCCGATTGCTTTTGGCGGGAATGACAGCCTCAACGTCAGCATTGGCCAATTCCTCGCGGATGGCATCTGCATCGTAGCCCTTGTCCGCCAACAATGCCTCGATCTTATGAGCAATCAAACGGAACAGCGGGCCAAAGCCTTGGATATCGTGGCTCTGGCCCGGCGTCAGGACAAAGCCGAGCGGTCGGCCTTTGGCATCGCAGCGGGCGTGGAGCTTTGTGCTGAATCCGCCTCGCGATCGGCCAAGCGCCTCGGTTTCCTGAGTCCCTTTTTTATGCCGACGGCACAATGATGTGCTCGGACCACGGTGCTGTCGATCATGTCCGCAGTGGCATCACGAGCCACCATTTCGCCCAGTGTCTCGAGCATCGCCTCGAACACCCCGGTCGTAACCCAGCGCCGGTAGCGGCGGAAAACGCTGTTCCACTTGCCATATTCATCCGGCAAGTGGCGCCATTGCGAACCTGTGCGGGCGATCCACATCATGCCTTCGAAATACAGCCGGTTGTCCTGTGCTGGACGACAGCCACGACCACGCTCAGATGGCAGTAATGTGCCGATGATCCCCCACTCGTCCTCCGTCAGCCCAATACGCTCGCCCAACGCCACCTCCAAAAGGCAGCCTTGAATCAACGCCCGATCCTGCTGTCAACCTTTGTCCACGAAACCTAAATACTTGTCTTTCACCCCGAATTCGTTGAGATCGACTTCTGCCTCTCTCATCCACAATCCGCGAGAGCGGAGCTCAGGTACCATTTTATTTCGGAAGTGCGATGATACTCCTGGGGAGTTTCGCTCGTTGGGGATAGAATATGCACCATTTTGCCAATGCAAATTGAGCGACATTTGTAGGGCAGTCCTGATGAGATCAGCGCCTTCCTTGGAACGAGAATAAAACTCTTCATCCGCAAGTATTTTCTGGCCGTAGTCGAATAGTTTGAAGTAAAACTCTAAAATGCGAATATATTCTTCCCTAAGCAATTCAAGCGCAATTTTATTTCGGCCTTCCGGCGGGATGTCTTTTAGTTCGCACCACGCTGCTTCGCCTAAGGGCCGATACCCTTCATCATCACCAGGCCTATATGCCGGTACGCGCAATTGACCATCGGCTATGTAAGGTATGCAGGAAACCCCTGATTGAGACAGGCGCCGGAGGGCCGTGCAACCGATGGCGATCATGGAGCGCCGAGTTATCGCAGATTGTGTGTCGGTCGGATGGAGGCCGTTGGCAATCCATTGACTAGCGGCTTGATGAAATGCGAGCGAGTAAGCCTGCACCGAAGTATCGTCCAAGGCATTTGTGTTGCCTTGCATCGCTGCCAGAACTCTCGTGCTACTTGCATCTTTTCGGGAGGTTAGGAAGCAGATGAAGTCTTTCAAGCCATCGAGTTTTGACACGACCAAGTCGGCGATCGCACTAGAAAACTCTGGGCTCAGTGTCGGAGAGACGTTTGCCCAGCTCTCCCGCAATACATCCGAACTCATAGGTTCCGCACACCAAGCCCACCGAGTTGACCGCCCACCCGACCGCGACGGATGGGCATCGACGGGCCGATAATTCCACTGCCCGCACTCGCTCTCGCTTGCTTGGCCATTGCGTTCTATTAGATGGTAAAATCGAAAAGATCATACCACGAAATGCAATTAATTGATAAAATATGACAATGTTAAGTTTTTGATCGAGGCTACGGACGTCTATTAATTCACCGATTATGCGTGAATTAATTCATATGAATTACAAATAATATTCCTATAATTTTTGCCATAATCGGACATGCATGTCCGATTTACGGAAAAAGTTATTTTGAGATGTAATTTTTTGAATTCATCAATCGGACACCATCTCCGATTGAGCTTTTATGATCCATCGGAAATCTCGCGCCTTGATCTTGATGCCTTTAGCCGTCATGCGCCTGAGGCGCAGGTAGCGCCTAACCTCGCTGAAGGCCGACTGACGTGATTTGGCGACGAAACCAGTCCATCGGCAACCGACCAGCTAAAGACATTCCCGTCGCACCTGTGAGCGACCGCATATTCTAGAACTGGCCATTCGCGCCCTAACTCACGAATGGCATCATCTTTGCCATCTTGAATTTCCAGCGGCGCACGATCTGGAATAGAATGCGCTGCATGAGCGATTTCCTGCTTCCTGGTGCGATTGCCATCACTGCCCTGTTTTATGCGGCCGTGGGCCAAGCCGGCGCCACTGGCTATCTTGCCCTGTTCGGGCTTGTCGGCCTCGCTTCGGCCGAAATGAAGGTCTCGGCACTCGCTCTCAATATTCTGGTCGCCGCGATCGAGACATGGCAGTTCCGGCGCGCGGGATTGCTCGATTGGCGCAGCTTCTATCCCTTCGGCGTGCTCGGTATCCCCTTCTCTCTGCTTGGGGGCGCACTGCATCTGCCGGGGACCGTCTATGGCCCGGTCGTCGGATGCCTGCTTTGCCTTGCGGCAGCGCAGATGGCGTTGCGCTCTATCAGGCACGTCCCTGAAGCGGGTCTGCCGCATCATCCACCGTTTCTGCCAGCCCTCTTCGCCGGTGCCATCGTCGGTTTCGTGTCCGGACTGACGGGATCGGGGTTAGCGTCCGCGCTCGTGGTGTAATTTCCGGTGTAGATTGAGGTGATCGCATGGGGTTGGGCATGCCCAACCCCATGCGATTTCGAACTCGGTGGCCACCGGGCTCATCGGTAAGGTGGAGTTACCACACTTCACACGCCCACCGAGGAGTTGATCCCGATGACCGACGACAGACTACCGCTTGCCGAACTGATGGCGAAGACCGGAGATGGAGATTTCCTGCGTACGATCGCCGAGAGCGTATTGCAGATCATTATGGAGGCCGATGTCGACGGCCTGGTCGGCGCTGGCCGCCATGAACGATCGGGCGAACGCACGACCTGGCGCAATGGCTACCGCGACCGCAGTCTCGATACCCGGCTCGGCACGCTCAACCTCAAGATCCCCAAGCTGCGGACCGGCGCCTACTTCCCCGGCTTCCTGGAGCCGCGCAAGACTGTTGAGAAGGCGCTGGTCGCAGTAATCCAGGAGGCGTGGATTGCCGGGGTCAGCACCCGGCGCGTCGATGAGCTGGTGCAGGCGATGGGCATGACCGGGATATCCAAGTCCTCCGTGTCAAAGCTGTGCAAAGACATCGACGAGCGCGTCCATGCCTTCCTCAAGCGCCCGCTCGCCGGTGACTGGCCCTACCTCTGGCTAGATGCCACCTACCTCAAGGTGCGCGAGGGGGGACGGATCGTCAGTGTCGCCGCGATAATCGCCGTCGCCGTCAACACTGAGGGCAAGCGCGAGATCGTCGGCCTGCACATCGGCCCTTCCGAAGCCGAGCCCTTCTGGTCGAGCTTCCTCAAGGACCTCTCCCGCCGCGGCCTGACCGGCGTGAAGCTGGTCATCTCCGATGCCCACGAGGGCCTCAAGGCAGCGATCACCCGCGTGCTCAGCGCCACCTGGCAGCGCTGCCGCGTCCACTTCATGAGGAACGCGCTCGCCTACGTGCCCAAGGGCCAAAACACGGTTGTTGCTGCTGCGATCCGCCAAGTCTTCCTCCAGCCCGATCATGCGGCCGCAACTCAGGTCTGGCGTCAGGTCGCCGATCAATTGCGCGCCAGATGGCCCAAGCTCGGCGCCTGCATGGACGATGCCGAGCACGACGTGCTCGCCTACATGACCTTCCCCGAGCAGCACCGGGTCAAGCTTCACAGCACCAACCCGCTGGAACGCCTGAACAAGGAAGTGAAGCGCCGCGCCGATGTTGTCGGCATCTTCCCGAACGAGGACAGCATCATCCGCCTCGTCGGTGCCGTCCTGCTCGAGCAGAACGATGAATACCAGCTCCAGCACCGCTACATGCAGATCGAGGGCATGGCCGCCCTTGCCACACCCATAACCGAGGAGGTTCAGCCGCTACAGATTACACCCAAGGCCGCCTGAAAATGCAGCCCGATGGCCAGCACCGAAATTACACCACATTGACGGACGTGACCGGATCGGGCGGAGGCATCTTCCTTGCGCCGATCATCCTGCATTTCGGATGGGTGGAGCCACGCAGGGCCGCTGGCGTCACCGCAGCCTATAATCTCCTCAACAGTGCAGCTGCGCTGGCCGGCAGCGTCGCGACGATCGGCCGCCTGCCTCCCGCCCTGCCACTTTGGCTGGCAGCAGCCGGCATCGGCGGCCTGCTAGGAAGTGCGATCGGTGTGCGCTTGCTGCCGGCAAGTGCGATGCGCGCCCTGCTGGCTGGCCTGCTACTGATCGCCGGAGCCAAGCTTATATTGACCTGAACGATTGACATGTAACGACGGTAACATTATTCATGTCCGCATGGATAAGCCGTCATGGATTCTGCTCACGTACAAAGTGCCCGCCGAGCCGGCCAAGGGCCGTATAGGGGTGTGGCGCAAGATCAAGGCGATGGGCGCAGTCTATCTCCAGAACGGCGTCTGTCTGCTGCCGCGCAATGACGATCATATGCGTCGTCTCAAGATGCTCGAAAATGAGATCGCCGCGCTCGGTGGCGAAGCCGTGCTTCTCGAAACCGTAGGGCTCGACAAAGGGCAAGAGGAAAAGGTTATCGCCCGTTTCCGAGCCGATCGCGACGAGGAATATCGAGAGTTCCTCGGCAAATGCGCGGACTTCGAGGCGGAAATCGCCAAGGAAACGGCAGACAAGCATTTCACTTATGCCGAACTCGAAGAGAATGACGAAGACTTGAAGAAACTGCGGTCATGGCTCGCCAAGATCGCGAAGCTCGATTTCTACAAAGGCAATCTCAGCGGCGAGGCGGCGGAACGCCTCTCCGGCTGCGAAGCCCTGCTCGATCAATACTCCCGGCAGGTCTTCGAGGCACAGGAAGAAAACCGCGACGCGCCCTGACAGCGCCGCTCGCACGAAAGGAAAATATCATGACTGAAACGGACGCGCGACTGCGCGGCGCCGTGGCTATCGTTGCGCTTGCCAACTTCGCCTATTTCGGCGTCGAGTTCATCGTCGCCCGCTCGATCGGATCGGTATCGCTGCTCGCGGACAGCGCCGACTTCTTTGAAGATGCCGCTGTCAATTTCCTGATTTTCGCTGCCCTGGGCTGGACGGCACGAAAGCGGGCGAAGGTTGGCATGGTCCTTTCGGCGGTGCTGCTGGCCCCCGCGCTCGCCTTTCTCTGGACGCTCTGGCAGAAATTCGCGGCACCCGTTCCACCGGAACCAATAGCTCTCACCATCACAGGGTCTGGGGCGCTTATCGTCAACTTGTGCTGTGCCTTCGTGCTCGCGCGATTCCGCGATCACTCGGGAAGCCTGACGCGCGCTGCCTTTCTCTCGGCGCGGAACGACGCACTCGCCAATATCGGGATCATTGGCGCCGGCCTCGTGACGGTTGCGGCCCCCTCAATCTGGCCCGACATCATCGTCGGGATCGGCATCGCATGGATGAACCTCGATGCGGCGCGCGAGGTCTGGTCGGCCGCGCGCAGCGAGCATCGTGAAGCGGAGGCCTGAGCCATGCGGATCATGACCTACAATACACTGTTTGGGGGCTATGACGGGGCGGACGATCGCCGTGCGCGCATCCAGGCCGAGATTGTTCGCGATTCCGATCCCGACATCCTGCTGATCCAGGAACTCAAAGGGTTTCTCGATCAGGGCGCAAGGCGGCTCTATGAGCTGGAACGGATGCTTGGCCTTCGTGCGCTGCTCGCCCCGTCGCCCCACACCGGACAGAATGTCGGGATCATGGTGCGCGAAGGCATCGAAATCCTTTCGTTCGAGGCAGACAGCGCACATTTCCACCACGCCGCCGCTATCGCCACTCTTGGCGTTCCGGGTCTGCCGTCTCCGCTTACGGCGGTCAGCGTACACCTCTGTCCGAATGGGACGCCTGTCCGTCTCCGCGAGGTCAGCTATCTTTACGGACACGCTGCACCGCAAGGGTTTGCAATCGTCGGAGGCGACTTCAACAGCCTCGCACCCGGCGATCCCGAGCCTGACGACCTAGATAGCCTCGCTCCGCATTTCCGGGCTCGCTATGTCGATGCCAACGGTCGTATGGACCGGCGGCCGATTGCCTCACTGCTTCAGGCCGGCTTCGTCGATCTCGGCGCGCAGCTTGGGGATCGGCGCCGCACAGTGCCCGGCTCGGCGTTTCCCGACACTGAGTTTCCCACCTTCCGCTCGGACTATCTCCTCGCATCCGACGCTTTGGCTCAGCGAACGTCTGGCTTTACGACAGCCGATGCGGGCAATGCCGGTGCTGCATCCGACCATTATGCAATCTATGCTGATTTCGATTTTGGGACGGCAAGCTCTCGCCCTTAATGTCCCGCTCTCTAATTGCTTGGTAATCTGTGAGGGTACGGGCGCTTCTGTTACTCAAAAGCGCCCACGGCAAAAAGGGATGCAACGGTAAGCGCTGCCGATGCGATGATGCTCCAGATGTACCCGCTGTCAAATTGCATCTTCAATTCAATGTCCTCGACATGATTACGCGGCGAAAGATCCGGCGCCGCGCCGAACCGACGCGGAACTTTTCTCACGGTGGATGGCCATCAAGATGCCGAGCAGGATCAGCACGGTCATCATGGCTGAGCCTCCGTAAGACATGAGCGGCAGCGGAATGCCGACCACGGGTGCCAGTCCCATCACCATAGCAAGGTTGATGGACACGTAGAGGAAGATGGTGAAGGCTAGGCCGCAAGCCGTCAGGCGGGTGAAGATCGTGTCACCGGCAACGCCCAGGCGCCAGCCCCAGCGAATGAGATAGCCATAGGTGAACACAACGAAGAGACCGCCAATGACGCCCCACTCTTCCGCCATTGTCGCGAAGATGAAATCGGTATGGGCTTCGGGCAGATAGGCCAGGTGACTTTGAGTGCCATCAAGGAAGCCCTTGCCGAAGAGTCCGCCTGATCCGATCGCGATTTTCGATTGGGTGATGTGATAGCCTGTGCCCAATGGATCGCCTTCCGGATCCATGAACACCAGCACCCGGTTCTTCTGATAATCGTGCAGCATGCTCCATGCGACGGGGAGTGCGGCGAGAAGAGCGGCACCCGCTGTCACGAACCAGCGTATTCCGACACCGGCGAGGAAGATCACGAGCACGCTCGCCATGGAAATCATCATGGCGGTGCCAAGATCGGGCTGTAGCATGACCAACGCAGCGGGGACGGCGAAAAGGGCGATCGGCGCAACAAGCACCGATGGCGTGCTGACATAGATCGCCGGCAGCCGGTGGAAAAACTTGGCGAGGCTGAGCACGACGGCGATCTTCATGAACTCGGACGGCTGCAACCGTATGAAACCAAGGTCGATCCAGCGTTGCGCACCCATACCGATTTTGCCGAACAGTTCGACGATCAGCAGCAGAACGAGCGTGATGCCGTATAGCGGATAGGCAATGTCCATCCACCGAGCCACGGGGATCCGCGAAAGAGCGAACATCAACCCGGACAGCAGCACAAAGCGAAGGCCCTGGTTGGACGCCCAAGGCGAAACCGAGCCGCCGGCTGCGGAATAGAGGGTAGCAAGACCGAACAGCACGATCGCGGTCAGTGTTGCCAGCATCCCCCAGGGAAGGATGCGGATGGCTGCGGGGACGAGCGACAATGTGGTAATGCTCCAGATATTATCCTGTAGGGCGGCGGTGCCGCGCCTCTCAGGGGTGGGTCAGGCTGCCGGCTTCGCTCGCTCCGGCTGCGCCCATCGTAGGATGGCGTAACCGATGATCCCGGACAGGAACGACCCTGCCAGGATGCCGATCTTGGCTTCCGACTGGAGCAGGGCTTCGCCGGGAAATGCCAAAAGCGTGATGAACAAGCTCATCGTGAAGCCGATGCCGCACAGGAAGGCGACGCCGAGCATCTGTAGCCGGCTTGCATGGGCGGGCAGGTCCGCGAACCCCAACCGGATCGCGAGCATGGACAGTCCGAAGACGCCGATCACCTTGCCGATCAGCAAGCCGAGCGCCACGCCCAGCGTGACCGGCGCAGCAAGTGCTTCGGCGGGTAGGCTCAAGACCGGGACGCCCGCATTGGCGAGACCGAAGATCGGCACGATCAGGAAGCCAACCGGCAAATGCAGGAAATGCTCAAGCCGGTGCAGCGGACTTTTCGTTTCGCTGTCTGGACGCGCAGGGGTCCGGTCCATCGGGATAGTCAAAGCCAGGACGACACCAGCCAGCGTTGCATGAATGCCGGATCGGTAGACCAGCACCCATAGCAATATACCCAGTAGCAGGTAGGGGCTGAGACGGCGCACCTTGAACCGATTGAGGGCGATCAGCGCGGCGACCACACCTCCCGCTGCGGCAAGGTCGATGACCGACAGGTCAGCCGTGTAGAAAAAGGCAATGATAACCACGGCGCCCAGATCATCGATAATCGCCAGGGCCGTCAGGAATATGCGGAGCGAGGCCGGCACACGGCTGCCAAGCAACGAGATAACGCCAAGTGCGAAGGCGATGTCGGTGGCTGCCGGAATAGCCCAGCCACGCATCGACGCGCTTTGATTGAAAGCAACATACACAAGGGCCGGAGCGATCATGCCTCCGGCTGCTGCGATCCCTGGCAGAACACGCCTCGACCAACTCGAAAGCTGGCCATCGAGCATCTCGCGTTTGATCTCCAGGCCGACAAGCAGGAAAAAGACCGCCATCAGCGCATCGTTGATCCAGTGTCCCAGCGACAATGGCCCGATGTAGACATGAAGCAGTGCTTCATATCCCGGCCCAAGCGGAGAGTTGGCAATGATGAGCGCTGCCGCTGCCGCGCCCATCAGGACGAGGCCAGCAGAAGATTGCGCATCCAGAAATCGGCGCAGGGCACTTGGATGGATGCGGTGATGGTCCGTCATGGGTCGGCCTTGGTTGAGGGTTGCTGGCCGCCCAAAAACACCCGCTAACGCGAGCGACACAAACTGCCGAAGCCGCTGATATTCACAACACTGGTTGCGAGGGAAATTGGAAGTTTCGTTGCCGCTTATAGCTACAAGCTATAAGGCGTAGACATGCCGACGTTACAGCAGCTCCGTTACCTGGTCGCAGTCGCCGACACGCTCAATTTCAGCCGTGCTGCTCATGCATGCCACGTCACACAACCGACGCTCAGCCTTCAGCTGAAAGAGCTGGAAGGGAGGCTCAATGCGCGCCTCGTGGAGCGGACGCGGGCACGGGTGCTCCTGACCCCAGCGGGGATCGAGATCGCCCATCGGGCAAGACGCGTGCTGGCGGATGTCGATGACATAAAGGAAGTTGCCCGGCGCGACGAACAGGGTGGCCTTCAAGGCACGCTGCAAATGGGCGTGGTCCAAACCGTCGGCGCCTATGTCTTGTCCGTGGCGATGCCATCGCTTCGCGCCCGTTACCCGACCTTGCGAATTTTCGTTCGCGAGGATCGTCTGGAAAATCTCCCATCGAAGCTGTCCGATGGCACCCATGACCTGCTGCTTTTGCCCGAAACGATCGATCATCCGGATTTTATCAGCGTTCCCCTGATCCGCGAACCGCTCCAATTGGTCATGCCGACCGATCACCGGCTCGCCCAGCAAGCGGTGATAGATCCCGACGCCATCGCCGGTGAGACGATATTGGTTATGGAGCGTGGACGTCGGCTCCATGATGAGATCGCGGCGCTTTGCAATGATTTCGGCGCGGTGCAGGCGCAGGATTACGCCGGGACGACGCTCGACACTCTGCGCCTCATGGTGACCACCGGAATGGGACTGTCGCTGCTGCCAGCGCTCTATGTCCGCTCGGATGTCCTGAGGGAGAAGCTGATTGTCGCACGGCCGTTGTCGCGGCGCGCGCCTGTGCGTCAGGTCACGATGGCATGGCGCAGTTCTTCGCCGCGCAGCGACGCCTATCACCGCCTCGCTGCCGTGATAACAGAAACCTTGCTACCGTGGGCGCAGAAGGAGGCATAACCCCAAACGCGCGGCATCCCTTGATCTTTTTCGCTTCGCCTATCATAGGGCGAACGACGGTAATGGATTTCTGCCGGACCTTCGGGTCGAACCGCCCTGACAAGGGACGATGATTCCTACTTGGCGCCGCAAGGCAGCAAGGAGGAATCGTGCGCGCAACTTTTCGCAACCTGTACAATATACTCAATCTAACAGCCTTCTTTCGCGATCGACACGATCATGCGATGTCGGTCATGCGCTGGACACTGATCCTCGTCCCCATGGCCGCGCTGATCGGCACGTTGTGCGCCGCATTCCTGTGGAGCCTGGATGCGGCAACACAGGCCCGTTTCGACCATCCCTGGCTGCTCTATCTTTTGCCGGCAGGTGGCGCGGCAATCGCCCTGCTCTACCATCGCACCGGCAAGTCGGTTGAAGCGGGCAACAATCTGATCGTCGAGCAAATCCATGAGCCGGGGGGCGGGATTCCCCTGAGAATGGCCCCTTTGGTCTTCATCGGCACCATCGCAACACATCTGTTCGGTGGATCGGCAGGCCGCGAAGGCACAGCGGTGCAGCTCGGCGGCAGCCTTGCAAGCGCTGCCGCCCGACTGTTCAAACTCGACGCTCCCAGCATTCGCATTGTTTTGATGGCGGGGGTCGCTGCCGGCTTCGGGGCTGTTTTCGGCACGCCGCTTGCGGGCGCTGTGTTCGCGCTCGAAGTGCTGGCTGTAGGCCGCATCGAGTATCGCGGGATCTTGCCATGTCTGCTTGCCGCGCTGGTGGGCGACTGGACGTGCCATGCCTGGGGCATCCATCACACGCCCTACCATATCAGTAGCCTGACCAGCGGTGGGGGTGCGCTGGTTGTCGAACCACTCATTCTTGCCAAGGCGGCCATAGCAGGGGTGGCGTTCGGCCTGGCGGGGCTGGTCTTTGCCGAAGCCAATCACGCGCTCGGTGGATTCCTGAAGACGCGCATTCCCTATGGCCCTCTGCGGGCGGCCTTTGGCGGCATATTGGTCATCGCGCTGGTCTGGATTTTTGGCACACGCGCCTATCTCGGGCTTGGCGTCTGGTCTGCCATCCCCGGAGATCCGACCATAGCTGGCTTCTTCACCGGTCCTGCCGATCGGTGGAGCTGGGCGCTCAAGATGGTCTTTACGGTCGTGACCCTCAGCGCAGGCTTCAAGGGCGGGGAAGTGACGCCGCTGTTCTTCATCGGAGCCGCACTCGGCAACGCGCTGGGCTGGCTGCTCGGCGCGCCGCTCGATCTGTTCGCCGGCCTTGGTTTCGTCGCCGTGTTCGCCGGCGCGGCTAATACGCCGCTTGCTTGTACCATCATGGGTATCGAGCTGTTCGGTGCAACCCACGCCGTTCCGATCGCGGTGGCCTGTTTCGTCGCCTACATCTGCTCGGGTCATAACGGCATCTACCTGTCGCAGCGTATCGCCGTTCCTAAGCGGCTTACACGCGACCATTCCCATGGCGCTACCCTGCGCGAAGCGCGTGCCTCGCGGCGAACACGCGGGGAGAATAGCTCTTCCAACAAGAAGGAACACTGATGTCTCACAAGGTCACGCCCAGCGAGATCGGCATGATCCGCATCTACATGAAGCCATCGGACAAGGCGACCGACGGCTCGCGCAGCTTCTGGACCCGAAAGCCGCTCTACCGGCAGTTGGTCGTGCAGGCGAAGCGCGACGGCATCATGAATGCCGTCGCCCATCATACCCATTACGGTTTCAGCAACCATGGGCCAGTGATGGAGGACGGTGCTGAATTCTCTAATCCGCACCTGACGATGTGCGTCGAGCTGATCGGCCAGCGTCACGAACTGGAGCGCTTTTGCGAGGCTCATGGCGATCTGCTCGGCGGCAAAGTCATCGTCTACAAGCATCTTGAACATTGGAGCATCGGGCTAGGCGGAGTGCGGCATGAGGACGCAGCGCCCGAGGAACTTGCGTCAAGAGCTAGATGAGCGTCGGGTTTTGGCGAGGGCCGTCGGCCACAGATGCGCTTGGGAACGGCAGAATTGTCCCACGATGCGGCATTCGCTGCTGGCAGGTCGCGACCAGACCTCGCCGTTCAGCAGGACGCGCTTGAATGTCCGACCACGTCGAAACCTGATGGGGTGGACGCCCCCCGACAGCCTTTATGGCAAAGTGGAGGTGTTGAAGCACCACTGAGGAGGCGTCCGTGTCACAGGTTACCACAATCGGTCTGGATATCGCCAAGAACGTTTTCCATGCGCATGGCGCTGACGAGCGGGGTGCGATGGTGTTCAGCCGCAAGCTGACGAGAGCAAAGCTGCTCGAGTTCTTTGCAGGTCAGCCGGTATGCATAGTAGCGCTCGAGGCGTGCGGCGGCGCCCATCATTGGGCGCGTCAGTTACAGACGATGGGGCACGATGTGCGGCTGATCCCACCATCTTACGTGAAGCCATTCGTGAAGCGGAACAAGAACGATGCGATTGATGCTGAAGCGATTGCCGAGGCTGCGCAGCGCCCAGGCATGCGCTTCGTGGCGGTGAAAAGCGAAGAGCAACAGGCCGCAGGGCTCGTGTTCCGCACACGTGACCTAGCGGTGCGGCAGCGCACTCAGCTGATCAACGCCATTCGCGGGCACCTAGCGGAGTATGGTTGGGTAGCACCGCGCGGCACAGCGCATATGACAATGCTCGCCGACCTGCTCGAGGATGAGGAAATGACTTCAAGTCTGCCTGCAGCGGCACGGCCCATGTTCAAGCTCATGGTCGACATGCTGGCCGATCTCGACAAGCAGATTGCCGTGCTGGACCGTGAGATCGCACGGCGTGCTAAGGAGGATGAAGCGGCCAGGCGGCTAATGACCATTCCAGGGATCGGTCCTATCGCTGCGACCGCCATCATCGCGCTGGCCCCGCCGGTCGAGACGTTCCGTAAGGGGCGCGACTTCGCGGCTTGGCTTGGCCTCGCCCCCCGTCAGCACTCGACCGGCGGCAAACAGCGGCTCGGCAGCATATCGAAGATGGGCGAGCGGACGATCAGGCGACTACTGATTATCGGAGGTAGCTCGATGGTGCGTCAGGCCTGCCGGTTCGGCGCGCCGGCCGGCTCGTGGCTGGAGCGGATGCTCGCGCGCAAACCGCGCATGCTCGTCTCGGTGGCGCTCGCCAACAAGATGGCGCGCATGGTCTGGGCACTGCTCACCAGAAATGAAGATTACAGAGCTCCGGCAGCAGTTGCGGCGTAAGCCAAGGCAGCGGCCAGAGGCGTCGGGGACGTAGGCGGTCGAAGGAGGGTATGGCACAACAGTCGGCGAGACGGGGCTGGAAGAACCAGGGAATGGCAGAGCGCTAACCAAGCGCGTAAACCTGTAATGGATCCGGTCCGCGAACTCCCATACTGGCCCGCAGCATATGGCGCTGCTCATCGAGGCCGGACAGATGACAGCATCCGACTACGTGCCAACAAACCCCGATTTACTGCTTGCATCCGAAGGGGCGTCCACAGATGCCATTGGTATACGTCTGATCATCCGGGCAGCAGGCGCAACAAAACGGTCATTCAAGGTCGGAGCCGCTCCTTGCGAAAGCAGTCAGTTATTCAGGTTTATCCGCACGCCCTGCGGGTAATAGCCAAGGCGTGGAGTTGGCGGCGCAAGCTCGACAGCGGCCAGGTGGCGACCATTCAGGACATCGCGACTGTCGAGGATGTGACGCCCGTTTACGTCGGCCGTGTGCTGAAGCTGGCCTATTTGGCGCCAGCCGTGTTGGAGCGGCTGCTCATTGAGCGCAGGTCTCCAGCGATTTCGCTGAAGGACTTGATAATGGCTGTCGATTTGCCTTGGCTTGAGCAGGCTAACGAAGTGTTTGGACGGGAAATCACTGCGGGTGGCAATTGCGCTGAGATGCACAATTGACGGCAGCCGCAGTGATCCAAGTCAACTACCTTCAGCCCTCGTGATTAGAGGACTTCGAAGACCTCAAGTTCAACGGCATCTTTCGTCCTGCGTCCGACACCCAACGCCATGATGCGGTTGAGCCAAGCCAGTCTGGGAGATGAAGTTTCGAAGGTGATCGCCTCCCGGAAATAATAGGATGCAGGATCAACCGGGACTCCAAGAGCGATCTTCTTGGCTGCATCTTCAGACATGTGGCGCACAGCGTGACCCTTGAACAGGATCGTCTCGCCTTCGTCGGTGCGCAGCACTACGTGAACCTGTAGTTCTGATACGCCGTCATCCCGCACACGCTGTACATCATTTCCGCCCGGCAGGATCGAACCTGAGATCCGTTCGCCAGCAAAACGACCGCCATTCACGGGGACGACCCGCCGAGTGCCACCTCCGCAATGGCCTAGATCGACCGCCGGGGCGACATCTGCAACAAGGGTAAAAAGTGGTGTCGATTGAATCATGTCATGTCCTCAAAAAGGCGCGCCCGAATGCGAACGTCAGGCTCTTCACCCGATCCAGCGTGGTAATTACGTTCACAAGGGCGCAGTTGGCCACGACTGTTAAGCGGATTGGTGGCGTGGGCGCAGAAGTGGGTGCGACCTGGAACTATCAAAGCCGGAAAAGCCCGAGGCCGGTGACGACCTCATCTTTGGTGTGCTCCGTAATCTGCCGCCCACGCTGAGCACCGGCTCGCAGAATATCGACTATCGTGTCTGGGTCTCGAGCCAAGGCTGCCCGCCGTTCGCGGATCGGCGCGATCAGGGCCTGGAGAATTCCCGTCAAACGCCGCTTGAGGACCATGTCTCCTAGACCACCGCGTCGATACTGCGCCTTCAGATCAGCCACGGCGTCAAGGTCGGGGTCAAAGGCATCGAGGTAGGTAAAGACGACGTTGCCTTCCACACGCCCGGGATCCGCCGCGCGAAGATGATCGGGGTCGGTGTACATGCGCTGCACTGCCGTCGCGATTTCCTCGTCGCTGGCTGACAGGGGGACTGCGTTCCCCTGGGACTTGCTCATCTTCGCCTTGCCATCGACGCCCGGAAGGCGGCCCATCGGCGGAATCAGTGCCTGCGCTTCGGGGAGCAGTGTATGACCAATCTGCCGGTTGATGCGGCGAACAAGCTCATTGGTCTGCTCGATAAGGGGAACCTGATCCTCCCCTACGGGCACGACGGTAGCTTTGAACGCCGTAATGTCCGCGGCTTGCGCCGCCGGGTAGCACAGGAAACCGGCCGGAATATCGCGGCCAAAACCTCGTGCCTGGATCTCCTCCCTGATGGTCGGATTGCGCTCGAGGCGCGCGACGGTCACGAAGTTCAGATAGAGCAAGGTGAGTTCGGCCAAGGCTGGCAGCGCCGATTGCAGGCAGATCGTAGACAGGTTCGGATCGATCCCGACTGCCAGGTAATCCAGAGCCACTTCCAGGACATTACGACGCACTTTGCCGGGATCGTCGGCATTGTCCGTCAGAGCCTGGGTATCGGCAAGCAGCACATATTGCTGATGGGTATGCTGCAACTCAACCCGACTGCGCAGCGAGCCGACATAATGACCCAGATGCAGCGGACCGGTAGGACGATCACCGGTGAGTATAACCGGACGGGAAGCAGGTGACATAGACAAATTCTCCGAGAGATTGCCGCTGCTGTCGATGGATTGGAAAACCGAGAACCTAGCCGCCGAAAGCAGCGGCTTAGGTCATGGGTGTATGACTGGCCGCGCTTAAGTCGCGGGCCACCAGCGTTGAGCAGAAATCAAAAGCCGGTTGATCATAGGCGGACCCTAGCAGCTCTGTGCCGACTAGCCAACCCGATTTGGCTGGCAGATCCTACGGCGATGACGCAGCAAGAACATGATCCGGTTTAACTCGTACTCTCAGTCCGTATTGCCTGTCGGGTTTGCGCCAAAGAGTATAGATGTGCGCGTGGGCAAAAACACGGAAAATCCGTAATTTATAGGGACATACCTTTTCGGCCGAGGTTTAGGTGAAAAGAGATGGAAGCGAGGGCTTAATTGCCATTGCCAAAAGGACGCCGAATCTAGGGATTTTCGGGCTTCGCGAGGAGCATCTCACTGGTTCGCCTCCCAAATCTGCTTCGGCTTCAGAGCGCGCTTCGCACCGACGGTTCTTCCCGCATTCCACACCGGACGCTTGGTGGCGGTGAGTTCAGTTTCAGCCTTCTCCATGATCATTCTCCGATGGCCAGATCGGTCGTCTGAAGAACGCTTTCGAACCCGATATGAAAGACGGTTGCGAGGCTCCTGCCGACCAGAATACGCATTTCCGCCACTGGCGCTTGAACGACTAGTTTCGTCGGAATCCGACATGGCGAAATTCCCCCGTTTTCGCGCCATAGATTTAGAGACGGCTTTTCCGACGCCAGAGCCGGAAATAGCGGATCTCAGTCCCAATCGAACCTGCGGCATCAAAAGGCAGGATTTTTCGGACGGAACAGGACAGGCCAGAAACACCATCAGCTGCCGACCAGCATAAACCATGCCATAGCTGTTCCGGGAACAGCTACCGTTGTCAGTGACTACCGTTCGGCAGCGATCAGTGCAAACTTCCTTTCAAATTGCGGTGACAGCTATTGCCGCGCTCCGGCGTCTCCATGGTCAATGTGTCCAAAGCAAAAGAAGTGTCAGCATCGTCATGTTACCCACCACCGCCAGCGCGGCCGCGAAGCATAGCTGGGCGGCGACGGTCCGGAATCCTTCTCCCGCAATCCGCGTCGCGAAGAAAAGCCCTGGCAACTGGAGCGCGGCATAGCCCAGCAGCGCGGCCTGATAATCACCCGGATCGGTGTAGCCCATGACAGGGGCGATCACAGGATCGGCGACCCGGAAATAATAGAAGGCGACCGCACAAAATCCTCCCCAGATGATGAGGGCCAGGACGCTGCTGTGGAAGAGGCCCTGCATCCGGCCGCCGGTCACGATCTTTCCGCCCAGCCAAAGGACTACGCTGCCACACAGGGCGGTCGATCCGAACAGACCCGCCATCCAGGGAACGTACCGCTCCGGTGGCGTCGGCAAGGCTTCACCGAATGTGCGCAGCATCGCGAATGTCAGGAGGGACAGCAGCACACCCGCAGCCACGCTCACCACACAGCGCAGCAGGACCGGCCCGATGGCATTGCCCACGCCAACCGCACCATGCGCCGCTATCAGGCGCAGGGTATATGCCATGGCGAGAAAGGGCGGAGCGAGCAGAAGCATGACGGAGGCGGCACGCAAATGCAGCCCCGGCGGCTCCATGACGAGGCCACGAAAAGCAATCCCGTTGCGTGGATCGACGCCGCTCCACCAGGTGACAAGGTCCATGATCACCCAGTGCAGCGCGCGTAACAGCGCATTGCCCCGCAAGGCGTCCGGCACGAAGCCGATCAGGATGTTCAGGGCAATGAGAACCAGCAGAAGGACGAAAAGCTCTTTTGCCATCGCGATGAAAGCAGGTGCGAAAGGCGGCAACTGCCCATCCGTGCGCTGCATGAACAGAAGAAAAGGGGTCGCAAAGAACGCCAGGAATATGGCCGGAAGCCCGACGGAGACGACTATCAGGAATATCGGAATGGCGGCGATGACCAGTCCACCGCCACCGCCCGAACCTGCCCCATTGCCTCTCGCAAAATCCTGCCCAGCCCGCTCGCCGCCTGTCGCAAAGGGATTCTCGAAGGGAGTGCCGGCCCGCATCGTGCCTCGATTGAAACCGTCGATCCAGCTTATCGGCCCCTCCCTATCCTGACGCGGGAACGCATATCCTATGCCCCGGCGCGTAAAAATACAGCGGCTTGCGTCAATAAAATCTATGATAAATCTGCCAGCCTATCTCTAATTTCGACAGAGAAACTTATAATCAGGATCGCTGTTCAGAAATGCTTCAGCTCACTAAGAACACCATGCATAATATCTGTTGTCCGGGATGCTGTCTCGGCTGACCATATTTCAGGGGGTTCATATGGTTCGGATTTCCTATGTTTCCGCTTTGTGTCTTGCAGCGACATCCGGAGCGGCAATTGCCAATGATTCCACGATACCTCCGGAGATTTACGGCAACTATGCGCCGGGGGGTGATTGCACCAAACAGCCGCGGGTAACGGCAGGCAAAGGCGGGGTCTCTATCGACACGGCCGCAGGAAAGGCTGGCCCCTTGCCGATCAGCGTTTGCTATAGCTGCGCGGGTGGCGCGCGATATGAAGGCATACAGCGCTGGGTCTATGTCAAATATGGCAAGGATAAATGGGGCGGCGACAACATGCCGGTCACCTTCATGTTCAACGCAGCGGAAAAAACCGGCGCGTTGGATATCGTCCATGACGACACGCTCAGGACGCCTCTGGGGGCGCCGATGAACCAGGTGGTTCAGGCCCGGTCGCTGAAGCTTTGCAAAGTCGGCGCGCTCGTTCCCGTCGCCAGGCCTGCCGCGCCTGATCCGTCACCAAGGCAAGCGTCGTCGGTTACCCCAGGGGCGGCTTTTGCCAATGCGCTGGTGGGGTTGCTCCGCCCTGCCGCGTTGCCCGCAAACAGCTATTATGACTGGCGTCATCTGGAAACGGCTCCGGCCATCACCTGGGCGGCGTTGCCGCCCCAGATGCTGGAGAAGCCGATGTCCAACGGCGAGTATTTTCGTCGCGCCGGCATGGCCAGCCTGGCCGGGCAGCCGATGAAGGTGCTCGCGGGCGGCGCGCGGTCGATGGTCATGAACCTCTATTTCCGCAACGACGGTAATCCGATCGGAGAGGCGGCACTTTTGGCCGCCCTGCGCGACGCCGGTAAAAGCGTCGTTCCGATCCGCTGTCCGAAGGTCAGGACGGCGCGGGCACCCACATGGTACCGGTTGTCGGCTTCAGGCAAGCAGCCTGCCATCCTGTGGGTAGCCTCGGCGCTCGGACCACAGCAGCCCTGGGAGGGGTTCAGCCTGCAACTGGACGGGACGCTGCCAGCGATGACGGCGCAGGAAGCGGCAGTCTACACGGATCGCTGCTAAACAGATTTTTTCGCGCCACCGACATCGATACGATAGCTATTCTCCGCGACCCAACTGGAAAAAGAGCCTGAGCGGCACGCCCCACCTGGGCAAGGCCTGGATATCCACCTTATAGCCTTCCTCATTCGCCCAAAGCTGGTTCTGCGCCACGCCCTCACGCATACCGCGTCTTACCGCCTCTTGCGCTGAGAGAGACTGGGCGGCTACAGGCTGTCCGGTTCCGGCGGCAAGAGCGTCAGCGATCTCTTCCATGGTCAGCGCCTCGGCGGCGAGGTCGATCTCCGCGCCGTGGAAACGATCCGGACCCGCAAACGCCGCCAGGGCGAAAGCACCGATATCCGCCGCACCAATCAGGTGTATCCGCGTATCGGGCAGATAGGCCGTGTCGAGCCGACCCTGTGCGAGGGAGAGGAACATGCCGGTCGATCGCGGCAGGGCAAAATTCTCCATCATGAAGGCGGGCTTGAGAATGACGTAACGCTTGAATCCACGCTCGCGAACGGCCTCGTTCACCGCCGCCTTGTTCTCCCAATAGGCTTTGCCCCAACGCCCCTCGTCCCATCCGGTGAAAGCGGTATGGTCGCCTGCGCGCGCCACGGACGTGTGAACGAACATGTCCACATCCGCTTCATAGGCTGCATCGATGATCGCGCGGCCCGTGCGCAGTTCATAATCGCTGTCGATGCTGGCGACCTGAACCGAAAATGCGCCCTTTGCTCCGGCAACCGCCCTGTCCAGGCTTGCCCGGTCATCCATGTCACCTTCGCACAGGATGGCTCCGGCAGCCTCCAGCGCCTTTGCGTCGGCGGACGTCGCATCCCGCACGAACGCTCTCACGCTCGTGCCTGCGCCGAGCAGCGCCCGAACGACGCCGCCGCCTTGCGCGCCGGTTGCGCCGAGGACGAGAATGGGCCTTGTATCAAAAGTCATGATCAAATTGTCCTGGTTGAAAGAGGAAAAATATCGTCGGTCATCGGCGTCATGGCGCCAGCCCATATCGCAGCAGCGCCAGGGCACGCGCGCCGGCTGCTTTCGCCTCCGCGGGCGTGTCGCCGCGCCATGCCGCGCCCAGCATATTGAGGATGTGAGGCACATCTCCGCTCGTCATGTTGTTCCGACATTCGCCTTCGGCCTGCGCCTTGGCGAGCAATGGCGCGAACATACGCTCCACCCGTTCGCGGGCGCGCATCCGGGCCTCGCCGCCCGTCGGGGCGGAGCGCCAATATTCGGAGAGAAGCGCATAGGATGTGAGTTGCGCGACCGCAGCCTCTATGGCCCTGAAGAAGCCGCCGCTCCTGTCCCCATGATACTCGGCGGTCAGTTGCTCCAGAAGGGCGAAGGATTCCTCGTAAAGCGCTTCAAGGAGCGCAAACCGGTCAGGAAAATTGCGATAGAGCGTCGCACGCCCGACGCCGGACAGCTCAATCACATGGTCGAGCGGTGCCTCGACGCCCGCCCGGGCAAACACCGTGCGCGCCGCGTTGAGGAGCTTCTGTCGATTGACGAGGGAGCGTTCCTGTCAAGCATAGTATGTGATCTCTTTTGGGGCTCGAACAGATGATGATATTCGGCGGCATGGCCGCGATCCGCTGCTCACGCCCGTGGTGGCAGCCGGGCCGAGTGCGCGCTTGGGTACCCATGTTCTGGCAAGCCATGCTGGTCTGCATCAGGCCTGACTTGCCGATTATTAAATGATGATTTAATAAAATCCACATGTCGCGTCGATCACTCACACAGCCAGTCCGATCGCGGGGCCGCCCGCCAGGCGATCGCCTCGTGCCCGCGCGCGACATTTGTCAGGTCGCGCTCCATGTGTTTGCCGACAAGGCTTATGAGGCGGCGACATTGAAGGAGATCGCCGATGAGGCGGGTGTCGATCCGTCGCTCATCTCCTACCAGTTCGGTTCGAAACTCAATCTGTGGAAGGCCGTGATCGAAGACCTTGGCCGGCAATTGCAGGCCCTCCTTGCAGGCCTTTGTTCTGCGGCAGATGACGAGGATCCGGAAGGCTCGCTCCGGTACGCGCTAAGCGAGATCACGCAGTTCATGTGCGAAAATCCGCATATTCCGCATTTTGTCGCGCGCGACGTGTTTCGCGATGACGAACGCACCGAATGGGTGAATGGGAAATTTGTGGCCCCCTTGCTGGAACATCTGGGAGGCCGCATGAAGAAAGCGCAGGCGATCGGCCGATTGCGCCCAGGCCCACCACAAATGCTGATCTTCCAGTTCGGTTATGGCATGGCCATCAACATCATCCGTCGCGAGCAGTTGGTTCACTCCGTGCCGGAGCTTGCGGATGACGAGATTTTCCGTAGCCAGCTGACCGACATGCTGATCGGATCGGTCCTTCGTGATGGCTAGTCGCACATCCGCTTCAGCAGGCGGTAACAGCGGTCATGTGTTCAGGCCTCACGAGCAGCCCTTCATGCCGGGCTCGCCGGCTACCCCCGATCATCCCGCCCCGCGCAAGGTCGCTTATCTGCTGATCGGCCTCTTTCTTGCTATCGTCGGAGGATTTCAGAACGGACTGCTGATCGCGAACCTCGCTATCGTCCAGAGCAATCTTGCCCTGACGCCCGTCGAAGGAGGATGGGTAACCGTTGCGTTCAACCTGACCAACGCCTGCATGAGCATGCTGCTGTTCAAGGCGCGGCAGCAATTCGGCATACAGCGGTTCGTACGGGTGGCCATGTCGGCGCTGCTGCTCGCCAATTTCGTGCAGTTGTTCGATGCGGGCTATCATGTCGAACTGCTCTCGCGCGGCATCGCCGGCATCGCGGGAAGCTGCGTCAGCACGCTGGCCATCTTCTATCTCATGCAGGGGATGCCAGCCAAGGCAAAGATCGTTGCCGTCCTGATCGGCATCGGGCTGGCTCAAGTCGCAATTCCACTAGCGCGCGCTATTTCTCCCGCCCTGCTCGCATCGGGAGATATCAGCCATCTTTTCCAGCTTCAGTTCGGTCTTTCGCTGGTCGCCGTGGGATTGGTCAACATACTCCATTTGCCGCCCGGCGAAACAGTGCGCTCGTTCGAAAGACTGGACCTCTTGTCATTTCCGCTGCTCGCGTCTGGCATCGGTCTGCTTTGCGCCTTTCTCGTCCAGGGCCGCATTGCGTGGTGGGACAAGCCATGGCTGGGCCTCGCGCTGGCCGGAGCTATACTGCTTATCGGGCTGGCCTTCCTGGTCGAGCATAACCGCGCCAATCCCATGCTGCATACGCGATGGATGAGAAGCGGCAATATCCTCGCTTTCGCCTTGACCGCCGCGATGGTGCGCGTCCTGCTTTCAGAGCAAAATTTCGGCGCGACTGGCCTGCTTTCGACGGTCGGCATGGTGAACGACCAGCTCGTCAGCTATTACTGGGTACTTAGTCTGGCGACTCTCCTCGGCTCAGCCGTCTCCATCGTGCGCCTGGACCCGACCGATCTCACGCGTCCGATCATGGTCGCGCTGGGCATTATCACGCTCGCCGCTTTCCTCGATACCAGGTCCGGCATGCTGACCCGTCCGTCCGAGCTCTACTGGACCCAGGCGCTTCTCGCCTTCGCTTCGGTTTATGTAATGGCATCGCTGATGATGCAGGGCATCTTGCGCGCGTTGTCGCGCGGCCCGGATTATATCATCAGCTTCGTAGCCGTTTTCGGTCTCTCGCAGACGATCGGCGGCCTCGCTGGAGTAGCCGCGCTTTCGGCATTCCACAGCTTTCGCGTCAAGGCGCATCTGATGACGATGGGCCAGAGCCTGTCCCTTGCCGATCCGGCGGTTGCCCAGGCCATTGGACAACTCTCCGCCGGGCAAAGCGCAACGCTCGGTGACACCGCTTTGCGGCAGGCGACGGGGGCATCACGCCTGATACAACAGGTGAATCAGCAGGCCTCCATCATGGCGTTCAACGATGTCTTCTTCGTTATCGGCTGCCTTGCCGGCGTCGCCTTCGCAATCACCTTCACCCGCTGGGCCTACCTGCGGCACAAAGGCATCAACCCGTTGGCCGATGAGATGGCTGCACTCCAGACAATGATGAGCCGTAATGCATGAGCACAGACAATAGAGCCAATCCCGACGAGCCGCAGGAACCGGTCGCAGCAGGCACCGTCGCACCGCCCGCGGATCCTGCGTTCAACGACGCCGAGCAGCAGGGTAGCGGGTGGGCGCCGAACCGCTCACGCCGCACCATCATTATCTTCGCCCTTGTCATCATCGCCGGCGTGCTGACCGTCCTCTACGCCTGGGGCCTGCCGCCTTTCCGGTCCGGCAATGCGACCACGGACAATGCCTATGTGCGCGGACAGACAACGATCATCAGTCCACAGGTCACCGGATATGTGACGGCGGTCAACGTCCGCGACTTCGCCGATGTGCGCAAGGGCGCCGTGCTGGTCACGATCGACGACCGCATCTATCGCGCACGCGTGACGCAGGGGGCGGCCAATATCGCCGCACAGATAGCCACGCTCGATAACGCGCAGCAGAACCAGCGATCGAGCGAGGCGCAGGTCCGGTTGCAGGATGCCGCTGTCGCCAATGCCAGGGCGCAACTGGTTCGGGCGCGCGCCGACATGGCCCGGGTCAACGATCTTGTCGGTGAGGGATCGGTATCGCGGCGCGAGCGGGATCAGACGCTGGCGGCGTTGCGCCAGGCGGAGGCCGCCGTGCAGCAAGCCCAGGCGCAGCGGGCTATCGCAATTGAGCAGGTTCGCTCGGTCGATGTCGGGCGCGGTGGCCTGCGCGCACAGGTCGACAATGCCTCGGCCGCGCGCGACCTCGCGCGGGTCGATCTGGACAACACCGTCATAAGGGCGCCGCGTGACGGCCGCCTGAGCGAGGTGGCGGTCCGCGTCGGTCAGCTGGTGTCTCCGGGCACGCAACTCATGTACCTTGTTCCGACCGAGCATTGGGTGGTCGCCAATTTCAAGGAAGCGCAGACCGCGGATATTAAGGTCGGCCAGAAGGCCACATTGCGGATCGACGCTTTCAACGGCGCCCGGCTGACTGGGGTGGTCGAGCGGGTATCACCGGCAGCCGGCAGCGAGTTCAGCGTGATACGTCCTGATACCGGGTCCGGCAATTTCGTGAAGGTGCCCCAGCGGATAGCCGTTCGCATCCGCATCGATCCGAACCAGGACCTTGCCAGGCGCCTGGGGCCAGGCATGTCGGTTGTCGCGACCGTCCACACCCGGGGGGAGTGATGGTGATGAGGCCCGACTTTTTCAGGACAGTGGCGACGATCGCGCTTGCATCGGGGCTTGCAGGCTGTGTGCCCGGCATACCAGCTCCGCCCGCCACCTCGGCGGTCGCGCCGCCGGAGAACTGGCGCACCGCCTTTTCCGATGGCGCGACAGTCGATGGCGAGTGGTGGCAGGCATTTGGCGATCCCCAGCTTGCGGCGCTGGTGGATCTGGCCCGCACGCGCAACAGCGACATCGGCATCGCCATTGCCCGGGTGCAGGAAGCGCGCGCGCAGGAGCGGGCCTCCCGTGCGCTGCTCCTGCCCAGTCTCAACGCTTCGGCGCCCGCCAGCCATGGCCGCTCGCTGACGGCGCTCGGCACGGTGGTGGAGACGACCGTGGCGCAGCCGCAATTCCAGGCCAGCTATGAACTGGACCTGTTCGGCCGCAATCGGGCACAGATCGATGCGGCAGCGTCCGCGACGCGGGCCAGCGACGCCGCGAGGCAAGCGACGATCCTGTCGGTGTCGGCGGCCACTGCGACGGGCTATGTCACATTGCTGGCGCTGGACGAGCGGTTGCATGTGCTGCGCGGGACGCTGACCTCCCGGGAAGCTGCCCTGCGCATCGCCCGCAGCCGGGCAGAAGCAGGATATACGTCTGATCTTGAGTTAAGGCAGGCGGAAGCCGAGTACCGCGCTACGCAGCAGCAGATTCCTGTCGTGGAGAGCGCCATAGCCCGACAGGAAAACGCCCTGTCCCTGCTGACTGCGAGCACGCCACAGGCCATAGCGCGTGATGGGCGGTTTGCAGCACTGCGCAGCCCTGTCGTGCCGGCAGTCGTTCCGTCCGAACTCACCCGCCGCCGCCCCGATATCGTCCAGGCGGAATATGCCCTGGCCGCGACGGACGCCAGACTCCGCTCCGCCCAGCGGCAGTTCCTCCCGCAAATACAGTTAAGCGCAACCGTGGGTGAAATCATCGGCTCGTCGCTGCCGGACAATGTCGACGTCTGGTCGGTTGGCGGGTCGGTGCTGGCGCCGATCTTCGCGGGTGGTCGCCTGAGGGGCCAGTTTGATGCCGCCGCCGCGCAGCGCGATCAGGCGGCATTCGGGTATCAGCGGGCTGTGCTGGGCGCTTTTCGCGAGGTGGAGGACCAGCTCGCGGTCATTGCGCGGCTCGACGATCAGGAGGAGGCCCTGTCGGCCCAGCGCGTGGCCGTGGCTGATAGCTTGCGGCATGCGACGAACCGCTATCGTGCCGGTTACTCCACCTATCTGGAACAGGTAGACGCGCAGCGCGCCTTGCTGTCGGTCGATCTATCGTTGATCCAGTTGCGCAGCGACCGGTTGACGGCGATGATAGCCCTGTACCAGGCTGTGGGGGGCTCACCTCAGCCGTGAAGATGTTCATCCATTGTCGGCAGCCGGACCCGGACGCCAGCCATGCGTATAGGCCTCGCACTTCTATCCTGGTTGGGCTGCCGGCGAGAGGATGGATGAAAACATACGCCGGGCATCGCCCCATGTCGGCAGGCGCCATGACCTGACCGACCGGGGTTTGTCGATTTTGCTGCGTCAGATCGTTGCCGGCAGGGACGAGATATCCGTTCTGGCTGGGCAATCGCTGCGACCCTGCACGCACTTCAATCCAGCGGAATTTGCAGGTCAGGATCGGCCTTCGCCATTGCGGTTCGGAAAGCGGGGCGGTCTGCCACGCGCCGCAAATAGGCGCGCAGGTTCGGATATGGCAAGAGATCGAGCGCGATAAAGCTACGCACCGTCGTCAGCGGGAACATGATCATGATGTCGGCCACTGTGAACATGTCGCCGGCCAGCCATTGGTGGCTTTCCGCGAAATGCGCTTCAAGCGCCGCCAGACTGCGATCCGCCCGATCCCGCATGACCTGGACCATGCCACCGTCATCCATCAGCATCATCATGCACGGCATGAGCGAGCCGTTGGCGAAATGATACCAGTATAGGAACCGCGCGAAATCCGCATGATCGGCATTGAGGGTCAGCCGCCCCCCGCCATGTCTGGCGACGACATAGTCGATGATGGCGCCGGACTCGGCGAGCGTCAGGCCATCGTCGGTGATGACCGGCGCGGTGCCGGAGGGATGCAGCGCCTTGTAGGCCGCCGGTGCGAGCCGCGTCACAGGGTCGCGGTCGTAGCGCACCAGATCATAGGGAATGTCCAGTTCCTCGCAGAGCCAAACGATCCGGTCGGATTGCGAAATGCCAAGATGATGTACGGTCAGCATAATATTCTCCCGGTGACGTGTGTATCAAGGCCGCGCCTGCTGAAGCACCGCGACAAGCGAGCGCACCTGATCGCGCAGTTCCGCGATCGCCGCCTCGTCGATCACCAGTCCGGACGACAATATCGCCGGTACTTTCTCGGCCTCCGAACGAAGGGCGCGGCCTTTGGGTGTCAAGCCGATCAAAACGCGCCGCTCGTCCTGCGCGTCGCGGGTGCGGCTGATCAACCCGGCGACTTCCATGCGTTTGAGAAGCGGCGTCAATGTACCGCTGTCCAGGTGGAGCATGTCGCCAAGCGAGCCGACCGTCTGGGGCTCCTGTTTCCATAACACCAACATCACCAGATACTGGGGGTAGGTGAGGCCTAACTTGCCGAGGATCGGCCTATACAGCCGATTCAACAGATTGGAGGCCGCATAAAGCGGGAAGCAGACCTGCCGGTCGAGATCGAGCGGATCGTCGTCGTTCGGCAGGTCCATCGCTTTCCTTCTCAGTTGACCGACACCGTGATAGCAACGTCGATATTGCCTTTGACGGCGTTCGAGTAGGGGCAGACTGCATGAGCCTTTGCAACGACGTCTTCCGCCGCTGCCTGGTCGAGGCCGGTGATGGTGACATCGAGCGCCACGGTCAGTGCGAAACCACCTGTATCGTTCGGGAGCATGCCGACATCGGCGATAACAACGATATCATCGTCCTTCACCTTGTCCGAGCCGGTCCGCGTCACATGGATCACCGCGTTCCCGAAGCATGCAGCATAGCCGGCGGCAAACAGTTGTTCAGGGTTGGTCGCGTCGCCTTTTCCACCAAGCGCCCTGGGAAGCGCCAACGACAGGTCGAGCAGGCCGTCATCGCTCCTGACCGTGCCGGCGCGACCACCGACCGCCCTGACTTTCGTGCTGTAAAGTGCGCTCATCGCTAACTCCATACTTTATGATAGACACAATAATATTGTGTACAATATGATTATGTCAACCCTGCCGGGGCATGGGCTTGGTGTAACTTCAGGCTCAAGGCTTTGCGCGGGCTTTTCGTGCGAGAAGCTTCTGGCCATCAGGCCGGACTGCAATCTTGCTGGTTGATCGGCAAAGGGGGGCAGCACAGCCGTCGCAGTGCGGATTGAACCGCGATGACAGATTTCTCCAAAAACCCCGTTTCGTACGATCGGTCTTCACAAAATTCGGTCCGAAAAACGCTCGTTTTCTAACCAGCCAATGGCGGGTATCGGACGAAACAGTCATTCAGGCTATTCGTCGGAACGGCAGAAATGTCCCACGACGCGGCGTTCAGCTTCCGGCAGCACGCGACCAACGCACGACGTTCCAGACAAGACGGTGAACGTCAGCTCAGGCCCGCAAAGCCGACATTTGCTGCATTCAGAATGACGCGGTTAGGTTGAACGAGCCATAGCGCGTCCAGCGTTCCGCAGGCGCATTCGGGGCATCACGCAGGAAACGCCCTTTGGCCAGTAACACTCCATCAAACTCGAACCGCAGTTGTTGAGGCACGATCCAGTAGCGGAGGCGCGCCTCCAGCTGATGGCCTGCAAAGTCCCCCGACCTCCCCGATGCGTCGCGCACGCCTGTCGATGAGAAGCTGTCCTCTGGGGCTGCCAACCACATCGCCCGATAGACGGCGAACCAGTCGAACCTCTTGCTCGGCGTCGCTTCGACCCGAAAACCCTGGGTCATCAGGTTCGTCCGCGAGATAGCATTGTAGAGGCCAGCGGGTGCAAGCTCCGCGCGCCGCATTCCGAAAAGCGTGTCGAACCTGCCATAGGAACCGCCGGGCCGGTCGCCACTGGCCCGATCGAATTCCAGAGACACCCGAGGCTTCCACCCTCCAGTAAAGGTATAGCCCATGTCGACATGGACGAAGCTGGCGCTCACCGATTGTCGCAGCGCCGTTGACGCGAGGGATGTGCTGAGGTGCCCCGTCTGATAGAAGGCCTCAACCTCATAGTCGAAGGCACCGGGGCGGGGCTCGGCAATCACACGGCCACCGAATGTATCGAGCGACCGGTCGCGGGTCGGCCGATGGGGGGAATCCCGCTCGCCAAGATGGAAGTAGGTCAGTTCAACGGTCGCCTGACCGAGAACCTTGGCCTTGCTGACCTGTCCGCCCCACAGGACAAGGTCGAATCTCTCGCGATCCAACCTTACGCGCGCGGCCCGGATACCAGCGTCATCTTCCGGCTGACGGACCTGCGGCAGCGTGTAGATCAGGATCGCCTTCCATCCCTGCGGCGCAGCGAAATCGGCCCGGACCCCGGTATAACCGTTGGTGGTGTTGCGATAATCGTCAGCGGCCACGAGACGACGCGATCCCAGGTTCAAGGTCATGCGTCCAGCAGTCAGCGTCAGCTTGGTTCCCCTGCCCAGGGCACCATCAAGTCCGGCAGCCACATAGGCCTGCACTGGCTCCAGCGTGTTCACCTCGTTCGTTGTGACCGGCGTGCCGGAATTGTCGCCCCAGACCCGGCTGTCGAACAGCTCCACCCCCAACCGGATGTCATCACGCCGATACTCGGCCAGGACGTTCGTCCGCAGGTTTACCAGCTGATCGTTTTCGTTGAACCCCGCTCGGGCCTGGCCATCGATAAGCTCGTATCGCAGGCGCATGGTGCCCGTCACGGTCAGTCCATCTGCCGCTACCGAAGTGACCGGCGTTACCTGCTGTGCCCAACCCGCGTGAGGAACGACGGCCGTAACGCCAAGCGTCGCCATGAGATATATATGTTTCACCGAATCAATCATGATGATACATATGCGATATGAATAGCGATGACGCATCAGAATTCTGGCTGGCCCTGCTTCACCAGCTTCCGGCCAAGCCTCCTTATCTGCGAGTGAAGATCTGGCGGCGACTACAGGCGATCGGCGCCGTGCCGCTCAAGAATGCCGTCCACGTCCTGCCTCGCCGGGAGGGGACGGAGAGCGCCTTTCGCGACCTCCTCGCCGAGATTATCTCAAGCGGCGGAGAGGCCGTGCTCATTGAGGCGCGGATGATCGAGGGGCAGAACGACGCGGATCTGCGCGCTCTGTTCGATACTGCCCGCGACAGCGATTATGAGGAACTTGCTCAGGCGGCGCGCTCGCTGCTTGATACGGGTCCGCCTTCCGGTGCCGACATTGGCAAGCTGCAGCGGCGCCTCGCTGAGATCGTCAAGCTGGACTTCTTCGATGCCCATGGGCGACAAGCGGCCGAAGCCGCGATGCGGGAGTTGGATGAAAAGCGCTACGCGCATCCAGATGTTGGCCGCACGTGCGAACCGGCGCAGCTCTCTCCCGCCGATCTCCGGAACCGCGTCTGGGTCACGCGGCGGGGCGTCCACGTCGACCGCATCGCCTGCGCGTGGCTGATCCGGCGCTTCATCGATCCGCAAGCCAGCTTCAGGTTCGTGGATGCGAAGACCCATCAACCGCAGGAGGGCGAATTGCGCTTCGACATGGTCGATGCCGAATTCACCCATGAGGGGGATTGGTGCAGCTTCGAAACGCTGCTGGCACGCGCAGAGCTGACGGGTGACCCCGGTCTCACCGCCATCGGGGAAATCATCCACGATCTCGACATCGGCGACGGCAAATATGGGCGACCGGAGACACCCGGCCTTGGGGCGATGCTGTCGGGCGTCTGCGCGTCAACCGACGATGACCTCCAGCGCATCGCCAGTGCCGGTGACGCTCTCAACCAGTTCCACGCCTATTTCAGTTCGCGAAAGGCCGAGCGATGACCGCGATAACGACCGATACCCAGGAGCTGCCGGATGCCGCTGCAAAGGATCATGGCATCCCGTTCGGCGAGGCGGTGAAGGTCTGGGCGCGCATCGCCTCGCTCAGTTTCGGCGGTCCCGCTGGGCAGATCGCGGTGATGCACCGCATCCTTGTCGACGAGAAGCGGTGGATCGGGGAGGAGCGTTTTCTTCATGCCCTGAACTACTGCATGCTCCTGCCCGGCCCGGAGGCACAGCAACTTGCCGCCTATATTGGCTGGCTGCTGCACAAGACCAAGGGTGGGCTGGTCGCTGGCGCGCTGTTCGTCTTGCCGGGCTTCATCTCCATCCTCGCCCTCAGCTATCTCTACGTGCTGCTTGGACATTCGCCGGTGATCATGGGGCTGTTCTTCGGCCTGAAGGCGGCGGTGCTGGCGGTGGTGATCCAGGCGGTGGTTCGCGTTGGCTCCCGCGCGCTCAAGAATAATGTGATGCGTGGGATCGCGGCTGCGGCCTTCGTGGCCATCTTCTTCCTCGATGCCCCTTTTCCCGTGATCGTCCTGTCCGCCGCGCTCGCCGGATACATCGGTGGACGCATGAGACTGCCCGCGTTCAAAGGTGGTGGAGGACACGGACCCGCGGACGGCAATATCGTTCATGACCGTGATACCGCACTCGGCGAGGGCCTGCCTGCTCATGCCCGCCCCGACCTGGGCTGGTCGTTGAAAATCTCCGGCGCACTTCTGGTCCTCTGGCTCGCCCCGGTCGGACTGTTGCTTGCCATCTTCGGTCCGGACGATGTCTATTCCCGAATCGCTACCTTCTTCAGCCAGATGGCAGTCGTGACCTTTGGCGGGGCCTATGCCGTGCTGGCTTATGTCGGACAGGAGGCCGTCGGCACCTATAGCTGGCTCCAGCCGGGGGAGATGCTCGACGGCCTCGGCCTGGCGGAGAGCACGCCGGGTCCCCTCATTATGGTGACCCAGTTCGTCGGCTTCCTTGCCGCCTTCCGGGAATCAGGCGCCTTGCATCCTCTGATCGCAGCGACGCTGGGCGCCATTCTCACGACCTGGGTGACGTTCGTCCCGTGCTTCCTGTGGATCTTCGCAGGCGCCCCCTTCGTCGAACGGCTGCGGGGCAATCCAGCGCTGTCCGCTTCGCTCGGTGCGATCACGGCAGCGGTCGTCGGTGTCATCCTGAATCTCGCCCTCTGGTTCGCCATCCACGCGCTGTTCCGCGAAGTTCGCAGGATCGACCTTGGCGCGATCTCCTTCGATCTGCCGGTCCTGACTTCGCTGCACCTGCCAGCCCTGGTTCTGGCCGCCGCCGCCGCTGTGGCGGTGTTTCGCTTCAAGATTGGCATGATACCAACGCTGGCAGCCACCTCCGCCGCCGGCATCGCGATCTACATGCTTGGCCTTATTTCCTGACGTCGACCTTTCGAGAGGAGACCCTAATGAAGTCCATGCGTTTGTTGAGCCTGCTCGGCCTGTTTGCGCTGAGTGCCCCCGCCTATGCAGCCGAACCGTGGGAGCAGGCGATCGCCACATCCTTCGGCAAGGCCGGGACGGAGATGCCTGGAGGCGTCTATCGCATCGCGCTGCCGCGCAGTGACCTGAAGGTGACGCTGGACGGCGTGGGCATCAAGCCTGCGCTGGCGCTTGGCTCATGGCTTGCCTTCATGAGCCATGGCAGTGGCGAGGTCATGGTGATGGGCGACCTCGTGCTGACCGATACCGAGGTCAATCCGGTGATGGCGAAGCTCGTCTCCAACGGCTTCGAGATCACGGCCCTCCATAATCACCTGCTGCGCAACACGCCGCACACCATGTATATGCATATCGGCGCCACTGGAGATCCGGCGAAACTCGGCAAAATTCTCCACGACGCGCTGGCGCTGAGCCAGACGCCCCTGACGGCGGCACTAGCACCGGCTCCAGCACCGGCTGATACGATCGATCTGGACACGGCGGCTATCGACAAGATCATGGGACGCAAGGGCAAGATCGGCGGCGGTGTGTACGCCTTCGGCATCCCCCGTGCCGAAGCGCCGCGCGATGGCGGCATGGCGCTCCCGCCTGCCATGGGATCAGCCATCGCGATCAACTTCCAGCCGACGGGCGGTGGCAAGGCTGCAATCACGGGCGACTTCGTCCTGGCCGCTTCCGAGGTCAATCCTGTGCTGCGCGCCCTTCGCGAGAACGGCATCGAGGTGACGGCGCTCCACAACCACATGCTCAATGATGAGCCGCGCATGTTCTTCATGCACTTCTGGGCGAATGATGACGCGCAGAGGCTCGCGAAGGGCTTGGCCGCTGCGCTTCGCCATGTGTCCGTCGCGCCGAGTGCGAACTGACGCGAAGCCGCCCGCAATATGTAGTTCGACACGGACGCTGTCATATCCTCAGGATGGAACAGCGTCCGCCCTCTTGCCGAGATGCCCGATGCAGCAAAGCCGCAAAAGGCTTAATCGCGCTGGCAGCTGTCCAAGTAAGAGATAGCGGGTTTCGGCGAGAACTGACATTTAACGGATCGAACGAGAACGGCGGGAAAGTCCCACGATCTTCCGGCAGCCCCCGACCAAATCGTGCCATTCAGATGAGGTCGCTGGAGTGTCCGCTGACACCGAAACCGGTCTTTCTCAAGCGAGACAACGGCTGGTCTGCTACGCGCCCGGTCCAAGTCGTAGAACCGAGATTTCACCACGCCTAGGAGCGGACATTCAGATCATGCGCAACGGGCTGTCGGCCGGCGTTGCCGTGAGAGGCTGACGAAAGCCGGTCTCGCGTTCGATGATTCGATTAACCGCGGGAACCCGCTGAATATGCGAGAGGAGCATGTGCGTAATCGTGATCTCGCGCTCAGCGAGCCCCCCTAGAGTTTGCGCATGTTTCAATAAGAAAGACGATATGTCGCTCGAACCGTACGCCCGAATTCTGGCCGGGCCAGGAAATAGCGCGCGTTCATGCCCCCGGCATCAAAGGAACCCATGCGTGGATTGCCTTCGGTCAGCCCAAGGCTGTTGGTCAGGTTGGTGCCATTCAAAGTCAGCGTCGCATGATCGCTGATCTGTGTGCTTACCTCGACATTGATCATCGAAAAGGGAGGCAGGCGCTGCGAGTTCGCGATGTCAGCGAAACGCGCGGAATAACGCGTGAAATCAGCGCTGAGATGCAGGCGGCCCGAGATGAGATCGACGCTAGGGCTTGCGCGCAGGGCGATGCGCGGCACCCGAATAAGCTGATTGCCCGTCACGTCATGGACCGCGACCGTGCCGCCCGACAGTTCGCTGTAGCGAAAATCTCCATAGCGTAAGTCTTGCACCGTCGCCTGCATGTCGATGCTGAGCGGGCCGATCAGCCGAGCATGGGCTGAAACTTCCATGCCAGTTGCGGTTGTGTCGGCAACTGAGGTCTGGCTGACATAGATGCTGGTGGCAGGATCGAAGCGATAGTCGGTGAAGGGCAGCCGCTTGAAATGGGTCCGGAAAAGGACGGCGGAGAAGTTCCAGTTGCGCCGCTGCACGATCAGGCCGGCCTCCGCCATGGCGATCGGGACGATGGCCTCGTCCGTGCGATCGGGGTCGGCATAGAATTCCGACGCGCTCGGCAGGCGGGAAATGCGGGTGGCGCGCAGGAACAGGCCGGTCCCCGGATCGGGATTGAAATTGATGCCCGCCGTCATGCTGAAGCCTGAGAAGTGCCGATCGATAGGTTGGAAAAGACCCGTGCCGGCCAGCACGCTATCGTCCGCCAGGGTCGTCGGATCGCCCAGATCGACCGCCGAGGACAGTTCCATCCTGCCGCCGATCCGCGTCCGTTCCCACCGTCCGCCAAGGTCGATGCGCCAATGCTCGCCCAGCTTCCATTCGTCAGCCGCATACACGGCCAGATTGGCGGTCTTCAGGGTCACGCCGTCGAACAGCGAGCCATAGCGGACGAAGCCGTTGTCAGTCAGCGATCCGACCCGCCGCCCATCCGCATCGACCGCCCCGACATCCAGCCGCCGCGCCTGTCCCCGCACGTCGAGCAGCACCGTCCCCATCGTGCGATCATAGTCGAGGCGGCTGTCGGCATAAGTCAGGCCCAGCGCCAGATCATGCTGTCCCCACTGGCTGACCTGCCCGGTCAGGCGCGCGTCGCCGATGAATTCGCGCATCGGCAAGGCGACGGACAGCAGGTTCGCGCCCACGACCAGCCCGTTGCCATTGCTGTCGGGCAGGAAGGCGCGGCCGGTCCCGGCGTCGCGTATCTCGACTTTGGTTGCCATGGGAAAGGCGGCCGCAAGTTGGGGCCAAATGGTCGAGACATAGCTGTCGCCCGATTGCGGGCGGCCGATCGGGAACAGGCCGTCGCGGGAGGTGTCGCCCGTGCGCAGGCGCACCTTCACCTCCAGCGCGGCACCTCCACCAAGCGCCCGCCGCCCGAACAGCGTGTAGAAATCGATGCGGCTGCGCGTTCCCTTCGACAGGTCGAAAAGGCGAGAACCTGAGGGCGTCTTGAACGCGACGCTGGCATTATCGGGGCCTGCCAGCGTGTCGTACAGGGGATCGAAGCCGGGAACGGCGTTGACCCGCCCGGCGCCGTCCACCTGCAAAGGTACCGGCAGGTAAAGGATGACGCGGTCGTCGAGATGCTTGACGTTGAAGGACAGGCGCGTCGTCCCATCGTCATACTGGACCCCGGCCCGAATCTGCCCGCCCCGGTCGGCGGGATAGCCCGGATCGCGCAGGCCGTCGTCGCGGCGGTAGAAGCCGCCGATCGCAATGCCGAGTTCGGGCGTCAGGCGCATCCCCGCATAGCCGTCGATCCGCGCATAGCCGAAATTCCCGCCCGTCGCCGCCAGCGTCACGCCCGGCTTCTGCAGCGGATTGCGGGTCAGGAAATCGATGCTGCCGCCCGGCGCATTGCCGGCGAAGATGGCGGAAGGCCCGCCGCGCACCGCTTCGATATGGTCGATGGTCGCGTCGCTGCGGAAAATCTGGTCGGTGTTGAGATAGCCGAGACCGCCGTCATATTGCACCGGCAGCCCGTCCTCCAGCAACGCGACGGAGGAATAGCCGTCGGTCGGGATGCCGCGCGACCGGATATTGTTGCTCGCTTCGCCGCCGGTGCTTTCCACCCAGAAACCGGGGATCTGCTTGAACAGGTCGGCGGTCGATAGCGGTCCGGCGCGAGCCAGCGTCTCGGGGTCGATCCGGGTCAGCGCATAGCTGAGCTGGGTCGCGGTGACGGGCGTCTGCAGCGCGCGGCCGGTGACGACGATCTCGGCAGGAACAGCAACCGGCGGCGGGGCAGGCGACGGGATGGGGGCAGGCTGCGGACTGCGCCGGGCGCGGGCGGGTGGAGCCGGTTGCGCCGCCCGCAGCGTGACAATCCCTTCGCCGAAGCGCGCGACCGCAAGGCCGCTGCCGCGCAGCAGCCGGTCGAGCGCGCGCCGCGACGGCATTCTGCCCTTCACCAGCGGGCTGCGCAGCGCGGCGGCGCGCGCATAGGGATAGAGGATCTGCACGCCTGCCTGACGCGCAAACTGGTCGAGCGCATCGGCAAGGCTTTGCGCGGGAATGTCGAAACGGGGCTGCGGGGTGGCGGATCGGCTACCCGGCGGCGGCGCTGCCTGCGCGGGCGCGACCATGACCATCGCCATGACAAAGAAAAGGCCGCGACTCCGACGCATCACGCTCCAGTGGCGTTCCTACGCGACAGCTTCGTGTCAGGCGCGGAAAGCGCCCCGGTTTCCGCCTGTCCGGAACAGCATCATCCTGTCTCCTTCCCTGCGGTGACCGATGCCGAAGCCGTCCTGCAGCGCTGTGAGGAAGGATTGCGGATCGGCGGTGCGGAAGGTGCCGCCGAGGCGTGTCGCGCCCAGCCCCTGATCCTGCACGACCAGCTTGACCTTGAGATAGCGGTTGAACTCGCTGATCGCCTGGTCGAGCGCCATGCCCTGGAACATGATCTCGCCCCGCTCCCAGGCCGTCGCGCGCGACAGTGCTTCGGGCGACAGCGCTTCGACATGCACGTCGGCGTTGCTGACGGCGAGCATGCTGCCGGCATTCACAGTCTGAGCCGATGTGCCGCGCGTGATCGTCGCCGCCTGTCCCGAGAGCACCAGCAGCCGCGCGAGCGCCGGATCGATCCGCAGGCTGAACTTGCCGCCGCTCAGCCGCCCGTCGATCGGATCGCTGTAGAGGCGAAAGGGCTTTTCGGCGTCCTTCACCAGAAGGGTCGCTTCCCCGCGCTCGATCCAGAAATCGCGCCTGTCATCGTCGAACCGCCACGCCACGCGCGTATCGGTGTTGAGCATCGCCTGACTGCCATTCTGCAGGCGCAGGATGCGCCGCTCGCCCACCGCCGTTTCGGCATAGGCCCGGCGCGGCCAGGCGAGGAAGGTTCCGGCTCCGCCCACGGCCAGCAGCCCGGCGACGCCGCCCGCGACCGCGCGGCGCGACAGCATCGCGGAGGGTGCGGGCACGATCTCTTCCTCCGCTTCTGTCTCTTCCAGCGAGACTGGGTCCAGCATCGCGGGCAGGCGCGGATCGGTCGTCCGCCGCCACGTCGCCGCAACTTGCGCGAAGGCAGCTGTATGGCGCGGGTCCGCGCTGCGCCAGGCTTCAAATGCTTCGGTGTCGGCGGAACCACAGTCGAGCGCGATCAGCCATTGAATGGCCTCGTCGCTCAGACCTGTTCCAACCTGTTCCTGCTCTCGCATTGAGGTGCCTGCTCCGCCTTCGCCGGTCTGTCCGCCTGATTCCGCCGCTCTACCAACAGGCGGAGGGCTCTGACCAGATGGGTTTCCACGGTGGAGACGGAAATATTCATCTTCTCCGCTACAAGCGCCGGAGAAAGTCCTTCAATTCTCCGCAGATACAGCGCCTCACGCATCCGGGGCGGCATGTCCTGCATGACCCGGGCGATATGGTTCAGTTCCGATCGATCCATCGCAACCACGTCGGGTGTCGGCTCCTGATCCGCGATCTCCAGCGACAGCAGCACGGCGCCCTGGTCGATCCGCACCACGTCGGCGCGCCGGAACCGCTCGATGGCCAGGTTGCGGATGATGCGTATGGTGAAGGCGTGCGGGCTGGCGATGGCCGCCCATTTTTCCAGTGCGAACAGCCGGGCATAGGCTTCCTGGACCAGTTCCTCCGCTTCCTCCTGCTGGCGCACGAGGCTCAGCGCATAGCGGCGATGCTCCTGGTGGAAGACGAAGACATGGTCGGCAAACCAGATGTCGATGTCGCGAAGCATGGACATTTCTCGATGCGCTCCATCGGAATCGGCGGGTGGAGCGCGTCACCTAAGGCGCGGTTGTTACATTCGGTTGACACTGCACCGGGCAGGACGATTCGCCGCCATCGGGAAAAATATTTTCGGGTGGAGTAGCGGCGGTGCTCCCCTCCACCGTCTGCGCCCCGACAGTTCAACGCATGGCCATTCGCCCATGCCGGCAGCGCGACACGCTTCCGGCAACGGGGACCGCTGCGCCTGCGCCGGGACTTTCAGGAACGGACATGAAGGGGACATCGACCATGAAATCTTTGCGCATCACCACATCGCTCATCGCTTTATTGTGCGCTGGCGCAACGCCCGCATTGGCGCAGGAGCCGGCCCCCGCCGACAATGCCGTCGATACGCAGGGCGGCAATATCGACGACATCATCGTTACCGGCCGCGCGGGCACCGATGTGCGGACCAAGGCGGAAACCAGCTATTCGGTCACCAACATCAACGAGGAAAATCTGCGCCTCCAAGCCCCGACCAGCGTTACTGAAGCGCTGAAATCCGTGCCCGGCTTCTGGGTTGAGGCGTCGGGCGGCGAAGCGTCGGGCAACGTCCGCGCTCGTGGCGTACCGGTCGACGGCTTCGGCTCGGTCCAGCTTCTGGAAGACGGCATCCCGGTCCAGCATGATCCCGCGCTCGGCTATCTCAACGCGGACCAGGCATTCCGCATCGACGAGACGATCGAACGCATCGAAGTGGTGCGCGGCGGCCCGTCCTCGCTCTTCTATTCCAACGCACCCGCAGGCGCGATCAACTTCATTCCGCGCAAGGTCGGCGACTGGGCCGAGGGTCTTGTCAAGGTGACGCTCGGCGCGGACAGCCTCTATCGCGCCGACTTCTGGATCGGTGCGCCGGTGGGCGACTGGAAGGTCGCGGTCGGCGGCTTCTACCGCTCGGAGGGCGGTGTGCGCGATCCCGGCTTCACCGCGAACAAGGGCGGCCAGATCCGCGCCACCGTCTCGCGCGAGTGGGAGAATGCGAAGTTCAGCGTCGACGTGAAGCGCGTGGACGATATCGTCGCCTTCTACACCGGCATTCCGATGCGGACCTATCCTGATGGCGATATCCGCGCGGTTCCCGGTTTCGACGGGCACAAGGGCACGGTCGCCGGGCCGGAGACGGCGCATATCAAGATGCGTCAGGGCGATGGCAGCATCTATGATTTCGACAACACCGTCGGCACGCAGATCAAGCGCACGCAGATCACCACCAATTTCGAGATCGAGCCGATGGACGGCTGGAAGATCACCAACACCTCGCGCTACAACGACACGACGACGCGCCGCAACGGCGTGTATCCCAACAGCCTGCAGAGCGCCGCGAGCCTGCTGACCGCCAATGCCGGCCTGCTGGCCCAGGCGCCCGGCGCGACCGCGCTGCAGCTGCGCTACACCAATGGAGGCCAAGTCTTCGACACTGCCAACCAGAACGGCAACGGCCTGATCATCAACGGCGGCCTGCGCGGTATCACAATGCCGGTGAAGGAGTTCATGAGCGACACGCGCATTGCCCATCGCTTCGAAATGGGATCGACTACGCACGACGTCACCTTCGGCTATTATTTCGCGACGATCGACCAGTATTTCAGCCGCTATTCCTCCACCGCGCTGCTCGACGTTCAGGACAATGCCCGACTGCTCAGCCTCGTTGCGGTCAACGCGGCGGGCTCTGTGGTGCGCAGCTTCTCCGACACCAACGGCATCTACAAATATGGCTATGAGTGGGAGGACGCGCATGGCGAGCAGACGACGCACGCCCTCTATCTCACCGACGAATGGCAGATCACGCCGAAATTCCGGCTGGACGGCGGCGTCCGCTGGGAAAGCATGAACGCACGCGGATCCGTGGCGCTCAAGCAGACGGTCAATCTGGGCACGCCCTCGACCTCGTCGATCATCACCGGCAGCGGCCTCACCGCCAATTATGACCGGACCTTTAAGCATGCGACGGCGACGGCGGGCGCGAACTATCAGTTCACCGATCGCGCCGGCATGTTCGCGCGCTACACTTATGCCAACCGCATGCCTGGTCTCGGCAATTATATCACCAGCCCGACCGCGACGCCGATCACCCAGACCATGCACCTGGGCGAGGCTGGCCTGAAGTATAACAGCCGGTTCTTCGACGTATATGCCACCGGCTTCTGGACCAAGTACAACAATGTCGGCTTCACCAATTACCGGTTCGACATCAACACCGGCGCGTCGCGGACCGAGGCACTGTTCGCCAATACGCAGACCTTCGGCGTCGAACTGGAAGGCACGGTGCGTCCGGCGCGCTTCTTCGACATGTCGGCCACGCTGACCCTGCAGGACCCGAAGTATAAGGGGCTGGTCTATACGGACTCGGCACAGCGCGTGAACGACTATGACGGCAACCGCCTGATCCGCGTGCCGACCGTCAGCGTGCGCGTCGTGCCCGCAGTCAACCTGCTCGACGATCGGCTGCGCATCCAGGCCGCCTATGAATATCAGGGGCCGCGCTTCGTCGACACGGCCAACTCGGTGCGCCTGCCGGGCTATTCCGCGATCAATCTCAGCGCCCGCGCGCAGCTGACCGAAAGCCTGTCGCTCTATGGCTATGTCGACAATCTCACCAACTCGCTGGGCCTGACCGAAGGCAATCCGCGCGCGGGCGAAGTGCAGAATGCCGATGCCGGCGCGAACACCTTCATCGCGCGTCCGCTGATCGGCCGGAACTTCCGCGCCGCCCTCATGTACAAGTTCTGATCATGAGGAAGGGGATCGCATCGCTCGCCGCCTTCGCTCTTGCTCTGTCGCTGTCCGTGCCTGCATGGGCCGGAGCGCCGGAACCGGCCACGGCCGAGGCGGCAAAGGAAGCGGTCCCCTATCAGACGCTCACCGGCACGATCACCCGATCGGACTATGAGCAGTATCGGCAGGTTCCCTTCGATCTGCCGGCGGGCGTCACGCGCGTCACCATCCGTTTCAGCTATGGCGGCAAGGACAAGAAATCGGTCATCGACCTGGGCCTTGCCGACCCTGAGCGGTTTCGCGGATGGAGCGGCGGGTCGCGCGACCATATGACCTTGAGTACCGAGGATGCCACGCCGGGCTATCTTCCGGGGCCGTTGCCGGCCGGGCGCTGGAACCTGATCCTTGGC
The DNA here is from genome assembly GCF_049472635.1 of Sphingobium salicis subsp. salicis. Classification (NCBI taxonomy): domain Bacteria; kingdom Pseudomonadati; phylum Pseudomonadota; class Alphaproteobacteria; order Sphingomonadales; family Sphingobiaceae; genus Sphingobium; species Sphingobium salicis. The sequence goes on from NZ_JAYRCS010000001.1 coordinate 3,769,064, forward strand.
GTCCCAAATATCCGTGAAGGCGCGCAGGCGCCGTTCGAGGCCCGCATCTTCATCGATCGCGCTCCGGCGGTGACGGCGTTCGAGGACGCCCCGCTCAACCCTGCGCCGGGCTGGTATCGCGGCGATCTGCACATGCACAGCGGCAACAGCGACGGCAAATGCCTGTCGCAAAAGGGCGAGAAGGTACCATGCCCGGTCTATCGCACGGTCGAGGCAGCGGCAGCGCGCGGCCTCGATTTCATCGCGCTCACCGACCATAATACAACCGCGCATTTCGATGCCCTGCGCGGGTTGCAGGGCGCGTTCGACAGGATGCTGCTGCTGCCGGGGCGGGAGGTCACGACCTTCTTCGGCCATAGCAATGTGTTCGGCCCGACCGACTTTCTCGATTTCCGCACGCTCGCATCCACCTATGCCGAAGCGGCCAAATGGATGGACGCGGTGAAGGCGCAGGGCGGCATCGTCTCGCTCAACCATGCCGGCGCGCCCTCGGGCGAGATCTGCATGGGCTGTGGCTGGCGCATCGCCGACCTGCCCCCCGGCACGGTGCAGGCGGTCGAGGTGGTGAACGGCGGCACGATGGCGGAAACCGGATCGGCAGAAAGTCCGCTGCAGGGGCTCGGCCTGTGGCGCAAGCTGCTCGACAGCGGCCAGCACGTCACGGCGATCGGTGGCAGCGACAATCACAATGCCGACATTCCTGCCGATAAGCCTGGAGCCATCGGAACGCCGACCACCGTCATCTATATGCGCAACCTGTCGACACAGGGATTTATCGATGGCATTCGATCCGGCAGGGCATTTGTCGACATTGACGGGACGCGCAACCGGATGATCGATATTTGGGCGGAGAGCGAAAGCAACAAGATCGCCATGGGCGGCACATTGTTTGCCTGCAGGGGAGCGTCGGTGAGGCTGGTAATCTCTGTTAAGGGCGTATCGGCCGGCATCATCGATCTGCTTATCGATGGTCAGAAACATCAGCTTCGAGTCAATCAGGATCGTCGCGAAAATGTGTTTGACTGGGTGTCCGACGGCGCACAACACTGGATCAGCGCAAACGTTCGCACAAGTGATGGTCGTCTGCTCCTTGTTGGCAATCCGATCTATGTGGATGTTTGTCCGTCGTCACAACATTTAGGCTCAGATTTCATTGATTGATCCAGAAAATCACGGTTGCAGCGATGCAAATTGCGGACAGACTGAGGTGATTTCCAGCAGCCGCATCTGATGGCAACCATCTTGGGCTGCCCGCCACAAACCTGCCAGTCTCTTCTCGGCCAGTCCCGCGCATCCCGGGAACGATCATCAGGGCTTCAGGAATGGCAGGTGTTAGATGGGGACCTGCCATTGCCGGCCCGGCTCGCGAACGACCGTTTTGTCCCAGGTGCCGTATCCGGCTCACTGCCGGACACGGCACCCAAGGCTTCAGATCTCCGTGTTTTCTGCAAGGGCAAGCGCGTCCTCCACGTCGATCCCGAGATAGCGCACCGTATTCTCGATCTTGCTGTGACCAAGAAGAATCTGGACGGCACGAAGGTTGCCAGTGGCCCTGTAGATGATCGATGCCTTCGTTCGGCGAAGTGAGTGCGTGCCATACTCGCTCCGCATCAGGCCGACACCTGTCACCCATTCGTCGACCAGCCGAGCATACTGCCGTGTGCTCAGGTGCCCATTGTGATCAACCCGGCTTGGGAAAACATAGTCGTCTACCGTGCCGCCTCGGCGTTCGAGCCATGCCAGCAAGCTGGCCCGAGCATCTGGCAGAAGTTCGAATTGAACCGGCCGGCCTGTTTTCTGCTGCATGACGATTGCCCGCGTTCGGATCTGTCCGCCGCTGACAAGGTCGCCGATCTTCATTTGCACCAAGTCGCAGCCCCGAAGCTTGCTGTCGATCGCCAGATCGAACAGCGCTCGGTCTCGTAGGCGGCGGCGCTGGTTGAGGTAGAAGCGGATTTCCCAGATCTGTTTCGGTTTCAGGGCACGCTTTGCACCCACGGTCCTTCCGGCATTCCAGACCGGGCGCTTGGTGGCGTTGAGTTCTGTTTCAGGCATCTCCATGATCGTTCTCCTATGGCCACATTGGCCATTTGCAGAACGCTTGCCGACGTGGATGCGCAAGACATGCTGTGGGCTCGTGCCGACCATAATACGTCGTTCCGCATCGACCCAACAAACGTCCGTTTCTGATGACAGTTGCCGCTCGATTTCGATCGGTAGTCTTCTGAAGCGAGCTTGCCGCTACCCTCAGTTGGAACCTACAGTTATTCAGCGGCTATGAGCCGCCGCGGATCGCAGCCGCAGCATGATCTTCAGCCGCACCGCTCCGGCCTCCCGCTTTCCGCTCGGAATAGCGGTCAACAAGTTGCTCAGCATGGGGACGGAGCAGCCCGGTGAACCGCACCAGCTCCTCCATCACGTCCACGATGCGGTCATAGTAGCTGGAGGGCCTCATCCGGCCGGCCTCGTCAAACTCCTTGTATGCCATGGCGACCGAAGACTGGTTCGGAATGGTGACCATCCGCATCCATCGCCCGAGCAGGCGCAGCGTGTTCACGGCGTTGAACGACTGCGACCCACCGGACACCTGCATCACGGCCAATGTGCGGCCTTGCGTCGGGCGCATGCCCTTCATCTCGAGCGGCAAGTGGTCGATCTGCGCCTTCATGATGCCGGTGATCGCGCCGTGGCGCTCGGGGCTGCACCACACCATACCCTCCGACCACATCGCATGCTCACGCAACTCATGAACAGCCGGGTGGTCATCGCCCGCCACCTGGTCCGGCAAGGGCAGATCTGCAGGATCGAAGATGCGCGTCTCGCAGCCGAACAGCTGAAGCAGGCGAGCGGCCTCTTCCGTCGCCAGTCGCGAAAAGGACCGCTCGCGCAGCGATCCATAGAGGAGCGGGATGCGCGGCGGTGGCTGCTCGGCGCCGAGGCCTTCCGCCGGCCGGCTCTGCACATACGCAGGATCTAGCGCCGGCAGGAGATCGGGATCGCGAAGCGTGCGCAGGCGGCTCATGCTGTCGCTCCCCGTTCATACCATCCGCGCGTTCGCTTCACGATCGCAACCACCGAGAGCATGACCGGCACCTCCACCAGCACGCCGACGACGGTAGCAAGCGCCGCGCCGGACTGAAGGCCGAACAGCGAGATCGCCGCGGCGACTGCCAACTCGAAGAAGTTGGAGGCACCGATCAGCGCCGCCGGTGCTGCCACGCACCAGGCGACACCGAAGCGGCGCGACAGCCAGTAGGCGATGCCGGCATTGAGATAGACCTGGATAAGGATCGGTACGGCGATCAGCGCGATGACCAGAGGCTGGCTCAAGATCTGCTCGCCCTGGAAGCCGAACAGCAGGACCAGGGTCGCGAGTAGCGCGAGAAGCGACGCCGGACCAAGCCGTGCCAGCAGCCGGTCGAGCGTCGGCTGACCGCCCGAGGCAAGCACCATCCGGCGGATGATCTGCGCGACGATCACCGGGACGACGATGTAGAGCACGACTGACAGCAGCAGCGTGTCCCACGGAACGGTGATCGACGCGACCCCGAGCAGCAGCCCGACGAGCGGCGCAAACAGGAACACCATCAGCACGTCGTTGAGCGCGACCTGGCTCAGCGTATAGGCAGGCTCGCCATCGCACAGGTTCGACCAGACGAAGACCATGGCTGTGCATGGCGCAGCGGCCAGCAGGATCAACCCGGCGATATAGGAAGGGGTCTCCCCCGCCGGCAGCAGCGGCGCGAACAGCCATCCGAGGAACAGGGTGCCGAGCGCCGCCATCGAGAACGGCTTGACCGCCCAGTTGACGAACAGCGTCACGCCCACGCCTTTCCAGTGCTGGCGCACCGAGCCGAGCGCCGCGAAGTCGATTTTGAGCAGCATGGGTACGATCATCAGCCAGATGAGCACCGCCACCACGAGGTTCACTCGGGCGACTTCAGCGGCTGCGATGGCAGCGAATGCGCCGGGGAGCATCTGCCCCAGCCCAATGCCGACGACGATGCAAAGCGCTACCCAGAGGCTCAGGTAGCGCTCGAACCTGCTCATCGCGGGCCGCTGCGCCTCGGAGGCAAGCGTCGCCATCAGCCCACCCGGCGGCCGGCAGCGTCGACCACCTGCTCGCCGTCCTCCTTGACGAAGGCGCCGCGCTGCGGCTCCGGCAGGATGTCGAGCACCGCCTCGGACGGGCGGCAAAGGCGGACGCCGAGTGGGCTCACCACCAGCGGGCGGTTGATCAGGACGGGGTGCGCCATCATCGCGTCGACTAGCGCGTCGTCCGACACGCTCTCGTCGCCCAAGCCGAGTTCGGCACAGGGCGTGCCTTTCTCGCGCAGCAGCTGGCGCGCGGTGAGGCCGGCACGCTCGATGAGCTGGAGCAGCAGCGCGCGCGAGGGCGGTGTCTTCAGATATTCGACGACATGCGGCTCGATGCCGGCGTTGCGGATCATCGCGAGCGTATTGCGCGACGTGCCGCAATCAGGATTGTGATAGATGACGATGTCGGTGGGCATGGCTTTCGGCTCCGATCAGCAGCAGGTGAGTTCAGCCAGCAGCGGCTCGCACAGCTCGGCGCGGCCTTCGCAGCAATCCTTGGCGAGGAAGAGCATGAGCTCGCGCAAGCCATCGATGCTGGCGCGCTGAATCATTTGGCGGCCGCGCTTTTCCGGAACGACGAGACCTGCCTTCACCAGCACGGCGAGATGCGTCGAGAAGGTGCTCTGTGTCAGACCGGCGAGCTCGACGAGTTCCCCGGTCGAGAGCCCTTCCGGCTCATGCTTCACGAGCATGCGAAAGGTCAGCAGACGGGTGGGATGGGAGAGCGCAGCGAGCGCTGCGAGTGCTTTGTCCGAGTCCATTCATCGTCTTTTACCGATGTGACAGGTCAAAACAACCCATCGTCTTCTGCCGATGGTTTACGCATGTTCCAAGTGGGCCTAAAGGTCTGTGCGACGGCGGCAGACGAGGAAGCTATCGATGCGAACAGCTGGTGAGTGGTGGCGAAGTCCGGGCAAGCTCGATTGGGCGATCCTGATCCGCCTGAGCCTGGCCTTCGTATTCATCCTTGAGGGCTATCAGAAGCTGGTCTTCCCGGAGATCCTGGGGGCTGGTCGGTTCACCAAGATCGGGATTCCCTATGCCGAGGTGATGGGGCCCTTCGTCGGCGTGGTCGAGCTTGTATGCGGCGCATTGATATTGGCGGGTTGGTTCACGCGCGCGGCGGCTGTGCCGCTGATCATCATCATGCTGGTCGCGATCATGACGACCAAGGTGCCGATTCTGCTCGGCCATGATTGGGGCATGTTCAAGGTCCGCGATCTGGACCGTTATGGCTTTCTGAGCATGACGCACGAGACGCGCACCGACTTTGCGATGGTGATGGAGTCGATCTTCATTCTTCTCTCCGGCGCTGGGCGATGGTCGATCGATGCCGCGCGCTGGCAGACGCGGCGGGTTCCGGATTCCGGGCGTGGATGATGGCCATCCGCGACGAGGTGAGGCACCAGAAAAGGCGGGCAGCGCGGGCGAAGTCTTTCGCGCCTTCCTGAAACTAGGCGTCACCTCTTTCGGCGGCCCTGTCGCCCATCTCGGCTACTTCCGGGACGAACTCGTGCTGCGCCGCCGCTGGCTGGATGAGCGCTCCTATGCGGAGACCGTGGCGCTGTGCCAGTTCCTTCCGGGGCCGGCATCCAGCCAAGTCGGTTTCGCGCTCGGTCTGCAGCGCGCTGGTTTCGCCGGAGCGCTCGCCGCCTGGTCCGCCTTCACGCTGCCATCGGCAATTATCCTGTTCGTCTTCGCGTACGGCGCGGGGGCGCTCAACGGACCGCTCGGGCAGGCGCTGGTTCACGGACTGAAGCTCGTGGCGGTCCCGATCGTCGCCCACGCGATCTGGGGCATGGCGCGCAGTCTCACGCCGGACCTGCAACGCGCTACCATCGCCGTTGCAGCGCTGGTCTTGGCTACCTTCGTGCCGACCGCCCTCGGGCAAGTCGGCGCCATTGCGGCGGGCGGCGCAGTCGGTTTGTGGCTCTGCAGGAATGGGAACGCGACCGTTCGGCCCACCATCGTCTCGGGCGTCGGCCGCCGCGTCGGTCTGCTATGCCTCGCCGCGTTCGCAGCTCTCCTTGTCGGCCTCCCGCTCGCGGCTTCGTCAAACGGTGCGCATGGGCTGGCCCTGTTCGACTCATTCTATCGCGCTGGCGCTTTGGTCTTCGGCGGCGGGCACGTCGTTCTGCCTCTGTTGGAAGCTGAAGTGGTGACATCAGGCTGGATCAGCGAGGACGGGTTCCTTGCTGGCTATGGCGCTGCTCAGGCGATCCCGGGGCCGCTCTTCACGTTCGCATCCTATCTAGGCGCGGTGAGCGGGCCGGAGCCGAACGGGGCTGCCGGCGCTACCATTGCGCTCGTCGCCATCTTCCTGCCCGGCCTTCTGCTGCTGGTCGGTGCGCTGCCTTTCTGGACTGTACTGCGCGGGCGAAGCTGGGCTCAGGCTGCGCTCGCGGGCACGAACGCAGCCGTTGTCGGGATTCTCTCGAGCGCGTTTCTGGATCCCGTGTGGTCCAGCGCGATCGAAGCACCTTCCGACGTCGTGATCGCCGCGGCGGGGCTTGTTGCGCTTTCCTTCGCAAAGATACCCGCGTGGGGAGTCGTGGCGGGTGTCAGCGGCGCATCGGTCCTACAGACGCTTATCTGACCGCGTCTTCCGTCGGTCTCGGCACCAGACAATGCGATCCAGGTACAAGGGGCAGCGTTCAATAAGATCTGTCGCTGTCGACGTCTGCTTCAGACAACAGCAGTCGTTCACCGCGATCAGCACAAACGGCGGGAAAGTCCCAAGCCAAGGCGTTACGCGCCCAACGAAACCGACCCATCCTTGCCATTCAGCCGTCGAATTTCCGTTGTCAGGTGCGGCCCTTCCGCTTTCCAATTTAGGATGCTTATCGCTGGCCCAATCGGGTCTCGTCCGCGGCGAGCGCACCGGCACCTATCACCTGCTCGGCAACCGGTCACCCAAGTCGCGCGCTCCTTGCGAGACATCACGGACGAATAATGTCCTGACGGGGCCTACCGTGCTGCAGTTAAGTCGTTTTTGCACTTCATATACGCAACAGTTTATGCAATTCAGGAGTATGACCCGTCCCGCACGCATCGAGGATACTTATCTTGCTGACCAGGTGCGTTCACACATGGACGTGCAAGGGCTAAGCATCGGACAGGTCGCCGACATGATCGCCATCGACAAGTCGACCCTTAGCCGGTCGCTTAAGGCGAGCGCCTTTTCGAGAAATGTGCGCCAACAGCTGAAGAACATCGTCGATCCGGTCAAACCGAATGAATCCGTTTCCGATCTAGTGCGTAAAGCGTTGTGTTTAATGTCAGCGTCAGATAGACTGCGCGAACGCGCAGACCAGCTGCTGATCAAAGCCCTCGACCAATCCGCCGCGAGCAAATAGGAGCACCCGCATGGCCAACAGCAAGCAGCTTATCGCGATGATTCGCAGCCATGCTGCCGGCGACGATGAGCGTTTCCTCGCAATTGCGGACCACATCGCGTCCGACGCGCGCAAGGCCGGCCACCACCGCATGGCGGACGAGATCGATACGCTGGTCGGATCCCTGCGCGAGGAGACCGATGAGCGGCGGGTAGCGTCGCGGCCGACGATGATCGCGGCGCCAAGAGGCGAGCTCGCCTCCCTGGTCCGCGCCTCCTATCCCGAGACGCGTCTATCCGACGTGGTGCTCGCCGACGACGTCGAAAAGCGACTGCGCAAGATCGTGCGCGAACACCGCGAGCGTGGACTCCTTGCCGCGAGCGGACTACTGCCACGGCGCAAGGTGCTGCTGTCGGGTCCGCCGGGCACCGGCAAAAGCCTGACGGCCGCGGCGATCGCCGGCGAGTTGGGACTGCCGCTGTTCACAGTTCAGCTCGACGGCGTCATCACCAAATATATGGGCGAGACCGCGGCTAAGCTGCGCATCGTGTTCGATGCCATGCAGGGCGCGCGGGGAGTCTACTTCTTTGACGAAGTAGACGCGCTGGCGACTAAGCGCGGTGCCGACAACGACATCGGCGAGGCGCGCCGGATGCTGAACTCGTTCCTCCAGTTCCTCGACGAGGAATCGTCGGGCAGCCTCATCCTCGCGGCGACCAATCATCAGGAGCTGCTCGACCGCGCGTTCTTCCGCCGCTTCGAGGCGATCGTGCGCTACGACCTACCACCGCCCGACCACGTTCGGCGGCTCCTCACCCAGCGCCTGCCGCAGTTCGACCTGTCCGGCGTACCGTGGAACGAGGTGTCCGCCATCGCCCAGGGGCTCAGCCAAGCGGACATCGTCGCCGCAGCCGACGACGCGGCGCGCGACGCGGTCTTGGAAGAGGGCGGGCACCTGACCGGCGCGACGATCCTACAGGCGATCTCAGACCGGAAGCATCTGGATCGATAGAACTCCATCTGGCACTCGATTCAGACGAATGCTAGTCAACTCAAATGGCTCGACACCGTCACATCATCGTTCAAGGAATTGGACGCGCGTCCGACAACTTCCAACCGCACGGCGGCGGCTCCAACCATCCGCCCTCGGCGGTCGAGAATAGGGCGGCCCACGCAGGCCGCCTGCGGGGCGATCTCGCAGATCTTTCTGACAGCCTGCGCGACGCCCGGATTGAGCAGGCCGCGACAGGCGTCCCGCTGCGAAAGCGCGGCCTCACGGTGGCGGTAACGTCTCGCGAAGGCGAGGAGCTGGTCACCGGCACCTCCAGGCGCGCGACCAGCACCGGCATGCAGCTCCTCAACGTGCAGAGGCATGCAAAAGTTGAGGAGAACCGTGGGCACGACCGCGCCATCTACTTCCTCACCGGCAGCGCGATTGAATCGCTTAGCAAATCGCTCACTGCCTACGAGGAATGGACCCCCGACGGCGACGACCGCCGCAACGAGGAATTCGATCCTGACACGGGGGACTCCATCAAGCGGCCGCGCAACTTCTGGCTGTTCGAGAGCGCCGACAAGTTCAGGCGCGCGACGATCGAGGACCTCTGGACCGACACGCTCGAGAACTTCCCCGGCGGCCGCGGGGAGGCCGAATGGGAAATCTGGGTACGCGCGCCGATGGTGGACGCCTTCGAGGTCGCGGTGGACGAGCTCGGCATCGAGACATCGGGGCGCCGCTCCGAGTTCGTCGACATAATGGTCTACAACGTCATTGCAACCAAGGCGGCGCTCGACCGCCTCATTGGGAGCAGCGCGGCGGTCGTCGAGCTGCGCGGCGCATCCAGTTTCATCGCCGAGCATGCCGACCTTCCGCCGCCGGCGCGCCTCGCGCAGTATCAGGCCATCGCCAGCCGGGTGGTGCCCGCGCCGCCCGCCGCGCCGTGGGTCACGCTACTCGACACCGGCGTCAACCGGGAGAACGCGCTGATCTCGCCGGCCCTGCCGGCGGAGCGCTGCCGCGCCGTGGCCCGCGCGTGGAACGCTTTCGATCCGGACGGACACGGGACGAAGATGGCCGGCGTGGCGCTCTACGGCGATCTCGCCGACGTTGCCGGTGGCACCGACGCCGTCAGGCTCGACATCGGCCTCGAGTCTATCGCCGTGTTCAATCCTGGCAGCCCCGTCCGCATCCCAGCGCGCGACGCGATCGCCCGCGGAGTCCGTGCCGCCGAGGCCCAGGACGAACACCGGCGCATCTATTGTCTCGCGGCCACTGCAGTCGGCGAACCTGAGGACGGCCGCCCCACCTCGACGTCGTCTACGCTCGACAAGCTCGCGTTCAACGATAGGCGCAACACAAGGCTGTTCTGCGTCGCGGTCGGCAACGTCGAGACCTCCGCCACCGAGCCCTATTTGGTCTCGTCCTACGCGACGCTCAACGGGGACCACGGCATCCAGTCGCCCGCGCAGGCGCTGAACGTGCTTTCGGTCGGCGCGCTCACTCACAAGTGCACGGGTCCGTCGCCGCTGGCCGACACCGGCGGTCTGTCGCCGCGATCGCGCACTGCCCAGCCGTGGCGCTTCCGGCCGAAGCACCACAAGCCCGACATCGTCATGGAGGGCGGCAACCACGGCATCGACCCGGGCGGGCGCACCTCGCGTCCGCATGCCCCCGACATGATCGCGACCACGTCCAACGATCCGACCCGGAGGCCGATCACCTTCACGGGCGACACCAGCGCGGCGTGCGCCGCGGCGTCGCGGCTCGCTGGCCGCGTCCTCGCGCGATATCCAGCCATGCGACCAGAAACTATCCGTGGCCTTCTCGTCCACTGCGCAGAGTGGACCGACGTCATGCAAGCCCGACGGCAGGACCTGATCGACGCCGGCGCCACCGATGAGGAGGCGACCCTCGCGACGCTCGATTGCTTCGGCTGGGGTGTTCCCGATGAGGAGCGCATCTTCTGGAGCGCGAACAATGCACTGACGCTCATCGCGCAGGACACTCTCAGACCATTTAAGCAGGACGAGGGCCGCGGTGTCACCCTGAAGGAGATGAAGTCCTTCCGCCTGCCGTGGCCGGACCAGGCCCTCAGCGCTCTCGGCGCAACCGAGGTTGAGATGCGGTGCACGCTGTCATACTTCATCGAGCCGGACCTTCACAGCGCTGGACTGCAGCGTCCGCAGCTCTACTCTTCGCACGGCCTCAGCTTCGACTTCCAGCGCTTCGAGGAAAGTGAAGCGCGTGCGGAGCGACGCGTCAACCGCGCGGTCTTCGCGTCGGAATCCCGCGCCGCCGACAGCGGCTGGGCCCTGGGCTGGCGCAAGCGCAACCGAGGCACGCTCCACCACGACGTCTGGCGCGGCCCAGCCTACCAGCTCGTCGGGCGGCGGCTGCTCAACGTGGCGCCGAGCCGGGGGTGGTGGGCGACCAACGCCGAGACTCCACCGGCTAACCTCTCGGTCCCCTTCAGCCTCATTGTATCGATCAGAACGCCCGAGACCACCAACGACCTCGTGTCGGAGGTGCGGGCGCTCGTTCCCGCCTCGGCGCTGGTCGACGTCCCTAGCTTGGTCAGGACGTAGCGAACCGCGCCATCACGTCGCCGTGCGTCAGATAGGCGAGCGCCGCGACCGATGTCTCGGCGTTCTTCCGGCGCGCGTCACGTACCGCGGCACCGAGGGTGGCGCGCCCACTCAAGAGCTGGGGAAGGCTGTCTTGGGCCATCTGGAAGGCTATCGCGTCCTGCACGGCCCAGAGCGGCGCGATCAAGCCACCGAAGCCGGTGGCGGCGACCGCCGCCCCCCAGCCAGTGTTCATCCCCAACATCTCGGCGCCGGCTGAGGCCTCACAGGCGTTCAGCACGATGAGCGGCCCGTCCCGATGCCCAATCTGGGTCGAGGACTGGTATACCTCCATCAATCCGACCGTTGCGTCCTGAAGCTCGATGCCGCCATCGTTCGAGCCGGTGTCGGCCATGCCGTGCCCTGCGAAATGGATCAGCCGCACGGGATCAGAATGCTTACCGTCTAGCAGATCTAGGAACGCGCTGCGCGTCGGGGCCATGCGAATGCCGCCCAAGGTCGAGCAGATCCACACGCTCTCTTCCGCCGCCGAAGCCAGCTTCTGCAGGGGATAGTCCGGCACGAACGACAGGATGTCCCCCGCTATGAACGTCGGCCGCAGCGCACCGCTGGTGTTCAGCGGCCAACGGGCGACGGGGTGCTCGATATAGAGGTGGTCCACCGTTCCGCCGTCGACGTCGGGCTTCATCATCTCCCAGGGCACGTGCGGGTCGTCGCTGCTGAACTGGATCGGAAAGTCACTGCCTAGGGCCTTGCGGCAGCCGAGATAGGCATCGCGAAAGCCATCCGGCGCCTTGCGCCAGATCGCCTCCCCGATTCCGCGCATCATGCGCCGGAAGCTGTCGGCCGGTAGATCCGGACATGACGCCAGAAGCGTGTCCGCGAACGCCTTCGCAGTGCAGCCGAGCTGCACGGTCCCGCTGCCGGTCCTGTATCCGTCCGGCCCGTAGCGCTTCCAGATCCACTGCTGCTCGCCGTCCACCCCCGCGATCATGACCACGAGCGCAGGACCCGACGCGTCGGGCACCACAGTGACCACGCCCGCCGCCGCGGGAGCGGCTCTCGGCGGCTCCGGCTTCGCCCGCTCCTCGGCATCGGCGCCCTTCTGCGGCGCCTCGTGGACCGCTAGGTCCCGGAGCGTGGACCCGCAGATGCGCGTGCCGTGCAGGTAGTAGACCTGCAGCACGGCCGGCGATCCCAGCACGTAGTTCGGGGAAACGGTGCAGGCGAACCTGGCCGCAGTTGTTGGCCCATCCCGGCGAAGCGTGATCGAACCGGTCTCGGGTGTCACAGACTTCAGCCAGTCGCCGACGATCTGGACTGACAGCTCGATCTCGGTCCAATCGGCTGCGAAGCTGCCGACGTCGATCGGATTCTCTCTGCCATTCGAATCCGTCGTCAGGCCCACCGTGACGTCGATGACTGCGCCGGACGACAGCTCGCCCGAACTCTCGATTGTCGGATAGCGGCTGACCTCGACGGAATTTGGCTCGTCATCCCCGTCGTAGGACGCATATTCGACCCCAGGGCCCTCGATCCGGCCGCTGCCGCTGCCCTTATAGACCTCGTCCCAAACCGGATTGAAGCTCTTGCGACGCCGGCCCCCGGTGCTTGGGCGGTCTCCGTCGCCGTCGGAACGCACCCCCTGCTTGCTCGGCCGCTTGTCGAAGTAATCGTCCTCGGTCGAGGAATCGCTCGCAGCCTCGAGGAAAGCGGCGACCTCGAGCCGGTTGGAGACCTTGAACACGCCGTCGAAGGCGAGAAGCTGGCGCTTGGCATCGCCACGGCAGGCCTCGCTCGCCACTTCCCCGGACAGGACGACCGTGTCGCCTTCGATCGAGACGTCCAGCTCGGTCACCTCGCCGGGATACCGCGCCAACAGGATCTCTGCGAGCTTGTGCTCAAGCTCGCCGACGCTCGTCCAACCGTAGTCCATCGTCTTCCCCACTGCGCCTCTCTCGCCAGCCCTGACGCCATTCGCCTTGCCGATTGTCGACCCGGCGGACGTCCGGTTCAATAAGATCCATCCGTTTGGGAACCATCCCGTCTCAGAGCGGCGGATCAACCATCAGGTCAATCTCCATGCCTCCCTGCTGATCTGGAGGCGGAAAGTGGGTCCGGTAGCCGTATTTCGCCATCGTGTCTGCATCGGCCCACGGCTGCGTCCAGTCCGATCCGTAGTTGAACCAGAGATTCTTGGCACCCGCCGTGCCGTAGTGGATGAAGCGGGCGATCGCTTCCGGATCGGGATGCTGGTGCAGCGAGCCGTTGGTGGAGACCGCGATCTGACGGCAGTCGATGATCTCGATGAGCTCGCGCGACGTGTTCTTCCTGCTGCCGTGGTGGGACGCCTTGAGAAGATCGAGGCGGTAGCGCCCGCCCTCCTCCTTCGCCAGAGGCGCCAGCGACGACGTCAGCAGGTTTGGATGCGCGTCACCCCCGAGCAGGACGCGCCGGTCCCGCCACTCCGCGACGAACGCGATGCTAGTCCCGTTCGGGAGCTCGGTGTCGATCTCGCCGTCGGCCACGTAGTCCTCGACGACGATGGGCGGCTCCACCGGCGGCCGAGCCGCTTTTGCCCCGCGGCGCACGCCGGTCCGCGCGGTCGCGACCGTCTTGCGGTAGGCCTCCCACTTGAGACGCATCGCCGCCAGATGCGCCGCGTCCGGCGACAGCATCGTAACCTTCAGACCTTCGACGTCGATCGGACCGGGCACTTTCTCGATTGCCGCCACGCCGTCCTCGAAAGACGTGTTGAGCGGCAGGCGCAGCCGCGCGATCGCCTTCGACCAGTCATCGCCCTGGCGCATGCTGCGGACGCCCGCGCCCGCGCGCCCCATCTCCTCGAAGCCGTTATACCAGACCTGCTCCGGCAGCAGTGGACGGTTGACGTCGTCGAAGTAGGCGAGGGAGCCCTCGATGTGGTCGGCGTCTACGTGCGAGAGCACGTAGAGGTCCAGCTTCTCGCCGGCCTTCTTGATGACGGCCAACTCGTCTTGGAGGTAGGCGTAGGCGCCCTTCCTGCCGCCATCGAATACCATGTGATGGAGCGGACCCTCATCGCCCCAGGATAGGAGCAGGCAATCGCCGTCCAGCGCAGGCAGCATCTTCAGTCTGAACGTCACCATCTCTTCCTCTTCCCCCACTAGTCAGCGCCATTCATCCCTTCCAGCGAAAAATTGCCCTCTCGCCGAAGCGTCATGAGCAGATTTCCCCCCGCCACTTCAATCGCGCTCGGCGACCAGCTCTAGCGTCATACGGTTAATGCACTGGTGCGAGGAAACGCCGAGCCGCTCCGCCGCGCAGCTGTCGCACACGAGATGCGGCAATACCGCCGGCTCGACTCCCTGAACTTGCAATGTCCGCTATCTTAATATCGGCGTTCCAAAGCCGACCGTCGCAAAGGTCCCAGCCCCGGTCATAGGCAGAACGTCCGTCAATAGGCGCACTGATTTCCCGCCTGAGCGACTTGGATGGGCGCTTGCTGCTCGGCAGTTGTCAATGTTACAAATAACCACCTTCGGCGAAAGCGGACATTTCGGCGCGGGTCGGAACAACATGAACTGGTCGTAAGTCACCGGAATGGCAGTCAGCCGAACCTAAGAGCCTTCTCTGATTGGGGCCTTTTGGGTCAAGCTGCTTCCTCGATTACGTGATCGTTCCCATGGATCACTCGCTTCTCTCCGCGGTCGGCGCAAGGCCGCCGCATAATGGGGTCATGGAGAGCAAGGCGTCTCAATCTGTTTCGCGACCTTCAGCTGGGCTGAGGTTCCGGACTCTAAGCGAGATCGTCTTGCCCTTCGTCCCCATGGGAACGACGCTACCCGTCTTCTCAGACGGGATCTTGTTCGGGCCTCCTCATGCGATCTGGCCTGCTGGAACCTTCCCCCAGCGAAACTCAGTCTGATCGCTCCACATGCGATGCAAAATCACCGCGAGCTTGCGGGCGACAGCGACGCGGGCCTTTGCCATCCCCCGCCGCTTGGCAATGCCCATGCCCCAGGCTTTGAGCGCCGACCATTTCTTGCATCGGGTCAGTAACGTATGGGCCGCCTCGTAAAGCAATGTGCGCGCGAGTTCGTCTCCGCACCGGCTGACGCGTCCCTGCACATCTGTTTCACCCGATTGATATCGCCTTGGAGTCAGGCCCAGATGGGCGCCGACATCGCGAGATCGTCGGAAGCGTTCAGGTCGATCCACGGTCGCGCGAAAGGCGAGCGCCGTCAGCGGCCCCACGCCAGGCACAGACATCAACTGCCGGCAGATGGGTTCAACTCGAACGGTCTCAAGAACACGGCGTGTCAGCCGTTCAAGTTGGCAGTGCATGGCGGCGACGATGGCCAGCAAGGGTTCTGTAATATCCGCCAGCGAAGGGTCGGTTTCAGCGAGTTCGCGCACCCGCGTGGCGAACAGCTTGCGGCCTGGAGCTCCAACTTTGAGCCCACTTTCGCGTAGTACGGCGCGCACCGCATTCTCCATGTCCCGCACTTTACAGAGCACCGTCCGGCGCGCCACAAGTAATGAGCGCGACATCCGTGACGGGGCACTCTTGACGTGAACCTGCCGATACCAGCCCGTTCGGATGATTTGCGCTAATCCCCGCGCGTCATTGCGGTCAGTCTTGTTCGGCATTGCTCCCATGGCCGCTTTTGCCTGTCGTGTTTCAATGCACAACACCGGCAAGCCGGACCGAGCCATACCCTGGTGAAGCCACGCCGATTGCGAACAGGCCTCCAGTCCGATCCGCACCATCGGCAAAGCAACCCCGTTGAACGCCGATATCAAGCTTTCAGGATCGCTGGGCGCGCGTAGCTCGCGTACGATCGCGCCCGTCTCATCGACAATACAGATGGCCGTCTCTTCCAACGAAACATCCAATCCGGCATAGTAGTTCACGGTTGCTTCTCCTCATGGTTGTGGCCGCTCGATACGGACCACGTTCTACCATTTGCGAGGAGCAGCCACCTCTCCGACTCGGTGGCGAGCCCCAATCACCCCATCTGTCTTGAATCTCATGCGTAACGAGCGATGCGCCTGATGAGGACCACGGCAGCAGCGGCATATAGAAGTGCAGTTGCGGATTTGATGGTTCGCTCGAAGTCCTTTGCCAAGCGTCGATTTCGATTGAGCCATGCGAAGGTTCGTTCGACCACCCATCGTCTGGGATGGACGACGAACCCGGTCTGGTCGGCTAATTTCCGAACGATCTCTATCGTGATGGATGTGGCTTCCCGGACGCGATCGCTGTTGTAGGCGCTGTCGGCATAGGCATGCTCGACCAAGGGGTGCCGCTGGCGTGACTGCCGGAGCAAAGGCACTGCGCCGTCTCGGTCCTGCACGTCAGCGCCATGGACCAGCAGTTCGAGCGCACGACCATCGGTATCGACCATGGCGTGGCGCTTTCGGCCCATGATCTTTTTCCCTGCGTCATAGCCGCGCGGACCACCCGCTTCAGTGGTCTTGACGCTCTGGCTGTCGATGGCCGCCGCTGACGGCATCGGTTCTCGCCCCGTTCGGACGCGGTCGATCTGGACGAGATGGTGGTTGAGACTTTCGAATGTCCCATCGTCACGCAGAGTGCAGAACCAACGGTAGACCGTGCGCCATGGCGGAAAGCTGTCAGGCAAAAGCCGCCAGGGACAACCTGCCCGCAGCAAATAGAAAATGGCCTCGATGATTTCCCGCATCGGCCAACGCCTTCGCCGTCCGCATTGGCACGGCGCG
The DNA here is from genome assembly GCF_049472635.1 of Sphingobium salicis subsp. salicis. Classification (NCBI taxonomy): domain Bacteria; kingdom Pseudomonadati; phylum Pseudomonadota; class Alphaproteobacteria; order Sphingomonadales; family Sphingobiaceae; genus Sphingobium; species Sphingobium salicis. The sequence continues at coordinate 3,785,806 of NZ_JAYRCS010000001.1, forward strand.
GGCAAATACGGCTCAATCAAATGCCATTCTGCATCGGTAAGATCGCTTCCATAGCGAAGCTGTGCGCGGCTATGATGCGCGCGGGCGGTCGGTTTCCACATGATGCCTTCCAAGGTTGGTGTCGCAACCCCTCGGAATCATATCGAAACTCGGCCGTCCACCGTTACGTCAGCGTTCTGACACAGCCTCTAAGCAGCGACAACTGGTCAGTAGGACCACTCCTGACTGTTAGTCGTCCTATTCTAGAGGAGTAACACCTGCCGCACGCAAACGTTCGGCAATCCGCGCGAGAGCTGCGCGTTTTCGCGCCGTTCGCCGAAGCCCTGAGTTGCGCATCGCTTCGGTGCGCTCGGGGCTATCAACGATACCAAGCTCGACTTTGCGAGCGCGGATGCGCGACAAATGTTCGAGGAGAGTAATGATCATTTTTGTTCCTGCCGCATCACCAGCTCGCGTTGTCCTCGACATCATCGTCGGGTTTGGGAATCAGCACCCTGACGTGGCGCATGGGAGAGAAATTAGCAGGTTCAAACCCTTCCGAGTGTTGTGAGCAAACGGTCGCGTAAAACCCATCAGCCGATCGTGAAAGAACCGCCGGCTCGCCACATTGCTGACAGAGGGTGCGCGAACTAGCGGTAGCAGAATCGGTAAGGGCAAAAGCCGGCTCGCTGTAAGCCTTCAGATAAACCCGCATCTCTCCGAACTTTTCCTTGGTTTGAACGACCGTCGCCGTTCCATCCACTTTCGCTAACTCGTGGATCAATTTCTGGTAAAGAGCGCGCCATCCGTCGGGTAGACCGATAGCCAAATCGAGGTTCTTCTGAAGAATTTCATCCTCAGTCATCTCGACCCGCTCCTATATTGAACATGCTGAATTCCATGTCCTCAGGCCGATCGCGGAACGTGATAGTCTCCGGCGCTTGAAGTTGTACAACGGTTGGGATGGCAGCCAATTCTTCGCCTAGTATCGTCAACGTTGCCATGTACCCGTCGCTATCAACTGCTTGCCGTCGTTCTCCTTCGGCACCCCAGGCGAGAAAATCGAGGGTGACACTACTTATCTTCGCGACGCCCTCGTCCGCGAGCACGCCCATAGCGGCTGCTACAACCCGATCAAAATCCTCGGGCTTAATGTGACCCGTAAACTCGATACGCATGCTCAGTCCTCCAACGCTGCAAGCAGGGGGCGGACCGGCAGAGCCGGGTGTTGGTAACTTAGGCTGATGCTCCAAGCGCCGTCGCCTTTAGGCGAGCCTTGGACATGCGCGACGGCCACCCGGCCGCAACACTTTGCGACCGGCCATCAGCTAGAGAGGTTACCACGCCCCATCGTCGGGCTTACCACCAACGACGTCCGCTCAGTCGCAGATTGGATTCTCCTCTGCAAGAACAGAGAGGAGAAAATTTGGCTGCGTTTTCGCTTTCCTTGCTTCACCCTCTTCGCCAGGAATTGCACGTCTCAAGTGCTTGACCGGGCCTCCGGCAGAGCCGTCGGCAGGTGCTCAAACGCCCGGAACGGCCGCTTCGCTTCGCGTAGCTGATAGCTACGCTACGCGGCCGCACCTCCCTTCGGTTTTGGGGGGCTAGGAATTAAAGGGGGAAAACTGCTGGAGGGCGAAAGCCTGTTCAACGACGCCAGTGGCCTGGTCCTCTTCCGCTTCGCCATCGCCGCCGTCGCCACCGGCAGCTTCAGCGCGGTCGCGGGCCTCGAAAGCTTCATTCTGCTCGCCGTCAGCGGCCTGATCGTCGGCGGCGCGATCGGTGCCATCTGGGTGCTGCTGGTCCGGCGGCTGGGCGACGATTATCTGATGATCGCCTCCTCCATGCTGGTGCCCTGGTCGGCCTATCTGCTGGGCGAAGCCTTCCATGTCTCCGGCGTCATCGCCACCGTGGCCGCCGGCCTCATCTGCGGCTGGTATCAGCATATCGTCTGGTCTGCCTCGGTGCGGATGCGCGGCACCGCCTTCTGGGCGGTGATGATCTTCCTCATGGAAGCGACCGTGTTCATGCTGATCGGCTCCTCGCTGCGCGGGGTGGTCGACCGGGTCGGCGGCTTTGCCGTCGTGCTCGACAATATGGCGGTGCCCGTGCTGCTCATCCTGCTCGCCCTCACCGCCGCCCGCTTCGTCTGGGTGTTCGGCTCGGACGCCATCATCCTGCTGCTGCGCGCGCTGGGCCTGCGCCGTTACAGCCCGGTCGGCCCGCGCGGCGCTACCGTGCTCGGCTGGGCCGGCATGCGCGGCGTGGTGACGCTGGCGGTCGCACTCTCCGTGCCGGAGGGCTTTCCGGGGCGCGACTTCCTGCTGGTCGCGGCCTTTGGCGTGATTCTCGGCACCGTCCTCATCCAGGGCACGACGCTCGGCCTGCTGATCCGCTGGGCGGGCCTCTCCGACCCGATTCATGATCGCCCCCGCCTCAGCATGAGCGATGCCGAAGCCGCCATCGCCAGGGTCCAGGCCGTGCGCGTCGAACAGCTCGCCTATGATGCGGCGGGTGAACTCATCCACCCGCAACTGCTCGAACGCTATCAGCGCCGCGCCGTCCTCTCGAAAAACTATGCCGGGCAGGAAGAACAGTTCGCCGACCGGCTCCACGCCCATTTCGACCTGGTGCTGGAGGCGATCGCCGCCGGCCGCGCCGAACTGCTGCGCCTGCACCGCGCCGGCGACATCGACGAACATGTGCTGCATGAACTGGAGCGCGACCTCGACCTGGAGGAACTGACCGCCTGGTCGATGAAGTCGTAATCCGCATGGAAGCGCGGTTGCGCGACCTGCTGAACGCCGATCCCTGGCGGATGGCGATCCTGCATCTGCTCCGCGCGCTCGACCTGCCCGATGGCTGGGTCGCCGCCGGCTTCGTGCGCGATGCGGTCTGGGACCATCTCCACGGCCACGCCCCGTCGATCCCCGTCGGCGATATCGACATCATCTGGTTCGATCCCGCCCGGACCGATCCTGCGCTCGACCGGCAGATCGAGCGGCAACTGGCCACGCTGCGCCCGGACGTCGACTGGTCTGTCAAGAATCAGGCGCGGATGCACCTGCGCAATCGGGACGCACCCTATGCCGATGCTGCCGATGCGATGCGCCACTGGACCGAAACGGCGACCGCCGTCGGCGTCCGTCTGACGCCCGACGACCGGCTGGAGGTCAACGCCCCCTTCGGCCTTGATGATCTGTTCGGCTTGCGGCTGGTGCCCGGCCCCGCCTTTCTCGGCGCAAGGCGGGCGATCTTCGATGCGCGGGTGTGCGCCAAGCGGTGGCTGGCGCGTTATCCCCGGCTCCAGCCCGGCTGATCAGAGCGGCAGCAGCGCGCCCACGATCCAGCGTTCCTCGGCGCGCAGCACGCCCCAGGCACGGGCGGCGGCGCGGCTGTCCATCGCCTCGACGCCGATGCCGCGTGCTTCCAGTTCCCGCACGAAGGCGCGGGGCGGCTGTTGCAACCCGCTGCCGGTGCCCAGCAGCAGGAATTCGGGCTTCAGTTCCAGATGGTCGAACAGGTCGCCCAACGCAGCGACGCTCATCGCCGACACCGCCGGCGCCTGCATCCAGGCCAGTGCCCGGACGGGGCTGAGCAACAGCCCGTCCGGGAAGACATCGTCCTTCACCCGGAAGCCCCGGCCCTGGAAGCCGGTGACAATCGGACCCTGGCCGCTATCGTCGCGGCGCAGTTCGATTCCGGTTTGACGGTCGCTCAGGGCTGGGCTCCGTCGCGCGGGCCCATGCGCTCGGCCTGGGCGGCGATGCCGCCCTTCTTGGCCTTCTTCTCGGCCGTCTGCGGGCTCAGGCCCAGCGTGATCAGCAGCGAGGAGGAGACATAGACCGACGAATAGGTGCCGACGATGATGCCCAGCATCATGGCCGCGGTGAAGCCGCGCAGCACATGGCCGCCCAGCAGCAGCAGCGCGCCCAGCGCCAGCAGGATGGTGACCGAGGTCATGACCGTGCGCGGCAGCGTCTCGTTGACCGACAGATCGATCAGCGACTTCATGTCCATCTTGCGATATTTGCGCATATTCTCGCGGATACGGTCGTCGATCACCATCTTGTCGTTGATCGAATAGCCCACGATGGTCAGCACGGCGGCGATAATGTTGAGGTCGAACTCCAGCTGGGTGATCGCGAAGAAGCCCAGCGTCATCAGCACGTCGTGGACGATCGCGACGAAGGTCGATACGCCGAACTGCCATTCGTAGCGGAACCAGGAGAAGATCGCGATGCCGATGATAGCCAGCACGACCGCCAGCACGCCATTCTGGATCAGTTCGCCCGACACCTTGCCCGACACCGTATCATAGCGCGAGAAGGTGACGCCGGGGAACTGCGCCTCCATCGCCTTGCGGGTCTTTTCGACCACGGCATTGGCCGCGCCGGCGCCGCCCTGTTCGGGCAGCGGCAGGCGGATCTGCACCGTCTTGGGATCGCCGAACTGCTGCAGCGAGCTTTCGCCCACGCGCAGCCCCGCGATCGTGTCGCGGACCTTGTCGGTCTCGACCGCCTGCGGGAACTTCGCCTCGATCATCAGGCCGCCGACAAAGTCGACGCCCAGGTTCAGGCCCTTGTAGAAGGTCGCGCCGACCGCCAGCACAGTCAGCAGCAGCGTCAGGCCAAAGGCCCAGTGGCGCAGCTTGACGAAGCCGATATTGGTGTTGTCGGGGACGAGCTTGAGAAGTTTCATGGGTTGTTCCTCCCGCCCCTCTTAAATGTGGATGTCCGTGGGACGAGTGCGACGCACCCAGCCCGACACGAGAACGCGCGTGAAGGTCACGGCGGTGAACACGCTGGTCGCGATACCGATCAGCAGCACGATGGCGAAGCCCTTGACCGGGCCGGAGCCCAGCGCGAGCATGATGCCACCGGCGATCGCGTGGGTCACGTTTGCTTCGAAAATGGTGCGACTGGCTTCCTTGTAGCCGAACTCGATCGCCTGCACGACCCCGCGCCCGCGTCGCCGCTCTTCGCGGATACGCTCATAGATCAGCACGTTGGCGTCGACCGCGGTGCCGATGGTCAGCACGAAGCCGGCAATGCCCGGCAGGGTCAGCGTCGCGCCCAAAATGCCCATCACGCCCAGGATCACCAGCACGTTGATGGCCACGGCCAGATTCGCATACATGCCGAACCGGCCATAGCTCACGAACATGAAGGCAGCGACCGCGACGACCGCGACGATCGACGCGACCAGGCCGGCGCGGATCGAATCGGCGCCCAGGCCCGGACCGACGGTGCGTTCCTCGACCACGACGAAGTTGACCGGCAGCTTGCCCGACCGCAGCGCGATCGCCAGCTGGTTGGCGCCTTCGACGGTGAAGCTGCCCGAAATCGTCGCCGACCCGCCCAAGATCGGCTCATTGATGTTCGGCGCCGACAGCACCTTGCCATCCAGGATGATGGCGAAGGGGCGGTTGACATTCTGCGACGTCACCTTGGCGAACTTGTTGCCGCCCGATCCGTTGAAGCGGATGGTGACATTGGGTTCGTTGGTCTGCTGGTCATAGGTCTGCTGCGCGTCAGTCAGCTCCTCGCCCGACACCATCACCTGGCGGTGGACGGCGATCATCGGCGGCCCGGCCGGATTGGTCGGATAGGGCAGGACTTCGCTGCCCACCGGCGCGCGGCCCTGGGCCACCTCGCTCGGATTGGCGCTCATGTCGACCAGCTTGAATTCCAGCTTCGCGGTCTGGCCCAGCAGCGCCTTCAGCGCCTTGGGATCCTGCAGGCCCGGCACCTGCACGACGATGCGATTGGCGCCCTGCTGCTGGATGGTCGGCTCGCGCGTGCCCATTTCGTCGATGCGCTTGCGGATGACTTCGGTCGCGACCTGCATCGCGCTCTTGACCGCATTGTCGATTCCCGCCTGGGTCGGCGTGATGACGATGGTGGAGCTGTTGACCACCTCGACATTGAAGTCGCGCTGGCCGGTCAGGCCCGCCCCCTGGGTCAGCGGGCGGATGCGCTCGACGGCGGCATCCACTTCGCTGGGGTTGCGGACCATGAAGCTGAGCTTCCCGTCACGGCTGGAGATATCGCCGATCGCGATCTTCGTCTCGCCCCGGCGCAGCTCCGTGCGGACCTGCTCCTCCATATTGGCGAGCCGCTGCTTGGCCACATCCTGGGTCGACGCTTCCAGCAGCAGATGGCTGCCGCCGGCAAGGTCGAGGCCCGGATTGACCCGCGTCTGCATGAAGGGGGGCAGCTTCGCCACCGTCGAATCGGGCAGGAAGCTCGGGACGGCGCAGAAGATGCCGATGATCAGCGGCAACAGGATGCCGGCGATGGCCCAGCGCGAGAAGTTCAGCATGGTTGGATCAGTCGTTCGCGGGCTTGGCGGTGGTCGGGTCGATCACGTCGGCCAGGGTCGACTTGACCGCCTTGACCTTCATGTTCGGCGCCAGCTCGATATCGACATAGATGTCGTCGACGCGCGCGACCTTACCGACCAGGCCACCGCCGGTCACGACCTGGTCGCCCTTCTTCACGGCGTCGATCTTGCCCTTATGCTCCTTCATCTTCTTCTGCTGCGGACGGATCAGCAGGAAGTAGAAGACGACGAAGATGAGGACCAGCGGTGCCATCTGCACCAGGATACCGGCGCCGGAGGCTTGCCCGCCCGCGGTCTGGGCAAAGGCTGGAGTAATGAACATGGTGGGACTTTCGCCTTGTTTTTCGGTCTCCCCAACCCGCAGGGCGCGGGCATGGGATCAAGCGCGGGCGGCTAACACAGATGGCCGGGGCAAGGCAACATGCTTGGCTTTTCGCGCCCGGAACGGCGGGCTTTGAATGCATCGGGCAACGGACGGAAAAGCCGGTCATTTGCACGCCCCGCAAAAAGCCTGCATCGAATCCCTTGCAACTTCCAATTCATCCCTCTATTGGGCGCCCTCCGGTCGGGACGTAGCGCAGCCTGGTAGCGCATCACACTGGGGGTGTGGGGGTCGGAGGTTCGAATCCTCTCGTCCCGACCAAAATTACCAGCAAAAACAATGGTTTAGTGGCAATCCACTGGCAGCGCCAGTGGCATATCCTCACGTCATCTAGCGCATGTCTAGCAGCCTCACTAAAAGCCGGCGACAGAACATCTGTCTGCGGTTAAATGCCTGCGGCTTCATCAGATTCGACTAGGGGGGATATAATGGACAACCACATTGGCAGGGTAGTTTTGCCTCTTGGCAGGATCATAAACGGCGGAGCCATCCAGCCTCTCGGAACCTGCTTTGCTGTAGGCCCTCGGAAATTCGCGACTGCCGCCCATGTAACCGGCCCCAGCGATGAAGGGCTGCTGGCAATTTTTGGACGTGCTGATGCGCTGTCGGATTACCAAGATACCACTAATCAACAGGTCAACGGAACGACGCTGAAGATTGTCAATTACAGCCCGCTACACGACATAGCCATTTTGGAGTTTGCTGACACTTCAAACAACATGTCATTTGGCTATGGCTTGGGCAGTTCAGACATGATTTCCACGGGTGCGCCTGTCCAAAGTCTAGGCTACCCTCACGCCGATCATGGTCGCTTGGTGCTCACCCAGCAATCAAGCATGGTTGGCGCTCGCATCCTTCTCGGTGCTGACAGCCTAAAAATCAAACATGTGGTGCTGAATACACAAACGCGCCCTGGCCAATCTGGCGGACCAGTTTTTTCCGCTGATGGACGATTTGTGTGCGCCATGATTGTTGGTGGCTATGTGCCGGGTGGGCCAAGCGGCATATCACTAGGCGGGATTGATCCGCAGGCGCTGCACCAGACAACGCACGCCGTTTCCGCTGAATATATTGCAGGGTTGCTCTGATGCTTGCTATCGCACTCACAACGGACGGATGGCTTGATGGCCTGCCTAAAAGCCAGTCCGAATCTATCGAACAATTAGTCGCATCGGGAAAATCCGAAGAAGAAGTTGGAGAGCTTTGGCTTTCTAGAACCGGATCAAACAACACCCTAGGCTTTGGTGTCGGCGGACCAATCCAGAGCTTTTACGCGAACGTGAAGAAAGAATTCGTCGCATTCGTCTGTGGTGACGAAAAATATAACGACGAACGTGCTCAAGCTGTACAGATTTGGAATGGCCAAGGAAAAGTTGGTTTAGTGAGTATGGTTGCCGCAGTAGTCGCCAGCACGGTAGGATTGGCAGCTGCCGCTGTAGTGCCTGTGATAGCGTTGCTATTTTCTCTCGCCTCAAAGATTGGCCTGAACGCCTTCTGTGCGGCCTGCAACCTAGATACGGCTGCCCCTTGATCGGTGCACATATCTAATAACGCGCAAGTGCCCATGTCCCGCCCCGCTCCCAGCGACGGAGGGCAGCCACCACGTTAATCATGTCGCGCTGGTCCAGCGCCCCGCTCTCCACCCCCGGTAGCACTTCGCGCTCAACCCATGCGTCAAACGACCCGAACCACTGCACGAACGGCGATGGTGTCGGCATGTCCGCCTTCTCCAGCTTCGCCGCTCGCTTCTGCAAAGCCCGGATGCCCGCCATTACGACTATTGCAACCCGAGGCGCTGGCGCAGACCGTCAGGCGGAGCAGGACGAGATGCTACCGGCACCGGAAGGGACTGCGCTGCTGACGCTGGCTCAAGGGAGACCACGGGAGCGGGCACGGGGACCGTCACCTGTTCCGTGTGCCCCATAATCGCATAGATGGCAGGCGCGGCCTCAAGGAGGGCTTCGCGCTCCAACCGGGCCAGCGTGGCGTCAATTGCCATCTGCTCCATCATGGTAGCGAAGTGACGCGGTGCCAGCATGGCGCGAATCTCGGCCTGCTGCTCGCGTTCAATACGGCGGCGCTCCGCCAGCGAAATGTCAGCTTTCAGGTTCTTCGTCGTCATGCCCGTGCCCCTATGATGGGATCGGTCGGGCGGGTCGGTCGCATCGCCGCTCTTTCCAACCGAAGTCCAAATAATTGCATTTTACGCTCTCCCATCACGCGCCTCTTCCAAGGCAACGATGCGGGCTTCCAAATCTTCCTGCATTCGGATGGAACCGAGATTTGAGATGGCGTCGATGATCTGCCTGCCGATGTCAGCGGGCACGCTTCCGTCCGCGATTGCCGCAATCACCATTTCCACCTGACGGGACACAGGCGCATCCGGGTCGAAATCAAATTCGACCGGGCGCGCTACCGCCTTGAGCGAGGGCGTGACGCGGCTGAGAATCAGGCTGGCGCTGTTCGTGTCCCCCTCCATCGCCTTGGCAATCAGCATGTCGACGATACCGTCCGCGTTCTCCAGCATCCGCTTGAGGAGGATGGTTTGAGCGGTGCTACCGGGGGGACGGCCAGCCGGGTTGGGACTTTTCATGCCTTTTACCCATTTTGGGTTCCCCGGCGGTCCCGGCGTCGGCTTCGGTTTCGGCTCCGGGGGCGGAGCTGGCTGCCAGTCGTTGCCCCACGGAGGGGGGATTTTCGTTTCCATGATAGAGCAGCCTCAAATCAATCCGACCGGATGCATCAAACGACGAACGACTTTTCAGCCGCCGCCTTTGCTGCACGAAGTTGCTGCACTTTTGCTTGTTTCGCCCCGACCGCCTTCTCCATCTCCTTGAAGATGAGGCCGCCGCGCTCACCGAGCAATTCCAGACCGGCTTTCGCTGCCCGCAGTTGCTTCGCCGCACGGGGATTGGATTTTTCGTGATGCAGCCGGAGCAGGATGTTCTGCATTTCGGGGGTGATGCCCGACAGGTAGGGAACCCCTCCCAGCACAGCGCCAACGGTGCGCTCGTCGCCCGCCTCAATCGCGTTGCGGATGAAACTCATGCGCTGACCTTCCGGCAGCGAATGGACATACGAGCGAATCTCGCCCGCCATTGCACCAACGCCCCGGCTCTCAATAGGCTGGGACAGGTCGCGTTCCAGACCCTCAATCACGCGATTCAGGCCCGTCGTGGCGCTGTCGAACCGCTTGAGCAGGCCGGTAGCGATCTTGTCCGCGAAGTTCTGCGTTTCGATGAGCGCCGCCGCTTCGTTCCATGCGGGGTTCCGCTTCGACGCGGCGCTGGCATCATGGACGCGCCCGACCCCGATATAGGCTTCGTTGAACGCGGCTTCGGCCCCCGCAAGGATGCTGGAGGTGTCGTCGTCGTATTCGTCAATCGCTCGCACAGTCTGCGGGTGGAAAGACGGCGTAACGCGAATATCGGCGTCTTGGATTTCATCGGCCATTTATCGAACTCCAATGTCGGATACTGTTAGACATTGGCTACAGGCTAGGGACGCCGCCTTAATTCATGCAAGTGATTATTTTGTTAAAACAATGTCTTAGCTCAATTCTGGGACGACAGGCTGTGACATACCATATGTGTGGGTCGATGGACTTATGGTATGCGCGGCAGCGATTTGGGGCGATTACAGCCCCGGCCCGCGCTCGCTGGCATATGGGTGGCGACGGGCACCGTTTGCGCACCAGTGCCCGGCGCTACCGTGCCTATGCCGCAACCGCCATCGCCCGCTCCCGCGCTGCCCACCGCATTTCCCGGTCCAGCATCAGCACAGCGAACAATTGGTTCAGGAACTCCTTCAGCGGGTAAGGCATGAACGGGTTCTCCGCATAGACCTTCGGGTCCCACGCTTCTCCGGGCGTGAACAGGTCCATCAGGTCGAACGTAATCTTGCCGAGCTTCACGGCAGGCAGTTCGCCCTCCACGAAGAACAGCGATGCCTCGTTAGGAAGATTACCAGCACCGGGAGACAGGCTGAATGAGGTAATGCTCAAATTCCATGACGGGGAATGGCGCACATACCAATGCCCGAGTTGCCCAACCCGGTTCAGCATAGTCAGGAACTGGCCCGGTTCGACCGGGTAATGATACCGAATTTCGTCTGTCACTTTCATTCTCCTTACAACATGATGCGATACGTTGGCGCGCGCAGGCTACACGCGGGCGCGTATGCACGGGGGCGCCGGTCGGGTGGTAAACTCGGGGAAGTGGGGTCGGTGGCGGCCTAAGGGCTTGGTTTTGCTCACTCACCCCACATTCCCCACCTTCCCCCCCCCCCACCCACTTTACCCAGTTTGTGCATGGGCCTCTTTCGGTCGGCACCTCCACGTTCCATCCGGGTTTTGCTTGTCTAGATGGTCCGCGCTGTGCTTGTTCCACCAGCTCTCCGAGACGACGTTCTCGCGCACGGCGGTCCATTTCACTTCATCCACGGTCAGCCACGTGCCCGCAGGCTTGTTGGCGAACAGGCCTTTCAGCCACATCGCGAATTGCGGTTGCTGCCTGCTCTTGGGGCCGCGTGCTGGACCCACGGCGGTCTTCGGTGTCAGCGCGGTGTCCAACTCATCCCAGTTTGGGCGAGTGGCCGTGATGGGCTTGCCGTTCCGTTCGTCGATGCCGACCGTCACCTTCTCGGTGCTGAACTTCCATGCTCCGCCCGGATGCTCGGGCAGGTTCACCTTCACCTGTATCATTGCCTTCTCATGCGGCCCCGGTTCGTAATCCTCGGTCGAGGGAGGCTCGATGACGGCGCACAGGCTGCGGCACGTTTGAGCGAATGCTGCTGAACCCATGACGCGGTGAAGCATGGCGCGGCTGGTGTCCTTCGCGAAATGCGTCACGCAGACGATGGCGATGTTATGCTCTTGCGCGAGCCGCAACCAAGGTTCGAGGATTGTGCGAAGCTGCCCCGCGTCCGCGAGGTCCACCTTCCGCAGCTTCTGCCCCGGCAGATAGCTGGTCACGGGGTCAATGACGAGCATGGCGAACGGCAACCCTTCGGCCCGTGCCGACCGGAGCCATTCGCTAACCGCCTCCAAGTCGTCCTGCATGGAGAAAGTGTTGCGCTTCCCTTGTTGGGTGACGCCCTGAATCTCAATTACATTCTCAAGGTTGGCACCGCACGCCATCAGGCGCGGGACCGTCATTTCCTCGATGCTGTCCTCGCTGCCCAGCCACAGCACCCGTTCCGGTTTCCGCCATGCGTCCGGGCACTCATACTCACCGGGCCAAGGCCTGCCGGTAGTGATTCGTGCAGTCACATCACCGATGACTGTGGATTTACCCGCACCAGCCTCACCGGCAAAAATGGTGATGTATCCTTTTGGAATCCAACCGACCCAAAGCCATTCGATGGAGCGCATGGCAACCCCGGCGAGCGAGCGCCCAACGAGCTTCCGGGTGGTGGACGGTTCTCCGAGGTCGATGGTGACGGTATCAGTCTGCGCGGCATTGCTGGCCGGGTTCAGCCAACCATGCTTCTTCGCCTCTGCGAACACGGCGCGGTAGCCAGTGTCGCGCGGAGCGAAGCCTTCCCATTTCTTTGCGGCCTTCTTAATGTCGAATTTGTCGGAAGCGGCGGACCAGTTCATCCACAAGCCGCGCCCGGTTTCGCCAAGCTCTTTCAGGGCCAGTCCCATGCGATACCAAACGTCATAATCGTCGGAGCGCATGTGCAGGAGCGCGGAGCGAAGTTCCGTCACCACTTTATCATCGACGCGGACCTGCTCCGTGCTGGCTGATGCGGTGCGTCCAATGCCGTGGCGGGGTGCAAGCACCTGCTCAACATGGCCTGCAAGGCAGACCAATCCACCATCGCGAATGAGCCGTTCGGTGACGGTGAAGTATCGACCGGCAGCGTAGGCCTCAATGCCCGTGCCGTTGGAACCGAGCGTGACGAAGTGGCGACCATACCCAATGGCATGAGCGCCCGTCCCGCTGGGACTCATCTCGACATAGCCAGGGACGGTGTTCGCCAAGTCGGCGAGCGCCTTTTCCTGCACATGGTCAAAGTCGATACCCTGCCAGTGCCCTCCAGACCCATCCGGCCCAAGTGCGAAACCGAGGTGCCAGCCGGGGTGAGCGGCAAGCGTGGCTATCGCCTCCTCATAGCTGGCTAGTTGGGCAAGGTCGTCTGGACCGTCCAGCACGCCATGTCGCTTCTGGCCGCTGGTATAGTGCGGCACCTTATCCGGGCTGGCGACCAGCCAACGGCGCTGCGCCTGCATGACGCTCATCACCGAGTCAGACATGAAGCGCCTCCTGTCGGGATTCGGGGTAATGCGGGATTTCGCACGCGCCCCAATCCATCGGGCCTTTTTTGACACGAGGGGGCATTTTGCCGGAAAAACGCTCGGCTTGCGGACCGAAGGCGGCCTGTCGTTTAATGCTGGTGTTCATTCGATACTCCGGCGGCAGGGTTCACGCCCTGCCGTTTTTGTGACGGAAAGGTCGGGAGGGGGTCAGGCTGCCGCCTGTTCGCTGGTGCTGTAGCGGGCACCTGCCGCCAGCCATGCGAGAACGTCGCGTTCCGCATACCGAATGATGCGCGAACCGGGCGGGCTGAAATGGCGCAGGGGAACGCCGCGCGTGCGGTATCCCTCCAGCGTATCCACCGACAGCGCCAGAATCTCAGCCGTTTCTTTGGGGTCGAGGGGACGTCCCTTGGGGACGTAATTGAACAGCTCGCAAAGCTGGTCGAAAGTCATATTCGTCATAGTCGAGCCTCATCACAAGACCGACTATTAATCGGGGAACAAGATGGCCGCTGCCGCATGTGCGGTGTCTCGGTTGCAGCCCGTCAATGACAGACTGGAAGCGACCAATGCTAACCCGCAAATGGATTAGCCATACATTTACCTTATGCTGCACGCTGCCGCGCGTGCAAGCACTTATTTTTACGCGATAAGCACATGCTTAGTGCTTTGCTCCATCTTGGAACAATCGCAGAATTTTTGATCTTCAAAACCGAGGGAGGGGATGGCGCGTAGGATCGGCCCTCTTGACCGATTTTGCCTGAAATGCGCAATATGGAGGTGGCGGGACCGACCTTCGCTACGGGGCCGGCACAGGGGCGATCGCCGCGCTGCCGTCCCTACCCCGGCGGCGCGCTGGTGCCGCCCCTGTAGCCCCGGCGCAGCCGCGTAATACAGTGCATCACGCACGAAGAGCCACCACATTTGCACCGCCCGCCTTTGCCGCCTGCTGTTCAATCCAGTCGCTGATTTGCTGGGTTTCTGGCAGCAAATACTGGAGCTTCTGCGTGCGAGCATAGTGTTTGAGCGTGATCGACTGAGGCACGTGATTCGTCAGAAGCTCCATTTTATGAATGGCGATGTCCAGCGTTGCCGCGCCGGTTGAGACGTAGGTGCGCCGCAGGTCATGCGCGGAAATGGGCTGGTCGATCAGCTTGGCGATGCGTTCCAACGGTGCGCGGGTGTCGGTGACGAACCCACCCTTGGCGCGTGACGGGAAGCAATAGGGACTGGCATCCTTATCGTCGTCCTTGGGCTTCCGTGCCCGGAGCAGTTCAACCGCCTGCAACGACAGCGGAAGCCAAACCGGATTGCCGTTCTTGGTGTTGGGCAGGTGGAACCATGCCTCGTCCAGATTTACGTTGCACCACTCAAGGCTTGCGCCCTCGGACCGGCGGCAACCCGTGAGCATCAAAAAGCGCACAAGGTCGATACCGGCAAGAGCGTCCTGATTCTTCGGATGTGCCCGCATTTCCGTGAGCAGGTTCCACGCCGCGCCAATATGCTTCTCGTCAATATCGCGGGTCCGCGCCTTAAATCCCGGCCAGTCACCCTTCATCGCTGCGACCGGGTTGTGGGTGATGAGCGGCGTCCCGTCAGCGCGCTTATACCGGCGCATGGCGAAATTAATCAGGACCGAGAGCGTCGTCATAGCGATCTGCGCCTGCCCCGGTGCCGGGGTGCCGCGCAACCCCTTGGTCGCCATTTCCGTGTAGCGCTTCCGCACGTCTGCCTCGGTGATGGACGCGATGGGCTTGTCCTTCCACGCGGCGAACACCTGCTCAACGTGGCGGTTCTTCTCCACGATGGTGGTTTCCCGCAACATGCCGGGACGCTCGTAGAAATATGCATCCGCCACCTCGCGCAATGTGACCTTGGCGGCGGCGTCCTCCTTTTGAGCGTCGCGAGGGTCAATGCCTTCCCGCATCTGCTGCAACACCTTCTGCGCCTTCTTGCGCGCCGTGTCCTCCGTGTAGGTGCCGTAATTGCCAAGGGTGTATTGGACTTGCTTACCCTTCACCCGACCCATGACCATGAACACCCGCTTGCCCGTCGAAGTAACGCGCAATCCATATCCGCGGACAGAATCGTCCCAATGCATTTCATATGCGACTGCCGGAGGATTCACTTTATCAATGAAGCTTTTTGTGAGTTTCACCATAACAAACCTCGTCTAACAAGTTTCTAACACGTAAATACGTGCTACGACATGCTGTCAGCGGCTTGCAAGTAATTCAATTTTTCATCTTAATGAGCATTTACAGGTAATTGCGTGCAACTACCGGCAACTAAGTAATTACCTGTCCCATACTGGGGGTGTGGGGGTCGGAGGTTCGAATCCTCTCGTCCCGACCAAAATTCTCCGAACATCGCCATAATCCATGATTTTCGCCGCTTCGGCGGAGGGCCTGCCCCTGCGTGTCAGACGCTGCCGGCCCGGATCTTGGCAAACATGTCCGCAAAGGTCAGCCGGCTATCGATCCGGGTGAAGACGCGCATCGGCCGCCCAGCCGGATGTGCGACATAGCCCGCCTGATCGTTGATCCGCGGCGTCGGCCGGATCAGATAATCGCTCGACGTCGCATCGGGATCGAAGGAGGATTGCAGCGCGGTCAGCGTGACCAGCGGACTGTCCCCCAATATATAGGTTTCGCCGAGCGGCGCATCGATCCGCCTGATTGCCCGCTCCAGCTGATCCAGCAGATAACGGCCCAGCCGCCCCGCCCCTGCCAGTTCCCGGTCGAGTTCGGCATGACTGATCATCAGCGTGCGATAGACGTTGCGCGGCACCTGCCAGATCTCGACCGCCGAATCGTTGAACAATGTCTGCGCGGCGGCCAGATCGATGGTCAGATTATATTCCTTGCTTGCCCGAACATGGACGGTGGGATCGATATTGCCCTGCTCGGGGCCATGTTCCGGCCCGCCGATCCAGACCAGGATGATCCGCCGTGCGATCTCCGGCCGCAGGCGCACCGCCTCGGCCAGATCGGTCAGGCCAGCCCCCGCGACATAGAAGAGGGGCAATTTGCTATCGGTCCGTTGCGCTTCGGCGATGATCGCGGTCACCGCCGGGGTGGCCGATGGCGGCGTGCCGGGCGCCGGCGCGGCATTGCGCCCCGCCAGCACCGGCGGTCGATGCGGCAGCCGCATGCAATCCATCATGTCGCTGACGCATTGCACGGCGTTGTCGGCTTGCCGGTCCGACCCGTCGAGGAAATCCCTGGGATGAATATGCGATCCGATGACCAGCGGGATCTGCACCGAAGGCGACAACAGATGATGCGCCAGTTGGAACAGCCCATCGGGATCGCCGGAAAAATCATTGTCGATGATCACCCGGCTGCGGACCCGTGCGGTCAGGGCGTGAGCCGGCCCGGTCAGTGATGCCTGGCCGGCCAGCCCCACAAGCCCCGCCAGCCATGTTCGCCGATCGATGATTAGCCTGTTCTGCACGACCTGACCCTCCCCATGTCGCCCCATTGGACATGCGGCCACATTGCGGGACCATGACCCACAATGTCAAACAAGACCCGGAAATGCCGGAAGATCAGCCCGCCGCCCCTGCCATATCCTCCCTCTCGCCCGCCATCGCCAGCAGCAGGTCGATCTTGTCGTGCAGGCTGGCAATCTGCGCTTCCGATCGCAAATTGGTCTCATAGTCGAGCCGCGCCTCCAGCCGGTCCTTTGCCGCCTGGCGATTCTGGCTCATCATGATGATCGGCGCCTGCAGCGCGGCCAGCATCGACAGCATCAGGTTCAAAAAGATGAAGGGAAAGGGATCGAAGGCGTGGCGCGCCAGCACCAGCGTGTTCAGCAGCGCCCAGGCGACCAGGAACAGGCTGAAGCCGATGATGAAGCGCCAGGAGCCGCCGATCGCCGCGACGCGGTCGGCCAGTCGCTCGCCATAGGTCTGGCCGTCATCGAACAGGCGGTTGAGATCAGGGGCCTGGGGCCCGCGGCGCAGGGAGCCGACGAGAAAACGGATGGCTGCATTCATGGATCACCTCGTGCGACCGCGCCTTCGGGGCGGACGGGTGATCCGAACCTGTCAGTTCGCCCCCATGCCCGAACGCGCGGTCTTTCGACTATGGTCGTTGTCGGGCATGATTTCCTCGAAAGGATGGGCGGAATATTCCGGCTGGAACAGCATGGCCGCTAGACCCCGCACCGCGCCGGATCAATCCGCGCAATCATGAAATCTTGGTCATGTTGGGGAGGGGGGGCGGACTGTCAGCCTACCCTCTCCCGTTCACGGGAGAGGGAGGGGCCCGCGCCGAAGGCGTGGGAGGGTGAGGGTCTTCTGAAACAAGCCGCCCTCATCCAACTTCGCCTAACCGGCTTTGCCGGCAAGGCTTCGTATCCTTCTCCCGCCAACGGGAGAAGGAATGAGCGCTCCTGCTCGCTTCGCGCCAGACAGCCTTCCGCCCGGAAGCGGACCGAGCGCTATCCGGGCAGCGCCATGCTGGCCCCGCCCCGACATCCCCTTTCCTACGCTCTCTCTCCCTGCTCTACACTTGGTGGTGCGAGTGAATGCGCCCGCGCCAGTCGACCGGTGCGTGCCGCGTGCAAGCAAGGCGCGTGGGTGTCGCGTCCGGGGCGCGTGCCGCGCGCGGCGCTAACGCGGCACGATGGCCCAGCCCCTGTTGGACGGGGCGCGTTTCAGTGCATGACCGACGCGCAGCAGAGGCGTTGCCGACGCGGTTCAGGCGCGAACGACCCCAAAAGCCCGTTTACACTGTGAACTTCGACAGACGCGCCCATGCCATTCCACCCTGTCCTACAGATAACCATATGGGATAAATGATTCGCCATCCACGAACCATGGAAGGGCCGATCATGACCATCGACACATTGCTGGACGAACTGATCGCGCGGGAGGGTGGCTATGTCGACCATCCGGCCGATCGCGGCGGGCCGACCAATATGGGCATCACGCTGAGCGTGGCACGGGCGAACGGTTTTGCCGGCGACATGCGCCGCCTGCCACCCGCGACCGCGCGCACCATCTATCGCCAGCTTTACTGGGACGGACCGGGCTATGCCGCGGTCGCGCAGCAGAGCATGGCGCTCGCCGCCGAACTGTTCGACACCGCCGTCAACATGGGGCCGGGGGTCGCCAGCACCTTTCTCCAGCGGGCGCTGAACGCCCTCAACCGCAACCAGCGCGACTATCCCGACCTCAGGGCCGATGGCGCGATCGGCGCCCGCACGCTCGCCGCGCTGCGCGCCTTCCGCACCCTGCGCGGCGCGGCTGGCGACGCGGTGCTGATCAAGGCGATCGAGGCCTTGCAGGGCGAACACTATCTGGCGCTGGCCGAAAGCCGCCCGGCCAACGAGGCCTTTCTCTATGGCTGGCTCGCCAACCGCATCGGCTGAAGGGAGACGCGATCATGTTGAAGACCGACGATATTCCTCTCCCCTCCGAGCCGACCGACCTGTGGACCCAGCGGTCGCGGCCGGCCTTTCTCTACGTCATCTATGCACTGCTGCTCTGGTCGATCCCGATGGGGCTGATCTCGGGCTGGCAGCCGGAGGTGGCGGGCGCGATCATCGCGGGCATGCGCGCCTATCTCGACGCCCTTCCCGAGCCGCTCTACGCGCTCTTCGGCACCGCCTATCTTGGCTATACCGCCGCCCATGCCTGGGGCAAGGCGAGGGGCACGGAGCGCTGAGAGCCTGTTTGAAAAATCGCGAAAGAGCGATTTTTCAGCGCGGTTCCGGCCCGCTCCCCCGCCCAACCACCGATCCAGTGTCATCCTGTCGGGCGGTTGGGCGGGGGAGCGGGCCGGAACCGACTTTCTCAAACAGTCTCTGAGAGCCAGAGGCGGTGCGCAACACCGCCCCTTTCGACTCAATTATTGACGTAGAAGTCGCGCAGTGCCCGCGCATCATGCAGGGCATTATGCGGCACCCGGCTGTTGGCCGCCGCGCTGAAGCCCGCCGCGTTGATCAGTTCCAGCCGCAGCCCATAGTCGACCGCCGCCATCTGCCCCGGCCCGGTGGTCAGCAGCGCGCAGAAATGGGCCAGATCCTCGGGCCAGTCGGCGATGATCACCGGATCGGAATCGCCATCCAGATAGGCGGCGATATGGTCCGCCGCCTCGATCCGGCTGAGTTCATGGTCCAGCCCCGGCGGCACATGGCGCAGATAGGGGATGACATGGCGCTCGACCCAGGGTTCGATCACATCGGGCAGCGGCAGCGACGCATAGAAATCATCGTCGCCATGTTCGGGCACCAGCGCCACGCTGATCAGCGCGCCGCCAAAGCCGTTGAATTCGGTATCGAGAAAATAACGCATGATGGGGGTGCCGATAGACCCCTGCGCCGCCGCTGGCCAGCCCATAGGCGGCGAACCGTCCGATGGGCCGCCATTGCGCAGCGGCGCGCGACCTGTCATGCGGCCGCTTTCCCCGCCCTGTTTGAGGACCATTGCCATGACACCGCGCGAATTGCTGGGCACCGCCGCCGTTCCGGGCGGACAGGAACTGCGCCTCTATCGCCGCGGCGGCGACTTCATGATCGTGCTCGACCGCAATGAGCTGATGAGCAGCCGGATGAGCGGGTCGGAAAAGGCGCTGGCGCTGATGACGCTGGAGCGACTGGGCAAGCGCGCCGGCCTCCACATGCTGATCGGCGGCTATGGCATGGGCTTCACCCTGCGCGCCGCGCTCGCGGAAATGGACACCAAGGCACAGATCACGCTGGCCGAACTGGTGCCCGAGATCATCGAATGGGCGCGCGGCCCGATGGTCGACCTGGCCGCCGGCTGCCTCGACGATCCGCGCGTGCGGCTGGTGATGGACGATGTCGCCCATGTGATCGCCGCCGGCCATGGCAGCTATGACGCGATCCTGCTCGACGTCGACAATGGCCCGGACGGCCTGACCGCCGACGCCAATGACCGGCTCTATACCAATGCCGGCCTCTCCAGCGCGATGCGCGCGCTCAAGCCCGGCGGCATATTGGCGATCTGGTCGGCGGGATCGGACGCCGCCTTCACCCGGCGGCTGCAGAATGCGGGCTTCGCGGTCGAGGAAGTCGCGGTCAAGGCGCGCGACAATGGCAAGGGCCCCCGCCACGTCATCTGGTTCGCAACCCGCCGGCGGTAAGAATCCCGTTTTAGAAAGCCGGTTCCAGCCCGCTCCCCCGCACTCCGGACATGAGAGGGGCCGCCGGGACGCAATGCCCGACGGCCCATCATGTGCATGGTCAGCGGCCGGAAACCGCCCAGAAGGAAGACAAGTTCGCGCTAAAGCCCCTGGCGGAGACGGCCTGTATGTCGGCGCTCTTGGTCTCTACACCATGAAGGGTTTGTACCGACGCTCCGGCGTCGTCAGCGGCGCGTTTCCCGAATGGACTTGACCGACCCCATTGCTGAACCATGAGACATCGGATCACCTCCTTTCGCTAATTAAGCCCGCGTGACCGGCTTTGAGCTACCCCTCGATCGGCCACGAGACGGACTGTGAATCAGACGGATTGCAGGATCAAGACTTGTAATATTCTTTTTTGGAATCATACTCGACCGTCGGCCCGAAAAGCCTGGGCCGGCTGATTTTCAGCCCCGACACTCCTCGATCACGCGCGATATTTCGGCCCAGACCGGCACGATCAGCGTCTCCTGCCCCTGCACCTCGACCGCGAAACGGCCCCGGCTATAGGCGAGCTGGTCCAGCACCGCGTCGCTCGCGCCACGCACGGCAGTGAGTTGCGGCACCTGCGTCCCCGCCATCACCGCCGGCCAGCTGCTCGCGCCATAGCTTGTCCGCACCGTGATCGCCCCCTGCCCGCCGCCGGCCCGGCCGAGGCTGATCCGCCGCGTCGCCCGGTCGCAGCGCAGCGTCAGGCGCGGGGCAGAAGCCGACTCGCCAAACAGTGCGACCGGCCCGGCCGGATCGGCGCGATAGGTCCAGTTGCCCGGCGTTGCGGGCCGATATTGCCACTCGACTGCCGCAGGCGGTGCGGGCTGCGCCGGTGGCAAAGGCGCAGGCCGGGATGCGGGCGCCGGACGCGACGCCGCTGTCGAAGGCGGCGCGGAGGGCGGCGCGACGCAGCCGGCCACCAACAGGGTCAGCGGCGCTGCAAGGGCCGGGGCGGACACAAGAAATCGGGTCAGACGCATCGCGCTTCCATGCCCGAGCCGGCCGGAGCGCTCAACCCGAAAAGGGGCAAGGCGACGGCAGAGGCGGATGGCCGGCCACGGCCATTGCCACCAGCATGGATGGACCACCCTCCGTTCATCGCACGGAGAGCCTCAAAAAAGCGCCGGATATTGACAGTTTTGGGGCGAATCGATAAAGGCCGCCGTTCCCTACACGCGTAACAGCGGCAGTGCTTCCTGCACTGGCCGTCTTTTTTGCGTCTCGGGAAGCAACATCATGGCCTGTTTTTCCTTGCCAGGAAAGAGGCCCGAACGCTTTGAGATGGGGCGGCGCCAACTGCCCCGTGGAGCAGGAGATTTAAGTACCATGGCACGTATTGCGGGTGTTAACATCCCGACCAACAAGCGCGTAATCATCGCGCTCACCTACATCCACGGCATCGGTCGCAAGACCGCCGTTGACCTCGCCGACAAGCTGGGCATCGACCATGCGCGCCGCGTTCAGGACCTGTCGGACGCCGAAGTCCTGCAGATCCGCGAAGCCATCGACGCCGACCTGACCGTCGAAGGCGATCTGCGTCGCGAAACCGCGATGAACATCAAGCGCCTGATGGATCTGGCCTGCTATCGCGGCCTGCGTCATCGCAAGGGCCTGCCGGTCCGCGGTCAGCGCACGCACACCAATGCGCGCACCCGCAAGGGCAAGGCGAAGCCGATCGCCGGCAAGAAGAAGTAATCGTCGAGGGTCATGTCCTCTGGACCGACCCTCCGGTGACTTCTGCTTTTGAACGATTTTTGTAGGATTAGAGCAAAATGGCACGCGAACCCCAGCGCATTAAGCGCCGCGAACGCAAGAACATCTCGGCCGGCGTCGCGCACGTCAACGCCAGCTTCAACAACACCATGGTGACCATCACCGACGCCCAGGGCAACGCGATCTCGTGGTCCTCGGCCGGCATGATGGGCTTCAAGGGCAGCCGCAAGTCGACTCCGTACGCCGCTCAGGTGTGCGCCGAAGACGCCGGCCGCAAGGCCGCCGAGCACGGCGTCCGCACCCTCGAAGTCGAAGTCAAGGGCCCCGGTTCGGGCCGTGAATCGGCTCTGCGCGCGCTGCAGGCCGTCGGCTTCCACATCACCTCGATCCGCGACGTCACGCCGATCCCGCACAATGGTGTGCGTCCGTCGAAGCGCCGCCGCGTCTAATTAAGCTTCGCTAGAGGCTTGAAGGCGGGCGGCGGACGCGTCGCCCGCTTACCCGTTTGCATCGGCCGGAACGTCCTGATGGGTCCAGGATCTACCCGTTACGGCCACATCCCCAGGGGAAGTACATGACTGTCAACATGAAGAACTGGCAGGAATTGAAGAAGCCCAACGCCCTCGAGATCAAGCCGACCGGCGACGGCAAGCGCAAGGCGACCTTCGTTGCCGAACCGCTTGAGCGCGGTTTCGGCCTGACGCTCGGCAACGCGCTGCGCCGGGTTCTTCTCTCCTCGCTCCAGGGCGCGGCGGTCACCTCGATCAAGATCGAGAATGTCCTGCACGAATTCTCGTCGCTCGCCGGCGTGCGTGAGGACGTCACCGACATCGTCCTGAACATCAAGCAGGTCGCGCTGAAGATGGAAGGCGAAGGCCCCAAGCGTCTGCAGCTGTCCGCCACCGGCCCGGCCGTGGTGAAGGCAGGCGACATTGCCGTCGTCGGCGACATCGAAGTGATGAACCCCGATCTGGTGATCTGTCACCTCGATCAGGGCGCGACGCTGAACATGGAACTGACGGCTGACATCGGCAAGGGCTATGTCCCCGCCGTCGCCAACCGCCCGGCAGACGCACCGATCGGCCTGATCCCGGTCGACGCGCTCTACTCGCCGGTCCGCCAGGTCGCCTACAAGGTGGATAACACCCGCGTCGGCCAGGAACTGGACTATGACAAGCTCTCGCTGACGCTGGAAACCGACGGCACCGTGACGCCGGAAGATGCGATTGCCTATGCAGCCCGCATCCTGCAGGACCAGCTCCAGCTGTTCGTCCACTTCGAGGACGCGCTGCCCGCCGCTGCCCCGGCTGCCGGCCATGCCGCTGCCGCTGCGTCGGAAGGCGAAAGCGACACCAACCAGATCAACCGCTATCTGCTCAAGAAGGTGGACGAACTGGAACTGTCGGTCCGCTCGGCCAACTGCCTCAAGAACGACAACATCATCTATATCGGCGATCTGGTCCAGAAGACCGAAGCCGAGATGCTGCGCACCCCGAATTTCGGCCGCAAGTCGCTGAACGAAATCAAGGAAGTGCTGTCGTCCATGGGCCTGCGCCTGGGCATGGACATCCCCGGCTGGCCGCCGGAAAATATCGAGGAAATGGCCAAGAAGCTCGAACAGGAGCTGCTGGGCTAATCCTCCCCGAGCTTGCTCGGGGAGGGGGACCGCTCGCGAAGCGAGTGGTGGAGGGGCACGGGCCTCCAGGCGGAATGCCGGTCGAATCTTGCATTTGACGGCACCTGCCCCTCCACCGGCCGATGGCCGGTCCCCCTCCCCGTTCCGGGGAGGAACAGGGGCAATGGGCGGCTCCCCTTAATCGCTGCCTGGTCTGGGGTACCTCATCCGGCCCCTTAACGAACGAAGGAATGAGACATGCGTCATAAAGTTGGTCATCGTAAGCTTCAGCGCAGCACCGGTCATCGTACCGCCCTGCTTCGCAACCTGGCTGCCTCGCTCATCAAGCATGAGCAGATCCTGACCACCACGCCGAAGGCGAAGGAACTGCGTCCCTACGTCGAGAAGCTGATCACCCTCGCCAAGAAGGGTGGCCTGTCCAACCGTCGTCTGGCCGACGCCCGCCTGAAGGACGATGCGCAGCTGACCAAGCTGTTCGAAGTCCTGGCCGAGCGTTACAAGGATCGCAACGGTGGCTACACCCGCGTGATCAAGGCCGGTTTCCGCGCTTCGGACGCCGCGCCGATCGCCATCATCGAGCTGGTCGACCGTGACGTCGATGCCAAGGGCCAGGACTCCGGTCCGGTCAACACCGTCGACGAAGACGAATTCGAAGCCGCCTGATCGCGGTTCCACCGGTAACGGTGGATAGACGATAGTCGAACAGGCCGCGGCTTCATCCGAAGCTGCGGCCTGTTTTCTTTTCAAGGACAATAGGGTCGAGAGGATGCGCGCGCTTCGCCGCCTGATCTGGCCGCTGCCGGCCCTGCTGGCAGTGATCGCCGCCGCGCCGGCCTCTGCTGTGGCGGCCGCTGCCTCAGGCGATGCCACCCCCGCCGCGATTGACGCGACGCCGCCGGACAACGGCCTTCATTACCCGCTCACCCGTCGCCAGGATCTGGTCGAGGATCATTTCGGCGTGAAGGTGACCGATCCCTATCGCTGGCTGGAAAATGACGTCCGCACCGACCCCGCCGTGCGCGACTGGGTGGGCCGCGAGAACGACCTGACCCGCCGCTATATCGATGACCTGCCCGGCCGCGACGCGCTCAAGACGCGGATGCAGGCGCTCTTCGCCCATGGCCGCTTCACCGTGCCGCGCAAGGCCGGCACTCGCTATTTCTACGGCTATAACAAGGGGCTGCAGAACCAGACCCCGCTCTATGTCCGCGAAGGACTGGCCGGTGAACAAAGGCTGCTGCTCGATCCCAATCGCTGGGCCAGGGACGGCGCGAGCGCGCTGGCCGAATGGACGCCCTCGCCCGACGGCCGCTTCCTCGCCTATGGCGTGCAGGATGCCGGCAGCGACTGGCGCACCCTGCGCGTGCTGGACGTCGACAGTGGCAAGATCCTCGACGACAAGGTCGAATGGGTCAAATTCTCGCAAACCGCCTGGGACGGCCGGGGCGAGGGCTTCTTCTACTCCCGCTACGCCGCCCCGGTCGACGGCGAAGCCTATCAGTCGACCAACAGCGACCAGCAGCTTTATTATCATCGCATCGGCACGCCTCAGGCGCAGGACCAGCTCATCTATGCGACGCCCGATCGCCCCGGCCTCAGCCACACCGCCCAGGTGACGAGCGATGGCCGCTGGCTGATCGTCAGCAGCTTTGCCGGCATGGACCCGCGCCGCGAACTGCATGTCGCCGCGCTCGACGGTGGCCCCGTCAAGCTGCGGACGCTGGTCAAGGGCCTCGCCAATGACTGGCGCCTGATCGGCAGCCGGGGATCGACCCTCTATTTCGTCACCGACCGCAAGGCCGCCCATATGCGGCTGGTGACGCTCGACGCCCTGCGGCCGGGGCGCAGCGAAAAGCCGCTGGTGGCCGAACGCGCCGATACGCTGGCTGGCGGATCGCTGGTCGGCAACCGCTTCATCCTGGCCTATATGACGCAATCGGAAACCGTCGCCGAACTGGTCGAGCTGGACGGCCGCAAGGTCGGCGACGTGCCGCTGCCGGGCATGGGCACCGCCGCCGGCTTTGGTGGGCGCGATGGCGACCCGGAGACCTTCTTCTCCTTCTCCGGCTTCGTGACGCCGGCCAGCATCTATCGCTTCGACACGGCGAGCCAGCAGACCCAGCTCTTCGCCCAGCCCGACCTGCCCTTCAATCCCGCCGATTATGGCGTCGAACAGGTCAGCTACCCCTCGAAGGACGGTACGCTGATCCCGATGACGATCCTGCGCAAGAAAGTGCTGGCCGACCATGCACAAGCGGTTCCGACCATCCTCTATGGCTATGGCGGCTTCAACATCGCGCTGACGCCGGGCTATTCGGCGACCCGCATGGCCTGGCTGGAACAGGGCGGCGCCTATGCGATCGCCAATCTGCGCGGCGGCGGCGAGTTCGGCAAGGCCTGGCACGATGCCGGGCGCGGGGCCAACAAGCAGAATGTGTTCGACGATTTCATCGCCGCCGCCGAATATCTCAAGGCGCAGGGCTATACCCCGAAGGACGGCCTGGCGATCGAGGGCCGCTCCAATGGCGGCCTGCTGGTCGGCGCGGTGGTCAACCAGCGGCCCGACCTGTTCGCCGCCGCGC
The DNA here is from genome assembly GCF_049472635.1 of Sphingobium salicis subsp. salicis. Taxonomy (NCBI): domain Bacteria; kingdom Pseudomonadati; phylum Pseudomonadota; class Alphaproteobacteria; order Sphingomonadales; family Sphingobiaceae; genus Sphingobium; species Sphingobium salicis. The sequence continues at coordinate 3,811,853 of NZ_JAYRCS010000001.1, forward strand.
TGCCCGCCGTCGGCGTCATGGACATGCTGCGCTTCGATCGCTTCACCGCCGGCCGCTATTGGGTCGACGATTATGGATCGCCCGACAATGAACGCGACTTCCCCCTGCTCTATGGCTATTCGCCCTATCACAACATCTTGAGCGGCAAGGAGTATCCGGCGATCCTGGTGACCACGGCGGACACCGACGACCGGGTCGTGCCGGCGCACAGCTTCAAATATGCCGCCGCGCTGCAGGCCGCATCGATCGGCGACAAGCCGCATCTGCTGCGGGTGGAAAATCGCGCGGGCCATGGCGCGGGCAAGCCGATCGACAAGCTGATCGAGGAATATGCCGACAGCTATGCCTTCGCCGCCCATTTCACCAGGCTCGACATCCGACGCAAGCCGGACTGAGCCCATTCAGCCTCTGGACAGCCCGACGCGGCTATGGCTCTTTCCATCGCAGGAGACAGGCAGATGATCGGGAACAGGACGCGGTGGATGACGGGTGCGCTGGTCGGCGCAGGGCTGCTGCTGGGCAGCGTCGCCCCGGCACAGGCCCGGCCCCGCTATGACGATCGCTACTGGCATCACCGCCATGATCGCGGCAATGGCTTCGGCTTTGGCGACGCGGTCGGCATTGCCGCGCTGCTCGGCGCCGCCGTGGTGGTCGCCAATTCCGTCTCCAAGGACCGCAAGGACGCACGCGGCGCCGATACCGACAACCGTCCCTATGCCGATAATGACGCCCCGCCCCCGACCGGCGGCACCGATTATGGTGCGGATGCCGGCAACGCGGAACCGCCCGCGCGCGCGGATGATTTTTCCGACGTCGCCGCCACCAACCAGAGCAATGACCAGCTGACCGACGCCTGCGCCCTTGCCGCGCGGGACGAGGCGCAGGGCCAGGCCGGCTATGCCGAAATCCGCCACATCGACGAGCCGCGCGCGACCGCCGACGGCTATAATATCGATGGCGAGGTCGAAACCCGCGCCAGCTATCGCGCCGCCGAAGGCACCACCCGCCGCTTCACCTGCGCGATGAAGGACGGCCGCGTGGCAGAGGTCTATCTCAGCCGCGACGTGGCGATGCACTGAGGCATAGCCACCGGATTGTCTCGCATGGCGAGACAGTCTGGTGCGCTGCCGCCGGCTTATCATGTCCGCCCATTTCCCTATTTCGAGCCCATCTCGAACAAATGGGAAAAGGGATAGACATGATGAGAAACATGATCAGCACGGCGGTAGCCATCGGCCTTGCCCTCGCCTGCGGCACCGCCCATGCCGAAAGCTTCCAGGGCCCCTATGTCGGCGTCCAGGCCGGCTGGAACCGCGACAGCATCGGCAGCGCCAACAGCGATGTCGGCCGTCTCGACATGCATGAATCGCGCGACGCCTTCTTCGGTGGCGGCTTTGCCGGTTATGATCATCAGCTTACCGACAGGATCGTGGTCGGCATGGAGGCCGGTTTCGACATCGCCGCCGATGACGCATCGCGCGTCGGCGGAGCGCTGATCGATCCCAATTACAGCTTCGATATCGGCGCCCGCGCCGGCTATGTCGTCGGCGGCAACACCCTGCTCTATGTCCGGGGCAGCTACGAGAATATGCGCGCCCGTATCGCGCTCAGCGACGCCAGCGGCACCCTGTCGGGCCATGACAGTTTCGACGGCTGGGGCGTGGGTGCCGGCGTCGAGCGCTTCGTCGCCGACAAGGTGACCGCGCGTATCGAATATCGATATAGTGACCTTGGCGACGGCGGCAAGTTCGACCGGCACCAGACCCTGGTCGGCCTCGCCTATCATTTCTGATCGTCAGCCGGGACGGGCAGGCGCAAGGCAGCCCTGCCCGTCCAGAGGCCAGAGTCATCCATTCCAGCGGATCAGCGCTCCGCCAGATAATCGCCGCTGGCGATCACCCGATGTCCGGTAACGGACAGGGCGTACAGATAGACCCAGGCCGAGACCGGGCCATCCGTCGTTTCCACCATGCGGCGTTCGCGCCGATATTCATGGGGCAGTGGATCGTCGGGCGAGCATTCCTCATAGGCGTCGAGCTGCGCCAGCAGCGCCTCCGCTTCGGGCAGCGCGAACAGGTCGCCATATACGCGCCCCGCCTCCCCCGGCACGAAACCGGGATAATCCGCCACCTGATAGAGTTTCCCGCCGATCCAGCCTGCCCCGATCCACTCGGCGCGATCGGTAAGCCAATGCGCCATCGGCCCGCCAAAGCCCGGCCGCAGCGTGCCGTAAACGAAAAGCAACGGCCTATTCATTGCTCACCTGCAACTTTCACCGATTGGCGGCAATTTTTCCCAATCATCGGATTTTTTCGCATTGCGGAAAAATGAGCAATTGAAGAGAACCGACGGATTTCCGCCAAAAATCGAAACTGGCACGCCGCCTGCAATATCGTCTGGCATCAAGGCCGGACGGTCCGGCCAAGGAATATCTAGGGAGTGAGTATCATGTCCATCGCCAAGTTCCAGAGCGTCGCCCTTGCCTTTGTCGGCGCCGTCATCTTCGCCAGCCTGTTCGTCGGCGCGGCGGTTCCGGTTGCCCCGATCGCCTGATCGGGCAACCGCCCCTTTCCCATCACAGATATTATTGAAGGCCAGATCCATGAACAACAGCTTCACCCTCGACCGCCGCAACGCGAAGATCATGGGCGTGTGCGCCGGCATCGCCAACCGCACCGGGCTGGATGTCACGCTGATCCGCGTTGCCCTGGTGCTGCTGACCCTGTGCGCCCTAGGCCCGATCGGCGTCGTGGCCTATCTGCTCGCCGGCTGGCTGGCCGAGGGTTGATCCCTCGCCGCCACCGGAAGGCAGGGTTTCCGGATACAAAAGCGCCGCCCCGGCATATGCCCTGGGCGGCCTTTTTATGCCCCGCATCGACGGGACAAGGATGAGCGCGATTTGCGCTTAAGCGTACAGCACCGAGTAGAAGGTCAGCATCTGGACGCTGACCGCAACCACCAGCGCAGTCGCCTGAAAGGCCTGACGCATATTGGACTCCATCATTGGAACGACATCCCGGATCGGGATGCAGCGCCATATGATGATTTCGCATCATTGTAACAATCGCAAAGCCTGACATACCAATTGCATCAAGCGCAATTATGTCACAGCTGTTGCTCCAGAGCCATGATGGTCGCACGCGCCGCTGCCGGGTTCCGGACCTTGGCGCCGCCGATGTAGAAGAGATAGGCGTCGCCCTGCGCCGCCTGCGCCTTCGCCCGATCGGCCCAGCCGGCGATGTCCGCCCTGCCATAGCCGGTCTCCTCGTCCTCTCGGCTGCGCATCAGCCGGCTGTAGGCAAAACCGACATCATGGCCGGTGATTGCCGGATAGTCGTCATGGTCGGCCAGCACCACCGCCGCGCCTGCGTCGCGTGCCAGCGCCAGGAAGGCCGGGTCATCGAAGCTTTCGTGCCGCACCTCCAGCGCATGGCGCAGCGCCACGCCATCGACACTGGCCGGCAATAGTTTCAGGAAGGCGCCGAAATCATCGGGATCGAATCTCTTGGTCGGCATGAACTGCCACAGGATCGGCCCCAGCCGGTCGCCCAGTTCGACGATCCCCTGATGGACGAATTTCTGGATCGACTCGCCCGCCTCTGCCAGCACGCGTCTATTGGTGCAGAATCGCGACGCCTTGACCGCGAACTGGAAGCCGTCGGGCACCGCCTGCGCCCAACCGGCAAAGGTCGCCGGCTTCTGGCTGCTATAATAGGTCGCGTTGATCTCCGTCGCGGTCAGTTGCACGCCGACATAGGCCAGCTCATCCTTCTGGCGCATGCCGACGGGATAGAAGCTGCCGCGCCAGGGTTCATAGACCCATCCGCCGATGCCGACCCTGATCCGTCCCGTCATGAAGATCCTCCCTGCGCCATATTGATCGCCCGGAACGATCAGAGCCAGCGGGAAAAGCCATTGGCGATTATTGCGAACAATTCTTAATTATCGGGCAACAGATTTCAAAGGGGTTCCGCCATGTCGCTCGATCTCATCAAGACCGCCACCTATTTGTCAATCCACCTGACCGTGGGCTTCACCGTCGCCTATCTGATGACCGGATCGGTCGCGCTGGCCGGCGGCATCGCGCTCGTCGAACCGATGGTCAACGCGGTCGCCTTCTTCTTCCACGAACAGGCCTGGAAGCGCTTCACCGCCCGGCCGCCACGCAATGCCGGACGCGACTGGATGCGCGGTCAGGCGGCGATCGCCTGATCCCTCACTTCTTCAGGCGCGGCTTGGGGCGCGGGATCAGCCAGGGCTTCACCTTGCCGGTCGGCCGCGCCTTTCCGTCCAGCCGTCGCACATGCCGGATGGTGATTGGCTTGACGATCATCTGCCCACGCATCGGCCCGGTGCCGCAACAGGTCGGCACCGCCAGGATGCGGCGCACCACGTCCATGCCGGCCACCACATGGCCAAAGGCGGCATAACCGATCGAACTGCCCTGTGCGTCCATCCTCGGCGTCGGGCCTACCGTGATGAAGAAATTGCCCGATGCCGAATTGGGCCGGTCGGGCCGGGCCATCGACAAGGTCGCGTCGAGATGCCTGATCCCGGTCTGGCTGGTCGGCTCATGCCGGACCGGCGGCAGGGCCCGGCGCAGGTCGGTATCGATCCCGCCCTGGATCAGCCCGAACTTGGGATCGCTCTTGCGCCGCGCAGCGCGGTAGAAAACCGTGCCGTCAAGCCGCTGGTCGTCGGCATAGGCCAGGAAATTGGCGCTGGTCAGGGGAGCGCGACGCTGGTCGAGGGCCACGATGATGGTCCCGACCGACGTATCGATCGCCACCCGCGTGTAGCCGGGGGTCGGCCGATTGGCGGGTTGGGCGTTGGCCAGACCGGGTAACAGGGCGAACAGGAAAACGGCAAGACGGCAGGCAACAGAAGGCATCGACACGGGAACACTCGTCGGGAAGAGAGGATGCCGAGGCTATCGACCGCGCATCGCGGACGCAACCGAGCAACAGGGCACAGGGCACGCTGCCCTTTGCCGATATGGCGCTTATGCTGTCCTACAGCATGTCATCACCCTATATTGCCCGGCCTCGGCGATCGAACAGCTTTGTAACGAAATTTCCCACATTTGAATGAAGATGACAAAATGTGCGGGAAATGTGCGGGAAATGTGCGAAGTTAAGCGCTTGCTTGCCGGGCTCGGGGTGGGGGCCTATAGCCCGCGGCCATGAGCAGCGAACCCTTCCGCACGCAACTCGCCGCGCTTGAATCGCGGGGGCGCCTGCGCCACCTGATCCCGCGCGCCGGGCGTGATTTTGCCTCCAACGACTATCTTGGCCTCGCGTCCGATCCGATGATCGGCCAGGCCGTGGCGGACGCGGTCGCGCGTGGCGTGCCGGTCGGTTCGGGCGGCTCGCGCCTGCTGCGCGGCAACGCCCCCGAACATGAAGGGCTGGAGGCCAAGGCCGCGGAATTTTTCCGCACCCAGGCGTCGCTGTTCTTGGCCAATGGCTTTCTCGCCAACATGGCGCTGTTCGCGACCCTGCCTCAGCGCGGCGACCTGATCGTCGCGGACGAACTGATCCATGCCAGCGTCCATGACGGCATCCGCCTGTCGAAGGCGACCGCGGTCTTCGCCCGTCACAACGACCTGCAAAGCTTCGCCGACCTTATCACCGCCTTCCGCGCCGAAGGGGGCAAGGGGCGGATCTGGATTGCGGTCGAGACGCTCTATTCGATGGACGGCGACATGGCGCCGCTCGGCGATCTCGCCAAGCTGGCCGCCACCCATGATGCGATGCTGCTGCTGGACGAAGCGCACGGCACCGGCGTCTTCGGTCCCGGCGGGCGTGGCCTGTCGGCTGGCCTCGACGGGCTGCACAATGTCATCACCCTCCACACCTGCGGCAAGGCGATGGGCGTGGAGGGCGCGCTGATCTGCGGCCCGCGCATTCATATCGACTATCTCATCAACCGCGCCCGGCCCTTCATCTTCTCGACCGCGCCCTCGCCGCTGATGGCGGTCGCCGCCTCCGCCGCGATCGACCGGATCGAGACCGCCGACAATCGCCGCGACCGGCTGGCCACATTGCGCCAGGATGCGGTCGAGGCGATCTGCGCGCCGCTCGGCCTGCCCCGTCCGCGCAGCCAGATCATCCCGCTGATCCTGGGCGAGGACGCGCGCACCATGGCCGCTGCCGCCGCCTTGCAGGAGGCCGGCTTCGACGTGCGTGGCATCCGCCCGCCGACCGTGCCCGCCGGCACCAGCCGGCTGCGCATCTCGCTCTCGCTCAATGTCGGGCGCGCCGACGTGATTGCGCTGGGCGACGTGCTGCGCCGGGTCGCCCGATGACCCGTCTGATCGTCACCGGCACCGATACCGACATTGGCAAGACCGTCTTCGCCGCCGGCCTCGCCGCGGCGCTCGGCGCTTATTATTGGAAGCCGATCCAGGCCGGCGTCGATCCGCAAGGCGACAAGGAACGGGTTGCCACCCTGTCCGGCCTGTCGCCCGAACGCATCCTGCCCGAAGCCTATCGCCTCGCCACCTCCGCCTCGCCGCATCTTGCCGCGCGGATCGATGGCGTCGACATCTCGCTCGATCGCCTGGCCCTGCCCAGGGTCGACGGGCCGCTGGTGGTCGAAGGCGCGGGCGGCGTGCTGGTGCCGGTCAGCGAAAGCCTGCTGATGGCGGACCTGTTCGCCTATTGGGGCCAGCCCGCGATCCTGTGCGCTCGCACCGGCCTTGGCACGATCAACCACAGCCTGCTCAGCATAGAGGCGCTGCGCGCGCGCGGTGTCCATGTCGTCGGCATCGCCTTCATCGGCGAAGCGCATGAGGAGAATGAGCGGATCATCCCGCACATTGCCGGCGTGCCCAGCCTGGGGCGCCTGCCACTGCTCGATCCGCTCGACCAGGACAGCCTGGCGGCGGCCTTCAGGGCGCACATCCATCTTCCCGATAATTTCAACGGCCGATAATTTTCGACCAACGACATGGACATGCCGCTTTGACGGGCGTTGAACTGCCCGCCAGAACGGACAGAGTGAATGACGTCCGATCCAGACGAAGCAAGGGAATAGCCTTCATGAAGTTCCTCCTGATGGGCGCTGCCGCCACCGGCCTCGCGCTCGCCGCGACCGTGGCCCATGCCGACCAGCCCGCCACCACGACCGCCGCTGCCCCGGCCGCAAAGCCGACCTATGGCACCTACGGCTTCGACACGGCCGGCATGGACAGCACGGTCAAGCCCGGCGACGATTTCTATGAATATGCCAATGGCACCTGGCTGAAGAACACGCCGATCCCGGCGGACAAGTCCAACTATGGCGCCTTCACCGTGCTGGATGAACTGTCGCAGAAGCGCACCCGCGAAATATTGGACGGTGCCAAGACCGATCCCAACAGCAAGATCGGCGTCGCCTATGCGACCTATCTGGATTCGGCCGCGGTCGAGGCGAAGGGCCTTGCCCCCATCAAGCCCTGGCTCGCCGAGATCGGCGCGGTCAAGGATCTGAAGGCCTATGCCGCCCTGTCCGGCAAGGCGGCGCGCGCCGGCGTGCGCGGCCCGTTCCGCTTCTATGTCGGTCAGGACGACAAGGATCCCGAAACCTACATCCTCTCGATGATGCAGGGTGGCCTGGGCCTGCCCGACCGCGACTATTATCTCGACCAGGGCGAGAAGATGGCGGCGATCCGCACCGCCTATGTTGCCCATCTCGAACAGATGCTCACCCTCCTGGGTGAACCCAATGCCAAGGCCCGCGCCGCCGCGCTGATGGCGTTCGAGACCGAGATCGCCAAGGTCCACTGGACCCAGGTCGACAGCCGCGACGCGGACAAGACCTATAACAAGATGACCCTCGCCGCGCTGCAGAAGGCTGCGCCCGGTTTCGACTTCGCCGCCTATTTCGGCGCCGTCGGCCTCAAGCCCACGGACCTGCTGGTTGCCCAGCCCTCCGCCGTTACCGGCGAAGCCGCGCTGATCGCCAAGGCGCCGATCGGCGTGCTGAAGGACAGCCTGCTGCTGCGCAGCGTCCACAGCTATGCCGACTATCTGCCCGACAATATCGCCAGCGCCGATTTCGCCTTTTTCGGCACCACCCTGTCGGGCACGCCCGAGCGCGAGGAACGCTGGAAGCGCGGCGTGACCTTCCTCAAGGAGTCGCTGGGCGAGGAAGTCGGCAAGGTCTATGTCGCCAAATATTTCCCGCCCGAAACCAAGGCGGCGATGGACCAGCTGGTCAAGAATGTCCTGTCGGCCATGGGTCGCCGCATCGATGGCCTGCCGTGGATGAGCGACGAGGCCAAGGCACGCGCTCACAAGAAGCTGGCCGCCTTCACGCCCAAGATCGGCTATCCCGATCGCTGGCGCGACTATAGCGGCCTGACCATCAAATCGGGCGACCTGTTCGGCAATGCGATGCGCGCGAACCAGTTCGACTTCGACTATAATATCGGCAAGCTGGGCAAGCCCATCTATCGCTGGGAATGGGGCATGACCCCGATGGAGATCAACGCCTATGCCAATTTCGGCATGGTCGAGATCGTCTTCCCGGCCGCCATCCTGCAGCCGCCCTTCTTTGACCCCAATGCCGACCCGGCGGTCAATTATGGCGGTATCGGCGCGGTGATAGGCCATGAACTCAGCCATCATTTCGACGACCAGGGCGCGAAATATGACGAGACCGGCAAGCTCAACCAGTGGTGGACCGATCAGGATGTCGCCAATTTCAAGGCGCTGACCGCCAAGCTCGGCGCCCAATATGACGCCTATGAACCCTTCCCCGGCGCGCATGTGAAGGGCGCCTTCACCATGGGCGAGAATATCGGCGATCTGGGCGGCCTGGCCGTTGCGCTCGACGCCTATCATGCCTCGCTGGGCGGCAAGGCCGCGCCGGTGATCGACGGCATGACCGGCGACCAGCGCTTCTTCCTGGGCTGGGCGCAGGTGTGGCGCCGCAACTATCGCGAGGCCAATCTGCGCCAGCGCCTGGTCACCGATCCGCACGCGCCGTCGCAATATCGCGCCGACATCGTGCGCAATTTCGACGCCTGGTATGATGCGTTCAAGCCAGCGCCGGGTGGCAAGATCTATCTCGACCCCAAGGATCGGGTGAAGATCTGGTAAGCAGAATCGGGAAGGGCCGCTCATCGGGCGGCCCTTTTTCGTTGCGGCATGGAAATGAGGCCCGCGACCGATCGTTTCCCCTTCGCGGCAGGCTGACGGGAACTTTTCCGCCATCTTTCTAATGCCACGCTTCATCCTGTCCGGACTTTTCCCCGGCCTGCTTTGTCCACAGCTTTGGGCGGTAGCAAAGCCAAGGAGAAGCACATGACGGGTCTCAACCTTTCGAACATCATCAAGACCGGTGTCGCGTCCGTCGCGCTGCTGGCAGCCTATTCCGTGTCGGCCCAGACGCCCGCTGCCCCGGCCGCGTCGGCCCCTGCCGCCGGCGCCAGCAACTTCAGCGACGCCGACATCAAGCAGTTTGCGGCCGCCGCCGTGGAAGTGACCAAGATTCAGTCGGACAATGCGATTGCCGCCGCCGAAAAGCAGCCCAAGATGCTGGCTGCGCTGCAGTCGAAGGGCATTCCGCCCGAAAAGTTCAACGCCATCGGCCAGGCTGCGGCCGCCGACCCGGCCCTGCAGCAGCGGATTCAGGCTGCCGCCGGCACGCCGGCACCGGCCGCGCCCGCCAGCCCGGCGACCCCGGCTGATCCGGCAACCCCGCCGCAGCAATAAGCATATTTGCCATGGGAATGGCGGGTTCTCCCTTGCCCGTCATTCCCGCTCTACGATCCGGTTCCCCAGATCGTTGAAAATAAAGGGGGTGACCATGGCGGCCCCGCCTGTCTATGGTCCCGGCCATGCATGAACAGGCCCTTGTAATCGCGCTGATCGGCATATTGGGCATCGGCGCCCAATGGATTGCCTGGCGCACCGGCTGGCCCGCCATCGCCCTGATGCTCGCCGCCGGCGTCATCGGTGGTCCGGTGACCGGCCTTATCGATCCCAAGCTCACTTTTGGCGAACTGCTCGAACCCATGGTGTCGGTGGCGGTCGCCCTGATCCTGTTCGAAGGCGGGCTCAGCCTCAATTTCCGCGAATTGCGCAAGACCGACGGCGCCGTCACCCGGCTGGTGGTGCTGGGCGCGCCGATCGGATGGATATTGGGCGCGCTCGCCCTTTATTATGTCGCGGGCCTCGTCTGGCCGGTGGCGATCCTGTTCGCGGGCATCCTTGTGGTGACCGGGCCGACCGTGGTGCTGCCGCTGCTGCGCCAGTCTAACGTCGCCGCCCGGCCGCGCGCGATCCTTAAATGGGAAGCGATCGTCAACGATCCGGTTGGCGCGCTGCTCGGCCTTGCCACCTATGAATATCTGCGCCGGTCGAGCGAGGGCAGCACGCTGGCGGCGGTCATCCTGTCGCTCGTCGCCGCCGCCATCATCGCCGGCCTGATCGGCTGGCTCGCCGCCCGAGCGATCGGCTGGGCGTTTCAGCGCGGCCATGTGCCGGAATATCTGAAAGCGCCAATCCTGCTGGTCGCAGTGATCGGTGTGTTCGTCCTCTCCAACCTCATCCAGGCGGAAACCGGCCTTGTCACCGTGACGGTGATGGGCGTCGCGCTCGCCAACATGAAATTTGATTCCCTGCGCGACATTCAGCCGTTCAAGGAAAATGTCACCGTCCTGCTGATCTCGGGCGTGTTCGTGATCCTGTCGGCTTCGCTCGACCTTGATGTGCTGCGCCAGTTCGAATGGCGCTTCCTGGCTTATCTGCTGGTGCTGCTGTTCGTCGTCCGCCCGGCGACGGTGTTGCTCAGCCTCGCTTTCTCGCCGGTGCCCTGGAACGAACGGCTGCTCGTCGCCTGGATCGCGCCGCGCGGTATCGTCGCGGTCGCCATTTCCGGCCTGTTCGCGCTGCGGCTTGATCGACTGGGTTATGGCGATGGCGCGATCCTCGTGACCCTGTCCTTCTCCATCGTGGTCGCGACGATCCTGTTCCATGGCTTCTCGATCAAGCCGGTCGCCCGGTTGCTCAAGGTCACCGGCGCGCAGGACAAGGGGCTGCTGCTGGTCGGCGCCACGCCTTTCAGCCTCAGCCTTGCCGCCCAACTGCGCCAGTTGGAGGTGCCGGTGATGATCGCCGACAATAGCTGGCAGCGTCTGGCGCCCGCCCGCCATGGCGGTATCCCGACCTATCATGGCGAGATATTGGCGGAGGCGACCGAGGAGCGGCTGGACCTGACCCAGTTCCAGGTGCTCGCCGCCACGTCGGAGAACGAGGCCTATAACGCGCTTGTCTGCAACGAGTTCGCGCCCGAAGTGGGCCGCGACAATGTCTATCAGCTGGGCGACGCCAGCGACGATCATGATCCGCGCGCGCTGCCAGAATCGCTGCGCGGCCGCGCGCTGTTCGATTCCGGCCTCGGCGTCGAGGAAATCATGATCCGCGAGGATGCCGGCTGGACCTTCCGCAAGACGCGGATCAGCGACCAGTTCGATTTCGAGGCGGCCAAGGCCGACCTGCCGGCCGATGCCGACATGCTGCTGCTGCTCCGCAAGAACGGCACGATGCGCTTCTTCACCCATGCGTCGCGACCGACGCCACAGCCGGGCGACACCATCCTGTCCTATGTGCCGCCCGCATCAAAGACCCGCAAGAAACCGGAAGGAGAGGAGGAATGAGGAGGCTCGCCCCCGCGCTAGCCCTGTGCGTCATGCTGGCTGCCTGTGATCGGCCCGCAGGCAATGCCGTCGATAATGCCGCCAACGCAGCCAATGCCGCCGATAATGAGATTGCGGCCAACGAATCTGGCAATGCCGCAGAGCCGGTCCGCTCGATCCTGCGCCCCGAAGTGGCCGAACCCGAAGCGCCGAAGATCGAACCGCTCGACGCCACCGTCGCTTTTGGCACGTCCGGGCTGAAGCTGGACGATGCCGCCCGCGCCGCGCTCGATACGCTGGTCGAAACCCCGGCGATCAAGACCGGCGGGGCGATCACCCTGCGCGGTCATAGCGACAGCAAGGGCAATGATGGCGACAATCGCGTGGCATCGCGCATCCGGGCCGAGGCGGTTGAGGCCTATCTTGTCGAAAAGGGCATCGCCAAGGATCGCATCAGCCTGATCGCGCTGGGGGAAGCCCGGCCGGTCGCCCCCAATGCCAAGGAAGATGGCAGCGACGATCCCGAAGGTCGGGCGAAGAATCGCCGGGTGGACATCCATGTCGCGGTGCCCACGGTCGTGGTGCCGACGGCGGCCGTGTTGCCCAGCATCTCGCCGGTGGATCGCAAGGACAAGCCATAGCCTTGGCCGCCGATCGGGCGTAGGGGACGCCGATGACCTCTCCTGTCTGGCACCCCTTCACCCAGCACGGCCTCAACGAGCCCATCCCCCATGTCGTTCGGGCGGAGGGCGCGACCCTCCATCTGGCCGATGGCAGCAGCCTGATCGATGGCATTTCCAGCTGGTGGGTGACGACCCATGGCCATTGCCATCCGCGCATCGCCGCGGCCATCGCGCGCCAGGCCGGGCAGCTCGATCAGCTGATCTTCGCGGGCTATACCCATGAACCGGCCGAAGCGGTGGCACGGGGCCTGGTCGATCTCATGCCACAGGCGCCGGGGCGCGATCCCCTGGCCCATGTCTTCTTTTCCGACAGCGGGTCGACCGCGGTGGAAGTCGCGCTCAAGATGGCGCTTGGCTATTGGCATAATCGCGCGCTCGACGGGCTGGGCGAGGCGCGCAGCCGCATCCTGGTGCTGGAACATAGCTATCATGGCGACACGATCGGGGCGATGTCGATCGGTGAGCGCGGTGTCTATAATGCCGCCTGGACGCCGTTGCTGTTCGATGTCGGCACTATCCCTTTCCCGCATCCCGGTCGCGAGCAGGAGACGCTTGCTGCACTGGAGACGGCTTGTTCGCAGCGTCCAGCCGCCTTCATCGTCGAGCCGCTGATCCTGGGAGCCGGGGGGATGCTGATCTATCCGCCGCACCTGTTGCGGGCGATGGCCGATATCTGCGCGCGCCACGATGTGCTGTTCATCGCCGATGAAGTGATGACCGGCTGGGGCCGCACCGGCACGCTGTTCGCCTGCGAGCAGGCCGGCGTCGTGCCCGACATTATGGCCGTGGCCAAGGGGATTACCGGCGGCGCCATCCCGCTCGCCGCGACGCTGGCGACCCCGCGCATCTTCGAGGCGCATCGCTCGACCGACCGGGCGCGTCTCTTCTACCATTCCTCCAGCTACACCGCGAACGCGATCGCTTGCGCTGCTGCTGCTGAAAATCTCGCCATCTGGGCCGAGGAAGATGTGCGCGGACGGATTGCTGCACTGGCGCAGGGCATCGCCGATCGGCTGACCTTGCTGGCCGGCCACCCCGCCTTCGCCAACCCGCGCCAGATCGGCACGATCATGGCAATCGACCTGATTGCGGCCGATGCCGGCTACCTCTCTGACCTCGCGCCGCGCCTGCGTGCCTTCTTCCTGGAACGGGGCCTCTTGCTAAGGCCGCTCGGCAACACCATCTATCTCATGCCGCCCTATTGCATTGATGCGCAGCAGCTCGATGCCGTCTTCGCGGCCCTCGTCGCAGCCGGTGATTATTTCGGTTCTGCGTCCTGACTTCCATTTTCCACGTTTTGGCGCTATGGCGGCGCGATTTTTCGATTCTGGGATATTATGGCCAAAGAAGAACTGCTTGAAATGCGCGGACAGGTTGTGGAGCTGCTCCCCAACGCCATGTTCCGCGTGCGCCTTGAGAATGATCATGAAATTCTCGGCCACACCGCTGGCAAGATGCGCAAGAACCGCATCCGCGTGCTGGTCGGTGACGAAGTGCTGGTCGAACTGACCCCCTACGACCTGACCAAGGGTCGGATCACCTACCGCTTCAAATAAGCCGCATTTTCGATGCGACTCATTCTAGCTTCGGCTTCCCCCAGACGGCGTGACCTTCTGGGGCAGATTGGCGTGCTTCCTGATGCCGTCGATCCTGCGGACATTGACGAAACGCCGCGCAAGGCCGAACTGCCGGCCGCCTATGCTGCGCGTGTCGCCGCGGAAAAGGGCGCGCTGGTCGCTGCCCGTCATCCCGGCGCGCTGATCCTGTCGGGCGATACCGTGGTGGCCGCCGGCCGCCGCATCCTGCCCAAGGCGGAAAGCGAGGCGGAGGTGCGCGCCTGCCTCGACCTGCTGTCGGGGCGCCGGCATCGCGTCTACAGCGCCATCACCCTGATCGACGCTGCGGGCGTGGCACGGCACCGCCTGTCCACCAGCATCGTGATCTTCAAGCGGCTGGAGCGCAGCGAGATCGACCGCTATATTGCCAGCGGCGAAGGGCTGGGCAAGGCGGGCGGCTATGCCATTCAGGGGCGTGCAGCGGGCCTCATCCGCAGCATCCAGGGCAGCCATAGCGCGATCATGGGCCTGCCGCTTTACGAAACCCGCACGCTGCTTGAGGCAGCGGGCTATCCACTGGACCGTCGGGATTTCGAGTGAAATGGTACATTTCACGGCTCGGAAATCACGACAAGTAGGTAACTGAACGATGGCCGAATGGCTTTATGAAGAAGGCATTGGCGAGGCCCGTGCCGCGCTGATCGAAAAAGGGCGCATCGTCGAGGCGCTGATCGAGCGCGAGGGCGAGGTCGCCCGCGCCGGTGCCATCCTTCAGGGCCGTCTGGTCCAGACCATCATTCCGCGCAAGCGCGGCGTGGTGCGCCTGATCTCGGGCGAGGAAGTGCTGATCGAGCCGATCCCGCCCAAGGTGGCCGAGGGCGCCAATGTGCTGGTCGAGATTTTCCGCGAGGCGATCGCCGAGGAAGGCCGGGGCAAGCGCGCCAAGGGCCGCATCGCCCAGCCCGGTTCCAAGGTGCACCCCGGCCCCAGCCTGCTGCAGCGGCTGCGCGCCACCGATGTCGCCATCCGTCCCTGTCCCGCCCATGAGGAGGACCGGCTCGAAGCCCTTGGCTGGAGCGAGCTGATGGAAGAGGCGGTCAGCGGCGAAGTCGGCGCCGAGGATGCGGCGCTGCGCATCTTCCTGACCCCCGCGATGATCCTGATCGACATCGACGGCAGCCTGCCGCCGGCACAGCTCGGCCCCAAGGGCGCGAAGCTGTCGGTCCAGGCGATCCGCCGCATGGGGCTGGCTGGCTCGATCGGCATCGACCTGCCGACCATGAACAACAAGGACGAGCGCATCGTCGCGGCCGCGCAGATCGACAAATATCTGCCGCTGCCGTTCGAGCGGACGGCGGTCAACGGCTTCGGCTTCGTCCAGATCATCCGCCGCCGCGAACGCGCCAATCTGATGGAACTGCTGCGCGAGGATCCGGTGCTGACCGCCGCGCTGGCGCTGCTGCGCCGTGCCGAACGGCATGGCACCGGCGGCGCGGCGACGATCACCGCCGCGCCGGCGATCATCGACCTGCTGCACAAGCGTGCCGACTGGATCGAACAGCTTGCTCGCCGTCGGGGTGGCGAGGTGACGCTGCGCGCCGATTCCGCGCTGTCGCTGGCGGCCGGTCATGTCGCCTAAGGCCGGCGCCTGCCCGGTCTGCGGCCAGCCAGCGCAGCCGGAAATCCGCCCCTTCTGCGGCAAGGGATGCCGCGATCGCGACCTGCTGCAATGGCTGGGCGAGGGCTATCGCGTGCCCGGCATGCCGGGCGACGAAGCCCTGCAAAAAAATGATAATTATGGGCTGGACAGCGAGCCGGATTGACGCCTATAGGCACGCCTCCATCCGGCGGTCACCTCCGCCGAGACCCGATGCCCGGGTAGCTCAGTTGGTAGAGCATGCGATTGAAAATCGCAGTGTCGGCGGTTCGAATCCGTCCCCGGGCACCATTTCCCGAAGCATCGCAATTTCTTTCCTGCCAAAGGGCGGCGTTGATTATTTCAGCAGTCGCCGCAGGACTCCCTCGACTCAATACAGCGATCAGAAGCTGAAGCTGAGCGAGAGCGAGGCGACATTGTCGTTGCTGTCATCGGCGTCGGGGCGGAAGCCATGCTGGTGGAGATAGCCGATCTCCGCATTCACATTCTTCGCCAGCGGCGTGGTGATCGCGATGAGGTTGCGCGTCCGCTCCTCGCCCTGGACACGCTGGAAATTGGTCTTGTTGAGATCGATGAAGCTTTCATGACTGAGGATCAGCGCGGTCTTGCCGCCTTCCTTGAAGGGCATTGTCAGCTTCACATAGGGACGCAGGCGCCAGGCGGTGCCGTCAATTCCTTCGCGCCACCGCTGCTCCATCCGCATCCGCGCGCTGACCGCCACAGGGCCGAGCTTGAGGATATTGTCGACCGTCACCTGCTCGCGGACGCGATGCTCCATCACGGTGAAATCGCCGCCATCATATTGCGGGTCATGGGTGTAGCCCGCCCAGACCGTCACCTGCTTATTGAGCTTGTAGCCCACCAGCGTGTTGCTTTCGACCTCGTACAGTCCGTCGCGATCATTGCTGAAGCGAGCGACGATCTCCTGCTGGAGGCGCCAATGGTCGGACAGTTTCACCGTCGCGCTGGTGGTGGTCCAGAGTTGCTCATCCTCGCTGGCATGGGCGGTCGCGGGCAGCGCCATCAGGGCGAAAAGGCAGAGGGACAGGCGGCGCATCGGGCATTGCTCTCCAACAGGGTTGGCGGGCCTCTATGACGATTCGATTACATGGCAGCGTCAATCTGATTGCCATTTTGTGACAATGGCAGTCCGGATGATTGCTGATGCGCACATCCTCCGTCCGGCATTCGGCGGACCGGAACATGTCGCGCTAAATCAGCCTGTTACATATTGCAATATAGTCGCAATATCATTAGCCGGGCGACATCGAGGAGAGGCCAGAAGGAGCGAACGGGCTCCATTCTTCGTCCATTTCAACGGGATCGCCGCCTTGCCCAGCCTCCGCCTCGCGCGTCTTTGCGCCCTGCCCTTCCTGTTTGCACCGCTGCCCGTGCTGGCGCAGGCCCCGCTCGATGCGGCCGCCGGCGACAGCGACATCCTGGTTACCGCCCGCGCACAAAAACTCTATCGCGTCGAGGATAGCGAGATCGGCAAGATCCCGGCCGATCCCATGGACATTCCCCAATCCGTCCAAGTCATCACCAGCGAACTGATCCGCGATCAGGGCGCCCGCGACATCACCGACCTTTATCGCAATGTCGCGGGCGTCAGCGCCAACCAATATGCCACCGTTACCTATCGCGGTTTCCGACAGGAATCGATGTTCTATGACGGGCTGCGCGGCGACCCGTTCCAGGGCTTCGCCGTGCCGAACCTGTTCAGCATCGACCGGGTCGAGTTTCTGAAGGGGCCGGTCGGCATGCTTTACGGCGCCAGTTCGCCCGGCGGCATGGTCAATTATGTGACGAAGAAGCCGCAGGACAAGTTCGCCGCATCGGTGCGCGCGGTGGTCGGCAATTATGATCGCTATGGCGCGTCGGGCGAAGTGACCGGGCCGATCGACGCTAATGGCGTGGTCGCCGGGCGGGCCGGCCTGTTCTATGAAAGCTTCGACACGGTGCAGCGCTTTTCCGGCAGCCGCAGCTTGGTCGCGGACGGCGGGCTGAAGTTCAATCTGGCGCCCGACACCAGCCTGACGGTGCAGGCGACCCGTTATGACCAGGATCTGCCCGGCAACCGGCTGCGTGGCGTGGCGATCGATGCGGACGGCAATTTCCTGGCCGACCGGAGCTGGACCCATAATGAAAAGAACGACAGACTGGACCTGAAGGGCACCGTGCTGCAGGCGCGGCTCGACAGCCGGCTGTCGGATGCGGTCAGCATCAATGCATCGGGCCGCTGGTTCCGCTACACCGAATATCAGCGCTATCATGAGCCGCTGGGGCCGATCGACACCGACGGCGATGGCGTGGTCGATACCCAGCCGCGCGAATTCCGATCGCAGCATCGCACGATCGAGGGCGCGAGCCTGGCGAGCAACATGATCGCCAGGCTGGAAACCGGCGGGATCAAGCATACAATATTGGTCGGCGCCGACTGGTATCGCGAGACGCAGGATTTCAGCGGCGTGACGATCAAGGGCGTGCCGGGCCTGTCGCTGAGCAATCCCGTCTATGGCCTGAGCAACCCGACCGAGGCGGACCTAGCCGGCCTGACGCCGGAAGTGAATGCGTCGCGCGCCCATCGCTATGGCGTCTATGCCCAGGAACAGGCAGATATCGGCGAGCATGTCATCCTGGTCGGCGGCGTGCGCCATGACTGGTTCGACGACAAGGACGAGATCGGTGGCGCCTATGCCGATGGCGGTCGCTGGAGCTGGCGCGTCGGCGGCATCTACAAGCCGGTCCAATCCGTCTCCCTCTATGGCAGCTATGCCCAGAGCTTCGAGCCGCAAAGCCCCGACAACCAGAACCCGGCCGTCGGCGGCCCCTTCGCCCCGATCGCCAGCCGCCAGTTCGAGGTCGGCGCCAAGGGCGAACTGATGCAGGGCAAATTACAGCCGACGATCGCGCTCTATCATATCGTGCGCAACGGCATCGTGCAGGTCGATCCCGATCTGGAACCGGTCAATGGCCTGGACCAGCTGTCGCCGGTCGGCGAAGTCACCAGCAAGGGGATCGAGCTGACGGTGGCGGCGGATATCAGCAAGAATTGGGTGCTAACCGCCAATTACGCCTATAATGATGCGCGCATCACCGACAGTGCGGAAGGCGCCACGATCGACAATGCGGTCGGCGGCCGCTTCCCCAACGCCCCGCATCATCAGGCCGGGCTATGGTCCCGCTATCAGATCCCCGCCTGGGGCACGGCGCTGGCGCTGGGCGGCCAATATGTGTCGGGGCAGATCGACCGGCGCGGCGCGCATATTCCCGGCTTTACCGTGTTCGACGGCAGCATCACCCAGGATCTGGGTTTTGCCGAGGCGATGATCCGGGTCGAGAATATCTTCGACAAGACCTATGCCGTCGCCACCTTCGACGCGCGCAAGGGCGCCTTTGTCGGCCGGCCGCGTACCGTCTTCCTGGAATTGCGGCGCGACTTCTGACGGTCGCGCCGCGCCCCGATCAGGCGGGGTTATGCGCTTTCAGAAAGGCTTCGAGCTGCTGGAGAAATTCCAGCCGGTCGGCCTGGCGCGAGAAGAAATGGTCGGCCAGCGGCTGTTCGACATAGATATAGTCGCGGCCATCCACCTTGCCGGCAGTCTTGAGCTTTTCCGCCATCTCGCGGGATTGGCCGACCGGTACGCGCCGGTCCTTCTTGCCATGCATCAGCAGGATCGGCGTCGAGAAGCCGGCAGCATAATTGATCGGCGAGACGACAGCAAAATCGGGCGCCTGCTCCTTCAGCCAGTCGCCACTGGCACCGGAATTCAGGAAGCGCCGATCATAGCGCATCATCGCGCCGAGATCCGACACGCCGGCATAGGAGACGGCGCAGCGATATTTGCCGCCATCGCGCTGGGCCGCGCGCATCGCGGCATAGCCACCATAGGAGGCGCCGACGACGCAGACTCGCTTGGCGTCCGCAATGCCCTGCTTCACCGTCCAGTCGACCGCGTCATTGAGGTCATCCTGCATGGCACGGCCCCATTGGCCCTCGCCCTTGGCCGCGAATTCCGTGCCATAGCCCGATGAGCCGCGATAATTGGGCTGGATCACCGCATAGCCGCGATTGGCCAGGAACTGCACCCACCAGTCCCAGGTCTCCGCGTCGCGGGCGAAGGGGCCGCCATGAGGCATGAGGATGAGCGGGAGATCCTTCGCCTCCTTGCCATAAGGCAGGGTCAGCACCGCCGCGATCTCCAGACCGTCACGCGCCTTGTAACGGATCGTCTTGACCGGCGAGAGTTGAGGCCGGACGCCCAGCGTCTCGCTGACCTTCGATAGCAGCGACATGGCGCCATAATCGGTGTCGTAATAATAATAGGCCCCCGGTTGGCTGGCCGCACCGACATGGACGATCAGTTTCTTCAAATCCTGGCTGGTCGAGATGATGCGCGCGCGGCGATCGCCCACGGCCTTGTCGATATCCGCCTGAATCTTCGCCAAAGTCGGGTCGAACCAGTGAACGGCTGGCGCGTCGGCCGTGTAGCGCACGCCCGCCATGCCGGTGCCAGCGGCATCAACCTCCAGCCCGCCAAGATCGAAGCCGGGCGCTTCATAGAGCTTTTTGCCCAATTCAAGCGTGCCTAGGTCCAGTTCATAGAAGGCATCGGTGCCGTCGCGATCGTCGCTGGCGATCGCCTTGCCCGGATCGGCAGTGAACAGCATCGGCACGATCAGCGATTCATGGCGGCGCCGATTGGCTTTGTCGGCCACGCGGAAGCTGCCGCGACCATCGGGGCGGTAGAGCAGTTTCGAGGAACGGGTCGTGTCATTATAGCCCACCCCCATGCGCACCGCGCCAGTCGCATCGGCATACCAGCTGCGCACATATTGGCGCGACGCAACGACGGTGCGCATCTTGCCGGTGCTGACGTCCACCTCGCTGACCTGCGGCCAGAAACCAAGATCATCATAATAGATGGAGGTCTGGTAGGAGAGCAGGATGCGCGGGCTGCCATCACGGGCGACCCAGATGACATCGTCGCCATTTTGCGCGGCGACAGCCTTGGCAAGGATGCTGGCCTTGGTGCCGTCCGCCTTGATGCTGGCGACGCGGCTGATCGACCAGGGCATACCCTGCACATTGGTTTCCGCGCCGATGCCGACGATCAGCCAGTCATTATTGACCCAGCGCCACCAGTTGAGGTCATTTTCGCCCAGGCCCATGGTGCGAACATTGCCGCCTTTCACTTCGGCGATCACCAATTGCTGCACACCCTTGATCGCGATCCGCGCGGCGACGCGCGCGCCATCAGGCGAGAGTTCGGGTGAATCCATTGCCGGCAGTTCGGCGAAGGCCTCGATCGGCCAGGTCTTGGCGGTTGTCGCGGACACCTTGGCAGCGTCGGCCTTGATCGCATCGGTTTGCGCAGAGACAGCAGGTGCAAAAGCCGCGAGCGCGCAGGCTGCGGCGGATAGAAACAGTTTCAAACATACCCCCCAGTCAAACATGACCCCGCCTGTTGCCGGGCGGGGTCATCGTCAGTCCGGCAATTTAAAACCGGGTTAAGCGCCGTGCGCAAGCGCCGCGAGCAACAAGAGCGCCACGATATTGGTGATCTTGATCATGGGATTGACCGCCGGGCCGGCGGTATCCTTGTAGGGGTCACCCACCGTGTCGCCGGTCACCGCAGCCTTGTGCGCCTCGCTACCCTTGCCGCCATGATGGCCATCCTCGATATATTTCTTGGCATTGTCCCAGGCGCCGCCGCCCGACGTCATCGACAGGGCGACGAACAGGCCCGAGACGATGACGCCCAGCAGCAAAGCGCCCAGCGCGGCAAAGCCGTTGGGTACGCCCGCGACCGCCGCGATGATGAAATAGACCGCGATCGGCGCCAGCACCGGCAGCAGCGAGGGGATGATCATTTCCTTGATCGCGGCGCGGGTGACGAGGTCGACGGTGCGGGCATAATTGGGGCGCGACGTCCCTTCCATGATGCCCTTGTTGGTGGCGAACTGGTCACGCACATCCTTGACCACGTCGCCGGCCGCGCGGCCGACCGCCGTCATACCCATCGCGCCGAACAGATAGGGCAGCAGCGCGCCCAGCAGCAGGCCGACGATGACATAGGGGTTGGACAGGCTGAAATCGACCGGCTCGGTGAGGCCGAGCGCCGAGTTGTAGAATTTGAGATCCTCCGTATAGGCGCCGAACAGCACCAGAGCCGCCAGGCCGGCCGAGCCGATGGCATAGCCCTTCGTCACCGCCTTGGTGGTGTTGCCGACCGCGTCGAGCGCATCGGTCTTCACCCGGACGCTGTCATCGAGATGGGCCATTTCGGCGATGCCGCCGGCATTGTCGGTGACCGGGCCATAGGCGTCGAGCGCGACCACCATACCCGCCAGCGCCAGCATCGCGGTGGCGGCAAAGGCGATGCCGATCAGGCCCGCCAGCTGATAGGCGACGATGATACCGACCACGATCACGATCGTCGGCAGCGCGGTCGATTCCAGGCTGATCGCCAGACCCTGGATGACATTGGTGCCATGGCCGGTTTCCGATGCCTTGGCGATCGAGCGGACCGGGCGGTAATTGGTGCCGGTATAATATTCGGTGATGACGACCAGCAGGCCGGTGACGGCAAGGCCCACCATCATCGACCAGAACAGCGCCATGCCGGTATAACCGCCGACGCCATCCAGATCGGTGCCGAACGAGGTATTGAGATCACCCAGCGTATAATGGGTGACGAACCAGAGCGCCGGGATCGACAGAAGCGCAGTGGTCCAGAAACCCTTGTAGAGCGCGCCCATGATCGACTGGCTGGCGCCGAGACGGACCATATAGGTGCCGATGATCGAGGTGATGATGCACACCCCGCCGACGATCAGCGGCAAGGCCATCAAGCGCATCAGGAAGGCGTTGTCGACGCCGGTTACCAGCAATGCGGTCAGCACCATGGTGGCGCCGACGGTGACGACATAGGTTTCGAACAGGTCGGCCGCCATGCCGGCGCAGTCGCCGACATTGTCGCCGACATTGTCCGCGATCACTGCCGGGTTGCGTGGGTCATCCTCCGGAATGCCAGCCTCCACCTTGCCGACCAGATCAGCACCGACATCGGCCGCCTTGGTGAAAATGCCGCCGCCCAGCCGCGCGAAAATCGAAATGAGGCTGGCGCCGAAGGCCAGCGCGACCAGGCTGTCGATCACCAAACGATCATCGGGCGCATGGCCGGCCGGGCCGGTCAGATACCAGAAGAAGACACTGATCGCGAGCAAGGCAAGGCCCGCCACCAGCATGCCGGTGATCGCGCCGGCGCGGAAGGCGACGGTAAGGCCGCTCTGCAGCGTGCCGCGCGACGCCTCTGCCGTGCGCACATTGGCGCGGACCGAGATGTTCATGCCGATGAAACCGGCCGCGCCCGACAGGATCGCGCCGATCAGGAAGCCGACGGCAGAAGTTATCCCCAGGAAAAGGAAGACAAGGACGGCGACGACGATGCCGACCACCGCGATGGTGGTATATTGACGGCCAAGATAGGCTTTTGCCCCCTCCTGGATCGCCCCCGCGATCGCCTGCATCGTATCGTTGCCCGCCGGTGCGGCAAGCACCTGGCGACTGGTGAAAAGCCCGTAGAGCACGGCCAGCAGGCCGCACCCTATGGCGATATGGACTATCTGCATGCTTGTTCCTCTCCCCCTATTGTTGCTGTCATCGATCGCTCCGCAGGGAATGACGGGCGGGCGAAGGGCGCAACAGCGGGCGGCCGGACGGGGGAACGCCGGCATCGGGCACCGCGTCAATCAGCAACAGGACGATGCGCATCGGGCGCTCCAACCGGCTGAGAATAGGGTGATAGGAAGCTACAGGTCAGGCGCCGCGCGTCAAGCCGGTAGCGCAATGATCCAGATCAGCCATGTTCCCAGCCAAGCCGGTCGGGCAGCGGCATGACCGCGCCGTCGATCAGCAGGGTCA
The DNA here is from genome assembly GCF_049472635.1 of Sphingobium salicis subsp. salicis. NCBI lineage: Bacteria > Pseudomonadati > Pseudomonadota > Alphaproteobacteria > Sphingomonadales > Sphingobiaceae > Sphingobium > Sphingobium salicis. The sequence continues at coordinate 3,835,302 of NZ_JAYRCS010000001.1, forward strand.
GGCCCGCCCCTTCTGCGAAACGGCCGATCGGGATTGCGCGCACCGGCGGCGACACGCCGGGTGGCAGCGCGAAAAGCAGTTCATAATCGTCGCCGGCGCGGGCGGCGGCGAGCTGGATCGCGGTGCTGGCACCGCGCACGCTTTCGAGCGCCGGGGATAGCGGGATATGGTCGATGGTGACGGCGAGGTTGCTGGCCGCGCCCATCCGCGCGGCATCGATCAGCAGGCCGTCGGACAGGTCCATCATGGTGGTCGCGAGGCGGGCGAGCAAGGTCCCCTCTGCCAGGCGCGGGCGCGGTCGGCGATAGGCGGCGACCAGCGGGCCGGATGCGGCAGGATCGGCGCGGGCAAGGTCGAGACCAATGCCGGCATCGCCGACCGGCCCAGTGACATAGAGGCGATCCCCCGCACGCGCGCCGGCGCGGCTGGGGACCGGCATGCTGGTCGCTTCTCCGATCGCGGTCAGGCTGTAGCTGCGCGGTGCGCCGGCCGGCATGCTGACCGTGTCGCCACCGAGCAGCGGCATGGCGTAGCGCTCCAGCGCCTCGCCCAGACCTTCGAGGAAGGCGGCGTCCCAGCCATCGTCGCCCGACAGGCTGTAGTTGAGCAGGCAGCCCACCGGTTTCGCGCCCTTGGCGGCAAGGTCCGACAGATTCACCGCCGCCAGTTTCCAGCCGATATCGGCCGGCGGATCGGTGGGAAGATAATGGACGCCCTCCACCATCGTGTCGCTGGTAAGGATGAGGCGCGTGTTACCGACCGGCAGCACCGCGACATCGTCCTGCAAACCCTGCGCAGCGGGATCATGGGCGAGCAGGCGCAACAGTGTGAGGAAGCGGGATTCGGCGGACATGATATAATCTCTATCCCAGCACCCGCTTCTACAGAAATCACCCGTCATCCCCGCGGACGCGGGGATCCATTGCGCGCTATGTTGGCGAGGAAGCGCTGAATGGATCCCGGATCAAGTCCGGGATGACGTCCATTACAGAACGCGTCCGTGCAACCTTATTTCCGCACGTCCTTCGACACGCCGTCGAGCAGGCCGTTGACGAAGCCGGCTTCGCGCTTGTCGTAGAAGGCGTGGGCGACGTCGACATATTCGCTGATGACGGTGCCGGTCGCGACGTCCTGACGGGCGAGCAGTTCATAGGTGCCCGCGCGCAGGATCTGGCGCATCGGCTTGTCGAGGCGGTCGAGGGTCCAGCCGCTCGACAGGCGCGCGCTGATCAGCCCGTCAATCTCGGCGCGACGGCGATCGACGCCCGACACGACGTCATCGAAGAAATTCTGCTCAGCCTCGGCATAGGTCACATCCTCGATCGTCGCGCCCAGGCGATGTTCGTGGAATTCATGCAGCAGCAAATGGAGCGGCGTGCCCTCCATTTCGAGCTGGTAAAGCGCCTGGACCGCGGCAAGGCGCGCGGCGGAGCGGGATTTGGAGCGGTCGTTCATGCGGCTTTCTAATCCGTGAATATCATGCCTGTCGAGAAGCCCGCATAACCGGTTCTCGACAGGCTCGAACCGAACGGGAAGAAATCAAAGCCGCAGCGCGACCGATGCGGCGTGAGCGGGCAACCCTTCCGCCTCCGCAAGAGCCACGGCCGCGGGGCCGATCGCCTGGATCGCGTCGGGGGTAAGGCCAAGAAAACTGGTGCGCTTCATGAAATCGAGCACCGAAAGGCCCGAGGAAAAGCGCGCCCGGCGACCGGTCGGCAGCACATGGTTGGGGCCAGCGACATAATCGCCCACCGCCTCCGGCGTCATACGGCCGAGGAAGACCGAACCGGCATGGCGGACCTGCGCGAAATAGCGGTCGGGATCGTCGACAGCGAGTTCAAGATGCTCGGGCGCGAGTCGATCGACCAGCGGCATCGCCTCGTCCAGATCGCGCACCAGGATGATCGCGCCATTGGCGGCCCAGCTGGTGGTGGCGACGGCCTGCGTCGACAGCAACGGCAGGCGGCGCATGACGGCCTGTTCGACGGCGTCGGCAAAGGCGGCATCGTCGGTGAACAGGATCGACTGGCTGGTCGGATCATGTTCCGACTGACTCAGGAGATCGGCGGCGATCCAGTCGGCATCGTTCTGGCCATCGGCGACGACGACGATTTCGGACGGGCCGGCGACCATGTCGATACCGACCACGCCATAGAGCTGGCGCTTGGCTTCGGCGACCCAGGCGTTGCCAGGACCGGTGATGACGTCGACCGGCTTGATCCGATCGGTGCCATAGGCCAGCGCGGCGACGGCCTGCGCGCCACCGACGCGCCAGATTTCCTCGATCCCTGCAATCTGGGCAGCGGCCAGCACCAGCGGATTGATCTCGCCCTTGGGCGTCGGCGTGACCATGGCGATGCGCTGTACGCCCGCGACCTTGGCCGGGATGACATTCATCAGCAGCGAGCTGGGATAGGCGGCGCGACCACCGGGCACATAGAGGCCGGCGGCGTCCACCGCAGTCCAGCGCGCGCCAAGGCGCACACCGGTGCTGTCGACGCCGTCGCTATCCACCGGCCTTTGCTTTTCATGATAGGCGGTGATGCGCGCGGCGGCGAGTTCGAGCGCGTCGCGCAGCGGCGTCGACAGGCCATCGAGCGCGGCGCGGCAATCCGCCGGGTCGACCGCCCAGCCGCTGACGTCCAGATCATGATGGTCGAAGCGGCTGGTATAATCGGCGAGCGCCGTGTCGCCATGGGCACGCACAGCCTTCAGGATGGCGCCGACGTCGCGCGACACATCCTCGTCCGCCTCGCGCCGGGCATCGACCAGAGCGGTGAAATCGGCCGCGAAACCGGCGACCTTGCTGTCGAGCCTAAGCGGCATCGCGCACCTCCACGGCCTTGCGGAACGCCTCCACCAGCGTGGTGAGATCGGCCGAACGCATCTTGTAGGCGGCGCGATTGACGATCAGCCGCGCCGAGACGGGCATGATGATCGCGGTCTCGACCAGGCCATTGGCCTTGAGCGTGGCGCCCGAGGACACAAGGTCGACGATGCGGCGCGACAGGCCAAGCGAAGGCGCCAGTTCCATCGCGCCATTCAATTTCACGCATTCGGCCTGAAGCCCGCGCGCCTCATAATATTTGCGGGTGAGATGCGGATATTTGGTGGCGACGCGGACATGGCTCATCGCCGCCTGATCCTCGTCGCCCGCATCCGCCGGCTCGGCGACCGACAGGCGGCAATGGCCGATATTGAGGTCCACCGGCGCGTAAAGTTCGGAATAATCGAACTCATCGACTACGTCGGAACCGACGATGCCGATCTGGGCTGCGCCATGGGCGACGAAGGTCGCCACGTCGAAGGCGCGCACGCGGATGATCGACACATCGGGCCGGTTGGTGGCGAAGCGCAGCGCCCGGCTCTTCTTGTCATGAAATTCCGCCTCCGGTTCGATACCGGCTTTGGCGAGCAGGGGCAGCGCCTCTTCGAGGATGCGGCCCTTGGGGATGGCGAAGGTGATCGGGCGAGTCATGACCGGCGGGCCTTAGCCATCGACGCGCCAAAGCACAAGATTTTCGGGCTAGGAGAACGGGAAGCTCAGTCCCAGAAGCGCCTGGTGTCGAGCAGAGCGGCATAGGCCTTTTCGGCGCGGCGCAGCAGACGGCGCTGCGCCTTGTCATCCGGCGCGGGCAAATCGAAGCCGATGCCGGCCGCCGCGAGGGTGGCGGGCGCGGTCGCCAGATCGTTGAGCGCGCCCAGATCATCCTGCAGCTTTTCCAGCATGGCGGAGAAGGCAGCATGGCGTCGCTGCTGCTTGTTCTTGGGGAAAAGCGGCGCGAAAAATTCGCTGGCGTAGCGCAGCTTCTTGGCGGCGATGCGAGCCTGGTGGCGCCGCTCGTCACTGCGCCTGGCAAGATGCTTCCCCTTGCGCTTCAGCCGCTTGCGTCGATCCGACAGGATTTCCTCAGCAAAGGGCCTGACAGGCGCATGCAGCAACGCGGCATCGGCCGGTCGGCTACACCAGTCGCCCAGCGCCAGCCATTCGGCGAGATCCAGCATCAGGATGCGGGTCTCGCGCGCCTGCAGGCGCAGTTCGGCATCGGCCAGCGCTTCGGCCCGGACAAGCGCGAGGCGGGCGGCGGCATCGTCGGGCAGACTGGGCAGCAGCACGTCGATATTGCGGACCCGGCCAAGCGTGGCAGCCAGTGCGCGCAGACCATCCTTGAGCGGCGCGAGTGCCGGATCGCCCGCCAGTACCGGCGCAAAGATCGACAGCGCCGAGCGCAGCCGACGCAGCCCCACCCGCGCCTGATGCAGCGCGCCGGGCGCGCCAGTGGTGAACAGCAGATCCTCGTTCAGGCGGAATTGGCGGATGCAGCCTTGAGCGATGGCACGAAAGGCCTGTTCGACGGTTGCGTCGGGTGCGATCGCAATGGGTTCGGCCTTTGCCGGCTTGCGCCGTTCCTTCGCGAGCAGGGCATAGCCGCGGTCCGACTTGGAACGCATGCCCAGGCGCAACGGCACCAGGTCGTTGAGCTGGCGGGCCATCGAAAAAAGCAGGGCCGGTTCACCCGACAATAATTCCAGTTCCACCTCTGCCAGCGGGGTGGCACGACGGCCGACCCGAACCCGGCCAATGTCGATCGCGCATTCGACCCGCTGTCCGTCCCGATCGAGCCGATGCACGGTGCGTTCGATATCGGTGACGAAAATCTTGTCGGCGGTCGCGACAGTGGCGGCGCCGACGGCCCGATCGAGCGAACCGGGAATCGAATCGAACAGCGGGACATTGCCCTCGACCGGCTTTTCCCATTCCGAGCGGGCGAACAGGCCAGCCGCCCTGCCGCCATCGGCCTTGATCGTCTGGACATGGGCCCGCCCCTTGCGCCGGACGCGCAGAGAAAAGCCGGCACGATGCAGATCGAGCGCGGGCGTATCGAAATAGGTCGCAACCAGATGAGCCGCCTGCCCCTTCTGCCCCGCGAACAGCGGTGCATCGGCCAGCAAGGCGTGATCGGCCGGATCAAATTCCAGCTTCAGCTCGACTTCGCGGTTGTCCATCCGTGCGCCCCTTGTTGCGAGCGGTGCCGTCAGGGCGGGGACGCTAGATCGAATCGGGCGCGAAAGGAAATATAATTGTCATAATTGGCCGTGCCGCCGGCTCAGGCGGCCTCGGCCAGCGCAGCCTCGGTCGCGGCGATCCAGCCGCCGCCCAACACCTGATCGCCGGCATAAAGAACCGCCGCCTGCCCCGGCGCGACGCCATATTCGGGCGCGTCGAAGATTAGCCGATCGCCTTCCAGACGCGCTGGAACAGGCTTAGCCATCGAGCGGACCTTGGCTGTCAGAGGTCCGGTGAAATCCCGACCGAGCCAGTTGATGTCGCTGAGGCGTGCGCCCGACACGGCCAGCGCAACCTTCGGCCCGACGATCACCCGCCGTCCTTCGGCATCGAGCCGCACGACATAGAGCGGTTCTGCCTGGCCGCCGATCTCCAGCCCCTTGCGCTGGCCGACCGTATAATGGATCAGCCCCTTGTGCCGGCCCAGCACCCGGCCGTCGACATGGACGATGTCGCCGCCCTCGTCAGCATCGGGGCGCAGCTTGCGCACGATCTTGGCATAATCGCCATCGGGCACGAAGCAGATGTCCTGGCTGTCGGGCTTCAACGCCACCGACAGGCCGAGTTCGGCGGCGATTTCGCGCACCTGCGGCTTGGGCAAACCACCCAGCGGGAAACGCAGATAGTCGAGCTGCGCCTGAGTCGTGGCGAACAGGAAATAGCTCTGGTCGCGCGCGGGATCGGCGGCGCGGTGCAGTTCGGCGCCCTGCGGCCCTTCAACCCGGCGGACATAATGGCCGGTCGCCAGACAGTCGGCCCCTAGGTCGCGCGCGATCTGGAACAGGTCGGTGAACTTCACCCCCATATTGCATTTGACGCAAGGGATCGGGGTGCGCCCGGCCATATATTCATCGGCAAAGTCGGCGATCACCGAATCGCGAAACTGGCTTTCATAATCAAAGACATAATGCGCAATGCCGATGCGGTCGGCGACGGCGCGCGCATCGCGGATATCCTGGCCCGCGCAACAGCTGCCGGTACGGCCGACGGCGGCGCCATGATCATAAAGCTGGAGCGTCACGCCGATCACTTCCGCGCCGGTTTTCGCGGCGAGCGCGGCGACGACGCTGCTGTCCACGCCACCGGACATGGCAACGACAATGCGCCGCTGCGAGAGCGGCTCTGGGAGCTGAAATTCGGGCTGCATGGCCGCCCATATAGTCGCAGGCGGCGCCGCGTTCCAGCACCTTCCCCAAGAGGCGCATCGTTTCGATGACGAAAATGTGTCCGGCATTTACCGGACCTTATCGATTAGCCCGGTAGAAGGCTGGTCATGGATCTGAGTTTTCTCCGGACAGGCGGGCTGAAACCCGCTCTGACAAGGCCGACAGGCCGGGCACGCGTCCCGGCCTGGCCTTTCCTGCGGGCAGCTTCGGCTGCGGCGCAGGCGGCCAGTCCCACGGCCCTGGCGGTCGCGGGCGTCCTGCGGGGGCAGGACGGGATGGAGGATTGGATTCAGGAACTGGCCGAGATTTTCGCGCCACGTTCCGACGGCAAGATCGAAGCCGTTCGTCTCGCAGGAAGCTTTAACCCGCTGATCGCGAGCCATTTAGGGGTGGGGCAAGGATGATGAAGCCTGTGTTTACCTTGGGGCTTTAGCCGATCTTCAGGGCTGATGTGACAACGAGGTTTCGCTGCTGAATTCGGCAACGCCAATGCCGCTAATTGAGGGTAAAGATGATAGAGAACCAGAAAATCAGGCCTGCACAGGTCGTAGGACCGCTCGGCGAACCCCTGACGCTGGAAAATCTGCCGCCCGTGAACACCACCCGCTGGGTCGTGCGTCGCAAGGCGGAGGTCGTCGCTGCCGTCAATGGGGGCCTGCTGACCGTGGACGAGGCCTGCGCCCGCTACAGCCTGACGCTGGAAGAATTTGCCAGCTGGCAGCGGGCGGTGGACCGTTCGGGCATGCATGGCCTGCGCGTGACGCGCATCCAATATTATAAGTCACTCTACGAGCGACAGCAGAAATATTGAAGGATCGGGTGCCGCCGACGGGCGGGCACAGAGACGAATGATGCGGGGGCCGCCGGACAGACCGTCCGGCGGCCCCTTTCGCGTTACGGGTCGGGGATGGTTTCCAAGGCGGAATCATTTTCTGCGGGAACGCGAAGTCATGTTCCGGGTTGAATAGCCAGCAAACCCGTTGGGGGTGTGGTCAAGGAGAGTAACATGGGCATCATCTTGTGGCTTATCGTCGGCGGCATCATTGGCTGGCTCGCCAGCATGATCATGCGCACCGATGCGCAGCAGGGCATCCTGCTGAACATCGTCGTCGGCATCGTCGGCGCCTTCATCGGCGGCCTGATCTTCAGTGGCGGCTCGATCAACAATGCCGGACTGACGCTCTACAGCTTCCTCGTTTCGCTGCTGGGCGCAGTCATCCTGCTGGCGATCGTCAACCTGGTACGGCGTGGATCGGTCCGCTAACGACCGGACATTCCATATCAAAGGCCGTGTCCTTCCCAGGGAGGACGCGGCCTTTTTGCGTCAGCGCCGGACGCTGAACCAGCGATAGAGCGCCAGAACCGCGATCGCACCCAGCACGGCGGCGATGAAGCTGGCACGCTGACCCGGTGCATAAAAGCCCATGATCTGCCCGACAAAGGCCGCCAGCAAGGCCCCGGCCATGCCCAACAGGATGGTGACGACGCAGCCCCCCGGATCGCGCCCCGGCATGACCAGACGCGCCAATGCCCCCGCGAGCAGGCCCGTCATGATCCATCCCAGCAATTCCATGGCGCGTATCCTCTTGCACTGTCCAACCCGCCCCAAGGCGCGGCATAGCGACATAGTCCGATCCCTTTGGCAAGAGACGCACGAGGCGGAAGAGCCCGCCAGGCCCTTCGCAAGGGCACAATTGGCTTTGCGAAGGCCCGTCCAAGCGTGATATTGGGGCTTGAGGGCGGTGATATATTCATATAACACAGTTCCGAGTTTGGGCGGAACCCGCCGGAGAGATGGAAACGGCATGAATTACGAAACTACGCTGACGGGCGAATCGTCCGCGATCCTGATCGATGACGAAGACCGGATTCGCCGTCGCCGGCGTCTGCTGATCATCGGTGGCGTTGTTGCCGTTGTGCTGGTGGCGGCGGCTGCCGCGCTGTCGATGCGTGGCAAGGATGCCGCCGCGCCCGACGCGGCACCGCAGGCGCCGGTCGTGACCGTGCTGACCCCCGGCCAGACGATGGTCGCCCGCACCGTGAGCAGCACCGGATCGCTGGCCGCCCGTGTCGACATGCCGGTCGGCGTGGTCGGCGAAGGCGGCATGGTGACGCGCGTGCTGGTGCAACCAGGCGATTGGGTCCGCGCCGGTCAGGTGCTGGCCACCGTCGAACGGTCGGTCCAGAGCGAGCAGGTCAATTCGCTGGCCGCCCAGGTCGAGGTGCAGCGCGCCAATGCCAAGCTGGCCCAGGCCCAGTTGGAACGCGCCAAGGCGCTGGTCGGCCGCGGCTTCATCAGCGCCGCCGACATCGACCAGCGCACCGCCACCCGCGATCAGGCCGTCGCCCAGGTCCGTGTGGCCGAAGCGCAACTGGCCGAGCAGCGCGCCCGTACTGGCCGGCTGGACATCCGCGCCCCGGCATCGGGCCTGGTGCTGACCCGCACGGTCGAACCCGGCCAGATCGTCCAGGCCGGCGGCGGCACATTGTTCCGCATGGCCAAGGATGGCGAGATGGAAATGCAGGCACAGGTGGCCGAAGCCGATCTGGCAACGCTGCGCGCCGGCAACAGCGCGACCGTGACCCCGGTCGGTAGCAACCAGCATTTCAGCGGCCGCGTCTGGCAAGTATCGCCGGTCGTCGACCCGCAGACCCGCCAGGGCATCGCCCGCATCGCAGTCGCCTATAATGACGCGATCCGCCCCGGCGGTTTCGCGTCGGCGACGATCACCAGCGGTTCGGGCAATGCCCCGCTGCTGCCGGAATCGGCGGTGCAGAGCGACGCCAAGGGCAGCTATGTCTATATCGTCAACGGCAAGAACCAAGTCGAACGGCGCGACGTGAAGGTGGGCCAGGTGTCCGACACGGGCGTCGCCATCACCAGCGGCATCACCGGCGCCGAGCGCATCGTGACGTCGGCCGGCGCCTTCCTGACCGTGGGGCAGAAGGTGAAGCCGGAAGCGCTCAAGGCGCGCTGACGCAATGGTCCCGGCCGGGTCACCATGCCCGGACCGGCAGGACTGACTATATTGGAAGCGGGCGCGGTGGCGTCCGGTGAGGGAAGCCCGTCATGAGTTTTCGCAATATCTCCGCATGGGCGATCCGCAATCCGGTGCCGCCGCTGGTCCTGTTCGCCGCGCTGATGCTGGCCGGTGTAGTCAGCTTCCTGCGGATGGACATCAACCAGAATCCCGACATCAGCTTTCCCATGGTCAGCGTCACCGTGTCCCAACCGGGCGCCGCGCCGACCGAACTGGAAACCCAGGTGACCCAGCGGGTCGAGGCCGCCGTGCGCGGCATCAGCGGGGTCGAGGACATCACCTCCTTCGCATCCGAAGGCCAGTCGCTGACCAATGTCCAATTCAAGATCGGCACGCCGGTCGATCGCGCAGTCAATGACGTCAAGAATGCCGTCGACCAGATTCGCAGCGACCTGCCCGACGGCATCCTGGAACCACAGGTCCAGCGCATCGACGTGGATGGCGGCCCGATCGCCTATTTCAGCGCCGAAGCGACCGACATGACGCTGGAGGAACTGTCCTGGTATGTCGACAATACGGTCGCCAAGCGATTGCTGTCGGTCAGCGGCATGGCAGCGGTGCGGCGCGGCGGCGGCGTCAGCCGCGAAATCCGTGTCATTCTGGATCCTGCTCGCCTGCAGGCCTATGGCGTCACTGCGGCGCAGGTGAATGCACAGCTGAGCCAGGTCAATATCAACGCGGCCGGCGGCCGCACCGAGATTGCCGGCGCCGAACAGTCGATCCGCGTGCTGGGCAATGCCCGCAACGCCCATGATCTGGGCCAGACCCAGATCGCCATTTCCGGCGGTCGCACGGTCAAGCTGGCCGATATTGCCGATGTTCGCGACATGTATGCCGAACAGCGCAGCCTGGCCCTGATGAACGGCCGGCAGGTGACCAGCTTCAGCCTGGAAAAGGCCAAGGGATCGTCCGACGTCACCGTCTATGATGATGCCATGAAGGTGCTGGACAAGCTGAAGAAGGAAAATCCCAAGGTCCAGTTCAAGCAGCTCTATTCGAGCGTCGAATATACACGCGGCCAGTACCACAGCGCCATGTCCGCGATGATCGAGGGCGCGGTGCTGGCAGTCGTCATCGTCTTCCTGTTCCTGCGCGACTGGCGCGCGACGATGATCTCTGCCCTCGCCATCCCGCTGTCGGCGATCCCGTCCTTCTGGTTCATGGACATGCTGGGCTTCACCTTGAACGGCATTTCGCTGCTGGCATTGAGCCTGGTGGCGGGCGTGCTGGTCGACGACGCGATCGTGGAGATCGAGAATATCGTGCGCCACATGCGCATGGGCAAATCGGCCTATCAGGCGTCGATCGACGCAGCCGACGAAATCGGCCTGGCCGTGCTGGCGACCACCATGGCGATCGTCGCGGTGTTCCTTCCGGTCGCACTGATGCCGGGCATTTCGGGCCAGTTCTTCATCCAGTTCGGCATGACCGTGGTCGTGTCGGTGCTGATGAGCCTGGCCGTGGCGCGCCTGATCACGCCGATGATCGCCGCCTATTTCCTGAAGGCCCATGGCGAGGCAAGCCATGGCGAAGGCTGGCTGATGGACCGCTATATGAGCGTGCTCCACTGGTCGCTGGACCAGCGCAGGGCGAAGGCGCGGCGCGCGCGCGGCGGTTTCCGCAACCGCTTCGTCGCCTTCTTCGTCGACCATCGCGTGTGGACGCTGGGCATCGGCATGCTCGCCTTCGTGGCGACCCTGTTCGCTTTTGGCACTTTGCCCATGACCTTTCAGCCGACGATCAACACTGATTTCAGCCAGGTGAAGATCGAGACCGTGCCGGGCAGCACGCTGGAGCAGACCACCGCCATCACCCGCAAGGTTGCCGACATGCTGGCCGCCGACACGGATGTGGTCGAGGCCGCCTTTGCCGATATCGAGCCGACCAGCGCCGACATCTTCCTGACTCTCAAGAAGACCCGGCCGATGTCATCGGTGGATTGGGAACGCAAGATCGCACCCAAGTTCCAGACGATCGCCGACGCACGGGTCAATTTCCAGTCGCAGTCGGGTGGTGGCTTCGGCCGCGACATCATCATGATGTATGGTTCGGACGATCCGGAGCTGCTGGAAAAGACTGCCAATCAGCTGGTGCATGAAATGGCCGGCATCCGCGAACTGCGCGCGCCGCGCGTGCAGGGCGACATGCAGCGGCCCGAGATCATCATCAAGCCGCGCCTGGACCTCGCCGCCAGCATGGGCGTGACGACCGCTGCGCTCAGCCAGTCGATCCGCATCGCGACGATCGGCGACATCGACCAGAATGTCGCCAAATTCTCGCTGTCCGATCGCCAGATCCCGATCCGCGTCGCCCTGGCCGAGGATAGCCGCAAGGATATCGCCACGATCGAGAATATGCCGGTGCCGACGGTGTCGGGCGGTTCCGTGCCGCTCAAGGTAGTAGCCGACATCAGCTTTGGCGCAGGCCCGACGCAGATCCGCCGCTATAACCAGATCCGCCGCGTCGTTGTCGGCGCGGATCTGGCGCCCGGCATCGTCACCAGCCAGGCCAATCAGAAGATCAACGAACTGCCGACGATGAAGGCCATCAAGGAAGGCCGCATCCAGGGCGTGCAGAAGATCGAGGCAGGCGACAGCAAGTTCCAGGCGGAAATGCTGACCAACTTCGTGATCGCCGTCTTCTCCGGCATCATGCTGGTGCTGGCGGTGCTGGTGCTGCTCTACAAGCGGATCATGCCGCCCTTCGTGAATCTGGGGTCGCTGCTGCTGGCGCCGCTGGGCGGGGCGATCGCGCTGCACATTTCCGGCCAGCCCATGTCGCTGCCGGTGTTCATCGGCCTGCTGATGCTGCTGGGCATCGTCGCCAAGAACTCGATCCTGGTGATCGACTTCGCGCTGGAGGAGATGGAGAAGGGCGTGCCCAAGCAGGAGGCGATTCTCGACGCCGGTCACAAGCGTGCGCAGCCGATCGTGATGACCACGGTCGCCATGGTCGCGGGCATGGTGCCGACCGCCCTTTCGCTGTCGGGTGACGCCGCCTGGCGCGCGCCGATGGGCATCACGGTGATCGGCGGCTTGCTGCTGTCGACGGTGCTGACGCTGGTGATCGTGCCGGCCGTGTTCAGCCTGGCGCTGGGCGTCGAGCAATGGGCCGGGCCGCGGCTGAGCCGCCGCTTCCTGACCCACAAGTCGCATGATGGCCATGCGGGCAGCCATGCCCAGCCGGCGGAATAAGGAGCCGGGATCGCGCGAGCAGCCCCATGGCAAAATATGGGGCTTGCCTGAACGAAACGGGCGCGTAACCGTTTCACCGTCATGAAGCTGCTGCGCATGCCCCGTTCGCCCCTCGACGCCGCCGCCCATCCCGCGCGGCGCATGCGGCTGGTGGCGACGGGGATGTTGCTGGCGATGGCGGCGATCTTCATAGCGGCGCGCGCCACCGTCCATCTCCACCCCGCGATCGGCTTCGTCCAGGCCTTTGGCGAAGCGGCGATGGTAGGCGGCCTGGCCGACTGGTTCGCGGTCACCGCCCTGTTCCGCCATCCGCTTGGCCTGCCGATCCCGCATACGGCGATCATTCCGCGCAACAAGGACCGGATCGGCGACACGCTGGCGGTGTTCCTGCGCGACAATTTCCTGACCCCGGCCGTCGTCGCGCGGCGGATGCGCGGCATGGACGTGGCCGGTGCGGCCGGTCGCTTCCTCGCCAGCCCGTCCGCCGGCGACGGGCGACTGCGTGTCGGCGCGTCCCGGCTGCTCGCCGACATGCTGGAGGCGCTGGACCAGGAACGGCTGGGCGGGATGGTGAAGGGTGCGATCGGCCAGCGGCTGCGCGCGATCAATGTCGGCCCGCTGGTGGGGCAAGCAATTGAGGCGGCGATGCGCGACGGCCGCCATGCGCCGGTGATGGATGGCATCATCCAGTGGGCAGACAGGGCGCTGGAGGCGAACGACCATCTGATCCGCCAGATGGTGCATGAGCGCGCGGGCACGGTGCTGCGCTGGACCGGCCTGGACGAGAACCTGGCCAATGCCATCGTCAACGGCCTGCGCAAGTTGCTGGCGGACATGGCCGCCGATCCCGGTCACAGCCTGCGCCTCAAGGCCGAGGAAGGCATGGCCAAACTCGCCTTCGACCTGCAGTTCGACATCGAGATGCAGGCGAAGGCGGCCAAGATCCGCGACGAGATACTCGACAATCCGGCGATGCAGCGCTGGATCGAGGGGATGTGGGAACAGGCCCGCACCGGCCTGCTGCGTGCGGTGCGCGATCCCGGCAAGGCGATGGCGGGGCGGCTGGGCGAGGCGTTGCAGCAACTGGGCGGCACCCTGCAGGAGGATGCCCGGCTCAAACTGGTGATCAATCGCTTCGTACGGCGCGGCGCGGTCGGGGCCACGGCGACCTATGGCGATTCGATCGTCAAGCTGGTGAGCGAGACGGTCCGCGGATGGGATGCCGGCACGGTCACCAGCCGGCTGGAGAATGCGGTCGGCCGCGACCTGCAATATATCCGCATCAACGGCACGCTGGTCGGCGGGCTGGTTGGCCTAGCGATCCACGCGATCGACACATTCTTCTGAGAAATGGTCGGGGCGCATCGGGCCAAAAACGACGCGCCCCGACCGGAACCGGTCGCACAGAGGAGACGGCTTCCGGTTCCTAGCTGAACATCAGTCTTCGAGACCGCCCTCTCCCCCCGGTGGCGGCGGCGATGGCGGCAACTCGTCGGCGCTCAGTACGCCGTCGCCATTGCGGTCTAGATCATGGAACATGGCGAGCGACGGGGCGGAAAATTCGGCGCGATCGATCACGCCATCCTCATTGCCATCCTCGGGATAGGGCATGGCGCGACCCGGAGGTGGGGGTGGAGCGGTCTCGCCACGCTGGCCGCCCGGTCGCGGGCCGGGTGGCGGACCACCGGGCGGGGGGCCGCCGGCGCCACCGGGGCGGCCGCCAGGGCCATGCCGGCGTTCGCCCTGCCCTTCCTGCCGCGAGGTGCGCTGATGGCCCAGCATCTGCTGCATGGCGTCCGCTGAAATCGCCCCGTCGCCGTCCGAATCCATCGCCGAAAAGCGGCGGTCGAGCCAGGCCTGCATCTCGTCCCGCGTGATCCGGCCATCACCGTCGGCATCGGCAGCCCAGGGCCCATCGGGTCGTGCCCCGCCGTCATGCGGACCTTCCGTCCGCGCAGGCTGATGGCCCAGCATCTGCTGCATGGCGTCCGCTGAAATCGCCCCGTCGCCGTCCGAATCCATCGCCGAAAAGCGGCGGTCGAGCCAGGCCTGCATCTCGTCCCGCGTGATCCGGCCATCACCGTCGGCATCGGCAGCCCAGGGCCCATCGGGTCGTGCCCCGCCGTCATGCGGACCTTCCGTCCGCGCAGACAGATCGGCTGGCTGCTGGGCGAACAGTGGCACCGGCAGCAACAGGGTCGACAATAGCAGCATCGTGGGAAGGCGCATCGGAGTTCCTGGATTTGCGTTGCCCCAGTGTCTCGCATCGCCGCATTGCCCCGATATGTCCCGAGGCAACGCGAATATTTCAGGCGCACCGCATCCATAAAATTGATGTTGCAACATATCATGTTTTGATGTTGTATCATTCCATGGGCGCCAGAGAGTTGGCGCCACGAGAGGAGGGTGCAGTCCATGTATATGACGATGCAACCGACACAGGATGCGACCCGGTCGGGCTATGCCGCGCGGCGCAAATCACCGATCGGGATCGGCGGGGCAGTTGCGGTCCATGCCGTGGTGGTCGGCGCCTTCCTGCTGATGCCCAAGGAGGTCATCGACTGGGTCCGCCCGACACCGCCGATCACCGGCTATCCCGTACCGCTGCCCCCACCGCCTGAACCGGCACCACCAGAACCGACCACCCAGACGGTCCAGACCAACCCGCTGCCGCAAAAGCCGACCACCACCGATCCGATCATACCGATGCCCGTTCCGGCCGGCCCGACGGTCGAAACCGGCCCATCCTCGCCCTTTGACGGCTCCGGAACCGGGACGGTCATCGATCCGCCCCTGCCCCCGCCACATATTCCGGTGCTTGTCGAAGCCAGCATAGCGCCCAATGCGCTGGGGTCCTTTCAGCCCGATTATCCCGGCGCAATGATCCGCCAGGGGCTGGAAGGCAACGTCACCGTGCGCGTCACCATCAGCCCGGAAGGGCGCGTCAGCGACATCGTCAAGATTTCGGCGACCGACGAGAGTTTCTGGCTCGCGACCCAGAAGCATGCGCTGCGCAAATGGCGCTTCCGCCCGGCGACGCGCGACGGCGTCGCGATGAGCAGCGTCAAGACGCTGACCGTGCGCTTCACCCTGACCGATCGCTGAGCAAAGGACGGGCGGGCATAATCCGCCCGTTCCTTCATGGAGGGATGTTCGATGGATCATTTTGCATCCGCGCCCGCCCTGCCCTATAAGCGCGGCATGGCGATATTTCCCCGTCCCGTTTCTCCCAAGAGCGCCTTTGGTGATTTCTGGAGCTATTTCCGGCAGCAGCGCCAGCATAAATGGCCGCTGCTCGGCGTGTCCGCGGCCTTCACCTATGTGATCGTCTGGGCCTTCATCGTCGACGCAAACACCAACACGATGCCGCCCCGCAACAAGATCATCTATGTTCAGAGCTGGGATGCGAACCGGTCCGACGCGGCGGTGATCCTGCAGCAGAAGATCGACTTCGCCAAGCGCGAGGCGGCGCTCGTCAAGCAGCAGAAGAAGATGCAGGGCTTTGCCGACGCCTTCGGCATCGAATGGCGCGACGAAGAGGCCCGCAACACCGCACGGCGCAAGGAAGCCGTCCGCCAGATCAATGGCTTGCTGGACCAGCGGCTGGCCAAGGCGGAGGCCGAACAGAAGGTCGACGCGGCGACTGCCAAACCCTGATCATGATCACCGACGTCGCCGCTGACCGTCGCTACATGGCGGCGGCGATCGCCCTGTCGGAACGCGGCCGGGGCCTGTCCACGCCCAACCCCAATGTCGGCTGCCTGATCGTGCGCGACGGCCATGTCGTCGGCCGCGGCTGGACCCAGAAGGGCGGCCGCCCCCATGCCGAGGCACAGGCGCTGGACGAGGCGATGGACCGGGCCGAGGGTGCCACCGCCTATGTGACGCTGGAACCCTGTTTTCACCTGAGCCCGCGCGGACCGCGCTGCGCCGACCTGATGGCGCGGGCGGGTATTGCCCGAGTCGTGATTGCGCTGCGCGATCCCGATCCGCGCACCGATGGCCAGGGCGCCGCCTGGCTGCGCGAGCGTGGCGTTGTGGTCGAGATGGGGCTGATGGCGGCCGAGGCCGCCGAGGCGATGCGCGGCTTCGTACTGCGCCAGACGCTGGGGCGCCCGGCAGTGACGCTGAAGCTGGGCCTCTCGCTCGACGGGCGGATCGCGCTGGCCGACGGGTCGAGTCGCTGGATCACCGGGCCGGATGCCCGTGCCCATGCCCATCTGGAGCGGGCGCGGCACGACGCCATATTGGTCGGCGGTGGCACGCTGCGCGTCGATGCGCCGAGTCTGGACGTGCGCCTGCCAGGGCTGGAGGATCGATCGCCCCGCCGGCTGCTGCTGAGCCGTGGCCCGGCGCCCGAAGGCTGGAGCGCGATTGCAGACCCGGCGGATATCGCAACGCTCGACCGGGTCGACCATCTGATGATCGAGGGCGGGGCCGAGGCCGCCGCCGCTTTCCTGCGCGCCGATCTGGTCGACCGACTGCTGCTCTATCGCGCACCGATCCTGATCGGGTCGGGTCTGGCCGGGATCGGCGACATTGGCCTGACCGATCTGGCCGATGCCCATGGGCGCTGGCGCCAGACCGACCAGCGCCGGTTCGGCCCGGACCGGCTGGAGGTTTACGCGCGGACGCGCAGCGCCTAGATCAGCGCAAATTTCTTTCCCAAGGATCTGGGCACCATGTTCACCGGCATCATCACCGACATCGGCACCATCCGCACCCATGAGCAGCGCGGCGACCTGCGGCTGGTCATCGAAAGCGGCTATGACATGGAGACGGTCGCGATCGGCGCATCGATCGCCTGTTCGGGCGCCTGCCTGACGGTGGTGGAAAAGGGGCCGGGCTGGTTCGCGGTCGACCTGTCGGCCGAGACCGTCGCCCGCACCGCGCCGGGCCTGTGGGCACAGGGCGGCAAGCTTAACCTGGAGCGCGCGTTGAAGGTCGGCGACGAACTGGGCGGCCATATCGTCACCGGCCATGTCGATGGCATCGGCCATCTGGTGTCGGCCAGCCGCGAGGGCGATTCGATCCGTCTGGTTATCAGCGCGCCGGCCGAACTGGCCGCCGCGCTGGCCGCCAAGGGGTCGATCACATTGGACGGCATCTCGCTGACCGTGAACAGCGTCGAGGACCAGCCCGACGGCAGCGTGCATTTCGGCCTCAACATCATCCCGCACACCGCGATCGCCACCACGCTGGACAGCCTGCCCGACGGCCGGGCGTTCAATCTGGAGATCGATGTGCTGGCTCGTTATCTCGACCGGATGCAGAGCCTCCGCAGCAAATGATGTGATTTCACCCTTGAAGAAATCACATTGCAGTGTGATATAACCCTCATACCCGATCCGGGAAGGAGTGTTTATGTCGTCCTCGCTCATCGATTCCGTCCGCGCCCTCGTCACCGATGGCGGCATGTCCCGATCGGGCCTGGCGCGCGCCGCCGGACTGCACGCCAACAGCCTGCGCAAGCTGGGCGAAGGCGACTGGAACCCGACGGCCGAGACGCTGGGCAAGCTGGAAGCCTATCTGCTCAAGCGCGAGGGCGGCACCGCACTTGCCAGCCCCGAGGAAATCATCAACGAGGCCCGCAACGGCCGCATGTTCATCCTGGTCGATGACGAGGATCGCGAAAATGAGGGCGATCTGGTCATCCCTGCCCAGATGGCGACCCCGGACGCGATCAACTTCATGGCCACCCATGGCCGCGGCCTCATCTGCCTGGCGCTGACCAAGGGCCGGGTCGAGGAACTGGGCCTGGACCTGATGAGCCGCAACAACGGCACCCGTCATGAGACCGCCTTCACCGTGTCGATCGAGGCGCGCGAAGGCGTCACCACGGGCATCAGCGCCGCCGACCGCGCCCGTACCGTTTCGGTCGCGATCGATTCCGGCAAGAGCAAGCAGGACATCGTCACACCGGGCCATATCTTCCCGCTGATCGCCAAGGACGGCGGGGTGCTGGTGCGCACCGGCCATACCGAGGCTGCCGTCGACGTTGCCCGCCTGGCCGGCCTCAACCCGTCCGGCGTCATCTGCGAGGTGATGAAGGATGACGGCACGATGGCGCGCCTCGACGACCTCATCCCCTTCGCCGCCAAGCACAAGATGAAGATCGGCACGATCCGCGACCTGATCGCCTACCGCCGCCGCCACGACCATGTGGTCGAGCGCCGCGCCGAAACCGTCTTTGAAAGCAAGTGGGGCGGCGAATGGAAGGCGATCACCTTCTTCAACAAGGCGACCAAGTCGGAACAGCTGGTGCTGCAGAAGGGCAAGGTCGACTCCGACCAGCCGACCCTGGTGCGCATGCATCAGCTGGCCCCGCTGAGCGACATTTTCGGCGGCGAAGGGCCGCGCGGCGACGTGCTGGCCCGGTCGATGGACATCATCGCCAAGGAAGGCGCCGGTGTGGTCGTGCTGCTGCGTGACGGCGAACCCGACATGCTGACCCGGATGATCCAGGCCCATGCCGGCAAGCAGCCCGGCGGCATGGACGAACTGCGCGACTATGGCGTAGGCGCGCAGATCCTGGCGGAACTGGGCGTGCATGACATGATCCTGCTCAGCAACACTCAGCACAGCCTGATCGCCCTTGACGGCTATGACCTGGCCGTGGTTGGGCAGCGTCCGATCGAGCTCTGAAGGATATTCGCATGGCCAAGTTTCTCATCGTCGAAGCCCGCTTCTACGACCATCTCAACGACCTGCTGATCGAAGGCGCAAAGGCTGCGCTGGATGAAGCCGGCCACAAATATGAGGTGGTGACCGTTCCGGGCGCGCTGGAAATCCCCGGCGCGATCGCACTGGCGGCCGAAACCGGCCGCTATGACGGCTTCGTCGCGATCGGCGTGGTGATCCGCGGCGAAACCTATCATTTCGAAGTGGTGTCGAACGAAAGCGCGCGCGGCCTGATGGCACTGAGCATGGACGCGATCGCAATCGGTAACGGCATCCTGACCGTCGAGAATGAGGAGCAGGCCCTGGTCCGCGCCCGTCCCGACCAGAAGGACAAGGGTGGCGAAGCGGCGAAGGCAGCGATCGCCATGTTGGGCCTGCGCGAGCGTTTCGCGATCTGATCCGCGGCCTTTTGGCAGACACAAGGAAGGGCGCGCTCCGCGAGGAACGCGCCCTTCTTCATGGGTGACGAGGGATCAGGCGGCCGCCTTTTCCTCGGCAAGAGTCGGGTAATCGGTATAGCCTTCCGCGCCCTGGCTATAGAAGGTCGCCATCTGCGCCTGGGTCAGCGGCGCGCCTTCGCGCAGGCGATCGACCAGATCGGGATTGGCGAGGAAGGGACGGCCAAAGCTGATCGCATCGGCCAGGCCAGAGGCGAGGTCGGCCTGCGCACGATCCAGCCCATAATCGCTGTTGAGGACCAGCGCCCCCTTGAAATGCTGGCGGATCAGCGGCGACAGGCGCGGCACGTCGGTGGCGCCGAAGGTGCCGTCCGGGCCGGGCTCGCGCAGTTCGAGGAAGGCGATGCCGATCTGATTCAGCACCTCGGCAGCGGCGGCAAACAGCGGCTCGGGATTGCTGTCATTGACGCCCTGGGTATCGCCATTGGGCGACAGGCGCACGGACACGCGATCGGCGCCGATCGCATCGACCACCGCCTGCGTCACTTCACGCAGCAGGCGGACGCGATTTTCGATGCTGCCGCCATAGATATCATCGCGGAAATTGCTGTTGTCGCGCAGGAATTGGTCGATCAGATAGCCATTCGCGGCGTGGATCTGGACCCCGTCGAAGCCGGCGGCGATCGCATTGTTGGCCGCCTTCACATAGTCGGCGATGATGCCGGGGATTTCGTCGATCGCCAGTGGACGGGCGACTTCATAGGGCTTCTTGCCCTCATAGGTATGGGCGTCGCCCGGCGTCGCGGTGGCACTGGAGGAAACCGGCTGCTCGCCAGTCACGGCCGAATGGACGGCACGGCCCATATGCCAGAGCTGGGCGACGATCAGCCCGCCCTTGTCATGCACGGTCTGGGTGATCGGCTTCCAGGCGGCAACCTGTTCGTCGGACCAGAGGCCCGGCGCATAGGGCCAGCCCAAACCCTGGTGCGAAATGCCGGTCGCCTCGCTGATGATGAGGCCGGCCGAGGCGCGCTGCGCATAATAATCGACCATGATCGGGGTCGGGACATGATCGCGGGTGGCGCGGCCGCGGGTGAGCGGCGCCATGATGGCGCGGTTGGCGGCGGTATCGGCGCCGAGCTTTATCGGATCGAAAATAGTGGTCATGAAACCTCCCTCATGAACGTTGCAATTTGCAACGGGACTTGATGCAGCAAGCCAGCTAGGGAGCCGCCATGGCCGCTTCAACCCCCATGGCGCATATCGCAACGCCCAAACTCGCTTTTCCAGCGCTGATCCTGGCCAATATCATTCTGGCGCTGGGACCGGTGCTGGTACGGCTGGCCGATGTCGGGCCGGTGGCTGCCGCCTTCTGGCGGCTGGCGATCGCCATGCCCTTCCTGTTCATCCTGGCATTGCCGAAGCTGCGCAAGAGCCGCTTGTCGCGCGGCCAGTGGACGATCGTGATTCTGGCCGGCGTCTGCTTTGCTGCCGATCTGGCTGCCTGGCATCTGGGCATCGGCCATACCAAGGTCGCCAACGCGACGCTGTTCGGCAATATGAGCGCACTGATGCTGCCGCTCTGGGGCCTCATCGTGCTGCGCGAACATGTATCGAAGCTGCAGATCGGCGCGCTGATCCTGGCCGCGATCGGCGCGGCCATATTGATGGGCAGCAGCTATGAGCTGTCGCCTGTCAACCTGAAGGGCGACCTGTTCTGCCTGCTCGCCGGGCTGCTCTACACCACCTATCTTTTGCTGATCCAGGGCGCGCGCAAGCGGCTGGACAGCTGGTCGGTGCTGGCGATCGTCAGTGCGGCCGGGGCCTTGCCGCTGCTGCTCGCCGCCAATGCGATGGGCGAAACGGTGATGCCGCAGGACTGGACGCCGCTCATCATCCTTGCCCTGTCCAGCCAGATCGTCGGCCAGGGGTTGCTCACCTATGCGCTCGGCTGTTTTTCGCCACTGGTGCTGGGGCTCAGCCTGTTGCTGCAACCCGCCGTTGCCGCGCTGGCCGGATGGCTGCTGTTCGGCGAGACATTGAGCGTGACCGACATTGTCGGCGGCGTGGCCGTGGCGGTCGCACTGGTGCTTGTGCGCCTGCCCCGACGGGCCTAGGTTACGACCATGAGCGACCAGACCCAAGACCTGACCCTGGACGAAATCCGCGCGCTGCTAGCGCCGATCCTGCCGCGCCACGCCGCCTTTGACGGCTGGCGGCCCGAAGCGGTGGCGATGGCGGCGGCGGAAAAGAACATCGATGCCGATGTCGCAGCACTGGCCTTCGACGGCGGCGCCATGGGCATGATCGAGGCCTGGTTCGCCAGCATCGACGCCCGGATGCTGGAGGTGCTGCCTCCCGAAAAGCTCGCCGCCATGTCGATCCGCAAGAAGATCAGCGCGCTGATCGAGACCCGCCTGGCCCTGCTGGCGCCCGACCGCGAAGCGCTGCGCCGGGCGCAGGCGATCCTGGCGATGCCGGCCAATGCCGTGCGCGCCGCCAAGCTGGGCTGGCACGCCGCCGATATCATGTGGCGCGCGGCGGGCGACACCGCCACCGACCTCAACCATTATAGCAAGCGGGCAACGCTGGGCAGCATCTATGCTGCGACGCTGCTGACCTTCGTCAATGACGAGAGCGAGGATCATGCCGATAGCCGCGCCTTCCTGGCGCGACGGATCGAGGGGATCATGCGCTTCGAGAAGATGAAGGCCCGGTTCAAGGGCGTGGGCGATGGCGAGCATCTCAGCCTGTCGCGCTTCATCGGCCGGCTGCGCTACCCGGCGGTGTGAAGTTCGGGCTGGCCTTCACCAGACGTAATTGATAGTCAGTCGCAAATCTGATTTCTGGTTAAGAGTCCATCCTCCTTGCGCCTGACCGATCTGCCCCTGCGCCAACCCGCTTTTGTTGAAACCATCGACTGGGAATCGCTGTCGTCCGTGGAAGGACAGCGCCTGCGCGAGTTCGGCCTGTGCGAAGGCGCCAGTGTCGAGGCGCTGCATCATGGCGGCCTGCTGGGTCGTGGACCGCTGGCGGTGAAGATCGGGCGGATGACGGTGGCTATGCGGCGTGCCCATGCCGCCGCCGTGGAGGTCAGTACTGGCCCGCAGGAGGCGCAGGCATGAGCGGCCTTCCCCTTGTCGCGCTGGTCGGCAATCCCAATGCGGGCAAGTCCGCCCTGTTCAACGCGCTGACCGGCGCACGGCAGAAGCTGGGCAATTATCCGGGCGTCACGGTGGAGCGCAAGGCGGGCCGTCTGTCGCTGGCCGACGGCCGGCCGGTTGAACTGGTCGACCTGCCTGGCACCTATAGCCTGTCGCCCGCCAGCCCCGACGAGCAGGTGACGCGCGACTTCGTGCTGGGCAAACAGACCGGCGAGAAGCTGCCCGACGCGCTGGTGATCGTGGTCGACGCGTCGAACCTCGACAATCATCTGCGCTTCGCGCTGGAGCTGATCGCGCTGGGCCTGCCCACCGTGGTCGCGCTCAACATGGTCGACCTCGCCACCCGCGACGGGCTGGAACTGGACGCCAATATCCTGTCGCGCGAACTGGGCGTGCCGGTGGTGTCCACCGTGGCGGTGCGCAAGCGCGGCCTGGATCATCTCAAGACCGAGCTGGAAACGCTGCTCGGCGCGCAGACGGGCATGCTGCGCGCCTCCGCCGGTGAACCGGATTTCGACGCCGTGCGCCGCGAGGCCCGCCGCATCGCCCGCGCCGCGATCGTGCGCGAAACCCCGTCGCGCCGGCTGACGGCGGCGGTCGACCGGGTCGCGCTGCACCCGGTGCTGGGCCTCGCCCTACTGCTGGGCCTGCTATTCGTGATGTTCCAGGCGGTCTTCTCCTGGGCATCGGTGCCCGCCGACATGCTGGAAGGTTGGGTCACGGCGCTGGGCGAGGCGGTGACGAACACTTTGCCGCCCGGCATCATCCACGACTTCCTGCTGCAGGGCGTGGTCGGCGGCGTCGGCGCGGTGATCGTATTCCTGCCGCAGATCCTGATCCTCTTCTTCTTCATCCTGATGCTGGAGGCGACCGGCTATATGGCCCGCGCCGCCTTCCTGATGGACGGCATCATGGCGAAGGTCGGCCTGTCGGGCCGGGCCTTCATCCCGCTCCTCTCCTCTTTCGCCTGCGCCGTGCCGGGCATCATGGCGACGCGCACGATCAGCGATCCCAAGGACCGGCTGACCACCATATTGATTGCGCCGCTGATGACCTGTTCGGCGCGGCTGCCGGTCTATGGCCTGATCATCGCCGCCTTCATCCCGGCGCGCAGCGTGGGGCCGGGCATCGGCCTGCAGGGGCTGGTGCTGTTCCTGCTCTATGTCGCCGGCATCGTCGGTGCCATGCTGGCCGCCTGGGCGCTGCGCCTGACCGTGGCCAAGGGCCGCAGCGGCGGATTCCTGATGGAAATGCCGAAATATCAGTGGCCCCGGCCGCAGGATATCTTGATCGGCCTGTGGCAGCGCGGCGTCATTTTCCTCAAGCGCGCCGGCACCATCATCCTGGCCACCAATATCGTGCTATGGGTGCTCGCCAGCTTCCCCCATGCGCCCGAAGGCGTGAAGCAGAGCGAATATTCGATCGCCGGGCGGATTGCGGGCGGCATCAACGTGCTGGTCGAGCCGATCGGCTTCAACCGCGACATTTCGCTCGCCCTGCTGCCCAGCATGGCGGCACGCGAAGTCGCCGTGTCCGCCATCGCGACCGTCTATGCGATCGATGCCGAGGATGATGCCGAGGCGCTGGAACAAGGGTTGGGCGACCGGCTGGCGGGCCGCTGGAGCCTGGCCACCGCCCTCGCCTTCCTGGCCTGGTTCGTGTTCGCGCCGCAGTGCATTTCGACCATTGCCGTTACCCGGCGCGAGACCAATGGCTGGAAATGGCCATTGTTCATGATCGGCTATCTGTTCGTGCTGGCCTATGCCGCGGCAGGCGTGACATATTGGGCGGCAGTCGCGATGGGACTCGGCTGATCCCAAGCCCCGGACATTTGGCCTAGCTTTGTTCTTTACCGCCAAGGCGAGGCTTCTATAACGGCGCCTTTAGTGCTTTCGGAGGAATCATGGCAGGCTCGGTCAACAAGGTCATTCTCATCGGGAATCTGGGGGCCGACCCGGAAGTGAAGAGCTTCCAGAATGGCGGCAAGATCTGCAACCTGCGGATTGCGACCTCGGAAAGCTGGAAGGACCGCATGTCGGGGGAGCGCAAGGAGCGCACCGAATGGCATAGCGTCGTCATCAATTCCGAAGGCCTGGTCGGCGTCGCCGAACGCTTCCTGCGCAAGGGATCGAAGATCTACATCGAGGGCCAGCTGCGCACTCGCAAGTGGCAGGACAATAACGGCAATGACCGTTACACCACCGAAGTCGCCCTGTCCGGCCCCGGCGCGGTGCTGACCATGCTGGACGGCGCGCCGGGTGGCGGTGGTGGCCAGGGCGGCGGCTATGGCGGTGGTCGCTCGTCGGGCGGCGGCAACCAGGGCGTCAGCGACTGGGGCGCAAGCAGCGGCGGCTTCGGCGGCGGCGATTATGACGATTTCGGCGGCGGCAACAGCGGTGGCGGCTTTGGTGGCGGGCGCTCCTCGGGCGGCGGCAACCAGGGTGGCGGCTTTGGCGGCGGACGCGCCTCGGGCGGCGGTCAGGGCGGCCCGAACTTCGACAACGACCTGGACGACGAAGTTCCCTTCTGATCGGTCCTTTCCACAGGGATTGAACTGACATGCATGTCCTGCTGACCGGATCGTCGGGCTGGCTGGGCCGTTTCCTGGCGCCGATGCTGCGCAAGGCGGGACATGCAGTGACCGGCCTGGACGTCGCGCCGGGCCGGGACACCGACATCATCGGATCGGTCGCCGACCGGGCGCTGGTCGATCGGATCTTTGCCGAACGCGGCATCGAGGCGGTGATCCATGGCGGCGCGCTGCACAAGCCGGACATCGCCCGCTACCCCGCCCAGGCCTTCATCGACGTCAATGTCACCGGCACGCGCAACCTGCTGGAGGCGGCGGTCGCGGCGGGGCATGACCGCTTCGTCATGACATCCACCACGTCGCTGATGATCAGCCAGGCGGTGCGCGACGAGGCCGGCGACGCGGCAGTGTGGCTCGACGAGCAGAGCGGGCCGCTGGAGCCGCGCAACATCTATGGCGTGACCAAGCTGGCGGCCGAGGGGCTGTGCCGGGTGCAGCAACTGGAACGCGGCATCGGCTGCACCATCTTGCGCACTGCCCGCTTCTTCCCGGAAGATGACGACACGGACGCCAGCCTGTCAGGGCAGAATCTGAAGGCCAATGAATTTCTCCATCGCCGGCTAACGGTCGAGGATGCGGCGCGGGCGCATCTGGTCGCGCTGGAACGGACGCCGCCGGCGCGCTGCGAAACCTATCTGGTTTCCGCGCCAACCCCCTTCGTTCGGGAAGAAGCCGTCGAACTGAAACGCGATGCGGCGGCGGTGATCGCGCGGCATTTTCCCGAAGCCGCAGAGCTATATGCCCGGCGCGGCTGGCAACTGCCGGCTTCGATCGGCCGGGTCTATGACGCGCGACTGGCAGAGCGGCAGATGGGTTTTCGCTGCGCGACGGACTTTGCCGCGATCCTGACCGCGCTGGCGAATGATGCGGCGCTGCCGTTCATCCACGACGCCGATTATGTGTCGCCCGCTGTGCAAAGTTGACAGCGAAGCTGACAGTTTGAGCATGATGTTGCGTTACTGATTTGAGCGCGGTCATGCCGATCATTCATTACTTCTAATCACGAATGATGATCGATCCGCTGCATCAGTGTGAGTGAAGAGATGGATGTGACTCTCCGCTCGCGTTATGCGATAATGATTTGCATGAGCAAGATTGAAGCTGCCATCGGTGTGCCAATCCGGCAGTTAGTCCGCCCGTTGCAGCTGGCAATCGGGGGCACCATCACCCTGTCGGGCATCGGGATTCTGCTGGCACAGGCCGTCCGCCTGCTCTGACGGTCAGCAGGGGCGACCAGCGGCCACCCCTGCGGATCGATGATGCCCTAGTTGGCCAGTTCGGCCTTCGCGAAGTCGCGGATATGGGCACCGATATCCTCGCGCTCCAGCGCCAGGGCAAGGTTCGCCTCGATATAGCCGGCCTTGGAACCGCAATCGAAGCGACGGCCGTCGAAGGTGACACCGTGGAACGGCTGCTTGCCGATCAGCGATGCCATGGCATCGGTCAGCTGGATCTCGCCGCCGGCACCCTTTTCCTGGGTTTCCAGGATCTTCATGACGTCGGGCTGCAGGATATAGCGGCCAGGCAGGATGAGGTTGGAGGGGGCGGTGCCAAGCTTGGGCTTTTCCACCAGGCCCTTCACTTCGGTCAGGGCGCCATCGCGGGCACCCGGATCGATCACACCATAGCTGGGCGTCTGGTCCATCGGGATTTCGAGCGCACAGACCAGATTGCCACCGACCTTTTCATAGGCCTCGACCATCTGCTTCATGCAGCCATTGCCTGGCGCCCCCTTCATGAACTCGTCGGGCAGGATGATGGCGAACGGCTCGTCGCCGACGATGTCACGGGCGCACCAGATGGCGTGGCCCAGGCCCAGCGGCTCCTGCTGACGCAGGAACACCGCATCGCCGGGCGCCAGGCGCGTCCCTTCCAGCGCCGACAGATCCTTGCCGCGCTCGCGCTGGGTGATCTCGCATTCGAAGGCGATGTCGAAATAATCCTCGATCGCGCCCTTGCCGCGTCCGGTGACGAAGATCATCTGCTCGATCCCGGCTTCGCGCGCTTCATCCACGGCATATTGGATCAGCGGACGGTCGACCACGGGCAGCAATTCCTTGGGCACCGACTTGGTCGCGGGCAGAAAGCGCGTGCCAAGACCGGCAACAGGAAAGACGGCTTTGCGAATCGGCTTGTTCGACATGGGACTCCGTTCTCGATGGATACCGGTCCGCTGGGGATCGCGAACCGGGAGGAAAAGGTCAAGTGGTGCGACTACTTGTCTTTTATCTGTCAGATATTCAGCAGGCGCTGCGCCACTTGTTCAAGCGCGGCGATTTCTTCGTCCAAATGTTCCAGACTGACGTGCTGAGCATTATTACGTAGGTCGCGACAAAGAAAGCCGTCCGGTGCGGGTTGCTGAAAGCCGCCGATGATCAAGGCGCGAAACCGGTCGATCCGCTGGAGATCGCGTTCGACCTCCGCAATTTCGGTCAGCCCGGCCGCGTTGCGCCTGTCCCGCATGGCGACGGTCGTGCGCAATTCGGTCATCAGCTTCGTCATCGTAGGCCGGGTGCGTGCCCCCACGGTGCGGACATCGCCCATGGTCTCGCGCAACTCGGCCAGCCGTGCTTCCAGACTGTGCTCCAACATCGTCCAAGCACAAACCAATCGCCCGATACCGCACAATAATGCCGCATCTTCCGGCGCATAGGCCGTAACCGGCTTCGTCACCTTGTCGTCCTGCGCCAATTCCGCGCTCACGCCCCGCATACTCCTCATGCCCCTGAATCTGCGCAGACCCAGCCGGAAAGGCCAGAGCAAGGGGTCGCGCTCGCCCGCTAGCCGGGCACGGGCCAGCGGAATATGTGCTGAAACGTCGGCAAGCCGAACAAGTTGCGTTCAGCGCTGGCCGATTAGAAGGCGCCAGATCAGAAATCGATGGCGATGCCCTTGCGCTCCCAGTCGCCATAGCGGACCGGGCTCAGTTCCTCGTCCAGCACCGGTTGCTGGTCGACCGGGTCGGGCTGGGGCACGGGCGGGCTCTTGGAGAGATGCTCGGGCGCCTTCACATGCGCCGGGCGCTTGCCGTTGAAATGTCCCATGTCGGGCCTTTCGATTGCGGAGCGCGCGCGGCAACCCCATATTCAGTAGAAGGCCCGCTATCTGGGCCGCAAAGGAGCGATGTGCAAGTGAGTGGTTTTCGCACGGTGATGCTGTTGTCGGCGCTGACGGCGCTGTTCATGGCGCTGGGCTATACGCTGGGTGGCAGCGGCGGCGCGGTGATCGCCCTGCTGGTGGCGGCGGGGATGAACCTGTTCACCTTCTGGAACGCCGACAAGATCGTGCTGTCCATGCACAATGCGCGCGAGGTGGATGCGCAGAGCGCGCCCGAATTTTACGGCCTGGTCCAGGCGCTGAGCCAGCGCGCCGGCCTGCCGATGCCGCGCGTCCATGTGATCGACCAGGACGCGCCCAACGCCTTTGCCACCGGCCGCAATCCGGAAAATGCCGCCGTGGCGGCGACCACCGGCTTGCTCAACATGCTGACCCGCGACGAGGTGGCAGGCGTGATGGCGCATGAACTGGGCCATGTGAAGAATCGCGACACCCTGATCATGACGATGGTGGCAACCATTGCCGGCGCCATTTCGATGCTGGCCAATTTCGGCCTCTTCTTCCGGGGCGGCGGTAACAATGAAAATGGCCATGGCAACATGATCGCGACCTTGCTGGCGGTGATCGTCGCCCCCTTTGCCGCGATGATCGTGCAGATGGCGATCAGCCGCACCCGCGAATATGGCGCGGACCAGGCCGGCGCGGAGATCAGCGGCAATCCGCGCGCGCTCGCCTCCGCCCTCGCCAAGATTTCCGGCCGGGCCGAGCTGATCCCCAACCCGGTGGCCGAGCGCAATCCCGCCGCCGCGCAGCTCTATATCGTGCCGGTGCATGTGAGCGAGTTGTTCTCCACCCATCCGGCGACCGAGAAGCGCATCGCCGCGCTGGAGGAAATCGCGCAGGATATGGGGCAGAAGGACGGCCCGCCGCCCATGACTATGCCGTCGCAGACTTCGACGCGCGCATCGGCGCTGTCTCCGGTGGCAGCGCCCAAGCCGCGCCGCAGCGCCCTTGACCCGCACGGACGCGACTGAGTTTTTGCGCGCGGAGCGGAAAGCGCGTAGGGGCCGCTGATGTCCCGTCGTCCCAACGCTCGTTCCGGTGCCCCGCGCGCCGATGATGTCCCCGGCCTGCCCGCGCGCCGCGCTGCCCTGAAGCTGCTGGACGCCGTCTTGCGTCGGGGCGACCCGCTGGAAATCGCGCTGCATGGCGCGACCCAGGGGCTGACAGATCGGGCCGACCGCGCACTGGTCCATGCCATCGTCGCCGAGACGTTGCGCCATTTGCCCGATCTCGACGCGCTGATCGACGGCGCGACCAAGCAGCCCCTGCCCGACGATGCCAAGGCGCGCATGGTGCTGCGCATCGCGCTTATCCAGGTGCTGGCGCTGGGCACCGCGCCCCATGCGGCGATCGCCACCGCGCTGCCGCTGGTCGATGGCGGACCGCGCAAGCTGGTCCATGGCGTGTTCGGCACCGTGACCCGCGCCGAGCCGAGCCTGCCCGTGCCGCCCACCCTGCCCGCCGAGGTCGCCGAACGCTGGGCCGGACAATGGGGCGAGGCGATGCCGCTGGCCGCCGCCCATGCCTATGCCGTGCGCCCGCCGGTCGATGTCAGCCTGCGCGATCCGGCCGAGACCGGCAAATGGGTCGAGGCGATGGGCGGCACCAGCTTTGCGCCCGGCCATGTCCGCCTGCCCGAGGGGGCGGTCGTGCCCGAGCTGCCCGGCTTTGCCGAGGGCGCCTGGTGGGTGCAGGATATCGCAGCCTCCTGCCCGGCCCGACTGCTCGGTGCGGGCGAAGGCCGTACCGTGCTGGACCTGTGCGCCGCGCCGGGCGGCAAGACGATGCAACTGGCGGCCGCCGGCTGGACCGTCACCGCGGTCGACCAGTCGAAAAAGCGACTGGAGCGGCTGAGCGAAAATCTGGCGCGCACCGGCCTGTCGGCCGATGTCGTGCAGGCGGATCTGCGCCAATGGGCGCCCGAGGCGCCGGTCGATGCGCTGCTGCTCGATGCGCCCTGCACCGCCACCGGCATCTATCGCCGTCATCCCGACGTTTTGCACCGCATCGGCCCGCGCCAGATCGCGGAACTGGCCGACCTGCAGGGCGAACTGCTGGCCCGCGTCGCCGATTGGGTGAAGCCGGGCGGGACGATCCTCTATGCCACCTGCTCGCTGGAACAGGCCGAAGGCGAGGCGCAGATGGCCCGTTTCCTGGCGGTGCGCCCCGATTTTCAGGTCCGGCCAGTGCAGGCAGGCGAACTGCCCACAGGCATGGCGCCCAGCGCCGACGGCTGGCTGCGCACCCTGCCCGACACGCTGGCGGAGCAGGGCGGCACCGACGGCTTTTTCGTTGCAAGGATCGTGCGCATCGGGAACTAAGGCTTAACCATGAGGGGCTTAAGGTGAGGCCCTTCGCTGGAAAGGCCCGTCTTGCGTCCGACCGAACCCCTGCCCCTGCATCATAGCTGGCCACTCTACGACCTGCGCGAGCATCTCGCGCCGGTGGTTCTGGACCAGGATATTGCGGGGAATGAGGCGGCGCTGGCCGACCGGGGGCTGGGCCTGTGGCATTGCAATCTGGCCGACAACAGCATCAGCTGGACCCAAGGCGTCTATGACATATTCGGGCTGGAGCCGGGCAGCATCGTGCCCCGGCCATTGTCAGTGTCGCTCTATGCCCATGACAGCCGCGAGGCGATGGAGCGGCTACGCGCCTATGCCATCCGCCACCAGCGCGGCTTCACCCTGGACGTCGACATTCGCCGCCCGGACGGCAGCGATTGCGCGATGCGGCTGATCGCCGCGCCGGTGCTGCTGGACGGCGAAACGGTGGCGCTGCACGGGGTCAAGCAATGGCTGCCCAAGGATGTCGGCGCGCCGGTCCGACTGGAACCCACGACCTTCTTCATCCCCTGATGCGACTCATCGCCGCACCGCGCAAATCATGCGTTGCCCTCGCCCCAAGGGAGGGCTAATGCGGGCGGTCAAATGACCCATCCCATTCTAATCTCTCCGTCCATCCTGTCCGCCGATTTCGCACGGCTGGGCGAGGAAGTCCGCGCCATCGACGAAGCCGGTTGCGACTGGATCCATATCGACGTGATGGACGGGCATTTCGTGCCCAACATCACCATCGGCCCGGCTGTGGTGAAGGCGCTGCGCCCGCACACGAAAAAGCCGTTCGACGTGCATCTGATGATCTCGCCGGTGGACCAGTATCTCGACGCCTTCGCCCAGGCCGGCGCCGACATCATCACCGTCCACCCCGAGGCCGGCCCACACATCCACCGCACCGTGCAGCATATCAAGTCGCTGGGCGTGAAGGCCGGCGTGGTGCTGAACCCCGGCACCCCGGCCAAGATGCTGGACTATCTGATCGACGATATCGACCTGATCCTGGTGATGAGCGTCAATCCCGGTTTCGGCGGCCAGAGCTTCATCGAGAATCAGCTGCGCAAGATCGAGGCGTGCCGCAAGATGATCGAGAAGAGCGGCCGCGACATCCGCCTGCAGGTCGATGGCGGCATCGACATCACCACCGCGCCCAAGGCGATCGCGGCGGGCGCCGACGTGCTGGTGGCCGGCACCGCGACCTTCCGTGGCGGCCCGGCCGCCTATGCCGACAATATCAGGACGCTGCGGGGCGGGTGACGAACCAGCGGCGCCAGTCCTCCCCTGTCGCGGTCGAGGCCGGTCATGACCCGGCCGACGACGGCATCGAACAGGGCAAGCGGCTCATCCGCGTCGCGGATGACAAGGGCCTGTCGCTGGCCGAGCGGATCGCCAATCATTTCTATCGGCTGAGCTGGAAGACGCCGCTGCACAGCCGGCGGCTGAAGGGCAAATATCCGCTCAAGCTGCTGGCGGTGCCGGACGATGTCGTGCCCGGCGACCCGCGCGCCGGCCAGGCGATTCGTGCCGGCTATTTCCTGTTCCGGGGCCAGAAGCTGGCGATCGACACGGTCGATTTCGGCAAATTGGCGGTCGGCCCGGCCTTCACCGACTATCTGCACAGCTTCCGCTGGCTGCGCGACCTGTCGACCGCCGCGACGCGCGAGCAGGGCGCGCCGGTGGCCGAGGCGCTGATGCGCAAATGGCTGGCCGCCCATGCCGAAACGCCGAGCGACCCGGCCTGGCGCGCCGACAATGCGGCCTGGCGGCTGCTGTTCTGGACCGCCCATGCCCCGCTGATCCTGTCGTCGAGCGACCTGGTCTATCGGTCGCTGGTGCTCAACTGCATCGCCCGCACCGCGCGCCATCTGGACCAGAGCGCGGACAAGGCCGCGCCGGGCCTGCCGCGCCTGGTCGCCTGGGGCGGGATCGTCGCGGCGTCGATGCTGATGCCCGGCGGCAATCCGCGCAAGCTGTTCGGCGAAGCGGGCCTGAAGCGCGCGATCGACAGCGCCTTCCATGCCGATGGCGGCATTATTTCCCGGTCACCGCTGGCGCAGCTGGAAGGCGTGATGCTGCTGGCGATGGTGGTCGCGGTCTATGAGGTGCGGCGCGAACAGGTGCCCGGCTTCCTGATCGACGGACTGAGCCGCGCGGTGCCGGCCTTGCTGGGCCTGACCCATGGCGACGGGGGGCTGGGAAACTGGCAGGGCGCGGGTGCGGTCGACCCCGACATGGTCGAGGCGCTGGTGCAGGCCAGCCGGGTGCGGACCCGGCCGCTGCGCCAGGCGCGCGACTGGGGCTATCAGCGGATCAGCGCGGGCAATACGGTGGTGCAGATCGATGCGGCGCCGCCGCCGGTCGCGCGCCTGGCGGCCGCCGGCTGCGCCTCCACCGGCGCGATCGAGATCAGCGACGGGCGGCTGCGGCTGGTGATCAATTGCGGCGGCGCAGCGCTGGAAGGCGCCTATATCCCGCGCGATCTGGCCCAGGCGCTACGCTCCACCGCGGCGCACAGCACATTGGTGCTGGACGACAGCAATTCGACCGCGCTGATGCCCGACGGCACGCTAGGCAAGGGCGTGACCGAGGTCGAGCTGAACCGGCAGGAGCTGGACAATGGCAGCCGCGTGGAACTGAGCCATGACGGCTATGTCCGCCGCATGGGCTATGTCCACCGCCGGCTGCTGATGATGAGCGGCGATGGCAAGGAAGTGCGCGGCGAGGATATGCTGACCCCGGCGACGCGCGGCAAGAAGCCGGTCAAGCGGCCGGTGCAGCTGCGCTTCCATCTGGCGCCCGGCGTGGAACCGACCCTGACCGCCGACAGCCAGGGCGCGCTGCTGCGGATCGAGCTGGGCGCGCTGTGGCAGTTCCGGACCGGCGCCGGCGTGCTGAGCGTCGAGGATAGCCTGTGGATCGATGGCGATGGCCGCCCCCACCCCACAAGGCAGTTGGTGGTCACGAGCGAAGCGCTGCCGGGCGGCTCCAGCATCGGCTGGCTGTTCAAGCGGGTCGGCTGACCCGCATCGCATTGGCCATCACGCGGGCGCTATTGTTCGGCCGGCTATCGATGTCCGTTTTTTCCTATGAACGGCCCGGACAAGGGCGCATGCAAGAGGGGCGACCCGAGGCCTGTTTGCTACCAATCAACGACCTCGCTCTCAGGCCCGGCCACTTTCAGCGGCCGGGCCGCTAGCCCTTTCAGCGGACAGGCGACGACTTCAGATAAGTATCGAACCAGGCGACGGTGCGGGTCAGCGAATCGAGCTGATTCTCCTTCTTCTGGAAGCCATGGCCCTCGGCCGGGTAGAAGATCGTCTCCACCACATTGCCCTTGGCCTTGAGGATGTCATGCACCTCCTGCGCCTGGCCGCGCGGCACGCGAATGTCGTTTTCGCCCTGGATGGTCAGCAACGGCGCCTTCGCCGCGCGGATATAGGTGAGCGGCGAGGCGGCGTCATAGACCTGGGGATCGCTGTCGGGCGTGCCCAGCAGGCTACGCTGATAGGCTTTCAGCTCCTCATCCTGGTCGCGATACATGGTGCGCCAGTTGATGATGCCGAACCACTGGACGGCGGCGGCGAACTCGTCGGGCGCCCGGCCGATCGCCATCAGGGTCATGAAACCGCCATAACTGCCGCCGAAGATGCCGACCCGCTTGGCATCGACATAGCCGCTATCGACCAGGAAATGCTTGGCCGCGACCGTGTCCTTGAGGTCGGCGCCGCCCAGATCCTTGACGTTGCCGTCCTGGAATGCCTTGCCATAGCCGGTCGAGCCGCGGAAATTGGGCTGGATCACGACATAGCCGCGGCTGGCAAAGGCGGTGGCGTAGCGGCTGTAACCATCCTGCGCCTGACCGGTGGGGCCGCCATGGGGCAGGACGATGGCGGGGTTGCTGCCGTCGCGCTTCAGATTGGCGGGCATGGTCACGATCGCGCTGATCAGCGTACCGTCAAAGCTCTTGTAGGTGACGACATCCGACTTGGGCAGCGCAGCGGGCTGGAGGCTGGCGATGGCAAGCTGCGTCGCGGGGCGCGCAGCGCCGGCCGCAAGGTCATAGAGATAGAGATTGGCCGGCGCGTCGGCACCCGAATGATTGAGCATCAGCAGGGCGCCGTCGGGCGAGCGCGGCTCGCTGCCGACCAGATAATTGACGCCCGGCGGGATGGCGAGCGGGGTTTCGGCGCCACTCGCGAGGTCGAAGCGATAGAGCGTGCTGCGCGCGTCGGCGTTGATGCGGAAGATGAGCGCCCTGCCGTCGCGGGTGAAGCTGGCCGGCACCTGTTCCCAGGGCGTGGATTTGAGCCAGCGCCATTTGCCGGTGGCGGCTTCGAGCAGGCCGCCATGAATCTGGCCGCTGCCCTCATCGGTGGAGACGGCGATCCATTGGCCGTCCGCACTCGCATCGGTCGCGGCATAGACGGTGTCGGCCTTGCCGAGCAATTTCGCCGCCTTGCCGCTGGCGACGTCGATGCGCCAGATTTCGCTGACCTTGGAATCGATCCGCATACGGTTGGCGATCAGCGCCTTGCCATCCGCGATCCAGGCGACCGGTGACCAGCTGAACTGCGGGTCGGCCTCCTGCGTGAGGTCGCGTACCCTGCCCGCCCCGTCCATCACCGCGACATTGGACTGGCCCTGGGTCTTGAGCTTGGTGACGAGTGCGACCAGGCCGCCGCTGGGGCCGACCAGCAGGTCACTTTCGCGCCGGTCGGGCGTGTTGGTGAGATTCTCGACTGCGCCGCCGCTCACCGGCACGCGGTAGATGTCGCTATATTCGTTGCCGCCGACATCCTGCTGGAACAGCAGGTAGCGGCCGTCGGCGGAGGCGGCGAGGCCGGTCTGGGCATCGTCCGACTGGGTCAGTTGCACCGGCCAGCTGCCGGCGGTGTCGGTGCGCCAGATATTGGTGCGGCCGGTGAGGTTGGTGGCGACGAAAATCTGTTTGCCGTCGGCGCTCCACGCCGCGCTCGACAGGCTGCGCGAGGCGCCGATATCGGCGAGTGGCACGGCGCGGGCATCAGGATTGACCGGTGAGGTCAGGCTCTTGGGATCGGTAACTGCCCGTTCCGGCGTCGGAATTTGCGCCAGCGCCGGAAAGGCGGCGAGCAAGGGCAAGGCGGTGGCGGCGAGCAGATAGTGCATGTCAGATCCCCCAACTGTTATGCAATCACAATACAGTAGCGGCAAAAGCCCGCAAGATCGGGAAATTCCCTGCGCGTGAGGACTGTATTTTTGCGCCGCGCGCGACTAGAGGGCTGCGGCAAGCCTGAAGCGGCATCCCGAACAGCAGGAAGCATCCCCATGACCACCGACGTCACCATCAAGCGCGCCCTCCTTTCCGTATCGGACAAGACCGGCCTCATCGAACTGGGTCAGGCACTGGGCCAGCATGGCGTCGAACTGGTGTCGACCGGCGGCACCGCCAAGGCGCTGCGCGAGGCGGGCCTGGCCGTGAAGGATATTTCCGAACTGACCGGCTTCCCCGAAATGATGGACGGCCGCGTCAAGACGCTGCACCCCAAGGTCCATGGCGGCCTGCTGGCCGTGCGCAACAATGCCGAGCATGTCGCGTCGATGGACGAGCATGAAATCGGCGCGATCGACCTGGTGGTTGTCAACCTCTATCCCTTCGCCGCGACCGTGGCCAAGGGCGCCGACCGCGACGAGATCATCGAGAATATCGACATCGGTGGCCCGTCGATGGTCCGTTCGGCCGCGAAGAATCATGAGAGTGTCGCGATCGTTACCGATCCGACCGACTATGCCCGCCTTATCGCCGAAATGGCCGAAAAGGGCGGCGCCACCAGCTATGAATTCCGCCGGATGCTGGCGGCCAAGGCCTATGCCGCCACCGCCGCCTATGATTCGATGATCGCCAGCTGGTTCGCCTTCGCCGACCAGGGCGTCGCCTTCCCCGAGAGCCTGTCGCTGTCGAGCAAGCTCAGCACCACGCTGCGCTATGGCGAAAACCCGCACCAGTCGGCCGCGCTCTACCTGCCCAACGGCCCGACCGCGAACGGCATCGCCCAGGCCAGGCAGATCCAGGGCAAGGAACTGAGCTACAATAATTATAACGACGCCGACGCGGCGCTGGAGCTGGTCAGCGAATTCCGCGACGGCCCGCCGACCGTCGTCATCGTGAAGCATGCCAATCCGTGCGGCGTCGCCACCGGCGAGACGCTGATCGAAGCCTATGAAGCCGCGCTCGCCTGCGACAGCGTATCGGCCTTTGGCGGCATCATCGCCGTCAACCGCCCGCTCGACGGCCCGACCGCCGAGGCAATCAGCGGCATCTTCACCGAAGTCGTCGCCGCGCCCGACGCCGATGACGAAGCCAAGGCGATCTTTGCCAAGAAGAAGAATCTGCGCCTGCTGCTGACCGGCGAACTGCCCGATCCGGCCCGTCCCGGCCTGATGGTCAAGAGCATCGCCGGCGGCCTGCTGGTCCAGAGCCGCGACAATGGCAAGGTCGACCGCGATGCCCTCAAGGTCGTGACCAAGCGCGCGCCGACCGAGCAGGAACTGAAGGACTGCCTGTTCGCCTGGACCGTAGCCAAGCATGTGAAGTCGAACGCGATCGTCTATGCCAAGGGCGGCAGCACCGCCGGCGTCGGCGCGGGCCAGATGAACCGTCTGGAATCCGCCCGCATCGCCGCCTGGAAGGCGAAGGATGCCGCTGAGAAGGCGGGCTGGAGCGAACCGCGCACCATCGGTTCGGCGGTCGCCTCCGACGCCTTCTTCCCCTTCGCCGACGGCCTGCTGGCGGCAGTGGAAGCCGGCGCGACGGCGGTGATCCAGCCGGGCGGCTCCATCCGTGACGAGGAAGTCATTGCCGCAGCAGACGAAGCGGGCCTGGCGATGGTCTTCACCGGCATGCGCCACTTCCGCCATTAAGGCTTGTTTCCCAACGCGCTAGATGGCGCGTCGGGACAATATCTCGATCAGGTTTATGCGGGTGCGAAACGATCCTGTTCGCACCCGCAAAATCGCAGAAAACTGCCATTTTTTGGCAATTGGCCTCTTTTCAATGTCACCGGGCAATCCTATTTAGGATGACGACCCCGCACCCACGTCAGGCGTTGGGCACGACATAAGAAAAAGCATGTTCGACAGGAGAATAGGATGACCAAGAAGACGCTGGTGGCGATGGCCGCCACCATGGCCCTTGCGCTGCCTGGCATGGCTATCGCCGGCAACAGCAGCAACGAAGTCGTCGTTGACGGCACCACCGGCCTCACCACCCGCACCATAGCCGTATCGGTGG
This sequence comes from Sphingobium salicis subsp. salicis, assembly GCF_049472635.1. Lineage (NCBI taxonomy): Bacteria > Pseudomonadati > Pseudomonadota > Alphaproteobacteria > Sphingomonadales > Sphingobiaceae > Sphingobium > Sphingobium salicis. The sequence goes on from NZ_JAYRCS010000001.1 coordinate 3,873,330, forward strand.
CCGACCTGAACCTGGCCAGCAACAATGGCCTGCGCCGCGCCGATTATCGCATCAGCCGCGCCGCCAAGCAGGTGTGCGGCTGGGTCAATGGATCGATCCTGCCGGCGACGCCCGACTATCGCGACTGTGTCGGTAGCGCTCTGGACGGCGCACGCAGCGACCTCAACGCGCTGGCCCAGCGCCAGGGCTGATCTTCACCCATCCCGCAAGGGAAGCCTTCCCCGTCACGGGGACTGCAGGGGGCCGTTCCGCACATGCGGGGCGGCCCTTTGTCATGTCCGCGACCACTTCATGCTTACCGGCGATTAACCACTCCTTAGATGATTTCCTTCACTCAGCGAGACACGAAGGACCATCCAGGGGATATAGAGCATGTCGCGTGTCGACCAAAGTGTGGACGTCGCCATCATCGGGGCAGGCCCGGCCGGCCTGACCGCCGCCTATCTGCTGACGAAAAAAGGCTTTTCCGTCACCGTCATCGAGAAAGACCCGGTCTATGTCGGCGGCATCAGCCGCACGGTCGAGCTGGATGGCTATCGATTCGATATTGGCGGCCACCGCTTCTTTTCCAAGTCGAAGGAAGTGGTCGATCTGTGGAACGAGATCCTGCCGGACGACTTCATCCAGCGCCCGCGCATGAGCCGCATCTATTATGAGGGGAAATTCTACTCCTATCCCCTACGCGCGTTCGAGGCATTGTGGAATCTGGGCATCTGGCGTTCGACCCTGTGCATGGCGAGCTTTGCCAAGGCCAGGCTGTTCCCCAACCGCAATGTCCGCTCCTTCCAGGACTGGACCGTCAACGCGTTCGGCCACAAGCTGTTCTCGATCTTCTTCAAGACCTATACCGAAAAGGTCTGGGGCATGCCGTGCGACGAGATGTCGGCCGACTGGGCCGCGCAGCGGATCAAGGGCCTGTCGCTGTGGGGTGCGGTGGTCGATGGGCTGAAGCGCTCGCTGGGCCTCAACAAGAAGCCCAATGACGGCATGGCGACCAAGACTCTGCTGGAAACCTTCCGCTATCCGCGCCTTGGCCCCGGCATGATGTGGGAAGCCGCGCGCGATCGGGTGATCGAGGGCGGCAACCAGATATTGATGGCGCACAGCCTGAAGCAACTGGCGCAGGATCAGGGCACGGAGCGCTGGCGCGTAGTGGCGGACGGCCCAGACGGCGATGTCATCATCAACGCCGCGCATGTGATTTCGTCCGCGCCGATGCGCGAACTGGCCGCGCGCATCCATCCGCTGCCCGAAACCCTGCCCGAGGCGATGGAACTCAAATATCGCGATTTCCTGACCGTGGCGCTAATGATCAAGTCGGAGGATCTGTTCCCCGACAACTGGATCTATATCCACGACAGCAAGGTGCAGGTCGGCCGCATCCAGAATTTCCGCAGCTGGTCGCCCGAAATGGTGCCCGATGAATCGGTCGCCTGCGTGGGCCTGGAATATTTCTGCTTCGAGGGCGACGGGCTGTGGGCGTCGGCCGACGCCGACCTGATCGACCTGGCCAAGAAGGAAATGGCGATCCTCGGCCTGTGCAATCCCGATGATGTCGTCGGCGGCGCGGTGGTGCGGCAGGAAAAGGCCTATCCGGTCTATGACGACGCCTATGCCGACCATGTGCTGGCGATGCGCACCGAGTTGGAAGCCGTCGCCCCGACGCTCCATCTGGTCGGCCGCAACGGCATGCACCGCTATAACAACCAGGATCATGCTATGATGACGGCGATGTTGACGGTGCGCAACATCGAGGCCGGCACCCGCGTCTATGACGTCTGGGGCGTCAACGAGGACGCCGAATATCATGAATCGGGTGAGGAAGGGCAGGATGTCGAAGGACAACGCGCCGCCCTTGCCAGCGAACGGTTGGTGCCCTCTCGCCTGAAGGCCGCATGAGCCGATGGGCGAGCCGTTGCGCGCCCTGACGGCCCGGCTGGGCAGCATCGCCGCGCGCTTCATGTTCGCCCGCTACCTGCTGGCCAGCATCTGCGCGCTGTCGAGCGACATGGCGACCTTCCTCATGCTGAGCCGAGCCGGTGCGACGCCGACGCTGGCCGCGTTCGGGGGCTATGCGGTCGGCCTGGTCGTGCATTGGGTGATCAGCATCCGCTTCGTGTTCGATACGGGCACCGGCCCCAGTCACGCCCAGCGGTTCGGCTTCGTGGCCAGTGCGCTGGTCGGCATGGGGATCACCATGGTCCTGGTCGGCGGGCTGAGCGCCGTCGGCATTGCTCCGGCGATCGCCAAGCTGATATCGGTGCCGGCCAGTTTCCTGAGCGTCTATGCGATCCGCAAATATGGCATTTTCGCGCGCAGTTGAGCGTCATGGCCGCTGGCTGATCCTGCTCGCCTGGCTGGCGTGCAGTGCGGTCATGCTGTGGCTGTTCCATGGCGATTTCGCCGCGCTGGGCTTTCGCGATCCCGACGATGCGATGCGGCTGGTGCAGGTGCGCGACTGGATCGGCGGACAGGGCTTCTGGGACGTCAGCCAGCATCGGGTGACCCCGCCGCTGGGCGGACCGATGCACTGGTCGCGCATCGTCGACATGCCGGTGGCAGGGCTGATCCTGCTGGCGCGGCCGCTATTGGGGCCTGCGACTGCAGAGCTGGTCGCCTGCATCACCGTGCCGCTGCTGTTGCTGGGCGGGTTGGCCGGCACCTTGCATCTGGCGGCCCGGCGGCTTGGCGATCCTGTTCTGGCGCTGGTGACCGTGGCCTTGCTGCTGACGACACCGTCGATCCTGGTGCAGTTCACGCCGCTGCGGATCGACCATCATGGCTGGCAGATCTGGATGGCGACGATCGCGCTGGCCGGCGCACTGGATAGCGGCCGGGTGCGTGGCGGCGTGACGAGCGCGCTGGCGCTGGCGGTCTGGTTGCAGATTTCGAGTGAAGCCCTGCCTTATGTCGCGCTGTTCGCCGGGCTGTTCGCGTTGCGCCAATGGCTCGACGGCCGGGAAGCATCGCGCTTCATAGCCTTTGCGGCGACGCTGGGCGGGGCGGCGGTTGCGCTGCTGGCTTTGCTGCGCGGTAAGGCGGCCTTGCTGCATGACCAATGCGACGCGCTGTCGGCTGCTTATGCCTGGCCGCTCGTCGCGCTGGCCGTGCTGGTGCCGCTGACTGGTAAGCTGATCGGCACGGCCAGCATGACCCGGCGCTTCCTGATAGCCGCGATCGGCGGCGGGGCCGCCATCGCGATCCTGCTGGCGATCGGTGGCCCCTGCCTGTCAGGCGATCCGTTCCAGGCGCTCGGGCCACTGGCCTATAAATATTGGTATTTGCAGGTGATGGAGGGCCGGCCGATCTGGGACCAGAGCCTGTCATTGCGCGGCGTCATCCTGTTGCCCGCGCTGGTTGGGCTGGCCGGCGCAATGGTCGCCGCGCGGCAAACCGTAAACCGCGATGCGTGCATGCGCTGGCTGGCGTTGACCCTGTTACTGCTGGGGGCGATGGCGGTATCGCTGCTGGTTATGCGCGCCGTGTCGGTCGCCCATGTCTATGCTCTGCCCGGTGTCGCCTGGTTGCTGATCGCCCTGTTCCGCAAGGTACAGGCATCATCGCAGGCGCTGGTGCGCGTATTGGGATCGGTGGCGCTGATCCTGCTGACTCCCGCCGGGATCAGCGCGCTATGGATTGCCCTGATCCCCGAAGCTCCGTCGGCCAAGACGAGCGCCGTCAATTGCCGGGCCGCCGCCACGCTTGCGCCGCTGCACGCCCTGCCCCCGTCCACCCTGTTCGCGCCGCTGGACCTTGGCCCCGACATATTGGTGCAGACACCGCACCGCGTGATCGGCACCGCCCATCATCGCAATGCCGCCGGCATCACCGCCGTGATCGAAGGATTCATGGCGACGCCGGAAAAGGCGCGCGCGGTGATCCGGTCGGTCAATGGCGGGCGTGGCGCCGACTATGTCGTGACCTGCGCGGGCCTGACAGAATATGCGCTCTATGCCAAGGAGCATCCCCAGAGCCTGTCGGCGCACCTGATGCGGAGCAATGTGCCCGACTGGTTGCAGCCGCTGCCGACCAAGGGACCGCTGCGCATCTACAAGGTCAGGCGGGACTGAAGGCCAGGGCCACGCCGTTCATGCAGTAACGCAGGCCCGTGGGCTTTGGCCCGTCGTCGAACACATGGCCCAGATGCCCGCCGCAGCGGGCGCAATGGACTTCGGTCCGGGGCACGCCCAGACTGAAGTCGCGCGACGTGCCGATGGCGCGGGGCAAGGGCGCATAGAAGCTGGGCCAGCCGGTGCCGCTGTCGAACTTGGTCTTCGAACTGAACAGATTCTGGGCGCAGCCGGCGCAGGTGAAGGTGCCGGCGCGATGTTCGCGGTTGAGCGGGCTGCTGTCGGGAAATTCGGTCGCGCCCTGGCGCAGCACCTTATAGGCCCAAGGGCTGAGCCTGCTGCGCCATTGCGCGTCAGTCAGGCGATAGGGATAGGCGGCTTCCGCCGCGTCCGGCCGGAATTGCCACAGGGCCAGTGCAGAGGCGCCGGTCGCGACGCCATAGAGAAAATGCCGCCGGTTCATTCCATCTCCCTAGCCTGTTCAGCCTGTCGAGCTCCTGAACAACTGCTTCCACCAGCGGCCGCCCGATTTGAGCACATGGCGGCGGAACAGCAGCACACCGATGCGGATGATGAGCGCCACCCAGACGCCCTGCCACAGGATCGCCACCAGATGCGGCCAGAGCGCCGCATCCTGCGCCGCCCGCGCGATCATCGCGAAGGGCGAGGAGAAGGGAAAGACCACCGACGCCACTTCCAGCGGCGATCCCATATGGTCGACCGTGTAGGAGACGAAGAAGAAGATCATCATCTGGCCCATGGTGATGGGCATGTTGAGCGTCTGCACCTCGCGCACGGTCGCCGCCTGTGCGCCGATGCCCAGGAACAGCGAGCCGAGCAAAGTATAGGCCATGGCGAAATAGATGATGCCGAGCGTGATGAAGGCGGGCCAGCCCACCGCCGGATCGGGCAGGACCGTGCCGGGCGCCTTCAACGCCATGAAGATGGTGAAGGCGGTGGCGCCCCAGAAGGCGATGCCGACGAAGCTCATCCCCAGCATGGCGATCAGCTTGCCGAGGAAGATCGCGTCCACCGGTACGGCGGCGGCCAATATCTCGATGATCTTGTTCGTCTTTTCCTCGACCAGATTGGACAGGATCATGCCCGCCAGCAAAATGGTGAGGAAGAAGATGACGATCTGGCCGGTGCGGCCGATCAGCAGACGGGCCTGAGACTGGGCGCCGAGACTGGTCGCCACTTCCTGCCGTTCGACCTTGACCATGTGCAGCACCTTTTCGGCCTGCGCCGCGCTGGCGATCAGGCTGAGATCGCCCTGCAGCCGGTCCAGATCCTCCGGCTTGCCGGTCAGGACCGGGCGGGAGACCGTGCCCGAGAGAATGGCGACGACGTCGGAATCGGGCCGGGCCAGCTGGGTGCGCGGCGGGGTGCCGAGCGGCACGGCGTGGAGTCGCGGCAGTGCCTGCGGCCCCATGCGTTCGGTCAGGCGCTTGTGGGCCCGTTCAAGCGCGCCAACATCAGCCGGCGCCATGGCGATGCCCACGACCGGGCGCAGGTCGGTGCTGGAAATCTTCTGGGTGAAACCGGCAAAGACCATGCCGATGACGATCGGCACCAAAGGCCCGATCAGGAACAGGATGAAGGTGCGTGACAGGACGACGGCGGTGAAATCCCGCCGGGCGATGACGCTGGCGGCGCGCAGCAATTCCTTCATGCCCCGGCCTCCTGCGTGGCGTCATCGCGCATCTGGCGCGCAGCAGCCTCCCCCGCGATCGCGACGAAGGCATCATGCAGGCCCGGCCGTTCGATCGACAGGCTTTCGATGCCGGCCTGACCGTCGAGCAGGGCGCGCAGCAGCGGTTCGATGCCGTCATCGGGCAGCGCGAAATGCCAGGCGCCATCCTGCGCCAGCGTGTCGGTCGGCAAGGCGCGGCGCCAGGCGCCGTCGCTCAGCCGCGTGCGCAATGTCACCTGGGGCGGCAGACGGTCGCGCGCGTCGCTGACCGATCCTTCAAACCGGATGCGGCCGCCCGCGACGATGGCGATGCGCTCGCACAATCGTTCGGCATGGGCGATGACATGGGTGGAAAAGAGGATGGTTACGCCCTTGCGCGCCTGATCGCGGATCAGCGCCTCCAGCTTTTCCTGGTTCATCGCGTCGAGGCCGGAGAAGGGTTCGTCGAGGACGATGAGGCGCGGTTCATGGACGATGGTGCCGAACAGTTGCACCGTCTGGGCCATGCCCTTGGAGAGCTGGCGGATCGGCTTTTCGACCGAGGCACCCATGCCATAGTCCTGCAGCATGGCGCGCGCCCGTTCGCGCCCGACATGGAGCGGCAGGCCGCGTAGCGCCCCCATGAAGGCGATCGCCTCATAGGCCTTCATCGACGGGTAGAGGCCGCGCTCCTCGGGCAGATAGCCGACCTGCTTGGCCATGCGCAGCGGCGCGCTATCGCCCAGCAGGGTGCGATGGCCCTCGTCAGGGTCGATGATGCCGAGCAGGGTGCGCAGCAAGGTCGTCTTGCCCGCGCCATTCGGCCCCAAAATGCCATAGATGGTGCCGGCGGGCACGGCGATATCGACGCCATCCACCGCGCGAAAATCGCCGAACGCCTTGACAAGGGCATGGCCTTCGACGGCATAGGGGGGGGCAGGAGCCGGAGTGTCACCGATCATCCGCCCCTGATAATCCCGGACCATGCCAGTGCAAAACGAAACATTGGAGCAGCGCCTGAAAGCGCAGGCCGCGCAGCTGGGCTTTGCCGCCTGTGCGATCGCGCGCGCCGACGCCGCGCCGCGCACGGCCGAGCGGCTGCGCCAATGGCTGGAGGCCGGCCATCATGGCGACATGCTGTGGATGGAGGAGCGGGCCGAGCAGCGCGGATCGCCCACGGGCCTGTGGCCCGAAGCGCGGAGCGTCATCATGCTGGGGATGAGCTATGCCCCCGGCCGCGATCCGCTGGCGCTGGCCGAAGTCGGCGATCGGGGCCGCATTTCCGTCTATGCGCAGGGCCGCGACTATCATGATGTGGTCAAGAAGGCGCTGAAGGCGCTGGCCCGCTGGCTGGTCGATCAGCAGCCGACCGCGCTCAAGGTATTCGTCGATACCGCACCCGTGATGGAAAAGCCGCTGGCGCAGGGCGCGGGGCTGGGCTGGCAGGGCAAGCACAGCAATCTGGTGAGCCGTCAGCATGGCAGCTGGCTGTTCCTGGGCGCCATCTATACCGAGATCGCGCTGGAGCCTGATGCGCCGGAAGTGGACCATTGCGGCAGTTGCACGGCCTGTCTGTCATCCTGCCCGACCGATGCCTTTCCCGCGCCTTATATTGTCGATGCGCGGCGCTGTATTTCCTATCTGACGATCGAGCATAAGGGGCCGATCCCGGAGGTGTTCCGGGCACGGATGGGCAATCGCATCTATGGCTGCGACGATTGCCTGGCGGCCTGCCCCTGGAACAAATTTGCGCAAGGGGCGGCGGCCAACCGCGCCTTCATCGGCCGGGCGGAGCTGGCGGCGCCGGCGCTGGGCGACCTGCTGGACCTCGACGATGCGGGCTTTCGCGAGATTTTTTCCGGGTCGCCGATCAAGCGGATCGGGCGCGACCGGATGGTGCGCAACGCGGCGATCGCGGCGGGCAATAGCGGCGACCTGGGGCTGGTCGACCGGCTGCGGCCGCTGACCTCCGATCCCGATCCGGTGGTGGCGGAAGCGGCCGAATGGGCGCTAGGCCAGTTGCTCAGCGCTGCTGGAGCGTAGCCGCGCAGGAAGCGTGGTCGACGTCTGTGCCGGCGGGCGTGCGGGCATCGACATGGGTCACCACCGGCTCCTTCCCCTTGCCGGGCGAATAGAGATAGGCGTCGAGCACGCAGCGACCATTGGCGAATTGCAGCTTGCGCACGGTCGTTTCGCGAATGTCGAGGCGCGGCGTGCCGAACATCTGGGTCAGGCGTTTGGCATCCATGCCCATCAGCGGTCCGGTCTTGGTGAAGGCGCTGGCCGGCGGACCCGCGGGCGGCGGGGTGTAGCTGGTGGCGGGCGGGACAACGCCGCCACAGGCCGCGAGCGGCAGCGACAGGAGCGCGGCGAGCGCAAAACGGGGCGACATCAGACCGGCTTCCTCCTGGACCCTAGCAACATGTGGACCGCCATAGCCGCGCTCCAGATCGGCGCAAGCAGGTTGACCAGGGGAATGAGGAAGAGAAGCGCCGAAACGAGGCCCATGAGCCACCGGTTGCCACGGCCGATCGGCGGCAGGCCGGGATGGCGCGGCTCGACCATGTCGGCAAGGTCGCGGCCGAGCAGATAGGCATTCACCGCCAGGAACAGCCCGATCGTGCCGACCCCCGTGACCAGCAGCAGCACATAGCCGGGCAGCGCCACCAGGTTCCAGCCCAAGGTGCGACCAACCGACTGCAACGCATAATGGAGGCTGCGCGCATAGCCGACCGGGCGGCCCAGAGCCTGTGGATAAGTATCGCGCTCCACCGCTTCGATCACATCGTCGGCGAACAGGCCCATGACCAGCATGGCGATGGTGCGGAACAGCAGCCAGCTTGCCGCAATGAGGGCAAGACCCGTCGCCGCCGCCTCCGCCATGCCGCCCCAACCGTCGCCTTCACCCCAGCCGAAATGCAGGCGCGTGGCGTGAAAGGCCGCCCATAGGCCGACACCCAGCAGGGCGAAGAGCAACAGGGTCAGCGCCAGCGTCTTGACCAGCAGCCGGCGCGCGGCGGCGTGGAAGATCAGGGGGAAGGCGCGCAGCGCCGCGGTGATGATCATGGCCCGATATCCTGCGCCCCGGCGGCTCCGTCAATCAGCAGCGTTGCGCCAGCGCCCCCGGACCGGTAGAGACGGCCCAATTTACCGCTATTTTCCCATCATCTTTCACAGGAGCCCGCGTGACTTCTTCCCCCACGCTTGACGTTGTCGCGATCGGCAATGCCATTGTCGACGTTCTGGCCCGCAGCGACGACGCATTTCTGGCGCAGCATGCGCTGACCAAGGGCGGCATGCAGCTGATCGACGCCGAAATGGCCGAGACCCTTTATGCCGACATGCCCCAGGCCAAGGAAATCAGCGGCGGTTCGGCCGCCAACACGCTGGCAGGCCTCGCCGCGCTGGGCGCCAAGTGCGGCTTCATCGGCCAGGTCAATGACGACCAGCTGGGCGCGGTCTTCGCCCATGACGTGCGCGCGCTGGGCATCAAGTTCGACACGCCGGTGATGCAGGGCGACATTCCGACCGCCCGCTGCCTGATCCTGGTGACGCCGGACGCGCAGCGCACCATGAACACCTTCCTGGGCGCCTCGCAGTTCCTGCCCGAAGCGGCGCTGGACCTGGAACTGATCCAGTCGGCCCGCATCCTGTATCTGGAAGGCTATCTGTGGGATCCCGAGCAGCCGCGCGCCGCGATGCGCGCCGCGATCGACGCCGCCCGCAATGCCGGCCGCAAGGTCGCCTTCACCCTGTCCGACAATTTCGTGATCGACCGCCATCGCGCCGACTTCATCGACCTGATCGAACAGGGGCTGATCGACATCCTCTTCTCGAACGAGGGCGAGATCCAGTCGCTGGCGCAGGTCGATGATTTCGATGCAGCGCTGGCCCGCTTCGCCGACAAGGTGCCGGTGCTGGTGTCGACCCGCAGCGAAAAGGGCGCGGTCGCCATCGTCGATGGCGTGCGTCACGAGGCCCCGGCTGCGCCCGTCAGCCAGATCATCGACACGACCGGCGCGGGCGACCTGTTCGCCGCCGGCTATCTGGCCGCACATCTGGAAGCGCGCAGCGTCGAGGATTGCCTGGCGCTGGGCGCGGCGGCCGCCGCCGAAGTGATCTCGCACTGGGGCGCGCGTCCCGAGGAAGATCTGAACCTGATCCGCGCCAAGCTGTTCGCCTGATCGCGACAGACACTGACAAAAAAGCCCGCCTCTCCGGTCGAGAGGCGGGCTTTTTTATTGGGTGGATCAGGCCGGGGCCTTCTGCTTGCGGAACAGGGCGCGGTCGTCAGGTCCGAAGCCCCAGCGCCAGATGACGAAGCCATAGGCGCCCAGGATCGCCCAGACGCCGACCGCCAGTTCGACCCATTCGAAGCGCGCCGGCAGGGCGACAAAGGCCGCGCCAACGATGCAGGCGACGCCCGAGGCGCTGAGCAGGGGCCAGCGCCAGGCATTGACGCGGGCGTGGAGCAGGCTGGAGAGCAGCCGCGCCTTGACGAAAGCGCCAGCGCCGAGCGCGATGCAGAGGCCCAAAGCGGGCGCCGCGGCCAGTTCCTGCGGCGTGAGGCCGAACCGCTTGCCGAGCAGGATCAGCCCGAAGCTGAGCGCCGCCTGCAACGCGATCATGCTGAGCGAGATCATCAGATTGCGGTGGCGGGCGATATAGACCAGCGCGGATTCGCTGACCACGGCGGTCGCGGCCACCACTTCGGCCAGCAGCAGGAAGGCGAGCGCGCCGGTGCCGCCGACGAAATGCGGACCGACCAGGCCCATGACGGCCTCACCCGGAATGCCGAGCGCAAGGGCGATGCCGGCCTGCGCGGCGATGATCCAGAAGCCGACCTGGCTGACCTGGCGCGCGATCGCCGCCAGATTGCCTTCGGCCAGGTTGCGGGTGATGACCGGCCCCAGGATCGGGTCGAAGCTGGTCTTGAGTTTCTGCGGCAGCGAGGCGACCTGCTGCGCGACATAATAGATGCCGACGATCGCCGGGCTGACGAACAGGCCCAGGATCGCCATGTCGAGCCGGCGCGAGCCCCATTCGACACCGTCCGCCGCGGCGAGCGGCAGGTTGCGACGGGCAAGGCGCCAGAGCCGCCCGGCATCGGGACGCCAGCCATGCGGCCGGCCATAATGGCGCCACATCGGGATGATCGAGGCGATCATCGCCGCGACCATCGACACGACATAGGAGAGGATCAGGCCGTCGCGCAGCGAATAATAAGCGAAACCGAAGGCGCCGATGCTGATCGCCCAGGGTTCAATGATCGAGCGCGCGCGGACCGTCGCGCCGATGTCGAAGCGATAGGCGCAGGCGGCGAGCGCAACGTCGGAGGTGGCAACCGCGATGACGATCAGCGCCAGCAAGCGGTCGAGTCCGTTGATGCCGCTATTGGGGAACATCGCCTGGGGGAAGGCGATCAGCAGGCCCGCGCCGAGCAGCGACGCGATCAGCGTCACCACCATCGCGTCGGTCACGACATGGCTGTGCGGCCGTTCGGTCTGGGCGAGCGCGCCGGCAAGACCGCGCTTGAGACCCAGCGTCGCGATCTGGGCGACGAATTCCACCACCAGCACGGCATAGGCGAAGCGCCCCAGCGCATCGGCGCCATACCAGCGGCCGGCGATGAACAGGAAAGGCAGGCGCGCCGCCAGGCGCAGCAGGAAGCCGAAGACGTTGGTCCGTCCGCCCTTGGCCAGGGCGGCGATATCATCCTTCTGTTCGGCAGGGGTCGCCTGCGCGGTCACAGGACCCTGGTCCCCCTCGATTGTCATGCTCATGTCTATAGGCGATCTATTGTGTCGCGGCGATGCTTATTCAGGCCGCAGCGGACGCGCCAGCAGCGCGTCGATGACCTGTGCCAGCGGTGCGGCGTCGGCAAGCAGGGCACAGACGGCTTCCACCACCGGCATTTCGACGCCGGCCGCGCGGGCCGCATCGCGCAGCACCGGCGCGGTGTGCGCCCCTTCGGCCACGGTGCGACGGTTGGAGAGGAGGTCGGCGGCGCTCTGCCCCTCGCCCAGCCCCTTGCCGAGCGAGAAGTTGCGCGAATTGGTGGAGGAACAGGTGAGGACAAGGTCGCCCAGGCCCGACAGGCCGCCCAGCGTTTCGGCACGGGCGCCACGCGCCAGGCCGAAGCGGGTCATTTCGGCAAAGCCCCGGCTGATGAGCGAGGCGCGCGCATTGAGGCCGAGGCCGGCCCCTTCCGACACGCCGCAGGCGATGGCGAGCACATTCTTGACCGCGCCGCCGATTTCCGCGCCGACGACATCATCCGACAAATAGGGGCGGAAGGTTGGGCGGGCGATACGCGCCGCCAGCTTTTCGGCCAGCGCCTGGTCGGCGCAGGCGAAGGTGACGGCGGTCGGCAGGCCCTTTGCCACTTCATGGGCGAAGGTCGGGCCGGAGAGGACGGCGATCGGCGAGGTCGGCTGCGCCTGCGCCGCGACTTCCGACATCAACAGGCCGGTGCCCGCCTCTATCCCCTTGGAACAGAGAACCAGCGGCACGCCGGCCGGCGCCTGCGCCACGACGCTGCGCAGATGCTGGGCCGGGCTGACCACCAGAATCAGGTCGCGATCAGCCAGGTCCGACAGGACGCCGGTCGCCCGGATCGAGGGCGAAAGCGGCAGGCCGGGCAGATAGAGCGGATTTTCATGGGCGCCGTTGATCGCATCGACCACATCGGCTTCCAGCGCCCAGAGGCGCACATCCTGCCCGTCGGCGGCCAGCAATTGCGCCAGCGCGGTGCCCCAGGCGCCTGCTCCGATGACTCCCGCCTTCATGCCTTCACTCCTGCTCCACGCGCCTTTTCCGCCGTCGGATCGAGCGGCCAGCGCGGCCGGGCGGGGATGGTGAGATCGTCGGTCATGCCGGCCGCATAGCGCTCCGCGCCGGCCCAGGCGATCATCGCCGCATTATCGGTGCAGAGCCACAAGGGCGGCGCGACGAAGGGCAGGCCATGGTCCCCGGCCAGCGCAGTGAGCGCGCCGCGCACCGACTGGTTGGCGGCGACGCCGCCGGCGACGACCAGCGCGGTCACGCCTTCACTCGCGGCGAGCGCACGGCGAGTGCGGTCGAGCAGGCAGTCGATCACCGCCTGCTGGAAACTGGCAGCGATATCCTCGACCGCATATTGGCCCGACTGGGCAGCGCGCATCACCGCGCTCTTGAGGCCAGCGAAGGAGAAATGGGGTTCGTCGGTGCCGACCAGCGGGCGCGGCAGCGGCACGGCGCGCGGATTGCCCTGCGCCGCCGCCTTTTCCACCGCCGGGCCGCCGGGGAAGCCGAGGCCGAGCAGCTTGGCAGTCTTGTCGAAGGCTTCCCCCGCGGCATCGTCGATCGTGGTGGCAAGGCGGCGATACTGGCCGACGCCCTCGACCCTGAGCAGCTGGCAATGGCCGCCCGACACCAGCAGCAGCAGATAGGGGAATTGCAGATTCTGGTCGGCGAGGCGCGGCGAGAGCGCATGCCCCTCCAGATGATTGACCGCGACCAGCGGCTTGCCGCTGGCATGGGCGAGCGCCTTGCCGGTGACAAGGCCGACCATCACGCCGCCGATCAGGCCGGGGCCGGCGGTGGCGGCGATGACATCGACATCGGCCAAAGTCATCTTTGCGTCGGCCAGTGCTGCCTCGACCAGCGGGGCCAAAGCCTCGACATGGGCGCGGGCCGCGATTTCGGGCACGACGCCGCCATAGGGACGGTGCGCGTCTTCCTGCGTGGCGAGACGATGGGCCAATATCTGCCCGTCGGCCGTCACCAGCGCCGCCGCGGTTTCGTCGCAGCTTGATTCCAGGCCGAGGATGATGGTCATTGCCGCTTCCATCTAGTGCCCGTGGCCATTAGAGCAAGCCGCTTATGAAAAGACCCGAACGACCGTTGCGCCTTGGCACCAGGGGATCGCCGCTTGCGCTGGCCCAGGCCCATATGACCGCGCAGGCGCTGCGCGACGCCCATGGCTGGGATCAGGACGCCATCACCACCGTCATCGTCCAGACCAGCGGCGACCGGATCCAGGACCGGGCGCTGGCGGAAATCGGCGGAAAAGCGCTGTGGACCAAGGAGCTGGACCGGGCGCTGGCAGAGGGCGAGATCGACTGCGCCGTCCACAGCATGAAGGATGTCGAGACGATCCGGCCCGATGCGATCCGGATTGCCGCGATGTTGTCGCGCGCCGATGTGCGCGACCGGCTGGTGGGCGCGGAAAATTTTGCCGCCCTGCCGCCGCAACCGATTGTCGGCACCAGTTCGCCGCGCCGTGCAGCGCAAGTGAAACGGCTGCGCCCCGATGCGCAGATCATATTGTTCCGGGGGAATGTCGCCACCCGGCTGACCAAGCTGGAAGCCGGCGAGGCCCATGCGACTTTGCTCGCCGCCGCCGGGCTCGACCGGTTGGGGCAGGCGGACATTGGCGCCACGGTCGAGATCGACACCATGTTGCCGGCGCCGTCGCAGGGCGCGGTCGGCATCGAGACGCTGGCCGACAATGACGCCATGCTGGGCTGGCTGGCGGCGATCAACCATCGCGACACGTTCGATTGCGTGATGGCCGAGCGCGCGGTGCTGCGGGGCCTGGGCGGCACATGCCATTCGCCGATCGCCGCGCTGGCGCTGCTGGAGGGCGGACAGATTCATCTGCGCGCTGAGATCATCAGCCCGGAAGGGGACGAGACGGTGCGGGACGAGGCACGGCTGGCGCGCGGCGATTTCGACGCGGCCGAGGCGATCGGCCGGGGCCTGCTGGAGCGGGCAAGCCCGGCGCTGCGCAGCCTGTTCGAGGGGTGAGACCGCTCATCATCCTGCGGCCCGCGCCCGGCGCCGGCAGGACGGCGGACAAGGCGATGGCCATGGGGCTGGCAGTGCGGCTGTGTCCGCTGTTCGCGGCCGAGGCGCTGGCCTGGACGCCGCCACCCGCCGGGGATTTCGACGCCCTGCTGGTGACGAGTGCGCAGACGGTGCGATCCGGCGGGGCCGTGCTGCAGGCCTATCGCGCCTTGCCGACCTATGCCGTGGGCGCGGCGACGGCTGAGGCGCTGCGGGCGGCGGGATTTGTCGATCCGGTCGCGGGGGATGGCGATGCCAGCGCGATCGCCGCGCGGATCGCGGCCGACGGGCACCGGGCCGTGTTGCATCTGTCGGGCGAGACGGCGGCGCCGATGGACGCGGGGCCGCTGCGGGTGACGCGCATCCCAGTCTATCGGATGATGCCCCTGCCCTGCGATCCGCTGGAGCTGAGCGGTGGCGTGCTGCTGGTCCATTCTGCGGCGGCCGGCGGCCGGCTGGCGGAGATATTAGCCGAAAATCAACGCGCGACGTGCGAGGTCGTGGCGATAAGTCCGGCCGCGCTTGCCGCCTGCGGCAGCGGATGGGGCAGCGCGCAGGCCGCCGATGCGCCCAATGATGCGGCGGTACTGGCCCTCGCCCGTCGATTGTGCGAATGAAACCGCGGTCGCAAACGAGAGAGACTTGATGAACGAGCAGGAGAGTGTGGAAATTCAGCAGGAAACGCCGCCGCCCGCGCGCCGACGCACATCCTGGCTGACGCCCGTGCTGCTGCTGTTCGCGTTTCTGATCGGCATCGGCGTCACCATCTGGGCGATGCCGCAGATCGAACGGCGCTGGGGCCAGGACGAGGCGGCGGCGCCCGCCCTGCCCGCGCCACTGCTGGGCAGCAATACCATCCCGTCGGGCCGTCCGCTGACGGCGGATGCCGCGCAGATGCTCGACGCCCGCGTGATCCAGCTGGAGGAGCGGCTCAACCGCATCACTGTCGAGGCGCAGGCCGCGTCGGGCAATGCCGCGCGCGCCGAAGGGCTGCTGGTCGCCTTTGCCGCGCGCCGCGCACTCGATACCGGCGCCCCGCTCGGCTATGTCGAGGGGCAGCTGCGGCTGCGTTTCGGCCAGGCCCAGCCCCGCGCCGTCGCCACCATCATCAATGCCGCGCGCGAGCCGGTGACGCTGGCCGACCTGCGCGCCGGCCTGGTCGATGTCGCCGATCGCGTCACCTCGCCGCCGGCCGATGCCAGCTGGTGGGACAGTTTCGAGCATGAGGCGCGCGAGCTGATCATCATCCGCAAATCCTCCACCCCCTCGCCGCGGCCGCAAATGGCGATGCAGCGGGCTCTGCGCTATATCGACGCCAGCCGCGTCGGCGCGGCGCTGGCCGAGGTGGAGCGCATGCCCGATCGCGCTGCGGCCGATCGCTGGATGCAATATGCCCGCCGCTATCTGGAGGCGCGTCGGGCGCTCGACCTCATCGAGACGGCGGCGATATTGGAGCCGCGCCAGCTGCGCACGACCGAGGGCGCCAGCGTCGCCCAGACATCGCCCCTCGCCCCCTGAGCTTCATTTCCTGAGACATACCGTTCATCGCTTGCGATGAAACCCATGGACGCACCCTGCGTTTGTCACGAGAATGTCACCTTTTCCGCCCGGTTCAGGACAATATCTCTCGTGCCACCCTATGCCGATGCCATTGCCAGCTTCTGGAAGGGCCGCCTTGCCAGCGGTCCGCGCGCGTCCGCGCGCCCGTCGCTGTCGCATCTGCTGGGCAATGCCTCGGTGCCGTTCGACATCAGCCGCACCAGGGCCCAGGCCGAACAACTGAGCCGCGCGATTCGCGGCGACGGGCGACATATATTGCTGGTGCCCGGCCTGATGGCGTCGGAACATCGGATGGAACCGCTGCGCGCGATCCTGAACGCGGCGGGCTATCAGGCGCATGGCTGGGACATGGGTCGCAATTTCGGACCGCGCGCCGATACGCTGGAGAAGATCGACGCCCGCGTCGATGCGATCCGCCGGATAAGCGGCAAGCCGGTGACTTTGGTCGGCTGGAGCCTCGGCGGCCTTTACGCGCGCGAATATGCCAAGTTCGCGCGATCCAAGGTTGGCGGCGTGGTAACGATGGGCACGCCCTTTTCCGGCGACCCGCGCGCCAACCATGCCTGGCGCCTCTATCAGCTGGTGTCGGGCTTCCCGGTCGATACCCCGCCCTTCCCCTGCACCCGCGAGGAGAAGCCGCCGGTGCCGACCGTCGCGCTCTGGTCGCAGCGCGACGGCGTGATCCTGCCCGAATGCGCAAGAGGCCGCGCCGGCGAGCGCGACCGCGCAATCGAGGTCGATTGCACCCATATGGGCTTCGCCGCAGCGCCGGAGGGGATCTTGGCCGTCGGCAAGGCGCTGGAGATGATGGCCGGCTGAGCGGTCAGTAACGGACTGGTTCGCCCTCCACCGTCAGCAGGCTGGGATCGGTCAGCCGCACATGGGTTTGATAATAATATTTTTCGGTCGGCCGGCCATCCGTCAGAAAATGAATTTTCACCCGCTTCGCTTCGCCGCGGACCGCGATTGTCTTGCCCGTCAGATATTGATCGAGTTCCGCGCCGAAACGCTGTGCCAGTGCATCGGCCATGGCGCCGGGAATGGCGATCGTCAGGTTGCGGGGATCGCGATAATCCTGCTGAGAATTAAGATAGAACCAGCCGCCCTGGCGCCCAGTGGCGCGGACGGGCAGCTCGAACACCCCCTTCACCCCATCGGGGGCGACAGCCGCGGCATTCATCACCGCCTGTTCGGGAAAGATATTATAGGAAGCAGACGGCGCTGCGGCTCCCATGAGCAGCAGGCCGGACGACAGGATGAGAGCATAACGCATCAGGCTGGCCTCCAGAATGGTCCGGTCCGGCCAGCCTAACCCGATCAACCGGCCACCGCCAGCCTCTTCAACGCTTCTTCCCGGCCGATCAGCGGCAGGAGCTGGCCCATGTCGGGGCCGTGGTCCAGGCCGGTAAGGGCGCGGCGCAGGGGTTGGAACAGGGTCTTGCCCTTGCGGCCGGTTTCGTCCTTGAGCGCGCCGGTCAGCGTGCGCCAGATGTCGGCGTCGAAGGGGACGGCGGACAGGATGCGATGGGCGGCGGCGAGGAAATCGCGGTCCTCATCGGCCACCTCCGGCCCGTTGATCGGGCCGGTGACGATCTGCCACCAGTCGGCGGCGCCTGCCACTGTTTCCAGATTGGGGCGGATCGCGGCCCATGCGGCGGCATCCATGCCGGCGGGCAGGCGGTCGGCGACCGCCTCATAGGGCAGTTGATGGACGATCTTCTGGTTGAGGCTGGCCAGTTCGGCTTCGTCGAAGCGCGCGGGGGCGCGGCCGAAATGGGCGAAGTCGAACGTTTCGATCAGCGGCGCACGGTCGGCGAAGGGCTCGATCGGCTGCGAGCTCCCGAGGCGGGCGAGCAGCGACGCGATCGCGGCGGGCTCCAGCCCGATCTCGCGGAAATGGGCGACGCCGAGCGAGCCGAGCCGCTTGGACAGCTTGCCCTCGCTGCCGGTCAGCAGCGCTTCATGCGCGAAGGCGGGCAGCGCCGCACCGAGCGCGCCGAACATCTGGATCTGGGTCGCGGTGTTGGAGACATGATCCTCACCGCGCAGCACATGGGTGACGCCCATGTCGACATCGTCGATGACCGAGGGGAGCATGTAGAGCCATGAGCCGTCGGCGCGGCGGATCACCGGGTCGGACAGCAATTTGGGGTCGAAGCGCTGCTCGCCCCGGATCAGGTCGGTCCAGACGATCGGCTGGTCATGATCGAGCTTGAAGCGCCAGTGCGGCGTGCGCCCTTCGGCTTCATAAGCGGCGATCTGATCCGGGGTCAGCGCCAGGGCGGCGCGATCATAGACCGGCGGCAGGCCGCGGCCCAGCAGCACCTTGCGGCGCAGTTCCAGTTCCTGCTGGGTTTCATAGGCGGGGTAGACATGGCCCGAGGCCTTGAGCGCCGCGAACCGCGCTTCATAGAGAGCGAAGCGTTCGGACTGTTTTTCCTCGCCGTCCCAGTCGAGGCCGAGCCACTTCAGATCGGCCTTGATCGAGTCCGCATATTCGGGGCGTGAGCGCTCCAGGTCGGTGTCGTCGAGGCGCAGCAGGAATTGGCCACCGGACTTGCGCGCCCATAGCCAGTTGTGGAGCGCGGCGCGGATATTGCCGACATGGAGATGGCCGGTCGGCGACGGGGCGAAGCGGGTGATGACGGTCATATCTTTACTTCCAAACCCATTCGCCCCGAGCGGACGAAGTGGCTTCGCCATGCTCAGCCTGCCCTTCGACTTCGCTCAGGGCGAACGGATGTTACTTATACGCTGCGGAAGGCGTTGGTGATCGGGTAGCGGCGGTCGCGGCCGAAGTTGCGGATGCCGAGCTTCACGCCGGGCGGCGACTGGCGGCGCTTATATTCGGCGATGTAGAGCAGATGCTCGATCCGGGTGACGACCGCCTTGTCAAAGCCGCGCTCGACCAGCTGGACCACCGACAATTCCTCCTCGACCAGGCCATAGAGGATCGGGTCCAGCACCTCATAGGGCGGCAGGCTGTCCTCATCCTTCTGATTGTCGCGCAATTCGGCGCTGGGCGGCTTGGTGATGACGCGTTCGGGCATCACCGGGCCGGCGGGGCCAAAGCCTTCGCCGAGCGAGGGCATATTGTCGTTGCGCCAGCGGCAAAGGTCGAACACCGTCGTCTTGTAAGCGTCCTTCAGCACCGAATAGCCGCCCGCCATGTCGCCATAGATGGTGGCATAGCCGACCGACATCTCGCTCTTGTTGCCGGTGGTCAGCAGCATATGACCGAACTTGTTGGAGAGGGCCATCAGGGTGAGGCCGCGAATGCGCGACTGGATATTCTCTTCGCTGAGGTCGCGCGCCTTGCCCTCGAACACCGGGGCCAGCATCGTGTCGAAGGCGGCAACCGCCGGCTCGATCGGGATGGTGTCGTAGCGGACGCCGAGCAGGCGGGCGCATTCGACTGCGTCATCCAGGCTTTCCTGGCTGGTGAAGCGCGAGGGCATCATCACGCACCAGACCCGGTCGGCGCCCAGCGCATCGACCGCGACGGCGGCGGACAAAGCGGAATCGATGCCGCCCGACAGGCCAAGGACGACGCCGGGGAAGCGGTTGCGGTTCACATAGTCGCGCAGGCCCAGCACCATCGCATTATAGATGTCGGCCGGGCGCGGATCGAGCGCATGACGCTCGCCGGGCAGGCAGACCCACTGGCCGTCCCATTTTTCCCACTGCGTCAGCACCAGCTTTTCCTCCCAGTCGGGCAGTTGCTGGGCGATGGAGAGGTCGCCGTTCATCACGAAGGAGGCGCCGTCGAACACCAGTTCGTCCTGGCCGCCGACGCGATTGAGATAGACGAGCGGCAGGCCGGTTTCGCGCACGCGGGTGCCCGCGACGACGTTCAGGCGGCGATCATCCTTGTCTACCTCGAACGGGCTGCCATTAGGGCTGATGAGAATTTCCGCGCCCTCGGCCCGCAGATGGGCGGTGACGAAGGGGAACCAGATATCCTCGCAGATAGGCACGCCGATCTTCACGCCGCGAAAATCGATCGGCGCGGGCAGCGGGCCGGGCGCGAACAGGCGCTTTTCGTCGAACGTGCCGTAATTGGGCAGTTCGCGCTTCTGGCGGATCGCGGTGACGGCGCCATTCTCGATCAGGGCGACGACGTTGAACAGCACGCCCTGCGAGGCGACGACGGTGCCGACCAGCATCGCCGGGCCGCCATCGGCGCTTTCCTGCGCCAGCCGGTCGAGATGATAATTGGCCTGGTCGAGCAGCGCGGGCTTGAGCACCAGATCTTCGGGCGGATAGCCGATCAGCTGCAGTTCGGGATAGACGATCAGGTCCGCGCCCTTGGCGCGTGCGCGCCATTCCAGCATGGCGTCGGCATTGGCCCGCGGGTCGCCCATGGTCTGGGTCATCTGGGCGAGCGCGATCACGAGTTTGTCGGTCATGCACCGCGCCCTAGAGCATTTTGCCTATTTGCGAAAATGCTCTGTTTTCCGATGCCGCATTTTCGAACCGAATACCCGCTTCGCGGTCATCCTGAAAATGCTCCGGCCATTTTGTCGCAGGGCGCAAAAGCGCCTTTCCACATGGGACATGCGCCGCTAAAGGGGCCGCGTTCGCGCATCGTCATCAATTCGTCACGCCAATTAGCCTGGGGATTTTCGCCATGAAACTCATGACCGGCAATTCGAACAAGCCGCTTGCGGCCGCCATCGCCGACTATATCGAAATCCCCCTGACCGAGGCCAGCGTCCGTCGCTTTGCCGACGAAGAAGTTTTCGTGGAAATTCATGAGAATGTCCGCGGCGAAGACGTGTTCGTGATCCAGTCGACGGCCTATCCGACCAACGACAATCTGATGGAATTGCTGATCATGATCGATGCGCTCAAGCGCGCGTCGGCCAAGCGAATCACTGCCGTCGTCCCCTATTTCGGCTACGCCCGCCAGGACCGTAAGCCCGGCCCGCGCACGCCGATCAGCGCCAAGCTGGTCGCCAACCTGATCACCACCGCCGGCGCCGACCGCGTCCTCTCGGTCGATCTCCACGCCGGCCAGATCCAGGGCTTCTTCGACATCCCGACCGACAATCTGTTCGGCGCCCCGGTGATGTCGGCCGATATCCAGGCCCGCTTCGGCGACAAGAATATCATGGTCGTGTCGCCCGACGTCGGCGGCGTGGTGCGCGCCCGTGCGCTCGCCAAGCGCCTCGACAACGCCCCGCTGGCGATCGTCGACAAGCGCCGCGAGCGCGCCGGCGAGTCGGAAGTGATGAACATCATCGGCGACGTGAAGGGCCGTTTCTGCATCCTGATCGACGATATCGTCGATTCGGCCGGCACTTTGTGCAACGCCGCCGCCGCGCTAAAGGCACAGGGCGCCGAGGAAGTCGTCGCCTATGTCAGCCATGGCGTGCTGTCGGGCGGTGCGGTCGCCCGCGTCGAGGCGTCGGAACTGCTGGAACTGGTCATCACCGACTCGATCCAGGGCACCGATGCGGTGAACGATGCCAAGCGCATCCGCCACCTGCCGATCGCCCCGCTGCTGGGTGAAGCGATCAAGCGCATCGCCGACGAAAGCTCCGTTTCCAGCCTGTTCGACTAAGACGCGCATGCGCATCCTGCTGGTTGGGGCCTATGGCTTCATCGGCAGCGGGATTGCGCGCGCGCTGATCGCGGCGGGGCATGAGGTCATCGGCTTGGGCCGGTCCGAACGGACCGCCCGCCGCCTCTTCCCCGCCCTGTCATGGCATTTCGCCGACCTCAACCACATGACCCGGCCGGCCGACTGGACGGTCGCGCTCCACGGCGTCGACGCCGTGGTCAATGCCAGCGGCGCGTTGCAGAGCGGCGGCGGCGAACGGCCGGAGGCGATCCAGGGTGCGAGCATTGCCGCTCTGATCGACGCCTGCACCGCGCAGGGCGTTGCTCGCTTCATCCAGATTTCCGCGCCCGGCGCCACGGCAAAGGACGCCAGCCCCTTCCTGACGACCAAGGCGGTGGCCGACGATCATCTGCGCGCGTCCGCGCTGCACTGGGCGATCCTGCGCCCCGGTCTGGTGATCGGCCGCAATGCCTATGGCGGCACGTTGCTGATCCGGGCGCTGGCGGCGATGCCGCTGCGGCTGTTCAGCGTCCATGGCGACAGCCGCATCCAGAGCGTCGCGCTGGACGATGTGGCGCAGGCGGTGGTCTGCTGCCTGGCGCCCGACGCGCCGCGCGCAATCGACATCGACCTGGTCGAGCGTGAGGCATCGACGCTGGACGCCATTATCGTCGCCCATCGCCGCTGGCTGGGGATTGCGCCCGTTCCGGTTATCGCCCTGCCCGGCCGGATCGCCACGCCGGTCAGCGCGGTCGCCGACCTGCTTGGCCATCTGGGCTGGCGATCGCCGCTGCGCAGCACCGCCATGGCCATGATCGCGCGCGACGTGACCGGCGCGCCGGAAGGCGGCGAGGCGCTGCTGGGCCGGCCGCTGCTGACGCTGGACCAGATATTGGCGCGCCACCCATCGGGGCTGCAGGATCGCTCGCAGGCGCGGCTGATGCTGCTGATGCCGTGCCTAGTGGCGGCGCTGTCGCTGCTGCTCCTGCTGTCGGGGCTGGCCGGCCTCGCCCGGCTGGACGCGGTGGCCGGCGAATTGCAGGGGACGCCGGTCGCAGGCGTCGCCATGGCGCTGAGTATCGCCGGCAGCGTCGCCGACCTGCTGCTGGGCGCGGCAATCCTGGTGCGGCGTTGGGCGCAGCGCGCGGCGCTGGGCATGGCTGGACTGACTGCCGCCTATCTGGTCATGGGCAGCTGGGTGCGGCCGGACATGTGGGTCGATCCGCTGGCGCCGCTGGCCAAGGCACTGGTGGTGATGGTCGCCGCGCTGATCGCCCATATACTGCTGGAGGAACGATGAGCGATGTCCTGATCCTCGCGCTGCGCTGGGCCCATGTGCTGGGCGCCTGCGTACTGATCGGCACCGGGGCGGGCATCGCCTTCTTCATGTTGATGGCACACCGCACCGGCGACGCGCGAGTGATCGCGGCGGTCGCACGAATCGTGGTGATCGCCGACATGCTCTTCACCGCCAGCACAGTGGTGGTGCAGCCGATTACCGGGCTGGCGCTGGCCAAGGGGCTCGGCTGGCCGCTCGACACGCCCTGGCTGCTGCTGTCGGTTGCGCTCTATCTGCTGATCGGCGCCTTCTGGCTGCCGGTGCTGTGGATGCAGGCGCGGATGCGCGACCTGGCCGCGGCCGCCGTCGCCAGCGGCAACCCGCTACCGCCGGCCTATTATCGGCTGTATCGCTGGTGGTTCGCCTTCGGCTTTCCCGCCTTTGGCGCGATCCTGGCGATCGTTTGGCTGATGCTGGCGCGCCCGGCGCTTTAATGCGTCGGGAACAGGATGATCGGCAGGGCAAAGACCAGCGCCAGGCCGGACACGATGCGCTGGCCGCGCGATACGCCCAGCGGCAGTTCGCGCCACACCATCGGGCAGGCGAGCAGGGCGAAGACGACGAGGATGTTGGAGATCGCCACCGATCCGCCGATCGGCATGTCCTGCCGCAGCGCGAGGCCCGCGAACAAGCAGATGAAGCTCAAGATCCAGCCAACCAGCGCCATGACGGCCCCCTTTCCCCTGGGAGGCTAGAACGGCACGGTTTCCAAAAGCTTAATCGTCCTCTTCGGGGATCGGCTCCCAGGGGTCATAGCTGCCGAAGCTCCAGACATTTCCTTCAGGGTCGAGCGCGGTATAGCCGCGCCCCGGATAGCCCGGATTGTCATGCGGCTCGTCCACCACCACCGCGCCCTCGTTGCGGGCATGGAGGCAATGGGCATCGACATCGGGCACGACCATATAGACGCAGGCGGTGATGCCGCCGAGGTCGCGCACCGTCGACCAGGTATAGAGCGATTCGCCCTCCATATCCTTGACGCTGCCCAGCATCACCATCCCCTCGCCCAGGACAAGCTGGGCATGATGGATGATGCTGTTGTCGAGATCGTCGGGATAGACGGCGTGCCGCTCGAAACCGAAGGCGGCGCACAGGAAATCGATGGCGGCGGGCGCATCGGCATAGCGCAGGCACGGGATGACGGGTGAACCGGGCATCTTTCCTCTCCCCTTCGGTGAATCGGGTCGCTCCTGTCTAGCCTATCGCGCCCCGACCGGCTAGGCGAAGGGGCATGACGACCCGCGATGATCTGGCCCTTGCCAACCGCCTTGCCGACGCCGCCGGCGCCGCCATCCGTCCCTTTTTCCGCGCGCGCTACGATCTGGAGATCAAGGCCGACAAGTCGCCGGTGACGGAGGCCGATCGCGCCGCCGAAGCCGCGATCCGCGCGATCCTCGAAAAGGAACGGCCGGACGATGGCATCATCGGCGAGGAATATGGTTCGGTGCGCACCGATGCCGAACGGGTGTGGATTCTCGATCCGATCGACGGCACGCGCAGCTTCATCGCCGGGCGGCCGATCTTCGGCACGCTGATCGCGCTGACGCAGGCGGGTTGGCCGACGATCGGCATCATCGACCAGCCGATCGCCCAGGAACGCTGGGCCGGGATGAGTGGTCAGCCCACCACCTTCAACGGCAAGCCGGTACGCACCCGCGCGTGCAAGGCGCTGGAGGGTGCCGGCATCGCCACCACCAGCCCGCATCTGTTCGCGGAAAGCGACGTGCCCCATTATATGGCGTTGGTCGGCGCGGTATCGGGCGGATCGCCGCGCCAGGGGCCGGTCTATGGCGGCGACTGCTACAATTACGGCCTGCTGGCGTCGGGCTTCCTCGACATCGTCATCGAATCCGGGCTGCAAAGCTATGACTTCGCCGCTTTGGTGCCGGTGGTCGAGGGCGCGGGCGGCCTGATGTGCGACTGGAATGGCGAACCGCTGACCGCCGACAGCGAAGGCCATGTGCTGGCGCTGGGCGATCCGGCACGGCTGGAGGATGTGCTGGAGGCGATCCACGGCGCGGGTGATGGGCATGACCATGGGCATCATCACGATCATTGAGGGTAGAGGCGGATGGTCTAAAATCCGCCATTTTCGTCGTTGTTTAGGAGGATGACGCTTGCCGATCGCGGACATTGCGCCCTTCTGGAATCAAGGCCGCTAGCGAACCAGGGAAGCTACGGAGTGAAGTGGTCGGACCTGACAACGATGCCAGATAGCGATGCAATGACGACATTGCGGTCGAAGTGGCACTGGCTTCTTGATGCTAAATGAACGGGCAGGTGCAGTGGCTTAACACGGGCACGGGCAAGATCATTCCCGTCGCTAACGAGCGAGGCGAATTTCAGCACAAGCTTGGCGGCGATGACGCAAATGACTGGTAATGCCAGGGTTGGTGGCAGCCCTTCACGATGCCGGCAAATAGCTGACCGAAGGCCAGTGCTTCAACTACCCAATCCCCCCGTTTTTGCAGAAGGAAAATATGACGTCGGCAACTTTGCTTCGGTGCCGATAAAGGAGCATTTTGGATTATCCCGCGACCTGCACCGTCAAATTGCCAGCCTGCCGGAAGGCGCAACCCTTCGGTTGCAATGGAGCCATGACGTCGGTTTTTTTGTAGCGCTCGCCGCAACCGGCATGTCAACAAACCACCCACCCCGGCCATTTGGCGGGCGCCGAATTTACCCATGCGGTCTGGGACCAATAGACGGTCTATCAGTGGCAGCTTTATATAAGCCGCGTTGAAACGAGGTGCGTGACTCGTTTCGAGGATTGTGGACAGCCAGCATGGTTGCCACATCGACATTCGAATGGCGATCGCCTCCAAGCACATGGCCCCAAATACGTTCGGGCGAAGCCTGTTGCCAGACCCCGCCTGATACGCATGTTCTTCGATGTCGCGGCGCCGCTTATTTCGGCGACAGCACCATCAGCATCTGGCGGCCTTCCATGCGCGGATAGGCTTCGACCTTGGCGATCTCGGCGACATTTTCCGCCACGCGCTGGAGCAGGTTCATGCCCAGCTGCTGGTGGCTGAGTTCACGGCCGCGGAAGCGCAGGGTGATCTTCACCTTGTCGCCGTCGCCGATGAAATCATGGACCTTCTTCATCTTCGTATCATAATCATGATCGTCGATGTTCGGACGCATCTTGATCTCTTTGAGTTCCTGCGTCTTCTGGGTCTTGCGGGCGATGTTCGCCTTCTTCTGGGCTTCGTACTTGAACTTGCCGATGTCCAGGAACTTGCAGACTGGCGGATCGGCGTTCGGCGACACTTCGACCAGGTCCAGGCCAACGTCGGCGGCCTGTTCGATCGCCTCCTGCGTAAACATCACGCCCAGATTCTCGCCTTCGTCGTCGATCACCCGCACCTTGGGTACGGTGATGAACTCATTATACCGGGGACCGGACTTCGGCGGCGGCGCCAGCGGGCGGCGCATCATTGGGGGACGTATAGCGGCTTCTCCTGTGACTGTGACAACAAACGGCTCTTCGCGGCCCTTTAGCGCAAAGCCGAAAAGGGCGGCAAGCCCGTCGTAACGGAATCGCCAGCCCATGTGGCATTGCTGCCGCACCCACTATATCGTGTGAATGCGGGCTTTTTGCAAGGGGCTGAGAGTCCGTTGGAGAAAGCCGGTTCCAGCCCGCGCGCCCGCCCAACCACCCGACGGGATGACATTGGATCGGGTGGCTGGGCGGGCGCGCGGGCTGGAACCGTATTGGAAATCGTCCCTTCGCGATTTTTCAAACAGGCTCTGAGCGCCGTCACAGCGCGCGCAGCATGCTCTTGGCCGGCGCGAAGAAATATTCGCCACCCTTGTGGACGACAAATTCGGCCAGACTGGCCGGCGTCGTGCCGGCGGTTGCGTCGTTCCAGCCATTGGGCACGGCCAGCGCCACATCCGCTTCGCTGCCGCGCTGGCCTATGATCGGATCGCGGCCGACCGGATCGCCAGGCGATCCATTGATGCGGGCCACGAAGGGCGGCGAATTGGCCCAGCTTTGCTGGGTGAATTCGAACTGATCCTCGATGCTGCTCTGGAACGCCATGAACATGAGGCCGACGCCGCCTTCCGGCTGGTCGCTGGGGTCGGTCACCTGGTTGCGCGTGCCATAGGGCATGCCGCGCCGGGCCATGATGACGCGGCGTTCGCCGTCATCCAGTTCGCGGATGCGATCGAAATCGGCCGCGCTCTGCGGGTTCGGCACCAATGTCCGGCCGACATCGCCGCGCGGATTGGTCTTGCGGATATGGGCGAAGAAGGGGCAGCGGGCGCCGGCCCTGTCGGCGGCATAGCTGAAATTGTTCGGCACCGGATGGTCGAGCCCTTCCGTGCCCTGCAGCGTGACGGGCGTGCCATCCTCGAACCGGCCGACCAAGAAGGCGCCGGCCAGTTCGCCGATCCCCAGCTCTGTGCCCAGCTCCTCTTCCCGCGCCTTGAAGGCCTTCACCTGTTGCTCCAGCTTGCGGAAGACGAAATAGCTGCCGAAGGCGGTGCCGGCATCGGGCGATCCCGGATCGGGCACAAGCACCTGCGACAGCGGGAAGGCGGCATTCCACTGGTCGATGCCGCCGCCGGCCGCCTCGCGATCGACCAGTTCCTGCAGCAGCAGCGGCTGGCTGCGCCCGTCGACATAGCCGAAATGCTCGATCCCCTCGGCCTCACCCGCGCTGTTGCTGCGGAAGATCGCGCGGCCGCTCTCGGTAGCGACCAGGCTGATGGCGCTGCCCAATCCGCTCATGATCATATCCGCCAGATGCTGCGCTGCCTGCGACGTCCATTGGTCCGGTCCGTCAGGATCGGCGCCGATCAGGATCATCGCGTCGATGCGGTCCCGATAAGGGGCTTCCAGGTCCGGCGCGGCGGGGTCGTTGAGAATGGCGCTGCGGGCGAGCATGCCGCTGGCAAAGGCGCCGTCCGCAGGTCCGTCGGGCATGCGGTCGGCGATGCCTAGTCGCGCATAGCCGGAGGAGGAGGAGAGGAGCAATCCGACAAAGGGGCCGCCCGACTGGCCGGTGTTGCGATAGGCACGGGCCGCTTCCAGCTGGGCGAGGGCTGATGTCACCTGCGGTTCCAGCGCGCGGAGCGCCGCGCGCGCGGCGGCCGCATCCGCGCCGAAGCGCAGCATCAGGTGCAAGGTCGCCTTGCGTCCATGACCATCGAGGATATTGCCCTGCAGATCTTCCAGCAGGGCGGTTTCATCGGCGTCGGCGCTGGTCCAGCGCAGCGGTTCGGACAGGTTGATCGGCATGGTGGCTCTCCCCCGGTCAGGTGATGCCGCCATGCTATCAGGGGTCGGTCAGGCCGGGGGGAGAGATGGCTCCATTACGGTGCCATCTCTCCCGCGCAGGTCAGGCCAGATCGGGCGCCAGTGCGTCCTTCGCCAGCCGGGCGATCAACTCGCTCACCGACAACATGGTCTGGCCATCCTTGCCCAGTTCACGCAGAGCCACCGTGCCTTCTTCCGCTTCGCGGCGGCCGACGACCAGCAGGTTGGGCACCTTGCCCAGCGAATGTTCGCGCACCTTGTAGTTGATCTTCTCGTTGCGCACGTCGGCCTCGGCGCGGATGCCGGCGGCGCGCAGCTTCTCGACCACGTCGAGCGCATAATTGTCCGCATCCGACACGATCGTCGCGACCACCGCCTGCACCGGCGCCAGCCATAGCGGGAACTTGCCGGCATAATGTTCGATCAGGATGCCGATGAAGCGCTCATAGCTGCCGAAGATCGCACGGTGCAGCATCACCGGCCGGTGACGCTCGCCATCCTCGGCAATGTAGCTCGCGTCGAGCCGCTCGGGCAGCACGCGGTCCGACTGGATCGTGCCGACCTGCCAGGTGCGGCCGATCGCGTCGGTCAGGTGCCATTCCAGCTTGGGCGCATAGAAGGCGCCTTCGCCGGGCAGTTCTTCCCAGCCATATTCCGGCGTGTTGAGGCCGGCGGCGGCAACTGCGTTGCGCAGTTCCTCTTCCGCCTTATCCCACATTTCCTCGGTGCCGAAGCGCTTTTCCGGGCGCAGCGCCAGCTTGATCGAATAGGTGAAGCCGAAATCCCGGTAGATCCGGTCGGCCAGCGCGCAGAAGGCACGCACTTCCTCGACGATCTGGTCCTCGCGGCAGAAGATATGGGCGTCGTCCTGGGTGAACTGGCGCACGCGCATCAGGCCGTGCAGCGCGCCATGCGGCTCGTTGCGGTGGCAGCAGCCATTTTCGTAGAAGCGTAAGGGGAGGTCGCGATAGCTCTTGATCCCCTGCTTGAAGATCAGGATGTGCGCCGGGCAGTTCATCGGCTTCAGCGCCATCCAGTCGACATCGTCCGACACCAGCGGGCCTTCGTCCGCCACATTGGGCACTTCGTCGGGGATGACGAACATATTCTCGCGATATTTGCCCCAATGGCCCGACTGCTCCCACTGGCGCGCGTCCATCACCTGCGGGGTCTTCACCTCGCGATAGCCGGCATCGTCAATCGCGCGACGCATATAGGCTTCCAGCTCGCGCCAGATCAGATAGCCCTTGGGGTGCCAGAAGACGCTGCCATGTGCTTCCTGCTGCAGGTGGAACAGATCCATCTCCGCGCCCAGCTTGCGATGGTCGCGCTTGCCGGCCTCTTCCAGCCGCGTCAGATGCTCATTGAGCTGCTTCTTGTTCAGCCAGCCGGTGCCATAGATGCGGCTCAGCATCGCATTCTTCTGGTCGCCACGCCAATAGGCGCCCGACACGCGGGTCAGCTTGAACGCGGCCGGGTCTAGCTTGCCGGTGGACGCCAGATGCGGGCCGCGGCACATGTCGTACCAGCCGTCGCCACTATGATAGACGGTCAGTTCCTCGCCCTGCGGCAGTTCGGAGGCCCATTGCGCCTTGAACGTCTCGCCGGCCGCTTCCCACTGGGCGATCAGCGTGTCGCGGGCGATCACTTCGCGGCGCAGCGGCTTGTTGGCGGTGATGATCTTGCGCATCTCCGCCTCGATCGCGGGCAGGTCTTCCTCGGTGAAGGGGCGATCCTTGGGCGCGAAGTCATAATAGAAACCATCGTCGGTCGCCGGGCCGAAGGTGATCTGCGTGCCGGGGAACAGCGCCTGCACCGCTTCGGCCAGCACATGGGCGAAATCGTGGCGCGCCAGTTCCAGCGCGTCGGCCTCGTCCTTCACCGTCACCAGCGCGAGCTGCGAATCCTGTTCCAGCGGGCGCATGATGTCGCGCAGCTCGCCGTCGACCTTCGCGGCGATCGCCGCCTTGGCCAGGCCCGGCCCGATCGCCGCTGCAATGTCTGCCGGGGTAGTGCCGGGCGCGACTTCACGCACGGAACCATCGGGCAGGGTGATCTTGAGCATGGCGGACACGGGGGGTCTTTCTGTGAAATTTGCGGGTTGCGCAGCCCAAAAAGCCGCGCCTTCCCCATAAATGGGCGGTCTGCCCTGTCAATAGAAGGCCTCTTGCCAAGAGTCACCCATGGGCGCATGTTTTATGTGCTGATATATCATTATCAGTGCAGGAGGGACTTATGGCTTTGAGCTTTGCAAAATCCCGTGGCGCACAGGATGACGCGCCGATGAGCGAGATGAACACGACGCCGCTGATCGACGTGATGCTCGTGCTGCTGATCATGTTCATCATCACCATCCCGATCCAGACCCACAGCGTCGGCATCAACCTGCCCCAGGCGCCGGTCGATACCAGCCTGCCCCAAGCCGATCCGATCAAGAACAAGGTGACGATCGACGCATCGGGCGTGGTCCGCTGGAACGGCATGGCGGTCGATGCCCTGACACTGCGCCGCTATCTCGCCCAGACGCTCGCCATGCCGGTTGAACCGGAACTGCAATTCCAGCCCGACGCTGCCGCCCGCTATCTGGTGGTCGACCAGACGCTGGCCGACATCCGCCGCTCCGGCGTCACCAAGCTCGGCTTTGTCGGCAATGAGCGCTATGGCCAGTTCTGACAAGCGTGCACGATAAAATGTAAAGGTAAGTTGACTCATTGCTTCCTGCTTATGTAAAGGGCGCTTGACCCTTTCAGAGCAGGAGGCACGAGTCATGATCGCCCCGGAACCTATCCATCCCTTTCCCTGGCGCATCTGCGCGGCGGCCGCGCTGTTCACGGTGCTGATGGTGGCCGCGGCCGTCGCCGCCAATATCTTCACCATCAGCGGCAATGGCAAATTGCCGCTGATGGTGCCGGGCCTGCTGGCGCTGGGCTGGCTCATCTGGGAAGCGATGCGGCTGGCGCGGGGCGTGCCCGGATCAGCGATCGCCCGCTATATCGGCCGGGTCGTGCCGCTGATGATCGCCAATATCGTCACCGTGGTCGCGGCCATCACCATCCAGCGCGAATGGCATCCGGCGGGCGTATGGGCCGTGCTCGTCGCCTTGCTGCCGGCGCCGCCGCTGATCGGCTTCATCTGGGCGATGGGCCGGCTGCTGGTGGAGGAGGCCGACGAATATCTGCGCATGGTCCATGCCCAGCGCGCGCTGATCGCCGCCGGCTTCATGTTGGTGATCACCACCGTCTGGGGCCTGCTCGAAGGTTCCGGCCTTGCCCCCCATGCGCCCGCCTATGCCGCCTTCATCCTGTGGAATCTGGGGCTGTTGCTGGCGCCGATCCTACCGGGCGGCCGCGCATGAAGAACCGGCTCAAGATCTTGCGGGCGGAGCGCGACTGGAACCAGAGCGATCTCGCCGCCCAGCTCGGCATCTCGCGCCAGAGCGTCAACGCGATCGAGACCGGCAAATATGATCCCTCGCTCCCGCTCGCCTTCCGCATCGCCGACCTGTTTGGCTTGAAGATCGAGGATATCTTCCTGCGCGACTGAGGCCAAGGCGCTGGCGTCATGCAAATGCCATAGCGCTCATCCCGCGCTTATGGCCGGCAGCGACCAGAAGCGTAGAAAGGGAATGAGAGCCAAACACTCTAATCCGCCGCGACAGCATCCCTGACGGCAGCGTCGTAGAGGGCGCGATTATCCTCGTCGAAACAGACGAAGAGGATATGGTCGAAGGCGTCGGGGTCGCGGCCGAGCGCTTCCGCCACGGCGCGGGCGGCGACCTTGGCGGCCTGGGCCCTGGGATAGCCATAGAGGCCGGTCGAGATCGCCGGGAAGGCGACCGCGCGCAGGCCGTGGTGGCGGGCGAGCGACAGGCTGTGGCTATAGCAGCTGGCGAGCAGGTCGCGCTCGCCCTGATTGCCGCCCTGCCAGACCGGGCCGACGGTGTGGATGACGTAGCGGGCCGGCAACCGGTAGCCGCGCGTGATCCGCGCCTCCCCGGTCGGGCAGCAGCCAATGCCCCGGCATTCCTCCAGCAGTTCCGGCCCGGCGGCGCGGTGGATCGCGCCATCGACCCCGCCGCCGCCGAGCAGGCTGTTATTGGCGGCGTTGACGATCGCGTCGACCGCGCAACGGGTGATGTCGCCCGTCACCACGTCCCAGCGCGTCGTCCCGACCATCATCGCATCAGTCCCTGATCGGCCCGCCGATCGACCAGACATGGCCGAAGGGATCGGTGAGCTGGCCATAGCGGGCGCCCCAGAACTGGTTGTCGATCGGGAAGCGGATTGCCGCGCCGGCGGCCACCGCCCGGTCCCACCAGCGATCGGCATCGTCCACTTCCAGATGCAGCGTGACCGCCGCCGGCTTTTCCGCCGTGGCACCGCCGCACATTTCGGGAAAATGATCGTTCAGCATCAGCCCGCCATCATTGACCGTCAGATGGGCGTGCATGATCCGCGTGCCATCCTCTTCCAGATGGCGGCTCTGCTCGCTGGCGCCGAACGCAGCCGTGTAGAAGGCGATGGCGTCGGCGGCCTTGCCGTCGGCGATGGTCAGATGGGGCGTGACCCCCGGCAGGACGAACGGCGTGTCGCTCATGATCCTCTCCTTCGCGCCGACCCATGGGCCGAGTCGGCTGGGCCACAGAATAGGCCCGACGCATGACCTTCAGAAGATGCCGAGGAACTTCTTGTCCTGCGTCTTCTTTTCAGCCTTGCTGCCCTTGCCCGCTTCATCCTTTGCGGTGGTGCCGCGGCCGACATCGTCGCGCGGCTTGCCGCCACGGGTGCGCTGGGCTGCGGCATCGGCGCCGGCCAGCACCGGGCCGCAGGCCGCCGCCTTGGCGTCACCCACATCGACAAAGGCGAGCGTCGCGGCGATCGGCGTGGCGACGATGCCCAGCGCCGCCGCCGCGCCGCCGCGCGCGATCAGGTCCGGGCTGATGACATTGATCGAGGGCCGGGCAAAATAGCCGCCAATGCCGACCGGCGACTGGCCGGAGAAGAGGCTGATCTTCTTGCCGTCGGCGCGGAAGGCGAGGTCGAGGCTCTCATTCCTGAACGAGAAGCCGCCCCGCCCGACCATCACATTCTTGCGCGTGTCGATCAGGATCGGGTCGGCCGCCGCCACGCCGTTGCGCACGGTGAAGGCGATCAGGCCGCAATTGATCTGCACCGGGTCCTTCAGCTTCTTTTCGAACATCTTGGTGATGAAGGTGCCGACATCGATTTCGGAAAGCTGGACATTGCGCGCCCACATGCTGCCCGCCGGCAGGATGACGGCGATGCGGCCATTGGCGGTGGCAAGCGAGTCATGGACGGTATCGCCCAGGCCCGTCATCTGCATCCGCCCCTTGACCATGCCGGTCGTGCCCGATTGCTCGACACCCCATCGGGCGAGCAGCGTGCCCATCGGCGTGGGCGCCAGGCGGACGTCATAGCTCGTGCGCACCGGCTGGTTGCGGGCGTTGATCTCTATGTCCGACGCGACATGGCCGCCCGCCATGTCGAAGGTCAAAGGCGAGAGCGTCAGCAGGCTATGGTCGAGCTTCAGCGTCATAGCGGCGTTGGCAATCGGCACGTTGGGCGCGCGGATGGTCTTCACGCTGTAGCGGACATTGGCGTCGAAATTGCGGATCGCCTCGATCCGCAGCGGTGCGTCGGGCAGCAGGCGCGGGGTGCCCTGCACGGTCGTGATCGCGCCGGCCCCGCCCTGCGCATCCAGCCGTTGCGGATCATAGCCGATGAAGGGGCCGACATCGATGATGTCGAGCCGCTGCGTCGCCAGATCGGCGTCGAGCAGCAGCCGGTTGTTCGGCAGCGACACGGTGAAACGCCCGGCCAGGTCGGAAGCGCCGAACCGGCCCTTCAAATGGGTGAAGCGCCACTCCTCGCCCGCCTTGGTCAGGGCCGCGGTGAAGCGATAATGGCGGGTGCCGGGAATGGCCACGCCCAGGAAATCGAACAAATGGCTGAGATTGGGGCCCTGCGCCACGACGCGCAGGTCGCTGCCCTCCAACTCGGTCGCGCCGGGCAGCGTGCCGGTTATCTCCAGCACGGTCGCGCCCGCCTGTGCCCGCAGCACCAGGCTGTTCTTGCCGCCGGTGACGGTGGCGTTGGGCGACAGCAGGCCGCCCTTGAGGGTAAAGGGCTTGCCGCGCATCGTGCCCGTGCCCGACAGGCGAACATCGCTGGCAAAGCGGGTGTCCTGCGCCTTCACCGTCTCGAAGCCGATATCGGTCGAGAGCATGAGCACCGGATCGCGATAGCGCATGGTCGTGCCAGCGAGCAGCGCGCGGCGGACGAGCGGCAGGGTCATCGGCTCGCCCTTCCGGTCGGGGTCGCCCAGCGTCCATGTATTATGCTGCCGGTCGCGCGACCATTCGAGGTCGGCGGCGGCGCCCCGCAGTTCCAGCCAGGGGATGCGATATCTGCTGCCGAAGATCAGGCTCAAGGGCGCGATCCGTGCATCGATCAGGTCGGCGCGCAGCAGGTCGGGCCGGCTGGCCCAGGGCAGGTTGGCGATGCGCATGCCCTCCGCCCGGAACTTGATCGCGATCGGCGCGAAATAGAGCTGGAAGTCGCCGCCGACCTCTACCTGCCGCGCCAGCCGGGCGGACAGGATGCGCTCGAACGGCCCTTTCAGGAACCGCCCCTTGGTGACGAAGAGGATCAGCCACAGGGCAAGGATGATGCCGACGATCCATAGCAGGATGCGGGCCGGCAGCGGCAGACGGCGCCAGCGATCGCGCGCACGGCGCAGATGGACAGCCGCGCCGCCCGGTTGGGCGGGCTTGGACGCGCTGGGCGGCACAGGTTCGACATCGGCCATGGCGGGGTCAACGCGGGCATGCCGCCTTTGGGTCCGAATCGCTTGCTTTTACGGGCGCGGCCGACTATGGGCCGCCCTTCGCGATATTCAGTGAGACCGCCCGGCTAACTAGGGCTGCCGTGGCTGTCTGTAATCGTCGCGCCAAACAAGGAGACGAAAATGCCCAAGCTCAAGACCAAGAGCGGTGTGAAGAAGCGCTTCAAGTTCACCGCTTCCGGCAAGGTCAAGCACGGCGTCGCTGGCAAGCGTCACCGCCTGATCTCGCACAACGCCAAGTATATTCGCCAGAACCGTGGCACTTCCGTGCTGTCCGATGCCGACGTGGCTCACGTCCGCCTCTGGGCACCCTACGGCCTGAAGTAAGGAGTAGAGGACAATGGCACGCGTAAAACGTGGTGTAACCACCAAGGCGAAGCATAAGAGGATTTTGGTTCAGGCGAAGGGCTATTATGGCCGTCGCAAGAACACGATCCGCGTCGCTCGCCAGGCTGTCGAAAAGGCCGGCCAGTACGCTTATCGCGACCGCAAGGTCAAGAAGCGCACCTTCCGTGGCCTGTGGATCCAGCGCATCAACGCGGGTGTCCGCGCTGAAGGCCTGACCTATTCGCAGTTCATGCACGGCCTGAAGCTGGCCGGCGTCGAGCTGGACCGCAAGGTCCTGGCCGACATCGCGATGCACGAAGGCGAGGCGTTCAGCGCCATCATCGCCCAGGCCAAGGCTGCGCTGCCCGCAGCCTGACGCTGATCGATCGTAAAGATCGTCAAAGGGGCGCCGGGGCAGATGCCTTCGGCGCCCTTTTTGTTTTTTCCATCCCCTTCCGTTCGCTTCGAGCGAAGTCGAGAAGTCGATAGGATGGCGCTGCCGTTTCTCGACGTGGTTTATCCTGAGCACCTGCCTTGCAGGCAGTCGAAGGGCTCGAAACGAACGGCGGTGGTGCGCGAGAAAACAGGAGTAAGTGATCCCAT
Source organism: Sphingobium salicis subsp. salicis (assembly GCF_049472635.1). Taxonomy (NCBI): domain Bacteria; kingdom Pseudomonadati; phylum Pseudomonadota; class Alphaproteobacteria; order Sphingomonadales; family Sphingobiaceae; genus Sphingobium; species Sphingobium salicis. The sequence continues at coordinate 3,909,429 of NZ_JAYRCS010000001.1, forward strand.
GTCGCTGCATCTCTGGTGGTTGTACGTTACGGCGGTCTTCCTGATCTCGGCCACGCCGGGGCCAAACATGCTGCATGTGATGACGCAGAGCATCGCCCATGGGCCGCGCAAGGCGCTGGTGACGATGGCGGGGCTGATGAGCACCGTGCTGCTGTGCCTGATCGCGTCGGCGCTGGGCCTTGGCGCGCTGCTGAAAGCCTCGCCGCGCCTGTTCGACATATTGCGCTATGCCGGCGTCGCCTATCTCATCTGGCTGGGAATCAAGGCCTGGCGCGCGCCGGTCGGCACTGCCGACGGCGGCGATGCCGGCCCGGTCCGCTCGGCCCGTGCGCTCTATGCTACCGGTCTGCTGACTGGCCTGTCGAACCCCAAGCTCATCATCTTCGCCGCCGCGCTCTTCCCCCAGTTCATCGACCTGGCCCGCCCCTTCTGGCTTCAGCTCGCGATCCTGATCGTCAGCTTCGTGGTGATCGAAAGCTTCTGGTATTGCGTCTATGCGCTCGGCGGCGTGCGCCTCGCCAAATGGCTGGCCCCCGCCAACCGGCAGAAACTGTTCAACCGCGGCACGGGCCTGATGTTCATCGGCTTTGGCGGCGCGCTGCTGGGGGCTAGAGCTTAAAGCTAAGTCATTCCCGCGAAAGCGGGAATCCATCTCCAGGCGGGGCCGATGCAACGCGAGCTCGATCCGACAGTCTACATATTGGCCAGCCATAAAAATGGCACACTCTACGTCGGTGTCACATCAAACCTCGTGCAACGCCTGTATCAGCACCGTTCTGGCTTGATCGAAGGCTTCACCAGCGACTACGGGGTCAAGCGACTGGTCTGGTTCGAATGCGACGCATCCATGGAGGAAGCGATCCGGAGCGAGAAGCAGATCAAGAAGTGGAACAGGCAATGGAAGATCGATCTGATCGAACGGAGCAATCCCGATTGGCGCGATCTGGCTATCGATTTGGGCTTTGAGCCATTGGACAGTCGGCGCATCGATTGAGCGTCAGGATGATTGGATAGTGCGGGAGATGGATTCCCGCCTTCGCGGGAATGACGAATGATATGACCGAAATTAGCGCACTGAAAGCCGGCCTGATCGCCGACATCGAGGCTGCCGACACGCTGGACGCGCTGGAAGGGCTGCGCGTGGGCGCGCTGGGCAAGAATGGGGTCGTCACCGGCCTATTGAAGACGCTGGGCGGCATGTCGCCCGAGGAGCGTCTGGAGAAGGGCCCGCCGATCCAGGATCTGCGCGAAAGCGTGACCGCCGCGATTGCCGACCGCAAGGCCGCGCTGGAGCAGGCCGCGCTCGACGCCCGCCTCGCCTCGGAAAAGGTCGACATGACCCTGCCCGCCGATCTGGGGCCGCAGGGCAGCGTCCACGCCGTCAGCCAGGTGATGGACGAGCTGGCGGAGATCTTCGCCGACCTGGGCTTCTCGGTCGCGACGGGTCCGGAGATCGAGGACGACTGGCATAATTTCACCGCGCTCAATATCCCGGAGACGCACCCGGCACGCGCGATGCACGACACCTTCTACTTCCCGGACGAGGAAGGGCAGAAGAAGATGCTGCTGCGCACCCACACCTCGCCGGTGCAGATCCGCACCATGATGACGCAGGAGCCGCCGATCCGCATCATCGCGCCCGGCCGCGTCTATCGCAGCGACTCCGACGCGACCCACACGCCGATGTTCCACCAGATCGAGGGTCTGGTGATCGACAAGAGCATCACGCTTGGTCATCTGAAGTGGACGCTGGAGACCTTCCTCAAGGCCTTTTTCGAGCGCGAAGATATCGTCCTGCGCCTGCGCCCGAGCTATTTCCCCTTCACCGAACCCTCGGTGGAAGTCGATGTCGGCTACACGCTGACCAATGGCCAGCGCGTGATCGGCGGCGACGGCGATGCACCCGGTGGCGGCTGGCTGGAAGTGCTGGGCAGCGGCATGGTCAACCGCCGCGTGATCGAGGCATGCGGGCTTGATCCCGACGAATGGCAGGGCTTTGCCTTCGGCACCGGCGTCGATCGCCTCGCCATGCTGAAATATGGCATGAACGACCTGCGCGCCTTCTTCGACGGCGATCTGCGCTGGCTGAAACATTATGGATTCTCGGCACTCGACGTGCCCACGCTGTCGGGAGGAGTCGGCGCATGAAGTTCACCCTGAGCTGGCTCAAGACGCACCTCAAGACCGACGCGGACCTGGCCACCATTCTCAAGACGCTGAACGCCATCGGGCTGGAAGTCGAGGATGTGGAGAACCCGGCGGAGAAGCTGGGCGCGTTCAAGATCGCCAAGATCCTGACCGCCGAGCGTCATCCGCAGGCCGACAAGCTGCAGGTGCTGAGCGTCGACCATGGCGACGGCAATCCGTTGCAGGTCGTGTGCGGCGCGCCCAATGCCCGCGCCGGCCTGATCGGCGTGTTCGGCGTCGAGGGCGCGGTGGTGCCGGTCAACGGCATGGTGCTCAAGAAGACCGCCATTCGCGGCGTCGAATCCAACGGCATGATGTGCTCCACCCGCGAACTGGAGCTGGGCGACGACCATGACGGCATCATCGAACTGGCCGGCGACGCGCCGGTGGGTGAGGTCTATGCCAATTGGGCCGGCCTCAACGATCCGGTCATCGATGTGTCGATCACGCCGAACCGTCAGGACTGCATGGGCGTGCGCGGCATCGCCCGCGATCTGGCGGCGGCGGGCCTAGGTACGCTCAACGCCATCATCGTGCCGGAGATTGCCGGCGTGGGTCCGGGACCGGACGTGCGCACCGACGATATCGACGGCTGCCCCGCCTTCTTCGCCCGCTCGGTCAAGGGCGTGACCAACGGCGCCTCGCCCGAATGGATGGCGCGTCGGCTCAAGGCGATCGGCCAGAAGCCGATCAGCGCGCTGGTGGACATCACCAACTACATCATGATCGACCTGGGCCGGCCGCTCCATGTCTATGACATGGCGACGCTCAAGGGCGGGCTGGTCGCGCGCAAGGGCAAGGCCGGCGAGGAAGTGCTGGCCCTGAACGGCAAGACCTATGCCATTGACGAGACGATGACCGTCATCGCCGACGACGAGGCCGTGCATGACATTGGCGGCATCATGGGCGGCGAACATTCGGGCGCGCAGGACGGCACCACCGACGTGCTGATCGAATGCGCCTATTTCACGCCGGAGCGGATCGCGGTGACCGGCCAGAAGCTGGCGCTGACCTCCGACGCGCGCGGCCGGTTCGAGCGCGGCGTCGACCCCGCCTTCCTGGACGATGGCCTGTCGATCGCCACCAGCCTGGTCATGACCCTGTGCGGCGGCACCGCATCGGAAGCGACTCGCGCCGGCACCCCGCCCGCGACGCCCAGGACGGTCGCCTATGCGCCTGACCAGTGCCTGGCGCTGGCCGGCGTCGATGTGCCGCATGATGTGCAGAAGCGCATTCTGGAAAGCCTGGGCTTCGGCGTCAGCGGCGAAGGCGCCAGCATCGAATATCAGGATGGCGTGCCGGTGAGCGTGCCGGGCCACTGGACGATCAGCGTGCCGACCTGGCGCCGCGACGTCGATGGCTGGCCCGACATCGTCGAGGAAGTGGTGCGTATCGTCGGTCTGGACCATGTGCCGTCCACCCCGCTGCCACGCGTGCCGGGCGTTGCCCGCCCGACCGCCACGGCCGAGCAGCTGGTCGAGCGTCGCGTGCGCCGCACCGCCGCTGCCCGCGGCCTCGCCGAAGCGATCAACTGGTCCTTCATTTCCGAGAAGGAAGCCGCGAGCGTTGGCGGTGGCGACTGGACGCTGGCCAATCCGATCTCGGAGGATCTGAAGGTCATGCGGCCCTCGCTGCTGCCCGGCCTGCTGTCGGCGACCAAGCGCAATGTCGATCGCAGCGCCACGTCGATCCGACTGTTTGAACTCGGCCGGCGCTATTTCAAGCAGGGCGAGCGCGCCACGGTCGGCTTCGTGCTGGCCAGCGAGAAGACCGCGCGCAGCTGGCAGAGCGGCAAGGCCCAGCCCTTCGACGCGTTCGATGCCAAGGGCGAAGTGATCGCGCTGCTGGCGGCGGCCGGCGCGCCGGTCGGCAATCTGCAGAGCATGGGCGAGGCATCGGCGGCCTATCATCCCGGCCAGTCGGGCACGCTGCGCCTTGGCCCCAAGGTGGTGCTGGCCGAATATGGCGTGCTGCACCCGAGCCTGGCCAAGCAGTTCGGCCTGTCCGGCACCGTGGTTGCGGGCGAGATCTTCCTTGATGCCATTCCGGCCAAGCGCAAGAGCGGCTTCATGCGCGCGCCTTACGCGCCGCCGGCGCTGCAGGCGGTGAAGCGCGATTTCGCCTTCCTGGTGCCGGAAGCGGTCGAGGCCGATGCGCTGGTGCGCGCGGTCAAGGGCGCGGACAAGAAGGCGATCGTCGACGCGCGCCTGTTCGACGTCTTCACCGGCCCCGGCGTGGATGAAGGCCACAAGTCGCTGGCGGTGGAGATCACGCTGCAGCCGGGCGAAAAGAGCTTCGCCCAGGAAGAGCTGGACGCGATCAGCGCGGCGGTGGTCAAGGCCGCCCAGAAGCTGGGCGCGAGCCTGCGCGGCTAAGACAGGAAAGGCCGGCGATGGACGGGAAGGCTGAACGATTTCAGGCCCGCCTCGCCGGCCTCTTCTACATCGGCACCATTGGCTGCGGCATGTTTGCCGAAGCGGTGGTGCGCGCGGCCCTGATCGTGCCGGGCAACGGGCGCGAGACGATGCGCAACATCGCCGACTATCCCTGGCTCTATCGCGCCGGCGGGGCGAGCGATGTCGCCATGCTCTGCTGCTATCTGGCGGTCACGGCCCTGCTCTATGGCCTGTTCGCGCCGACCGGGCGGGTGCTGGCGCGCATAGCCGCCTTGTTCAGCCTGACCGGCATTGCCGTGCTGGCGGGCAACAGTCTGCTGCATCTGCTGCCGCTTGCGCTGATCGATGGTGCGCCGCATCCCGGCATTCCGATGGCGGAGGTGCAGTCGCTGGTGCGGATCAGCCTCAGCCTCCACAATGATCTCTACGGCATCAGCCTGATCTTCTTCGGCATCTATTGCCTGTTGATAGGCTGGCTGGCGATCCGTTCGCGGCGGTTGCCGGTGGTGGTCGGTGCGCTGCTGATGGCGGGCGGCGCGGTCCATCTGGTCGCGCGCAGCCTGGCGCTGCTGTCGCCGGCAATCGGCGAGGCGATCCCCGGCCAGCTCGATTTCGTGCCGCTACTGGGCGAAGGCGTCTTTGCCATATGGCTGCTGCTGTTCGGGGCGCCGCGCCCGGCGGCGCCGGAAATCAACCCGTAATCTTGCAGCCCTTGGCCGATGCCATGCCGCGTAGATAGCCGCGCCGGGCGAGACCGGCGGCAATCGCGGCGCGCAGTCGACGTTCCGCCGGGGCGGCACCGCTGATTTCCCGCACCACGCCGCGGAACGGGATCAGCGAATTGACCAGCGACTTGCCGACACCCTCGGCGATCTTGCTGGTGCGATCCTCATTGGCTTCGCGGCCGATGGTGAAATCGGGACCAAGCACCTTATTGAGCGCCGCCATGTCACCATTTAGCGCCTTGCAGGTCTTGCCCGATGGCGCGGCATAGGGATTTTCCTCGGCCGCGACGAGGATCGGCGGCACCTGCGTCTTTTCGATGCCGACATCGCGCGCCGGCTGGGACGCGATTTCGCCCGCCTTATCGAGCGTGTCGTCCCTCTTCTTGCCCTGTTCCTGGGCGAGCGCCGACGTGCCGAGCAGCAACAGGATCGTGGCGGTCGATACGGCAATTTTCATCATTGGTCCTCCCGCTGGCTCAACCCGCCAGCCCCCATGTCGGTTCCGCAACGTAACGATTGCGCGGCGGGCGAGACAGTCGGGATTTGCCGCGCCGGACCTTGGAATAGAGCCTGATCCACGTCATCTGTGGAAGCCCAAGGCGCTTCCACAGATGACGATCCGGCTCTATGTCGCTGGGCAAACAGGAGTGTTTCGCCATGAACGACCGCATCGCCATCGTCTCCGACCAGCTGTCCGCCAGCATATCGCCGCTGGGCGCCGAACTCTGGTCGCTGACCGATGCGCAGGGGCGCGAGCTGATGACCGATGCCGACCCGCAATGGTGGACCGGCCATGCGCCCCTGCTCTTCCCCTTCGTCGGCCGGTCGCGCGGCGACGTCTATCGGCTGAACGATGTCGACTATCCGATCGGCCAGCATGGCTTTGCCCGGACCAGCCCCTTCACCCTGGTCCATCGCAATGAGGAAGCCGTGCTGTTCCGGCTGGAAGCGGATCGGGAGACGCGCACCGTCTATCCGTTCGACTTCCGGCTCGACATGGGGTTCGTGCTGGAGGGGCCGAGCCTGCGCATGACGGCCACCGTCATGAACCGGGGCGAGACGGCGATGCCCTTCTGCTTTGGCTATCACCCCGCCTTCGCCTGGCCTTTGCCCTATGGTGGCAGCGTCGAGGAGCACCGCATCCGCTTCGCGCAGGCCGAACCCGCGCCGATCCGCAAGGTCGGCAGCGAGCCGGGGCTGATCGCGCTGGAGAGCGTGCCCTCCCCGGTCGAGGGGAAGGAACTGGCGCCGACCCATGCCATGTTCGCCGGTGACGCGCTGATCTGGGACGATCTCGCCAGTCGATCGCTGACCTGGGGCGTGCCCGGCAGGCCGCACCTGAAGATCGATTTCCCCGATACGCCCTGGCTCGGCCTGTGGCAGAAGCCGGGCGCTCATTATCTGTGCGTCGAACCCTGGGCCGGCATGGCCGACCCGGTCGGCTTCACCGGCGATGTCTGGGACAAGCAGGGTGTCATGACCCTGCTGCCGGGCGACAGCCGATCCTTCCGCATGGACGTGACGCTGGTCCAGGAATGAAATCGTCGTTTCGGGAAATAGTGAGGCAATCACCACCGCTGGCTGTGTCCCTAATCTGGGCGGCCTTGATATTCGCTTTGATCGCATTTCTCTTCTGGGTGAATCGTCATGCTGCGCGTGAGGAGGATCGCCGGGCGGCTTTGGCTTACCAAATTGAAGGCGCGTTAAACCGCCCAGCAGTTGCTGACTGCTTGACTCACCAACTGCCTCTTACAGGACGAAATTGGCATCTGTGGACGCCCCTTCGGATGCAAGCAGTAAATCGGGGTTTGTTGGCACGTAGTCGGATGCTGTCATCTGTCCGGCCTCGATGAGCAGCGCCATATGCTGCGGGCCAGTATGGGAGTTCGCGGACCGGATCCATTACAGGTTTACGCGCTTGGTTAGCGCTCTGCCATTCCCTGGTTCTTCCAGCCCCGTCTCGCCGACTGTTGTGCCATACCCTCCTTCGACCGCCTACGTCTCCGACGCCTCTGGCCGCTGCCTTGGCTTACGCCGCAACTGCTGCCGGAGCTCTGTAATCTTCATTTCTGGTGAGCAGTGCCCAGACCATGCGCGCCATCTTGTTGGCGAGCGCCACCGAGACGAGCATGCGCGGTTTGCGCGCGAGCATCCGCTCCAGCCACGAGCCGGCCGGCGCGCCGAACCGGCAGGCCTGACGCACCATCGAGCTACCTCCGATAATCAGTAGTCGCCTGATCGTCCGCTCGCCCATCTTCGATATGCTGCCGAGCCGCTGTTTGCCGCCGGTCGAGTGCTGACGGGGGGCGAGGCCAAGCCAAGCCGCGAAGTCGCGCCCCTTACGGAACGTCTCGACCGGCGGGGCCAGCGCGATGATGGCGGTCGCAGCGATAGGACCGATCCCTGGAATGGTCATTAGCCGCCTGGCCGCTTCATCCTCCTTAGCACGCCGTGCGATCTCACGGTCCAGCACGGCAATCTGCTTGTCGAGATCGGCCAGCATGTCGACCATGAGCTTGAACATGGGCCGTGCCGCTGCAGGCAGACTTGAAGTCATTTCCTCATCCTCGAGCAGGTCGGCGAGCATTGTCATATGCGCTGTGCCGCGCGGTGCTACCCAACCATACTCCGCTAGGTGCCCGCGAATGGCGTTGATCAGCTGAGTGCGCTGCCGCACCGCTAGGTCACGTGTGCGGAACACGAGCCCTGCGGCCTGTTGCTCTTCGCTTTTCACCGCCACGAAGCGCATGCCTGGGCGCTGCGCAGCCTCGGCAATCGCTTCAGCATCAATCGCATCGTTCTTGTTCCGCTTCACGAATGGCTTCACGTAAGATGGTGGGATCAGCCGCACATCGTGCCCCATCGTCTGTAACTGACGCGCCCAATGATGGGCGCCGCCGCACGCCTCGAGCGCTACTATGCATACCGGCTGACCTGCAAAGAACTCGAGCAGCTTTGCTCTCGTCAGCTTGCGGCTGAACACCATCGCACCCCGCTCGTCAGCGCCATGCGCATGGAAAACGTTCTTGGCGATATCCAGACCGATTGTGGTAACCTGTGACACGGACGCCTCCTCAGTGGTGCTTCAACACCTCCACTTTGCCATAAAGGCTGTCGGGGGGCGTCCACCCCATCAGGTTTTGGAGCGATCGCCCGAGATCTTGCGGAGAGAGAATGCCGCCCGGCATCTCAGGGTTGATATGGTGAATTTGGGCGATCGCTATCGGATCGATGTTTTCACACGGGATAGCCGGCAACTGAGGCCACAAGAAATCAACGCAGTAAAGCGCTGCCTCGGCCTTCCGGCCACGCAAAAATAGATCGGGCTGGGAACTTGGCCAAGATTCGCTATATGCGCGCGCATGAGCATCCCATCCCGCCGCACCTTCGCGATCATTTCCCACCCGGACGCCGGTAAGACCACGCTGACCGAAAAGCTGCTGCTGGAAGGCGGCGCGATTCACCTGGCCGGCGAGGTCAAGGCGCGCGGCGCGAACCGGCGCGCCCGTTCGGACTGGATGAAGATCGAGCAGCAGCGCGGCATCTCCGTCACCTCTTCGGTCATGACGTTCGAGCGGACGCGCGATGGCGAGACCATCACCTTCAACCTGCTCGACACGCCGGGTCACGAGGATTTCAGCGAGGATACCTATCGCACCCTGACCGCCGTGGACTCCGCCGTGATGGTGATCGACGCGGCCAAGGGCATCGAGCCGCAGACCCGCAAGCTGTTCGAGGTCTGCCGCCTGCGCAACGTGCCGATCATCACCTTCGTCAACAAGGTCGACCGCGAGGGCCGCGAACTGTTCGGCCTGCTCGACGAGGTCGCCGACCAGTTGCAGCTCGACGTCTGCCCGATGAGCTGGCCGGTCGGCATGGGCGGCGAGTTCGAGGGCATTTACGACTTCGCCACCAACCGGCTGATGCAGCCCACTGGCCCGTCCAAGGAATTTGACGGCACCCGTCACCAGTTCAGCGGCCTGGATGATCCCAAGCTGGCCGATTATCTGTCCGAGCGCGGCCTGGAAAAGCTGCGCGAGGAGGCCGAGCTGGCCCAGGGCGGCTATGCCGAGTTCGACCTGGAACGTTACCGCCATGGCGACCTGACCCCGGTCTATTTCGGGTCGGCGCTCAAGCTGTTCGGCGTGACCGAGCTGATCGACGCGCTGTCCGCCCATGCGCCGCCGCCGCGCGCCCAGCCGGCCGAGCCGGCCCCGGTCGAGCCCGAAGGCAGCGAAGTCACCGGCTTCATCTTCAAGGTGCAGGCCAATATGGACCCGATGCATCGCGACCGCATCGCCTTCATGCGGCTGGTGTCGGGCAAGTTCCGCCGCGGCATGAAATTGACGCCGAGCGGCAGCGGCAAGGCGCTGGCGGTCCATTCGCCGATCCTGTTCTTCGCGCAGGACCGTGAACTGGCGGACGAGGCCTTCCCCGGCGACATCATCGGCATCCCCAATCATGGCGCGCTGCGCGTGGGCGACACGCTGAGCGAGAAGCCCGGCCTGCGCTTTACTGGCCTGCCCAATTTCGCGCCAGAAATCCTGCGCCGCGTGCAACTGAAAGACCCGACCAAGACCAAGCAGCTGCGCAAGGCGCTGGATGACCTGTCCGAAGAGGGCGTGATCCAGGTCTTCTATCCCGAAATCGGCAGCAACTGGATCGTCGGCGTCGTCGGCCAGCTGCAGCTGGAAGTGCTGATCAGCCGGCTGGAGGCCGAATATAAGGTCGCGGCGGTGCTGGAACCTTCACCCTTCGACACCGCCCGCTGGATCAGCGGCGACGATCAGGCGATCAAGGATCTGGTCGCCTATAATGGCGCCAACATGGCCAAGGACCGCGACGGCAATCTGGTGTTCATGGCGCGCAGTGCCTGGGACATCGGCTATCAGCAGGAACGCCATCCCAAGGTGAAGTTCAGCGCCACCAAGGAGCGCTGAGCCGACAGCGAAAGTGACAGGGCAATGCCCTGTCACTTCATGGGTCAGGCCGTCACCCAATCCTTGCGCAGCGCCTTGCCGGCGAGCGCCATGAACAGGCCGGCGAGCAGGTAGAAGCCGAGCGCCGCGACGATGGCGTAGCGCAGCGCTTCCTGGCCATAGGTCGGGGTCAGCGCATCGGACAGGGCGCCGACGCTCCAGCTGCCAAGGCCGAGGCCGACGAGATTGTTGATCAGCAGGAAGGTCGCCGAGGCGCTGGCCCGCATATGCGGCGGCACCAGATGCTGCACGGCGGTCAGCACCGGGCCGAGCCAGACATAGACCAAGGCCTGCGGTATCAGGAACAGGGCGAAGGCGAAGCCGACGCTGGACGAGAGCACCCCGACCACGAACAAAGGCATGCCGATCACATAGCTGATCGCGGGCACCCAGGCGAACCAGGCCTTGTCGCGATTGCCCATGGCGTCGCCCAGGAAGCCGCCGAGCAGCACGCCCGCGACCCCGCCCAGCAGCAGCAGCCCGCCCAGAAACTGGCCCGCGCCCAGCAGGTCGAGGCCGAAGCTGCGCATCAACAGGCTGGGCAGCCAGAAGGCGACGCCATAGCCGCACATCGAGCTGCACGCGGCGCCCAATGCCAGGAACCAGAAGCTGCGTTTGGCCGCGAGAATGCCGAACACCGCGCTGACCGGCACGGGCGTGCCCAACTGCACCGGCCGCGCGGGTTCGCGCACCACCAGGCGGAAGAGCGGCGCGATGAGGATGCCCATGATGCCGACCGCGATGAAGGCCGTGCGCCATTCGACGGTCTGGGCGATATAGCCGCCCAGCAGCACGCCGCCGGCCGAACCCAGCGGAATGCCGAGCGAATAGATGGAGAGGGCGCGGGCGCGCTGATGCTGCGGGAAATAGTCGGAGATGACCGCATAGGAGGGGGCGACGCCGCCCGCCTCCCCCACGCCGACGCCGATGCGGAACAGGAACATCTGCATGAAATTGCCGGCCATGCCGCACAGCGCGGTGAAGCCGCTCCACACCGCCAGACTGACGGTGATGACCCAGGTGCGGCTGGTCCGGTCGGCCAGCAGCGCCAGCGGGATCGCCAGCGTCGAATAGAGCAGCGCGAAGGCAATGCCGCCCAGCGCGCCGAGCTGGGTATCGGTCAGTCCCAGCTCCGCCTTGATCGGCCCGGCGAGGATGCCGAGAATCTGCCGGTCGAGGAAGTTGAAGGTATAGACCAGCAGCAGCATCGCCAGCACGACGCCGCGATAGGCGGGGGAAGAGGTTCGGTCGGTCATGCGGGCCTGATACCAAATTTTCCGTTCGCTTCGAGCCTAGCCGAGAAGCCGGTTATGCAATGGTTCTCGACAGGCTCGAACCGAACGGATGGGAAACGCAGCTTAGAACTTGACCGACCCGGTCACGAACACCTGGCGCGGGTTGCCGTAGAAGGCGGTGAGCGTGCCTTCCTTGCCCAGCGAGGGGGTGGGATAGCCGGCCGCATTGTTGATGATCGCACCGGTCACCGGATTGGCCGCGACGAAGGTATAGCCCGAGGTCTTATATTCCTTGTCGAGCAGGTTCTTGCCATGGACGCCGATGCTCCAGCGATCGCTGGGCGCGGTATAGACCAGACTCGCATCCCACAGCGCATAGCCCTTCTGGTCGATATAGGGGTTGGGGATTTCAAACTGATAGGTCTTGGAGCGCCAGGAGACGGTGCTACCGAAATAGAGGCTGCCATCGCCCACCGGGACATTATAGCTGAGCGTGCCGCTGGCGGTCCATTTCGGCGTGTTCTGGACCCGACGATAGTCGGCGACATCGGTCGGCACGCTGGCAATATTGGCGATATATTCGCGATAATCGGCATCGATGAAGCCGATCGCGGTCTGCAGGTTCAGACGGTCGCCGCCGCTGAAGATGTCGCGGCCAAGGCGGGCATTGCTTTCGAACTCCAGCCCCTTGAAGCGCGCCTTGCCGGCGTTGGACACGACACCGCAGAAGGAGGGCGTCGCCACGCCACCGACATTGACGGTACAGGCGACCGAGCCGGGGATCTGCACATCCTTGTAATCGGCATAGAAGCCGGCGACCGCGACATAGAGGGCGCCATCCATCAGATTGCCCTTGTAGCCGACTTCATAGCTGTCGACCTGTTCGGGCGCGAAGCTGAGGAAGGAGGCTATTTCGCTGTCCTGACGAATGCCGTCGCCATTGAGGTCCGGCGCGTTGGTGCCGACCCCGCGCGGGTCGAAGCCGCCGCCCTTGAAGCCCTTGGAATAGCTGGCGTAGATATTGTGATCGGCGGTCGGCTTGTAGCTGACCGAGAAGCGCGGCGTGAACTTCTTGAACTCGCGCTCGCCCCGGAAATTGGTGCTGGGCGCGCCGAAGGGGATACCGGCGCCGTCGAACACCGGCGAGCCGCCACCCAGATAGCTTTGCCGCAGGATATTGGCCCGGCGCGTGTCCCAGGTATAGCGACCACCGGCCGACAGGCTGAACTGATCGGTCAGGTCGAAGCTCATGTCGCCGAACACGGCATAGGTTTCGGTATCGACATTGGCCTGGGTGAAGGCGGTCAGCCCGGCCACGGTGGTGAAGATGCGGGTATCGAACTGGGTGTCGGCGCTGGCATCGAGATAATAGAAGCCGACCATGCCGTGCAGCCGGCCCTTGTCATAGAGAAGCTGGAATTCCTGGCTGAGCTGCTCATTCTTGTAATAGGCCGGCACATCGACATCGACAGCGGGCAGCGCGTCAAAGTCGATCGGCGAGGCGCTGTCATCCTTGCGCCAGGCGCTGATCGAGCGCAGCGTCACCGCATCATTGAGTTCGGCCGTCAGGTTCATCGACAGGCCGTAGGACTTCACATATTGCTTGGGATCGACCAGCCCGCCACGGGTGTCGAACACATCGTCCAGCACCGGCGCGCCCGATGCCTGCCCCGGAATCAGGCGATGGCCGCCACGCGGGTTGCTGTTATCCTTGGTATAGTCGCCGGTGATGCGCATCAGCACCGGCGCGCCATAGCCGCCCATTTCGAAGGTGGCGCGGCCGGCCCAGATATCCTTGTTATAATTGTCCTGCCCGGTGGTGAGATTCTTGCCGAAGCCGCCGCGCGACAGGCGGGCAAAGGCACCACCCACGCGCATCAGGTCGCCGATCGGCGCCGACACGCTGATGATGCCATCGGCCTGATCATAGCTGCCATAGCTGCCCTTGAGCTTGAGCGAGAAGTCCTGCGGCAGCATCTTCGTGACATATTTGACCGCGCCGCCGATCGTGTTGCGGCCATAGAGCGTGCCCTGCGGCCCGCGCAGCACCTCGATCCGTTCGACATCATAGATGTCGAGCAGCGCGCCCTGCGGCCGGTTGAGATAGACATCGTCGAGATAGATGCCGACGCCCTGTTCGAAGCCGGAAACCGGATCCTGCTGGCCGACGCCGCGGATGAAGGCGGTCAGCGTCGAATTGGTGCCGCGCGACGCCTCCAGCGTGGTGTTGGGGGTGACATTGGCGAGGTCGCTGATGTCGATCGCCCCGCCCCGTTCCAGATCGGCGCCAGAGAAGGCGCTGACCGCAATCGGCACCGACACCAGCGTTTCCTCACGCCGGCGGGCGGTGACGATGATGCCGGCCTCTTCGGTGTCGGCGGCGGGCGCCGACGCGTCCTGCGCGAAGGCGGGGAATGCCATCGCGCCGGTCCAGGCGGCGGATGCGAGGGCAAGGGCACGAATGCTGTGATGGGCCTTCATCGGCGTTTCCTCTCCTGAAGCGGCCCCCGGTCATCCGGGTAGCCAATCTGCTTGCCCTTTGAATAATGAAAGTTGAACCAGCTTTCAACTTCAAATATGAGGGACGGTGAACAAGGCCACCAGACGTCCTCAAATGATTGAAAAGGCACGTATTGGCAGGCAGAGGGAGAGAGCATGACCGATCCGGCTTCCCCACGGGATGAGAGACGCGATGACAAGGCGCCACGCACCGCGCGGGGTGAACGCACGCTTCGCGCGCTGCTGTCGGCGGCGGCCGAGGAGTTTGGCGAAAAGGGATTTCACGACGGATCGATCAGCGGCATCACCCGCCGGGCGGGCTGCGCACTGGGCAGTTTCTACACCTATTTCGACAGCAAGGACGACATTTTCCGCGCGCTGGTCAACGACATGTCGGGCCAGGTGCGCGACTATGTCTCGCCGCGCATCGCCGATGCGCGCAACGGGATCGAGGCGGAGCGGATCGGCCTGCTGAGCTTTCTGGAGTTCGCCCGCGCTCACAAGGAAATCTACCGCATCATCGACGAGGCCGAGTTCGTCGACCAGGCCGCCTATCGCGCCCATTATGAGAATACCGCCACCCGCATGGCCGCGCGCCTGAAGAAAGCCGCGCAGCAGGGCGACGTGCGCGCGGACGTGGAAGAGGTCCATGCCTGGGCGATCATGGGGATGAACGTGTTCCTGGGGCTGCGCTATGGCGTGTGGGACGACAGCCGCCCCGCACAGGAGATTGCCGACATCGCCAACGCGTTGATCGAGAAGGGGATCGGCAAGCGCGCTTGAGGGTTGCACCGCTGCCGCCTATCGGGACAAGCACCGATGGTCGCGCCCTGCCTCTGCTGATAGGGCCGGGCGTCAGGCCCCAAAGCAAAAGGCGGACAGGCGATGCGCACACTCCATAAACAGACATTCCTTCTGGCATCGATCCTGCTGGTCAGCGGCTGTGCGACCACCGCCACGCCGCCGTCGGCCAGCGCCCCGGTGCCGCCGACCACGATCGAGGCAGTCGGGCAACTGACCAAGGCCATCCCCTTTCCGCGCGGCTATCTCGACCCCGCCGCCCTGCCCAACAGCCTGACCCTGCTGCCGCCCCCGCCCGCCCCCGGCACCGCCGCCAAGGCGGCCGACGAGGAAGCCTATCGCGCCGCGCTCGCCGCGCCGGCCGATCGCCAGGCGCTGGCCGCGTCGGACGCAGACCTGGGCTGGCCGCACATGGTCCAGTCATTCGAGCCGATCGCCGGCCTGTCGCTGTCGGACGGCACCCACCCGCACCTCACCATGTTGCTGCGCCGCGCGGCGGCGGACGCCGCCTTCTCCACCTCGCGCGCCAAGGGCCATTATCAGCGGGTGCGCCCGTTCGTGGAGCATGACGGCAATACCTGCCGCCCGCAGGACGAGCCGATGCTGCGCAAGGATGGCTCCTATCCATCAGGCCATACTGCGATCGGCTGGATGCTGGCGCTGGTCCTGACCGATGTCATGCCCGACAAGCAGGATGCCCTGCTCAAGCGCGGTTATGAATTTGGCGAGAGCCGGGTCATCTGTCGCGCCCATTGGCTGAGCGACACGCTGGCAGGGCGGGTCGTGGCATCGGCCACCTATGCGCGGTTGCAGTCCGATCCGGTGTTCCGTGCCCAGCGCGAACTGGCCCGGCAGGAATTGGCAGCGCCGCGCTGATCCAGCCGCTTTGCCTTTGGCGCGGAAGCCGCTAAAGCCGCGCTCCATGAGCGACGCTGCAGCAAAACCCGCCCCCAAGGACTGGATTCTCGGCATTCATGCCTATGTGCCGGGCAAGTCCTCCGCCGATGACGGCCGGCCGCTGATCAAGCTGTCCGCCAACGAGAACCCGCTCGGCACCGGTGCGGCCGCCCGCGCGGCACTGGTGGCGGCGACGGCGGACCTGGCCACCTATCCCGATCCGGGCGCGGCCAGGCTGCGCGAGGCGATCGGTGCGGTCCATGGGCTTGATCCGGCGCGCATCATCTATGGCACCGGGTCGGACGAACTGCTGCACATCGCCGCCAGCGCCTATGCCGGGCCGGGCGACGAGGTGCTCTACGTCCGCTACGGCTTTTCGGTCTATGACATCGCCGCCCGCCGCGTCGGCGCGACGCCGATCGAGGCGCCCGACGCCGATTATGCGACCGATGTCGATGCGCTGCTGGCTGCCGTGACGGAGAAGACCAAGGTCGTCTTCCTTGCCAATCCCAACAACCCGACCGGCACCATGACCAGCCGGGAAGAGATTGCGCGGCTGCACGCCGGGCTGCGCCCCGATATCCTGTTCGTGCTGGACCAGGCCTATGCCGAATATCTGGACGCGGACGAGGATGATGCGGGGCTGGAACTGGCGAAGACCGCCAGCAACGTGTTCGTCACCCGCACCTTCTCGAAAATCTATGGCCTGGCGGCCGAACGGATCGGCTGGGGCTATGCCAGCCAGGACGTCATCGACATCCTCCATCGTATCCGCGCGCCGTTCAACGTGACCACCGCCGGCCAGGCCGCTGCGGTCGCCGCGATCCAGGATAATGAATGGGTCGAGGCGAGCCGCGCCCATAATGCGCAATGGCGCGAATGGCTGGCGGGCGAGATCGCGTCGCTGTCCAACCACGGCCTGCGCGCCGTGCCCAGCCGGACCAATTTCCTGCTGATCCTGTTCGACGGCAAGCTAACCGCCGAGGCGGCGATGAAGGGGCTGTGGGACGAGGGCTATGCCACGCGCTGGCTGCCCGGCCAGGGCCTGCCCAACGGGTTGCGCATCACCATCGGCACCGAGGAACAGACCCGCGCCGTCGCGGCCAAGCTGCGCGCCATGGCGGAGGCGGCCTGACGCGATGCTGCCCTTTTCCCGTGTCACCATCATCGGCCTTGGCCTGATCGGATCCTCGCTGGCGCGGGCGATCCGCGAATATATGCCGACCGTCCGCGTCACCGGCCATGATGCCGATCCGGACGTGCGCGAAACCGCCCGCCGCATCGACCTGTGCGATGACATCACCGATACCGCCGGCGCATCCGTCACCGACGCCGAACTGGTGATATTGTGCGTGCCGGTGCGCGCCATGGGCGCGGCGGCGGCAGAGATTGCCGACGAACTGCCGGCCGACGCGATCATCAGCGATGTGGGTTCATGCAAGGCGGACGTGCTGGCGCAGCTCAATGCCGCCCTGCCCGGCCGCATCATCATCCCGGCGCACCCGGTGGCCGGCACCGAAAATAGCGGGCCGGAAGCGGGCTTTGCCACCCTGTTCAAGGGGCGCTGGTCGATCGTCACCCCGCCCGCCGATGCCGATCCGGCGGCGGTCGAGCGGGTGTCGGAACTGTGGCGCCGGGTCGGCGCCGATGTCGAGACGATGGACCCGGCGCATCATGACCTGGTGCTGGCGGTGACCAGCCATTTGCCGCATCTGATCGCCTATACGATCGTCGGCACGGCCAGTGATCTGGAGAATGTCACCCAGAGCGAGGTGATCAAATATTCGGCCGGCGGTTTCCGCGACTTTACCCGCATTGCCGCGTCGGACCCGACCATGTGGCGCGACGTGTTCCTGGCGAACAAGGACGCGGTGCTGGAAATGCTGCAGCGTTTCTCGGAGGATCTGTCAGCCCTGCAGCGGGCGATCCGCTGGAATGACGGTGACACGCTGTTCAACCTGTTCACCCGCACCCGCGCCATCCGCCGGTCGATCATCGAACAGGGCCAGGACGACGCCAAGCCCGACTTCGGCCGGTCTCACTGACCGATAAGGGCTGAAGCCGGGTTGAGCGCGTTGATCGCGGCGTGGACGCGGACCTCGGCTTCCTTGCGGTCGAGGCCGGTGGGGACGATCTCACCCACCTTGTAGGTGATGGTGCCGGGGCGCTTGAGGAACTTGCCGCGCGGTGAGACGACGCCGCTGTCGATCGCGATCGGCACCACCGGCAGGCCGAGCAGGCTGTAGAGGCCGGCAAAGCCCGACTTGAGCGGCGGCGCTTCGCCATGGGGCACGCGCGTCCCTTCGGGGAACAGACAGACCGCCCGCCCCTGCGCCACGGCATCCTTGGCGGAAGCGCGCAGGCTGCGCAGCGCACTGGCGCCGGCAGTCCGCTCGATCGGGATCAGGCCATAGCGGCGCGCGATGCCGCCCCAGAAGGGAATGTCGAGCAGTTCGCGCTTCGCGCCGATCACCGGCCGGTCGAACAGGCAGAGCAGGTCGATCGTCTCGAACATCGATTCATGCTTGATGATGTAGAGATAGGGACCGATCGGCAGGTCGCCATCGACCACGATCCGCTGCCCCAATATCCAGCGCACGCAAAGGCGATGAAAACGGCTCCAGCCGGTCGCCGCCGACTGGACATGCGCGGGCTTGAACATCCCGCCGATGACGGCCGCCAGCACGAAGAAGGCCGTGCCGACATAGAAGGCCAGCATGAAGATAAGCGAGCGAAGGGCAGTGAACAGGGTCATGGATCAGATACCAAAGAGCGCGGCCACGCGGCGCGCGAGATATTTATTATATTCCCGCACCAATATGGTGAGGCTGGGACGGCTGGGCACCGCGTCATAGACAAGGTTGATGCGGCCCGGAAGCGCCTGACGCAGTTCGAGCGCGGAACGGCGCATATGCCAGTCGGTGGTGATGAGGCGGACGCTCTTATAATCGCGCCGTTCCAGCCAGCGCGCCGTCTCGATCGCGTTGGAGCGGGTGTCGATCGCCTCGCGCCCCAGGGTGATGCAGCAGGTGAAGAGCGACAGGCGCGTCTTATATTCGGCCGCCAGTTCGACCGGGCGGACCGAGCGGTCGACCCCCGAAATCAGCATGCGCTTGGCCGCGCCTTCCTGCAGCAGGGCCAGCCCCCGGTCGATCCGGCCGGCACCGCCGGTCAGCACGACGATCGCATCGGTCTGTCGCCCGTCGAGCGGCTGGGGCAGGAACATCGCGAACCAGGCAAAGCCCAGCATCCAGCCGAGCAGCGTAACGGCGATCAGGCGGACGATCATAGCGAGCGCCCGAGTGCGCGCAGCACGGTCCAGCGGCCGGTGAGCGTCGACAGGAGAATGCCGGCAATCGGCAGCGCCGCAAGCAGCGCCCAACTGGTCCAGGGCAAGGCGACCGCACCCATCAGCTGCGATCCGGTGGCCGACAGGCGTGCGCCGATCAGCAGGATCACCAGCACGGCGAAGGAAAAGCCCAATGCGCCGCCCGTGGTGGCGTCGAGCGCGATCCGGCGCTGGAACAGGCGGGCGATCTGCACATCGGTCGCGCCCATCAGGTGCAGCACCTCGATCGTGGTGCGATGACTGTCATGCGCGCCGCGCGCGGCGAGCACGACGACGGCCCCGGTGGCGAGGCCCATCAGCAGCACCAACCCGCCCGACAACCAGCCCAGCGCCGTGAGCAGGCCGGCCAACGGCGCAAGGAAGGCGGCATGAGGTTCGACCCGCAGGCTGGGCGACAGGGTGGCGAGCGACCGGCGCAACCGGTCGACCTTGGCCGCCGCATTGCCCGGCGTCAGGCTGACGTCGATCAGCGCCGGGATCGGCAGGTCGCCGCTGGTCACATCGGCGCCGAGCCAGGGACGCAGTTGCTGCGCCAGCGTCGCGGCCGGGACCGGTGCGATCTGGCGCACATCGCGATTGCCGCGCAGCGCCTGTTGCACGCGGGCGGAGAGACGGTCGCGCTGCTGTGCATCGGCCTCCACCACCTGAACCGTGGCGCGGCCGGCCAGATCGGCGCTCATCGCGCGGACGGCGGTGCCAAGGCCGAGGCCAGCCGCAGCGGCCAGCACGGTCAGGAACATCATGATCGCGATGATCCAGGGCATCGGCCCCGCCACCCGACCGGCGGGCAGCAGGCGATGGCGCGCGGCCGCGGCGCTGCGACGATTGCCCCCGGCCATCAGACGCCACCCTGCGGGCGGGGCGGATAGCGCAGCGCGCCGGTGGGATCGGCCAGCCGGCCCTTGTCCAGCCGCATCATCTGCGCACTCGCCACCTGGGCCATCAGCGGCAGGTCATGGGTGGCCACGACGATGGTCGTGCCGAGGCGGTTGAGCGCTTCGAACAGGGTCATCAGGCGGCGGGCCATGTCCGCGTCGACGTTACCGGTCGGTTCGTCGGCGACCAGAATCTCCGGCCGGCCGATCACCGCACGGGCGATGGCGACGCGCTGCTGCTCCCCGCCCGACAGGGTGGCGGGCCGCGCCTGACCGCGATCGCCCAGCCCCACCCAGTTCAGCATTTCACTGACCGGCGCGTCGATCTCGCTTTCCTCCATGCCCGCGACCCGCAGCGGCAGGGCGATATTGTCATAGGCGGACAGATGCGGGACCAGCCGGAAATCCTGGAACACGACGCCGATGCGGCGGCGGAAGCCGGGCAGGCGCTTGCGGGGGAGTGTCACCACATCCTCGCCGAACAGGCGGATCACGCCGCGACTGGGCCGCTGGGCGAGATAAAGGAGCTTCAGCAGGGATGTCTTGCCCGCGCCCGAGCTGCCGGTGAGGAAATAAAAATCGCCGCTGTTGAGCGAGAAGCTGACGTCGGACAGGGTCTCGCTGTCCAGACCATAGCGCAGGCCGACATTTTCGAACTGGACGATGGCCGACATAAGTGACGTGTGGCGCCGATGCGCTCCCTGCTTCCCCGAAGCCCTGCCATGGCACAGGCGGCGGGGACGCGTAAAGGGCAGGCCGACAAACTATCCCGCGCAATGCCGCGAGTCGCGCTCATGAGCGGGTCTGTGTTTCAGACTCTTGCCCTAGAGTCCCTGCCATGCCTATGAAGCAGAATGATCCTGGTGTGCCCCAATTGCGCGACGCGCTACATCGTGCCCGACACCGCCGTCGGCCCGGACGGACGCCAGGTGCGGTGCGCCGCCTGCAAGCATAGCTGGTTCCAGGAAGGCCCCACTCCCGCGCCGCGCGAAGAGGTGCCCGAAACGGTCGCTCCCGCGCCGGTCGCGCCGCCCCCGCCACCCGCTCCTCCGCCACCGCCGCCGCCGCCCGTGGAAGCCGCGCCCGCCGAAGCGCCGATGCGATTCACGCCGGCGCCCGAGCCGGAACCGGTCGCCCCCGTGCAGCCGGAGGCCGCTGCCCCGCCGCCGGTCGAACCTGCGGCCGAGCCGACGCCGGCGATCGCGCCCGATTACCGGTTCGACGACATTTATGCCGGCGTATCGCAGCCGGCCGAAGAGGTGCCACCGCCGCCGTCACTGCCGGCCAAGCGTCGGCGCAATGGCGCCAAGCTGCTGACCTGGGCCGCCGTCCTCTTCTTCCTGCTGGTCGCGGCCGCAGGTGCTGCGCTCCATTATTTCGGGCCGCCGGCCTGGGCGGTGAATATGGGCCTGGTCGCCGAAGAGGGCGATCCGGACCTGCTCTTCTATCTCTCCAAGCCTGCCGAGCGGCGCAAGCTGCCGACCGGGGAGGAATATTTCGCCTTTGGCGCGCGGATCGTGAACAGCGGCAAGCAGGCGCTGCCGGTGCCGCCGGTGCTGGTGCAGCTGCGCGACCGGCAGAACCGACTGGTGTTCAGCTGGACCACCAAGGCGGACAAGGCCCGGCTGAAGCCCGGCGAGGAAGCGTCGATCAACGAAAGCCGGATCGACATTCCCAAGAATGCCGAGAATCTCTCGCTGACCTTCGTGGAGTAAGAAGATCCGGGGCGACCCGAACCGTCAGGGGTAACTGACGGTCTTGGGCCGGCCCTGCGGGATCGGGATAAATTCCTGATCATCGCCCGGTATCAGCGGGAAGCGCATCGCTTCCCAATCCTCGCGCGCCTGCATCAGCCGCTCCTTGGTCGAGGACACGAAATTCCACCAGACATGGCGCGGGGTCGCGAACGCCTCGCCACCACACAGGACCAGATTGGCGCCCTGATCGCTGTGCAGCGTCGCGGGCACGCCGGGGCGCAGCACATAGAGGGTCTGGGGCAGCAGCTCGACGCCGTCGAGCGTGGCCGCCCCCTGCCAGAGATAGAGCGCCCGTTCTTCCGCGATCGCATCGACCGGGATCGAGCCGCCGGGACGCAGCTGGATGTCGGCATAGATGGTGTCGGCATAGGTCGAGACCTGTGCCGTCTCGCCCCAGAGCGTGCCCATGATGACCCGCGCCCAGGAGGCATGATCCTCCAGCACCGGCAGGCCGCCGCCCTCGACATGCTCGAAGGCCGGGTCGCATTCCTCGTCACGGTCCGGCAAGGCGAGCCAGGTCTGGATCGCCAGCAATTTCTTGTCATGGCCGCGATCGGCAGGCGGGGTGCGTTCCGAATGGACGATGCCCCTGCCCGCGGTCATCAGATTGACCGCGCCGGGGCCGATCAACTGCTGCGTGCCCAGCGAATCGCGATGGAGGAACGTCCCGTCCAGCATGTAGGTGACGGTGGCGAGGTTGATGTGCGGATGGGGGCGGACGTCCACCCCCTGCCCCGTCGGCAACAGCGCCGGCCCTGCCTGGTCGAAGAAGATGAAGGGGCCGACCATGGTCCGCTCCTTCGCCGGGAGCGCGCGATGCACCTTGAAGTCACCCAGATCATGGGTCGTTGGCGTGATCGTCTGCAGCAGCAAATTGTCGCTCGACATGGGACGGCTCCTGTCGTTGGGGTCAGGCTTCTCCGGGCGCGCGGGCCTTGATCGCGAGGGCGTGGACCTTGTCGCGCAGTAGGTCGGCGAGCGCGGCATTGACCAGGCGCTGGCGGGCGACGCGGCTCTGGCCGACGAACCGTTCGGCGACGATCTCAACGGTGAAATGGCTTTCGCCCGAGCCGTCATGGCCGGCATGGCCGCGATGCTTTTCGCTGTCGTCGATGACGGCGAGATGGGCAGGAGTCAGGGCGGCGCGCAGCCGCGCCTCGATTTCGGTGGCGACAGGGCCTTTGAGGTCGGTGGTCATGCGCCCTATATAGGCTGCTTTGCCAGCCATTCCATCAGGACAATCTTGAGCAGCGATCCCTTCTCGACCCGTCGTTTCAACCGTTTCCATGGCCGCGTGGAAAGCGACCGCCCCTGCGCCGTGCCCGGTTGCCCGGAACCGGGCGAATTTCGCGCGCCATTGCAGGAAGGCCACCGGTCGCATCACGAGGGGCCGCAATGGCGCTGGCTGTGCCTAGACCATGTCCGCGCCTTCAACCAGGGCTATAATTTCTTCACCGGCATGAGTCCGGAGGAAATTGCCGCTGCCCAGCGCCCCTATGCCGGCTGGGAGCGGGAGACCCGCGCCTTTTCCAGCAATGCCGCCAGCCCGCCGCCCAAATGGTCGGACTTCCAGGATCCGCTCGACGCGATCGGCGCCAAATTCAAGGAACGGGTGGCCAAGGCGCGGGCCGATGCGCAGGTGCGGCAGGATGGGCAATTTCTGTCATCCGAGGATCGCAAGGCGCTGTCGGTGATGGGCCTGCCGATCGACGCCGACCGCAAGGCGCTGCGCACCCGCTATACCGAATTGCTGCGCCGCTATCATCCCGACCATAATGGCGGCGACCGCACCAAGGAGGGGCAGCTGCAGAATGTGATCGAGGCCTATGGCCATCTGCGCAAGGCGCCGGTGTTCGCTTAGGCAGGTTCGCCGCTAGAGCGTCTTCCAATCAGGTGAATCACCTGATGACTCGGAAAACGCGCCGAAAAGGGAGCTTAGAGCAGTCGAGCCGACGCAGTCGGATCGGAATCTGCTCTAGAACAGGAACCAGCCGATCAGGACGCCGACCTGCACCACCGCGATGACCATCAACTGGGTGGAGAAGGGTTCCTTGCGCGTCTTGTGACGGAACAGACGACGGGCAGCAAAGGCGCCAGGCGTGCCGCCAATGAAGGCCAGCATCAGGAGGTTCGCCTCCGGCACGCGCCGTTCGCCGGCGATCGCCTGCATCTTGTTCGCCTTGAACATCAGCATGGTCCAGCCGTTGATCGCGAGGAAGAGGATGGTGAGGATGACAATAAGCATCGAGCATTCATGGCCGACCCGTTTTAACAAGCGGTTTCCGTCCAATTGCCGATGGTTCAAAATAGGAAGAGATTGCGCTTAACTTCGCATATTTCCCGCACATTTTGACATTTAAATTCCAACATCCGTAATTTCATTACAATAAACTGTTGACGATCGACGATGGGAAAGAGCTGTTTTCGGCATAGCATCCTGGCCGACCTGTAGGACAGTCACGGGACCGAAATCGGCCGCAGCCGCGCCAGGGAAGCATTTGGCTCGCTATTGCAGCAAGGCTGTAGCCCTGCCATAGGCGCCGCCCCCTTCCCCCGGAGACATATATGCAGACCCTGCCCCGCGCCCTGGGCCTTGATTTCGGCACGACCAACAGCGTCGCCGCCATCGCCGATGCCGGCCAATCGGAGCTGGTCGAATTTGTCGGCGAACAGGCGAGCGGCGCGGTTTTCCGGTCTGCCCTGTGCTTCTGGCACGACAGCCATGTGAAGGGCGGCATGGCGCATGAGGCTGGCCCCTGGGCGATCAGTGAATATCTGGAATTTCCCGAGGACAGCCGGTTCCTGCAATCCTTCAAGTCGGTGGCGGCCAGCCCGATCTTCGAAAGCGCCAGCATCTTCGAGAAACGCTATCGCTTCGAGGAGCTGGGGCAGATGTTCCTGGGGAAGATGATCGGCCATGCCGGCGGCACACTGGACAAGAGACCGGAACGGATCGTCGTCGGCCGGCCGGTCGAATATGCCGGCGCCCGGCCCGACGAGGCGCTGGCGCGGCAGCGCTATGACGCGATGTTCGCCGGCTTCGGCAGCGAGATCCATTATGTCTATGAGCCGCTGGGCGCGGCGTTCAGCTATGCCAGCCGGCTCGACAGCGCGGCGACCATCCTGGTCGCGGATTTCGGCGGCGGCACCAGCGACTTTTCGCTGGTACGGGTCGAGGCGCCGGGCGCGGCGCGCCGCTGCGTGCCGCTGGGATCGGCGGGCATTGGCCTGGCCGGTGACCGGTTCGACTATCGCATCATGGACCAGCTGGTGCTGCCGATGCTGGGCAAGGGCGGCGCCTACACCTCCTTCGGCAAGGAACTGGAGATACCGCGCAGCTATTTCGCCGATTTCGCCGACTGGTCGCGCCTGGCGCTGATGCGCAACCGGCGGACGATGGACGAGCTGGCCAAATTGCAGAAGGCGGCGCGCGATCCCGCCGCGATCGGCCGGATGATCACCGTGATCGAGAAGGAACTGGGCTATCCACTCTATGATGCGGTCGGCGCGCTGAAGCGGGCCTTGTCGGACGCCGACAATGCCACCTTCCGCTTCGAAGGCGGCGGCATCAGAATCGAGACCGAGGTCGCTCGCGCCGATTTCGAGCGCTGGATCGCGGCCGACATCGCCGCGATCGAGGCGACCGTCGACAAGGCGCTGGCCAAGGCCAATGTCGCCCCGGAAAGCATCGACCGGGTGTTCCTGACCGGCGGATCGTCGCTGATCCCGGCGATCCGCGACATCTTCTTCCGCCGCTTCGGCCGCGACCGGATCGCCACCGGCGGCGAGCTGACATCGATCGCCCATGGGCTGGCATTGGTCGGACAGGAGGCCAATCTGACCGAATGGGCCGCTTGATCGCCGGCCACCTAGCCCCCACTGTCTCGACACACCCTTGCCCGATCGTTTAGGGCGAGAGTGACTCGCAGGAAGATGATGACGACATGACCGACATTTCCAACATCCAGCCCGATGCCCGTTCCGAGACGCTGATGGAGGCGCCCGACCGCGAAGTCGATGTGCGCGAGATGTTCGGCATCGACATCGACATGAAGGTTCCGGCCTTTTCCCAGGCCGACGAGCGCGTGCCCGACCTCGACCCCGCCTATGTGTTCGACCCGGACACCACGTTGGCGATCCTGGCCGGTTTCGCCTTCAACCGCCGCGTCATGGTGCAGGGCTATCATGGCACCGGCAAGTCGAGCCATATCGAGCAGATCGCCGCGCGCCTGAAATGGCCGTGCATCCGCATCAACCTGGACGCGCATATCAGCCGCATCGATCTGGTCGGGCGCGACGCGATCGTGCTGAAGGACGGTCAGCAGGTCACCGAGTTCAAGGAAGGCCTGCTGCCCTGGTCGCTGCAGCGCCCGGTCGCCCTGGTGTTCGACGAATATGATGCCGGCCGCCCGGACGTGATGTTCGTGATCCAGCGCGTGCTGGAAACCGACGGCAAGATGACGCTGCTCGATCAGAATCGGGTGATCCGGCCGAACCCGCATTTCCGCCTGTTCGCGACCGCCAACACGGTCGGCCTGGGCGACACGACCGGCCTCTATCATGGCACGCAGCAGATCAACCAGGGCCAGATGGACCGCTGGAACCTGGTGGTGGCGCTCAATTACCTGCCCGCCGCGACCGAGGCGCAGGTGGTGCTGGCCAAGTCGGGCGAATATGATCATGAGGGCGGCCGCAAGGAAGTCGAGAGCATGATCAAGGTGGCGGAACTGACCCGCCAGGGCTTCATCAACGGCGATATCTCGACCGTGATGTCGCCCCGCACCGTGATCAGCTGGGCGCAGAATGCGCTGATCTTCAAGGATGTCGGCTTCGCCTTCCGCCTCTCCTTCCTCAACAAGTGCGATGAGGCGGAACGGCCGCTGGTGGCGGAATATTATCAGCGCGTCTTTGGCAAGGATCTGCCCGAGAGCGTGGCGAGCCGCGCGAACTGAACCTTCGCACGGCCCCTTGAACGAGAGGGCAGACCCATGATCGTCGTCGAACGGATCGACCCCAATGGCGGCAGTGCGCACCGGATCAGCATCCGGGGCCATGAGATCGTCGCCGACATGTCGGCACCCGACGGCCATGACGCCGGGCCGGACCCGCATGACCTGTATGATTCGGCGCTGGGTGCGTGCAAGGCGATGACCATGCTCTGGTATGCCCAGCGCAACGACATTCCGGTCGAGAATATCCATGTCGGCGTGGTGCGCGATGCGAGCCAGGAGCGGGCCGGCATCTACAAGCTGACCACCCGCATCGCCGTGACCGGCCCGATGAGCGACGAGCAGCATGAAAAGCTGATCGCGGTCGCGGCCAAATGCCCGGTCCACAAGCTGATGAGCGAGGTCGAGACCCAGATCGAGACCGTCGCCGTGCCGCGCGTGCGCGATCCGGAGGGCCGGTGAACGCTGGCCCGCGCCCGCGCTTGGCATTATGATGGATATATGGACAGGAACACCGCCATCGATCGCCTGAAAGCCCATGAAGCCCAATTGCGGGCCATGGGGGTGGTGAGCCTGTCCTTGTTCGGATCGACCGCGCGGGGCGAACAGCGGCCGGATTCCGATGTCGATGTCGCGGCCAAGCTGGTCGATGATGGCCGGATCGGCCTGTTCGAGGTGGCCGCGATCGGCGAAGCGGTGCGCGAGGCGCTGGGCGTCGCCGTCGACATGGTGACCGAACCGGCCCGCAAGGCACGACTGCAACACGAGATCGATCGGGATCGCGTCTGTGTCTTCTAGCCGCGAAGCCCAGAGGTTGCAGGATATTGTCGAGAATATCGACGCGGCCCGTTCCTATGTCGGCGACATGGCGATCGAGGCCTTCATCGCCGATCGCAAGACGGTGGATGCCTGCGAACGCTGCCTGCAACGGATCACCGAGGCGGTGATCAAGATCGGCGAGGATCGGATGGAGGAAATTGCGCCTGCAATCCCCGCCAGAGCCATTCGCGGCCTGGGCAATGTCCTGCGGCATGAGTATGATTCGATCGACCTCCGCTATATTCTCATCACGATCCAGCGTGACCTGCCGCCGCTGCGTGCGGCCTGCATCGCCGCGCTGAAGGACTTGCCATGACCGAACGTTCCCCCCTCGACGCCTTCAAGGATGTGCTGGCCGGTACTGCGCGGGCGATGACGCGCGACATGGAGGTGGAGGTGAGCTTCACCGCCGACACGCCGCACATGGTGGGCAAGGCGATCAAGGTGCCGACGCCCAGCCGCGCGTTGCCCGCCGATCAGGTGGCACTGGCGCGCGGCTTTGCCGACGCCAATGCGCTGAAGCTGCGCCATCATAATGTCAGGCTGCACAATGCGATGGCGCCGGGCGAAGCGGTGGCGCGCGCGGTGTTCGACGCGGTCGAGCAGGCGCGGGTCGAGGCGATCGGATCGCGGGCGCTGGACGGCGTGCGCGCGAACCTCAATGAGGCGCTGGCGATGCGCCTGAAGTCCGATCCGATCCGCCGGGCGCGGGCGGCGGACGAGGTGCCGCTGTCGACCGCGCTGGCGCTCAAGGTGCGCGAACGGCTGACCGGCCAGGCGGTGCCCGAGGAATTGCAGCCGGCGATGAAGCTGGTCGACCAGTGGATCGAGGACAAGGCGGGCACCGATCTCGACGCGCTGGGCCTCGCCATCGACGACCAGCGCGCTTTCCAGAAGCTGACCCAGGCGATGCTGGAGCATCTGCAGCTGGTCGATGCCGACGTGCCGCCCGAAACCGACGACCCCGAGCCCGAGGATGAGGGCGAGGACAAGGAGGAAGAGCAGGAAGAAGGCGATTCTGGCCAGGAGGAATCGGGCGACAGCGACATGAACGCCGAGGCCCGGTCCGAGGATCAGGGCGGCGAGACAGAAGAGGGCGACACCGACTATAGCGAGGAGTTCGACGCCGACGCGGAAGACGGCGCCGACGACATGGGCGAGGAAGGCATGATGCCGGTGCGGCCCAATCGGCCGACGTCCGACCTGCCCCCCGGTTTCGATTATAAATCCTACACGCTCAAGCATGACGAGGTCGTCACCGCCGACGACCTGTGCGACGAGGATGAGCTGAATCGTCTGCGCGGTTTTCTGGACCAGCAACTCGTGTCCTTGCAGGGCGCGGTCACCAAGCTCGCCAACCGGTTGCAGCGCCGGTTGATGGCGCAGCAGCTTCGCTCGTGGGATTTCGACCAGGAGGAAGGGATTCTGGACGCGGCGCGGCTGGCGCGGATCGTGATCGATCCGACCCGGTCGCTGACCTACAAGATCGAGCGTGACACCGAGTTCCGCGATACCGTCGTCACCCTGTTGATCGACAATTCAGGATCGATGCGCGGCCGGCCGATCAGCATCGCCGCGATCAGCGCCGACATCATGGCCCGCACGCTGGAACGGTGCGGCGTGAAGACCGAAATCCTCGGCTTCACCACGCGCGCCTGGAAGGGCGGGCAGAGCCGCGAGGACTGGTTGGCGGCGGGCCGTCCGCCCATGCCGGGGCGCCTGAACGACCTGCGCCATATCATCTACAAGAAAGCCGACGAGCCCTGGCGCCGGGCGCGCAAGAATCTGGGCCTGATGATGCGCGAAGGGCTGCTCAAGGAAAATATCGACGGCGAGGCGCTGCTGTGGGCGCATGCGCGGTTGATCGCACGGCCCGAGGAACGGCGCATATTGATGGTGATTTCCGACGGTGCGCCGGTCGACGACAGCACCCTGTCGGTCAATAGCGGCACCTATCTGGAGCGGCATCTGCGCCAGGTGATCGACTGGATCGAGAACCGGTCGCCGGTGCAACTGGTGGCGATCGGCATCGGCCATGATGTCACCCGCTATTATCGCCGCGCCGTGACCATCATGGACGCCGAACAATTGGGCGGCACGATGGTTGAACAGCTTGCAGGGCTGTTCGACGAGGATTGACCGGCCAGTTCGGTCCCGTCGTCCCGCATTATTGGAATTCTGGAGAGGCAAGATGAGTGTCGCCTTTCGTCGCGAAAGCGACGATGAGCATATGGAGCCCAAGTTCGAGCTGCCGATCCCGCCCGGCCCCAATTGGGTCACGGCGCGCGGATTGCGGCTGACGCAGGAACAGGTAGCAGCGCTGGAAGCGATCGACACCGCTGCGATGGACGAGGAAGCCGCCAAGAAGCACAAGCGGGTGCTGCGCTACTGGCGCACGCGGCTGGCGACGGCGGAACTGCGCCCGGCGGCCGATGGCGAAGCGGTCGCGTTCGGGACGCGGGTGACCTATCGGTTGAACCGCCAGGAAAAGACCGTGGCGATCGTGGGCGATGACGAGGCCGATCCGCATGAGGGGCGGATCAGCTTTTCCGCGCCGCTGGCCCGCGCGATGATGGACGCCGAGATCGGCGAGACCGTAGATTTTTCCGGCAAGGAAGGCGCGATCGAGATCATGGCGATCGGGGTGGTGGACGAAGCGTAAGCCCCCTCACCGATTGCGATCATGAAAAGGGCCTCCCGGTGACGTGCCGGGAGGCCCTTTTCGGATTCAGGCGCCGCGGGCGGCTTCGAACAGGAACCAGGCGCGCTGTTCGGCCTGGTCGGTCCAGTCGTCGACGATGCCTTCGGTCGCATTGTCGCCTGCCTCGGTGGCGGCGGCCTTCACTGCGCGGAAGGTTTCGACCAGCGCCAGATTGTCGTCGCGCAGTTCCTTGAGCATGTCGGCCGGGCTGACGAAATCGGCGTCATTGTCCTTCACGCTCTGGTGACGGGCGACGTCGCCGATCGAGCGCAGCGTGGTGTTGCCGGTCTTGCGCACGCGCTCGGCAATCAGGTCGGTCACGCCCAGAATCTCGGTCGCCTGCTCATCGAACATCAGATGATAGTCGCGGAAATGCGGGCCGGAGACGTGCCAGTGGAAATTCTTGGTCTTAAGATAGAGGGCAAAGCTGTCGGCCAGGGCGCCGTTCAGGGCCTCGGCGACCGACTTGGTGGCATTGCTCTTGAGGTCGGTGGGCGTCTTGAGATCGGGGGCGGTCATGCATTGTCCTCCTGTTGGGGCGGAATTGATTTCGGACATATAATGATTGTCCGTCAATAAGGTGCCCCCGCAAGTCGGAAATCTTTGGGCAATTTATCGGTCAGGCTGATGAAGGGAATCGATCAGAGCCGGCCGATCGCGCTCATCGCCATGCCGGCGCCCGCCAATATGGCGATGCCGCCGCCGACCAGGCGAATCGCGCGCACCGGCAGCACGGAGAGGAACCGGTCGCGCATCAGGATCACCGGCACGCTGGCGGCGATCACGCCGATCGCGCCGCCGATCGCGGCCAGCGCCGGGTCGGCCGTGCGGGTGGCGATGCCCAGGATCAGGAATTGCGGGCCGTCGCCAAAGCCCAGGATGAAGACGCCCAGCGCAGTGGTGAGGAACGGCCCGATGCGCCAGTCGTCGAGCGTGTCGGGCATCTTCACCGGCCAGAGCAGGCCGACGCCCAGGAACAGGACCGACAGCGCCATGAACAACAGCCGTGCGTCATGGCCGAGCATCGGCCCGATCCAGGCCCCCGCTGCCGCGGAAAGGGCAGCATTGGCGATGGCGGCAACGGCAACGCCGGCGATGATCGCCCCGTCACGCTGGTAACGATGGGCGAGCGCCAGCACGAGCAACTGCCCCTTGTCGCCAATTTCCCCGAACAGGCAGCCCAGCAGGGCGATCAACAAGGCGTCCATTCCAAATCCCGTCAGGCGTGCAGGCGATGCACCGTAGCGGGCGCGGCGGCCGGCGGCAAAATATTGTCGAGCGGCGGCAGTTCGTCGGCGATCGCGTCCCGCATCCGGTCGAGATAGGAGAGGACGACCGAATCGAGCCCATCGAGCGAGAGGACCGACTGGAGCGTGGCGGCCAGGTCGCCGACGCTGTCGACGCGAAAGGCGCGTGCGATATGGCGGATCTGGTCGACCTCGTCATGCAGGCGCGGCACCGACACATGGCCGCGCTGGGCGGCGAGTCCGTCGACCCGCCGCAGCAGGTCCGCCAGAATCGCCAGTTTCGGATCATGTCGCATGGAGCCATCTCCCTTCATCCGTGCCCCGCCTGACAGCATGCGCGCATAGGGTTAAAGGGCCGTAAAGCCTGTTGCACAGCCTCCATTGGGCGCGCGAGCCTTGACATCGGGGCGAATCTGCCCCAAGGGGCACCGCTGAAACGGGGCGGTCCGACAGGGCCGCTTTTCTTTTTACGCTATTTCAAGACCAGGGACCAAGCCATGGCCAAGCCGGCAACTGTCAAGATCCGCCTCGTCAGCACGGCTGACACTGGCTTCTTCTACGTCACCAAGAAGAACCCGCGCACCACGACCGAAAAGCTGAGCTTCAGCAAGTATGACCCGGTCGTGCGCAAGCATGTCGAGTTCAAGGAAGCCAAGATCAAGTAAGCCGCTGCGGGCTTCGCGCCCGCGCGCCTGATCTTTCGGCACCGAAAAAGGCCCGTCCCTGTTGGGAGCGGGCCTTTTCCTGTTGGCATTCGCGCCGGCTAGGCCCCCGATCCGAAGATCGGGAGCCCGATGTCGTCAGTTGCCGACCGGCTGGCCGTCGGTACGACGCACCACGATGGTCGAGGAGCGCGGCTGCTGCCCCGCCACCGGCCAGTTGCCGGTCGGATGCTGGATGTTGATGAAAAAGTTCTTGAGGTCCGGCGTATAGGCAATGCCGGTGATCTCGCAGCCCGCAGGGCCGACCAGGAAGCGCTTCGACTGCTTGCTGGTCTGATCGATATAATACATCGAATTATTGCCGAAGGCGCCGGTCATGTTGGTGGCAGCGCCGTTCAGCGTGCCGGCATTGCCGGTCAGATTATGGTCGGTCTGAACCCACAGGCGGCCCTGGGGATCGATGCGGATGCCATCGGGGCTGGAGAAATAGTCGCCGCTGATATTGCCCTTGAGATTATCCTCCGCGAGCGCGGGGTTGCCTGCCAGCAGGAAGATTTCCCAAGTGAAGGCGGTCGCCAGCGGCGAGTCGCCATTTTCGCGGAACTTGAGGATATGGCCATGCAGGTTGGTCACGCGCGGATCGGCAGCGTCGGTGACGCGGCGACCGCTATTGTTGGTCAGCGTGACGAAGATCGCCTGCTTGTTGGGCGCAACCGTGATCCATTCCGGACGGTCCATGATGGTGCCGCCAGCGACGCGGGCGGCCGACTGGGTGTTGACCAGCACATCGGCCTGGTTGGTGAAATTGACCGTCGTCGGGGTCGGCGGCGTGGTCGACTGGCTGACGTTGCCCGGATCCTGGGCCCCCGCGACCAGACCATTCTGGCCCTGGACCAGCGGACGCCATTCGCCCGTGCCGTCGGCATTGAAGCGCGCGACATAGAGGGTGCCATAATCGAGCAGGTCGGTGTTGGCGGCACGATTGCTGCTGCTGAAGGCACGGTCCGGCACGAACTTGTAGACGCAGCCCGGCGTCGAATCGTCACCCATGTAGAAGGCGACGCGGTTGTTGGCGTCGGTCATGTGGGCGACATTTTCATGGCTGAAACGGCCGAGCGCGGTGCGCTTGGTCGCGGGCGCCAGTTCCTGGAACGGATCAATCTCGACCACCCAGCCATAGCTGGTGTTGGGCTGGGTCGGGTCGAGATAGTTGTTCGTCGTTTCCTCGCAGGTGAGGTAGGTGCCCCAGGGGGTGCGGCCCGACGAGCAGTTGTTGAGCATGCCGCGGATCGTGCCGGGCAGGACGCCCGCAGCAGGGCCGCCGACGCGATAGTCGGTGTTGCCGCTGTAGCGCTTGTTATATTTCGAGCCGGCCTTGACCGCGAACTTGCCGTCCGTGCCCTTGGTCACTTCGACCACGGCGATGCCGACGGCCGAGAGTGCGATCGCCTTCTGATCGGCGGTGGCGGTCGACGCGTTATAGCTGCCGCTGGAGAAGAGGATGTTGTAGTCGGGCAGTTCGAAGTTGATCGCGAGCAGGCCGCCGCTGTTGGCGTCGGTGCCGGTCAGTTCGAAATATTCCATGCCGTCATGATTGCCGCCGGCCCAGGCCGCGGTCTGGCTGACGCTGGTCGGGAAGGTGCCATTGGCAAAGGCGGTGCCGGCTTCGACCAGATCGCCGGCCTTGAGCAGCACATCGACAGTATAGCCCGACGGCACGGTCACGGTGTCGTTGGTGTTGATCGCAACCGAGGTGAAGTTGATGCCATAGCTGGGCGTCGGAGTCGGCGTGGGGGAGGGTGTCGGCGTCGGCGTGGGTGCCGGCGTGCTGTCGTCGTCATCATCGTCACAGGCGGCGAGCGCGCCGAGCATCGGCAGCACGGACAGGCCCAGCAGGCCGTTCTTCAGGACGGAGCGGCGGCCCGGATTGGCCGCGACGATGGCTTCCAGGCTATCTTCGCCCGAAACAATCTTGGGCTGCGCATCGCGGAAGGCCGCGCGCGCCTCGTCGGTCAGATGAGACATGATAAAATACCCCTGTGCATCCGAGCGTCGGCATGACCGCCGCGCCCTTGGCGCGCATGACGTGACAGAGGAGGATGACGCGCAAACTGCGCTATGATGTCAGAGCAGCGACCGAATGATGACGCATAAGTGACGCTGTTTCCGGCCGGTTACAGCAGCGCGTTCACCTGCTCGACGAACCGCAGCACCGAAATCGGCTTGGACACATAGGCGTCGGCCCCGGCCGCGCGGATACGATCCTCATCGCCCTTCCCGGCATAGGCGGTGACCGCCATGATCGGCACCGCCGACAGGCTGTCATCGCCCTTGAGCGACACGATCAGGTCATAGCCGCTGACATGGGGCAGATGGATGTCGGTGATCACCAGGTCCGGCGCGAATTCGCGCGCCTGCGCCAGCACGTCGCGGCCATCGCGCAGCGGCAGCACGTCATGCCCGTGCGCGCGCAGCAGGTCGCAAAAAAGTTTCAGATTGAGTTCGTTGTCCTCGACAACGAGCACGCGCTTTGCCACGAGTCACCCGCGTTCCAGAGAAGCCCCTTGGTGCGCGCCTATAGCCGCCCATTCCGCGAGAGCCAATCATGCGACCCGAGACCCAGAATGGCAAGCCGGATAGCGCCGCCGATGCCGAAATTTTGGCATTGATGGCAATGGGATGGACGCTGAGCGATGGTCGCCGGGCCGATCGACTGCTGGCGCTGACCGGTCTGGATGCCGATGCGCTGCGCGCAGGCGTCGGCAATCGTGCGATCCTGGGCGCCGTGCTGGCCTTCCTGGCCGACCATGAACCCGATCTGGTTGCCTGTGCCGAGGCGATCGACAGCAGCCCGGCGGCCCTGATCGCCGCGAAGGAGAATCTGAGCCGATGAGCCGCCCGCTGATCATCACCGACTGCGACGAGGTATTGCTGCACATGGTCGTGCCGTTCCGCCACTGGCTGGACGAGACGCATGATGTGCATTTCGACATGCGCGAACAGGGGTTTGCCGAGGCACTGCGCCACAAGGACAGTGGCGTCCCGCTGGAACGCGAACTGGTGTGGGAGTTGCTGATCGCCTTTTTCGATACCGAAATGGCGCGCCAGACCCCGATCAGCGGCGCGGTCGAGGCGCTGCATCGGCTGGCACAGATCGCCGACATCGAAGTGCTGACCAATATCGGCGAGCGCCACCACCAGCTGCGCATCGAGCAACTGGCGAGCCATGGCCTGCACCTGCCGGTCCACTGGAACCATGGCGGCAAGGGGCACAAGCTGGCCAATATCCTGGCCGAACGCCAGCCGAGCTGCGCCGTCTTCATCGACGATCTGGGCGAGCATCATGCGTCGGTCGCGCGTCATGCGCCCGGCGTATGGCGGCTGCACATGGTCGGTGAGCCCGAGATCGCGGGCGACATCCCGGTCGCGGACAAGGCCCATGCCCGGATCGACGATTGGGCCAGCGCCGAAAAATGGATCATCGCCCGCCTGGCCGAAGGGCCGGCACCCGCTATTTCAACGCCCCTGAATGGAGCCATTGCATGAGCATCGACGCCCGCCTTGCCGAACTCGGCATCACCCTGCCCGCCGCCGCCGCCCCGGTCGCAGCCTATGTCGCCGCGGTAGAGGCCAACGGCCTGCTGCATATTTCCGGCCAGATCGCGCTGAACAATGGCGAACTGATGACCGGCCGGCTGGGCGAGGACCGCGACCTGGACTATGGCGTCGAAGCCGCGCGCGCCTGTGGCCTGAACCTCATCGCCCAGATGAAGGCGGCGCTGGGCGGCAACCTCAACCGGGTCGAACGCATCGTCAAGCTGGGTGCCTTCATCGCCAGCGCACCCGGCTTCACCGACCAGCCCAAGGTTGCCAATGGCGCGTCGGAACTGATGGTCGCGGTGTTCGGTGAAGCCGGCAAGCATGCCCGCAGCGCCGTCGGCGTGCCGGTGCTGCCGCTGGGCGCGGCCGTCGAGATCGACGCGATCGTGCAGGTTCGCCCCGCTGCATAAGCGGCCCGACTGGCTGACCGCCCGCCCCTTCGCCCATCGCGGGCTGCATCGGACGGGCATCAGCGAAAATGGCATGGCGGCGTTCGATGCCGCCATCGCCAGGGGACTGGGCATCGAATGCGATGTCCGGCTGAGCCGCGACGGCCGGCCCATCGTCTTTCATGACGCCAGCCTGATGCGAATGGCCGGGCAAGCGGGCGCCGTAGCGGATCGCGATGCGACAGAACTGGACGCACTGCGCCTGCCCGATGGCGGCGCGATCCCGCGCCTAACCGCACTGCTGGACGCCTGTATCACGACGCCGCTGCTGATCGAGATAAAGGTCGAGGGGCGCGATGTCGCGCCAATCTGCACTGCGGTGGCAAGGACGCTCGACGGCCGCGACCAGCCGGTGGCGGTGATGTCGTTCAACCCGCTGGCGATGCGCTGGTTCGCGCGACATCGGCCGGACATGGTGCGCGGACTGGTGAGCAGCAGCCAGAACAAGGGGCGGCTGCGCGCGCTTTTCGACCGCACCCTTGCACTTTGGCTGGCCAATCCCGATTTTCTGGCCTGTGATATCCGTGACTTGCCCTTCCGCTTCGCCGATGCCGCCCGTCGCCGGGGGCTGCCGGTGTTGAGCTGGACGGTGCGCAGCACGGCGCAGCGGGCGATCGCCGCTGCCCATGTCGACCAGATCATCTTCGAGGGACCAGCATGAGCGAATTTGTCGCGCGCATCGCCGGTGGCGTCGCCGACCTGCCCAAAGCGCAATGGGATGCCTGTGCCGGCAGCGCCAATCCGTTCGTCAGCTGGGATTTCCTGACCGCACTGGAACAGTCCGGAAGCGTCGGGCCGGGCACCGGATGGCAACCCTTGCCGATCGTCATCGACGGGCCGGACGGGACGATCGCGGCCGCTGCGCCGCTCTATGCCAAGACCCACAGCCAGGGCGAATATGTGTTCGACCATGGCTGGGCCGATGCCTGGGAGCGGGCGGGCGGCCAATATTATCCGAAAATACAGATCGCCGCGCCCTTCTCGCCCGTGCCCGGCCCCCGATTGCTGGTGCGCGATTCGACGCTGGGGCCGGCGCTGATCGCGGGAATCGAGACTTTGGTCGAGCGCAACGACCTGTCATCGGCGCATGCGACCTTCGTCGATCCCGACCAGATCGCCCTGTTCGAGGCGGCGGGCTGGCTGATTCGCGAGGACAGCCAGTTTCACTGGCACAACAGGGGCTATGCCGGGTTCGAGGATTTCCTGGCCGAGCTGTCGAGCGAGAAGCGCAAGAATATCCGCAAGGAAAGGCGGCGCGCGGTCGAGGGGCTGGAGATCGTCCACCTTTCCGGACGCGACCTGACCGAAGCGCATTGGGACATATTCTGGGATTTCTATCAGGATACCGGCGCGCGCAAATGGGGCAGGCCCTATCTGACCCGGTCCTTCTTCTCGATCCTGGGCGAGACGATGGCGGACAGCATATTGCTGATGCTGGCGCTGCGCGAGGGCCAGGCGATTGCAGGCGCACTGAACCTGATCGGCGAAGACACGCTCTATGGCCGCTATTGGGGATGCCGCGAGGACGTGCCCAACCTGCATTTCGAGCTATGCTATTATCAGGCGATCGATGCGGCGATCGCGCGCGGGCTCGACCGGGTCGAGGCGGGCGCGCAGGGCGGCCACAAGCTGGCGCGCGGCTATGCGCCGCAGCCCACCTATTCGGCGCATCATATTCCCAATGCGAGCTTTCGCCGGGCGGTGGCGGGTTTCCTCGACGCCGAGCGGGAGGAAGTGCAGCGCGACCGTCTGTGGCTCAATGAAAGAACGCCCTTCCGCAAGGAAGGCTGATCAGGCGGCGCGAACTTCGGTCGCGACGATCCAGGCACGGGCCTGGCGCTGGGCCTCGGCAATCTCGCGCGCGGTCATTTCCTCGGCGATTTCGGCGCGCATGCTCTGGCCGGCTTCGCTGCCGCCACGGGCCGCAAGGTTGAACCATTTATGGGCCTCGACCAGGTCGATCGGCATGCCCCCGGTGCCGCAGCTATAGGCGACGCCCAGTTCGAAACAGGCCTCTGCCGAGCCGTGGGCCGCGCCGGCCAGACGACTATCCATCAAAAACTGCGCACTTTTGAGACTATTTGCCATGATCTTCCCCTGTATCCCTAACCCAATGTTCCAACCTTTGGTTTGCGAGTGGGGGCAGAATGCCCGGCAGGCCGTAAAAAATGGTTAACGGCCAAATCGGCATATTTGCGCAGTTTGCCCGAAGCTGCTGGATGCGGCAGGGTTAATGCCCGGTGGGCGATGACAGGTGGGCGATGAGGGGCGGAAATAAGCGCGTTGGGGCTGGCGCCGCCGGGCGATTGTCCGCATAGGCCAGTGATGGCCGAAAATTCCCCCATGGGCGCGCAGCCTGCCGCAAAGGATATTCATTTCCGCGAGTTCGTGCTGCTGTGTGCGTGCCTGATGGCGATGAACGCGCTGTCGATCGATCCGATGCTGCCGGCCCTGCCCGACATTGGCCGCGACCTGCATATCGCAAATCCCAATGACCGGCAGCTGATCATCAGCTTCTATTTCATGGGGCTGGGCGTGGGATCGCTGCTGTTCGGCGTGCTGTCGGACCAGTTCGGGCGCAAGAAGGTGCTGGGCGGGGCGATGATATTGTTCATCCTGTCCTCGATCGCCTGTGCCGGGGCGCACAGCTTCACCATGTTGCTGATCGCGCGCACCAGCGCCGGATTCTTTGCCGGGGCGAGCCGCGTCATCACCGTCGGCATCATCCGCGACCGGTTCAAGGGCGACGCGATGGCGCGGGTCATGTCGCTGATCTTCGCGGTGTTCATGCTGATCCCGGTGATGGCACCCAGTTTCGGCCAGGCGATATTGTGGATCGCGCCGTGGCGCTGGATCTTCTGGGTGCTGGCGATCCTGGCGACCGCGATCCTGGGCTGGATGGCGATCCGCCTGCCCGAGACGCTGCATCCCGACAATCGCATCCGCATCAACCCGCGCACCATCCTCCAGACGGTCGGCACGATCTTCCGCACGCGCAGCTCGATCGGTTACATGCTGGCGAGCGGCGTGGTGATGAGCGGCCTGATCGGCTTCATCCTGTCGGTGCAGCAGATCTTCTTCGACGTGTTCCATGCGCAGAAGATCTTCCCCCTCGCCTTTGCGACGATCGCCGGCAGCATGGGGATAGGCAGCCTGGTCAACAGCCGGCTGGTCTCGCGCTTCGGCGCGCGGCGGCTGAGCCAGAGCGCGCTGATCGCCTTCATCCTGATTGCGGCGGTGCATCTGGCGGTGATCCTGGCCGGGCAGGAAACCATCGTCACCTTCATGGTGCTGCAGGCGATGACGATGATGACGGTGGCGTTCACCGCATCCAATTTCAGCGCGATCTCGATGGAGCCCTTCTCCAAGGGAGCGGGCGTCGCCTCCTCCTTCCAGGCCTTCCTGACGACCGCGGTGTCGAGCGCGCTGGGCAGCCTGGTCGGTCGCGCCTTCGACGGGACCACCCTGCCCTTCACGCTGGGGCTGCTGGTGTTCGGATCGGGATCGCTGCTGATCGTCTTCTGGGCGGAGCGCGGCAAGCTGTTCACCCGGCCGCACCTCAATGCCCTGCGCGAGGATTATGAGGCAATGCACTGACTTTCTGGTTGGAAAGTCCGCGCCGGCCCACGCCCCCACCCGACCGCCCACAGAGTGTATCCTGATTGGGAGGCCGGGCGCGCCGATGAGGCACACCCGGCCGGTTCGTCAGAAGCGCGTGCTGAGGCCCAGATTGATCGAGCGGCCCATGCCCGGCACCGGACGCAGCGTGCCGGTCGCGCCATAATCGCCCAGTGACATGCCGCCAAGCGGCAGGTCATAGCCGGCGTCGAAGAGATTCTTCGCCTCGACCGTCAGCTTCAGCCCCTTGGCCCAAAGCGGCAGCGTATAGCCGGCACGCAGGTCGACCAGCGCATAGCCGCGCGTGCGCGGTTCGTTGCGGGTGGCGTCGACGCGATTCTTGTCGGCGACAAATTCGACATCGGCGCCCAGTTCCAGCGCGTCGATGCGATGGGCGAGGCCCATCTTCAGGTCGAGCGGCATCTGGCGATAGAGCGGGCCGCCATCCGACAGATTCTGGCCATGGACATAGGAAGCGCTGGCAGTGAAGCTGGTTTCGACATGGGCGCTGCGCTGGAGCGGCACGCTGGCGCTGACATCGACGCCGTAAAATTGGGCATCCTGATTGGCGAATTGCAGCTGCA
The DNA here is from genome assembly GCF_049472635.1 of Sphingobium salicis subsp. salicis. Classification (NCBI taxonomy): domain Bacteria; kingdom Pseudomonadati; phylum Pseudomonadota; class Alphaproteobacteria; order Sphingomonadales; family Sphingobiaceae; genus Sphingobium; species Sphingobium salicis. Next base: position 3,949,758 of record NZ_JAYRCS010000001.1, read on the forward strand.
CGAAGCCGCTGGGCATGCCCATCATGTCGGTCAGATCCTGGAGATGGGCCGCGTCGATATAGTCGTTCACGCGGGTATAATAGGGCGAGATCTTCAGCGTCGCACCGCCCTTCGCGGTCAGGCGCAGCGCGGCGCTGACCGTGTCGGCCTGTTCCGACTTGAGGTCGAGATTGCCGACATAGCCATTGCCGTCGCCATACCAGCCGATCATCTGGCTGGCCATCGCGCCCCGGCCCCAGGCATAGCGCTCGTAGAGATTGGGCGCGCGGCTCTTGTGCGCATAGCCCAGTTCAAAGGCGAGTAGGTCGGACGCCTGCCAGCTCGCCAGTGCGGTCGCGCTCCAGTTGTTGTCGGTGCGGCGATGGCTGCGCGCATTGAAGGCTTCTGCCGCCATGGCGTCGGCCATGTTCATCATGCCGGTGCCATAGGGCTGAACGTCGCCCGTATTCATCCGCACCCGATCGAAGCGCGCGCCGATCGAGGTGGAGAGCCGATCGGTCCAGTGCGATTCCCATTCGCCGAACAGGCCCAGCCGGTCGCGCCGGCCATTGTTGATGTTGATAAAGGGATTGGGGCCCATCATCATCGATCCGGCGACCGGCGGCCACCAGTCGTCCATGCCCTGATGCTGATAATCGCCGCCCACGCGCAGCGTGTCGTGCGGGCTGAGCGGCAGGCTCAGCTTCATCGCCGAGGTGAAGCTGTGAATTTGCGTATTCATCGGCATGGAGCCGGGCTGCTTGTCGGCGAGGAAGTCCATCCGATGGGCGGTGTCGCGATAGCCGACGCTGGCATCGACATCGCCCCAGGCGAAGGTGCCGCGATATCGGCCGTTGAGGAACCAGGACCTGTTCGAGGTCATGTCCATATATTGGTTCGGGAAGCCCTCATAGGGCGAGAAATGATAGCCGCCCTTCAGCTCGAACAGGCCGAGACGGGTCTGAGCGGCGAGCGCCAGCTGATGATCGGTCTTGGCATATTCGGTCGAACGCACCACGCCCCGGTTGCCGCCACCGTCATAGTTGTCCGACTGGGTGTAGGAGCCGCTATAGGTAGCGCTGATCCGCTTGCCCGCGACCGTCAGCGTGACGCCGCCGCCAAAGGCGTCGCCATTGCTGCGATAGAAGCTGGATGCTTCCCCCGTAACCAGGGTGCCGCCATCGACGGCGAAGCGCGGCATCGCGCTTTCGACAGCGATGATACCGGCAATATTGTCACCGCCCATGCTGACCGGCGAGACGCCCGGCACCACCGCGATGCTGCCGACCGTCTGCGGATCGGTATAGGAAAGCGGCGTATTCATGTCGTTGGGACAGGCAATGTCGACCGGGATGCCGTCAAGCGTGATGCGAATCCGCTGTTCGGTCAGGCCGCGCAGCGCCGGCATGGAGGAAAAGCCGCCGCCGCCATTGGCCGCGACGCCGGGCAGGCTGGCGAGGATGGCGGCGGTGTCGCTGCTCGACAGGGCGCGACGGCGCAATGTGCCGCTGCCGAGCCGGGCGCCGTTGAGCGGCGCGCTGCCGATATCGGGCGCCGCCCCGTCGAAGCGGGTCTGGAGCGGCGGGGCCGCGTCATCGGTGGTGGGGGTATCGGCCGGCAGGCTGTCCTGCGCGGCGACATGGGTGGGGAGCAATGCCAGCGATGCGGCGATTGCGACGAGAGATGTCTTCATCGGAAACCCTGTTTGCGCGCGCCCGCCTTCCCGGCAGGGGCGCTTGATCTGAAAGAAAGGCCGCGCGGCGGCACGGCCATGGTCAGATCAGGCGGGTGGTCCGCGCAAAGGGGGGCGCAGATGGCCGATGCGCACGAGCGCAGGCGGCCGCACCGGCGCGAAGCCGAGCAGCAGGGCGAAGGCGATCGCCAGCATTACTATCAGCGGATCAGCGCCGCCGAGCGAGGCCATCGACAGCGCGCCATAGGGGCATGTGCGCTTGGCGGCATCGGCCGGCTGATGATCGGGATCGGCCTGCAAGGGCACGATCAGCTGCGAGGCGGTGCTGCCGATCGCGGCGTCATGGCAGAACTGGATGACCAGGGTGCGCTGTTGTTGCGCCAGCATGAAGCCGCCGGGCAGCAAGGCCTTCATGCACAGCGCCAGCAGGACAAGCGCCAGCGCTTGCCCTCGATGCTGTTGAAGATAGGCGCGCAGGCTCCCCATGAGGACGGCCTAGCCCGACCCCTGCCCCCTGTCACCAAGACAAAAGGTCGCAGGGGTCGGGCCGGCAGCGGCACCCAAGAAAAAAGGGGCGGTTTCCCGCCCCTTCCTTCCATCGATCGTCAGGCCGATCAGGCGTCCTGGCCGCCCGGCGTGTGCGCGCCCGGCAGCGGCGGCACCGGCTGGGGCGGGATGCCCGCGCCAGCCTCCGCCACATCGACAATCCCGCGGCCGACATGGCTGCGGCTGCGGCTATAGGCGAAATAGACGATCAGGCCGAGCGTCGCCCAGCCAACGAACATCAGCTTGGTTTCGACGCCCAGGCTCCAGAAGAGATAGGCGCAGCCGGCAATGGCGATCGGCGCGGTGATATAGATGGCCGGGGTGCGGAACGGACGCTTGCGGTCGGCATCGGTCTTGCGCAGGCGCATCACCGCGATCGACACGGCGGCGAAGGCGAAGAGCGTACCCGAGTTGGAGATGTCCGCCAGGATGCCGACCGGGAAGAAGGCCGCGAACAGCGCCACGAAGATGCCGGTCAGGATGGTGATGACGTGCGGCGTCTTGTAGGTCGGATGCACCTTCGAGAAGAGTTCCGGCAGCAGGCCGTCGCGGCTCATGACGAAGAAGATGCGGGTCTGGCCGAACATCATCATCAGGATGACCGAAGGCAGGGCCAGGCCGGCGGCGAGGCCGAGCAGGTTGCCGATCTGGGGCCAGCCGATTTCACGCAGGGTCCAGGCCAGCGCTTCCTTCGAGCAGGTGACGGCTTCGGTGCCGGCAGCGGCCAGCGCGGCGCACTGCTGCGACAGGGCGGTCGAACCGGGGGCGAGGACTTCGCCGGCCGGGCCATAGACCGGCTGTGCGCCGACGGTGCCGATCACGCCGGCGGCCACCAGCATGTAGAAGATGGTGCAGATGGCGAGCGAGCCGATCAGGCCGATCGGCATGTTGCGCTGCGGATTCTTGGTTTCCTCCGCTGCGGTCGAAACCGCGTCGAAGCCGACATAGGCGAAGAAGATCGAGGCGGCAGCGGCCGACACGCCCGAGAAGCCGAGCGGCATGAACGGGGTGAAGCCCTTCATGTTCATGACCGGCACCGACAGGACGATGAACAGGGTCAGCGCCGACACCTTGATCGCGACCAGCACCGCGTTGACGGTGGCGCTTTCCTTGGTGCCGATGACCAGCAGCCAGGTGACGAGCGACGCGATCAGCATCGCCGGCAGGTTGACCATGCCGCCATCGAACGGCCCGCGCGTCAGCAGATCGGGTATGTCGAGATGGAAGGTATGTTCGATCAGGCCGACCACATAACCGGACCAGCCCACCGACACGGCGCCGGCAGCCACCGCATATTCGAGGATCAGCGCCCAGCCGACCATCCAGGCGATCAGTTCGCCCATCACCGCATAGCTGTAGGTATAGGCCGAACCCGAGACCGGGACCATGGCGGCCATTTCGGCGTAGCAGAGCGCGGCGACCGCGCAGACGAAGCCGGCAATGACGAAGGAGAGCATCATGCCCGGCCCCGCCTTTTGCGCGGCCTCGGCCGTCAGCACGAAAATGCCGGTGCCGATGACGGCGCCGATGCCCAGCATGGTGAGTTGGAATGCGCCCAGTGAGCGATGCAGTGATTTTTTCTCTGCCGTCGCCAATATGGCGTCGAGAGGCTTAACGCGCCCGAAAATCATCAATGAAACCCTTTATTGGAGTCTTCTGCCCGGGCGACGCGTTAGCCGCCCCCCCTTTTCTGTGGGACGGGAGACTATCGCCTAATCCGCCATGCGCAAGTATGTTGCGCTTCTGAGACATGCTTCTTCACTGAACGCGCGAAGGAAATTTTATGATCGAGTTGCTGCGGGCGCCCGCGCTGGGCGATGTCCCGCATGGCTTTGCCGGACGACAGGGGGGCGTATCGACCGGGGTGTGCGCCGGTTTGAATGTCGGGCTGGGGTCGGAGGATGACCGGCTGGCGATCCTGCGCAACCGCGATCTGGCGCGTGACGCGCTGCTGCCCGGCGCCACGCTGGTGACGGTGCGACAGGTCCATTCGCCCGATGTCGTGACCGTGACCGCGCCGATCGCCGAGGATGAACGGCCCGAGGCGGATGCGATGGTCACCCGCACGCCGGGGCTGATCCTGGGCATATTGACCGCCGACTGCGTGCCGGTGCTGTTCGCCGACCGGGAAGCCGGCGTGATCGGAGCGGCCCATGCCGGCTGGAAGGGCGCGATCAGCGGCGTCACCGACCGGACGATCGCGGCGATGGAGATGCTGGGCGCGACGCGTGCGGGCATTGCCTGCGCCATCGGCCCGTGCATCGGGCGCGCTTCCTATGAGGTGACTTTGGACTTTGCCGAGCGGTTCGAGCGGGACGACGCGGACAATGCGCGATTCTTCAGCGCCGGGCGGGCGGGCCACTGCCAGTTCGACATTGCCGCCTATGTCGCGTCGCGGCTGCAGGCGGCGGGGATCGGGCGGATCAGCCTGCTGGACGAGGACACCTATAGCCAGGCCGATCGCTTCTTCAGCTATCGCCGGTCCTGCCATGCGCAGGAAGGTGATTATGGCCGGCAGATATCGATGATCGCCTTACCCAGCTGAACCCGGCTGAGGGGCTTCAAAAGCGGGACGGAGTAGCGCATGAGAGGGGCTGACATGACCAGTTCTTCCCAGACCCTGCCGGACGTCGGCGATGGCAGCCGCCTTTATCAGCAACTGGCCCGGCGGTTGCTCGCGGACCTGGCGGGTGGCCGCTATGCCGTGGGCGACCGGCTGCCGCCCGAGCGCGAGCTGGCGATCGAGCATGATGTCAGCCGGCCGACCGTGCGCGAGGCGATCATCGCGCTGGAGGTGCAGGGACTGGTCGAGGTGCGGGTCGGATCGGGCGCCTATGTGGTGCGCATTCCCGGTGCCGATCGCCAGGCGGCCGAGGCGCCCCGGTTCAGCATAACCGCCTTCGAGCTGATGGAGGCGCGACTGGCGATCGAGGGCGAGGCCGCGGCGCTGGCGGCACTGCATGCCCGACCGGACGAACTGGACGAACTGGACCGGCTGGTCGAACAAATCGCCAGCGAGAATCTGCGCGATGGCGATGCCTATGCCGTCGACCAGCAGTTTCACATGCTGATCGCGCAGGCGACGCGCAACGCGGCGCTGGTCGACAGTGTCGCGCGGCTGTGGGAAATGCGGGCGAGCGCGCCGGAATCGCGGCTGCTGCTCGCCAAGGCCCGTGCCGCCAAGGTGACGCCGGTTGTCGAGGAGCATCGCGTCATCGCCCAGGCGATCCGGGCGCGCGATCCGGCAGCGGCGCGCGCGGCGATGCGCGGCCATCTGGCGGCGGTGATCGACCATCTGCTGTTCGCGACCGAGGAGGCCGCGGTCGAGGAAGCGCGCAAAGCGGCGCAATCGACCCGCGCCCGCTTCGCCCCCGGCGCGGACTGATCCCGACACGGCAAAATTGACAGCGATGATGACAGCACCGGGGCGATGCCCGCGGGCGATGGCCTGCGCCTGCTTGACCGGCTGACCCACAAAAACTAAACACCTGTTCAGTCAAACAGGCATCGCGGCAAGCGGGCAGGACGGGAGAGAGCGGATGCGGGGGACGCGCGGGCTGTTTCTGGTACGGACGGTGGCGGGACTGGCGCTGGCGGCGTCGGCCGCCGGGCTGGTGGCGCAGCAGGTGGTGCAGACCGGCACGGGGGCCGACTGGCCCGGTGTCGGCGGCAGCGCCGACGAGAGCGGCTATAGCCAGCTGAGCGCGATCAACACCGCCAATATCCGCAAGCTGGGCCTGGCCTGGTCACTCGATCTGGAGGGCGAGGTATCGCTGGAGGCGACCCCGCTGGCGGTGAACGGCATCCTCTATTTCAGCGGCAGCTATGGCGCGGTCTATGCCGTCGACGGGGCGAGCGGCAGGCTGATCTGGAAATATGATCCGGAAATCTGGAAGGTCAATCCGACCCGGCAGGCGATGGGCATGGGGGTCAATCGCGGTGTCGCTTACGACAATGGCCGCATCTTCATCGGCGTGCTGGACGGCCGGCTGATCGCGCTGGATGCCAGGACCGGCGCGGTCGCCTGGAGCGTCAACACCCTGCCGCCCGGCACGATGCACAGCCTGACCGGCGCGCCGCGCACCTTCAACGGCAAGGTCATCATCGGCAATGGCGGCGCCGATATCGGCCAGCGCGGCTTCGTCACCGCCTATGACCAGAAGACCGGGGCGCAGGTCTGGCGTTTCTGGACGGTGCCGGGCAGCCCGGAGCAGAATGCCGGCGACCCGGTGATGGAAATGGCGGCCAGGAGCTGGAACGGTTCCTACTGGAAGACCGGCACCGGCGGCACGGTGTGGAACGGCATGACCTTCGACCCGGAGCTCAACCGCATCTATCTGGGCGTCGGCAATGCCGGCCCCTATGACCCGGAAAAGCGCAGTCCGGGCGGCGGCGACAATCTGTTGGTCGCCTCGATCGTCGCGCTGGACGCCGATAGCGGCCAATATATCTGGCATTATCAGCAAAACCCCCGCGAAAGCTGGGATTACAAGGCGACCGCCAACATGATCGCCGCGACCGTGACGATCGACGGCCGGCCGCGCAAAGTGCTGATGCAGCAGCCGACCAACGGCTTCTTCTATGTGCTGGACCGCGAGACCGGAAAACTCATCTCCGCCGAGAAGGTCGGCAAGGTGAGCTGGGCCAGCCATATCGACATGGCGACGGGACGCCCGGTGGAAACCGCCAATGCCCATTATCAGGACGGGCCGGTCGACATCTATCCCAGCACATTGGGCAGCCATAACTGGCAGGCGATGAGCTACAGTCCGCAGACAGGTCTGGCCTATATCCCCTATATGCAGGCCGGCGCCCGCTACGCGAAGGCGGACAAGGGGTTCCTGGCCAGCATCACCGGGGCCAGCGCCAGCTTCATCACGCAAAAGCGCGACAAGGACGACCTGACCGGCGCGTTGCTGGCGTGGGATCCGGTGGCGCAGAAGGCGCGCTGGCGCATGGCGCGGTCCCATCTGTGGAATGGCGGGACGCTGGCGACGGCAGGCGGGCTTGTGTTCCAGGGGACGGCCGACGGCTATGTCCGCGCGCATGACGCGGCGAGCGGCAAGGAAGTGTGGCGCTTCAATGCGGGACTGGGGATCATCGGCGCGCCGATGAGCTATGCCATCGGCGACACCCAATATGTGTCGCTGCTGGTCGGCTGGGGCGGCACCACGGCGGCGGCGAGCGAGATATTGAATGTCGGCTGGAAATATGGCGCCCAGCCCCGCCGGCTGCTGAGCTTCGCGATCGGCGGCAAGGCGCGGCTGGCGCCATCGCCGCCGCGCGACATGGCGGTCCATGCGCTCGACGATCCCGGCATCGTGCTGGACGAAAAGGCGGTGGCCGCGGGCAAGGAGATGGGCTTCATCTGCGGCGCATGCCACGGCATGGCGTTCAAGGGCGCCGGCGCACCGGGGCCGGATCTGCGCGAATCCGCCCTGTCGCTGTCGGAGGAGAATTTCTACCAGGTGGTGCAGGAAGGCGCGCTGGCCGAACGGGGCATGCCGCGCTTCCCGCTGGGCAAGGCGCAAATCCACAATATCTGGTCCTATCTGCGCGCCACCGCGCGCGAGGCGCTGGGCACGCGCAAGCCCGACACCGACACACCGACGGCGGCGCGCTTCTGATGCGGATGACCGGCGAGGAGCGGATCGCCGCGCCGCGCGACGCGGTATGGCAGGCGCTCAATGATCCGGCGATGCTGCGCCAGTGCATTCCCGGCTGCCAGTCGCTGGAGCGTGACGGCGAGGACCGGTTGCGGGCCGAGATCGCGGTGAAGATCGGGCCGATCGGCGCGCGCTTTGCCGGCACCGTCACCCTGTCGGAGATCGACGCCCCCAATGGTTATCGCATCAGCGGTGAGGGCCAGGGCGGGACGGTGGGCCATGCCAAGGGCGGCGCGAAGGTGACGCTGGCCGACGACGGCTCCCAAACGCGCCTGTCCTATGCGGTCGAAGCGGAGGTCGGCGGCCGGCTGGCGCAGCTGGGCGGGCCGATCATCGACGCGACGGCAAAGCAGCTTGTGGGACAATTTTTCCGCAACTTCAACGCGGTGGTCAGCGGTGGTGGCATGCCGGCGGAGGATGGACCGGTCGCGGCGGTGACGGCGCCGGTGCAGGCTCCGCCATCGGCGGGCGGCCATCCCTGGGGCTGGATCATCGCGCTATTGCTGGCGCTGGCGACCGGGGTGCTGCTGGAGCGCAGCGGCGTGGCGGGCACCGGCATGGTGGCGATCGGCCTGTTGCTGGCGGTGACGGCGCTGGCCGGGTTCGAGGCCGGGCGCAGGGGGCGGCGATGAAGCCCGCGCCGTTCGACTATGTCCGCGCCACCAGCATCGACCATGGCTGCGCGCTGCTGGCCGAGGCCGGCGGCGGCGCGCAATTGCTGGCGGGCGGCCAGACGCTGATGCCGTTGCTGGCGCTGCGCATGAGCCAGCCCTTCATCCTGATCGACATCGGCCATCTGCCCGAATTGCAGGGCATCGCCCCCCATGCCGGCGGCCTGCGGATCGGCGCGGCGACGCGGCAGGCCGATGCGCTGGCCAATCCGCTGCTGGTACAGGCCTTGCCGGTCTTCGTCACGGCGCTGGCCCATGTCGGCCATCACCAGACCCGCAATCGCGGGACGATCGGCGGGTCGATCGCGCTCGGCGAACCGGCGGCCGAGATGCCGGCGACAGCGGTGGCGCTGGGGGCGTCCATGACCCTGCGGTCGGTGCGCGGCGCGCGGACCATGGCCGCCGACGACCTCTATCTTGGCCCCTATGCAACCGCGATCGCGCAGGACGAACTGCTGGTGGCGATCGATTATCCCGCCTGGCCGGCGGATGCGGTGCCGCTGTTCCGTGAAGTGGCGCGGCGGCCCGGCGATTTCGCGCTGGTCGGGCTGGTCGGCGCGCTGGCGATCGTGGAGGGACGGATTGAGCGGGCGGGCATCGCCTGGTTCGGCATGGGACCGACACCGATGCGCGCGCGGCAGGCAGAGCAGGCGCTGATCGGCCAGGCGATCGACCGGATCGATGTGCAGGCCATTGCCGATCTGGCGATCGCCGACAGCGCGCCATTTGACGACGGCCATGCCAGCGCCGCCTATCGACGCAGCGTCGGCCGGCGAATCTTCGCCAGCGCCCTGGCGCAGGCGCTCGACCGGAGGCTGGCAGCATGAGCGAGCATCCCATCGCCCTGACCGTAAACGGCCAGCAGCATCGCGGGCTGGTGGACGGGCGGCTGACGCTGAGCGACTGGCTGCGCGATCGGGCCGGCTATACTGGCGTCCATGTCGGCTGCGAGCAGGGGGTGTGCGGCGCCTGCACGGTGATCGTAGACGGGCGCGCGGTGCGGTCCTGCCTGATGCTGGCGGTGCAGGCCGATGGATGCAGCCTGACCACGGTGGAGGGGCTGGCCGCGGCCGACGGCACACTCCACCCGGTGCAGCAGGCGCTCAAGGATTGCCATGGCCTGCAATGCGGTTTCTGCACGCCCGGCATCGTCATGACCCTGGCCGCGCTGCGGGCAGACGGCGCCCGCCCCGACGAAGCGGCGATGACCGAGGCCATGTCCGGTCATCTGTGCCGCTGCACCGGCTATCAGGGGATACGCCGCGCGATCCGGCAACTGGCGGCGGAGGATGGCACGCCATGAACGCGCCGCCGATTTCCGCCCAGCGCTTCATCGGCCAGCGCGTGCCGCGCAAGGAGGATGGCCGGCTGCTGACCGGGCGCGGCAGCTTCGTCGACGATATCATCCTGCCCGGCATGCTGCACGCCGCCTTCGTCCGCAGCCCGATCGCGCGCGGCAGGATCCGGTCGATCGACACCGATGTCGCACGCGCCCAGCCCGGCGTCCATGCGGTGCTGACCCAGGCGGACCTGGCGCCGTTCGGCGTCACCATGCTGAGTTTCTTCCTCGGCCCGGTGGAGGTGGCGATGACCCCGCTGGCGGACGGGCGGGTCGCCTATGTCGGCCATCCGGTCGCGCTGGTGATCGCCGACGACCGTTATCTGGCCGAGGATGCCGCCAGCCTGGTCCTGGTCGATTATGCCGAGGAAACCGCCGTCGTCACGCTGGACGATGCGCGCCTTGGCCCACGGGTGCATCCCGATACCGACGACAATGTCGCCGCGCTGATGGGCGAGGAGGACGCCGATGCCGCGCTGGAGGCGCTGCTGGCGGGCGCGCCGCATCTGGTCAGCCAGTCGATTCGCCATCAGCGCATCGCCCAGTCGCCGATGGAGACGCGCGGCGTGGTGGCGAGCCTGCAGGGCGAGAGCGAACTGCTGGTCCATATCACCTGTGCCGGGCCGCAGTTGGTGGCGCGCTGGCTGACGCTGGCGCTCGACCGGCCGGGGCTGAGCGTGCGGGTGGTGGCCAAGGATGTCGGCGGCTCCTTCGGCCTCAAGAGCCATCCCTGGATGGAGGAGGTGTCCGCCATCCTTGCCGCCATGCTGCTGCGCCGGCCGGTCAAGTGGATCGAGGACCGGATCGAGAATCTGACCGCCGCCAACCAGGCGCGCGAGCAGGAAATGACATTGCGCGCCGCCTTCGACACGGACGGGCGGCTGATCGCCAGCCATGCCGATTATGCGCTCAACAATGGCGCCTATCCGATGGGGGCGGACGCCAATATCGCGGTCCATATGTTCCTGTGGGCGGCCTATAATATCCCCGCCTACAGCTTCGTATCGCGCGGCTGGTACAGCAATACGCCGGGGCTGGCCGCCTATCGTGGCCCCTGGGCGATCGAGACGCTGGCGCGCGAGACTTTGCTCGACCGGGCGGCGCGCCAGATCGGCGTCGATCCGGTGGAGATTCGCCGGCGCAACCTCTGCACCGCTGCTGACCAGCCGTCGGTCACGCCGCTCGGCATCCCGCGCGAGGACATCACGCCAGCGCAATGTCTGGAAAAGCTGCTGGAGGTGGTGGACGTGCCCGCCTTCCGCGCGGAGCAGGCGGCGGCGCGGGCACAGGGGCGCTATCTGGGCCTTGGCTTTGCCGCCTATATCGAGCCGACCGGCGCGGCGGGCAGCATCGCGGTGATGACCGGCGAACTGGCGCAGCTGCGGATCGAACCGACCGGACGGGTGGTCGCGGTGATGAGCGTCCATTCGCAGGGCCATGGCACCCAGACGACGATGGCGCAGTGCATTGCCGATCAGTTGGGCGTGCCAATCGAGGACGTCACCATCTTCGACGGCGACAGTTCGCGCGGCGGCTTTGGCCCCGGCGCGGGCGGCAGTCGACAAGGGGTGATCGGCGGCGGCGCGGCGATCCGGGCCGGCCGCCTGCTCGCCGACAAGGTGAAGGTGGTGGCCGCCCATCTGCTCAACGCCAGTCCGGAGGCGATCAGCCTGGCGGGTGGGATGGTCCATGTCGCCGGTGCGCCGGAGATGCGGCGGACGCTGCGCGAGATTGCCGAGATCGCCTATGGCGAGCCGGGGCGATTGCCGCCGGGCATGGAGACGGGGCTGGAAGCACAATATCGCTATGATCCGCCGCCCATGACCTTCACCAGCGCGGCCCATGCCTGCATCGTCGAGGTCGATGCCGATACCGGCTTCGTGACGATCCGCCGCTGGGTCAGCAGCGAGGATTGCGGGGTGATGATCAACCCGGCGGTGGTAGAGGGGCAGATTGCCGGCGGCCTTGCCCAGGCGATCGGCAGCGTGCTACTGGAGGATGCCGCGCGCGATGCGCAGGGCAATCCGACGGCGGCGACCTTCAAGGATTATGCGCTGCCGACAATCTTCGACGTGCCCGATTTCGAATATGTCCATGCCGATACGCCGTCGCAGGCCGAAGGCGGCTTTCGCGGCGTTGGCGAGGGCGGCTGCATCATCGGCCCGCCAACCCTGGTCAATGCTATCGCGGATGCGCTTTCGCCGTTCGGCGAGGTGCCGGTGGACCTGCCGCTGACGCCGGACAAGCTGATGACCGTGATCGAAGGGCAGCCCTGGCCCGAACGTCCGGTCAGTCGCTTCCATCCCGATCATCGGGCGCCGGAGGTCGATGCCCCTGCCCCGGTAGCGCCCCCTCCTCCGCCGATCGCGCCTGTCGCCCCGGTTGGCATTGACGGCGCATGGCAGCTGGTGCTCGCGACGCCGATGGGGCCGCAGCCGATGGTGGCGCATTTCGAGGTTTCGGGCGAGCGGGTGACGGGACGGCTGGAGGCCGATCAGGGCTCGCAGGCGTTTTCCGGCACGCTGAGCGGCAATCAGCTGTCCTGGGAGATGAAGGTCACCAGGCCGATGGCGATCAGTAAGCATCCGGTGAGAGCCGCAGGCGCTCAGGCAGTTTCGCGGTTTGGCCAAAGGAACGGTGCAGAACCGAGAACAAAACCGAGAAACGCGGCCTGGAGTGGTAATGCGACTTTGAAGCCCGGAATGCCAAGCACGAAGAATCCGTAAGAATTTGCAGCGACGTCGGAGATCATAATCGCTACGGCAAGCGCCAGACCAACCCGAAGTTTGCCGAGCAGCAGCAGGCCTATAGTGGCTAGGTCGAGGAAGAGCAGCGCAGACCAGAATGCTTCCAACAGGGCCGGAGCCCAGTTGTAGGGCCGCGCGCCGTAGCTGAGAAAATCCCTGCCATGATTGAAAGCGCCAACGGCAAAGCATGCGACGTAGACGCCAAGTACGGCTTTTTGCGTCAAGGAGTGCTTTCGAATGGTTTGGCTCAATCTTTCCAGTTCCATATGTGGACGGCTCCCTCTTGCAAGGGCTGAACGGAAAATTTGATCGGATCGCTTGCTTCCATATGTCCGGCCTTTCGGTGCGGTCGCACGTGACCGCTGGCCAAGATGGTTTCCGCGGTGTGTGTTCCCAACACGGCAGCGGCCTGTGATGGCCACTGGAACTGACGGAGTGTCACACGCCTCGGATCGATCGATCGCACCATCTGCTCTCTTCATGCAAGATCACGGATCAGCTCAGTACGATAGCATTGATATTCTGCTCATCGCTCCTGGCTAATTCTTATGCTGCTACCGCAGTAAGGGCGGGCGGCGCGACGCATTGGTATCGCTCGCCGCTCACCATGAGTTTCCACGCGACACGTGCGGCTTTGTTAGCAACGGCAACCGCAACGAGCTTAGGTGATTTTCGTCCAATCAAGCCGATAAGCCATGGTGTGAGATTCCTACCTCGCCCATTGCGGGCGTGCTGAACGACTGCGGTAGCTCCGACCACGAGCGTGCTTCTGAGAAGTTCATCACCAGCGCGAGTGATAACGCCGTGTCTTGTCTTGCCGGCGGTCGAGTGATCTTTAGGGGTCAGGCCCATCCATGCCGCAAAATCCCGACCGGATTTGAATAGATGCGGATCGGGCGTTTTCATCATGAGCAAGGTCGCGCCGATAGGCCCAACGCCGGGAATTTTGGCCAGTCGCTGACTACATTCGTCGTTGCGATGCCATTCCATCAGCTTCGCGTCGATCCGTTCGATCTCGCACTGGAGCTGCGCATATTCCTTTCCCTGCAGGGCAAAAAGTTCGCGCGCCAATTCGGGTATCGTTTCATCTGCCGCGATGCGCTCGAGAAGCGGTACGACGCGACATGCACCCGTCGCCGCAGTGATGCCGAACTCCGCGCCATACCCTCGTATAGCGTTGACGAGCTGGGTGCGCTTCTGGATGAGCCTTTCGCGCACCCCGACCAACATGAGCGCCGCCTGTTGTTCTGCAGTCTTTACTGGAACGAAGCGCATTGTTGGGCGGCTCACCGCTTCGCAGAGAGCTTCGGCATCCGCCGCGTCGTTCTTGCCGCGCTTGACGTAGGGCTTCGCTAATTGCGGCGCGATCAACCTTACGTCATGCCCGAGCGATCCGAGAAGACGAGCCCAATGATGTGAACTGCCGCATGCCTCGATAGCGACGACGGTGGGTGGCAGCTTTTCGAAAAACCGAACCATTTCCCGGCGCATCAACTTCTTGCGCAGCACTGCCTTCTCCGCTGCATCGACGCCATGCAGTTGAAAAACGTTCTTTGACGTATCCATGCCTATGCGGGTAATTTGCTCCACGGGCGGCTCCCTTGATTAAGTCTTGCAACGTACTCACTCTGGCACATTGCGATGCCGTTGGGAGCCGTCCACCCCAACATGGCAGCAGTTCGTCGATCCGGTTGACCGGATGCTCTGCGATGCGCGCAAGGACATCGGCCAGCCAAGCCTGCGGATCGACATCGTTAAGACGGGCGGTCTGGATCAGCGAGTAAAGCACGGCGGCGCGCTGTCCACCGCGATCGGAGCCGCAGAACAGCCAGGCCTTGCGCCCGAGGGGCACGCAGCGCAGCGCCCGTTCGGCCGCGTTGTTCGTGAGGCAGATCCGGCCATCGCCCAAGAACCGGGTGAAGGCATCCCAGCGCCGGAGCATGTAGTTTATCGCCTTAGCCAGATCGTGGCTGCGCGACAGCTTCGCGAGCTGGGCAGTGAGCCAAGCGTGCAGGTCCGTCATCAGTGGCGCGCTGAAGTCCTGCCGGACGGCGACACGCTCTTCGGCCGCCTTGCCGTTGATGCCACGCTCGATCTCGAACAGGGCATCAACGCGCTGCACGGCTTCCAGCGCAATCGGATAGATCATGCCGGTACGCTCACCGCGGCTCTTCCGGCGCGCGGCAGCCTCGACGTCGGCCAGTTCGAAGAACTTGCGCCGTGCGTGTGCAAAGCAGCCCGCCTCGATCACGGGTGCAGGCTGACGGCCGGGCGCGTAGAGCTCGTTGTAGCCGCCATAGGCATCGGCCTGCAGAATCCCTGCCCATGACGCCAGGTGCGCCCGAGGATGCTCGCCGCGCCGGTCGCGGGAATAGTGGAACAGGGCTGCGGGCGGATCGCTGCCGGCGAAGGGCCGGTCATCGCGAACGTAGACCCACAGGCGCGCGGTATCCGTCTTGCCCTTGGCTAGGACCGGCACAGTCGTATCGTCGCCATGCAAACGCCGGGCGGCCAGGACATGGGCCTCGATCCTTAGATAGAGCGGCATTAGGGCAAAGGCCGCCGCGCCGACCTGGTCGGCCAGCGTCGAGGTGCTGAGCGCCACGCCTTCGCGCGCGAAGCGCTCGGCCTGGCGGTTGAGGGGCTGGTGCTGGCCAAACTTCTCGAACAGCAGCATGGCGAGGAAACTGGGGCCGGCCCATCCGCGCGGCACGACATGGAACGGCGCCGGGGGCTGTGTGATCGTCTCGCAATCCCGGCACGAAAACTTCTCGCGCACCGTCTGGATCACCTTCCACTGGCGCGGGATCACCTCGAGAGTCTCGGTCACGTCCTCGCCCAGCTTCGACAGACGCGCGCCGCCGCAAGCCGGGCACGAACATGGAGCAGGAATGACGACGCGCTCGCGCGGGAGATGTTCGGGGAACGGCTTGCGGCTCGGCCGCTTGCGCCCAAAGGCGGCGACATCGGCGGTCCTGGCCGCGGCGACTTCGGCGGCCAGGTCATCCTCGCAGGCATCGGCCTCAAGGTCTTCCAACTGTAGCTCAAGTTGGTCGAGTAACCGGCGGCTGCGCTCGGCGCTGGCGCCATATTGCTCGCGGCGCAGCTTGGCGATCTGCAGCTTGAGGTGGGCGATCATCGCCTCGGTCGCGCTCTCGCGGGCTCTGGCATTGGCGAGGCGCGCTTCGGCATCGTCGGCGCGTTCGAGCGCGGCGGACAGCAGCGCCCTGAGCGCTTCGACGTCGTCCGGGAGGGGCGATACGGCCGTGTCCATGACGGGCATGGAATCACAGATCATCCCAGGGTTGAAGCCGAAAATGCCTCGGGAAGCGAAGAAAGTGCTCGGCCTATCCCGCGCTCTGCGGGCGCCAGGAGTACTGCGGGTTACGCCAGTCTATCCCCTCCAGCAGGCAGGACAATTGCGCGTTGGTCAGCGAGACGATCCCGTCCTTCGCCGAAGGCCACACGAAGCGTCCCTGCTCGAGCCGCTTGGAATAGAGGGACATGCCGATCCCGTCGTGCCAAATGATCTTAATCAGTGATCCGGTCCGTCCGCGAAACACGAACAGGTCGCCTCCGTGCGGATCGCGCTTCAGACCCTGCTGGACCTGCAAGGCCAGCCCTTGCATCCCTTTGCGCATATCCGTGTGACCCATGGCGATCCACACCCGCGCGCCCGCTGGGATCACCGCAGCGCCTTCAAGGTCGCCGCTACCAGTCCGGCGGGCGCCTCGGCCGAAATGCGAACGAGCCGGCCGTCGCTCAGTTCGACGGTGATCACGCCGCAGCGATCGCAACCGTCCACCTTCTCGTCCTCGGCGAGGACCGCCCGGGCAAAGGTCATGTCTGCCATCGGGAGAGCAGTCCCTTCGGCTTGTTCGCGTCGCAGATTGCGCCGCCAGGTGTAGATGAGGCTGGTCGATACGTCCCGCCGCCGGGCTACGTCGGCGACACATGCGCCCGGCGCGAAGGCTTCGGTCAGGATCTGGAGCCGTTCCTCGTCTCGCCACCGACGCCGCCGCTCCGGCCCCGTCATCACCGTGATCTGCCCCATGCTGCGCTCCTAAGCTCGCTCATACGAGCGCTCTTAAGACCGGTCGTTCACTCGCCGTACAAGGCGGGCCTCACCGGATGGGTACGGCGATCACGCTTAAATATGCGCTGCTGTTCGATGGCGATGTCGTGAGCGGCAAGTGCAGGATGGGGCTGTTCGGCACGGCGAAGGTGCGAGGCGCTCGGGTGCGATGATTTGCGGCCACAAAAAAGCCGCCTTGGGGAGATCCGAGGCGGCGTGTGCGTGTGTTGTGTTGGTTGCGGGAGTAGGATTTGAACCTACGACCTTCAGGTTATGAGCCTGACGAGCTACCGGGCTGCTCCATCCCGCGACACTGGGCTTTTGTGTGGCCCTGACATGCAAAAAGGGCGGCTTTGCGGGCCGCCCTGTTTTGTAACATTGTGATGGGTTTTTGATCCGTTGCTATGCGCGTGCTTCAATGCCTGGCGACGCCCTACTCTTCCAGTGCTTGAGCAATAGTACCATCGGCGCAGACTGGTTTCACGGCCGAGTTCGGGATGGGATCGGGTGGGTCACAGACGCTATGGTCACCAAGCAATGAAGCAGGCGCATAACTGCGGGTTTTTAATCGATACCGTGCACTATTCACTTTCACTTGGGAAAGTGAACAACAAGAACTTTGTGTGTTTGATGTTCGTATATCTGGGCTGGCTTAACACCACGCCATCAGCGTTTTTGCTGTTTCCAGCATTGTCGTTGATGGTGGGACTCTTAAGCGCGAACAGAGCAATTAGGACTGGTTAGCTCCATGCGTTACCGCACTTCCACATCCAGCCTATCAACGTCGTGGTCTACGACGGCTCGATGAAATCTTATCTTGAGGGAGGCTTCCCGCTTAGATGCTTTCAGCGGTTATCCCGTCCATACATAGCTACCCTGCTGCGCCACTGGCGTGACGACAGGTACACCAGAGGTATGTTCAACCCGGTCCTCTCGTACTAGGGTCAACTCCTCTCAAATTTCGACGCCCACGGCAGATAGGGACCAAACTGTCTCGCGACGTTCTGAACCCAGCTCACGTACCACTTTAATTGGCGAACAGCCAAACCCTTGGGACCTGCTCCAGCCCCAGGATGTGATGAGCCGACATCGAGGTGCCAAACGATTCCGTCGATATGAGCTCTTGGGAATCATCAGCCTGTTATCCCCGGCGTACCTTTTATCCGTTGAGCGATGGCCCTTCCACGAGGGACCACCGGATCACTATGACCGACTTTCGTCTCTGCTCGACTTGTCAGTCTCGCAGTCAGGCGGGCTTATGCCATTGCACTCTAACAGACGGTTTCCAACCGTCCTGAGCCCACCATCGCGCGCCTCCGTTACTCTTTAGGAGGCGACCGCCCCAGTCAAACTACCCGCCACAGAGGGTCCCTGCACCGGATAACGGTGCGAGGTTAGACATCAGAAAACAACAGGGTGGTATTTCACCTATGGC
Organism: Sphingobium salicis subsp. salicis; assembly: GCF_049472635.1. Lineage (NCBI taxonomy): Bacteria > Pseudomonadati > Pseudomonadota > Alphaproteobacteria > Sphingomonadales > Sphingobiaceae > Sphingobium > Sphingobium salicis. Next base: position 3,967,909 of record NZ_JAYRCS010000001.1, read on the forward strand.
TCCACATCAACTGGCGTCAATGCTTCAAAGCCTCCCACCTATGCTACACAGTTCTTTCCTAATGCCACTCTGAAGCTGCAGTAAAGGTGCACGGGGTCTTTCCGTCTAACCGCGGGTACTCCGCATCTTCACGGAGAATTCAATTTCGCTGAGCATATCCTGGAGACAGTGGGGAAGTCGTTACGCCATTCGTGCAGGTCGGAACTTACCCGACAAGGAATTTCGCTACCTTAGGACCGTTATAGTTACGGCCGCCGTTTACCTGGGCTTCAATTCAGAGCTTGCACTCCTCCTCTTAACCTTCAGGCACCGGGCAGGCGTCAGGCCCTATACGTCGTCTTGAAGCCGACTTAGCAGAGCCCTGTGTTTTTGCTAAACAGTCGCTACCCCCTGGCCTGTGCCCCCCATCAAAAGTTGCCTTAAGATGGGGCCTCCTTCTTCCGAAGGTACGGAGGCAATTTGCCGAGTTCCTTCAGGATACTTCTCTCAAACGCCTTGGTATACTCTACCATTCCACCTGTGTCGGTTTAGGGTACGGTCTATACGGTGGGGCTATTTCCTGGGACCCCTTCACTGCCCGGAGCAATCCAATAAGCCCGAACAATTTACGGCATCCGTCACACACCACCAGGCCCACGAATATTAACGTGGTTCCCATCGACTACCCCCTTCGGGCTCGTCTTAGGGGCCGGCTTACCCTGCTCAGATTAGCTTTAAGCAGGAACCCTTGGAATTTCGGCGAGAGGGCATCTCACCCTCTTAATCGCTACTCATGTCTGCATTCGCACTTCCGATACCTCCACGGTCGGTTACCCTTCCGCTTCAACGGCCTACGGAACGCTCCGCTACCGCTCAGTCAAAGACTGAACCCTAAGCTTCGGTGCATCACTTTAGCCCCGTTACATCTTCGCCGCAGGATCTCTTATTTAGACCAGTGAGCTGTTACGCTTTCTTTAAAGGATGGCTGCTTCTAAGCCAACCTCCTGGTTGTTTTGGAAATCCCACATGCTTTCCCACTTAGTGATGACTTGGGGACCTTAGCTGTAGGTTAGGGCTGTTTCCCTTTTGACGACGGACCTTAGCACCCGCCGTCTGTCTGCCGAACTAAACTCGTTGGTATTCGGAGTTTGGTTAGAATTGGTAGATCTCGCGACCCCCGCATCCATCCAGTGCTCTACCCCCAACGGCAAATATTCGACGCTCTACCTCAATAGATTTCGCGGAGAACCAGCTATTTCCCGGCTTGATTGGCCTTTCACCCCTAAGCACAACTCATCCGACAATTTTTCAACATTGAACGGTTCGGTCCTCCAGTGCGTGTTACCGCACCTTCAACCTGGTCATGCATAGATCGCCGGGTTTCGGGTCTAATGCATCAAACTATGGCGCCCTATTCAGACTCGCTTTCGCTGCGCCTACACCTAACGGCTTAAGCTTGCTTGATACACTAAGTCACAGACCCATTATGCAAGAGGTACGCGGTCAGGTCTCAAGGACCCTCCCACTGCTTGTAGGCATCCGGTTTCAGGTACTGTTTCACTCCCCTCATCGGGGTGCTTTTCACCTTTCCCTCACGGTACTGGTTCACTATCGGTCATGTACGAGTATTTAGGCTTGGAGGGTGGTCCCCCCATGTTCAGACAGAGTTTCACGTGCTCCGCCCTACTCAAGTCCTGATGTTTCATTTTCGCATACGGGGCTGTCACCCGCTATGGCCGAACTTTCCAGATCGTTCTGCTAATTAAACATCAGGCACTGGCCTGGTCCGCGTTCGCTCGCCACTACTAACGGAATCTCGGTTGATGTCTTTTCCTCCGGGTACTGAGATGTTTCAGTTCTCCGGGTTCGCTTCACCAAAGCCTATTTTATTCAGCTTAGTGATACCTCTCCCATTTAACTACGCGCCTGGAAAACCAAGAACGGAATTAAATGGTGAAGGTGGGTTGTCCCATTCGGAAATCGCGGGATCAAAGCCTGCTCACGGCTCCCCCACGCTTATCGCAGCGTGCCACGTCCTTCATCGCCTGTACATGCCAAGGCATTCACCAGATGCCCTTACCTCACGCTTGAGAGTCCACACCACCAACGACAA